>CAWECG010000001.1:0-599409 GCA_963807605.1 Candidatus Bathyarchaeota archaeon
AGAGATTTGCAGGAAGCTCGGTATCAGAGACTGGTCCGGACTGAAGAAACCCAAAGTGACATCCAGGGAAGGTAAGGCTATACTTAGGGCACTCGCGATTAAAGGAATGAGAATCGACCCAGAGCAGTTTCGTGAGGGGCTTGAAGTGGAGCTTGAGCATGGAACTGCGTTTGGGGATCAAAAACTCTGGTTACTATGGTCTATCAATTGTTAGTGACGAAAACCGCGCACTAAAGAAGCATGATTTCTGGTATGCTAAAGAGAGAAGAAATCGATCATTAAGAGTTGAGAACCGCTTCTCACACTTGGTTTTTGATATACCGTTGAGGTGCCTATCACCAAACATTAGACGGTATGCGGGGCTCAAGAAGTTCGACATCACAGATGAAACGGACTACACAATCATCAATGCCTTTGATCAGCTCACCGATTTTCTTGAGGGAAGCGATATTGAAAACGCTGAGAGAAAACATGCACTAAAACAAGTCAACAATGGTGAATGGGAAACGTTTGTCAAAAGTCATTCATCAAAGTTTGGCTCTGTTTTATCGAGCGGATATCACTGGGGTAGGCACACATAATCTGGCATTCTATTCGGATAAGAACATGTTCTTCGGCGGATCATTCTGGAATGTGGAAATCCAAGACGATACGCAGAATAAACTACTTTGCCTTTGGTTCAACAGCACTTTGAACCTCTTTCAAGTTCTCACAGAAAGAAAGGAGACGCGAGGAGGTTGGATATGGCTAGATGATTACGTTCTGAGAGAATTCAATCTATTAGACCTAACCAAACTAACTAAAGACGAGATAGATACACTGCTTCAAACTTTCTCGCGATATGGCAAAACGGAAATGCCCAATTTATTAACACAACTTGAGACGAAAAACTCTACCAGAAGAGAAATTGATAGAACCTTAGCGCGCGCGCGCGATATGACTCAACTTGTCAAGGAACGAGGCATTTTTCTTGATATGAAACGCGCAGGTCGAGACGCCTATCTTGATTTCCTCAGAAGTCACGGCTCTATCCAGATTGAAAATGTTGATGTAAAACTCGTTAAAAAATGGAACATAGAGAAATTCCAACCAGCTAACCTTGGTCCGGAAGAGTGGACCGTGTGGAGCTTTCAGGATAGAGGTGATTGGGCTACTCACGTGGGTAATTATCGCGGTAACTGGAGTCCATTCATACCGAGGAATCTGATTGATCATTACACGAAACCCGGTGAACTTGTCTGCGATCCCATGATGGGTAGCGGAACTACCCTCGTCGAATGTAAGCTACTGAGTAGGCAAGGAATCGGCGTGGACATCAACCCTAATGCCGTTATGGTTGCTATGAATCGACTCGATTTCACCTATTCACCCCTAGACCAACACTACAAAGAACCAAAGATTCGCATCTATCAAGGAGACGCTAGGAACCTAAATCAGATCCAAGATGAGGAAGTTGACCTAGTCGCCACCCATCCCCCTTACTGCGGAATAGTCGCTTATTCTAGGTCTCAGGTCAAAGGTGATCTGTCCTCACTTAAGTTGCCAGACTTCCTGAAAGAGATGAGCAAAGTTGCGACCGAATTTTTCAGAGTATTGAAACCGAATCATTATTGTGCGATTCTGATCGGCGACACGCGAAAACACTTGCACTACGTTCCAATCAACATAGGCGTGCTCTCCAAGTTCCTAGAGGCGGGCTTCGTCCTGAAGGAGGACATAATCAAACTCCAACACAAGACCAAGGTAACCCGCGAACGCTGGAGAGGCCACAAATACGACTTCTACAAGATCGCCCACGAACACCTGTACATATTTAGGAAACCCGCAAAGGAAGAACAGCTCTCAATCTATAAGTACAGCCTGAAATGGTGGTAATGAAGCCAGTCGTGGAGTCGAGTCTGTGCCTTCAAAATTGCAGGATATTCCACTTCAAGTTTTCACAAAGGAGAATAGCCCATTTTCGCCGTTACTTTGACGTTTATTGTTACCAATATAAGGCCATAGACAGAGTTGTAGCAGAGGCATGGCGAGAAGTATGGAGGAAGTGGGAGTTGATACCTGGCAACCATAGAGTTGCAGCTCCCGTTTTCTTTGACTTTCTCATCTAAAGACTAGGTTAGATATGTTGCAAGCCAAAAAAACCGAGCATGAAATGTACCATGCAACGGATCCCGCCTGACACAATTAAGAAAACTGATACCTGATGCAGATAGATATTGTCCATTCAAGGAATTGCATGAGGAAAGAACTAAGATGCTTAATCACCCACGTTCCATTTCCATCTACGGAAGGACTGGTTGGAGAAGCAGAAAAACAAATAACGGCGGTGGCGGAGGAACTGCTCCTAATATAGGTTCAATTCAGGTGAAAGTGCGTGCTACTATACTCATAACGGGTTTTGTTAGAAGAGACAAAACTAAATATGACTTCATTGTGTCCCGTCAATCGAGGCGCTCCATGGTGGCCCAAATCGAGAGACCTAATCAGTGACCCTGAGCCAGCATATTTAATCTCTTTTTGAAGTCTCAATCGGAAGGTAGGAGTCAAACATGCGACAAAGCTTAGATCTCACCCCTTTCGATACTACTTTTTTGCTCAAACCCCCGCTCAAATGGGCCGGTGGAAAGAGATGGCTTGTTCCTCATCTCAAACCAATTTGGGAACCTTACAGAAATAGTCGGCTCGTCGAACCTCTGTGCGGTGGTCTCGCTGTTGCCCTAGGTTTGATGCCTATCAACGCTCTCCTGAATGACATTAACATTCATGCAATTAACTTCTTTCAGTGGGTCAAGAAGGGACTTGTGATAACCACCCCTATGGAGAACAATTCAAAGCTCTACTATGCAAATCGAAAACGATTCAATGAACTCATCAAAACTGGGAAGGCGGACAGCCGAGAAGCCGCTGAAATCTTCTATTATCTTAATAGAACATGCTACAACGGCCTATGCCGTTTCAACCGCTCAGGAGAATTCAATGTTCCCTTTGGCCGGTATGAGAAGATCAATTATGTACACGATTTTACACCCTATAAGCGGGTTTTCCAAGCGTGGGAGTTCACAACAGGAGACTTTGAGAATGTTACCTTGGCTCCGGATGATTTTGTGTATGCGGATCCACCCTACGATGTTGAATTTACCCAATACTCCAAGGAAGGGTTCTCTTGGGAAGACCAAGTGCGCCTAGCTAGATGGCTCACCAAGCATCACGGCCCGGTGGCACTCTCTAACCAAGCAACCCGCAGAGTATGCGAACTCTACAGTGACTTGAAATACGAATTGCACTTCTTTAGTGCGCCTCGAATGATTAGTTGCAAGGGTGATAGAACGCCAGCCAGGGAAGTTTTGGCCCTCAGAGGGGTTTGAAAAAGGCGCCTCGACAGGGCCTGTACAACCTTCAAACTCCTTTTTCTAATTGCGGGTTTTGTCAAGTCTCCGTCGGTTCCCCAAATTCAATCTGGCTGTCAAGAACCGTCGGGTGCAAGACAGGAAGGGAGTAGTTAAGTGTTCACCCAAGAAAGTGGTAGTAGACTGGCATTGTCTCAGGAACGTTCTTGGACTCGGCGTTGGCGTTGGGTTGGGGCATTGATGCTAGAGGCTGTCCTTGTCGGGGTGATTGATAGGCTCTTCAATCCACTCTTAGACCTTTTGAATAGTCTATTCACTCAACAGACTCACAGTAACTCGACATTTCTACTTGGATCGGTAGCCATCCTCACAATCATTGTCGCGTCGATTCTTGGATTCCTGCTGGTACAACACCTTTGCAGATGGGTGAAAGCCGCCAACCAAGCCATGCAAAGAACTAGAGTAACAATCCCAGAAACCCAAAAACAAGAAGTCACACAACCAACAAGCCCCATTAGTCGAGAAGCGGGAACTACAATTTCGATAACTTCAGTGAGTCCCGAACCTCTAATTGCTACTATGGCTGATCGACCTGTTGCCGAAGAATTGTCCACAAAGTCAGGTATAGAGTATTTCAATTCTCGTAAAGAGAGGGATGAGAAATATCCTCTCGTAGACCTTCTTTCACAAGCGAAGTTCAGGATAGTCTTGTTAGGGGGTTCGTTAGAGACAGTAGTATCACAACATGTTCGACTTGTTGAAAAACTACTCAAAGGTGAGGTGGAGATGGAATTCTTAATTCAAGATCCTGAGTGGGTGAAGTCGGTTGAGATAGACAAAGGAACATCTTCTGGAAACCTTTCTGATGGCATTAACAGAACACTGGATTTGCTCCGTGAAATAAGACATAAAGTACGAGTTCCTGAAAATGTTAATTGTACAATTAAGATGTATAAGTTCCATGCTACCCATAGTGGCATAGTCATAGATCCAGATAGTTCTGAAGCCAGAGCCATAATTGAGTTTTATCCGTACGATACAGACGCCGAGTTAAAACCCTCTATTGTAATCAATAGAAGAGAGAATGAGGCTGTTTTCAGTAAGTGGTGGCGCAGTTTTAAGTATGTTTTAGATAACTCAGAAGAATATACAACTCCACCACCTAAGTTGATCGTCAAGCCAGCAGAACTAAGCCCAGATAAGAAACCAAGAGAAATCCGTGTCCTATTTCCTAATGGTCAAGAGAGGTCACATGAAGCCTATTTTTACTTCCTTACAGTAAAGAATGCTGAGGGAAAGAGAATCAAAGGTTTACGACCATGTATCGACAAAATTAATATGAAGATCGTAGAACCCGGTCAAAAGCGCACAATAAGAGTTGTCAATGACGGGTCTCTTGAAGATTTTGACAAATCCACTTCATCTTCGCCGGAAGCTTTCCTTTTCGCTTTGAATCACGACAGGAGAAAAGCAAAAGATAGTAGCGTTGACTTGCTTGCAGATGAATCCTTAACATTTGCCCTTTTCGTCACTTTGAAGGATTTTCCGGAGTTGCATTATTTCGCAGACCCAAGTAGATACCCTGATCCTATCCCGGGTAAGAACCGGGTCGAACTAAGCTTTAGAACGGAGGACTTCCTTCCTTACCATGTGGCAACATACGAGATAATTACTAAATCGTGGTATGACATTGATGTCGACGAAGTTCAGGTTAGAGAAGTTTAGGCTCTCTCAATTTTCAATAATTGCCTTAGCAATCCCAAGTCTCGTTCGCATCCTTCGATGATTTCTTTCAGTTCTATGGCACGGATACGCCACAGAACTGTCTGATATCCCTTCAATCGTTCTCCTTTAAGGTATGCTTCTAGTATCTTGCGTTCTGTCCGTCCGAGTATCTCTTTGCGAACCATCTAATTGACCGTGTTGCTATATTGCAACAGCGATTGAAATATGCGATTTGAGAAACCCGTTGATGATGGTCGTTTGATGAGAGGTCAAGTAATAGCGAAGCTGACCGATCAAGTCAAACGGCTAGATGATAAGACCTATCAGGTCAACTCTCAGTCAGGTCATGGCTTATACACGGTGGTCAAGGGTTATCGTGATTGGCGTTGCAGTTGCCCCGACCACATGTACCGAGAAGTGAAGTGTAAGCATATTTGGGCAATCGAGTTCAGCCTCAAATTAAGGGATAAGGTAAGAGAGAACGTTGTAATTCAGCCCGTCACAATCGACTCATGTCTGTACTGTCAATCCGAGAACATAATTCGGGATGACTTGCGGCATAACAAGTGCGGAGGCATTCAAGTTTTCAACTGCAAGTCGTGTGGTCGATACTTCACATTGAATCTCGGCTTCGAGCACATGAAGCACAATCCGCATGGAATCACAACTGCCATGCAACTATACTTCTCAGGTGAAAGCCTCCGCAACACAGCTAGATCGCTACGCTTGATGGGAGTTCAGGTTAGCTATCAGACTGTTTGGAATTGGATTCAGAAATACACGGCTCTGATGGAGAAGTACCTAGACAAGATAACGCCTCAAGTTTCTGAGGTTTGGCGAGCAGATGAACTCTACGTGAAGATCCGAGGCAATATGAAGTATGTATTCGCCATGATGAATGATGAAACTCGTTTCTGGATAGCTCAAGAAGTTGCGAGTAGCAAAGAAGCGCATGATGCAAGAAACTTATTCCAGATGGCTAGGAAGAGAGTGGGAAAGAAGCCTCAGATTCTAGTAACAGACGACTTACGTTCCTATCATGATGCTTGGCTGAAAGAGTACCGAACCAACAAACTAGCCAATAGCACCATTCACATTCGCAATATCACGCTTGAAGGAACTCACAATAACAACAAGATGGAACGACTGAACGGTGAGATCCGTGATCGTGAGAAGATGATGCGTAACCTCAAGAAAGAGGATAGCCCGATCTTGAAAGGTTACCAAATCTTCCACAATTATGTGCGTCCTCACATGGGTTTGAAGGGAAAGACACCCGCAGACTTGGCGAGAATAGAAGTCAAGGGAGATGACAAGTGGCTCACGCTAATCCAAAACGCAAGTCACCCCACGGTTAACCGACCCAACAATCCCCCACAGAAATAACAGAACTCCAAATCCTAAGACATATCAGTGCGCTTAGTCGTAACTGACTAAGGGGCTAGAAGGATTGCTGAAACGATTATCGGGTAGGAATTTTGCCTGTTTTGGTAAGGGCGATTACCATCTTGATCTTGCTCCAGAAACAGCGATCATAGGCCCGAACAATGTTGGCAAGAGCGCGCTTATAGCCGCATTCAATTTCGTGCGATCTAATGGAATAGGAGCCTCGCGCTCAGGAGGCCTACTTTGGAACTCTCCGACCTATAATTGGGGGAATTACAGAAACATCGTCCACCGACATGAAACAGATCGTGTAATAGAGGCCAGTGCGGTTCTCGACCATAAGACGAATTTAGTGACTGTTGATGCAAAAATCAAAGACGAGAGTATCGAATCATCAATCTCACCACATCTGACTCCAAGCGAACTGCGCGATGACATCGCCAATATTTGGTACTTCCACGCTTCAAGAAGGGAGATCCCATCTGGGATGGGAGTTGGGCCGACGGGATTTTACACAAGTTGGCAACAACCAATAGAACCTGATGGGTCTAACGTAGTGACCTATCTACTTGAACGGTTCACAAGTAGGGACGAACGTTGGGCAGAAGCGGAAAAATGGCTTAAGCGCATAGCCCCAGAGTCTTCAATACTGAAGTCGCCTCTTCGGGGCAACACGGCCTCAGTGGAAATAACCCAAGCGGATTCAGGTATTGATGTTAATGTTGCTTATCAAGGAACGGGCATACAGAAGGCTTTGGTGGTGATTGCTGGTCTCGTCTTCTCACCTGAAGGAAGCACAATAATCGTAGAGGAACCAGAAATACATCTGCACAAACGCTCCCAAGAAGGACTTGCAGATTTGTTCAACTTGGCAGTCAATGATTGGAAGAAACAGGTAGTATTCACTACCCATTCGGTAGATATGCTACTTCCCTTCATCAGCGATGTTGGAAAAGAGCCAACAAAGAGAGGAAAAGATCACATCAAGGCCAAGCCTGAGAATTTCAGTCTAGTGGAGTTCAGACGAGTTGATGGAGATATTGAGATAAAACCACTGGACATCAAACAGATGATGTGGACAGATTTCAAGGCTCACATAGACAAAACCTATGGTTGAGGTAAGTTTCCCAACTTCCCCGATCAGTTACCGAGTAGGAGAAGCTCACTTAACCCCCTACAAGTTACTAGACCCCGATGGGGAATCCCCCGACAGAACCAACGTAAGCCGTCACCCGACGAAAGTTGACAACACCGAGAAAGCATGGTAGCCGATGCAGACTTGACAGAATCGCTCAGATTTATACAAATGCGGCCTTGAGTCTAGACCTTTATTCTGCCTCGTTTTCCTGAAGGAACCTGATTCTTATCCACAAGATCGCTCAGTCCTGCCAGAGCTTTCTTGAAGTCTTTTGTGAGTTTTACTTCAGTTCCCTCTTCAGCCTGGGTGTGAGGCTCTCGTGCTCTCTTCTCTTCTGCTTCGAGGTAAGATTCTATTGTTTCCTGTTTTTCTTCTGTTTCTGGAGTGGGGAGTCTTCTGCGTATGAGGATTTTGCTGTTTATGATCTGGACCATTTCCCATCCGTTATTCAGGTATTTTTCCAGCTTGTCTTCTGTGACGAGTTTGCTCTGGTACCGTGTTTCGTCTTGGGGGATGTGTTTCTCTTCTCTGAGTCTTGAGAGTTCGCTCTCGTAGAGGTCTAGCTCTTCTTCTATGGTGAGGTCTCTCTTGAGTCCTGTCATTTTGCTGATTCTTAGCATCTTGGAGGTCTACTCCGAAGAGGTTCCTGGCAAGGAGTTTGATTGCTTCAAGCTTCACCTGCTTGACCATGTCGCTCTGCTCTAGGGTGCTGGTTACTGTGCTCAGGAAGGGTTCGCAGTCTTGGTATTGTTGTCTCATGTCTGCTATCATGGGTGGTGGGAGTCTTCCTTTCTCTGTGCTGTATCTGGCTTCGATGTCGCCTTTATGTCCGGCAAAGAATTGGAAGTATTGGTGGCCGATCTTTCCTTTATTCTCGGCGATGCTAAGTTGGGTTTCTGCGTAGGCTCTAAGAACGTAGGGTCTCTTGATGACTCCTGCTGCCCGCATATACTTTCTGATGAAGTGGGTGATCTTCTTTGTCATGGCGAATTTCTTTTCTGCTGCTCTGGGGCGTTCAGGACCGATTAAGGGTGTTTCTGGAGCTAGTTTCTCGCCGCCTCGCATTCTCTGTTCAAGGTATTCTTTGAGGATGCCACATCCTTCTTGGGATAGGAATGTGAAATATTTCTTTCTGGTCTTGCTGAGTGTTGATCTTACAACGATCATTGTGGGGATCTTCTCGAAGGTTACCTGTCCATTCTCAATCTTTAGCTCTGATAAGTCTCCGATGGTTAGGCCGTCGCTTCCGTCATGGTTTCCGATGCTTTCAGGTCTGAGGTCTGCAAACGCCATCAGGGCTACAGCGAGCCTTATTCTTGGTGGAGCGGTGCGGAGGATTCTGGCCAGTTCTGACTGTGTGGGTATCTGCTCATTCTCAATGGTTGGGGTGGCATTGGGGTTAGTGACCTTGATGGTTCTGGTTAATGTGATGTTGTTGTATCTGAGCCAGGACTTTACTATCTTTAGCAGTCCGATTATGTAGCCTGGAGACTTCTTTTGGGCTTCAAGATCGGTCACCAGGTCTTCAAGAGAATTCTGGAGCTGTTTCTTATTCGTCCTAGCTGATCTGGTCAGTTCTTGCGGGGTTTTGGATAGGAGCTCACAGGCTTTTCCAAGCCTTCTCAATGCAACCTCAGCGGTTAAGGGACTGCCCCTTGACAGGTTCCTGAGCCAACGCTGCAGATCTGCATTCTTCAGAAGATGGCTGTACTTTCCGCCTTTCTGAGACAAAACCGCTCAAGATACCGTATTCTGGAGCCTCATATAAGGTATTCGCACTTAGTTATTGGCGGGCCCGGTGGGATTCGAACCCACGACCCCCGGCTTTCCTCTAACAGGCGATTAGAGGGCCAGTGCTCTATCTGGCACAAGTATCCAGGCTGAGCTACGAGCCCGAAACGTCTCTGCACGGCTTAAATCCTTAAACCTTCTGATGGAATCCTCTCGAATTAATCATTCTTTTCATAAGTTGTGATCGCTAAATCCGTCTGAGATAGTCAGTGAAAGACAGGCAGTCTATGTCTCCGCTCAGACAGATGGCGGGCATCTTGGCCTTTCCTTCAGCTACCTCACTAAGGGTGGGCATGGAGCAACCTTGACTTTCGATATGACTGACGAGACCTTCAAGAAATCCGAGATTGTTCGGCTGACCAATCCTTATTGGGTGAAGTTGGAGGACGCACACTCCATCCCTCGGGACTGTGTCGATGTGTTCGAGGAATGACTTGAGGACCGTTCTCTGAGAAAATTGATCCAATAACTCATCACTCAAGTGGCAGACTGGAAAGGAAAGGAAGTTGGAGGTTGCTCCATCAAGGATCACGCGGAAGGGTCTTGAGAGTCCCCGAAAACACTCGTCTCTTCTGACTCCGGCATCGTAAGAAAAGCCCAACTGTTCCAAACATCTGAAAGTATTGAGATCGTATGAGTTGTAGGGAGCCCTGAAACCACGTACTGAGACTCCTCTTGCCTGAAGGATTTCCAGAGATCTCTTGATGTACGCAAGCTGGATGTTAAAGGGTAAGCCCTTGTGTTTTACGTGGTAAAGACTATGAGAAGCAATCTCATGCCTGGTATCAACTAGTTTCTGCAGCAATTCTTCATCGGCTATCGAGGCCACTATCGCAAAAGTGAATTTTGCATTATATCTATCCAGAATAGGAAACATGTTCCCCAGAATACTACTGAAATGAATTCTGTGGTAGAAGTACATCCTTAGCATTTGGTCTAGGCTAGCTTGAATGCCTCTAGCTGAGCTCAGGTGTTTAAGCCAAGCGAGGAGATTGCCCGCCTTCACCTTGGGGAGTCACGTCCTTTATCTGTTTGGCTGGAATGCCAGCTACAATCGCGTAGTCAGGCACGTCACTAGGTACAACCGCGCCTGCTGCGACTATCGCTCCCTCGCCTACTACAACATTAGGCAGGATTATTGCGCCTGCCGCTATCCAAGCGCCTCTCTTTATCCAGACTCTTTGTGGACCCTTATGGTAGAGGTTGAGCCTTTGGTGGAATGGGCTCGCCCCAGAATGAGTAATTATCATGACGAAAGGGGCTATCGAAGCCTCGTCGTCAATCCTGATGTACTCTGGATATTGCCCATCCATCAAGACGAAGTTTCCAATATACACTCCTTGACCGATTTTCACCCCGCAGAGTCTATGAAATAATACTCTCAAAGGATAATAGGGAGCGAGCCAGGCGAAGATCCTGAATATCCTGCTGCCAAGCTTCCAACTCTTCCTCGGCTTCATCGGCTCACCAGCTTAGCCTTCATAGGCGAAATCATCTGCTTAAAGATTAGGCAGACGGCAAATCTTAAGCCGGATTCAGATCCTATAACAACATATGAGCTCGATAAAAAGAGTCAGCTGGATTGAGGGCGTCTCAAAACCTAGAGCCTCCTACTCAAATCTGACCAGGGCTGGGAACTTCATCTTCATCGCCGGACAGGTTGCTATGGATCCTGAGACTGGAAAGGTTCCAGAGAAGCTTGCGGACCAGCTTAGACTAATCTTTGAGAACATTAGAAAGCTGCTTGAGAACGAAGGCGGATCCCTGATGAATGTTGTCAAGACCACCGCATTCCTAGCTGATACATCCTACCACGAAGAGTACGATCAGATCTACCGTTCCTACTTCAAAGACGGATACCCGGCCAGATCTACAGTACAAGCAAAACTCATGCATCCCGACTTCAAAGTCGAAATTGAGGCAACAGCATACATGACCTGAAGAGGGACAGACCAGATCCGTTCCCTTTGATGCCGGAATTCAGACAGTAACCGCCAGGCATATTAGACGCTACTAGTCAAGCTTACTGCAGAACCTCTCCATCCGATCCATACCCTTCTCTATCGCTGAGGTCGAGGCAGCATAGCTTAAGCGGGCATTCTCGTCCTTACCAAAGATGATTCCTGGGACAACCGCAACATTTTCCTCGCTAAGAAGCCTTTTGGCAAAATCCATTGATGAACCTGCACCCTCTATGCGCGGAAACGCGTAGAATGCGCCTTGGGGTAGTTCACACTCGATATTCTTCATTTCACGCAGTCTATCTACCATCAGTCTTCTTCGCTTGTCAAATGCTTCAACCATAATCCTCACCGACTCCTGTGGCCCTCTCAGGGCCTCCAGGGCAGCCATTTGAGCTATACTGGTAGGGTTGCTTGTCATGTGATCTTGAAGTCTGCCTATCGCCTCAAGGATCTCTCTCGGTCCTGCCGTGTACCCTATCCTCCAGCCTGTCATCGAGTACGTCTTGGAGAATGAATTCGAAATGACAGTCCGATTCTTGACCTCATCACTCAGGGAGGCAATACTCATTTGTCTAAGTCCGTCGTAGACGAAGGCTTCATAGACCTCATCTGAAACGATCCAGAGATCATGCTCCAAGGCGAAGTCTGCTATCAATCTCAGCTCGCCATGAGTCATCACAGTCCCTGCCGGGTTCGAGGGCGAGTTTAGAATCAGTAACTTCGTCCTGCCAGTTACCTCTCTCCTCATATTCTCAATGTTGAATCGGGGGTCTTTCTCCACTGGAATTAGTTTTGGATGAGCACCTGCAAGCTTGATCTGTTCAAGATAGCTAACCCAGTAAGGCACAAACAGAAGAGCCTCATCGCCAGGATTGAGGAGGACCTGCATGATATTGTACAGGCTGTGTTTTCCGCCACAGGATACGACTATTTGCCGCGGTTCATAAAACAGATTGTTAAGCTTCTGGAGCTTTTCTGCAAGGGCCTGTCTGAGTTCGTCGATTCCCGCGGTCGGGGTGTAGTAAGTGAAGTTGTCGTTTATGGCTTTGATGGCAGCCGCCTTTATGTTTGGTGGAGTTGGAAAGTCGGGTTCACCGGCTCCAAGGTTCACAACATCCTTTCCCTGCTTCTTCAGTTGCTTGGCTGCTGCGGTTATGCTCAGAGTCAGGCTTGGATTGATTGATCTTGCTCTCTCAGCAATCATGTTTGAAACGGACAATAAACCGGTGAGATTCTAATTAAAACTAATTCTCTATCTGAGGAAAGGCCCTCTGATGAGCCCCTCGGAAGACTTTTCATCCACCATGATAAACAGACTGTATCCGAGTGGAAAAAGATTGTTAACTCACAAGGAACGGTACATGAAGGCTGTACATCTTGAAATTCCAGACATGGTGCCTGTCGAAGGATCCCTCGATCTAATTCACGCTCAGAGGATTCTTGGCAAGGAGCCCATGAGCCCATACATCTTCCTAACGCAGAAGAAACACGACCTAGACATGAATGACCTGACTAAACACAATCAGCGACTGCTGAATGAAACGGCCATCAAACTGGACTTCGATTGTCTGATGGTCAATGATTGGAATATCTACCCCGATGGTTTCAAGCCACGATTCATAGATGAGACCAGCTATGTTGACCATCTCGGGAGAATCCACAAAGTCAAGCCTGATGTCAAGACAGTATACTGGGTCGACGGAGTAGTGAAGTCACCAAGCGACGTTGAAAAGCTAGAACTTCCAGATCCGGAAGATCTCAATATGGATGTTGTCGAAGAGACACTAGACGTAGCCGCAGGCGAATACCCCGTCATGGGCTGGTGCCACTCCGTAGTGCACGGGCCTTACCAGGTAAGAGGTGGAATAGACAAACTTGCCATTGATATCTACAGGCAGCCAGAATCTGCGAGAAAACTGATTGAGAAATTCTTCAGCTACGAAATCGGCATGATCAAGAGATTAATCGGGCTGGGTGTTGACATGATAGTCGAAGGCGACGATCTATCAGACATCAAAGGTCCGATGTTTTCGCCGAAGATACTCAGGGAGTTCTTCTTCCCATACATAAAGAAGTTCATTGAGGAATGCCACTCCCACAAGATCCCCGTCATGAAGCACTCAGATGGAAACCTCTATCCCATACTCGAGGATCTGGTAAACCTCGGTTACGACGGCATACACCCAATCGAACCGGCTGTCATGGACCTTGGAAAGGTCAAACAGCTCTACGGAGATCGAATCTTCCTTCGTGGAAACGTGGACTGTGTGCATATTCTGCCTTATGGCTCCGAGGAGGATGTGAGGCGTGATGTCAGGCGATGCATAGATGCGGCTGCTAAAGGAGGAGGCTTCATCCTTTCGGACAGCAACTCACTCCACAGCAACGTGAAGACAGAGAACATCAAGATAATGGTCGACGAAACAAGAAAGTACGGCAAATACAATCCATGACAAAAATGAAACTGCCTTGAGATTCTAGATACACAGGCTTAGTAATCAGCCTAGATTCGGGAAAGTTTAATACCCGCAGAAACGAGAAAAATGCGAAGATTAAATGCCGAGATGGAATCTAGATCGGCTGGGTCAAACCTCAAACGTTAGCTTTCCTGCGATCGTTCTGGTTGGCGTGGCATTCTTTGGAGTGTACTGCCCGTTTTTTTATATTGATATGACCATTGACGCTCCGTCAACTGTATCTGTCGGTCAAACGTTTGTTATCTCGGGCACAAGCTATCAGTCAGCTGCTGAGCGTGTGAACCTTCATCTCACTGATTTTGGAGACTCAATAGCTTACGCGGTGGTTGGAACAGCGCCTCCGTACGCCTTTGAGTTCAGCGTCACAGTCTCTAGCACAGGTCTCAGCGTCAATGGGGTAACCGTCTACAATGGCACTACCTCAGGGAGGACTTTCTACTTCTTTGTAGTATCTAACAGCAGGCCCTACAACGTAAGCCCCTTGGCTGGTGTTTCGGTCCAAGGCTGAATTGACTCAGTCGACGGAATGAGTCTAACGGTCTCTAAAGAATATCAGACGTTTTTCTTTAACCCTCTTTTCGATATCTTTCTCCGTTTTCTCATCCTAGTGATTATCACTTGCGAAATTGTTCCTGTCGCCAGGCCGATCC
This sequence comes from Candidatus Bathyarchaeota archaeon, assembly GCA_963807605.1. GTDB lineage: Archaea > Thermoproteota > Bathyarchaeia > 40CM-2-53-6 > RBG-13-38-9 > JAPKYM01. The sequence continues at coordinate 14,479 of CAWECG010000001.1, forward strand.
CGACTAAGATACCGCCTATGACAAGTGGGTTGCTGAAGACCCTCTCGATACCAAAATAAAGACCCCACGCAAGCAAACCACCTCCAACCAAACCAACAAATATTCCAGTCATTGCATAGGGTATTTCAAGAACAGCTAAGAAGGTCAATATCACTGCAAGCCACCATCCGACAAGGAATGTGGTTAGAGCAAGGATTCCGAAGGTTCCTAACCGTCCAGCACGAGCAGTTAAGAATCGATAGATGGGCCTAAAGCGCTTCTTCAGTATCCTAAGATAACGTTCAGCCGACGCATACTTGTCAAGAGATACCAGAATACTAAGTGAACTATACGATATGAATGTGAATATCCCAAGACACAATATTATGGACTCATATGGAGCTAACCCGATTCTAACACCGTACGTCACTGGGAGCGCAAATCCCCCAACAAGAGCCAGAATTGCGAAGATCGCAAGGCCCTTCCCAAGAGCACCTCCGAAAGCTAGTATAGCCAGAAAGGCTAACATAATTACCAGAGTCGGGCACTTGCGGAAGAGATCTCTCAAGGAGATTATTTCTTCAGGCTGTGTCGCCGACGGGGCGTCTCGCCGCATATATTATTGTAATGTTATGATGCTTAAAACTCTCATTGACCCTTTTTTGCTGCTTGCTACGTGACGCTTCTCTCATCAAATTACATGACTAGATTTAGTCGCTAGCATTTTCCCCTGACCTTTCACGCGGCGCTTAGTGAATGCTATCAGATAGCTTTCAGCTTTAAACGTACATCGTAGCAATAAGTTTCTTCACCATATTATCTTTGGGATTCTTCAAAAGTTCAGAAGGTGTGTCAACTTGGATTATTCGACCCTTATTCATGACGGCGATCCTATCTCCTAATGCGAAAGCGTCTTCCGGGTTATGCATGACGCATATAGTTGTTGCTTTGGCGTCTTTTAGACTCGCCCTAAGCCGCTCTCTGACATCAATCTTCGTGGCCTCATCGATACTGCTTAGAGGTTCATCAAGGAGGAGTAAAGCTGGGTTTGTTGCTAACGCTCTAGCTAGAGCAACTCTCTGCTTCTGTCCTCCGCTGAGCTCGTCTGGCCTTCTGTCAGCGAATTGTTTGAGCTCAACAAATGATAGCATCTTATCAACTACTTGACTTACCTCGTCTCGAGGAACATTCCTAACTTCAAGTCCGAAGCTAATATTGTCGCGAACTTTCAAATGTGGAAAGAGACCGAAGTCCTGAGGCACATACCCTATGCCTCTTGACTCTACCGGAAGATCGTTGATAACAGCTCCATCCATCCAGATGTGTCCTTCATCAGGCTGAAGAGCGCCAAGGATAACTAGTAAGAGTGTTGTTTTTCCGCAGCCGCTGGGTCCCATCACGACCATGAATTCTTCTGTATCGATCTCAAGGTCGATGTGATCTAGTGCTCTGATGCTACCGTAGTTCTTGCAAATATGGTCAAGTCTGAGGTTCTTCATCGTCTCTCCTTCACACCACGCCTCAACCAGATCAGAGCGATTATCGATAAAGTCTCTGCAACTACCGCTGCTGCCACAGCAGTATGCGGTTCAGTCTGAGATACACTGAATACAAGTGTGGGTATGACCTCCGTCTTCCAAGGAATTATTCCGGCAAAGACCATGGTGGCCCCCAACTCCCCCATAGCTCTGGCCCAGGTGAGAGAGAAGCCGGCAAGTAAATCTCTCTTCGACAGTGGCAGTATGATTCGGAAGAGTAGAGGTTTCATGTCGGCTCCCAGTGACCGCGCTATCAAGTCCAGTCCTCTTGCCTTAACCTCTCGGAATCTCCTAGCCGCAAAACCAACCATGAACGGAGAGGAGACGTAGAATTTCGCGATGACGACTGCAGCATATGTGAACGCCAGATTCGCAGGCGAACCGGGTCCCAGCAGAATAAGATAAACTAGCCCTATCGTCACAGGGGGAAAAGTCTGCGGAAGATCGACCATCAACGTCTCCAACGTCGACTTGAACCTAAAATCTCTATATGTCAAGAAATAAGCGAAAGGTATCCCGACCAAGACTGCAAGTATCCCTACAATGAATGATGAAGAAACGCTGATGAAGAGTGCTCCCAGCACTCTGCTGCTGAGAAACTGCGGAGCTACCTTGTCCCACGATATCAACGTGATAAAGTAGATGTAGAAACTTGCAAGTAGCATGTATCCTCCGAAGGCCAAAGCGCAGAGAGTCATTGCAAAACTAATCTTGCTTCTCAACCAGTTTCACCATCAACCTATCCTAAGACACGCATAAACAAATTAATTTTCTGTAAACGGTTTGATTGAGCTTCAGATGGGTAGCGCGCGAATTACCGCACCACGCTAAAGAAAAACACAGATTTCGATTGACAATAACAGAAACTTATTAGGAAGATGATAGAAGGGAGACGCACATCAATCCGTCTACGGCGAGATCGAGTGCTATTATGATGAAATCGCTAGAAAGGATGGATTCCCAAGTAACCCACAGCGAATCTGAGCGTGAAAGACACTCTCACCTTCCAAAAACCTGTCTTGACCAAAGCTGGTCTAAATCGAACAAAAGTTGATGCATCTTGGTCGATCTTAATGCCTTAGTCTCTGCAGAGTCCGGCAGGCTTCTCCTACAGGGAAATGAAGCGATAGTGAGGGGGGCTCTAGAGGGTGGTGTGAAGGTCGTAACAGCCTACCCCGGAACTCCTTCATCAGAGATTCTAGATACATTCTATGAGATATCTGACCGGACCAAGGTATATTCTGAATACTCCACCAATGAGAAGGTAGCTCTCGAGGTAGCTGCAGGAGCCGCCATCTCGGGCTTGAGGGCTCTTTGCGCGATGAAGCATGTTGGGCTAAACGTGGCTTCTGACGCCTTTGTGACCCTCGCCTATACGGGGGTAAAGGGCGGATTCGTAATCGTGACCGCTGACGATCCTTCATGTTGGAGCTCACAGAACGAGCAAGACAACAGACACTACGCTAGGCTTGCGAACGTACCGATGTTCGAGCCATCTAACAGCCAAGAGGCAAAAGACATGACACTGTCAGCTTTGGAGATCTCTGAGCAGCTTGAACTTCCAGTCCTCTTGAGAACCACGACCAGAATAAGTCATACATTAAGCCCTGTGTCTTTGAATACCATTAGAAGAATATCTCGCAAAGGAACATTCGTGAAAGACCCAGACCGCTTTGTCATGGTTCCGCGCAACGCGCTTAAGATGCATGATGTCCTCTTGGACAAAATGAAAAAAGCCGTTGAAATTAGTGAAGCTTCGACTTACAACAAGATAATTCGGAAAGATGGCGAGGTAGGAATGATAACTTCCGGCGCGGCCTTCAACTACGCTATTGAGGCAGCAAATAAGCTCGGAATGAAAGCCTCGATCCTCAAACTGGGTATGACTTACCCCCTGCCTTCAAGATTAATTCTCAAATTCGTAGAGAATTGTAGCAAGATATTCATCGTCGAAGAACTTGACCCCGTACTGGAGAATGATGTGAGGAGTATAACTTCCACCCTAGAAACGAAACCCCGAATTGTCGGGAAGCTGACAGGACATTTTCCGAGGAGTAGAGAATACTCTACTGAGATCGTATACGATGGAATCGCCAGAGATCTTGACCTGCCGACATTCTTGGAAAAGAAGGGTTTGAAACCCATCAGTATACCCGATTCGCTCCCCCGGCCTCCGATACTCTGCGCAGGGTGCCCGCACAGAGCTTCGTTCTATGTCATGAAGAATACGCTCAGCAAGAACATTGTCTATTGCACTGACATAGGATGCTACGCTCTTGGTATACAGCCGCCACAGGCGGTGGGCGACCTACTGATATGCATGGGCGCGAGTCTAGGAACCGCAAGCGGAATAAGTCTATCTCAAGGCGAGCCTGCAGTAGCGATAGTCGGAGACTCAACCTTTTTCCACGCTTCCATACCCGCCCTTATCAATGCTGTGTACAACAACCACAGGATCGTGGTCGTAGTCTTGGACAATTCTACTACTGCCATGACCGGATTTCAGCCGCACCCTGGTGTCAAAACTGAGAAAGGCAACAGAGTGATGATAGAGGATGTTGCGAATGGTTGCGGAGTCAAGTACGTTAGAGTTGTGGATCCGATGAATGTGAAGGAGACCAAGAAGATCCTCAGTGAAGCCGTGGGCTTTCAGGGCCCATCCGTTGTCGTTCTCAGGCATATCTGCTCTATATATGAGAGGAGACAGGGGATAAGACATCGCCCATATACAGTATCTGAGAAAGAATGTGACGGATGCCTAGCTTGCATCAAGGCCTTCGGCTGTCCCGCTTTTCACATCGTCGACAACAAGGCAAAGATCGACGAAGTCCTATGTACAGGATGCGGATTCTGTGTCCACATCTGTCCAAAGAAGAGCATTCAACAGTTCAAGTGAATTATCGTGTTACCGTGGCAGTTTTCGGCATGTGTTAATTTTGGTCTACTCTCCGGCAGTTCCAATTCGCTCTCTGGTTTATGAGTTCTTGAGGGCGTTATTCCGTCTTCGGTGAACTTGTTGAATCCGAGGGCTGAGGGTGCTTTTGAGGCTATCAGTTATGTGAAGGAGTTTCTTCACAGGTATGGAGATCGAGAGCGGTTTTCCGCGATGTTGGAGAAGGAGTTGGATGTTTTGATAAGTGATGTTGTGAGTGGGACCGCGGTGGATTTTCGGGTTCGGTTGCGAAATCCTGTGGGCTAAATTATTTCCTCCTTTTTGAGTAGCTCTCGTACCGCTTGAGAGATAACATCGGATTTGCTGTCTAGTCCCTGTTTCTTTGCTTTGTCTGTTGTCAGGTATACGTCAACCATCTTCAGCAGGGGTGCAGGTATTCGGACGACTGCCTGTTTTCCCTTCGTTTTTGGCATTTTTTCACCTATGTAACAGGCTGTTACTTCTACGTAACTGTTATATATTACTTGCGCATCTGTAACTTCTAAGTTACAGGTGATATTTTGAGAGAAAAAACAACTCCAGTACGCATGGATCGAGACCTTCTTCCGCCACTCAGAAAAATAGTCTCTGAGTCAAGGGATGAGCTGGATCTCAAGAAGTACGGGAGCATTTCGGATATCGTAACCGAGGCCGTAAAACAGTTCCTGCGAAGACAGAAGAAAACCGTGGGGGGTTCGGCTTGATCACCCTGCGCGACGCCATCATGGAAGCCCTAGGCATCCTCAGAAAGGCGCGGCGACCCCTCCAGGAGGCGACTAACTAAATGACCGTTCAGAACTCTGTTGTCGGCAAGAGTGTCTTCGTGAAGCTCTTTGATGAAGACGCCAAAATCATTGAGAAGAAGGTTTTCGGCGACGACTGCTCCTTAGGCGATCAGACTGACATCAACACGAAAGTTTGGTTCCGGTACACCTCGGTTGAAGGTCATCCAGTCGTAGAGATGGAGGTGGCTATCTGATGGTGATGGGATATTCAAATCTACCGACAACGGGCTCACCCGGTCTCTCTCCAAGTCCAGTCGAGCAAGTCCATCATTACATCGCCAAGTCTTGGACGGATCCCGACGTCAAGATTAGCGTCGAGACCATGAGCAAGGGCGACCCCAAAATCACAGTTGAGATCAAAGGCAACGATGAGAAAGACATCGCCAGGCGCGTTACTGAGGCTCTTACTCATGTGAAGGCGAAGCTGAAAGAAGCCGGCTACTCGGAGGCTTCCTAATGACCCCACGAGACCTAGGTGAAATTCTCGGCTTGAAGAAATGGCACAAGACTCGAGACTACTATCATCCCCGATCAGAACTTGAGTACATCATGGAGGCGTCTTGATTTTGGGTCCAGACCAAATACTGCCCATTGGGCGCATTGAGCGAACAGACACTCTCTCAATCGGGCCTCACTACCGCAAGCTCTACAGCGGCATCAACCTATTCCTGCCAGACGGCACCCCGATGACGACTGAGAACATTAGCACCGTCGCCCTGGCCGCTCAAGCAGAACTCGACGAGCGCATGGACAAATGGGCGGACACACACCTTGCCAAGCCAATTCCTGAAGCCCCGAAAACTGCCTATGAGCAATTCAAACCGAAAACTCAACCCGTGAACCCACACCAGGACGCAGCCCTAACCGCGCCAGCCCAGACCCGGCAGGGATCTCTGACGCCCATCCTTCCAGGAAGAGACCCTGATCGAGAAAGAGTTCTTGAGTGGAAGCCTTGGAGCAACCGGCAGGGCTTCTCAATATCTGGCGTCCACTACCCGGAGCTGGAGGACTTCCTCAGAAAAGGCAACCATGGCAACGAGAATCATTACCGCAGCGAAGATGGGAACGATTACTGGGCTCTGGCGCCGAGAGCCGGCGACGGCTATGGTCCCTGGGTTATAATGAAAAAGAAGCGGGGGTCCTGAGACTTGGCTACTGTTCTCTGTGAAGATCAGGATCAAACCGCGCTCTCCTCAGTTTATCCTAGCGGAAAGGTCGCCCCACCCACCCGAATGATTCCCTGCCAACTCTGCGATAAGGCATTTCTCAGTCAAGTCTCTCTGGCGGAACATATTCTCTGGCACATTAGGAAAACACCGACGAACGTGGCGAATGCGCTTGCGAAGGCTTGGTTCAAGGAGGCCTACTTGAAATGAGCGAGGAAGCAAAGTCTGGGAAGGCTATATTGACTGTCCTTGGTGCGGCAAGCCCTCCACCGTCAGAGTTGACAAGGCAACCATAACCCCGGCAGAACCCGCCCAGACGGAGATCCTTGTCTCAGTGTCGAAGAGCCCTCAGACCAAGCTCGACGAGGTGGATTAACTCGTGACCCTCAACCTCCTCAGCAGCTTCAAGAGAGCAACAGAACACCCAGAATACAAGACCCCCCACTATCAGCCGAACCTTCGGAAGGAAGACCTGCAGCTCTGGCAGTACTGCGTCGTCGACGCCGTCGAAGGAATCATGAAGGAACAGGGCACCTCCGCCTCTCTGGAGGAGATTTATCAGTGGCTCCTGGACAACCAAGCGAGGCTCCGCCTTCCAGCCGTCCCTCACAGAAGATTCGGCCTGAACCTGGACCGCCGCGTAGCCGAAGCCGCCCTCTTCGACTCAAAACAGAACTTTTCAATGCTCAGGGGCCTACCCCAGATCCGCGGCATCGGCAAAGTCAAGGAACTGGAGGGAAACTCCCGCTACATCCTAAACCCCAACCTCTTCCCAGAAGCCGTCCCCCTTCTTCCAAAACAGGAGGATACCGCCTCTTGATCTTCGATAACCGCCCTCATGATGATGATGATGATCTTGTTTTAAACAAACAAACAAACAAACAAACAAACAGAGATCAACTGCAGGGACTCATTAATCCAAAGAGGCCACACGACGGGTTCGGAATACCGACGGCTCAAATCGGGATTCCCATCCCCAAGACGAAGGCGTGGGATAAGTTGAAGGCAGACCTTCTCATGCTGGCGGCGCGAGATGATGCTTCCCTGGCTTGGGTCGGCCGGGAGGCCTTGATCGAGTACGCCAAGCGACACTGTCCCGGCAATCCCCAGCTTCCACTAAGCAACTTCACAGGGAAGGAAGAGTTGAGCGAGGCTGCCAGGGAGAAACTCAAGCCGGCTGAAGAGGCTTACATGGAAGCTGAAAAACCAAAGCTTCAACCACTGCCCGACTTCGAGAAGATGACAGATCAGGAGCTCATAGCTTTCTTCCGCAACCCCCGAACTGACTACGCCACCCAAGTAATAGCTGGATATGAAATTCAGCGGCGCGGCATAGACTTGAAAAAGGGCGTTTACCGGATGCTCTATTGAAGCCTGAACTATGCGCTAATGGCTGCGGTAGAAAGGTCGTTGGGAAGTTGAAGTACTGCGAAGTCTGCAGAAAAGTCCTCTTCAACAAGGCAATGGCCCGCATCAAGACAGCGCCTGCAACAGCCCAGAAAACCCCGCCCAGCGATCTATACTTCAATCCTCGGCTATGTCTGAATCTTTCAAAACTAGCTCAAGAAGACAAAAAGAGGCATAAATCAGCCGAATTGCAGACTCGTGTTAAGAAAGCTTCTAGCCCTGATGGGGCACCCTCACACTTCTCCAGCTTACCGAAATGCACCATGCCAACCGTGGAGAATGTACTGGAGGAATCATGGAGGGTGCAGAATTGTATTGGAAAGCGGCCTGAAATTTTTTTGGGGGTTTCCAGCCTTGTCTAGGGAAGTTGACCTAGTTCCAACGGGCAAACGGAAGCTGGAGCGAACAATCAATGAGGTCATTCGCGGCGTCCGACGTCTCCGCATCGAAGTACAGAAGATGAGAGCCACCTTCCCAGCTGAGCTCAGCGTCAGAGGTAACAGCTACTATTTGAAAGTGCCTCCCAACGTTGTTCACCACTACCAACTCCTCGCCGGCGACTCGGTCGAGGTCCGCCTTCTCGAGGTCCGACGAATAAATCCTGAGGCGGAGGACTAGCATTTGGTTTGTACCAGGAAGTGCGACTTAGAAGCTGAGATTCAAGAGCTGATGAAGAAGCACAACTTGACACGACAACAGTCTTTGGAACGATTAAGGAAGGCAGGATACTAGAAATGACAACGATTACCTGGCGAAGTTTTGAGGATACCAAGAAAGTCTCTCAGCAAGAGGTAGACGAACTCATCAACCGAGCTGTCAATCAGTCTGCTAATTCTAGAATGGATCCTTGGATTCAGACTGGAGACACAATCATCTTCGCTCACCGCTACACAGACGGATCTATTGAGATCATGGACTGTCGGCTGCGACGGATAGGATATGTTGAAGGCTGGAAAGGCAATGAGGCGACGAGGCAATGAATCGCACCCTGCAGGATGAAGTAACCTCAAACAATGACCGGCTCTGGCCTGAATGGAGAGATGTTCCTCATTGGTACTGGGTTCTTTGCATCTCTGGAGAAGCGGGCGAGTTGGCGAATAAGCTGAAGAAAATCTTTAGAGCAGAATGGGGCTGGCGTGGAAAGACAGCAAAGTTTGATGATTTAGTGGAAGAACTTGCGGACATTCAAATCTACCTCTATCTCTTAGCTGGAAAACTTTCAATCAATCTTGAGAAAGAGACACAGAAAAAGATCGGAATAGTCAATGATCGCTTCGGCTGGAAGATTCAGGAGTTCCCAAAATGAAGAAATACGTTCGAGTTGCGCAGCGTCATCACGTCAGCTACGATCCTGAAGTCACCGTCATAATCTACCGAAGCGAACATGAAGTAATCACCAAACTAGTCCGCCTCTTGAAGTCAAGACCCAGCGAGGACTTCCTAGTCATCCTCGGTAAGATGGGTGAGATATTCCGTGAGAAGTGGAATCGGGAGCAGGAGGATTCGCAGAGGCGACCTTTGACGCAGAAGCAGATGGAAGACCTCTACAGCGCACAGCAAGAAGCCAGCAAGAGACGCCGACGAGAGCGTAGACAGCAAAAGAAGTTGGAGTCAAAGACATGACAACAGCCAAGGAGATTCTTCAACATGTAGATCTCCAGATAAGAAATATTCCCACCTCGCAGATCGACCAGGCTCCCGTCCAGCTTAGAAGATTAGACATTGGCATCATGGAGGACATAGCTAACTCAGTCGATCAGGTTGGATGGCTGCAACCTATTCTCGTCCGCCCCAAAGGCGAACGGTTTGAAGTTGTCTTTGGGAATCACCGGCTGGAAGTTGGAAAGCAGCGCGGACTGGCGACTATGCCGTGCATCGTCAAGGACCTCGACGATGACGAGTCTTCTCTCACCGCGATTATTGAAAACTCTCAGAGAAACAATCACCTAGACCCGGCGAAGGAAGGCGAGATCTTCAACGACCTCTGCAACAAGTCGTGGACCGTGGAAAACATTGCGATAAAGATCGGTAAGAAGTCTGGGTACGTCTATAAGCGATTATACATCTACCGCAACTTACACGCAAAACTACTCGGCAAAGTATCGTCGAGACATCTGAACGTTGATGTGGCGGAGCAAATCGCCCGGTTCCCACTCGGCGAGCAACTAGAGATCGCAAAGAAATACATGAAAACCAGAGACCGCGTAAAGGCGGGCATCGGCAAATGCTACCACTGCCCAATCCACTGCCCCAAGACGGATTATGTTGGCTTTGTGTAGGGTGTAACATTTTGGGCTACAGAAATAATATCACAAGCTACGCGCGGGCCGAGAGTCAAGGCGAACATCAACTCCGAGAAGAATTTGCTAAAGCTGGATTGCACCCGCAATTCAATCGACCCCTAGACTGCTACGTCACAGAATCCGACATGGAGTTTTACCCCGGCTACAAGTATGAGATCCTTCAGGGATGGCCCGCCCTCGTCGTATTCGTCGACGGACCCCACCACGCCACGGATAAATTCCTAGAACGAGACGCCAAACTGACAGAACTCATCGAAAGCCCCTATCAAAAGGAATACCGTCGAAAGGTTGTCAGGGTTGAGAATTGGAAGGGCAGCCTACTCACGCAGAAACAGATCTGTGAAGCAATCGAGGAAGTCCAACAATACGTGCGACCACTCAGGAAAGGGGCGAAATAATGGACGTCGTCGAATGGCTTATGCTTGCTCGTGAAGTCACCAACACCAGGAGAAAGCAGGTTGGACCCCACTTGGGGGATCCCGTTGAATCCCTGAAGAAACTCAAGGAAGAGGTTAAGGAACTTAAGGAAGCTATCAAGCACGGCCACAACTCGCCCCCCCGAGAGAACCTGGATGAGATGTGGGACGTCATCCATGCGGTCCTGATGGTTGGTCACGACCTGAACTTCTCTAACGACTACCTAGCACGAGGACTATTCGAAAACCTGAGGAAGATCGAAAGACGAGCGGGCATCCTTGAAAAGGCAGGAGACTAACTGAAATGACTGATTATCCTACTAGCGCAATCTATAATCGCCGGGCAACACAAATTCCTGTCAAGAGTGCTGAGCAACTCAATGCGGAAGACGGTGACAGATTGATATGGAAATGGGATCCAGCCTCGCAGAAGATGATAGTTGAGGTTTGGAAAAAGCCCAGTAATCCCTGAATCCTCGAATCACCTTAAATTGCTTTTCTTCCACCTTCTTCTTCAATATGATCCTTCCCCTAAACTCACCCGCCTAGAAAAGGTGGATTGTCTTTAGAGGAATCTCTGATGCCACATAAACACTTGATGGGTAGTGGATGGCAGAAAAAACAAACCGCAAGAGGACGCGCCCTCGAAATTCTGGAATCTGACGAAGAACACTACATCTTCAAGGATAATGTTGAGAGTAAAGGCGAGGAAGTCCTCATCGCAACCCTCCCCGAGCTTGATATGAATCAGGGCGAGGTTCTAAGAGATCCCAAAGTGAAAAGCACCCGCAACCTCGGCCATGGTTACGAGCATCCAAACTACTCAATCTACTGTGACTATTTTAGCAGGCGACTCAGCGAGCTAACGGATTATCTGCGGCAGCGAGAGCGACCTGTTATCATGGTTGCTCAGCGTTGACTTCGATTGAAAAACAAGGCTCTCGTAGTCATAAATGATCTACACTCTGGAAGCAAGTATGGGCCTATTCCTCCACGATGGCGGCAAAGCGACCGTTCACTAGCACCTGGAACCGAGGCTAACCATTGGATCTATGAGAAGTTTGAATCCTCAGCCGAGGAGTTCAAGAAACCCGACATCCTAGTCTGTAATGGCGACATCACAGACGGCCACCAACACATCAACTACGGCCGGGAAGTCTGGGCGACAGACGCAATCGACCAGATTAAGCTTGGCGAATACCTAATCAGCCTTTATCAACCAAAAGAACTCTACATCGTGTACGGATCCCCCTATCACGTGCAGTATCAGGGTTTACAGGTTGAAAGGTTCATCGCAAGGTCGCTAAAAGCTAAAGGAGCCGGATGGCGTCTCAGACGAGAACTCGGCGGAACAACCTGCAGTATCGCACATCACATCACTGTAAGTTCTACGAGTTGGCAGTATCGGCTTACCCCACTCGGCATCCAAATGGTTCTCGATCGCCTGCAGAATGAGGATAAATCCGCTAATCTAATCTGTAGAGCTCATGCTCACTACTATGGTTTTTGTGGTTTCGCTCACCAATTAGCCATCATAGTTCCCGGCTATCAAGGTCAGACTCCTTACGGTGCTATGAAGCAGCCTGAAGTCCGCCCGAAGATTGGCATGGTCGCCATTGAATTGCCCAGCCTAGATTTTACTTCGAGAACATGTGACGGACCAATTCTTGAGATGGAGGAGCCTTGAAGAAGGATCGTCCGCCTCCCAGCTTTCCGCGAGAGGATCCACCTGACTTTGATAAGGCTCTTGAACAATTAAGAGAGGATGCTAAACAGTATGTTCGAGTTGTAGACCGACCGTGGACTGAGAAGGAAGAGGAAATCCTGCGGGAAATTCATGATAAAGTTCCTGCTAAGCAGATTGCTGAGCGATTACGTCGAACAGGGCCCTCAATTGATCATAAACTTCACAGAATGAATCTCGGTAAGAGGGCAATTGGAATTAGACTCTACCGTAAAAGAGATCCTGCACAATAATTATGCATAGAATTATGCATGTAGATGCATAGTCAAGTCTTTGGCATGAGTAACGCCTGTAGGATTAATTCTACAGGGAGCCGAAGGAACCTATCGACCCACAATAATGGGATCATCTCAAGTTCATGGGATCATAATGGGTGTCTTAAACCGAGAAAGCCGGACAATCCCGAGGAGTGTCGTCGACCTCTAGGGAATCTCCGCTTACAAAAAAATCGCATTATTACTAAAACCGGCTTCGGGAGTTAAGACATCCGCCTTCTAATCACCCCTTAATTTGTACCGATGACCCCAGCGGGAGAGACTGGAAAGTCCCGCCACTTTTATTCTTGTTATGAGGTAAAAAAAATGGTAAAGAAGCAATCAGTAGATTTTGAAACTCTAAGAGCAGTTACGTTAGACCTAGCCTTCAGCCCTAACGGTGACGTTGAGAAGAAGCTTACTGCTCAGCTTCAGGCGAATAAGAAAACTCTCGACCTTGCCATGTACTCCTTCACGAATACAAGGCTAGAACAGGTAATAGAAGCAAGAGCCAAAGCAGGAGTCACAACCCGAATCATCTTCGATAAGGGTTGCACAACTGGCTCACAAGCCAAGATTCATGACCGACTCGCAAAAACACCCAACATTACCGTCCGACTCTGCAATCCCATCGGTTACATAATGCATGACAAGTACGGCATCCACGACGGCCAGGCTGTCACAACTGGATCGTACAATTGGACGTTTAGCGCTCAAATTGGCAACTTCGAGAACGAAATAATCACAGACGATCCCGACGCAGTTCTAGCCTACCAGCAGAACTTCGAGACAGTCTGGGGAAAGTCGAAGAGCGAGGCACGGACCCTCAGAGGGGTTAGGCGATTTTTCCGACGTTTCACGGTGACTAGATTATGAAGAAACATTATAAACCATGGAGATTAGGAAACCTGCTCACCGCAGGATACCTCTTCACCAGGTACTCCGACTACGTCTGTCATGACTGCATGAACCGCTTCCCTCGAGGCTTCAGAGGACGGGGAAGGCTGGTCAGCTTGCGGCATCGAGGCGACCACCACGTCACCGGGTTTGGACTAAGAGGCCTAGTTCCGCTCGTTCATCCGTCACTCAAGCAATACCTTGTTTCTCTGGACTACCTGAGAAGCCTTGTCACGGATACAGCCGGTACACCAATCTGGAATCCAACCAAAGAACAGAGAGAAGCCGCAGCAGCCGCAGGCGACATTGATTACAGTAGCGTCTACGAGAATGCAGGTTATCCTCACGACGATGACCAGGGAAGACAGGGCAGCTGCACCGCTTGGGACCTGATTCATCACCTGATATACTGGCTCATCAAGAAGCTCGGAAAGTTCGCGGGAGTAATCCTGTCCGCCGCCTACGCCTACAGCTGGATAAGGAAGCGCGGAGGCCTCAGCACCACTCAGGACACCGGCGGCAACATGATCGACGTCTGCTACACTGAGGTTGAGAGAGGATGCTGCTGGAACCCAACTATGCCTTACTCCGACACAAACTGCTCTAAGAAACCATCCGCGGCAGCCGAGACGGAAGCGGCAACCAACAAACTGCCGGCCGGCACAAAAATTGAGCGTGTTCTACCTGGAGACTTCAAAGCAGCGCTCCTCGCGACTGGAGGCCCGATTAACGGAGGGATCCCCGTCGACAACGCCTTTGAGAACGCAGTGATCGGGGGCTGGGTGACAAGCCCGGACGTGAACAAGCCAGCTTCACGAATCAAAAGGTTCATCCGGTGGCTTCTACGGCCCCGCGGGATCCTCGGCTACCACGCCGTGGACATCGTGGGAGTTGTAACCCTGACTGCGCCTGACGGCTCGACTGGCGAGTTCGTCAAGCTGAAGAATAGCTGGGGCGACACCGGCGATCACAGCTACTGGAAACTATTCAAGACTTGGATAACCAGCTACATCAACGACATCGAGGCCTACAAGATCACCGTTCCAACTCCCACACCGACTACTCAGTATACCCTGACGGTTCAGAAGACGGGGCAGGGAACTATCAAGCCCTATGACGCAGGAAGCTACAAGCTAGACGCTGGAACCCAAGTAATCCTAACTCCCACAGCTGCAACAGGATATGCTTTCAGTTCTTGGAGCGGAGACGTCACAAGCACAAACCCCTCTTTAACAATCACAATGACGAAAGACATGACTGTAACTGCGACTTTCATCTCTACTACTCCGACGCCGGCGAAGGCCACTATCACGTTGAACCTGGATAAGACCGTATCGGGAAGTTGGTCTTGAATGATGCCGCTTGAATTTCTGATACCTGCGGGCGTCGGCGTCGCCGCGATAATCATCGCCGTCTCAGTCGCACTCTACCGGAACGATGCTGGTCAAGAGCGGATGACCTCGACGGTGGATCCCTTCGTCGGAACAGCCGCCATACTTCTCATAGTGATCGGGGCTATCGGGCTTTTCGGTGCCGCCTATCTCATGCCCGACTATCTTGGACAAGCGATGACCTTCGCCCAGTTCTGCCTTAACACGGCCCTTGGAATGCTGGGCATAACCCTCTACATGAAGTTCGCGGCTGGAAGGCAATCAATCGCTGAGTTGGCGATGGCAGTCGAGAATCAGCAATCACAAATTAAGGCTCTCACGGAGATCGCCGAGGCGCGTTGAATGGACCCGGTCAGCATAGCCGCGCTTATCGTCGCCTTAATCGCTCTTATCTACGCCTCGCTTCTCGCCGTGCTCAGTTTTAGTTATGCTTACCTTTTGAACCGGAAGCTTCGCCGGTTGCTTCTTGGAGGATGAAGAAGTGCCCTGGAGAATACCAATCTTTCTCGCCGCCGTGCTTCTGGCCGGCTGGATGATTGATGGTTACGAGCGTGATAGTCGTTGAAGTTTACGTTCGACCGAATAATCCTCATCGACTTATGCCTCTTCGCCTTCCTCCAGATCGGCGGACAAATTGGATTCCTCAGCTTTCTCGCATACGGTCGCTGGCAGAACGCGTATGTGACGTGGGACTGGTTTGACCAGATAACCCACCGCAGCGGGGCCCTCCTGCTCTGTATGCTCTTCATCAAGGTCTTTGAGATGCCCCAATTCATGAAGAAGCGGGGCTTCGACCGTTGGCTTGTCTGGGTGCCCTGCACGGCCGTTCTCTGCACCATGATCCTAGCGGTTCTCTACGAATTTCTTGAGTTGACGATAACGTGGCTTCACCTGATGCCTCCGACTGAAATGTTTGCAACCTTGAGTAATTCGTTCTGGGTAGATGTGCCTCACGGCTTGGACGGTTCAGTCATGGCGTCTCTGTTCTACGTCGTTTTGGAGGAGCCGAGAATTGAAGAAGTCTCAAGCAATTCTACTGACGATAATTCTGCTTACTATCCCGGTCATCCCTTCGACAAGCGCCCTACATTCCGATAGTCCAAAAGTAGGTAACCGAATAGGTAAAGCCGTAGCCTATCTCGTCAGCCACTTCAACCCCAAGGTCGGACTAATCTATGAGAGCGAGGATCCGGGAACGCATTGGCTCAACCGTACTGAGTATCCTTCTTATCGCTGGAATTATTCTTCTACTTACTGGCTTTATTCTGACAATCTATTTGCCGAGTACGCTCTTGCGCCTTTTGCTCCGGACACCTCGGACAAGATCAACCAGACCATTCAGCGATACCATCCTCCGCCCTCTGGCAAATTCGAAGCATGCTTCGGTCAACCAGTCGGGCCCGACCGACTCGCTCGTGATGTCATCCTCGCCACATCCAGAGACTTTGTGGTTCTTCTACGCCTCCACGATGGACCTGCTGGCAATCCCCGAATCCCTTATGCTGACTCAATGATTTACCGAGCCCTCTCAGAGTATTGGCTTGGACATCTGGACGAGGCGCGAAGAATAGTCAAGCAAGTTCACGACATGTGGAACGGTTCCCTCCTTGTCGACTATGGAGTCACGCAAAAGATTCTTACGAGAGGCAACGCTCCTAGTGATCTCGGCTTCGGCCTCAATTTCAAAATCGCTCTACTCCTCTACGCCTCCCAGATTACCGGGGCCAACTTCTCAGACTTCTCACAAATCGAGGAATACTTATGGACGATGCAAAACCCCGACGGCGGGATCGCGAGTCTCAGCCAAAACGGCAAACCATTGGGCTCGGCGAACTGCGAGACGACAAGTCTCACGCTACTGATCTACAATTCTGTTTTTATTTCACACTTGCAGCAGCGTGAGACTGCAGTTCCGGAAGTTCACTCACTCCACATAATAGCAGTGCTCATGGTAATCCCAATTCTAACATCAAAAATAAAAAGGTGTAGGAAATGAATGGAAAAACTAACAGCACCGGCTACAAGTTAGGCGAGCTCACCGCTGAGATGAAAGCAATGAACAACAGCATCACATCGCTGACCTCGAAGTTTGATAATTTTATGAATCAGTGTCAGCAGAACCGAACGGGTTGCCCGCCCGTCGTCCAGCTGCCCCAAATAGAGAAACGCCTCACGGACGTTGAGACATCCCTAGAGAGCACCGCGAAGGCGACTGTCGCTAAGAACCTGTCGAGGGCCAGCTACTTCAAACTGGCCGCGACGTCCGGCTCCATCGCGTCCGGCATAATACTCGCTACCTGGTACGGCTACCAACTTTACATAGCAATTCACCACTAGAGGCTGGGAAATCTGATAGTTCTACTCACCCCAACAGTCATAGCCTACATCATAATCAGTCTCGGCATCGGCTTCTTCGTGGAGGCCGTCGCGAACATCATCTACTGGCTGGTAGTACACAACTTCAAGAACGACACATTCTGGAGCTTCATCCTCTTCATACTCTTCGAGATAGGACGGGCACTCCGCGCCCTCGGCGGAATAATCCTCTTCATAGTCGGACTTAGATCGCTGCCATGAAACCGAGAAGAATTGACTCAGAACCTTGGAGGGATGAAACCTACATCAACAAGGACGAAATGTTTCACTGTATGAAATGCAGCGGACCCGTCGAGACCGGCGAACCCTACGCAAGCATCATCATAGACAGGCATGTTCCCTTTGATTCCGCCAAGCAAGGACTCCCCTTCATAGCCGAATCTTACGTGACAACCGCGGAGCTCTGGTGCATGACCTGCTATCGTACTCGAGAGAAGAAACCTGACGAGGCTGAGTGTATAGCTTGACCTGCCCCCGCTGCGGATCCCCAATGGCCCTCGTTGCTGACATCGTCGTCTGCACTCTCTGCCCGATGGCGATCCCGAGGTTCCTGGTGGTTTGAGTCTCTGCGACACCTGCCATTACACCCGAGCCTACTGTCCCCGAGGCATAACGGCGGGTAAGGATGTGACGGTCTGCTACTACTATGAGAGAGAAGGCATACTTTGAATGAGCACTCCAAATGAACCAGTGACCCGTGGTGCACCGAAGAATACTGGCGGTAGACCACAGCGTAAGCCAGTTCCTTGGCCTAAGAGATTCAAACTTGACACCAGAGACGACGCTAGGGCTTTTCACCGCAACTATATCAAGACGGTTTGGACTGAGAACCCGATGGATAGTCGCGCCGCTGGATCCTTGAATATGGCTTTACGATTGCTCTATGAGCTGGAGGGGTGGATTCAGAAGGCTCCACTGCAGATTATTCAAGCTCAGACCGTTGTGAAGTTTAACGTTGAAGAGTTGAAGCAGAAACTTGACGCTTTCAGCCAGGAAGAACAGCGAGTCCTCGCTAGAGCAATTGCCAAACTTGAAGCTAGCACTAGCACATAAGGATCCCATTAGTTTAGCGTCGCTCTATGCTAAAACGAACCCTAGTCCCGGACAGACTAGATTCATGGAGGCTATCTGTTCCACAGCTCCAGAACACCGTCAAATAGTAGTGAAGACTTGCAGGAAAGGCGGCAAAACCATAAGCGTCGCAGTTGCATTCGCCAGCCTATTCCTCACAGAACCCACCATCAGGATCTTTCACCTATCTGGTAGCTATCTTCAAGCCTCAAGACTCTACGATTACTTCAAGCCAATAGTTGTCAATGAAGAACTCTTTCCAGATGCTCTCGAGTCAGAGCCAACAAGATACTTTACCAGATTCAAGAAAGGCGGCTGCCTAGAAGTAGCAACCGCCAGCGCAAAGAGCATCCGAGGCGGAGACTATGACATTCTCAGCATCGACGAAGCCGTTCTGGTTCCTCCACCCTTGATTGATGCGGCTTGGGCACTGCCACGTGCCTCTAAACGTCCAAAGAGAATAATCACTAGCACCGCCAGCCCCGAGGTCAACCTTGAATGGTTCCTCCGGCTTTGGCAGCAAGCACAGCAATTAGGCTTCGAACCCTTTGAATGGCAACCTGAAGAATGCACTTGGCTCAACACCGACGATAATGCTCTCGCCAGAAAGATACTTGACAGCGTCACCTACGCAATTGAGTATGAGGGCAAGATTGGCGAGCGGAAAGGACTGGTCTGGAGCGGCAACCTAGTCAATGAGAAAGGCGAAGCCAAATCACTCATCGACAGTGCAATAGTGGATCCGCGAAGGGCAGAACAATACCCCATCCCCCTGGCGCCTCCTGCAACCGAATGGTCATGTGGTCTCGACTGGGGATTCACACACCCCACCGTCCTCACAGTCTGGGAGAAACAGGGCGAAACCGTCTATGCTCGTGACTGCAGAATATGGAGTGAGACGCGGTTCACAGAGATAATGCAGGAGATCAAGGAGGACTACGGCAACATTACAGTCAACGCTGACTCCTCCAGTCCCGGTGAGATTGCGGAGTTGAAGAGTCTCGGCGTCACCGTCGTCCCCGTCATCTTCAGCAAGGAGAAGAGTGAGCTTATCAGTCATATTCGCTGGCGTCTCGAGAACAGGTTCCTGAAGATTCCAGACCCGGAAGTTGACAGCCGATTTTTCACTCTTGTTCAACAGATGAAAGCCTACCACTACGATGCCAGCGGTAAGCCGGCCAAGGTAAACGACGACGCTGTTGACTCAATGATTTGTGGAATGAAATTCTTTCTGCATCCACCAGTGATGCCGTTTGAGGCGAAAATCTTCTAAGGTTTGAGAATAATGCCACACTGGCCTACACTATTCAACCGGACCAAGCAGGCAATCATAGAAGTTCCACCATCACCATCGCCAATTCAACTCTATGAGGGACATGTCTGGGGAACAGCGCCAGATGATGAGACACCATTTAAAGGCATCAACTACTCCGTAACAGTTGACCAGACTGGTAAAGTACGACCCGGCGCAATGTCGCGAACCCAGGTCTGGAAGCAGAACGATAAAATCTTTGAGATGCGCAGCGAAGTCAGCAGCGCCTTCATGGCCCTCGCCGGCTACGTCATCGCAAGAGGCTTCGTCACAGTTGCAACAGATCCAAAGGATCCCACTGCTATTAATGCTAAGGACATTTGTGACAAGTACACGCAGGATATTGGATTAGACCAGATAATCTATGAAGGCACCATGGACCTGGCGAAGCACGGCAACCTCTTCCTTGAGAACAAGATAGTTACCGGTAAACTCTTGGACACCCGACTCTTTCCCTGGCAGGACGCAATGGAGCCCGCGACTCTGACAGCTGACGGTGAGATTGCGACCTGGCGACAATATGTACCCGGCAAGCAATCCATCGAGTTTGAACCTGAAGAAATAGTACACATAAGGCTTCCACCCTTGGATGAGCAACGATTCGGCACCCCACTGCTTCAATCCGTCAAGAAAGTGTTGGCTACAAATGACCAGTTGGAAACCGACGTCGGAGCCTACATGCATGGATCCGCCTTTCCAAAGGAAATATTCAGTTTGAGCAGTCCACAGCCTGAGCGGGAACTCTCTGTTAACAGTGTTCAACTAGCTTATGCCCGTCTTCGACAGTGGAATCCCGGCGACAAATTCGTCACCGACATGAATGTGAACTATCAAACAGCGGGAGTTGGCAGATTTGAAAGTCGCCTGATACCCAGTTTCGTCAGCGATAACGCGGATAAGTGTGTTAGCGGCCTCATAATGCCAACCACATCGTACCTGCGAAGTGCAACTGAAGCCTCCGCCGCCACCATGGAGGATCATGCGAATCGTGCGCTTATAATGCCTATTCAGCGGATTTGGAAGCGCAAGATTGAGCTTGAAATGTTCAAGCCTCTCCTAGTCGGCGAAGGCATAGACGAGAAATATGTTCCCCAAATTGTTTTTGGATTACCAACAGAAGAGGAAGTCGCAAGTAAAACAGTGAGGATCATCAGCATGTACACAGCTGGACTCCAGCAAGGCCAGCCGGGACTGCTTGACCGAGCGGAGTGTCGCGGCCTCTTAGACATTGCAGACCCTGAGAAACCACCTGAACCAATGCCGGCAACACAGCCGGGAAAAACAGGTTTGAACGCACCCACGCCCGCGGAACCAGTGACACCTCCTGAAGATGAAGGTGAACCTGCGGAACCTGAAACTGAGAATGATGATGAGACGCCGGAGAAGAGACCGGGGTTAACTCCAACATTGCCGAAGACTCCTGATAGTGAGGAGCCTGAACAGGAAGAAAAACCCGTGAAGGGTAGGCCTCACATCAATAAGCTTCATGAACGAAGCAAGTTGTGGACTGACCAACTGCAACAGGTAGTTAAGAATTACATGGAGAAGAAGGTCAATGAGAAAGAAGCCCGCAGTCAAGCAGTCACAGTCATTAATGTTCACTGTGAGCAGGTTGGAAAGATTGCTCTTGAACGATTGAAGACTACGAGTCTACCGCCGGAGACTGTTAGCCAGATTGAACGTTTGAAGCAGCAGGCTCTTCGAGACTTCGAGAAGATACTGAAGGATGTTAAAACTTGAGCCTGCAGGTTCAGGAAGCCTTCTGGACAAGCATGGAAGGCATTCTACAACGCATAGCCCTACTCGCTAAGAATTATGCTTGGCAGATTTACGGCATAATCATAGGCAATCATGCAGAGCAGCTCATCTGGCGTACTAATCCTGAAATGAGCAAGAGCGGCCCATGCGATTTTTGCATAGACCTAGAGGCTGGCTCACCCTACAAGAAAGGTGAGGAACCCGATTATCCTGCACATCCAGACTGTTGCTGTGATCTGGATCTGGTTGAGGCTAACGAAGAACCATAACAAAATAGATGCGTGTTATCATGAATAATCGTTTCTTGATAGTGGCAGTTCTGCTCGGAGTCATCTTAGGATCCCCAGTCGGCTACTACTTCGCAGTCTGCGGCGAATACAACCTCACACATGAAAATACCCAATTCAACAGTACCATAAGAATCCACATAGTGGTTAAGGATGCTTTCGGATTCAGGCGAGTCAACTTCAACATGGTCTGCCAAGTTGAAAGCATCATGTACTTTCCAACCTACAGCATACACGCATATTCCATGGCGCCCTGCCAAATCCAGATGGGACAGGCGTATCTTGTCTGGGTCTTCACAGTTGACTATACGCTTACCGTTCGCTTCACATCAGCGCTCGGTAACTTCACTGAGACGTTTCATGTAGGCAATGAGACGGCGACACCAAGTCAAGCTGCCTAGTTTTCTAATCACTCAAGGAGGGTGATGCAATATGAATTATGGAGAGTTCAAGAAACGTGATCCCGCCCTAGCAAACGCTGTGGCGGAGCTAGTTGGAAACTACAGCCCCGACTATTATCGAGGTTTCATCCGAGCTGTCAATATCGTTCAGGGCGACCGAGCATCCAACATTGATCGTTCTGAGGAGTACAAGGCTTACTGCAAATTCAAGATTGGAGAACCCGGGGAAGTACAAATCAAAGACATGGTAGTCCAA
Source organism: Candidatus Bathyarchaeota archaeon (assembly GCA_963807605.1). Taxonomy (GTDB): domain Archaea; phylum Thermoproteota; class Bathyarchaeia; order 40CM-2-53-6; family RBG-13-38-9; genus JAPKYM01. Next base: position 36,752 of record CAWECG010000001.1, read on the forward strand.
GAACCAGAGATGCCGGAATTCTACGCGCCACAAAAGAGGAAACGAAAGTATGTCGCAGAAGCTTGAAGTCAAGGAATCCTTCGAGTGGGCAGGGCCAATAAGCCTCTACAAGACTGAGAATGACGGTGCAAGAATCTATAAGGGCCGTGCTATTAGCGCCCGAATAAGCGGCAACAAAGTCAAATATGCTCCTGAAGAATTAAAATCAGCAGCAAAAAGCCTTGCCGACCATCCCCTAAACATCAACCATAAAATTCCATTACCCTTCGACTCTACTAGGCAAACCATTGATAATCGCACATTAGACTCAGACTATAATCCTAAAACAAAAGCAGTCGAAGTCATCTATCGTGTGGTTGATAAAAAAACAAACGACCTCTACGATCAGGGGAAAATCAATCACCTTAGCATCGAAGGAGCCGCACGAGATAAGCAGCCAAGCACAGGCGGATCTGAGGAAGCACAGGGATTACACTTCAATGGTCTAGCCTTAGTCACAAAAGATGTAACACCGGGGGACCCGACGACAAACATCAGTCTATGGGAGACTGTTCAATTCTACGAGACTACCGTCGACCGGTTGCTAGGTGAACGGCCCGACCTTGCAGCCGCTACTAACGAGGAAGGCAAGACCCTTAGCCAAATGCTTAAGGATGCTCAAGTTGTCGCCGTCTGCAAGTGTGGCACCGAGTTTGATCCCACGTTAAAGGCTTGTCCCAAATGTAACGAACACTTCGAAGTGAAAGGCAAGCTAGTCTTACGATCACCAGATAACGAGGTGAAAAAAGATATGAGTAATAAAGTAGAAACTCCAAAATCAACCGAGAAAGTTGAGGAAGCAGGCTGGGGCGCCGCAGACTGGCCCAACTCCTGCTTCGCCTACGTTCCTAAAGACGGTAATCCAAGCGACCGTAAACTGCCCTACAAGAACAAGGATGGATCCGTAGACATACCCCATGTGAGAAACGCGTTGGCTCGTCTAGACCAGACTCAAGGCATCCCACCTGCCGAGAAAGAGGAGATTCGAACAATGCTGCAGAATCTCCTCAAGAAAGACAATCCAGACTATGAACCCTCAGAGAATAAAGCCCGCGTTGTAGCAGCTAAGGAAGAGAAGGATCCCCACATCGAGATCCCAGCGGTGTATGATGGAATTGCGGGAGCGATGCATGAGAAGAAGATCGCGCCTGAAGTCTATCAAGAACTCAAACGCATCGCGACTAACAGCATCAACAAGGCCCAAGACCTAGACAGCAAGATCAATATTATTCGAGACCTGCAGAACAGTCAGATCGCTGAGATCAGTAAAGAAGTTGCCAAGGCAAACGAGGAACTCAAGAAGGTCGCAGCTTCAGCATCAACGAAGGCTGAAGTTATGGATGCCGTAACCAAGGTCGACGTTAAACTCAGCGGCGAACTAACTGAGACTAAGGAGCAGGTTCAAAAGCGTATCGAAGCAGGCGAGCTAGACAAGAAAGCAACGGAGACACAAGTAAAAAGCTTCAGCGAAACCATCACAGCACTCGGCCAGCGACTCGAAGCCTTCACGAAGAAGGTTGATGAAACCATGGAGAACATTCGCAAGGGCATGGAATCCTTCGATAAACGTGTTGACGGTGCAGTGAAGATAGCTGAGACAGTTAAGGAGACTATTGAAAGCCGCAAGGCACTCAAGACTATACCGTTCAAAGGCACACACCCCGACGCATTGAAAGAAACTGTTGAAGCACCAGCAACACCGAAGACCGAGTCAACAGTTGACGAGGCTATTCAGGAAGCATGGACCAACAAGCTCAAGAAGAGACTGTAAACTGGACTAAGGAATACTATTACGTTGACGAAGTCAGCGACATCAGCTTCCACGACGACTACGTTGAACTACACTTGAAAAGACGAAGCGGACACATCTTCATAGGACACCCCATCACCCTACCCCAACTCGCAGCCAGCAAAGAAATCCTAAAGGGCGACTGGGTCCGAGTTGACTTCATACAGAACGGCTACAGCGCTATTGGAGTTCACCGACTTTTAGAGCTCCGGAAGGCAACACTTGAAGACTTAGACATTGCGGCTAAGCAAGGCGAATTATAGTTTTTTTCATGGTCACGCAGAATATCCGATACGTGACGCTGCTCCAAAAGTGGCAGAATTGTTGTCGGAAGATTCTGCATGATAGAGCTAGCCCCGCGATGATGAGGGCTTAAAGAACCGACAGGCTGCAGTAACTTAGACTAAACTGCAAGGACTCGGTCGCAAACCGAGCGCCTGTCGTTATATTCACGCCTGTAAGACGGGCGGGTACACGGCACCCGTTCCCTAATCCTCGAAATGACGGGAGCCAAACCAGCGCACCTACTCAAGCGCTTAACAAATGGAGTGATGAGAAATGGCAATAGATTATTGGCCTCAGAAAGACGGCGTAATATCACTAAACCCAGTAGTCGGCTTCTTCATGACCGGCGACACATCAGTCGTCAACGGCTTAGGAGTCCAATGCTACACATCTGACACTGCTGGACAAGTCACGATTATGCTTGCCACAGCCAAGCAGGGTTGGGGCATAGCATTGGCAACACAGGCAACAGCCGGAAAAACTGTTCCCGTTTGCACTCGCGGATTTGTCAAGGCAATAGCAGGCGGAACCTATACTCGAAACCTCGCGGTTGCTTTTGACTCAGCCGGCAAGGTTGTGGCACTAGCAGACCAAGCAGTCAACGAGTCCGGGTCATCCACCTACACGATCTATTACAGCGCTAAGATTGGCAGAGCAATGCGGAGTGGAACACAGAGTGGCGATGAGATTCTCATCTACCTGAACCCATAGGAGCGGAAGAATCTTGATGCAACTCAAAGAAATAGGAACCCTAATGGAAACCCAGCTTAAAGACAAGTTGGGAATCACCGGCAGCGAATCTATGGAGAAATTCATGAAGATGCAAGCCGGATCCAAGAAGTCTGAAGGCTTCGTGGATCCGATAAGTTTCAGCCCCTACAAGGATGAAGTCTACGGCAGACTGCGAAAGACAAGTCTAAACCAGCTCTACGAGATCGTAGGCGGCGGAACCGGCACAGACTGGATAAGCTTCGTCATACCCATCAAAATCTACCAGGTAATGGCTGATGCTTTCTATGATGCAGACATCGGCGACGAAATCCTAGCCGCAGACATTCCTAACTTCGACGGTGGAACCCTCAACTACCTATGGGGAACCATCGACAGCATGTATCCTGTAGACTACGCAGAGCCCGGTTCACCTCCAATGGTTCAGATAGAACCCGACAAGGCAGCCCTCACCCCTACACCCTTCGGAATGGACATGGCGATTTCCAGATCGTTGGTTGAAGACTCAGCCTTCGGGCTGGTTGAAACCTACGTTCGCAATGCGGGTGCGGCTATGGGATTCTTCGCCACCGCTAAGATTCTTAAAGCCCTATACGCAGGCTACGATGCCACAGACAATGCAGTCGCAGGATCCAGCGGCGCCATCACGGTCCAACAGGTTCTAGCAGCGAAAGGCAAAGTGGAGAATCAGGGTGGACTCGCAGACAAATGCGTAGTCACCGCACCTATGAAGACTAACATATTCGGCGATACCGCAACCTTCAATCTAGCACTTCTATGGAAACAGAAACAGGTCCAAGACTACGACATTAACGGCACCTTCGAAATGGAATGGTACACCAGAAGGGCAGTCACATTCAATGGACTCTACGACACACCCACCAGCAAGTATTACGCTCTAATCTTCGAGCAGGCCCGTGGAGCAGTCCGAGCGTGGAAGCGACCCCTAACCATCACCAACTACGACGAACCCAACGAGGGCTACGTCGGAGCAGCGGTGACGGCTAGGCAGGCAAGTGCGGCTATCCATGACGGACGCTACGTCAGCGCCATCCTCGAGACCTAAGCAAATAATCGAACATATGTTCGGTAAAACGAACAATCATTTCTAACCCTGTCTTATTGACGCGACAGGTTTCCCAATCACATAGTGGAGGTGAGTTGTTGTTGTTGTAGATACACAGAAGGAACTGTTTGAATCAAAAGATCAATTAGAAGTAATCAATACGCCTGACAATCTGCTCGTCATAAAGAAAAAGGGCAAGACCGTTGCCGTCTTCAAGAACTGGTTGTACTGGTATGTTTCTCCAACCATAGAGCTAGGTTCCTATGTTTGAAGGCGAACTCTTCATATCCGTTCTCACTCGCGGGTCTAGTAGTGAGGATTTCAGGGAGACCTTTGAACAATTACAGAAGCCACCGGATACGCTTATTGACTGGGAGTTTGGCAGGCATGTTGCGAAGGCTCGTAATGACGGAGTTGTCCGCTTTTTCAAGACAGACCGGGAATACTTGCTCTTCATAGATAATGATGAGATATTTCCACATAGCGAAGTTGTAATGAAGCTATTGTCAGACGATCAGGACATTGTGTCTGGCTTATACTTCAACCGTAGAAGTCCTTTCAACCCGTTACTGTTCTACAAGATAGATCACACATTCCAGCTGAAATATAATGCAGATGACTATCCAAAGAACCGGCTTGTAGAGGTTGAAGGATGCGGAGCCGGCTTATTACTGATTAAGCGCCACGTCCTCGAGAAGATTGCTCCACCATGGTTTGACTATCATGAGCAATGGCTTCACATTGGGGATACGATTATCCGTGAGGCTTGGGGTGAGGATATTGAGTTCTGCCAGAAAGCACGGCGGGCAGACTTCCGCGTCTACGTTGACACAGGCGCAGCCGCATTACACCCCGCAACTATTCCTATCGGTCCGCGTGAGTTGATGGATGATTGGGAGAAGGTTGTTGCTCAACGCGACTGTGTATCACTCGGTAACTAGGTGAAATTCTCTTTGGGCGAAATAGTCTTCAGGTGCCCCCGCTGTCATAGAGTCTTTACTGGCAGCGACCAGCTTTACTCAATGCCCTGCGAATGTCATCTTGACTGTGACCAGTGTGGGCATATTGGAACCTTAACGATTCCTGTCACTAGGCAATTAACTGGGTCCATGTGGCCTGTCTGGTCGGATCCACATCCCTGGGGATCCTACCTGCAATGCAATTTCTGCGGTGCCTTGAGTGCGAAGCCGATTATGGATGCTTTGCCAACCAGTGAATGGAAGTTCGACGTTGCCTAGCATAGCCGTCTTAACTCCTATTCCACCCCGGATTACTAATAATATTTTTGAGCCGATGAAGAGCTGGAGCAGCCTTCAAGGCACCTTTGATCACTATCTCTGTGGATCTCAAGGCGTAGACCTCTCAAAGCTTCCTCTGAAGAAATATGTGATGCACTACCGGCAACCGAGGAAGTATCCGGGTGTTCCTGAAGATTGGCAGAAGCTTTACCGAATCGCTGACGCCCGCAACATCCTCCGAGAATATGGGGAAAACTACGATTACGGTCTCTATTTGGACGCTGACATTGAGGTTCCACCGGACCTACTTGAGCGATTAATCCGTCATGGAAAAGACATCATCAGCCCACTTGTCAGGGTTCCAACAAGCGTCGGATTGGGCTGGGGCTTCGGCTACTTCAAGAATCCTCTGCGAGATGGCTGGGTGAACAAGGAAATTCGTGAGCCTCTGCAAAGAGTTGACGCGGTCTGTACTTCTTGTATGCTTCTCTCGAATCAAGTGATGAATGATCAAGAAGTTGGTTTCAAGCCAGTTAAATTAAGAGAGGATTTATACGCGGGTGAGGATCACGGGTTCTGTTATCTTGCTGGAAAGGCCGGCTACGAAGTTTACGTGGACACAACCTTTGAGGTTAAGCATTGGAAGGTCTGTTGGAATCATCAGAAACTAAAGCTGGAATTGAGACCGCTGGGTGAACTTGGCTGCCCAATATAGCGCCTTTCACCGTCGCGCAGATTGAGACAGCTAACCAATGCAATGAACACTGTCTCTACTGTGCTTTCAAAAATCAGGATTGGCACCTACCCGTCGGTGAGATGCCGCTTCCCACCTTCCAGAAGATCCTCAGCCAGATAGGGTCGCGAAGCCTCTACGATATACGTCCCTTCTACAGTGGAGATCCGCTCCTTGAGAAAAGAATGCCTAAGATCCTGCAGATGATTAAGGACTATTGCCATGCGAGGACGACTATTTACACGAATGGAGCCTTTCTAGATGGTAGACGGATCCTACTGGATCCTAATCTTGACGAGGTTCACTTCACAATCAGCGCGGCGACACCTGAAACCTATGCGAGGGTTCACGGTCGACCGTTCTTCAGTAATGCGGTTGGAACCGTGCGGTGGCTTGAGAACAGGCGTAGAGAAGCCCTACGGATCCTAATTCACTTCGTCATTGTTGATGATAACTTTCATGAGATTGAGGAGTGGAAGCAGCTCTTTGAAGGTTTCGAGCAGGTAATCTCACCGATCGTGAAGAATCAAGACCTGCAAGTTTCAGAGAAATACAACACTCACAGCATTCAAGAACAGCATGAGCGCGGAACCTTCAAAGGTGATATGGGTGGGATGCCCTGTGTTCTCTACAATAACCTGACAATTGATTGGATGGGGCGTTACCTTCAATGTTGCACCTTCTACGATCCCTCACACTGGAATTATGGAACTGTGCATGAGAAGACCGTTGACGAGGCGTGGGCGGAGCGTCAAGCAAATAGATTGCATAATCCGATCTGCGACAGCTGCAACCTGAAAAATAAGAATTACCGAAGCATAATTGCCGACTTGGAAATGAAGGCACTATTTAGGTGAAATGAAAATTGTCCTTATGGCTTGCAGCATCCGATGTTAGGCCGCTATCGCCGGGTGTTTTACCTGCATCGCTTGGCTTCACAGATGACTCCGCTTTCAACAGTTGGATTGAGTCAAGTCTCCTGCCAATGTGTCAGAGTATTATTGAGGATTTCTGCGAGCAAACCTTCGATCCCACAACGGTTCCCGCCTCCATCAAGGCCGTCTGCGCTCTCTTAGCCGGTCGAATTATGAAGGAGGGCATGCTTCTAGGCGGATCCTCTACTCAGCATCTCGCAGACTTCTCCGTGCAAGTCACAGCCTTCAAAGTCTTCGACACAGACCTCAAGGATCTATTGCTGCCCTACGCGAAGAGTCGAGGCATCTTCCTCAAAACCTGGTAAGAGAGTTGAGTGCAAATGATGGATGTTGTTTCCTCAATCATACTGGGTTATGGTGAAAGTCTAGAAATCATGCGTCAAATTCAAACTGGAATAGACCCTTATGGAAAGCCAATCTTTACGTGGGAAACCGCTGCAACCGAGTACATTTTCATTCAGCCGCTCACAAGCAAAGAAGTCTTCGGCTCAGGCGGCCAATACAGCATCGATGATGCGAAAGGATTCTTCATGAAGACCAGCGTAACACAGGAGAATGATCAAATAGTTTGGGGCGGCGTTACCTATGCGGTTCGTGGTCTCCAACCTTTAAGGGCTAACAGCATCACGATGTTTCTACGCTCCTATTTGAAGCGAGTAATCGGGGCTTGACATGGAAGATCCTAAACAACTCATAGTCTCACTGTTGAACGGTCACATCGAAGTCTATGACGATGCTGGGGCACTAGTTCCGGTGAGTGTGAGCGCAGCCTGGCCGCAGATCGCCATGACCTTTCCCTATGTGAGCGTAGGCCCGGAACTTGGAACCCACGACGACCCGGAAGGACTGGGCGCCATCAAGTTCAAGAGTGAAGGAGTTTACCAGATTGATATCTGGTGTAAGCTGCCTCCAGCAAATAACTATTCGACTGATCGATTGCTCTTCGATATCCGCCAGGAAATCAAGCGGTTAGTCAAAGCCTCGATGTTCAATCCTGACCCAAGCATCCAGTATGTTCTTCCTACCTTCTGGCATGAAACCTTCGACGAGACTCTGCTGGCGAATCGATTGACCGGCCAGATCTCAGTCATCTACCGGGAGGATCGGCTCATCTCTGGTAGCAAGCGTAAGCCAGAATCACCGTTTATACTCCAAGATCTCCTAAGTTTCTCTGAAGAATACGGTATAATCCCTATGATAACTCATGAGGGCTTTCTCTACGTTGGAACCTGGACTACTCCAGGGCAGATTACCAAGATTGACCTTTCAACATTTACAAAGGTTAGTACGCTCACGCTTAGTACAGCCACTCACCTCGGTTTTCTAGCTGTGAAGGATGGTTTTCTCTACGCTAGTTGTGAAAGCTTCCCTACTGGAGCCCTAGTCAAAGTTGATCTAGCTACCTTTACTGAAGTTGCCACGCTTACATTCGATGATATTAGTTACTTGGAAAATATTGTCTTTGATGATAATTATCTCTATGCTACAAGTCGCATGGCGCAGCCTGGAATCATTCTTCGAGTCAATCTTTCAACATTTACTCGTGACAGTGTACTCACATTCAATACTGGCGAGGACTACAGCCAATCTTTGAATATCAAGAATGGATTTCTCTACGCTGGATGCAATACTTCTCCAATTCAAATCGTCAAAGTTGACACTTCCACATTCACTGAGGTTTCAACGCTTACACTCGGTGATGGAGAAGAATACCTGGATGGAAACACCAGCATTATCATTGGAAACAATCTGTATGTTGGATGCTACTCTACTCCTGCAATGCTTGTTCAAGTTGACTTAGCATCTTTCACTGAAATAGCGACACTAGACTTTGGTACAAACTCCTCTTACATTACTACTATGACTTCTGACAATTATGGATTTCTCTATCTTGGATTAGTAATTTACAATACTTATCCAATGCTGGCTCAGGTCGACCCGTCCACAATGAGTATTATTGGCTACGTGCTACCATTGCCAAATTATACTGGAGGAAACATTTACGGCCTCGTAGTCGACAGCGATTGCTTCTATGCTGCAAACTATGATCTCACACCTGGAGTAATATCGAAGGGACCTACTGTCATCAGTTCCTAGGAGAAATTTTATGACTATTTCAACAGATTTTCTTGAACCACAAATCCTAGTCACGGCCGAAAGGCCATGATAAAACAATTAAGGAGGAATGGAAATGTCTTTACCCGTTAAGGGATGGATTGGCAGACTCAGAATTGCCACCACTGACGTCGGACTCACAACCAATGTCACTGGAATCACCAACGTCTCACCAAACCTGACAAATAATGTTACGGCAGCATATGAGCTTGGCAGCAGGCTACCTCAAGCCGTCCTCGAAGGCAACATTAAACTGGACATGACAATAACCAGATTTTACATTGATAACACTTGGTTCAACTATGCGTACAGCGCGACAGCTCAGACAGCATACTACGTCCGCATATACCCACAAGGAGACGGCACAGGAATGCCGTATGTTGAGTACCTTGGTAAGTTTAGCAGCTGGAAGCTAACAGAGGCACAAGCAAACGAGGTTACTGAGCAATTGACCTTTGAGGGAAGCGCAGTAAGCATAGGAACGGCGTAGGGGAGAAGGCCTGAAATGTCTTTACCCTTCAAAGGATGGAATGGAGCCCTCGTCTTCTCAGGCGACCTAGTGAAGGAAGAATGCGTCGGCTCACCCGCAGTTGCGGCTCAGACAATCTTCTACACCAACTCGTTTCCCATCGTGAACTCTTCAACTAGAGTAGTCACAGACACGTCGTCCGACATCACCGTCTACGATAACGGCTCAGTCGTCGACTCTGGCAACTACACCATCGTCGGAAGCCTCGGCAAGATAACATTTGGCACAGCCCCAGGAGCAGGACATGAGATCCTAGTCACATACAGTTACACCCTCACGGCTGGCTTCATTCAGAACGCCGGCATCGAGACTGACAACAAACTAGACGGCATCTACGGATATGGCAGTAGACTTCCTGGAGCAATCGGGGAAGGAGATATCACAATTAAGCTTACTTGCCAACGAGCCTTCGTCGATAGAGATCTGGTAGGCAAAGCCATAGCGGAGCTTGGGGAAACAACCTTCGGCGAAGGATCTGAAAGATTGCCCGCGTTCACAATCAACTTGTATCCTAAAGGAGTTGTGTCCACAGCGCCGTACTTCATCCTGACCGGAGCCAAGTGCAACACTTGGAAGCTGAACGGTCCACAAAACGCATGGGTCACTGAAGACTCGGAATTTCTCTGCGCCACGATAACCCCGGCAACGGTAAGCTAGATGAGCAAGAACAAGAAGCCACGCCAAACCTCGGGAGAGATCGAGGTGAAGCGACAGCAAATAGTATCAAGAGCCAAGGCATTAGAGGACGCTCAACGTGCAGAGGAGGAACTCCTAGCCAGGGCTGAGAAAGCCGCCTACCTCACCCTTGAGGAAATCATCGCCAAAGAACCTAAGATGATCGAGGTCTACGTGCCCGCCCTCGACTGTAAGATCAAGATTAAACCTATCAACGTGGAGGACTACCTCAAGAGCCTGAAGTTCAGATCCCAACGAGACGAGGAGGGCACGATGAACTACTTCGTCCACATGCTTCTAAGCTCGTGGGGCAAATGTGACCCGACAGTCACCGAGGAAAAACTGCGAAAGATGAACCTCGCCACCCTCGTCAAGATAACCGCGGCGATCCCGATACCCAAGATAGACATTACACAGAACCCTTTACGATTGAATCAGTTAAAGCCGCCGCCCGAACCCCGGAAGGCCGCGTAGTCTTCGTACTGCAAGACCGTTTCGGCAAGATCGAGAACATTGGCCAGCTTCAACTCGTCCAAGAATTGTTTCTCTTAGAGTCTATGAAGTATGAGAACGAGCTGATTGAGAAGGCGAGGAAGGGCAAGAAGTGAGCATCACCATTCACCTAAAGGTCACGAAGGATACGGTGACGGCTCGACTTGACGAGTTGAAAGCAAAGATCCCCGACGTCGCCACGACGACTATGAAGGAATACACGGATAAGATGGCGGCGATGGCCGAGGCTCAATGCCCCGTCGACACGGGTTATCTACTGTCAAGGATCTACTCAACAATTCTCGGCCCAATGAGTGTCGTCTTTGGAGATGACGCCAGCTACGCCGGCTTCGTCGATGGTGGAACCTACAAGATGGCCGCGCGTCCCTTCCTGACCAGCAGTGAACTCGCCTACGAGCGGGCGCTCGCTGATGCTCTCGCCGCGGATATAATCGCAATCTAGTTTAGGAAAGGGTTGAATCTTGTCGTTTGACTCAGCGGTTGAATTTGCCCTTACGGCCGAGGACGAGTACTCAGACGTCTTCAACGATCTAAAGTCACAGATCGAAGCGCTCAGCGGAGACATCACCGTCGGCATCACCGCGGATACAAGCGCCCTCGACGACGTCAAGTCCGCGATCGCTGAGTTAAGCGGAGCCAGCGAAATCGATATTCCCGTCAACGTGACAGGTGACGCTTCGGACCAGATCTCTACTATCTCCGCCGACGTCGCAAACCTAAGCGGGCAAACGGCCGACATCACCGTGAACGTTGATGATGAAGCCTCAACAACACTGGCCGATCTTCAATCACAAGTGGACGCTCTTTCCAGCGGCGCCACTATTGGCGTCTCTACAACGGGCGGCGTGGGAGCCGCGGCGGGCGGGGTTGGGGGTCTTGGTGAGGCAGCGGCTGGCGCTGGAGGCGCTGGCTTACTTGCCGCCGCTGGGCCTATCGGGGTTGCTGTTGGCGCGGTAGTCGGCGCCGGCGCTGCTCTTAGCAGCGTGTCTGGTCAAGCCGCCACGGCGCAAGACTCTATAACCCGGCTTCAACTTGCCGTTACAAATTCTGGCACTGCATGGTCTGACGTCGCCGATAAGACGAACGCCTACATTACAACATTGTCAGAGGCTACGGGTGTCAGTCACACCGCAATCGAAAGTACGGCCGCCGACCTTCTGTTGATGGGCATGAACTATACGACCGCGATGGGTACCGTCGCCAGCGCTCTTGACCTCGCCGCCGCGAAGCAGATCGACGTTGAAACCGCCGCGAACATGTTGGGCAAGGCGTGGGAGGGCAACTACACGATCCTGACCCGGTATGGGATCGTGGTCGACGCGGCTACTAAGAAGACTGGCGACTGGGGCGCAATCCTCGACATCGTCGAACAACACTTCAAGGATGCCGCGGTCACAATGGGAGACACATTCAGCGGTGAGATGGGGAAGGCGACTAATGCGTGGAACGCCTTCCAGTCAACAATCGGTTCTGGAATAAACTGGTTAGGAAGCACGGTAATTACTGGCCTTATGAGCGTATTTGGACTGGGTGGTGCACCTTCAACGGCACCGTCAATCGCGGGTCAGCCTATGCAGGGGATGGCCGCCCAGACCGCTCTCAGCACACTTGCAACCGAGCCCGCCGCCACGGTAACGACTCCCCTCGCAACAACGGCGAAGGCAACCGTTGACACCGCCGCTACGGTTCAGAACTTGATGACTCAGACGCAGTATCAATCGGACCTAATTGCTCAGCAGACCGCGGCCGTGTCAGACCTCTCAGGTAATCTTGAAAGATTCGTCACGACGGCGCCCACGCCTACCGTCGCCGCCGCGGGATCGTCGAGTTGGCAACACGCCCAGGGCGGAGGCATTATTCCTAGGATGTCTGGGAAGGGCACACCTATACTCGCCGCGGAACAGGAGCCGGAAGCAATCGCGCCAATATCAGACCTTCAATCAATGATGGAACAGTGGGGCGCCAGCCTCGTCGGCAAGATCGCTCCGAGCCACTTCGGCACCTCGCCGAATATTCCGGTTCCAGCGCCGGGGCACTTTGGTTCTTCGCCGAATATTGGTGTTCAACCCGGCGGCCAGCAGACGCAGAAGGTTGAGCATACCTTTACGATCAATGTGCGTGGAGCCACAACGACTGACCTTCAGTTTGCTAATCAGGTGGCGAAGCAGCTCTCACAACTGAATGCTTTGAAAGGTACAAGTGGGAGGTCGTGGTCAAACGCATAACTATCAAGTTCTAATTGGCTCAGTGTATTATCAGCCTACCTCTGTCAGGATAAATGCTGAACTTTCTTCAGCTCCTTGGACTTTCGAAATTGACTTCCCAGAGTATCCTACTGGTCTTCGCAGTTCTGACATGATTGATGTTTACAGGGATGGTAAGGACATCTTCACTGGACAGGTTTTGCTTCCCACTCAGAACTTTGATATTAAACGCGGCTGGAAGCTCACTGGAATAGACCGCACTAATTTTCTTTTGAAGAACAGCACCTACGCTGTTAGGGCCAACGTGAATCAGGAGCCTAAGACAATCATCCAGTCAGCCACGTCTTATTCTGGTGTGGGCAATGGTGCTCAGAGTAGCTACGGCGCTGCTGTTGATGTTCGCGTCGACTGGAACCAGTGTATAGACGTTGTGAGCCAGCTCACAGGCAGAGTCGGCTGGGAGACTCTTGTTCATCCGGTTGCTAATACTCTCGACTTCGCAAACCAAGTTGGCTCTGATAAGAGTGCTGCCATCCGTTTCAAGACGGGGGAGAATTGCACTCTAGCAAACTACCAGGATAGACGGGATGCAGTCGTCAACAGGGTTTGGATGAAGGGGAAGGGAACTAGCGACGCTAATGAGATTGTTCTCGCGTCTCCCTACTACATTGAGGATGTTCCCAGTCAAGGAGTTTATGGGCTGAGGAGCCAGCTCTTTGTTGAGAGGGACATCGACTCTCAAGCTAACTTGCTTCTGCGAGCTCAGTCTTTGCTTGCCAAGCTGAAGATTTCTTGGCCAGTCTACACCATCAACGTGAAGGAGCCTCGTCTTGGCGATATTACTGCTCTCTACTGGATCGGGGATACTGTAGCCTTTGCTTGTTCTGAGATGGCGATTTCAGGAGACTACCGAATTAATCGCCTTGGCATTATCTGGGATGAGCATGGGGAAATCATTGACATGGATCTCAACAAGATGGGTTTGGCTTTTCAGGACTTGGCTGAGACTGAGAAGAGTTATCTCATTGGCTTGTACGGTCCTCAGATATTTGCTGAGATGGCTGGCATAAGCAATACGGGCAGTGACACAGGAAATTCTAACGTGAGCGGGGCCACAGGAAACTCGAACACCGGCCACTCTACAGGAAACTCAAACGCAGGATCTTCAACCGGAGATTCAAACGTCACCAACAGCGACAGCGATTCAACTACGGGAGCTGGAGGAGCTGTTTCAAGCGGCAACGTGACTCAGGCTGGCGCTTCCAGTGTAGCTGTGAACTGGCCTACTCTTGGTGGTGGAGATTCGTGTGGGTACTGGGGAAACTTGTCTAGTCCCACGAATCAGGGAAATTGCTATCTTGAGGATGTTAATGCTGGACCTTCTATTCGCTGGCAGACTCAACGGTTGGACACTGCTTCAAGGTTAACCGGATACTCTTTTGAGAATACTTACAGGGGAGGTCACACAGCTCAGTTTGGAACTGATACGGGAACTGCTACTTTGACGCTCACTGTAAACTCTTACGCTTATATTGTGTCTACTCACACTCACCCTGTCACCAGTCCAACGCATAATCATACTCTGAATTCTCCATCTCACACACATACCGTGACGGATCCCACCCACACGCACACAGTCTCAGACCCAACTCACACTCACGCTGTCTCGGATCCCACTCATACTCATGCCGTGTCTGATCCAACTCATACTCATTAGGTGACTTGAATGCCAATAGTGAAAATGGGATTAACTCCAAGCATCCGGGCTCTTCCAATGACTACTGAGTCTGATCCCTACACGAATCCTGAAGAGTTCGAACCTGTAACCACTGAACACAATGAGGTAGTGATAGTATTTGATAATATGCCGGAGGCTAGAGCTTTCTTCAATGATGTTCTCAAGGATGGTTCCGTACTTCCAGAGCAACCATTCGCAGCAGGCCTTAGACGATTGACTCTTGAGCAGAGCGATCCTGTTGTCGTCATGGTAGTATTCGCCAGAGAAAAATACGCAGCAAATTATCTTCTGCAACAGAGCGAGGGAAAATACAAGGGTGACGTCAAGAGGTTTATCACTGTCAGGAAAGGCGGGGACTTGTCTGAGGGTGAAACATTGTCGCTGAAAACTCTTAATTTCATGGCTGGGAGGTGAGAGAGTGACAGAGAAATCACCGCCAAAGATTCAGGTCCTCTTCCGTGACGTCATAGAAGATACTCTCAGCCTTACCATTCGATTTAACTATCCCAAAGGTGTCTCCGTCGAGAAGGTCTTCAACTGGCCCGTGATCGGGAACAAGGCCGAGATTGACATGAGCCTTCGAAGGCTTTGGGAGCAGTACAGGCCCGACAAGATGAAGATGAATCCTTTGGACATCGAAGATATTACTTGGGAAGATAAGTAGATGACAAACACTATTGGCAGCCTGAATATCTCTGTCGTAACTGACGTGCAGAGAGCTAGGTCGCCACTCTTCGAGTCGCTGAGGATTCCTAGCGGAGAGACTCTTTACCCGTATGCTGGCGCACCTTCTCGAAGTTGGACTGTGAAGGCTTCCCTCATCAGCGCAACAGTTTTTGATGACTATGCGGCCTTGGAGAATATGGAAGCTAGCGCCGTCCCTTACTACTACAATCTCTATGTGTCCTGGGCTGCCCAGCAATGGCAGGGCTTCGGGAAGATATCAGATCTTAAACTGGACTCCGTGGCTCCATCTAACAGGATTGATTGCAGCTTCACTCTTAACGAGGTTCCAAGCTGGGGAAGAACATATATGAGTACTCCTGGAAAACAGGCGTATTTCTCTGATCTTGATTTCTAGGGCAGATAGAGGATATTCTCTCTCCTGCGTGGGCTAAACACAACTACTCAATTGATAGAGTTAACAAGAACATTAGCTGGGAGTTTATTCTTCAAAATCAGCTTGAGGAGACAGCGAGCGCTATTCTTATGAATGATGATTCTGATCCTGATGGATACTGGGGCACTTTCTCTAGTGGTTCTGGCAGCCTAGGTGTTCCAACTCTCTCTGATGAGACGGCTTTCGTGGCAAGAGATGTGAACTCTCTAAAGATTGTTCCTGCAGCAGGCGCTTTCGGTGTTGTCGGGGTCGAACACACCTATGGAGGAAATCAGGATTGGTCGGCTGCAGACTTTCTCGGTTTCTGGTGGTATGGTAGTGGTTCAGGTGTTACTATAACCGTTGCTATATACTCGCCTGACTCAAGCAACTATTCTTCCTCAAGTTTCGTAGATAATTTCTATGGCTACCGCCGTTTTATTATTCCTCTGAGGTACTTCTCAAGCACAGGATCTCCTTCTTTGTCAACAGTGAAAGAAGTCATATTTTCTTGGACTGTTAATCCAGGCACTATCTATCTTGATCGTGTTGTTGCTGATGCAGGAACTTGGATCAATTTCGAGAGCCAGCTTCCAGATCGTGTTAAGATGCCCAGTGCGTCTGGAATATCTCTCTACAGTTGGAACGGGTCCGAATACAATGTGGTGGATGCTGCCGATATTTATACCAAGTTGCTTTGTCCTTTTGATATTGACTATTCAGACTTCACAGGAGTTCACACGCTCACGAATACCAACTGCTCTATAAGCTCCTCTATCAAGAAGTTTGGTGCTGGAAGCTGTTACTTCGATGGTACAGCAGCCTTAACAATTTCACCTTACGCAGATATGCAACTTGGATCAAGTGATTGGACCATTGAGACTTGGGCGTATTTCCCGGTTGTGCCTGCTACTTGGGGAAAAATCTTTGCACAGGGCATTATTGCTAATAGTCTTGTTATGGGGATGTTTGGGTGGAATGACGTCTATAAGCTTTTCACAAATCTCTATGTGGGTAGCTCAAACATATTTACCACAATGAGTAGTTCCTTCTCCCTATCAACGAATACATGGTATCATATTCGATTTGTGAGACAGGGCAGTAACTGGTATCAATTCTTCAACGGCTTTCTCGTTGGCGCGATAACAAACGCGACAGCCGTGCCTACTATGACTTATCCGCCCACGATTGGAGCGTGGCTCTGGAATGGATCAACCCTTGAAGATTTCATAACTGCATATCTAGATGATTACCATGTAACCTTTGTTGCTCTAAGCACGACAGATTATACTCCTCCAACATCTCCATGTGTTTACAGCCCTGGGGGATTCTATTTTTTGGACGGCAGCAAATCGGTGAATGTCTATTCAGGCACTTCCGGTATCAAAAGGTTCATGCCTAATGTGCTGGGTGCTACCGCGTATGGTGAAAGTCCTGACGCGGCCAGTTCTCTAGTCTACACAAACAAGATGGGATGCAAGAACAGGTTTGGGTTGAGCGTTAAAATGCCTCCTGCAACATTCGATGGCTTGTATAATGCATTAGATGCTTCAGGCGCTCTGGCGTTGAACAAAACCCAGTTGAAAATCGTCGCTAGTTATGAGGATGATTCCACTACATGGGTTGATTGAATCTGGCTTTTCCTAGAGTTTCAAGGCCTATGGGAGGCGGCATATTCCTTGGAGGGCCTCAAAGTAGTAGTTACATAGTGCAGGCTTTAGGTGATGTTGTCACGGCTTATCCAATGTCTGGAACTGGTTTGGAGTCTTTTGAAGGAGACACTCACACAGTCATTCAAGGATGCATTGATGCTGTTGCTGAGGTTGGTGGAGGAACAATTTTACTTCTTAAAGCTCGTTATCCTGCGCTCTCTGAAGGACTTCTAATCAACAATCGACACATTAGAATCTCTGCGGAGATTGGCACTATTCTTCAAGGATCGGTGATGCCTTTGCTAGAGGTTCTGGGGAACGGAATGGATCTTCCAAAGGAAGATGAGGTCATAAACGACGTTCAGGTTCTAGGGTTTCCTGAGTTTCTCTACACTGGCTCAGTTCAAACTGGGAAGGTAGTGAATATTCATGGAGGCATTTCATCGGACAATCGTTTTCAAGGGCCCATTATCTTCAACCTGATTACGAGATATTGTCCTTCTGGTACTGACCAAAACACACAGATGGATGTTCCAACAGATGAAACCTTTGTAGGATTTAATCTGGAAGATTGTGTGGGTGCACATATCTGTTTTTCAACAGATTTCTTTGGAACAGGGTACAGGTATGGAGGAGGAGGGATATGGCAGGGAAGTCACAATGTATACACTCAATGCATGATCGGATACTGCAAACGTGGTGTATGGTACAACTGGGCAGATACCACTTGTGAAACCTGGATTGCTTTGAAGATAATGCACACGGCCGAATACGCGTTTTATGGCGACTCGGATGGTTATCCGACCCAGTTGATTATGATTGCTCCACAGGTAGAGATTGCTTTTCTTAATGGGTACAACCTCAGGCCCTCTACTCTGCAAATAACTAATGGAGTGTTCAGCTCGATTTATGACAATCCTGCAATAGTTTTTCAAGACTCTTCGACTGGTGCGGACTCTTCAGCTTGGCTTCAACAGAATAGTTTTTGGAACTGTCCTGCGGGGGCGATAAAAACTGCCTCTCCAACTTTTCTATGGGGTAATCAATACTCTGGCACTACCCCTGCTGCTCCTGTGATTTTGAATGGAGCATACGGCAAAATAATTCCCGCCTCGTTTGATTTGGGATATGTCATCGTCAATGCTGGAAATAGTATAGGAACTGGAGCTCAGCAAACAATTGCTCATGGACTATCAGCCATCCCCACCGCGGTCTACTTCAGTGACATAGACCTTGAAGCAGGACCTTACCAGTCAGCAGTCGCCGACGCGGCGAACATCTACATAACCGCTGTGTCAGGGAAGAACTACCGTTGGAAGGCTGTGATCGAGTAGTGGAAATCTCAGTTAATCTCTATGATCAGAGCCAGCTTCAGTATCTTCCAGCATTAGCAGGGAAGATTCAAACTGTCATCTGGTACGGCCCGATAAGCAGCCAAGCCGCCGACGCCATCCACAACCATGGATTTCAGGTCTTCTACGCCTGCGATGCTCTCCGAGCCTGCAACACTTGGACCCTAGACGGTGTGACGCTCAACCCAAAGTGGTGCCAGTACGACTCCACAAGCAAGCAGTCATTCATCACGGATCAAAATGGTTACTGCTCCGCGCTCCCATGTGGCGCCGGAGGAACAGAAGCATGGTTCAGTCCACTCGGCCCCTTCACTTTCCGCGTCACAATTCCAAGAGTGAACTCGACAATTCAAGCGGGCTTCGATGGAATCTTCCTGATGAGCTTCAACCTCTGGCGAGATGATGGCGCGATGTCAGGCGGTGCTTGTGCTAACCCGGACTGGACTATGCCGATCAAGAATCAAGTCTACAGCTGCATCGCGGACTGGCAGCAGTTCCGCAAGGTCCAGATCGCGGACATGGCCAGCAGGATAAGCCAAGCCGCGAGGAGTAGCGGCCTCAAGGTTTGGTACAATGATGACAACATCTACATGCGGTTGTGGCCCGACGTCGTCAGACTTCGAGAAAGATTCGCCAGCAACCTCTCAGGAATGCAATCCTTCGCGGATGGCTATGTTTTTGAGTGGCTTGGAACCCCAGAGGACAACGCGATCGTTGACCATGTAACATTTCAGCAGGAGATTGACCAGGCGGTCAACTGCATTCAGAACGCTAGGCAGGGCGACTCAATAGGCAAGCCGATAACGCTCATCGCCATAACCGGGCGCCAGGACGTCTACGACTATCTTCTCGCGAAGGCGTCTCAAAACACCTTCAACGTCTGGACTAGCTGGCGGTTCCTAGCCGGACTGCCGACGCCGCCCTACGCCTAAGTTCTGCTCAGTTTTAACCTGTTAGCGGATGCTCTCTCTTTCTCAACACCGAAACTGCAAGAACTACTACTATCAGCACAGGCATGACTTGCGGGAGTTCAGGGATTGGCTGTCCAGCATCCAGCCATAAGGTGTGAAAAACAGTCGCCACCGCGTTTGCCGCCAGATTAAGGCTTACCCCTACTCGGGTCTTGAACTGGGGATCACTCCAGTTGTAGTGAGTATCCATCCACGTCGCATTAGGTGGCACAAACATAGTGTTGTATGCTAGTTCTAGAGTCGCTTGATAAGCCGTTGTGTGGTTAAGCGGTCCCATCACCATGATCGACTGGTCAAACATGGATTGGTGGTCGTTGACGTAGGTTTCATAGTCTTCATGATGCTTCTCAACACCCCACGGCGTATTCGCTCCCATAACGTGGCCCCAAACTGCCATGTCAGAAATATAGTGGCTTACGGCTCCGGCAACCATGACCCCGCCGGAAAAGTTGCCTTTCTTTAGTAGAGCTAGTGCTTCGTTGTAGGTCTCGTTGGCTCTTCTAGCAGATGAGTCGTCAGTTACTTGGTGTTTCTCATTAAAATACACGTGGTGGTTGAATTGGTCACCGTAGCCGCCCATGTTCTTCGGCCGGTCCGGCAATTCTGTACCGTAATACAACCAGTTGATGTTATTCTTGAAAATTGCAGTCTCACTGACAGGCAGAAGTAGAATTGCTTTCTCAGCTATCCAGTCGTGTGTGCCCATAGCGGGATGGGAAGGTGAGGTGGACCAGCCGCCGTTGCTCCAAGCATAGACAGGAGTCCCGTAAGTTAAGAATAAGATTATGATAGAAAAGACTGCGAGGCTCTTCAAGTTTTCACCTCCGCCTCTAGTACTTTGGGGTCAGCTGTCAGCATCTTCTTCAGCAACTCCTCAACCCGGCTGATGCGTTCCTGATTATCACTTATCACCTCGTCCCGCTCCTGGAGATCCTGGCGGAGCTTCTTGACTTCTTGCTGCTCCCGATCGGTCTGCACCCCCGACATGATGTTCAGATGTTTCTCAGCGATCCGGTAATGCTCCAATGTGTAGCTTCGGTCCATGTAGAACTTGTCGTACTGATTTGGATCCGTGGTGTGTCCCATCCAGTACTCAACGCATTGAAGATCAAGTCCGTCGCCTTTACCCTTCAAGTGCAGTAGGGTTCTTGCGACGTCTCGGAACTCGTGGAGATTATAGCCGTACCTGACCGCTGTTGAGTGGCTATGCTTAACATATTTGAGCCGCTCAAGCAGCCTCATGTGGAGCTGCCGGTAAGCGCCTTTTGTGCAGGATCCAGATCCGTTTACCAGGAGGATCGGCTCACCTGCACCGGGCCAGCCGCGGATCCGCTCAAAATACTCCTTCCACGCTGCCAAGGCGTCGCGGCCTATGAAGGTTTGATAGTTCTTCTTGTTCTTGGTCTGCTTCCTGCCAGGATACTCAAACATGAAGGGGGTTTGAATCCCCTCCTTCTTCAAGTGCTGGGTCAACGCCTCACCGCATCCTGCGTTGAACTGGGTGAACCGTTCCAGGTCCATGAGGCCCTGCCATAAAGTCAGATAGAAAGCCTTCCGGCCCATAGGTGAGTTTTCAACCAGCGCCTTTATGATCTCAACTGTCAGCTTTCCGCTCGAGGGAGGTCGATCCGCATGAATCGCAAAGTCATCCTCAGGCAGAGGGGCCCGGTTCTTTTTGAAGAAGGATCTCAGAATCGCATACTGAACGACCAGGCTATTGTAGGTTCCCTTCCTCCCCTGAAAGTAGGCTTGTAAAGCATCCAGGATCACAAACTGATCCTTCTTCTCCGCGTTCGCTTGAAACTCAACAAGCTGCCGTGGGGTCAACCCGCGAAGCCGCTCATTACCCTGCAGGAACTCAAGAAACCCGGCTAGCTTATATAGGCGGCTCCGACAGTCCGCATCTGGATAATGGCCAAGCCACCGAGCAACAGCGGGATCCCCAGCTAGAGAATCAACCTTGGATGTCATCAGTAAAACCACTAACCAATACACAAATTAACTATATAACAAGAATGACTGTGTTATCGTGTTAACCTACAGCATAGTCTTGGCTGGTGTCGGAGGACAAGGAGTCCTATTCCTGTCGAGGGTGCTGGGGCAAGCGGCACTAGATTCTGATCTAGAAGTCAAGGTTGCAGAGATACACGGAATGGCTCAAAGAGGCGGCTCTGTAACATCGACGGTGCGTTTTGGTAAAGAGGTCTTTTCCCCAACAGTCCCCCAGGGAGAGGCGGACCTGATCGTTGCACTCGAACCTATCGAGGCCCTGAGGAATATTGGATACGCCAATTCCGAGACCCTCATAGTCCTAAGCACCAATATCATAGCACCTCCGGGCACCTATCTTTCAAAGGAAAAGTACCCCGACATAGCGAACATCGTAAACAGTCTGAGAAGAGTCTCAAAGGACGTCTTGACAATCGATGCTTTGGAGTTGGCGGTAAAAGCTGGCAATCCGGCTACGCAGAACACTGTGATACTCGGATTAGTCTCAGCCTCAGGGAAGCTACCCCTAGAAGCTGACGCCATAAAAAAGAGTATTCTGAGCTTGACTCAGAAGAAGTTCCAAGAGGTGAATCTGAAAGCCTTCGATCTCGGGCTGAACAACCTTGATTGATCATCCATAAGGCATAGCCTGCAGTCCAATGATAGACTAAAATAATAAGCGATTTGCTTATAGGTTCCTTGAAAGGCAGGTTTAGTCTGAATAACTGGTGAAAGAAATGAGTGAAAGCAAGATTACACGTCGTAAGTATTTGAAATACGCAGCAGCAGGTGTAGTGGCCGCTGCCGCAGCCGCCGTAGGAGTAGAATACTATTACTCCCAACCAGCAGCCAGAACCAGACCGATCAAGATAGGGATGCTCGCGCCGTTCTCACAACCTGAAGGCCCAGATATGGATCGGGCGTCCAAGATGGCCGTCGAAGAGATCAATTCAGCAGGCGGAGTCTACGTCAAGGATTGGGGTGTGTCAGCCCCAATAGAGATAGTGATAGCAGATAGTGAAAATGCATCCCCAGAGAAAGGAGTAACAGCGGTAACAAGAGCCATAATTGAGGACAAAGTTGACCTGATGATCGGAGGAATGTCGAGCGCTGAGACACTCGCAAGTCAGGTCCCAGCTATCGAGAATCGGGTCCCATTCATCATAACGGGCGCTTCAACCCACCTCGTCACCAGACGCGGGCCCCAAGGCAACTACGGCGGGCTTCCGGAAGGTAATCCGATGCGCATTGAGGACGCAGAAGGCATGAGTTACATGTTTCACTACTGCACGACCACCTACCATTACTCTAAGACAATAGTACATTTCTTCGGTGAATATCTTCAGCCGATAGTGGCTCCGAATCGCAACTTAAAACTCGCTGTGATATATCGTAATGACCCCTATGGCGCAGGGGTTTGGCAAGCGAGCAAAGATTTCATTCAGAAAGACAATCTTCCGATCGATATTGTAGCCGAGAAGAACTATCCGATGGGAACAACAGACTTCCACGCAGAACTGACAGCGATCAAAGCAGCAAATCCCGACGCGGTCTTCGCAGTCGACTTTACCGTCGGGACCTCTCAGATCTATATCCAAGGTCAGAGAGATGTTGGCCTCAACACGGTATACATGGCCGTCGAAGTCTGCGAAGGACCTGAATTCTACACCCTACTTGGAAAATGGGGAGATCATCAATTATTGGAGTCAAAATTCGGACCGTACGCAGGCCCGCCTTTCTACCTGCCATTAATGAACACCTTCGTTCCAAACTTCAAGCAGAAATACAATGTTTCACCAGGCATGATGGGAGCAGACACCTATGATGCCTTTTTCATAGCAAAAGACGCTATCGAGAGGGCAGGCACATTAGATAAGGCAAAGGTTAGAGATGCGATCGAACAGACAAAGATGAAAGATATGCTCGTAGCAACCCAAACAGGTTACATCGAATTCAGTGAAGCACCTGACGCGTTCCACGAGATTGCACCCTTAACCTTCATAGAGCAGCTGTACTGGAAACAGGATCTTGGCGAGACTAGGCCCATGATAGTCTGGCCTGAGAAAGTTCCAGGCGTAGGAACGATCAAGCAGAAAGACTTTGAACTGCCAGCAAACTACGCCTCGGTATAAAAAAAGAAGGCACTGAACAGTTCGCAGCGCACATCGCGATATTTTACCGCGTAGGCACGACCTATATTGATTGAAGTCGTCACCCTAGCCCTGACTCTCCTTTGGGGGGTCGCCATCGGCTGCATCTATATCCTACTGGCTGCAGGGCTCAACTTGATCTTCGGAGTTATGAAGGTAGTCAACTTCGCACACGGACAATTCCTCATGCTGGGCGCCTACATGTGCTATTGGACTTCGTTTCTACTGGGCATTAACCCATACGTAGCTGTGCTGTTATCAATGCTGATTGTTACTGCCGTCGGAATTGCTGTTGAGCGTTTGTGTTTCAGCAGAATACTTGGAACATCTAAGCTGAATGAGATCTTCATAAGCCTCGGACTGATATACATCTTTGACTACTCAGCCGTCATGCTGTGGACTGACAAGCCGAAGAATATTGTGACCCCCTTCCAGTACTCTGTCCTATCTTTTGGAATTGTCTCTATCAGCTATGACTGGTTGATATCTATAGCAGTCGTCGTCGCGATACTAGTCGCGCTCTTCCTTCTCCTGGAGAAGACCAAGTTAGGAAGGGCCATGCGGGCTACCAGTCAGGATAGAATTGCCGCCATGCTCGCGGGCATAAACGTAAACAGAATACATATGGCAAGTTTCGGAGTCGGTTCAGCTCTCGCTGCGGCTGCAGGCTCACTATATGGGATAATCTTCTCGATAGATCCCTACATGGGTTCACTCCCAGCTGTAAAGGCCTTTGCGATAATCATCCTTGGTGGGCTTGGTAGTATCAATGGAGCGATCGTGGGTGGACTCTTGTACGGCCTCGCCGAGAACACCGCGACCTTTTTCCTCGGCGGGATTTGGAGAGATGCAGTTCCATTTGTTGTATTGATAGTTGTACTGATAATAAAACCCACAGGGCTCTTCGGAGAACGCGAGTGATGCAGAAGGGAAAGGGCATCTCCTCCTCCAAGATGATACTTGCATCGATCTTTCTCGGCTTTATCGCAGTATTGCCTGTATTCCAGAAGAATCAATATATTATCCATTTGATAATACTCTTCGGAATCTACATAATCTACTCTTCCAGCTGGAACCTGTTGGCCTACTCAGGTCAGGCTTCCCTAGGGCACGCTGCTTTTCTGGGTATAAGTGGTTATGTCTCAACATTGATGGTCATCGATCTCGGTATCAACCCTTGGATTGGTCTACTCGCAGGAGCATTGGTTGCATCGGTTATCGGCTTCCTCATAGGATTAACATGTGTGAGGTTAAGAGAATGGTTCCTGGCTATGGTGACATTTGGATTTGCGGTAATAGCGGGTACCGTTATTCTGGCTCTCGACTGGATCACACAGGGTTCTACTGGCTACGCTACCCCTAGCCTAGTTAATACTCGGATCGAGTACTATTACGTAGTGATGACGCTAGCAATAATGACGATTGCCACGATTTACCTCATCATCAAATCTAGGATTGGGCTAGCTTTCAGTACTATTAGAGAGAATGAGCTTGAAGCGGAGAACATAGGGGTCAACACGACTAGGTATAAACTCTTGGCATTCACGTTAAGCGCCTTCTTCGCCGGTATCGCCGGAGGGGTATTGGCTTATTACATAGGCTACATCAGCGACCAAGTATTCAGTTTCGACCATTCCTTCATGCCTCTCATTATGGCCGTCACTGGTGGGTTGAATACCGTCGGAGGCCCAATAATAGGATCGATAATAATTCTTTCAATATGGGAAGCGCTGAATATTATCAATCCTATTCAAAGGATGATCGCCATAGGGGTATTTCTCACCCTGATAGTGATTTTTGTCCCTCAAGGAGTCTTCTCAATTATCAAGAAGTATTTTGCATTTATCAAGTAACGTCGAGTCACCGCGTACAGTGCACGGCTTCACTTAGAAGCCGAGATACACTTCCCTGACGTAACTATCAGAGAGGAGTTCCTTCCCATCGCCGGATCTCACAATTCTTCCATTCTCAAGTACGTAACACTTATCGGCCATCTCCAGAGACTCGCGTATATTTTGCTCTACCAGCAAGACCGTAACCCCGATCTCGTTTATTTGCGTCACGACGTCGAGCATCTTCTCAACCATGATCGGAGCTAGACCGAGTGAGGGTTCGTCTAGTATCAGCAGTTGTGGGCTGGACATGAGCCCTCTGGCGATGACCAGCATCTGTTGCTCACCGCCGCTCATAGTCTTGGCGCGATCACTCGCCTTATCTTTGAGAATGGGAAAGATCTGATAGAGGTTTTCCATGGTCTTTCTGATCTGTCTAGTGTCCCTTACTGGATAAGCGCCCATCAAGAGATTCTCATGTACGCTCATGTTGGGGAATACTCGTCGCCCCTCTGGTATGAGCGAGAGTCCTCTCTTCACAATGTCATAGGTTGGTAGCCTATCGATTCGTTCGCCTTTGAACGATACGGTCCCCAGAGTTGGCTTGTTTATGCCTAGTATCAGATTGACCAGTGTGGACTTGCCAGCACCGTTAGGCCCTATTATCGCGGTAATATCTTTCTCATTGGCTTCGAAGGAAATGTCCCATAGTACTTGGACCATGCCGTAGGAGAACGAGATATGTTCAGCCTTGAGCAAGCGTTATTCCCTTAGGAGATATTTCTTGCCCAAATATACTCTGATTACGGCTTCGTCGTCCATTATTTCTTTTGGAGTGCCCTCCGCTATCAACTCTCCATGGTGCAGGACTGAAACCGTGTCGCATAGCCCCATTATTATTTTCATGACATGTTCGACCATAAGGATAGTAATGCCCTCTCCCTTCACTTTCTTGACAAGACTAATGGCCTTCTCACACTCTGCAGGGTTGAGCCCCGTCAGGAGTTCATCAAGCAGGAGAAGTTTAGGATTGGTGGCTAGCGCCCTTGCAAGCTGTATTCTTCTCAACTCTGTTATGTTGCAGTTCTTAACGGGTCTCTCGAATTTCTCTTCTGGTACGCCTACAAACTCTAATAGTTGACCCGCTCTTTCCAAAGGATCTTTATGCCCCCTGCTCCCGCCTCTGCCAAAGTGTACTCCCGCAAGAACATTTTCCAATGCAGTAAGATCTGGAAATGATTGAACAAGTTGGGACGTTTTGACTATTCCTTTGGAGCTTATCTTGTGTGTAGGTAGGTTAGAGATATCCTTGCCTTCAAACAATATCTGACCGCTGTCGATTCCGTGGATTCCGTTGATGCATGATAGCAGGGTAGTCTTTCCAGAACCATTTGGGCCGACTAGGCCTGTGATTTCTCCTTCTCTTGCAGTAATACTTACTTTCTTTAATGCTTGTACTCCGCCGAAGCTTTTCGAAACTTGAACGCATTCGAGCAGCATGCGTGTTCTCCGTGACTGACAACCAATGCTACAGAACTTATCTATTTTTCAGTCGGCAAATCGAAGGTTGATTCAGAGGAGCGCACCGTACCTAGAGTTTTCTGTTGTCAACTACTCTTTTCGCTTTGCCTTCAGACCGGGGTATGCTCCCTGGCTCCACCAATTCGACGTCGACTGACAAGTTCAAGGCATTTCTTAAGGCTCTGTCAACTCTATGCCTGATTGGTGTGAGATCTGATCTTGCAACTCTGTAGGTCTCTTCCGCCACTTCTACCTTTACAGTCATCCTATCGAGTTCATGTTCTCTATCGATGATTAGTTGGTAATTGTCCCCAAGCTCAGGAATTTGCATTAGGACAGATTCAACTTGACTTGGAAAGACGTTTATTCCTCTTATCTTGACCATGTCGTCTACTCTGCCACGGATCCTCATTATTCTGGGATGGGTTCTGCCACACTTGCACTCTTTAAAGTTCAGGACACTTATGTCTCCAGTCTTGTACCTCACTAGCGGCAGCGCTTCCTTAGTCAAGGTTGTTACTACGAGCTCGCCCCTTTCGCCCTCGTCCAGGATCTCCCCGGTATCGGGGTTTATCACTTCTAAGAGGTACTGGTCCGCCCATACATGGATGCCATTCTGATACTTGCACTCCGTAAACAATGGCCCGCTTAGTTCTGAGGATCCGTAGATGTCATACGCCTTTATGCCGGTGGAATCTTCAATCCGATGTCTCATATCTTCAGACCAGGGTTCAGCTCCGAACAGGCCGGCCTTCAGCCTCGTATCCTTTTTGAAGTCGACGTCCATGCTCCTTGCAACTTCGGCGAGATGAAGGAAATATGATGGCGTACACGCAATTATGGTGGAGCCCAGATCCCGCATGAGCTCCAGCTGCCTTTCAGTTCCCCCAGCACTGGTCGGAAGCGTTGTCGCCCCGATCATCTCAGCCGCGTAATGGATGCCCAGCCCACCGGTGAATAGCCCGTAGCCATAACTGTTCTGGATTAAGTCGGTCTTGCTAATTTCAAGCGATGTCAACCCACGAGCCAAGGACGTTGACCATTCATGAATGTCATTCTTCGTATACCCTACAATGGTGCGCTTTCCAGTTGTACCTGATGAAGCGTGATAGCGCACTAATTGGTCGGGTGAAACGCAAAACATCCCTGTGGGATAAGTATCCCTGAAATCCTTCTTCACAGTAAAGGGTAGTTTTTGAAGATCCTCTAGATTCCTTATTTCAAGTGGATCGGTTTTGGCGTCTCTCAATCTTCTATTGTAGAAGCTCGAATGATCTTTGAGGTAAAGCAGTAATTGGCGGAGTTTCTTCTCTTGAAGCCCCCTCAAGTCCTGCAACGGCATCGTCTCTATGCGGGAGTCCCAGTATTGCAAGTCACTCACCTTGAAAGAACACCGATCCTAGATTGCGAGCTAAAAAAATAACATCAGATACTTAAAAGACTTCATTCAGCAGGTCAAGATGCATATCTATAGTATCGCCTTTTTCTTGGTGGAGAGGAACTATATATCGCAACTAAGGAACTTTAGGTTGATGGATCTATGCCGTTACTACAATTGAGTGTCTTTGCCGAGAACAAACCTGGAGCCATGGCCAAATTAGCTTCTGTTCTGGACAGAACAAAAGTCAAGATCTTCGCCCTTTCTATAGCGGAAGCAGGAGAGGTAGGGTTGGTTAGGATGGTGGTTAACGATGTCGAGACTGCTGTCCGGGAGCTGGAGTCTGCTGGATTCTCTTTAGCCAAATCTAGCAAGAATGTGGAGGTTATAGCAGTCCTAGTGACTGAGAAGCACACCCTATCAGAGATCACAAAGCTTCTGAGTTACAATGAGGTAAATATCGACTACGCCTACTCTTCGTCGATTCATTTGGATGGCAAATCCGCTCTGATATTGCGAGTGAGCGATCCCGATAAGTCGGAGAAGATACTTCAACAGAACGGTGTCAGAATCCTCGGCGTAAAGGACTTACAATAATACACTTGTCAGCAGTTCGATCTTATTTTCATCGTCAATGACCATTTTTAACTGGGTCCTTGTGTGGAAATATAGAAAGTAGTTTCTTCAGCGCTACTTCAATTTAGAATAGTCTATGTGCTTAAGTTCCTTGAGTCAATGACTCTAATTGCCTTTCCTTCAACCCTTGGTATGGCCGCGGGATGTAAGAGCGTGACTTGGGCTTTCAAGCCGATCATGCTTTCTATTCCGGATCGTAGTCTTTCTCTTATGTTCTTTAATGCGGCATCGCCTTTGTCCCATACATATTTTTCCGCTTCTACATTGACTGTGATCTCATCAAGGAAGGCTTTGTTCGATAGAAGAATTTGATAGTTATTTCCAACCCCTTCCAATCCCATTATCGCAGACTCAATTTGACTAGGAAAGACATTGACCCCCCTAATTTTCAACATGTCATCGCATCTTCCTCTAATCCACCCAATTCTTTGATGTGCTCTGCCGCAATCACACTTCCCACCCAGGAGTCTCGTAAGATCTCTAGTTCTATACCTCAACAAGGGCATTGCCTCCTTGGTCAGCGTTGTCAAAACGAGTTCTCCATCTTCCTCAATCCCTGCCTGCTCGCCTGTTATTGGATCTACTATCTCTGCCAAGAAATAGTCGTTCCATAGATGCATGCCCACTTGTTTAAAACACTCGAAGGCTACTCCAGGGCCGCACATCTCTGACAAGCCATATGAATTGAAAACACGACACCCAAACTCCTTCTGGATCCGTTTTCTCGTGTTCTCGCTCCAAACCTCTGCACCGCAACTGATCGACCGGATCTTAAGATCTTTGGCTGGGTCTACGCCCGCATTTTTCGCCGCTTCAGCAAGATGGAGAGCATATGATGGAATGCTAGTAAAAGCGGGCACTTTCAAATCGTGCATTAGTTTGATTTGCCTTTGAGTATTGCCTGTAGATGACGGAACCACAGTTGCACCAATTTTTTCAGCTCCGTAGTGGAAGCCTAAGCCGCCAGTGAACAGGCCGTAACCTAAAATGACCTGAAAGATATCGCGCTTAGAGACACCGGTCATGGTCAGGCACCTAGCTGCACATTCTGACCATACCTCAAGATCGTTCCGCGTATATGCTACAACCGTCGGATCTCCAGTTGTTCCCGATGAAACATGCAGCCTAACGACGTCTGCCAATGGTGATGCCAAGAGCCCTAAGGGATAGTTGTCTCTAAAATCGCTCTTCGAGGTGAAGGGTATCTTTCTGAGGTCATCAATTGTTCTTATTGAGTCCGGTCTCAGTCCCTTTTCGGTGAATTTTCGTCGGTAGAACGGGCTGTTTTCATAGGCATACTTGACTGTGGATCTTAATCGTTTGGTTTGCAGTTTCTTCAACTGGTTAAGCGTTAACTTTTCAACTGAAGGACGCCAGAACCGGTTCTTGAGCATACCAATCCTCGACCAATTTGCAGGTTTGTAACAGAACAAACAGGCTCTAAAGCTTAAGGCCCTATGTCCATGCCACCGACACCAATCATTCCTTGGATCTGCGAAAGGATGAAGTCGTAAGATAATTGGCTTTGAAATGCTTTGTGAATCAGATGGACTAGCCCAGGGCTTGCTGAAAGTTATTTCTTTTCGTGTAGTTTCTTCTCAAGCTGTGCTATGCGCTCTTCAAGAAGTAGAATTCTCTCCATAAATGGATCTGGGAGTTCACCATGCGCCAAGTCTATCTTCGGTAGTCTCTTGCCTTTTCTGGCGATTACTATCCCTGGAACACCGACGACTGTGCTGTCAGGGGGGACGTCCTTCGTAACAACGGAGTTCGCGCCTATCTTTACTCTATCTCCAACATTAATTGGACCCAGAATCTTTGCGCCCGCACCAATCACGACATCGCTGCCAACTGTTGGGTGACGTTTTTCCCCACGACCACCGCCGGTTCCGCCCAGAGTAGCTCCCTGATACATCGTTACGTTGTCTCCTACCTTTGAGGTCTCCCCTATGACTACGCCTGTACCATGATCGATGAAGAATTCTCTCCCAATCTCCGCACCCGGATGGATATCGATCCCTGTCATCTGGCGACTCACAAGGTTGAGGTAGCGCGGAACATATGGGAGTTTAAGATCCCAAAAGAAGTGGGCTATTCGGTGAAGTAACAGCGCTTGGATTCCAGGATAGTAGAGAACCTCCATGAGTGAGCCTGCTGCCGGGTCTTTCTTGAATGCTGCTTCGATATCGGACCCCAGGTACTCTACTATCTTTTCAAGCTCGTTCTTGAGCCATTTAGGGTCTATTGTTCGGTCTAGAACCCGGAGACCTCCAAGGCAGCGCACGCAGATAGCTCCGTTCTCTGTGAACTCTCCACACTTGAGGCAAATCAGTTGTTCAGACCTTTTTTCTCGCGAAGACATATTTTCATTTCAACCTTGGTTGAATTCATTCGACTTTGGAAGATCGTAATGCTCGGACTGTTGGATGTCAATACAAGGTTTCTTAATCTTAATCGGTGGCGTTTGCTATAACGCCGTTATGCGAACATACTTTGGGATTCGTCTACTTAAATCATTCGTGAGTCCCCTAGTCGTAGATAATGCCCTTCTCAATTATCTCCAATACTCTGAGTCCATCATGGACTGATGGGCTAGGCGCCTTCTGCTCTCTTATACACTCGACAAAATACTCGAGTTCGAGTTGGAGAGGCATATGCCAATCGATAGGAACCTCTACGTTGTTCATGTATAGCCTCCATCGATTATTCTCAAAGTAGGCGAAGATATTGTCTTGAGCATAAGTGAGAACCCATCTCCTGATCTTGGGTCCGAGGCAATCAGATATCACTATGACCTCAACATCCCCGAATGTTGCCTCGACTTGGCTTAAGTAGAAGGCTTCCTTCGACCTTATCGTTACATTGTTTGGTTCACCGAGATACCACCTCAAGAGATCGAGATCGTGCACCGCCAAGTCTTTCAGAACTCCCGTGTTTTTTGCAACGAGTGTCGGTGAGCCCGATCTCTGGCAGAAGATCTTTCCCGGTCCTTGAAGTCCGCCGATAATTGAATGAAGCTTAACAAAAACCGGGTTGAATCTCTCTATGAACCCGACCATAGCGACTTGGTCTCTATGCGAATCTGAAATCCTCACCAGTTCTCTTGCTTCTTTCAGACTTGTTGACATGGGTTTCTCGACTAGGACGTGTTTAGTAGATTCTAACGCGGAGATAGCAACCTCCGCCAGGCTATTGGCAGGAACGGCTATATCGACCGCATCGGCAATCTCCAGCAGTGATCCCAGAGACTTCTGAGCGAGCCTTCCTTCGTAGGCCGGATCATAGATTCCAACAACTTCAGCTTCCGGAATCTTGCTCCAGCTCTCATAGTGCCTCTTGCCCCAACTTCCCAATCCGACAAGCCCAATCTTGATTATATTCAAGCGACTTCCAAACCCTCTTTCCTTCTCCTATCTAATACGTATCGGATGGCCCGTTCGCCAAGAATCCTGTCATCAATCCCAAGCTTGAGCACCTCATCGCTCTTAACGTTGAGGCTGCACACGGCAACAACAGGGCCGTTCAGGCTCGCAAGGTACCTGTCTTTCTCAGCTACTTCTCTTATGCAAATGACCTTCCCGACTCTTTCTTCGCGAAGTAGTCGAGAAGAGAATCCCTCAAAGATAATTGCATCAATCTTGTCGGCCCACAGATCAAAATCACTCAGATCGGTTTCATCACCATTCTTCACCATTATGGCCTTCTCAGAATCCGAAACCGTTGAGACTATTCTGGCCCCCGCCTTCCAGTGTCTCCAAGTATCCGTACCTTCCTTATCTAGGGTGAATCCATTCTGGCTGACGTGCTTGACGGTCATGATTGATAGATCTTTGCTTGTCAGGAACTTTACGACTATCTCTACTGCAGTAGTCTTTCCTGAAGCCTTTCCACCTAGAACTGCCAGAGTAGGAATGATCGGTTTGAACATCTCGCATCCATCTTCGCTACTGTAGCTATCGAATCAAACATTGAAGGTAAAGATTACGATCAGCCCGTCACGTTTGGTGGGGCCGAAGGGATTTTCATGGCCTCTGAGGCCATTTTGAACCCTCGACTTCCGCCACGTCTTTGTCTACGGGTTTCTTCCCGCGCTCCTGAAGTTCTTCATTCCTCGGTAGGTCAGCAAACCCTTATTCAGGTCTCTTCTGGAGCCCTTGGCGGTCGACTTCCAACAATCCTTGTTGGTTCGACTGTCGTCATCCCTGACTAGAATCCGTCGTGACATGCCCAGTAGCATGATCTATCTACGGCCCCTTTGGGATGATCGACCCCAACCAGATGACCGCACTTAATTTAATTAAACTTTGCTGGGGACCTGAAGGAGCTCTAAACTATTTTGTCAAAGGATGAACGTCACGTTTTTTGGAGTTCATTGTTAAGATGCGAGCCTCCGGCGTACTATTCAAAAGACTCGGAAAGACTTAATGCAACCATAAAGTCAATAGTGACGCCCAGACGGTCTGAAACAAGATGATAAAACGCGAAGCCACGACAGAAGAAGCCATCACTCTTTCTAAGATGGACCTATTCTTCAATCCCAAGTCTGTGGCCGTGGTGGGCGCCTCTAGGCACCTCAACAAGGCGGGAAATGTAATCTTCTCGAACTTTGCAGAAAATAAGCGGCGTGGTATCTTCAAAGGTGACCTATACCCTGTAAACCCAACTGATGATAGCGTTCTCGGCTTCAAATGCTATCCATCATTGAAGAAAGTCCCCGCTGACGTAGAGTCAGCGGTCATAGTTGTTCCAGCTAAATTCGTTCCAGACGTTATGCGCGAAGCAGCGCAGAAGAGTGTCAGCGTAGCCGTCATAATCTCAGCCGGGTTCGGTGAGATCGGGAATCATCAGCTGGAAGATGAGGTTAAACAGATTGCCAAGACAGCCGGAATAAAAGTGCTTGGGCCAAACTGCCTAGGGGTCTTCGATTCCTATTCAGGCGTAGACATGTTGTTTCTGCCTGAAACGAAGGTAGTCGGCAGCGGGGATGTTATGGTCGCGACCCCAAGACCGATGCAAGGCATCATAGCGATGGTCAGTCAGAGTGGAGCCTTCGGAGCTGCCGCACTCGACTATCTCACCGGAAGAGAGATGGGGATAAGTAAGTTCGTCAGTTTCGGAAACAAGAGCGATGTTGGGGAACCTGAGATGCTCTATTACCTCGGTCAAGATGAAAAGACGAGAGTTATCCTTCTCTACGTGGAGAGCATCGATAAGGGAAGGCAATTCATGAACGTGGCCAAAGAAGTCACGAAGAGTAAACCTATAGTGGCGCTTAAGTCTGGAAGAACTAATGCAGGAGCGAGGGCGGCAGCATCACATACAGGAGCCATGAGCGGCACAAGTGCGATATATGATGCGGCTTTCTCTCAGGTTGGCATAATAAAGTCCCTAAACATGATCGAGTTCTTCAACGTCGGGAAAGCCCTCGCATTCCAGCCTCCTGCAAGAGGTAAGAATATTGCGATCGTGACAGATGCAGGAGGACCAGGAGTCATGGCTGCAGATGAATGTGAGTCTCGTGGAATCAATGTCAAGGTGTTTTCAGACGAGACCCTTACAAAGTTTGAGGAGCTGAAAAGAGAAGGTGTTATCCCTCCATTTGTTCAGAATCGAAACCCGGTCGACCTTACCGGCTCAGCAACTTCTGAGATGTTTGAGAGCGCTATGAACATAGTTGTCGCGGATGAAGAGGTACATGGAGTAATTGTCGTTGGTATACATCACCTTCCGGCAATCCAAGAGGACTTCGTCGACCGTATAGGGAAAGTGTGTACTAAAACGTCAAAACCAATTGTAGCATGTGATATCGGTGAAACAGAGATGGCCCTGTACATCAGATCTCGCTTTGAGAAACTCGGTATCCCGGCCTATCCGGCTCCAGAGGACACAGCGCAGGCGATAGCTGCTTTAGTCGCCTACGGGAAATACCTTGATAACAACAATAACTTTGACGATTATCTGGATAGCTTCTTATCTTGGCAAGGGAAGAAGCCGCTCAATAGAACCTAATCTGCTTCACTGCCTCTTATACACAAGGTCATCTTCTCTAACTTTTCCATTAACCTTCAGACCCACCGATTGACCTGACTC
Source organism: Candidatus Bathyarchaeota archaeon (assembly GCA_963807605.1). Taxonomy (GTDB): domain Archaea; phylum Thermoproteota; class Bathyarchaeia; order 40CM-2-53-6; family RBG-13-38-9; genus JAPKYM01. The sequence goes on from CAWECG010000001.1 coordinate 72,010, forward strand.
GGCTGTCTCAACACTCTTGTGTTCCATCTCCATTGAATCAATCTTCTGCTCGAGGTTGGTCGTAGAACCCTTGATTACGATTGTATCGCTAATCTTCAACTGCCCTTTCAAATGGATAACGGCAACTCCGATCTTTGAATAAAAGTGTGTAATTCTCCCTATCTCTATAAGGTCCTCCATAAAATCACCCTCCACTAAATTGTTTTTTGTACACATCTAAGACTTTCTAACGCAGGTAAACTAGTCCTAGCCCTTGAAGAGACTCGAACCGCGTCGCTAACTCATTCTATTTAGTCGATCCATGCGCCATTCTTTTATCATACTTGTCTTGGAGTATGAGGAGACGCCTTCAACTAAATTGTCCAAAGCTCAGCCCAAAGGTCGATGATCATGTCGGCTTTACGAGAAAACGAAACTAGAGTTCTGTCAACTATCAAGGAGTTTGGTCAGAGAGTGACTATCCCGGAGATTATTGATAGAACAGGCCTTCAGGATGCGGCTGTAATGCGGGCCGTTTTAGCTCTCTCAGAAAAAGATCTCGTCAACATTCGTGAGAGAACTACCCGATTGGTCCAGCTTAATCAAGAGGGGACATCATACGCACAACTCGGACTTCCAGAATCCAGACTTGTCAAGGCAGTTCTCTCACTTGGAGGCGAAGCAAGCCTCAACGAGGCTATCTCAAAGGCCCACCTAGGAGAGGACATCATCCCAATAGTCTTGGGCTGGATTCGCAGAAAACGTCTAGCTGAGATTCAAAGACGAGAAGGCCTGATCTACATAAGGAGCAGCGGACAAGTACAACAGGATCCGGATGAGGTAACTTTACGCGTCATATATGAGAAAGGCGAAGTTAACATTGAGGAACTGCCTCCTCAAATGAAAGAGACAGTATCACGGCTTAAGAGCCGCAACCTTCTAGAACTCCACGACAAAGTCTATCGAGAGGTAGAACTGACCTCCAAAGGTCTCCAGACCCAAGAGTTAGAGACTAAGACTGCAAAAACCATCACCGCATTGACCGCAGAAATGATAACAAGTGGCGAATGGAGAGACGTCGAGCTAAGACAATACGATGTGAGTGCCTCACCTCCAACTATCTACCCGGGGAAGAAGAACGCATATGTAGAATTCATGGAAGAAGCCAGGCGGATTCTCCTCACAATGGGATTCGCAGAGCATGAAGGCCCACTGGTTGAGGCTGAGTTCTGGAACTTCGACGTTCTATTCCAAGCTCAAGATCACCCAGCCCGCGAGATACATGACAGTTACATCCTCAGAAATCCCACCACAGCAGATCTCGACGATGAAGAGTTAGTTGAGAGGGTGAGAAGAACTCATGAGAACGGCTGGAAAACTGGATCAACAGGATGGGGTTACACATGGAATCAAAAAATTGCTGAAAGACTCATCTTGCGAACCCAAACAACCGCTGTTTCGATGAGGTATCTATCCTCGCACAAAGATCCTCCAGTGAAGATGTTCTGTCTATCAAAGGTCTTCAGGCCTGATGTTCTCGATGCAAAACACTCGATGGAGTTCACGCAACTAGAAGGCATAGTTGGCGATAGGGGAATCAACCTGCGTCATCTGCTAGGTTTTCTTGAGACGTTCGCTTCCGCCATGAGACTTGGCAAGATTAGATTCAAACCAGGATACTTTCCCTTTACAGAACCGAGTGTTGAGTCTTTTATCAAACATCCGACCCTTGGTTGGGTCGAGTTTGTCGGTGCCGGAATGTTTCGACCCGAAGTGCTGAAGCCTCTAGGTATTGATTTCCCAGTAATTGCGTGGGGCATAGGCTTCGATAGACTTGCAATGATCGCACTTGGTATCAACGACATTAGGGACTTGCACTCGAAAAGACTCGAATGGCTAAGAGAGAAGCCGATTAGGTGGTGAAAGGACGCCGACTCTGAACGTGGGATACAACGATATCTGCAAACTGATAGGAAAAGAAATGCCAATTGAGCTTCTAGAGGAGAAACTATTCCTAATGAAATGTGAAGTTGAGAATGTCTCTGGCGACGAGATGCTTTTGGAGGTAACCTCAGATAGGCCAGATCTCCTTTGCTCAGAGGGAATTGCCAGGGAATTGCGAGGCCTACTCGATGCAGAAACAGGCCTGATAAAGTACAAAACTGCTCCGGGGGACATGAGGGTTAACGTTGATCAGTCAATAAAGAGGATCCGACCGTATATCGCAGGGGCCATCGTCAGAAATCTAAGGCTCACAGACGATTCTGTCAGACAAATAATGCAGCTCCAGGAGAAACTCCATCTAACATACTGCAGAAACAGAACAAAAGTCTCAGTAGGAGTGCATGACGCAGACAAAGTGACACACAAGCTAACCTACGCTGGTATTGCTCCTGGCAAGATAAGGTTCAGACCGTTGGGAGAAGAGAGGGAGATGAACGGGAGCCAGATACTTGAGTCTACCCCCAAAGGAAGGGAGTACGGATGGATAATCAAAGACTTTCCCGCGTATCCCCTACTTTACGATTCGAATGGAAACATACTCTCTCTGCCTCCCATCATAAATGGTGTAGTGACGCAGGTCACGTCCGGAACCACCAATCTACTAATGGATGTGACGGGAACGGATTTGAAACTCGTCAACTTCGTCAACAACATCATAGTCTCAACTCTAGCAGAGCGAGGGGGAGTAGTAGAGTCAGCGAACGTGATGTATGGTAATCGAGAAATTCGAACACCCGATCTGAAACCATCTACGGCGTCACTGAACCTCTCATCCGCCAATGATATGTTAGGCCTAACTCTCAAGGTCAGCGATGTCGTTACCCTTCTTAAGAGAATGAGATACGGAGTCAAGTCAACCTCAAAGAGAGGTGTCACAGTCCTAGTCCCTCCCTATAGAGCTGACATAATGCATGAAGCTGATCTAGTCGAGGATCTAGCTATCGCTTATGGGTACAATAAGCTTCAGCCTATAATGCCTTTTACAGCAACCATCGGCTCCGAGAGAGGAATAACGAAGTTGAGCAGGAAGATACGTGATTTGATGGTTGGGCTTGGCTTTATTGAGGTCTTGAATTACGTGATGACGAGCACGCAATTGATTTCAGAGAAGATGGGTACGCTTTCCGATGGCGTGGTGGAGGTGGCCAACCCATTAAGTTCGGACTTTGCCGTGCTGAGAAACTGGCTTCTACCAGGTTTACTCAGCTTCTTGAGCTGCAACAAGCATGTTCCGTATCCACAAAAAATCTTCGAGTGTGGAGACGTGGTCTTAGTAAGCGAAGTTATGCCTACGAAGAGTGTGGCAAAAAAAAGAGTTGGCGCGGTGACGTGCGACTATAAGACCAGTTACGAAGACATCCAAGCCTCGCTCTACAGTCTCTTAAAAAATGCGGGGAGCGATGATTGGCAGCCACAGAGAGTTGAGCATCCCTCCTTCATCAAGGGACGCGTTGCAGCAATCACGATCTCAGGTAAGGAAGTTGCTCTTCTCGGTGAGATACATCCACAACTTCTGGAGAGGTTCGAAATAGAGAATCCAGTCACAGCGTTCGAGCTGGATCTCGAGGCCGCCTTCAAGAGTGTAGACTCTAACGCTGATTACGTGGCCTCGACGAGACAATAGTGCAGAGATCTGATCCAAGTTTCATAGGCAGTTCTAATCGACGATGCGAAAAGGGTAGATTTCGTTGGATAAAATGCCAGTTAAGCCGATAGGATTTGTCAGAACTGAACTTGAAGAAGATGAACTAAGAAAGCGGCGCTACAATTCAGACTTGGTGATAAACCCCATTTATGAGGATGCTTTGGAAGGGATTGAGGGCTTCTCACATCTCAACATTGTTTTCTGGATGCACCATGTATCCAAGGAAGAGAGAAGCAATTTGAAGGTTCGACCGAGGGGTCGCCGAGATATGCCCCTGCTTGGTGTCTTCGCAACTAGGTCTCCACAACGTCCCAATCCGATTGGTTTGACACTTGTAGAGTTAATTGAACGGCGAGGAAATATCGTGACCGTCAAAGGGCTCGACGCTATTGACGGCACCCCGATCTTGGATTTGAAACCATACGATGCATGGGATAGGGCTGAAAAGATACGAGTCCCAAGTTGGCGAAGGAGACTTGAGAGGGACGGCACTCACAAACAATAAGAGCATCTGGATCCGTCTCTTTCCAAAAGGCTTTTTTGTCGACTCCTAGCCTTTCGTAAGGATAAACGCCGGAATGAATAGCAACCCATAGAGTGATGAGAATTGGACAAGACCGAGAAGATTTGGATGGATGGGAGGTTTGTTGACTGGGATGAGGCTAAGATACATGTGTTGACTCACGCATTACATTATGCCACCGCGGTTTTCGAAGGCATAAGATGCTACAACACAGTCAAAGGCCCAGCCGTCTTCAGGCTTAAAGATCACGTCAATCGCCTCTTCAACAGTGCAAAGATGCACATGATGAAGATACCTTACTCAACTGAGGAGATTACCAAAGCAATCAAGGATACTGTCAAAATCAATAAGATCAAGGAATGCTACATCAGACCAATCGTCTACTACGGATACGCTGAGATGGGCCTAAACCCGCGCAAGAATCCTGTCAACGTTGCAATAGCAGCCTGGCCTTGGGGAACCTATCTCGGTGAGGACGGCCTAAAGAAGGGCGTCAGATGCAAGATATCATCTTGGATTCGTATCGATACTCGCACACTACCCCCGTTGGCCAAATCTACTGCAAACTACTTGAATTCAGTATTTGCAAAACTGGAGGCACTCGATTGCGGCTACGATGAAGCCATACTGCTCAACATGGCAGGTCAAATCACAGAAGGCCCAGGTGAGAACATATTCATAGTCAAAGATGGTTGTCTAGTCACACCTCCAAGGAGCTCTGGAGCCCTGTACGGTTACACCATGGACTCCGTCAAAGAATTGGCTGCAGACTCCGCCATTCCAGTTATGGAACGAGAAATTATTCGTGACGAACTGCTCATGGCAGATGAAGCCTTCTTTACGGGAACAGCTGCAGAGCTAACTCCTATAAGGGAAGTCGATGGGCGGACAATCGGTTCGGGCTCTATAGGACCCATTACAAAGAGGTTACAAGATAGATTCTTCAACGTCGTACGAGGCAAGGAATCCAGATACGAGAAATGGGTTGATCTGGTCTGAGCGGAGCTATTCTATGTATATCCCAGGTCGATGAGGCTTTGAAATGCTGGCTCTGTCCTTCGGGTCGTACCGTTGGTCATCATCTTCCTTGTAAATCTCCACGTCTGCCTTGAGTTCTTTAGATAGGAACTGTGTTGAACTCTCTAATGCGTTGAGTTCATCGACAATTCCTGCCTCAAGCAGCCTTTTCTTAGATTCGGGGGCCATCTTTGCAATCTCCTTTGAGACTCCTTCGACATATTTTGCAATGTCCTTCATGTGAGTTTTGAGATTCGGATCTGATGCAAACTCCTTCATGATCACCTTGATCTCTGTGGAACCAGTCCTTTCCTGTTCAAGAAGCTTCAGGAGGCCTCTCCATTTCCACTCTGAGGCGACATAGAGTATAACCCGCGTGGGAGTTTTCGCCGTTACCCGAACAATACTACTGATATCTTCAAGTGTCTTCCGAACTGTCTCCTCGATGATCTCTGCCTTTATGGCTTTCTTGAATTTCTCATGCTTTGGCCATTCTGCCGTTGATACAAAACCGTTCTTCCCAAGACGTTCCCATAATTCTTCGGCTAGGTGCGGCGCGAACGGTGCCATAAGTCTAATCCAAGCATCGAATACTGCGAATGCGGCATCTCGATTGATATTCTGCTTTCTTCTCAAATACCACCTGAAATCGTTCGAGATCTCATAAATTACGTTCTCTGCTGCTGCCCGAGTTCTGATCTCTCTAAGATTCTCCGTAATCATTCGGATCCTTTCATGCATTCTGCTGGTGAGCCAATCTTCAAGATGACCAGTTCCCTCATCTCCCTCAAGATCAAGCATGTCATCAGCTAGATTCATGAACGATTCCAGCTTGTTCCTGACATCTCTAAGGTTCTCTATTCTCCAGTCAGGGTCGTCCATGTCATCTGCGCCTAGGAGCAGAGCGCACCTTGTCACGTCTGCTCCGTAGTCCTTAATAGCCTTCCGCAGTGTGACTATGTTACCTTTAGATTTCGACATCTTCTGACCCTCTATCATCAACATGCCATTTACTCCTATCCCCTTTGGCCAGTGTTCCTGCCTGAAGAGGGCTGCATGCTGGAAGAGAAAGAAGGTCAAGTGGTTTGGAAGAAGTTCTTTGGCTGAGACTCTCAGGTCCACCGGATACCAATAGAGGAACTCTTCACGCATGGCGCTCAGAGTTTCGCGGTTGATTCCGGCTTTCAGGGAGACGGTTTTCTCGTCTCCGATTCCTTGGAATATGTAATCGAAGACCTCGTTTGTTAATTGCTGGGGAGAGAGACCGTGTCTGCGTATCTCGTTGTTTATTGTATAGAAAGCCATGTACACTGTCGAGTCGCTCAGTGTCTCGACAATCCAATCCTTGCTCCACGGAAGAGGAGTGCCCAGACCTGTCTTCCTAGCACAAGGCCACTCACGATACCAATCAATCACGTCGAGAAACCATTGCCTAGCTGATTCAGGATAGACGCGGGCTCCGGAAAGGAGAAACTTGGTTTTCTGCTTCCACGCATCATCTGAGTATCTTAGGAACCATTGTCCTTTGATCTTCTTGACTCTGCAGAGGGTTGTGCAACGACATACGACGCGTTGAGGCAGATCAAACATTGAATCGATTATCTTGGATTGTTCAAAGTCCTTAACTATGGTATCTTTGACTTCCCGAACCTTCATTCCAGAGTACTGGCCGCAGTTCTCTTTGAGCACTCCCGTGTGAAATTCTTTCTTGTATACGATCTTCGTTGCTTCTTCACATTTTGGGTCGTTCTGATCTACCACCCCCAGTCGATCTGAGATCTCTATCGCGGGGAACTCACCGTGGCCTTCCACAGAGATCATACCGATCGGCCTAATGTTCTCAATTTGGGATCTTGAGATTCCATACTTTTCGGCCAACTCGGGGTTTGCTCTGAGATCTCTGAGGGCTATCCAGTCAAATGGGGCGTGCGCAGGGACACTGTATACAATACCGCTACCGTTAGCTGGGTCCACAAACCACCCTGGAAGGATGAGTAGGGGTCGACCAGCTATAGGGTCTTTGCATTCTCTGCCAATCAGCTCGCTTCCTTTTAGCTTCCTGATAATCTCAACATTCCTTAGCTGCTCTCTCAGCTTCTCTGTAGCTTGCCAGCTGACAATCCAATCTTCCCCATCGATTCGGGCTTGAACATAGTCCGCGTCAGGATTTATCCATAGATTTGTGACTCCGAAGATTGTCTCGGGTCTGAAGGTGGCTGCCACGAGAAAGGCATCATTCAGGCGGAACTTCATCAGTACGTATTCTTCGGGCGAAACGCCCTCTCCCTCAAGCCTATCATGATCGCCCGTGGGACTTTCGCAGTGAGGACACCAAACAACTGGGTGCGTACCCATGATGACATAGTTTCCCTCGCGAAGTTTGTGGTACTGCCACTCCACAAACCTGTTGAAGGTCGGCTCGAGAGAGGTTGTGTGAAACTCTCTCCTCCAGTCTATCGAGAAACCGATGCTCTTAACAGTCTCTCTGTTCTGGTTGGTGTAGTACTGGGCTACGTAGGCGGGGTCACCGAATTTCTTAAGCTCCTCTTCTGGCACACCGTCTATTTCTCTGAACTCTTTGACGATTGCTGGGTCGCCCTTCTGTAATCTCTCAGAAGCCCCTGCTATGGTCTCTCCGGTCCAATGCCAAGCCCATGGGAATAGGACATTGTATTGTTGCATTCGCATGAATCTGGCGTATGCATCTACCTTTGCAGCAGTGAACCCATGGCCCACATGGAGAGGGCCGTTCATGTATGCGAAGGGGAATGTGACAAATACTTTTCGGGTATTTGGATTGCGGTTTGCTTCGAAGAGCTTGGCTTCGCTCCACTTCTTCTGCCATTTCTTCTCGATCTTATCCCAGCCTACTCTCTGGTGGCTCATCTCTTGCTCAACTGTTTGGAGACTATTTTCGGTGCGAGGCGAATCATCTTCTGGAGTTTGTCTTTTTCCATTCCGCCGCCCTGTCCGAAGTAGTTCTTTCCACCGCCTCCTCCTCCGATGATCGCTGTCAGTTCCCTAGCCAGTTCTCCGGCGTCTATTCCGGCTTTTATCGCATCTTTTCCTGCAAAAACGAAGAGTCTGATAGTCTTCTTTACAAGAAATATGATCGCTACCGCCTTGGGTTCGGCGTTGGTCGTCTTGCTTCCGAGCACTATGATTTCTTCCTCGTCAGCTTCTTCCTCTTGGCTTACGATCAGCTTGGTTCTGCCGATCTTTCTGGACTTGGCCAGAAGAGTTTCTGCTTCTCTTGTTGCAAGTTCTTCTCGCAGACGTGAAATCTTCTTAGTTAAAGCGTCCATATCTTTTACGACAATCGCAGCAGCACTTGAGAGATTTTCAATCGGTGTATTCAGCGTCTTGGCTGTCTCGGAAAGTTCTAGCTCTCTCTCTTGGATCTTCTTGAGAGCTTGCGGGCCCGAGGCGAAGATGATCCTTTCAACTCCGTCCTGAATTCTCTCCGTGCGTAGGATCTTGATTATTCCGATTTCACCGGTAGAGCGTACATGTGTTCCTGCGCATGCCTCGACGTCCCAGTCGCCTATCTTGACAATGCGTATCACTGTTCCTGGGACGGCTCCACCTTGGTAGAGTCGGTATCCGTATTTTCTTTCCGCCTCACCTCGGGATATCCACGCTGTCTCAACGGGAATGTTTCTCGTGATCACCTGACATGCCAGATCCTCGATCTTTCTTACCTCTTCTGTGGTGAGATGTTTGAAATGTGAGATGTCCAGACGACTTGTCTCGACATCCTTAGCTGCCCCTGCCTGCCAAGCGTGTTCACCGAGAACTCGTCGCAATGCTCCGATCAGTATGTGGGTGGAGGTGTGATGCCTCATAAGGCTTAGGCGTCTCTCCCAGTCTATAATACCCTTAATCTCTGAACCTACCGCAGGTGTGTTTCCTTCGATGATATGCTCCACGACATCTCCTAGAGACTGAACATTGACTATCTTTGAAGTTTCTCCGTCGAACTTGATGAGTCCTATGTCGGCGAGTTGCCCCCCGCCTTCAGAGTAGAAGCATGTTTGGTCCAGGATGAGGTGCCTTCCATCAATGACATCGAGAACTCTTGCGGTGAACTTCGTAAGATATGGATCTTCGTAGTAGAGCTTTCTCGTCTTTGGGAATGTCGAGGCCTTCTCCTTGAGTATCGTCATCTCAGATGGTTCTTCGGCTTGTTTGGATTGTAGGTGTCTTTGCGCAACTTTGCCAAAGAAATCTTCTGGAGCTGAAACAGCTATCGATTCCGTCTGTAGGAATTCGCGCACCATCTCGGGAACGAGACCGTGAGAATCGTAAAGTTCGATTAATGTCTTCTCAGGGATTTCTTTGAGTCCGGACTTCTTGATATCTTGTGATATTCTCTTGACAAGCTCAACACCTTTGACCAGAGTTCTATTGTACTTCTCCTGTTCCACTTTCAGTTCCTCAATGATCTCGTCCTTCATGATCCCTAAGTTTGGAAAGTTGTCAGACCAATAAGCTATCTGTCTCTCAACTATGTTGAGGAAGAGTTCCCCGATGCCGAGTGCTCTCAGAATTCTGTAGGCTCGACGCACAAGAAGCCTGGCGAGATAGCCTTCCTGCATGTTCGAGGGCACCACGCCTTCAGAGAGCAGGAAGCAGAGTGTCTTTGTATGGTCTAGGACTGTGCAGATATTTTGGAAATTTGAGATTGTTCTCTCGAGTTCTTCGGCAGAGAAACCTAAGCTCTCAGTGCTTCTCACTTTAGTGGCAATTGCGCTGGGGGCTGTTTGGCCGGTCATCGTTGAGGAGATTCTAGCACTTGCTGCGATGATTCTTTCGTCAATCTTCAGTCCGGCTAGGTCGGCTACGGTGTCCAGTAAGGTGCCGTAGGTCGCGTGGAACCCTGTCGGTGAGCCCTGTGATAGCCAAGTCCACCTCTCAATACCGTATCCTGTATCTACCGTTTTTATCGGCATCTCGACCAGTTGTTCACCAACATATCTGTACATCATGAATACGAGGGTGGAGATCTCCAAGCCTGAAACGCATGCTTCGACACAAGGGCCGGCGTTGCCGCCGCCTGACCAGAAATCTTCCTTGTAACAAACTTCCTCTGAATCTACGCCTAGCCCTTGCGTAAGCAGCTCATGATGAAACCTAACGGTCTCATCTTTCCAGTAGATCTTTTTCTCGGAGGAGTTGAAGGCGTGTGCCCCTCCCATCTCAAAGATTGTCATATGCCTTCCGAATGTCTGGCCTACTTTGTCAATGTCGGTGAATCTGATGCAAGGTTGGCTTATCACCAGTGGGTTTGCGGGCGGTGGTATCCTACCTTCCGTTACGTACGGCTGGAAGTTGTAGATGGAGGCACCAACAAGGTAGACATCGTCCCTCCATCGGGCTATCACAGGGTAGGGGCTGATTATTGTGTGGTTATTCTTTTCAAAAAATTTCAAGAAAAGCTCTCTAAACTGCGGGAGAGAATAACTTCGTTTAGACGGTGAATCTCCGATGAAGGCGTATTCTTGGCATGGAGCGTCTCCGCAATTCTTGCTTTCAGCATTCTGTGTCCAATAGTGGACACCGCAGACTTGGCATTTTCTCCTATTGAAACCGTTCTCCTTGAAGAAGGAGAGTTCAAATTCACCATCAAGGCTGACCAAACTCAACAGCCACCGACGTGCAGGGAAGAGTGAAGAAGGATATGTGTAGGATCTTTGGGTTTGACTCAGCCGAAGAGAGCACCGAGACCGGCGAGAGCTTCCTCTTCTTTCTTCTCCTCAGTCTTCTTTGCCTCTGCAGCGGGTGCAGTGGGTGCAGCGGCTGAGGGTGGCGCTGCTGGGGCATAAGTAGCAGTTGACGCCTGTTTTAGAACCTCATCAATCTTTACCTCTGAGAGTGCAGCTGTGAGTGCCTTCACTCTTGTTTCGTCAACGTTTATTCCCGCGGCTGTAAGGATCTTCTTCAAATTAGCCTCGTCGATAGGTTTTGAGGCTGAGTGCAGCAACAGCGCCGCATACATGTACATCAAATTCCTTTCCTCTGTCAATTGTTACGGAATTCTTACACGTGCTATGAAACTTCACACTTAAGGGTTTCCTTTTGCAATTGATCTCAGCTTGCGCCTAAATTCGGTGCAGCTTCTTTACTTATTGCGGCTACTCTATTTGTCAGAGTGGCCATCTCGGTGTAGGCAGTTCTAAAGATCTCTTTGACAGTATCTGGAGTCACGTATTCGGACTTGACCGCTAGGGAATGGGCTTGCCGCCAAGCTTTTCCGATGATCATTAGGGCGGTTTCAGGCGTTAGGTAGCCAGCCTCACTGGCTAGAATTAAGGCTTGCATATAGGTACTTGCAATGTTCTTCTTGAAATCTTCAAGATCAAATGCCAATGCATCTCGGTTAAGGATTGACCCTTTATCGTAAGCAGCTACGATCGATAGTCCCGCCTCCATAGGCTTCATTCCGAGACGAGTTAGAACTGATGCGAGCTTTGTTGGGATCGTGTCGCCTTTTCTGGCTACCAGAGTGTCTTTTGCGACCCATATGCTTCCCGACTCAATCTTTGTGGGAATTTTGACTTCGCCAAACTCGCTGATTATGGGTCCGGGAGGAAGACCAGTGTTACCCGAAGGAATGGTGATGCTGCTCGTCGCGATGTCTCCTCCTTTTGCGGGAACCTTGACTTTGTTCTTATTCAAAAAGAGTATCAACTGAAAGGGATTCATATCAGTAAAGAGCAGAACCAAAGGTCCTCTGATCGATTCTGCGAACTTGCTGATGTTTTTTCTTTCGGGCTCGAGCTCTTGACTTGCCTTTCTGAAGATCGTATTTTTTGTCACAAGCATCGTTGCCTTGTCCCTCAGCGTCTTTCGAATCTCTTGAATTTGCATTGACCTAACACCCCTTAGGTCAGCTGCGGCTACGACGTCATGCATCTTCATGACCCCCTTCATTTTTTCAAGAGCTTCTTTCTTCCATGGCTGGACTTTCCTTGCAGGCAATCATGTTACACCTCTAAAATGAAAGGCTCACAGGCTCTCCCATAGAAGTCTTGAGGAGTATGGCTGAGACATTGCGTAGTCCCCGCTCAAGCTTACCCTCTAGGGTCGAGAAGACCGCTTGAATATTCTCTGAGAGGTCTTCGTTGGACATTTCGTCGCTGCCGACTCTGCATTGGATGACGGGTTGATCCCTAACCCGAATCTTTACCGTTCTCTTGCCCTGGTCTATGATCTCGGCTATTGGCGCATTCGGACTGATTGGGCTAGGCATTTTTCCTCTTGGACCTAAGACTGGACCGATCGTTTTACCGACTAAAGGCATGAGGCTAGCCTCGGCGATGAAGAAGTCGCAATCGTTCTGCAGCTTTCTGGAAGCCTTCTTATCTTTTGCCATTTCATCAAGTTGATCTCTCCCGATAACAAGGTCTGCATTAGCCTCCTTCGACCTTAACGCGAGATCGCCGGTGGCGATTACACAGACTCTGACTGTCTTGCCTATTGGGTGTGGAAGTATGACTGCTTGGTTAATCCTGTTCTCGGGTTTCTTTAAGTCGAGATCCTTGAGTTTGATTATGAGTTCTAGCGATTGCTTGAACTTGCGTTTCTCCTGTTTCTTTATGTCCTCAAGGGTTTTCTGAATATTCTCTTTTGTCAACGGCAAGCGTCTCACCCATGGTTACTGTGGTGATCTTGAAAGTGTCTATTACCCTCCAACTAATGGCGTTAATTAGTATTTCGTACTCTACAAAGTGATGTCTTCTGGTTTGGTCTCACATTCCGGTCTGTACTCTTTAGGGGGGAATCTAAGCGAATAAATCCAGAGTGCCTTTACAGGTTCATCTGGTTGAGGTTTACTTTAGTAACGTGTTGTGTTTTCCTTGATCCACTTCTCTCTGTACTTCTCGCGGATCCTTGTTGTCAACGGTCACTCCAATACTTACGAAGGTCCCCAGCACTTCCTTCAATGCTGCTTTGGAATCTTTGGAGTACGTGTCCTTCATCTTCATCTGTGCGATCTTCAGCGTTTGCTCAATTGAAAGGTTCCCGATCTTCTCTAGCTTTGGATTTCCTGAGCCTTTCTCTGCGCCAAGTTCCTTTATTATCAGGGCCGAGGTTGTCGGAGTCCCTATCTCTACGTCAAACTCCTTTGTCGAAACATCCACCGAAATCTTGACAGGGACTTTCATTCCAGCGTAGTCTTTCGTCAATTCGTTTATGCGGTTCACTATCTGCAGTACGTTGACTCCTAGAGGGCCCAGTGCTGGACCCAGAGGAGGACCTGCGGTAGCTTCTCCGCCGTTGATCAGAGCTTCAATCTGTTTCTTTTCTGCCAACTCCTTCACCTCTGCCGGCGCCTATTCGTCTAACATAGTCTGCATGCACAGTTATTGGCAGAGTTGCAAAACCCTCTTCAAGCAACTCTATCGTGACTTCTTCCTTCACCTTGTCCATGTGCGTGATCTTAGCCCTAAGTCCTCTGAATGGTCCAGCAATCACCTCGACCAGGTCAGAATTGCTGAGATCCTCTATAGTTGGCTTCGTAACGATAAAGCGTTCGATTGTTGAGAGTGGAACCGAACCTTTGGTTTTGGCTCGTGCATGTTTTATGCCCGACATGGCTTCGTCGACTACGTGAGGGCCGGAAGCCTCTACAAAGACGTAGCCTTTGATAGCTTCGGATACTAGGACAGAGAAGACGGGCAACTTCTTCATCAATGATCTTGATGTAAGAACTTCGGCAACGGTTCTTTCTTGTCCGCCTGTTGTTCGAATTGCAAAGATCATATTGCTTCCTTCAATCAACGATTATCGCTTAGGTGGCGGATCCTGTGCCCAAGAAAAGAAAGAGAATCTTAACCATGAATCCTATCCCCCCGATCAAGGCTATCCCCAGCAGAGAGATTCGCAACAAAAGCCACACTTCCTCTCGAGTAGGTTTGGAGGAGGCGTGGACCAGTCGTCTCGTTGATTTGATGAACTGTCCTATGCTCAACCCTATAGCCTCAACACCTTAGACTTAGATCTATCATGTGCCTTATCTTTAACGATTCAACGTAGACAGATGAACTGACGCAAATTAAGTTTACCTTTTTGGTATCTGTTTCTTTCGGAGAGCTTCATATAGTGCAGGACTGGTAATTCTCGTGTGAAGTCTACGACGTCTCTGATGAGACTCGACTTTTCTCGCTGGTACTGGATCGCTGACTTTGACGATTAACGCGTGCTCTTCCATCTAATGCGAATAGTCTGTGGTTTGAACGCACGCTTTCAGACTCTCACGAGACTAATGTTCATCTTTTCAAGCGTTGAGACTAGCTTCTTCCTAGCCTGGGATTTGAGACCCTTCCAGTCGATCACAGCCGTATCACAACCGCCAAGCGTTCTTCTGAAAGCTTGATCGACAACATACGAATCATACTCTTGAAAGAAGTAGTCTGGGAGTATGTGGCCAATGGCAAAGTCTCCCTCGGCAACGGTGGCTGTATGTTTTGGTGAGTAGTGACCGCCACCGAAGCCTACTGCTGACTTGCCTAGTCCGCGTTCGCTGGCGGCCTTTAACGCGGCTTCGGCCGCAACCTCGGCTGCTTTTACACTTATCCACTGCTGGTTGGTACTGCCGATCTCTACGAATAGGACGGGCGTATGAAGTTCAGTCGGTCCATGATGTGTCGCCTCTAATGAGACGGAGTATTCTCGAAGTCCCAGTTGGTTGGTCGATTCCAAGAGTGCATTGAGGGCGGACTGCAGTCTCTGAGGGTCGGCCCAAGCCAGGGCTCTCGGAAAGCCTCCAAACCGGTTGCTGCGTCCCGTGTTACCCGGCACGTGAGCTGTCAAAGTGGGCCTGCCGCTCCCGCTACTGTGACGTGAGATGCAGACTATGGCTTCAGCATGGTAACTCAAATCGGCATCGCGCATGTCAAGAACATCTCCGTCTACCTGCAAGAGCAGGAGATCCCCTTTTTCAAAGACGGTTTTCTTTCCATTCTCTGTCCGGTATTTGAATCCGAAATTGGCAACTAGTCTTTCGGCGATGTTCGTTGCTGCTGGGTCAGACTTCGATCCCACTATTAAGACAGGCAAGTCCTCGCCTCGTAGTTCAGGTTCGTTCTCGAATCAAAGAAGCAAAGCTAGGAGGCTTTTCGTTGTGTGTAGTCTGTTTTCAGCTTGATCCCAAACCACGGATTGAGGGCCGTCGATAACCTCTCCTGTGACTTCCTCACCTCTTCGACAAGGAAGTGGATGCATAAAGATGGCTGCGCTGGATGCTGAAAGCATTAATTCGGAATTGACTTGGTATTCCGGTAGGAAAGATCTCAGTCTCTCCTCTCTCTCAGCCTCCTGTCCCATGCTCACAAAGACATCCGTGTAGACAATGTCTGCTTCTGCAACTGCGTGCTTAGGGGATGTGGTGATGTCAACACTCGAACCTGTAGTCTCAGCGTTTTTTTTGGCTGTTCTCACGAATTCGGGGTCAGGCTCGTATATGGCTGGGCAGGCGACTGCTATGTTTATGCCCATCTTTGAACAGCCGATCAAGAGAGAGTTGCAGACGTTGTTACCATCTCCGACATAGGCTAAAGTGAGGTTTTCAAGGGTGCGTTTCTTCTCCCAGATTGTCATAAGATCTGCGATGGTCTGCACAGGATGTTCCTTATCGGACAGACCATTTATTACTGGTACAGCCGAGTATCGGGCCAACTCATCCAGTGTGCTGTGTGAGGTCACTCTGGCAACTATTCCGTCAACATACCCGCCAAGTGTTCTGGCCGTGTCGGCTACAGTCTCTCCCCGGCCAAGCTGCAAGTCTAGCCAATTCAGATAGAGCGCATGCCCGCCAAGTTGACGCATAGCCACTTCAAATGAGGCTCTTCTCCGATCACCAAGGTTAGACCTCAGGTGATGTTCGGGTAGAGGGCTTCTGAAAGATCATAGCCAGACTCTTACTTGGAAGTAGCTTGGACATCCGTCTCCTCTTAAGATTCCTTGCAAACTTCAGGGTTCGCCAAATTTCACTATTCCCGTAGTCCTGCAGTGAGAGGAAGTCCCTTCCCTTTATCGACATATTTTCACCTGAGAATAGTGGTGAGGTGGCAGTATATAGTCGCTAAGGAAGCGGATCTGTGGTCGCGTTGAATTGGCATACGAAAAAGAAAATGTTGTGATATCCGCCTAGATAAAAAGGGGTATGACTCGCCGTTGCGTTAGTGGATGCTCCCCCAGGTCTCTACATCACGTAGCTTCAAACTCTATTCTCAAAGTCATGCCGCTGATCTCCTTTGCAAGTCTTCTGGCAAGCTCAAAGTCAACGGGCATGTGTCGAGGTCTTCTTCCGTGAAGTATGACTTTAGTCTCAGTAATCTCGCCAGGCAACCAGACAGTGTTGATCGTCAGAATTGAGATTGGACTGAAAAGATCCTCTATGAGTTGCCTTGAGTCGCCACTATAGCCGAGAACCTTGATTCTACGACCCGTCTTCTCTCCTACGGCACGCACAATCTTCCCACCAGAGCTAAGCACCTTGCCAACATCCTGTTTGTTAACTAGTATGGCTAGAACCTCCCCGGATTCAATAGCTCGTTCAAACGAGACGTCCTGCAGTATTGGAAACTCTTTCTCCAACTCATATAGGATTCTAACGATCCTTAGGTCTAGGTCTGTTATCTGGCCTTTTCTGAGTTTCTCCTCGCACCTTGGACATAAGACTCCGCTCTTGACACAGAAGTTGTCCAGAGTGGTCTTCACCAAGATGTTTTCCTCCAACAAGGAAGGAGCCGTCTGGACTCATGGATATAGTGTTGGTCCTTTCTTGAAAACATCCTCACGGCTATCCTACTGCTCTTCTACTGTTTTTGTGTACGCTACATTGAAACGGACAATAAATGCGTTATGGTTTCAAAATTCCGCGATAGCTGAAAGCACCTAGCTATTCAGATTCGCATAAGAACTGGTTCTGAATTACACTGAGCGGTTATGCAATTGTCCACTGGGAAAGGGAGAGATTTAGTCAAGCTCAGGGTGAAATCGTGTTGGCAAACCTCCACGATTTTGATTTGTTAATGGTGGTTACAAGCCGAGGGATCGAAGAAGCGCATCGCGGGCTGTCCCAATGAATCTGATCTGCGTTCCGACAAGAATCGGTTTCTTATCGGACTTTCCGGTATTTGAGCACAATGTGCAAATCTTAAAATGAAATACAATGCCCAGAAGTACAAGAGTTGGGATAAGAACGTGAAAATCGAGCCTTTGGACTCTTGGCGAAGGACACATTACTCAAGCATGGTTACGCCTGACCTCGATGGTAGCGAAGTGACGATTTTTGGCTGGATCCAAGACATACGTGACCTTGGAAACATAGTCTTCATCACTTTGAGGGACAGAGAAGGTATTCTTCAGGTCACTGCAACGTCCAAGAAAGCTGACCTTGATACTTTTCAGAAACTCAAGAGCTTGGGAAAGCAATTTGCGGTTGGAATAAAAGGCATTGTCGCCAAGAGGGACGAGGCTCCGCGTGGCGTCGAGCTGATTCCAAGAGAAGTCAAAGTCCTAGGGCTGGCGAGTTCCCCTCTGCCCTTGGATCCAACTGGAAGAGTGCCGGCCGACGTTGACGTTCGACTGGATGCCCGGATTCTAGACCTGCGGAGACCCGAGCCGCAGGCTATCTTCAAGGTCAGGCATGAAATTGTTAGTGTGATCAGACAATTCCTAAGTGAGAGGGGCTACCTCGAGGTACACACCCCGAGGATAATAGCTGCTGCTGCTGAGGGGGGTGCATCCCTCTTCCCAGTTGAATACTTCGACGAGAAAGCCTACTTGGCGCAGAGCCCTGAGCTGTACAAGGAAGAGTTAATCTCAGTCTTTGAGAAAGTCTTTGAAATAGGGACCTTCTTCAGGGCTGAGGAATCACACACCAGAAGACATCTGAATGAGTTCATCTCCGTCGATGTTGAAGAAGCCTTTGCAGAAGCAAAAGATGTCATGACCCTTCAGGAAGAACTCCTAGCAAGCATACTGAAGAGGCTTGAAAAGAGATGTGCGACCGAGCTTGGCATACTTAGCCTAGAACTTCCGTCGATCAGATTGCCTCTTACCAGATACACCTACTCCGAAGTTATCGATCAATTACAAAAAAGTGGCTTCGAGATTCGGTGGGGCGACGATCTATCTACGCCAGCGTCTAGAGCTCTCGGGCAACTTCACAAGGACGAGTTCTACTTTGTGACTGAATGGCCAACCAAGACCCGGCCCTTCTACATCAAGCCAAGAGCCGATAAGAAGGAGATCTGTGAAGCTTTTGACTTCATGTTTGAATGGATTGAGATAACATCAGGTGGTTCAAGAGTCGATGACAAGCAGCAACTAATCGAGAGACTTAGAGAACAGGGACTCTCACCTGCAAGTTTTGATTTCCACCTTAAGACTTACGATTATGGAATGCCCCCTCACGCTGGATGGGGTATGGGCCTGGACAGACTTGTCATGGCCATCCTGAGAAGAGAGAATATCCGGGACGTGGTCCTCTTCCCAAGGGATAGATTCAGACTCAGACCTTGAAGGTCGGGTTGTTGATCTACTTCGCTCCGAGTTCGCGTTTCTTCCATCTGAGATGCCCGCCATGACATTTTCTACATCTGTATGCGGCGGCTGAATTCTTGACTCCGCAATCTCTACAAATCTTATAGAATAGCCTATGTTTTTGTGCCAACTGTTTCTTAGCTATGTCTGTTATGGGCATTCCCGATGACCTCGGACAACACAAGGGACTGATTCGGGCAAATATGTCTTTTGGATAAGACTTGCGTTAATTTTGAGAGAACCTTAATACAATAGGCTTCCGGATAAAAAGGCCAAACAATGATTCGTCGAAGGTGTCTTTGCAAGCAGGCTTAGCTTTGAAAACACATGGCTGGTTGATTGGTTGAGGCTGGAAAAGATCCTAGGAATTGTACTGAGCGCAGCTGGCCTCACATGCCTAGCTCTAGGAATCTTCTCAGTAAGCAGATTGATGAACATCTTCATCCCGAATATGGAGGAGGCAACAAGCAATGAGTTGGCATCATTCTTCTATATCTCAACACCGCAGACGATTCTCTGGTCTATAGCCTTTGTAACCTTCTTTGCCTCGGGGATGTTCCTGACGACAAGAACTGCCGGATTAACTGAAGAAGTAGATGAGCTCTCAAAAGTCTTGAGAGAGAGCGGAGACCCAGAAATCCTTGCTGCGAGCCAAGATTCAGAGGAACAAGTGAAAAGCGAGGCAGATAATAGGGTACTAACCATTAAGGCCGAGGTCCTTAAGGCCATTGAACGACTTGAGAAACTGGACCAGTCAACTGATTGATTAAACGCGCATGTTTCTTCTGCTTCACTCCCAAATCCTGCAAAAGGCAAAGATTGTCTGCTGCTCCGATGGTCTAACTAAGGCCGACGAAGAGGCTTCGAAGTTCAATCATGCTGAGAGTCCGCAAGAAGCCCTTCAGATGACTTTAAAAGAAACGGGGACAAAAGAGTAAAGTCGGAAACGCGAAATGTGGAGAGATACTTCTAATAATCACCTCGTTCCTAAAGATGATGAAGAAAGAAGGGGTTTAGCAAAGCCTGGACAGGACGCCATGCGAAAGCTTTACTTAACCCATTCTAAAATTATAGTTGGAGAGTGACGATTGTCTATGGGCCAAGAACCCTATTATCCTTATGATGAGGAGAGAAGGAGAGCGGCCGCGCGTGCTATGGGCCAAGAACCCTATTATCCTGGTGATGAGGAGAGAGGGAAGAGAGATAGACAGAGGGATGAGAGTGGTGCTACTTCTAAAAGGCAGATTTATGCCCTTGTCGGACTGTTCATGATAAGTGTTCTGGTAATCGGTGTAGTTCTAGCTCTCTTGTCCAGCGGAGTAGGTCAAAGCAGCGGCAACGGGAGTTGGTGGCAGAAGGTCTCCATAACACACACACCCATCACAACATCATCACTCGGCACGGATATAGTGGTAACCGCCAACGTCATCGGAACCCCCAAAAATGTCACATTAAACTATCTAATCATACCTAACAATGCCACATATTCAATAATTCGGACCGTTGCACCAGAGACCGTTTATATGCTCTTACTGTCGCCTGGAGGTACTCAGTATTCCTATACGATTCAAGGCACTGAGGTGCTGGGGGACGTGACCTATTACATATCGGCTGCTGATGCCTATGGAAACAGCGCGGTAACACCACAATATAAAATACTGGTCGATGATTACAATATCCAAACTTCGCTTAAACTGATGACTGTCTATGTGTCGTATCCTGCAACGACAACGGTTTACGTGAATTCCCTTAACAATTGGGTCTCTCCAATCTCATTGAGAGCCACCGTGCTCGGTCTGCAAGCACTACCGGGAGGATTGGAAGCGGACTTTACCCCGCAGACTGTGTCACCACCTAAGGGTGGAACAGTGACCGCAACAATGACAGTAAGGGCTACATCAAACCAATTCGTTCCAGGTGGCATCTACTATATGAGAGTGGAGGGGCTTGCTTCTACTCCAAGAGGGTCCTTCATGAGAAACGGTTCAGAAACACAACTTGAGGTTCCTGACTTCAATTTCACAGTGACCCCGACAGCCCAGAGCGTGGTAAGACAAGTCGTCAACCAGATAGTCGAGCAGATAACACCCTTCAATCTCACAATAAATATAAATCAGGGATTCGAGTCAACGCTAGCCTTCCGTACTTCCGGTCTGCCCACAACTGGATTATTCATACGTTGGCTTAATGCAAATTCTACTATTCACACGAACGGAAGAACCATTGTGACTCTTCAGATCGTAACAGATACCTCGGTTGAAACAGGCAGTTATACGTGTACTATTTACGTTTCAGCTGGAGGGCTCGAGAAGTGGCAACAAGTCTCATTCGTTGTATTAGCGACCACGCAATCATAAATGGAGTATTAACGCTCGCTTCTTATGAGTTGTCCTTGCAGGATCTGAACAGATCAGTATAGGCTACATTAGCCTGACATCCAACTAAAGATTATTTCATGGAGCGGTAGCTAGCGCCTTCACAAGAAAGGGAATAATATCCTTTTAGAGTGACATCTCGGGATGCTTGGGTCAAAGACAATTCGCTGGGACGACTGGATCGGGAATGCAAGCCCTACCCCCTTTGGGGGCACAGGCACTAGCGGCGAAATGATGTTGACCCGAAGTCCAGGGTCAAAAATATGCCTTCTTTGCAGAGGAGGTAAGATGCTGTGTGGAAAGTTTCAATGCCCAGTAGTCGCTCGAGCTGAGGCTTTAGTCAAACTGCGTGGATTGATTGACAAGGAGATTATAGCGGGTTCGACACCACCAGCAGTCTTTGTAGGACGTTTTGGGTATCCAAGAGTCAACATTGGACCGATGATCCCTCCCTATTATGGGGATACCGAAATACTAGATACTCCTGAACTGTGGATGGGAAAGTCGATAGAGGAAGTGATCGATTATCGATTCTCTCTGGTAAGAGGAAAGTCTAGGTCACATGTTTTTGAGGTACAAAAGCCCAGTAGACTTCTGGAGACGCTCCAAGAGCTCGCCATGGGGGAGAAGCCTGCTGACACAGAAGCAGTCTTCACAAGGAAACCCCGAAGAATGTTGGTCTTGAGTGACGATGCGCAGCCTTTTGGTCCATCTGCTCCTATGAAGAGTTTCATAACGTCCAACGTTTCAGTCGATAGGAGAATCGAGAAATCTTTCTACGACAGGGATATGAAAGCCTCTGAAGCTATTTTATCCCTATACAAGGCTGGAGTACTTGTAACAAGGATTCAACGCTCCTTCAGCCTTGGAATGTTCGGTGTCTCCTCAAAGAGACGTCTGGTGCCAACTAGATGGGGAATTACTGCTATAGACAGCACCATATCTTCGAAGCTCATCGAAGAGGTCAAACAGTTGCCCACCATCGATGAGTATCTCGTGTATACTTTCCGAAACATCGGAAATATCTATACCGCCATACTATTCCCTGAAAAGTGGAGTTTCGAATGGATAGAGGCATGGTTTCCCAAGACCTTCTGGAACCCCTCAGGTTCACGCCCGGAGCTCATGGGAGATTTTGAACCCTACGAGGGCCGAACTTCATATGCAAGTGTTGGTGGGTGCTACTACTCAGCCAGGTTAGCACTTGCAGAAAAACTCAGTCGTGAGCGGCGACAAGCGTCAGGCTTGCTTCTAAGAGAAATACATCCAGAGTACATTCTCCCAGTAGGAGTCTGGAATGTGAGAGAAAGCATTCGAGAATTGTTAAAGATTAAACCAGCGAAGTTTGACACATTCCAGAAAGCCTTTGGCCACGCCCTGAGAGCCCTCACAATTCCTTATAGAAGTTGGGTTGCAAGTAGCACATTAGCCAGAGAAGCCGTGTCCCAAAGAAAGCTTACACACTATTTTCATCAAGAGAGGCTTCCACGAGATGTCGCCGAAAGCAGCTAGAATGTTTCGAAAGCTGTCTTTCAACTGTGAATCGATAGCCGCTTCAGCTATGTCCTAGCTTCATCCTCCTCCAGTGTTTTGGACTGAAGTCTTAATTGGCCGTCAACGACAAGATAATTTGCTCAGATTTCGATCGCACAACAAATCCGTGGTGATATGCTTGGGCGTTGATCTCGGGGGAATAATTGAGAAGAAGAAAATTAGTCTTGATGATCTTCGAGGGAAAGCACTCGCCATAGACGGCTACAATGCTCTCTACCAGTTTCTCGCAATCATAAGAGGAGAGGCGGGCGAACCTCTTATGGATGGGACCGGAAGAGTGACCAGTCATCTCAGTGGGCTGTTCTACCGAACCGTGAACATGATCGAAAAGGGGGTCCGAGTAGTGTACGTCTTCGATGGAACCCCACCGATATTGAAGGAAATCGAGATCAAGCGAAGAACGCAGATTAAAGATGACGCTCTGATACGGTATGAGGAAGCTCTCAAACGCGGTGCCATGGAAGAGGCAAGACGCTATGCTCAGATGACTTCCCGGCTGAAGGATGATATGGTTGATGACGCCAAGAGATTGCTGAGCAGCATGGGTGTTCCATGGGTACAGGCACCCTCAGAAGGCGAGGCACAAGCCGCCTACATCGTGTCAAAGGATGATCTATGGGCTGTGGCAAGTCAAGACTACGACTCTCTGCTATTCGGTGCTCCCAGACTGATACGTAATCTCACACTAAGCGGGAAAAGAAAACTCCCTGGGAAGAATGTATACGTGGAGGTAGAGACCGAACTCTCTGAGCTTAGTAGGGTATTGAAAGATCTCGGGCTCACAAGAGAACAACTTATCGACTTGGCTATACTTCTCGGGACAGACTATAACCCCGGTGGGGTCAAGGGTATTGGTCCAAAAACTGGTCTTAAACTCATCAAAGAACATGGAGATTTCGAAAGCGTAATCAAGCATCTACCAGATCTAGCGCCAATTGAAGACCTTATGACTATCCGACAGATCTTTCTCAGACCTAACGTTACTAGCGATTACAAGATCGAATGGGGAAAGCCTGACATCGATGGTATAATCCAGTTTCTCTGTAGAGAAAGAGACTTCTCAGAGGAGAGGGTCAGAAATGCTATTGACCGTATTCTGAAGAGTGGGAATATCGGAGATCGAATGACCCTCGAGAAGTTCTTTGGAGGTTAAGCTCAAGTAGACTTTCTTCTCAAGTTCAGCCTCAGACTATCAAGGGATAAACTCATCTTGTTTAGGACGTTCTCGCTGGCCGCTACAGCATTTATCAGCTTCTTTATCTCAGCGCATTGGTTTGCGTACATCGACGCGAGATGCTCATCCTTCGCCATCTGGGCCTGAACGCATTTTTCAAACGTCTCTTTGGCTCTTTCCTGAAGCCGCCAGATCGTCTTTTCGAGTTTGTCTCTTCCCTCTTCTAACTCTCTGTCGACAACCCGATAATCTCCTCCAACCTCTACGGTGATGACTGGGAAGTATCTGCTCAGGACTTGGCCGGTCCTCTCAAGCCTTCCGAGGACCAGTCTGACGCTTCTGGAAGTCCAGCCTAGACGCGTTGAAATCTCTTCTACGTCGAGTCCTGGGTTTCTCGAAATGAATTGTAGTAGCTCATTCGACTTTGTTTTTCTTGCGGGACCTCTTTTTACCATTCTGAGTCTTCCTCCAGAAGCCTTCACTTCAGTGGCTGAATCCAGCTTTTACTCCTTCCATCCTGCCTTGCCCCTCATAGGTACGAATGCGACTCCCCCCAACTCATCTCTCGCAACGCTCCCATCAGAGTACTTTCTAATTCTAAGCAATGTCTGGTAATGATAGATTCCGCCAACGGGTATTAGAAGGCAGCCACCCAGATTTAGTTGGCCTATCAGCCCCTGAGGAATGTCTGGAGCTGCACTTGTGACTATAATGGCGTCATAGGGAGCATACTCTTCCAAGCCCAAGGAGGCGTCCTTACATAACAGGTCAACCCTATCCGCGTATCCGCATCTGTTAATGTTCTCTTTACCGAACTTTGCTAGACCCTCGATTATTTCAACTGACCAGACATGCCCCCACTTGTCTCTTGGCTCGGCGCCCGAGGCTACAATCTCAGCATACACACAGCCCATGTAGCCGCATCCTCCTCCAATCTCGAGAACCTTCTCTCCAAGAGTCAGTTCGGAATATTCGCAGAACATTGCAGTCATGTGAAGAGCACTTGTAGTCTGTCCATACCCTATGGGCAAAGGGGCATCAACATAAGCCTCTGATCTAACCTCCTTGGGAAGGAATTCCTCCCTCGCAACCAGCGACATTGCTCTTACAACACTGACAGAACGCAGGATGCCCTCAGCAGCGAGTAGGTCGACAGCCCTCTTTCTAAGCTCAGAAAATCTCTCCAGCTATCCCCACCATCCTCAGAAATAGTAATTGTTTTCAACAGGATAAAAGTCTGAGACTCCCGGTAAGCCTGCACAAGAATTCCGTTGTTGAGAAGCGAATGACACACGAAGTTGTCGAGAAGATTGAAGCTCACGGCCACAGTGCGGTAAGAGCTACGCATAAAACGACTTTCGAGTTCACAAAAGAAGAACACCTGACGTCCAAGGGGGACTGCGTCCTTGCGGTAGGAGCGAGTAAGAGTGTTGCCGAACTTTCTGAAAAATTTAGGAAACTAGCTACGAGTGACTTCGCCAAAATAGTTATGATGATTGAGGTTGATAAGATCAATGAAATCGCTGTTGGTAGAGGTAGTGCGTCGCTAACTCTTTCGCACGAAACTGATATTGTGGCGCGGAAGAGCAGCTTCACCTGCGGTAGAACTGTGATGATTGGATCAAACAGGGCCGCTGCTGACTTCAGTCGGAAACTTGTTGGGAGATTAAGAAATCCTGATGCACGGGTAAGTCTCACTTTGATTGTGCGGGCTTAAGCGATCCTGACATCAATTGCAAGTTGCCATTCTCTCGGTGCGATACCCTTAACAGTCCTGATAGCATCTATCCCAACGATCTTTCTGCTTGCGCTCTCAATCTTCTCTTTCATGATCTCAAGAATGACCTCATGTGAGACTCCCTCTGAGACGAATGTATAGAAGTGAATAATTCCCCCTTCATGTTTAAGGAGGTTACATGCCTGGGGAATGAAGGCTATCGATTCAGTAGGCAGGTTCATTATTACTCGATCGGCAGAGTGCGAAAGCAAACGTACTGAGGTCTCTCGAACATCTGCTAGTACCACAGTGATTCTCCCTCGGAGGCGGTTGATTAAGACATTCTGTAGCATGAATGAGGCCGCCTCGGGATTGATGTCAACCCCGTAGACCTTCGTAGCATTTCCAAGTTTCGCCGTGATGATCGAGAACGGTCCTACACCTGCAAACATGTCAACAACAAATTCTTTAGGCTTCATATTGGAGGCGACTCTTCGGCGCTCAAATGAGAGTCTGGGGCTGAAGTACACCTTGCGCGGGTCCAGTCGAAAAATACAGCCGGACTCTGAATGCTGCGTCAAGGTCGATCGCTCACCAGCCAGTAAATTGTAACTCCTTACGCGGTAAGTACTGGTCACGGGACCTGACTTAGCCATCACGGTCTTGACGCGAGGGCTCAACTGCATCAAAGCCTCACCAATGATGTGGCCGTAGGGAAGGAGGCCTTCTGGCATTTCCATGATCGCGATATCCCCCATGATATCATAGGAACGTGGAAGAGCTGCGAGCATATGGGGCGGAAGTTTATCATCGACCGCTTCTATGAGATTCGACGCTCGAAGCTTTCTACATCTGAATGAATAATTGGAGATCTGAAGGCCTGCAAGTCTTAATTTGAGAGTCGCCAACTCCTTTTCTGATGGTTGCCTAGTCAATGGTATAATCACTTCGGTATCTGTTGATTCAATCCTAAACTTGCCATCCAGAATTCCAAGTTCCCGTGCTGCAGACAAGGCAACCTCACCGAGGCTCCTAACCACTTTGAGGGAAGGTCGCTGACTCAAAATAGGTCCAACCTGCATTCTCTGCCGCTACCAGTGACCGAACTTATACGGCTTTTCTAACATGTCCATTTAGAAACTAGACTAAGAAAAATAGATAGAGCGCCAGACCTACCAATACAAGTCCGCTAGCTCGCTGGATTTTGGAAGTTGCACTGACTATTTTCTTGAGAAGCAAACCTCTGGCTTTAGCCACCAGGAGTGTTGTTAAGATCAAAGGAATAATCATTCCAAGAGCAAAAAAGAGGAAGGCAAGAATTCCATCTAGAATATCACCAAAGGTCGAGACATAAAACATGATGGATATGAATACTGGAGCTGAGCAAGCTAACGACGCAAGGCCATACGTCAGACCGTAGATGAAAAGCCCATAAAAGCCTCCCCGACTAGTTGCATGGACCTTCAGGTAGAACCTTGGATAGCCAACTCCAAACAACATGCTGAGACCTAAGATGCCGATGATGACGGCGGCGAAATAATGTGCAAACGGAAGAAACCTTAGTAATGAACTTCCAAGACTGTAAGTAATCAAGCCGATTACCGAAAAGATGACTACTAACCCAAGACCACAAGTTAACCCTCCCTGAAGTGCTCTCTGGCTACTCATCTTGGCGCCAAGATAATAGGCAACATAACCTGGAAGGAGTGGGTAACTGCAGGGAGATAAGAGAACGAAGAACCCGCTTATCAGAGCCAAAGAATAATCGATTATATGCACTCTAGGGACCCGCATCCAACACAGGTAGGCAAAGGTTAATGATTGTTAACCGAAAGCCAAGTCTTATTACCTTTTCTCAGCCTTTCAAGGCGAGAAATGTCTCTAACACCGTGAAGACTATTTGCCTGAAATTGACACTCCCCTGCCTAAAGACAGGGGATTCTAGTTTCTATCATGTTCATCGGTTGATGGGTCATAGCGTTGTTGCGCTCCCACCTCATTCCATCCCACTTTAGAAGGTTAGGGCGTGTCATCGCCCTGTTAATGACTCCCGCAGGAAGCTTAACCCCCTGAGTGAGTCCTATATTTACAACACCAATAGCATCCCTATGAGCCTCCAATCCACAGTTAAGGCATTTGAAGAGTCTGCCTTTCCTCTCAATGTTCTCTGAGCCGCATCTTACGCATTTGCTCGATGTTTTGTATTCGCTAACTTCTCTCACTCTTATGCCGTACTCTTGCGCTGTATACTTCAGTCTTTGAATAATGTAGTTGAAGCTCCAGAAGTTGTGGATTATGGCGTTGCTCTTCTTTCCTTTATCGTTGCCGTCTCTGATGCCTGTTAGGTCTCCTATCACAATCTTTGAAACACCGAGATCGTACAGGTCTCTTACCATGACTCTTATCATGGTGTTGATTGCTTGCCTGAATCTCCGTTGCCTTATTCTATACAGTCTACTGAGGCGCTTCGAACTTTTCTTGCCATTAACTGCTTCAAGTCTCCTCTGACATTCCGCTATCCTATTGACCCAGTACCACCAATCAGAGAGTAGATTTCTCCCACTGTACGATATTGGTTGCCTCCATCCTTCAAGCCAGATGGTGAACAGGTTAATGATACCGATGTCGATGTAGCATGTCTTGGAGCCTCTCGGCTTGAATAATGGCCTAACCTTAACTGCCTGAAAGACACGCCACTTCCCATCAACCTCATCATAGATGACCTCGGCCTTTCCCTGCTTGCCACCCCATCTGGGCTTGCCTCGGATGGGTATCTCCATCTTCTTGGGTAGTTTCATCACTTCATCCTTCAGGCTGTAGATGTCGTTTCTCAGAACCAACATCAGCCTGTATTTTCCATCTCGCTTCCAGTATCCAGGCATACACACCTTCTCAATGTTCGGCGGAAGTTTGCCTTCTCGCTCCATCTTCTTGAGGGCGAAGAAGCTCCTCCATGATTCGTTGCTCTTCCTGATGATTTGCTGTGCTGTCGCTGAATCAATCAACGATGAATATTTCTGGTAGAGGTCTTTGCATATCCAATCTATTGGTTGATAGTTCATGTATGCCTGTCTTTTGCGGTATGTCGCCTCATTCCAAAGTTTGGCACAGTTGGTAGCTTTATCCCTCAGTATCCTCTCTTGTTCCACCGTTGGATCAAGGATGAAGGTGTTGGTTCTCCGCATGAAACTACCAGCACTATTATTGAAAAACCAGACATTTAAGCCCCAAACGTCTCACTCTGGAGCGCAATTCATCCCACCCCTGAAGGAGTGGACTTTCTTGCTAGTTCAATGTAAAATTTCACCTTAAGCTACGGATGACGCCACAATGCGTAATGTCCACCCAGATTCCCGAAAGACAAATATGTCATCCAAGACTTCTTCAAGACTCCTATGCCTGACAGAGGGCAATGATCTGCAAATGGGTGGATTGCGTGAAGCCAGCGAAGGAGTCGGCAAAAGATTCTGAGCCGCAGGCTGCTTCAAAGTCTTCGCATAAGGAAACTGACTTGGAGAAGCTCTCAAAGGAGATCGAGTCGCTGAAGGAAGCCTTGGCCGAAGAGAAAGGAAGATCAGCTGACTATCTGAATCGACTGAAATACCTTCAAGCAGACTTGGAAAATCTGCAGAAGAGAACAAAGAAAGAGATTGAGGAGACTATTGCTAGGGCCAATGAACAATTGATCTCAAAGCTTCTAGTCATAATAGATGATATGGAGATAGCGATGAAGGTATCCTCTGAAATTGAGAACTCGCAAGCTGTAAGGTCAGGATTCGAGCTAATCTTAGGGAAACTCAGAGACCTCCTTGAGAATGAGGGTCTAGCTAGGATTGAAGCCAGAGGTAAGCCCTTTGACCATGCCATTCATGAAGCCGCCAACCAGACCTCAAGGGAAGATGCCGCGGACGGGACCATCATAGAGGAGCTAAGAGCCGGGTACACTCTAACGGGAAAGCTTCTACGGCCGAGCATCGTGATCGTTGCAAAGAACCCTCAGAAGTCGTCCTCTGAAGACAGTGCCAAAAAAAGCGTCTGACTGCAATTAGCCTCTGCTTCGACCGAAACAGTTCATCGTATTCCAAAATATTTTTCTTCAACCAACCCTCTCCCTTATAAATCCGAGCCACTAAACTATCATGTCAACTATTTACAGGTGATTAGGATGGTTGATTCACAAGCATCGAAGATTATTGGAATAGACCTCGGAACTAGCAACTCGGCCGCGGCCGTCCTTCAGGCAGGCAGACCAGTCATGATAGCGAGCGCCGAAGGGACCTCTATCGGAGGCAAGGCATTTCCCTCGTACGTCGCATTCACTCAAGACGGCCAGCTGCTTGTTGGTGAACCTGCGAGGAGACAAGCTGTCACCAATCCTGAAGGAACGATAATGGCGATAAAGAGGAAGATGGGTACCGATTACAAGGTACGCATATACGGCAAAGAGTATACCCCCCAGCAGATATCCGGATTTATTCTCCAGAAAATAAAGAGAGACTCAGAAGCATTTCTAGGAGCCAAAGTCGATAAGGCAGTGATTACTGTCCCCGCCTATTTCAACGATAACCAGAGGCAGGCTACAAAAGACGCCGGTTCGATTGCGGGTCTGGAGGTCGTCCGAATAATAAACGAACCAACCGCCGCAGCCTTGGCATACGGCCTTGACAAGGCTGAGAAGGAATTGAAGATCATGGTCTTTGACCTTGGAGGAGGAACGCTGGATGTTACATTGATGGAGATAGGGCGGCCTAGTCCGTCGGAACCTCCGGTCTTCGAGGTGAAAACGACTAGTGGAGATACGCAACTTGGCGGCACAGACATGGATAATACAATAGTAAGTTTCTTGACTCAAGAATTCAAGAAGAGCACTGGAATAGACATCAGTAATGACAAGGTCGCGGTTCAGAGGCTTAGAGAAGCAGGTGAAAGAGTCAAGATTGAACTTTCTACAACCCTGACAAGTGAGATAAATCTTCCATTCTTGGCATCCGATTCATCAGGTCCTAAGCACTTTAAGATGAGCCTCACTAGAGCAAAGCTGGAGGAGCTGGTCAATCCAACCATTGAACGATGTAGAGCACCCATGAATAGGGCGCTATCTGACGCCAAGCTTTCTCCTATGGACGTAGACAAGATAATCATGGTTGGCGGTCCGACCAGAATGCCCATCGTTAGAAAATTTGTTGAAGATTACATGGGCAAAATTGCAGAGCGTGGTGTCGACCCGATGGAATGCGTCGCTATGGGTGCAGCCGTCCAAGCTGGCGTGATCGCCGGAGAAGTTAAGGAGTTACTTCTACTAGATGTGACCCCGCTTTCTCTGGGCGTTGAGACCCTTGGCAGCGTATTTACCAAGATAATTGAGAGAAATACGACCATCCCCACCAGGAAGAGTCAGATCTTTAGTACAGCAGCAGACTTTCAGACAAGTGTTACAGTGCATGTCCTTCAAGGGGAGAGAGCAATGGCTGCCGACAACGTCTCGCTCGGGCAGTTCAACCTAGTCGGAATACCGCCAGCACCGAGAGGAGTGCCCCAGATCGAGGTCACTTTCGATATAGACGCAAATGGCATCATCAACGTTTCAGCAAAGGATACTGCTACTGGCAACCAACAGAAGATAACAATAACCGCCTCGACAAAACTCTCTCAGTCTGAGAGAGAACGAATGGTCAAAGAAGCTGAGAATTATGCTGAACAAGATCGTATCAAGAGAGAAGAGGTCGAGACTAGAAATCAGGCCGACTCCCTTCTATACACCGTTGAGAAGACCCTGAAAGATCTCGGAGAGAAAATCAGCACAGACCAGAAGGCGAAGTTAGACAAAGCATCTGCAGATTTGCGAGCTGCTCTAGGCGGCAAAGATGCAGCTGCGGTTAAATCGAGGATGGAAGACCTATCTAAGGTACTGCAAGAGGTCGGCACCGCCGTTTATCAGGAGGCCGCGCAGAAGACCGCCCAGGCACAATCTGCCACAGGATCCTCTGGTGAATCTAGTGAAACTGGTAGCGAAGATAAGAAGGTAGTGGATGCGGACTACAAGGTTGTAGAGGAAGAGAAGAAATCCTGACTATCATTGCCTCGTTTCACTATTGGTGGCCTTGGTGAACCAAAAGGATTACTATGGGATACTTGGAGTCCAGAGAAATGCCACCAAAGACGAGCTAAAGAGCGTCTATCGAAAGCTGGCCCTTCAATACCATCCTGACCGCAACAAGTCCCCTGACGCCGAGGAGAAATTCAAAGAGATCTCCGAAGCCTACGCAGTCCTCTCTGACGAGGAGAAACGCAAGACCTTTGATCATTATGGTAGCGCAGGTATAGGTGACCGCTACACCCCTGAAGACATATTCAGAGGAGTTGATTTCGAAGACATCTTTAGAGACCTCGGCTTTGGTATTTTCGATCAATTCTTCGGCAGAAGGGGCGGGGGTTGGGCCGCTCCTCAAAGAGGTTACGACCTGCAATACGATTTAGAGATAGATCTCGAAGAAGCCGCTACAGGTCTAGAAACAGAGATACCTGTAACCCGAGTTGAGAGCTGTCAGGTGTGTGGAGGAAGTGGAGCCAAGCCGGGGACAGGCCTTAAGACCTGTCCGGCCTGCGAGGGAACAGGGCAGGTTAGGCGACAGTCAGCCCTCTCAGGTTTCTTTACAGTCACCCAGATAACCACATGCAGTAGATGTGGGGGAAAAGGTCGCATTACCGAAGTTCCGTGCACAGAGTGTAAAGGCGAAGGAAATGTTCGACGCAACCGCAGGCTAAGCGTGAAGATCCCATCTGGCGTAGATGAGAATTCAACCCTGAGATTGAGAGGTGAAGGAGATACAGGGCCAGGAGAAGTTCCGCCTGGAGACCTTTACGTAACCGTTCACATCAGGCCTCACTCTGTTTTTGAGAGAAAGGGCCAGGATCTGCTTTGTGAGATTCCAATATCCTTCACGCAAGCGACACTAGGCGCGAGGATCCTTGCACCATCACTTGGAGGCCAGATTGAGATGAAAATTCCGCCGGGGACTCAACCTGGAACACTATTCAAGATGAGAGGGAAAGGGATGCCGAGAATGGATGGTCATGGTAAGGGGGACGAATACATCAAGGTAAGTGTCAAGGTACCAACACATCTGACTAAGAGGCACAAGGAATTGCTCCTTGAGTTAGAGAAGGAGGACCAGGATGCAGATTAACCGCACTTGTTCCGGTGGCTATTGATCGGATCCCTTTACTTGGCTTAGTGTAGGTTTCTGGGGATGCTCTGCCTGTGGGGAATGTTGCAGGTGGTAGGATCCCACTAATACTGGACGAGCGCAACTCAATACTTGATGATTACGTGCAGTCATCTATCAATACTGAAGAAGGCCAAGCTTATTTGACAAAAAGCCCGGAAGGACAATGTCCTTTCTAATTTCTCTGTTTGACCGATGGATCTGTGGGCTGCAGAGAAGTAAGCCGATGGCGTGTTATGGCTATTTCTCGTTATGGAACAACCCAAGTAACGGCATTATGTCTACGCTGACCTCAAGTGCAAAGGCGTAAGGGTATGCAAGGCCGCAAGAATAACTGCTGAAAAAGTCCTCCCAGAGCTGATTAGGCTAATTTTTGTAACGAGGAGAGCCCAGAGATTGTCTACCTCAATGCTTGGCCATTATCCCATAGAAATTTAAAGAATCGGTGTGAGAAAGCCGTCCCGCAAAGTTAGATTAGAATACGCTCCGTCGGTAAGAAGCTTTCAGGGTGAGGATGGAGCGGGCCTTGCTCCCAGCGCAACCTCAACTGTCAGCGCCTCGTTGTTCCTGATTATGTTTAGAACAACCTTATCCCCAGGATTCTTGAAATACTCAATATAGTAAAGTATATCCTCAAGTTTGTTCACGTTTCTGCCGTCAATGCCCGTTATCACGTCTCCGCCTATGGTTACATTATTTCCCTCAATGATTGTCATCGTATTTCCACCGCGTACTCCCGCCTTCTCCGCTGGACTACTGTTCATCACAGATGTGACTAGGAAGCCTCGTGTCTCTGGGAGGTTCAGCTTTTCGGCTATTGAGGAGGTTACGTCTGTGCCGGCAACTCCCAGCCAAGGATGATCATAATGCCCTGTTCGTATAAGTGATGGTGCGACTCTCTTAACCAAATTCGATGGGATTGCAAAGCCGACGCCTGAGAACTGCCCTGTCTGAGATTCGATGGCCTCGTTAACCCCAACGACCTCTCCGAGACTATTAAGTAGTGGGCCACCGCTGTTGCCCGGATTTATGGCAGCATCTACCTGAATTTCGCCAGGTATCACATACCCACCGGTAGTCGGGAGTGACCTCCCAATCTGACTTACAATCCCTTGTGTCAGCGACCAACCAAGTCCAAAAGGAGCTCCGACCGCATATATCGCCTCCCCCACGAGCAGCTGCGATGAGTTGCCTAAGGTGACAGGTTTAAGCTCCCCCGGCGATGTCTGTACCTTCAAGACTGCTAAATCGGAGTATACATCAGTGCCAACGACTACTGTTGTGATAGTGGTGCCGTCCAGAAAGCCTACCTCCACCGCGTCCGCTCCCGCTACTACATGGTTATTTGTTATGATGTGACCGTCTCCGTCATAGGTGAAGCCTGTGCCCCGTGCCGAGAGTGTAAGTCCATTAGTTCCCCTCTGCATATTCAATACTTGCACGACGGACTGTTCTACGCCAACGTAGACCCCATGGGCTCCAGCCCCTTCGCTTTGTGTCTGATTAAGCTTTTCCACAAGTGACTGAAGATTATCAAACCTGCCTTGAAGGGTGCTTAGTTGAGATCGAGTCTGAACATAAAAGTATCCTACCATGCCTGCAATCACAAGCATAACTACCAGTGATATTGATGCAAGGTGAATACGCAATTTGCTAGGCTGAACTTCACTCATAAAAAACCACTCAAAAAATATTATTTGGTGCGTTCCTTAAAGGCTTTGCCAGAATGAAGCGACAAAAGTAGTAGTGAAATACAATAAGAATGGACACAAGATAATGTGCTGATTGGTGCAACAAAAACATAGGCAATCTTATTAAAGGGTCAAATGTGGGGTCAGAGATCCAATAATGTTCACTGAACTTTTTCTGCATCAACCCGAGACAATGTATATCTCCAAGGACTGGATCCGATTATTCAAAAAGTTGAATTTTCCATCAATGAGTATGATGTGAGTCGAATCAGCGACCTGCAAGACGGGATGAGATCTCTCTATTGAGGACAGTAATTGTTGAATGCAAGCTGCCACAGAATGTTTCACGTGTGGACGAAGTCTCAACAATGGCCGAGAATATCGGTTACAATGTGATCAAGACCATGGTTCAAAATAGGAACAGTGTACACCATGGCCACTGCATAGGCGTTGGCAAACTCGAGGAGCTAAAGAGGCTTGTTGAACAAGAACATATCAGCATTGTAATATTCACAAACACTCTCCCCAGCAGTCAAGTATTCAAGATACAAAGAAAGATAGGCGATGTAAAGGTCATAGACCGGAACCTGTTGATCTTGGAAGTATTTGACAAGAGAGCCATGACCAATGAAGCCAAACTCCAGATAGAATTGGCTAGACTCAGATACACGTTTTCATGGGGACGTGAATTCATAAAGCTGAAAGGCATACTGGGCGAACAGGTAGGATGGAGTGGGCCTGGAGACTATCCTTTCAATGAATACGAGAAGGCTGCAAGGAGAAGAATCAGCAGAGTGAAGATGAGTCTTCGTGATGTTCAAGCTAAGAAGACCTTACTACGTGAGAGAAGACGACAACTTGGATTCACAACGGTCGCCTTGGCAGGTTACACACAAAGCGGGAAGACAACTTTTTTCAACAGGGTAGCGTCCGAGTCCAAGGGAACAGGCGAAGGACCATTTACAACGCTCTCCTCCTACTCAAGGCTAGTGAAATGGAAAGGTTCACAGTTCATGCTGGTCGACTCCATAGGGGTCATAGAGGATATGCATCCAATGATTGTAGATGCATTCTTTGTGACTCTTGATGAGATAACAAACGCTGACAGCGTTCTTCTTTTCGTCGACGTGACCGAGCCAATAGCGACTTTGCGGAGGAAGGTTCAGTCAGTTGACAGTATTACTAGGAAGATTGCGATGCCCTCAAAGGCGTTAATCTGCACAAATAAGACCGATCTAGTGGACGATGAGACTGCGAGAAACGCTATCGAAGTTATTAGCCAATTGCTGCCTGGCCGAAAGATTTGTCCACTGAGTGCAAAAACCGGTACGGGTGTGGATTCGACCATCGATAGCGCTCTGGCTGAATTAGAGCTTTCTTGCGTTCAGTGACCCTACAGAATTGGTAAGAGACAGTAATCAAGCGTTTTTACTTGTCTCGTGATGACATTGGAACTTATCGTATCATTCTTGGTTCTGTTTCAGAGGATAATCGTCGGGTTAAGGCTTGGCAGATGTCGCGCGCGTCTGCCCGGACTGCAGTCACTCTGGCAAAAAAAGAGCAAAGAAAAAGGAAAGTAGAGCACAGGCTCTACAGATAGGCTGGAAACGGCAGGTCTACCAATTCAGGTCTGAAGTATTGGGGCGCTTCTACCTGGTGTGGGTAGTAGATACGTTTCTTGTCCTTGTCTTTTGGCCACACGTACCTTGTTCCAGGTCGCATTATGCATACATTGAAAGGAGCAAATTTCTTGTTTGCTATCATCTCGACATCTGTAGGATCGCCTTCTACGATTCCCCAGTTTTCGTAATGCATCGGAATCATAACTTTCGCCTTCAGACATTTTGCTGCTCGGTAGGCGTCGTATGCATTCATCTTGTCGGTCATACCATCGGGATTGTCTCCAAAGGTTATCAATGCTACGTCTATGTCGTATTGTCTTCCGTGTTTGAAGAACATGTTTGAGTAGTGGGAATCTCCGGCGTCATACACGGTACCGTAAGGTGTCTTCAATACGAAGTTGCAGGCTTTTTCATCCATAAGTCTAGCAAATTCTTCCATTGACATCTTGTGAATGTCCCTCTGCTCTGTTATCAGAACTGTCCTGTCAAATGACTCCACGGCGCGCACCTCAACATCCTTTATCTTGACTACGTCACCAGGCTTCACTACGACAATCCTGTCCTTTGGGGTCTTCCATCTTTCGAATATTTCTTTCCCCCGCGGAGGTGTGACAAATTTGCAGTTTGTGTTTTCTATCAGAGGTTTGACTGTATAGAAATCCATGTGGTCGTTATGTATGTGGGTGGAGAGATATGCGTCGCACTCTTTGATTGCCCATGGATCCAAGACATGGGGAACACATCTGACCCAGTACATCTTGTCTGCTCCTGTCATTCTCATCACGCCAGAGTACTTCGCGAAGTCGTTGCGTTCCGTAAGACCTCCAGAGGCACTGTACTGGTCTATGCAGATGCTTGCACCACCGGCGCTCTTCATCCACCATGACGCGCCACCGAGCCACCATAGCACGAACGTATTCTTCTCAGGTTTGGTTTCCTGTATTTCCTTATTTAGTATCGTTCCCCATTCTGGGAACGCGTCTCTTAGCCATTGATCCCTTGTTAGCGGTTTATCGGGGAGAAGGTTGAGACCTCCGTCCGCCACCCCTTTGATTGCTGACATTTAACTTTCCCTCTTGCTAGGAGATAGCAAGACAGAGAATTTATATTGTTTTTGTCGAGCAGTTCAGAGAAGTAAAACCCCGCTCGTTTCGCTGGTAGTTACCTCGCCAACTTCTGTGATCGTTCTGAACTCAGGATACTTACGGATTCTGAACGTTTTAAATGAAGTTGAAGTTCGCCTAGCTTAAGATCAAATCAAGACACGACTATCGACAAACTAGATAATTCTGGCAGGGGTAATATACTTATATTTTCTTGATTTCCAGATTTACAACGGTGTCATTTTTTTCATGTCGACAAAGGAAAAGACCGAGATTCTTCCTTCTGTCAGCGTAGATCATGATGGAGAAAAGTACCACATCGAGATAGAGTTGCCTGGAGTTGAGAAAGAAAGGATAGAGCTAGAGGTAGGTGAGCAATCCTTCTGCGTACGGGCACCAAGAGAAGATGTTGTCTACAATGCCTGTTACACAATAGCACACCCCATAGATCCCGATAAGACGGAAGCCATCTTTGAAGAAGGCCTGCTGAAAGTCACCGCACCACTTAAGAGTCCTATCAGAGGCCGTCTTGTGATTATAGAATAATCGGGCGTTCAACATATCTTGAGTTGCATTTCCTAAATGAGTTAGGTCTCCTCTACACGGGAATCGATACTCATGCCTCTCAACATAGTCTTGTTTCGTGAATTCACGGTTTTGAGATCGATTCATAAGTGCTCGGTTTTCTTTCCTTGAGCCTTGCATCTCGAAGCCTTCGGGCAGTCTGAATGTTCACCTCACCCATTATCGCCCCGGAGGATTCTCCTCCTATCGAGAGAACATTAGGGTAGACTACACCAGTCTTGGCATCCTCGCTTAGATCCAAGATGATGCTATGACCCAGGAATCGAGGTGGGTACGAGACATTTGCCGCAACAATTGGCAAGCGATTCTCGAGGCAACGTGTTGTGAGATACAGATGCCAGGGTTGGATTCCGGCCTTCATGATTCGTGATGGAGCGAACAGCATCTCAGCGCCTTCTAGAGCAAAAATCCGGGCAACCTCAGGGAAAACCGCATCGTAACACACGATAACACCGAATTTCACGTTTCCCGATTCGAATATTGGATACTCGGATCCGGGTTTTGCTATAGACTTCTCATGGCCAAAGAGATGCACCTTCCTTTGTCGGCCCATAAGTCTACCGTGGTGATCAACTATGGGCGCAGTCACGAAGATACCGTCTGTCAGCCGTTCGAAGAATCCTCCTGCAATTATAGTGGTGCTGAATTTACGGGCTACGTCTCTCATTAATTCTATCAAGTTGGAGACGCGATCTGGTGTTTCCTCCCCCAACCAATGCTCCGGAAAGCAGATTATCTCGGATCCTTCATCGGTTGCTTTCCTAACCAGCCTCTCAATATTGTCTTCTAAACTGTCATTAGTGGCCTTGTCTGGGCCGATCTGGATTGCCGCTACTTTCAGTGAATTCGCAGCCCCTTAATTCCCAGTTTATCGACTAGATAGTCAAGGAGTCGTCTCGCGATTTCTTCCTTACTAGTTCGAGCTATGTGAGTGGCATTTCCAGAACGATCGACTAGGAATACTTCGTTCTCTTCTGAGCCAAACCCAACGCCTTCAATACCTACGTGATTAGCAACTGCAAGGTCAGCTCCCGACGAGCTAAGAACCTCCCGTGCTTTTTCAATAAGTTCTGAATCCGATAGGCCATACTCAGCTTTGAAGGCGACTAAACAAGTCTTCGGGCTGGTCTTCTTCACTTGGTCTATTATCTTAGGTGTAGCTTGGAGTTCGACCGTAAAGCTTTGACTTTCTCTTGTACGAATCTTGGTCTTGTGGGAAATTGTAGGTTTGTAGTCGACTACGGCAGCACTTCCGATGAATA
This sequence comes from Candidatus Bathyarchaeota archaeon, assembly GCA_963807605.1. Lineage (GTDB taxonomy): Archaea > Thermoproteota > Bathyarchaeia > 40CM-2-53-6 > RBG-13-38-9 > JAPKYM01. The sequence continues at coordinate 111,041 of CAWECG010000001.1, forward strand.
CTTGATATTGTTTGCTTTCAAGCTCTTCTCTAACCGCCTGAAGCATCTCCTCTGTAGTCTCAACTTTTACTGCTCTCACATTCAGCGGCATCACTGTTTCAACTGGCCCTATTATCAGAGTCGCGGATGCTCCACGCCTTGCGGCTTCGTTAGCGATTGCGACCCCTGTCTTGCCGGAGCCTTTGTTTGTGATTATCCGAACTGGGTCTATGTATTCTAAAGTAGGCCCTGCAGAAATGAGAAAGTTAAGTCCCTTCAGGTCGTCATGGGATAGCCTTCTGATTACTGCCTCGACTATGGTTGAAGTCTTTGGAATCTTAGCTTTACTCTCTACGATATACGGATCAAGTACGTTAATGTCAAAGGTCTTTAGCTTCCCAATATTCTCAAGAACTATTGGATGCTTGTACATGGATTGGTGCATGGCTGGGGCTATGATGATCGGTACGCCAGATCCCAATGCGGTAGTGGCTACCGTCGTCACGGTCGTGTCGTCGATTCCGCATGCTATCTTTCCAATCGTGTTGGCTGTCGCTGGAGCTATCAGCAATAGATCCGCCCTCCCGGCCCACTCGCCCGCCAGCTGAATATGCTCAGTGCTCCCGGTGAGCTCGGTCACAACAGGATTGCCCGTAGCCCATCCCATAAGTTTGGGATTTATTAGCTCGCAGGCCGATCGAGAGAGCACCGGGTAGACTTCTGCGCCTCTCCGCATCAGCTCCCTACCAATTTCTGGTGCTTGTGCTGCAGCGACACTTCCGGTGATACAGAGGATTATCTTCTTGTTAAGAAGCTCTCTTCCTGAAGTGCCCGTTATATCCTTAAGCGGGTTCTGTGACAGATCCTGAATCCCCTTCATTATCAAATGGTGCTAGATCTTGATAACCGTGCTCCCGCCTCAACTATGGGCATATGAAGTTAAATATCGGGCATCGAGGGCCTCATGTTGTCATGACAGTCAGCTCTGACCAAATTATCGCAGGTAGAGCTAAGAACCACAAATGTAAGCATACTAGCAGCACATGATAAGTACGGGTTCTTGATATGCGTCTGCGGGCTTTTTTGGGAAAGTGGTCACAGTCTGCAGATGTATTTTTGGTTCCTTTTACCATCCCTATAGTCGCACTTTTTCTCATCGACTCAAATCAGTTCATACTCGGCTGGAATGAGGGAGCGGGCGGTGGCTTAGTTTTTGCCTTTGTCTTTTTGACAATGGAGTGGTACGACGCGAGGAGATTGCTTGATTTTAGATTGGATGCTAGGAGATTACTCGGCATAGCTGCTTCTGTATCCATACTCGTGGCATACTTCGTGGTAGTCTACGCCCTTGGCCAGACCAGCCTTGTCGCCAAATTCGGTGCCAAATTTGGTTATATCAGCACTCCCCAAATCCTGAGTTGGACTAGAATGTGGGATTACATTCTTTATGCTCTCTTTATTCTATCAATTGTCGCATTCTCCTTTGGTGTTTTCAAAATCAAGTATTTCCCCACTCCGTTAGTCTTCCTCTCAGGCATGGCTTTCATCCTCCTTTTAGATGCCACATTCCCCTATGGTTCTATAGAATCGTTACAGGTCCTGATTCAACCTATTCTTGTCGCTACCGTATTTCTACTGAGGGCTGTTGGAGTCAGAGTAGAGCTGGTGGGTTTTGACAGCCTTGCTGTCTGGGGTCATAAAGGGTTCTTGATCATAGACATGTACTGGCAATGCGCTGGAATACTAAGCATGACCATTTACCTGTTGGTGATCATAATACTGATGGTCAAGCTGGATACCACCGTTACTAGAAAGTTAGTGTTCGCTACATTAGGAGCGATAGGGACTTTTCTCGTGAACATAATCAGAATATTTCTCATAATCTATTATGGCGCATTCATAGACGTGAATCTGAGGATGTTCCACGAATCGATAGGTGAGGTTCTTTTTACCGTCTGGATCGTAATTTATCTGTTGACAATAACTGCAATAGAGATTCGTTCAACAAGGAATGCACGACACTTGGATAATATTCCACCGTCTGCCTAAACGACGAATCATCATTTTGGGGGCTTCCTATTCGCCTTGAAGATGACCATTTTCGCGACTTTTGCGGCAGCAGACCACGAGCGCGTGTCTTGCTCTCTCGTGGCAAGTCATTCTGTGGCGATTGCATCTAGGCCTGCCTGAGAAACCGCTCTGTCTTGTTCAGCGGTGCCTGAGCTGCAACCTATCCCGCCAACGACTTGCCCGCTTATGACTATCGGCAGACCTCCTCCGAAGATCACGAACCTTCCCTGATTACTTACGTGAATACCGAATGCGGATTTGCCTGGTGACGCAACCTCAGCATACTCATGTGTTCCCCGCCTACTACAGGCGGATGTAAAGGCCTTGTTTATCGCAATATCGATACCGGTGATCTTCGCACCATCCATTCTCTCGAATGCTAGGAGGTTTCCACCTTCGTCTACTACTGCTATATCCATCGGAACACCTATCTCCCTAGCCTTGCGCTCCGAAGCAGCCAAGATAAGTCTAGAGCCCTCTAGCGTCAACTTTATGGAGTTGCTATAGATCGGAGTCTTATTTGTCAACTTGCATCACTAAATGTTAGTCACTAAGAGGATAAATGGATATCGAAGGTTTTGAAGAGTAGTGATTCTAAGTCGTACATTCTCGTCACACCCGCTACTCCCAAGATGGCATAGTCAAGTCAGCCGTGATGAGACAAGCGTGTGTCGCGTGGACATAATTTGGTAGGGTACGGGAAGATTCCGAGCTTCCTTCGTCTGCGATTCTCTCGTTTCAGTTTAAGTGCAACCGAAATAAACATATAAAGAAGGCTTACGTCTATACGCTACTCCGAACCGACTGGTATCTCAGTCTGACACGGATCGTCATGACTATCTAGGATCACAGGAGTCAATCAAAGAATGAATTCGCGCCAGACCTATTATGTAGCCAACTGAGGTAGGCATGATTTGGAGCTATCTGTAATCAAAAAGGACAAAGACGTATTGCGATTCATGGTTAGCGGAGTCACTTCGGCTTTTGCGAATGCATTGCGTAGGACTATGATAGCTGAAGTTCCGACGATGGCGATTGACGATGTCATAGTAATAGAAAATACGTCGGTCCTATTTGATGAGTTTCTGGCGCACCGATTCGGGTTAATTCCTTTGACAACTGATCTCGATGCTTATACACTTCCCGAAAAATGTGATTGCAAGAGTGAGTTGGGCTGCAACAGGTGCAGGGCCTCATTCACAATGGAGGTTGAGGCAAAAGATAAAACCACAACTATCTATTCCGGAGACCTCGCGCCTGATAACCCCTCCATAAGACCAGTGAGCGAGAAGATACCCATTGTGAAGCTGGCGCCGGGACAGAGGCTGAAATTAGAAGCGTACGCAAAGCTTGGGCGAGGTCAAGAACACGCTAAGTGGCAACCCGTCTCCGCCTGCACCTACAAATACCTGCCGACAATCTCTATAGATACAAGCAAATGTGACGGTTGCGGTGACTGCATAAAATACTGCCCCAAATGCGTACTGGAAATGAAAGACAAAAAACTCGTCGTAAAAGATGTGGAGGAGTGCATTCTCTGCACTGAGTGCATAAAGCGATGTTCAAAGGAACCCTGCCCGATAAAAGTCGGCTGGAGTGAAACTGATTTCATATTCCTAGTCGAATCCACAGGTTCGTTGCCTGCAACGAAGATAGTAGAACAAGCAGCTAAACAAATTGGAGAGAAAGCCTCAGAACTCTTGCAGATTATCAAGCACGCAGCGTGAAAAAATGAAAAACAAGACTAACCTGCAACTTCTCACACTGGCGAGACTTCTGCGTAAAGCCTCCAAGGATAACGGAGCACCAATCTGGGTTACAATATCTCGCGCAATTAGCAAGCCGAGAAAGAATATCGCACAGGTGAACATAAAGCGAATTTCGAGATTCACAAAGAATGGAGAGACAGTCGCCGTTCTGGGAAAGGTATTGGGTACAGGGGTAGTGGATCACAAAGTAACCGTTGCTGCCCTCGGCTTTTCAAATGCTGCAAGAGAGAAGATAAGAATCGCAGGCGGCAAATGTTTCACCTTCTTGGAACTTCTCGAAAGTAATCCAAAAGGTACTCACGTCAAGATTATGAGGTAACGACACAAATGTCGAACAAGCCTATAGTTATCGACGCGACAAACTTGATTCTGGGAAGAATGCTAAGCTACGCAGCAAAAAGGGCTATTGAGGGTCAGCAAGTAATTATACTAAACGTTTCAAAAGCCGTAATATCGGGTGGAAAGAGAAATATAGTCCAAAGAGCGAAGACCAAGCTAAGCACAAGAAGCCTATTGTCGCAAGATAAGGGGCCCATTCACCCGCGCAGACCTGATAATTATGCGCGACGTGCCCTCAGGGGGATGTTGCCCTTCAAGAAACCTTCTGGAAAGGAAGCTTACAAAAGAGTCAGCGTGTACTTCGATACACCGAGTCGTTATGCTCAGGAACCGCGACAGACTATTCCCGGCGCTCAAGCTTCGAAACTAAAGTGCCGTTTCATTCTTCTAGAGGAATACTCAAAAGAGATAGGAGGACGTATTTCAAGTGAGTGAGAAAAGAAAAGTTCTAACCGTCAGCGGAAAGAGAAAGACAGCAATTGCCAAAGCGGTCGTAAGAACTGGGAGAGGGCGTGTCACTTTCAACAACTACCCCTTGAACCTTGTGACACCAGAAACCGCACGGGCTAAGATTATGGAACCCCTGGCATTAGCTGGAGAAAGGGCGAAAGGTATGGACATCAGTGTTGAAGCACACGGAGGAGGGGTGATAGGCCAAGCTGAGGCTGCAAGGATGGCGATAACCCGAGCCCTTCTTCGGTGGACGAAGAGCGCTCAACTCAGACGTGTCTTGAGAAACCAAGATAGAACTATGCTAGCCGGGGATCCCAGACGATCAGAATCGAAGAAGTTCGGTGGTCCAGGAGCCCGAAGAAGGAAACAGAAGTCGTATCGATAGACACGTTTGCATAGCGCAAAATTATGGTGACCATCTGGAGGACATGTTATGATAATGCCTGTTCGCTGTTTCACCTGTGGTAAGCTGGTAGCCGACAAATGGGAGGAATTCTCGAGCAGGGTAAAGTCTGGAGAGGAACCTAAGAAAGTTCTTGATGAACTTGGCATCACCAGATATTGTTGCAGAAGAATGTTCATCTCACACGTGGACGTTATCGATGATATTCTTGAGTATTCTGAAGCTACCGCCAAGAAGTCGCAAGCAACTTGAGGATCTAAAATGGATGGCTCGGCGGTAATCGAGAACGTTAAGGCGAGAAGAATCTTCGATAGCAGAGGCAATGAAGCCATCGAAGTTGACGTCATAACTAGGAAGAGCATAGGCAGATCATCCGCACCTTCCGGGGCCAGCAAAGGAAGATGGGAAGTCAAATCCTACCCAACTGGCGGTGTTATTCAAGCGATCAAGATGGTAGAAGACATTGCTGCTCCAAGGCTAACAGGCGTAGCGGTTGATAATCCCAAACAGGTAGACGCCAAGCTCCATCAGATAGATGAATCGCGAGATTTCGCTAAGCTCGGAGGAAATACCGCCTACGCCATCTCTATCGCGTCGGCTATGGCGGGTGCAGCTTCAAAGGGAATTCACTTATTCAAACACTTGGCTGAAACATCAACTTTTGCCCTCCCTTATCCGCTTGGGAATGTAATCGGCGGAGGTCTCCATGCGAAAGGAGAAAGGACCGACATTCAGGAATTTCTAGTCCTGCCTGCAAGCTCAAGAAACTTTGCTGAGGCAGCTTCAGCCAACATAAGAGTACACAGAGAGGTTGCCGGCCTAATTGAAGATGAAGGGGTTAAGCTAGCGGGAAGAGGTGACGAGGGCGCTTGGGTAGTGCCCCTAAAGACCGAACAGGTGTTGGAGATACTGTCGAAGGCTTGCAGTCGTATCGCAGACGAGACCGGCGTAAAACTGGGAATTGGTCTCGACGTGGCATCCTCAACGATATGGAATGAAAAAGATGGGGTATACGCCTACCAGAGAGACAAGAGGCGATTGGACACCGGCGACCAGATCGACTTCATAGTTAATCTTGTCAGGGACTACAAGCTTGTTTATGTGGAGGATCCTCTCGATGAGGAATCGTTTCAATCATTTTCGGAATTGACGGCCAAAGTTCGTGGCACCCTGATTTGCGGAGACGATCTGTTCACCACAAACATCGAACGTTTGAAAAGAGGCATAAAAGAAAAGGCTGGAAACGCTATTATAATAAAGCCAAATCAGGTAGGAACCATCACCGATGCTTTTGCTACTGCCAAACTGGCAAAGGAAGCAAATTACACCTGCGTAGTCTCTCATCGTTCAGGAGAGAGTTGCGGGCACGAGATTGCACATATTGCCCTCGCACTTAACGCTCCAGTCATCAAGGCTGGCGTGCTGGGCGGGGAACGAATTGCCAAGATAAATGAGTTAATAAGGATAGAGGAAGTTCTTGGTGAACAGGCTAGGATGGCCGATACAAGAATATAGGTGTCAAGATGAGCGCAATAGAAAAGGAAGAGATACCGAAGGCTGATGACCTCCTTCAACCTTTGGAGGAGCTTCTCGCAGCAGGCCTCCACATAGGAACACGGGTAAAGACAGGTGATATGGAGAAGCACATCTTCCGCGTCAGACCTGATGGGCTTTTCATACTGAATATAGGCAAGACTGATGAACGGATTAGATTAGCCTCTAAGTTCATAAGCAGATTCGACTCCTCACGGGTGGTCGTTGTCTCGTCAAGACTCTACGGCAGGACGCCCGTGGAGAAATTCTGCGAGTTGACGAGATGTATGCCTATTGTTGGCAGGTTTATGCCTGGGTTGATCTCAAATCCTCTCCAACCCAAACACACCGAGCCTCAACTTGTAATTGTAACAGACCCAAGGGCTGACTTTCAAGCAATAAAGGAAGCCTCGGTAGCAGGAGTTCCAGTAATTGCTCTTTGCGACACGGACAATGCGTTGAGCGGCGTCGACCTAGCCATTCCAGTTAATAACAAGGGAAGAAAATCCTTAGCCATGGTATTTTGGCTACTCGCTAGGCAGGTTCTTCGCGACAGAGGGGAGATACCGGCTGACGGTGGAGTCACTCAGACGGTAGATGACTTCGAAACCAAGCTTACCGCGATAACGCCCAAGTACGGCGTTGAGGATTGAATATACGCAGGCCTGCGCAAGCAGGAGTATTCTACGCTGGCTCAGCCAGTTCTCTCAGAAAGGAGATCGAAGGCTGCTTTGAGCATAAATTTGGACCTGGGAGACTGCCCGAAAAACGACAGAATGATTTGACCCAGATAGTGGCGTTAGTCTGCCCACACGCAGGCTACGAATACTCCGGCCCGGTCGCGGCTGCAGCGTACTCGGAGCTCGCGAAGCATGGCAAGCCGAAGAAGATAGTTATCATTGGTCCGAACCACACAGGGATGGGAAGCGGCATCTCCCTGATGAATGAAGGCAGATGGGAAACACCCCTAGGTGAGGTCCAGATCGACTTGGAGCTAGCAGATGCGATCTTAGAAAACGCTCCAATAATCGATATGGATTATGAAGCCCATGCTCACGAGCACTCTGTTGAGGTTCAGCTACCGTTCCTTCAATACCTCTACGGGAACTCCTTCAAATTCGTACCCATCTGTATGATGATCCAAGACCTTCAAACCGGACGAGAAGTGGGTGAAGCAATAGCCAAAGTAGCCCACGAACCCGCAAGTCTTGTGGTCGCCTCATCTGACATGACACACTACGAGCCTCATGATGTCGCAAGTGAGAAGGACAGAAAAGCTATTCGGGCCATTGAAAAACTGGATGAAGTAGCATTGGAAGGAATTGTAGAGTCTGACTCGATCTCTATCTGTGGGATAGGCCCAATAATCGCTGCTATAGCATACTCTAAAAAGCGTGGAGCTACAGCAGGAAAACTGCTCTCCTATAAGACAAGTGGAGATATTTCAGGAGACTATTCTTCTGTCGTAGGTTACGCGTCGATCTCCTTTTCAACGTAGCCTCGACCAAGTGTGACGCTTAGAATTGGTAATCACCTACGCTCCCGCCAAGGTCATAATAACAGGAGAGCACTTTGTAGTCCATGGACAACCAGCTCTGTCTGCGGCAGTCAGCCTTTATTCAAGAGTGGCTGTTGATGCAGGTACGACAGGCACTATCAAGATATCATCTCCAAACCTCGGAGTCAGCGATATATTTTCAACGGCGCAGATTGGCGACAAAGACCTTTCGACTTCAGCAAGGTCAACCCTTGAGCCCTTAAGGCGTGTTGTAATGGCTGTGTTGGAAAGAGCTATGCGAACAGATCAGGGCTTAGTGGTTGAAGTCACCTCCCACATACCAGTGGGGGTCGGCCTAGGGTCGTCAGCATCCACGGCGGTTTCAACTGCCTTCGCCGTGGCTAGGTTTCTAGATCTCAGAATCGACAGGAGTGAGGTCTGTGAACTCGCTTCCGTTCAAGAGCAAATCATACACAAGAAGCCTTCAGGAATCGATTCTACTACAGCCGCCCGTGGAGGCGTCATTCTATTCAAGATCGGAGAGTCGCCAGCGAGTCTCCCACAGCGCGATCAGTTCAGAATAGTCGTAGGGAATACCGGAAAGGAAAGATCAACAGGAGACCTCGTGAGTGCAATAACTAGACGAGTAGAAGTAGGCGACAAGGATCTTGCCAGAATTAGTGAGGCAGCGGGAATGCTAACACATGAAGCAGTGCACGCCTACGAGAAAGGAGATTTTCATAGGCTGGGTGAATTAATGGATGCCAATCATGAACTGCTAGTGAAAATAGGTGTCTCTACCCCTCAACTTGACAGACTGGTAAAGGTCGCCAAAAGTGCCGGCGCACTAGGGGCAAAATTGACAGGAGCCGGTGGCGGAGGCTGCATGATAGCTCTCTCTCGACCTGAAGACTCCACAAAGATTGCAGAGGCTATAGCTGATGCTGGAGCCAAGCCTTATCTAGTTGGTATAGACTGGTCGGGTGTTCGAGAACTATCCCAATGAACAGAAAGATAGGTGCCGATAAGACCCACCTCTCAACTTGGCGCTGACCTCCAAGCTACACCCGAATGTACGGTAAGAGCAGAAATGTCGAAGAAGATCGAAAGCAGGAAGAAGGGTCACCTAGAGATATCCTTGAAAGAGAAGGTAGAGGCGTTTATCAGCGCCGGATTTGAAGACGTGATAATGATACATCGAGCCCTTCCAGAGATCGCCAGATCCGACATAGATACATCAGTGAAGCTCTTCGGTCACACTCTGGGTGCTCCACTCATACTGGAACCTATGACCGGCGGAGTAACCGAAGCGACCAAGATAAACAGACTCTTGGGGAAATGCGCCCAACGATACGGACTTGCAGTAGGCGTTGGAAGTCAACGAGCTGCGATAGAGAACCCTAAATTGACGAGGACCTACAGCATAGTCAGAGAAAATGCGGCAAACGCATTTGTCTTCGCAAATCTCGGGTGTCCGCAGTTTGCAGCCGGCTACGGGGTCGAGGAAGCTGAGGCGGCTGTCGAGATGGTTAAAGCCGATGCAATCATGATTCATTCCAATCCGCTTCAGGAATCGATTCAGATAGAGGGAGAACCAGACTTCAGAAGAGTCCTGTCAAAGTTGGGAGAGCTAACTTCAGCGCTCAAGGTTCCCGTAGTAATCAAAGAGACTGGATCGGGAATCTCAGGTGAGGTTGCATCCCAAATTGAAAGAGCAGGCGCCAAAGGGATTGACGTTGCCGGCACAGGAGGAACTAGCTGGGCGGCAGTCGAATTCTTTAGAGCAATCAAGAGTGGAGACCAACTACAACAGGCACTTGGACGAACTTTCCGAGACTGGGGGATACCTACGTGTGTGAGCATAGTAGAAGCCTCAAGATCGACCAATCTGACAGTAATTGCCTCAGGGGGTCTGAGAACCGGACTTGATATTGCAAAGTCAATAGCGCTGGGCGCCACCGCTGGAGGAGTAGCCCTCCCTATGCTCAAGGCAGCATCACGCGGCGACAGACACCTAAATGAGATGGCGGAGACGCTCATCGAAGAGTTGAGAACAGCGATGTTCCTAGTTGGAGCAAGAAATATCGGTGAACTAAGAAAGGTGCCACTTATCCTAAGCGGAAGGACAGCTCACTGGTTGAATGAACGGGGATACGAGACCAGCGATTATGCACGAAGAAGAACCTAGCCAGTGAACTGAGATCCTTGCTTCTGTCAGCGTTTTCTATCTCATTTATTAATCGCCACCGATCCATAGGGAAATTGGCGGGAAGACGGTTATGAGAACTTCACAGCTTGCAGGATTCTACAAGCTCTCTCCAGCTGAACGGTTGAAACTCCTTGAAGAATTTGCTGATCTGGCTGGAGATGAAGCACAAACCCTTCAATCCACAGGCTCACTCGACATTAATGTTGCAAACCGGATGATTGAAAATGTCGTCGGAGTCACTCCCGTGCCTCTAGGTATCGCCACAAATTTTCTCATAAATGGAAGGGATTACCTTATTCCGATGGCGATCGAAGAACCTTCTGTTGTAGCTGCAGCGAGCAATGCCGCAAAGATTGCTAGGCCGAAAGGTGGATTCACCGCGAGCAGTGCTCAACCCGTGATGATCGGTCAAATACAGGTCCTCAACATTCCCGATCCCCACGGGGCAAGAATGGTCCTACTCTCTCGTAAGGAGGAGATCTTGACTAAAGCGAACGAACAAGACCCGATCTTGGTATCGAAGGGTGGCGGGGCAAAAGACCTTCGATGTAAGGTTCTCAACACGATTGTCGGACAAATGGTCGTTGTTGAGCTTCTAGTAGACTGCAAAGATGCAATGGGTGCCAATGCTGTCAACACCATGGCCGAAGCTGTAGCTCCAACGGTTGAAGAGCTGACTGAAGGAAAAGTAAACCTCAGGATCATCTCCAACTTGGCAACAGAGAGGCTTGCGCGTGCAAAAGCAACCTTCTCAAAGTCTGCACTTGGAGGTGAGCAGGTTGTAGATGGCGTAGTAAACGCCTACGCGTTCGCATTAGCAGATCCATATCGTTGCGCGACTCACAACAAGGGAATAATGAACGGAATTTCGGCAGTTGTATTGGCGACCGGAAACGATACTAGAGCTGTCGAGGCAGGTGCGCACAGCTACGCAGCGCTACACGGCGGCTATACCCCGCTTAGTACGTGGGAGAAGAACCATGAGGGAGACCTTGTCGGTACTATCGAGATGCCCATGGCGGTCGGACTTATTGGAGGCGCGACAGCCACAAACCCTGTAGCGAAGATCGCTGTCAAGATCCTAGGTGTAAGGACAGCGGCCGAACTTGCCCAAGTTGTTGTGTCCGTTGGTCTTGCACAGAACCTCGCCGCTCTGAGAGCGCTAGCGACTGAAGGAATACAGAGAGGCCATATGACTCTCCATGCAAGAAACATAGCTTCGATGGCGGGCGCTACCGGCGAGATGATAGACGCGGTCTCCGAGATCATGGTCAAGGAGAGACGGGTCAGAATGGACAGAGCCAAGGAAATCCTTGAAGAAATAACACGCAAGAAGTGACACTCATATTTGTTATGAAGCTAACCGGCTTCACATGTCTCCAACAATGCCCGCTACAAAAGCAAGCAGACCGAAGCACATCCAGATCAAGACCCTGTTCTTCGATAGTCTGGCGTTACGTTGGTCATATCTTCTAATCAATGAGAAGCTGGAAGTGACGAATCCTATGTCAGAGACTGCGACCGGTGGGATGTATCCTATTTTGACCAGTCCCAGCGCTGGTGGTGCGAAACTCATGCTAACTGCGGCCAGGTAAAGCACTGCAGCTAGCCGAGAGGCGGTTTTGGGACCGTAGACAACAGCAATTGTATTGACCTTTCTTGAACGATCCCCTTCCACATCCACTATGCCCTTCGTCACCTCCCTGCCGAGATTGGCCGTGAAAGAGTTCAAGGCGAAGAGGATGAGAAGGGGAGCCATCTTTCCTACAACTGCTCCGCCAAATATGAAAGGAAGGCCGATGCATACGCTTACAAGCACATTCCCGAAGAAGCCTGTCCTCTTCCCGCGGGTGTTGTAGTAGATCATTAGAGAAAGTGCGAAGGCAGCTATTATCCAGCTACTCACATTAAGCCATGCCGCAGTCGCTAAGCCGACTGAACAGGCAATCAAACTTATGGCTAAAACCTCTCGCGAGGTGAGAGTTCCAGATGGCAGCGGCCTTCTTGGACTATTGATCCTATCTATTTCAAGATCGTAGTAATCATTCATCGCCATTGTTCCGGCCATCAAGAAAAAGCCGGTTAGGAAACCTAAAGCAGAGCTGCCCAACTGAGGGGCTTCCGCCAGCGCGATGACTTCTCCGATAATTACTGCAAGGCCCATCATGACGCAGTTGATTGGCCTGATTATTTTGAGAGCGGCGATTGACTTCAAGAACCATGTCCTATCAGAAATAGGAATAAGTGGTGGCTTGGCCAATGTTTGGATGCAACCTAGTGCTGGCTTGAATAAAGTATCAATGGCTCTATAAGACTGATCCATCAGGTATTCGACACAGTTGTTCCAAATGATGGCAATTCTGCCTGAATGGATCGGGAAACAGATAAATGGGTTGAGTCTATGTGAGCAGGTTCATATGATTATGGATGGTGATTCAACGGTTGAGTTTCTGGAATTCTAATAAGTGTGAAGACGTCAATAATTGGTGAATCATCAATGATAGGCAAGACTGAAAAGCGTCTCATGGATGCCGTTGCGACAAACGGTACTATTCATCTATCTTTGATAGATCCCCAAAACCTCACGTCGGAAGCGGCAGGGGAGCTCGCAATCAAACTCCATGATTTAGGATCCTCTGGGATTATAGTTGGGGGAAGCACTGTTGTCTCTCAACGCGAACTCGATCAAGTTGTGAAAGAGATTAAGAAAAAGACAAATCTTCCAACGATTCTTTTTCCGAATGGCATAACGGGGATTAGTGAGTATGCGGATGCTATATTCTTTTCAACATTGATGAACTCCTTCAATCCCTACTATATAATGGGCGTCCAAGCGCTCGGTGCTCCCTTGGTAAAACGCTACCGCTTGGAGCCAATACCGATGGGATACATAATAGTGGGTTCGGATTCAGGCGCAGCAGGATTTGTGGGCCAAGCTTTACCAATACCGCGAGACAAGCCTGAATTGGCATCGATGTATGCGATGGCGGCAGAGTTCCTTGGCATGCGTTTCGTATATCTTGAGGCTGGCTCAGGATCGGATAGGTCAGTGCCCACAGATATGATCAGACAGGTAAGGAAGTCTACAGGTGTCAAATTGATTGTGGGGGGAGGAATAAGAACTCCCGAACAAGTACAGGAGATTGCCGGAGCTGGCGCCGACCTTATTGTTACTGGAACAGTAATTGAGCAGTCTTCTATCGAGGATACTGGAAAACTCATTGCAAGCCTTCGCAGACGCTAAACGGGCTCCGAGGCCATTCTTCTTGCATCATCGCAGCTTTTTGTTTACAAGCAAGATGCTACCTTACTATAAGCTTGTTCGCTCTCTAACCTTTCCGTCGACATCAAAAATCCTCAGTCTTCTTTTTGGTGTCAGCCTAGTTGGGTCTGTGTTAGCATTTACTCTGGCGGGTAGGAGTTGGGAGGCCGCCGCCCAAGGTTTGGCCTTTGGTTTCATTGTGCTCTTTTTGCCCGCAATCATCACAGATGCGATTTCCTCAATATTGTTACTTAGAGATGATCCGCTATTCTACCTCCGGAGATGTTTTGCTTTATCGCTATTCTCCTGCGCCTTATGGATACTAATAATGTGCCTCGGAGGAGTCGTAAGAAACATTTCCACGGGTTTAGATTTCCCACAACAACCTTTCTTCCTAGCATTGTTCACAGTAATGCCGCTTAGATCATTGGCAGTCACTTCGATGTCATCCAAGAGAATATCTAACAAAATTCTCTTCGCATTCTTTCAGCCTTTTGCATTCTCACTAGCGGCCATCCTCCTCCTAAATTTGGATGTATCCATCTTTGTGAAGAGCTTCTGTGCTGCTACGGTATTGTCGTTGGTACCCTTGCTTCTGCTCCTGCGATTCATTGAATCTAGAGGCCACAGGATGGTCGGAGCATCTCCGTTACGTGTCTTTAGAGCATTCTTAGTTGATTGGCTAAGCAGGAAAAATGAGCTGTTCGAGAGCTTCTTGGAGGAAATCGGATCTGAAGGTAAGGTCGAAATAACATTGATGAAGTTTCATAGAAAAAAGAGTGGCCAACCTAAAGCTTTGATTGCAGTATCTGATTTTCACCCAGGGCCATTTCTAAATGTCGGCAGCAGCGAACTCCCCTATCTGATCCAGAGAAATCTAGAGAACAAGAAGGGGCTAGTTGTAGCTGTACCTCACGGTATCTCTGGACATGAGCATAATCTAGTCTCCCAAGCTCAGAATTCTAAAGTCATTTCAGCAATAATCTCGCTTCTTGAAAATTCTGATTTGAGTAGTAATGCATCAGCTTTCAATGGATTTGAGGTCGGGTCGGCTAAGGTTGGCGCTCAAGTTTTTGGAGAATGCTTGCTGCTTACACTTACCCAATCGCCTAGAGATATGGAAGACATACCATTTCAATTAGGAAAGGATCTCGAACAACTTGCCAAAAAGAGATTCAAATATGTAGCGATAGTCGACTCGCACAACTCTATAGCTGAAGCCAGAATGTTTACTGAACAGGAAATCGAGAATCTGAGATCAGCCGCATCTCAAGCCATCGAATCTCTTGCTGCGTCAAGAACTGACACGTTTGAAATGGGCGCTGCAAAGAGCATCCTTAGAGGATTCGGCCCTGAGGATGGAATAGGCCCGGGGGGTATTATCGCATTTGTATTCAAGACCTCGGATCGACTCACCGCGTATGTGACTGTAGATGCAAACAATATGGCTCCTGGCTTGAGGGAGAAGATCATTTCCTCTTTGAAAAGTATCGGCATCACAGGTGGCGAGATAATGACTACTGACACTCACGTCGTCAATGGTCTTGTGCCTGCAAGGCTTGGATATCATCCTCTGGGAGACGCTGTAAGCCAAGACATTGTCATCGAAACAATAAGAGAGACAGTCAAGAAGGCTAAGGAGGATCTCGAAGAAGCGCGTGTTTCATCGTCCTCGATCATTACAGAGGTAAGAAGTCTAGGCTCGCAGTCTCTTGAAAATTTAATATCCTTCATGTATGGTGTCGCAAAGCTTGTAGCGACCTACATGGTAATCGTGTTTGCAGTCTCAAACCTTGTAGGCTTGGCACTCGTGCCATAGGAGGTTAGTGTTTTGCCCCTTCATTACATGCAACTCCCTCGTGAGGTGATCGTCGGGACCGACGTGATAGGATCTCTGGGCGAAGTATGCCAGAAACTTGGTTTCCAAGGAAGCGCTCTGATCATCACGGGTCCAAGGATGATGGAATTAGCTCGCCGAGATGTTACGCGTTCACTCCAAGAAGCATCGCTCTCCACCGGATACTTGACGGTGGAAGATGCAACAATAGAATACGTCAAGATGGCTGAGGAGGAGATCGACAAAGACCGCCCATCGGTTGTGATAGGGTTGGGCGGAGGGAAGGATATAGATATTGCAAAGTTATCATCGGCCAGCAGGAAGATACCTTTCATCAGTGTTCCCACCACGGCCTCTCACGATGGAATAGCGAGTTCCCATGCCTCGATTAAAGGGCTCGATAAGCCATACTCCCTCAGGGGTCAGGCGCCTCTTGCTATACTTGCTGATATCTCGGTCATTGCCAAATCACCGTACAGATTGATTGCGAGCGGTTGCGGAGACATCGTAGCGAAATATACGGCAGTAAGGGACTGGAGGCTAGCACGGAAGGTGAAAGGCGAGTATTACGGTGACTATGCCGCTGAACTGGCACTCATGAGCGCTAGGCTAGTGACGCGAAATGCCGGAACGTTAAGGAGTCTTGGCGAGGGAGCCGTCAGAACTGTCGTCGAGGCATTGATCAGCTGCGGGGTCGCAATAAGCATAGCTGGAAGCAGCAGGCCCTGTAGCGGGTCAGAGCATATGTTCAGCCATGCCTTAACTATGATAGCGCCAAAACCTGCACTTCATGGTGAGCAGTGTGGTGTTGGTGCAATAATGAGCGCCTATCTTCAGAAGGGCAATTGGAGGCTCATAAGAGAAGTATTGAGAAAGATCGGGGCTCCCACGAATTCTGACCAGTTGGAAATAGATGAAAGGTACATAGTAGAGGCCCTCACCATGATCCCTAAGGTTAGGCCTGAAAGATACACCATTTTCGGTGAGAAGGGCCTCACCATTCGTCAGGCTGAGAGGCTTGCAAAAAGATCGCGGGTCATATCTTAATTGTGCCTTGAGATTGATGCACAGATCGAGTCAGGTACTTGCCAAAGTCTCTGTACTTCTTACGCCTTTCATTCCGTTTATCTGAGCGGTGATGGTCTTAAGTTCCTTGTACTCGGTGACCTCCATCAGCGCTACTATATCCCATCGTCCGTAAACCATGTAGGTCTTCCTGACTTGCTTGAACTTCTTCACTTCTGAAATCGTGTCCTCAATCCTTGTAGGGATAGTCTTGATCAAGACACAGGCGTTCAACATTACTTTCCACCCGCTGTCTTCATCTCAGGTAACGTCTCAGTGAATACAACGCCGCCGATCTTTCCCATCTTCGTGACTGTGGTTCCCAAGGTATCGTAGTCTGGAACTTCGATATCCACGACTACATCATATCTTCCAAGAACAGCCATCACATTCCTTGTTTCTTTGAATTGTTTCATCCTCTCCACGACTTCGTCGAATCTTCCCCGTTCGGTTCTTATTAATATGCATGCGGAGATCATGATTCCATCATCCGTATCGTGTGCTGAACGCGCTATAAAACCACTTTCCCCGGCAGCAATTTGCCACCTATGGCAAGCATTTTGCGTAGATTGAATAACGCAAGCCGAGTCGCCCATGCAACTTTCCGGATGTTCACCCTATCCTCAGTTCAGACAAGCCCAGAAACAAGGTTTGCTCAGTACAAATTCCTTCACACTGTGCGGCAATCCGATTTCTCAGGAATTGATTACCCGCACTTTCAATAAAGATTGAGCAGCGAGACCATTAATTTCTGTGGTATCAAAGCCGGAAGAACTATAACGGTCTGGAAAAGCATATCGTCGTGTTTTGGAGGGAGATCTGACGGCGGCTGGAGACTATGACTGAAGATAAAGGCTCATGTGCGTACTTGACTTTCGTTACGAGTAATCCGAACAAGGTGACTGAAGTAAGGCAAATCTTAAGGGAATTCTCGATCGCTTTCGAGCATTTGAATCTAAAATATCCTGAGATTCAGTCAAGCTCTCTGAGGAAGATTGCTTCCGTCAGTGCCAGATATCTCCATAAGAGACTGAAACGTCCCCTGTTTATCGAAGACTCCGGCCTCTTCATAGATGCCTTGGGGGGGTTTCCAGGACCATACTCTTCATACGCTCAGAAGACTATCGGAAATCTTGGTATCTTAAAACTCATGTCGAATATTCGACAG
This sequence comes from Candidatus Bathyarchaeota archaeon, assembly GCA_963807605.1. GTDB lineage: Archaea > Thermoproteota > Bathyarchaeia > 40CM-2-53-6 > RBG-13-38-9 > JAPKYM01. Next base: position 128,626 of record CAWECG010000001.1, read on the forward strand.
AGAACTGCACGGTTTGAGTCTGTAATCGCATACATCGGGACCGGTTGTGATGTCCGTCTCTTCTCGGGAATCGCTGAAGGGAGCATATCTTCAGAGGCTAGGGGTGTTAGGTGGGGTTTTGATCCTATCTTCATTCCTCATGGTTCCCGCCAGACATTTAGCGAGATGGGTGCGGAAGGAAAACAGAAGGTTTCTCACAGGAGAATTGCGGTTGAGAAATTTGGAATATGGACTTGGGAACGAACAGACCGCGCCGTTAACTCCTTTCGCTGAAGTATCTGCCTCGATACGCTATCTCTCTGACTTTATCTAACACTTTTGAGGTGGCCTCTGCTCCAACAGTCTTCCTGTAGCCTGTCAATATCAATCTCATGGATTCATGTGCGTGTCTGTAATGTGTACTGTTGAGAGCCCTGCTCATCAAGTGAAGGTCGACCCCTTTATCCTCCTCGCTGATCGAGTGAAAACTCAGTCCGAAGTCTATTAGGAAGACTTTCTCCTCGTTTACATAAATCATGTTGGAGGTTGTAAGATCTCCGTGTATCAGAGAAGCCTTGTGAAGTTGCCCTATCTCACTTCCGATCCTTTGACAAAGCTGATCTCAATCCTTGCTGTTCAATCCATCTAGGATTTCCTTGACTCTGGCTCCCTCTAGATACTCCATAACTAGACTCACATTATCTATATCGACAAGATATATGATAGGAGTGGGAACGGATGCTCTTTTGGCCTCGTGGATGTTCTCAGCTTCGCGTACGGTTCTTGAGACTCTCAGTCTGTGATCGAGGCTTGGATGTCTGTAAGACTTCGGTAACCTTATCTTGATTATGACCTCTCTACCGTACCAGCTTTCACGGTAAAGGTCTGCCTCAGCGCCCTTCTTAAAGAGCTTCATCTACTGCCCCCTCCAGGTGACTTTGACTTGATCTAACCTCCAGCGGGGTCTCACCATGCTATCCTCAACATTTACAGTGACGCCACTGCGAAACGCTAGGATTCCATTCCAAGCAATCTGAGCGCCAGAGTCTCCACTGAATCTTCTTTCCACCGCGCAGAATTCTATGCCGTGCTCCTTAGCAATAGACTTTAACATGGATTGGAATCTTTCATTGGCTGCAACGCCCCCAGTGAGTAGAAGTTCTTTCTTTTCAGTGTGGGCTAGGGAACGTTCACTAGCCTCTGCCATCATTGCTAGTGCAACCTCCTGAAGAGAAAAACATAGATCGGGCAATGGCACGCCTTTCTTGGACAAGCGCAATGCCGCAGACAAAAGGCCAGAGTATGCGACATCATTCCCTTTTACAGTATACGGAAGATCTATCAGCTCCTTGCCTTCTCTAGCCACTCTCTCAACCTCCGGTCCCCCGGGGGTAGCAAGACCTGTGGCCCTCGCAAACATGTCAAAGAGATTCCCAATCGTAATATCTTCAGTCTCTCCATAGATGCGCCATCTCTCAGCGGCGTAGGCTGCTATGGCTGTATGCCCGCCGGAAACAAGGATAACCAGAGGATCCATCATATGCGTCGTCAGGCAGCCGATTTCTATGTGCGCCAGAGCGTGATTAACCGGCACAAGGGGCTTCTTGAAGTAGACCGAGAGAGCTCTGGCGGTAGTCGCGCCTACTCTTAGACATGGACCTAGCCCCGGCCCGCAAGAGAACGCTATGGCATCAAGTTGCTTCGCTCTTACCCGAGCTTTCCTCAATGCCTCCAGAATGACCTTATCTGCTTTGCTGTTGTGATGTTGTGCCGCTTCACTTGGATGTATGCCCTTTCCGACAGGAGGTACGTAGACTTCCCTGATGTCGGAGAGGATCATTCCATCGCTGGAAGCGATCGCCGCTCCGAACGTATGTGCTGTAGATTCGATTCCTAGACAGAGTAACTTCTTCATCTGGTATCTACCAGTCACTGTCCCTTGAGTTCAATAAATCAATTGCAACATCTGCTGGAAAGGTTAAAGTAAACGGTTTCTTCAATAAGGTAGGCACTTAGATTTTGGGATGAAAAACATTGAGCTCTCCGCCGGTCCAGCCTGAAATCAACATTGGCACTCTAGGGCATGTTGATAATGGTAAGAGCACTCTGGTGCAGGCATTGACAGGAGTATGGACCGCGAGGCACTCGGAGGAGCTCAGAAGAGGCATTACGATCAGGATAGGTTATGCAGATGCCTATTTCTACAAGTGCTCTTCCCACAGGGGAGCAGCGGCGTTCAGCACCAAGAAGGCATGCCCCATCTGCGGGGCAGAGACGAAGTTTCTGAGAGGCGTGAGTTTCATAGATTGTCCCGGACATCACAGCCTAATGGTGACGATGCTTTCAGGCGCCGCCTTAATGGATGGTGCACTATTTGTTGTCGCAGCGGATGCGAAGTTTCCCCAAGCTCAGGATCGGGAGCACCTGTTGGCTGCCGAGATGGCCGGAATCAAGAAGTTGATAATTGTTCAGAATAAGATAGACGTGGTTAACCGAGAACGTGCAATTAAAAATATGCAAGAGATCCAAGAATTCGTCAAGGGTAGGCCTGCAGAGAAGGCTTCCGTAATTCCTGTGTCAGCCCAGCACGGAATTAACATCGATTTACTGATAGAGGCAATTAACCACGAGATCCCAACGCCGAAGAGAAACCCCTCAGCCACACCTCAACTATACGTTCTGAGATCGTTCGATATCAACAAGCCAGGCACAAGAGCAGAGCAACTACACGGTGGGGTAATAGGCGGATCGATCGTTCAAGGGATCTTTCACCGTGACGACCAAATTGAGATAAGACCCGGCTTAAGAATGGAGAGCGGCGGCAAGACTTTCTACCAACCAATATTCACTCAGATAAGAAGTCTTCATGTCAGCCAAGGTGAAGTTGAACAGTCCAGTGCGGGCGGTTTAGTTGGAGTGGGCACATCCCTCTGTCCCTCCGTGACCAAGGCGGATAGTCTAGTGGGGAGTTTAGTCGGAAAAGAAGGCGGCCTTCCAGCCGCGCTCGACAAGGTGACACTCGATGTTGAGCTGTTTGAGAGGGCTGTTGGCACAGAGGAGCTTGTGACCGTTGAAAAAATCAGGACGAATGAGCCCCTTGTTCTCAACGTTGCGACTGCTGTGACGTCGGGGGTTGTTACCTCTGCACGGGAGGACGTGATTGACGTACAGTTAAAGCGTCCAATCTGTGCAGATTCCAGCTTCAAAGCCGCCCTTAGCAGAAGAATAGGTGATAGCTGGCGGCTGATCGGTTATGGAACTTTCAAGTGATTAGCCGATACGCTTTTGTCATCTTTAATCTCATTGTCAATTTGATATGGTTAAGGATGACACGGTCATAAGAAGAAGTCGTTTCATTAGCCTTTTTCTTTTGTCAGTGTTAGAGTTCGGTGAGGAACTTCAAAGATATTTTTGGCATTTATGGTCGATTCATCTACATGCAACTTTCGTTCGAGCATCGTGTCGTGCTAGGAGCATTGGAAAGATAACGGTATTTCGCTGAGTGTTTTCTTTCTTGTGTCATTTCTTCTTTTTCAGTTTTAGTATTCGCAATTGATCGTCGGTCAGTGGAGGCACTCTGAAAGCGGGTTTCCCAGTTTCTCCAAGTTGGGATAAAGGCAAATTGGCCTTTTTCTCGTACTCATTAGCGTATCCATATCCTTTGTTGCTCTATGGCACTTGCGTCAATTCCGTGAGATGTTTTCTTTAGTCGAAGGAGACCTTCTCTCTTTAGTTCCTCGATTGCCTGAGAAACGTAAGATTTGTATTCCAATGGACAGCTTTTTCCCAGGTTTAGCGTGCGCTGTGAAGGTCAATCAGCGGAAAGTTTCAGCTTGCGTCTGTCTCAGCTTCAATAGGAAGGATTCTTCGTTCAATTTGACATCGTCGTAGGTGATTACCATGTCTCTAGAAATCGTTCTTTTTACTTGGATACCATCGGCGAAGCCAAGAGGCAGCAAATTCTCCTTTGTAGCAGTATCTGCTTCTTCTGCGAGCCCATAAATCGTATATCCTCCAGAGCCGTCCAGCACATCTCCCGGCTTCAGATTCCTCTTGGCTGCAGTTATAACCTCTGCGACGGGTCTAGTAGGTAGTGGTGCTCCAGTCGGTTGTTCAAATAATGCTGCTCGGATCAGCGAGATCGACGCTTCGAGACCTGCTAGATGGTGTGGTCTGAATATGAGAGCATTTTTTCCTCCCATAGAGCAACCGTAGCTCCCTAGGATTTTCATTACTTCTCTATCTTCGCTAGTAATCACAACGAAGACGCCCCACCGTAGATTATCCTCAATTCTTTGGCCGTCCTGGCTGTCCCATGGGATAACCTCGGTGACACCTTCGCTCTCAAGTATTCCCCCCTCTTTCTTTAAACTTAGTACTTTAGGAATCTCTTTTTTTGGTACTGAAGAAAAGTGCATTCCTCTAATATCCGGTTTCAAGCCTGTTGCGTTGCAGACCGCGGTCATTTCTACGGCACATTTTGTTGTGTCGATGAAGCTGTTATACATCTTCAGGTTTGGCCGCAGACGTTTAATTTCCTCCTGCGTCCAACCGAACCTTGGGAGTGCATCATCAGGCGTCAAATGTCTCCATTCCAATCTGGCGGCAGTCCCTTCACCTGCAGCTACAACTCTAAATCCTGAGGATACAGCCCAATCGTAGAGTTCAACTATTACAGCTGGCTGATCCCCGTAAGCCATACTGTAAACTACGCCTTCCTCCTTCGCCATCTTAGCTAAGAGCGGCCCAACTACAACTTCGGCTTCAACCGTAGCCATCACCACATGTTTCTTATTCTTTATAGCGTGGTAGGCGTGTCTAGCTCCTGCTTCCGCACTTCCCGTAGCTTCAAGGATAACATCGACATCGCTCTCCATCACCACTTGGCTATTGCCTGTGATTACGGGGACCCTCTTCTCGATAAAATGGTTCGCAGCATCGACGTCTTTAACTTCAGCTATCTCGTTAGGCTTATGACCAGCGGATACATACCCTTGAATCGCTCTCTCTTTCTCTATATCCGCTACCATAGAGATGTCTATACCTGGGATCTTCGCTACTTGTCTCATTACTGAAACGCCGAAAAAGCCCGCGCCAATAATCCCAGCCTTAATCGGCTTGTTGGTCTCCTCAAGTTTCCTAAGCTTGAGCCATGTAACAGTGCTCATCTTCATATCGCCATCAAATAATTAGAGTCCAAGTAATCAAAGGTAAAACAATCAATAGAAGAATAAAGCTTCTCCCAATTGGGTGGAGGGCTACTGAACGAAAATTTGTTAATTTGCTCTGTGAGAAGCTTCCAGAAAATGTGCGCATTATGACTGTAGCTAGGAATCAGGATGAGGCAGCAAAATCAAATCAAGAATTGCAGAAAGCATTCAACCATCCAAACTACGAGTCGACCCTCAGAAGTATATGGTAGAAATGAAGGGTCGATTCTGACCAATGAGTCTATTGCTTCTTGGGCTTTGTGAGGTGTACTTTGAGTTTGGAATCTCTAAAAGAGACATCGATGTGTGGGGAAAGCCCCCTGATGTTGACTATTACCAAAACATCGAAGTCAAGAACAGAAGAGATCCACTCAAAGAGGCTGAACTAGAGAACCAACAACATCAATTTACTACTAACTCCAGATGAAGCATACAAGAAGTAGAGAATACTTGAGTAAGAAGAACAAAGGTAATGCTACAAGCCTGATAATACTAGGCATAATGATATTTGGCATAGCTTTGATGGCTAATGCTGTGGGTAACATTGTTTTTCCAAGTACTGCTAGCATGGCTGAAGCCTATAGTGGATAGTATTGAAGCGTTGATGCTTGATCTTCTATACTATAATTCACCTTTAGCCTATGGTTAGAATAGCTAGAAGAACTTATCATCATATGATTAATCCTTCAATAATGCCTATGGATGATGATTAGCGTGTCTTCAGCATCTAGGATATAGTACTTCAGTATCTCAAAGTGCCTCTATGGTATATATTTAATGATACATGCAAGCATACTGAAGCCTCAAAAGTGTAGCTGGCAAGCCTTAGCATTAAGCTTGCCAAAGCTTACCGAAGCCTTCTGAAGCTTACTAGGCTTATGTGGTGTATTAGTATCCAGTTCTGGTGAATGCTAGGGAAGCATACCGATAAGCTTCGACAAGCTTGATCAAGCCTAAGCCTTTCGAAGCATTGAAGCATCTAAGTGTATCAGAATGTGTTAAAGTGTCTTTAAAGTGCTACACAATGCTCTCATAGTGCTTCTAAAGTGCTCTTTGATCATGCGAGATCGTGGGATTCTACATCTTTCGAGGGTGGAGATGTGCTAGTACCATGTAATTTTACTAGTACCATGTAATTGCTCAGAACCATATACGGTCTAGACAGTACTCTATTGTACAAACTACTATTATACTTGAGTAAGTATTGTACTCGGTACTTTAGTAAAGCAGTAGTCTTTAGGCAGCAAGACCCTTTTCAAAGGTGCTCACCTAGGGACACAAAATAGTCTGCTCTAACGGTTCAAATCCGAATGCTCTCACCAGCTATGGCACACACACACAATAATATCCGATAGCGCACGCTAAGGCTTGACTATACTTTATGATGAATCTTCTCAAGCTTCTCCATAATCTCGCCTAGCTCCTTGATGATCTTGACTAGATTCGTATTTAGCATCTCAATTTCCGAATGGATACTATCGAGACACCTCATCAACTCATTTGAGTCCACAGATCCAAATTCCGGCAGGTCTCCTCACCTCCATATTCTTTATTCTGTATTAGCATGAGTTTGGCCCTATACTGCTCCTCAGCAGCCTTGATGATCTTCTCCCCGTTGCTACCAGTGAAAGAGATCTTTGAAGGCAACGATAATGTTCAGAGCGGTCAGTGCTATCAGAATGAGTGTGAGTCTGTTCAACCGGTCTGTCAGTTCATTCAGTCTCTCACTTGAATCATAGATCAGGTAGGTGGACAATAATAAGTAGGGGTCGTTACCTGCCAGTTCTTCGTATGCACTCAGGTTCTCTGCCAGCTTTCTAATACGTGGCCGAAGGACACTGGCAAGCTTCCTGGTGAGCTCTTCATGCTCTTTATACATCACCTAGACTCCTCTATCAGTGCGAGTCTGGCTCCCCAGTACTTCTCTGCAGCCTTGGCAAGTTTCTTCATGGCCGGTAGGTTCGTCAGCGCGAGCGCTTAAGGAAATCCTCTAGCGAGTGTGGTGCTCATTTTGATTGGTTCCCGATGACTGTAAGTTTGCCACTTTTGCCAACACTCACCTGCAGTTCTCCTTTGAACGCTTTTACTCTTCCGTTCTCAATGTGAACAGTATCACCGATCGAGACCAAACCTATTTGGGCGTTCCAAAATGGAAACTTGATGGACCCAGTGCCATCAGAGATTGTTGAGTTTGATACACCGAGAGGGTTACCCCCGTACCTCGAGAAGACCGTCCTCGCGATTGGTTTCTCAACGACCCGGGCTTTCAGATTGACCCATTTGACTCCCGAATTTACATCTTTGACTTTCATGTCTACAGGTATCGCCTTTTCAATTTTGTTGAGTGTCGTGTATTCGTTCCATGGAGGGCTTTCAAGGTCAATTTCCGGCAGATGCTTCAACGTTGCCCCGGTAAGGCGTAGTTGAGTGATTACCTTTTGATCTTGTGTTACGAGAAAGACACCGTCATCCTTTGTCTTTTCGCGGCATTGGATCGATATATCCTTGTACGACGATCTCTCATGCGTCCACGCATCGAAGAAGCATTCAAAAAATTTGTGCGGGTCAAGCCCGTATTTCTTCGAAACATAGAACAAGTACAAGATGTGTGTCATATCAGGCTTAAATTGCCGTTGGCCACGGGGTCTACCCCGTCCATAGTGCAACATCTCTCTTCGTAGAACATGTAAGCCTGTCAACAAGATCAGGTTATTGTGAGTTGCCTTGCTCTTTAACATTTGATCATCAGCTAGCGCGTGGTTACTGAGGAATCTGGATGCGACGGATACTTTGCTAAGCCCTTCACTCTGAAGATCTTTGGTAGAGGTCAAGAGGTATCTTAAGAGATACTGAGCCTCTTCTCCGTCTCCTCAACGTTGTTAAGAAGGTGCTGTATATGGTGACTGACGAATTCTATCGATGGAGTTGTGAAATCTCGGCAAAGGAGAAGGCAGTCGTAACTATACAGAATGTTGTCGCCACGGCAAATCTAAAACAACGCTTAGACCTAGATATCATTGCGCGATTATTTCCTGGAACTGAGTATCGACCAGAACAATTTCCAGGGCTTGTTTTCAGATTGAAGAAACCGAAGACTGCGACACTCCTTTTCAGCTCTGGAAAGATGGTTTGCACTGGCTCTAAATCGGAACGACAAGCGAGGAAGGTAGTGTCAACTATTCTGAATGAACTCAAAAGGAATAAAATTGTTATTGTTGGCAAACCTAGCATTCAGGTACAGAACATTGTATCTTCAGGCGGACTAGGCGGCTCAATAGATCTAGAGAAGACGACTTATTCACTGACGAAGACGATGTATGAACCTGAGCAATTTCCCGGCTTGATTTACCGGATGGATGAACCGAAAGTGGTTATGCTCCTCTTCGCAAGCGGTAACTTCGTCTGCACCGGGGCGAAGAAGGAAGAAGAAGTTCACCGCGCTGTAACCACACTTCAAGAGACGCTTGAGAAGAAGGAGCTCATTGACTATAAGCAGACAGATAAAATAGTCTACTCAAATACCACATAACTTCTCGAGCGTACCCGTCAAAGGGATTTTGAAAGAGTTATCTCGATGGTTGAGACCGACCTCGTGCCGCCTTCCTCCCTGGGCATCTCTTCTGTCCCAAGACTCACGCGTTCAACCTTGAGGTTTTTCATGAACCTACGTCTGGTTATTTCCGCGACGTCAACTGCGGTTGATATGGCCTGACCTCTGGCTTTGAGGTTTACTTCTTTTGTCTCTCCTCTACCAATGATGGCCATCACGGACAACACATAGTCCATGGGCGGGTTTCGTCCTATGAATACAGTGTTAGGTTCCTTAGACAAGATATCACCAAGCATTTCATGCGTGTTAACGTGCGAACACACATATAAGCACTTAACCACTTTCAGACGGTCCCGTAATGTTCCTTAATTGTTAGCGCGCTTGTCTCAGATTTCATCCTAGAAATGTCCGCGTGGATGTCCACGCCGAAACCAGTATCCACGTGACCGCACAAAACAGCCAGTTATCTATATCCCCCCTTAGCTGGTGAGCACACACACAATCAATGCCCAACGGTTCAATTTACGATGCTCTCACCAAGGGACACACACACAAAACAAAGCCTAGCGGTTCAAATTAGGGTGCTCTCACCAGCTATGGCACACACAATTCATTCCCCTCATGTTGGGAGAAGAATCTCGCAAACCCTCTCTTTATCTTACGGATGACTCGCTACGCTCGCCAAAATATGAGTTCTATGACGATACTATGCACCTATGGAGAAGGCCAATATTTCCAGTAGATTCTTGGAGTCTGCCTTAGAAGTGGATAAGAAAGCTCCAAGATTCAGTCAAAAAAAGGCAAGACTGTAGAAAGGCTTTTTAAAATATGCATTGCACACCACTTTCATTGGGTTCAATAGTATCAGTGACATCCCTTGTCCAAGAATATGACGATTCCTGATTGGGTAAGAGTTCTAAGAGTCATGGTGGGTTGGATCGCAATCGTGGCCTCAGTAGTCGTCCTCGCTTGGCCAGGCCTTGCAATCTTCACCCTTCTTTTCCTCCTTTCATTCGCCCTGCTCTTTTTGGGTGTCGCTAGAATTGCTCATAGTTTCGCAGCTAAACTGTGGTCGAAAGGGCACCGCGCACTTCACGCAGTTGCTGGTGTTCTGGCGCTCATCCTAGGAGTACTAGTCCTTGCATTTCCTGGGCTTGGCATTGCTACTCTAGTCTTCTTACTCGCTTTTGCGCTACTAGCTTATGGTATTGTAAGCTTGGTGATAGGTGGATCTGCCGTTGCAGGTCTCTTATCAAAATTCGTGAGGGCGCTTCTCATCATAGTTGGTTCGCTCAGCATCATTTTCTCGCTCTTAGTCATTGTGTTCCCGGCGGTCGGACTCGTATCACTAGTGATAATGCTTTCGGTTTCATTTCTCCTGAACGGTATTGAGAGCATAATTTCAGGAATTAAGTGAACGAGTCAGGAACCCGCAGAAACTGCGATTGAACAATGTGAAGTATCTTGCTTGGCAACAGAGTAGAAATCCCACCGATCTTGATTGTCGCCAAACACCTCTCATTTTTTTTGCGCGGGCTGTAGACCAGTCATCACGAAGAAACGGTTTCCAGTCTATCATGTTTAATCCTCCGAGCGTAACGAGCCATTCTTCAGAATAAAGAAGGGGTTTGGGGAATTCTTCCCCAACATGAGGGGGAGGAATAATTGTGTGTGTGCTCACCCGCTATGGCACACACAATTCAACGCTGCTCGCTCCGCTCGCAGAATTCCTAGGAGGGGGATGTATTTTGACCATAGAATAAGGTTGAAGAGGCGCTCGAGAAGCAATCCTGATGGAAAATCACGTTCGTGAGATTGAATATGAAAAAAGGTGGTTCCTGCTCTATGAAGAGCGGGAGTTTACTCTTTCTTTCCGAACATGCTGCCGAGTTTGCTGGCAACTCCTCCGGTGGGGGTTCCGCCAGCTAGCACAGCGTCAATCTGACTCGCAACTGGAGCTGGAAGTTTACTCTTGAGCACGCCTGCGACGGCATCAATAGCACTCTTAGCTTGCGCCTCTGACAAACCGGTTTTCTGAGCGACGGCTGAAACAATAGCGCTTGACATACATTCACCTCCAGTGTCTATGTTTGCATGAAGAAGAGAATCGCTATTTAAAGATGTGCGCACAACTCGCGCGCGTAAGTGTTAAAAACAGTGTGACCTATCTTTAAACTATGTCATCTATTGTTGGAAATCTGATGCAACAAGTAGCGACAGGAGATAACCTGTCCGCCATTACCAAGTCGGTCGGTGGAGATAATCAGAAAGGGGTTCAATCTGCCCTGAGCATGGCTTTGCCCCTGCTCATGGGTTCCATGGCGAACAGCGCATCAACGCCAGGCGGAGCTGGCATGCTCACAAATATGCTGGGACAAATGGGGGGCAGCAATCCCGCGGACAACCTCGGGAGTTATCTAAGCAACCCTCAAGCAGCGGGTGGGTCAGGTATGCTGAACACGCTGCTCGGGAGCAAGATGGGTACCATCCAGAACGCAATCTCGCAGAAGACCGGACTCCCCCCTGCAGTGGTCGGCAAGGTACTCGTCATAGCGATGCCAATGGTCATGGGCTACGTCGGCAAGATGTTCACAGGACAGAAGGTGGACCAGAATAGCCTCTCCAATCTTCTTGGGCAGCAGTCGAAGATGGCCATGCAGTCTTCACCCGAAGCCGCCAATATGGCAAAACAGCTCCTCGCCACGAAAGAGGAGAGCGGGGGCATCATGGGCATGCTGAAGAAGTTGCTCGGAAGTTAACCCAGTTCAGGAAATACCCCCATCCTTTTTTCTTTGTTTCTTTCCGATTTCGCCGCTGTAGTGTGATGTTGCTCTCATTGAATTCTTATTTTTTATAAGAATACGCCGTGACGTTTTCACATCACGAGTTCTCATAATATTACTCTTCGTATAATCGAAAAATCTCACGTTCCCCTGAAATCTAACTCCTCAACTCCCTCCTACACGCCGCTAACTTAATCAGGGCGGCGGGGGCGGCGCATCATTAGTACCACACAAAAAAACTTAAGTGAATTATCAAGAGAATAACGAAAAGAGAGGTGATTGTGTTGGCTAAAGTGAAGAAGCGTTCGGAGGAGTTTGACAAGGCTAAGCTAAAAACTTCTTTGAAGAAGGCTGGAGCCAAAGAGGAACATGCAACAAAAGTTGCCGATAAGATTGCAGACAAAGTAAAAGATGGAACCACAACTGTAAAGATTTGGGAGTGGACTATAACAGAACTCAAACCATTAGATCCGAAGGCTGCAGAAGCATACCGAACTTACAAGAAACCGAAGCGGTCAACTAGCTAGATACTGCCAAGGTGGATCAGCATAAGTAATTAAGTCTCCCGGTGGAGTGGGGCTATATGATTTTGCGCTGGCTCCGCTCCCTTCTCCCTAATGCGCTTAAGTACCTCTGTGCGCGTTGGTAGGGCATCTTCCCCCTATTGGTTCAAAATGCGTTGCTCGCACCACTAGACCCACCACCACCAAAAATCACGGGTTCAAATTGCGATGCTCTCACCAGCTATAGCACACACACCGAGGCTCGCAGGGGATTTGATTGAACTCGCAGGACCACCGAACCAGCTTGTTCCAAAAGACCTCCAACGACAGACCCCACCCGAAAACCAACAACAACCAACAAGAAGCTTTAATACGATTGTCCGAGCAACACCCTTAGTACCGGGTGCGTTTTTCTATTGACCGTTCTGAAGGCTTCCGGTAAAAATTTGAGATTGTCAACTGTTTTCCTATTCCTCACCCTACTCACTTCACTGTTCTTTTTGGAGAGTGGGGTTGTGAATGTCGCTGCCTCCCCAACAGATTGGACCATGTTCCATCAAAACCTCACTCATACTGGATTAACACCGGATGTTGTAACACCACCACTTAACGTGGCCTGGAACTACACAACAGGCTGGGTTGTCTCTTCTTCTCCTGCTGTTTCCGGGGGTTTCGTTTACGTAGGCTCAGGCTCAGGGGTTGATAAAGTGTATGGGTTTGCGAGCGCAACGCCGATTCCAGAGTATCCCATATACATCTTTCCACTCGTGGCCTCGCTCACAGTCGCCATGCTTGCGCTAAGGCGTACTCGCTTCAAATCCCACGAACCGATGCAGTAAAATCGCGAAAGGCAACGCCTCCTATCTGATGAAGAGAATAAACTTTTGACGTAAAGTCTTCCAGCGCTAGGACGCGCGCGCTTGCCCAGATAAGTAAGCAGGAAAGGCTCATCGACTCCTTTCTCTTTGAGATGCTTGACCAAGCCGTATCCGTCACGGTTGAAGTTCACAAATCTCTCTTTATCCATCAAACCCATCCAAAGGACTTTTCTCAAAGAAGTATTACTGTCCTGAACATCAACCAAGAGACTAGTTTTGACGGATTAGAAGCTGTTCGGCTATTTGGATCGGCTGCGTCAGAACGCCCAGATCTTAGATGAAGCCGTAGTGAATGCTCAGAAAATGGTGAGGCTTGAGGTTGGTCCATCTTTCTTGCTGTCTCGAACAGTCAATCTTCAAGCTGTGGCCGTAGCAGTGATCCGAGTTCGATAACCTCCGCATTTGGGTTTAGTGTTCGATCCAACACTACTATTCGGTTGTGGTTGTAGCGACCATTCGCGAGTCTCTGAAGAATAATTGACTCAGCCTTGCCACGACCGATGTAGGTGCCTGCAGAGTAATGCAGACTAAATCCGACAAGGACTATGAGAGCATAATGGTAAGAAATAGGTGCCTCTGCCCAGAGAACTTTGTAGAAGATTCCTAGCAGAGTGACCAGTATGTTGAGACCGATAATCGATCCGAATACAGCGGTTAGAAGAGTTGAGTGGAATGGTCCTGAATTGATGCCGATGATCTTGAAGCGCCTGAAATATGGAAGGGCAATCGAAGGGACCAGGCCCGAGATCATGGTGACCACGATCAACCCCGGTGTCAGCGTGAGTGAAAATAGCACACCGGTCCCACGGTTAGGAATAGCAAAGAAGTTCAATGTATGCAGTAAAAACCGTAGCATACCAGGCTTTGTACTTAAGGTCCTTGCCAGGTCAACACTGTAGATGTCCCATCCTAGGGCAATCGACGTGAAGAACAATATTAATGGCAGGTAGACTATCTGAGATTTCTGGATGAGGGCCCTCATCTTTCCGGGTTGCAAGAGTTTTTCCTCCTTAGGTCTGATCACCTGCTTCGTCTTAGTGAGCCTCCCAAGCAATCCAACTATCCCTAACGAGCATTTGCCTCCGAGGAGTATGATTGACGCATAACCCAGCCCTATGACCAGAAGCCCTACTGTTGACGTAAAGAGTGCGACTGCAAATGGATCAAGACCAACATGTGTGAGCTGGGGGATTGAGAACGTTGAAACCGCAGCGACAGAATACGCAACGAATCCTAGGATCAGTGGTGCAGCCGCATCGATGACCGATTCACGTTCGGTAAATCTTCCCTTGTTCTCAGCTTGTTCAACCATTCACGGAGTCATCTCTCTTAATCCATCTGGACGCCCAGTCGATAGCATTCTTCAGGACGCCTGGAATAGAATAATTGTATTCAGGTGTTGCGATTATTTATATATGCCAGTAAAATGACGCTATGAAAAACGCTTTCTGAACTTGGGTCAGAATAGATGTTTCTGCTGGCCAGACCCGTCCGCACCATGCTCCCTTGAGAGCGATCATTGACTGGGTTACTAGCACGCGCCTTTAACCGTGACCAAACTCTTCGAGGTATTCTTAGGCATAATCTCAAGGAGATAATCATCGATCAAATTCCGAATCTCAATCGGCTTCATCTCACAAACGCGAGACCAAGCCAACTGCTTCTCTATGAGTCACCTCTCAAAAAGACCCCAGACACTTTTATATGATGGACTTCGACTGTAACGCCGCAACCAAACATCAGGCGAATCCGTACATAGAAATACAGTCTCCAAAGTATCTGAAAATGACAAATGTGTCAAGATTAAGTGGTTATGTTGCCCTACCGGGTGGTCCTAGACTCAAATTTCCTTATTCTACCTCTCACGCTCAGGCTGGACATCTTCTCAGAGATTGAGAGGCTTCTATCTGGACGAGTAGAGTTTCTCGTCGTCAGCTCTGTCAGAAAGGAACTTGAGAAACTCTCGTCAAAAAATAGTGAAATTGGCAGAAGGGCAGCATTCGCCTTAAAGCTTCTGGATAGGTGCATCTATGTCAACCTGGATCTGGAACAACGAACGACGGTTGATGAGACACTCGTTGAATTTGCACGGCAGAATAAGGTTATAGTAGCAACTTCAGATATGCCCCTCAGAAAGAAACTAAGAGATATAAACGTGCCAGTAATCTATGTAAGAGACTATTCCCGGCTCGAACTTGAAGGATTTCCCATCAAGAATGGAGATTAGCTAGACAAATCGACATAAAGGCTTGAGTTTCTTAATGTTCAAACTACTGATGATGGAGGACATTGTTAGAATTCCTCCAGAGAAATTCGGTGGCACGATACGAAAGGTTGCCAAAGAGCAGGTAAGGCTCAGATACGAGAACATGATAGATGAGGAGTTAGGATACGTCGTTTACGTTGTCGATGTAGACGTAGAACCTGTGGGTAAAATACTTCCAGGTGACGGTTCGACTTATCACAAGGCCAAATTCCAAATTCTGACATATTACCCAGAGTTGCAGGAAATTGTTGAGGGCGAGGTTGTAGAGGTTACAGACTTCGGCGCCTTCGTCAGAATAGGTCCAGAGGATGCTTTAGTCCATGTCTCTCAGATAATTGACGACTTCATAACGTACGACGAGAAACACGGAGTCCTGTCAGGAAAAGAGACCCACCGCACACTTGGGAAAGGTGACCGGGTTAGGGCTAGGATAATAGCTGTGAGTTTCCCAAGAGGCGGCGTCAGCGGCAAGATAGGCCTGACTATGCGCCAACCTTTCCTAGGGAGGCTCGACTGGATCGAAGAGGAGATCAAGAAGGAAAAAGGAGTAGGTTAAACTGGCGAAAGAGAAGGCATGCAAGAGTTGTCATTTCATAAGTATGGGTAACATCTGCCCAAGCTGCAAATCTTCCAACCTTAGCGAAGACTGGTCAGGGCTGATTTTAGTCGTCGATTTAGAAAAGTCAGAGATTGGCAAGAAGATCGGCGCCAAGAGCCCCGGAAAATACGCGATCCGCGTGCGGTGAATCTTAATTAGTTTTCCATTCTTATTTGTGCCAGAGATGGCATAAACGTGGCTAAGCTTCTCTTAACACGTGAACTCAGAGCCTTACTCAAGATCCCTCTTGGCGAACTGTTAACCGGCACTGGAGATGAGAACATGAAAGCTCTGAAAAGAATTGTCGCTGAACAGAAAACTCCCAGAGTCATATGCGTCGGTGACAGTGTATGCAGAAACGCAATAAGCGCTGGCGAAACATCATGGATCAAGATCGTTGACGGCAAAGAGATGCGGAGAGAAACAGGCCTGCAGGATTTTCATGGGAGGAGGATCCTTCTTGTTGATAATCCGCCTGGAACGATAAGTCGGATGGCTTGGGAGGCTGTTACAGAGGCGATCAAGCATAAAGGCTCGTTACTGATCGTCAATGGTGAGGAAGATCTCCTTGCCTTACCGGCTATTCTCGAGGCCCCGAATAACTCGATTGTGATCTACGGGCAGCCGCCTCAAGCCGGAATGACCGTGGTGAGAATCAACAGGGACAAGAAGAGTCTCGCAAAATCCGTGGTTGACGCAATGATTTGCGAGCCAGATCAAGGCTGAGCTTTTACATAGTCAGTGTAACTGCATGATCCGCATGTCCATCTTTGTTTCGGGTTGTTGTGGTGGGCCATGATATTGCCGCACCTTGGGCACTTTCTGTTCTTCAGCTTGATGGTCTTTTTCTCATAGCTGTAATCGTATAAGGTACCGATGCTCGATCTCTTCTTCACAGGCTTCTTTTCTTTGCTCTCGCTCATTCCAAGTCACTACTTCTTGGGTTTCTCTGCCTCTGGGGCTTTGGCTTTTTCCGCCGGTTTTTCCTTCACAGTCTCTTTGGGTTTTGGCTCCGGTTTCTCCTTCTCAGCTTCTTTGGGTTTTGCTTCCGGCTTTTCCTTCACAGCCTCTTTTGGCTTCTCTGGCTTTTTCTTAGCAGCCTCACGTTTCTCCGGTGGCAGGTTCCTTGTCTGTATATATTTCGGCACGATCTTCTCAGCTAGCTCTTTTGATTCATATACCTCGACGTGGCAGAGCGATCTTTTCAACCCCGTCTTTCCTTCGATCTTGACTACGTACACGTTTTCAGGCTTCTCATCGAGTTCTGAGGCCAGAAAGTCTCTTGTCGCTAGCCTCTCCGGTGTTCCCTTCTCATCATGTGTTAATTCAACGAGTATTTCTTTGCGTCTTAGAACAGGATTCCGGGTCTCTTCCATTACTTTGGCCTTCATTCGTCTTTCACTCGTTCGATTTTGCTTTTGGGGGTTTTGTCACAGTCTTTGGTTCCGTGGGCGCTTCCACTACTGCGACGTTTATCTGGTATGTCTCCTCAGTTATCATGCGTCCTCTGACCATCTTTCGCTTTCTAATCCCATATTCGCCTCGGAATCCAACGCTCTTTGTGAGAACTAGGTGTTTCTTCCCTCCACCGAGGACGTCTGACCTTAGTGGTATACCATCCTTGTCGCTTCCACCTGTTATCTTGACTCTCTTTCCACTCAAGCCAATAAGGGATCCGTCTAGGATCTCGCCGAGCTCTTTGCCTACGAAGGGTTTGGCTTTGGCCCCTTCCAGTTCCATGTTTGAGGCTTTTCCAGTCGCGGGTTCAGATATCACAAGCTTGATCTTTGCCAATTTACATCGTCTCGTTGGGGAGGTATTCTACTACGCCTGGTGACAAACATATTAATCTGTCGAAGATTCCACGTTTGAGGATTAACTTCACATGCCCCAGAGCGGGTTCCCCTTTCTCATTATCTCTTTGAGTTCATCCAGAAGAGCCAGCTCTTCGGAGTTTAGGTAATCTCTAAGTCTTGTGGAGAGCTCCTTTGCTGATGGTTCGGGAACGACCACATAGAGAACATCGCCTTCGAAGACATTTCTATTCATGACCGCTTTGTCTACTGAGACTGCAACTTGCATGCCTGCTTTTGCTTCGTCAACGTCTTTTCCTTTGTCTTGAAGTCTCAAGACTGTTCCAATCCTTTTGCCGTCCTTGTTTATCAGTGGGGCTTTCTGTCTGACCGTTCCTGCTAGGATCTCTACTCCGAATATTGCTGGTTTACTGTGTCTGAATACGTATCCTTGGAGAACGTGTATCTTCCCAGGCTTGATGTGGCGGGCTAGCTCCGCTTTCACATTTTCGGCTTTTTCAGCTTCCATCCACCTCGAGTAGCTGTCAAGCAAGTCATAGATCACGTCTGCCTGAATTACGGGGATGCCTCTTCTTCCTGCTTCTACCTCAGCATCAGGGAGTAGTCTGACATTGAATCCCAAGACTACACCGAGCAGACGATCCTCCTCTCTCACTATGCCTGCCTCAACGACCTCTCGTTTGGAAATATCGCCTACATCGGCTAATCTTATCGGTGTGTTTGACTCTCTCAGTGACGCGATTATCGCCTCAAGAGCCCCCAGCGTGTCAGTCTTGAGGACGATTCCGTTTCGGTCGGTCTGGATCCTCAGACTCTCAAATTCTTCTTTAACCATCTTTGAGAAGGTTGCAGTAGATTCGCCTTCTGGACCAGCATATAGAGAGGAGCCTGCGAGGGCTTTCTCCAAGTTGGGGGCTACAATCTTGATGCCAGCAGCGGCCTTGACGCCGCGCACATTTGAGAACTTCTCTCGTGGATCTCTGATCTCATCGAGAGGTTTAGGAACAAGAATTGCCCGAACATTAGTAACTATGGGGCCTTCTTTGCCTCCCAGGACTATCTGGTCGCCGACATTCAATACACCATCATAGATGATTGCGTTAACAGTTGTACCTAAGCCGGTTTCTTCTTTGACTTCTAGAACCGTTCCCTTAGCTGGTCCAGTAGTTGTCAATAGTTCTTCTTTCATGAATGATTGGGTCAGTCCAACCAACATCGCAAGCAGTTCCCGGATTCCTTCCCCCGTCTTTGCGCTTGTCGGAATAATGGCGACCGTCTTGGTGAAGTCCTTGATCCTATCGAATCTGTCCGCCTGTAAGCCAAATTTGGACAGTTCTCCCATGATGGTGTATACCCGGTTATCTATGTCTCTCTGGACTTCTGGAGGTTGTTGCGCGATCTCGGAACTGATCGATTTGGTATCGATTCTCCTCCATCCGGGTACCATGTCTATCTTATTTGCTGCGACCAAGAAGGGCGTTTTTCTAGTCTTCAGTATCTCTATGGATTCCTCTGTCTGAGGTTCAACGCCTTTCGTTATGTCGATAACGAGTATCGCGATGTCAGCAGCCGAACCTCCTCGACGTCGCAAGTTTGAGAAGCTCTCGTGGCCTGGGGTATCGATGAAGAGCAATCCCGGTATACCAATTTGGAATTTGAATTGTTCAAGGGTCTCCCCGTATACCTCCTTGATTGTTTCTGTCGGTAGGAGACTCGCGCCGATCCATTGTGTTATCAGTCCCGGCTCCCTCTTTGCGACAGAAGTGCCTCTGATCTGATCGAGAAGCGTTGTCTTGCCGTGATCTACATAGCCCGTCGCCGTGCGGTCAGTGAGTTTGCAACGTATGGCCTAGAACCACGACAATTGGCTGACGAATTGACAAGGGTGCATTCCCTCTGGAGTCCAATGGGTGTCGAACTCCTTAAGTGTTACACTCTGATGGTCTTTCAGATTGTTCTTGCGAAGCATTTGCTAGAAGTCTTACTCTTTGGGTTTGAGGCCAAGGAGGAATGCCGTCTCGGTAGGCTTGCTATAAGTTACGATTTCATTTTGCTCAAAGAATATCTTGATCTCGCGAGTCGCGTTCTCCATGCTGTCGGCAGCATGCGCTATATTCTGAGTTGTGTTCAAGGCAAAGTCGGCTCTAATGCTTCCCACATCGGCCTCTTGAGGATTTGTCACTCCAACAATTCTTCTGATCGCAATGACAGCATTCGGTCCCTCAACTACCATCGCGATTATGGGGCCGGATGTAATATGGTCAAGAAGCCTGAGATAGAAGTCCTTTGTTCTATGCATCGAATAGAGAGTCTCAGCCTGAATCCTTCGACATTCTCAGGAGCTTTATTGCAGTTACGTTCAGGCCCTTTCTCTCAATTCTTGAGATTACTTGCCCGATGAGTCCCCTCATCACGCCCTCGGGTTTGATGAGAACTAATGTTCTCTCCATGGGGGATTTTCACAGTTCTTATCTTTCCTTGTGCATGTAATGCTGGGTCCATTTGAATTTTCTTGAATCCCTGTGTAGCTCGAGTGAACTCTTTCTGCATTTTGTCGAGCAGAAGTATAGTATCACTCCATCATTCTTTATGTAGGCAAGTCCCGACGCTGGACCGTACTCGTTTCCGCAGAAGTGGCATTTGAATGTGCGGGGCACTTAGTATGCCTCTCTAACGTATCTTCTTGGCTTCTCTCTCGGTCTCTCTCAACATCAATGTATCGCCAAGTCGTACCGGACCCTTGATGTTTCTAGTGATAATTCTGCCCTTGTCTCTCCCTTCAAGAATCCTAACTCTGACTTGTATGACTTCGCCTGTTACTCCTGTTCTGCCAACAATTTGTGTGATCTCAGACGGGATTAGGACCTCTTCGCCTGCCTCTCTTGCTGTTTTTTGTGAGGTGCTGCTCAAGTGCTTGTCCCACCGTCCTTTAGTAACTTCTCTGTAGCACTGACGATTTCCTTCAAAGACTCGGCTGCTTCGCCCGGCTCAACTATTGAGATCGCTGCAGAACCCACTTCGATCCCTGCGGATCTCCCTAGCTCAAGCTTTGTGGGAACAAAGAGATAGGGTATCTTTCTTTCCTCACACAAGATTGGGAGATGCGCTACCACTTGAGGTGGTTCAACGTCTTCGGCTATAAGTACGAGCTTGGCCACGCCTCTCTCGATTGCTTTGGTGGATTCATTAGTTCCCTTTCTGATCTTGCCCGAATCCTTGGCTACCTGTACCGCTTGAATCGCCTTCTCCGCAAGCTCCTTCGGTGTTTCAAACTTAACGTAGAATTGTTTTGGCATCGTTCTTACCTCATCTGCCACTTTTAGCTAGTAGCCCACGTGCCTGTTTTATCAACCTTTCGTTAAAGAACCTAGTTGGATCTGGAAAGCATCCGAGTCAAACGTAAAGGGACGCTGTGGCTTGCTATGCAGCGCCTCGTTTCACCATGTTAGCTACCTTGGTCTGCAGGCCCCAGAGCTCAATAAATCCAGTAGCCATCGTCTGATCAAATGTTGTGCCAACATTATATGTGGCCAACTTGAGGTTATAAAGAGAAGCTGGCGATGATCTGCCGACAACTTGGCAGCTCCCCTTGTAGAGCTTAATCTTGACTGTACCTTTGACTCTTCCCTGGGTCTCGTCAATAAAGGCGTTCAGATCTCCCATCAGCGGATCCATCCATAATCCTGAGTAAGCTGCTACTGTCCATTGAAAGTCCACAAACTGCTTGAAGGAAAGTTCGTGGCGGGTTAAGACACACTTCTCCAAGTCTCTGTGAGCCTCTATGAGCACCGTTGCTGACGGGCATTCATAGACCTCACGGGACTTTATTCCTATCAAGCGATCCTCGATATGGTCTATTCGTCCAACGCCGTTTCTTCCAGCCACGCTATTCAGTTTCTGCAATAATGTGACGGGATTCTCTTTAACGCCATTTAGCGATTCTGGTATTCCCCGTTCAAATTCAACTGTTACGTATTCAGGTCTATCTGGGCTCTTCTCCGGAGATGTAGTTAGCTTGTAGATCTCTTCTGGTGGTTCCGCTGAAGGATCCTCAAGAATCCCACATTCTATTGAGCGGCCATACAGATTCTGATCGGTGCTGTAAGGGTTTTCTGGCTTGATTGAGATCGATATGTTGTGTTCCTTAGCATACTTGATTTCCTCCTCTCGCGAGAGCTTCCATTCTCTTATTGGGGCTATTATCTTCAGTTGTGGTGCGAGGGCGGCTATCGTTACATCGAATCTGACTTGGTCATTGCCTTTGCCCGTACATCCATGCGCGACTGCTGTAGCCCCTTCCTTTTCGGCGATCTCAACCAATTTGGATGCTATAAGAGGTCTCGATAGTGCTGTCGATATTGGGTACTTGCCCTCATAGAGGGCATTGGCTTTGACTGCAGGGAATACGTAGTTCTTGACAAACTCCTCCCGGGCATCTATCGAATAATGTTTTACAGCTCCGGCATTCTGAGAATTCCTACGAACTAGGTCCAGATCTTCGCCGTGACCGACGTCGACTGTAACAGTGACTACATCGCAGCGGTATTTCTCCATAATCCATCTGACAGCAACTGATGTATCGAGGCCTCCAGAGTAAGCGAGAATCACCTTGTCTCTCATGTTTGATCCTTCTCTAATGGGATGGAACGTCCACTATAGGTAAGTGGTCAAATGATAACTTTTCTTTTACCCACATTTATTGTGGGCTGCGAAGTCTGCTTTGACTGTTGGCTAGCTACTTCTTTGAAATGGTCACGAGGTATTCCATGATCTTCTTGGCGATATCGACGCCCGTGGCCGCCGCGGCTCCCCGGAACTCTATTGTGGAGTTGACCTCGTGTACAACATTTCCATCAGGGCTCTCCATGGAATCGACTGCCAGGACTCCTCCGCCAACAGCCTTGGCTGCCCGTAAAGCAATATCCTCAAGTTCATGGGTAATTGGGCAAAGAGTCGTTGTTGCACCAAGTGCGACATTTGTCCTCCAAGCACCCGCTGGAGAACTCCGATATACCGCTACAGTGACTTCATCGCCTACAACTATTGTTCTAATGTCTCTGGGTGGTCGATTGACCATTTCCTGTATGTAATGTATTTGAAGTAATGAGCTGCCCATCTGTTCCCTATGCTCGAGGATGGCCTCGGCTGTAGCTCTATCTTTTATCGGCGAGACTAATCTGCCCCAGCTTCCGATGATTGGTTTTATTACTGCCGGGTAACCGATTTTGTCAAGCGCATCCAAGGCGGCTTCTGATGTGAACGTTATGTAAGTCTTCGGCGTGGGAACTTTGGACTTAGCAAGAGCCAAGGACGTCAGTAATTTGTTTCCACAGACGAGGGAGGTTTCGAATGAGTTCACGACAGGCAGGCCATTCTTTTCGAGAATTGCAGTTATCTGTAGACCCCTGAAGTAGCTTACGCATCGCTCGAGAACGACGTCACCATATGATTCCTTTCCATATCTTTCGTGTATATCCAAACATAGGTTCTTGGCGTCGATAAGATTCGTTCGTATTCGTTTTCGTTTGGCGGCCTTAATCAGGGCTTTCTCTTCCCATCGCGTACGGTCAAAGATGATCGAGAATGTCTTTGCCAATGATGGGGTCTCACTCTCCCCAGTCTTCACCGACGACCTCGGCAACCTTGAGGTCGCATTTTCCATTTTCATCGATGGATAACTCAAATTCTAAGCCGCAGTCGGGACAGGTGACTATTTCACCGTTGACGACATCTGCGGGAATAGTGATCTCGCCATCACATTCGGGGCATTTGCATTTCATTCCGTTTCTTGCTCACAATTTGTACGATTCTTCTTTAAATTCTGAATGCGTAGCTGAGGATAAGCTTAAAAGATTTTCTTTTGCGTTGCTGTGTTGCGCGACTAGGTTTCAGTGATGTTTTTCGCTTTTGTTGGCTGTCTTCAGGTTTCGTCTAGCCGTGTGTTGCTGTGGTTGTTTCTATCAGCATGTTGTATAGTGAGGCTTTGATCATCATCTCCTGTGCCATGTTTTGCATCGTTTTGGCTGAGACGTATTCTCCGAAGGTTCGCTTCAGCGATGAGAAGGCTGATTCAGCCATCCATCTATACCCGTAGCCATGATTGTGTTTCCAGGCTTCAGGGTCTTTGAGGTATTCTTGGGCTACGAGCTTTCTGGGCATGCATCCTCCGGCCCTGCTGGATGTGTTCTTGCGCACCTTGATGGCTGGCTCAATCCCTTTTGCGTTGAGATAGCGGAAGTTGCTTTTCATATCGTATGCTCCGTCGCCAATTGCCTTGGCGACCTTACCTTTCTTGGAGGCTTCATCAACAAGCGGCTGGAGCATCCCTCCGTCACCTGTCTTCTCATCCGTCACCTTCAAGGCGAGTATCTTCTTCCGCTTTACATCAACGGCGATATGGATCTTGAGGTATCCGCGTCTCACCTTCCATTTATGGCGTATCCATTCGCCGCGGTTAGCCACCTTGATGCCTGATGCGTCCACCGCCAGGACTATGTCGTCGCCATAATCTTTCTCATCCAGCTTCACATCTAACCTGTTCACGCGTCTATCTATGGTTGAATAGTCAGGCACATGGATCCTTGAGTCGAATCTTCTCAGGGCTTTGAGGAATCCTTCTGTCTGCCTGTAGGGTAGGTGGAATAGCAGGTGCATGTAGCCTAGAAGCCTGATGAAGATCTCAGGGTAGACGTATTGTCCACCTTCCTTCCCAGTATTCATCTTTTCAAGCTCAATGTTCCACCTGTCAAGGATGCGTGGGTCAAGCAGGATCTCCCCACGCTTCACGAGACCCTCATTGATGCGTCTCCAATCTCTAGCAGCCAATCACAATCGTGGAATAGTTCTCTCACAGGCAATATAGATCATCCAACCACTTCCACGTCAATAAACCGAAAACTCAAACCTACATCCATAAACAAAAATGTCTAGTCATGCAACACAGCATTTTGCGTGATTTTTTGTTGAGCGAATTGCGAGCTTTGAAATGGCTCACCATTGTCTCAGTATGATCATAGTGTTTGTGTTTGAAACACCTTCCACACTTCGTACCTCTTCGATACAACGATTTACTTCTGTGATGCTTGCAGCCGAAATCATGACTACTATGTCGTATTGTCCTGTAACTTCATGGACTGTCTCTACACTCGGAATCTTGACGAGCTCTTGTGAGATTTTTGATGTGGGATAAGCAGGGTTTATGGAAAGAAGCGTTATCGCCTCTGCTCCAGTCTTGAATCCTAGTTCAATAGTGAACTTCTTAACGTCGCCTGATTGTGTGAGCGCCATGATTCTCTTTCGAACAGCACCCTCAGACAATCCAGTCTTTTTTCCAATTTCGACATAGGGTGCCCTTCCATCCTCTTTTAGTATGTCTATTATCTTCTGGTCTATTTCATCCAAACCCTGTCGCCGATACCATGGATGATGATGCCGGTCAATTTAACAATTCTTAAAAATGCTCGAACGTCCGTCGTTGGATTTGGAGCTGAATTATTCTGTGCGTTCACAGAAAATAATGAAATCGTACTTCTAAAGCAAGATTGGGGAATAATGCAGTGCCCAATCACCGAAATCTTTAATAATGGTACGATATCTCTGTTAGAGAAACTGAAAAAAGGGCAGCATCTATGAGCAGTCAGAAGTGTCCGGATTGTTCTGCTGAAATTAGGATTCCAGATGATGCGATCGATGGTGAGATCGTCGCCTGTCCTGATTGTGGACTTGAATTACAGGTTAAGAAAGCTCAGGCGGGAACGGTCGAGCTTGTAGAGGTGACTAAGGAAAAGGAAGATTGGGGTGAATAGTTGAGTAGCCCCATTGGAATGCTCTATGATCAGCTGAGGCCAGAGGAACGCCTACTCATTGATGCCGCTAGAAGAAAATCTGTACGACTTCAACTTCACGACTCTGAACAAACATATCTGGACTTACTTGAAACTGAGCGCAAAGAACCGTTCGAGGAAGTAGTCCTCCAACGATGTGTCAGCTACTTTCGCAGCGTACACCTCTCAGCAGCTCTCGAAGGTAGGAACATCGCTGTCATAAATTCTTCTAGAATCGCCTCAACCTGCGGCAATAAACTCTTGGCAACAATTGAACTTGCAAAGGCAAAGATTCCCACTCCCCGAACAGCAATCGCATTTACTATCGAGTCTGCACTCAGGGCTCTTGATGAGATTGGATACCCGGCAGTCCTCAAACCGGTGGTCGGTAGTTGGGGCAGACTTGTAGCTCCGCTCAAAGATGTCGACTCGGCAAGAGCGATACTTGAGGATCGCGACAATATGTTTCCACTCTATCAGGTCTACTATATCCAGGAAATGATCCAGCGACCACCGAGAGACATAAGATGTTTTGTGATAGGCGACTCTGTGGTAGCAGGAATATACAGATATGCGCCTGAAGGCGAATGGCGAACTAATACTGCACGGGGCGGACATGTTGAGTCATGCAAAGTCACTCCTGAGATGGAGGAGCTAGCGTTGAGGACGGCAAATGTTTTCGGGGATGGCATCTATGGTGTTGACATGATGGAAAGTAAAAACGGTTTGAAGATACATGAGGTGAACTATACGACTGAGTTTAGAAATAGCGTTCCAGCGACGGGCATCGACATCCCCGGCTTGATTCTTGATTTTGCTGCCGGAAAGAGGAGGAAGTAGTTTCGAAGATTTCAATAGTGGGTGGTTCAGGATACGCCGGAGGCGAACTCATACGCGAGTTGCTTTTCCATCCAAAAGTCGAGATATCGACGGTCGTCTCAAGGACTTTCGTCGACGAGTACGTATTTCGAGTTCATCCAAACCTTCGCGGGTATACAGAACTGAAATTCTCACCTTTGAACCTCTCGAACATAACCTCTAATTCGGACCTAGTCTTCACGGCAATTCCACACGGAACCTCAGCAGAACTGGTGCCGAAGTTACTCGAGGCCGGTGTGAAAGTAATCGATCTGGGCGCAGACTTCCGGCTGAAGGATCCTGCAGATTATCCGAAATGGTATGGGTGGTCACATCCACATCCAGAGCTTCTAAAAGAGGCTGTCTATGGTCTTCCTGAATTCCACAGGGAGGAAATCAGAAAGGCGAAACTTGTTGCCTGCGCAGGATGTATGTCGACAGCAACAATTCTTGCACTCGCACCACCGATCAAAGAACAGGTCATCGATCCTGAAAGAATAGTCGTAGATGCCAAGATTGGCTCCTCAGGGGCCGGCAACGCGCTTACGAAGGCATCTCACCATCCCGAACGCGCTAATAGCGTAAGACCCTACAAGGTAGTTGGCCACAGACACATTCCAGAGATGGAGCAGGAACTTTCGCTACTAACTAATACAAAACCAAGAATATCCTTCTCCCCCCACGCAATCCCGATGATCCGGGGTATCCTGACAACCATCCACACTTTCCCCACTAAGAACCTGACACTTCCGGATGTCTGGAAGATGTACCGATCGATGTATGGCCAAGAACCCTTCATACGACTTGTAAAGGACAGAAAAGGCCTCCACCAGCTTCCTGACCCTAAAGTCACGACAGGCTCAAACTTCTGTGACATCGGATTCGAAATCGACACTCATCTGAATAGAATGATCATTTTCAGCGCGATAGATAATCTGGTCAAAGGGGCTTCAGGCCAAGCCGTTCAGTGCTTGAATATAATGCTCGGAATCGATGAGAAGACTGGCATCCCAGGCCCGACCATTTACCCCGTGTGATGATGAATGCTTCTAGTCGTCAAGCTCGGAGGAAGTACCCTTGAAGAGGGTGTCTCGGAAGAGTTTGTTCAAGATGTCAAGAAGGTAACTGGAAACCACAAGTTGGTAATCGTGCACGGTGGAGGCGCTAAGGTAACAGAGATAGCGACGAAACTGGGAAAAGAACAGAAATTCGTCGTCTCACCAGAAGGTTTCAGAAGCAGATACACGGACCGTGAGACTGTTGAAATCTACACGATGGTTATGGCTGGAAAGATAAACAAAGATATGGTCATAGCGCTCCAACGTCACAGCGTCAACGCCGTCGGCCTCTCAGGTTTGGATGGGTCTTTAGCAAAGGCTGAGCGTAAGAAACAACTCATAATTGTTGACGAGAGAGGTAGAAAGAGGATCATTGAAGGAGGCTACACAGGCAAGATAAGCAAGATCAATCCTGGTCTCATTAATCTTCTTGTTGAGAATGGCTACACACCTGTAATCGCTCCAGTTGCTATTGGATCAGAGGGCGAACCGCTAAATATCGACGGAGACCGCATGGCTGCAAACATCGCAGGCGCGCTCAAGGCTGACATGCTAATCCTGCTAACCGATGTCAAAGGCGTCGAGTTGGATGGTAAGCTAGTGCCAAAGATGGACCTTCTAGAAGCCAAAGACGCACTTCCACGCATAGGGCACGGAATGATAACGAAGATCTACGCTGCCATAGAGGCCATTGAGAATGGCGTGAGAAAGGTCGCGATATCGCCAGGTCTTGAGCCATCCTCAATCTCGCTGTCTATTGAGAACAAATGTGGTACTGTGATAGAACGATGAATGAGCAGGAAATAATTGACGTCGAAAAGGTCCACATGGCAAATGTCTATGCCAAGAAGAACCTCGTAATAGTCAGGGGTCAAGGGGCCAAGCTATGGGACGTCAACAACAGAGAATACATAGACTGCATGGGCAGCTACGGCGTCTCAATCGTTGGCCATTGCCATCCCAAAGTAGTTGAAGCAGTAAAAAAGCAATCTGAGACACTCATTTCATGTCACAGCTCATTATACAACGATTCAAGATCACAATTCCTTGAAAGGCTAGTTCAGATCACCCCAAAAGGTCTCGACAAAGCATACCTCTCGAACAGCGGTGCCGAAGCTGTAGAATGTGCCATCAAGCTGGCAAGAAAGTATTCCGGGAAGAAAGAGGTGATAGCAATGATGGGCGCCTATCATGGAAAAACGATGGGAGCACTTTCAGCCACATGGGATAAGAAATACCGTGAGCCCTTTCTACCATTAGTTCCCGGCTTCAAGCACGTACCCTACGGAAATTCAACAAAGCTCAAAGGAGCTCTTACCGAGGAGACTGCAGCTGTAATGGTTGAGCCGATACAGGGCGAAGGAGGAGTGCGAATCCCCCCTGATGGTTACCTAAAAGAGGTTAGAGAGATCTGCGACGAGAAAGGAATCCTTATGGTGGCAGATGAAGTTCAGACTGGCTTCGGCCGGACTGGGAAGGTCTTTGCATGCGAACATTCGAAAATCACTCCAGACATAATGTGTCTTGCAAAAGCCGTCGCCGGAGGTCTCCCTCTTGGAATAACACTCGCAACACAGGAAATCATGTCGTCACTTAGGGTAGGCGAACACTCGACAACCTTTGGTGGCAACCCACTTGTTTGCGCTGCGGCGAGAGCAGCTATCGACGTACTCATCGATGAAAGGCTTCCTGAGAGAGCCGCTGAACTCGGAGCCTACTTCATTGAGAAGCTGAAGAAGCTGCAGGCCGAACATAATACGTTACGCGAAGTCAGAGGACTGGGCCTGATGATAGGTATCGAATCCAGATTCGATGTCTTTAATCTATTGCAGAATTTAATGTCCAGAGGAGTGATCGCCTTGGACGCTGGAAGAAACATAGTCCGTTTTCTTCCACCATTGGTGATTTTAAGAGAACAACTTGACAAGGTAGCCGAATCCATGGATGCAGCCTTAGTGGGGGAAGAGGAAAATAGAGCACGAGGTTGAAGTGCTGGTCGAGATGCTCCGACGGTATAGTCCCAGCGGAGAAGAAAGAAATCTCGCAGAGTATCTCAGAAAGGAACTGGAAGGGAACAATTTCAACGTGCACCTAGATGATGCTGGAAATGTGATAGGCACACGAGGTAAGGGCCCTCCAACGCTGCTACTGTGTGGGCATATGGATACAGTTCCCGGAAAGCTGGAGGTTAGAGTCGAAGGAGACGTTATTTACGGGAGAGGCGCCGTCGACGCAAAAGCCCCGCTTGCGAGTATGATCGTGGGTGCATCCAAGAGTGCTGAACAGATGGGCAAGATAATAGTGGCTTGTGCTGTGGACGAGGAAGGGCAAGGAAAGGGAATAAGGCAACTGATTAACGACGATGTTCAAGCAGACTATGCAATATTTGGAGAACCGAGCAGATCGTGGAATGTTACCATCGGCTACAAAGGAAGCCTACACCTATTGTTAGAATGCACCGGTGAGACTGGCCATTCATCAGCACCTTGGCTCTTCGACAACGCGATCGAGAAGACCTACAAATTTTGGGAAGCGATGAAGGGGTATCGCTTCGAAGAGGAGAAGGCCGAAAGCCGCTTCTACTCAGTGACTTGGTGCTTGACCAGATTGAATGGGGGAGGCTCCTCGAGTGTGATTCCGTCACGATGCGAGGCAGAGATAGATATTCGCACTCCTCCACAAATCCCACCTGAGGTCGTATTAAGCAGGCTTGAGGGACTCCTCGAGGAATTCAGCAAGACCAACCCAAAGACGAAACTGAAGTTGAACTCTATGGGTACCGTTCAAGCATACGAGTCTGACTCCAGATCTCTACTCGTCAGGGCCCTAACCTACGCCATCAGAAAGATCTTTCAACAATCACCAACACTTCTGAGGAAGACGGGCACGGGCGATATGAATGAACTGGGATCTACATTGAAGATACCGATGGTATCGTACGGACCCGGTGACTCACATCTTGACCACACATCCGACGAGCATATCTCGATATCAGAGTACCTATCGAGCATCAAGGTCTACCAAGAAGCCATTTCCAGACTATTCGACCTACATAGATCCCGAGAACGAGGTGACTGAGCTGAGCAGCAGAAAGATCACTCACGATGTTCTACTTCTCGATACAACCTTGAGGGAAGGAGAACAGACTCCGGGAGTCACTTTCACAATAGAAGAGAAACTCGAAATAGCCAAGAAACTGGACGAAATAGGCATCGATATGATCGAGGCTGGAGACCCCAATGTCTCAAGCGATGTCAAGGAAGCCATCCGAAGGATTGCGAAGGAGGGGCTGAAAGCCGAGATACTTGCTCACTGCAGGGCCTTGATCCCCGACGTAGAGAACGCTGCCTCATGCGAGGTCGATAGAATCGCAATATTCCTAGGTACTTCAAAGTCTCACCTCCAATACAAGCTGAAGAAAGATGAAGACAAGGCGATCGAATTAGTCTCAAAGGCGATAGAACATGCCAAGGACCAAGGATTGAAGGTCAGGTTCACTGCTGAGGACGCATCGAGGACTGACCGCGGTTTTCTTTTGAGAATCTGCAGGGAAGCACAGGATACTGGGGCAGATAGGATAAGCATCCCCGACACAGTTGGAATAATGATGCCAGATGCTGTCCGTGAACTATTTCAGGATCTCAGTCATGAACTCAAAGCCCAACTGGACACACATTGCCACAACGACCTCGGCCTTGCTACCGCCAATACCTTGGCAGGACTTGAGGGAGGGGCTACCGCAGCTCATGTCACTATCAACGGCCTAGGGGAGAGGAGCGGAATAGCGCCACTTAGCGAAGTCGCGGTTGCCCTGAAAGTGCATTATGGAATCGAGACTGTTAAGCTCGAATCTCTACCTGCATTATCGCTTTTGATTGAACGGTTTAGCGGTATTGTCCCCGCGCCAAACACGCCTATAATTGGAGAGAACGCCTTCACCCACAAGGCAGGCATTCATGTCGCAGGTGTCTTGGCTAATCCGTCAACTTACGAGGGTTTTCCGCCAGACTTGATCGGTAGACAAAGGGACATAATCATAGACAAGTATACGGGGATTCATGCAGTCAGATCGAGGCTCGAGAGATTGGGTGTCTCTCTCAACGAGAATCAACTTACGAGCGTCGTCCAAGCCATAAAAGAGAGACCGACCATCAGCAGATTTAGAGACGCAGATATAATTGAGTTAGCCGAGCGAGTGACTGGTAAAACCCTCAAGGCTCAGGTTCCCAGCAAAGTGGAAGCTCTCTTGAGAGTAAAGTGTGAATCAAACGTTTACACAACGGCGATAGCTAGGAAAATCCGGGCTCTCAAGAAAGTAACCAAGGTGTACGAGGTAACTGGAAATTACGACATCGAAGCTACTATAACCGCCGATTCTACCTTCGACCTGAATGAAATCCTGGAGAGGATAAGAGAGATTGAGGGTGTCGAAGCAACCGAGACTCAACTGGTTTTGAAAAAGTTTGAGACATAGACTTTCACCAATAAACTTATAGGCAAATGAAAAGATTTTATGCAAGAAACCGGGCGATGAGTGAAGGCGAGATGTTACCAGTGGCATATCCAAGACTCCCCCATTGCTTGAAGTTGATAGCGCTGCTCATCGTCGTTTTAGTACTTCTAGTGTAGCCTGAGCAGCGAACTCTCTGTTATTGCTGCGCGGGTCGTATAAAACAACAGTAGAGATGATAAAAATTTGGTGAAATTAACCGGCGCCAAGGCGCTGGTGGAATCGCTGGAAAGAGAGAAAGTACAGACTATGTTCGGCATACCAGGTGGGCAGATAATGCCTGTCTACGACGTACTACTGGACTCTAAGATCAGACACATACTCGCAAGACACGAACAATCGGCAGCCCACATGGCAGATGGGTATGCAAGGGCTGGCGGAAGAACCGGAGTCTGTATGGCAACCTCTGGTCCTGGGGCCACGAATTTGGTGACTGGATTAGCTACTGCACACTTAGACTCATCACCAATAGTGGCTGTGACAGGCCAAGTTCCCACCCCACAGATAGGTCTTGATGCTTTCCAAGAGGCGGATATAATAGGCATAGGAAGTCCAGTTACCAAATACAGCTTCCAACCGCGTAAGGCTGAGGAGATACCATTAGCCGTTAAGCAAGCCTTCTTCATAGCCCAGACAGGAAGAAAAGGTCCCGTCCTAATAGATCTACCCAGAGATGTTCAATTAGAGTCGGCTGAAATGGAATTTCCAGATAGGGTTGAGATTAGAGGATACAGAACAGTCTACAAGCCAGACCCAGAGAAAATAGGCCGAGCGGCAGAGATGTTGGTCAGAGCTGAGAGGCCGCTTATACTAGCAGGCGGAGGAGTAAGTCTAGCAAATGCTTCTAGCGGGTTACAAAAACTATCTGAATTACTCTTGGCACCGGTCGCTACCTCATTAATGGGTAAAGGTACTTTCCCAGAAGATCATCCTCTTTCCATAGGCACCATAGGAATGCACGGTACAAGAGAAGCTAACCAGTTGATCTACGAAACTGACATCCTATTAGCTATCGGTTGCCGATTCAGTGACAGAACAACTGGAAAGGTGGATGAGTTCTGCCCAACCTCACACGTCATACATATAGACATCGATCCCACGGAGATTGGAAAGAACAAGTGTGTGAATCTCGCAATAGTAAGTGATGCAGGCATGGCACTCGAAGAACTCTGCAGCGCATTGCGTAGGAAAATAGAATCGAGAAAGGACACCCCTTGGTCGAGGAAAGTTAAGGAAGTCAAAGAATCCTTCGCAAACAAGATAGAAAACTCTGGCAAAGAGTTGACTCCCCCAAAGATCCTAAAAGAACTTCGTAGATTGTTGCCATTGCAGTCAATAGTCACGACTGAAGTAGGTCAGAATCAAATGTGGGCTTCACTATACTTTAAGGCTCTGCAGCCACGCACTTTCATCACTTCAGGCGGATTTGGATGTATGGGATACGGTTTTCCCGCCTCTCTGGGTGCGAAAGTCGCCAAGCCTGACGTGCCAGTCCTGGACATAGCTGGAGACGGAAGCTTCCAGATGACAGAAAACTCTCTGGCAACGTCGATATCTGAGAAGATACCCGTCACAGTCTTGATACTCAATAACAGGATGTTGGGAATGGTTGCACAGTGGCAGAGGCTGTTCTACAACCGGAGATACTCCGCCGTTCAGTTAGGTAAAGTTCCAGACTTTGCGAGACTCGCCGAGGCCTACGGAGCTGAGGGAATACGCGTCGGCTCGATCAAGGAAATGTCGGAAGCAGTCAAGAAATCCTTACGAAGCGATGTTACAACAGTCATAGACGTCCCAATCGATCCCGAAGAAAACGTATTGCCAATGGTGCCTGGAGGATACGGCCTGAAAGATGTCATAGGGTGAAAATGTTGACAAAGACATTTGTAATATCCGCATTGGTTGAACATAAACCAGGTGTTCTCTATAAGGTCTCGAACATGTTCTGGCGCCGCGGCTTCAACATTGAGAGCGTATCCATTGGAACTGCGGAGAAGGAAGACTTGGCTAGAATGACGATAACTATCAAGGGTGAGGAGAAAGATGCCGAGCAGCTTGTCGGCCAGCTTGAGAAACTGATAGATGTCCTCAAAGCTCAACGGCTCGACCCGGAAAAAGCCGTTATGAGAGAGCTTGCCCTCATCAAACTCAGCGCCGTAGACCAAAAGAATCCGCTCGGACATCTTCCATTACGTCGAGGTATTTAGGGGAAGGATAGTTGATGTCTCCCCGGAGACGGCTACCGTCGAGATAGTTGGGAGTAAGGACAAGATAGACGCGTTCATCAATCTGACGCGCAACTTCGGGTTAGTGGAGGTTGCTAGGACCGGTGAGACTGCTCTTATAAGGGGACCAGAATCTGTAAGGATAAGCGAATAAGGTGATTTAGAGTATGGCAAAAGTATTTCACGACAAAGATGCAGACCTAAAGTATCTTGAAGGAAAGACCATAGCCGTTATCGGCTACGGTAACCAAGGGCACGCTCAAGCCCTGACATTCAGAGACTCGGGCATCAACGTAGTAGTAGGCTTAAGACCTGGAGGAAAATCCTGGAAATTGGCGGAGCAGGAAGGGTTCAAACCTCTAACAGTGGACGAGGCAGCGAAGAAGGCGGACATCATACACATGCTGTTTCCAGACCTTGAACAGCCGGCAGTCTACAAGAAATCCATCGAACCGAACCTCAAAGCCGGCAAGACAATCAGCTGCTCACACGCATACAATATACACTTCAAACAGATAATCCCGCCAAAGAACGTAGACGTCATCATGGTGGCGCCGAAGAGCCCCGGCTCAAGACTCAGAGAGATCTACAAGCAAGGCTTCGGTGTACCTGCGCTAATAGCGGTCTACCAAGACGTCTCCGGCAAAGCGAAAGGGACAGTGCTTGCAATGGCCAAAGCTTTGGGCGCAACGAAGGCAGGAGTGATAGAGACGACATTCAAAGAAGAAGCCGAGACCGACATAATAGGCGAACAGATAGTCCTCGGAGGGGGATCAATGGAACTGATCAAGAAGGGCTTCGAAGTCCTCGTTGAGGCGGGCTATCAACCTGAACTCGCATACTTCGAGGTTGCTAATGAGCTGAAGCTCATGGTCGATCTTCTCTACGAAGGCGGGCTAACTAGGATGATGAAGATGATATCCCACACGGCGCAGTACGGTAGCATGACCGTCGGTCCTCGAGTGATAGATGACCACGTGAAGGAGAACATGCGCAAGGTTGTAAAATTCGTTCAGAGCGGTGAATTCGCAAGAGAGTGGAGCGGTGACCCTCAGAAGAGCATGGAGAGACTGAACAAGCTGATGAAGGAGCTTGAGGAACACCCGGTAGAGAAGGTTGGGAAAACAATCAGACAGATGGCTGGAACCGAGAGAGGTGCCACTGCCTACTGACTGTGATCAATGAATTCCATACCTAGCATTCGAAAACCATGCGAAAATCACTCTTTTTTTCCGAAAACTCTTTATTAGAGTACGATATGATGTTTAGGCAACATGGCAGGCTATGAAAATTGAACATATTCGAAAAGATCCTCGCTAGGGCATCGGAAAGAAAGGAAGTAACCCCAGGGGAGATAGTCGAAGCAAACATCGATATGGCGATGATTCACGACCTAACCGGTCCTCTAACAGTGGACTCCTTCCGTAAGATTGGCGCCGAGAAAGTATGGGACCCAAAGAAGATAGTGGTAATTTTTGACCACTTGGTTCCTCCAAGCACCGTCAGGGCTGCTACCCTCCAAAAAGGAGTCAGAGAATTCGTGAGAGAACAAGGAATCAGAAGCTTCTACGATGTCGGCCAAGGAGGGGTCTGCCACCAAGTCTTTCATGAGAAGGGATATGCAAGACCCGGTGAACTGGTCGTCGGTGCCGACTCACACACATGCACCTACGGAGCACTAGGAGCCTTAGCTACTGGAATAGGATCAACCGAGATGGCAGCAGTCTTTACAACAGGAAGAATGTGGTTCAAAGTGCCTAAAGTCATGAAGATCCATACTAGCGGAAAATTCGAGAAAAATGTTACCTCAAAGGATCTCATACTAAGAATAATCGGAGATATTGGAGAGGGTGGAGCAATATACAAGGGAATGGAATTCACAGGTCCAACATTCACAAACATGAGCATTGATGGAAGATTAACAGTATGTAATATGGTGGTCGAGGCAGGAGCAAAAGCAGGCATAGTCCCGCCAGACAACAAAACCCTCACTTACGTCAGAGCAAGAACAAAGAAACCATTCAAACCATTAAAAAGTGATAAAGACGAAGCTTATGAAGAGCAGCTAGAATACGATGTTTCAAAACTAGCTGCTCAAGTAGCCTGCCCCTCATCAGTTGATAACGTCAAACCTGCATCTGAACTGTCTAACGTAAAAGTAGACCAAGTATTCATAGGATCATGCACAAACGGACGAATCGAAGATCTCAGGTTCGCTGCATCAATCCTGAAGGGTAAAAACCTTCACCGCGATGTCCGAATGATCGTAAGCCCCTCATCCCAACAAGTATACAGCCAATGCCTCAAAGAGGGGCTGTTCCAAATATTCATGGAAGCTGGCGCAATAGTGACCAATGCAACGTGCGGGCCCTGTCTGGGTGGACATATGGGATTACTAGCTGCAGGAGAGGTCTGTATCAGTACCTCAAATCGTAATTTCATAGGCAGAATGGGAAGCCCTCAATCCTACGTTTACCTGGCTAATCCAGCTACAGCAGCAGCATCTGGAATAGCTGGATACATAATCGATCCAAATGAATTGAGGAGGAGATGAAGTTGATCATTACTGCAAAAGCTGTAAAGTTTGGAAACAATATAAACACAGACGTAATCCTACCGGGTAAATATCTTGAATTGATCGATCCTAACGAACTAGGAAAACATGCATTGGAAGGACTTGATCCAACCTTCCCGCAGAGAGCAAAAGAAGGTGTAATAATCGTAGGTGGCAAGAACTTCGGTTGCGGATCAAGCAGAGAACAAGCCCCAATAGCTCTAAAGGCGGCAGGAGTTAAATGTGTCCTCGCTGAGTCATTCGCAAGGAT
Source organism: Candidatus Bathyarchaeota archaeon (assembly GCA_963807605.1). GTDB lineage: Archaea > Thermoproteota > Bathyarchaeia > 40CM-2-53-6 > RBG-13-38-9 > JAPKYM01. Next base: position 165,506 of record CAWECG010000001.1, read on the forward strand.
CTTCTATAGGAACGCGATAAACATAGGGCTGCCGGCCCTAGAATGCTCAGGCATCTCAGAAAAAACCAATGAAAGTGACTCGATCTCTATAAACTTGAAAGACGGAATTGTGGAAAACCACACTAAAGGAATCACCTTAAAGACCTCCCCTATGCCCGAGTTTATCATGAATCTATTAGAAGAAGGAGGCCTCATCCCTCATACAAGAGGCCTGATCGGTAAAAAATGAGAGAACATAACATCGCACTTATACCTGGCGATGGTATTGGCCCAGAACAGACTGAAGCTGCACTGAAGGTTTTAGAAGCGCGCGCTAAGAGTATAAGAGAAAAATGCTAAGGAGAAAAGAAGAACGATGAGAAAGAAATATAATGTCGCAGTAATTGGCGGTGACGGTACAGGTCCGGAAGTGGTAGCAGAAGGATTAAAAGTCCTGAAAGCAGCTTCGAATGAATTTGGTTTTTCGTATGATACGACAATGTTTGATTTCGGTGGTGAGCGGTACCTGAAGACCGGAAAAACAATTACCGATGAAGAACTGGAAGGATTGAAAAAGTTTGATGCGATCTATCTTGGTGCAATCGGACATCCGGATGTAAAACCGGGAATTCTGGAGCAAGGAATTCTTCTCAAGATACGATTTGCGCTCGATCAGTATATTAATTTACGTCCGGTGAAACTCTATAATGAAGCCTTTTGTCCCTTAAAGGATAAGAAACCGGAAGATGTTGATTTCGTCGTTGTGCGTGAAAATTCCGAAGGCCTCTACAAAGGACTCGGCAGTTTTGAAAATAAAGGGACAAAAAATGAAGTAGCAATTCAAATATCGCACAATACACGGAAAGGCGTTGAACGCTGTATTCGCTATGCGTTTGAATACTGCAAGAAACGCAACAGCAAGAAAAAGAAACTCACGCTCTGCGGAAAAACGAATGTCCTGACATATGCATGGGATCTCTGGCAGCGAACATTTGATGAAGTGAAAAAAGAATATCCAGACATTCAAACCGAGTATGTGAATGTTGATGCAACAACCATGTGGTTTGTAAAAAATCCAGAATGGTTTGATGTGATTGTTACTGATAATTTATTCGGTGATATTATCACTGATCTTGGAGCGATGGTGCAAGGCGGTATGGGTATCGCCGCGGGTGGCAATATTAATCCGGAAGGCGTTTCTATGTTTGAACCGATCGGCGGATCTGCACCAAAGTATACCGGGAAACATGTTATTAATCCGCTTGCAGGGATTTGCGCCCTTGGGATGCTTCTGGAAAATATCGGTGAAGAAAAAGCCGGCAAAGGCGTTGAGAATACAGTGATTCGTCTTGTTCAGACTAAGATAAGAAGCCTTTCAGCAGGAAAGATGGGGTATACCACCGAAGAAGTCGGCGATATGGTTGCAGGCGGGTTATAAGAAAAACACGCGCGCGCTGTGAAAAGGAAGACGACACGAAGTGGACGAATGCAGCTAACGCAATTGAGGAAGCCTTCGTCAACAATCTAGAACAAGGCGTCTACACACCTGATCTTGGAGGGAAGAGTAGAACAGCGGAAGTTGGAAAAGCAATAGCACAACAAATAATCGAGGGATAAGAATGCAGCAGGAGAAGGATAGAGTCTGGATATTTGATACTACTCTAAGGGACGGCGAACAGACTCCCGGGGTATCCCTCACACCAGAGGAGAAGCTAGAGATAGCTATGAAGCTGGACGAGCTTGGCGTCGACACTATAGAGGCGGGTTTCCCAAGAGTATCACGAGGGGAAGTTGAAGCTACTAAGCTCATTTTGAAACAAGGTCTGAAGGCCAAAGTCTGCGGACTCGCACGGACTGACCAGAAGGACATCGATGCCGCTCTCGAATGTGGAGTCCCCTACATACACGTATTCATAGCAACCTCAGAGATCCACATGAAACACAAACTGCAAATGAATAAACAACAGGTTCTAGAGGCTGCAACAAAATGGGTAGGTTACGCGAAGGATCACGGTGTGATTGTAGAATTCTCACCTGAAGACGCGACTAGAACCGAGCCCGACTTCCTCAAACAGGTCCTTAAGGTCGCTGAAGAGGCTGGAGCCGACATAATAAACGTTCCAGACACCGTCAGCGCCGCAACACCTGAGAGGATGTTCGAGATCATAAAAGAATGCGTATCCACGGTAGCCATACCGATCAGCGTTCACTGCCACAATGATTTCGGCTTGGCTGTAGCAAACTCACTCGCCGGAATCAGAGCAGGAGCATCGCAAGCCCATGTAACAATAAATGGGCTGGGCGAAAGAGCAGGTAACGCCTCTCTTGAAGAGTTTGTAATGTCCCTCCATCTGCTAGAGAATAAGAAGACAAGCATCAACACCAAGCTCATCTACGAGACCTCAAGACTGGTATCCGGGCTTACAGGCGTACTTATACAGCCGAACAAGGCTATAGTTGGAGAGAATGCCTTCGGTCATGAATCCGGGATCCATACACATGGAATGCTGAAAAGTCCCTTAACATATGAACCGATCACCCCTGAGCTTGTTGGAAGAAAGAGATGGTTCCAAGCCGGAAAACATGCCGGAGGACACGGCCTTGCCGCCAAGCTTGAGGAGGACGGCCTTCATCCAACTGAAGAACAGATGAAAGAGATAACCCGTCGAGTCAAGGATATCGGCGACAGGGGAAAGATGGTGGCCGATGCAGACCTATTCGCAATCGCCAAAGCAGTTATCGGCGGAGTTTCGGAAGAGAAGAAGATCGTTGAGTTAGAGAATCTCACAGTTGTAACAGGAACAGGCGTGGTCCCAACATCATCGGTCAAGCTACTTATTGACGGAAAAGAGTACATATCCTCGGAGACCGGCGTTGGGCCGGTCGACGCTGCCATCAAGGCTATCCACAAGATAGTTGGTCCGCTGGCGGACGTGAGATTGAAGGAGTATCGACTGGAAGCCACAACTGGTGGGTCCGACGCTTTAGCCGAAGTCCTCATAAAGATAGAGGATAGCGCAGGCAACATTGTGTCGGCCAGAGCAGCCAGAACAGATGTGGTGACTGCAAGCGTAGAAGCAGTGATAGAAGGAATCAACAGGACACTAATCAAGAGCCGCATCAAGAGTTCCGAAGACCGGCGCTGAGCACGACACTTCAGAGCTTCCAGAAAGATAGACAGTGACTCATTGTGGCCAAGCACAGGATAGCACTTCTTCCGGGCGATGGTATCGGCAAAGACGTAATCGATGCAGCCAAGATAGTTCTTGACGCGACAAGACTTGACGCCGAGTATTTTCTCGGTGAGATTGGATGGGAATTCTGGAAGAACGAGGGCGACCCTTTACCCCAGAGAACTCTAAGCCTACTTAGAAGGACCGACGCCTGCTTGATGGGAGCAATAACCTCCAAACCTAAGGATGAAGCTCAACTTGAGCTAGACCCCAAGCTGAAGAACAAAGCTTACGATTACTACAGCCCAATAGTCAGGCTCCGTCAGGAGTTTAATCTCCACACGAACATAAGACCCTGCAAGAGCTACAAAGGCAACCCACTCAACTTCAGAGAAGGAATAGACATAGTAGTATTCAGAGAGAATACCGAAGGCCTCTACAGCGGAGTTGAGTTCCACCCCCTGCCGTTGCCACTGATGCAGTGGCTAATTAAGAATCATCCGAAGATGAAGAGATTCGAATCTACGCCTCTTGATGAGATAGCAATCTCATTGAGGATAATGACTAGGAAAGCCTGCGATACGATCCTGACCAGTGCATTCGAGTACGCCAAGAAGAAAGACTACAAGACCGTCACCGTAGTCGAGAAGCCGAACGTACTGAGAGAGACAGGCGCGCTGATGCTCAGAGAAGCGCGAAGAATTGCCACGAACTACCCTTCAATTCAACTCCTAGAAGGAAATATAGACGCGATCTGTATGTGGCTGATAAAGAACCCCTTAGACTACTCGATAATTGTGGCTGAGAACCTTTTCGGAGACATCATCTCCGACCTCTGCGCGCAACTTGTGGGAGGCTTAGGCTTCGCGCCGAGCGCGAACGTCGGTGATAGCTATGCAATCTTTGAACCAACACATGGCTCGGCTCCGAAGTATGCGGGACAGTACAAAGTCAACCCTCTGGCAACAATCCTCTCTGCAGCTATGATGCTTGAATACCTTAGAGAAAATGCCTTGGCAGCAAGAGTTGAAAACGCAGTCGCAGCTGTCATCGCAGAAGGAAGAGTAAGAACCTACGATATGGGCGGAAGCAGCACCACCTTGGATATGGCACATGCCATATCTGACAAGCTGAGTTCAAGCTCGTAATTCTATTGAAAAATTGTGGGCAGAGGAAGCTAGATCTTCACGGCATTTGAGTCTCCAAACCTCTTTTTTCTACGCGGCGTCGTAACACTTGTTAGAAGGTCGGTATATCAGGACCTTCCTTAGCACTACGATTGGTTACGGTCTTGTCTACGGTTGTGGTCAATCGAAAACGAAGTAGGAGCTTGACGAGTAATATCGATCATTGAATTTCTCTAAGGCGTTTGCTCACGGTATATGTGACATATTATTCCTGCGATTAAGATGAGAACCGCTCCCACTCCAACCAATTGGGGTCCTGAGATCAAAGATGCGATTATGAGTACAACTCCGATCACGATGCCTCTTACCCCTGCACTAGCAAGTCTGCTCTTACTTGTCATGTGGAAACAATCGAATCCTAAAAGGGCGCCTACGATCTCTATTATGATCCCGGCCAAGTACGTATATTGAAGCGGTTCGCGAAGTCCGAAGGTTGGATACACCGTCGTTATCGGAAGACTCAGAACCGCAATTATAAGGACAATAGTGGAACCTAGCAGGAAAAAGATGGATGCTAAATCCAAGAGCGTCTTTCTGCTGAAGGCTTCAGGCATAACAAGTCACTACCATATTATTCCTCTTGTTTAGTATTTAGAAATTCCTGAGAGTGATGGGGACTTCGTTGAGGATCTGTTTACAGGTGATTCCATGCAGCTTCGATCTTAATTGAGTTAATCAGAGAAAAAATCAAATTTATCTGCTCAGCATCAGTTGATTCGGCGGTGTGAAGATTCATGGATATGTCAGAATTGATGAATCTGCTGCAGGCGACCATTGGCTCGGTAGTGATGATTTCAAGCTCAACCTTGTTGTGTCTAGTAATACAAACACGATATGGAAGAGTTGTCGACAAGATTCGACAGCTCATATACGAACGACGTCGTCTTCAACAATCAGATAGCCACAAGCAATCGCTTTCAGGCGCGAATAGGGATCTGGCTCAAGAAAGACTCAACAATATTGATACTCAGATAGGTCTTCTGCTCAATAGAGGTTCCAAACTTAAGCGAGCTCTTTTCTTCACTTTCTCCGCGTCTTCGCCTTCATATTCAGTTCCTTCCTAATATTTGTAGGTTCAATGCTGGGACCGGCTATGACAATTCCTTTTGTCGCATTGACATTCTTCTTTGGCATGTTATTCCTTCTGCTCGGCGCTGTCACCACCGTTAATGAAATCGCAAACTCCTACGATGTTGTCACCAAAGAAGTGAAGTTTGCAAAGTTCGAGGCATTGAGAATTTCTAATCAGACATCAGAACCATGAAGGCATCGTCGAAAGCTTCGAACCCCTTGGCTAACCTAATCTCTGTCACCCAAGTATCCGGCAAGGTGGGAGCGCCATCGGGAACAAACGGTTGATTGACAATCTGTAGCGGTTTTGCAGACAATCTTGAGAGACAATGAGCGGCTATTTCGTTGCTGTCTTCTCTTTGTGTCTCCTTTCAAGTTCCTTGAATATTTCGCCTAGTGCTACTTTTCTTGATGCAAGAAGAATCATCAGGTGAAAGATCAAGTCCGTTACTTCCGATACAAGTGCATTCGGCTTGTCTTTCGGCGCTAGAATGACCTCTGTGGACTCTTCGCTGATCTTCCTCAGGATCGCGCTTTCACCCTCATCCACCAAGCTCTTGACATAAGATCTCTCGTCGCCGCTCCTTATCCGTTCACCTACTATCTCATATATTCTGTTCAATGTTGATGCGTTCGGACGAGGCTCCTCCTCTTTGATGACTGGCTTGTGAAAGCAGCTTTCCATGTTTGTGTGACAACATGGACCTACCTGTTGAACTTTGAACAAGACGGCATCGTTGTCGCAGTCCAGACTAAGATTCTGCACTATAGAAAAGTGTCCGGACTCTTCGCCTTTCATCCAAAGCCTCTTTCTAGTGCGGCTCCAGAAGTGGGTCTTCCCTGAGACCAGGGTAAGTATGAAGGCCTCCCTATTCATATATGCCTGCATGAGAACCCTATTGTTAGAGGCGTCCTGGACTATCGCCGGGATCAGTCCATTACCTTTTTCAAAGTCAATCCTCTGAGCCATCTCCTCCGCCTCTTTTCTGCTCATCTGCAGAACCATTCGCCCCAGATCCTCCTATGATGTCGGTCTGACAGGAACTCCGTGACTCGAAAGGTACTCTTTGACCTTCATAACAGGATAAGTGGCTCGGTGGAATATTGATGCGGCCAGCGCAGCATCGGCTGCCCCTTCGACCAACGCCTCTCGAATATGCTCGGGATCACCAGCCCCTCCGCTAGCGATAATCGGTATGTGCGTACTCTCGGAGATGGTTCTTGTAAGAGGTATGTCATAGCCTCGCTGTGTCCCATCGCAGTCCATACTTGTAAGGAGGATTTCACCAGCACCCAACTCCTCGACACGGGTTGCCCATTCCACTGCGTCGATCCCGGTTGGTATCCTTCCACCTTCAACATGGACTTGCCACCAACACGCTCCCTGTGGTGTATCCACGACCATCTTGTTGTCACGTTTCTCGTAGGACCTCTTTGCGTCAATGGCAACTACGATGCATTGAGTGCCGAAAGCCTCAGCTGCTCTCTTGACAAGGGTCGGGTCCTTCACAGCACCTGTATTTATTGAGATCTTATCTGCACCTGAACCTAGTATCTCGCGGATGCCTTCTATCGACAGTATTCCGCCACCGACAGTAAACGGTATGAAGAGAGTCTCAGCGGTTCTCTTGACGACATCGAGGAAAATCTTTCTTCTCTCAAAAGATGCTGTGATGTCGAGGAAGACTACTTCGTCAGCACCTTCCGCGCCGTAGGCTTCAGCGAGCTTAGCGGGATCGCCTTCCTCCTTTATATTAACAAACTTGACCCCTTTGACTACCTTTCCATCTTTGACATCGAGGCATGGGATTATTCTCTTAACCAGCATTCATTGCAGCCTCCAGGGCCTCTTTCAAAGTGAACTTGTTCTCGTATAGTGCCGTACCCAAGATTACGCCTTGAACACCTATCTTTGCTAGAGCGCGTATATCCTCCGGGCTACTTATTCCTCCTGAGGCTATCACAGGAATCTTCAGTTGGCGGACAAGCCTCTTTGTGTCGTTGAGCGCCGGGCCGCCTAATGTCCCATCCGCATTGACTGAGGTGAAGATTACGGATCCGACACCTATCGCTTCCAGTTTCTGTGCGACTTCAATATACTCAAGAGAAGTCTTGCTCCTCCATCCCTCTATTGCTGGGCTGCCATTCTTGACATCTATGGCTGCGGCAACTCTGTCCTTGCCGAAGATGGAGGCGGCTTCTGAAACAAGTTCAGGCTTTCTGATGGATGCCGTTCCAAATATGATTCTTGTAACGCCGAGGTCTAGGACCTGCCTTGCCTTCTCAATCGTTCTTATTCCGCCTCCAACCTCGGTCTTGATCTGTACCGACTTCACGATTCTGCTTATGGTCTTGGTGTTCTCTCCGAGACCTAAGGCAGCGTCTAAGTCAACTATGTGAAGCATCTCAGCACCCTGTGCTTGAAAGAATCTGGAAGCCTCTGATGGATCCTCATAGTATTGTTTGGTTCTCGAAGGATCTCCCTGGAAAAGTCGGACGCATCTTCCGCGCATAAGATCGATAGCTGGAATTACTATCACAGGTTATACTACTTCCTTATCACCCCGACGAAGTTTCTAAGTACTGTCAAACCAGCCTGTGAGCTCTTCTCGGGGTGAAATTGGGTGGCAAACACGTTTCCCCTCTCAAGAATTGAAGGAAACTCCGTTCCGTATTCTGTCTTTGCAACTACGTCGCCCTCATCCTCCGGCTTCGCAACGTAGGAGTGAACAAAATAAGCATATGAGTTATCTGGAACTCCCTCAAGAATCGGGCTTTTTCTAATTATCTCGATATTATTCCATCCAATTTGGGGAAGCTTAACGTTCGTCGGCAGCTTGACTACCTCTCCTTTTAGAAGATTTAGGCCAGGAGTTACTCTGCCCTCATAGCTCTTTGTGAACAAGAGCTGGAGACCGAGGCATATCCCCAACAGTGGCTTTCCATTCTTGACTTCCTGAATCAATACGTCTTCAAGTTTTGAGAGGTTCTTCTTTGCTTCTGCGAAAGCGCCGACTCCAGGCAGAACTATGGCATCAGCACTTCTTACCTTTGCAGGATCGCTTAGGATCTCAACCTCAGCTCCCGCTTTCTCGAGGCCTTTCTTGACGCTATACAGATTTCCAACGCCGTAGTTGACGATGATTACTAAAGTCACTCTATAGTTCGCCTTTCGTGCTAGGAATAGTCTTGCGGGCTCTTAGTTCTAATGAGCATGCTTCCCTTAGCGCTAAAGCTAGAGCCTTTGTTGAAGCTTCTACCTTGTGATGATCGTTGGTTCCGTATAAAGCTGTCACATGGATGTTCGACTTAGATGATTGTGCCAGAGAAACGAAGAAATGATCTATGTCCTCAGTCTTCAAGTCCTCAATTTCATTCGACTGAATTTTCAGATCGATACTTGGATAGGCTCTTCCTCCGAGATCGATCACTGCTCTAGCCAGCGAATCGTCCATTGGTACATGTGCTGAACCGAATCTTCTTATGCCCCTCTTGTCTCCTAGAGCTTTGTTTACGGCTTCTCCGAGTGCAAGTCCAATATCTTCTGACAGGTGGTGTTTGAGGTCTCCGGAGGCCTTTACCTCCAAGTCTATGAGCGAGTGTCTGCCGAGAGTAGTCAGTAGATGATTAAGGAATCTGTTTCCCGTCTCCACCTTGACGTTTCCTTTACCGTCCAGGTTAAGTCTCACTGAGATCTTAACCTCGGCTGTCTCTCTCTTGACTGCTACTTTTCTCAATTTCCATGCCTTCCCATTCTGTCAAAGACTGCTGGTATCGAGTTCGCATCTCTTATTATTACTTCGACCCCAAGTTCCTTGAACCTGTTTTGCAGAGTATTCATAGTTGGTGAAGAAGATAGCGTGCCTATGAAGAGTATATTCTTTGCCTCGAATCTCCTGAGCATTTCTGGTCATCAAGGCATCTGCGAACGTATCTCCCACGTAAGCTACAGTCCGACAATCCTTGCAGAATCCTTCTAGAAGAGCTACGAAGGCTCTTGCGTCTGGCTTCCCGAGAATTGAATTGGATTCCAAGTTTCTCGATGCTCTCATGATGTCCTCGTTGAAGAAAATAGCTCTCTCGTCGAAATAGCCAAGAAGGTTGTGTTTCTGCAGGATATAGATGCCTTCATTCCTGGGTCTTTCTGAGTACAGCGCCATAAGGCCAAATCTCGACCTCACCTTCTCCAATGTCTCAAAGGAGGGTATTCTCGTTTCGTTGTCTATCAGACCCTCACCGAAGTCAAAGAAAGGCTTCTTGCCAGAGAATTTTTGGTATAATGTCCGCCCCAAATATGTCTCATCGAACAACCTCCTGAGCAAATCCTCTCCATCGACACTGAATGGACAGAGGCTCTTCACATTCTCAAGCATGGGCTCACTCAAGGCCAAGTTTTGGCTGATCCCTTTCAAAATTGGGAGGGACATCTTCTCACTGAATGTCTCCGATAGACTGTTGAGGCCTAGTAGTGAATCGGACTTCATCCTCTCTAGGTATGGGATATCTATCCCCATTTGTCCTGATTTCCCTCCTAAATCCCTCAGTCTGCTCACAATATTTCTTAGGTCTGAAGGAGAACGCACTTGATCCTCGTCAGCAGATGCAGGCTTAACCCAACCTTCGAGCAGGCGTACTATCAATCCCAAATAGTAAGTGATCAGCGCGTAAGTTAGATTCCAATCGTTATTGAAGGCACCAGTATTCTTCATCTTCTGAATGTCCTCTTGTGTTGCCAAGCGACCTTCTTGTCCCTTAAGTCCGACGAGTTCAAGAAAGAAGTAATCGACTGAACGGGCTATCGCTTGCCTGTATGAGTCTCTGTCTGAAACTATTACTCCGTCACAGTCAAAGATCAGCTTCTCAACTTCTAGGAGTAACGGGATTGCGTCGTCCCTGCATAGAGTCAGCTCATCACCGAGAGTATGGTATGACTGTCGGAGCTTCAAATTAGGATGCGCCTTAATTCCCGCAGGAACCTCTCATTCAGAGGCCGCGTCCCAACGGTAACCCTCAGACAGTTGCGAAGCAGAGGGATGCTCCCTCTGTCTTTTATCAGGACTCCTTTCTGCCTTAACTCAGACTGGATCTGTGATGACGTTTTTGCGCCCTCGACTCGAAATAGGATGAAGTTTGCGTCTGATGGGAATGGGGTTACCCCTCTAAGCTGTTGAAGTTGATCTCTCAGCCACTCTCTTTCTTTCTTGACAGCCTCCCAACTTTTCTTGAAGTAATCGCATCTTCGAAGTGCTTCCACTGCTAATTGCTGTGCTACAGCGCTTACGTTGAACGGGTGGACGGTCTTCTTGATTCCGTCCACTAATTCCTGATCGGTTATGAGGTATCCGATCCTTACTCCAGCTAAACCATAGGCCTTAGAGAAGGTTCTGAGAACAACAAGGTTGTCATATTGATCTGCCCACTTTAGAACAGAGTATCCTGAAAACTCTGCATAAGTCTCATCGATGACTATAGTTGTCTGGCATTTGCTAAGCAGTTCTTCTAAATCTCTCTCCTCAAACTGGTTTCCCGTCGGGCTGTTAGGAGAACAGATGAAAAGAAGTCTAGCCTCACTAGAGGCTTTTATCAACGCATCCATGTCTAGGCTGAAATCTGGTTTGAGCCTGACCTCGACTTTCTGACCTCGACATAGCTGTGTATAATACGTGTACATGAAGAATGTCGGCTCAGCTACAACAACCACCGATCCATTGTCTATTATAGTCCTAGTTAACCTGTCGAGAACATCATCTAGACCGTTCCCTACAAAGATACGTGATGCCTCTATATTGTAAAATTTCCCAATAGCCTCGACTGCAAGCCTCGCATGAGGCTCGGGATATTCTCTCGGGTCTATTCTCCTGAGTGCTGCACCGAACATCTTCGTCAATACTCCCTTCTCAATCAATGGGTTCTCGTTTAGGCTCATTCTGACAAGGTCCGGAAGGGCTTCAGTTGGGAAGTCCTCATCAAGTCTGTAAGGAGATATCTCCAAGAGGTCCTCTCGGATTACTTCTCTGAATCGCATTTTCAGACACCTCTAGCCTTTATAGATTCGGAGTGGGCCCGCAGGTTCTCGATCTCGGCCAGCGTCACTGTAGTCTTAGCTAGTCTCTTCAATCCCTCTTTCGAGCAACGAACATAGCTAATAGTCTTGACAAAATCTTTGACTGAAAGCCCGGAGTAGTTCTTGGCGGATCCGCCTGTTGGCAGGACGTGGTTTGTTCCTGCAGAGTAGTCGCCAACAGCGACTGGTGAGTATTGCCCCAAGAATATGAGGCCTGCATTTCTTATTTGTGGAAATAGTCTGGATGCATCTCGAGTCATGATGACTACATGTTCAGGTGCGATCAGATTTGTGAGTGTTGTGGCCTCTTCGAGATCGTCAACAATTATTATGATCCCCTTTTTGTCCAATGCGATTCTCGCGGTTTCGGATCCGAGGCCAATCTTAAGATTCTCACCTACTCTTTCTCTAACTTCGTTTGCGATTCTTTCGGAGCTGGTTAGCAGGATGCAAGTCGCGTTTTCATCGTGTTCGGCCTGCGCCAACAGGTCTGATGTAATGAATCGTGTGTTTGCGCTATCGTCTGCTATGATTAGTATCTCGCTTGGACCAGCGGGGAGATCCACCGAGACGCGTTCGCTCAAGAGTTGCTTGGCGGCTGTCACGTAAATGTTTCCTGGGCCGACTATTTTTTCTACTGGACTTATCGTCTTGGTGCCGTAGGCCATCGCTGCAATAGCTTGTGCTCCACCGACGCAGAATATTTCGTCTACCCCTGCGATATCTGATGCCACAAGGATATACGGGTTAAACTTTCTTTTCGGGGATGGTGGGCTACACACAACAATCCTTTCAACTCCAGCTATCTTGGCAGGAATAGCACACATCAAGACTGACGAGGGATAGGAGGTCTTTCCCCCTGGGGCATAGATGCCAACTGATGATACTGGTCTTGTAGAAACCCCGAGTGTGACGCCTCCGCTAGACTGTTCAAATGCTATGCGGCTGAACTGCATTTTGTGAAATCGCTTAATGTTAGAAGCCGCCTTTCTCAGTGCTCTGACTTCGACTTCTCGAGTTAGACTGTATGCTGCATCGACGTCTTCTCGTGTAGCTCTTATCGTGCAAGAATCTAACCTTACCCCATCGAACTTTTGAGTGAACTCAAATAGAGCCTCATCACCGCGTGTTGATATCGATTCGATTATGCCTTTGACATCTTCAGCCACACTTTCGAGTTCCAGTCGGCCTCTGTTGAGAATCTCATCGAGCAACTGGCCTTTCAATTCCCTAGATCTTATTAAACGCATAATAATGAGCCTTCTAACCAACGAAGGGAAGTTCCAAGGTTGACCTAATAAGCTGGTTTTTGAGACTTAAAGTTCATTGGGAGCATCTATGTCGGTCGAACTTCACGACTTCGTAGTCGCCCCGAATACAAATCTGGCACACGGGTCGGTTGAGAATGGCTGGTAAGATCACGATAGCATATCTGGGCCCTAAAGGGACCTTTACTGAACAAGCTGCAAGAACATTCTTTCCAGGTCCTCATGAGTTCATGGATTGCAGAGATATTCCGGAGATCTTCAGTGCGGTGACATCTAACGTCGCCGAATATGGAGTTGCGCCTGTTGAGAACTCTATCGAAGGTTCTGTCAGGATAGCTTTAGACCTCCTCCTAGAATCTGACATCAAAGTCACTGGTGAAATTGAGCAACGGATAGTCCACCATCTTATAGCTGATGAAAGTGTTGAGATCTCAACAATACGGGCAGTGGTCTCACATCCGCAGGTATTCCCCCAATGTAGGAACTTCTTGAGGGAAAGACTCCCAAAAGCCGAGTTAGTAGAAGTCGGGAGTACAGCAGCAGCGGTCAAGTCGGTTAGAGGAACCAAAGACGTGGCCGCTATTGGCAGTGAACTGGCTGCCAAGATATATGGCATGAAGATACTCGTGAGAGGCATAGAAGATAATCCTAACAACTCCACCAGGTTTTTTGTTCTCGGATATAGAGTGGCGAATAGAACTGGAAACGATAAGACTTCGATAATCTTCTCGACAAAGCATGCTCCAGGAGCGCTCTATGAAGCCCTTGGGGTCTTTGCCAAGAGAAAAATCAACCTTACGAAGATCGAGTCTAGGCCAACACGGAAAACGCCTTGGGAATATGTGTTCTACTGCGATTTTGAAGGACACCAGGAGGAGAGACTAATCCAAGATACTCTAAACGAACTCAAAGACAAGACGATTCTCCTTAAGATCTTCAGGATCATACCCCAAAGCGAGGAATTAGCTCAGTATTTTTTTCACTGAGTAAACTCCAAATGATCTACAAGTCTTTGCGGCTTATCCTTTTTTTCTATGAGTGACTTTTTCGATTGCGTTTTGCAGTTTTCGCGGCTCGGCAGAATACAGTCTTATGAACTCGCCTCTTCTTGGACGGAAGACCGAGACATAACCTCGTTTCTCGTTTACTTTAGCAAGGTAGTTGGACTTCAAGGGAATGAGCCTTTTCCCTTCTGAGTCAATTCCTGTTGACAGGACTCTGTAACGACTGGGTATTATCAAGATGGGAGAAGGGAGAAGTAGGACGGAGAGGATCAGAAATACGATCATTGATATCAGAAGGTTCCCGACATGGAAGACTACTACTTGAACAAAGACGACCACATAAAGAGTCAAGATATCCAGCAGGAAAATGAGGATTGCCCTTAGGATTCTTCTATTACGGTCGGCTAATTTTAGGTCCGTTGAATCAGTCTGGTACAGGACATCCTTATCCGTCATTAGGTTAACCTGCTATTGAATGGTTCATAGCTGTGTCTTTTGCGGACAGAAAAACTTTCTTGACAATCACTCCTATCGCAATCCAAGACCTGTAGTAATAGGAAACGATTTGATTTAATAGTCGAAACATGATGGCTTATTCGTCTACTCTAAATGAACATGGGAACCTAATATCGGAACTTTGAGAGTCATCTGCTATTTGTTTTCATTGTCCCCCCGAGGCAAGCTTAAATAGAGTGGTAGATTCTAAAAGCAAGAAATCTGCAACATTTCTTGGATTGGGTGCTAGGTTTGGCCAGAATGTACACAAGCAAGCGAGGAAGATCCAGCTCCACTAGACCAATCAGCAAGAAACCTCCAAGTTGGTGCAAATACCGGGAAGAAGAGGTAGAAGCGATAATAATGAAACTTTCAAAGCAGGGAAACAATCCAAGTACAATAGGCACTATTCTCAGAGATACCTACGGCATACCGCTTGCTAGATCGATAACCGGAAGGAAGATGGGACTGATTCTGTCACAGTCACAACTTTCTTCCACCATTCCTGAAGACCTTCAGATCCTTCTCGAGAAGGCTAAGGCGCTCGCCAAGCATCTTGAAAGGAATAGGCAGGACTCCGTCAACAAGCACGGCCTCACCCATGTTGAATCAAAAATACATAGACTCGTAAAATTCTACAAGTCTGAGGGAATCTTGCCAAAAGACTGGAAATACACCCACGTCGCAGCATCCGTCGAATAGAAGGTCTTCTTAACGCATGCTCTCCAGAGCCTACTATAGGTAGCAATTTTAACCTCGCCACTGTAGCCGTATTCATGGTTATTCTTTCTAAAACAGCATGTACTAGCTGCCGTTATGAGGATGCCTTATGTTCTGCTCGCAAACGGAACTATACGGATGGTCATTGTTTCCATCGTGAAAAGATGGAAGATCAGGCAAATGCCTGGCTTTCGGGGACTAGTGAGGCTAAGACATGGGGAAAGGTGAAGGAGAGCGTACGTTTATGATCATTACTTCCCCGTTTGACTTATTCCCAGTTTCTTAGCTAATTCAGCAGTTTCGTCGTCGCTCATCCAGAACACCTTGAGGTAGTTGTAGATCTCCAAGTCACTCATCCCGATTTGTCTGGCCTCTTGAACCGTGCACTTGTAAGCCTCGATCTCCGTGGGTCTGTCCACATATTCGAAGCTGTCGTTGAAAAGCTCATTACCCTTCAAAAACTGCTTCACGTGGACCAACTCATGAATCAAATCCAAGTAGATCTCCTCTACATTACCATGCTTCAGGTAGTACGTACTGACGATCAAGTGACCGTCCTCATCGCTTACCCCCATATACCCGTATCTTGACGAAAAGAACTCGACCTTCAGGTTGCGAAGCACCTCTTCAGTCTTATCGCCGAAAATGCGTCTAACCGCCTCAGCCTTCTCAAAGCCCTTAAAGTGATCAGAGAATCTGTACAGCGCCACCTTGACAGTTCGAGGAATCTCGACATCAGGCATATTCTTCATGAATTGTCTTCCTCAACCTTGATGAACACAAATCTCAGGTTCTGTAGGTTCCTTCTTCAGAAGAAACTAATGAGACTATGGATTGCTCCATGAGGTTCCTTCCCCAGCTTGGAAGGGGATCCTGCGCTGTGGATCTCTGGAGTCTTAAACACACAAGTTACAATACATATCTTTTAAAATGGGTCGACTGATAGTTCGCCAGCCACTTTACAACAGCCAGATCGCCAAACATGTGACGTTTGACCGACCAGGATCCCGCAAAATACAGATATAGCGTAGATGAGGAGTTCGTTGAACAGGAATGCTTGATTCTCATAAGAAGCTCATAGACGAAGCTGAACGAGCTGCCGAGAAGATCAAAGATAACATATCTGAAGGATCTCGTATTGCGGTCGGTTGTCACTTCGATGCTGACGGACTGGCTGCCGCCGGAATATTGGTGAAAGCGCTTTACAGAGCAGGTGCATCGTTTCATTTGAGGGTCTTGAAGCAGCTTGACCCGCAGGACATCGAGTTCTTTTCCAAATCCGCCTCTGATGCAGTGATCCTTGCGGACATCGGAAGTGGCTATCTTGATCTTCTGAAGGATCTAGCGAACTCAAAGGACGTCTTTGTCTTAGACCATCACCAAATCAATGGCGAGAACTTTGGGAGGCTCATACACGTCAACCCGCATCTATCAAACCTCGATGGAGGAAAAGAAGTGAGCGGCGCCGGAGTCTCCTACACAGTGGTAAAAGCGTTGGACCAGCAAAACATCGACCTGTCTCCCTTGGCGGTTGTAGGAGCTGTAGGAGATATGCAGGATAAAAATGAAGGGAGAACACTTCGTGGATTCAATTCGCTTATAGTGGAAGATGCCGTCAAGTCAGGTCTTCTCAAAGTTGAGACGGACTTGATAATCTACGGAAGAGAGACGAGGCCAGTCCACAAGGCTCTATCACATACAGTGAATCCATTTCTTCCCGGGCTGAGTGGACAGGAAGACAACTGTTTCGCATTACTATCTTCATTGTCGATACCAATTAAGGTCGGCGACAGATGGAGAACTGTGGTTGAACTCTCTAGTGATGAAAAGAAGAAGATACTATCGGCTATAGTTGAAAAGATCACCTCTGGCGGTCTTTCAGGAGCCGTTGTCATGAACTTGATCGGAAGCGTCTATACGCTTCTTGGAGAAGAAAATTGGACTCCTACACGTGACGCGAGAGAATATGCCACATTGCTAAACTCCTGTGGAAGAATGGGCCATCCGTCGATTGCGATAGCTGTATGCATGGGAGAGCGAGGCCCTACAATCGCTGAAGCCAACAAGATCCTTTCAGAACATCGAAAAGCTCTGGCGACGTATATGACTTTGATAACAGAGAAGCCGTCTTCCGTAGAGAGTCTCGGGAGACTTTCTGTAATTCATGGTGAGGAGTATTTAAACGAGAATATGACTGGAGCTGTATCCTCCTTGCTGTCGTCATCTGAGACATTTGCTCCAGGCAAAGTGATCATTGTTTGCGCCAAGACGAGAAATGGCGAGATAAAGATCTCAGCTAGAGCCACCGCGAAGATGGTTGAAAAAGGGGTAAACCTGGGTCACTCCCTCCAACATATCGCCGAGAAATACGGAGGAATTGGTGGCGGCCACAAAATTGCAGCCGGTGCCCAGATTCCTCAGCAGAGATTGAAGGAATTCCTCAAAGAACTCAGCGATGAGCTATCAAGGTTGCTTCAAGAGTGAATATAACAATCAATATCCGCCTTCGAAACACACGATTGGCTAAGGCCCTCGCAAAGGCTCTTGAACCTGATAATACGCTTGCTCCGTCAACACTGAGTGTAAAGACTTGGGCAAAGAAGGACATTGCAACAACATCGATAACCTGTAGAAAGAGCCTTGAAACATTCATAGCAACCATAGATGACTTACTATTGTGTGCGGATGCGGCACATAAGACGCTGGAGGATGTTGAAACTGGTAAACGAGCTTAGGATGTGCGCAAAGATCCTACTGAGGTTTAGTGGAGATATCGAAAAGGCAAAAGAATCAATTGGCGAAGCGATTGAAGAAGCAAACAAGACAATCTTGATCAAAGGCGCACCCCAAAATCAGGAAGCCGAGGCTGCAAGAATAATCACTTGGAATGTTAAAGGCTCGTCTCTAGAATTGGAGATCGATTCAGGGAGACTCGTCAGGGCAACCACTGCCGCCCTTAGGCTGCAAAAATTCTTGGGAAACATCTTAGGCAGAGACTTCAAGATTGGGATACGGGAGCTGAAGGCTGAGACGATTGAATTCTCGATTCAAAGCGATCATGAAATTGATCGCGAAGTAATTAATCGAATAAAAGCGATTCCAAATATCTCAAGTGTCAAGCATGAGGCTAACAGGGTAAGGATAACAATTGGCCAGATGAGTGAACACGATCTAAAGAACAACGTCCCTGACAGGCTCATAGCCAGGGCCAAGGATCTCTTGGTCAGCGCTCCAAAACCACTCACCCCCTTCCAACCGGTTCTTGTTGTAAAGAGGGGCGAGGTCAAAAAGGCGAGATTTGACAAAGATCCGATGCAGGTCGCCATAAATTTAGGATGGATCAAAGAATTCCCTGGACGCGGACAATGGATCTACACAACTCCCTACGCCCAGCTATTCGAGATCATAAGGGATAGTCTCATTGACGAAGTCGCAACTCATCTAGGCTTTCAACCATTCATGCTTCCCAAACTGATACCATTAGAGATCATGAGGAAGATGCCAGGATACCTCGATGATATCCCTGAAGGAATGTACTATTGCTTTCCTCCTCCAAGAGACCCAGAAGCCTTCAGCACATTCAAGGAGACTCTGAAGCTTACAAAGGAGATATCCAAGGAGGAACTCAAGAAGGCCCTCAAAGATCCAGAGTATGTGCTTGCTCCAGCCCAATGTGAACCATTCTGGCAGTTCTACGGAAAGGAGACCTTGAATCAGGACGATTACCCATACAAGCTCTACGACACCTCGGGCTGGACTTACAGATGGGAGGGAGGTGGGGTAGAAGGTATGGTGAGAGTACATGAATTTCAGAGGATCGAACTGACGTACCTCGGTACTCCAAAACAGGTGATCGAGATTCGAGACGCCGTACTGGACAGGCTACTCAATGTTGCGGACAGAACACTTGATATGGAATGGAGGGTGACAGCGGCGATACCCTTCTGGGCACGTGAAGGAACCATAGAAATGAATATTCAAGACAGCGCGGAAGTACCTGCGTACGATCTTGAGATATATCTGCCATACAGAGGAGCCAGAGAGACATCCGAGTGGCTCGAAGTTGCGGGATGCTTCGTACACAAACTGAAATTCGTGGACAGCTTCGGTATACGCGAGATCAAGAATAGAGAGACCTGGACAGGATGCTCGGGCCTCGGCTTGACACGATGGGTCGCGGCCTTCCTGGCAACTCATGGCTTTGAACCAGAAGACTGGCCAAAGAATGTACAAGCCAACTTCAATGAGAATTACAGGTTGCCCAAGAGTCTGCTCTGGCCACCGAAAAGATAAAGACAATCCAGGCAGACGCTAACGGTGGGCTAAGAAAATACCTTCATCAGAGGATCTAAAGCAAAACAATGCGCGCTCTTCTTGGAGGACGAAGTGACTACGAACCTCTAGGGTTCTGCCAAGTTGTCGGTTGATACGCCTCTAGAATTGAACTGTCAAAAATCGGTTGATGCAAGCGACCTTACCAAGTCTCTATCGGTTCGTCTAGTTTCTAACTCGTGTCAAAAATCATCGAGTGCGACACATGTTAAATCTGCATGTGGAGTGAATCTTAACCATGGAAATCGGCAAGATACTAAAAGCAATTCTTGCGTCAATTGGCGACATCGCTTCTATTTCTTGGCTCCTAGTCTTGCTGGGAGTTATCCCAGAACCTATCTTTCATGGAGCTGAGTTCTTGGCAACATACTACCCATACTTCGTGCTTTCGGCACTGGCGATGTTCTTTTCGTTTACCCTTTGGCTGGGCTATCAGTTGGGTCTTTACAAAGAAAGAAGAAAGAAGGGGAGAAGTTCTCTCTACATCGGAGCGGCGCTTAAGGAGGGTCGAGATTATAGAATCACAGGTCAAGTAAGATCGAAAGATGAGCAACATGAGTCAAGCAACGAGAAATCAAGTTAGTTCCGCTCTTGTTCTTTCGAGTTTTGCGAGTTTCTTCAATAGGACTAGGTCTGATTCGCACCCCTCGGTAAGCGCCTTCAATCCAAGCTTACGTATGCGTGTCAACACAACCGTGTAGCTCTTCAGCCGCTCACCTTTCAGATAGGCTTCCAGTACCTTGCGTTCAGGGGGGATACTGGAATGCGTTGGTAATGACTGCTGGTCTACAGGCGTTGCTCTTCTTCCTCATCGCAAAGGGTTACTATTGCTAAACACAAAGACCCTCTGAATTATCAACCGTTATTTTACAGCCACGAGAACTTACTGTATCAACCGCAGACTTTACAGAACCAACCTCTAGCAAACATTTTAAGGATGGGCATTGTAGTAGCTCGAGCCAAGATCGAGGTCAAGTGTTTGTCGAAAGCTCCTGGAAGAATTCGTGATAAATGGCGCATGAAGGAGTGGTACCAAGTATTCACGCCATCCTACTTCGGAGAGTTGAATATTGCAAACATACCCTGCGCGGACCCATCTAAACTAGTCGGAAGGGTTGTGGAGAGCACACTCTACGAAATTACAGGAGACTTCTCCCATCAATCGATCAAGCTCTACTTCCTTGCAAAAGAAGTGAAAGGAGAAAAGATCGAGACAATACTCAAAGGACACGAATATTCCGCAGACTACCTCAGGAGTCTCGTGCGAAGAGGTAGCTCTAGGATAGACGGTATATTCAAACTAACGACCAAAGATGGATATACAAGCCGAATATCGGTAGTAGCCTTTGCGAAGGGCAGGATCAACATCTCACAGCAGCACACAATCAGGAGGATGATGCGAGAGGTTCTTGAAGAAAAAGCTAAGACTCTCAGTTACGACCAGCTTTGCCATGAGATGGTCCTTGGCAGCGTAGCAAAAGCAGGCATCGGCTCAGATATCTACAACCTCGCCAAACGTATAAGCCCACTCCGGCATGTCGGAGTTAGGAAATCAAAATTGCTCTCTCTGCCAGTGGCAGCAACTCCTGAAGCGGCTGTGGCAAGTGTGGCAACCGAAGAGACTCCCGCCTAGACCTCTTCTCATCTCAAGGCGGAGATCCCTCTGCGAGGAGGATTTTGGCCTCCACATATGTCATAGTATACAAGATGTCGAAGACGAAAAGTGGACCAGTTCTGTGATATGACTTGAAGGAGAAGCTCTTCGGATCATCCGGCGTCCGAGGTGTTGCTAACCTCGATCTAACCCCCGAGTTTGTACTCAGGTTTGGCCTCACACTAGCCAATTTTACGGCAGGCGGCAAGATAGCAGTTGGATTCGATACTAGGTCATCGAGCCAGATGGTTGTTCATTCCTTGATAGCGGGACTGTTGGCAGGTGGAGCTGAGGTTAAGAATCATGGTTTGATCCCTACACCAGTCTTGGCCTATTTGACCGCGGATGCAAAATGCAAGGCTGGTGCTATGGTGACTGCCAGCCATAATCCTGCCGACTACAATGGGGTGAAACTCTTCGATAAAGACGGAATGGCGTTTAATCATAACTTGGAGAACGAGATCGAGAGACGGTACAATTCGACTGACCTGAAGCGTGCGAGCTGGAGTGCACTTCGCACAGTCGAGACAGTGGACTCCACTAACCGGTACATCGAAATGATCAGAAACATGGTCTTCATCGAAAAACCGTGGAAGGTAGTCGTAGACCCCGGATGCGGAGCTGCATACTCCCTAGGGCCTAGGTTGTTCCGCGAGCAAGGATGCAAAGTCCTGACTGTCAACGCTCAACCCGATGGATTCTTCCCCGGGAGAGATCCTGAGCCCAGCGCCGATTCACTGAATGTCTTATCAAGAATAGTTAAGGAGACTGGCTCAGACGCGGGAGTAGCATATGACGGCGATGCCGATAGGATGGCCATTGTCGACGAGACAGGAGAATTGGTGCCTATGGACCAGTTGATAGCCGCTTACGGAGCCTATCTTGTATCCTTGAACGAGAAGACGATAGTTGTTCCAGTTGACGCATCGATGTGTATTGAGGAGAGTATCGTGGGCATCGGCGGGAGCGTCATCAGGACAGCCGTCGGTGACGTAAATGTCGCCGAAGCCGTACTAAAGCACAAGGCAGCGCTCGGAGCAGAAGCAAGCGGTGCTTGGATAAACCCCAACTATAGCCTCTGTGCTGACGGAATCCTCTCAAGCATGCTGGTCTTAGCTACAGTCTCAAGTCAGCGAGTCAACACAACCCTCTCCAAGTTCGTAAACTCGATTTCCCGATACCCAATACTAAGAGGCAAAGTCCCCTGTCCGGATGAGCTCAAGACCGAGGTTATGAACGAGTTTCAGTCAGAGCTTTTCAAAATCATGCCTGAGAAGAGTGAAATTCTTACTATCGATGGCGTGAGAGCCGCTTCGGAAGATGGATGGATATTGATAAGGCCCAGCGGCACTGAACCGGTACTAAGAATAACCGTTGAGGCCAAAGATCGCTCCAAAGCAGAACTGTTGATGACTCAGACTCTCGCGCTAATGCAGAACATGATCAAACGCTTATCCCACTGAGTCTACTAAAGTTCTCTTGTTGAACCATCTCGATTAAGTTACAGAACAAGATGCAAGAACGTTGGTATAGCTGGTCTAGATTATGAGAGCCGTCATCCTCGCCGCCGGTGAAGGAGTAAGACTAAGGCCGCTCACAGAGAACAGACCAAAACATATGATTCCGATAGCAGGCCGGCCACTTCTTCAACATGTTATTGAGGCCTTCAAACACAATGGTGTGCAGAAATTTACTATTGTTGTGGGATATCTGAGCGAGGTTATCGAGCGTTCCCTCTCTGATGGTCGTGGCCTCGGAGTTGACATCACCTATGTTCATCAACGCAAGGCTCGAGGTACGGCTGACGCAGTTGCGCAACTACATGATCAGCTTGACGAGTCACGTTTCCTGCTGTGCTATGGCGACATCTACGTCTCTCAGAGTGCCCTTGCGGAAGTTATGAAAGCCTTCAACGACAAATCAGTTGACGCCGCGATGGCTGTCGTAAAAGTCAAGGACCAAGAGCACTACGGATTAGTCACAATCCACGAAGGATACGTAAAAGAGATCATCGAAAAACCGAAGCGCCCTTCGCCAGCTGGATTCGCCAACGCGGGCATATACGTCTTCGAAAAGAGCATATTCGATGGTGTAAAGAGGACGGCAAAATCCCCCAGAGGAGAACTTGAATTAACAGATTCAATAGCGAATCTCATAAGATCTGGCATCAAGGTCAAACCAGTTCTAATAGACCAAAAGGACTGGCTTGACATAGGGCGTCCTTGGGATCTTTTTCAGGCCAATGAGAGAGCTCTGCAGGCGATCCAACCCACCAAGGAAGGTTACGTCGAGAGTACTACGGTTCTGATGGGTCCCGTCACTGTGAAACCGGGAGTAAAGGTTCTTTCAGGATGCCGCGTGGAGGGTCCAGCATACGTGGGCGAAAGGTCTGTAATCGGTCCGAATTGCTACATCAGACCCTATACCAGCATCGGCCAAGACGTCAGAGTTGGAAACGGCTGCGAGATCAAGAACTGCATAATCATGAATCGCACAAAGATACCGCATCAGAGCTACTTTGGAGACAGCATAATAGGTGAAGAATGCAATTTCGGTGCTGGAACTTTGACGGGAAACCTGCGACTTGATGAAAGGACTGTTCTAATGAGGATCAAGAGAAAGATTGTTGATAGTGGAAGGAGGAAGCTTGGAGCGATAATTGGAGACGCCGTCAGCACCGGGGTAAACGTCAATCTTATGCCTGGCGTTAAAGTAGGTTCAAGAACAGCCATAGGCCCCGGAGTTATAGTATACAAAGACCTTCCCGCAAACGTCAAGGTTCTGCTAAAACAAACCACCGTAAAGAAGATGAGAAAAGAATCAAATGAAAAGGTTTGAGAATTGGTGGAACTAGACAAGGATACACTCCGAAAAAAGTATCCGAACCTTTGGGGCGAGCTTGAGAGCATCCCTGCCGCAAGACCACACAGTAGGAAGATTCAGAATGACATGTTTCGAGGCTATGCCCCTAACGTGATAGACTATCTCAGAAGATGTGATAGAAGCGAGCAAGCGGAGAAAACAATCTCGTACCTCGTTGAGCATAATGAGATAACTGCCGATTACGCCGAGGGACTGCGCAAACAATTGAGGGAAAGGGGTCTAAGGAGCTTCGGGCCGAGGAAAAGAGAGGGATTCTATTTGAAAGAGGCCGGCCGGACTTAGGAAATCTGGCGCAGGTACCAAATAGTGTTGAGAACACCTTCTAACCATACTCCTTGCAGAACCTCTTCCTAGGAAGGTTTATCAAGAGATTTGCAGAAGTACGCCATCATCTTCATGTAGGATGTAAGAATACCACATTCAATCACATTAGTGAGGACGCTTGAGTTCTTCCAATAGTCTCACAGGCAAGACGTTGCGCAATCGAGGACAGGTTACAGAGCAGACGATGCGCCAACTTGCATTCAAGTGGCGTAGAGATCCAGCTATTTTGCGCGTCGAGAAACCCACAAGGTTGGATCGCGCTAGAAGACTCGGTTACAAGGCCAAACAAGGCTTCACAGTCGTTAGAATCAGAATCCGAAAGAGTGGAGCTAGGAAGAAAAGGCCAACCTCAGGACGCAGACAGAAAGCGATGGGTGTAAGAAAGATCAAGTGGGCCAAGAGTGGCAAACAGATTGCAGAAGAGAGGGTGGCCAAGAGATATCCGAACATGGAGGTGCTTAATTCATACTTCCTCTGGGCCGATGGCAAGTACCTCTGGACAGAGATCCTTCTTGTCGATCCAAGCCATCCTGCCGTAATGAGCGATCCTCGGGTTAAGTGGATTTCGAGAATCGGAGACTAGCACTATAGGGAGCTCTTATTGATGGAAATTCGGCCGAAAGTCGTCCGGAGACCGGTGACAATGCAGAGGAAGAGCCTTGGAAGAGGTTTCTCGAAGTCTGAACTCAAAGAGGTTGGACTTTCGAGTAGCACCGCGAGAAGATTGGGAATAGTGACTGATGATCGAAGGAAGAGTAAGCACCAGGTAAACGTCGATAGTCTTCAAGAGATGCTCAAGACTACTGGAAAAAGTATCCCTGAGCTGGTAAAAGAAGCAGCCCCTACGAGAATCCGTTTCACGAGCGGACCTCATTATGGAAGGGCTCAGAGAGGATTAACTTCTTCGGGCAAAAGGATGCGTGGGCTTTTTAGGTCGAGAGGATCTAGAGGCACGCGTGGATACAAATTCAAGAAGCTGAAACGCTGAAGCTGCAAACTAATTTCTCAATCTTGAAGTGCTCATCTCATATCACACGTACAGTTGAAGACGGCCTATGGACCTGACCGTTATAAAACTGGGAGGATCGGTGATAACTGAAAAGGATGGCACCTCGTCATTTAACAGATCACTTCTGGACGAGATCGCCGAGGAGTTGGCCGAGATAAAGACAAGACTACTCCTCATTCATGGAGCAGGAAGCTTCGGGCATCCAATTGCAAAGAAATATGCTATTGATGAAGGGTATAAGGACTGTGAGCAGCTGAAGGGCGTCACTGAAACAAAGTGCTCAATGCTTTCTCTCACATTGATGATCACTCAATCGCTAGCTGATCACAACATTCCGGTAGTTCCATTCCTATCTTCCAGCTGCATGGTTGCTGAGGCAGGAAGACTGGTCAGAATCGATCTCGATCCATTCAGGGTGATGCTCAACCTTGGTCTCGTACCTTTATGTAGCGGGGACGTTGTGGCGGATCTGAAAATGGGATTCTGTATAGTCTCCGGCGACCAAATAGCTGTACATCTAGCCGAGAAGCTGGATGCTAAACGAGTAATATTCGGATGCGACGTTGACGGAGTCTTCGACTCTGACCCAAAGAAAAACCCGAACGCGAAATTGATTAGGCTAATCACGCCCAAGAGTTTGAAGAAGCAGATGGATTTTCTAGGGGAGTCGGCAGCGACTGATGTCACTGAAGGTATGCTAGGAAAGATCAAGGAATCAATCGAGCTAGTCTCTAGCGGCAAAGAGGTCGTAATAATCAATCTCAGACGGCCGAAGATTCTTACCAGGTTCTTTGAGGGTCAAGATGTTCCATGTACGCGATTGGTTTCAGATAATGAGAAAGCGAGATCCTCTATTTAACTAAAGAATCAAGTTTGTATGATCGACTTTCAAATCACTCTGCTCCGGTGAGAATATTGAATATCACGCAGGTCTTAAACGAGACAAGCCGGGCAGTCGATCCCATCATGTTGAAATATCTCAAGGGTGGTTCCGCGAAGGATTTCCTGCCCATTGTGACTCACCAAGTGAAAGCGGGAGGAAAGCGGGTGAGGCCCGCATTAACACTGCTAAGCTGTCAAGCTTGTGGAGGCAAGCGTGAAGACGCACTCCTTGCTGCCGCTATGATAGAGCTCATCCACAACTACTCACTCATAATGGACGACATAATCGATCATGGAGAGTTGCGAAGAGGCTTGCCCACTGTCAGAGCACGATACGGCGACCCCCAAGCACTACTCGCCGGGATGTTTCACCGAGAAGTCCTAAGCGAAATAGCCCAAGACTCCTCCAGGCCCAAAGAGATGCATGGCCTTCTAGTCAACTCGATCAAACAGACGATAGAGGGAGAACGCCTCGATATTCTATGTGAACAGGGAGGTAGAGATGACCCATACCTAATCAGGCATCGGTACACCACTGTAACGCCGGAACTATACTTTAGGGTGATCAAGAAGAAGACCGCTGAACTAATCAAGGCTGCCTGCTTAGCAGGCGCCATTTCAGCTCGCGCAAGAAAACCCTACCAGCAAGCAGTCTCAAAATATGGGGAGAAAGTCGGCCTCGCCTTCCAGGTCATCGATGATTTCCTAGACATATTCGGTCAAGAGACTGGGAAGCAGAAGGGTAAGGACATTATTGAACATAAGCTTGACAACGCTGTCATAGTATACGCTCTATTAAAAATGAATCCTGAGCATCGCTCCAAACTCGTGAGTATGATACAAGCAAGAAAGATGGATCAAGTCAAACTCAAACAAGTTTTAGGCCTTCTGGAATCCACCGGCACAAGGGCGAAGGTCCAGGAATTAGCGAAAGATCTTGTTGAGGATGCTAAGAAGAGTCTGAAAGTGCTCCCAGAAACATCAGCCAGATATGCCCTTGCAGAATTGGCTGACTTTATCAGGTCCCGCCTCTACTAGATGAAACCTCAATTTGTTAAAGAAGGCGAAGATGCCCGGTAACCTCGTCGATCAGTTTACTTGGTCCCGGACCTATACCGACGCATGTCAGCGTGTCAGGTCTAAGTTGTGTGAGCCCCCTGTCACGAACGGTTGTTATTGGCAAACCGAGCCTTTTAGCTTTCATCTCTAATTCATGAATTTCATCTTCAGAATTCACTTTCAAAACCACCTTACATTGGCCTTCATCAAGCCAATCTCTCCACCATGCGTTGTGCTTTTTCCTTGTAATCTCCGAAGCTGAAACGGACGCGTGACCCACCTGCGCAGAGACCTTACCCTTTCCCATCTTCAGGTCTTGCCTGACGACCACTGCTAGCTTATACTTGACATCCGGGTAATCTGGCACTTGGCTCAACTCAGTTGTCTAACAATAGTCTCTGCTCAGACCTAGTCGAGGCCGAGCTCTGAGACATCTACTTTTCCCTCATTATCAATATCGATGATGTTGAGTGAATGGCCAAATCGTCCCCGTGTCCTTATACTAGAAGTGGTCCCTGCATTGACTAAGACGGTATTGTTAATTTGAAGTACTCTCCTCACATGTCTGTGGCCCATAAGCACTAGGTTCACGTTATGTTTGAGGACTAGGTCAAGGATGTCTCCAGCGTCCTCTAGTACATTCATCTCGCGGCCTGAGTAGGGGACAGGCACCAAGTGATGATGGAAGACTATGACCTTGACAACATCCTTCGTCAAAGCTCCGAGCTTATCTTCTAAGTAGTTTTGTCTTCTTCGGCCTAGTCGCCCTTCATCTCTATCTGGCTCCGGGCTATTCATGATGAAGATTCTGCATCTGCCCGTGTCAACGTCGTATTCCAGAGGACTGATCAGTTCGCGAAATAGAGACTGCCCATAGTTCCGTTCGTCGTGGTTACCGGGCGCAACGATTACTCTTGGACGGATGGACTTCATCTTCTCAATCGCTAGTTCATAGTCTGCTAGAACACCGTTGTCGGTGAGATCACCTGTGTGAACAACTATCTCAGGAGCTGGATCCAGATCATTGATTCTCTTAATTGCCCGATCGAATATGTTCTCCAGGAACTGGCCGTATCTTGAAATGTGAGTGTCAGATATCTGCACGATTCTATAAGCGATTACTTTCAAACTGCTTCCCTAGATCCGGTCTGTGTGCAAATTTGCTTTTTGCAGCCAATTTTTTGGTCTGCGGGACCGGAAGACGCATCTACTGTTCATTGTTCGCCAGTTCTTCCTCAGGCTTAAGCTTTAACATCTTCTGCGGCTTCCATTGATTGAAGAGTAATTGGAGCTCGCGCATGTTTTTCTCCAATGACACTATTTAATTGCATTACGGGTGAAAAGTGGTAAATCGAACTTCCTTCTGGAACATTTGTATGAGGATATTCTACGCTTGAGATCACGAGGCTGCTATCTGTAATGAGATTGGTTGAATCACCTGGGAAAGTCATCTCTATTGAGTTAAATACGATTGCTCATGCGACAGAGAGTCTCGATAAGGTAGAGACAGCCATTCTAAACGTCCTGCCAACTCAAGTGCATGACTCAACGTCATTCTGCAGACGTTACCTGAAAGGTCATCATGGAAACCCAATAGTCACATTGACCATGAGATTGGCGAAGGGGAAGGCGGCTAGGATGTCTGTTGAGCACTTATTCAGAATGCTTAGTCCCACCGAGAAGCATGAACTAGACTTAGAGTTTGAGAGATATCTAGACGAAGAAGACAATTTCTACATAAGGCTGGACAAACAGGAAGCGTTCAAAGGTAAGATCAAGCTGGCGCGGGAAGAGCCTATTAGAATCAAGATAAAAACAAAAATGTGGCAACCTACTCCAGAAGGAGCAAAAGAGATTCTTAGAAATCTGGGCATGGCCTAATGAGAAAATTCGCCGACATCAACGTGAAAGCCCCTATTGGAAAGTACGATCTTCAAGATAGAATGGCAACTCTAGCTTGCGAGATCGGTCTGTCAATGGTCTGTCTGCGTTTTACTTCGAAGACCCCTTCGATCGAAGTAGAGTCATCTACGAAGATATTTCGCAATGCGGGTCTGGAGGTTGCGGTTGGAATCGACCTCTCGCCAAACTCTCGTAAGCAACTTCTTAATCAACTTAGGACTTTTCGCCGTGGTTTTGACATCGTCGCAGTTAAGTCCGCGGACACAAGGACGATGGCTGTGGCTACACACGATAGTCGCGTTGATTTAATATCACTAGAACTCCAAAGATCCTTTCGCACCAAACTATCCCTTCTGAAGGCCAGCAAGTCGAACCTCGAACTTGAGCTGGCAAGAATCATACAGCCTGGATGCTCCGTCACCTATGAATCGTTGAAGCCCCTATGCGGAGAAATTGAGTTAGCACGGAGATGCCGGTCTGACGTTGTTATTTCAAGTGGGGCGACTAACCCGCTTACTTTGCGCGCTCCAAGGGATATGATCTCTCTGACATCGTCTTTGGGGGCAAAGAATCAGTTCTCGCTAAAATCTGTTTCCGATATCCCCTTTGAAACCGTCAGGAAGAATCTGGCTATGCACTCCAGAGAGGTCGTAGAATAAATGGGGAAGGAACGTCGAAGATATCTGCTCGTGAGAGTGCTGAGCAACGAGAAAGTCTCTGAGAAGGACCTCACGTCAGCCCTTACCATGGTGGCCCAGAATCTCTTTGGCTCGGTCGGCCTTTTGCAGATATCACCGAGGATTGTCAAATATGACTCCCTTCGTAGCGAGGCCATTCTAAGATGTAGAGCAGAATCGGTGGAAAGGCTCAGGTCAGTTGTTGCGATGTTGACTCAGGTTGCCGGTCACCAGGCT
Source organism: Candidatus Bathyarchaeota archaeon (assembly GCA_963807605.1). Classification (GTDB taxonomy): domain Archaea; phylum Thermoproteota; class Bathyarchaeia; order 40CM-2-53-6; family RBG-13-38-9; genus JAPKYM01. Next base: position 195,426 of record CAWECG010000001.1, read on the forward strand.
GCTGCTTTTGTCATCCATTCGTCAGGAACTATTCGCGCTCTCCGAAGACTGCACGCCGCTGAAGATCTGTAGAACTATATTTGAGCAGTTTAGTGGAGATGTGCTCCAACTCTCTGCCTATTCCCACCGGACGACAGGTTTCCTGACAACGCCGTAAATCAGGCTGATGACTCCTAAGACTGCAATTGGATATCCTATTTGAGTGAGAATTCTCTCCTGTCGGGCCTCTGGAACCATACTCTCGGAGGTGTATCTTGCTGATATCGTGACTTCCTTCTTGTATGTTGGATCAAGACTGTTGTCGAACAGAATGTAGAATGTTCCGTTCTCAAGTGAAATGAATGTCTCGTTGAATTCGTCGACCTTTTGACGTTGCAAGACATAACTGACGTTCTTTTGTCCATTCTTCCAACTCTGGTACGTTTTGTCATTCATGACGTAGAGGTCTATTTGGCCACTCTTGTTGGAATCCGGAACCTGTACTTTACCGTCAAGGTTTACAATCCAGTTTTGCTGGAGGTAAACATCCTTCACTGCGAAGTCTCCAATAGGAGATAGCTTCACCTTATCAAAGAGAAGGTGATTCTCGATCTTAGGTACATCTACTACGTAGGAGTAAGCTCCGAAGTTAATCATCAACAAGCCTACAGCCAGCAACGCGATTCCCGCAAAAGTTGGCGCAGCTCTCATTCAAATGTTCACCATTCCAGCTTACGCTTCCAATCTGAAAGTTGCAGGCGAGGAAAATCACAATTCATTTTGCATGCCTCATGGCGTCCTCGTTAAGATTCATCTCTCAGCAAGTCTGGGGTCATCATGGTTTGTCTTCTTGTTGTGACATCTAATTTGCGTTCTTGCTGCATTTAACATCTCCCCTGAGCGAAACAACCAAATGTGTGCCTAGGTTCATTATCGGAAGGAAACACCACCCGTGTGTTTGAAGATAGATTGGCCAGTCAGAAAAATCGATAAGCTACGAGCTTAGACATGGCAATGGATTCGTCGAAAAGGATCCCTCATGATCATCGACAAGCAATACTTGGTAGAAAGATCTCTGGAGCCAGTTTAGTGTTACCGACTCAAGCTCAAGGTCGGCGATATTCCTTTTTACAAAAGGTTTTTACTGGGGCATAATGTATTTCGATAGAAAGATTTCTTGACTAGGTGAACAGTTTGTCGATGTTTGCAGCCCCAGGAGCGTACGATCGTGCGATAACAGTCTTCTCGCCAGACGGTAGACTTTTCCAAGTTGAGTACGCGTCGGAGACAGTGAAGAGGGGCGCGACGGTTCTTGGAATAGCTTGCAAAGAAGGTGTGGTCTTGGCAGCTGAAGAAAGAGCCGCGTCCAGACTGCAAGATCTCTCCTTCATGTGGAAAATCTTCCAGATCGATGAACATATTGGCGTGGCAGTCGCCGGTCTCAGCTGTGACGCACACACACTCGTGGACCAAGCGAGAGTTTATGCTCAAAGCAACAGACTCATGTACGATGAACCCATCGACGTTGAGATGCTGACTCGAAGAATCGGAGAGATAGAGCAACTCTATACTCAACATGGCGGAGTACGACCATTCGGTCTGTCGATGATTTTTGCAGGCGTCGACAGGAAAGGTAGCAGAGTCTTCTGGACGGACCCAAGCGGAGCATACCTGGCCTACAAAGCATGGTCAATAGGCGCTGGAGGCGATGTTGCGAACGAAGTTCTTGAGGCAGATTACAGTGACGACCTTACACTCGAAGATTCAATCATCCTAGCGCTCAAGTGCATGGCAAAAGTGCTAGAGGGAAAGGCGGTTCCACAAAAGGTGAGGATGGCAGTAATACCGGCGGACACTAAGAAGTTCAGAAAACTCTCGATCGATGAGATTGACAAATATCTCAAGAAACTCGAGCCAACGAGAAAGGCTCCTCAGAAATGAGTAGCAAGTATACAACTGCAAGAGTAGCTGTCGAAGGCGAACATTTTGAGATACTTGTAAAACCAGATCTTGCCCTTGACTTCAAGATGGGTAAGGCTGTTCCTGTCACACAGATAATTGCAATAGAGGAAATATTTTCAGATGCGAGCAAGGGGACCAGAGCCTCTGCTGAGAAGCTCCAGAAGACTTTCGGGACTACAGAGCCGGTCAAGATAGCCGAAGAGATCATGAGGCGTGGAGAGCTACAGTTAACAACAGAACAGAGACGACAACTGGTAGAAGACAAGAAGAAGAGCATAATTGGGTTTATCTCGAAGAATTGTATCGACCCTCGAACAGGAGCACCTCACCCGCCTTTAAGGATCGAGCAAGCTCTCTCACAGATCAGAGTTTCAATCGATCCCTTCAAGAGTCCAGAGGAACAATCAAAGGAAATTATCGATAAGCTGAGGCCGCTCTTGCCGATCAAGATGGAGCAGATGCAGCTCACAGTCAACATACGGGCAGAATTCGCCGCAAGGGCTTATGGCGCATTAAAGAGCTTCGGAGTGATACGCAGAGAGGAGTGGCAGTCGAACGGCTCCTGGGTGGGTACAATGGAGATGCCCGCTGGAGTATACGGCCCATTTATAGAGAAGCTTGGGAAACTGACACAAGGAACAATCCAGACAAAAGTGATCAGATAGAGATTCAGCTCGTTAATCTGTATCTTCTTTAAGCATCTTCTCTAGCCTTGCGACATCGTTCCTGAGTCTTTCAAGCTCCTTCAATATGTTCTCCACGACTTCCACCAAGTTCTTCTCCTTACCCTTCTCCAAGTCTGATCGACCGATCCGAGTCTTCTCTACATCACACATATATTATTGAGGTTCACATGTCAAATATCTTGCTCCATAGACAATCTGCGCGCAGTCATTTGTGATCTCGCAAATGGAAGCTCAGCATGGGATTCGGCTGAACTCAAAAGATGGTCAAGAATGGCGCGACAAGAAACGAATAAAGCGATGCTTAACCTTCAAGATCGAGGCAAATCACAGAAAGACTTAGTAAGGTCAGTCAATGAACTAACGTGAACTTACTCAAAAGCAGAAGTGTGAAATGGCTTCACAGCAGGAGGACCACATTCCAACCTAGTCCAATAAGATTGGACAAGAGAACAGGTGAGTCCCCCCTTGGCATGCTTTGAATAGTCGATGATAAAGTAATAAAATTAGAAGGTCTTAAAGAGACACGGGAGTGTCAACCTTGACGATGTATGTTGAAAAGAGGCAGGTCGTTACACCCGGCGAGTTGCTTGCTCAGGGCGACTACTATCCAGATCTTAACACGTTCAGAAATGGCGAACTCATCTACTCAACGGTGATGGGAATCTTCGACTTCAGAGGCAGTCGCCTCTCAGTCGTCCCGCTTAAGCACTGCTACATCCCATTCGTCGGTGATCTCGTTATAGGAAAGATAGTAGACATCGGCATGTCTGGTTGGTCTGTCGACATAAATTCGCCTTACCCGGCGCTTCTGCCGGCAACGGAGACTGCGAGCAGAGAACGCGGGCCGAGGAGGGAGAGTCAAGGACTATTCGTCATCGGAGACCTTGTAAAAGCAAAGGTACTCGCATTCGACAGAACTAGAGATCCGCTACTTACCTTACGGGATCGAGGACTTGGGAAAGTGACCCAAGGAAGAATGATAAAAATCTCACCATCTACGATCCCGCGTCTAATAGGTAAGGAAGGCTCGATGATTAACATGCTGAAGAAAGAGACCGCATGCTCCATAGCAGTGGGTCATAACGGAATTGTGCTCATCTCATGTGAATCTCCAGAAAACGAGGAAGTTGCAGTCAAAATCATCAGAATGATCGAACGTGAAGCTCACACACAAGGGTTGACAGATAGAGTATTCGAACTAATCAAAAAAGAGCTTAAAGGTGAAAAAGTTGTCAAAAGAGAAGATACCTGAAAGACTAATCAACGATAATGGTATCAGGCTTGATGGAAGGAGACCTGAAGAGCTTAGGCCGACCAAACTCCAAGTGGGAATACTTGAGAATGCGGACGGATCAGCCTACATTGAACAAGGGAAGAACAAGATCATGGTCGGAGTCTACGGGCCTCGAGAAATTCATCCCAAACACCTGGTTCTGGCGGACCGAGCTGCCATCAGATGCAGATATCGCATGGCACCATTCTCAACCGATGAGAGAAAGAGCCCTGCCCCATCAAGACGAGAGATTGAGATCTCCAAGGTAATCAGAGAGGCCTTGGAACCATCAGTGATGTCCGAATACTACCCCCGAACAGTCATCGACGTATTCATAGAAGCACTTCAATGCGACGGCGGGACAAGGTGCGCTGGAATAGTAGCAGCATCCCTAGCCCTAGCCGACGCTGGCATCTCTATGAAAGAGCTCGTCTCAGCCTGCTCAGCAGGCAAAATCGACGGACAGATCGTCCTCGACCTCTTCGACACCGAAGATAAGTATGGCCAAGCAGACCTGCCAGTCGCGATGATGCCAAACCTCAACGCGGTAACCTTGATACAGATGGACGGCAACCTCAGCAGGCAAGAGTTCGAGAAAGCCTTAGAGATGGCGATGGAAGGGTGCAGACAGATAAGAAACCTCCAAGCCGAGGCGCTCAAGAAGAGATACCGAACCATGCTTGAGGTAGAAAAACCCCAAGAGGTAAGCGAGGGAGCTAAATAATGTCAACAACCCCTCAAGGCCCATTCGCGGCGAAGCTTGAACGAAACTCGATACTTGAGCTTGCATCAAGGAATCGCCGGCTCGACGGCAGAGGCTTGACGGACTATAGAGAGATGAAGATCGAGACAGGCGTGGTAGAGAAGGCAAGCGGATCAGCACAGGTCACGCTTGGCAAGACAAAGATTCTCGCCGGAATAAAACTAGAAGCTGGAACACCCTTCCCAGACACGCCGAATGAAGGAGTACTCACAGTAAATGCCGAGCTTACGCCCCTAGCCTTCCCAACCTTCGAGCTCGGTCCTCCTGGGGAAAATGCAATCGAGCTTGCAAGGGTCGTCGACAGAAACCTCAGAGAATCCAAGACCATAGACGTTGCAAAGCTATGCATAGAACCGGGCAAGCAAGTCTTCGTAGCGTTTGTGGATATTGACGTGCTCGACCACGACGGAAACCTCATCGACGCGTCAACATATGCCGCGCTTGCAGCCCTCATGACAAGTAAAATGCACAAATACGAGGTCAAGGATGGAAAGATCGTTTACCAAGAAGGCTTCCAGCCTCTTCCATTGAACAACTATCCCGTACCAGTAACCTTTGCAAAGATCGGAAAGACCTTGATGGTAGATCCCTGCCTGGCAGAAGAAGATGCTATGAGCACCAGACTAACGGTGGGAATCGAAAAGGATGATGCCGTATGCGCGATGCAAAAGGGGGGGATGGGTGAGCTGGACTCCAACGAAGTTAAAGCCGCGGTAGACTTGGCGATTAACAAATCAAGAATTATTCGAACACTCATCATGGAGACTGCGAAGTAGAATGCCAAGGATGAGTAAGACTCGGCTTGGAGGAGGTCTCGCCACACGATACGGAACTGCGCCCAGAAGACGGTACATCGACGTTCTTACCAGGATGCGACGGTTCCACGAATGTCCAAGATGCCGAGTCAGGGCAGCCAAGCGAGTAAGCGTCGGACTCTGGCAATGCAGAAAGTGCGGATATCAATTCACTGGAGGCGCTTACGTTCCTTTCACAAAAACCGGAGAGACAGCCAAGAGGTCTGCCACAGCAATCACCTACTCGCCCACCATCGCTGAGACTTCTGCCGCTTCCACTGTCCCCGGAACTCCTCTCCCTAAGTCTCGAAACTCCAAAAGAAAGCCTCGCAGAAAGAAACCCTCAGAGGAGACTTCAAAGGAAGAGACTAAGTGATACTTGTAACTACTGGAAGAAATCCCACTCAGAGCACCAGAAGATTATGCAAGGAACTTACCAGATTTATGCCCAACACGCGTAGACTGGTAAGGGGTAAGCTAGGCCTACGCCAACTTCCAGATGAACTTGCCTCGGCTGAATCTGATCGGATGATCATCGTATACAGGGGATTCGGTGGACCAAGTCAGCTGGGACTAGTCAGACTTGACGGCAGTCAGCTGAAGAAGATCCCTCCAACAATAATGTTGCAGAGTATGAAACTCGAGCCAACCAGAAAACGGCACTCAAGCAAGGTAGAATGCATAACCGCGGACTCAAAGGATGCCCTACATCTGGCTGAGGTTTTCTCAGAATTCCTAGAGCTGCCTTTGGCTGATTACAAAACCTCCGATTTCAAACACTCACTGCATATATCAAGTGATGCAAGAAGAGTTTTGACGATCGCTCCTATTCATCTGCAGACAGGGCATATGGAAGGATTCAGTCTAATCGCCAAGAAACTGCAATGGTGAGGTTCCTTAGGGCACAAGCGCAAAGCTGTAGAGGCTGAAGTTGCGGTGCCATTCCGCTCACTCTCCAGTCTCAAAGCAATAAAGACAGCGATGGTAGTGGATGAGAAGAATTGGCCAACACAAAAAGCAGCTACAAGAATCATGACCCGGAAGAAGACATTAACACTTAATGTCCAAACAGACAATATCTCTTTCTTAAGGGCCGTACTCAACACCAATCTCAGACTGTTGCTAACTTGGAGAAGAATTGTCGACGCTCTTGGATAAGATTTCGAGAACCACGATTTCTTGAACAAGTAAGATCATCTTTGTAGAAAATCATCGATAGTTGTAGTAAGATCTTGACGTCTTCACCTAAGTCGTAACTTTGTTATACTGGCAAAGAGATCATAGCATTTCACAAGTGGGAAGTAGATGCTTGATTTCAATAAGCCCAAGTCGTGTTAAGTCCCTCCAGAGAATCTAGGTCTCTGATGCCATCTGCTTCCATTTGCAAATGGTATAGTTGTAACCGTCTTACACGTAGCGGAATAGTTCAGGGTTAGATCACAAAACTCACATGACATTGCCTTTGTTTTCGTCTCAACGAACGTTCTATATATGACATACACACTCCAATTAGATTTGTCCTCTCAAACAGGACTCGCAGTCAGACCGGAGGTGACTGTTTTGCCTAAGGCCAAGAAGAAGGCTAAGAAGAAAAAGTAAGTTAGACTGGCCAGCCTCTCACAACGCGCTCAAACTCACTCGAGTAGTGTTTGAGAGTCAGTTAGCTTCATATCCAAGTAACTCATCAGCATAGAAGCCATTACTGCAGACAAGGATGTCGAACAATTGGAAGAGGAAAGAGAGATACCCCCAGAGCTTAAAGAACAGCTTGTAAGGCTTCAACAACTACAACAAACTCTTCAGGCCGTCGTAACTCAAAAACAGCAACTTGAGCTTGAGAGGACCGAGAATGAGAAAGCTATGTCGGAGCTTGAGAAGGTAACGGATGATACGCCTGTCTACAAGAGTCTGGGTACCATATTGGTGAAATCTGATCGGCAAAAGCTGTTGGGTGAACTTAAGGAGAGAAACGAACTAACAGATACTCGGATCACAGTTCTCGGGAAACAGGAAGAGCGAACGAGAACTCGGCTCAAAGAGCTTCAACAGAAGCTTCAGGAGAGGCTGGGTCCCCCATCGGAGCCTAAGTAAAGCTATTCCATTATTTTTCAAAGATCCACGACCCGCCTCGGTAACGACTTCAGCACAACAATCTCTGACGGGATCCGACATCTTTTCATTGCGATCCGGACTGTCAAGATGAGCTATAATTTCAGATGTCAAGACTCTTGGTTAATTCAACCCTGCGTTATCATTTTTTGAAATTATTGCACAAACCTACAATGTAGTCTCAAGGACAGTTTGCAAAACTGCTGAGGAACTGATCTATGTATCAAGTTTCCGAGCTTCGATATATGGTCAAAAGGGCCAGAAAGATTACAATTCTGACGCACAGGAATGGTGATCCTGACGCTATCTGCTCTGCCTTCGCTCTCAAGAGACTGCTAAAGAGTCTGAATCCTAGACTGGAAGTTGTTGTAGGAACGCCTGAAGGAGTCAATAAACTCTCCGAAAAGATCCTCAGCCGATTTGGAGTGACGGTCGAGTCGAATCCCCAACTTCAGGATCTCGACATAATATTCATGGTGGATACTAACAGTCTACTACAACTAGGAAAACTGGGGACTACTGTTGAGTCTCTTGGAAAACCGGTTGCAATCATCGATCATCATTATCCAAACGAATCAATCAAAAGATTCCCCCACATCGAATATTGCAACGAAAAATCGCCCTCCACCTGCGAGATAGTCTATGAACTTTACAGACAGTCAAAAAAAGAATGTCCCCGGCAAGAAGCTTCAATGCTCCTTGTTGGAATCGTATGTGAGACTAGACATCTCAGACTGGCGACATCTAAAACTCTTCTCGTCGTAGCTGAGCTAATTGAGCGAGGAGCCCAGATTGAAGAACTCTCCCCCCTTCTCGAGGTCCCAATGGACGATTCGGAAAGGATGGCAAGACTCAAGGCTGCACAGAGATGCAACACGCTTCGTCTAGGAAAATGGATCGTTGTGACTTCAAAGGTTGGATCGCATCAAGCCTCCGCTGCGCGAGCTCTTATAATGCTTGGCGCCGACTTGGCTACAGTAGGAGGGGACGACAAAGACCGGCTTAAGCTGAGTCTTCGTTCAACGAAAGAATTCCACCAAGCGACTGGAATCCACCTTGGAAGGGATCTCGCTAGGCCATTAGGTGAATACTTTGACGGGAGCGGGGGCGGTCACTCTCTTGCAGCCGGAGTCAGCTGTTCGGGAAGACTAGAACCTGCTTTAGAGAAATGCGTAGATTTCATCAGGGATTTGATGAGGAACGACCAGAAACCCACACGAATCCGTTGCCATGCTGAAGAAGAGATAACACAGTCCACGGCCTCAGAAACCCGATCCCTCGAGTGCAAAAGAAATGACAATAATCAACATGCATGATCTGACTTTCACTTATGCAGGGTCAACGAGGCCTGCAATCGAGAATGTGAACCTGTCCGTGGAAAGGGGAGAATTTGTTGTGCTCACAGGACCAAGTGGCTGTGGAAAGACCACTCTGGCACGATGCCTGAACGCCCTCATACCAAGCTTCTACCAAGGTGAGATGTCAGGCACGACATCAGTCTTAGATATTGATATCTCGAAGTCAAGCACAAGCGAGCTTGCAAGGAAAGTAGGGTTCGTCTTTCAAAATCCTGAAAATCAGTTATTCTCACTATCAGTTGAACGTGATGTAGCGTTCGGCCCTGAGAATCTAGGGCTCCCGAGAGAAGAGACCCGAAGGCGGGTTGAATGGGCCATGACAGCGGCTGGCGTAGCTGAGTTCCGAGAAGCCGCTCCATACGAGCTCTCAGGAGGACAACAGCAGCGGGTAGCCATAGCAGCTGTCTTGGCAATGAAGCCTGAGATAATAGTCCTAGATGAGCCTACCTCATTCCTAGACCCGCGCTCTGCATCTCAAATACTTGAGGCTATAGCTAAGTTGAGAGATGAGGTCGGCGTAACGATAATCCTGATAGAACATAGACTCGATTTGGTCTCAAAGTACGCTACTCGGATTCTAATAATGGATCGCGGCAGAATAATTCTTGAAGGATCGCCGTCAAGGGTCTTCAGTGAAGAAGTCGAGCTGATAGGGGTTGGGATACCCAAGGTCTCCATGCTCTTCAATCTCCTGAAGAAGGATGGTTTCAACCTGGGCGCAATTCCAGTCACCGTCGATGAGGCATCCCAAAGAATACGGAGATATCTTACCCATGATTGAAGTCAAAGACCTTCACTTCGAATACGACGGAAAAGAGGTTCTGCACAACGTCAATCTTAGGGTAACGGACGGCGAGTTTGTAGCCATAATGGGAGAGAACGGCGCGGGAAAGACCACACTCGTGAAACACTTCAACGGCCTGCTTAAGCCAACCAGGGGTGAAGTGCTGGTCGATGGTCTATCTACAAAGAAATCAACAGTGGCTGCCCTCTCGAGATACGTAGGATTGGTCTTCCAGAATCCCGATCACCAACTCTTTTCTGAGACCGTATTCCAAGAGGTTGCCTTTTCACTGATAAATTTCGGCTATCCCGAGGAGACCATTAAAAAGAGGGTGAAGCTTATTCTTGAAACGTTGGACCTCGCTTCCTACACCGAGGACTCCCCCTTCTTACTGAGCGGAGGCGAGAGGAAGAGGGTTGCCTTGGCCTCAGTTCTGGTCTCCGACCCCAAGTACGTCATCCTTGATGAACCCACAATCGGACAAGATCATCAACAGAAAGATAAGCTCAGAAACTTCATCATACAGTTGAACTCTCAAGGTAGAACTGTAGTCATCGTAACCCACGATGTCGAGTTCGTTGTCGAATGTAGGCCGAGAGTGATTCTTCTCTCAAGAGGATCCATAATCGCCGACAATCCTTATGATGTGATCTTCTCAGACAACGAGCTGATAGAGAAGGCATCGCTTGCTTCCCCACAGATTGCGATGCTGATGTCATCCCTAGGCGACTTGGGTTTCAGCCCCAGAATCTTGGATATCTACCAAGCAAAGTCGGTTCTCGAGCAGAGGTTGAGCAATGTTGTCTTTAAGAATCTTTGAAGGATTCAGGTTCAAGCACAGCGCCACGCCAATCCACCGAATGGACCCGAGACCGAAATTTCTGATAGCCTTGACTATTTTCGCCCTGTCCCTTGCATTCATGAACATCATCGTCCTTCTGTTTCTCTTTGCAGGGCAACTCCCACTGGTCTACGTCGCCAAATCAGTGCGTCGATGGTTCAACTCAATAAAAGGAAGCACGCTCCTAGGAGCACTCATATTCGTTATGAATTTTATTACTGGATCAACATTAGTCTTCTCAGCAACTATGAGTGTGAGATTCCTCGTTCTGGTTTCAGCCTTCTCTTTATTCTTCATGACTACCTCCCCGGACGATCTGGGGTTGGCCCTTGAGAAGGCGAGGCTGCCATACGCCTTGAGCTTCACCTTCACAATGGCAGTTAGACTGGTTCCAACGATAGCCCTCGAGGCTCAAACCATAGTTGACGCTCAAAGGTCCAGGGGACTAGAGTTAGATAGAGGAAACCTCCTGCAGAGAGTCAGAAAGTATATTCCAATACTCATCCCGCTAATCGTCTCAGCCATAAGAAGAAGCACAGAATTGGCAGAGGCCTTGGAGTCTAGGGCGTTCGGAGCAGTAAAGAATCGTGAGTCCCTAGTAACCCTCAGAATGAAGCCGATCGACTACATAGCAGGTATAATGGCAGTTGCCATTCTCGTGATAGGAATCTATGCTCAATTCTCAATCGCGATTCCAAATCTCGATACTGGAATAAAGATGCGGGCTCTATGGAGCTGCCTAGGTCTTCTTGGCCGATAAAATGAATTGTTCAAATACCGATTTACGATCACTCAGCATTTACAGAAATAGTCATGCGTCAGTCAAATCAGATATTCATGAGACTCCTCAATAAGTCGAAGGAAGCTCAAGCTTCAAATCCTAAACTCTGACCAGAATAGTCCGGTTGAAGGAGGAATATCAATAAATCACTCAGAATCCGGTGACGGTCTATTGGGTAAGTTAGATGCATCCAGTTTCGCAGACAAGATCTTGGCAGCTTCGAGTCTTGCCTCTGAGGGGTCCGAAGGAGAAATTGAGTTTGCCTTCACGGACAAGGTAATGAGAGATCCCTCGGCAAAAGTAAAGATCCTTAACTATACTAAAGAGCATTCACGTGAGGGATTCGCATTCGATGACTATGTAAGTGTAAAGGCTGGCTCATCAAATCGCCACTCAGGCAGAGCACCTCTTGTGACGAGCGGCTCAGTCAAACCGGCCGAAGAGAAGGTTAGAGGCCTTCTAACTTTCATTTCATCGATTGGTAGGTTGGAGGATCTTGTGGAGTACGTTACGGTTGCTGTTAAACCTAAAGGGACAACGATGTTCTACACACAGTCCAGAGAGTCTAAAGATATGGATCCTCTCTTGAGGGAGCGTCTCAAGCAACTCGAGTCAAAATGGGCGGAGCTACCGGAGTTCGCCAGACAACTACTTACTGCCACATTCCTAATCGAGAATGACAACTCCTATGAGATAGAAGTGGAAAGAGTGGATGGACCGTTTACAGGAAAAGAAGGCCGAGCGAAGGAGATTGTAGCTGCGGTTTTTCAGTCAAGATTGAAGCTCGTCAGAAGCTTCACAAAATGAACTGAGTCCCCTTATGAAATACGCTAGGCGCTGCAGACTCTCGTGTTATCATACGGGAAAGAATCTTGAAGACGCCAGAGATGATCGTCCATTCATGGGCTGCTGATTCCTCTGATTAGCTCTCTTTCACTTGATCTTATAGGTGACAAAATCGAAACCATCTACGTCTTAAGACGTTGATGCTCGGGGATTGGCGAGAAGACATGATAAGGGTAATTGTGGATGAAAGGGAGAGATCGCAAGTTCCCGCAAGACTCAGAGAATTGGGTTTGACTTTAGATTTCAGATTGCTCGAGGAGGGTGACTATGTCATGGCTGGATACGCAATCGAAAGGAAGACTGTGCGAGACTTTCTCTCGTCTTTGTATTCGGGAAGACTCTTTGATCAAGCCTACCGGTTGGGACAAGCTTATCGTTTCCCACTAATGATTGTTGAGGGCGATTATCACTCGATTCTCAACGAGATGAGAAATCCCAGAGTATTCTGGGGAGCCTTGGCGACTCTCTCCTTTGGATATGGCCTAAGAATCTTCTTCACGTGGAATGCAAAACAAACAGCCGATCTGATAGGAATCCTCGCCAGACATCTGCCTAAGATTAGGTCGCGTCCACCAGCTGTTGTTAGAAAGCCGAGGTCTAATAGAATGCGTGAGGGGCAAGCTGCCCTTATCCAAGGGCTACCAGGGGTTGGATCTAGGTTAGCGGAACAACTTCTGAAGCGTTTTGGTACTCCACGAAGGGTATTGTTAGCTACAGAAGCCGAGCTCAGTCTTAGGGGCGGCTTAGGAAGGGCTAAGGCAACTAAGATAAAGTTTCTTCTTGATACGGACTACAATGCCTTAGATGAGTCTAAGCAATTGAGGCTGTCTGAGGCCAGACCGTAACCATAAAAAGAGCTACGTGAAGTCTTACAGGGGGGTTGCCAGTAGAATGACGCTCAAGACGTTCAGCGCGGCTTGCTACCAGATCACTAAAGGCGTTGAGAGGACTTTATCGAGGATATCCCAGCGCCAGGTTGAGGGGATGATCAACATGATGCTCTGGGCTAAGTTCCGGCGTATCCTTGTGATAGGTGTCGGTCGAAGCGGCCTCATAGGCAGAGCCTTTGCCATGAGATTGATGCATCTCGACTTTGATGTCTACGTTATGGGTGAGACCATTACCCCGGCAATAGGTAAAGGAGATTTGATAATCGCAATATCAGGTTCAGGAACAACGAAGCTTGCGGTGACGGCTGCTGAGATTGGAAAGGAGGTTGGTGCGAAGATAATCGCGGTCACTTCCCACCCCAACTCGGACCTGGGAAAGATAGCTGACCACCTTGTCCAGATTAGAGGTCGAACGAAGATCGCTAAAGAGAGAGACTACTTTCTTCGTCAGCTAACGGGTGTTCACGAGCCCTTAGCTCCGCTCGGGACGATATTCGAGCTTAGCGCAATGGTCTTTTTCGACAGTTTAATTGCGGAACTGATTGAAAGATTAGGAAAGAGTGAGAGTGAACTCCGGAGAAAACACGCAACTATAGAGTAAGTAGATCTCGTCACCAAGCACAGTTTACTTTTTCTCAACGAGTTCAGCAAAGCCGTCCTCTAGGTGGCCTCTATCTCCAAGCCAGATCTTATGAAAATCCCTAACGACTAACCTTTTCTTGAATAAGGGACCGTCGAGCACGAAGGTCTCGTACTCTCCTCCCTCGCCCGAGAGATTCACCCCGTACTTGTCTCTCAAGAGAATTAACTCTTTGATTGCCTCTTGGTCAAGTTTCCTGCCAAGCCATTTCTGGCCTAGACCTAAAGCTGCTACCGCAACTATTACCGGGTTAAGCCCTGACATCAATTGATCATGGAGAAGCTGTAGAGGATCCAGCCCCCATAATGGTGTGAAACACTCCATTCCAAGGTATCTCGCCGTCTCCTCTATCCTTTTTTTCTGGTATTGGCTTGCAATAGCTCCAGCAGCAATCCCGTCTATCCCGAAGCGCTTCTTAACTTCTCCCAGATGTCTTTTGAGTTCGTCCTTTTCTTCTTCTCCCTGCCCCGTTATGTTATAGGTTAAGATTGGCAGATCCATAGCTTCGGCTTGTAGGGATGTCCATTGAATGCAGGGGTGGTGGAAGAGCCATGATTCATCGCTTCTAGGGATAAATGTGATCAGGTGCTCGATATCGAAATTCTGTTCTCGGGCCTTCATGATTGTGTAGCAACTGTCTTTTCCGCCGCTGAAGAGGACTCCTACTCGCATGATTCATCTTCGCTTTCGGTTGTGCCTGCTGTCTTTATTAGCGCGCGCCCAACCTTCACATCACAATGTGTTGAACCGAACATATTTACTCTTTGAAGTGTCTGCTATCACTTGTGTTCCGCAGGTGGCTCCATTAGCTGTCGAGCTTACAACGAATATGCAGATAGTCGCGAAGATTTTATCAGTTTCAGTAATAGGAAAAACAATCCAAACCTATACATTGATGCTCGTAAGATGGACTTGTGAGGATTTCTGTCAAGAAGTGAGAGATATATGCCACAGATATGCATATTTCAGATAGATACGGGAATAAAGGGATCATCTGGAATCTCGATTTGTCCTATTTCGGAGACTGTCGCAGACATCTGGACTGGCAAGCTGAACGTCGATCGGCTGCTCAAATGTTGCCAATTTTGTCCCTATAGGGTAAACGCTATTCGATTCAAAGAAAGTCCGAGCTAAGCCATGTTTCAGAGGGAACGTCTTCAAAGAGTTCTCCCCATTTTTTTTGACGTGTGATTATAACGTCTCCGAGCTGGTGGGCATGAAAGATAATTCGAAGAAACGCGCGCGCTTCCTGAACACCTAATCCACTAGCGCCCATGCTCGTAACTGTACTGTCTGTCTTCACAGTAGAATCCCACATTGGGATGGCAGGCCATATGCATTATCCTACGGGCGAACGCTCCGCAGACTTTTTGCGTGCACAACAGAAAGTCAAAAGCCTCGAGGTAACGTCTCACTGAAAAGACAAACTATAAAAGTTTACATGATCTTTTGGAGCTAGCCTTTAGCAAATTTAGGACTGGAGTAAATAGAGATGCCGCATTACAAGTCAACTGCAGAGATAATGAAGATAATACAACACAAGGATCAGATCCGAAAGATCTAGGCAACATTTGCCTAGTCCGGAATATATTGGTATTATCGCCCATGTTGATCATGGCAAGACTACCATGTCTGATTCCTTGTTAGCCTCCTCCGGTTTACTTTCTCCATCCGTAGCCGGAAGTGCCTTGGCTCTTGACTATATGGAGGAGGAACAGAAAAGACAGATGACTATCAAAGCTGCTAACGTCAGTCTCCTGCATGAAAAGGACGGAGTTTCCTACGTCATTAACCTCATCGATACACCGGGACACGTCGACTTCTCAGGTAGAGTAACAAGATCTCTGAGGGCGATCGACGGCGCCGTTGTGGTTGTTGACGCTGTTGAAGAGGTCATGGTCCAAACTGAGACAGTGACGCGGCAGGCCCTTGAAGAGAGGGTTAGACCTGTCCTCTACGTCAACAAGATCGACCGGCTCATCAAGGAGCTCAAACTAAGCCCGGAACAGATCGAGGAAAGAATTACCAGAATAATCAGGGATTTCAATCATTTAATTGAGATGTATGCTGAACCTGAGTTCAAGAACAATTGGAAGATTAGTTTTGCGACCAACACGGTGGCTTTGGGCTCAGCCAAGGATCGTTGGGGTTTCAACTCTGAGATTGCTAAAAAGAAAGGAATCAAGTTCTCTGACATTGTCGTTGCCTATGAGCAGAATAAGGTTGAGGAGTTGAGGGAGAAGGCTCCGCTTAACGAAGCCATACTGAACATGGCTGTCGAGTCGATGGCCCCACCAGATGTTGCCCAAAAATACAGGATCCCAAAGATCTGGAAGGGAGATATCAACAGCGATATCGGCCAGGCGATGATGAATTGTGATGACAATGGCCCGGCTGTGATGGCCGTCTCAAACATTGTCGTCGATCCTCAAGCTGGGGTCGTTGCAACGGGTCGTCTCTTCTCCGGAACTCTGCGTGAAGGGGATACGGTCCATTTGGTTGGGGCCAAGTCCGACTCTAGGATTCAACAGGTCTGTATATACATGGGTCTTTACAGAGAGATAGTCGGCGAATTAACGGCTGGAAATATCCCAGCGCTATTAGGGCTTGATGCTGCGAGGGCTGGTGAGACGATCTCCTCGGCAAAAGATGTGGCGCCTTTTGAAGCTGTCAAGTATGTTACAGAGCCTGTTGTAACGCTGGCTGTCGAGCCGAAGTACAGTAGAGATCTACCAAAGCTTGTTGATACTTTGAGAAAGCTCTCGATCGAGGATCCTAACTTGGTCACAACGATCAATGAGGAAACTGGGGAGTACCTCATTGCCGGTATGGGCACGCTACACCTTGAGATAGCGACGACCTTGATTCAAAAGACAGGTCTCCAGATCACTATGTCGAAACCCATCGTCATCTACAGAGAGAGTATCAGGAAGCCTGCAGGCCCAGCCGAGGGTAAGTCGCCTAACAAACACAGCCGGATCTACATCGAGATTGAGCCTATGAGTGAAGAAATTGTGAACATGATTAAGACAGGCGAGATCGGCGAGTATATGGACAAATCGGCAATGGCAAAGATCCTGAGAGAACACGGCTGGGCCCCTGATGAGGCAAAGGGTGTCTGGAGCGTAGATGAGGGTTGCAACATACTCACCGAGGTTACCAAAGGAGCCCAATTCCTACAAGACGTCAAGGATATGGTCGTCGCTGGTTACAGGTGGGGGATAAAGGAAGGACCATTGGCATATGAGCAGATTAGAGGAGTGAAGGCCAAGATTGTCGATATCCAACTTCACGAGGATCCGGTTCACAGAGGACCTGCCCAGATAATGCCCATGACAAGGAGAGCCTTCTTTGTCGCCTTCCTCTCCGCAGAGCCGACACTTCTTGAGCCGATTCAGAGGATGACTGCGAAGGTCGCTCCAGACCTTCTAGGATCAGTGACCAGCGTAATTAGTCAGAAAAGAGGAAAGGTTGTCTCAGTGGATCAGAAGGAAAACATAGTATACATAGTAGGCGAGATGCCCACCGCTGAGACTTTTGATCTCTCTGAGTCCCTTCGAAGCGCAACCGCGGGGAGGGCTTTCTGGGGTCTAGAGTTCGCCAGATGGTCTGCTGTTCCAGCGTCATTAATCGGTCAAGTCATTCAAGACATTAGGAAGAGGAAGGGGTTGCCGCCTGAGCCCCATAAGGCCCAAGACTTCATGGAGTAGAGACGACCGTAAGATCCCAAGTTTCCTAGACGCCAAAGATCCGTCTCAGCGCCCAAATGACTATCCCTGCTAGGAAGGCTAGACCAAGCACCATCATGAAGACTAATGCGTAGGTAACTACTCTCCCAAGCAACTTCAGATCCAAATAGCTCTCCTCTCCTTTCTTATCTTTGTCTTCAGATTTCCTACCGTATCGTCCTGCCAACACCCAGGTCACCGGCAGAACCTGTTGGTGTGCTATCGTGCTTTAATTCTTTGGGGCTGAATCTCAGATCAGTCGCTGATAGACCCGTTCGATGAACTACCCATGCGTTGAACTAGGTTTTCTCGTGAAATACATTGCTAGACAGTTATCATCTATTCCCAGTGGAATTGTTTCCTGGGGAGTTGTCATTTCTCCCTTAGCTTTATTGCTGCCACAAGTGTGGCGAGAGATAGGCCGATGACCGTGCCTCCTGCAACAAGTATCTGAAGTATTGAGGTTAGAGGGATGGTGACTAGGGGGATGGTTTGTGGTTTGTTGATGAAGTGAGGGTCATGACAGCCGGTGCAATTGATAGTGATAATCCCGTGCTTTCCGTCTTTCCAAGCTTGGTAGAACTCCGCGTGGCACTGGGCACAGAGAGTAGGGGATTGCTCTATGGGAATTACTTTTCCATTCTTGAGTGTCAACGTTGACATATCGGGGCTATGGCATGTTGTGCAGGGGGACGTGGGAAATCTATGCCTATCCATGCTCATGGGATGACATCTGGTACAGTCCACATTATCAGGATCAGACGCCTTGAAGTACTGGCTCTGCAACACGATGACAGCTACAACTAGAATAAATGCAAGAAAAATAACGATCCTTTTCAGATCTGTTGGAGTTCTTGCTTCGAGCCTTGTCATAATTGCTCACTATGATTCAGTGTTTGAGCGCATTTGCCATAAGATCCATCACCGAGGTTACCTTGACTCCAAGGTTATAGTGTTCGTTCAGATCATTCAGTTGTGAGCGACAATTCTCGCAAGCGGACGCGACGGCGTCTGGCTTCGTCTCTCTTATCTGTTCAGCCTTCCTTCTTCCAGTCTTCATCCTCAACTCTTTGAAATCTGGTACTGCTACAACACCGCCACCAGCTCCGCAGCACCAATTGTATTGCCTGCTTGGGGGGGCCAGTTCTCTGAACTCCTTCACAGCGGCTCTTAGAACGGTTCGAGGCTCTTCGTAGATCCCGCCGTTTCGTCCAAGCTGGCAAGGATCGTGATATGTTACGACTTCAGGGTTTGCTGATGGGTCGAGCTTGACTCTCCCGTCTTGGAGGTACTTGGCCATAATCTCCACGATGCTCTTGACTTGGAAGGGGAAGCTTCTGTTGAACCACTTTGATGCGAACTGCTTCATCACGCGGTAGCCATGTCCACACTCAGTCATGACGACGCTCTTTACATTTAACGTCTCGGCTTCCTTTATGATCTGGCCTGTCAGGACCTTGGCGGCTTCAATATCTCCTAGAAAGTAGCTGTAGTTGGCTGCGTCAAAGAGGCTTAGCGACCAGCTATCTTTGGTATAGTTGAAGATCTTCGCAACCGGCATTATCGTGTGTGCTCCTGCTATGGGAACGTACAGCATATCCGCACCCCGGTTCTTGACCGGGATTCTTGCTTCTGGATCCGCAGTCTCTGTCTGAAGCTGGGTTTCCAAGGTCTTAATTTGTTCCAGGTAGAGATCTTCGTATTGTGAGATGTTCTTTGCCTTCTCAACCCCGACTTGAGCTATCATTGTGAGCATCTCAGGGGCTGTGCCTCCGGTCTTGCAGAGGAATCTTCCGGCTGAGACTGGCCAGGGAGGATTCTATGCCGAAAGGGCAGTGGACAGTGCATCTTCTACACAGAGTGCACTCGAACATGGCATCCGAGACCTCTTTGAAGTTCTCATCGTTAAGCTCCATGGCTTTGAAGAACTTCGGGGCTAATCTTCCTGCGAGGGTGTAGTATCTTCTGTGGACTCTGCGCAACAGGGCAAGCTTGTAGGCTGGTGAGTGGATCGGTGCATCGGTCTCGTAGTACATGTGGCAACGTTCTGTACAGGCACTGCAACGGGTGCAAGTGTCCAAGTGGTAGAATGCCTGTCTGGTCAGTCTCTTCTCAAGTGTCGCTGCAGTCTCTTTTCTGTTGTCAGTCATTTTCTCTCCAGCGTGATAAGCAGGCTAGTCAGTCCCATGCCCATGGAGTGAACCATCTTGCCGAGCGGAAAGTAGATCATAAAAATCAAGGTTAGCAAATAATGGATCAAGAAAGCTAGATCTGTTGGAAGATAGGAGGGTGAGAGCGCAGCCAGACTGACGAAGTATCTTCTCAGTTCAAGAAGGTTTGTGTTTGAGAAGAATCGAATATAGATGCCGGATACAGCTATTGCCAAAACGAGTAGAATGGCAAAGTAGTCTTCAGGATCTGAGAGTTTCCTGAGAAATCTCGGAAATCGGCGACCAAAAAGGAAGAGGAGCGCGATGATCATTATGGCGCCTGTTGCACCGTCAAAGTACTTTGACACCAGTTGAAAGGTATTCGGATCGGTCTTGAGGATCTCCCAGAACCAGATGTATTTGAAGAAGGCTTTGTAGTGGCTTATCACCACCATAATCAACGAGAGATGTAAAAGCAGTGCCCCAGCCCAGAGGGCCTTCTCCTCACGCAGTAACCTTGGGTATACGAGAACATCGCGTAACACTCTCGGGAAGGCTCGGCCAAAGCCTCTTGAACCGGGGTAGATTGTGAACTGCATTTTTGCCTTTGGCCTGCGCATCCACCTGTAAAGTCTGTAAAGCATACCATCTATTAGCACGATTAACGCGATGTACGGTAGGACCGCTGTGATAAAGAACGTTGTCCAGTCCATTGGCCCGGTGCTCTTCCATTTTCTTAGCGGCTATTTGGTCTTCTTCACATGGAACTTGATCGTTGTTCCTTCGCGTTCTGTTTTAAGGATCTCGTTACCTGATGTCTTCGCCCACGCGGGGATATCTGCTAGAGTTCCAGGGTCGGTTGCCAGGACTTCTAGCACTGTCCCTGCTGGGTAATTTCTTATAGCCTCTGTGAGTTTGACTATGGGCACGGGACAGAAGAGTCCTCGTACATCCAATGTGGCGTTGGGTTTGATCTCAGTCACTTGTGGTCGCGCCCTAAATGAATAATGTCATTGACGCTCCTTGGCATAGTTCCACGAATGTGGCGGCGCCGATCAAGTCATCCACTTCGGGAATCAGGTCCTCTTTGGTTATGCCGGTTAACTGCATCGTGGGAGTGCATGCGTGGAATTTGACTCCTTGTTCTTT
Organism: Candidatus Bathyarchaeota archaeon; assembly: GCA_963807605.1. GTDB lineage: Archaea > Thermoproteota > Bathyarchaeia > 40CM-2-53-6 > RBG-13-38-9 > JAPKYM01. The sequence continues at coordinate 216,159 of CAWECG010000001.1, forward strand.
TGCCATTTTGATCATTTCTGGGAGTGTCGGCATATTGCTCTTCTTCATTTTGCCCTTTATCATCTTGGTAGCCATGGCTGTCATCCCTGGAAGCATGCCGAGGATGTTTGGAATCGGTAGCGAAGGATTCCCGACTGGGGACAACTTGAGATTAGCCGATTTCTTCTTGGTTATTATGTCCATTCCCCAGAAGGTAAAGTACAGGTGAACATCCCAACCCATGGCCGCAGCGGTCGTGGCTATCATGAACGGTGGAAAGGCCATGTCGAGTGTTCCTTTAGAGATGACAATTAGAGCTTTCTTTTTCTCTTCAGTCAAATGTCTCACCTCCGAGAACTTTCTCAGTCTCCCTCAGGTGGCACGTGTCCAGTTTTCCAGCGTTTTCTGGTTTCATCAATTGTCTAAACCCATTCCTTACTCTCGCCAGCCTGACCTTGTAGTCTTGGCCTCTTTGACCAGCTGTTCTTTCATGATGGACCTTACTAAGTTACATGCTTCTATGATTCTGGGGTTAGAGAGTGAGTAGTACACGCTTTTTCCTTCTCTTCTCTCATTGATTATCCTGTTGCGGCGCATGACCGAGAGATGTTGAGAGACGTTGGGTTGTCTTAGTTGTGTGATGTTTGCAAGCTCGGTGACAGTCTTTTCGCCTTTTTCCAGAATGTGAAGTATCTCGAGTCTCTTAGGATTGGTTAGGACCTTGCAGAACTCTGACTGCAGCTTGTACAGGGAGGGTTCGGACTCAGATAGCAAGAGTATTCAATATTTCGAATATTATGGCTCTATTAAAGCATTTGCGAGAATTACGTTCTAACTGGGTATTATCGATTAGGGCTAGCTCTAGAAGCAGGTTTACGCGCGCGCGCTTGGCGTGTTCTTAAGTTATGTCGGTGCAGAAACTTTAAGCTCTATCTTGCTAAGAGACACGATAGGCATCTACAACGTGCTCTTCCCTTTAAAGAGAAGTCAGCGATGTTTGACTTAGCGAAAGATAATCCGATATTTTATCATGTGCTGGTTAGTGTTGTAGGTGTCGCTGTGGGCATCCTGACTTGTGCTTTCTATCTGGTATATCTGACCTTATGGTCAGAGATCACTAAAATCATAGAGTACTATAGGCCCTTCTTTTTTGTTTCTGCCTTTCTAGCCTTGGGTTTGTCTTACTTACTAGTCAGACTTTTCGCAGAAACAAAGATCACAGGGAGTGGAACTCATACTGTCCTAGAGGTTTTCCACCTTAGAAATGGCGATGTGAGTTTTCGCGACGCATTGATCAAGCCATTGGCGTCCATGTTTACCCTAGGATTCGGAGGAAGCGCTGGACCAGAGGGTCCCAGCTTGCTTCTCGGTGGGGGCGTAGCCTCGGGAATCTCAAAAAAGTTCAAAGTCAAAACAAGTTTCATGCGAAGCATATTTATCTCTGGTGCTGCTGCTGGTCTGTCCGCGACGTTTAGAACTCCCCTGACCGGAATACTTTTCGCGTTGGAAATCCCTTATAAACGAGGATTTGAAAGGGAGACATTTATCGATGCTTCCATCGCCTCAATTGTGTCTTATCTTGTCGCAGTGACAATTCTGGGTAGTGAGAGGATTTTCAAGATTGTAGAGAATGTTCAACTATCTTTAGACAATATTCTTTTGTCTCTACTCTTGGGGCTGCTATGCGGCGTCTATGCCCTATTTTTCGTCAAGACTTTCAATCTATTCGGAAGATTTGGATCGGAGATTAGAAAGAAAGCTGGAAGTTACGGAATGATCGCTTTGGGTAGCATCATGTTGGGGGCAGCAGGATATTTCTCTCTTTTCAGCATTGGTGTAGGCCTGAATTTTGTCGACGCTCTCGTCTATGGGGAAGCCATGACATTGACCTTTTTAGTCATTCTGATTCTAGTAAGGACTTTTGCAACCTGTGTAACCTTGAATTTCGGTGGTGGTGGGGGGCTCTTTTTCCCAACAATAGTTATTGGTGCAGGCATTGGTTACCTTTTCTCCACTATTTCAGGGACACCCTCGCAGGAGCTCTTTATTGCGATAGCTATAGCTGCTTTACTGGCTGGAACGCACAAGATGCTTCTTACGCCCGTCGCTTTCATAGTTGAAACATTGGGGGGCGGTTATGCCATACCTGCCCTGCTTGCTAGCAGTGTAAGTTACTTGGTGTCGGGAAAGTCTTCGTTCTATCCCCTTCAACTTGATACAAAACTGAAGTATGAAGAGCTTGCCCTTCAAAGGTTCTACGTCGACGCGAAGAAATCGATTCCAGAACGCTTGCGTACCACTATGGCAAAGGACTTTATGACAAAGAATGTCTTAGCTCTAAACTTGGGAATGAACGTTAAAGATGCCTTAGGGAAGTTCAGTACGACACACTTCAGAGTCTTACCCGTTATAGATCAAGAATATGACGTTGTTGGATATGTGACTCTAGAAGATCTCGGACACATAAGAAAGATGCATTATGAGAAAGATATTTCAGAAATCTTGACTCATAAGCCTTTAACCGTCTATGAAGAGACTAGTCTGGAGAAAGTTGCCGATTCTATGATTGAGCGTGACGAAGACCACGTCTTCGTGACGGATAATAAGGGGAAACTCCTAGGAGTAATTGCAAGCATTGACGTGGTAAGAAAAATATTGGAGCTTTCCGCATGAGGAGCGGACGCTAATCGAAGTCTGGTTTTACTATGCAATATCTACAGTCATTTTCGGGAGTTTCTTTCTGATATACGGTGCATTTACTGAGAAATAGCTATGCCGTCTGGAAAAGATTTTGGCGGACGCGACGGGATTTGAACCTCTTTATGGCGGAGCTTGAGAGGCTCTCAAAGAACTGCTTGTCTAGCCTGCTCTTTAGTCGTCATTTCTCTAACATACGGTTCTACTGCTATCCATAAAGAGGAAACAGAGGGAGAAAGGCATAACGCTAAATTAACGTTGAGTGAGACATAGTAGTGACGTGTCTTTATGCCGAGAAGGAAGAAGAGTTCAAGCATAATATCTGAAGTACTAACATCCGCTGAAAACCTAAGGAACAGTCTAAACGCTGTCCCAGCTGAGGTTCAAGAAAAAATTAGAGATTTGGCTTTAGTTATAGTCAGCAAAACTGAAAAGCGGCGTGGTCGCCCACCAGGAAAGCGAAGGGGCAGACCGAGAAAGAAAAGGGGCAGACCAAGGAAGAGGGCAAAAGCAGTAGAGACGGCACCACAAGCTTAAGTGGACGGCAAGCGTACGGGGAAGCCCACGGTTTTAGTCGTGGGAGGAAGACGGTACAACTCGGTGTTTATACGATTATTAGTATAAACACTAATGTGTTGACACTGCTGATCGAAGCTAAAATCTCTCCGATTTCAGTTTCAATATCTATCCTAATAAATGAGGGCTTTCATGAATGGCCGCGAAGGGACTCTTTAGACTCGTTACAGACTACACGCCTAAGGGCGATCAGCCAGAAGCCATCAGATTACTATCAGAAGGCGTTAAACAGCGACTTGAGGGTCAGACCCTTAAGGGTGCTACAGGAACAGGGAAAACCTTTGTCATAGCACATGTCATAGCGAATACGCAGCGACCAACCTTAGTAATCTCGCACAATAAGACCCTTGCAGCCCAACTCTATACAGAGTTCAAGACATTCTTTCCAGAAAACGCTGCTGAATACTTCGTAAGTTACTACGATTACTATCAACCTGAAGCCTACGTTCCAAAGACCGACACTTACATTGCCAAAGAGACCTCGATAAATGATGAGATTGACAGGCTGAGGCATTCAACTACCCAGTCCCTGCTCTCCCGAAGGGACGTAATAGTTGTGGCCAGTGTCTCCTGCCTGTATGGTCTTGGTTCTCCCCAAGAGTACCTGAGAGTCGTCCTCCACCTGAGAAAAGGTCAGTCTGTAAACAGAAACGAGGTACTCAGGAGACTTGTCGATATGCAGTATGAGAGAAACGATGTTGCCTTGAGCAGAGGGCGCTTCAGAGCAAGGGGGAATACGATTGAGATCTGCCCGGTCAACCAGGAGAACGTCTTCAGGATCCAGCTTCTGGGCGACAGGATCGAAGAGATCGTTGAACTCGATCCCGTCACCGGATACATGAAGAATATGAAAGAATACGTCTTCGTATTCCCAGCCAAACATTTCGTAACACCGAGAGATGAACTCCTACGAGTGATCAAATCTATCCAGGAGGAACTGGAAGCGAGACTTCTAGAGCTGAGATCTGCCGGGAAGTTGCTTGAGGCTCAAAGACTTGAGCAAAGAACAAGATACGACTTGGAGATGATCGCTCAGATGGGTTACTGCCCGGGGATTGAGAACTATTCCAGACACTTCGATGGACGTAACCCAGGTGAGCCCCCGCAGACTCTGCTGGATTATTTCCCTAAAGGATTCCTGACTGTTATTGACGAATCCCACGTTACTATCCCCCAACTGCATGGAATGTACGGTGGAGATCTGTCGAGGAAAGAGATCCTGATAGAGCACGGATTCAGGTTGCCTTCAGCCAAAGACAACAGGCCATTGACCTTCGAGGAGTTCAATGCAAAGGTCGGACAGGTAATCTATATGTCAGCGACCCCTGCCCACTATGAATTGCAGAAAAGCCAAAGGGTTGTTGAACAGATAATTAGGCCGACAGGGCTTGTTGACCCTGAGATAATAGTCAGACCGGTAAAAGGTCAGGTCCAAGATCTGCTCCAAGAGATAAAGGCCAGAGCACAAAGAAAAGAGAAGACTCTAGTCACAACCTTAACAAAGAAGATGGCTGAGAATTTGGCTGAGTACCTGCAGGAGAGTGGAATTAACGTTCATTATCTTCACTCGGAGATTCAAACTCTAGAGAGGGTTGATATACTAAAGGATCTTCGCCTCGGAGTCTACGATGCCGTAGTCGGCGTCAACCTTTTGAGGGAAGGGTTAGACCTTCCGGAAGTCTCTCTTGTCGCAATCCTGGATGCTGACAGCGAAGGTTTCCTACGCTCCGAGACCTCACTCATACAGACCATGGGCAGAGCCTCCCGGAATATCTCAGGTCAAGTGATAATGTACGCGGATCGCATCACGAATTCAATGAATAGGGCTATAGACGAGACCAACCGTAGGCGCGCAATCCAGCGAGTCTACAATAGGGAGCACGATATAGTCCCTGAGACGATAAAGAAAGAGGTCAAGAGTATACTCGCTGCAGCCCCAGTCCTTCAGGCTCAACATGGGATCTCAGTTCCCGAAGCACCAAGATCACTCAGGGTCAAATTCCGGTCAAGAGACGAGTTTGAAGCAGTCATAGCCAGTCTGGAGGAGGAGATGCTTGAGGCTGCAAAGAAACTGGAGTTCGAGAAAGCGGCGGCTATAAGGGACCAGATAAGGCTGCTTAGAAGGGGTGAGAAGGTTTCAACGGCAATATAATCGTGAAGGGTGCAAGGCAGAACAATCTCAAGAACATAACAGTGGTAATTCCAAGGAATCGTCTAGTCGTTATGACAGGGCTGAGTGGCTCAGGGAAATCTTCTCTGGCCTTCGACACGATCTACGCCGAGGGACAGCGGAGATATATAGAATCACTATCAGCTTATGCACGACAGTTTCTCGGCCAACTTGAGAAGCCTGACGTTGATTACATAGAGAACCTCTCGCCGGCTGTCGCGATCGAGCAGAGAACGGCAAGCGCCAATCCGCGATCAACAGTGGCAACGGCGACGGAGATCCACGATTATCTCAGACTCCTTTTCGCGAGAATAGGAATACCTCACTGCTACATCTGCGGAAGAAGAATCGCCAAGCAGACTGTTGAACAGATAGTCGATTCCGTAATGAGCCAGAAAAGCGACTCCTTAGCTAAGATTCTGGCTCCTGTTGTGCGGGGAAGGAAAGGGGAATACAAAGACCTCCTGGAAGACCTCAGACTCAAAGGATTCGTAAACGCAAGAGTAGACAAGAAAGAGATCAGGATAGACCAACCCGTAAGACTGGAGAGATACAAGAAGCATACAATAGAAGCAGTTGTCGACAAACTCAGACTTACCACTCAAGAGAAGCCCAGACTCGCAGAGTCGATACAGATAGCATTGAATCTCTCGGGCGGGATTGTCACCATCGAGGCCGGAGGGTCCGAACTGGCCTTCAGTGAAAAACTCGCATGCCCAAAATGCGGGATAAGTATAGAGGAGCTGGAGCCCAGGATGTTCTCCTTTAACAGTCCCTACGGGGCCTGCGAGGAATGTACAGGCTTAGGAGTCAAGATAGGAATCGACCCGGAACTTGTCCTGCCCAACAAAGAGAAATCGATCTCGGAAGGGGCGATAAAACCATTCTTCGGCCCCATAGATGGGTGGGTTCTCTCCCAATTTCGACCAATTGCTAGGCGACATGGCCTAGACTTTGACACGCCAGTTAAAGAGTTGACCGAGAAGCAGCTGCATCTAATCCTCTACGGAAACCCTTCGACAGAAGGGGGGAAACTTTCGAAGGTGTTGTCAACATGCTTGAGCGGAGATACAAAAAGACTCAATCGGAGGCCATGAAAGAATGGTATCAGAAATTCATGAGCGAGACGCCCTGCCCGAAATGCAGAGGAGACAGACTCAAGTTACAGTCTTTGTCTGTCAAGATTCGTGACGTATCGATCGCGGAATTAACAAGGATGTCGATAACTGCTGCGACAAAGTTTCTGTCCACTTTAGTGCTAAGCGACAGAGAAAGGTTGATTGCCGAGAGGATACTAAAGGAACTAAATCAGCGACTGAACTTCCTGGTCAACGTTGGACTTGGTTATCTCACCCTCGATAGAAGGATGAGCTCCCTATCAGGTGGAGAGGCTCAGAGAACCCAGCTTGCCACACAGATCGGTTCGGGTCTAACTGGCGTGTTGTATGTTCTGGATGAGCCGAGTATAGGTCTCCATCAGAGAGACAACAGAAAACTCCTTGAGACACTGCGTAAGATGCGAGATTTGGGAAACACAATAATTGTCGTCGAACACGACGAGGAGACGATTCTAGAGTCTGATTATCTGATCGACCTGGGCCCGGGGGCGGGGAGAAATGGTGGCCAAGTTGTCGCCACTGGGACACCGGAAGAGATTATGAAAAACCCTCAATCTTTGACAGGGAAATACCTGAGCCATCAACTATCCATACCCGTACCTGCAGGCAGGAGGCCCGGAAATGGGAAAACCCTGACTGTTCTAGGCGCTTCTGAGAATAATCTCAAGAATATTGACGTAACTATTCCTCTTGGCACTTTCGTCTGCGTGACGGGAGTCTCAGGTTCAGGCAAGAGTACCTTTCTGAATGAGATACTGTACAAAGCGCTAGCCCAGAGACTTCAAGGCTCGAGGGAGAAACCAGGAGCTTACAGATCACTGGTTGGAGTCGATAATATCGACAAGGTGATAATAATAAATCAGTCACCCATAGGCAGAACCCCTCGAAGCAACCCAGCAACATACATCGGTGTATTCACACCGATGAGAGAGCTCTTCTCGAAACTTCCAGAATCAAGAGTTAGAGGATACAAACCTGGCAGATTCAGCTTCAATGTTCGTGGAGGAAGATGTGAAGCTTGTCAAGGTGCTGGAACAATAACAATTGAGATGCACTTTCTACCCAACGTCCATGTGCCATGTCAGGTCTGTCGAGGTAAGAGATACGGGAGGGAGACCCTTGAAGTGAAATATAAAGAAAAAACCATATCCGACGTGCTCGAGATGACCGTGGAAGAAGCTTTGGAGTTTTTCTCAGCGATCCCACAGATCTCAAACAAACTGCAAACCATAGTCGATGTTGGCTTAGGCTACATAACGCTAGGCCAAAGCGCAACTACCCTATCAGGGGGTGAGGCGCAGAGAGTTAAGTTGAGCGCGGAGCTCGCGAAACGAAGCACCGGGAAGACGGCATACATACTGGATGAACCCACCACTGGTCTTCACTACGCTGATGTTGAGAAATTGCTCAATGTGCTTCAGAGATTAGTTGATGCCGGAAACACTGTGCTAGTCATTGAGCACAACCTGGAGGTTGTGAAGACCGCAGACTACATAATTGACTTGGGACCTGAAGGCGGTGAAGAAGGGGGGTACGTAATCGCCTCATGCACACCTGAGGAGCTTACAAAGGTCAAGGGCTCCTACACAGGCCAGTACCTGAAGAAGATATTCCAACAGGACGTCATACAAAGTGGCGAGTGGGAGAAGCTCTCGCAATTCGACTAAGGAAACTAAGTAGCAAACTCATCCCGGGACAATCTAAGGAGAACTGGACCAGCTTCCGAGAAAAAATTAAACAATTAGGACAGCACTAGTTCTGCAACACAACTTTCCTCAATGGGCGGATATTTTGGTCGAGGACAGCCTACCTAAAGTGGATATCCCTACAACTCACGTACTAGAGCAAGCGCTTGTGACTTCGAGGAGGCAGGAAGCCATCAACACAGTAAAATCCTGTCTCGGACACGACGGCGTCATTGCGAGCGGCGGCCTCTCCAGGTACAGTCATGAATACTGGACGCGAGATATGTGCTACAGTCACGAAGCCGTCGAAAGTCTCGGATTTGAAAAGTATATTGGACAACACATCAATAGATTGATTGAATTCAGTCGAGAAGGTCAAATCCCGACCCTATTCTTTGGATATCCAAGACGTCTTTCACCCTCCGCAAAGTTCACCGACGAAATAGACAGCGAATTATTAACACTTGACCTCATGAGGCAAATGAAAAGACTTGAGGGCTTTGACGAAGTCTGGAAGTATGTAGAGTCCAGAACGGACAGCGCCGGATTTGTTTATGGACGTGACTGGCGGGATGGGATGAGGATATACAAAGATAAGGCAACCTTTTACAACCAAGTTCTTCTATACAAGATCTGCCCGGAAAGGACAAAGAGGAAGATCAGAGACGGAATAAACGATGTCTTCTGGTTACCTAGCAGAGGCTATTACGCTGATTATCTGGACAAGAAAGGCAAGAAATCTAGGCGTCTAGACGTACTGGGCCATGCCTTAGCCATACTCTACAATATTATTCCGGAATCAAGAATCGGGCTTGTCAACCATTCTCTTAAACGTGCCCTGACCAAATATGGATACGTCAACGTAAAGCCTCGTTACCCACGCTCCAGTTGCGGATGGTGGAGACTAATCCCTAACAACTTCTACCAGAACGGCGGCATTTGGGGACTCGTCCAAGGACATATGATACTCGCGCTGTTGCATCTAGACTCAATAAATGAAGCAACCGATCAATTCTGGAAAATGACGCGATGGAAAGGATTCAACGAATGGTACGACCCAGTGACCGGAAAACCAAAGGGAAGCAGAAACCAGCTATGGACTGCGGCACTGTGGCTCAGATGCTACGATGCTCTATCAGGGAGAGTCGGTTTGAAGTCTTCGGCGAACCCCTCCACTCATAATCCTATCAACTGAGCTAGCCTGCAGGTGGACGGTTTGAATTTCTACATAACACTGACAACACAATGCAATCTACAGTGTAGATATTGTTACGGGAAATCGTGTCAAGATTTCGGGAGCAACTTTGGAGATCTAGCAATTGACTATGCTCTCCCAGCATCGACAGACTACGACATCTCTGACCTAGCCAATTTTCTCCGCCGAGACCCCAAACCGACCATTATCTTCTATGGTGGAGAACCCCTTCTACAAGCTGAAAAAATCAAGGAGATAATGGACAGGATAAATGCGGACAGATATATCATCCAGACCAACGGTCTCCTTCTAGACAGATTGAATCCAGCTTACCTCAAGAGGCTAGATACGATTCTCGTCTCGATTGACGGAGACGAGGCCCTTACGGATAGAAACAGAGGAGGAGGCGTCTACAGAAGAGTAATCAAGAGCCTAAAGTCCATTCAGCAGAATGGTTTCAAGGGTGAGCTTATAGCTAGAATGACAGTGGCCGTCAATACTCAAATTGACCAAGAAGTGTTCTGGCTTCTCTCAAACAAAGACTTCCCCTTCCCATCTGTTCATTGGCAGCTCGACGCACTATTCTGGCAGAATGATCCTGATAAATCCGACTTCGAGAGCTGGGCCGAGCAAGTCTACAACCCAGGAGTAAGTAAACTGGTGGAGGTTTGGCTTGAGCAACTGGAGAAGTCAGGTGAGGTTCTTAAGATATACCCTATCGTCAGCCTCATGAGGTCACTTTTGCTCAGCGAAGAAAGTAAACTTAGGTGTGGGGCAGGCTGGAACACTTTCAACATACAGACTGATGGCAGGATAACCCCTTGTCCAGTTATGTCTGGGATGAAGGATTTCTATCTTGGAGATATCTGGAAAACGAACCCTCTGGACCTTAAAGACTCCGTCTTTGTTGATAGGCCATGTACGGAATGTAAAATCCTCAGTCTCTGTGGGGGGAGATGTCTATATGCCAACGCAACAAAACTGTGGGGTGAAGATGGTTTCAGGCTCGTTTGCAGCACCGTCTCCAACTTGGTAGATTCGTTGCGCAGAGTTGAACCTAGAGTAAGACGATTACTCCAAGAAGGTGAAGTGGGGATGAAAGATTTCGACTGTGGTAGATACAATAGTTGCGAGATTATTCCTTGATTAGCCAATGAGTCTGGTTCTTAGATGAAAGCCATGTTCTCTCTTCTGAAAACGTTATCATAGTTCTTGTAACCTAGGAGCTTCTCTATCTGGTCTGTCTGTTTGCCTTTGATCTTGTTTAGTTCTTCTGAGGAATAGTCTACGACGCCTTTTGCAATTTCCTTCCTATTGTGAACTATCGAGACAACGTCACCAGCATTGAAGGTGCCCCTTACTCTTGATATCCCTGAAGGTAGCAAGTTTGCACCCCGGAGAAGCGCCTTCTTTGCCCCTTCATCGATCACTACTGTTCCATGGCTTTTTGAGAAGTGTATCCATCGCTCTTTGTTAGTGTAACTAGCTCTCGATGGCTTGAAGTGTGTACCAAGCTCCTCACCTGCGAGGATTCTTAGGAGAATGCCTCTTTCCCTAGCGTTTGCTATTACCATGTTACAGTTGGATTTCATTGCTATCTTTGCCGCTTCAATCTTCGTTTTCATGCCGCCTTTGGTTCTCCACGAGCTTGCTTCACCACCAATTCTTTCTATGTTGCGGGTTATCTCTGTGACTTCAGTGATCAACTCCGCATCCTTGCGCTTGGGGTTTTTGTCATAAAATCCGTCGACGTCAGTCAGAAGAATAAGTAGCCCAGCATCCACTTTAGCTGCAACTAAAGCTGAGAGCTTATCGTTATCGCCGAAAGTGGCTTCAATCTCGTGGACTGATATCGGATCATTCTCGTTGATGATCGGGATTACACCATATTTCGTTAGGATTGACATTGAGTTCCGTAAGTTAAGGTAGGTTCGCCTGTTCGAGAAAGCCTCATATGTCAAGAGTAGCTGGGCTACTTTGACTCCGCATTCTCTGAACACACTTCGCCAAGTTTCTATAAGTATGCTCTGGCCGACTGCTGCGGCTCCCTGCCTAGTGGGTATGTCCCTAGGCATGACTGCCATTCCCAGTTCCTTAACTCCTGACCCAATTGCGCCAGAACTAACAAGAACCACCTCTCTTCCTTGCGCTAGGAGAGAGCAGACCTGCCTTGCAACACGTTTCATGTACCCTCTGTCAAGAGTTCCATCTGGCTTTGTAAGGACAGAAGTGCCAATCTTGACAACTACTCTTTTGACATGTTCAAGATTTCTAGTCATACGGTCTGCTCCCAATCTTCTTGAATGTCTCAGGGATTCCATGTCTTGTTCAGTTTTCGATGAGTGAAAGATTTGGCATTCTTGCCTACGTAAGATGATACGACCTGACCGCTTCCGGTCACAAGGTACTTGTAGATTACAAGACCTTCAAGGCCTACAGGTCCTCTTGCGTGAATCTTCTCGGTGCTGATTCCCACTTCAGCTCCAAAGCCGAATCTATAGCCGTCGCTGAATCTAGTGGAGGCATTGTGTAGAACGACCGCTGAGTCGACCTCGCTCAGAAATCTTCTCGCATTCTCTTTGTTCTGTGTTATTATCCCGTCTGTGTGGTGTGAGCCGTAACGGTTTATGTGGTCTATTGCGCCCTGAAGTGAGTCTATAACTTTTATGGAGACGATGAGGTCAAGGTATTCAGTGCTCCAGTCTTCCTCAGTGGCCTCTTTAATACTTGGCAGGATCTTTCTGGTCTTGGCATCTCCTCTTAACTCTACGTTGGCTTTTTCGTATCTTTCCGCCATCTTCAGAAGGAATCTCTCAGCTATGTCTCTGTGAACTAGGAGAGTCTCCATCGCGTTGCATACTGCAGGGTACTGAACTTTTGCATCATAACAGATCTCGATGGCCATAGGTTGGTCTGCATCTGAATCTACGTACTCGTGGCAGATACCTTCTGCATGACCCAGAACAGGAATCTTGGTGTTCTCTCTGATGTATTTGACAAGTGATCCTGAGCCTCTGGGAATAAGCAGACTAATGTACTCATCCAGCTTCAGAAGCTTTGAAACATCCTCTCTGGTCTCGACAAGCTGAACTGAGTATTCTGGGATCTCATCAAATCGTTTGATTGCCCTTCTTATCAGTTCTGCAAGGAATTGGTTGGTTCTCGCAGCTTCTGTACCACCTTTGAGTATGATGGCGTTGCCTGATTTGAGGCATAGTGTTGCTATCTGGACAAGTGCGTCTGGTCTAGCTTCAAAGATGGCGGCTATGACGCCTATCGGACAGGTTACCTTGTAGAGTTCAAGTCCGCGATCCATCTCCGTGGCGAGCAAAGTCTTTCCGACAGGGTCCTCAAGTTGAGCTAGTGACCTCAACCCCTTGGTAAGATCAGTGATCTTTGGTCCGTCAAGTCTTAGTCGCTTAACTAGAGATGCGGAGACACCCGCATTCGCGGCTTCCTCAACATCTCCCGCATTTACCTCTTGAAGCCGCGTTCTTTCTCTCTCTATCTCCTCAGCGATGGCTAGGATGGCGCCATTCTTTATCTCAGTGCTGAGGTTACTCATCTTCAAGGCTGCAGCTTGCGCACGCTTTGCAACCTCGAGCATATCCAAAATTAATTCTCCTGTAAATATGCCTGATGATTAGTGACAGCAGGCTCAACGGTTTAAAATTGTCGATCTAATCGGAGGAGCTGCACGCCCCCAAATAAGACGTCTACCCGGGTTAGTACGTTTATATCGCGTGGCGCTCTACGGCAGGGAACCCTATGCCTGATTGCAGTAGTGCAAGACCGTAATGAATGCGGTAATCTTCGCAATCTTCCACTCATCATTAACCTTGCTCATGAGGCTCAACCGTTGCGGAATTGAGGTCCACACCGAAACTGGCTAGCTCATTTTGGCAAATTTGGCTGCTTAATCGGAAGTTCTACTGTAGTGTATCTTGCTAGGAACTTTGCAAAAAGCTCTGGGTGCTCTGTATGTATTGGGTGAATCTTTTTGGGTTGAATCAGTGAAACAACCTCCTTCAATTCATTTGGCATTATGTGTCCTGAACAGTGAATCTGGTACAAGGGTAGCCCAAAATGGTCTAGCCAATTCAGGAGTTTGGTGAATTCTATCTCGCCTTCCTCGTTGAATGGTTCGGATGCTGAGTGAATGAAGTTGCTTCCGGGTTGAGGCCTTATCTCGATGAGTTCCTTCAGATCGAAGAGGCCGCAGACCATAATGACGCTATCTTGCATGTCTTTGATCTGATCAGAGTCCTTGACATTCAGGTGCGATTGAATCTCTTCCTCCCACTTGTAATATCTCTTCTTGCGCTTCTGAAAGATCAGAAGATTCTCGTCGTCTATCTCTGGAAGGTTCAATCCTTCATCGTGCCTTAGCTTGTCAAATATGTAAGCCTGCCTCATAGAGATGGTAAGTCTTCTATCATTCTCTTTCGCGACTTCATAGAAAGTTCTAAACCTATCGATGTCGGCGTATGAAAAGTCCGCCAGAACCAGTTGATCAGTTCCTTTGACGACTTTGTCAACTTTTGACTTTACTTCGTCTTCGCTGGACACGTCGGCGCCGCTGATGTTTGTTCCTTCACAAATCATGGCTACAGGTTTCGCCTGTTTAGCCTCGGAGATAAAGTCATAAGTCATCTTGGCTTTGACGCCGTGCATCCTGAAGTCTCCGGTGTAGACGACTGCTCCTTCAGATGTGTGAATTATGAATCCGTAAGCGGCTGGGACTGAATGATCAACATGGATGGGTTCAACCTCTAACCCTCCGATCTTTATCTTGTCACCTGTTCTGAAAGCATTAATCCTGAGTCCTCCAATGTCGGACTCGAAAGTTCTGATTCGTATCTCGCTCAGACTCTTGAGCAGCGTCGCCGTAACCTCTCCGCAATAGACGGGTATCTCTCTATTCAAGAAGGAGATGCAGGACGCATGGTCACTGTGAGAATGGGACAGGATTACGGCGTCCACTGCCGGTTGAGACTCATCAAAACAATATAGGCCCTCCACGTCGGGCAGGATGCCGAACTCGAGCAGCCCTTTCTCGTCTCTTGGTGAGAGATAGGGCTCATGATAGAACTTTCTCCTCTCCGAAAAGCTCATTCCGAAATCAAGAAGTATCCTAGTGTCCAAGTCCTCCAGCAGAATCTTATTTCCGCCTATTTCGTTTACTCCGCCATAGTATTTGAGTCTCAATAATACTACTTCCGCGCTGAAGATACTCGGCCCTTTCATTTCTTATTGCAGGAAGTTACGTGAACTTACCCACCCCTAAAGGGTGTGGGCTTCTCCCCTTGCGGATAGAGAAGTTCCTGCTTCAGCGACGAAGCATGCCCACCAATAATGGTGGGTAGCGGCTTCATCTCCACAGGCGTGTATTCGGATGGTTCCCACCCTATTCTTTCGAGTCCTAAACGCCTTATATTTAGTGATGCATTGAAGTCTCTATCAATCTTTAGCTCACAATGGGGACACTTGTGTATCCTCACTGCAAGAGTCTTAGGAACCTTAGCGCCACATCCACTGCAATCTTGGCTGGTGTTCTGGGGTGGTACTTGGATTCGTAGTTTACAGGCGGTTTCAGCCTTGTACCCTACCATCGACCCAAATCTTCCCCATGAAGCATCAGCCATATTCTTGGCATTAGGGATCCCCTGCATCAAATCCTGAATATTCAGATCTTCCATGCAGATTACATCGTGTTTGTCAACGTAGTATCTTGAGAGTTTGTGTAAGAAGTCATTTCTGCAATTTGTTATGTTCTCATGGATTGATGCAACCTTGACCTTCTGTTTCATCCTGTTTCTTGATTCCTTCTTCTTTCTTGATAGCCGCCTCTGCTCTTTTTGGAGTCTCTTCAGTTTTTTGTCGATGTTATGCGGATGAGGGGTCACTCTTCCATTAGAATCGTAGGCATAGTTTATTATGCCAACATCTATCCCAACAGTTTTGCTTCTGTCCGCTGGCTCAGTATTTATCGGATGGTCGTACTCATAGGAGGTTATTGCATACCAATTGTTGTTTGCAGAATGTTTGATGGTAACCTGTTTGATCTCACTATCAATCTCTCTATGCAGCCGTATTGGGATGTCTCCTATCTTGCTGAGGTGGAGTAATCCCATCTGTCGTATCTGCTTGGCACCATGCTTGATTGAGAATCCAGATTGGTTGTAGATGAAGGCCTTGAACCATCCACGTCCCTTGAATCTTAGCCTCCCAACCTTCCTGCCTCTCTTCTTCATCTGTGAGAGTGCCCTGAGATTGGAGTACAGTTGGTAGAGGACGTATTGTCGTGTCTTTGAGTGTAGCTTCTCAAGCTCAGGCTTGTATCTGCATAGGGCAGGGATCATCTCTTGTAGAAGTTTCCTGTTTGGCACCTTTACACTGCACCTAACTATTCCCAAGAAGTAGTTGTAGAGCCACCGACAAAGCTCAAGGTATGCAGACATCTCCTCCTCTTGTTCCCTTGTTGGGTAAAGCCTACAGCGCACTGAAGACTGCATTGTACTCACCATATTTTTTGTAAACTCCACTTATAATGCTGATATCAGTTCGCTTTCATCCCAACCCTAAAGGGGGTGGGATTTCCCGCTCACCTTTTTTAAGAAGAAGGGAGAAAGAACGATGGAATAAGAGCGTCCTTCTAAGATTCTCAAAGGTAAGGAGAGGTAGAACTATTCTTTTCCTGTTCTATCTATAAGGAGTGTGCAGGCTCCATTCTCAGACTGTACCGTGATCCTAACTAGGTTGGAAGAGTCATTGTAAGATTGGCCTACCCTGAAAGTTGCATTTTCTAAACCCGGTGCCGCTGGATCCGCGTTGACTATTTTAACCATGCCCGATTGCGGTGGGAGCTTTTCATTAACTTCAGTTATGAGAACACCGTGACTTGGAAGATACTGATCAAAACCCAATTGTTGTCTAACCTCAATAAGGTAGTACTTGCCCGAAGTCAACGGAAGAATTGCAACCTGGACTTGGTTGGAAGTCACCTCAAGGGGGCTGAGGGTGATCTTTACTATGGATCCGGCGTCGATCGTTTTTGTCTTGACTGGCCACCCTAAGTAGAGTCTGCTCCAGGCACTCAGTTGTGCTGGGCTGGATCCGCCGGGAGGTTTGCCATTGAAGAAACCACGATCCATCAGATCCCAGTATTCCAGATAGTCGTTTTTGGGTCCGTAGGCTGGGTATAGGTCTGGAAGGCCAAGGCTGTGCATGAATTCGTGGGCAAAGACACCTAGGGGATCTTTGCCCGCCGCCTCTTCCTCAGGGACGACCATGGTGTTCTTCAGTGCGAGTCCATCTGCATAGACGGGCGGGTTGCATGTAATATAGTCAGACCAGATATCACTTACAACCCCGCTAGTCTCTTCGCCTTCTCCAGCGTGAACTATCGCTATGTGTTTGTAGAGGTTGAAGTTGACTAGATGCTCGACTGCGTGGGCGGAATCCATGAATAATTGCCGAATTTCAGAATCTCTGCCTAGCATGAAGTCATAGCCGTAGTAGGTGATGTCGTGTGGAAGTTCTACCCAATCAGTAGTATTCCCAGTAAGCCACGTGGCATTGTAGGAGACTTCTGTCAGGTATCTGTTAAGGTCTCCGAATATGCTTTTCCCGATTTCCTGCATTGTCTTATGATGCTTGACATCTTTGAATTCTGCAAGTATGACTATAGTGGATTGAGCACCGTAAGCGCCGTTATTCTCAGAGGTTGATGTAGTTGAGGCCTGAACGTAGAGAATAGCGAAAGAATGCTGCGTAACGACTATACATAACAGAATCCCAATTGCTAAGATACGATAGAGAGAGACTCCTCTGACTTCCATAGAGTTGCCTTCGATCTGAAGAGGCTTGTATCTCTGATCGGATTTTCGAAAGGGCGACTAAGTGTTTTTCGTATAGCCTATTGATGTCTATGATACAGATTCATGAACTTTGGTTCACTCGCGGTTTCTGGGCAACTTATGTTCCTCTGAACTGCTGCGATGTGGCGGTTTGAGGCTGAAAAGTCGACTGCTAACCGCGCGAGTCTCTTGCAATATCATATTTTCTGTGTTATTTTTGTGAACTGGCTTGGTGACCGTATCCTGTCGAGGTGGTCGTGCTTGATCGCTGATGAGGTGGTTGCGAGTAACACCAGCAGACAGAGAAGCACATGTGACAAGACGTTTCTTAGGCCGCGTGTTCGAAGCTGAGACAATCCGAAATGTGTCTTGAGCCTTGAGAATGTTCTCTCCACCGAGGATCGACGTTTATACAGTTGTTTCAGACGGGTAGGGCCGTGAGAGCGGAAGCGTGCGCTTCCAACGCTGTAAAATTACGCATCTAGAACTGTAAAATTACGCGGGTAATACTGCAAAACGTTTTATTTCTGCTGGTGTTGCATTTCGTGGAACTATTGTAAGACCATTCTGTGAAGCCGACGTAGTCCAGTTTGGACATTACGCCTTCACACAGTACAAAGGCTGCCATGGCCCTAATAGCGTTTTCTCGATGTTGCCCATGATGTTATCCCCGATAGAAGCGGAACAAACAGGAACTTACTTCCATTCTAAAAAAATTTTTTTTGTGTGTAAAGTTCGTGTTTTTTCCTGTCTTTTCCTGTCTTTTCCGGTAAATTCGTGTAGCGCGCGCTCATGTGAAATCATGTAAAATTGCGCGTGCGCTCCTAACCTACGTATGATTCATTGTCCCGTATTACCAGTGATTAGCTGAGGGAAGTAGCATGGCACGCGGGTGTGGGGAGATAAGCGTGTGCGTTTCCTACGTCAACGAACTTTGACGCTTAAACTTGGATCTTGGTCGTCGTAAAAGAAGATTCGCTGCAATCACCCCTACGACTAATGCTGATAGGTAACCTAAGTTGCTGTTGAATTCTGGGACGCTAAACATGAAGGACTGTAGTCTGAAATTGATTTGCGCATCCGATCCGTTCGATAGGCTGATTGCGGTTGAAGTAGGGTTGTAGTAGGGTAGGGAGGGGAATACTAGGTACTTGTCTTCTTGAAGCCACATGCTGTAGTATCCGTTGAGTGTGTAGGTGTAGTCACGTGTTTTTGATCCGACTGCGTCTATTGTCGCCCAGTTTATCGGGACTAGTACGCCGAACATGTTGAGACTTGTAACGTTCCCGGTAAGGTGTGCCAGACGATTAAGGTCCATTTCTATGGTAGCTTGTCCACCCGGAGAAACAGTGACCATACTAACAAAATATCCTTGTGAATAACCAGGTAGGTAAGCTAGAACCCTGTAGGAGCCGGGCGGCAGTCCATAGTCTGTTTGAATACGGCCGTCTGTCGCGTCGTAATAGTTGACCCACCTGAGCGCTGGATCACCTGCATAACTACTGAAACCAGCAAGCTCCAAGGTGATAATTTTGCTGCTTGCCGGCACATAAGTGATATTGGCAGCTACGAAATTACCCAGCGAGTCGTAGAGCTCGGCGCGGAAAGGAACCCTAGAGAATGGATATGTGTCTATGCTTGCCGGTAGACCTTCCTTTTCTAGGATTACGGAAAGGTCGATTGTACTGCCTACTACAACATTTACTCCAAAGTCACTTGCGAGTCCATCAACTATGTTTATTGAAGAATTGTACATGTTCTCCTGATAATAGCCGATAGTGTAGACGTGAATTAGGTATTTGCCGCCGCGCAGCCCCGGAATTGTGACTGAAGCGCTACTGGAAAAGGGGTTCTGCCGAGTGAAGAATGTCCCGTATACTAATCCATTGTACTGGTCAACAAGGTCAACTCTTATGTTTGCACCAGGGTATTTCCAGATCTGAGGCTGTCGAGGCGATTGTGAGTTTACTGAGCGGACCGATAGCTGCAGGGATCCGAACTGGACAACATCAAGACTGGCTTCGATCATACTACAGCTAGCGGTCGTAACAGAGAAGTAGTAGTATTGAAAGAAATCGGGAGTAGTAACAGTAACATTGTAGGTTTCGTCTGGAAGTCCATAGTCGCGTAAAGTGCCAAGAAACCCTGTTACGATTACATCAGCGGATTTCGCTCCCTTTGCAACAGTAGTGTAATTCTCACCCCGCAATATTGCACTCTTATCATAGAGTTCAACCGTGACTGTCTCGGAACGCGGAACACCATTAACAAGAGGAGTTCCTTGCGGAAAGTCTTTGAAGTCAATACGAATGTCAGCTGACCCAGAACGAAAAACGTCAAAATCAACTTGTACAACTGCTGGGTTAAGATACGATGAGAAATCAACTATCGTATCATTTGGTTGAAGGTACTGATTAATCCAAACCCTCACCTTGTAAGGCTCCGGCAGGATTCCTGCAACGTAGCCCGAAAAATCCTGTGGTATATGCCCGTCAAGTTCAGTCGATCCATCATATGTAAAATTGTAACTAAGTGAATTCGGATCCGTAACATTCTGGAGAAGACGCCATGAATTATCGAGGGAATCAAGGATCTCAATTGTGACTGGTCTAGGATATAGCGCTGGAACACGCGCCAAAGATTTATTCCATAACGAAGATACGGAATTATAGTCGGAAAAATTATAAGCGCTTGGGCTATAAGAGTTCCCGCCAATAAGCGCATAGGTCAAATCGTTACTTGTGTCAAAGGTCAATGAGCCTCCTGGTCCAATATTAATCGGAGTAATGGGTAGTGTGGACCAAGCGGTAGCGGGAGGCGCGCTTGGATTATAACTCAAGAAGGTGTTGGTGCCTCCACCTTCGAGCGCATAGATGAGGTCGTTCGAGCTGTCGAATGAAAGGGATCCGCCTGCGCTTATTACCACTGGTGTAGTTGGGGGAGTTAAGGGAGTGTTCCATGAATTGGTCGTCGGATTATAACTCCAAAAATCGCTGGTACCGCCACCCCTTAATGCATAGAGATTGCCATTATTGGAGTCGAATACTAAGCTGCCGCCTGCGCCTACGAGGTTCGGGGTTGTGGCAACCGACGGCCATTGGTTAAGGGTTGGAGAGTAACTGTAGAGGTCAGTCGTGTTGCCGATCAGTGCGTATAATATACCAGTATCAGAGTCGTATGCGATCGAGCTCCCATTTTGCTCTGGAATTTGGCGCCCGTTAGTGCCTGTAAGAGATTGCTCAGTCTGCCACTGATCGATGGTAACATCATAAGCCCATAAGGCACTTGAGCCTCCTCCTTGAAGAGCGTAGATGTACTCTGACCCATCGTAGGCAAGCGATCCTCCCCCTCCAACTTGACCCGGTGCTGGCGATACAAACGTCCACTTGTTGGAGACCGTGTTATACTTGAGGAAGTCAGAAGTCCCATTCCCCCGAAACGCGTAGATAAAGTCCCCCTGTGCGCATCCTCCTCCGCCGACTACAGAGGTACTGCCAACGTATGCGAATGCAGCACCGAATCCCGGTGCGGAATGATTGGCTATGAAGCCCCATGGCACTGGCATGTTTTCGCATTTGGACCGTACAATCCCTTCAAGCGTGGGACAGGAGGTAATGCACAAGTCTATTCCATCCGCTGATTGTCCTGGACGAACTGTGACAAGGTTATTCATAATTGTGGGCCAATACCCCGACGCATAGGCGGTAAGATTGTAAGTTCCAGCAGCCAGACCGTAAACAGTATAATGGCCAAGAGCTGAAGAATTGAAGAAGGCTTGGCCAACAACTTTTCTCCCGTCAGGTGTTACTCCTTCAGCGATGACTTTTCCGCCGTCTAAGCAGCCAAGCCGAAGCGGACCTCCGTAGTAGCCATATCCATAGCCATAATTGTATCTGAAGAGGTTACTGCTGCAATCAACAACCGTTCCAGATATGTAGGCAGGATTTGGATCGGCGGAAACGACTAAGATTGGGAAGTTTTGCCACCCTATCGACTTTCCATCTATAAAGGCCTTGAAGAAGTATAGTCCGACAATGCTGGGGGCTGTGACATTAAACAGCCTGACGAATTGAGGTATACTGGCATTGATACTGCCTGTTCCGTTTCGGATTTCGATTCTATACCAGAGGGGGGCTATGGGATCACGATTTGAAAGTGTTCTTAGCGAGATGTATCTGTAGTTGTTCGTTATACTGCTCCAGATATAGCTCGAATTGGGTCCCAGCACAAACTCAGGAGGAATGTAAAGATCGATGGTTCGAAAAATCGCTGAGCTCAATGTCACGTTGAAGAGGAGGTCACCAATAGTTTGTTGGAGTACCATACCCTCCGGATATTCGAGTTTAACTTGGGCTTCAGATGTGTTAAGATAGTCGTTGTGTGCGGGGAGGTTGTCATATACACCGCCAGGAATCTGGCCTGGCGAAACTTTGACAGGGCGCGTGTTTGTAATGGCAGCGCTGGCACTGCTAGTAACTAGAAAATTGAATAAGAGAAGAATAAGCAGTGAGGTTACGAATAATCGTCGCAGAGCTAATTTCTCCATCATTTGCTTTTGTCATATTTATCTTCTATCAGGCTTTATCATTCATATTTGAGGGCTAGAACAGCATTCATTCTTGATGCACGCCAGGCAGGGTAGAACCCTGCAAGAACAGCAAGTGCAATTGGGAAAGTCAAGGAGAAGATGAACAGTTGGGTGGAAAAGATTGGAGTATAAGAGCTGCTAGAGGCTGGGACTGGGGCTCTGCCGCCGCCGCCAAAGCCACGTCCGCCGGTGTTGATGGTGAAGGAGGAGGAGATGCCCCCGCCAAGCATGAAAGATAAAACTATGCCGAATAATGTTCCGATTATGGCACCTGCTACTCCTGTAAGCGCAGCTTCAGAGAGGAATAGTGACAAGATCTGCTTTGGCTTGTAACCAATAGCCTTCATTATCCCAATTTCACGTGTTCTCTCCATTACGGAGACGAACATGGTATTAGCAATTCCTATAGCTGCAACCACCAAAGTCACCACGGCCACCCCGCCTAAGAAGAGTGTCAGCGACCCCGTAATTGTTTGAACAGTCTGAAGCATGGCAGTGGAACTGAAGACCCTCGCATTACCCCCGAAGTAGCTTTGTATTGAAGTAGTTACATCGTTCACGTTATCCGCTGAGTCAACCATGACATACATACCGCTATAATATTTTACTCCGAAGATCGTGCGGGCTGACATACTCGTAAAAATACATGCATCAAGGTTCGTAAATCCCACAGTGCCGTAAGGAGCCATGATCCCCTTAGCAACGAAGGTATAACTCGGGGCGGCGCCTCTACCAGTTGCCATGCCTTGAATAGTGACCATACCGTTTACCCCTACTGGCGGAAAACCACTGTCGTTAGGTGGGTTGGCTACTTCTGTGCCTATTACTGCACCTGTAGGGTCAAACCCACCAACTGTGGTGCCCTCGACGAATGTAATACCTCTGTAGAGTGATGTGAGTTTCGTCTGGTCCAATCCAATAAGTTGGATCGGTAGAGAGTTGCTGCCATAGTTGATGCTTAATCTTTCTTGGAAATATGGAATAACATCTTGTACATCAGCCATATTCCTGACTACTGCGACATCCTGATCCCTGATAGGAGTTCTCAGTGAGGTTGAGGAAACAGTCAATGTTGTGACTCCAATCTTGTCGATTTGAGTTTGAACGCTTGCGCTCAGGCCGCTGGTTGAAGCGACCAGCGCTACTATCAGAGAGCAGCCGATGACTATTCCAAGTATCGTAAGGGCACTGCGGAGTTTCCGATCCTTCAACGCTTTGAAGGCCATATGATAATAGTCGTTGATACGCAAGGCTAGCTTCCGCCTGTTGAATCCCTCAAAATCACTAACCCGAAAATACCAAAGAAGAATCTGAAGATTTGCCCCAGGTCTGTCATCAGCGCTTGAAATGGGCTTCTCTCCGCAGTGCGCCTTGTGACGGCCGTGTTAACCGGCGCAGTAACTTCGAAAGTATCCTGCCCGTAATACGTCACAATACTTCGACCTCCAGACAAATTCGTGAACGGCTCCTGCAAAAACAGCCTCTCACTAACTCTTGTCATAATTATCTTCTATCAGGCTTTATCAGTCATATTTGAGGGCTATAACAGCATTCATTTTTGATGCACGCCAGGCAGGGTATAGCCCTGCAAGAACAGCAAGTATGATTGGGAAAGTCAAGGAGAAGATGAACAGTTGGGTGGAAAAGACTGGGGCATAAGAGGTGCTAGAGGTTTGGACTGCGGGTCTGGGAGCGCCGCCAAAGCCACGTGGCTGGAAGTTGAAGGAGGAGGAGATGCCCCCGCCAAGCAAGAAAGATAAAAAGATGCCGAATAATGTTCCGATTATGGCACCTGCTATTCCTGTAAGCGCGGCTTCATAGAGGAATAGTGACAAGATCTGCTTTGGCCTGTAGCCAATAGCCTTCATTATCCCAATTTCACGTGTCCTCTCCATTACGGAGACGAACATAGTATTAGCAATTCCTACAGCTGCAACCATCAAAGTGACCACAGCCACCCCGCCTAAGAAGAGTGTCAGCGACCCTGTAATTGATTGAACGGTCTGAAGAAGGGCAGTGGAACTGAAGACCCTCGCATTACCCCCGAAGTAGCTCTGTAGTGAAGCAAGCACATCGTTTACGTTATCCGCTGAGTTAACGATGACATACATACCGCTATAATATTTTATTCCGAAGAGAGTGCGGGCTGACATACTCGTAAAAATAGATTCATCAAGGTTCGTAAATCCTACAGTGCCGTAAGGAGCCATGATCCCTTTAGCAATGAAGGTATAAGTCGGGGGGGCGCCTTTACCTTTACCACTTGAGGTGGCCTGAATAGAGACCAGACCGTTTACCCCTATTGGCGGAAAACCACTGTCGTTAGGTGGAAAGGCTATATCTGTGCCTATTACTGCGCCCGTAGGGTCAAACCCACCAACTGTAGTGCCCTCGGCAACCGTCAGACCTTTGTAGAGTGATGTGAGTTTCGTCTGGTCAAATCCCACAATACTGACAGACAGCGTGCTGCTGCCATAGTTGATGCTCGATCTTTTTGAGAAATATGGAATAACATCTTGTACACCAGCCATATTCTTGACTGCCGCAACATCCTGATCCGTGATAGGAGTTCTCTGTGAGGTTGAGAAAACCTGCAAAGTTGTCACTCCAATCTTATCGACTTGAGCTTGAACGCTTGCGCTCAGGCCGCTGGTTGAAGCGACCAGCGCCACTATCAGAGAGCAGCCGATGACTATTCCAAGTACCGTAAGGCCAGTGCGGAGTTTCCGATCCCTCAACGCTTTAAAGGCCATATGATAATAGTCGGCGATACGCAAAGGCTAGCTTCCGCCTTTTGAATCCCTCAAAATCATGAATGCGCCGAGACCACCAAAGAAGAATCTGAAGATTTGCCCCAAGTCTGTCATCAGCGTTTGAAATGGGGTTCTCGCCACTGCACGCCTTATGGGCGTGGTAACCGGCGGAACAACTTCCAAAGGTATCGTGAAAAGATCATTGTGAATTACGTTCAGCGAATCCAGATATGTAACAGATACTTCCACGGGATAAATTCCTGGAGTCGTTGTTCGCTTGACTTGAATCGTGCCGCTGAAAGGCCTTGGAACATTCGGGTCAGCCTCTCCGACATATACAAATGCTCCTCCAATGAAAGCTGGTGAAGAAATTGAAACGTTTGTGTTGCCCAGAAGTACAGTTGCGAGGTCTACAACAGTTCCTGATATTGTGAGGTTCCCGCCTGGACTAATCGTGCTGGGGTAGACGCTCACGGAGAATACGCTTGAATAAGTTCTTTGCGTAATGAGAGCGGGAATATCCATATTTATTTGTTCACTGAGGTATAATGTCGCTCCGGTTCCGGGAACTACTTGGAGATAATTCGCCTCCATCTTCAGGACATGCATCCCAATGCTTGCGTTGCTGGCAATGTTCAGGAGGAATTCAGTTTGAGCAACCCCGCCGGGCGATATATCCTGCCCGTAATACGTCACAATAGCTCGACCTCCAGACAAATTTGCGAACGGTGCCTGCAAAAACAGCGTCTCACTAAGACCCGTCGATGTACGATTGCCAATGTTTTGTACGCTCACATAGAGCGGAAGATTCATGTCACCCGGGCTCGCGTATATCGAACTGCTTGCGTTTGGGGAGCCCCACAAGCTATTCACAACCTTCAACGTCGAAGGGGCTAAGGGCGGGTAAGGTGGAGGTTGAGCCGCTACTCTACCATTATCATGCGTCTGAAGGGATACTGTGGTACACGCAATCCACAAAACGATCAAAATCTGAATATATCTGCGCATTTGAACCAAGCTTAATTCACCATTAGCTACGTTCTTCTCGTTCTATTACTCCATCACGTAGAATTATTCGTCTCTGAGTTTCGGAGGCAATCTCAATATTATGCGTCACCAAAACAAAAGTTGTATTCAAACGCTTATTGACATCTATGATAATTTTAAGGATTGCCATAGCGGTCTTGGTGTCGAGGTTGCCTGTCGGCTCGTCGCCCAGAACAATAGCTGGATCTGTTGCCATAGCACGAGCGATTGCTACCCTCTGCTGCTCCCCGCCACTCAACTCAGCAGGCCGATTCAGGCTTTTAGAAGCTAGACCAACCTCACTCAAAGCCTTGATGGCATGATCCTTGCGTTTTATTGGATCTGCACCTTGAGCTATCAGAGGCAGCTCAATATTCTCCACAGTATTCAGCCGATGAATCAAATTGAACGACTGGAAAACAAAGCCTATGCGTTCATTCCTCATTACTGCAAGTCTCTCTTCGCTCATCTTCGAGGTATCCTGTCCCTCAATCAACACCTTTCCGCTACTTGGTCTGTCAAGCAGCCCCATCAGTTGAAGCATAGTGGATTTTCCACTTCCTGAAGGCCCTAAAATAGAGACAAGCTCGCCTTTCTCAATCTTAATCGAAACCCCACGTAAGGCCTCAAAACGCATTCCGCCTATCTTATAGACCTTAACCAGGTCTCTAGTCTCAATCGCTGGACTGTTGTTGTTCCTCTTCAACGATTTTTCTCCCACGTATTCTCAATGTCAAACGGGCTGCAACAAAGACTAGCAGAATTACTAATACACCGACTACAAAAGAGATAGCCAAGAAACTGGTTACACTCTGAGCAGCTACCTGACCACCAGTAAAAACACGAGGTGTGGCCGTAGATACAGCCTGCGATGCACCCTGAGGTGTATACTGCGTGGTTGTTGGGCCTGGGAAAGCATATAGAAGAACGGCGTTAGCGAGGTTGCCCAATCCTCCGAGTATAGACCCTACGATGATAAACTTCCAACTCACATCTGCTTTTGTCTTACTAAGGACTAAGCCAATCATAATTCCCGCGATTAATAGAGGCAAGATCGTTGGTGTAGGCATATCTCATCTGACCTGCACGATTGTCAATTGCAAGTATATTAACTGATCATGAATCGTACATTATATTCTTGCGTTGAGCAGAAATGCATTCTTTCCGCAGAGCTGAGTAGCGGGGGGAGTCTCATTATAAGAGCGTTGTGGAACAATGTTCAGCTATCGCGTGCGCTAGAGCATCCGATAGTGAAGATTACGTGCAGTGACAGTAACAAGCATTTAAAACGCAGCTTGAGTTTACATGATATAGTGAATATCGATACGCAAACATCTGTTCGACATACCTATTAGGAACTGCTGTTCTCCGAGATAGCTCGTGCGATTGAGGAGTTTAGGACGATCATCTATTCCTCATTAACACTCCATCTAGGTTTGAAATAGTCTTCGCATTTGCAGTTCGAGGTGTTGACTTAGAAACATGGAATTCGCCGTCGATGTCAGGAATCTCACAAAGGTCTATGAGGACAAGACTAGGGCACTGGACGGTGTCGATCTAAAGGTTGAGGCAGGAAAGATATTTGCTTTGCTCGGCCCCAACGGGGCTGGAAAGACGACGTTGATGAGAATTCTAACTACTCAGATTAAGCCCATTGCTGGTGAAGCATACGTCTCCGGATTAGATGTTCTGCGAAAGGATTCCGAAGTTAGAAAAGTAATTGGCTATGTTCCTCAAGAGATGAGCGTTTGGACTGATATTACTGGCTTTGAGAATCTTCTCATATACGCAAAGATCTATGGTATCCCTTCCGAACAGCGGAGAACACTTCTTGACAACGCTCTGGAGGATATGGGGCTAACTGATTTTAAGGACCATCTCGTCAAAACATATTCCGGTGGAATGATAAGAAGGCTGGAGACTGCATGTGCTTTACTGATTAAGCCGAAGATTCTATTCTTGGACGAGCCTACTATTGGCCTGGATCCTGCCGCAAGGAAGATTGTCTGGGAGAAGCTTATGGAATTTAAGAGAGAGTTTGGGACGACAGTATTCTTTAACACACACTATATGGATGAGGCCGATCTCTACTCCGATGAAATAGGCATAATCCACGGGGGCAAAATAGTCAAATCCGGTTCACCCGACGCACTAAAACATTCCCTCGGGGGAGAGGTCCTTCTATTCACCCTAGAGAGCGATATTGATTTCGAGGATATTCGTAATAAGATGAGAAAACTAGCTTTTGTCAGTGACACACTGATCAATGATTTAGAACTGAGAGTGATCGTTGAAGATGCGGAGACTGCGCTACCACATGTTATGGAAATCTTGAGAAGAGAGAATATTCATATTCAGAAAATCTCGTTGAACAAGCCGACTTTAGATGATGTTTTTCTAAGATATGCGGGGAGCAGGCTTGAGTCTGACCATGGGATTCGCGAGATCAGGCAAGTGAGAAGCATGATTAAGCGGGGGTAAGCATAACGAATTTCTTCAAAAATATGCTTGTCATGATCGAACTTGAACTTAGACGAATAAGACACGATAGAACTGAGATATACACACGTGCGGTTCAGCCAATTTTGTGGATAGTTGTTTATGGAACCATAATGAGCAGTGTCAGAGCGATACCGACCAACGGAATCCCATATATCGATTATATAACTCCAGGGGTTCTCGTCCAATCAACGACTATGATATCCATTTTCTATGGCCTGATCATGGTGTGGGAGAGGGAATCTGGCATTTTGAAGAAGCTTTTCGTTACACCGACCTCAAGGTACGCAATAATCATAGGCAGATCTATGGCATCAGGCGCTAGAGCGCTATTCCAGGTGTTTATAGTCGTGCCAGTTGCTCTTTTGATAGGTGTTAAATTCGTGATTAACCCTCTTTATTTCATTGTAGCTCTCCTTGTGATATTCTTCGCATCAGGAGGATTCGCATCAATTTCTATCCTTACGGCCACTTTCATGAAAACCAGAGAAAGGTTCATGGGAATAGGTCAAGCCATTATTATGCCACTTTTCTTTGCTAGTGACGCTTTATACCCTATTACAATGATGCCCCCCGCAATACGCTATTTCGCGATTGTAAATCCATTGAGTTACGAAGTGGACGCTGTTAGAGGGTTATTGATAAGTGGGGATTTAACAAACCTATTACTAGACATCGTAGCCATAGGATTGTTCGACGTGATACTTTTCACTCTGGCCTCAGCAAATTCCAGAAAGATAATAGAATAGTTTGTTCTGCACACGCGAACAAACGAGAAATTACTTCTTAAGTCATGAAATCTACAATTAAGGATGGAAATTTATGGATATGAGAATCAAAGAGGAATTTACTGCACTCTAGTAGTCTTGCCTTTGAGACAGTTGTATTGTTTCACGAATCCGTTAAACCCACCTCAATTTTGCCTTGCATATACATTCTCGCTGGGAGAGCGGATCATGCTCAGGTTCACCTTTTGTTTACGCTAAGGCGTACTTCCATTCACGAACCGTCTCTAACAGTACATAGGAGATCGACCCGTTCTTGGCATGCTCATTGGTTCAATAGAAAATCCACGGTCTGTCTATGAAGCTATCACATGGGAGAGAAGAATCAAGAGACTCGGAAATGTTGTAAGTAATCTGTGTGGGATTTGATTCATATCGTCTAACCAAGACACCTGATGACACAGGAGATTACATTATACAAGAACAACTAAAGCCGTAGTGCTTTCTTACAAATGTTCAACAATCCCTTTACTTGATCACCAATAACTTATATTCCCTAGATGGGGAGGTTGTACATACATTTGCGGTGACTAAGTTATGGATCGACGAAGGGCGTTAGTTATTGCGGTTGGAGTCTTATTTATGGTCGCAAAAATTAAGAGAGAGTTTCCGTCGGCCTACGAACGTATCACTTCGGAAATGAGCATTACAGATCAAGAACTTATAGAAGCAAGCGAACTTGTACAAAAAGAAGTAGAGAAAGAAAAGCTAAGGGGCATGGCAACATGACTGAGTATCCTCCTTGGTGAGGAGATATAGCAGAGTGTTTTGCTTGCGATGTGGAAGGGTTTTTTCGACGTGTAGATTGATACGTGGAAATTCGCCAATCATATACTCACTGAGTAACGACGCGCTGCCTCGCGGACTTAATCGAAAAGTTATTGAAATTTGAGCGTATGAACAGTGTTGCGCACGCCTTAGCGACCTGATTTCTCTTGTATCATTGCCAACCTGGATCTGCGTATTCTCTTAGCAACAACTGTGAGTGCAAATAATGGGCTCAGGATGTACAGCGTCGTTGATGAGAATGCTGCAAAAAGAAATGCGATTACGGATGCTGATGTTGGGTTGATGGATGCTACTGCATTATAGATGAAGGCTGTTGCATGTATTGTGCCGACTAGCGGTAGTAAGAGAATTCTAAACGTGGCTTGTAGGCTGTTTGAACTAGCTATCCAACCGGCTACTGTGGGAGACCATGAATAATAGAAGCTATTCCACCCATTCACAAGTATCCTTCCGATACGGTTGGATCCTATCATCTCATCTCTGACAAGTCGCATATAGGCTACTTCGGGAGCCAGCCCACTTCCGTAAGCAGCAGTGGCAATTATACACGGAGGCGCGTTTGAGACGGACGGCGTACTAGTAGGTGGGCCCGCCTGAATCGTATAAGTTGAACCTGAAGTTTGAGACTTACCGTTAACATTCCAGAAGGATAAGTCATCCCGAGAATTTACATCAACACGATACCCATCCCTAACCCATACAACGAATTGGTAACCGCCAAGATCAGCTGAAGTTGTCTTCCAAGTAAACACATTCAATGAAGACCATTCCTGAACAACACCCCATGCCCCCCCAACCTTAAGCCTCCAAAACCTGTACTGAATCACAGCACTTACATTAGGACTATTTGCAGTACACGTAAACGTAATGGAGGAGCCGGCCTGCTGAGGCGACGGCTTATTCACGGTAAAGCTGATTATCGTCGCCTGATTAAAAGAAGGCGGATATGTACTCGTAGTAGTCGTTGTCGCAGACGAAGTCGTAGTCGCACTCGTAATAGTCGTAGTACTAGAAGAAGACGCAGTCGTCAAAGGATTAATGACGGAAGTCCCAGATACCTGAAGACCAGCTGCGCTCCACCCACTAGTTGCATACTCGCTTCCCTTACCAGGCGTTCCATACGAGAGATTGAGTGCAAAGTCATAAGTTCCTTGTGAGGCACCAGCCGGCACGTTAAACGCTCTTTTATACAACCCTGAACCTGGGGAGATGGACGCAACCACGTCGTTAGAAGGGTCAGTGATCTCGTTCAGCGTTCCGTCGTTACGTATGCTTGCTCCAAGACCCACGTTTATGTTTGCCGAATTTGGATTGTATATGTAGTATTGAGCTTGGAAGCCACTGCCAGCGGCTACGCTCGCCGGGGTGATACTGCAGTTAACAAAGGTCGGAGGCACTTGCGGCAGATTCCAAGTATAGGTTACAGCAAACCGGTCAGGCGAGGGAAGTGGGCCAGGCTGCGCTTTTACGTCCAAAGTTGAAGTGTCAACCATGAGAAGCTGGGTGGGAGAAAAAAAGCCAAGATTATTTTTACTGCCGATATACGCGGAAGCTCCGTAAAAAATCGTATCACTTGTTTGAGGAAGGGTGGCTAGTCGATTATTGATAGTAGTAGCCTCAAAAATCCATTCAGCTGAGCTGAATGAAGATGCGTAAGAGATCGTTTGATCCCAGCCATTAGGGGTAGTCAGATCATGGATTACAACATGCCATTGTCCAGATCCTTGGTATTGAATAGTCGCATTCATAATGTCTCCAGGATTTACATTGAACACGCTTACCAAAGAGGCAGGCAGAATCTCGTACCAAGCATAATATCTCATATTCCCACTTGAATCGATCTCCTGTGCTGTTCCAGTCTGAATAAGATCCTGTGTGTTAAATCCCCCCACTCCTATCCAAGCAGAAGAATAAGCCGGTCTTGGGGACGATGAACTCACAGTAGGTACTGTCCATTGCCCCCATATATCGAGGACTTGTGATGTGCCTATTTTCGAGATAGCATACCCAGCCCAATTCGAAGAATATGCAAGGGCCTGTAATCTGCTGCTCATTTGTCCCGCTTGGGGTAAACCTTCGGGACGGACATGAATGCAAGGGGCTGAAACTGTGCCTATCGTCGGCGGTGTAGCAGATTGAAGGCATGGAACCGCTAAACAGGCAGAAACCATTATGACGAATAATAGACTAGCGCGTGGCCACAAATATCTACACTACTAAAGGATGGTTAGACTGGAAACGTCAATCCCAGAAAAACTTGCATTTACAACGACGGTGCCCCTGATTACGACACGCGTCCCATTTAGGCTCTGAAGCGTGGAAGGCATTATATTTGCGTGAGAAAGATTTAGTGCGATGTAACTTGCTCCAACCTCATCACGCAAAACATAATTACTATCCATGCTAACAAACGAACCTATCACGGTAACGTTCTTCCCCTCAGAAGGAGTCAAGTTTCCGGCTACGCTGGAAACAGACGTTATGACGCCTTGTGCCACGTTGGATCCCTGAAACCTCGTTCCCCCTTCAAATCCAACAAGTGCCGAAACTAAGCCAATGCCAATCAAAAGCAGACACACGGATAATTTCGAGATTTCCAAAAAAAAATCCACTTATATTTATTTGATCACGTGTTCTATAAAGATTATACCAAGCGTTGTGTTGCACTACTGGTTCTTACGTTTTCTTTCTGGGTTACTTATGGGTTTCGGATTAGTCCTGTGAGGAGGTCGTGGGCGTGCGTAATTTCGTTCTCTCACATCTCTGCAGAAACAAGCGCGCGGCAAATATCATGGGAGGAGAGAGATTCCACTACGTGCTTAGAGCAGGGCTACCCTTCTGCTTTGCCAGTAGTGGAAGTGCGCCGCCTATGATGCCGAGTATCGCACCGAGAATGATTAGCCCACGCGCGATAAAGAAAACGCCCATAAACCCTACGAAAAGACTAACGATGGAGAAGATCACTATCAGAGTTGCCCATCTGGTTGCTTGCGCAGGACGCCTGTTGAACATGAGAGCAGAAATCAATACAATTATCCCTGAAACAAAGACAATTCCAAGAATCCACGTTCCTCCCATTGCGCCGTAAGCTGGTCGTGCCATTGCACTACCCGTTCCACCTATGGCAGACCGTGTAGCGTTACCTATTCCACCCATGCCAGGCCGCGTACCACGGTATGTTCCCCCCGTCCTCAAAAGTCTCCGCACCGCTGTGTAGAGGCCGCCTAGAATAATCAAGATGCCCCCGACTAGTGAGACTAAAAATGGTGTTCGCGCGCGTTTTGTCGGCTTAATTTCTGACATTTTTTCACCCATGTAAAGCGTTTCACTACTAGCTCTTAAGTTTTCTTTCTGGGTTACTTGTTCTCTGTGTCGTTTCGCGTTGTGGGTTTCGGGTTAGTTCTGTGAGGAGGTTGTGCGCCTGCGTAATGCGTGCGCGTTCCGCAGCATTGAGAATCCAGCAGTGATGTGACCGGTGCTACCGTTTACCGTGGCGTAGCCGATGACGTTGCCGTTGGCATCCATGAGGGGCACATTGTAAATGTATCCGAGTTGCTTTGGCTCTCCAGTATTCCAGCCCTGAGTCATGGAATTTTGGACTGCTTTCACAGCATCTGCAGAAGTTGGGGTATTGATCTTTCCCAAGGGCACATTCATGACTGCCGTACCATTGTATGTTACGTTCACTACCCACATGCTGCCCCTGTCCTTTGCACCACCGACCATGAATGAATTCAACGCATCGCTTACTATGGTCTTCGCCTGGTCACTAGTTATCGTCAGTGTAATTGATGGTCTCGTGATGATTTTGCCATTTCTACCGTCAACCCTCACGTGGCCCACGACTGTATTATTAGAGTTAAGGAGGGGTACACTGTATATGACTCTCATCAGTCTGGGCGTTCCAGCCTGCCAACCCTTGCCTAACGATCCTTCTACGATGCTCTTTGCCTGATCCGCAGTCGAGGCACCAGTCTGGTTAGACACACGTATCGATGTGACCACACCTTTTCCGTCCTCGATCGGGACAATCCAGCCTGCCCTAAGAGGGACGGGGGTGTCCACTGTGAAGTTTTGGATATCGGCACTGACCACTGTCTTGGCCTGTGCAGAGTTTATGGTCACATTCCCAGACAAACTCTGGTTCCATTGCGTGCCTGCAGAAAAGTTTCCATGCATGTGGAGGAACATGCCTCTCCTTGCCTGATTGAAC
Source organism: Candidatus Bathyarchaeota archaeon (assembly GCA_963807605.1). Taxonomy (GTDB): domain Archaea; phylum Thermoproteota; class Bathyarchaeia; order 40CM-2-53-6; family RBG-13-38-9; genus JAPKYM01. The sequence goes on from CAWECG010000001.1 coordinate 250,091, forward strand.
ATAGACCAAGACCTGTCAGAACATGCCTGGCCTGACCCCGGGTTTGTTGCCGTTGTGAATGTTACGCTTACCGCTAGTGCTGAACCTATTATTGCTGCGATAATCACTACCACAGTTAGAGTTTCGATTTTACGATTCATAATTCTTCACTGGCGTATCAGCGTGCTGAACTTGGGATATGTACGTTGCGGTACATTGTTAGTGAACAATGTTAATCCAATAGTTATGTGCGAGCGTGGAGGATTGTGGTTGTTCTAGTCAGATCATCAAACAGGAACCCATCGAACATATGTTAGTACGATCGCGTCGTTTCCTAGTCTGAACAGGTAACCTAACACGTGCTTTGCATTCATTGTTACTCTAGTGAGTACTCGAGGAGCACGTTGTAACCGAACGCTTCTTTGTCTTCCACTCTGCCTTTCGGTATTATCCTCACTATCTTTGCGCCATTGCTATCGTGCATTCCAATCACCAGATCGAAAAGCCTTTCTCCCGCTTTTCTAGGCTGGCCGTCCCTGCCAAGAGTCAAATATCTTTGGATAGGCATCAATCTTAGGAATTCCTCATCACTCAAGTTCTCATAAAACTTGTTTTTGAAGTACCTGTAGCTTGCAGGTCTGCTGTAGGCATAGACTCTCTTCAAACCTAATCTCCTCGCTAGATCTGCTTGGGCTTTAACCAACAGCCTGCCGATATTCAGTCCCCTTGCTTCTGATCCTACTCCGACTGAAAAACACACTAATGAGTTTCCATGGGGGTTATGTGAGTTCCTAATCCTACCGTTGTCAGTGACTTCCATCCAAGAGGAGGGTACGTCTTCGGGCAAGTCTGACTGAATAATTAGCGAGCTGATTATCCCAGCCAGTTCATCGTTCAAGTAGCCCCCGATCTCACCTTCAGGGAACACTCTAAATCTTTCTTTGAAATCTTCTTTGGTACTTCCGAGTCCAGAACCCCAAGCAAGATTGTTAATCTCCACTATTTGGTTCAAATCCTTCAGATCGGCTTGTCTTATGGTAACCTTATTACTAGTCGAGGTACCGCCTCTTGAAATCACTTTGTCTCACCCTTACAGATGGTGTATACATTAATAGACACTAATTCGCGGAGTGAGACATAAAAGTTCATAGCAAACAATAGTAGGCGCTTGATCCAAGTCGTGCTTATTTTAGCCAATATGACCAATCAACGATCAAGCCGCGAGTAAGGCTATCCACTAAAAATTTGGTGGGCTGGGGGGAGTTTTAGACCCATCCGGGCATAAAATCCTCACCTTTTTCATAGAAAAATCCATTCCAGACGTATCTCCTTTGTATAATACAGTATTGTAGCCTAAATTGTTTCTCACTGCTACAATTAGCTCGATGGTATGGTAAGTGTTTTTGCAGAAAAAGCGCTCAAACCATTTTTATGCGCGCTCATATTTGCAGTCTGGGCATAGTGAAGATTTAATCTATGAAAAATCCTGGAAAAAAAAGAAAAATAATTATTGATAAATGGATAATTATGTTATTGTCAGGCCTAGAGAAATCTCCTCGCCAAAGCGCTATTTCATAATGTGGACGTTAGCGCGATTGAGGATAGCCTGGATGCGAAGCCATAATGCCCCATTTGTGGGCGAATAGGCGCATGCCAAACATGCTCATCCAGGAACAAAGATAGAAGAGCGACCTTCACATAGGCACGTACAAGCTTATATTTTACGAAAATAATGAATCGGCTGGATCTGTAAATCATGCCAAAACAGAAAAGTATTAGACATCCTAAGAAAGGCAAAAAGGACAACAGAAGTCGTCCCTACAAGCGCGCGAGTTATTGAATGCGTCCTTTTCAGATGTCTTAACTCGTCATGCTACATACACTTGTTGATGCGCCTTTGAGATGTGTATGCAAAGAGGGTGGCTGTGATGGGCTACTATCCGAAGTGCCGTGCGCAATTCGTTGAGTTATAATCCGCCTGCTCCTACTGTCTTGTTCCGCTAAGAAATGCGAAGTACGAGGACCGGATTCGGTCGACTGCAAGGATCGAAGAATTTTACTGTTGACTGCGTCGTCCCGGAGTTTGGTGCTCACACAAATTAAGCGCGCTGTAGGTTTAAGATACTTCGCGATAAGTCAAATCTACTATCTTTGCTTTAGAAGCGTTGGCTTTAATCGACTCTACTCCGTTCATGCAACCAGTCTTTGACTCGTAGGCTTCACTTGCTGCTGCTATCTCACCATTAGGAGCTATCAGTCTGAACCTGAACTTTCCCGCAGAATCTTTGTACACTTCAAATTTTGGCTCATCCATTCAGTCTCTCTTCCCGGAACTATAGTGTGTGGAAGACTTATTAAATATGTTTTATTTGACTAGCGCGTCCGCTCGTTTCTACGATAAGCAATGTCAGAATGACCTATTCCACAAAATTGAAACCGATGTTAATGATATTAGTTGGTGAGCGACGACAACACAAGATCGCTTGCTACGCTAGAGGCCACTTCGTGTTTATAGGGACAGTCGCTCAAATGCTCTTGAACCAGAGAAACGGGAGGTGACGGGAGAAGAAATGGATACAGATGAAGAAGAAATGGAAGAAGACGAAGATGATGAGGCTGAAGAAGAGGAAGACCACACACATAGAGATAGCATCTTCTGAAAAAGAACACTGACTACCGTCGGATAAGCTAGAGCTCTAAGAGAGACTAACGCGGGCGCTAATAATATCGTGATTGCGAGGTTGGAATCTAAGCGGGGGTTGACCTAATCGTGTCCCCTTATTGTGAGCTACTCTGCCGACGCCGGTTATGTTTCCTGCTGGATATAGTCTTTCTTCTCTGTTTGTTCTTTTTCTTCTTGATCCGATATGTCATTCAACTCATCTCTTAACATCTGATTGACTGCAGATTCGTGTATGGGAGCGTATCCATATCATACTTGCGAATATTACGCACGCGCTCTTTGGTCTTGGATCCGATGCCCCCGCTCTCTCACATTCTCGAGGCTTTTACTTCAGAGTGATTTTGAGAGGGTTATCTCGATGGTTGAGACTGACCTCGTGCCACCTTCTTGCGTGGGCATCTCTTCTGTCCCAAGACTCACGCGTTCAACCCTGAGGTTCTTAATGAACTTACGTCTAGTTATTTCCGCGACATCTACAGCGATCGATATGGCTTGCCCTCTAGCCTTAAGGGTGACTTCTTTTGTCTCTCCTCTACCGAAGATGGTTATCACGGCCAACACATAGTCCATGATGCGCGCACGCCCTATGAATACCGAGTTAGGTTCCTTGGACAAGAGATCACCAAGCACTTCACGCGTAATAACGTGCTAACACAGATATAATATTGGTTGGTGAGCACACACCAGAATACTTACTGCTCGCTATGCTCGCAGAAGGTTATGAAAAAGAAAGTATGCTAGGAAGTTACGAAAAAAGAAGGAGGGATGTTTTGGTTAGTCTCTTCTTCTCTTGACTACAACTGCGGATAGTGCAGCGGCTAGTCCTGCTAATGTTAGGTAGGGTGTTAGGATCTCAAGCTTGCTGGTTGGCAGGGTGACTCCGCCTACGGGTCTTGCGAGTAGCGGCTGTCAGTTAGGAACTTGGTCCGTGTAAGAATGGGGCTGCGATTGAGTTATATCAACCGGGTTAGTGCCATCAGCATTCATCACCCATATGCTTTCAGATCTTCTAGTGAATGCGATCTTTGTTCCGTCAGGAGACCAAGCGGGGAAGTCATCTTCCAATCCACTAGGAGGGGGGCTCACTTGCTTCCTACCTGAGGCGCGCGCTACCCGCGGGCGAATAGGGCATGCCCTCACAACATCCAGGCGAGCAGAAAGAACTAAAAAGAAACTTCACATAGGCGCGCTCTCTTGTTGAAGAGAGTGCGATTCCGCAAAGGCAGCAGACCAGTTAACGGCACCGCTGTGGAATCAGAGGTCCAAGGCGACATTCGTTGTTATTTCTTCGAAAGCTTCCACTTACCTGACATGTTGTAGGTTAATGATTATCAAGCTTATTTGGCTACGCACGTAGGATGCTGAGACGCTCTTCACACACGCTGTCCACTATTTTCGGTTTTTCACCTACACATACTCGAAAATTCTTTTATCCTCATTGAGTTACCTTCTTGGCTGGTGATTGGGAATGTCGCTCAACTGGGATCCGACGACGGTATCGAACCTAGTCTTTTGCATCATAGTGTTGGTGATGGGAGTCTGGGGCTACCAGAAGAAAAAGGACAAAACACCTCTCTTCATAGGCGTCGCTTTCCTGTTCTTCGCTATCTCACATATCGCAACAATACTTGGCTCGGCTGCTGATTTGTCATATCCGCTACTCATCACACGTGTAATCGGTTACCTGGTAGTCATATATGCCCTGTACAAATACATCAAGCCCTAGGCAGACTCACACATCAACGACAACTGTTACTAAGTTCCATCTTTTTTTGTTTCACAACTATTTTCTGACCTCGATCCTAATTACACATCAACAAAGTGCGCTAGAATCGATTTGGTGATAAGGCGCTCTCACGCGCGCCCTCGGCTACGAAATTCACGTAGGTTCACCCCAAGAATTCAAACCTAGTTACTAGTATCTGTGCTCTAACTCCGACGGGATTCGATGCGTTAACGGTGCTGAAATTGGGCTCAAAACTCGCGTGGGTTCAAGCCTCGAAGGTTTTGACCCCAGCTCGCTAGACCGCTTGCCCAATGCAGGATCCTAGTTGATATAGCTGTACTCAGCTAGTCTCATCTGTGATTTTGGAGCTATGGAACCAACTGGGCCGTCTCCTCGTCTCTACGGCATTTTTGGTTGGATTATTGTAGCGTTGGTCTTCGTCGGCGTGATCGTCTATGGCCTGTCGGTCTATCTGAACTGGATCGTTCTAGAGTACATGTACGCCTCCAAGGCAGGCCTTGACTGGTTCTCGATAAACTTCTACCACAACAACACGTTCATCGTTGCCGCTGTTCTAGCGTTTCTCTTCGTTAACCCAGTTCCCAGGAGAAGCCATCTCTTCGAGGCTTTGTGGTCGCTGGGTGGGGCGTTTGCGCGTGTCAGAGGGGAAGAGCAGGTTGTCTCGCTCGGCCCAGGCAAGGTTCTTTGGCTGTTCTGGCAGATCGTCAAATGGGCTATCGCGTTCTGGATAATCGCAACCGCGAACGGCATACCGGGTTTCGGCAACATGACGGTCATAATCACGATGCTGCAAAGCGGGCTAGGCAATTGGGGGCAGGTCGTTAGGATCTTTCTGCTCCCGCTGGTCCCAGCCTCCGGGACTGAACTCGTTGCCTTGATGCCTACTATGGAAGTTCAGTATCGTCTCATCTATGATATCGTTGGCGCGGTTGTCTTTGTAGGAGTCATAAGGCTCATTCTAATGCTCGTCCGCGATTTCGCCCGCATGAAGACGAATGCTTGGATGAGGGATCTGTTCCTGATAATGGCTCTGGTTGTTCTGGCGATTATTGCCGATGCACCCTACTGGCTCATGAACATTGTAACGCCCTACGACTACCTGATCGCAGTCATTGTCTTCGTAAGTTTCCTCGTCATCGCAGCTTCTGTCCAGTTCGGAGTCATCCGGAGGACGATAGGTATGACGCGCCGGAAGCGATGGATGGTCTACATCATGGCCTTGTTCATATTGGGCATACTTGTCGTGAACCTAGGTTTCGTCGCAGGATATTCCCTGAACTGGAACAACAACTGGAGCAACTACGAATGGAAGCCCATGACGATGAAGGAAATCGAGGTCACGCGATGGTCGGCAGGCATCCAGAATGTCGTGACGGCGCCTCTCTCGAGTCTTCCCGCAGGGAACACTAGCACAATCGTCTCGCTTGTGCGGCAGTGGGATCACGATGCATCGTACACGAAGATGATAAATCAGATAGGCGTCAATTGGATGCAGCTCAGCGCGTCGCAGATAATCTACCTTAACGGCCACGAGTACTGGGCTGCCCCCACAACAATCAACTATCCAACCGACGACTGGATTAGCCATCACTTGATCTACACTCATGCCGCCAGAATCATCGTAATCGACAGCCACACAGGCGATTACGTTTCAGTACAGAACGCGTTCGGAGTCAAAGTGGAGCCTTTGATCTATTATGGCGAGGCACTATCTGACGATGTCTATGTTCACGTCAAAGGGTTCGATGAGATCGGAAATGCCTCCTACACCGGCGCTCCTGACTATACGCTGTCAGGCTGGCAACGGAGCTTGTGGTTCCTCGTGAAAGAAGGCCAAGTCGGCTTCGCCTTGAGCCCTCCCCAAGATAATATCATGATGCTGCACAATCGCGACGTTTACCAGAGAGTCCAAGACATACTCATCGGTGGATTAACTACTGACACCGCAAGCTACCTCGTCACAGACGGTAGCCGCATCTATTACTGCGTGCAAGTCTACACGAACTACCCGATCCATTCCGGATTCTCCGGAAGCAACTACCTCCGATTCTTCGGCGTCGTTCTTGTCGATATTGAGAACGGCCAAATGTATCCCTACGTCATTGCGAAACCAGACGGTTTTCTGGTCAACTTCTACAGACAATACTACTCTTCCTGGCAAGCGCCGCCGAACTGGCTCGTTAGTCAACTGCGTTATCCTGAGGACCTGCTAGGAACACACACTAACCCCGGACAACTGGACGTGGCTTTCCAGTATCACGTGAGCGACCCATTCATCTGGCGATCAGGATCTGATTTCTACGAGCGACCAGAATCCACCGAAGTCCTATACATCCTTGAGACTTTCGGAAATCGTACAGACTTCGTAGGGCTACAGCTGGTAGAGTATCAATCATCCCCCGGCAAAAACCTCGCAGGGATGTTCATAGCCTACGGAAGCGACCAACTTGGCAAGCTGAATCTCTACAGAATATCCAACTCGACGACTCAACTTATCGGGCCGTCTGCCGCCCTGCAAGCCGTCGAGACAGACGATTACGTGCGCACACAGCTAACCCTGCTGCCGAACTATAGGCTGGGTAACATCCTGCTGTATCTGATCGGTAACCGCCTCTACTACTTCATCCCCGTGTACATCAACACTCAAGTCGAGAACGCCGTAATCACGAAAATGGCGTTTATTGCAGTGGTCGACGCCACGACCGGCGCCAGAGTTGCCGTTGGTGCGGATTCATCGCAAGCATACTACGCGATCTCCGGTGGAACCCCCGTCATATTGGGGTCTGCGGAACGTGTGAAGAAGCTCAACTCATTATTCACAGACAGCGGTTACTCTCTTGTCAGCCCGACGAATATCAGCGCGAACGTGGAAATTCGAGTTGCCAACATCACTTACACCGATGAGTCACAATGGACCTCAGTCAACGCCACAGTCAAGGATTTCATCGCCAACTACTGTCAGAAATACAATGTGGCGGAAGTCTACTACTGGACTGCACAAGACGGTGGCCTAAACTTCGGCGTGCTCACCTCTACAGACGGAGTTGTGAAACTCTACTACATCACCGTGCTGACCAAGTAGGTGCCGCCATTGGAGTCGACACGAGAAGAGTTCGACATGTGGCTGAGCAGCAGATACTCGAACCCCTTCTGGATCGGACACCACAGATTCGAGAAGAGCGTAACCGGAGAAATACGAGTTGACAACGGCGTATTCAACAGAGAAGAAGCGATCATACTCTACCGAATGCTGAGATCACGCGACCCGTTCACTCGACTCAACGCGAACTTCGTAATCTGGGAGAGAAACCGGAGCCTACTCGTTCTGCTGCTGATCGTGACGCTCATGATGCTCGCACTCGTAGTCATCAGGATTGAATGATAGTCCATCCGACTCGCCAACCCGTCTCGCCCCATGTTCAATCGACTATTCTTCCACAACTGTTGATCCTTTGGGAAACCTTGAGGACAGCACGCGCGCTACATAGTTCACAGCAGAAAGAAACAGAGGTGCACACGTGGACTAGACCGACGAAAGCGTAACGAAAACGGATCGTTTAATATAAAACGCGTCGCTGTTTAGCCTTACCAGGAGAAAAAAGTAGTGGAATCATCCGAGTCTGTGTCGCGCCATAGGCTCAAGAGAACGCTTGAGGCACTGGCCTCTAAGGAAGGACGGGGGACAGAGTTGATATCTCTTTTCGTTCCTCCCGACAGGCAGATACATGAGGTCATGGCAAATCTCAGGGAAGAGCATGGAACAGCTTCCAACATCAAATCGAGAACGACTAGAAAGAGTGTTCAGGAGGCTATAGAGAGAACGATACAGAGACTCAAACTCTTCAAGAAGCCTCCTCCAACAGGTCTCGTGATCTTCTGTGGTGCCATTCCTCAGAATGGAATCGGATCAGAACGTATGGAAACCTATGTTTTAGTTCCTCCAAAACCGATAAACGTATACTTCTACCGGTGTGATAATAGGTTCCACCTCGAACCCTTGATGGAGATCCTCCGAGAGAAAGAGACCTACGGCATAATCGTTATCGACACCAATGACGCAACGTTAGCAACGCTTCGAGGAAGACGGATGGATGTGCTGAAGGAGTTGACTTCAGGCGTCCCCGGCAAACACCGAGCTGGCGGCCAATCGGCTCGCAGATTTGAGAGAATCCGAGAGGCCGCGATCAATGACTATTTCAAGCGAATTGGAAATCATGCTACAAACATCTTCAGCCAGATTTCAGATCTCAAAGGAATTATCATAGGCGGACCGGGCCCCACAAAATACAACTTCGAAGAAGGAGAGTATCTCAACTATATGCTAAAAGAGAAGGTCATCGCGACCCTAGACACCTCGTACGTAGGCAGTAGCGGAGTAAAGGAGATTGTTGAGAAGAGCGGCGAGATACTCCGAGGAGTTCGATATGCAGAAGAGAAGAAAATTGTACAGAGATTTCTGTACGAGGTGGGCCACGATACAGGAATGGGAGCGTACGGCGAGAGTGAAGTACGCCGTTATCTTCGAGACGGCCTAGTAGACACCTTGCTTCTAACTGAAAAACTGGACCTCAGCGATGTCAAAGTCGCATGCAAGAACTGCGGCTACACCGAGCAGAAACTTTTGGACCCTCGAGAGCTACCAAAACTCGAGAAGGAGACCTCCCAAACTCAATGTCCAAAGTGTCTGAACCAGACCCTTGCAATTGAGGAAAAGAAAGACCTCTTGGACGAGCTTGTCGATGATGCTGAACGAGCAGGAGCAAAGGTTGAGGTCATATCAACAGATACAGATGAGGGTGTCATGCTTAAGGAGTCCTTCGGTGGGATAGCAGCGATACTGCGGTACCCAACAGCTTAGACTAGACTATATATGAGCATAAAGTCTCTGCTCAGAGAAAGTTCCGCTGGTCATCTCCGACTCTATCTGTCTTAGAAGCATTATTCTCTTGAAAGTCGGTGGATGGGTTGAGAAAGCAGTGTTTATGCTCTTCCAATAAGACTTCGCTTCCTTCTCCATTGCCAACTCCAGCTCTCTCTCATCCAGAACGCCATCCTTATCGAGGTCGTACTCGCTTTTGTTCTGCAATATTGAGTTGATCTCCTCTTTTGCCAGTGCTGGATCCGATATGAAGAGTGCTCTGGCCCCGTGCGGCGCATCAGGGCTGAGTGAAAGCCCGTAAGCTATCTTTGTCAAGGCGCTCTCAAGACTCCGAGGAGAACCTGTCAGATACGCTGAGTATGCGTCAGAGAAGTGTTCACGCAATCTGCTCAATTTCAAGACAAAAAGCTGAGCCACGAAATAGACGACTAAAGCAACAATTCCTGCCAAGACAATATATCCGCCTCCCCCCCTTCTACGACCACCTCCCCCCCCGAGCGACATTGTGGCTGTAGCAACCATATAGGCCATCAGGGGCAGGGCGGACAGGACCGTCATGATCAATGCATCTTTATGCCTTATGTGGCCCAACTCATGGCCTATCACACCGGTTATCTCCTCTTCTGAGAGACTGTTCAGGAGACCTTGATGAATGGCCAAGGTCATGTTTGAGCTAGAGTTTCCAAAGACAAACGCGTTAGGATCATTATTAGGCGATATTGCTATTCTGGGTTTCTTCACACCGCTCTTCTCTGAGAGATTCTCAACAGTCCTCTCAAGCCATGGAAATTCACCAGACTCGATGTAGCGCAGATGGGTTGAGGCGCGGACTATCGCAGGGCTTATAGCCAGCTGGATCAGCATGAAAATGATAGCAAGACCTGCTGCCACCAGCAAAGTTGAGTAAAGCGAGAGATTGACACTTTCAGCCATGGAGAATAGAGCCGAGACTGCGAGGATGAACATTCCAAATATGAAGAGCGTTATCAGAACAGTTGCCCACATCACTGTTCTCAAAGAAGCGAGGCTTGCCATAGATTCACCCTCTAACCTGTATGAAAAACGAAGGACACCACTCCAGATTTAATCCTTGTGGGAAGGACTTTGACCAAACTAGTCAAGGAGATAGACTGCAGTAACTGCGGTGCGCCGTTGGAGTTTGAGCCCGGCGAGCTAATAGTATCATGTAGATACTGTGGATACACCTCAATCATTCAAACCGGCGAGCCGTTCGCTCTGGAACATTCAATGGTTCTCGACACCATCAAAGAGGACGAGGTAAACGAGCTTATACGAAGTTGGATGAAGCAGAACTTCATGGCACCGCGAGACCTTGAAAGAAAGGCCACGGTAAGTGAGGCGACGCTTGTCTATCTCCCCTTCTGGGTAATGTCCACAAAATCAACGACAACTTACAAAGGAACAGTAGAACGCGTAACACCCGTCGTTAACAAGGACGGTCAAGTTAACAATAGATACAGTTGGTTGGTCATTGCGAGAAAGGACGTCGATTTTCCAACGAGGGCATATAAGATACCTCTTGAAGGTAGAATTCCGTTTGACCCAGCAAAGCTCGCTAGAACAGCAAAGATCCTTAATAGCGAAATAGAAAAGGCGGAGGCAGTAGAAATTGCCGAACAAGAGATAAAACAATATCAACTGTCCATCGCAAAACAGGACGTCGACATAATAATCGAGTCACAATTCGAGTTTAATCTTGAAGAGGTATTCTACATTCATGCACCAGTATGGTTTGTATCATATACATACAAAGGATCAGAGTATCAGATTTTGCTTGATGGTGCAAGCAAGGAAGTAATTAAGGGAGGATTGCCACCTGTCGAATTCAAGTTCATATGAGATGCCAGAGGAAGAAGCCCCTTGAAGGACAACTCTCTTGAAGAAGCGATATTACGATTCAGTCACGAGGTCGGCAAGGCAAAGAATCTAGTACGTACTGGCTGGAGGGAGAAGGTCGGAGTCAAATCACCTGAATCAGTAGCTGACCATATGTACAGGACAGCTGTCATCTCGATGGTGATCAGTGATCTTGAAGGCTTGGATACAGAGAAAGTCTTGAGAATGTCTATTCTCGATGATCTTGCGGAGACTATTACAGGAGATCTAACACCAAACCAGAAAAGGTCATATGGCCTCGCAAGAACTAGACAACGTGAAGAGAAGGCATTAAAGAAATTACTCTCGCTGCTACCAAGTTCTCTCTCAGAAAGGTACTCGGCAATTTGGAAAGAGGCCCAGCTGCAGAGATCTAAAGAGGCAAGACTTGTGAAGAGTTCCGACAAGTTGGAAATGGCTATACAGGCAACAGAGTATATGCAACAAAGTTACGATGCCAAGAAATTGGAGGAGTTCATAATCTCAGCCGGAGCTAAGATAGAAGGTCATCTTGTGGGGAAGGTCTTCAATAGTCTGAAAAAGAAATCTATTTGTTCGACCTCAGATGACTGGGACGCAAGATAATAAGTCGCTTTGTGATTTAGTGAGGGCGAAAATCTTGATACCTGTTGTGATCACCCGTGATATTCTCCAGAAGATTAGATCTGGAATGAGCGTGCCATACGAACAGATAGGCCTGCTCATTGGGGAGCTCTCCAACGGCCAGCTGGTCATAAGTGACGCGATCAGTGGGACTTCCAGCGCAACCAGATCTCTTGCAATCCTCTCTACCGAAGTCCTGGCAGAGGTTGCCGATGACATAATTAACGGCCGAATAGCGGGAAGAATCTTGGGGTGGTATCATTCACATCTTGGAAGCGGAGTATTTATGTCAGCTATAGATATCGAAACACACTCCAAGCTCCAACAGTTCTCAAACCAAGTAATCGCCATGATAGTAGACACATCCTCGAACGAATTCGGAATATTTGTACACGATCCCCAGCTTGGAGGATTGGCTCAACTTCCGGAAGAATACATCACAATAATCTGAATGATTCAGAAACAGGCACTCCGCTAATCTGATGAACGTGCAACTACTCTCTCGGAAGAGATGGTAGTCGTAGATTCAGAATTGTTCCTGCGAAATTAGCAGCATTGTTATGTGAACCGATTTTGGAGACTGCAGAATTCAACCTACCCAGCTTGACCTCCTCCGCATGTCTATTCGCTTTCTCATTCTAAACAGCCGGGCATAGGCTAATGGCTTGCCGTTTTCAACAGCATGACCATAGTTTCCTTGAGTATCAATCTTAAAAGAGACTAGAACCAACTAGGAACAGTGAGAAGTCATGCCTAAGCCACCGCTGGAGAAGGTTGAAGAAGAGACTAGACTTCTTGAGAAGGTAATGCTGGCAGTCCCCGGCTTCAGAGGATACAAAGCTAAGGAGCTTCGTAGAGAAGCTGATAGACTGGTGAGGGACAGCCTTTACAGGAAGCTTGAGACTATAAGGGGCGACTTTGAAATCATATTCCACGACTTGTCGGACAACAGACTTGAAAAATACTTGGACGAGCTAAACCATCTTATCGCAAAGATAGACACTCTATCCGAGCGAATTAACCATGCCTCTTACGGTTACTCTGGCTTCTACGATGCAATGAAGATCGAGGAGGACGAACTCGACAATATGTTGTCGTTCGATTCGGGTCTTCTAGAGGGAATTGCCAAGTTGAATGATGAAACAGCAACTTTCAAGTTTGATATTAGTGAAGGGAAATTTGATACAGCTTCCCAACATATTACAACGTTGACAAGCCAACTTGAAGAACTTGAGAAGAAATTTGACGGGCGAGAAGAGACCATCAAGGGGGTAGGCCTCTAGATGCCACAAGTCATCGAGTGGACGAATCCAAATCCAGACGACATCATATGGAAGTTTCCAGACGAGCAGCTAACGTGGGGTGCCCAACTTATCGTTAAGGAGATGGAAGCTGCCGTCTTTTTCAGAGATGGTAAAGCGTATGACGTCTTCGGCGCAGGTCGACACACAATAACAACGTTGAATCTTTCTTTGTTAGCGAGATCCCTTTCTAGTATTGCAGGGTACAGTCAGTCCCCCTTCAAGAGTATGGTATTCTTCGTATCGACACGGCAATTCGCTGGAAAGTTCGGAGCAAGGGCACAAACCACTGAGCTTGCCCCTCTGATGACTCACGGCTCCTTCTGGTTCAAGGTGGAAGATCCGTCGCTTTTCCTGAACGAGATCGTGGGGGCGCAAAATGTCTACACAACTTTCGACGTGAACAATTTCCTTCGTGGATATCTAAACGAGAGGATTATTGATGAACTCTCAAGATACGATCTTGTTACTGTCTTCACGAAACTTGACGAGACTTCCGCGCAAGTCAAAGGTGCCATTTTTGACTACTTCAGAAGGATAGGTATGGAGCTCACTGACCTCAAATTCGAGGGGGTTGACACCGAACCTGAGTACAGGGAGAGGCTTTTCTGGCTTAAGGCAGGGAGAGTAGCTCCTGACGAGGTTCTCAGAATGGAGACGGTCAAACAGGCTGCTAAAGAGCTGGGAAAATCTGCTGGCGCTGGCTTTGGAACAGGCATGGTCATGGTTCCACCAATCTTTCAAGGGGCTGGAGGCTCAGGAGCCCCAGCCATGGCCTTGGTCTTCTGTCCAGGTTGTAATGCTCAGATACCCTCAACATCGAAGTTCTGTCCAAACTGCGGAAAGGACCTATCCACTCAGCAAGTCCCGCCTACGCAGGTTGAGCCGTCAAGGTGTCCAAAATGCAAGGAAATCGTACCTGTGGGCGCCAAGTTCTGCCACAACTGCGGCGCAACGTTAACCTAGAGAAACTGAAGAAATAAGAACCTAGACTCTACGACCCCGCCTGCCACCAGGGCGGCGTGTGCCATCGTGGGGAACTGGAGTGACATCCTCTATTCTGCCGATTCGAAAGCCAGCGCGTGCCAAGCTTCTTATTGCAGCCTGCGCACCTGGACCAGGAGTTCTGGCGCCATGACCTCCCGGAGCTCTAACCCGGATATGAATTGCCGAGATACCACGATCCTTCGCTACTTGAGCTGCAACAGCCGCAGCACGCATAGCCGCGTAAGGAGATCCTTGAAGTCGGGCAGCCTTGACATGCCTGCCACCTGAACTTAGAGCTACCGTCTCTGCTCCGCTCAGGTCCGTTATATGGACTATCGTATTGTTGAATGAGGAGTACACATTCGCTATGCCCCAGCGTTCGGCCTTCTTCTCAGACAGAGCTGTTCACCCAGATGCATTTTGTATGCTGACAATCCCGAGGTTTCTATTTAAGGATTGTTTAGTAAGATAACCCCTCAACCTGCCAAGAAGAGTACACCAGATGCACAACTCTACCCATGCGGAAGGTCCGGAATCTCCATTGAGGATCCTGAAATTTCAATCAAACCTCTTTGAGGAGATCTGCGTGATTGAGAGTTCAAGCTTCTCGCATCCCTTTCCTCGACGCTATATGGCTGAGCTCTCCACGCTCTACCCAGAAACGTTTCTTGTGGCAGAGGAAGACAGCGAAGTTCTCGGCTACGTTGTAGCCCAGATGGATCATGATCAAGCTCACGTCCTCTCGATTGCGGTAAGAGAAGATTGTAGAAGGAGACATGTCGGTTCCAGATTGATGCACGCACTTCTCAAGACTCTCAGGATGAATGGAATCGAGAGCGTCCTGCTTGAGGTAAGAGACAGCAACTCAGCTGCCAAGGCACTCTATGAGAAATTAGGATTTCAACTGGTCGGTAGACTCAGGGGCTACTATGAGGATGGGGAAGACGCGGCGAGCTACTCCCTTAAACTTTGATAGGAACAAGATGAAGAAATATTATATCTAGATTTCACCCGTTGAAGTCCTTGTCAACCAGACTCTTTTGGCTTCTGGACATCGATCATGAGAACGTAAAAGATGCGGTGGAGGTTAGGCTAGGGAAAAATGTGTCCACACAATTCTTGGCGGTTCCGCCTCTGCCCTGGCTGACTTTTTGAGCTGACAGAACCTACGCTATCTCGGCGAATGTCAGTATCTTCATGTTGGCCGGTTTCTTGGCAACGTTTGAGATGCGGTCTCCAATTACGATATCTATCTTCTTCTCCTCAGCAATGTCAAGCAGTCTCTGTGTTATTATACCATCAAAGACTAGGGCGTAGACCCCGCTGGATCCCTTCAGTCTCTCTGCAATTTCACTGACAGAAATTCTTTCCTTTGGATTTCCTTTCTCATCGAAGGTTATAGCTTCTAAGGTCTCCTTAAGTTCACGGACGGCATCGGCTATGAACTGGGGTTGCGGCGGGGCGGGTGGTGGCTGCGGCCCCTCCATCTTCTTTCCGACTTGAACCTTGTCTCTGAGGCACCTCATGATCTCTTTCGGTGTTAAGTCCTCTACCTCTTTACCCGCTGGCGCTCTGGCAACATAATCCAGCTCAGCAACCTGCATCAATTCCTTGAGTATGAGGTCGCCACCTCTGTCTCCATCAAGGAAGGCTGTGACCTCTTTGTTCTTGCAGAGAGCTATAATCGTCTGGGGAACCTTTGTTCCTTCCAATCCTATGGAGTTCTTTATTCCACACTTTAGTAGATTTATGACGTCAGCTCTTCCTTCGACAATAATGATAGATCCACTTGAGGCGACCTCTGGACCTGCAGGTAACTCTTCAGGACCGAACTTTGCGACATCCGCCGGCCTGACAGAGTCTGAGACCTCTCTAATAACCTCATCACTACTAGGAGTTGCCTCGACGATCCAGCCTTGGAGTATCTGCTTGGCCTTAGACATTATGGCCTGTCGTTTCTCGTCGCGCTCGTCCTGAACGGGCTCAAGAGTAATCTTTGCGTTGCATGGGCCTATTCTGTCGACGCTCTCCACAGCAGCCGCGATAATCGCTGTAGAGGTCTTATCGAGGCTTGAAGGTATTGTGATTTCGCCAGTTGTTCGGTCATTCTTAGACTCAAGTCTTATCCCTATGCGACCTAGCCTTCCACTCTTTTGGAGCTCCCTAAGGTCTAAGTCGGGTCCGAAGAGTCCTTCAGTCTGTCCGAAGATTGCGCCAATGACATCAGGCTTTTCAACAACACCCTCCACGTCAAACCTCGCTTTTATCACGTATTTCGTGGTAGGTGTAAATTTTTCAGTCTCTTGCATGAGCATGTAACCTCCAACATAAGTTCACTCTCTATGTGAGTGTGATTTGGGGATTGCATTGGCAATGCGCCCTTAAAAGTTATTTCTTTATGGTTCTGTCTTGTCAATTGCCTTTAGATTTGACTCTTAGTCCCTCTATGTGGCTTGCCAACTCCTCCACCTTACTTATCTCGGGTCTGCAGAGAGCCTTGAATCTCTTCCAAATACCTAGGTCAACCTTCACTTTCATATGGGAGAGTTCTTCAGTCAGCTTGGAGGCGAGTCGGATCCCCTCCCTATCGAAATCTGTCAGAACAGTTACCTCTCGATTGATGGCTAGTCTTGCTACAAAGTCGTAAAAGCCTGAGCCTGTTGCCTTCAAGAGGAGAATCTTGCCTGGGACCTTGAGTCGCCTGAGGGCCTCTTCGTCCTTTCTTCCTTCGACTATTACTGGATACCCATTCTGCGAGCGACTTATCAACTTGTTCAATGTACGCTCCGTTTCCTCGAGTTTACGTCTTTGACTAGCATTCAAGCTGCTGTTATCTCGTGACTTCTATCTTCTTCATCTCTCCAAGAAGCCGAGGGTTTCTTCTGAAGTACTCTCTGACAGGATTGAGTATCCTTGTCAGCTCCTCAGCTACACTATTTTTGAGGTCTAATGGATGGATTGAACCTTTGACATATTCCGTCTCTAGCTTGTCGTATTCATCGAAGGCGATATCTCCCCCATATTTCGTGGGCCGTGAGATCGTAATCATTCCGCTCTCAGGAAGTACTATGTACTCTGCAATCTCCATTATCGGGTTTGCTCTCGTCTCTTTTGGTGGACAGAAGGCGTTCATGATCTTTTTTCTAATCTCCTCTGGCGCGTCATGCATGAGTATGGAACTTCCGGATATACTCTTTGACATCTTTGACCCTATCCGTATGCTCATCTCCTCATCCTCATCGAAATCTCCTCTCGGCGCTTCTGCTGGTCCTGTCAACCCCGTCAATAGGGGCGTATGAATGCAGATGGGTTTCTTCCATTTGATCTTCTCCGCAGTCTCTCTCGCCAACATATGAGCCTTCCTTTGATCGATTCCAGCGCAAGCCACGTCAAGAGTCATCTGAAAAATGTCCGCCACCTGCATACATGGATAGATCATGGTTGCTGTTTCAACCTCGGCCTCGTTGAGGCTTCTGCCCATGATTGGGAGGGCCCTCCAGATTCTGTTGACAGTAGAACCTTTTGCTATTCTGATAACCTTCTCCCAGTATTCAGCCTTAGCGGCAAGCTCAGACGCCCAGACATATTTTACCTTCTGAGGATCTAAGCCTATGCTCGTGAAGCATTCCTTGAAATATTCGCCACATAGCTTGATCTTCTCCATATCTCCTCCAAGTTTATTGTTGATCCAGGAGTGCCAGTCCGCTAGGAATATCGTAAAATCAAAGCCTGCTTCTACAAGATCTTTGATCTTTCTTCCACAAACAAGTCCCATTCCCAAATGCATCATGCCTGAGCACTCGAAACCCCAGTAGCCTCTCGGTCTTGAGGAAGTGCTTAACAGGGCCCTTAGTTCATCGTCAGTGATTACCTCCTCTGTATTTCTCGTGATCAGAGAAAGCCTACGCTCTAGATCCATCGATTCACCTTGATACCGCTAGAAATCGAATTGGCCGCCTTAAAAGTCTAGTCAAGCTCGCAAAAGCCTAATCTTGAACCTCTCGATCAATTCATCTGTGCAGATTCAACTTA
Organism: Candidatus Bathyarchaeota archaeon; assembly: GCA_963807605.1. Taxonomy (GTDB): domain Archaea; phylum Thermoproteota; class Bathyarchaeia; order 40CM-2-53-6; family RBG-13-38-9; genus JAPKYM01. The sequence continues at coordinate 268,198 of CAWECG010000001.1, forward strand.
GCGTTCACAGCCTCTGGGCGGGCGCCAATACATGCCTGCCTCCGAGAGAGCCCAATCAAGTGGGGCGTGGCCCCTCAATGAGGTTGGGTGTTAGTGTTGTAGGCAACATCGACCTGCCGCCATAAGCGGCGTGGCGAGACCCGTCAAGAAAGGCAAGGAGCTTTCAAAAATCACAACTGAGACTGAACATAACATCGTTGAAGAATATGAACCTGATCTCGTTTGAATCTTAGACTGCTGACAAGATTCGTTTGAATCACAAAATTGATGTGCCAGCGATTTCTGAATTCTTGTGGCGGAATATCCGTCGCGTCTATGACAAAGCAACCCTTTTAGTAATAATCATCCAAGAATTGGTCATGGCAATCTGTCGCGAATGCGGCGAATTTGTCGGTCTCCCTTTCATATGCGGCTACTGCGGCGGATCCTACTGCACCCAGCACAGGATACCTGAGTCACACAATTGCCCCGGTCTACTTTCGGCTAGAAGTCCCCCTTCCTCAAAAAGAATCAATAGCAGACTTACCTCCGGAGTATCCAAGGGTCTGAAGATTCATGAGATGCTTGGGGGAAAAGAGGCTCAGGAGATCCTTGTTGCATGGTTAATCCTCAGCTTTTGCTTCTCAGTGGGTGCTTTAATGTCGCTGGGAAGCTTCATAGGAAGATTCGCGATCTCATTGTTGACAGTCGGGCTCGGTTTTGTGCTTCATGAATTAGCCCACAGATACGTCGCTAGGAGATATGCTTGCCTCTCCAGATTCAGAATCTGGCCATTGGGACTGGCCTTGGCCCTCATCTTGGCTCTAGTCTCGCGCGGCAACTGGGTCTTTGCAGCACCAGGAGCAGTGTACATAATACCTAGAAATTCCGGGGGAATCTCGCGCAGAGAGAATGGAATAATCTCATTGTCGGGCATAGCAGTGAATTTGCTTCTAGCATTGTTGTTTATTGCAGTATCAGGCTTGGGCGGCTTAGCCGAAAGCGTCGGACGAGTTGGCGCGACAATAAATCTATGGTTAGCAGCCTTTAATCTGATTCCGTTTTCGCAACTCGATGGTGCGAAAGTCATGGCTTGGAGCTGGAAAATCTGGACCGCCGCAACCGCCCTGGCATGGCTGGGGCTTCTTCTCTTAGCCTAAGATCCAACGCATGCACACGCTATTAGCCCTCTGACTCTCCTTGTACATTCTGTCGAATTCAGACTCAGAAAAAATAGAGACCGCAGATAAAGGTTATTATAGATATTCGGCCAATCCTGTCCCGTACGATCATGGTAAAGAGCCTAAACCTCCTCACAGATCGCCAAATGCAAGTTCTCAAGTTAAGGAGCAAAGGACTCACTCAAGCGGAGACAGCAAAACACCTCAGAACCACAAGAGAGAACGTCAGTATACTCGAGACCAGAGCACGCAGAAATATCAGCAGAGCCAAGGCAACACTTGAGATCCTCGAGGATTTAGGAGTCGCAATCAGAATCCTAATCAAACCTGAGACGCCAGTTCTAGAGATGGCGAGAATCGTAATAAAGAAAGCCGACAGCTCAAATGTTAGACTTAAGCTCGATTGCATAGATGTCTTGGAAAGAATCAAGATGAAAGCCAGGGACAAAATACGATCGAAAAAAGTGATAGAACCCATCTCAGTAATATTATTGCCTCACGGCGACCTGCTGGTCGAATAGGTCGTTTAATGTGAAGCCTTCAGCGACTTTTTAGCATCTGGTCGAGAATGCCTTGGCTCTTGACCTTTTCCTGTAACGGTGTTGTCTGACTTGGACTGACGCACCTAATACTCAGGCATCCCGCCCTCAGGTCCTTGAGGAGGCATTGGAGGAGGCTTGGAGGCAACTACAACATCATCAATCCTTATGATCATAGAGGCTGCCTCTGCCGCCGACTTTATGGCTTGCTCCTTGATCCTCGTCGGCTCCAGCACCCCTAACTTTGACATATCCCTGACTCTACCAGCGTAGACGTCGACGCCCGCGGCAAGTCCTGTCTTCTTCTCATGAGCTGTCCTAAGAGCAACCATCGTATCTATAGAATCAAGGCCGGCGTTTTCGGCGAGTGTTCTCGGGATAGCTTCCAACGCCTCCGCGAAAGCCTCAATCGCAAGCTGCTCCCTCCCACCGACTCTGGCCGCGTAGCTTCGCAGCCTCTTGGCTAACTCAATCTCCACTGCTCCTCCACCGAAGACCATCCTATTCTTCGCCACAACAGCCGCTACAGATGAGAGCGCATCGTCCATAGCCCTCTCTGCCTCGTCTACCAACTTCTCCAATCCAGCTCGTATTAGAATAGCCACAGACTTTGGATCCTTACATCCTTCGATGAAGATCATCTTGTCTTCACCCATCCTTCTCTCTTCGACCAAACCAGCTTTCCCGATGTCGCTCGGACTTAAGTCGTCTAGGTCCGTGACTATTTTGGCGCCAGTCGCTTTCGAAAGCTTCTCCATATCAGATTTCTTTATTCGTCGAACCGCCATCGTATTCTCTTTTGCAAGGAAGTGCTGCACCATATCGTCTATTCCTTTCTGACAGAGGACTATATTGGCGCCTGAGGCCTTGATCTTTTCCGTCATCATCTGCATCATCTTTGTCTCTTCATCCATGAACGCCTTCATCTGTGATGGATCAGCTATCCTAATCTCGGCGCTAAATTCGGTCTTCTTAATCTCCAGTGCGCAGTCAAGAAGAACTATTCTAGCATTCGCCACTGTTTTGGGCATCCTAGGGTGGACAACTTCCTTATCGAGAATTACGCCCTGGATGAGCTGCGTATCCATGAGCCTCTTGCCTTCTTTCTTCACGAGTTGAATATTATCTATGTCAACGAAGGCGGTTTCGCCTCGTTTCTCCATTATCTGTTTGATCGCGTCTATGGCGATCGTGGCGAAGTGTTCCTTAGCTTCCCCAACTCCTTTGCCAGCCATGGCGGTGAGCGCAATCTTCTTGAGCGTTGTCCTATCGGTTAGGTTGACTGGCTTCGACACTTGGTCTAGTATCGCTACAGCCTTGTCAGAGGCTTTCTTGAATCCCGCGACTATCGTCGTAGGGTGGACGTCACTTTCAAGAAGCGCCTCAGCCTTCTTGAGAAGCTCACTAGCCAAGACCACTGCCGTGGTCGTCCCATCTCCAACTTCGTCGTCTTGGGTCTTGGCGACTTCTACTATCATCTTGGCTGCGGGATTCTGAACCTCAATCTCTTCCAACACTGTCACCCCATCGCTGGTAACAGTGACATCCCCCAGCGTGTCGACGAGCATCTTGTCCATACCCCGTGGACCAAGAGTGCTCTTCACAACCTCGCCTATGATCTTTGCAGCGATTATGTTTGATCTTTGAGCCTCTCTGCCTCTGCTTCTAGAGGAACCTTCTTTCAGAATGAGGACGGGTTGACCTGTAAGATAAGACAAGATATTCCCTTCCATAACAAGAGTATGAAGATGCTATTCGCTCAAAATAAAAACTTTACCTTCCTGTTTTGCCATGAATACTGTTGTCATAAATTATGAGGTTATGTTGTTTCTTTGTGATACTTGTCGTATCGGCCGCTTTTGATTTCATGGATGCGTTTGCGAGCGGCTTCATCTATGAAGTCGGCACGGCTTGCATAGGGGCGTTGCTTGGATAGAACTATTCTGTCTATTTCTTCGGCTAGTTCTTTTGGTACGTTGGGGTAGCACTAGTTTTTCTTCTCTGAAACCATGGCGCGCGCTCTTGCCTCCTTCAAGATTCTAAGCCTTGCCAGCTCGAAGCGTTGATGAGACTCTGACCTCGTTAAACGCCGGATTGTCTTAGCCAAAACCAAGATAAGAGACATGCTAGGAGTTTATTTTTGATGCGTTGGGTTGAGGGGATCAGGGATCGAGAGAAGAGCGCCTCAAAATTACTGCAACAGATGCGGCTTTCCACTTCGATTTGTAGATGGAAGGCTCTGGTGTGACAACTGCAGAGCCTATCCTCTTGACAGGGAAATCGACGTTTCCAGTTTCTTCTCTCAGGTCGGGGGGCGACTGAGAAGAACTATTAATAGTCTAGAGAGAAGGCTTGGAGGTGAAACAGAGGATACGTCAAGAAGTGTTTATCCTCAGATAATTCCACCAATAATCCCACCAATAATTCCACCAGCGCCTAGTATTCCTCCCCCGCGCGTGATCATCACGACCCCAATGAGAAGCGATCCTTACTCATCGACCGGCGGGATAGATGACAGGGTCTTCAGCTATATTGAGGCTCATAACGGAGAGATCTCACTCTCGAAAGCATCTGCAGACATTGGTATTCCCTTGAATGAACTCCAGGAAGCCGTAGAAAGACTACGTAACTCAGGTCGACTGTCACTTCAGAACGACCAGATCAACATACCAAGCTCCCCGGCGCCTTTACGCCGGAAAGTCTGTGTACACTGTTTCAGGCTCATAGATGTTGAGGATAGATACTGCACTGACTGTGGCTATGTGCAGCCATAGACCCTCTGAGACCAGTTGTTTAAATAGTCTCGGTAAGTTTTTTCTTCTGGACAACTATATGCACTTGGAAGTGATATTATGGAGAGGCTTAAACTCACCATTGGTTTAGACCAGAACTTTACAGAGAAAGAGCTTCACAAGATTGCAGAGGCTTTCGGTGGAGCATTCGATCTCAAGGATAGAACGTACATTTTGAAGACCTCAGAAGAGAGCCCGCCGACAGCCGTATTCGCGCTCGGAGAGATCACAGTCAAGAATATACCTCAGATCTTAGGCGTGATGAAGAGCGACTACTGGAAGAAGGCGGCAAAGAAGATCTCGAAGACACTCAGTAAGCGTAGAAAGGATGAGGAACCCATGATCTCCTTTGAGTGTACGGTTGAAGGCCTCGATGCGAACATGCGCTGTCGGACCAGCAATAATGAGATTGTTGAAGCAGCGTTTGGTCATCTCGACTCGGCACTCGAGTCACTCTGGGAACTCAGCCAGAAGAAGAATCTTCCAGGCTCAAAGACGCATGTCTATATGGGTTATCACGAGCCGACAAAGTCCTTTAGAATTGACCGTGCCATAGTGCTCGGCACAGATTTTGGTGAATATGAGTTCGATGAAAAGGCTCGATCGTGGAGAAAGATAAGCCGTACTCAAGGCTGAACGTGCAAGACTGTTCAAAGCTTCAGGCTTTTTGCTGCGAAATCCATCCTTCACAAATTCTTATACCGATAATGACATCCCTTGCATAGGCGTCGGCCCCTACCTTCTTTGCAAACTCCTCTGTCAAGGGTGCCCCTCCCAGAATCACCTTCACCTTTTCACGTAAGGAAGCTGCTTTTAACGCGTCTAGAACCTCTCCAATTCTCATCATAGTCGTACTCGTCAAAGCAGAGATTCCTATTATGCCCGGCGCCTCATCCTTGGCGGCCTTGACGAACTTTTCTGAAGGTACATCTATGCCAAGATCGACGACCTCAAATCCTGCCCCCATTAGACTAACGACCACCAAGTTCTTTCCTATGTCATGCATGTCTCCAGGAGCACTTCCTATCACAACCTTTCCCCTGTACTTACCTTTCCCGCCTGCGAGGTGTGGCTTCAGAAGGTCAGAGGCAGCCTTCATTATTGTTCCCGCAATGACAAGCTCACTTATGAAGTACTCACAGGACTCGAATTTCTGTCCGACTATGTTGCTTGCACCCCTCATCGTATCCATTATCTCGTAGGGCGAGATGCCGCTCTTCAGAGCTTCCCTTGTCGCGTCAAGTGTCTGCTCGAGTTTCAGCTCAACTATAGACTGCTTGAATCTTTCCAAGATCTCTTTCTGCGCCACCAATATCACCTTAGAGTTTTATTGGATACCCCCCATATTTGAGAACAGAGTCGTATAGGGCGCAGACATTCCATGGTGGAACCTCGGGTTGGATTATGTGTCCGGGTGCAACTATCATACCCCCACCGACCGCACCTTCCTTGATGACTCTAACTACTTCAGCCTCCACATCGGCCGGTGTACCTCGCGGCAATACCCTCTGTGAGCTTACGCCTCCACAAAAGGTAAGTTTGTGCCCGTATTTCTTCTTCAAATTCTCCAGCCCCATATCTGGACACTCCGGTTGAACTGGGTTAAGCACATTTACGCCTTCTTCAATGAAGTCGTTGATGTACATGTCTACGTTTCCGCAACTGTGTAGGTAGATCTTCCCAGCCGTCTTTTTGTGTATGAAATCGTAGATCTGTTTATGTCTAGGTTTTATGAATTCCCTGTAGGTTTTTGGACTGAGAAGTCCGGAAGTCTGAGCTCCCATATCGTCTGCGACTCCCACTAAAGTACAGTAGTCGCCTATTTGATCGAGCATCATTCCATACATCTGGATGAGCAACTTAGTCGCCTTGTCTAGGAGTGCATTTGCTATTTGTGGTCTGAAAAAGATGTCCTCAAGGAACTTGTTGAAGCCTCTTCGTTGCCATGATGTCTCGAACGGTCCACCCATAGGTGCTACGCAGCATACGGCGTAGCCTGCCTCATCGAGCTTCTTCGCCTTTCTATCAAGACCCTGAACCGTTCTATCCTTCTCTGGATCCGGCCAGTAGGGATCGTTTACAATCTCATTTATCGTATCTATCTGTTCAAGGGGGGCTGGACTGGCGAACTCCAAGTAGGTCTCGCCAGCCTTCCTATGAAAGCCACACTCGTCTATGAATGAATTGTCAGGCAGGAGTTTTTGAGGTATGAATGGCCTGGGAAACCGTATCGATACAGGCCTGAAGTCTATTCTGAATCGCCTGTAAATCCTTTCGTCGATAGGAGTTGTCCACCAAGATGTATAATGCGTGCCGCCAGGCCAATAGTCGATCTCTTTGGAGAAGATAGGGAGATGCATGAAATGTTTAAGATTGAAGTATGACTGCTTCATCATGAAAGAGAGGCATCCGCCAAGTTCCGCAGGAACCCTGTCCGGCTCCTGGTGCTCAAGAACCTTCCAAACACGCTCTCTAGGCGTATACCGTTCGCCAGGGTATATTATGGCTTTTTCTCCCCGAGATATTGTCTCCAAGGATCTCCCCAGTTTTGCCTAGCTCTACCTTCCGCTTCATATTAAAGTTAATTGATTTACCTCTGTGTAGAAATCTGGGAAGTGGGACTTCGACTCGCAATCGTGGCATTCATTACTGTGGCACAATTCATGCAGGCCCATTCGGCAGTCGAAGTGCTCATGACTCACGATGAGACTCCGGATGGTGCGGTGACATTCACTGCCCCACCTTCTCACAATCGAAAATCTACGAAGACAAGAAGGATATAGTCTTCGCAGTAAAGAAGCTCGACTCATCTGAGAGTGATTTCTACATTTGAGTCGATAAAGGGGGTCAGCTCATCTTCGACGGAGAATAGAATCCATTCATATGCCCCAATGAAGAAGAGATCCAACTAATGGCCGTCGAGTCTACAGGTCGGATTGTTGCTCATACCTAGGCTTAACGCTTGTTTTCGGTCAATGCCTTTCGATGCGCTGTAGGATTCTAAGATTCTTTCGCTAAAGTGCGTCTTGGGAAGTTGTGGGGCATACTACCAATAACGTTGAGGTGGAACGGAGAGACCGTAACATTGTGGACAGAACACCATGTTGAAGTAATGTCTTCCACAGGCCTTACAGATCGAACGATTGCATCGACTGCATATGTACATAGCGGGAAGCTCACGATGGTAGCTGCAGGTACCCATAGAAGGAATCCTCATTGAGATAGCCCTTGCTTGAGGCATGGAAGGAGTTTGTTGAATCTGAGGGATACCCGTAGGTGAAATTACCCTAATTGCGGGGGCTGGCTTAGGCGCCGGTTGGACGGATACGGTTGGCGCTCCCACGGAGGCCATTGGAACGGTTGGAGGAGGATACATAGAACTTGCGCAGTTGTAACAGAACTTGGCTCTCTTTGGGTTAGCCTTGCCGCACTTTGGGCATGTTGGCATTTAATCCTCCCCTAGGTTAATCGGACAACAACTTCATTATATTCGCCGTCCTTTCTTTTAAGAGTAACTAGCAGATACTCTCCTCGCTTCAAGTCGCCTTTTCCCAGCGAATCTTCAAGGACTCTCGTTACAGGTTCCCGCGACAGATTAAACAACATGAAATCCTCAGCGTCCGGAAATAGCCTTTTTGAGATCTCGCTATGCGTCGATGAAATGAGTTCGTTGATGGGGACTTCAATTCTCCTAACTGTATCCTTTGCTTCCCCGTGTTCTCCGCAGACAAAGCAGTATTTGTTTTTTGCCAATTCGAGTATGGAGTACTTGTTGTATTTGAGGTCTGCAATCCAAATGCCTTCTAATGGTCTTCCAGCAGTCTCTGGCCATTCGCCGTCCTTCAGGTAAGCGGGATAGCCGAGAAGTATTTTGACAGCCTCCTGACTTTGGATTGATGCAACCAGAGATATTGTCGTAGGAAGAGATGGAATTACAATCTCTTCAAGTGGTGCGTCGCAGGGGTTTCTCAGGCCAACTAATCTGCCGTACTGGTTGCCCGCTACGGGGCACATTGGGCATGGATCATCAGGAGGTATGTATGATTGAACTCTGCAGTGATACCCGGAAATCCCACCATCGACCATCGGTACAAGGTATCTGCGCGATGTCAAGGTCAAAGATACTCTGGAGGCAAAATTATCAAGGCCACTTATGATAAGGTCTGAATTCAAGAAGACTTCCAAGGGAAGTCTCTCAAGTCTACCCTCCACCGCAGTGATCTCGAGGTGTGGATACTTGCGATGTAGCTTTTCAGCCAAAACCTTTGATTTGGGTTTCCCGAAGTCCGTCTTATCGAAAAAGAGCATCCGACTCAGATTCGACACTTCAACTGTGTCATAGTCGACTATGGTGAAATGCCTGACTCCCACCATGGCCAAGTTCTTTACGGTCTCATTGCCTAGCGCACCGGCGCCAGCGATCAAGACCTTGGAGTCCCTCAACCTAGCCTGGCCTTGCTCACCCCACAGGATCATCTGGCGTGACCAGAAGTAATCGATCTCCAGCTTCTTTGATTCCAGTTGCAGCTTGTAGAGTTTGGAGGTCTCCCTTAGAGGTTTTCCGTCTAGGAGTAGTCTTGTCAGATCCGGTTCAAGACTGAGCTTGGCACATATTGTTTGCTTGAGCCTAGCCACAGTTGCCTTTGGTGGGATGTCGACCTCAACATCCCTAACTGATGGGATCCCTGCTAAAACCTTCAAAACGTGTCCTTCAGAATGTCAAGGCCTATAGGGCCTTAGGATTGTGAATCTCACTACGTCCCTCTGGGGCGGCTGTCTGGCTGCGAGAGCAGGAACCGCTATTACGTTGAATCTGACGGTGTCTGTTTCAGAGGCCTTCTTACGTGGTTTGTTCATCTTTGGGAAACCGAATTCGCCGCAGACCTTAGCTGCTTGCAAGCATTTTGGATAGTTGAAGACGTTGTCTGGATTTGGGTCCGAGAGGAGATAGTATAGTGAGTTTACAATGGAGACGAGTTTGAGGTTTGGCTTCCAGCTATCACCTAAGGTGGATACGCAGACCGCGCCTGGAATATTTGGTACTATGTTTGGATGTGCTATCTCCGTTAGCCAAGTGACTATTGGAGGTTTGACGGGATAGTCGTCCTGCAGTTCCAACCTGAACCGTTGCCATTCGACGTATTCCGTGAAGGGCCATATCTTCTGTTCGGCCAGCCTCTTGACCTCGCCCTTCTCGCACCTGAGCATGCCTTCATAACTTGTTGGAGGATCGTTAAGCACTCTGACTGTTGGGAATTGGTGATTTAGAAAATCCTTTTCTTTGTAGAGTTGAGGTATGTTCAATGCTTAACCGCCAATAATGTTGTATGGCATCAGAGCCAGCTGGGCGTTCTCGGGAATTCCAGCGGCGGCGACTGATATGCTGTCGTCAAGCATGACTCCACCGTACATCAATGAGACTGTTGTCTGGTCGATCCCGAATGAGCTGCAGACCTGTTGTTTAATCTCACTTATTGTATGTTCTGGAAGTACGTCGATCTCGGCAAGCCCGGACTGTGGTCCAATCGGCGCTTGAATAAATAACTTCATAGAAGACACTCACCTCCAGACTGAGTTTCGGGCATGAACATAAATCTTGTCATGGTTCTCAAGGCTGAACTGTGAGTGTTACTTGCGCGGTGTGTGTTAAAGTGCCGTCCGTGGCTTGAACTGTTATTGTGAATGTTCCGATTGGAGATAGACCGTTCGAGGTCACCATCAATGTCACCTGCTGGAAGGGCCCTCCTAGAACGGTCTCGTTTTGGAAGGTTGTGAATGTGTATCTAATGTTTGTGGGTAGACCTGACGCTGATAACATAACCGCATGGACGTATCCATTCTCCGCATTCATTGTAACATTGTAGAATGCTGCCGCGCCACGCCGGATCGTTAGTATGTTCGGTGTTACTGAGAAACCAAAGTCACCAGGAGGATTAACCTTCACGGTCATCGTACTAGTCTGAGTTAGATTTCCGCTTGATCCCGTCAAGCTTGTTGTGTATATTCCTGCTGGAGCTGAGGTTGTCGACGATATGATCATGTTGGATGTCACTGTGCCGTTAGGTGGTGGCGTTACGGCTGGCGGATTAAAGGAGGCTGTGACTCCCGAGGGAAGACCTGACATCGACAGGGACACGCTTGAGCTGAAACCTCCCTTAGAACCGACAGTAATCGTCGTGCTGTTACTAGTACCAGCAGATAACACGACAGTTGAGAGTTGGGCGGAGATATTGAATTCTCTAACTAGGATGAAATATCCCACGGTGTTTGCGGAAAGACCCAGCCCATTAACAGCCGTAATATAGTAAGTTATGCTTGAAGTAACGTCACTTCCAGGGATCACTCCAACGTATGGCTCAGAACCTGAAGGAAGCGTCATTGACTTGGTCTTCCAAACTGCCTTGTCCACAACGTTATAGAACAAGGTTACATTCTGGACCCAACTGCCTCCTCCGAAGACCAATGCGCTGATGCTGATTGGGCTATTCCCCAAGCCTATCGTAACTGGAGTGTGAGTGATGCTGGGAGGTCGATAGATGAACAGAACTATTAGAGCAGTCGATGTCAAAAGTAATCCGGCAAATAGGATCACTAACAACACCACAAGTAGTGGTCGCCTTGAGGGTCTGGGAGATCTAGGATAATATGCACGAGGTGGCGGCCTTGAAGGTGGATAATAATGTTCTATCACCATTTTCTTATCTCCAGCCTTCAGATGAGAATAATCTATGAATATTGTTTGCGCTCTTTTTTGGCATATCAGATTACCCTCACATGGTGCCTGTACACACGCTGACGTAGAGCGCTCTCGTGCCTCCAGAAACCGGGGACAGTAAAAAGAGGGGGGGTGGAAAGTATTACTTTCCGAGTATGCCCAGTATTCCGCCTACCAATCCAAAGAGCAACGCAACTATGCCTAATGCTATTGGCGCGTAGACTTCCATCGTTGGTACCACTATCAGTAGGGCGAGGTAGATGTTGGCCAGAGAGAAGACGAAGGCTATGATGCCTCCGAGCGTTGTGTATCCCAACCGAATCAGGAATGCGCCCAATATTACAACTAGGCCTAGTAGCAATCCAACTCCAAGCGGGGCGAGTACGTACGGTGCTAGCCAAGACGGGACTATTGCCGTGTTGAGGTAGAGTAGTGCTGTAGCTGATGCGCCCGCGACTATCGCGAGTATTCCAGCAATCAGTGATAGTAGGAAGCCCCATAGAGCGTATGACCTACCCTGCGGGAAGATCATCGGTAGTGGACCTTGGACTGCGGCCATTGGGCCTCCCATCATTGGACCCATTGGTGCTCCCATACCCATTGGTGGTCCCATCATTGGACCCATTGGTGCTCCCATACCCATTGGTGGTCCCATCATTGGACCCATTGGTGCTCCCATACCCATTGGTGGTCCCATTGGACCCATTGGTGCTCCCATACCCATTGGTGGTCCCATTTGACCCATAGTGGGCATTGGAGCTTGTGGGTAGCTTGGTGGATATGCTGTTGGATAGCCGCCTTGATAGGCCGGCTGGTAGGATGGCGTTGATATTGGAACTATTCCGGCATAGCATTGTGGGCACAGGACCAAGTCACCGTAGAAGCGTGCGTCGTCTCTGCAAATTGCTCGTCCGCATCGACTGCAAATGTATTGGGCTGGAAGGCTCGGGTGATAGTAACACATTCCTGGCGGTGGAACTCGATATGGAATTGATGAAGGGACGGCGGGTCTAACAACCTTTACTGAAGGGACTGGTTTGACAGCTGGAGCTGCAAACGATGTCCCGCAACTTGAACAGAATGTTGCGTCGTCTCTGTTGGCAGCGCCACACTTTGGACATTGCTTTACCATTCTTTCTTTTTCCTCCGAATTGAACTACAATTTTAATATTCTAGCCTTAAGCTACACACTTAAGCCTTTCCAAAAAAAGTCGAGGGGGAAAAATATTATTTTAACTCCGCATCTTTGGATGATAATGTCTAATATGTTGTATATCCCAAAAGCGGTGAAAAGGAAGCACCAACATAAACAAATTTAGTGAGTAACCAATATAACTATGCGTTCAACGCTATCTAGTCAAGCCCCGGTAGCTCAGCCTGGTTAGATGTCATAGGAACACTGGAGAGCGTTGGCTTGGTAAGAGCCACTAAAGAGTCAAAGGTCACGGGTTCAAAACCCGTCCGGGGCTCCATTTCTCCATCTCCATCCACTCGATGATGAGTGTAAGATCATCAAATGTAGGAGTATTCTAGTATAGTTAGACATACAACGCTAGACTTAACGTGGTCTGTGAGAGGTAACTCTTCAACTATTTCTAAAGGCATTGGAGAGGATGGGTAACGATCTATGACGTTATCGTGGTTGGTGGCGGTCCAATAGGGTCGACCGTTGCACGCAAGGTGGCAGAGAAAGGCTTCAAGACATTGCTCTGTGAAGAACACGAATCTGTCGGAAGGCCCTGCCACTGTACAGGAAAGTTGACTGCCCACGCATTCCGAGATTTCGATCTCCCAAGGGAGACTATACTCAACTCTGTGAGAGCAGCTGTTCTTCACTCTCCTCGAAGCAATGAGTTGTCAATTCGAAGAAATGTAGTCGACTCTTACATTCTTGATAGAGAGTCATTCGATGTGAGACTCGCTGAGATGGCTTGCTCGTCTGGTTCCCATTTGTCAACGCAGACGCGCGTTTACGATCTAGAAAGGGCTTCAAGCGGTCTGATGATCTTGAAAGCCAGAAGAAGGGGGAGGGTTGTGCTAATGAAAACGAGACTTGTTATAGATGCTGAGGGTGCGACACCAATCTTACTGAAAAAAGCCGGCTTAAGTCCAAAGAGCGAACTTCTTCGGGGGCTCCAATACGAGATGGCTGATGTAGAGCTTGAATCGTCAGATTGCGTTGAACTCTACTTTGGAAGAGAAATTGCCCCAGGATTCTTTGCTTGGATCGTTCCAATAACAGAAGGCAAAGCCAGGATCGGATTATGTGTCAGTAGTGCAGAGGCGACTCAACCTCTACAAAATTATCTTGAGAAATTCTTGCGTCAGCTAACGAGCTGCGGCAAGATCAGGGACAGAAGAATTGAGAAGACATACGCTGGATTCGAGCCGGTGGGTGGGCCGATAACACGATCCTATGCCGACAACATTCTTGTTGTTGGCGACTCTGCGGGTCTAGTAAAATCTACATCTGGAGGAGGGCTTTACTTTGGACTCAAAGCCGCTGAGATCGCTGCACAGACATCGACTAAATGTTTAGAGAAGAGTGATTTTAGCGGCAGACTCTTACAGGGATACGAAGCACGATGGAGGAAGGCTATAGGTAGAGAGCTACGATTCACCTCGATTGTGCGAAGGCTCCTAGACACCCTCAGCGACGCTCAGGTCGATCGAATATTTGAGATGATCGACGAAGATGAGATAAGAGAAGTCATTGAGGCGCACGGGGATACGGCTTTTCAATCCAGACTCTTTAGACCAGTCATGCTAAAATTCCTTGAGAAGTCTGCTCGAAAACCTTCCAATATTGCTCTTCTTACAGAACTTTTGTTCAGCGGGCTCAAAAGCTTCTTGGCCTAATTCACCCGAATATAATCCAGTTCTCGCTACGTTGTACACTCTGTAATGGAGGTACATAGCCGGCCTGACTTGGATTCAGAAGTAATATATAGGATCGGAATCCTGTTGCCAATTCGTGGCTAGCCTTGAAAGAGTACGATGAGACCATCAGAGCTGCTTGCTCAAAGGTGACTGAACTGATTCGAGACGGCAATTGGATTGGTCTTGGGAGTGGAAGGGCTGTGGCCCAAGCCTTGAGCGTGGTTGGCGAGAAGATTCAGAGAGAGAAATTGAAGTTAACCTTTGTTCCATCCTCATTTCAAATAGAAATCTTGTCGAGACAACTTGGACTGAGACTGGCACAGCTTGAAGATGGACGACCTTTGGACATGGCTCTAGACGGTGCTGATCAGGTTGAGATTGGCACTTTGAATATGATCAAGGGTGGCGGGGCGGCTCTGGCAAGGGAGAAGATCGTCGATTCCAACTCCAAAAGAGTTGCAATAATAATCGGCGAGGACAAATTGACTAGTAAGCTAGGGCAAGGGAAATCCGTTCCTGTCGAGGTTCTACCATTTGGAGTCGACGCCGTGATTGGTAGAATCGGAATCATAGGAGGGAGATCGACCCTGAGGGAGGGGCAAGGAAAGGTCGGGCCTATAATCTCAGACAACGGAAATATGATAATAGATGTTGATTTTGGTACGATAGAGGATCCAATCGCTCTCGAAAGACAGGTTAAGATGATTCCTGGCGTGGTTGAGGTTGGCATATTCGCTCAAGTCGCGGATCTCGTCTATGTTGGAATGAAAGACGGAACCGTTAAGATTCTTAGAAGTAAAGTCGAAAGGAATATCTACTGAAGGAAGAGTGCCGGGGACGGGAGTTTCGGCTGTTGGCAGTCGAACCCGCGGCCTCTGGATCTCTCCAGAGTGACTCAGAGATCTTTATGAGTCCAGCGCTTCAACCTGCCCTTCTGGGCATCTAACCACAGCTGAGCCACCCCGGCACGACTGAATGATACACCGACACCTAAAAAAGCTTGATATTCTATTTCAAGAGAGTCCTAAGTAATACGCGCTGCTCCCAAAAGAACATATGGCGACAATCGAATAGAACCAAAGCAATGTTTGCCCCGGTAGCTCAGCTTGGTTAGAGCGACGGCTTTGTAAGCCGTAAGTCCTGGGACCGAAGCCCAGCCGGGGCTCCATCCTTCTTCAACTCCCATTCAGACAATATTTGGATCTGGGAGACGCTAGTGAGCTGAGCAAAGACTGCAGTTTCTTGGGGAGGCATAAAACGAAGCCGCTGATTTGTTGGCTCATGAATATCATTGTTATCTACTTGTTACTAGTTAATCTTAGAGCAAGAAGCAAGGACTAGTCTGAGGACGACGTCCTCGTAGGGTTAAGTGCCAACCGTGAGATACATTGATTTTGTAAACTTGGGATACAAACCGAGAGAGGACGATGTGATCTGCGACTTCAGAATTGAGCCGTTAGGCATTAGCATGAAGGAAGCCGCAGGGGGTGTTGCTGCTGAGAGTTCCATTGGGACATGGACCGAACTCTCCACGATGAAGTCTTATGTTGAGGAACTCCATGCGACAGTCTTCACGCTCGAGAAAGGCCAAGCCAAGATCGCCTATCCAATCGAGCTCTTCGAGGCAGGGAATATTCCAAATATCTTTAGTAGCTTGGCAGGTAACGTCTTCGGTCTGAGGGCGATCAAAAATCTACGATTGAAAGATGTTCACTTGCCCAAGAAACTAGTGAAGACCTTCAAAGGCCCCAAGTATGGAATACCAGGTATCAGAGGGATCCTTCAGGTTCCTCAGAGGCCGCTTGTAGGAACAATAATTAAACCAAAGCTGGGGCTGAAAACGCAAGACCATGCGACTGTTGCATATGAGGCATGGGTCGGAGGCTGCGACATAGTCAAGGATGATGAGAACCTAAGCAACCAGTCATTCAACCCGTTTGAGGACAGAGCTGTAAAGACACTTGATGTGAGAGATCGGGCTGAAGACGAGACTGGCGAAAAGAAGATCTACATGATCAACGTAACGGCTGAGACAGAAGAGATGCTCAGGCGGGCGGAATTCGTTGAAGAACAGGGTGGAGAGTATGTCATGGTTGACATTCTGACATGTGGTTGGTCCGCCATCCAGACTCTCAGGGAACATGATTTCAACCTCGTGATTCACGCTCACCGTGCTGGACACGCTGCTTTCACACGAAATCCCCGACATGGTATTGCTATGCGAGTGATATCAAGAATCGTCAGAGTTCTGGGGCTCGATCAACTTCATGTCGGCGCGGTCGTTGGCAAGATGTCTGAGGAGAAGAGTGAGGTTCAGGAGAATTGCGATGTGCTCAGGGGAGAGATGTACGGACTGCGGCCTGTCCTTCCAGTAGCTTCAGGCGGCCTGCATCCGGCTCTGGTTCCTTCACTGGTCTCGATCTTCGGAAACGACTTTGTGATCCAAGCCGGAGGAGGAATACACGGACACAGCGGCGGGACAACCTCCGGAGCAAGAGCTATGAGGCAAGCTCTGGACGCAACCATGAACGATATACCATTGAAAGACTACGCAGAGTCTCATGAGGAACTTGGCGCTGCATTGAAGCTTTGGAAGTAGAGAATTCTTCGTCTATCTTTCTAGGACGAACCGTTCTCTCGGCGGCTTCAACTCTTTGATCTCGCTAAGGGTCATCTCCATCATGTGTCCTACAACCATCGTTGCTTCACCATCAAGGGCCGCCCGCGCACTCTCCAGTTTTCCAGCCTTCTCCGCGTATAATGTGCAGAGCCGATCCCCCTCGCTGACCTTTTCTCCAAGCTTCTTATGCAGAAGAACTCCTGCTCCTTTATCCTTCGGAGACCCTGCGAGCCTTGCGAGATCAACCAGTTTTGCGCTGTTCACCCATAGAACAACGCCAGACTTCTCGGCGAGCACATCAAGTGACTGTTCCCCGATCGGGATGTCCGCCGGCCTTATGCCTGGGTCACCCCCTTGTTCCTCGATTATTTCCCGAAGCTTCTTCTCAGCTCTGCCAGATCTTAGTATCTCCGCCGCTATAGCTCTGCCGTACGATCTTCCAGTCATGTTCAGAAGCATGCCAGCGATGTCTATTGCCTTGTGGACCAAGTCAGGGTCCAACTTCAAGTTCATGAGGTTCTCAAGTGCTTCCTTGGCCTCCAAGGCCGGGCCTATAGCATGGCCAATCGGTTGCCCTGCGTAAGTTACCGCGCATTGGATGACCATATCCATCCTATTCCCCAACTCGATGAAGTCTTGAGCAAGCAGTTGAGCCTGACCCATGGTCTTGACCTTAGCCTCAGCTCCAGTAGGGATATCGATGACGACGAAGTCGGCTCCAACGGCCTTTTTCTTGCTGATTATCGAAGGCAAGAGTAAAGGATCTATTGAGAGAGGGTACTCAACTTGGACAAATATTTCATCAGCTGGGGCGAGTCGAAGGGTGCCGCCCCAGACAATGCATCCATCGGTCTTGTTGAGGACTCTCTTCATCTCATCGATCTCGAGTCTTACCGGCATGTAGACTTCAGCTCTGTCAGCGGTTCCTGCGGCTGATGTTATCGCTCTGGAGGAGCTCTTTGGAATAGTTATACCGCAAGCTGCGACGATGGGGACAACAAGTAGAGTGGTCTTGTCCCCTGGAACCCCACCGATGGAGTGCTTATCGACGACTAGCTTCTTGTCTAGTTCGAGAGTCTGACCTGTCTCAACCATTGCCCAGGAAAGGCCTGTGGCTTCGTCAATATCAAGAGCAAAATGGTGCAAAGAAGTCACGAAGGCGGTTATTTCGACCTCGCTGAGGTCTCCGCTGACGATGTCCTTAACAATCTCATTGGTTTCATCACGCGTTAGCTTTCGGCCACCAAGCCTGTTTCTTATGTAGTTTAAGGAATTTGGAGGGCTGGAGACTTCAACATCAACATCGTCACCTTCTTGAAGTTGAAGATGTGCTTGGGCCTCGTCGTAGACGCCTATGGAACCTTTTGAAACAATACGAGAAGTGGTATTCACTATGGCTGTTAGCTCACGAATATCTCTTGCAAGCCTTATCCTTCCTAAGCTTCGAACACCGAGCTCTTCAGCATCATCAATGTTGAGGATCGCTACCCACTTTCCACCTGCATCAAGATGAAGCAGCTTGGTCCTTAGTCTCATCTGAAAGCATCTCTCCCAGCGTAGCGGTTACATTGACTGATTAATTGTTTTCGAGACCTCCTAATTGCGTTCTCAGCTCTTAAGGTCGGATCTTATTCCTCAGCAACTTTGTATGTTTGGTGCTTCAGCAACTCACTCGGTTGAATTGAGCCGAAGAGTTCATGAATAATCATAATTGCGCCTTGCGGTGGGATGACACCTCTCTCAGTGATTATGAGATCTATGTACTCTGGCGGGGTGACGTCGAATCCGGGATTCCTTACAGAGATCTTGGGGAACCTTTGAAGCAAAGCTTTGGGGAGTACCTCAGTCGCATCCCGTTCCTCGATCGTGACGAGCTCGCCAATTGCTGTCTCTGGACTGAATTTGTAGGTCTCCGACGCAACAATGAAAGGGGTTCGTGCTTCATGAGCTAAAGTTGCTATCGTGGCCGTGCCTATCTTGTTAACGAGCGCACCGTTGGCGGTTATGGCATCGGCACCGACGATGACACTGTCGACATCCTTCATAAAGTAACGTGCTGCGCTGTCCACTATCACGGTGACAGGGATGCCTTCTCCTGCAAGCAGTGCTGCGGTCTTCCGGCCCTGAAGTCTAGGTCTGGTCTCAGTAACGTAGACCGAGAATCTCCTCCCGTCGGCCCAAGCTTTCTTCATGACTGCTGTTGCTGCGTTGCTGTGGCAGTGGGTCATCAATACGTCACCGTTCCTGATCCTTCGTGAGCCTATCTCGCCAATTCTTTCAACAGCCTGTTCTGACTCTTTGACAAACTCTCTTGCAGCATATATCGCTGTGGACTTCAATCTCTCCAGATTGGCACCTGCTTGTCTTGCAAGGTTAACTCGGTGCATGAGATATCGAATACTGTTTGCAAGTGAGACAGCTGTTGGTCTTGTTGAAAGAAGCCTCTTCGAGGCTACCTCAAGTTCCTCGACAAATGCTTCTTCATCTTTAGCCTTCGATTCTTTCGCAACCGTCAGCAGGGCTATGACAGCATTCCTAGCAATTCTCCCGGCACCCCTTATATTCATTGTTTCGATGTCAGAGGCGATTCTATCTAATCGTTTAACCGAACCCAATAATCATCGTCCTAGGGAAGTGTCTGTCGATGATAATCAAGAACTTTTTCATCGATACGAATCTCCCCGACTTGAATTTGCAAACTTCAACTGTGCCGCCTATTTCTCCAAGTCGCTTGCTCTCTTGGATATCTGTTCGAGTAATTTGGTAAGGTCTAAAAAAAGTGAACTTGCGTCTTCGATGCAAGCATGTTCTCGTGGGCTAGTCTAGTTTTACTTCGGAGTTTCACGTAAAATAACAAGACTTTTTATCTGCTTTTCTAGACTAAGATGCGATGCCAGGTAACAGAGATATTAGAGGCATGTGGGTTTCTTCCCCGCATAGCTATGAGGGTTTGATGTCTGAAGATTGTGTTCGGAACTGGATTAACAACTATACGAGTCAAGCTACTCGTGAGGCTTACATGCGCTGTCTTGAGATCGTTTGCAGGACGATGGGATTCAGTCAGGCGCAGCAACTTTTGGATCTGAGTTCTGAGCAAGCTAGGAGAAGAGTTCTGCAGATCACTCAGGCGTATCTGCAGCGGGGCAAGTTCACAATGGCCAGACAGATCCGAATAACAACCAAGGGGTTCTTTGAGGCTAATGATAAGGAGCTAAAGTTCAAGCGCGCGGAGCGGATTCGCAAGATCAGGACCAAGGTCTCTCAAGAGATCATACCAGACAAAGAGACTGTCTACAGGATGGCCGGGGTCTTAACAAATCCGAGAGATCGTGCTATACTTCTTTGCTTGTTTCAGAGCGGCGCCCGAGTTGGATGCCTGGTCAACTGGACCGTAGGGCTGGTGCGTGACCAACTCTATCCGAAGATAAAGATCCCAGTCAGACTGAGGATAACGAACAAGATTGATACGAAGCTCACCGGCTACGGTCCAGGCTATTACTATGCTTTCCTGCAGGAAGAGGCGGCTGAGGCTCTGAGGACATATCTCGATCAGCGTCTGGGCACAGAGACAGAACCTGGACATAGTGCCCCTCTATTCACGCCGATAGCCAAGCATGCTAGGAAGAACGTTACTGATGAGGCCCGCATCTTAGGCATCATCAAGAAATCTGCCAAGCGGATAGGCCTAGATTCCAAAAACATTTGGACCCACTGTCTGAGAAAGACCTTCAGCAAGATCCTTAACGCTTCTGATATCGATGAGGACACCAAGGAAGCCCTAATGGGTCATACTCTGCCAGGAAGCCGGGGCAGCTACTTTGACATGCATGACATTGATGAGATAGCTACAAAATACATGAAAGCCAACTTCAGCTCAAGACTCGATGTGATGGCAGAACTAGAACAGAGGGACCGAACTATACAGGAACTGCATCAAAGACTCGCCCAGTACGAGACACAGATGAAACGCCTCACCAGACTGAGCGACGAAGAGATAGAAGCAGTACGAAAACTGATCGCCACCAAAAAAGCGCAAAATGAAAACACACAACCAGAAACCTACCCAATCAGCAGTTCAAATTCGGCTATTCTCACCAGCTAAGGGGGGATATAGGTAATTTGACTCTTTGGCGGGGATCGTGGAAGTCGGTTTTTCGACGTGTACATCCACGAAGACATTTCTGAGATAATGTTAGCTTGCGTGGGCTCGCCAGTTATGACGCACACAAAAGGATATCAACAACCCTAGGTACATGTGCGCCTAATCTTGATTTATCAGCTCTCGAGCTACTCGTCGACTGATAGGTCCTACAGGAACGTTGGTGACAACTTTTTGCGCAAAAAGATTGATCGCTGTGTGAATCCGTCTAACAAAAAAGAAAAAAGAAAAAGGGGAAGTGTGGCCTACTTAATTGTAGACCATTTTGCCATCGGATATCTCAGCGGCGACCTCTCAACCGGGTAGACACAGACTGGCTTCCCATCCTGCCACTGAAGAATTGACATCTTGTGACCTGTCTGCCAGCCTGTCACCGGGTCAAATGCAATGTCACCGAAGAAATCGGTGAATTTCACAGCACTGACAGCCTGTCTCATCGCATCAGAGTCCAGCGGGTTACTACATTTCTCCATCGCAGCTTGCAGGATAAGACCCTGCGTGAAACCCGTCCCCGACGTGTACCCAGGCGGTTTGCCTCCGGAGAGAACGTTGTATTGTGAAACGAACCAGTCTTCCGTCGGTCCATAATTCTCTGGATAATCCTCTCCTACAACCCACTGAGTTATAGAGACCTGGTCTTCACCATACTTGGGGCCTAGTCCATCGTAGAATGACTGATACACCGCTCCTGTACCACAGTACAGCATTGACAGATCCAGCCCGATCTCCCGAACACCCTTTGCAACTAGGGGTGCTTTAACGCCGGCTTCGAATAGAAGAATCGTTGGGTTAGCTGCTTTGACCCTTGTAAGTACCGGGGTAAAATCTGTTGAGTCAAAAGACACCTTCTCAGTGAAGACTATGTTAAGCTGAGATTGCTTCTGCGCATACGCAAGACCATATGTTCCAGCTACGTTTCCAAATGCGTCGTCGGTGTAAACTATCGCTACGTTCTTTGCAGTAGGATCGTTGGGTAGGACCTTGCTGATGATCATGTCGTTTAGGCTGTTCAGATACTCGCTTCCGTTAGTCTGCACCATCATGCAATATTTCCAGTTCTTCCACAGCGTCGGGTCAAAGGTAGACTCTCCCCATATCTCTAGTTTATGATACTTCTCCACAGCAGCAACCGTTGCTTGGCCAAGAGGCCCCCAAACAGGGCCCACCAGGAAGTCGACTTTATCCTGGCTGATCAGTTGCTCATAGAATCTGCTGACATTCTCAGGCTTTGACTCATCATTGTAGATATCCAAATCGACCATGTACGTGTTTCCGTCTCCGGCCTTTATCCCACCTTGAGCGTTGACCCAACTATTCGCCCAGATTGTCAACCCACGATCTTCATCTATACCAAATAGAGACACAACACCGGTTAGAGGCTTAGTTCCACCAATTTTCACTTTCAGTTGCTGGCCGCCAGTGCTTGTCATAGTGGGAGTTGCAGATGACTTAATGGCACTTGGGGTCACAGGCTTTCCGTAAAACTGGTAAGCGCCATATCCAGCAGCAGCTATCACACCCACAGCAACAATGCCGCCAGCGTATTTCAGATAGGCACGTCTAGTAATCTTCTTCTTTTCTTCAGTCGTCTTCTCTTCAACCTTCTTTTCTTCGCTAGGTTTTTCTTCACTCAAATTGAACACCAGGACTATTAGGTAAGAAATGTCATGCTTATACGTCTAACTCATGCCTGGATCCCTTCTCCTAGTAAGGCATCCAGTCCTCAATGTTAAGTCTAGAATGTGAACCCTGATTACCAAGGAGATCGAGAAGGACGGTATGAACAATGGCTCGCTATCGCCCGGCTAGAGAGCATGATTCTGTCGTCTTACGTGTATAACCAATTGTTGATACGCGCGCAAATGGTGTCATCCTATCCTGAAGCATCTCATGGATATGGAGCCGTACTGAAACCCTTCGTAGGTGAATGTTACTGGTTCGTCCTTCTGCTGCAGCGCGATCACGTATATCATTGGCAGGTAATGTTCGAGTGTTGGCACCGCGTATGAAGCCACCCTGCCCATGCTCTCACAGTTCATTAAGTCTTTGTGATTCCTGTCGATTAGATTGGTCTTCGTCTTTTCATCAAATTCGACAGCCCAATCGTAGGGCTCGGCGTCAATGTCACTGGAATCGATCAATCGGAGATTGTGTACAATGTTACCGCTACCCATAATCAAGACTCCATTTTTTCTAAATTCGACAAGTTGAGACGCTAAATCGTAGTGATACTGCAATGGTTTGGGGTTCCAATCATTGAATGAATAGTCTAGGCTCATCTCAAATACGGGGAGGTCAGCTTTGGGGTAGATATGTTTCAGAATGGCCCATGAAGCATGATCCAGTCCCCAATCAGTGTCACAGTCGATCTTCACCATCTTTACTGATCTAATAACCGATTTCGCATAGTTTGGAGCGCCAAGGCTTGGATAGTTAATCTTGTACAATTCTTTAGGGAATCCGTAGAAATCGTGGATTGTTCTAGGCTTTTCCATGCAGGTAACGTAAGTTCCTTCCGTCAGCCAGTGCGCTGAAATTACTAGTATTGCTCGTGGCTTCGGCAGGCTTCTGCCCAACTCTGCCAGACTATTCGTGAAGTCGTTTCTCTGAACTATGTTCATGGGAGAGCCGTGGCCTACGAAGAGAACAGGCATTGATTTATCGTTCAAGATCATTCTACCATTCTCGGACTTCTAGATCAAGCGTTAGAAAGCCCCTCTTACAGGGGTGAACGCATACGCGTTCGTATTGATAATCGCAGACTTGTTATCTTGCCAGATTTCCTAGGACGTCGAACACCATGTCTCTTGCTTCACTTACAACTTTTACCTTCTTTAGTTCGGGGTTTTGGTCGATTTCTTGTCTAAGAGCCTCTGATATCAGGAATCTCTCCAGTTCAAGAGTGTTTTTGATTAAAACTATTTTGGCTTTCTTCTGATCTTTGACGCCTGCTATTCTCAATCCCATTAGTATAGCATCCCTATCGCACGATAGGAAGGTGGGTATTTTGCTTGCTTCAACCCACCCTGATGTCAAGGTGTTGACGAAAGTCTTCTCAAAATCTATCTTGTCAAATAGTCTTCTTGTCGTTAAGTCAGCCCCGCCCAAACCCGTAGCGTTACCTTCACTATCAGTGGTCAAGTCGAGTACGACAATCTTCCCTACTTTCGGGGCCTGAGGTTCATGCTCAGTCGGGACGTAGAATCTGCCAGTAACGTTTGGATCCATCCCCGCGCCGCTAATCTCCTTTCCGATTTCATCAATAACTAAGAGGTCTATCTCTTTGAATGGTATTCTGGCTAAGTATCTCTTTGAAATTCTTTGGAGTTCGATCTCTTCTTCAATTATTCTTTCAGGTGGAATAGCCTTGATGATGGCGGTTTCGTGATAGCCATTCTCCACGATTGCTAATCCACATATTATCTTCGTCTTCCCCAGTATTATCTTAGCCATCTTCACTAGCATCTTGTGGTAGCCATCTGCAAGGAAGGAATGTAATGATTCAGCGCCTTTCTGTTTTCCCAGGCCGATGACCATCATCTTGGCTAGCCCGCTTTCAATCTCATCTTTGAAGTCTGTATGTGGTTTGACCCTGTTCACTACTACTATTCCATCTGCCTTGTGAGCATCCCTGCTCATGTATACGGCAGTTCCATCCTCAAGATGGCCGATAACATCCACTTCCAAGGAGGAGACTATAGGTGCGCCAACGTGTTCAGGCGTTATTCCATAATTTGCTAAGAGTTCAACTTGGCCTTCCGGCGTTGCACCGCCGTGACTTCCCATGGCTGGGACAATAAATGGCTTTCCACCACACTTCTTAACTTCCTCGACGACCGCGGCGATTATGTCAACAATATTGGCGATACCTCTACTGCCAGCAGTTATGACAATACTATCCCCTGGCTTTATCCTTGAATGGAGATTAAGGGTATGGCGGACTTCATCTTTGACATTCTGAATTTTAACAGAAATAAGCTCCTGCTCAACTTCAAACATTTTAGGTAGACTGGCAGGATCAGACATAAACATCAGACCAATATTGGTTGCCTATAAGGTTTAGACTGAGATCGAACAGGACACTTACTCTCGTCTCTTGCACAGAGATAGGACTTTAGGCTGATCAGATGCGAGCCTACGCTATGACCCTGATTACTGCCACGATACTGCAAGTCCTCAGACACTTATTGAGAAGCCCCCGTCCACTGGCAGGGCTACACCTGTTACGAAGTCAGACGCGCGGCTCGCCAGGAAAATGGCTGCACCCTTTATGTCTTCAGGCTCACCCCAACGTTTAGCAGGTGTGCGAACCAGCACTCGCTCATTTAGGCCAGGAACATCCTTTCTCAGTGCTACAGTCAGATCAGTGTTGATGTATCCCGGCAAGATTGCATTCACCTGAATATTGTCCGGTGCCCATGCGACCGCAAGGCTGCGCGTGAGTTGCACAATTCCTCCTTTGCTTGCTCCATATGCTGGAGCCTTAGACATTCCAAGAATTGATAGCACTGAGCCAATGTTGATGATCTTTCCTCCCCCTGTTTTTTTCATAATTGGATAAACCTCCTTCGAAATCAAGAACGCGCTGCGAAGGTTGATGTTAAGAACCTCATCCCACTCTGCTGCCGAAAGGTCCTGTGGCAGCTTTCGGATGTTCGTTCCGGCGTTATTCACCAGAATATCGATCCGCCCGAATTTATCAAGTACCTGCTTCACCATAAGCCGGATGTGTTCCTCTTGCTGCACATCAACTTGGATGCCAAGGACTCTTACACCAAACTCGTCTATGATTTCGCGCGTGACTTTCGCTGTTTTGTCTTGGTTCCTTGCCGCTATGACAATTTGGCTCCCGACCTCAGCAAACCCTCGAGCAATTCCCCTACCTATGCCTCCATTGCCCCCCGTTACGATAGCTACCTTATCCTTTAGGCTAAACAGATCTTCCATGTTTCTCTCCGACTGGAAATGTGGATGCTTCGGATATAATTCTATAGCACGCTTCGCCTTTGGAAATCACCATTATAGGTTGGCGCGCTAGCCCCGGGAGCCTCTCGATCTGAGTAAGATGAAAGACGAAAGTTACACCTTTTCTTTTTTTACCGTCTCAGCAGCACGGCTACTCTGCACGCTGACCTCTTGAGACAGAGAGGGGTTTCCCGGGTGTCAATGGCACTTTAAAATTTGAACAGTATTTAGCGGGTGTTTGTGGTTGCTAAGGGGCAGGCTTCCTTCTCCTCGTTACATTCACGATCAGGATAGCGACGCGCGGGTTCTAAAGGCTAGCGCACACGATATCGCAGACTGCGGTCACGGCTTTGTGAAGTTCGCGATGAAATATCCTGTGCCATGCAAATTAGGATCAAATCTCTGCAACGAAGAAGCGGCATCTCCAAAACTCTTCATGCCCTCTCCTCCCAAACGGATCTTTTGATCGGTGAGTCTCAATCCGAGTTCCTCAACACCATATCGTGCGACATCTTCACATTCCTGCTTAGTGATAGTACAGACACTATACACTATGGAACCACGATCTTTCACTAATCTTGAAGCTGCGCCGAGAAATTGCTTTTGATAGGACGAAAGATCTTGAATTGCTTTTCTCGAGATTTCAACGTGGAGTTTAGGATTGAGTCCAAGTGCGCTGCACGGGGGATCGACTAGGCATTTGTCGGCTGTCAAATCAGGATAGTCAACATCAAGATATCTGGAGTCATGAGCGATCAATGTCACGTTCTGACATCCAAGCCGTTCAATGTTGTCTCTGGCGATCCTTATCTTTTTGGGATTCCGGTCAACCCCTATCAATTTGCCTTTGTTCTGCATAAGTTGGGAGATGTGTGAGAGTTTACCACCCGGTGAACAGTTTAAGTCGACAATGGTGTCTCCAGGCTTGGGGTCTAGTACTCGTGATGTGACCATGGCTGGCAGGGACTGTGGATAGAAGAGGCCTTCCGAATATTCTTCACTCTC
This sequence comes from Candidatus Bathyarchaeota archaeon, assembly GCA_963807605.1. Classification (GTDB taxonomy): domain Archaea; phylum Thermoproteota; class Bathyarchaeia; order 40CM-2-53-6; family RBG-13-38-9; genus JAPKYM01. Next base: position 295,033 of record CAWECG010000001.1, read on the forward strand.
TCTCAGATTCAGGGTGGCGTAAATGGGAGAGGTGACCTCAACTGCAAGACCTCTTCTAAGGTTCAGAATCTCCGTCTCATTCATTTGCATCCTACCAACGCCGACAACCTGACCATAAACATCGGTGATCTCAACCTCGTCGTTGCGTCTGAGTTTTGAGCAGTTCATAACTGCTGGCGCATATAGGGGGGCGCCCTGAAGAACGGACTCGGCGGCAAACTTGTCGACAACAATTCTCTTCTTGACTTTAGGAATTTCGAATGGCCCTCTGAGAGGTGTGAAAACGGCCTCTTCAATTGGGTCAAACTGATAGATCTGATTACTCTTCATGCGGATCTTATTGATCAATTCTTTGGGGGAGATCTTTAGGGTGTTTACGCGTAAGAAATATCTCGGGTCTGGCCTCTTGAGTGATTGAATAACCTTCTCCACATCGTCCTTGTATACCTCTCGAAGTGCTTCAACCGAATCGATTGAGAATAAATATGTATCCGCAAGTTCTCGCGAGAGATCTCCTGATTCTACAGATATCTCATGCATTTGGGTACTCTCGTTGCGACCGGTAATCTGATCTGGTCTCTTGCCTTGGCAATTTTAATAAGTTTCGTGGTCTTCTGAGTTCTGGGGGTTCATAATTGTCGCGTGTGGGCATACATAGCAAGGGCGAGCTTTCAATACAGAATTTGCTCGATTTCATAAGGGCCAATGAGAGATTCAACGAGGTGGGTGGAGTTGCCTGCTTCCTTGGATTCGTTAAAGGGTTCACGAATGAAGATAAGAAGGTCACGAGTCTGGAGTTGGAAGCATATAAGGAAAGAGCTGAGGAGACCTTCAGTCAGATATCAGAGGATATCAAGACTCGTCCTGGAATTGTTGACTGTCTCATCCATCATGTCACTGGAAAACTGGATCTGGGAGATTTGATCTTCGTAGTCATGGTAGCTGGAAGATCTAGGAAGGACGTATTTCCTGCACTGGTTGAGGCAGTCGAACGGGCGAAAAGAGAGGCCGCTATATGGAAAAAGGAGAGTCTGACTACTGGTGAATCTTACTGGGTCGAGTATGGTAAAGAATAGAAAAAGGGATGACGCACTAAGCGTCATCTAATCGTTCTAGTATCTTCTTCTGGAGCCGAACCTTCTGTAGCCGCCTCTTCCTCCTTCTCTACGGTCGTCTCCACCTCCGCCGTATCGTGGCCTGAAAGAGTCGTAACGCCGTTCCTGCTCAAACTGCTTGTCAGAGAGGTTATTTGTCGTATTCACGGTTGAGATGGGCTGGCTTGAAGGTGTTAGGGTTCCATACCTGCCTATGTTCAGACGCATCGAACCTTTGAAGAGGGAGATATAGCCATTCTTAATGTCTATAGTTGTTTCCTCCTTCACGTTCTCGATGTTGTCATCCCAAAGCGTCAGGTATATTGCGCCTGTCTCGTCACCCGCAAGTGCATCCGTCACTTTGTGAACAGTACCATCTCTTCTTGAGATGGTCTCTCTAACTGGACTCTTCGAGACAACTTTGACGGTAGTATTGACTTGTCTCGAATTTGGGGTTAGTTTCTCTACTTTTACGATTTCTGCAGGTTGGGAACCTGCTGGGGTTTCTGGATTTTCATCAAATGACATCTTGTTTACTCTCGCTCAACAGGAGACCTCTGAATATCCACGATGCTCTTAAGAGTTTTCATACTGGAGAATCTCACCAGAAAAATCGGCGTTGTGGCGGATTTTAATCGATACTAGCCTGAATAGCCTTCAGTTTGTCTCTTATCAGAGTATTTGCTAGATGAGGATCAGCCTTGTCTTGGGTCTCTTTCATCAACTGACCTACAAGGAATCGTACCGCCTTCTCGTCTTTGATTGCGTCCCTTACAGCTTTGGGATTTGAGGTGAATATCTTCTCTGTAAGTTGTTGCAGGTACTCTCTGTCGGTGATTCTCCTCATCTTTTCTTCTTCGATTATATGTTCCGGCGATTTTCCTGTGGTTAACATCTTCTTGAGGATCTCTTTGCCTATCTTCCCACTTATGGTTCCGTCATCAATGAGCTTGAGCATTCTGACAATATGTTCAGGCGTAATCCCAGCATCTCGCAGTTCGAGATCCATTTCATAGAGGTATGAGAGAAGGTCACCTACCAGCCAATTGCTGAGTAAATCAGGTCTCTTGTAATTCTTTGCGCATTCCTCAAAAAAGTCTGCAAGGTCCTTGTTTTCGGTGAGGATTTCTGCGTTCTGCAGAGATATGCCATACTGCGTCATTAATCGTTCCTTGTGACTTTCAGGGAGTTCAGGCATAGACAACTTCTGTTGCTCGATCTCTTCCCTTGTAACCAATACTGGAACGAGATCTGGCTCGGGGAAGTATCTGTAATCTTCTTCCTCCTCCTTGACTCTCAGAGAGATTGTGATTCTTCTTGTCTCGTCCCAATGCCGGGTCTCTCGGCCTACGCGGAGGCCCTTCCTAACTAGATTCCTTTGTCGTGTAATCTCGAAATTGAGTGCTCTCTCAACCTCCCTGAAGGAGGATATGTTCTTCACCTCAACCCTTGTGCCTCCTTCAATCGATATGTTCGCGTCGCACCTCATGGATCCTTCAAGATCGCCTCTAGAAACCTCAAGATGTTCAAGGATCGAACGCAATTTCTGGAGAAATCTTCTCGCCTCCCTCGGAGAATTCATGTCAGGCTCCGTCACGATCTCGGCTAAGGCTACCCCCGCCCTGTTATAGTCAACAAGAGCAGATCGTGAAGTCTCAATCGTTCCTTCATAACTGAGTTTTCCGGGATCTTCCTCCAGTTGAAGTCTTGAGATGTGGACAATCCTCCCATCAAGTGTTATAGTCCCATTCTTGGCTATGGGGACGCCCCCAGCTCTATCGTACTGCGAGATCTGGAAGTTCTTGGGCATATCAGGATAGAAGTAGTTCTTTCTGTAGAAGACCGTTCTACTACTGACCTGCATATTCAATGCGAGGGCAATTAGGATGGCGTCCTCAACGGCTTTTCGATTCAGTACTGGCAGAGTTCCCGGCAGACCAAAACAGACCGGACAGAGATGCGTGTTCGGTTCGCTCTTCCTGTAATCTGCTGAACAGCTGCAGAAGAGTTTACTCTTGAGATTAGTGAGTTGACAGTGAACTTCAAGTCCGATCTTGGCCTTGAGATCAGTGACCTCCAGCATCATTCATCTCTCTAGATCTTTAATTTCAAGTTGAGTTCGCCAAGATTCTGTTCCAGGGTATATGCTGCCCTTATCAGCAGGTCCTCCCGAAAGGCCGGAGCCATTAGCTGAAGACCTATAGGTAGTCCTTGACTTGAGCCGCAGGGCATCGAGACTGCGGGTATACCTGCGAGATTTGCAATAACCGTATCAACGTCGCACATGTACATCTCTAGAGGATCTAAGAGTTTCTCTTTGAGTTTGAATGGAAGGATCGGCATGGTTGGGGCAGCCAGCAGGTCAACGTTCTTGAAGGCCTTAGACAGTTCCTGCTTGATTAAGGTCCTGACCCTTTGGGCTTTCAAGTAGTATTGGTCGTAGTAGCCAGCTGAGAGTGCGAAGGTTCCAAGCAATATCCTCCTTTTGACTTCAGGACCGAAGCCTCCTTTCCTGTTTCTGGAGTACGCTACGCTCCAATCGTAATTCTCATCTTTTAGTCTTAATCCGTATCTTATACCGTCGTATCGGGCCAAGTTGGAGCTAGCTTCGGACACAGCAATGATATAGTATGAGGCTAATGCATAGTCGAGGGTTTCGAGTTTGATCTCATTGTAGGTCGCGCCGAGTTCCTCAAGTTTTAGTATGGCTTTCCAAACGTTCTTTGACACAATCTCGTTTGTTCCTTCGCCGAAGAGTTCCTCTGGAATTCCAATCCTCATTCCTGCTACGTCTTCAACGAGATTTGTCTTCAGTCTTGTTGGACCCTGGGCGACCGATGTACTGTCGCGGTTGTCGTGACCAGCTAGGATGTCTGTTAGCAAGGCTACATCAGAAACATTTCTCGCTATAGGAGATATCTGCTCCAGACTGTTGGCATAGGCGATGAGACCGTATCTGCTTACTAGACCATACGTAGGTTTGAGTCCGACTACGCCGCAGAAGCTTGCGGGACATCTTACGGAACCTCCAGTGTCAGAGCCTAAAGAGACCGTTGCTTCCAACGCAGCAACAGAAGCAGCACTTCCTCCAGATGAGCCTCCGGGAACCCGTCTCAGATCGTGGGGGTTGAAGGTCGGTCCGAAGTGACTATGTTCTGTGGACGAGCCCATGGCAAACTCGTCCATATTTGTCTTGCCAATTATCACTCCGTCCTGCGACTGAAGCTTCTCAACTACTGTTGCATCGTAAGGGGGAGTGAAGTTCTCAAGCATCTTTGAACCGCATGTTGTCCTTATCCCGTTTGTGCAGATGTTGTCCTTAATCGCTACAGCGATACCGGCGAGGGACCCGACCTCCAGATTCTTACCAAGTTTGGTATCTACTTCATGGGCCTTTTCTAGGGCGAGTTTCTCGGTTAAGGTTACGAAGGCGTGTATCTTCGTGTCAACCTTCTTTATTCGTGCAAAGCATTCACTGATGTATTCTTCAGCTGAAAGCTCCTGTGTCCTTATTCTCTCGGCAAGTTCAGAGGCCGAGAGCTCCAGAATTTTTGACATGCCAAGTTCAACTAGACGATTCTAGGTGCTCGGATGAATCTTCCCTTTTTCGCTGGCACGCCTTTGAGGAGTGATTCTGAGGGCTTGGTTTGCGGCTCATCCTCACGCATAACGTTCGTGACTTCTACAACATGGTATGTTGGCTCTACCCCTTCAGTATCTGCCTCATCAAGTTTCTTGAAGTACCTTAGGATCTCACTCATTTCCTCTGCGTACTTCTCTTCCTCCAATTTTGAGATTCGGATTCTTGAAAGCCAAGCTAAGTGTTTGACTTGTGCTCTCGTTATCTCTTTGCTCTTGACCATTCCTGATCGCCTTTACGGTGTGAGCCTCTGCGGATCTCTAGGGAAGAGAACGACCTCACGTATGTTTTCAACGCCTGTCAATATCATTATGAGTCTATCCAAACCCAATCCGAAGCCTGCGTGTGGCGACATTCCGTAATCAAAAATCTTCAGATGGTACTCAAAATTCCTAGGGTTCAAACCCTTTTCAACGAGTCTCTTAGCAAGCTCTTTTCTGTCACTTATTCTGGAACCACCTGAAGCTAGCTCGATAGAGCCATGCATAAAGTCGAAGGACTCGCAGATCTTTGGGTTACTCTCCTTCGGCTTTAGGTAAAATGCTTTAGAGGTTGTTGGCCAGTCAATGATGAAATGGTAGTCTGGGAAGATCTTTGAATAGCTCTTTAGGTGGGCTGTTGAGAGATCGTCTCCCCATTCGATCTTAACTCCTTCTTTTGCTAGGAGTTCTAGAACGTCATCATATGTGATTCTCTTAAGTGGTAACTGTGGAGGTTCGAGTTTGATATTGAGAACGGACAACTCCTCCTTGCACCCTAAATTGAGTGATGTTATTACATTGGAGATCATTCTTTCAAGCAGCTCCATCACGTCGTTATAGGTTACGTAAGCCTGTTCTATGTCTACCGAGATCGCTTCACTCAGGTGCTTCAGCGTCCTAAACTGCTCAGCCCTGAAGATTGACCCTATCTCGAAGACCTTCTCGAAGACGTTTGCCAATTGTTCTTTGTAGAGTTGTGGACTCTGAGCTAGGAAAGCCTCTTTGTCGTAGTAGAGCAGAGGAAAGAGGGCTGCTCCCCCTTCTGTCGCTGAGGCTATTATCTTTGGAGTGTTAACTTCGATGAAGCCCTCCTCATGCAGGAATTGCCTCATGGTCTGAAGAACAGCGCTTTTAATTTTGAATATGGCTTGGGACTGCGGGCGAAGAAGATCAATAGTACGAAGATCGAGCCGTTTGTCTATACTTTGTTCGGCTTTTCCGTAAGGGTCGAATGGAAGCTTCTTCCGTGGCTCATCGAGAATCTTGATATCCGATGGGGCGATCTCGGCGCCGTGGGGGGCTTTTGATATGCTCTTCACGTATCCCCTCACCCCAAGTGAACTGTATTGTTTGAGACCTCTGACGGTGTCTAAAACGGAGGTCGGAGATTTGTCCCTTTGAACTGTTACCTGAACAATTCCTTTCATATCTTGCAGTATAATGAAGGTGATTCCTCCTTGCTCACGTATACTCACAACCCGGCCGAAGAGCGTGACTTCTTTTCCTTCAAGGCTCGGGTTAACATCAATGGAGTAACGTGTTCTCCTCCAACCACTCAGACCCTTGGAATCTTCAGGCAACCTACTAACCCTTGCCCCAGTTATTCTGACCCCTTTTATTACCTTTACAGTCTAACTAGCAGTCGTACTCTCTCTTGCTGAGAATTGAGTATACCAAGGCTGTTTGGCCTAGATTCTCCACTTTCAAAGTATTTATTACGAAAAGGTTGTGAGGGAAGACTCTGTCAGAAGCCAACTGAGTCGGACTCATGTTGTCCAAGGAGTATTAGACTAAAAGTCGTGAAAAATGTGTCCGCCCCAAAGTATTCCGTACATGCATCTCACCTAGCGAAGACCTATGGGAATAGATACGGTCTCAGAGATGCAAACCTCGAAGTGGTAGACCACGAAGTATTTGCCCTCATGGGGCCAAATGGAGCGGGAAAATCAACATTGCTGAGGATCTTGGCGACTCTCACCAGGCCAACCACTGGAGAGGCCAAGATATGTGGATATGATCTTCTCAAGGAGCCTCAGACAGTCAGAAAGCTGATTGGTGTCATGCTCCACCAAAGCGTACTCTATGATGAGTTGACTGGCAGAGAAAACCTGTCATTCTATCTGCGACTCTACGGTTTCAGAGAGAGAATGATAGTAAGAGAACTGATCGCCAAAAAGGCCACCATATTCGGCTTAGAAGATCGGCTTGATGACCGCGTCGGAACGCTTTCGAGCGGACTGAAAAAGAGGTTAGACATTGTCAGAGCAACTATCCATGGCCCGAGACTTATACTGTTGGACGAGCCTTTCGCAGGCCTTGATCCTGATGGGGAAGAGTGTCTCAAAAACTATCTGAAACATGCAAAAGACAATTCGGCTATTCTATTCACGACTCACAGTCTAGATATTGCTGAAGAGACTTCTGATAATATCGCTATGTTAAAGGATGGGGCAGTGGCGGAGGGGCGTCACCTCACAGCTAGGGAGTGAGGCACGTGGTGAGGAAGTGATGCGCAAATCATTGATATTCGAATTCTTTGGAGATGTGTGGGAGCTTCTGCTTAAAGATCTGCGACTAGAGTTGAGAAGGAGATACGAGGTCTATTCAATCATCATATTTGCTTTGCTCTCAAATCTTTCGTTTGGATTTGCGTTGGGAGTTGTGACCCCTGATGTACTTGAGTTTGTTCCGGCTGCTCTTTGGATTTCCATACTTTTCATTGGCATGTTAGGTTTTACAACGGTCTTTGTTAGGGAGATGGACAAGGGATCGATTGATGGATTGAGATTGGCTCCAGTCTCTCCTCAGAGCATACTTCTCGCAAAAACGCTGTACACTTTTTTGCTTATGAGTGCGGGCACAGTCTTCGTCGTTCCTTCAAGTATGATTATTATGAATTATACTTTCCAATCAGACTACTTGCTGGTAATCATGGTATTTGCGTTGGGCATCCTCAACATAGCGATTATCGGCTCAATAGTCTCAGCTTTGGCGATGTACTCCGAGTCGAGGATCCTCATCATCCCCGCCTTGTCTCTTCCGCTTGTCCCCGGCACTTTAATACCTTCAATACTTGCAACGGGGAAACTTGCATCTGGAGCGCGGATCGATGTTATTCTGCCGGAACTTCAGTTAAATATCGCGTTTCTTCTGCTGATGATTGCTGTCTTATGGATAACGTTTGAATATGTGCTGCGTGATTGATGGTGACCCCATGAATAATCGGTTTACCTTTCCCGGAGTCTTTCTTGTCAATATCGTTGCACTCTACATGATCTTCATCTGGGCTCCACCCGAAAAGACTCTTGGCGATTCCTACAGAGTTTTCTTCATTCATACTCCTTCTGCTTGGGTTTCCTATCTCGCATTTGCCATTACCTTCTGTAGCAGCGTTTTCTATCTCAGGACTTACAAGCTAAGCTGGGATCTGTATGCTGCAGCTTCATCGACACTCGGCATTCTTTTTTCCATAGTTACTCTGGTTACGGGCTCCATATGGGCGAAGCTAGCCTGGGGATTATACTGGAACTGGGATCCTCGGGAAACTTCTACTTTGATACTCCTTATGGCATATCTTGCTTATGCTAGTCTAAGGATGGCTGTTACCGAAAGAGATCGAAGAGCTCGAATCTCGGCCGTCTTAGGGATCTTGATGTTTGCGACTATTCCATTGAGTTATCTGTCAGCAGTCTTCTGGACTACGCTTCATCCAATGCTTCTGTTGCCTACCAGCAGTCTTCGGTTGAGTGTCGAACCGTCTATTCTCTTGACGTTGATTGTCTCTGCCTCTGGAGTAACATTATTATTCATCTGGATGTTCTACCTCACGCTGAGCATTTACCGGATGAACGAGACTATTGGGGTTGCCTTGCTGGAGAGTAAGGGATGACCACTTTAGAATTACTGCTTGCAGTCTCGCTGATCTTTTGGGGCGCCATATTTTTCTATCTTCTGTGGCTGCATTCGAAGATAAGGGAGCTCACCAAGAATATTGACAGATTGAGACAAAGGGAATAGTTTGAGATCTTACAAAATACTGATTCTGATAGTAATCTTGGTCGGGGCGGGATACCTGATTCTTCAAGCATCTCGATCGATCATGAATCCATACCTGTCAGTCTCAGAGGTTAAAGCGCACCCTGAATTATACTCTGGCAAAGAGATCCAGCTAATTGGGAACATCACTGGACCTTTGAGTAGTGGACTCCAAGGTCTAGAATTCGGTCTTACGGATGGAACAACCTCCATTCGGGTGTCGTACGTCGGGCCAATCCCTCAAAATTTCATGGAAGGCATCCGTGTCGTGATCATAGGAAAGTTGAATGCAGACGGTAATTTCTTTGCTGACCAGATACTTACGAAGTGTCCATCAAAGTATGTCTCTTGAAGACCTCTGACAATAACTCTAATCGTCTAATTTTGATTAGGAACTTGGCAATTTGCGTGGAGATGCCATCTAATGCGAATCGTCCTTGTGCAACCACCTAGTGATCCTCTCTGTCATGAAGCCGTCTTTGGATTGAAGACGCCCCCGCTTGGCCTTGCCTACATCGCGGCCTACCTTGAAGAGAGGGGGTTCAAGCCCAGTATCATAGACATGTCTGTCAAGCAGATGTCGGTGAGGGATCTAAGATCTGAACTTCAAGCTGTGAATCCAGATATCGTTGGTATCTACTGCTCAATTACTAGAGCGAGGCAGAGTCTGCAGGTAGCAGAAATAGCAAAGTCACTGGGGGCAACGGTTGTCCTCGGCGGACCTCATGCTACGCTCGAACACGAGACCTTAGTTAGAGATGAAAATGTCGATGTGATCGTTCGCGGTGAAGGGGAAGCGGTATTCTCTCGCCTAGTTGAATCGATCGAATCAGGCAGCAGTCTAAAAGAGCTTAGGGGTGTAGTCTTCAAAGAAGGCGACAATATCAACATTAACCCGGTAGCCGCGTTGATTACTGATCTCGATGTTCTTCCCTTTCCAGCGTTTCATCTTCTGCCCATGGAGAGTTACAAGATATGTAACTACATTTCAGTCTGCACCCTCTCGTCAAGTCGAGGATGTTCTCGCAAATGCAGGTATTGTGTTGTTCCAGAGATGTATCAGGGTAAATGGCGCGGCAAGACTCCACAGAGGGTTGTTGATGAAATTGAGCATATATCGTCTGTCTACAAGCCGAGCCTTCTGCTTTTTTTTGACGAATTCTTTACCGAGGATCTCAGTCGAGTGGAATCAATTATTGACGAAATTCGTCATAGAAGCCTGGATGTAAAGTGGGCGTGCATGAGTACTGGAACAAACGTGTCAAAAGAATTGATGATAAAGATGCAGAAGGCAGGGTGTCTTGCTCTCTTCTTCGGAGTTGGATGCGAGGTTATCAGCTCAACGCTCAGTTCTGTTGGTCTAAGCGAAGGAGATGTAGTTAGAGGAGCTTGCATGAACGCCCATCAAGCAGGCATATTCCCAATCGCAAATGTCGTCTTCGGCTTCCCCGGAGAGACTCGAAGTGACTTTGAGGAGCTTATACGGTGGGTAATCGAATTGGATCCTGACCACGCGCTATTCTTCAGGGCGGTTCCTTACAGCGAATTTGGAGAGGGCGAACTTGAGGAAATGGAACGATTTGCCTATAAGAAATTCTACGGCAGAAAGAGCTATCCCCTAAGGCATACCGCACGGTCAATAACAAGAGCCGCAAGATCTCGGCAGTTCTCACTTGATTTCATACTGAAGTATGCAAGATGGTACATCGAAACTTTGAGGAAAACAAGCAGCTTGCAAAACTGCACTTCAAGAGACTCATTTATCTTCGATAACGAACGTATCTGAGTTAATCGTCATTCTCTCTAGTCTGTGTTTACAAGGATGTGGACGCGCGTAGGATTTTTTTCAAAGCGGCTTTAACCTGCTTCCATGTAATCTTCCTGGCAATGATTTTGGAACTGTTAATCCTACTGTATATCCTGTAAATTGCCCGCTAGCCTACCGCCAAGTAACATGTACAACGAACTCGACTAGATCCTCAAGAGTCCGCTGATTACGGAAGTGCATTCCTGCTATCGCATCTGTCGCTTTCCTCTCGAATTGTTCGGAAAGGCCTTGGACGTGTTGAATGGACGTCGAATTCTCAAAGACCTCCATGAGATCCTCCGTACTGCTGCAACTTTCATTGGTTCTAGTCAATCCGTCTGTGAAATGCGGTGAGGACTTGCCAGAGTTGATAAAAGAATGAATGAGAACGAGGTTGGATCCTTGACCTAGGAGACACTTGCCCGACAATGTCGTTTTGTTTGCGAAGGCAGCCAAGATCTCCTGGACGTCATCTCTAAGCTGCAAGCTCAGACCAAGATATTCACCGTACTTTGAGAGCAATTCTACCTCCTTACTATCGCCGCCTCCAATTAATGCTCCTGACCCTGCTGCCGCTCTTACTAAGGCGCCAGTCTTCTTTCTGACCATTGTCAGGTAGTTTTCCTCAGTCACTGTCTCCGGATGTTTCTTGAAGACAGTGTCTAGGTACTCGCCCTCAGACATCTCAATGCATGCTTCAGCCATAGTTCTTCTAATCTTGACTGAGGGGTTCTCGGAGATTATCTGCATGGCCTTGGCGATTAGAAGGTCTCCGCTGAGCACAGCAACATCTCTATCATATTTCGTGTGGACCGTTGGCGCCGCTCGCCTTTCCAAATCATTATCGATAAGGTCGTCATGAATCAATGAGGCCGTGTGAATAAGTTCCACAGCGGTAGCCACTGGCAGAGCCTTCAGGAAGTCGCCTCCAACCGCTTCGCAGGTCATTAGGGTTAACAATGGTCGAAGCCTCTTGCCGCCAGATATTATTGGATGGAGCGATGCGTCGTAAAGAAGTCTAGCCTCGGAGGGAACTTGAAGAACTTTCAGTAATTCCTTTTCTATAATCGCTAACTTAGCCTTCAGGAGTCTGCGATGCTTCATTGAGTCAATCAAAAGATTCCTTTGTTTGGTCATATTCATGATTCTAGCACTTCTAGACCTGGCATGGTTGCGGATTGTGGATGGCCGATGCCATATCTTCTTTGCGGTAAGGCAGATGTTCTGCGAACAAGAATAATCGTTGAAGCGTACTTAAGTCGAGCGCTAGGTTGGTCTTTCCTAGTGGTGTTGGCAAACACTGGAATCTTGAGCGACAAGCAGCTAGGCTAGTGTGGAATGAATAGTGAAAGGACTTTTCCAAGCACCCAGATACCCAGTATTGCTATGACTATCATTGCTAAAGTCGAATCCGTAGATGAAAGCTGTGAACTTTGGTTGTCTCGGTTTTCCAATGAACGCAGCCAATATGGCGACGTATACAGGGACGAGGACTATTCCAAATATCAGAAGATACCCAAGGCTGATCATCATCTTGAACCTTCTCCTAATTCCATAATGGGGAAGATCTTAATGAAAATCAAGTATCCCAAGGCCACAAAGCTTAGCGTTCCAATCAATACGGAATACTCCACCCAAGTCGGGGTGTAACTTCCGATTGGGTATATTGTAAGCCTCGGGTACATCAGTGAAGGTACTACTATCAATATTCTCTTAATCCATAGGACAAACAGTATAATCGCGGACACCGCGATCGTTCCTCTAAGACTGAAGTGCACATGCTTGCTTAAGGTGTCAGCTGCAAGGTAGATTGAAGATAGAATTAGCAGGGCTATGACCGGTAGGAAAAGTGTTGAGAGATTTCCAAAGAGTAAAGCATCAGAGACGGCTTTATCCGCAGGTGGAGCCGCGTACTGGGCAGTTGTTTGCTCATGCAATACGAACCAGAGATATATGACAGTCAGAATTAGCAACATCTTGCTAAGTCCTTTGAAGGCTTTTTGGTCTACTAGATCCTCCCAGTGAAACAGTTTAACAGCAACTCCGGCCACAAGTATGACTCCAGCCACAGCTGATGTGAGTGCACCAGCCAAGAAGTAAGGTCCTTGTACTGCGCTGAACCATGATGGTGGTGCTGGAATTAATCCAAAGATCCAAGGTATCACTGCACCGCTGAGCAATGTCATCAACATGATAAGGCACAACGCTAGCCACCAAGCGATTTGTTCGATCTTCTCTTTTTCGCCTTCTCGATAATTTACCGTAACGACTTTGTATACTAGTCTCCATTTTGCCGGGAGTCTACTCATTAGTCTGACTACGTCTTCCCTCATGGTAATGAAAAGGTAGGTTGCGCTGAGGACAAAATAGGCAAGTACTACAGTAAAGTCCCAGATAAGTGGAGAACTTCCTACGGTCTGCCAATAGTACAATATAAAGTTGAAGATTCTATCTGGTCTGCCTGAGTCAACTATAATTGTAACTAAAGCTGCGACCAGAGAGAGGATTGTTAAAAGTTCAGCTATCCTGGCCAAGGGTTTGTAATGTTCAAGCTTCATTATCCGTATTGACGCTGAAATACCGATTCCTCCATGGGCCATGCCGACATACCAGACGAATGAAGATATGTAGAGCCCCCATGGAACTCCTCCACTTGTCCCCCAGTCTCTCAGTCCAGTGACAACTAAACCCTGAGTGAGTTGTGTCAGGTATGCATAGACTCCTAAAACTAGGAACGCCGCCAGGACCGCTAATGACGCGTAAAAGAGCTTGCTAGTGTGGAGTATAGGTTCGAGGATTCTTTCCTCTGTGAGTTTGTCGCTGCTCATCGTTCAAGCACCTTTACTCGCGTATTGCTGCTCATGGAGCGGGTAGCCTCCAACATAGTATACCTTGGGTTCTGTGCCTAATTCGTCAAGTAGACGGAAGTACTTGTTCTTAGAGACGAATTTTGAGACATCGCTGTTGGGGTCGTTCAAATCGCCAAAGTGCAATGCGTGTACCGGACATATCTCCACGCACGCTGGAAGAAGTTTACCTTTGTCAATGCGTTGAACGCACCAAGTGCATTTCTCCATTACACCTATAGAATGTCCTCCCCCGGCGGTCTCTCTTCCGTCACGATCACGGTAATCCTTTAGGATCCCAGTTGTGGAACCCAATTCTCCTTGAGTGCCCTTTGGATTACTCCAGTTGAAGTGGTTCACACCGTAGGGGCAGGCTACCTCGCAGTACCTGCAACCTATGCATCTCCCAAAGTCTGTTAATACAAGACCGTCATCCCGCTTGTATCGCGCTGTCACGGGGCATACCTTTGCACACGGTGGATTATTGCAGTGCATACATGGCCGCGGCAAGTATTTGTAGTCAGCATTTGTCGGATATATGAGCTCCATCCAAAATATTCCCTGAGGAGTACCATTCTCAATTTTGCAGGCTTCGACACATTTCCTACAGCCGATGCAAGTTCCGACATCCACGACATAGGCATATTTTGGCCCAGAAGACGACCCGCCGGTCGTGCTTGAAGCTTTGGCAGATTTAACTAGTGTATTCCATTCTCCGCCTTTCAGCATCGATATGGTTGACAAACCTAGTCGTGTAATGAGAAGACCCGCACCAATGCCGGCTGCGTATCTTATGAATTTTCTTCGAGAGACCTTTTGCATCATTTTCACTTGTGATAGTCACTTGATTAAAATCTAGGAAACGTTTTTGTCCGCTTTTAAAGCTTTTCTCGTTTGTCCCGAATAAGAGTTGACTTCTTGCAGAATCAGCTGAATGATCCTAGGAACGGCCGAGTTGACTTTCTCTGTAAGCCCGATCTTCATTGTCGCCGTGTCTTCAGGTTCGCAACCAATGATCAGTATGTCTTTTGGCATGTCGCCGAGTCTTCGGCCGATAGCTATAACCTTCTCTAAGTCAACTTCATGCATGCTCGCGTAGATCATACGCCTAAGATCCTCGTCTACAACTTCTTTGACTTCACGTGGTTCAATTCGGTAGACTGTACCCGGGGATTTGCCAAGTCTCACTGCGTCGATGAATATTATTCTATTATAATACTTGGAGTAGTGGAGGATATCCATCCCTGAAGTTCCAAGATCCATGACATCGACATGAGGGGGCAATTTGGTCTGGTTGAGTTTCGCAACTACTCCGGGTCCCAGTCCATCATCGCATTTCAGAAGGTTTCCAACCCCAGCAATCAGAGTCTTCATCTGCTCTACTACAGCTTGCTATGTGATGCTCAGATTAGGTATCGTAACAGCCTAACTTATCTATTCTTCAATAGAAAAATTATGAGTAAGCGTGTTTCACCTTTTTGCTGCAGAGACTGGCGGGATTTGTTCTTGTGGGATGCTTCGGCATTTTGTAGGTAGTCAACTTTAAAAGAATAGTTAACACATGTGGAATCCAAAATTCGGAGACTCATTCCATGGAGCCCCAAGTCGACAATATCCTTTCAAGACGCAATTTCCTGAAAGCGGGTGTAGGCGCCGCAGCATTACTATCAACATTCCGCCTCGATGAAGCTCTCGTCAAAGAAGCTATGGCACAATTACAGCAAGGCGGAGTCTCATTGCTTTGGGTTCACGGTGCAGCATGTCAATCGTGCACTGTCTCTCTTCTGAACACAACCTACCCGGATGTCATTGACGTGATTACAGGCACACTTCCACAGGTTAAGGTAAATCTCGATTACCAACCAGTTCTAATGCCGAAGTGGGGAGATGAAGCACTCGAAGTCCTGAAAAACCCGCCAAACGACTATATCCTCGTCATCGAAGGTGCGATACAGACGAAGAATGACGGCACCTTCTGCACCATAGGTGAGATCGATGGAAAGCCCGTGGTGATGAAAGATTGGGTTACAAAACTCTCAGGCGGTGCAATGGCGGTTCTTGCTTTTGGAACATGTGCCTCCTATGGGGGAATACCCGCTGGTTTACCAAACCCTACGGGATCAGTGGGGGCTACGGATTTTCTGGGAGCCAATTACAGATCAAGACTCAATCTACCGATAGTCAATGTTTCAGGATGTCCACCACATCCTGACTGGATGGTTGGGACCCTTGCTACCGTTATTCTTGCAGCAAAGAAGCTCTATCCCTTTCCAGAACTTGACGCTTTAGGTCGCCCTACCATGTACTTTGGCAGAGCAGTTCATGACGACTGCCCGAGGAGAGCCTTCTATGATGAGGGAAAGTTCGCTGACAGGTTTGGTCACGACGGATGTATATTCCAACTCGGCTGTAAGGGCCCTATATCCTATGCAGACTGCAACTCGAGAAAATGGAATAATGGCTTGAATTCCTGCACAATTTCCGGTGCACCCTGTCTCGCGTGTGTCCAGCCAGAATTTCCTGACAAGGCATCTCCGTTCCTTGAGCCGCTTCCTATACCTGCAATGTCATACAAGGAGGCGGCTGCCATTGGAACAGCTGTTGGAGGAATTCTCGCCGGGGCTTACTGGCTTCAAGGCAGAAAAGGGAAGCAACAAGGTGCCCACTGATGGTTGAAATTACAGTAGATCCTGTCACTAGGATTGAAGGACATCTCAATATTAAATTGGAAATGGAAGGGGGCAGATTCACGAATGCCTGGTCATCACATTCACTCTTCAGAGGTTTCGAAGAGATTCTACAAGGAAGAGACCCTCGAGATGCGGTCTGGATCGCATCTCGGATGTGCGGTGTATGCTATACTTCGCACGGGATGGCTGCAGCGCTAGCTTTAGAACAGGCTATGGGAGTCAAACCACCTCCTTTGGGAAGTTTACTTAGAGTTTTGACTCAACTCGCGGAGTGGATGTATGATCACGTATTGATCCTTTTTGCTTTGGAGGGTCCGGACTACGGTCCCCCGTATGGGAAGCTGGATGAATTCGCTGCATTCAAAGGCAAAGGTTACCTCGATGCGTTGAGGATGTCAAGACTCGCCAGAGAAGCTACAGCTGTATGGGGAGGCAAGATGCCTCATCAGGCTTCATTTGTTGTAGGCGGAATAACAGAATTTCCGGATACAAAGAAGTTCGCAAACTTCACTTACAGGCTTCTTGAGGTGAAGAAATGGATTGACGAATACATGATCCCTCTAATGGACAAGTTCTACGATTCCTACAAAGATGAGCTGACGAATTCTGGCGAACGAGATGCTAGTTTTCTCAGCTATGGAGTCTTCGACGACGAGACACTCGACCCGCAGAAGAGGCTATTGAAACCTGGCGCTCTCATAAACGGCAACTTGGTCACAACAAACCTATACCAAGATATCGCCCCAAAGATCACCGAGTATGTTACTCACTCTTGGTATACCGATGATTCAGGGGGAGAGCCGGATAAGAGCAAGGCTCCCGTGCCTCAGTATACCGGAATACAGAAAGATGGAAAATACTCATGGTGCAAAGCTCCACGCTGGGATGACAACGTCGTAGAGGTTGGGCCACTAGCTCGAATGTGGGTCACAGCGCTTCAAAGCGGAGGAAGAATCCGGACCGACGCCGGTAATTGGAGCCCGCCAAAGAAACCTGACACAATCGAGAGACTATACGCCAGAGCATATGAAACCGCCTTCGTAGCGACCAAACTAGTTGATAAACTCTATGAACTTCTAGATCTTATCAACCGCGGTGAGCGGGAAGTCTTCCAACCCTTCTCCATCCCGGAGAGCTCAGAAGGAATGGGACTTACTGAAGCTGCGAGGGGAGCCCTTGGGCATTGGGTAAAGATCGAGAACAAGAAGATTGCAGGATATCAAGTCATAACCCCTACGACTTGGAATGGCTCCCCAAGAGACAACAAGGGAAGGCGTGGACCGACAGAGGAGGCACTCTCAAACACGCTTGTTAAGAATACAGATCCAACATTGGATGCGGTTAGGGTAGTGCGGGCTTTCGATCCCTGTATAGCATGTGCCGTCCATGTCCTCGATGGGAAGAAGGTCTTAACAAAGCGCATAGAGGTCTTCGGCGATATCACTCGGCCATAAACGTAAATGGGTGAGAACTTCCAAGTGATCCTGAATGTTAGACTACGTACAGATCTTTGACTTCGCCAGATCAACCCTTCCACAAATAACACTCGCAGTCTTCATTGTTGGAGTATTAATGCGAGCCGCCAAGTGGATTAGTCTCGGCTTTCCCAAATGGAAACGCCCGCCGTCAAAATCTCGCAGAATAGTGGGCGCGATAAAGAACTGGTCGATAGATATGATCCCTCCATGGGATCTGGCAGGGAGGGTTGAGCCAGTTGGCTATGTCGTCGGGATAACGATGCATGTGACATGCATACTAATACTGCTTGGAGCGTTGCACGAGGCCTCAGTGATGAACATCCTCAATATTCCTTATCACCCTTCACCATTGCAGTTTCCAATGATACCCGCATCCAATCTTCCAATAACTGTTCCTAAAGACCTCCTCACCTACTTCATCGCGCCGGTCTTCCTCTCAACGTTAGGTGTCCTCATCCTCAGGCGCGTATACCAGAATATCCGAGGGGGCCCCTTGAAAGCTCTCACGATAAAATCAGACTGGATCGCTGCGCCTCTTCTATGGTCGGCAGGATTCACAGGCCTTCTCGCAGTCTTAGCGGTTGGACCTTACACACAAATCTTGACGCTACACCTCATCATCACGCAGATCTTCATAATGTATCTCCCCTACAGCAAACTCCTCCACAGCGCCACAGTCTTCGCAGTCAGAACATGGGCCGGATTCAGAAGAGCGATCTATGGTGTGTAACCAAATTGGCTGAAAAGGTATTCTTATCGTTCAAGAGGCTTGATGGTTTCGAAGCCATCAATATGGAGACCTGCACCAGATGCGGTGCCTGTGCCCACTCATGCCCAGCATATGCACCAACAGGAGAAGATTATGCCGTTCCAGCTTGGAAGAGCGTACAGTTCAGAAGACTGCTGAATAGGCAGAGAGGCTTTCTCTCAGCCATCCTAGGTCAGAGACCCGTTCCAAGGGAATGGTTGCGCGATATATCTGCCAAAGGCCTCTACCTGTGTACTCTATGCGGGAGATGCATGCCGGGATGCGTCTTCACCATCCAGAACCTTGAGCTCTGGGAGAAACTCCGCTCAATAATCTTTGAAGAGAAAGAGGCTTCACCTAACCTAATGAAGGTCTCCGAGTCCCTTGAAACGAGAAGAAATCCATATGACTGCAACCACAATGAACGTTTAAGCTGGGTCAAGGAACTCGGCCCGGAAAATGCGAGGATAGGCCAGAAGGCCGAGACCCTCTACTATGTCGGTTGCACCTCTTCATACCAAGAACAGGGAATGGCCTCAGCCACTGCAAGAATCCTGACCAAGCTTAATTATGACTGGTCGCTGTTCGGCCAGGATGAATGGTGCTGCGGAGACCCGCACATCGCGGTAGGCGACCAAGACAAAGCGAGAGAATTCGCCCAACACAACCTGGAAATCGCCTTATCCCTTGGGGCACGAAAGATCATCACAAGCTGCGCCCACTGCTACAGAATGTGGAAGTGGAAGTATCCTCAGCTCCTCGGCAAGAAACACGACCTTGAGATTCTTCACACAACAGAGTGTCTTCAGAGAGGCCTCGAGTCAGGTAGTTTGAAACTTGAAAAGACCTCAAGCAAGGTGACGTACCACGACCCATGTAACCTTTCCAGGCTCGGAGGTGTCGTGAACGAGCCCAGGCGCGTCATAAGTGAAATCGCCGATAACTACGCTGAGATGAAGGAGAAGGGGTTCGACACTTTTTGCTGCGGAGGCGGCGGGATGACAGAGGCCGCGAACAAAGAACTCTGGGTGAAGATTGCTGATGAGCGGTTCAGACAAGCAAAAACGATCGAGCCCGAATTACTGATCTCAGCCTGCCCGTTCTGCCGCCGAACCCTGACACAAGCTGCTGAAAGATCAGAGAGCAAAATGCAAGTCCTTGACATAACAGAACTAGTTGCCAGACAGTTGAAGGACTAGTCTTGGCGCACTTGTCGGATTACTGGCGACTTACTAAGCCGAGAGTGACCTTAGCGATCTTTCTTCTCTTCTTCATGGCCGTCTTGGCAAGCGGTGTTGGAGGAAGCTGGCTCTCTAAGATTGACCGAATATGGAAATTGACCCTCGGCTCAGTAATCGTCCTTACTTCAGTGGTCGGGTCAAATTCACTCAATAATCGCCTAGATTTCGATGTAGATAAATTGATGGGAAGAACCAGAGACCGAGAGATTCCTTCTGGAAGAATATCGACCAGAGCTGCCCAATGTTTTGGTCTCACATTTCTCCTTTTGTCCCTGATATTGGCTCTTGCTTCAGACTATTACTTTCCTCTTTTACTTATTGTAGGCTTGTCAAGCTACCTGATGTTATATACTCTCGCCCTTAAGAGACACAGCATTCTGAGTGTTTTAGGAACCTGCCCAGCCGTGGCCTCACCAGTCTGGATCGGCTGGATTGTTGGCAGAGGTTACCTCGATATGGCTGGTTTCTTGACGGGCGTCCTAGTTATGGTTTGGGGCCCTCTTCATCTTTGGAGTTTGGCGACAGTCTTCCATGAAGACTATAGGCGGGCAGCTATTCCCATGTTGCCCGCGGTTGTGGGCGTAGCTAAGTCATGCCGCTATCTTGTGGCTCTTGCAGTAATCCTATCGACAGCTTCTCTATCTTTGTATTTCTTGGGTTATTATGGGGTTACCTACTTTGGAGGGATGATCTTGCTGAATTCGCTGCTCCTCGCTGTTGCAGTTGCAACGGTTGTTAGACCTTCTGGAAGGTGGAATTGGATTATGTATAAGATTTCAGCACCATACATGATTTTAGCGCTATTATTTGCAGCGACAGATAGAGTCTTCGGCTAATCCCTGCAGAAGTTTCGAAGAGACACAGTTGTTCCATTCATTTCTAGTCACGTGCTCGGTTTGAGTGCGGTATCTAACAATTTACTAGTTGTCTCTTTCTACGAAGCTTAGGTGTTGATATAGTAATCATGAGTACAGCGGTCACCGCAACCAGAAAGATTCCTGAAGTAGAATGTTCGCTGAACTCAGGTATTGTCTGACTGCCAGCTACGACAACCTTGTGCGTGGTCAAGGTTGTTGTGAAGTTCACAGCGGTTATCGTGAAGTTCACAGCGAATGCAGTTTGGTTTTCAGATACTAAGGGTGTCGTCTCAACCCCGTCTACTAGGACGATCGGACTTCCTTTGAGAAACCTCTTCTCGATGTTGACTCCAATGGAAACGGAGGTTCCCCTGCCAATTATGGAGAAATTCAGTTGACTTCTTGCATCGTCGTAAATGACGGCGAATACTGAAGAGTTACTTGCTATTGCGATTGAGGAGTTGTAATGTATTGTGCCTGTAAAGAGTTCTGGGTGTATTATGGAAGCCAAGTCTTCGAGCCCATCGTAGGCTCTGGGTCCTTGGCGATCTATCAGATTCTCATCTATAGTGTATATTTTGCCTTCTTCAACAGCCGTTATGGTGCCCCAGCCAGCTCTTTTCTCAAAGTCTGTTTTTGAAACGCCGCCCATGTAACCTACTGGAACCACAATTATGTCTGGATCCTTCTGTATGACCATCTCGCTGTCGACAGTAGGATACATTGTTGTGTTATCATGAAAGATGTTTGTTCCACCTGCTTTTGTTATGAGCTCATCTCCAAGAGAGTTTGAGCCAAAACTCATCAGTGGGTCGTACCATAGCTCATAGTAGAGCTTTGGTTTAACACTCGTGCTAGCGATTCTTTCTGAGATATAACTGGCCCTGTCCTGCAGGTTTTCCACAAGTCTGTTTGCTTCGGAGACGTTGCCACATATGGTGCCAACAAGCGCCAAGTCACGGGTGATGTCATTCAGTGTCTTAGGGTTAAGAGCCACCACAACAACCCCTTTGTTCTGAAGGGCAGACACAAATTCATATTGGAGGTCTGTTGCGGCAAGGACCAGATCTGGATTGAGTGCGACAACCCCTTCAAGGCTCGGGTTGGCGTAGCCGCCGATTACAGCTATTTCTCCTGTCTTGACCTTCTGGGGAACTACAGGGGGATAGTCGGAATAGTTGTCTACCCCGACAACCTGATTTCCCGCACCGATTGCAAAAAGGATCTCTGTGTTGCTTGGAGCTGTAGAGACTATACGTGCAGGAGGAGCTTTTATGGTGACGTTTCTTCCAAAATCGTCTATTACCGACAGTGGGAATCCACCGTCAGCATGCGCTGTCGATACGGTCAGAAGTGGAACTGGCACAGTTAAAATCAAAAGAACGACGAGTTTGAGGGCAAGCATGGATGGAGTATCCATCCATCAACTTATTTAAGTTGAACGTGCCCCTCCAAATTCAACCTAGGCCTTCTCGTATTCAAGTTGTTAAGCTGCAAGAGTGTGTTCTGATTTACCTTTACACATTTTTAGATTTCTGATTTCATCCTTAACTTTCGATGGTACGTTATGGCGAATCTGTGAGCTTCGTCCCTGATTCTCTGAATGAGATAGAGTCCTTCGGTGTCTTTTGGAAGCTCGACTGGCGTAGGTTTGTTTTGCAAGTATACTTGTTCCATCCTTTTTGCTAATCCTGCGAGTGGAAGGTCGAGACCTAGTCTGGTCATCGATCTTTGTGCTGCACTCACTTGTGTCGTTCCGCCGTCAACGATGATGAGGTCTGGGAGGGGGGACTTTTCTTCCAGTAATCGTCTGTATCTTCGATAAACGAGTTCACCGATCATATGAGGGTCGTCTTGCCCCACGACGGTCTTTATCTTGAACCTTCTGTATTCACTCTTGAGAGGTTCGCCGTTCTGGAAGACGACTAGGGATCCTACTGAGCTTTTGCCACCTAGGGTTGAGACGTCGAAGCACTCTATGAGCCTTGGAGCAGTTTCCAAGGCTAATGCCTGCTGCAATTCTTGGATGCCTTTGAGAGTCCTCTTCTTCCGACCTAACAACTCCTCAAGGTGGGCTTGCGCGTTCTCGACAGCCATTTTGAGAAGCAGCCGCTTCTGTCCCCTTACGCGGTTCACTATAACCGTCTTTGACTTGAACCGTTCTAGAAGCCATTCTTGAATGGTTGATACATCTTGAAGTCTGGTTGGGATAATTATTTCTGGCGGCGAAAGGATCCTTTTGGCATAGTATTGTTTGATGAAGGAATCTACAATCTCGCTTTTCTCAGCGTCCTGTGAGTTCAACTCATAGGACTCGGAAGAGACTAGTTTACCTGCTTTTACTTGAAGGACTTGAACGCAGGCTTCTGACTGAGTCTTTGCAATACCTAGAACATCTAAATCGACAGGTTTGGGGAAGACGACGGCTGTCCCTGCAAGAGTCTTCTCCAAAGCAGCTAGTCGATCTCTTATTCGTCCCGCTTTCTCATATTCAAGGACCGTTGAAGCTTCTAGCATCTCCTTTTGGAGCTTTCTGATCACCTCGTCGGTCTTGCCGTCCATGACCAGCAGGAGAGCTTTAACTCGTTCGTTATACTCCTCTTTTGAGATGAGGCCGGCGCATATCCCGCTGCATAGTCCCATCTGATAATAGGTGCAGGGACGGCGTCTGGGCCTCTTAGGGTCAAACTTGCAGGCCTTAAGAGGGAAGAGTCTTCTCAGCGTAGTCAGGGACTGACGCATAGCAGCGACATCGGCGTAGGGTCCGTAGTATCGATTATTATCCTTCTTCGGCCGCCGAACGATCGACAGAGTCGGATATTCTTCTTCTAAGCTGAGCTTCAGGTAGGGATAGGTTTTGTCGTCTCTTAGGCGAATGTTGTACTTGGGTCTGTACTGTTTGATGAGAATGTTCTCCTCGACGAGAGCCTCTACTTCTGAGCCTGTGATGATGTAGTCAATCTTCTTTGTCTCATTCAGAATTAGGGATTCGCGTTGGTTGGTTCTTGATGCCTGGAGGTGATTCTTCACCCTTTCTTTGATGTTGGAGGCTTTTCCAACATAGAGGACCTCGGAGTTCTTCATAATGTATACTCCGATTTTCTCAGGTAGAGCTTCGACCTGAGCCTCGAAACTAAGGTCAGACATCCCTTTAGAAACCAACCTTAAAACCAAAATCATGATTATGTTGTCTTGTCTTTAGGAGTCTTGACCAACTCTCTGAAACATAGACTTACTAATGTCAACATTTCCTTCTCAGATAGCCCTTGAAAACAATCAAAAGACACCGGTGGTCTTCTGAATTAGTCTGCTAGAAGTTCGTCTGTTCTAGGCTGCTGTATTTTCAACACCTCCAGACTCTTCAGAGTCGCCTTATGATTCTCCTGCGATGGCGACGAACATGTGTCTGGAGGCACGACAACCTCGTAGCCGAGCTCAAAGGCATCCAGAACTGTTTTCAATAAACAGGCTTCTGTACGAATCCCTGTGATTATCAGCCTGCCAATTCTTTTCTCTCGCAGAGTAAAGTCCAAATCCGTGGCATAGAAGGCGCTCAACATCCTCTTCTCAACTATTACGTCCCCAGGGCGGTTTTTGAGCTCCTCTATGACTTGGGCACCTTCTGTTCCACGTATCGTGTGTGGCGGTATGCCTAACCGATTGAAGAGCTTATCTTCAACATATCTACTGTCGCAGGCGTAGAATATTGGAGTGCCTTTTCTTCTAGCCCACTCAATTAGGAGGCTGATCTTTGGTATTATTGGGATGGAGAACCTTCCGACGTTATCTTTCTGCATATCGACTATTATTACGGCTTCTTTCTTTGGTTCCATAGCGAACAGGTCCAGCTGGGGAAGGGCCACTCTTCTACAGGCGATCTTTGATGGTAGCGGAACCGTATAAAGCCTGGGTCTTCATCTACAGAATGTAAAAACTGATGTATACAACTAGTCCTAGCAAAAATGCCAAAGCCCAGATTGCGAAGGTTGTTCGCATAAGATACTTTACGTTTGTTCCCATTTTGGAGCCGCAGGGTCGCAGAGCAGCGACCAGGGAGATACCGAGTATCTCACCAGTTATTCCGAAGATAGGATGCAGGATTGTTATTTCGCTTCGTGGTTGTGCTATGGTTGATGCTAAGAAACTGAAACTTGAAAAAAGTCGGGGGGCCATGATAAGCAGTATCGACAATGCATTGAGTATGATTGCCAAGCCCATTATTTTGCCGTGAACCCTGTACTGCATCTTTCGTTTGGCGTAATACGCTCCGGTAAAGAGGATGATGATGATTACTATTTGGAGAATAAGATTCAGATCGTAAACGAACCCGGCCCTGGTACCTAGAATCGACATTCAGGTTACAATATAGTTTCTGTGCATTGAGTCTTTTATGACTTGTCGTGAGTCCGAACGGTTTCCCTCCGTATCTGCAACTGATCTTTTGAGGGATCGTTATTCTGAACTGATCTTTCCACCACAGAACCTTAGAATGTAGCTTGTTGCTACCTCTCCAGCCTCTTCGAGGATGTCGGGTTCTATTCCGGGCACACCACACACGAGCATAAGAACTTTAGTCGTTGAGTTCGAGATCTTTGATGTTTCAGCATCTCGATGAGGATAGATCGCCACGAGCTTCTCTGAATCCGAGATTACAACCTCGATTCCGGTTAATTTAATGGGTTTATTCATTCCTATTCCCAGAAATTCCTCGCCTTCCTTAGCCCATCTCATCAGAAGATCGCCTTTGAGTCTGTCTCGAGTGAAGGCTGCAAGTGCTATCTCGGTCTTGATAGATGCCAGGTTATAGGCGTCGACGAGGTTGTTTATCCTTGGCAGCGTTCTCCCTGAGAGAATCCTTCTTATTAGAGCCTCGGCTGCTGGCCTAACTTTCGTAGGGTCTATTCCCACTCTCCAGAAGAAGTCTCTATAGAGCCTGAGGATAGGTACGTCCTTCAAAGAATCGAGAGTATACTTCTGCCTGACCTCAATAGAAAATCCTTCGTAAGCCTTCTGAAACTTGGTACCACTATCTGCAACTTTGACGCCATCGATATAGGCTACGAGAGCTCGCAGTCCTGGAAACTGCTCTTTCAGATCTTGGCTGGCTTGTAGAAGCATCTTAACCACGAGACGTTAGACTACTCGCAGGTTCAATTTCTTGTGACATCAATGTCTTTTCGTGAAAAACAAGGAAGTCATTTCTTGAGTCGTGTCAGCCTCAATATGTTGAGTAGAGTGAGCAGGGTCACTCCATCGTCACCTGCCACTACTGTAAACCATAATGGTGCGATACCCAGCAGACCCAGTATGCCCAGCGCCACCTTTGTTGCGAGTGATACGGCAGTATTCTGTTTCGCCACTTCCATCGTAAGATCGCTCAATTCTAACAGGTAGGGTATTCTCACTAACTCGTCTTTGACAAGCACCACATCCGCCGATTCAAGCGCAACGTCGACTCCAGAACCTCCCATGGCTATACCAACATCTGAGGCTGCAAGAGCGGGAGCATCATTTATTCCGTCTCCCACCATCGCAACGAGTCCGTATCTTGCTCTCAGTTCATCGACGATCTTCAGTTTCTCTTCGGGCAGGACCTCTGCCTTATACTCGTCAGGCTGAAGTTGTTGAGCAATCCTCTTGGCAGCCTCTTCTGTATCGCCAGTTAACATGACAGTGTGTATTCCTTTAGCTTTGAGTAGTTTGATAGCCTCTGCCGCATCGTCTCTAGTCTTGTCTTCTAGACAAATGGTTCCTGTGAATACTCCGTCCACGGAAACACATATTCTGCTATGCAGATCACATCTTGCTAGGGTGTCAAAGTCAGGTTCCATCTTGGATAGCTTCTCCTTCATAAACTCGGTATTCCCGATGGCGATCTTCATTCCGTTCACAAACCCTTCGACCCCCTTTCCCGGCATCTCAACCAATCCCTCGACTTTCGTAGTTGAGATGCCCACGCCTTTGTTTACTGCTTGTCTAACTATGGCCTCGGCGACGGGGTGGGTCGAGTATCTTTCTAGAGCTGCTGCATAGTTTAGAACGGACGTGCTCTTATCGCGAAGCTCGATGTCGGTGACTTCAAGTCTGCCGAGTGTGAGAGTGCCTGTCTTGTCGAAGACCACTGTCTTGACTTTTTGCAGTTTTTCAAGGTAGACTCCGCCTTTTATTATGACTCCATCTCTTGCCGCCACTGTTGTCGAGGTAAAGATGGTTGCTGGAACAGAAACTATGAACGCACTAGGGCAGGAGACGACAAGAAGGATCAAAGCTCGATAGATCCAAGTCGTGGGGTTGCCGTTGAGAAAGATTGGAAAGAGCAGGGCAACGCCCGCGGCCATGACTATCACTATTGGAACATATATCTTCGCGAATCTGTCCACAAACCTCTCGACATTGGCTTTCCTTCTTCTTGACTGAATTACCAGTTTCACTATTCTAGAGACAAGCGTCTCTTCAGCTATCTTCGTCACTCTGATCTGTAGAACACTGCCGCTGTTCTGTGAGCCTGCAAATACATCATCACCCGTTCTCTTCAGGACAGGCTTAGATTCGCCTGTTAAGATTGACTGGTCTACGTGGGAGATGCCACTGACGACTCTACCGTCTAAAGGAATTCTCTCCCCTGGTTTGACCAGAATGATCTCGCCGGGAAGGATCTCCTTAATGTTGACTTCTTTTTCCATGCCGTCTTTAAGTCTGCTCGCTGTGTCAGGGATATAGCCGGAGAGTGCCTCTACTGTCCTCCTCGCCCTATCCTCGATGTAGTCTTCAAAATGTTCCGCAAGTGAATAGAAGAATAGCACAATGGCTCCTTCAAGCAGGTAATTGATTAGAGCGGCTCCTATGGCAGCAATGGCCATTAGAAACTCAACTGAGAAGCGTCTCTCCCAGAGTAACTCTTTCAGCCCAATGTAGCCGACAAAGATTCCGCCGCCAAAGATCGCGCTATAATATAACAATGCGGAGACGGTTGCCGGTCTGTACAGAAGAGGTACTGTAAATCCTAAGGGGATACCTTCGAAGAACCAGTTGAAGGCGGTCGATACTAGGATGGTCGCGGCGAATATTACCGCGAGATAGAGCCAACTTGGACCTTTTTCTTCGATTGACCCTCTTTCTAGGCTTTTATCTGAATACACGATTAGCAAGCCTTCTCGAATTTGGCTATTAACTCATTGCAGGGCAGACGCGACCCATCACACTGAGTTCGCTAATTCCCTCCGGCGTATTCAAGGGATATTGCAGATTTTCCTTATCATCTCATGGGTTTGATTGGGGGGCGGTGTTGCATTTACCATGTAGGTCTCAACTCGATCTAACAATTTCTTGTAGAAAACCCTCCTGAGTTCTCTCTTTCGGTCTGATCTGACTAAGAGATGGGGGTTACAGAAATTCTGCGCTTCTAGGAACTCGAGGGCTTGAGCTGGATCTATTCGTTTCGCCCTTGCTTCATCCTTGGGATCTCGCTTGAGAAGTATTATTTTTCTTATCGTTGCGAACGGAACTACCCGACCTTTACCTACGATCCATCGGACATCGAGGATGGCTCGCCCTTGAGGATCAACTTCTGCGGTCTCAACCAATTCTTTATACTCGTCCCAATTCTGCGCCACATCCGCGGGTGTGTAGAAGTTCTTTTCAGAGCCGTATGCGAGTGCGTCACCGTCTGAAAATCTTACGAAGAACCAATCGTCCGATAGTATTCTGACCTTAGAAATACGAAGCATGCCGTAAGTGTGTGTTGTCTTTCCCGTTCCAGGAGGTGCTATTAGGCATATCCCATGGCCGTCTAGGTCCATGCATGCTCCGTGGACGCTGTTTATGTCATGCTCATCCTCCAGTATATCCCCTGCTGTGGCTAATGCCAAAGATTTGACCCAGCCGTAATAGTCCACATTGATTAGGAAGGCGGTCTTCGAGAGAGGATCGTAGAGGACAGTTAGGGGTCTATCTTTCTCCTCGACGACTATTAGTCTACCGTGAGACCTGACGTGTGCGGACATCGGATAGAAGTTATCGTCCCACCTCTCATGGACGTATTTGGAATTTGTTAGAAGTTTGATGCAACATCCGTAGATGTCGGCCCTCTCCTCATAATGAACCTCTTTAGAGTAGAGGTGCATCAATTCGTCCTTGCGTTCTATACTGATCAGTTCAACTTCATACTTCGAAGGCAAAACCATCTTAGAACAACCTGTTGCGGTGCAGTGCTGAGTCGTGAGAAGACATTCCTACTCATGCCATCCAATTGACATGAGCCAAAGAGATATCCCTCTCTTATATCAGATGCTCCTTTACACTCTCAGATAACTGAAAGGATTAATTAATTGTTTCCAAAAAATAGGGAAGTTTACACGCGCAGGTCAGCGGTTGTTATGCCTTGACTAGGTGTCGGCGTAAGGCGTCAGGGCAGGTGCAGGGTCCACCGGACTTTCTGCAATAGACGCCTCTGCCATCCTTTGTTACTATAAGGGCGAGGCACTCTATCCTCCTAACCCCATTCTGAAGGATACTCACGGTCGCCAATCGAATCCCCCCGCAAAGACTCTGTTGGTTAGAGTATTATTCGAGAGAGGAAAGTGAAAGTATTCGACCTCGCACAGTCCGCCGGTTTGTTATAGTAAGCTTGGGAAGCTGCCCGTCTACACTACCCTTTCTCATTCTTCTTGTAGGTCTTTAATTCCATCTTTCCCTGATCTATCTTCACGTAGGTGTTCTGGATCGGGGCGTCCGAGACCCAACTTCCAGTGTTGGCAACTTGTTCTTCCATGAAGGGTCGATGTGTATGGCCGAAGATCAGTTTTCCATTTCGTGGAAGCCCTAGAAACAGATCTTTTACGCTGGATCGGGCCAGTTGCTCGACTTTGTGCATGTCTCTGCGGCTCTCAGGGACATCGGTTATCGAGGTGATTGTCTGTTGTCGCCTATCTCCTTTTTTAAAGCTGAGATGAATTGTATCCCAGAGGATGCTGAGTATATCGCCGACGAAGTCCCCGGTTCTCTGGCAGAGGGAGACGCATAGTGATTCGTATTCTTCGATTGTGAGGGGTTCGAAGACTGCCAGGGCCTCAAGTTGGTAGCCATGAATGAAGTTATAGACGACGCCATTGTCTTCAAGTCTCAGACTTTTTCTAACATCGAAGAGCTGATTCTCAGGAAGCTTCAATGTGATTAAGGTGTAGTCGTGATTTCCAACAATGTAATGGATTTTGGCATCGAGAGTCTCCAACATGTTGAATATGAGTTCGTTCTCAAGGGCAACTGACACATTGGTTCTTCTCCAGAAGTCCAGTATGTCGCCCAGAAGGACGAGATGATCGTTTGAGCCTAGCGGCTTGCAGACTTCTTCGATGAAATCTAGGAAGATTTGCCTGTTGGAGCTTTGGTAGCCTAGATGAACATCGGAAGCGACTATTATCAGAAGAATCGCCTTAGCCAAAAATAGTGCATCATGATTCTTTTAAGTGATTTTTCGCGGAGATCGCGATTACTACCAGCAACATTGCTGAGCTCGCTCAGTCAGAGTGTCTCTAGCTTAAGACAGGCTTAAGAATTGACAAGCGCGCTCAAAACGTGCTACCGCTGAAAAGATCCTGGAGAAAGGTTTCAATAGACTGACATGTTTCATATTACACGGGAAGTGTATCTTCAATGAGTCTTGACTCTGAACTCATAAGAAGCTTGAGTGTCTTTGACACCTCAAAGCTGTCGGATATCCTGGACGATCTTGGATGCAGAGCATCTATGACAGCTACGGTTAAGCCTCTTTGGGAAGGCTTGCAGGTGTGTGGTCCTGCAGTCACAGTTGAGGCCGTTCCAAGCACAAGCTCCAGCACTGGACCTAAGCTTTTTGAAGCCATCGATTCATGTCGCAGAGGCGATGTGATTGTGGTAGGCGTGAACGAGGATATCTCGTGCGACAGCTGGGGAGGGCTTGTCACCCGTTGTGCGATGGCCAGGGAAGTTGCCGGTGTCGTAACTGATGGGCCTGCGAGAGACTATAAAGAAATCAAGGAGTCAAGGTTTCCAGTCTTCTCAAAAGGCTTGGTCCCGACATCACCGAAAGGAAGGAGGATCTATACTGACTTCAACATTCCAATAATATGTGGAGGAGTCAGAGTAAACCCTCAAGATATAATATTAGGCGATGACGACGGAGTCGTCGTGATTCCTAGGGAGAAAGTTTCCATCGTAAGAGATATGGCGGTAAGAACGTCGCAAGCCGAGCAAGCAATAATCAAGGCTATAGAGCAGGGAGCACCAGCTAAAGAAGCCTTGACAATGAAGTTTGAAGGAATAGACATAATATAGCACAGACCATGTATCGCCCTATCTCGTCTTTATTTGGATGATTCATCGTTGCCTAGATCGGCGCCTGGACTGAAGGACATGGGCATCGACTGAGAAACAAAAACACAATCTTATCCTAGAAGGACCTTCAAGACGCTTGATTTCGAATTAACGTCTCCGTTGAAAGCTCCATATGGAATCTGACTTGTTCATTGTGAACCTCATGTTTTCGTCAAGTTTTCTTTGCTGTTTTGTCTATCTTTCGCATGAGGATGTCTCCATCTGTCAGGCTTAGTCCTAGGTAATTGCCTTCTTTGATGTTTAGCTGCTAGGCAACTTGTATGGGTGTTTCGCTCTTCTCTCTGGCTTTTATTCCCTCGAATTCTTGATCAAGGGCTGTTAGAGGTATGGTGTATGAATCCGGATCCGTCGCATAAGATTATCAGAATACCGATTGTGAGGGACTATGAGGTTGTGTACTGTGACTACTGCGGCATCTTTGCAACTCATCCGGAGATTGAGAGGCCATGCAAGCGTAAGCCTGACCTGCTTGCGAAGCTGAAACGACTGGAGAGTCTTAACGGTCGGAGTGTCCATCTTATAGTCTAGGTTTTAGATGTCATTCTGACCTTTTTCGGTTTTGTCTTTGCTTTCGATTGATCCATCGTCATCAAGCGTGGTCAAGTTCAGAGAATATATCCCCTTTCCTTGGTTCTGTTGTTTTTGTTTGTATCGTCTTATGAGCTCATCCAAGTCCAATTTCCACTCGTCCCTTTCGTCGTAGCTATCCCTAGGAAACATCATTCTACTAGGTATGCTCAGGTTAGGGGTCCCCCTATCATTTCTTTCTCTTTCAACGATGTCCCAAGGATCGACTAGGCTTTGGAAGTGTGGGTATGATTCGTCCCCTGTGAATTCCATCATCATAATGTTATTCCGCCATTGGGCGTTGTGGTAGATTAGGTCTTTGCTTTTGACATGTTCCATCTTGCTAAGGACGTATCTATGGTTCTGTGTTAGAAAATGCCCCTTTTCTTTCGCCAGTTTTGCGTCTTCAAGGAGGGGGTGGGATGGGATCCTTATAATACTCAAGTATGCGTCGTGAGTGAGTCCGATCTTATCACCTATCTCCTTATCGAGATGTTTGCGAAGCTCCTCTTCAAGTCCTCCTATGAGATCCTCAAAGTCTTCAAGCTTGCCAGCATAATGGAACTCAGTATATGCCAAGTCGAAAGCTTCTACGATGAGGTCTAGCACAAGTTTAGTCTCTTCGTCAGGTGACTCAGCACGACAGAGAGCTTGAGCTATCTCTTTCAGATGGCCTAATGTGTGGCTTATTCCTAGGATAACTTCGCCTGCTTTAGTAATGTCCACAAGTTTTACTCCGTATCTGCGAGTTTTCCCCGACTTCTTAGAAGCCCTGGTTATAGCCCCTTTGGCTGTGTCACAGTATCCCTGATTCCGCAGCCACTTGAATAGAGGGTGGTACCTATGTGGGTCCATCTTGACCTGCTTTCGCAGTTCTGTTGCCTTGAGTTGAACGTGCTTTAGGTTGCACGTCCGAATGTGTTCTAGAATTTTCAGGGCACTCGACTGTAGCTCTGGTGGCAAGTACCTGATGGAAGATTTGCCCTTTAGAGTGTCGGCGAGTTCCTGAATATTAGTTGGCAATTGTGTTCCAAACAATAAGTGGAATACAGATATAGATATTCTTTGAATAAACATGAAAACGAAAGTTCCGAGAATAGTCGAAAGAAAGATTATCCAGCTAACAAAGCCGAATGGTCTAAGGCAGTATCTCCTGACCCTTCCCAAGGATTATGCGAGAGACTTGGTTGACCGTAATATACGGAGTCTGATAGTGATCTCAGATTACGGTCTTGCCGCCTTTCCGAACGAGGGTGAAGACTCTGAGGCAGGCTTGCTAGAATTTCTGAAGGCGCATCCGAAGTTGAAGAGATTCTTTGTGAAAAAGACAATGCGGACTTGCAAGATTCGCAGTTCGGATCTAGGTCTGATTGTAAAATGATTTCCTTAGAGAGATTTAGTTCTAATCCTATCATTGTCAAGTCAGACTCTAATCTTATTGTGGAAAGTCTTGGATCGCTTTTAACCGATAGTTCTGACATCATCGCCGAATCTAGTGGCAATTATGACCTTAGTGGAGGTTGATGCCGTTCTCACATTTGACAACAGCCCCCTCTGCCCGAGAAATAGTTGGGAAGCTCAAGGATCTCGGTAGGAAGGGTGAATCCTACACCAGGATCAATAACAGGATAATTGAGCGGGTCAGAGTTGAGGCTACTTGACACGGCATCTAACTTTCAGCACGATTCGTCTATGTCAGTATTGCGCTGAGCCCAACGATACAATCTACATTATCTGCTCGAAGTGTAGGGCTGCCCTATTCGAGAGAAAGCCTAGGAATAATTCAACATGCTAGAATGTAGTCTCGAGAAGGAGAGCGCCCAAGGCTCGCAACCATAGCGCCCTCCATCATCACGGTGACATTAATGAGTTGTGAATCAGAAGTTTTAGGTCTTTCGGAAAATGGTGTCATTCCAACATCAAGGCGACCAAACGGCCTCGGATTACGGGTTAATCTGCGTCTTAGACCTCGAGAAATGGCTTTCCTCAGGACACTCGCTAAGAACCGCCGCAAGACTCTGGCTCAAATCACACGTGAAGCCCTACGAGCAGAGTTTGAGAAGGCACGGCAGAGGGGAGAACTTGTCTTCTAGGAAACCCTCAACCACGCCCACTGCTGAAATGGTAACCAATCAAACTATCAATCAATCAAATCAAACATTCATAAGAAATAATAATAATAATCAGAAAAACACCACTCCCACTTCTAAAATTGGTTACCAAATCGCCGAG
Organism: Candidatus Bathyarchaeota archaeon; assembly: GCA_963807605.1. Taxonomy (GTDB): domain Archaea; phylum Thermoproteota; class Bathyarchaeia; order 40CM-2-53-6; family RBG-13-38-9; genus JAPKYM01. The sequence continues at coordinate 328,620 of CAWECG010000001.1, forward strand.
CGGAAAGCCGGCAAATCCTTCAGCCTACGACCGTCCACGATAAGCCGCTTCTCCAACCTCTGCAGGAGCCTAGAAATAAGCGAGAGCAAGGCTGCAGACGACCTCCTCACCCTAGTCTGCGACGCCCTGGAGGAAAACCCGGCAGACCACATCATAGGCGAATACCTCCTAGACCAGACAATCACCTATCTCCAAGCCAAAACCCCGCCGGAAACCGGGGAACCTGAAGACGGTGACAGATGGATAAACGATAGAAATGCGGCTCTAGTAGAGTTGGAAAAGACAAACTACTATCTAGACAATCTTAGAGATCAATGGCCAACATTAGAGAAAAACAAGAAGACCAAAGCAATTCAACACTGCAGTAAACACGGCCTATTGGAAAGACTCAAATCAACTGTGAAAATCACGGCCGAGCTTGAAACTGAGGCGCAACTACAGGAGGACCCCCCGTAATGGCCTCCAATAAGTCGAAACGCCAAAAGACATCTGACCGTGCACCGCAGAATATCAGCAAGATCAAGGGTCAATGGGGAGGCCCAAGACCTAACAGTGGAGGGGCTAGACCTGGTGCGGGTAAGCCTCAACGTCAGCCGTCACCTTGGCCAGAGGACTGTGATCTTAAGACTGCTAAGGGTATTGACCGTTTTCTCTCCCAACTCATAGAGACAACATGGAAAAGCAATGTGTTGGATCCTAGAACAGTCGGATGCTTGAACAACACGGTCAAGCTGCTTCTTGAGCTTCGAGGATGGACTGAACTTGATGATGACCTGGATATTCTGCCGGCACGTGATCCTGTCGATTATGAGTCTAAGAAATCATATCGAGACAGCCTATACAAAGAAGAGGATGAAGCATAAGAATCCCCATTAGATCACTGTTTGTAAAGCAAGGACGCTCCATCTTTCAAGTTGGAGAGGAATTGCGTCAGAGCAATGGGGCCGCAAACCCTAGGATTCTGTCGAGGGAGATTCAAAAGACCCGGCAGGCTTTAGCCTGCCGTAGTTCAGACTTGAAGGGCGGCTAACTACATCGAATATGATTTTGTATCGCTTCGCTCAGTCTTCCTAACAGAACAGCAAATTTTCTTCTAATAGCTTTTCTCCACAAGACAACCGCAGAGGCCACAACTAGCGCAACCAAACCGACCGTATGGTAGAGGGTTAGTCCTATGAGACCCTCTGACTTGATCGCTAAGAGAAGCACTATCATGTAGAATAGGCAAGTTACCATCCAAGTGATCTTTGAGATCTTTAGGTGGAGACATAGATCTGGTGATGACATCGAGATTGAGCTGAAAGATGAGAAGGTTGCGTTGAAGGCGTTGCAAGAATGGTGAGCCACTGGTAGTGCTGAGGTTAATTCAAAAGCCTTTGCTCATGATATTATGTCTTCTAGGGGGAGACTATCCTTGAGTGAAGCAGTCGTTAGGTGCCCAAAGTGCGGCGAGAAGCTTCGAATTACGATAACTTCAACGCCAGAACAATCGCTCGATAAGCCTGTGGAGGCTGCAAAGCAAATCAAGATGAACGCTCAGGCTGTATCAGAGCCGAAAGTCGAATTGGATATTCAAGCTATAGACTGGAAGCCTTGGAAGCGGGGAACAGGGGAGTGGGCGAGCATGCAAGATGCAATGGGGCTTTTCATGAAGCTCCAGAGTGCTGGTGGAAAGCTTGAGCATGGGGGTTACAGCTATTGGATATTCGGCAGAAACAGGGATATGATTGCGAGGAAAAATATTTTAGATTAACGCTTGTTTGAATCCACATCCGTAGGCAACAAGCGCTTTGAACGGTCGTTCGCCTATTTTGTGTGTGCATACAAGACGTAGGCACCCACGAGCGGCTACCTACGCATCAACCTTGGTTAGCCCTCTCGTGTAGCCCTCGATGAACTTCGCCATTTCTTGTGAGAAATCACGCTTCGTGCTTGCGCTGAAAAGCTTGATAACCTCCAGACTAAACACTGTCTCTCGAACGAATCTTGTGTAGGTTACTCAGAGCATCTTCCAGTCGTAGGTAGGGACGAATGTCCGCTAGGACTGAACATGAGACAAGAAGAGATCTGATTGATCCTCTTCTTGAGAAGGCGGGCTGGACTCTTGAGGATAGGACAAAAGTAGTTCTAGAAGTGGATACTAAGCAGTCAGATTTCAGGGTAAGAGACTACAGGACTGTAGATGAGACCCTGAGAAACGATGCCGATAGTGCGTATGTTGACTATCTCCTTTTGGATGGCACAGGTTCGCCTATTGCAATAGTTGAGGCTAAGCGGACTTTGCGTGACCCTGTTGTAGGTCAACAACAGGCTGAGATGTATGTTGACGACATTAAGAAGCAGACAGGCAAGGATCTCTTCGTTTTCCTGACCAACGGTTATGAGATCTGGTTCTGGAATCGACCTTATGAAGCATTGAGAATGGTGAAAGGATTTCACGGTCGGGAGGCTCTTGAGCGTATCAGGTTCCAGAACGCCGCTAAGAAGAGCTTTCTGGACGTGCCAATCAGAGGAGAAATAGTGGATAGGCCCTACCAGATTGAAGCCGTTAAACGTGTCCTTGAGGGTTTGGATAAAGGGAAAAGGAAATTTCTCATTGTGCAGGCGACGGGGACAGGCAAGACACGGGTCGCAATGGCGATCATCGACGTTCTGTTAAGGTCTAACCGGGCACAGAAGATATTGTTTCTCGCTGACCGGAAGGCTCTGAGAGACCAAGCCTATAATGATGGTTTCAAAGTCTTCTTCCCTGATGAATCAAAGATTCGGGTTTACTCAGGTAACGTTGATAAGAATAAGCGATTGTTCGCTTCGACAATCCAGACCTTTCAGGACTGCTATCAGGACTTCTCATCAGGAGACTTTGACGTAATCATCTCTGATGAAGCCCACAGATCAATCTACAACAAGTGGAAAGACGTATTCACCTACTTTGACGCAATTGAGATAGGTCTGACAGCCACGCCTTCAGAACTTATTGAAAAGAATACCTACCGCTTCTTCGAATGTGAAGAGGGCAATCCCACAGCACATTACGCATACGAGCAAGCTGTCGAGAAGCAATGGCTTTCTCCATTCGACATTTACGAAGCGAGTACACATTTCCAGATCAAAGGCATCAAACCTGAAGATGTCCCATCCGGAGAATTAAGGAAACTTGCTGAGAAAGGAATAGAACAAACCGACATCGACTTCGCAGGTACCGACATCGAAAAGAAAGTCGTTGTCATAGGCACCAATGAAGCAATAGTAAAGGAATTTATGGAGATCTGCCTCACTGACGAAACTGGCACGCTGCCCGCTAAAACAATCTTCTTTGCAGTCTCAAAGAAACATGCAAAACGTCTCTGGGAAGCATTCAACAGGCTATACCCAGAATACAAGGGTGAGCTGGCAAGATATATCACATCTGAAGACCAGAGGGCCCAAGAGCTACTCAAGAAGTTCAAACAAGAAAGTATGCCGAGAATTGCTATCTCAGTTGATATGCTTGATACTGGAGTGGACATTCCAGAAGTCTGCAACCTAGCGTTCGTTAAACCTGTCTTCTCGAAGATCAAGTTTTGGCAGATGATAGGTAGAGGCACAAGAGCCGATGCAATCTGTAAGCATAAAGAGTGGCTACCTAACAGGAGAAAGGAAGAGTTTCTTATCTTCGATTTCTGGAAAGTCTTTGACTATTTTGACATGCATCCTAGCGGAAGAGAGTATAAGCCTGCCGAGGCTGTGACGTCAAAGATCTTCCTGTTACGACTGCGAGAGCTTGAACACTTCCAGAAACGCAAAAACAAAAAGAAAGCTGAACAAGTCAAGGAAAAGATTCGAGCAGACATCAATGAATTGCCAGAAGACTCGGTTGCGGTTAGAGAGGTTTGGAGGGATGTTGAGAAAGCTCGGTCACCGGAATTTTGGGCTAGAGTAGGTCTCGAACCTATCGAGTTTCTGCGAAAGCGAATCGCACCTCTAATGAAGTATAAGGTAGGTGTTGAACCTAACCAAGCGTCTTTTGCACTCAAAACTGAGCAGCTTAGTGTTGCAATTCTTGAGAGGAATAAGGCTGAACTTGAACGGTTGAAAGAGGACATAGGCGAGATCATGGACTACTTACCCTTCACAATAAAGGAGGTCAAGATAAAAGAGGAGCTAATCAACAATGTTCAAGGGCCATCTTTCTGGAGGACATTAACATACGAAGATGCCCAGATGTTACTTCAAGAATTGACTCCGTTAATGAGGTACAAGAGGAGCGAGCCACGTATACCAATAATTCTTGACATAGGCGATATAATACAGGAAAGAGAATACCTCGACTATGGGCCAATTACAGCACCAAGGTCTATGCTTGCCAAGACCTACATGGAGAAAGTGGAGAAAAGGATTAGAGAACTGGCTGAACGGCACCCCACCATACGAAAAATCATTAGAAACGAGAAGCTGACTGAGAAAGATCTCTTGGAATTGGAGAAGACCCTGAACAGCCCAGAGCTATACGTGACTGAGGAGGTCTTTCACAAGATCTACAAGCAACATGACGGGACACTTGTCCAGTTCATCAAGAAGATACTTGGTCTCTATGAGTTTCCTGACCCTAGAAAGAAGATAGAGGAGGCGTTCAAGACCTTCATGATCGAGAAGAACTATCTAAATGCAGATCAAGTCAATTTCCTAAGAACAATACAGACAGTTTTCATGGAGAAGCACCACATAGAATATGGCGATCTTTTCGAGCCCCCATTCACAAACTTTGGGCCAAACGCTCCTATACCATTGCTACAGAAGGAAGATGTTGATACAGTCCTTACCATTTGTAATGGTTTAGAACCGGAGGTTTTCGTGCATGTTGGATCCTGAGCTGAAATCGAAGATCAGCAAGTTATGGGATGCTTTCTGGGCAGGCGGCCTGAGCAATCCATTGACAGCTATCGAACAGATCTCATATCTAATCTTCATGAAGAGGCTCGACGACCTCGATGTACACCACAAGATGGCGGCTCAAGCAAGAAGTCAAGATTACAAGTCTATCTTCCAAGGCAGAGAGAATTGCAGGTGGTCACATTGGAAGAACTTCAATGCCGAAACGATGTTCAAACATGTTAACGACGTAGTGTTTCCATTCATCAAGAACCTGCACAATGGGTCTGACGCCTTGTATTCAGAGTACATGAAGGATGCAACCTTCATGATTCCAAAAGCCTCACTACTCCAAGAGGCAGTCTCAATAATCGATGAGATCGAGATCGGCGAGAAACCTGACATCCAAGGAGACATCTACGAGCATCTTCTGGGAGAGCTAAAGACCGCAGGAAAAAATGGGCAATTCAGAACTCCCAGACACATCATTAGAATGATGGTTGAGCTTGTTGACCCAGACATTGGCGACAAGATATGTGATCCCGCCTGCGGGACAGGTGGCTTCCTAGTTGCTGCCTACCAGCACATTCTAAAGAAGTATACGACGCCAGACATGTTGAAGATAGACGATGACGGAACCCCTCACGGGTTAATAGCCGATAAGATCGTCAAAAAGGAACACTGGGATCTCCTCTGGAAAGAAACATTCTATGGCTTTGACTTTGAGATCACAATGATCCGAATAACACTCATGAATATGATTCTTCACGGCATAATGCAACCAAACATCAAACAGATGGACACTCTGTCCAAAAGGTTCGAGCAGACACCGATCTACGATGTAGTGTTTGCTAATCCCCCATTTGCAGGGTACATAGACAAGTCAGACATCAACGACAATTTCAAGCTGGACACTACAAAGACGGAATTGCTCTTTCTCGAACTATTCTATAATCTCCTGAATGTTGGCGGAAAGGCCGCAGTAATTGTGCCTAACGGCGTACTATTCGGCTCCTCGAACGCTCATGTAAAAGGAAGACGTTTGATTCTTGAGAATTGTGACCTCCAAGCCGTTATCTCAATGCCTTCAGGAGTGTTCCAGCCGTATGCCGGTGTAAGTACAGCCGTGCTTGTCTTTGTGAAGGGGGGCAAGACTGAGAAGGTCTGGTTCTACGAGATGAAAGCGGACGGATATAGTCTTGACCAGAAGCGGGATTTCATTGACGGTAAAGGAGACATCCCAGATATACTCAAGAAATTCAAGGCAGGAAGAACGGAATCAGACCAGAGCATACTGGTGCCATTTGATGGAATAAAGAAGAATGACTACAACCTCTCGATCTCAAGGTACAAGCAAGTTGATCACCCATCAGTCGAATATGAAGAGCCCGAAGTCCTGATCGAGAAAATCTCACAACTAGAAGAAGAGATCACCAAGGAATTACAGGAATTGAAAGCGATGATTTGAATGTGGAAGGGTCTTCCTGAAGACTGGCAATTAACTGAACTCGGGAAGGTGTGCAAGCTCCCTGATCGACAGGTGCGGCCCAGTGATTTCTCGAAATATGATTGCTATGTTGGATTAGAGGATATAGAAGGTAGTACTGGCAGAATTATCAAATATCAGAAAGTCGGCGAAAAGAATCTGAAGAGTTCGAAGTTCTTTTTCGACGAGTCCTGTATTTTGTATGGCAAACTCAGGCCTTATCTAAACAAAGTTGCCCTCCCACAGTATGTGGGGATATGTAGTACAGACATACTCCCCCTCCGACCAATTACGGAAGTTGCTTTGAGAGAATACCTCTATTTTTTTCTAAAAACGCCCCACTTCGTTAAGATAGCCACTGGCAAATCGACAGGAGCCAATCTGCCACGGATCGCACCTGAATCGCTTTTGAGCATCGCCATACCGCTCCCCCCCATCGAAACCCAACGAAAGATATGCCAGATCCTATTGAGAGCAGACCGCCTCAGACAAAGCAGAGAAGAAACGAATCAGCTCACAAGCAAGGTCATCCAGTCAGTCTTCCTGAAAATGTTTGGAGACCCTGCAGAGAACCCATTCAAGTATCCGGTTTTCAGTTTAGGAAGTCTGGCAAATATGAGCCGTTATGGCCCACGGTTCTACAATCAGCCATATTCTGAAGTCGGTATTCCGATCCTGAGAACGACAGATATTACTGAAAATGGAGAATTGTCGCTAGACAAAGCTCCAAAACTGAAAGTCTCGCCTGATGATCTCCAGAAATATCGTCTACATAGTGGTGATGTTGTAATCTCAAGAAGTGGTAGCCTTGGCAGATGTGCAGTTTATGATATCGGTGACGTTGACTGTATTCCCGGTGCGTTTCTCCTTCATTTTCGATTTGGCGACAAGGTTCTCCCCGAATACGTTCAATATTTCATACTTTCCGAGAGTATCCAGAAGAGAATTCAGAGGATGGGAAAAGTCGTTGCTCAACCTAACGTAAACATGAAAGAATTAGGCAAACTAGAGGTTCCTGTGCCTTCTATACCGAATCAACGAAGATTCGTTGAGGCAAAGTCGAAGTATCATCAGCTTAGACAAAGGCAGAATGAATCCTTTGAGGAAATAAGCGAGTTTTTCCAATCTTTGATGCATAAAGCCTTCAGAGGAGAACTTCGAATAGGAACGAACGACAGTAAGGATATTCGGATTTCTAAACCTGTGAATGTTGAGACAGAGGTTCAGTCCACGCTTGCAAACTACATGAGCGACTCCTAGCGTCAGAGGTACAGTGTAAAGATGAAGAATAGCGATCTTGTCAGTAGGATTAGGCTGCTCTCTTCGTTTGCCATCCCCTATTTCTGACAGCGGGAGGAATCCCTGATGTCTCAAGAAAGGTACGCTACCTAGCTATCACAATTTGAAGTGGATCTCTTGAAAATTGACTCCAATAAAGTGGAAGGCCCGGGCATAGGGGGAGAGGGATTATTTTTTGACTAATTTCAAAGGCTACCTTGGCCGTGTCCGAGAGAATTTGGAAACCTTGACCAATTCAGCCTCGAAACACTACAAGACTTGAGTTGAATTTATTGGCCCATGAACCTCCGAAAACAAATGAAATTAAGCCTCAAATTAACGATTATGCTCAAATTGAGGAAATCCTTCAAAGAGGCCAACTCATTTTGGTGGATAAACGTGGGAAAGCAAGACAGGTCGGAGCTAGAAGAAGGCCATTTCAGCCTTGAAACGCTACAAAACTTGAGTTTCGAGGTAATTACTAATTCCATGAAAATGAGCTTTCGCTTGGTCTCGTATCATCCGTGCCCAGCTTGGACTCATCAGCCTATGATTTGGTCCACTCTCGCCGCCAACGATAACCCAGGATATGCCTTCTAAATTCAATTCGCCAACCGATTCAAGGAGTGGCTCAAAACTCACAAAGCGAATCTCTGCCGGTACTTCTCTAAGGATGTCGATTCTATGTTTGTATTCTGGACTTTCCACGGTGACACCCATCCAGATATTGGATGGGATTGATCGTGCGTATTTCTTGGAGAATTCTAACATCTTGTCAGCTCTCTTCGTTAAGATCTGGTAGATGTGCCAGTTACCCTGTTTCATTACCCTGAAGACTTCCACCAAGAAGTCTTCTGGCATCTCTTCATGGAAGAGGTCGCTCATCGAGTTGACAAAGACCATTTGTGGCTTACGCCATTTCAAGGGTAAATCAACTGTTTCTGGATGTATCGTGAATCTGAATGCGTTCTTGTACTTCAGCAAACCCATCTTTTCAAGTCGAAGGGCAAGTCGCTCAGAATAACAGTTTTCACAGCCCACAGAAATCTTCGTGCAACCAGTAGACGGATTCCAAGTAGCATCAGTCCACTCGATCGCAGTTCCCCTCATCTCATCATCTTCTTATTATATGTTCAGTGATGCTCAAAAAAGATATCTGAGTACCCTATATGTATGGGGTGCCACGATTTACTTGACCCGTTTAGCCAGGTCGTCTGATTGCTTTCCTGGCCGTAGATTGAAACGTCGCCGATTCTTCCTCCGTGTACCTCGATGAATTTCTCGCCCTGAACAAACATTCCTCCCGAACCACAGCACGGGTCAAATATTCTGCCTCTGTAAGGTTCTAACATCTCAACAAGCAACCTGACAATGCATCTCGGAGTATAGAACTGGCCCCCCTTCTTTCCCTCCGCAGCAGCAAATTGTCCTAGGAAATACTCGTAGACTCTTCCCAGAATGCCCTTGATTCTGTTTTCTTTGTAGCCCAGGCTAATCGTTCCTACCAGAATCAATTAGTTCTCCAAACCTTTGCTTATCCAGACCGGGCCTTGCGTAATTCTTAACAAGAACACCCTTAAGAGAGCGGTTGTCTCTTTCTATTGCGTCCATTGCCTCGTCGATTATTTTTCCGATCTCTGCTTTCTTCTAGTTAAGCCTGAGATGTAACAGACTAGGGAATAGCACTTTTGGAGAAATTGAAAGCTCAGTATGAGCCTAGTATAACCTATCCATATTCTTCTAGTCTAAGACCTCAGGTACAAAAGTCTTCATACCTATATTTTAACTAGGTTTAGCTTTCAATTAGCTAATTGACTCTGCCTGTTCCATGAACTTCTTAGCCAGTTCTTTGTCCCCTTGCTCTAATGCTTTCATCGAGCTTCGCAGAAGTTCCTCTTTTGTTAATGGTGTTGTTTCACGCTCGTTCGCTTCTTGAATTTGAGGTAGTGCTTTTACTCTCATAATTGTGGACCGCCACTCTTCTGGGTTAAGGCCCAACTCGCCCCAGACAGAAAACCCGCCAGCCCAATCATATGAGTAGGAAGCCCCGTTTTGAAGTTGGATAATCATGCTAAAGACGAAAAAGCCTTCAGAATCCATCAGAAGGTTGCCAGCAGGCTGAGATAGAAGGCGGAAAGCAAAGGTTTACGGTTGCTCTAAAAACACTATGTCGTCTGCATACACTGTAGTTGGCTTCGCAGATGAGTTGATGAGCAAGAAGTCTTAAAAGGATTGACCGAGCAACAGCTTAAGTACCGAGTACACCTTCTTGGCGAGCGTTGTGAAGGCTTCCGGTAAAAATGCGAGATTAACAACTGTTTTCCTATTCCTCACGCTACTCACTTCACTGTACTTTTTGGAGAGTGGGGTTGTGAATGTTGCTGCCTCCCCAACAGATTGGCCCATGTTTCATCAAAACCTCACTCATACTGGGGTAACACCGGATGTTGTAACACCACCACTCAACGTGGCCTGGACTTACACAACAGGCAACGGTGTCTCTTCTCCTGCTGTTTCCGGGGGGGTCGTGTACGTAGGCTCAGAGGATGATAATGTGTATGCGTTGAATGCTGCTACAGGAGCCAAGGTATGGAGTTACACAACAGGCGGCTTTGTCTTTTCTTCTCCTGCTGTTTCCGGGGGCATCGTGTACATAGGCTCATGGGATGGTCGTGTGTATGCTTTGAATGCTACTACAGGAGCCTTCAAATGGAGTTACGCAACAGGCTTCGTTGTCGATTGTTCTCCTGCTGTTTCCAGCGGTATCGTGTACATAGGCTCATGGGATCGTAATGTGTATGCGTTGAATGCTACTACAGGAGCCTTCAAATGGAGTTACGCAACAGGCAACTGGGTCCAGTCTGCTCCTGCTGTTTCCGGGGGTATCGTGTATATAGGCTCATATGATGACAAGGTGTATGCGTTGAATGCTACTACAGGAGCCTTCAAATGGAGTTACGCAACAGGCAGCTATGTCCAGTCTGCTCCTGCTGTTTCCGGCGGTGTCGTGTACGTAGGCTCAGACGATCATAATGTGTATGCGTTGAATGCTACTACAGGAGCCTTCAAATGGAGTTACACAACCGGCAGCGGTGTCGAGTCTTCTCCTGCTGTTTCAGGAACCATTGTGTACGTAGGCTCAGATGATCATAATGTGTATGCGTTGAATGCTACTACAGGAGCCTTCAAATGGAGTTACGCAACAGGCAACTGGGTCCAGTCTTCTCCTGCTGTTTCCGGGGGCATCGTGTATGTAGGCTCATTTAATAGTAATGTGTATGCGTTGAATGCTGCTACAGGAGCCAAGGTATGGAATTACACAACAGGCGGCACTGTCTCTTCTTCTCCTGCTGTTTCAGGAACCGTTGTGTACGTAGGCTCAGAGGATTGGAAGGTGTATGCGTTTGCGCCTGCTTCATCTTCTTCTTCTTCATCATCATCATCAACAACATCAGCAGCAACAACAACAGCAACAACAACATCGTCAGCAATATCATCAGGCGGAGAGATAGAAGGGACAGTGTACGTGGAGAACCAGATGGGACATTACAACGCAGTTGGTTGGGCAAACATCACTGCAACAGGTGGCAGTGTCACCATTACCACCATTGTGGTATCCAATGTTAATGGCAGCTACTACTTTTTCCTCCCGTCCGGCAATTATCTGGTCACTTGTAGCCTGCCCGGATTCAAGTCACAAAGTGTTTCGGTAGCCATCACTGATGGATCGACGACAACACTAAACTTCAATCTACAGGAGTCTGGCGTTCCAATATCTTCTTCTTCATCATCAACAACATCAATCCCTGCCACAACAACTATTTCGGGAAGCACGTCGACAACAACTACCTCAACCATTACTACTCCTCACGCACGTGTCCCCCCAGGATTAGGGGGAGCTTGGGCAACTTCGAATATGAGTGTTGGCGCAAGGGCGGTGACTCAGGCGATATTTCTGAGAGGTTCCCACGGTGTAGAGCTAGCATCTATAGCCATAACGGCAAACTCTAGCAACCAGATGATCCAGAATGTCGCTTACAACAATACGATTGTCCAAGTAGGGTTTGATAATAATGCGTCTTGCGAGTTGCTCATCAACTCATCTGCGATGCCAACTGCAGTGTACGCAGATGATATACTGCTCTTGGAGAAGCAATCAACGGCTGGATTGACGCCTCAGAGTGAGGCATGGGTCTACAACCAGAATAGTGGCGCCATTACAATCTTTGCTGATCCGTCAACCGTAACGATCTTCTATGGCTCAGTACCAGTTCCGGAATTTCCTGTCGCTTCAACCAGTCTACTGCTGCTCGTAACCCTCTCTGCAGCCATAATTGTGGCCACACTAACAAGAAGAGATCCTTTCCCTTTGAACCATTAGGTTATCTGAGCAGCATCTTCTTCTCAGGATTCCTGGAAGCGTCTAGCTGTGCAGCTCTCAAATCAGCCTTAACAGGCATAGGCGGAAGAATAGACGAAAATGTTCCATCAAAGTTGAGGATGAAGACTGGTATCTTGTTCTTGGATAGCCAGTGGAATGCTTGAAGAGAGATGTAGCCACTGTGATCATCAATAATTATGGAGTCGTAAGGAATCTTTCTAGGTCTGAATCTGTAAGTTGTCCCTTCCTTGAAGTCTTGTCTACCGTCAGATATCACAAGCTCTTATCTAGGACGCATATTATCGACTTTGACTCTGATGCCGTATCCAGAAAGATGAAACGGGTTCAATCTCTATGTCCTCCCCATTAAGATGGTTTGCTAGGTTCTTGCAGGAACTCGTCAAGACTCATATTCTTGCCTAACGCAAGCCACAATCTGACTTCTTCAATGCCTTTCTTCTTCCAAAAAGGCAAGAACCATCCCCATCACAACCAAAGGTTAGAAGAATAAGAATGATAGAGACTGCGGAAAGTATTCTGCAGAGGTGGACCCGTAGCGGATCCAGATGGGATCCTCATCTCAGGTTGAAGAGATGGTTCTCTCAGCGTTTTCTTCTACGGGCGCTAGTCTGGCGCCTACACGGTCCTCGAGAGCGTCCAATAGCTTCTCGAATGCAGGCTTATTCTTTATGATTAACTCAATCATCTCGTCAGCATTCTGCAACTGCGGACCCAAGGAGCCTCCGGATACTATGTTCAGGTATTTCTCAGCGATGCGGTACTGCTTGAGCGCCTTCGCCTTGTCCATGTAGAACTTGTCATACCCATTCGGATCCGTTGTGTGGCCCATCCAATGCTCAACATACTCAAGATCTAATCCGTCGCCTTTACCCTGCAAGTGCAAAAGAGTCCGGGCGACGTCTCTGAACTCGTGAAGACCGTAACCGTACCTGTTGCCTTTTGAGCCCCCTCCAGTCTTGATGTACTTGAGCTTCTCGAGAGTGCGCTTGTGTCTGGCCCAGACTCCATCCTCGGTAATAGGTCCATGTTTGCTCTTGATGATGGGTTCGCCCTTCTTTGGATAGCCACGGATCCGCTCGAAGTATTCACGCCATGCATCCAGAGCATCATGACCAATGAAGGTGTGGTACTGAACCTTGTTCAGATTCTTCTTTCGACCTGGAAACTCCATCCGGAAAGGCTCATCAACTCCCTTGGTCTGGAGATGCTCAGCCAAGGCCCCACCATATCTCTCGTTGAAGTACAGAAACCTCGCAGTGTCCAGAATCCCCATCCAATAGGTCAAATAGACAGCTTTGAAATCCAGGTCTGCAGCATTCACTAGCTTTCTGATAATCTCAGGCGTGAGGTTGCCCTGCACACACTCTTTCGTCGCCTTGATGACAGGTTTGACGTCAGCCGGCAAAGAAGCCCTCGAAGACTTGAAAAACATTACAACAACAGAGTAGTAGGTTCGCTTGCTGTTGTAGGTTCCCTCACGTAATCCAATAGCCTGCTGCAGATGATCAAGCAGTAGAAACTGATCTTTCTTCTCAGCATCAGCCTGGAACTCTACAAGCTGGGAGTAACTCAGGCCCTTGAACCGGTCAACACTCTGCAGACTCTCCCAAAACCACTTCAAAATATGGAAACTATTGCTAGACTGATTGTACCTGGACAGAAACTTGACTACCGCAGCATCCTCTCTGAGATCCAAACTCCACTCCCAAACAGACCCTACAGCACTCTAAGAACTTAACATTATCGTAGAGTTAATCATTGTGAACTTGACATTGCCAGCTTTGTTATGATCTTGCCTACTGTTTCTGTACCGGCTTTCCCACCCAGCTCGATTGGCAGCTCATCAGGCTTTGAACTCATGAGGTATTTTTCGACTGATCGTTCAATAGATTCGGCTGCGTCTTTGAGACGTTCGTCTTCATGATAGGTGCCTAGAAAATCAAGCATTAGGCCTGCCGAGGATATTTGCCCCAACGGGTTTGCTTTATTGGTTCCAGCAATGTCGTATGCGCAGCCGTGTGTGGGCTCGAAATATCCGAGACGTTTTTCAGTATTGAAGTTGGTTGCTGCCGTCATTCCTAATCCTCCGGCTATCTGTCCTGCCAGGTCACTCAGCAGATCCGCGATAAGGTTTTCTGCCACTATAACATCGAATTTTTGTGGTTCCTTCACGAGTAATGCACATACGGCGTCTGCATACAGATCTCTTGCTTTGATCTCAGGGTAGTCTTTACTCACAGTTCTGAATATGTCTCTGAACATTCCATGTGTCTTACGGAAGATGTTTGCTTTGTGAGCAAGGACAACATCGCCCTTGCCTCCTCTGCTTAGCCTCTTCTCAGCCAGTTCAAATGAGAAGCGCGAGACTCTCTCACATGCCTTCTCAGTGTAGACTCCTACAGTCGTCCAGACGCCTGGGATAACCTCGTTTTCAAGGGAACGGTAAAGACCCTCGGTGTTCTCTCTGATGACCACCATGTCTATATCAGGTCTGAGAGCTGGAGGGGTTATCGATGGATATGATTTGGCCGGCCGAACATTGGCATACAAATCGAGATTGAATCTCAGCGCTTGAACCAAGTCTCGAGTTGTTTCCCCAACGGGTCCTTTGAGGCCTGCATCAGACTTCAAGAACGTTTCCAGAGATTTCTTGGGTACTGGTTCTCCAGTTTCTTCCTTGACTTTGTCCCCCATGGGTGCGTCAACGTATTCAAGTCTGAACTTGAATCTCCCCTCAACTGATTTCAGTACCCTCTTAGCCTCTCTCATAATGTCGGGGCCGATTCCGTCGCCGTCAATCTCAGCTATTACGTAAGTATTCTTCAATTTCATCAACCTCGATTCCAAAGATGTTCTAGAGCGCTATCATGTGATAAAAATCTGCGTAGTTTTCCTTCTTACACTACATGGTAAGGAATAAGCTTGTAGTCTCCGAATAGCGCGCTAGCCTCTTGCAATATTCTTGGGCTTAACATGAAGATGTATACGTGTTTTTGATCATAAGATCGATGAGCTTTACACCCGCTCATGCCGTTTCTGGTGAAAAAGGAGTGAGCGAGTGTAAGGCTCTGTATGATCTGTTTCAGGCTTTGGATTTAACGTTTGTAGAACAAGTCTTGGAAAGAAGCTATGGGAGAAGAAGCAGGGTCGGCAGACCCCATAGAAATTTACTTGGAATGTTCAAAGCAGAGCTCATCAAACGGCTAAGACGCATAGAAAGCTACGAGGAACTATACCGACTTCTATGGAGTGACGGTGAACTCTGCAGACTCTGCGACATCAAGGAGACCGAGAACCCGTATCACCCATCAATACTTCTGAGGTTTCGACGTAGAATAGGCCCTCAAGGATTTCACCGCCTCATGAACCGTCTGATCAAACAGCTCGACCATACAGGTGTCTTGGACAGTGAAACCCTAGCTTTGGATGCGACGTTCATCAAAGCTTACAGTCGAAGAGATCCTCACAATACCCAGTGTGGATTATCTGATTCTGAAGCCAGATTACGAAAACAAGGTAGAAACGTGATCTTAGGCTACGGTATACACCTAGCTGTAGACACCGCCAGCGAGATGCCGGTGGCAGTCACAGTGGAGCCTGCAAACGTCAACGAAAAGAAGATCGCATCCCACCTACTCCATAAAACCTTGAAGTACAAACATAGGTGGAAGAGCGTGACTGCAGACTCACAATACTCCAGCGAATCCTTCAGGGATAAGGCAAGATCCATAAGTGTTGAGCCTGTCATCCCCTACCCCAAGAACCAGATGAAAGGCAAAAGAGTTCTACGTGTTGACAGAAGATTCCACACCCACGGACCTGCAAGGCTGAGACGTCTCTACCGAAAACGATCCTCTGTTGAGAGAACCGTCTCACGATTGAAGACACACTTCGGACTGTGCCAACTTAGAACCCGAGGATTAAGAAACGTCCTGTCACATGTAGTCCTATGCTTGATCGCAATGTTGACGGCTGCTCTATCAGCGATCAAACAAGGATACACCCACAGAATGCGGTCACCAGTCCAACTCATGAAATTGACAGGACTAAAGTAATATTGCAAGAGGCTGGCGCGCCATGCAATTTGGGGGGCGTTTAAGTTACTGGTTGACTAGTTGGAATGCGCCGGTGGGACAAACATTGACACATGCGCCACCAAAGTCGCATACTTCAGGGTGAGCTATAACAGATTTCCGGCCCTTGCCTTCAATCTCTCGGAGCTCCATCACTTTAGGATCCGTTGGACACACGCTGAAGCATGCGCCGCAACCTATACATACATCTTCGTCAACGAACGGCCGCATCATATTGCACCGTAGCTGGTGCCATAACATACCTCCTTCTATTAAGGATTCATTCCAGTAAATAAAGAGATGAGAATAATCCAGAAGATCGTGGTCGGATACTGCCGATCTCTCAGGAGGAATTTTCCACTCAAGTATAATGCTTATTCCTTTTGTCCGCCCAAGTCGATATCACATCAATTGGAACGCGCCCAGCAAGAATTTAGGCCACGTTATCTTACATGACATTTGGACGTCTTCAAGGGGATCCTGCATGAAGAATATTGAGGTTGCTAAGATCCTGAAGGAGATCTCTATCATTCTAGATATGGATAATGTTCCATTCAAGCCTAGATCTTACGAGAAAGCTGCCCGGTCGATAGAGGCTCAGGAAGAGGATGTTGAGGAAATATACGCGAAAGGCGGAGTAAAAGCCCTCATGGAAATTCCCGGCGTAGGCCAAAGTATTGCTGAGAAGATAGAGGAGCTCATTCAGACTGGAAAGCTGCGATACTATGAAGAATTGAAAAGAAGGATCCCGGTTGATTTGGAAAGCCTCTCAAAGATAGAAGGCCTCGGACCAAAGACGATCAAGGTTCTCTGGGAAAAACTGCAGATCCAAAACATTGATGATTTGGAAAAAGCTGCCCGTGCTCACAAAATCGCTAAATTACCGGGGTTTAAGGAGAAAACCGAGCAGAATATACTGAAAGGAATCGAATTTGCAAAAAGGAGTAGTGGCAGGCATATTCTCGGATATGCCCTCCCGTTAATTCGCACAATAGAAGATCGATTGAAGTCGCTTCCTGACGTAGAGAGCGTTTCGGTAGCAGGCTCAGTGCGACGGATGAAAGAGACTGTGGGAGACGTCGACTTCCTTGTCATATCAGCCAAGCCTGGAAAGGTGATGGATTATTTCGTTTCAATGCCCGAGGTCGTCGATATCATAGGAAAAGGAGACACTAAATCATCTATCAGACTGAAGACAGGCATGGACGCTGATATTCGAGTATTACCCGAGGAGAGTTTCGGTGCAGCGCTGCAATATTTCACGGGCAGCAAAGACCACAACATCGCACTAAGACGAATTGCCCAAGAAGAAGGGATGAAACTGAGTGAATACGGCCTTTTCAAGAACGACAAACAGGTAGCGGGGCGAACTGAGGAGGAGGTTTATCGGAAATGCGGGCTTGCCTGGATTCCCCCAGAGTTGAGAGAGAATACTGGTGAGATAGAAGCTGCCATCAAGAACAGATTACCCAGATTGATCAATTATGCGGATTTGAAGGGCGATCTTCAGGTTAATTCGACATGGACCGATGGCGCTCACTCGATAAGAGAGATGGCTGAAGAAGCGAAGAGGATAGGCATGGAGTATATCGCCATCACCGACCATGCCAAAACACTTGCTATGACTAGAGGTTTGGATGAGAAACGGTTGATGGAACAAGGGGAGGAGATAGACAAGGTAAACGAAGAGCTTACGGGAATAAAGATTCTGAAAAGCATAGAACTGAATATTCTGAAAGATGGCAGTGTTGATATCGCCGATGATGTCTTGGAGAAATTAGATGTGGTCGGGGCGGCGGTTCATTCTTATTTCAACTTAAGCCGGGAAGAGATGACAAAGAGGTTTTTGAGAACTATTGAAAATCCTAATGTCGACATCATCTTTCATCCCACGGCTCGACAGATTCAGAGGAGAGATGCGATTCAGCTGGACATTGAAAGAGTCATCGAGGCGTCGAAAGATCAGGGGACAATTCTTGATATAGACTCATTTCCCGATAGGTTGGATCTGAAGGATGAGTACATAAGAAAAGGAGTGCAAGCTGGGGTTAAGTTGGATATAAGTTCTGATTCACATAGCAAATCCCACTTTCGGTTCTTGGAGCTGGGTATAGCTCAGGCTAGAAGAGGATGGGCGACTGCGAAGGATATTGTTAACACTCGTGGAGTGGATGAATTCACAAAACTCTTAAAATCCTGACAGCGCGCGCTATTCAAATTTCGTCTGCCAATGAGCTAGAAAGAACTGTTAAAGCACCGTCTGACGGCTGCTCCCTCAGAAGAGGAGGCATGATAAACTAATGTATCACAGAAAATCTTGATAAATTCGCGTCTTGATATCTAATGTGTAAAGGCGTATGGTTTCTAGAACTGTTTTAATTGCTGCGGTCATTGTTGTACTGTTAGCGGTTGGCGGTTGCATGTACATTCTGAAATCTTTGACACCCGCTCCCGTGTCGACCCCAGCTACAGGAGAAAGCTCCGTATCGACATCTACGCCTGCTTCACCAACAGAATATAACATTACCACAGAAGACGTGACCTATTTTGCCAATACTACTGGCTATCTTGCAAAGCCAGCTGTATCCGGTAATTATCCCGGTGTGATAATGATTCACGAGTGGTGGGGACTTACAGAGAATATCAAGACGAAGGCTAGGCAACTTGCGTCGCAGGGCTACACTGTCTTAGCAGTTGACCTCTTCAATGGCGAGATTGCTACAACATCTGAGAGAGCGATGCAGCTTGTCTCTTCTCTCGATCAAAACAAGGCTCTGGAGAACATGAGATCGGCCATCGTGTATCTGAGAACCAGTGAAAATATCAGCAAGGTAGCCTCATTGGGTTGGTGCTTTGGTGGCGGACAGTCGCTACAGCTCGCTTTAAGCGGTGAAAGACTTGATGCTACAGTCATTTACTATGGGCAACCAGTTACTGATGAGTCGAAGTTGTCCTCCATAAATTGGCCTGTACTCGGCATTTTTGGCGATAAAGATATCACTATACCAGTCAGCAAGGTGAAGGAATTCAGTTCTATCTTAGATAAACTTGGAATCGAGAATGAAATCTATATTTATCCAGGTGTCGGCCATGCTTTTGCAATCCCTTCTAATCCCAACTATGCTCCGAAAGAGGCTGCGGACGCGTGGGAGAGGACGTTGGTATTCCTCAACAAGTACCTCAAATAGCCTCTTTCTGAAGCAAACGTGAACTGGTCTATGTGATAGTTCATTCTCTCAACGGTTTTGTTGAAGCAGAGGCTAACCTTTAAGGAACGAGTAATAGCGTGTTAAGAATTCGATTGACTGTGACTTCGCCTAGCGCGCTATGCTGCGACACGCCAATAGCAAAGACTACGCGGACGTTGCATAATGCAGAGTGTCTTAGGTGAGAGCAGTAGTCGTGGCGATCCGTGTCCATCAACGACCGTTTAAATATGATTGCGCATCGTAATGGTCCGTAAGCTCCCAGAATTAAGGGACGCATCACCCCACAGCTGGGTTCAGAATCACATGGATTTGCTCTTAGATATCGCTTCATTCCTGATATATGCTATAGGCTCGATCCTGCTGGCCGCATCGATCTTCTACTTGATTACGGTGTGGAATGTAAGAAGACCCAAGCTGGAGTATACTTTCTTTCCAAGAGTGAGTTTGATGGCTTATGCTTGGCAGTCAGGGAACGTCATTGAAAGAAAAATCAACAACTTCCTTGAACAGGACTATCCACGAGACAGGTTTGAAGTCATAATATATGACAATGACTCGACTGATGAGACTAAGGACATTTGTCTCAAATATGAAAATTTGGGATTGATTAAGTACTATAGGTCGCTGAGAGCTTACGATAGGAAAGCCCCAGTTCTAGATCAAGCGATTGAAGTTGCCACGGGAGAGATAATAGCATTAACGGATCCGGATGGCGTGTGTGAGAGAGACTGGGTAAAGAAGATAGTTCAACCGTTCAAGGACCCTAAGGTTGGGGGTGTCGCCGGAATCACGCATTGCGGTAACTATTACGTGAATTTGTTCACGAAGCTGCGGGCGATAGAGGATGAATGGTGGTACAACATATCAGTTCTCGGAAAGAGTGGGAAGGTGAGGATTAGCAGTTTTGAACCGTTGTGTGGGGCTAACTACGCTTTAAGGAGAGCCGCTTGGGAGAGTGTGGGGAGAACCCATGGAAAAAGCCTGGTAGAAGACTATGAGATGACGTTGAGACTTTACGGAAAAGGTTGGAAGATGGCATGTGCCGATGCTAATGTTTGGCAGGAAGAGGTTGACGATGTGGGCGAGTACATAAGACAGAGAAGGAGATGGTATCAGTCCCCTATTCAGAAAATAGTTGAGGGCAAAGGGAAACTCGATAAGACGTTAGGGGCGCTTCCAATCTCGATGCAGGCGACAGCCTTTCTATCATTACTCTACTTAGTGATAGTATGTGGGTACCAGGCTATTCGTGATGGACTGGGGTTCTTCAGCCTTATCTTTGCCATGCCTCTCTTGCTCACGTACTTTGCTCTCGCACTTGGACTGATTAAAGTCGGCAAGGCCAGTTTGCTAAGGTATGTACCTCTTTTTTTGGCATTTGATAGTGCATTGCAATTGATCATTTTCGCAGAGACAAAACTCAGATTCGGAGAAGAGCGACACTGGGTTCAGCTGGCCAAGGGAGAGTACTATCACTCGGGCGCCGCGATGAGAACGGACTAACATCATCAAGCGCACGATGTCAGACCGATGTCATGACCGAATCTAGGCTTTAGTTCAACAATATCCTTGACCGCAATCATAAGCTTGACACGGAAAAAAGGAAAAGGGATACTTCGCGCGCGCTAGCTCGTGCTAGTCTACCCATGTGGTAGCCTCTGTAACCTTCGGGCGCTCGATTGGAGGAGGGGTTGCGCTTGCATAGCCTATAAGACACCCGTCCAAAGCGAATTCCCCATACGGAATACTCAGTAAAGCACAAAACTGTCTATCTTCTGCCATTTGTGCTGTCACTGAGAACAATCGGAATCCAAGACCTAGCGCGGTTGCCTTCAGCCACATGTTCTGCAGACAGTGTGCAAGAGACTGGAGTTCTACCGCTGGGATCCCCTTCCGCTCAGCAACTATGACATAGTACGGAGCCCTGCCAATATCGGGGATACCATGCTGACTCATCATTTCCAGTGTTCGTGCGAAAGCTCGCCCATGTTGTTGCAGGAAAGGATTCTGCTTCATTTGTCTACCAAATTGCTCACTTAGAATTGCTACTCTGCGCTTGATGACTTCGCTCAGCTGTTTTGTTACCTGACTATCACGCGGGACCACAACGAATCGGCGGTAGTCTTTTCCAGATACAGCCAATCCCGCAAACGGTGCTAGCTGACCAGCTCGAATAATCTGCTCGATGAGTGTCCTCGGCGGAATGTCGCGTTTGAACTCCCTAATTGTACGTCTTGCCTCAAGAATGTCGTCAAGTGCCTCATTGTGCTCCTTACTGGTAACCGAAGCCATGAGTATCATCCTCTAACCCTTACAGTCAGCAGAATAGCGCGTGCTAGTTGAAAAGTTTACCCAACATCAATCACTGTCGGATCTCTTGGTGCGCGCGCTACAAAGAACCGAGCTTTCAGTCGTTTCATAACTGAATATTGCTTGGAGCTGTGCGTTTGTGAGATTGGTTGTAGGCAATCTTCCGCCATCGCTTCTGCCAGCTCTTCCAACCGGTTTTCACAAGCTGCTCTCGAACCTTAGGGTCCTCGCTAACCCATTGAAGCAACGCCATAAACCTATTTCTTCCACTCTCTGGATCCAGCACCTTGGCAGGAACTCCCGTCTCCACACACCATTTGACGTAGCTTCTCTCGACCATTTCTTGAGGCTCTCCAGTCACCTCTACTTCTACCAGGTTGTAGCCATTCTCATTCAAGTAGGCTCGAACTGCTGATAAAACGTACCCCGAGCAGACTTTGAACCGTGTGTATTTGTCAGCTCTCATCACCTCGATCATCTTGCGGACAATCTCAACAGCTTTCTCCAGGTACAGCTTTCTCTCGAATAATGGAGGCTGGAAGAATGTCACTGGAATCCTCCTCGCCATATACCGTCCAGATGACAGTTTCAAGCCGCCTACAACAACGCCAAGAAGCAGATCTCCCCAGCCGCTGTCATCAATCACTATGTCGTCTGCTGTTCTTCGAAATCTATCCAAAGTAGTCGTCTTCAGTGCATCCAACCAACCTCAGGCTTCGTAGCTTTTCTCGTTGAGGTTGAAACCGAAGATCCTGATTAAAAAAGTGTAAGCATACTTTGCCTATTATGCATTGTTTCCTTGGGATTCCAGCTACAGACCAACGCGCGCTAGAGGTACTTCATGTTCTCTTTCAGGAATAGTTTGTCGGCTCTGTTCGGTTTGTAGCTGTTCGATGAGGTTGTTCGGCATCGGCGGATGTCTATTCAGAGCATCCTGTATCGTGGACCCCAATACAGATAGCTGGCCGCCATTACAAGTGCTGTAATAGCGATGATTGGAAAAACCATGGACCATGTCATCCTATGCTCTGGTTTTGCTAATACAAGTATCACCGTCATAATAGATATGGTAACGGCGGCTACGATAAGCATTCTAGTAACGAAACTTATCATATGCGCCTTCGGGTTTGTCGAGCGCTGCCCCGCAAACATGGCTAGAGTGAGGACTAGAATTACTGCGCCCACGAAGGCAATGCTGTTTCCTGTGGGCGTGATGTAGATGTTTGTTCCCTGAAAAGTGTGATAGTACGTGAGGCTTGAGTTAGCGGGAATCATAGGAGTAGAGCCAAAATCGAGAGTTCGAATGTACAACCCGACAAGAATCAAAACACATCCAAGAATTAGGAGTGACGCAACAATTCGTTTGCTCATTTCTTTCCCGCCCTCTTGCCGAGATATTCTCGAAGTGCTTCGTTGAAAATCGCGGTGTCCGTTTTGTCATGCTCTATAGCGTAGTGTTGCGTTTCTCGAAGAAGACTCTTTGGTAATCGGAAGGTTGTTTTCGTCATTTCCTGCTCAGTAGGCAATTGCGTTTTCCCTATAGTGATAGATAGCATGGCTAGAATATGTGCTTTGCCATATCGCTGGTTCGCCATACACACTTAAGTATGCCATACTCAGCTCCCTCTAACCTCTAAAGATAAACAGCTTTCCCCAACATTGGGGAAGGAATTGTGTGTGCTCACCAAGGGACACCACCACACAGAAAAATGACGGTTCAAATTCGCCTGCTCGCACCAATGAAAACACATACAAGTGCTGAAACGAGAGTTCAATTTCCAGAGCTCGCACCAGTAGTACCACACACAAAGAAATTGTTAGAACGACGGTTCAAATTCAGGCGCTCGCACCATTGATGCCACACACACCACATTTTTCGACCGAACGACGACGGCTCAAGTTCACTCGTCTACACCAAAAATAAGACCGCAAGTCTCTTATTCGGAGCTCTCAACTTCATGACCGGTTGATCTGTGACCATGACCAATGTTCTAAATAATGTGGACCTTGACAAGATTGCGCAGACAGTTGCAGGCGGGAAGAAAGACAAAAGCACCCTTAGGAAGCCAGTAAAACTGCAAGGTGAATGGAACCTAGATCCCGCTAAAGGCTACCAGTTCAAAACCGAGCTGTCATACGAGAAGGGCAAACAGGTTATTGAGATAGATTCTCCTTCGTTTATGGGAGGATCTGGGAACAGACTCGGTCCAATGGCGTATTGCGTAGCAGGCGAAACGTCGTGTTTCATTGCCACGTTCGCAAGCGTTGCAGCAGAACAAGGCATTAAACTGACCAAACTGGCAGTCGATGCTCAATGCAGCATCAATTGGGCAAAATCATTCGATGTAGCAGATGAACCAATCAATGAGGGTATTAGCTTTCAGATCGACGCGCAGAGTGATAATGCAGACAAAGAGCGACTTCAAGAGATAGTGAAGATGACAATGGAGCGATGTCCAGCAATGTACAGCATGACCCATGTGATCAAGGTTGATGCCCGAATCAAGTGAATGATGTCGTTACTCTGCCACAGATCCCTCCTCTCGTCTTCAGTTTTTTTGGTTCTGTTATTCCCCACGCGGGTCGAGTGGTGCGCGCACTCACGAAACTATGCGGTTCAAGTTGGGTGGGCCGCACCGTTGAGAACACACACAAAATTGTAACCCAGCAGTTCAAATCCGGATGCTCTCACCAAGATGGCACTGTAAGCGAAACGCACGGCTTCGGATGTCTTGCGTCCGAACATCACGTTAAGTTTTGAAAGGCCGAAGAAAAAGGAATCATTCTTGTCGATCAGGGTAAGATCGAGGCGGTCGGGGAGCGCCCCCGACAAGATCGAGCTCACTTCCAATCCGCCGAAACCCGCACCCAGGACAACCACGCGGAGCCCATCATGATTTATCTCCTTTTCAGGCAAGATTCTCTTAACCGTCAGGTAAGTCTGGGTTATGTTGCAAATAAGGGCTTCCAATAGCGGTCGATGGCAGTCACATCCCGCTTAACGAATAGTTCTGTCACCGCCTTTAGTACCAGATCTCTGTTGTTCATTTGGATTTCCTCTAGTTCAACTATTCGGCATGTTCCTGCTGGGTCTTACTTTGGCTTGTAGGCGGGTGTGAAGATGGCGTGGGTTGGGTAGATTTCTACTTGGGGGTCCCCTTGGATCCCGATCTGTTTCATGCCTGACATAAGTCTGGTCTTGACGAAGTCGTCGTCGCTCACCATCTATAGCACACACGCATCCGAATCTTCTATAGACGTGAAACCTGAAAATATTTAGAACCAAAGTGGATAATGCTGAGACGCGCGCGCGATGCGAAGAGGGCCTGATACGACGTAAGTGGTGGGACAATGATGCAATATAACGCACGCTCATAGTCATATCCTAGGTTACGCTAAATTTCGACTAGCACGCGAGTGACAGGATAGACCTGAGAAAGCGGCTGAGGCTCCAGCGCTCACTAAATTTAAATCCAGAATAGTTGTATTATAAACACCTGCAACTGTAAGCCGCCTTAGGGGGATCCACAAAATGGATAAAACGAAGCACGAACCCACAGAGAAAAAGCAACCAGAAGCTACGCGCTTGGTAATATTCTTGCCGGGAATAGAGAGATCGACTGAGAAAACACTTCGAGTCGCCGCTGTGACCGACGAGGGAAAGATCGATACTACCAGAGATGACACCGTGGAACTCTCAATAAACAATGAGGGTCGCATGCGCTTCAAGGACTCATCAAAAAATACGCAACTCAAATTGATTAATGGAGAAGCAAATGCGACGGTTATATCAGATCAGTCACATGGAGTCTCAATCTTCAAAGCCAGGTGGATAGGTGGGAAGACACCCCTTCAGCCAATACAAGTAACTTCTATCTATGTTCCTGGATGAGTATGTTTTGCAGCGCGCGCTTTACGTAATTTCACATGATCTTACACAAAAAGACACAACTTTACACACATAACCCAAAGAATTTTTTTTGTATTCAAAATTGTGTGTTTTTATGCGTTTTCACATAAAACTTTCCTTACCAATACTGTGAAATTATGTGTCCAATGTTGTAAAGTTATGTGGTTTTGCGTATTGTATAGGTGCTGTCTTACTGTGCCATGGTCATTACCGTGGACAACATCGAGAAGACGCTATTAGTGCCATGACTCCCTGTACTGTGTGAGCGCGCGCGAAATATTTCCAATGTGTATAGAGACCCTAATGATCATGCTAGCTTATCCATAGAATGTGTGCCCTAATGGTTGCCATTCATCATTAGAAACTGATAGTTAGAGTGATTCACGCCTGAAGATCTGAGGCGAGCTTTAGCGAGCAATATTGTGTGTGCGCACCACTAGACACACCTTCCTTGCCCCAGAAACTAATACCTGCCTTACGCTATGGCAACTGTTAGATATCCTTGAACCGCAGAACAGCAGTTTATGAAAACTCGATTTAAAGCGGTTCTAATAATTCTCTTCATCGTCACAGTACTATCAGCTCCAGTTAAAGCCCAAAACGTAAACCCATTGACTCCGTACGACATACGGGCCGCGTATGATGTGAACCCATTACTTCAATCCGGCTACACTGGAAAAGGAGTAACCGTCGCCATTGTTGGCGAGAACATTGATGCAACCTACTATTCAGATGTGAACACGTTCAGCAGCAAATACGGATTGCCACCCGCCAACATAAAGGCGGTCCAACCATACGCAGGCACAGGAACCGGTAAGACAGATGAAATAGCAGCGGATACGGAGTTTGTTCACGCAATGGCTCCTGACGCGAAAATTCTGCTTGTCCTAACTGGATCACAAAGCACTCTTAGGGGATTCTCCTACGTTATAGATCATAATGCTGCTGACATAGCGACGATGAGTTTTTACTGGTATTACTGGGGTAGTGGCGCTAGGGACACGGTTCAATCCTACAATCACGAATATGCCAACTCGGTTCGCAAGAAGATTACACTGATCTCCGTATCTGGTGACTTTGGATCTAACAATACTGTTCCTTGGGATCCTTCAGGAACTTGGAAAGGCGACTTCTGGGCGTCGCACCTGCCTAACGCGTATCTGATGCCTCAGTATAGTCCGTACGTCACGATTGTTGGAGGCACTGCTCTAACCTCACAGTCCAGTAATTATTCAGAAGTGGGGTGGAGTCAAAGCGGTGGAGGCCCAAGCAATCTATTTGCTGAACCAAGCTGGCAGAAGGGTCCCGGAGTTCCGCAGAACCACAGGCGCAATATTCCAGACATAGCGCTTGACGCATCATCTAATACTCCCTATGCGTTCGATTGGAATGCAGATCAAGAGACTGAGTTCTGTGGGACTAGTGCGGCTGCACCAATATTCGCAGGGATTATGGCAGATATTGATCAGGCTGCTGGAGGGCGAGTGGGCTTCCTGAATCCGCTACTATACTCGATTGCTTCAACAGACCCATCTGTATACCGTGATGTTACTTCAGGGTGTAGCTTAGTACAGGTAGGGTCTACCAATCAGACTGGATACTGTGCCCAGCCTGGTTGGGATTTCGTCACTGGCTGGGGAAGTATTGACGCATCTAAACTTGCGAGGCACCTTGCTCCGCACGCCAATATCTCTTACTTCTTGTCCCCAGTTCTTATCTAACCACTTACTAAACGGCGCATAGAGTTGCGATTCCTCCTCCACAATTCCAAGATCCTTAGCTAGATATTCTTGCGGCGCAGTTGATGCTTGTTTTAGCCATATGCTTCCGCCACGGCCGCGTCCGGTCTCAATTAGATTCGCCTGTTGTAGTTCGTTTACAACTTCCCAGTAAACTTCTTCAGGCCACTTCTCGTTCATGTCTTCAAGGAGGTCACGCAAATGAATGTTCCCGATGTGACCAATCGGCGCAACTTTCCTTAGAAGCTGAAGTAGTACCTCCCCATTCCTAGAGAGTTTCCGCTCTGGCTCCGCTGCCAAGATGAGTCACCACGCGGTAATACAATGCCCCATTTCTTAGGCTTTGCCCCACCGGACTAAAATGGAACTTGCCATGAAATTGAGCATACTCAATTCCACCCGGGAATTCACGGGAGCTCATAGAAAGTAGATCTCAAATGTCACCTTGGCACATTAGCTGTTGGAGGCAGCTAGGATGAGTGTTGGACTAGTTCTGGAGAAATGCATACAAGTGTTCGGATCGGATGCCTTTGTGGAACATGAGAAGATATTCAGTGAACACCTCGCATATGCGCTTTGGTCTGCTTATCACCAAGGATTGCCCGAACCCTCTCTAGTCCAAACTGTTGAGAGTGTAGTTAACCACCTCAACAACCTGACCATTACAAACATCAATCCTCATTTTGAGATATCGACAAAATCAATCTTCATTCATGGAAATAGGTCTCAGGTGAAATTTGACTACTGCGGAGAGACAATTCAAAGAGAGTTAGGGGATTTGATATTCATTGTGTCGATAATACTTGGTCACCAAAAATTCTTTGAAAAATTCACTATTAATCAATTCAAAAAAGATAACTCTAGATCAAAAGATATCTCATGGGATATTCGTAACAAAGGTCAGCTTTATTTGCTGTCGAGATTTCCTAGATTCTCAGGAGCCACGGGGTCCCTGATTCCCCCTAGGAGATACACACTACGTAATATCTCCGGTTGCCTAGGCTCCTATGGGCTACTTCGCAGGCCGGGCGACATGGTTTTCACTAGTGCCTCCAAGCTCGATTCGATTATCGGTCTTCGAAATATTGTGAGAATAGGTGAGTTTGGTGGCTTGATCAGTGAGACTGAATACCCACCTTGGTACATGCCATATCCATACCCTCACATCTTTCCGAATTACCATTATGCAGCAGATGTCTTCGATTTCTCACATAAACACTTGATAATGGGCATAGGGGAGCCAACATTCATGAGACTAGGCAATTACAATTCGCAAGCTAGACACTTCCTTCATGAACTATTATTGGCAACAATAAAGAAGACGGCCATAGAGACCGACCTAACAAAAGAATACTTCGACTATGATTATGTGGACAGCAAGGGAGAATATGGTCCCAGAGACAATTCAGAATTTGAGCCCGAAGGGGGAGATATAGGAATCATTAGTACTCTAATCAAGCTTGGAGAATAGATCGGACACATTTGGTTCGATCAGAGCATGAATGATTACCACTAAACATGCCAGAGTTACGCATACCGAAGAGCTCTAGCAAACGTGTTTAATGAGTAGAAACAGTTTGGAGAATATTTTCGCTCCGTGATAGACAGAGCAATTCTATTATCTTCCCCTTTAAACAGGTCATGTTTTGTATGCTATAGTTTGTTTCCTTTGCGCGATTTGCAGCTGGTTTTGTATTAGTTTTGTTTGTCTTTCTTGGGGGCATGTCTTTACTACTGTTTATATTCCGTACAGGATTTTCTACTGGTTTTGTTTTCTTATTGATTGTAATGTTTAGGTAAGCTTGCTAGTGTGTTTTGTATTGTAGGTTTTCTGTTTGCTGTATATGGGGGTTGGTTATGCTATACCTTGTTTCTTCTTCCTGTGAGCTAGGGTAAACTAAAAACCCTGTAAACTATACATAACATAAACCATAGAAACCATAACCCACTAACCTTCCACCTGCCGCAAACTGGCCAAACTGTTGCAGATATGCTCTGGCGGCATAGGGAGCACACTATTATGGTGGTGCTAACCGGCTAAGGTTCTATGAGGGTGTTTCAAGTTTCGTTCTTATGCTCTTTGCCAGATCAATTAGGAATTGTCTATCAAAGAAATCCTGCTTTATTGCTTCGTCTAGGAGTTGCAGCAGAGCGTTCTTTCCTATCATAGGAGCAAATTGACCGTATTTCTCCTTCCCCCCTATCTTCACCCAGTATGGAAACCAAAACTCGTTCTTGTCTGAGGACGGGGAAATTTCCCACTCTAGCTGTACGATCGTAGGCATGAACTCAACTTCTCCTGCTTGTTTGCTATGACAGAGCACTGGCTGTTTCAGCTTGGCAACCTTCTTGACGCAATAATTACCCCAGTATCTCGCTTTCCTTCTCTGCCCCTCAATTATCACTACAATCACCGCGCAGCTGATGCGATTCTCGACAGAGAAAAATGTTGTTAGGGGAAGTGTATTCAATCCTGCGTGCGTAGCGAGCAGTTATCATTGGTGGTGGTGGGTGGTGTGTCCCTTGGTGAGAGCATCCGAAATTGAACCGTTAGGCTCTACTTTTAGCGCGCGCTAGAACGCACGCGTCTTCTTGGGATACTCTGGTATTCTCTAGACAATTTCCTTAACTGTCTTATGAGGCTGCCAACTTTCTTTTTTCTGAGTTTGTCTTTTCCAACTGTTTGTTGGACAATCTCTTGGAGGTTGTATTTGAGGAATTTACTTATCGAGAGGGTGGGATTTTGTTCGACAAGTGCGTGGAGAGCGCTGTCAACTATGATGAATTTAGCGTCTTTTTTGAAAAGGGGATGCATGACTGAGTCGATCATCTTGTTTAGCTGGCCTTTCGAGTAAGTTCTACCTTGTGTTTCGTCAGCCAAGAGCAACACTATTACCTTGACGTTCCTGGCTCCTTTCTCTGATTAAGCCGCCTTATGTCTCATTCTGTCTTGCCATGTCCTGCTATGTTCCACATGTCCCACGTGTCCCAAGTACTTTTTAGATGATTAAAAAAATCTTTTTATGTGTAAGAGTCTCCGGTTTTCATCAGATTCTAGTGTCCCACTGTCCTCATTGTCCAGATTGTCCCTGTGAGAGGTTATGCGCGCGCGTACGAAAACTAATCTTCAACTTAAGAAAGAAGACGACCACAAATAGGCTAGCTACCGGCAGCTAAATCTAGAATAATGATAGGCGAATGGAGGGGCTTAGTGTGTGCTATTCTTACAGGCACGCTGAAGGTTTTGTATCCCGGCTGAGCAAGCAAGAAAGACTGCTGCAAGAAGAGAGGAGAGTCTAAGATCTTGCCCAATAGGGAATCTTTCTAATCGTATGACAGAAAGCGCTAAGTTTTGTCCTAAATTGGCAGAGCGATTTCGATAAAACTGTTAAAAACATTCAAGCCATCCGTTGAGGATCGACCGGCTGTTTCGATAGGTGGACAAGCTCATGATTGGTGAAAACGTCTGTGTCGAGTGTGGAAAGCGGTTTGTGCCCCTTGCTGAAGGGCAAAGAATCTGCGATGAGTGCACTCAAATGGACGATTACATAATGGCCCGAAGCAACAGATGGTGCAAAAACTGTCTGCCGTGAACCCAGTAACCGGATGAAATAAACGCTAACCCCTCATCTCTCTCGCGCGCGAGCTTCTTGCAATATTATATTTTCTGTGTTAATTTTGTGAACTGGATTGGTGACCGCATTTTATCGATGTGTCCGTGCTTGATCGCGGATAAGGCAGTTGCCAGTAGAGCCAGCAGACAGAGAAGTACATGTGATATGACGTTTCTTAGGCCGCGTGTTCGAAGCTGAGACAATCCGAAGTGTGTCTTGAGTCTTGAGAATGTTCTCTCCACTGAGGATCGACGTTTATACAGTTGTTTCAGACGGGCAGGTCCGTGTGAGCGGAACTTCCGGTCGATTCGTAGAACCTGTTTGCCCTTCATCTGGTTTCTAGGGTAAGGTATGATTGGTTCTATGCCCATAGATCTTGCCTTGTCTCTGAAAGCTTCGCTGGAGTATTGTGAGTCTGCAGTCATGCTCTTCCACCTATGTTTCTTCTTCAATGCTTTATGGAGGAGGTGGGGTGCAACTTTTTTCTCATTTACATTTGCAGGTTCTATGGTGACTGCCCGCGGCATCTCGCTGATGGTGTCTACAGCAAGGTGTATGCCGTAGCCTAAGATCACGTTTCTACCTTGTTTTCGTAATCTGGCTTCAGAATCGGATAATCCACACTGGGTATTGTGAGGATCTCTTCGACTGTAAGCTTTGATGAATGTGACGTCTAACGCTAGGATTTCAGAGTCCAGAATGTCCATGTGGTCAAGCTGTTTGATCAGACGGTTCATGAGGCGGTGAAATCCTTGAGGGCCTATTCTACGTCGAAACCTCAGAAGTATTGATGGGTGATATGGATTCTCTGATTCCTTGATGTCGCAGAGTTTGCAGAGTTCACCGTCGCTCCATAGAAGTCGGTATAGTTCCTCGTAGCTTTCTATGTGTCTTAGCCGTTTGACAAGCTCTGCTTTGAACATTCCAAGTAAATTTCTATGGGGTCTGCCGACGCTGCTTCTTCTTCCATAGCTTCTTTCTAAGACTTGTTCTACAAACGTTAAATCCAAAGCCTGAAACAGATCATACAGAGCCTTACACTCGCTCACTTCTTTTTCACCAGAAACGGCATGAGTGGGTGTAAAGCTCATCGATCTTATGATCAAAAACACGTATACATCTTCATGTTAAGCCCAAGAATATTGCAAGAGGCTAGCGCGCGATTACAGATATTTCATTGTGAAAATTGAATCCGCGCTAAACCGTCTCTTCACCAATTACTCTGGTCATTCCGATTTGTCTTGCTTTTCTTACTACTCGTAAGCGTCTCCACCAGTCACGCAGAAAGGTACCTTGATAATCGTATGCCTTAGCGCGCGCGTGGTCTATTCCTAGGCCACGGAATTCTGCTCGTAACTTCAGAACCGTGATAACCACCTTGAGGGCCTTGCCTCGAGCAGGCGTACCAACCTTCTGCGCCTCATAGTTCATCCAGGCAGCGGTCAGAGCCTGATCAACCTGAAGCAGAACTTCCTCACGGACTGATGGTGTCGCAAGTGCGTGGCGGCGGGCTCGCTCAGCTTTGACCCAACGCTGGACCGTCTTTTCACTAACACCAAACCTCTCAGCTATCCTCGAGGACATCATCTTGAACAGGGCAAGATCGAAAGATTCCGCCTGCTTCGCTAGGTCAGTGCCCCACTTTGTTCTGGTCATCTCTGAATTCTACCTTACAGGAGCATGCGGAATCAATTAGCGCTCCGATTCAGCTTATCGGCGCACGCTTCTACTCCCGATTCTTGGTTCGTCCGCAGATCCGATTATCGCTTAAATGACTCTGGGAGCCGAAAGCCACCAGATCGTCAAAGACATCTATATATAAGTAGTATTCTAGTATACCACTTTGTGAAGAAGGCTCACCAGTATGAGCGACAAACCACTATCCGGGATCGCTCTCAGAATCCTCCTAGTCATAGAGACCGGCGAAAGAACAACCTTCAACCAACTAAGACGAACCCCCAAGCAACCCGACGGCTTCAACCCCCGAACCCTAAGCAAACAACTCAAGGAACTCGAAAAAAAGAGGGCTCACCCAGAAAACCCCCCGAAAAGTAAGAGGAGGAAAACAATACCACTACTCCCTAACCAAAACAGGACGCAAGTGGCTAGATGAACCAATCAACATCTCCAGACCTGACTACAGCTCAATAGTAGAGATGATTGCCCGGCAAATGGTCCTGCGCCCAGATATTGAAAGCAAAATGGGGGCATGGGACATGATCCGAGACAAAAAACCAGCTCACACTCTGGATCTTACGGTCAAGCTGAAAACACAAGTGAATATCTGGGAAATGAATGCAACCTGGATAATGGACGGCAAAGACAATCTGAGGAGAAGCGAGCCTAAAATATCAAAATTGTCGCCATAATCAAAAACATAGCCCGAGCTCCATATCCAGAAATTATTCTCAGAAAAGGACATAATTACGGCTAGTCATGTCCCCAAAAAGACATCACAGACTGTTCAATGTGTTCAGGAGTCTACACAGAACCAAGCGCTATTTCAGATTCCTTTTAGGGCCAGGACTTCTTTGGCAGGTTTTCTATCTTTGTTGCAGCTGATCAATCGCGGAGCATCCAAGAAACGCAGTTCATATCCCAAGTCCTCGTAGAGTTTGCATATTCTTGGGGTTGCCTGATTGGAGAGTACAACCGGGCCGGAATGCTCTGTCAACCAATTTGCCAGGCGCACCTGATCGTCCCAGGAGAACCCTTCCTTAGAGTACTGGGTAAATATCACATCATAAGGCGGATCCGCATACACAAAATCATCTCGAGAAAGTGAGACCTTCTCGAAATCTCCGGTTGTAAACTCCCATTCTTGGAAAACCCGTTTGTACGGGGTAAAGTCGTGTGCGTAGTTGATCTTTTGGTATCGACCAAAGGGAACATTAAATTCCCCTGACCGGTTAAACCGGCAAAGCCCATTATAGCAGGTCCTATTAAGATAATAGAATAACTCAGCCGCTTCTTTGCTGCTGGCTTTTCCAGTCTTTACAAGTTGATTGAATCGTCTTCGATGCTGATAGTAGAGTTTTCTATTGTTAGCCAGGGGTATGTCTGTTACAAGGCCCTTCTTGAGCCTTTGAAAGAAGTTTATGGCGTGATTGTTGATGTCATTAAGAAGAGCCTGAGCAGGCATTAGGCCTAGAACAACAGCAAGACCCCCACACAGCGGCTCAACAAGCCTACGGTCTCTGTAAGGCTCCCAGATTGGTCTCAGATAAGGAACAAGCCATCTCTTTCCACCAGCCCACTTCAACGGGGGTCTAAGCGATACACTCTCGTAATGGGAACGGTGTGAGGTCTGGCTCAAGCTTGACTCCATTACGATTGACACATCAGCCAGAGATAAAGCACGCTGGCTTTAGCACCTCACCTTAGATTGCACAAGCAGAGAATCGAGTACAATTCCAGGTGCTCTCACCAGTCAGAGCCACAATGCCAAGTCTCCGCTGAACCTCTTCACTCTGCACACCCTCAGACCGTGCAAACCTGACAGCCTCACCCAAAGCACTCGTAATAGTGGAAAGATGATTCTTAGTACAGGGAATACAAGCCACATCCTTCAAGGTTGGGTAGGGATTCTTAACTACTGACACAGGCGCAACCACCACTTTGGTATCTGTATACTCACTACGTATCTGTGAAAGCCGTTTTTCAAGCTCTTTTGAAGCAGACTCCAGCTGTCTCTCTAAAGACTCGGACATTACGCCTTCACACAGTACCAAGGGTGCCATGGCACTAATAGCGTCTTCTCAATGTTGCCCACGATGTTACTCACTATGGAAGATGAAAAGAGTAGAAGTTACAGCGACAGGCAGTAGAAAACATACGAATCCACTACACGAAAAGACACGAAAACGGTAGAAACCACTAGAAAACAGACGAATTTTACATTCAAAAAAATTTTTTTTGGGAGGGAAACAAGTTCGTGTTTTTTCCTATCTTTTCGCCTCTTTTCTACTAAAAAAGGAAGTAAATTCGCATAAATTCGTGTTCTTAGCAAACCTTATTCAAGTTCCTAGGACTCAATTTGAATAGCGGTTAAATTGTCAGAAGACAAGAAGAAAACTGGAAAGATAAGCAAGCGCGAGAATATCATTCAACTCTTAAAGACTAACAAACTGTCAAATGCACAAATAGCTGCCATGCTTGGTACTGACGAGAAATATGTTTCTCAGGAGCGCGCGCTTCGTACCAGTCTCCGAATACGGAGAATCGAGTTCAATTCCGGGTAGTGGCGCTGCAAGCCTTTACTTGTCATAGACCGTGGGATCGGTAACATCTGCATCTTTGAAAGCCTTCTTGCGGTTCACGCATGATTCGCACATTCCACAGTGATTATTCTTGTTCAGATAGCAGCTCCATGTTAACTCGTAGGGGATGCCGAGTTTCATTCCCAGCTTGATTATTTGGAATTTCTTCATTTCGTGGAGGGGCGCGTCGATGACTATCTGGGTTTCTGTGCCTTTTCTCGCTGCTGTCTGAAAAGCCTGATAGAATTCCTCTCTGCAGTCTGGATAATAGGGGGCATCGGATGCTTGTGCTCCGTACAGGATCCTGCTGGCGCCTATTGAAATCGCATAGGCGACAGCTATCGATAGAAATATTGCATTTCTGAATGGCACTATGACGACTGGCTTGAATATTGAAGGCATCGGAATTCGATCGTCCATAAGGGCTGTTGCTTCGCCGAAAACGTCTTTGAGGGAGGCGAGATCGATTATCTTCTGATTAATGCCTAATTTGTCAGCGATCATTTTTGCATGAAGGGTCTCTTTGGATGCGATTTGGCCATAGTTGAATGTTATCGAATATACTTCATCCCCTTGTGATTTGGCTTGGTAGGCAACGGTTGCGCTGTCGGGTCCGCCGGAGAGAATAACTACGGTCTTCATGGTATCATTCTTTCCTTAACGAATTCGGTATTCTGAGTCGTAGGAGGGTTCTGTAGACGAGGTATCCCAGGCCCGTTGTAGCTATTGTCAAACCAACAAAGACATAGACGAAGGTGATGAGGTAGGGAAGGTGGAAGACAAGACTCAACAAGAATGCCACCCAGACCGAAACAAGCGTACTGTAGACCTGCAATCCAAGAAGAACACTCACATGCTTCAACCTGTACACTGCAAGAAGACCAAGTAGCGAAGGCAACACGCTCAACAGATCGATAGGTCCGAGAGGACTGGTCAG
The DNA here is from genome assembly GCA_963807605.1 of Candidatus Bathyarchaeota archaeon. Taxonomy (GTDB): domain Archaea; phylum Thermoproteota; class Bathyarchaeia; order 40CM-2-53-6; family RBG-13-38-9; genus JAPKYM01. The sequence goes on from CAWECG010000001.1 coordinate 364,688, forward strand.
GTTGCCAATAAAAACTCCAAGCGTCAGTCCGTAAACCGCAGGCAATCCGAACAGAGGAACCATTCCAATCAAAGCATTCGCTATACGAATCTGGATTTGTTGAAAACTTAATGGAGCAAAAACATTTACCAAAGTAACATAAAGTGCACAACAAACAACAACGAGTGCAATATCAAGAGTTCTGATCTTATCCAAACTGTTTCCTCCCAACCGGGGTTTCTAAAGCGGAACGGAGGGAGGCCTCCACCCGCTCTCCACTCATTTAGGGACGACGAATGCTAATAAGACCTTGGAGGCTGCTTTGACCAAGTGCGCGCACCGTGATACTAGAGGTAAGTAGAAGCGCGCGCTTACGTATGACATTTTTCAAATCTATTGCAACCTAGAACGTATGTTGTTTGCTTCCGTTCTATGATTCATCAGGGTGAAGCGAACTCGGCGCTACACTCCGCGGGGAATCTATATTTGGAAGTAGGACTAGGGCTACCGTAGTTCAACTCGGGCTTCTAGTCCTGTTTACTTCCGCATTTTCTGCAGAAATGTACGGTTACAGGTATGCGGGCTCCGCAGTTTAGACAGAATTTGGTTTCTTCCGCCGTAGTAACTGGTGCGGGAGACGGCCCACTCGCTTGTCCTTCTGCTGCTGTTCCACCTTTTCTCTTACCTTTCCTGCGTCGAACAAAAAAGACGACTCCAATAATTATGATTAGTCCAATAATCACGATAAAAGAGAATGCGGTTACTGAAAGACCCAATATGCTCATTGATGTCGATGCAGCCGTAGTCGTTATAGTCTCGTTCGAGGATTCTGAGGTTGTGATTTGTGAGGTTGTGGTTTGCGGGTTTGTTGGAACAGTTTGAGCGCGCCCGGGCGTTACAAGGTTGCGAATAATTTACCGGACAACATTAGACTTAGGCACCTCAGGGTCACACTAGCCACTCAATAAAGTGAAGGCTCCAGAACAACGGATACAAAGCAAAATATGAGTTCTCCTAAACATATGTGATCAATCAAGGAGCTCCAGTGGTGGTCCGAACCGATGGAGTAAAGAAGAGATTATGTCAGCATGAAACATGTGGTTAAATTCCAAGTCTTAACTGAAAGGCAGGAGTCGAGATTGCGTCAAACCTTAGGTATAACTCGTTTCGACACTACTGTTTCACTTAGACCCCCGCTTAAATGGGCTGGTGGTAAGAGATGGCTTGTTCCTCACCTCAGGCCAATTTGGGAACCTCATAGAAATCGTCGGCTCGTTGAACCTCTGTGCGGCGGGCTTGCTGTTACCTTGGGCTTGATGCCTACTAGCGCTCTTCTTAATGACATCAACAATCACGCCATAAACTTCTTTCAAAGGCTCAAGAAGGGACTTGTGATAACCGTTCCCATGGAGAATAATCAAAAACTCTACTATCAGCATCGAAAACGATTTAATGAGCTTATCAAGACTGGCAGAGCTAACAGTCAAGAATCTGCCGAGTTATTTTATTATCTTAATAGAACTTGTTACAATGGACTATGTCGTTTCAACCGGTCTGGAGAATTTAACGTACCTTTTGGACGGTACAAGAAAATCAATTACGTACGCGATTTCACCCCCTATAAACAAGTTTTCAAGGAATGGCTGTTCACAACAGGAGATTTCGAGGATGTCTCTTTAGATCCGAATGATTTTGTGTACGCAGACCCACCTTACGATGTGGAATTCACCCAATACTCCAAAGAAGGATTCTCATGGGAGGACCAAGTGCGTCTGGCTAAGTGGCTCACAAAACATTCTGGCCCAGTTGTACTTTCCAATCAAGCCACTCAGAGGATATGTGGACTGTATGGTGAGTTGGGGTACAGCTTGCGTTTCTTGAACGCGCCTCGAATGATTAGTTGTAAGGGAGATAGAACTCCCGCTAGGGAAGTCTTGGCTCTGAGAGGTATTTGAAATATGTCTCCTCGTGACCCAGGGACTGAGAGTGTGTTAGAAAAAAGATGCTTTCAGGTGAAGGCCCCTAGAGTCATAAGTTGCGTGGGTACTGGATGTGGCATGATTTCGGAGTTTGTTATTGGTAACTATTTGACACCAAAAGCCAAGCACAATCCATTGGTTGACATTGGTTGATGAAGATGCCTCGAAAGGTCGAGAAGTGGGCAGACATAGTCCGACAGCTTGGGCTAGACATATCAAAACCAGTCAATCCCGTGACTGCGAAACAAATCAAGGAAATCACTCACGAAGAACCTAGGCTCATGGCTAAGATGGATACTATAGAAAGCCTTCCATCGATTTTCAGAGAGAATGGGCTTTTCTTACTACCCGCAAGCAGAACCGAGTATTTAATTGTGAAAGGCAAAGGCTACCACAAGTTAGAAGATTTGCCCACCAATGTCTTGGTACATGAGACTCGTTATCTCTTTCCGTCATCTGCATTAGGTGTTCAAAGCGAGGGAATTTACCTTGATTATGCGTACTCTTCTGGGTTGATAGGAAAGATCAGCGGTGGCGGCAACCTGATACTCGCGTTCCGCGGGAGAAGAACGACTCCAAGATTCAGTTTCAATGTAAGCGAACAGGTCATTAGGGTCGATGGGGCGCAAATCGAGGTAGATGGCGCATATGAGAGTTCTGAAGAAGTTGTGCTGGTGGAATCCAAACTCGGTATCCCCAGCTCGTTCAATATCCGACAGCTTTACTATCCCTACAGGACGTTTAACGATAGAAAACATCCAAGGAACTTTTTCTTCTGTTTCGAGCAGATCCGAAATGAGTACTTGTTTTGGGAGTATGATTTTAGACCACATACGAGTTTCGAGTCTATCGAACTTTTGCGCGCGTTAAGATGTCAAGTGAAAGTAACAAATCCCGTTACTGCGGATGATTACAGGGATGTAATGCCTGCCAGAAAAATCATCCCGCCTCAGGCCGACTCCGTCGATAAGATAATTGAGCTTCCATTCAGAATTTCCGAAGGATACGACACATCTGAGAAGATGACAAGAGCCTTTGGATTTGTTCAACGACAGAGTTCGTATTACCGACAAGCCGCTGAATTGTTGGGACTGGTGGAGTCAAAAGATGACAGGTACGCGCTCACTGACTCGGGAGAGCGCTATATCAAGTTGCTGCCAGAAGAAAGGAACAACTACATCTGCCGCCTGCTACTCAAGTTTCCCATTATGAATGATATATTCCTCCAATTATCTATCAAACGGGGCAGCCATGTCACCAAGCAGAAAATTATAGAGATCATTAGGGAACGTTCACAGTTGACGGGCACGACCCTCACAAGACGTGCCCAGACGATTATCTCGTGGTTTAAGTGGATAAGAAACAATTTAGGAATCGTTGAAGTCGACAGAAAAGGCAATGTTTGGATCTCGAAGCAATTACCACAGTCTCAATGAAATAACGCCCTTATGGTATAGGAAGTCTCAGACTCGGGCAGTCCATCGTGTCAGCTCTGAGGAAGTGGTTGAATGAAATCCCTCCACATCGCATTCGCGGTCTCTAGCGGCTGTATGTGCTCACCATGTATCGCACACATAATAGATATGGCTCGCTGTCACTCATCTCACCCGAAATGATCCATTAGAAACCTACTTGGGGTCGCGGTATGACGAATCTTGACGACGGCAGAAGATCCACTGAGTTAGAGATCAAGTTTCAATCGGACAAGTGGTCAAAGAGATGGACAAAAATTGGACGCGTTATTTTCGGGTACATGCCCGATCGGTCATTTGAGTATTGGTCTGAAGCCACCTTTTGCTACGTTCACGGTCTCTTTAATGGGTGCATAATACTTTCAGGTATGGCCATCGAAACAGCCCTTAAGCAGGTTCTTGAAAAAAAAGGGAAGAAATTGAGACACTTCTCCCGCATGGAAATACTGGCCAAACAGATGAATTTAGTGAGTAGAGAATCTCTGGAGAGAATCAGTTGGATTAGAGAATGCAGAAATATGTATGTTCACTCTGACATTGGGCAAATTATCAAGAATATTGAGGGGCTTGTTGAAATTCCCAAGAGAGCTTTGGAGACACCTGAACAAAGTTGGGCGATTGCATCTCTGGAAGCAGAGGATACCGCATACAGAGCGCTATCAAAGGCAAAGGAAGTTCTTCTGGAAATGTTTCCTCCGAAGTAGGTTCTTAAGATCACTCTCTATTACATGGGTTTCCTCGTCGCTCACCAGCTATGGCTCACATCAACTAGCGAACTAAACGATCTTTGAAATATGGCTCATGCTCCACACATCTCCTTGCGGAAACCGAGAATCCAGAAACCTTCTGATATTCGGATCTGCCTCGTCCTTGTCGATCCGTGCGTAGAAGGATTGAAGGGTTATGCCTTTGTCTTCGAACGCTTTCCAAGCATAAGTAAAGTACAACATGCTTTGGAAGGTGCTTGAGTTGACGTGTTCTTTTAGAGGGGGCAATGCTTTGTCTTTGTCTGCTAAGAACTTAGTGCAAGCCTCGTGACCCTCGTGAAAAAGCAGATTGGAAACATCTATCGCTAGGATGTTGCTTGCAGTTTTGTACTTGAAATCTGTCTTCTCGTCTATTGCGCGGATTACCTTGTACACAACTTGGCTTGGCTCGGTAGTGTTTTGTAGGCTCAAATGTGCGCTTGTGCATTCAATCTCAGTGCTTTGTAAGTCGGTGAGAATAAAATCCGGAGTCTCTGCTTTGCGAAATGCAGTGTTACTAGAGATTAGCGAGGCGGCAATCCTAATCTCTAGACGAAGCCCGTAATAGTTGTCAACGGAAGTGCGCCGCAATTCTTTCTTGAAATGTTTGAACAAATCGATTTTCCTTTTCCGGACGACTTCGAGATCTTCGATCGCGAATTTTACGTAAGCGGCTTCAGCGGAACCGAGTAGCCTATTGCTACTGTAATTCTGCTCAGCAGAAATCAGGTGACTGACTAGTGGATGGGCAGTATCTTTCAGTGTTAGCCCTGTTTGCGTCTTAAGCTGATCGAGTAATTTTTGGAGATTTCTCTTGAACGCTGCCTCGCTTTCGGCTGTTGCAGTTCGTAAGGGGCTGTTCACGTCGGTTCCTGTTGCCGTTTGCGATCTGGTCGGGTTTTCCGCGTCAACTACACCTAGCCCAATTGTCTCTGGAGACCATATCAAAGTGATCCTCAGCGCAGCACTTCCAACAAAGTGACTTAATTCTATTGTAGCCACACGTGTTCCGTACTTGGAGGAAGAATGGATGAGGTGTAGACGCGATTTCGAGTCTCGGACTAGCTTTAAGAGGACACTATCTGAGATTGCTTGGACCAACACACCGGAAGGAATACTGGTGTCGAATAGTTCTGGAGATCTGTATCGAAACTCAATTGTCCCTTCAGGAAGACGCAGAGCTTCCTTCGCTTGTTCAATTTGATCTTTATTGAGATCAGGAAGAAACATAGACCTTCCCGCGAGGCGCCACCTTTCTCATCTAACAACCGTGTCTCATTCATTTTGTGGTGGAGGTGCTCACCAAGGGACACATAGCGAAGAACCTAAGGGAATCCGGCAATGCCGTCATAACATCCAGCCTACTAGTCAAGTAACCTAGTCAGTTTCTGAAGGCTGAACTTCAGATTTAGGTCCTCCAAGGATTTCTTTCTTTCTCTAAGGTTTTCTTTTGGCTGAACTTTCTCAATCCAGTCAGCCAAAATGTTCAATTCGACAACTATTCCTATGTCAATTATATTATGTAGAATTCTCAGTAGCTCATCAAGTTCCGCATAAATGATGTTAGTCTTGAAGAGATTATTTTCCTGTAGAAGCCTTCTACCGATATCAGTCCTATCAGGAATTACATGAACGTCCTTAGATAGTTTGTTGTACAAACCTGCATACACGACCTGGTATGCTTCGGGGATGTCTATAATCTTCCAGTCTATCAATTGCTTAATGAGCACAGAGAATGCTGGCATCCGTATGTATTCTCTCTGAAAATCTGCGTCTTCAAAAAGCACCGATGTTTTGTCAAAGATTGATGCGGATGTCTCTTCTAGATCTTTCACTATTGATGGATCTCTTGCTATCAGATCTTCTATCCAATTCTTTACCGATTTACGGTTATGCTTGTCTGAGTCTTGCTCAATTATGCCAGCATTGTCTCTAAACCTCTTGTGTGCCAAGCACTCCCAGAAAGCCCCTCTTACCAATAGCTCCAGCGTATTCCTGGAGAGACTATATGCGGAATTGTAGAAACCAGCGAGTCCTTCCAGAAGTGCTCTATGAGCCGAGTTAAAAGTTTCCCAATGATAAAGGAGAAAGGCAGACTTTTGCTTCCAAGATGCCTCTTTTGGGTATGAAAGCGAAGCCAAAAGCATAAACTCATGGATAGAGTCATGAGTTTTGACTGTTTCTGGATACGCTATTTTCAGGGATTCTAGTATGTTTAATATTTCAAGCTCTTTGAGAGTGTAATAGAATGTGTTGCTTATCTCTTCTCCACGTTCCGAACCCGTCAATGATAGTCATTATTCTCTAGATGCTAATCACATATATCGGCTTTTGCAGTTCTACGCACGCGTAGTAAGAGTAGCCAGAGTTTATCAACAGTTGTACGGGTTAAGAGAACAAGTTAGCTTATACGAACTCTTCTCCGGTATCCTTGCCTTAATCATCCTGGGTCTGTTTCCGTTAGTAAAGTAATTATACAACTCATGGTTCTGCTATGCGAAAACTGTTAACATCCTCCATATTTTGTATGTTGCAGTTTATTGTTTGTTACTTTCTATGCTGCTTACTGCCAGTTTTGTATTAGTTTTAATTGTTTTTTAGGTCAAGTTATGTCTTTCTTTATGTCTTTGTTTGTTTTGTTCTAAGTTGGTTTGTATTGTTTAGGTTCAAGTTTCCCAGCATGTTTGGTATTGTGGATTTTCCGGTTTTTCCATGTGTTGATTTAGGTTTGAAATAAGGCATTGTCTATTCCTGTATTGTATGGTAAACCAAAAACCCCGCAAACCATACATAACATAAACCACAGAAACCAGGAACCGGTAAACTTCCAACTATCACTGCTATACCATGCTGCTGCTGGTATGTTCTGCGAGCGTAGCGAGCAGTTATTTTGGTGGTGGTGGTGGTGTGTCCCTTGGTGAGAGCATCGTGATTTGAACCGTTAGAGCAGACTATTTTTTTGTGTGTGTGTGCCATAGCTGGTGAGCACCACCACCACCACCACCACCAAGGAAAGGCGCGGAACACTAAGACAAAACCCCTCACATCCCGCCTCTAATGGGGAAGCCTTCGTGCTTTCAGATCTTTTGCATACTGGAATCTTACTGTATCCGCTGTTCAAGATTGTGTTGAGGATACGCGTATGGGCTCAGCGACTGGGATTACGCAAGGCATAGCAACTATGAGTGGAGCAGCAGCACCTACTGTTTCAGGTTTCATGATAACAAATTACGGCTTTAATTTGGCGTTAATCTTGTCGATAGCTTTGCCTGAGCTGATTTACGTTGCTCTAGCTTGGAAAGCTACACAATGAGTGCGTGTGCGCATTATTCTTTCGGATACCCAACTGCTTGAGCAAAAACGATTGGTTGATCTTCCCCCAGTTTCAAGCTGTCTTTCAGTGAAGCTCGGTCAATGTTAGCATAGAAGTGGGCGCCTAGCCCTTCGGAGGCGCAGTACAGGTACACATTCTGGCCGATAAACCCCGTGTGAGCGGCAGAATAAAGCTCCTTCTGGGACTGAGGAATCATTCCAAATTTGGCGTAGTCCGCAACAAAGAGTAGATGTACCGGCGCTTCTTTCAAAAATTCCTCATTCGTCGCCTTTGTCCGAAGGTCTTCAGCCAGCACGGGTGTTAGCTGATTCCCTTTCGCATCATACAGATAAACCCCTTCAGGGAGGAGGACATAAATGTCAATCGCTTGAGTATTCATGGCTGTTGGAGCAGTACGCTTACCTGAATCCTGACGATTAATACCCCACGCTGCCCATAGCAGATCCAGAAGTTTTTCATTGGACAGTGGTTGCGGTTGAAACGCGTTTGTTGACTTTCTGTTTCTTAATGCTTCCGATAAGGTAGCAACCTTGGCTACCTGTCCGGAGGGCTGCCCATAGTATTGGTAAGCTTCATATCCAGCAATGGCTACAGCGCCTGCAGCAACAGCAGCGCCAGCATATTTCAGATACTTGCGACGACTAATCTTACGCTCACTCAATTAACATAACCTCATGTCTGGTTAGTCCATCTCTGGGGCTTATTTAGCTTGATTGAATTCTTCTGGTTTCAGCTTAGGATGGGTTCTCTTTTCTATTCTTCCCATGATACTTCTATTTGGGGGGGCTTTCTTCGCTCCCAGTGGCTAGCGGAGCGTATTCCAGCTTCTTCTCGCCGGCGAGCGTAGCGAGCCATTAGATTATGTTGTGTGTGTGTGTGTGTGTGTGTGTGTGCTCACCAAGGGACACGATGCGCGCGCGTGATAGACCAGATAAAACCACCTTTGAACAAAATGTGCAAACCATGGAATCACAATCACCTTCCCAAATATCGATCGTTGCTAGCTAAGCTCTTGGAGTCACCAATGCTGGTCGTAGATCAAATGGACAGCAAACAAACCGGACCGGGCGTCTACGTCTTCTATCATCAACAAAGGCCTTCTCATTCACATCTTGATCACTGAATCTTGACAACCAAGTCTGAGACATGCGCGTGCATTGCTGAAGCTGGTTCTGAAGGTTTTCTAGTCTCTTCAATTTCTCCAGCAAATTAGGTCTGCACCTGCAAGGCTGCTCAATCTCACGATGAGTTGCGAATAGACTACAATAATCACAATACATTATCTCAATATCCACACCCTTCAATCTCGTAATCTTGTGTGACGGATGAGGATTCATCAAGACAACCTCCGGCGTAACTATCAACTGAGAGATCATAGGGAATAAAAGATAGAGAGAACAGCGAAAAGCCTCCAGCCAGTTTTCGACCGACTCAACATCAAAAAGGTGATTTCCTAGCTGGACAAGGGGAGAAATCGTCATGCACAAGCTAGACAAGACCACTGCAAAGCGCAAGATATGACGGATTCAAAAGTTCTATAGCGAGGGCGTGTGCGCGTGTCTTTCTGAATGCAATTGTCCACCCGTTGCCCAATTGCTCTTTGGCGCCTCATAAATGACGATCTCGACTGCTTCCTTGGGAACCCCTAAATCTTCAAAAACTTTAGTTATCCCTTCGACTGTTTTCTTCTTGTTCTCAGGGCGAATGCCCTCCCAAACAGAAACTTGAACTATTGGCATTTCATTTTCACCTAAAATAACACTTTGCTATTTGGCCTAATCAATATGTTCCCTCAATAAAGCGCACGCGTAGACGGAGAGATCATCATGCACAAACTAGACAAGACCACAGCGAGCGCTCAACAAATATAAGTATGCGAAGTAAAAGCTGTAAAAATAGAAGGCTGATAGAATGGAAACAAAACGTCCTGAACATGTGCGAACCATTAGTATTGAAGAGCATTTCTTTTCCACAGCGTTCAGTAGCACCATTAATAGTAGCACGCCCATTGGATTACCATGGGCGCAGCTGACCGACTTGGGTGCTGGCCGCTTGAAAGACATGGATGCGGGTGGAATCGATCTCCAGGTCGTTTCCCATAATGTGTTTTCTTTTGAGGGGGGCGACATCGTGCAGCGTGTTCAGGAAACAAATGATCAACTGGCTGCCGCGGTTAGAAAATATCCGACTCGTTTCGCAGGTTTTGCCACCCTGCCTATGACCAACCCGGAGGATGCGGCCAATGAACTGGAAAGGACAGTACGCTCGTTTGGATTTAAAGGCGCTATGATTAACGGCATAACGAATGGACTTTTTCTAGATGATCCTTCATTCCTGCCTATTTTTGAGCGCGCCATCGCACTAAGCGTACCAATTTACCTGCATCCTGGTTTTCCACCCGCGCCAGTACGAGAGGTATACTATGCAGGTCCATTTGATCCTAGTGTGAACTTCATCTTATCGAGGCAAGGCTGGGGCTGGCATTCCGAGGTCGGACTGCATGCACTGCGGCTGATCATATCAGGTATCTTTGACCGCTTGCCAACATTGCAGATCATTATCGGACACATGGGAGAGATGATTCCTTTTATGCTCAGTCGTATTGATGATACCCTTACACCAGTCGCTAAGCATCTGAAACACAAGGTATCAGAATACATCCACGGGAATTTTTATATCACGACCAGCGGTTTCTTTACGAATCCGCCACTCTTGACTGCTCTACAAACTATAGGCTCCGATCGCATAATCTTCTCAGTTGATTATCCTTATAGCTCCAATGAGCAAGGGCGAGCGTTCCTGGATAATGCTCCAATCAGTCCGGACGATAAGGCGAAAATCAGTCATCTCAATGCAGAGCGACTTCTGGGGCTCGCGAGAGAATAATTGGACCAACGTGAGGATTCGAACAGCGCGCGCTAGCCGTATTGGGCGCTGACGCCCGCGGGACAGAAGGAGTAGGCGTTCACCCTATGAAGAATATTCTTCTGAACCCTGACAGCGCGCGCTCACCCATTTTTATTCTCTATCTTTAAGGCCCACCTGTGAAATATGCCATGACAGTGTGATCATAGTTCATCACGATTGTAACCGAGGCAGAGGGGGCGTAATTAACACCGTCAATAGTCCAGTAGCTTAAGGCATAGCCGTTATTGGGGTAGGCGGTTACCGTCACAACTGATCCAGCAGAATACGAGTAAGTCCCAATTGATGGAGAGGTAACACCCTGTCCGCTAGTGTATATCGTAAGCTGAGCCGTTACCATTAAGCCGTTGTTATAGAGGTTCCAATTGTAAGGGTGATGAGTAACGCGCGTGCGCGCTAAACTGGGGGTAGCCCCGCCAATTGTTGCTTGGGCCTGCGTCGGAGTCGTTATCACGTTCCAAGACTTGGTCCCGCTCAAAGACTTGGTTCCGCTCCAATGTGTGGGTGCGGAGAAGTTTCCATGCGTGGGATAGGTCGTGTTAAGGATTCTACCCTCGTTTGGTTTCGTTTTATCTGGCGCTGCATTTACTGTCGCTACAAGTGTGGCGCTCGTCGCTAGCGCCGAACCTATAACTACTACGATCATCACTGCTACCGTAAGTGGGGCGATCTTAATTTTTGCTCTCATTTTTCCCACCATACTGTAATAATAATGGATATCTAGGTATGTGGGTTGTGGAACTTTGTGAGTGAACAATGTTAACTTACTAGTTATGTAAGAGTGCGCGCGTCCACAAAGAACCGGCGTCTCCTAGACTTCTTATGGGTCTTTCCGGTATCCTTTCGATCTTCTTGATTGTGTGTGCCTTAGCTGGTGAGCACACACACTAAAACGACTGGCTCGCTACACTCGCCGTCGATACTCAGACAAAGAACAGACTCTGAAGTTTTTCTAATAAGCCCCAAGCTTATCCAGTTTGTTTTGTGCCACATTGACTGCAGAATTCAGAGCCAGGAGATAATTCGGCTCCACACTTGACGCAGGAAGTGGGAACTTCTACAAACTGCTGACTTAGCGTCGCTTGTTTGGGTCTATGCGTGATTCTTGATTCTCGTCTCCGAAGGAAAACCAAAACGACAACAGCAGCTACAACTACTCCCACGATTCCATAAATGTATAAGTTGTCAATCACGAACCCCCCAATCGCTACGGCAGGAACATCCTCTCCGTTAGCGATTGCTTCTTGTGACAGTTTGATGTACCTGTCCGCGTAAGGGCTGCCAGGATACAGTGTCTGGACCTCTTGAAATTGCTGGATCGCTAGTGAGTAGTGCTGATTCCAGTAGTAATTGAGCCCCTGCGCCCAGTAAGTATCTATTGGTCCTCTGGTATTCTGCACGTTTACCTGGCTCATGAAGATTTTTGCAACATTTATTGGTATTAAAAAGTTCACGTTGCTCAGTTCGCCCCCTCCCACAGGGTTTCCCGTTCCAAGGGTAGCTATTCCGATAACGTTTCCTTGAGCGTCGATTACCGGTCCGCCGCTGTTCCCATGATGGATTGATGCGTCAGTCTGAATGAAGGTGATTTGGCCCTGACTCGTCTGGGCTGGCTTCAATGCGCTGACGGTTCCCTGAGTTATCGTCGGTTCAAGGCTCTCCAGCGAATTTCCTGAAGATTGGGCTTGAGACACTATGCCGGGGTATCCGATGACCACTAATGGTTCTCCAACTTGGACTGTTTCCGAGTCTCCGAGACGTATAGTCGGCAAGCTGTAATCTACATTTACCTTGATAATGGCTACATCCATCGCACCGACTTGGCCGTTGGTTACTACATTCGCGATAGCTGCATTAGCTACGATCTTTGTAATGGGCCCGTTGGATTGGGAAAGCGGGAACACGACAGCGTCGAGCACCTGCTCGTTGGTGAATTTCCCATTTGTAAGAAAGTACTGTTCAAAGGCTGCTTCAATGTTGTTGTACTGGTCTTGAGTAATCTGCCCGTTCGTCACAAGAGACTGGTAATTCTGGGCACATTGTTGGGCGAGAGAACTTATGTACTCTGCCTGGCTTTCTTGGGAGGTTGCAACATGGGCGTTTGTTACTATGTAACCGTCTGGCGTGACTATGAAGCCTGACCCCCAGGCCCCCCGTTTGAGACTGGGAGGTTAAATACTTCAGCTGGTGAATATGGTTTCACAACATAATTACCCTGGCTGTCCGTACTGAGGGCGGTGTCATATTTGGGACCTGTGAAGTTGGCTGTATACTGATTGTAGATTAGGACCACAGCCGGTTCGTTCAGATTGGCAATCATCTCCGTGGTCGTAGGCTCGGAGCGGTTTTGGGCAGAGACTTGCCCGACCGCTGAGAAATACGTGAGCGTTAAACCCAGCAGTACTATTAATGCAACTTTCAGTCTTAGCGTATCGAGACGATCCTTTGAAGATTTAGTTTGATATTTGTACTTAACCTTCCCATGAAATTAGTATTATGTTTTATCCCCAACATCTTTCAGTATGTTTAGGTCTTTGAAGTATACGTCAGCTGGGTAGAGATAACCTACCCCTTGGCGTGGTCGCTGGTAGTTCCAGTAGTTCACGAACTGTTGATGGGTCGGATACATCCAGGCTTCGTATTGGTAGGCTTTGGAAGGCTTCTATCTTTCCTATGGTTGATGGCGCGCGCGTAAAGACTATAATACGCGTCAAGGGCGAATCACAGCCACAAGGAAGTAAAAGCAAGATGAACTGGAAAATCCATGTCTTGTATTTAGGAGAGCTAACCACTCCTAAAGGGCTTTTCACACCAGGCCTCGACGCGAACCTACTTCTTAAAGTGCCATACCTTGGATATCTACTAGTTTCCGGGTCGAGAAAGAATTCCTTGTGGACACCGGTATCAACTCGCGTTTCGTCATCGAAAAAGCATGGGCCGGAGCTCCTGCAAAAGGGGGAGAGAAATTTCTCCTCGATGCATTGGAGAAAAATGTTGCCCGCACTGAAGAGATCGAGGCAGTAATCTACACTCATCTACACAACGATCATGCGGGGAACTGCCATCTCTTCCCTATGGCCCGACATGTTTTTCATTACGACGAATGGGGTGAATTAGTAGACCCACTTCCCTCGATGCGGATCCGAAAACTCTTCGACCCCGACGTCATTCCTGTTCTTCAAAAATCTCGCTGCCTCAAAATAACTGATGACGGCGAGTTTACAGAAGGTATTCGACTTTACCACACCCCCGGTCACACCATCGGGGGACTGACCGTAGCAGTGGATACTTCCAATGGGACATACATCATCCCCGGAGATATCGTGAATATCTATCAGAATCTCTTCCCCAAAATGTCGTGGATGTTAGATCTTCAAGCAAAACGCATCAAGACAACACCCGCTCCAGAACCTTACGGCCCATTAGGCGTCCCCTCTGGGCTTGTGTACGATCACTATGCATGGTATCGGAGTATCTGGAAAATCCGCGGTATGCTCAAAAGCCCAAAGCACCTGTTGCCCTGCCACGAACCCGCAATATCAGGCAAAACCTTCCCAGGCGATTCAATAGACCTCGAGATTCCTGAATGAGAGAAAACATAGGGAGCGCTGAATTAATCATCAACACGATCAGTTTCAAGATTCCATATCGTTTGAAGCCTGAAGATCTATGGTGCATTTGAATTAGCTTCTGCGTGAGAGCAGCGCGCGCTACGCTAAGAAATAGTGGAATCAGTCCCTTGGTGGGCACACACCAACTAATCCAATCTGTCGCTAGTGCTTATTACGCGCACAAGTTTGTTCTCACCGACATGGCAGCAAAGACACGAATACTCTCATAGGCCATCAGAACGCCCACCGTTTAATGGGATTACTGAGCCATTCATGTATGATGATTCTTCGCTGCATAAGAATAATATGACATTGGCAACATCTTTCGGCTTACCAATTCCTAGTGGGATGCGTGATTCATAGTACTTCATCCATTTTCCATCATCTTTGAGGCGCAAATCATCATTCATAGGGGTATCAATTATAGTAGGCATCACCACATGTGTTTTTACGTTGTATTGAATCAGTTCTTTCGCAGCGGTCTTAGCCATTCCTATAACTCCTGCTTTTGATGCGCTGTATGCAATTTGACCTATATTTCCCTCGGCAGCTGTACTGCTAATACAGATAATGCGTTTGTCAGGAAATGTTCGCGGAGGCGGAACTGGTTTTCCACTAGCCTTTGAGGTTTTTATCTGAGCGTCAGGCTCCTTGATCCACTTCTTCACACACGTTTGCATGAACAAGAAGAGACCTTTAAGATTTGTATCGACCACATCACCAAAAGTCTCTTCCGAAATCTTGGCAATCATACCATCCTTCCTGATGCCAGCACAGGCGACAAGATAATCAAGGTCACCAAACCTATCAAATACCTTATCCACACAAGCTTCAACATCGTCTTTTTTCCTTACGTCACCAGTAAATGCGATGCATTCGCTGCAGTGTTTTTTTATTTCTCTGCGGGCTGATTCAACAGTTTCACCATTTACATCAAATATGGCAACTTTCGCTCCTCTCATCGCAAACTGGATAGCTGTCTCTTTTCCTATGCCGCTGGCCCCACCTGTGATTAGAACAACTTTATTCTCAAAGCCCATTGGTTTGGCCTCCCGTCTTAATGCATCGATTGAAGTATGCTTATCCGTATTTATTATCACTCTTTCACTCGTCTCTCTCGTTTATGCTGGAAGGATGCTGTTCTTCAGTGTTTGTCCCATAGCTGGTGCGACTAGAAACTTTCAGGTAAATGTTTACGATTTCAAGAAGAAATACTATGGGAGAACTGCAAGGCCCTAGAAGTTAGTTTGACGAACTATCCCACTGTGTTATGAATCACCAGAAGCAAACCAAGGAATCGCACATCTAATCTCATAATGTAGAGAGGAGAGAGGGGTTTCAGGAGATTCTTCCCTGACATGCATGAGAGGGATACCTGAGCAGGATAGGGATAGGATATTCTGTGTGTGTGCCTTATCTGGTGAGAGCATCCGGATTTGAACCTTTAGAGCAGGTTAATTTTCTTGTGATGCTGGAAAATAGCGCGCTCTACACCGGCCATTAAGATGGTTTTGAAGAAGCGAGGTCATCGGACTTACCCATACATGTTCTCGCTTCTCAGATTCTTAGCGCGTCGCTATGTTTTCATCGCCTTTAAGGGCTCAGGGCAAGCGTAAATCATGTCTTACAGATATTGTGTGAGTCAGCCCGCGCTGCACAAGGGATAAATGATTGCGGGAACCTTTTGGATTTGACTAGAAAGCGCGCGTCGAGACCGTGACTTCGCTAATAGGAGGTTTGTGATGGAAGTTCTTGAGGCAATTAAAAAGAGAAGAACAATACGAGCGTTCACGAAAAGAGCTACCGAAGAGCAAGTGCGAAGGTTGCTACTTGCTGGTGTGCAAGCACCCTCCGGTTCGAATGTTCAGCCCTGGGAATTTATAATCATTGATGATCCCACGATTATTGAACAAATCGCGGAGGCTAAATATCAACAGACTCTAAAAATGGATATTGACGATGCGGTACTCGAAAACCCGGCTGCCATTGAACAGATTCATCAGCAGTCTCTCAAGACTCCTCTTTCGCTAGTTAGAGCAACAAGACAGAAAAACGCTTATCAAAACTGTGCAGTGATCGCGGTCTGCAACAAAAAGGGGCACGGTATCGGACGAAAACCCTGGATGAATGTTGAGAATATAGCCAGCACGTGGATGTGCATCCAGAATATCGCTTTGGCAGCAACCGCTGAGGGATTGGGTGTTCAGATTTCTATTCTTCGCGAGGAACACCAGATAGCCGTGGAAAAGCTCTTGGGCATCCCTGATGACCACGAACTGGCCACTATGATAATGATAGGCGTGCCGGCAGGAATCCCCAACCGAAGAGAGTTTGGAGCGGATCGGCCGGAGTTTAGCTGGCTTCACCGGAATCGCTTCAGCACAGATTAAAGTTTACCTGCGTCAATGGTTTAGGTGAAAATCTGACGGCATGCTTGACGCAGTATTTCTTAAGCTCTCTACCATTAAGCCTGTTTTCAAACCTGTTCAGCTTAACCCACAGGTGATTCAAAGTTTCAAGCCGGAAGTGCTTTCTTGAGAAATTCCAGATTTTCCCCCTAAACATCATTTTCCTGTAGAACGCCCGGATCTCTGAAGTCTGCACTTCCAGCTCAGACCATCATGGATCCTTCCTCGAATAAGAAACAGAGAGGAGAATGAATGTCCAGAGAGGGAAAAGTGTACGTCTACTCTCAGCTGGCGGTTTGACGGTCAAAACTGCTGGATGCTAGGTGTTCAAGCGGCCATTCTTAGGGCATTTGCAAATCGAGGATGTCGGCGAGGTTGTAATGCCAACAAGTAAGCGCGCTAGCCTCTTGCAATATTCTTGGGCTTAACATGAAGATGTATACGTGTTTTTGATCATAAGATCGATGAGCTTTACACCCACTCATGCCGTTTCTGGTGAAAAAGAAGTGAGCGAGTGTAAGGCTCTGTATGATCTGTTTCAGGCTTTGGATTTAACGTTTGTAGAACAAGTCTTAGAAAGAAGCTATGGAAGAAGAAGCAGCGTCGGCAGACCCCATAGAAATTTACTTGGAATGTTCAAAGCAGAGCTTGTCAAACGGCTAAGACACATAGAAAGCTACGAGGAACTATACCGACTTCTATGGAGCGACGGTGAACTCTGCAAACTCTGCGACATCAAGGAATCAGAGAATCCATATCACCCATCAATACTTCTGAGGTTTCGACGTAGAATAGGCCCTCAAGGATTTCACCGCCTCATGAACCGTCTGATCAAACAGCTTGACCACATGGACATTCTGGACTCTGAAATCCTAGCGTTAGACGTCACATTCATCAAAGCTTACAGTCGAAGAGATCCTCACAATACCCAGTGTGGATTATCCGATTCTGAAGCCAGATTACGAAAACAAGGTAGAAACGTGATCTTAGGCTACGGCATACACCTTGCTGTAGACACCATCAGCGAGATGCCGCGGGCAGTCACCATAGAACCTGCAAATGTAAATGAGAAAAAAGTTGCACCCCACCTCCTCCATAAAGCATTGAAGAAGAAACATAGGTGGAAGAGCATGACTGCAGACTCACAATACTCCAGCGAAGCTTTCAGAGACAAGGCAAGATCTATGGGCATAGAACCAATCATACCTTACCCTAGAAACCAGATGAAGGGCAAACAGGTTCTACGAATCGACCGGAAGTTCCGCTCACACGGACCTGCCCGTCTGAAACAACTGTATAAACGTCGATCCTCAGTGGAGAGAACATTCTCAAGACTCAAGACACACTTCGGATTGTCTCAGCTTCGAACACGCGGCCTAAGAAACGTCATATCACATGTACTTCTCTGTCTGCTGGCTCTACTGGCAACTGCCTTATCCGCGATCAAGCACGGACACATCGATAAAATGCGGTCACCAATCCAGTTCACAAAATTAACACAGAAAATATAATATTGCAAGAAGCTCACGCGCGTTCGCTTCGGATTTTCGTGGTGCATTGTTCAGAGGAGAACATCATGGTTTCTATTTGAGCGATATCTGGGTGTGGCTTCGTAGGCCACTCGAAGAAACTTGTCTCTTTGAGGAAGGCTCCCATCAACATAATGCCCATCAGGAAGAGTATTACATTGAAGCTTGCAAACCAAGGAATTTTTCTTATTCAGTATGTTTGCGCCTACGAGTAGAACGGTGAGGGCAAGGACGAAGAAAAGTCTGAAACGTCAGAATGGTATGGTACCATAGACGATAGATAGAAGGCTGCGGTCGCAACCGCCTGGAGTACGTAGCCCAAGCAGTGATAGCAGAGCGCGAGGCACCATGAGGAAAACGAATGTTGCCGCAGCTCTCCTTTCGGTCGAGGTCTTCGACAACACTATATGGCCTGTATATTTCTTTCGTTGGTTCTTATTTTGATTATGTCTTCTATTGGATATACAATGATCTTGCCGTCGCCAACTTCTCCTGTCAATGTTGCCTCACGTATAGCCGTGCAGACTTTTTCCGTGTCCTTATCCTCGAGGTAGAGTTCTATCTTGATCTTTGGAAGAAAGTCCACCTTTATGACTGATCCGTCATGTCTTTGAAGCAAACCTTTCTGTCGGCCTCTGCCCTCAACTCTTGTGACTGTCATTCCGATTACGCCAATCTTCTCAAGTTCGGCGCTGGCAAGCCCAAGCATCTCTGGCCGGATTATGGCCTCAATTTTTCTCAGGTTAGACTCAGACATTTCTTTTACCTCTCATCACCTGCAAAGAAAAACAGGAAACGCAGTTAGCCAAGTACGGTCCTCGCCTTAATATATCATAATTACACCTGGAAACGATTTCTGGTTACAGCAAAGATATGTTTTACAGATATTCTGCTCACAAATATCAAAAATCATAGTTTCTGTTCACAGCTATGTCATGAAATAGTGGATTCGTGGCCGAAGATTAGTGCTGCCAAGAGATGTACGTTTCGCGCCTAAAGGTTGCTAGGCTGCAAAGAACGGTGAGAAGAAACGGATGGATTCGCATGCCAGCTGGATCCCTAGCAACGGTGGAACCAATCTTGAAGCCCATGAATTGAGGATTGGCCGGCGTTTAGTAGAGAGCAAATTTTGTAAACATTTGTAAGTGGCTAATCATAAGGTTGGATCTGCTAGCGAAAAGCAAGTATATGTTATAAAAATGAATTATAGGGCAGATTTTTCTATTATTTCTAACATTTTTTCCCTACCTCTGTTATAAAGATGATATATATTGTAGATACCTCACTACTTGCGAACATTAATGATGAGAATGACGAAAATAACTAACAAAATGAAAACCTTCAAAATGAGGTAGAACAACTGCAATACAGAAAGTCTGACGCCAGCGTTGTAGTAAGTGAGTTACCAGAATCCTCTAAGATTCAGATGAAAAAGACACTTGGTTTGTGGGGGCTTGCGGTGAACGCAATGGCGCTTATTGCGCCAGGTGCGTTCTTGTGGACGACGTTTCAGGTTCAAGCTGCGCAGACTAATGGTGGTGTGACCACTGCGGGCGAGATGTGGACTGGCTTAGGAGCCGCACTTATACTTGCCTTCTTAACGGCATTTTCGTATTCGGAGCTCTCCAACATTTACCCAAGTGCAGGTACTGGGTCTTCTTACTTCTTTGCCGGGGCAGCGTTCTTGGATGGGAAGAAAGCGTCTCTTCGGCAGTGGGCGCGAATCGTAAAGTTCGTTGTGGGCTGGGTGTCGCACTTGTACTACTGGATCTACCCAGGCATCATGGTAGCCTTCTCAGCTACGTTAGTTGTGTACATCTTCGGCCTGTTCAACATTGTCTTGTTGGCGTGGCAGCAGATCGCGATAGCTGCGGTTTTTGCCTTAGTCAACGGGTACGTTGCCTATCGAGGCATGCACGGCTCCACTATGACCGCTGTGGCGATTAACGTCATTCAGATCGTCTCGCTCGGGGCGTTCTCGATCCTCGCAATCTTGTACCGCCTGACACATCCGGGAGTGGCGTATGCGACCTCTGTGAGCTCCATTCTCTTGCCACATAACTTCACGAACATTCTTTTCCAGTCCACGATAGCGATCCTGCTTCTCGTTGGGTTTGAGTCGGTGACCTCCTTCGGTGACGAGGCTGTGAACCCGAAGCGGCATATGAGAACGGCCGTCATCCTCTCACTTGCCATCCAAGGATTGTTCGCATACCTTTTCGAGTACTTTGCTGCGAACTACTTTGTTGGCAGTCAGCTGACTGCGACCGATGCAACTGGCAAAGTTGTTACGGGTTATGACGCGGCGGCGGCGTCTGGGGCGCCGATCGGGGACATGATACGCGTTATTGGGAATACGATGCTCGGCGGCACGGGGCAAGATTCTTACGTTGATTGTAGCGGCCACGGTTATGTTAGCTCTGGTCGGGACGACGTTGGCCTGTTTGAATACGGCGGTGCGTGTCACTCACGCCATGGCTAAGGATCGGGAGATGCCAACAGTTCTCAGCCTTCTGCATGGCAAGTATGCGACACCTCACTGGGGCATCTGGACACTGGTTGCCGTGTCTGCTGTGATTGGGAGTTACGGCGTCTTGAGCGTGGATAACCTGACCCAAATCACCTTGGCCTCCAACACTGGCACGTTTCTGGTGTATGGAGCTACGAACCTGATTGCCTTGCTGGCTTTCTATGGGCGCGTGGGTTCCCGGTTCCTCCAACATAAACTAGTGCCCTTCCTTGGCTTGGTGGCGAATCTGTTCATGCTTGGGGCGCTGGTTTACTTGAGTTTCGTGGCGGGGGGTTCGACATCTACTGACACTGTGATAGCGCTGGCCATAGTGATTGTGTGGATCGTCGTTGGCGGTGTGTGGTTTGCCAGTAACACTCATGGATTTTGGCCGTTTCGTAAGAATGGTCATCCCCTGCTCATGAATGGGGATGACCTACCCGCAACTCTCGCGTGTGGTTGTGACCGAGCGCAGGGATGCTTTTGCTTCCCGTTAAGGGAACTGGATGGTTTCACTGATACAGTAAGTGACCTAACTAAGGACCACAAGCTGAGCAACGCACAAGTCCACCAGTTGATAGACAGAGCCCAGGCAGTACTGAACACGAGACGACCAACAAAGGGTAACTATGACGATGCTAAGGAACTATACACTCGGAGTCTAGAGGTTAGTAAGAAGCTTGGTGACCAGAAAGGAATAGCTGCAACACTGCACCAACTAGGCATGATAGAGCAGAAAAAGGGCAACTATGACGACGCGAAGAAGATCTATAACCGGAGCCTAGAGACTAGCCAGAAGCTTGGTGACCAGAAAGGAATAGCCATAACACTTCGTGTGCTTGGACGACTTGCTGAGGAACAAGGTGATCTAGATTCTGCCGAAAGATACTATCAAGAGGCACTTGCTTTTTTTGAGAAGCTGCAAGCTAAACCGTACCTAGAATTAGCAAAGAACGATCTGGATCGAGCTAAGTCAAAGAAAACAATTTGGCATCTATGATGTCTGGGTCTCCACCTTGTTCTTCTTTTGAGAGAATCTTTGAATACTGCCGCAACGATCCCAACTGCAGCTTGCGCAGAGAGGCGCGGGAAAGAATACCGTGTCGATGTGCTTCCGAAAGTTATGGTCACAGTAGTTGTTCCAGATGAGCAAGTTGAGATTGATCGAGATTATCATGAAAGTTACGTACACCGGAAGTATAGGAGACGGCAGGATATTCGTTCTACCAGTAGGAGAAACCATCCGAATTCGAACTGGAGAACGGAATAAGAAAGCTCTCTGATAAGACGATCAAGCGCACCTTCACATCAAGAAACACGTGCGCTTATCGCCATTTTTCGACAAGAAAAGGCTGATGATTCACATTCCAAAGGAAAGCATCAAAGACAGGACATGGTCTCTAGAGTGGCACGATAAGACATTGAACACCCTTCATTTCGGTAAATGAGAGAGTAAACTAAAAGCGCACACTTAAATTGATGACACTATCTTTGGGTCATTTTTCAGCAGGCGGGCCCTCTTGAAGGATATTGCT
Source organism: Candidatus Bathyarchaeota archaeon (assembly GCA_963807605.1). GTDB lineage: Archaea > Thermoproteota > Bathyarchaeia > 40CM-2-53-6 > RBG-13-38-9 > JAPKYM01. The sequence continues at coordinate 386,715 of CAWECG010000001.1, forward strand.
AAGTTATCAGCCGAGGATGTTTTCAAAGCGTTAGACACCTCGCCGGACGGATTGACAAATGAGACTGCTAAAAAGAGGCTTGAGGAATATGGCCTCAACGTTTTGATCGAAAAAAAGAGAGGCTCCACCCTAGGTAAATTTGTTCATAATCTACTCGACTTCTTCAGTCTCTTGCTGATATTGGCTGCAGTACTTGCTGCCTTGAGCAGTATGATGCAGCTAAGCCTCCTCATATTTCTCATAGTATTGATTAACGCGGTTTTCAGTCTCTTCCAAGAATGGCGTGCAGAACAGGCCATGGCGAAATTGAAAAGCTGGATGCCTGAATACGCCAAAGTCATCAGAGACAAAACACTTTGTAAGATTCAAGTCAGAGATATCGTTTCAGGCGACGTGATAGTATTAGACGAGGGCGATAGAGTACCCGCAGATGCCCGCCTAATTGAATCTTATGAGTTATGGACTAATAATGTCCCATTAACAGGTGAATCGGCACCTCAATCTAGAACCGCAAAAATCGTAACAGAAGAACTCGGATCCCCATTAGAAGCACCTAATATTGTTTTCATGAGCACCAGCGTAGCAAGAGGGCATGGAAAAGCCGTAGTCTTTGCAACAGGCATGCAGTCAAATTTCGGTAAGATTGCAGGGCTAACTCAAGAGATAAAAGACACAGAAAGCCCGCTTCAAAAGGAGATCGCCCACACAGCTAGATACGACTTCGCCCTAGCAATTGCAGTAGGCGTCATCTTTTTCCTTATCAGTACTCTTTGGCTTGGCCTTAACATTTTCAGCAGTATGCTTTTCATGATAGGTGTAATGGTTGCTCTTGTTCCAGAAGGACTACAAGTCACTGTGTCAAGCGCTTTAGCAATCAACGTATTGAAGATGGTTAAAGAAAACGTATTGATTAGACGCTTATCTTCTGTCCAAACACTTGGCAGCGTCACTGAAATTTGTACAGACAAGACTGGAACGATTACAAAAGGCGAAATGACAGCTACAAAGATATGGTTATACAATAAAGTCATAGACGTTTCCGGAATTGGCTATGAACCCATAGGCAAATTCACATCCAAAGGACAAACCCTCGAAACAAAAGACTTCATCTCGCTCGAAAGATTGATTGAAATCTGCGCTTTATGTAACACCTCGAAAGTTGAGCCGCCATCGGATAGAAATAAAACCTGGAACATAATAGGCGATCCAACCGACGGAGCCCTACTTGTAGCTGCCCTAAAATATGGACTGGATACTCAGCGCATTCTCACAAACAAACTGATCACTGACATTTTGCCTTTCAATTCCGAGAGAAAACGTATGACCACAGTCCATAAGGATGGACAACGCTTAGTCGCCTATACGAAGGGCGCTCCAAGAAGCATCCTTTCAATAAGCACAAAAATAGCTGTCAACGACCACGTAGAATCTCTAGTTAATGAATATTTGCGCCAAGTCGAAGCGAAATTACATGAATTTGCTGAGGAAGGATTACGATTAATAGCGGTCGCTTTCAAAGAACTACCTGGAACGATATCTGATTCTTCAGAAAGCCTCGAGAGTGAAATGACTCTTGTGGGTCTAGTGGCGATGAAGGATCCGCCACGACCAGAAGTCAAAGAAGCTGTCGCAGTGACTAAGCGGGCACATATAAGAACCACCATCATAACTGGCGATTATGGGCCCACAGCGAAGGCTATTGCCAAAGAAGTTGGAATTGTTGAGACAGACAATTGCAAGGTAATTCGAGGCGTTGACCTGGAGAAGATGAGTGAGAACGAGCTTTCAACTGAGCTCGACTGTCAAGAAGTCATATTTGCCCGTGTTTCACCAGAACAGAAACTGCGGATCGTGCGCATGCTAAAAAAGAAGGGTGAAGTGGTCGCTGTTACAGGAGATGGGGTTAACGATGCACCTTCCTTGAAGGAGGCAGACATCGGTGTAGCCATGGGGCTCTCTGGCACGGACGTCGCTAAAGAAGCAGCCGATATGGTTCTGCTCGACGACAGCTATGCCTCCATTGTAAAGGCCGTGGAAGCTGGAAGAACAATATATGATAACATAAGAAAATTCATAGTTTATGTGTTCTCACACAATTGGGCCGAGCTTATTCCATACATTTTGTATATTGTGCTGGGAATACCGTTTCCTCTACTTGTTGTTCAAGTCTTAGCCATTGACCTTGGCATAGACGTCTTGCCATCGCTGGCGCTGAGCCGTGAACCTCCGGAGCCAGGAATAATGGATGAGCCGCCACGCAGCAAGAAAGAGAGGCTCTTCAACTCAAGAGTCTTGCTCCGCTCACTCTACATAGGCATAATCATAGCGGCAGGTGCGATGCTTGGATGTTTCAGAGCATGGTCTGCAGGCGGGTGGACGCTGGGAATGCAACTTGATCCAAATAGTCTGGTCTACATTAAGGGCGTCACCATGACATTTTCGGGCATAGTTGTCGCTCAGATGGGCAATTTATTGGCCTGTCGAACCAGTAAAGCGTCTCTCTTCAAAACTAGCTGGACAAGCAACAAATGGATTTGGTTAGGCATGCTCTGGCAGATATCTATACTCTCAATTCTGGTTTACCTTCCACCCCTACAGAGAGCATTTGGGACAACTGCCTTAGAGATAACCGATTGGATTTTCTTACTGACGCTTGCTGGCATTGTTGTCCTCGCTGAGGAAATACGCAAGTTCCTTACAAGACGTTTGACTTCCTAATACATGCCCAGCTTGTGTCTGCTCGTCAAGTGGGGCACCAGTTCTTGAAGACAATGATACTTAGCTAGCCCTTTTGATGTCATTTCGGCCATAAAATATCGGTTCCTGGTGTAAGTACGCTATATATATCATCGAAAGTTAAGCACGCAAGTGAAGAGCTTTGACCAAAAATGATGAACATAAGCGAATCTTCTTGTCTCCACGGCCACACACATGTTCAAAATTACTCCAAAACTCGGAAGAAATAGGTGAAGACACACGTATTGGCAACGATCGCGGGAGAGGCTATGTTTCGAGAATTCGGATGACGATCCTTGGATTTGTCATATTCACTGCGGGAATAAAGGCTGTGGCAGCTGAGTCTGCGGGAGCAGTCAACAGCGGCGATACAACATGGATTCTGATATCAGCCGCACTAGTGATGCTGATGACACCGGCAGTGGGTCTCTTTTATGGTGGAATGGTCAGAAAAAAGAATGTCCTAGGGATAATCACTCAGAGCTTCGTCGTCCTAGCCCTTGTGAGCATCCAGTGGGTCGTGTTGGGATACAGCCTCGCGTTTGGTCCTAACGTTGAAGGATTTTTCGGCGGAATAATTGGCAGTCTAAAATGGGCCGGGCTCGAAGGAGTAGGCGCCATACCAAATGCTAGTTACGCCCCCACGATCCCGCACCTCACCTTTGCGATATACGAGGCCATGTTTGCAATAATCACTCCAGCATTAGTCATTGGTGCGTTTGCCGATCGAGTGAAGTTCAGTTCTTTCATTGTCTTCACCATTCTTTGGTCCACATTGGTCTACGATCCAATCGCTCACTGGGTGTGGGGAACGGGGGGATGGATCAAGGCTCTTGGTGCCCTCGACTTTGCAGGAGGAACCGTGGTGCATGTGTCCGCGGGCGTTTCAGCATTGGTAGCGGCGCTTTTGGTTGGAAAACGATATGGTTTTGGATTCCAAACCGAGATGCGTCCTCATAACATAACGATGAGTGTGCTCGGCGCTTCTCTATTGTGGTTTGGATGGTTCGGGTTCAACGCCGGCAGCGCACTGAGCGCTGGAGCTTTGGCAACTCGAGCCTTTGTGAATACAAACACGGCCGCCGCTGCTGCAGGATTGTCCTGGATGACCATCTCATGGGCGCATAGTGGGAAACCCAGTAGCTTGGGAATTGTAACCGGTGCCGTCTGTGGACTTGTGGCCATAACTCCTGCTGCAGGATTCGTTAATACCATCTCAGCCATAATTATAGGAATTATTGCAGCTCTGATCTGCTTCACAGCGATGGTCTTTCGAACAACCAAGACAGGGATCGACGACTCACTCGACGTCTTCTCCTGTCACGGTGTGGGAGGAATAATAGGTTCCATAGCTACGGGAATCTTCGCTCAGAGACTCATCAATCCAAATGGAGCAGACGGACTATTGGCTGGAAACCCATCACTGTTGGTAAGCCAACTGATAGCTGTGGGTGCTACAGCACTCTACGCCGGTGTAATGACCGCGCTGATACTCATAGCTTTGAAGACTGTAAGAGGCATCCGAGTGAAGCCAGAAGAAGAAATAATTGGTCTGGACATTTCACAACACGGTGAAGAAGCATACCCAGACATGGACGTGCCAGCCTAGAAGCGGTGGAAGGACAAGATGAAGCTAATCATAGCATACGTCAAGCCGGAGAGATTCAAACTGGTCAAGAAGGAACTCTACAAGGCTGAAGTATTCAAGATGTCAGTCACCGCAGCAAGGGGCTGTGGAACCCAGAAAGGCTTCGTCGAGGTGCTGAGGGGAACGGTTGAGGAGGTAAACCTACTTCAAAAGATGAGAATTGAGATCGCGGTAAATGATGATTTTGTTCAGCCAACGATAGAAGCGATAGTAAGAGGTGCCAAGACCGGAAGCCTTGGAGACGGAAAGATATTCGTCCTGCCCTTGGAACAGTGTATCAGAATCAGGACCGGCGAGACGGGAAACGAAGCCATAGGCTAAGCACACACTAAATAAACGCGCTCTGCAAACGCGTTTGGCCCACCAGCGCGCGTAGGTCACTAATGCAAGTACTTGGCGCACTCGGTCAACTTGTCGAATATGCGGTGATGAAAAGGATGGTATTGAGCCATTTTTAGGTATACATTTGTACATATCATACTTTCATACTTTAACGCTTTTACGCCTTTTTTATCTGGATCTATAATCGTACCTTTAGTCTGTGAAAGGGTAGCCACAATATGGGCAATATAGTTCTTCTTTGCCTACGTCATTAGGCTTGGGTACTGTTGTTCCACCAGTCTGTGGAGCTGGTGCTGGCATCACATTCTTCTCACAGTTAGGGCAATACCTAAAATTATATGGATTTTCCAAAGCCCTACACCTCTGCCTTTTTAATAGCCATTCTCAGCGGTTTCCTACGCGAGCCCTAATGTAGGAAACTTCGTCATTCCAAGCTCTTCTTGACCTTCTCGACATAAGTTTCATATTCTTTGACAAGTTCTTTATATGGAAAATCCCTCGGATTCCTCTTCACTGTTCGTAAGAATTTCTCTTGCACGCGAATATTCTTCTTTTGCTCTTTACGCCAAGCCTCGATCTCGCTCTGATCGAACACTACCTGACGGGCATTTTTCTTAATAGGTCTCTTAGAGTCAGAGACTGTAACAAGAAAGCTCTGAGGAAACTTCTTAGCCATACTTCATCACTGCGTTTTCAGGTCTGCTTGAGGTTCTACTATTTGGACCCGTTCAGTATAAAATTTCAGTAGTTGTTGATTCTACGCAGTATTTCAAGCTTCCTTCACTGATCAGGCGTGGTCAATCTTGTTGTTCGCTTTTAGGAAGAGGGTGATTGCCGTAACGAAGCCTAACCCCTTGAATGAGCCGACGGTTAACAGCCCCAACAACCGAAAGAAAGCCGATGAATGAGCCTTCAACTTAACAGAACCTCCGTCCGCTTTGTTTATATATAATACGTTGTGCTCTGAATCGAAAAGTGAGTCTAGGAAGTTATTTTTTTGAAAGAGAGGATTTTGGGCAGAACAAATCTCAAAGTAAGAATCATAGGCTTTGGAGGTATTCCAATTCAGAGGGTGTCTGAGCGAGAGGGTGTTAAAGTCGTTAGACGATGCTATGAGCGGGGCATCAACTACTTCGACACGGCAAGAAGGTACACTGTTAGCGAGGAAAGGGTAGGCAAAGCTCTCGAAGACGTTAGAGACAAGATTTTCCTGGCAACAAAGACTATTTGTCGAACAAAGAGTGAAGTTCTTGATGAACTTGAGATCAGTCTGAAAAACCTTAGAACAGACTGGATTGACGTCTACCAACTGCACAACGTATCTTCTGATGAGACATGGAAACAAGTGAAAGCGCCAGGCGGCGCGCTGGAAGCTCTTTACGAAGCACGTAAGAAGGATAAGATACGATTTCTAGGGGTCACGGGTCATAACCCATCAATTATGACGGAAGTTGTGAAGGAAAACATATTTGATACTGTAATGATTCCGTACAACTATCTCACGCCAACAGACGAGTTGCTCTCCCTATGCCACAAGATGAATGTGGGCACAGTTATAATGAAAGCCTTTGGCGGAGGAGCCTTCACAAATGCCAAAGCGGCGCTGAAATTTGTTCTTAAGAATGAGAATGCTGACGTGGTAATTCCAGGCGTGATGAATGTATCTGAAGTGGACGAGAATATCGCTGTAGCCAAGGGGCCATATGATCTATCTGCTAAAGATTTGAAAATCATAGATAAAGACAAAGCTGAGCTTGGAAATCAGTTCTGCCACTCTTGCGATTACTGTCAGCCTTGCCAGCAGAAGATAAACATCTCCTTCGTACTGAATGCTGAAAATATGCTTAAACGTATAGGATGGACACCTATGGTCGAAGGAGGGTATCAAGAAGCCAAAACAAAGGTTCCCACCTGCATTAAATGCGGTGATTGCGAGTCTAGATGCCCATACCATCTCCCCATCAGAGAGTTGTTGCCAGTTAGGCTGGCATACTTGCAGAAAAAACATGCCATGAAATAAATATCGTTTAGCGCGTGCGCTTTAATGATATTTTCCAAATATTGCCTTTGGTTACCTTACTGATTCTCAGTCGATCTTATCAAATGGTCGCATCAACGTACTACCTCATCCCGTGATTCTTTTTTCTCCACAACATTTGCTCTTGAAATAACTGTTACCAATATTGTGTTCTGTAGAGGAGTAGTCACGATGTGGGCAACTTTAAAATCTCGGTTCTTTGGCTCTTTTTCAAAATCCTCTCTACTCTTGATTACTAGTCTACTAATAGCCGCATCTATAGAACTACTCAATGTCTCGCTTACCATCTTAGGTTTGATATCCACTTCTTCAGTCAAAGACATATAATACAAATATTGCATCTTACAACACCAACAACCTAATTGGTAGAAGCCTATTATTATGCTTCTTTAATCGCGCCTTTCTGTTTCTCGTAGAGGTCTAAGAGTTTCCGTATTATGTCATCGTAGGACCCGTTTTTCCTTCCGATCTCTCGATGGATCTTGCGGTTCTGTTAAGCTCGTGGAGGTTGCTTTTCGCTGTTGTGTCGGGTGCTCATGCCTGAACCTTGGGATGAATCGTGGGGTTCGTTTCATGTATTCACGATATTCGTCGCCGAACCTATCAATCAGCATAAGCTCCTCCTTACCTATCTGCGCGTAGATTATCGTGATTAGGACAAGTGCAGGCAAAAGGATAAGCCAATTAGCGGCCACAAGCGCCAAGGCCATTATGAATGTGAAGGCCCCCAAATAAATCGGATTCCTAACATAGCGGTACGGCCCGCTCGTAACCAGTGTCTCCTTCTTTCTCCGCAGGAACTTTGACGGGTCTAGGGTGTGAACCCAATTCTTACCAAGCGTCCGATAACCCCAAAGCGTGAATGGAATGCTCAGAGCGGTTACACCGACCATGATTAACCGGAACCAATCAGGCAACGGAATCGAGAGAAACACTATCCAACTGGGAAGTATGGCGTAGAGTATTATTCCTCCAAACCAGAAGGGAGCAAACAAGGCAAGGGCTACGATATGCAACTGTCCTTCATGTCGAGCCGTCTGGTCAATCGATGATTTACTCGTAGACTCCCTTGATGAGTATCTTATCCATGTTATGTTAGCAATGAAGATAAGCCATAGAGTAGAGAAGATAACTCTGAAAAACAGTTCATTTGTCACGTTCACGACCCCCCATTATCTCAACCACCATCCTTGAGTTCAACCTATCTCAACCTACGTGCTCTTGCAATCACCCGAAGATTAACAAGGATGAGCAGCACCCGTCAACTTAACGGAACCTGCCCTGCGGTTCTGTCAAGTCTATGTTGGACTTTCAATTCTACCATAGATTTAGGGTGTCGGAATATTCAGACTTTACATTCAGGATGCCAATTCGCTTAGGTTTTAAAGTCTTGAATTTTAGGTTGTCTAGGGTCTAAGATTATGAATCGTGTCCAAATTAGGATACGCTCACCATCTGTGTCACACACACACACACACACACACACACACACACACTTTCATCACTGCTCGCTACGCTCGCAGAACATACCCGCAAGAGTATGGCGTACTGCTTCAATAGTTGTCGAAGTTTATTGTTTTATGGTTTCTATGGTTTATGTTATCTATGGTTTGCGCACGCTGAACGTGGAGTGCGCCTTGAGTATCGATGAGGTCTTCTTTCGAAAGCGTGTCGAGTTTCATCGCTGGATCTGCTCGATCCTTCTCTCCTAGCAGTGAATGCGTCCGGGCCAGAGCTGAAGTTAAGTCGCTCAATCCGGTCGTCTGCCATCGATTGTATTGCCCGAAAGTCGACATTTTGCTCCGCGGATACTATCGTCACTGCGGTTCCCGTCTTGCCAGCTCGTCCGGTTCGACCAATCCTGTGGAAGTAAGTATACGGATTCTCAGGAACGTCATAGTTGATAATGTGTGTAACTCCGTCAATATCCAAGCCTCTTCCGGCCAGGTCAGTGGCAACCAGTATACGACTCTGACCGCTTCGAAATGCCTTCATTGCTCTATCGCGTTGATGTTGGGTAAGGTCACCGTTTAGTGCTATGGCGTCTTGATTTCTTCTCCCGAGTGATTGGTTCAGCCAGAATGTGCTGCGTTTGGTTCGACAGAAAACTATGGCACGTTGTACTTCTTTGTCCTGCAGGATTCTTAAGAGCGCATCAAGTTTTCTTTCATGATCCACTTGGCAGTAGTATTGGCTAATCTGCTTGACATTGAGATCCTCCGGTTCGATCAGGACTTCGCGAGGGTTCTTCATATGCCTACGGGCAAGTTTCAGTACTTCCTTGGGCATCGTAGCGGAGAAGAACGCGATTTGACGTTTACTCCTAGTCTTAGTTAGAATATGCTCAACGTCATCAATGAAACCCATGTCCAGCAACCTGTCAGCCTCATCCAGAACAACACACTGGACTTTTTCAAGGTGAAGGGATCCACGTTCTATATGGTCGATGACTCGTCCCGGTGTTCCAACTATGATCTGCGGGCAATCTTCTAAGGCGCGTATTTGCACATTAATTGATTGGCCACCATAGATTGCAAGAGCGTGCTTGCGAGTGAATCTGCCATACGAGTTGATATCGCTGGCTACTTGCACTGCAAGCTCGCGTGTCGGAACGAGCACCAGCGCCTGAATGTTCAGGTTCTTTTCGTCAACGATCTCCAAGAGCGGTAGGCCGAAGGCAGCGGTCTTTCCAGTTCCGGTATGTGCTTGACCAATGACATCGCTTCCGTGCCGCAGAAGCGGAATAATTGCTTCTTGGATCGGAAACTGTCTCTCGAATCCAAGTGCCTTGATAGCGTCCAATATTTCTGAGCTTAAGCCCAGTTTCTCGAAATTACTCATTGATTATCTCTCCTTATCCTCCATTAACGTCGCAGGTCTGAAATGAAGGCCGAAAACTGATTCCATCTCGGTCTTTGACCCATTGTGGAAACGAGACTTCGGTTGTTTCCTCGGACTTCCGCGACTTCGGTCAGTTGCAACAAGAAGAAGAATATGCGGGCAATCGTTGTAAATGACTCGCGTCTCTCGTTCTCGACAACTAACTTCGTGTATTCTCGCCGTCGTTCTATATAAGGATAGAAAGACAAGTTTCGTGAGTAATCTTAGTTAGAAGATGAAATCGTCTATCTTCTCAGCAACAGGAAATAGTACATCAGTTAACAGAATAATGTTCCACGGCACACTGTTTCCCGAATAGCTACCTGTTATTAAAGGAAAAAAGCCACGTTGGACTTGATGATGCGGACTGGCTGGTGTGACTCATGGAACCTGTCTGACCGGGCCTCCCCTTCTTATGTGTCAGTGATAAGAGTGTTTAGAGTATGAAACACATATTGGATCTTTTGATTTGATGGCACCTACAATTCGCAGCTTTTGCTCCTATTGTTCGGCACTGATGGATCCAACGAATCCTCGATAGCGGTTGCGGAACAGGGATCTTCATTGAACAGGTGGCAGGCAAAGTCGAGTTCGTCGTCGTCGCCATAGCTGGTGAGCACACACACGAAATCAATACCAAGCGGTTCAATTCTAGATGCTCTCACCAACTAAGATGGGATATAGATAACTGGCTGTTTTGTGTGGTCACGTGGATGCTGTTTTTTTGACGTGAACATCCACATAGACATTTCTAGGAAGAAATTGGGTTTAGCGCGCGCAAAAACAGATGCTTCAGACAGTCCCCCAGGTGTGCTCGCAGTTGCAATAGCTTTTGCCGAAGTCATCGTTGCTTACCCTGCGAGTGCCGCTCTTGAATTCGAAATCCGTGACCCTTGCAGGGTACTCGTTGTACAATATTCCATGCCAAATCGGTCCTATGAGGGGTTGCGATATGTTCCAGCAGCACCTTGCATAGGTTGCCATCTCTATGCTGAGCTCGCCTTCATCGGAGAATGCGTTCACACTGAATATCGGCAGGTCATTCTCGTAACGTTTAGTCATTCTAACATCCTCCATGAAATATTCCTTCCCCTCCTCAGGGTCGTAAAAGTTGAGAGTCTTTGAAACTATCTTTTCCCCCCAGTCCATCAGGCTTTTGTGTGATGTTGAGCGCCTGAGCATTGGTATTCCGATATGCGGCAGGAAGTACTGCAGGTAAGCACCATTATCCCACTGTACTGTACCCCAGTACCAGCAGGGGGTTATCGAGGCTATCCGTACTTTCTGGAAATAAGACCTGCCCTTTACGGGAGTCTCGGTTTCGCCTACTCGGATTTTTCCAGATGACAAGAGCGCCCTGTATTTCAGCATAGAATACCCCATGTTTCCGATGAAGTTCTTTCCTGTTGGCATCAGTTCCGCCATCGTGTCTTTCCACCACTGCATCGATAGTTCGATTCCAACGTTCTCATTGTTTATGTCCAGCCAGAAATCCGCAGGGCTCCCACCGAAGGAATAGACGCCCTCATCGCTTTCCATTCTGATTCGTCCAGAGTGGTCATCCCACTCGGTTTCAGTCTTCCCGTGGTCGAGGACAAAAGGGTCATGCATCTTATCTCCGTCATAATACCAGGAGGCGACAACTGATTCGAAAGCAGTGCGGTTTTCCTTGTTCTCCATTGGGATTCTTGGCTCCCAGTAAAAATCGTTCACACGAACCTTTCTGCAGTTCCTGGTGGCCCAAAGGACCATGAGCTGCCTGGGGTGTTCTTGGTTGTCTGGGTTTTCGAAAAAATAAATCCACCACCACCAGTGCCAAGTGCGGTTCCTAAGCATGTTTTCGGGATAAATCTTCCATATGTCATTGAAGACCTTATGCATGCGTAATCGCAAATCATATAGCTTCCACTTGCACTAGACATTTTCCCCTTGCACAACGCTCGCGCTACACCACTTGATCACAACTTCATACTGCGCTAAACATAACACCCGTAGTCATGACTGTCATAGGACTATGAGCTGGTTACAATGCTACGCGCACGCGAAAAGAAGAGGATGCAACCATAAGCATCGACATTGATTTAGACGAGTTGATGAATTCAGTTAACGATGACCTATCGCTCAACCCGATGAGAACATTTGTTTTCTTACTGGAATCTGCTGGAAGCATAAAAGGCATCTAGAATATGCTAAGATTATTTACCGCATCATCAATCGAGCTTGGCCACACGTATCTGAAAAGGTGAAATAAATGACAGTGTGATAAACTGATGATTCACCAATTCCACAAAAAGATATGGAAGGTCGGAGAAACCTATTCTCTGATTAGGAAACTTTCATGTATAGACGGCTCAAACTTGGATGCGCCGGTCTTAGATAGAGTATTGTATAATGCTGAAACGCTGCCTCCTCTAGGAAAGGAATATTGGTGGCTTCACTTCATCGGTCGCGATGGAGAGAGACCGATGCAGTTTATGTTACTGATATTCAGGAAACATGGAAGAAGGGTGCGGTTCAACGATAGGGAGATGGCGCTTAGGGAGTTAAAAGAAAACAAGTTTCAAGCAGTTACCGCTGGCTGGGTATATAATGGAGGCAAGCTTAGCGACTTAGGAGATACGAATGCCGTTACAGAGGTGGATTCTGAAAGAAAGACGATAGTTTCAACTATTTCAGGGCGAAAAATGATGCTTAACGGCAGTTTTCCAAGTTATAGACTAAATGTGGATAACACCATTTACGTAGACATCGGTGAGTTAAATGGCATTGCGGACAAGGACGCCCACGGCGTCTTTATACCACCATTTGGCGTGGGTTGGGTGGATGTGTTTCTGGAAGCTCAAGGTTCTGTGCTGGGAAAACGATTCAGAGGGATAGCCCACTTACAGAAGGTCGTTGGGGTTACAACGTTCGGCTCCTTTCATTGGGGGAGAATAGTCTTTCAGAGGGGTTTTTCAATTTCGTTTTTCTGCCTAAAAGCTGGGAAGGATTCAAAGAGATATTTTCATAGATACATGAATTTTCAGGATTGTAAGAATAATATGATTATCGAATTTGAGGATCCAAAACTGCAAATACAGAAGAAGGATGATGGAAAGCAATGGATTATTGAAGGATATGATGATGATAAAGAAGTTAGGATAGTCTTGGCAAGTTATGCGAAGAAACGTTATATCATGAAGGGCGGAGGTTCACAAGTTTACATCGAGTATGCGGTTATAACTGAGGAATTTGATCTGGAAACTGAAAATGAAGTTATCAGTTTAGACGATTTAGGGAAGGGCGTGGGGACATTTGAAGATGCATACGGTTCACCAATTTGAAAGAGTGTAAAATTTGTCTAAAGAACCACGCACGTAACTGGTCAAGAGAAATTCACGCGCTCAATCTAGGAGCAAGCCATACCCTTGTCTAGGAGCTTTCAAGCAACAGCATTCCCAATTGAATATCGATGTTTCAACCATAGGCGTCTTTCGCGTGGAAGTATGTAGTACCGGGCCCTCTCTCCAGATCCTTCACGTTGAACCATGCATTCAAAGCCCCTTAACGTCAAACCTATCGTTTTATTCGACGCGCTCGAATACGTGTCACCGAACGCCTCGAGACACTTTCTTACATCATGTATCTTGAACGGTTGCTTTACTAGCGCGCGCTTGTTGGTTTTCGTGCGGGGTCTGTCGTTGGAAGTCTTTCGGAACAAACTGGTTCGGTGGCCCTGTGAGTTCAATCAAATCCCCTGCGAGTCCCGGTGTGTGTGCTCACCAAGGGATACTCCCAACATGAGGTGGTGGATAATAGTGTCGTCGTCACTCACCAGCTAGGCACACACACAAATCATAATCTAATGGCTCGCTACCCTCGCCAGCCATCTTACCCTTCTCCTAACATCACAAACAATTCTGACTGTCACATGTCAAATCAGACCGTAAGGATTTGCCGAGCACATCTAGGGATTGAACTTCGATTTAGTTTAGGGCATAACTCATCGAAGCTTAACCAAGATCCTTTACGTATTGTGTGATTCTCCCGTCCAGAATTGCGAAGTGAGTCTCGTCAATCTTGCCTTTCTTGAGCATCTGAAGGACGTCATCCTTCATATGTCCAAGTTGACTCTTACACTCCTCACGATTCGAAGCATATTCATTGTATGTAGAGTCAATCTTTGTCATATAGCTCGAAAGGAAACGCCGCTTTCGCGTCTTAAACAACCATCCTAAAACTACCGACCCTCCTGTCCCAGCTGCACCTAGGATCTGCTGTAGAGTGTTGAGCGGTATGAGGCCGCCGAGGACTCCTGGGGTTGTTTGACTACTCTCCGCTGCTTGGGTTGTTTGACTGCTCTCCGCTCCTGAGATGCTTGTTGTTTGGCGACGAGTTTCCAAGAAAAGTTGTTGTGAGATTGACCAACCGCTGAGAAGGTTACGTAGGCACGCCCGTCCTGCGTACTGATCTGGGGGGCGCTAGATGGCGAAGAAGTAACCGTAGCAGCGGAATATTCCACTGGAAGCCATAAATGATAGGTCTCCGGATGCGGCCCAGGAAACAGCCTCTGCACATGAGTCCATTCCGCTTCGAGTTGATCGCCCACTATCCTTGGCATTTCTGAGTCAAGCCACTTTACGTAAAAAGCGAACCCATCCGATTTGTTTCCGCCGAATGAAATCGAAAGAATGGTAGCCGTCTGATTCTTTACAATTCGGAAGTTCAGCGTTTGATTTGTGTCAGCAGCATAAGCTTGAACATTATCTACTGCAGTGAAAGAAGGAAAGTTGAATTTCCAACCACTCCCGAAATTTGGTAGCTGTCGATCATATGGTGAATGATGAATTGTCACTCTAACTGTAATCCAAGTCTGTGTTCTTGAAAAGTCGAAAACCCAATCATACTCAGCCGGGCAGTTGCTTGATTGTGCATTAACGGAGGGAATCAGCATCAAACCCGCACAAACAACGACAAGCAAAATGCACTTGTAACGAGAGACACCTCTGCTAAAAGCGCACAAGCCCAAAGACCTGAGAGGGTAAATCACACATTCCCAGTTTATGAACATTCATGCTCGCCTCCCCTAACGGCTAGGGCGGGTACATGCTCACTGTGTAGCGCGCGTGGTTCTGTCAAGTCTGTGTTGGACTTTCTATTCTACCCTAGATCGATTGCCTACGGATGCCGTGCCCTAGTTAGCTTCTGGTGACTTACTTTTTTTCACATTCTTGTACATGGCTATTGGTTCTTTGATTCTCTATCTTGGGAGATCAATCGTACTTTCATGGTTTGATGCTGTTTCTTATTTGGGTGAATCTCTCATTGGGCTTTCGGATCGTTTGATTATCTCGCTGTTCCAGATCTTGGTTCTTGACTCTCTTTGATCATCTGCAGGGATCCGGTGTACCTAATGTTCTTCTCGGTATCTTAGGCTCCAGAGGATGAGTCGAGTGGCGCATTCATTCAACGTGGTATTTTACGTGTATTTCCCTTAGCATAACAGATCGATCGTCTACAGTCTCCGTAGTCGTTTTAGTGTCAACCACCGCTCCCTCAAAAGACCCTAGAATAGCTCGAGAGAACGCACTGACTGTTTCTTCATCCGCAATCATGAGAAAGCGCATAGAAATAATAGTTCCTTCATGTATTAGTTCGAGTAGGCCTCGGCACCCATATTCATAGCGTTGATATAGCTTCCTTTTGAAAGAGAAGTACGGTCCCTCTACCTACGCATAGATCAGCTTTTCAAGAACACCGGGAACACCAGTCTGCGCGAAAAACTCTAGCACCATACCTATCCATCCTAAGAAAAAAAGGAAAAAGAAAAGGGAAAAAGAGGAAAGGAGATCTGTGGTTTAGAGTGTAGACCACTTTGCCATTGGATATCTCACTGGCGCCTTCGCGACCTTGTCTGGGTAGACGCAGACTGGTTTACCATCCTGCCACTGCAGCGCTGACATCTGGTGGCCGGTCTGCCAGCCAGTGACCGGATCGAATGCTATATCCCCGAAGAAACCAGTGAAGTTTACATTGCCGACAGTCTGTCTCATCGCGTCGGAGTCTAGTGGGTTACTGCATTTCTCCATCGCGGCTTGCAGGATGAGGCCTTGCGTGAAACCTGTCCCTGCCGGGTATCCTGGATTTGTAACGTTGTAGTCATTCTTTAATTGTGTCATGAACCAGTCTTCTGTTGGTCCATAGTTGGATGGGTAGTCCTCTCCCGGAACCCACTGGGTTATAGAGACTATGTCTTCGCCGTACTTGGGGCCGAGTCCGTCGTAGAACTGCTTGTAAACTCCGTAGGTACCGGGGTAGAATAGTTTCAGGTCTAGCCCGAGCTCGCGAACATTCTTTGCAGCCAGCGATGACTTAGAACTGGCTTCGAATAGGAGTATCGATGGATTGGCTTGCTTGACCCTTGTGAGTACCGGGGTGAAATCTGTTGAATCAAAAGCTACCTTCTCATAGTAGACTATGTTCAGTTGAGGCTGCTGCTTTGCCCACTGATAGCCATATGTTCCAGCTATGATTCCAAATCCATCATCGGTGTGGACTATCGCTATGTTCTTTGCATCTGGATCTTGGGGTATAATCTACGCGCGCGCTTCTCCCTTCAACGCCTTCTTCTTGATCTTTGTGATATCTCGTGCCAGTGTGTATTCACCGAGGGCTTTGATCCATTTTTCAAAATCATCCCTATTCATATGGAATTTGATGGATCTGATATCCACCTCGGCAAGGATTTTATAGAAGCTTTGTAGATCGGCGGCCAACTTGTCTGCGTAGACACCTACATCGGTGTAGAAGTAGAAAGGATTTGGAGTCGCAGTAGCAGCCTGAAGAGTTTCGCTTCTGTACAAGCTCATTCACCACTAAGGTTCGGCAAGAACTCTCACTTAAGGATGAGTTAGTCACGAACGTTACTGACTGCCTGTGCTAGCTAAAAGCATGTGCGGAGAGTTATGATTGCTGGAGGCATTTTACTCGCTTGTTCTTGAAGATTATTCTATGAAACGTCCATCATCCGTTGTCTTAGGAAGCTTGTCCAGTCTTCCCTCAAGCCATCCTATTCGGTCTGCCTTACGACAATCGAATTCTGGAACATAGGGTTTAATATCTAATAGGGGGGTCCCATCCACGATATCCACATCTTGAATGTGGAGCTCTGCCTTTTCAACTCCGACCAGACGTACTACAGAGATTCCGATTGGGTTTGGTCGAGCTGGTGCCCTTGTAGCAAAGACCCCGTGAAGCGGATCATCAAGAAATGGTTTCACCTTTAAGGAAAATCTCTTGCATAGATGAAAATGATATAACAGAATAACATGTGAGAATCCCTCAAGATCCTTCAGCCCTTCAACATACGGCGGAAACACCTCGACAGTCCCTTCAACGTTCTGAGCGGAAGCTGCCTGTATAGGCGTTCCATATGGTTCCTTAAACGGCGAGTGAATAATTCCTATCGGCCTGTAAATTATTTCGCTTTCGATCCGATTCCTCAATAGCCACGATTCCCCAAGCCTTGTGATTGATGCAAACTTGATGAGCCTGATATATTCCTATCTACGGATGGCCGGCATCAGTTCTCTGTTCGTGAGATGTGACTGCGAGGAATAGGGAGGGTTCCATTTCGACTGATAATACCTCTCGCTTAGATCTGTAATCTCCAACAATTCTTTTTTGTGACTCCGTCGGCAAGTCTTGATGTTGAGCATTCGATTCAATACAGCTTAAATTCGACTTCAACCATTACACGTATGTTTGGGTTCCTAACCCTTCATGCTCGGAAAGAATTCTTTCATGGTGGCTGATTATGGCTGAACCTTCATGGACATTTGCAATAGAGGCTAAGTTGCTTCAAGAGAAGAGTATGCGAATTGCATTTCCCAAAGGGATATCGATCGTTCTCTTCAAGAAGGCTGGAGAAATCTATGCCCTATCGAATAAGTGTGCCCACATGGCCTGTCCGCTTGCAGCAGGCACCCTGGAAGAGTATACGATCAAATGTTCGTGCCACGATTGGAAATTCAACATAAGAACCGGCGAGTTTCTCGACGCAAAAGAGATCAAGATACCAAGTTATGAATGGAAATTAGAAGACGGGAAGATATTCGTAAAAATCTGAGGAGGTGCCATTGTGAAAAAAGTTAGAATGTACACGCTGAGCACGTGCCCTTGGTGCAGGAAGACAAAGCAATTCTTCAAGGGTAAGAACGTCCCCTTCGAGTATGTGGACTATGACCTCGCAAGTGAGGAAGAACAGGGTCGAATAATGGAAGAGATGAACAAGTACGGCGGCAGTGCCTTTCCGTTCGTAATGATCGGTGACGACGTCGTCGTAGGGTACAACCCTGAGAAGTACTCAAAACTGCTAGGAGTATAGAAGGGATACGCATGAATGTGCAGGCGAGGAAGAAGGCCCTCCGATACTTCTTTCAAAAGGTCGTGGATCCTCTTGGCTACAAGTTCAGTCCTGATGAGGATCTGGTCGATTTTCTCCTAGAGCAGGAGGTTTTGCTGGAACAGAAACACGGGATCCCCTACTGCCCATGCCAGGGCCTTACGAAGAGCCGGGAAGAGAATATGAAGATAGTCTGCCCCTGCATACCCTTCCACAGAGAACACTTTGACGCCATGAGACGTTGCTGGTGTGGACTCTACGTGCACAAAGACGTGACCAACCCCGACGAGCTTCGACAGATACCACTATACGAACTAAAAGGTGGTAAGAATGTTAGTTGAGGTAGCAAAGAAGAGTGACATAGCTCCTGGTGGGATGAAAGCGGTTGAGGTTAATGGAAAAGAGATTGTTCTGTGCAACTGCGAATCCGATGGAAGAATATATGCTCTTGAACGAAGATGTGGACATGAGAATGGCCCGCTTGAAATGGGAACTCTCGATGGGTACATCCTAACCTGCCCCATGCACAGCGTGCAGTTTGACATAGCCACAGGCGAAGCGCTGAGCAAACCAATCTATCACATCTCCAAAGACAAGCCTGAGAAAGAAGAGGAACCCGACACCTTCGCCCAGTATTTCAGTGAGCTCAGATCCCGTATCAAGGTGCATGACTTGAAGACGTACCCTGTTAAGGTAGAAGGAGACTCGATAAAGGTCGAGGTCTAGGCGGAATACCCCACATATCCAGAATAGACGAAAACGGAGTCCGGGGAGAGAGGCATTCCATTCTAAGGAGCCTTTTCCTACGGAAATATACGCTCTTGTCTATTTGGTTTTCTTCAGGTATTTTTTGACCTCATCTAAGAGATCTTCGGGGGTAAACGGCTTAAGAAAGTAGCCGTCACATCCAGACTCCTCAGCGAGTCTCTGATCAACATCACGGCCGAGAACAGTGAACATAACGAGCGGAATGGACCTCGTCTTGGCCTGCGACTTCAGAATCCTACAGACTTCTACTCCACTGATGCCAGGCAGGACCACATCGAGGAGAACTAGATCAGGTGTCTCCCTTTCCGCCTTTTGTAGGGCCTCTACTCCATTCTCGGCGGTAATGACATGATAACCTTTATTTTCAAGAATCATCTGGGTTAATTCGCGAATTCCAGGTTCGTCGTCGACGACCAGAATTGTATCCACCAAACCTAACGCGCCTCTCTCTCCATTATTGTAGAAATGACGAGAGTGAAGGTTAACCCCTCTTCAGCAGTCTTGCCAAGCTTGCGCGTGACCTTAGATCGAAGCCTTCCTTACAAATAGCTTCGTCCAACCTAATAGACCTGCTTGATCCCAGATGCTCTACAGATCCGATTACACATATGGCGCGTAAGATTGGATTCCTTTACCTGGGCGTGTGCCATAATTAGACTAGTTGCCCTGCGTGCATGTGAGCGATTGCCCTCATCAGCAGAGAATCCGCCAAAACCGTGGCCAAGCAAGGAATAGCATAGATAATTTGAGATTCGGGCTAGTGCAAACGCTACGTCGAATTATAGTGCGGCCCTACTATCCATTTTCTTGCACATCGGCCGGGGCCGGTCATCTCACTATTGTGACGGGACAGGAAGCGTGCCGCGCCACCTTGTCTGTGACGCTGCCGAATAGAAACTGTTCTGCCCTTCCGAAGCCTGTACTTCCAATAACTATCAGGTCTGAACGAACCTTCCTCGCATACGAAATTATCTGTTCTGCGGGCTTACCAGAGACACAATAGGTTTTGAGACTTACACCCTTGACTTTACTTTTCTTACGTGCCTTCTCAAAAATATCTTTGACAGCCAATTCTTGGTATGTGTGTATAGCATCCCTAACGTGAACCCCACTGATCACGTCTTTCAGAGCCTCCTCCGTTTCTTCGACCGCACTTCTGTCTATTACATGCATTACCCACAGCTTCGCCCCATAAGTTGCAGCCAAGTCCAAGGCAAAATCTAATGCTTTTTTCGATCGTTCTGACCCGTCCATTGGAACAAGAATTCTCTTCAACATACTACTGGACACTCCTCTTCAAGATGAAAGTTGATCCACTACGGTATTCTCTCTCATGATATTTGAGTCGTTTGTATAAGGTTAGAAATGCATTCATCGGTAGTCATGCTTCTTAGTGCACTAATGCAAATTGTGATAGCTCGTTTCGCTTCTCAACGATAGTAGTATGCCCTCTCCATGAGTGGATTCATGGGGGTTACGGAGGTTCTGACCTTCGATTCCATGGTGAGAGAGGCTTTATGAAGTCCCTGATTATTATTCATACATTCGTGCGCCGAAAAAATTCACTATCTGCCAAGAACTTGCTTGTAGGCCGAAATGCAATATGAGTGAATGTTGTGTAAAATGCCCTAAATGCGGCGAGAACAAACTCATCTTAGATCATCTGCATGGGTATTTTAAATGTAAGAATTGCGGGTACAAGGAAGTTCGGGAGAGAGGCTGAAGAGAGCTCATTCCGCGGTGTGACAGACCAGTTAAGCGTCTCAGAGACGGCCTGTATCTAAAACATAGATAATGTTGTGTACATCGCACATGCAGGTCGGGCGACATACCGTTGCCAACATCTCGATGATAAGAAAGCTTAGTGCTCGCTGCACGTTTGCACGGAAAGTGAGCGCACGCCAGAAAATCAGAGCGCGCGCGTATTCTCTATTTTTAAGGCCCACCTGTGAAATATGCTGTCACAGTGTGATCATAGTTCATCACAAGTGTAACTGAGGCAGAGGGCGTGTAGTTAACACCGTCAATAGTCCAGTAGCTTAACGCATAGCCGCCATAGGGGTAGGCGGTTACTGTCACAACTGATCCAGCAGAATACGAGTAAGTCCCAATTGATGGAGAGGTAACACCCTGTCCGCTATTGTATATCGTAAGCTGAGCCGTTACCATTACGCCGCTGTTATAGAAGTTCCAATTGTAATTGTTCCAATTGTAATTGTTCCAATTGTAATGGTGATGAGTAATAATACCGCCATGTCTGTCATTACGTCCATTATGATTGCCTCCATTGGCCCCCCCGATAGTGAAACTGTGGGTAGCCCCGGCAACTGTTGCTTGGGCCTGCGTAGGAGTCGTTATCACGTTCCAAGACTTGGTCCCGCTCAAAGACTTGGTTCCGCTCCAATGTCTGGGGCCGGAGGAGTTTCCATGCGTGGAATAGGCCGTGTTAAGGATTCTGCCCTCGTTTGTGCTCGTTTTATCTGGCGCCGCATTTGCTGTCGCTGTAAGTGTGACGCTCGTCGCTAGCGCCGAACCTATAACTACTACGATCATCACTGCTACCGTAAGTGGGTCGATCTTACTTTTTGCTCTCATTTTTCCCACCATACTGTAATGAAGATGGATATCTAGGTATGTAGGTTGTGGAACTTTGTTAGTGAACAATGTTAACTTACTAGTTATGTAAGAGTGTGCGCGTCCACAAAGAACCGGCGTCTCCCAGACTTCTTATGGGTCTTTCCGGTGTCCTTTCGATCTTCTTGATTTTGTGTGTCCGCAAGTCTTGAATTTGGAACTCGGAAATAAGTGCACTTCGAGACGGGTGATGCTTTTGGCCTTTATTGGGCCTTGGGAGATGTTGCTTCTTGCCTTTATTGTTGTACCGGCTGCAATAGTCAGTTTTCACTCACAAGAACACAAGGTTCCCAATAGAGGAGTATGGATTTTCATAACACTCGTAACGTCTGCTTGGCCTAAGCGCGCGCTAGCCTCCAGATTTGAACCGTTAGAGGAGAGTGTGTGTGCTCACCAGCTAATGCACATACACATGCCCCTTGGTGAGCGACGACGACGTTCACCAAGGGATACTTCTTTTTCTTGCTCAGCATCTATTCACATGGATAAAAGATTCGCTAAATGGAGAACATAAATGAACAACTTTCCAAATTTCATGAAAAACCCGAAGAATGCCATAGATCCATCTTCGCAAAGCAAAGGGGTGAAAGGTTACATTTACGATGGAGCTGACGGTGGCCAAATGACCTTTTGGGAATGTCATATTGATGGCAAATCTCATGAGCATGTCCACAATTTTGATGAGTACTTTGTGATTGTGCAGGGGCAATATACGCTGATACTAAATAGTCAGAAAATCCTATTGAAAACTGGTGACGAATACTTCATACCGATGGGAATAAAACATGCCGGTGAATTCACATCTGGAACCAAAACAATACATGCTTTTGGTGGAAGGCGTGCAGAAAGAGCGGCGACGGACAGATAACCTCGTGACTACCCGATGCTATCCAGCATAAAGCGTGCGCTGCCCATAATTATGGCTCGCTTAGCGAGCAGAGAAAAAAGAAAAGCGCCGGTGTATCTGTCTTTTGATCCAGGGCATGTTACTTCTTATAGAGTGTTGAGAGCACGTATCCATATGGGATCCACATGAAGAATCCTCCGTAGATGAGCCCAACCGCTATATTGGTTGCGTTGGTTGCCATGCCAACGAGGACGACGTAGGAACCGGCTGCGATGTCTTTGACGAGCCAGATCATCAGGCCGAAGTAGAGGCCTTTCATGACGCCTTTCCCAGGAATCCCATCATAGAACCTTTGGTAGAACATGCTGAATATTGCGCCCCAGATTATTGTGAGGACGATCATCACTAGAACAAAAGTTGAGGTCGAACCTGGAGCGGCTGTCATGAGCCCTGATGAAACGCCTATGAACGCAAAAATGCTTCCCACTATGCCACCGACAAGTCCTGCAATAGCACCCGCCGCAATAACGCTTTTCAAATACTCACCTCCTATCTCGTGGATCGGTAAAAAAAGTCTTTAGATCAAGTCCGTGTCAAATAGATTTAACACTTGTCAAAAGCGGTTCTGTAGAGTCTTCATCGTCGTTCATGTCCCTTGGTGAGCACACACAAAACCCACTCTAACGGTTCAAATTTGGGTGCTCTCACGAGCTAGGACAAATCATAACTACTAGCAAGAAATGTTTGAAATAGTGGGCCGGTAAGGCCTGAGCTCCGAGGTGGTTGTTTTCAATGCCGAAAGTGGGGGTGAATGATATTCAGATTTACTATGAAGTGCATGGTGAAGGCTTTCCATTAATAATGATTCACGGGTTAGGTGCAAACACAGACTGGTGGGAGCGCTGGGTTACAGAACTCTCCAAGAAATTCATGACAGTAATCTTCGACAACAGGGGGGCTGGACGCACCGACGTATCTGACAGAAGATACACCATCAGACTGTTTGCTGATGACACAGCGGGTTTGATGGATAACTTGGGAATTTCTAGGGCTCACGTGCTTGGACTTTCAATGGGTGGAATGATAGCACAAGAGCTGGTGCTCAACTACCCCCAGAAAGTCGAAAAGCTCGTCCTCTGCTCCACCAACTGTGGAGGTAGAAAGAGGGTTCCACCATCTAAGGATGTGATGGGAAGGCTCATGGCTGACAGAAGCACTTTGTCTGAGAAAGAAAAAGCCAAAATGGATTCCAACGAAAGTCTAACCGAAGATTTCGCCAAAAAGAACCCTGACTTAGTAGAGCGCATGGTAGCAACAGATCCTTAAGGCTCCAATTTCAGACGAAGCCTACAAGCGACAACTGAATGCAATAATGGAATTCGACACCTATGATAGGCTACCTCAGATTAAGGCCCCCACTCTGATATTAGCAGGTAAACAGGATATCCTCATGCCTCCTGGGAACGGTTCAATCTTGGCTGAAGCCATACCCAATGCTAAGCTTGTCTATCTTGAAAAGTCAGCCCACGGTCTTCAAGAAGAAATGGATGAAGTAATCAACTCTGTAACAGGTTTCCTTGGCTAACCTTTGCACTATCGCACATATGATATGGAACTCTGATGTAAACCAAGCATTAAGTCTCGCCAGTTACCGCCTGAACTCTTTTTGCCATAAGAGTTGATTGAACTCTTGAAAAGGTTAGCGCGCGTTTTTTTTGTGTGTGCTCACCAGCTGGGTCACACACACAAGCAAGGACGGATTCCAGGTTGACCGGCTAATTCTCAGGGATCCCTCCCTTCACTTGTCAAGTTATGAAAGCCCATATATTGTCAACCCGTTATAATTATGAGTTGGCGGAAAGAAAATGCCTCACTACATTGTCTTGGTGAAACTAACTGAGAAGGGAAGACAAAACTTCAAGCAGGGATGGATGAAGGACAGGCCGCAAGTAAAAGCGCAGGTTCAGAAGATGGGTGGAAAAATGACAGGATACATGACGTTCGGTCAATACGACAGTGTGGAGCTTCTAGAACTACCGGACGACAAAGCTGCTGCGCGATTCGCAATGATGGCCGGAGCAACTGGCCTGATAAGAACCGTGACTCTCAAAGCCTTCTCAGAAGACGAAGTTGACAAGATGGTCCAGGAAATTCTTTAGATTCCTGACCATCTCGTTTCCTTTTTTTATCGCCTCAGCCGTCTGGCTTTTGTGTGTGTGCCCTAGCTGGTGAGAGCACCGTAATTTGAACCGGCAGATTCTTTGTGTGTGTGCTCACCAAGGGACAGGGGATATGGATAACTGGGTGGTTTTGGTTTCCACGTAGATGTTAGATAAGGCTAGGTGGGATTGTCTAGCCGATTTTGTTCTTCAGGGTTTTCTGTTGATGTTCAGTTTTAACTTATATTAGCTTTCTTTTCAAGATATGTTGTTAATAGCTATTAATTTTTTGACTTATTAGTGAACTTATTAGTTTGGCAGTGTCGCTTTCTATTCTTTCTAGATCCGCGTCGTTAGGTCGGCCTCTTATGTCTCCCAGTCTGCCTTTTGTACTGAACTCTTCAGATCCATGAAATTCACCTATGACATACCATTCTGCTTTTACGTTGAATCCGATATGTTCAAAGACTTGGCGCATGATTTTGCCGGCGGGGGTAGCTTCATCTATTCCAGTATGAACGCCTGAGTAAGTACAGAATATGATCGCATTTTTGCCCGGAACCTTGGGAGCGGACAGCTTAACGTATCCCTTACTCCGATAATGCATCAACTTTCGCTTGAGGAAATCCATCATAGGAGGAGCCGGCAACCTTTCATACGGAGGTGCACCGATACAGACTAGGTCATAATTGAAAAAGTCTTCTTGTTCCGCTTCATCAACCTTCTCAACAATGGGTGTTACTCCCGTCTTTCTCATACCCTTCGATATAGCTTCCTTAACCTTCTCCGTGTTTCCAGTTTTCGACCAATAAATAATCAAAGCTTTGAATTGTTCTATTTCTTTCATGATTATCGTCGCTAATGTCTTTACTCCTTCTATTTATAGAATAGGGCATTCAAATCAATTCTGACTTATAACAAGTCACATCATCGATCTGACGAATTCATAAGGTGTGTATTACTGTTATTGTTTTCCATCTCATGCCTTGCTTACTTTTCTGAAGGCAACTATGTCTTGGCTTCTTGAAGAGCGCGCTAGAGCCTGCCACACTTACCAGTGAAGTATTTGGACTACCAACGAACAAGCTTGAGATCTTAACACCCTACCTAACATTAGCAGGACTAGTCGCTGCAGTATCCGCAGTAGTGGTTAGGAGAAGAAGAGCCTAACCAAATATTCCTCCTCTTTTTTCGTAAATTCCTAGGATAGTTTCTTTTTCGTCGTATAGGCGAGCGTAGCGAGCCAGTTGTTTTTTTGTGTGTGCCGTAGTTGGTGAGAGCACCCTAATTTGAACCATTAGGTTTTAGTTTTTTTGTGTGTGTGCATTAGCTGGTGAGCGACGACGACACGACGACGCGACATTTTTGCAAGCTACTAGCGCGATGACTGTCGCTGTCACAAACAGACTTGGAATTGTTCATATTGGGAATTCCGGAATTGAAATCTTCGGGGTGAGTTTACCCCCGTTAGCCAATGAATATGTCAACCCGCCTAGTGCGCTGTTTGCATCGAGGCTTGCGTCGTAGTAGACTGTATGTCCGTTGCCGTAAATGTTGGTTATCGTGGTTCCTGAAATCCCGCCTGTATCGGTTAGACCTATCAGAACTGAGTCAGCCGTCACATTCCAAGTGCTGGTTAAATCAAGGGTCAGTGCTGCCGAGTTGATGTAACCCGTTAAAGCCGTATTATTCTTCAGCGTGGCCATGATTGAGCTTATGCTATCAGTGATTAGATTGCCAGTTAGCGTTTCACCATTCGCCGTGAAGGTTACGGTGCCAGCGTTCGATCCATTTTGACCCCAGTTGCCAGCACCCGCAGACAGAAGAATGCCCGAATTCGTGCTGACTTGAACGCCCCCTTTCAACATAATCACCGCTTTCGTGTTTGTGACGTAAAAGGCAGGACCAACAGTCGCCGTGAGCGAGCCTCCAGTCATCGTGAATGTTCCAGTACCTAAAGAAGAATCTCCCGACATGCTTTGGTAAATCATTACACCCCATTTTTTCGAGCCCGACAGAACCGTATTCGTTAAAGTTATCGAGTTCAACCCTTCAATCACGCCTGCCTCAGCTCCAGTAGCTGTTATCGTTGCGCCCACAATCGTAATGGCGCCAGTCGAATAAATGCCGGGAGAGTCGGTTCCGGAGGTAATTATTGTGCCACCCGTGGCAGTTATTGTGCCGCCGCCGCGGTTGGTTGCGATGGCGGCACCATTTGCTCCTGCAGTTGTGATGTTCACTTTAGAGTACACAAGATTTTCGTGTAGTTCTATAGTGCATTAGCACTCGTTTTACCGTACATTCAAGTACACTTTTGTACATATCATAGTTTCATAACGCTAAAAAAGGTGAATAAAGGTTTCTAGAGGAGTATAGAATCAACTTCCACTTACACCCTTCATTATCCAGCCTATTCCGCTAAACAAGATGCCTATTGAGAGAAGAATTACAAGAATCTCAATACCTAATCTTGGGAATAGGAGAACGGCAAGAGCAACAAATAAAGTAATCAATCCGAATATTACTTCAAGAGCTCGTTTCCATGCGGCAATCATTTTTCTTTTCACCTCGGTATAATACGTTTACCTCTTTATTGTTCGTCTTTTGCATAAAAGACTTAGCACTTTCGTAGTATTGCAAGAGCCTTTTTATTACGTCATCGTATTTTTACGCTTTTACGGCTTCTAACTCATCTCTTAGACCTATTGCCTTTGCCAGTAGCAGCTCTAGACTTTGTCGCCTTGCCAAGTGTTAAATTCAGAACTTGGACAAAATGATCTCAACGAGGATTACCTTGCGTCTTAAGGTATCTCTTGTTCTTACTGTTACTGTATTGATATTTACATCTCTCTTGTCCAACGTATATGCTGCGAGTACTTTGCAGATCACGGTCAACGAGTCTGGACAAGGAAATACGGTACTCACCTATACCGGTGGGGATTTCGATATTCCGTATGACAGCTATCAGACAGTAGGAGATTCACTCTTCAAAGCAGCTATTGTTTACGCAGCATCACAGCTTGGTTTCTCGGTGCTATTTTCAAGCATAATGATAGACATCAGTCAGTCAACGAAGACCATGACGATCACCGCCACAATCACCAACATCGCTCAGCAGATCGATGCTACGACTTGGCGAATTAATGCAACCCTAGCTAAAACCGTCTATACTTCATGGAATCAATCAGGCACCACTTTCACTTTCACAGCACCAACAAAGCCTCAGTTACCGTTCCCTCAGACATTCAACTTACAATTGCCTTCAAACGCAGTAAATATCCAATTCAATCTGCTGTGTTGCATGACTAGACATTTTTGTTTATGGATGTAGGTTTGAGTTTTCGGTTTATTGACGTGGAAGTGGTTGGATGATCTATATTGCCTGTGAGAGAACTATTCCACGATTGTGATTGGCTGCTAGAGATTGGAGACGCATCAATGAGGGTCTCGTGAAGCGTGGGGAGATCCTGCTTGACCCACGCATCCTTGACAGGTGGAACATTGAGCTTGAAAAGATGAATACTGGGAAGGAAGGTGGACAATACGTCTACCCTGAGATCTTCATCAGGCTTCTAGGCTACATGCACCTGCTATTCCACCTACCCTACAGGCAGACAGAAGGATTCCTCAAAGCCCTGAGAAGATTCGACTCAAGGATCCATGTGCCTGACTATTCAACCATAGATAGACGCGTGAACAGGTTAGATGTGAAGCTGGATGAGAAAGATTATGGCGACGACATAGTCCTGGCGGTGGACGCATCAGGCATCAAGGTGGCTAACCGCGGCGAATGGATACGCCATAAATGGAAGGTGAGACGCGGATACCTCAAGATCCATATCGCCGTTGATGTAAAGCGGAAGAAGATACTCGCCTTGAAGGTGACGGATGAGAAGACAGGTGACGGAGGGATGCTCCAGCCGCTTGTTGATGAAGCCTCCAAGAAAGGTAAGGTCGCCAAGGCAATTGGCGACGGAGCATACGATATGAAAAGCAACTTCCGCTATCTCAACGCAAAAGGGATTGAGCCAGCCATCAAGGTGCGCAAGAACACATCCAGCAGGGCCGGAGGATGCATGCCCAGAAAGCTCGTAGCCCAAGAATACCTCAAAGACCCTGAAGCCTGGAAACACAATCATGGCTACGGGTATAGATGGATGGCTGAATCAGCCTTCTCATCGCTGAAGCGAACCTTCGGAGAATACGTCTCAGCCAAAACGATGCAAAACATGGCACAGGAGATGATGATCAAAGCCTCACTATACAACATGCTGATAGAAACAACCACAGCAACACACGGCTAGACGAAACCTGAAGACAGCCAACAAAAGCGAAAAACATCACTGAAACCTAGTCGCGCAACACAGCAATTCAATCCAGACACTTACATACTTACATATCAACTATCGACACCAACTCCAACACCTACTCCTGCGCCCCGTTCAGGCTGTGTAATAGCTACGGCCACCTTCGGAAGTCCAATGGCTCCCGAAGTTGTTTACATGCGAAATGTCCGAGACAACATGATCGGTTCAAATGAAGTCGGAAAGGCAATCGTAATAGGATGGAATAGCTTCTATTACAGTTGGTCCCCGCAAGTTGCACAATTTATTGATACTTACGGTACAACAAAGCCAATCTTCAGAGTTCTTCTTTTGCCTTTAGTTGGAACAGTTCACTTGACCGCAGTAATCTATGACACAATTTCAATAGTCAATACGTCTCTCGCATCCATAGTTGCCTTTTTGATTGCAGCACTGTCCTCAATTTCTATCTACATAGTCTGTCCACTGATAACAATCAGACTTATTTACAGGAAGGCAGTTTTGTTTTGCGAAATATCTACGTGAAGGCTTCTCCGATATACTCCATGTACTTCTTCTTTTGAAATGTCAAGTAACCTTTGGCCATCGGATTAGAGAGATCAAGTGTCGTAGTAGCTTCAACCTTCATCCCCTCAGGAATCAAGCCCTTGGAGAAAACGTCTTTCGTTATTGCTCCAAGTCTATATGGGTCGTCAACGTTAACGTATCTACCGAATGTTTCACCGCTAGTAAGGCTATCAATAGTTTCAAAGACCTCTATGGCGGTAATTTTCTGATGGCTAGTTCTGGCTAGTTGCGACCAAGTTTTGAAAAGTTTGTCACGATCTCTTCCATATCCTGCGTCCATGAATTTACTGATAGCATCAATTCTCATAATCGATGCTCTACTCCTACCAAAGCTGCAAGGGTTGCATCCGCGATTATCTGCTTCCTAGTCAAGGCGCTCATTTAATAGTTCCTTCCGTAGCAGCCTGTCCAAAGATTCCGATCAATTAGTAGTTGCTGAAATACTGCATTTGAATCTTTGCACCCGCACGCGGGTCATGATGTGTGTGCCCTAGCTGGTGAGCACCCACCACCACCACACACAATTCTAACTCACTCTAACGGTTCAAATCCGGATGCTCTCACCAAGGGGCACACACACCAAGCGCGCGCTAACTACGAGCGCGTATGGGTTAACATTGTTCACTAACAATGTTCCACAACGTACATACCTAGAGATCCATTATCGTTACAGCATGGTGAAAAAATGAGTGTAAAAAGTAAAATCACCCCACTTACGATGGCAGTGATCATCATAGTGGTTATAGGCTCAACGCTAGCGATGAGCGTCACATTTACAACGGCAACAAATGCAGCGCCAGATAAAACAAGCACATCGGGGAGCAGATACCTTAACACGGCTCACCGCATGCATGGAAACTTCTCCGCATCCAGACACGGAAATCAAAGCAGGTCTTGGAACGTGACAACTACTTCAGCGCAGGCCCAAGCAGTAGTTACCGCAGCTATCCCCAGTTTCACTATCGGGGGGGCGAAGGACAGTGGCAGCTTATGGATGGTGAACGTCACATACAATAGTACAGTGGTTATGAACGTGCCCGTAGCAAAGGTCAATACCCCAACGTCTGGAGATGCTGTGAATGCTGTCCAAGCCTCTCAGGGTAAGGGCTGGACCGCTGGGACTCCAAAGCAATTCGCATTCATGTACAACGTGCCCATCGTAGATTCAAACGGCAACACTATCGCCAGTGTCAGGGTAGACGGTAGGACCGGCCACATCATTACTGGAAAGATGTCCGCCGGATTCCGAATGCATGCGCATGCGTAAGCACCCAGACCAACTAGTTCACACTCGGACCGAAACCTCCTTCTACCTCTCTTCTTGACTCGAAAGAGAATCAAACCCGCCGGAGACGGAACAATACAGTGGACGCAAGAGGACCAAATTAGAAAGCAAATGCGCCTGCCAAGAAAGAAGAAGCCGTAGTCATGCTCGCAAGAAGACCGAGGAGGGGCCGGTCACACAGCTGCCCCTCTTTTCGCCTGCTTCAACACCGGACACAGACGCAGTCCAGAACCCGCATCTTGCAGGAACCAGTGATAACACTTTGCATAAGAGTCCAGCCAAGCAGCTAGATTCGATAGATTTCACCCAGCATCTTTAGTAGCTTCAAAATATGCGGGTTCAATAGTTTCTTGTCCATGTCGGACATCTGACCATATGCCTTCAGCTTCTCCGGCCTGAGATCTTCGAGGATTATCCGGATCTCGATTAGTGTACTATACACCCAGCGGCTGAGAGACTTTTCATCCCTTTCTAGTTTAAATTTCTCTTTGAGCTGTCTGATCTCATCAAGCATGGACGTCGCAACATTCAGTATTTTCTTCTTCGTCTGAGGATCAACATCATAAGTAGTGGATTGAAGGATTGACCCAAAGTCCTTGCTATCTTGCTCTAGCTTCTCAGTTATCGTATGAAGGTCCTTTTCAATGATTACCAGACTGCTTCCCAAGGCTCTCCTGTGGCTTTCATTCATAACCCTCACCTCATTGCAAAGCTGGAGCCGCTCTCCTAAAGTGAGCATCGACTATAATCGGGCCATAATGTGAGGCGCCTTTGAGTTTGCTTGTTACCCTCTCTATCACGTCGATCTCTGAACCGAAAGGCTCCTTCGTGACGTGCGCGTGTTTCCAGAACCAGACTGCCACACTTCACACAACCCAACATCCACTAGTCTTCATTGAAGGTTGTAGAAGCTATCATCCCCCACGAACGCTAATGCAGGGGCAGTTAAAGGCGAGCCTCATCGCCTTACGTTTACATCTAGCCTAGCGTCATAATAATAAACGTTCCCTCATCCTTTCCAAAAATCACAAGATAGTGTTCATCCACCCTAGCTGGTGAGCACACACACAAATAGTCTACTCTAACGGTTCAAATTATGGTGCTCTCACCAGCTATAACACACACCACACACACATGATAACTGCTCGCTACGCTCGCAGAACATACTGGCAGCAGTATAGGGTGCGGTTTCAATAGTTGCCGAAGTCTATTGTTTTATGGTTTGAATGGTTTTGGTTTACAATATAATACAAGAATACGCAATATCTCATTTCATACCTAAATCAACATATGCAGATACCGGAAAACCAACAATACTAAACATACGCTAACAATACTAAAAATACTGGAAAAATATGACCTAAACAATACAAACCAACAGAGAACAAAACAAACAACAAACAAAGAAACAAAGACATAAAGAAAGACATAACTCGACCCGGAAAAAAACAAGGAAAACTAATACAAAACTAACAGTAAGCAGCAAAAAAAGTAACAAACTATGGCATACAACACATGATTCTGAAGTGCTAACCAGCTAAGGCACCACCACCAAGAATTACTGCTAGCTTCGTTCGCAGAGGTGAAGGTGTAGTTTGCATCCAAGTCAGTGCTAATACTGGAAAGGAAAACCAAGGTAGAGTTTTCTTTTTCGCTGTGAGTTTGGCTTTGAGTTCAGGATCTCAACAATCACGAAGTTGTTGGCTGCCGCACTAACCTTGTAGTGCGCGACCTTTACCCATTACGCGTGTTTTCTTGGAATTGAGATCGAGTAGGAGAAAGGTTGATTCTGGAGTGTAAGCTATCGATTTTTCAGATTTTATAACGATTGAACTTTCACCTGTTTTGCTAATCGTGATAGGGACTGTCTGCATGCGCGCGCGCGTAGTTGAGATGATGAGGACTAGCGCGTGCAGGGCCCCTCCCGAGCCTTCATGGACAATCTGAAGAAAGAACTCTCACTCCGCTAAGAACCCAGAATGGGTCAGGGAATAGCGCGCTACTGCACGAAATGGTTAAGAGTTCAAGCTTAGAAAGATACGCTGGTCTGAGCATTGTCGCATCCTTCATTAAGGGAGTTTTATGACAAATTCAAGAATGAGCCGCCAGAGGCTGTTCAAAAGGTAGCCTTCGAAATGGGTCAGGCCCAAGGTCGCAGTTCCGCGCGAAAAATCAGCCTAAAGGGCAACGATGTGGAGGCTCTTGCTATGCTAGGTAACGCCGCGTTCAGAGAGCTAAAGTGGGGTGATTCGTGGACCGTCGAGGGCGATAAAGTTGTATTAAGAGCTGGATATTATTGCCCAGTTATGGTCGCTGCCATATCGCTCAAATTGTCTTGGGAGTGGTTAGACCAGAATTTTGCATTTCCATTTTTGAAAGGTTTTGTGTCGGCCGTCAATCCAAATATTGAATTCAAAATAGGAAAGCAGCGGTGTAAAGGAGATCCCATTTGTGAACATTTTTTCAAAATAAAATGAACCATACTTCATCTGAATAGGAAGGCTGTTGCGTGAAGGATAATTCCTTACAGGTTGCCACACCCCGTTGGGTTCACATATCTGTTTTTGCGATCAATCAAAAAGATGAAGCTGAATCAAGCCAAAAAGTCCTCCAGTGCATAAGGGATAAGTTTTCCTCAAAATCAATCATCGCTGACTCCAACGGCGCCGAATTCTCAATAGACGGCAAGGAATGTTCCGTCAGGTTACTGGAGCAATCGGATTGTCATATTTTTACTGTGACTATTGATTCATCAAATGCTGATTATGTTTCAAAGAATTGGGAGAATGACGTTTCGAGTTATCTTCGATACGCCAATCTTATTTTGCAGATGTTGCCCAAAAACCCCATTTCGGAATTCACCATTTTCATTGGACTTACGGATAGCCAGATTGATGCCTTGAGTTTGCTGCAACAGTATTCAGGTTACTTTGGGTCCCCCGATAAAGCTAGAGGCATCACGCGCAACTGTCTTGTTGCTACTTTTGAGAAAGCAAAAACAATGGATTGTGACTCTGTAGGAAGGAACTTTTTGATATCGCCTTTTGGTCAGAATACTCTTGAGTCAAAATATAATTTATCAAACTTCTGTGAGGACCTCGCTCAATCTGCATCAATTGTTGGCAGATTGAACAACTTTTGCCGGTTGGATGAGCCTTTCTTCAAAACTATCACGGCTGCGGAGCAGGCAGCGCAAGTGAGGAACGAAGAAATCTTTCGAAATATTGGGAATCTTGAACAGATAGAACTTGGCGTTCTAAAATCATGGTTAGGGGAACTGACTTACATGTTCTCATCCTTATCAGTCTTGACTGGCGCTATGAGACGCGACTATGCAAAAGCTCAAGTCTACTTAACTGAAATCAATGACCTTCTCAGCAAATGGAAAGAGAAGAATTTCGAAGGATATTCAACGAACTTATCCGCAGAAGTTATGGAATGTGAAGCACTTGCAAGACCCTTCAAAACCTTCTTGGACAGATCAGACGCGTTGAGAACCCAGATAGAAACGATTCTAGATACAATCCGAACCTACTTGAGTGTTCGGCAGCAGGAGCAGACCACTGATATACTGAAGGCTACAGAAAAAAATGAGAAACTCTTGAACATTTTGACATGGGTTATTACGTTTTTCACTATTGCTTTGGTCATCTTAGAAATACTAAGACATTAAGCACCTATGATGTCTGATAACCGCTACAATTAGGCAATCGCACCTTATTGGGTTCGAATCGGCCGAGATGTCCCTTGGTGCGAGCGTCGTAGTTTGAACCGTTAGGCACTGATTTTGTGTGTGTGTGTCCCTTGGTGAGGGGGATATGGATATCTGGCTGTTTGGTGTTGTCACGTGGATACTGATTTTTTGACGCGGACATCCACATGGACATTTCTAAATTGAAGTGAGTTGAGCGCACGCCCCATCTCGACTGTTTAAATGCTATTTCTTGTTTATTGGCACTGCCAATGACTTGATTCCTACACTAGAAAGAGCTGCACGGCTTCCCGTAAATGTGGTGCTTATACGCTGAGCAGGGAGTATTCTAGGAGTCGAGCTCCAGAGGCTTGGTGGTATGGTCTTTTCAGCTAGCAGGTTGAGAATCCGGAGTCATCCAGAAGTCTATGAGCCTTCTGAGGATTCTGTCCTTCTGGCGAATAGTTTGGATATTGGTTCTGGGGAGAGGGTTTTGGAGATAGGTGTGGGGTCAGGTTACGTCTCGCTGGTCGCCGCTCAGAGGGCGGCTTCTATTGTTGGTATAGACATCAACCCACATGCTGCTCGACTGGCGAAGGCGAATGCCAGGTTGAATGGCGTAGCGAATGTTGAATTCATTGCGGGTGACCTGTTCTTTCCGATAATGGGCAGGTTCAACCTCATACTCATTAACCCGCCTTACCTTCCGGAGAAGGGAGGCGCCAAGCGGGATCCCATAGAGCTGGCGTGGGATGGTGGAGAGGACGGGAGGCGTTTGACTGAGAGATTCATCAACGAAGTCCAGGATTACCTGGAGCCCGATGGGAGAGTACTCATGATTCAGTCCTCGCTCTCTGGATACGAGGAAACCGTCAGGAGCCTGTCTGGAAGGGGTTTTCAAGTCAAGACATTGGCTGAACAGAAGTTTTTCTTTGAAACCATCTATCTCATCGAGGCAAGGAGAGTATAATGTTCGCAGTACAATACTATCCTGCAGAGGTTAAGACAGTTCGCATACGTAATCCACTGCAATGTGTGCAGGGCGCTAGCGTGTGCTATCATAAACTCTGCCAGGATTATTAGCGCGCACTAGCATTGAGAGTTGCCCAGTGTGTTAGCGGAGCAGGAAGCGTCTACACGTCTGCACAGGCTCTTAAGGAAATCCTCTAGCGAGCGTGGTGCTCATTTTGATTGGTTCCCGATGACTGTAAGTTTGCCGCTTTTGCCAACACTAACTTGCAGCTCTCCTCTAAAGGTTCTTACCTGTCCATTCTCAATTTGAACTGTGTCACCAATCGAGACCATGTTTATTTGGTTGTTCCAGAGCGGTAACTTGATAGAACCAGTATCATCAGAGATTGTTGAGTTTGATACACCGAGAGGGTTACCCCCGTACCTCGAGAAGACCGTCCTCGCGATTGGTTTCTCAACGACCCGGGCTTTCAGATTGACCCATTTAACTCCCGAATTTACATCTTTGACTTTCATGTCGACAGGTATCGACTTTTCCATTTTGTTAAGTGTCGTGTATTCGTTCCATGGAGGGCTTTCAAGGTCAATTTCTGGCATATGCTTCAACGTTGCCCCGGTAAGGCGTAGTTGAGTGATTACCTTTTGATCTTGGGTTACGAGAAAGACACCGTCATCCTTTGTCTTTTGGCGACATTGGATCGATATGTCCTTGTACGACGATCTCTCATGCGTCCACGCATCGAAGAAACATTCAAAAAATTTGTGTGAGTCAAGCCCGTATTTCTTCGAAACGTAGAACAAGTACAAGATGTGTGTCATATCAGGCTTAAATTGCCGTTGGCCACGGGGCCTACCCCGTCCATATTGCAACATCTCTCTTCGTAGAACATGTAAGCCTGTCAACAAGATCAGGTTATTGTGAGTTGCCTTGCTCTTTAACTTTTGATCATCAGCTAGCGCGTGCTTACTGAGGAATCTGGATGCGACTGATACTTTGCTAAGCCCTTCACCCTGATGATATTTGGGTAGAGGTCAAGAGGCATCTTAAGAGATACTGAGCCTCTTCTCCGTCTCCTCAACGTTGTTAAGAAGGTGCTGCATATGGTGAATGACGAAACCTATCGGTGGAGTTGTGAAATCTCGGCAAAGGACAAGGCGTTTGTGACTGTACAGAACGTTGTCGCCACGGCAAATCTAAAACACCGCCTAGACCTAGACATCATCGCGCGATTATTTCCTGGAACTGAGTATCGACCAGAACAATTTCCAGGGCTTGTTTTCAGATTGAAGAAACCTAAGACCGCGACACTCCTTTTCAGCTCTGGAAAGATGGTTTGCACCGGGTCCAAGTCAGAACGGCAGGCAAAAAGAGCAGTGACAAATATCGCGGCTGAACTCAAGAGAAATGGAATGGTAATCATTGGCAGACCCGACATTCAGGTACAGAACATTGTAGCTTCAGGCGGACTAGGCGGCTCCATCGACCTAGAAAAGACTACGTATTCACTGAAGAAGACGATGTATGAACCTGAGCAATTTCCCGGCTTGATTTACCGGATGGATGAACCGAAAGTGGTTATGCTCCTCTTCGCAAGCGGTAACTTCGTCTGCACCGGGGCGAAGAAGGAAGAAGAAGTTCACCGCGCTGTAACCACACTTCAAGAGACGCTTGAGAAGAAAGAACTTATTGAATACAAGTAGGCAGACGATATAGCCTACTCAAACACCACATCACTTCTCTAGCGTGCCCGTCAAAGGGATTTTGAAAGAGTTATCTCGATGGTTGAGACCGACCCCGTGTCACCTTCCTCCCGGGGCATCTCCTCTGTCCCAAGACTCACGCGTTCAACCTTGGTTTTTCATGAACCTACGTCTGGTTATTTCCGCGACGTCAACTGCGGTTGAAATGGCCTGACCTCTGGCTTTGAGGTTTACTAGCGCGCGCTGCGAAAGTTTTACTTAAGATATGCTAGTATAGTAATTGGAGAGTGAGGTTTGTTGATGGGCCAAGAACCCTATTATCCTGGTGATGAGGAGAGAGGGTGGAGAGATAGAGAGAGGAAGCAAGGTGGTGTTACTTCTAGAAGGCAGATTTATGCTCTTGTCGGACTGTTCATGATAAGTGTTCTGGTAATCGGTGTAGTTCTAGCTCTCTTGTCTACCGGAATAGGTCAAAGCGGCGGTGGGACTTGGTGGCAGAAGATCTCTATAACACACACGCCCATCGCAACATCATCACTCGGCACGAATATAGTGGTTACCGCCAACGTCATCGGAACCCCCACAAATGTCACATTAAACTATCTAATCGTACCTAACAATGCCACATATGCAATAATTCGGACCGTTGCACCAGAGACTGTTTATATGCTCTTACTGTCGCCGGGAGGTACTCAGTATTCCTATACGATTCAAGGCACTGAGGTGCTGGGGGACGTGACCTATTACATATCGGCTGCTGATGCCTTTGGAAACACTGCGATAACACCACAATATAAAATAGCGATTGATGATTACAATATCCAAACTTCGCTTAAAGAGATGACTGTCTATGTGTCATATCCTGCAGCGACAACGGTTTACGTGAATTCCCTTAACAATTGGACCTCTCCAATCTCATTGAGAGCCACCGTGCTCGGTCTGCAAGCACTACCGGGAGGATTGGAAGCGGACTTTAACCCGCAGAGTGTTACACCACCGAAGGGTGGAACAGCGACCGCAACAATGACAGTAAGGGCTACATCAAACCAATTCGTTCCAGGTGGCATCTACTACATGAGAGTGGAGGGACTTGCTTCTACTCCAAGAGGGTCCTTCATGAGAAACGGTACAATTGTAGAACTTAAGGTTCCTGACTTCAATTTCACAGTGAACCCGACAGCCCAGAGCGTGAAAAGACAAGTCGTCAACCAGATAGTCGAGCAGATAACACCCTTCAATCTCACAATAAATGTAGATCCAGGATTCGGGTCAAAGCTAGGCTTCCGTACTTCCGGTCTGCCCACAACTGGATTATACACACGCTGGGTTGTAGCAAATTCTACTTTTTACACGACAGGAACAACCATTGTGACTCTTCAGATCGTAACAAATACCTCGGTTCAAACAGGCAGTTATACGTGTACTATTTACGTTTCAGGTGGAGGGCTCGAGAAGTGGCAACAAGTCTCATTCGTTGTATTAGCATCCACGCAATCATAAATGGAGTAAATGATGCAACATACACCTTTGATCATGGCGAGCGTGGCGAGCCATCCGTAAAATGAAGAGATGGTTTGGGAGATTCTTCTCCCAACATGAGTGAGAGGAATAATTTTTGCTCTTCAGAATATGGTGTTGATTCAGCTCATCGCTGCCATAATGCCTCCTCTAGTCTTATCGAACACCAGCGATGAGTCCATCGTAACTGTATCTGACGTATCCTGTCGGTCATGTTAAGCTGAGCGCACGTTCAACGACGCTATCCAACCTAGGTACTCTATGTTTCTAGACAATATGCTATGGTTGCTTCTACGTGTGCGCTTAAGTTGCTGTTACAAGATAGCCGCGGGCACCATGAAGCCCGTTCTTTTTTTATTAATACTGTCTATTGTGCTCACGCCGTCTTTCGCTCCATCAGGAGCGCTATCAAACTCTGCTTTGAGGTTTAACAAGACTGGAACGAGTTTAAACTGGTCAGGTTATGTGGTCGAAACAAGTCTTACTTCACCACAGAAGGGAGCTGTAACAGATGTTAAGGGCACGTGGATACTTCCTTCAGTTCATCATTGGATCATGCCATACGCTGCTTCCTGTGTTTGGATAGGGATAGATGGTAATTCCTCTATTGAACAAGTAGGAACTGATTCTGACTATTGTCAAGGAACGCCAACATATTATGCTTGGTATGAGATGTATCCAAATAATGCTGTAATGGCAAACCTGAAGATTTCTCCTGGAGACAAGATATCCGCCGAAGTCAAATACCTGGGACAAGATAACTTCCGACTGATGATTAATGACACAACGACTGGGAAGAGCTTTTCAACAACTCAAAAAGCGCCCGCTGCTCAAGAATCGTCTGCTGAATGGATAGTGGAGGCGCCATCTTATTCATGGCGCATTCTGTCATTAGCAAATTTTGGAACTGTTACTTTCACAAACGCTCAGGCAACTCTGAACGGACATACCGGTACGATAAGCGATGCTGCATGGAAATATGATGCAGTAACTATGACTACGTCTTCCGGGACCGTCAAAGCCCAAGAATCAACTCTTTCAAGTAGCGGAACAAGCTTCTCAGTGATATGGCATAATTTATAGAGCAGCACCTTTTCTTGAAACGCGTCGTCGCTCACCGAGGGATACGTCGTCGCCTTAGCTGGTGAGCACACACACAATATGCTACTCACTTACGCACGTCGACAACCTCGACGTAACTTTTTTAATATAACGCCAAAGCAAACATAACTGTGTTAAGACAATGAATGATCGAACTGTGGCAGGGTCTCTCCTACTAGTCGGCAACGCCCAATACATCATTAGTATAATTGTGTCGGAGTCTGTATACCCTAATTACAGCATTTCTCTTAACTATATCAGCGACCTGGGCGTAGGCCCTACAGCCGCAATCTTCAATTTCTCAGTATTTCTAGCCGGTTTGATGGGCATAGTAGGCACCTATTTCATTCATCGCGAATTTCACAACCGTGCGTTCACAGCATTCATTGGTCTCTACGGCATCGGAGCGATGGTCGTGGGCATCTTTCCAGAAACTACGGGTCTACCTCATTTAATAGCCACTACCACAGCCTTTCTTTTTGGAGGATTAGCCGCGATCACTGCCTACAAATTTGAGAAAAAGCCATTAAACTATTTCTCAGTCATTTTAGGAGTATTATCATTGACTGCGATGATTCTCTTCATTGGCCATGCTTACCTCGGCCTTGGGAAGGGGGGCATGGAGCACATGATCATTTATCCACTATGGGTTTGGGAAATTGCATTCGGAGGACACCTGATTAACAATCAGTAGAAGGCAAACTAAGATCATAGTGACGCCTGCCGATTTTGAGTCCGTCCGTGCTGATAGGTATAATCTGTCTTATTAGTCACGCACCTGTCACATTACTATGATGAGTTGTCATGAAGTTTAATGGTGTCAATCACCTCGCGATGGCAACAGGCAACATGGACGAGACGATCCGATTCTGGAGAGACCTGCTTGGCATGCGACTGGTGGCCGGACTAGGCGAGCCCGGCTACAGACACTACTTCTTCGAGCTCTCAAAGAACGACCTGCTCGCATTCTTCGAGTGGCCAGGTGTCGAGCCGGTACCTAAGAAGGATCATGGGCGGCCTGTCTCCGGCCCCTACATCTTCGACCATGTCTCCTTTGGGGTAGAGACCGAGGACGACCTTTGGGAGCTTAAGGACAAGATATCGGCAGCAGGCTTCTGGGTCTCAGAGGTCATAAACCACGGCTTCATCCACTCCATCTACGCCTTCGACCCAAACGGGATCCCCATCGAGTTCAGTCATAACGTCGAAGGAATTGATGTTCGCAAACATCCTCAGATGAGAGACAAAGCCCCCTCAAGCACAACTATTGAAGGTGCTCAACCCCAGCCTGGAAAGTGGCCACCAGTCAAGAATCGCACACCGAAAAAGGAATGGATTGTTTATCCAGGCGCAGGCAGCGAACTATTCCACGGCGTAAAGAAGACCAAATAAGATCTCCCCGAACCAGCCTACCCTCAAAATGCGCCACACGCTAGCACAATTACGACGCGCCCGTAAGAGATTATTTTCTGAGCTCTTTGTTTCTCTTCTGACTCTTCTCCCTAAGCTTCTGGTTCTCCTCTAAGAGACGCTTCATATCATACTCAGAGTAGGGCGTCTTGGTCTGCCTCTGTGTCTGAATGAACTCCGATAACAGGTTGAGAAAGATCTCGGAGGGCTGAGACTTGTTCAATCTATTGATCTTTGTGATAATACCATGCTCAGATCTGAACATATGTACTGTAACGTCAGGATCGTAACTGATATGGTGGCGTTGAACTATTCTGTATCGAGTTCGTCTTCTCACAAGCCAGGCCTCAACAGCAACCTACATAAACTCTCAATCAAAAAAAGCGCGCCCTAACCATCAACGATTACCGCTGTGTAACCCCTGATTAGGAGGTGCGCCGCTCAGGTTTTATTCCCACTTGTTTAGGTCGAGTCTTCGAGTTCTTTTGCCCGTGACTCAACGAACTCTACAACCTTCTCTTCACTGAACTTTCTTTCTTCCTGTTGCTTTTCTAGGAGTCTCTTGACCGTCTTCAGTAGATCTTCTATGTTGATAGGTTTGACGAGGTAGCCGTCAGCGCCCTTGTTCACAGCCTCGACAGCATTCTGCAGTGAGGGGTAGCCTGTTAATATTATCTTCACCATTCTCGGGGTTGTCTCCTTCAACTCGGTCAGGAGTCTCGTCCCCTCCATATCGGGGAGGCGTATGTCTATAAAGGCCAAGTTGTAGAATCTGATCTTTGGACTTTCTTATTGCTTCACTCCCGTTTTCAGCTTGGTCAACAAGGTATCCTTCTCTCTCTAATACGGCGGTCAATACGTCTCTTATGCTCTCATCGTCATCGATCACAAGAATTCTGTTAACTTCGTTTATTCCTCTCCACCTCTTTAGATTCTACTTGATTGGAAGCGATACCGTGAAGGTTGAACCCTTACCAATAGTACTTTCAACCAGTATTGAGCCTCCATGCGCCTCTATAATTCGCTTGCAGATCGGTAAACCGAATCCCATACCCCTCGCCTTGGTCGTAAAGAGCGGTACCCAGAGCTTCTCCATAACCTCCTGGGTCATACCTTTACCAGTGTCAGCGAAGGCGACTCGCAAATTGCCTTCTGATGCTTGGCTCATGATTGCGAGTTTGCCCCCTCCAGGCATAGCGTCTATAGCGTTCTTGATGAGGTTCACGTAGACTCGCCTCAACTTCGCTGCGTCAACCCTCACCTTCGGTTCGTCCCCGGTCAAGTTTGATATTTGGATATTCTCTGGGACTCTTAATGAAGCTAATGCATCCTCGATCAGCGATCTCTGGTCAATCACTGTCAGTTCCAGCCGCACCTCCCCTGAATAATCTAGGAGGTCGCCGACTATCTTGTTCGCATAGGCGACATCCTTCTCTATTATCTCCAACATCGTCCTGACCTTTTCGTCAGTCGATGTCCTCAGCCCTACCTTCAGTACATACGCGGCGGCAA
Organism: Candidatus Bathyarchaeota archaeon; assembly: GCA_963807605.1. Classification (GTDB taxonomy): domain Archaea; phylum Thermoproteota; class Bathyarchaeia; order 40CM-2-53-6; family RBG-13-38-9; genus JAPKYM01. Next base: position 429,232 of record CAWECG010000001.1, read on the forward strand.
GGATTCCCTGAAGAGGATTGCGTAGGTCGTGACCAACCATCCCTGCTAATTCTCCAATAGCAGCCATCCTCTCTGACTTGAGAAGCAGAGCCTGAATACGTTTGTGCTCAGTTACATCGTGCGCGACACCTTGGACTGCTGGCCTGCCTAGATAGTTTATAGGGATCTCTACGACCTCGACATCGATGGGTGCACCATCTAGGCGCAGGAACTTCTCTTCAAATACAGGTGCCGATCTTCCTTCTTCAATTGCACGTTGCATCTTCTCCGTGAAACTCTCCCGATACTCTGGGTGAATAATATCTGTCACAGACCTTCCGATGATCTCTTCAGGATTTGTTGCTCCCAGAAGTCTAGCTCCTGTAGGGTTCATGTAGACAATTTTGCCTTCGCAGTGGACAAAGATGATATCCGGGGCGTGCTCCAAGAGTCGTCGGTAACGTTCCTCACTCACTGCCAAGTCTCTACTCTTCGCCCTAACGAGATCCTCCAGGTGATCTGATTGTCTTCTAAGCTCCTCCTCCAGTCTCTTTCGCTCGGTTATGTCACGAAGACTAACTACTCTTCCAACTATTCTTCCTCCGATCCTTTGAGGTCTGGAGTATCTTTCGAAGACCCGGCCATCCTTGAATTCAAGCGTGTCTAAGAGCTCTATGTCCGGCTTAGCGAATAGTTCTCCGGTACTTCTCACAAAATGCTCTGGGGCTTTCAGCTGGTCCTGAATAAAAGTAATCAACTTTCGGTCATCACGCGTTGTCAATATTGTCTCTGGAACGCGAACCATGTCCACATATCTTTGGTTATAATCTGTTACCCATTTCTCTGAGTCAACCACGAGGATGCCGTCAGCAGTAGATTCAAGGGTTGCACGTAATACAGAAAGGGAACCTTCGAGCTCCTGCTCCATTCGCTTGCGCTCAGTAATGTCGCGGAAGCTGACTACTCTTCCAACAGTTCTTCCTTCTATCCGACTGGGTCGAGAATACCGCTCGAAAATTCTTCCATCTTTAAACTCTACCAGATCAAAGCTTTCAACATCGGGATGAGAAAATGATTCTTTAATTCTTCTGTAGACGATCTCGGGATCTTTGGCCTGCTCCTGCAGAAATGCAACGACTTTGCTGTCATCCCTGGACTCCAAGATATGCTTGGGAATGCTCGTTATCTCAACAAATCTTTGATTATAGTTGGTTATCTTTTCTTCATTGTCGACTGTGAGGATTCCGTCAGCGGTCGAGTCTAGGGTCGCACGCAATACAGAAAGAGAGTTCGAAAGCTCTTGCTCAATCCGTTTGCGCTCGGTGATATCAACCCAAATTGAAAGGTAGTACCTAAGCGTCCCGTTACTCGTAATCGGAGTAGCGCTAACTTCTATCCAGAAATCCTTTCCTTTCTTCGTTTGGAAGCATTCCTCATGTCGGGTAGCTCCTTGACGCATATACTCTTCGAGACGTTTACTAATCTCATCTTTCAGTTCCTTCGGCCACCATGGGTAGGGAGCTTTCCTACCAAGGATTTCTGATGAAGAATAACCTGTCAATAATTCAAGGGCCGGATTCACATAACGTATTGATGTATCCTTGTTAGCGACGAGTATTGGGTTCGGGGAGTTGGCCAGCAGGCTGGAGCTGAACTCCTGACTTTCTCGCAGTCTCTCCTTGGCGCGTCCTTCTTCTGTGACATCTCTTGAAACAAGTATTATGCCCCTTTTGCCATCTAATGTCTTAATAGGTTTGGCTCGGATGTGAGTGACCCTTCCAGTGGACTCAGCAAGGCGGGTGTCTTCGAAGGAGTCTGCTCCCTTCTCCAGTATTTCATGTACTTCGCAAGGTACCCCCGTATGATAGCACGGACTGTCTAAGTCTCTTAGAATTTTATGGCATTTCTTTCCCAACATATTTCCATAGACATTCTTTGCGGATTCATTGATGAATCGACAAATGTAGTCTTCATCGATGACTACTACGCTGTCTGACATGTTGGAAAGGATGTTGTCTAGGAAAGGCGAGGTCTCGACTGGTCTGCGGAATTCCCGCTCAAAGATATCCTGTGTCTCTTTTTCCTTTGATCTTCGAGCCTTTTTCAAATACCTCTCATCTTCGTCAAAGTTTTATCAAAGTTGATATTAAATTGCTGACTGCGATCTGTAATTCTGTCATGATTCTGCTTATTTCCTCGCACATCGAACATATTCGAGGAGTGTCCAGTCTGGATGTTCATAAAAGTTCAGATCGAGCCTATCATAGAGATGCTTGGCGATGAGCTTCTCAACAATCTTGGTTCCCCTGCCAAGTATGCCCTCCAGAGCTTTATGAAAGGTCTCAAGGTGCTCAGGGATTTCTTCGCGTCTGATTTCATACTTCCGCTCAATATGGCCATAGATGGCTTGACGGGCACCCTCGCTAAAGACGGCCAAGCCATAGTCAACAGCCTCAAGCAAAATCTCTCTGAAGCGCCTAGCCAAGTCGATCTCAAATTTCTGTGACGTGATCTTCACCATCTGACAAATCCGCGGGATGATTGTAGTCAGCTCCCATCTTTGGCCAGGATCTCGAAAATCGCGTCAAATGATCGCATCCAAACACGCGCGCCAACCTTCCTGTGTTCTAGGGGATGTCCTCTCACCAAGGGAAGTGTGCACTAAGTTACACAAGTTAGCTTCTTAAGACTAGTAAAAACAGAAGTCTCGTCTATCTAATCTAGAAATACACAAAACCATTAGGCTTATTACGCTGGTGATTTCATTAAAGCCAGTTCATAGAGGAGTATCACATTTGGTAGAGATGTTCTGCGTCAAGTGCAAAAAGAAGGTCACAGTTGACGACAGCGCGGTCAAGAGAGAGATGACTGTAAAGGGAAGACCGATTCTGAAGGCGATCTGTCCAGTCTGCGGTACTAGGATGACCAAGTTTACAAAGTGAAAGCCCTCAACTCCCTTTCATACTTAGTAATTAGACTGCGGTCGGTACCAGCTGAAGTCAGAGCCTAGAAAACCCAGAGGTTTTTTTCCAGAACTTAACCCTCCTAACCCTCCATTATACGATTCAGTGAAACGACACCTCTCATTGGAGAGGCTGCTTTCTAGGCAAGTGGATGAAGCGGTAGAGAGGAAGTACTGGCGTTTTCGAGCTGATCGATGGTACGGAGGTATAGCAACAGCCGACTGTGTCGGATGCGGATTAGCCTGCAAGTTCTGCTGGGTAAACGAGAAGGTTCTATGCAATCCGAGAACAACAGGTTCATTCTATAGCCCACGCGATGTTGCTTCAAGACTCAAAACCATAGCCTCTCAAAGAGACTACAGTCAAGCTAGGGTGAGTGGCGGCGAACCTACGATCTCAAGAGCCCACCTTATCCAACTACTGAAACACCTAGATCATAGCTCTCTAGCCTTCATTCTTGAGACGAACGGGATCCTGATAGGATACGAACGCAGGTACGCAGAAGAACTTGCACAATTCGATTTTCTGCAGGTCAGAGTTTCCCTTAAGGGATGCTGTGAAGCTGACTTTGAGAGGCTGACCGGAGCCTCACGTGCAGGTTTTAATCTTCAACTTCAAGCCCTCAGACACCTGATCGATGAGGGTGTAAGGTGCCACGCTGCGGTTATGAAATCCTTCTCTTCAAATGAATCTTTTCAAGGCTTAGTCGATCGGCTCTCAGGAATCGACCCACAACTAAGCGCATTTGAAATTGAGGAGGTGATAATGTATCCGCGGATCGCCAAGAAGATCAGCAAACTAGGACTGAACCCTCGAGTCTCTCACGAGCCAAGCAAAGTTCCGGCGTATCTTGTCTAGGATCTCTTGAAGACTGCACCTTTGTCGGCTGAGGTTACCAGTTGAGCGTATCTGTAAAGGTAGCCGCGTTTGATCTTTGGTTCAGGCGGCTTCCACGATTTCAGTCGTCGTTGAAGCTCGTCTTTTGAGACTTCGAGGTCAAGTCTTCTTGTCTCAGCATCCATGATTATAGGGTCTCCATCCTTGACCAGTCCTATTGGGCCACCTTCAACTGCTTCTGGTGAGACGTGTCCTATGCATGGGCCTCTGGTCGCCCCTGAGAATCGCCCATCTGTTGCCAAGGCAACGGACTCTCCAAGTCCCATACCTGAGAGCATGGCGGTCGCCATCAGCATCTCCCTCATGCCAGGTCCGCCTTTAGGCCCTTCGAACCTGATTATAATAAAGTCCCCAGCAACGATTTTGCCATTCTTAAGCGCTGCGATAACCTCTTCCTCACTATTGAAGACCCTGGCGGGGCCCTTGAACTTGTACATCTTCGGCGTCACAGCCGCTATTTTCAGAACAGCGCCGTCTGGGGCTAGGCTTCCGCGAAGTATGACCAGCCCTCCTTCCTTGTTAACTGGGTTGCTTCTTGGTCTTATGACCTCGCTGTCGAACACTCGGGCTTGATCAATTATCTCTTTGATAGTCTTACCGCTGACCGTCGGGAGATCCAGATGAAGCAGATCATCAAGCTCTTTCATAAGTGCCGGAACACCTCCTGCATTGTGGAGGTCAACGATCTTGTAGATTCCTCCAGGAGACATGCTACAAAGCTGTGGCGTTCTCCTGCTGATGTCATCAAAGAGTTCGAGCGGAAGATCTATAGCTGCCTCATTTGCAACAGCTTTAAGGTGTAAAATTGTGTTGGTAGAGCCACCCAGAGCCATGTCGACCGCTATTGCGTTCTCGAAGGCTTCCTTAGTCATTATCTGGCTGGGTCTGACATCTTTCTCGATGAGATTCATTATCTGCCTGCCGATATCGTGACACAGGCGCATCTTAGCAGCATCGACTGCTGGAGTCGTCCCCATGTAGGGGATAGTCATCCCCAACGCCTCCATGAGTGCCTGCGTTGTGGTCGCCGTGTAGAGTCCACCACAGGCACCCGGCCCTGTTAGCGTAATCTCTTCAAGATATGCAGCCTCTTCAGGAGTGATCTTCCCAGCCTGTAGGAGCCCCGGCACTTCAAAAAGCTGTCCGACAGTGATCTTCTGACCTTTGTAATACCCCCACGCCGGACAAGCGGGGTACATAGCACCTCCAGGAGCCATTATAGTAGGTATGTCTAGTCGGGCAGCAGCCATCAACATACCCGGGTTTATCTTATCACATGTTGATAGACAGACCATCGCGTCGAATAGGTGACCTTGAATCATTATCTCAATCGAATCCGCTATCAGTTCCCTGCTGGGCAGAGACATCCGCAGTCCCTCGTGACCTTGGGCTATACCATCGCACAGGGCAATCGTGTTGAACTCAATAGGAGTTCCCTGGGCCTCGAGGATTCCACGCTTGATGTTCCGACTCAGGGTATTCAGGTGGATGTGGCCTGGAACCAGCTCATTCCAAGAATTGACGACTGCGACTAGCGGCTTGCTTAGATCTTCCTCTGTGAATCCTGCGCACTTGAACAGGGCGCGATGTACGTAGCGGTCGGTTCCCTCGACGACCTCTCTGCTTCTGAGTCTCGCTTTCTGTGACAGTATTGACTACCTCGAAATAGACAGCGTGTCGTAAGCGTTGAAGTACAATCTTAAAGTTTTGCCTTTCTCAACGTCCTTTCCTTCAGGTTGATAGAGGCGACTTCAGTTTCTCATACTTAACAGTGTCACGATCGCAATCGTTTACGGGCGTGCATCACAAACGCTTCCACGTTACGAAGCCGGTCATGATGGATACTGCTGAAAGTTGTGAGTCTGTGTTCAATCTTTAGAACGCTCGTTTCAAAGTGTGCCCTTATAAGTTGTCGGAACCAAACTCATCCACGTAAAGAGATGGTTAGATGTTGAACGGTGATAAGAAACCCTTCTGGGTATTGGCCGCAGTAATAATACTCCTTGTTATATTGAACGGGGCGTTCCTTTACAGAATGGAGACAAGGAGCAACCCATCTTCAGTGTCCACCTACACCTCAAACAAAGAAGAACAGCCCAAGAACACAATAACGGTCTCTGGAACCGGGATAGTCCACTCAAAGCCAGATCAGGCGCTCATAACTGTCGGAGTCAGTACTGAATCGAAGAGCGCAGAAGATGCGCAGCAAGAGAATGCAGAGAAGATGAACTCAACAATAGGTGCTTTGGAGGCAAACGGCATCTCCCAGGATAATATCAAGACTATAAGTTACCGGCTTGAACCGGTGATGAAGTATGATGGGACTCCGGTCCTGGTCGGCTACCAAGCAGAGAACATGATACAAATCACTCTTAACAACATCACGAGCGTCGGGAAGATCGTGGATATAGCTGTCTCCGCAGGGGCAAATGAGGTTCAGAGCATTCAGTTTACACTCACAAACGACCACCTAAGCAGTCTAAGAAATGACGCCATAGACGCAGCAATCGAAGACGCAAGACAGAAGGCAGAAACAACGAGCAGAAGTCTAGGGGTTCAGCTGATAGGGCCATCGGAAGTAAGCCTGACGACTGGATACGAACCTACTCCAATGACATTAGCACCGAAAGAGGCGGGGACCCCCGTTATAGCGGGCGAGCTCGACATTTCAATAACCGTTCAAGTCGTCTACCAGTTCAAGTAGTGATTAACCTCTCACTACTACTGTTCGCATTCGAGTCGGCAACTATTCTGTGAGAACATCACGTTATGTCCGCGGATACAACTTCGAATACTATACTGATAAAGACGGCAACGACTGTGCTTCTGAAGCGCGCGCTACTCCACTGGAAATCAAGGTGAAACAAATTTGAAAAAAACAGACTCGAACCATACACCTAAAATACCACCTCCACCACCTTACTTCTAGGCGCAGTCACTTTATGATAGGAGAGGGAAAACATCTACCCTCAAGGTTATCAATATAGACCAGGCTTTGGTGGCCAACAACCAAGCTGGCAGGGTTGGGGTCAGGGGGCATATCAGCAGTCAGCATATGGTTATCAGCCTCAGTATTACCGGCAGTATAACCAGCCACAGCAACCATACCGGTCACAATACTATCCACCTCAATACTATCAACCTCAGGCACCCGCACCGTTTCAACAGCAGCAATACAATCAACCTCAGGCACCACCACCGTTTCAACAGCAGCAATACAATCCCTATCAATACCCAAGCCAGCAGGGTTTTCCTCAACCGTCTCCGCCATGGATGATGCCCTTTGGAAGAGGCGCCGCCCTCACAGCGGCCTCGATCATATTTATCGTCTTCGGGGCGATTTGGATCGTATATGGCATAATCGCCCTCATCGCAGGTTTCCTCCCCTCACTCGCTGGAACACCAATCATCGGGGACTTCGTAAGCGCAGGTGTATGGATCTCGGCAACCATAGGGATCGGGTTACTGATACCAGGTATACTGTGTTTAGTCGCAGGATACCTGATCTGGAAGAGACGGAGATCCGGGGGCATGCTGGGGATTATCGTAGCCGCAATCCTAATAGCAGTAAACGCCGGGACAATTGCATTGTTAAGACTAGGGACGATGGTGATCGGTGCTATTGGAGTCGTTATCTTGGCCCTAGCAATAGTGTTAATAGCGATCGGATGGAAGCATTTTCAATCGCCCTGGCAAGCACCCTGGCCACCGCCTTGGCAATAGTGCTAGTAGCGGTCGGATGGAAGCGCTTGCTGTAAACTGAATGGATCGAAAATGCAACCAGACCGATCGGACGCCCGGCAGAAGTTTACGCAATAAGCTAAACTCAACGTAACGCTGTCAATCCTAGAAGATTATCTCGATACAGACACGCACGAAAAGTCACTATGATAGTCGTACCTCAACCATCGTGAATATTTGATCGAATATTCGCAACAAGCCATATTTCTGCATCGTCCCCTAGCATCATACCGTTAATGGGAGAAGCCGGTCAGTTTCTTAAGCAAATAACTCGAAATAACATGTTTTGCATGGACTCAACATCCCAGCGCGCGCTCTAGTTCAGCTGACTTCTTGGAGGGTTAACGGCTAGCTATTCATGATGGAATGTTGGAGACCTGGAGTAATAGCGAAATGACAGATACAGGCAACTGAAGGAAGAACCCGTTATGCCGATGACCGAACCCCTCTTAGTCAAGCTCCTCAAAAAGGCCTTTCCCCACAGGACTCTACCGGCCAGATTGAGCAGAGCGCCCGTCCTCGGAGGGCTTATCGATCTCATGTTATTCGATGGAGATAATATGATCTACCTGCCGAAAGACCAAGTGATCCAGATAAACAAGCCAATCGAGAGACTGGGTGAAATGGTGCTGCCGTCGCAAGTGGCGGAGCATTTCATCAAGACGGCGAATTATCATTGGATAATGGATTGGTGTATCTGCCGCAAATCCATGAAGTGTAAGGACTACCCTGTTGATCTGGGCTGCCTCTTTCTGGGAGAAGCTGCACTGAAGATCGATCCACGTATAGGACATAAAGCAACAAAGGAAGAAGCCCTGGAACATTTACGACGCTGCCGTGAAGCTGGCCTAGTTCACCTAATTGGAAGAAACAAACTCGATGCAGTTTGGCTTAAAGTCGGGCCAAGCAACAGACTTCTGACAATCTGCAACTGTTGCCAATGTTGCTGTCTTTGGCGAGTCTTGCCTCATCTGGCACCTTACATTAGTTCGAAGGTTACAAAGATGCCTGGCGTGAGAGTAAGAGTTACAGATCGCTGTACGGACTGCGGAACTTGTACTCAGGGGATATGCTTCGTAAATGCTATACAGCGAGTCAACAACCGCGTGGTTAGAAGCGACGAATGCAGAGGGTGCGGACGCTGCGCTGAGGTCTGCCCCCAGAAGGCAATTGAGATCTTAATTGACAATAACCTTTTTGTGAAAGAGTCAGTCGATCGTATCACATCATCAGTAGATGTCTCGTGACCCTCTATTATTGCAAGCCGAGCGCACAACAACAATAATATTGAACTACGAAAAAGTCGAAACCATAGCACGCAAATTTTTTGCACAACTTTTCAATAAGAATTCATATGATAACCAATTCTGTTATGCTGCCTGAGATCGCACATTGAAATGAGGTTAGAGGACATCCAGAAAGAATAGTTGTTTCGCTTTTCTGAGTCTTATATTCTCACCGAAGACAGAGATCATATTCTTTGTAGTCAAAATAGCATCTTTTCTTCCTGAGAAAATTACACGTCCATTCTTGAGGCCGAGTAGGTGAGTAATTTCCGGGAAGGTCTCTTCAATATGGTGTGTTACGAAAAGCACGCAGATATTCGATTCTTTCTTAATTAGAAGACGCAATGAATCAAGGTATCTCTTCCTTGCAACAGGATCAAGACCAGCACACACCTCATCCAGGATCAACAGACGCGGCTTTTGGATCATTGCACGTGCAATCAAAGCCTTCTTCTTCTCACCAACTGAGAGGGTGGCGAATGATTGCTCCTCATGCTTCTGCAAGCCCATAAGCTTCAGAAGCATTCGTGCCCGTCGAAACGACGTGTCTTAGGAGGATCATAGAATAATCGTAGAGCCCCAAAATACCCCGAAGCAACCACATCCAATACTGATTGGTCCTGTGGGAGCTCCTGTTCAGGCGCAGAACTAACCCAACTTATTCTTTTGCGTAGTCGTTGCAACTCTATCTTCTCAAACTCACTTCCCAAGACTTCGATCCTGCCACGCGTAGGCCAGAGGTAGGTTGCAATCATTTTTAGTAGGGTCTTTCCTGCGCCATTTTGGCCGATGATCGCCCAGTGTTCTCCTGTACGTACTTCCCAGTCGATATGGTCGAGGATGCGGACTCCTTCACGTTCAAACGAAACATTATGCAAAGCGATTATTGGTGTTTCCAATTTAGCACCAAGAGGCATTTCTGTTACACATTATTTCAGGCAATAAGTAAGTCGGGCATCTATCTTCAGCACTATCTCTTGCTAAGAGCACCCAGAATTGAACTATTAGATTGTGATTTTTACGCGCGCGCTGACCGACACATGGATTATTGTCCCCACTGTAACAGGTATCAATGGCATCATGTCTAGGACAATAAAGCTCACGCTAATAGGTCCAACCTTGCCCACAATGGGAGCAAATTAGATGGACCGCCAAATCAGAAACCTTAACGCATCTCAGTGTACTAACACGCGCTCACTTCGAACCTCTGCTATCGACACGAGTCTTTCAAAATCAGTCTTCTATTCTTCCTCTTGAGACGACCGTAACGAGTATCTTGTCGTTTAAGGGAGTAGTGATTATGTGAGTGACTTCGACGTGTCTTTTTTCAACAGGCTTTTTGAGTTCTTCTAGATTCCTCAGCATCAGTTTCTCAATTGATTTGTTGACAGAGTTACTCAGGAAGTCATCTTTCATTTTAGGCCCATACGGAACCACTTCAGACGCACAAGAGTAGTACCAGTTCAATATGCTTTCACCTTGCCGTTATTACTCCTATGATGTTAGATAACCGTTTTCTGGTTACGCACGCGTAGTCCAAGAATTATCTCGTCACACATAATTTTTGGGCTTTTGACAGAATAGCGCGCGCTTTATTGATTTTTGATGGTTTTTATTCTTCTCTGAGCATGTTTGGGCAGATGTGTGGGCGGCAGTCTCCTCTCTTTATTTTGCAGAATCCATCTTTGCTGTGCTTGCATATCTGTTTGAGCCTTGTGAAGGTTCAGGGTGACAAGACTTGTGTGAGGTTCTTTGAGCGTGAGATTGACATGTCGCCTGAGTTTTGGGGTCAAATTGTAGCTGTATTTCGGTCTGCCACATCTATTTTCGACCTTTTCTGCTCTTTGAACTAGTGCCCCAAGCTACTCGCGACAGCCAAACCGTGATTTTCAGAGTGTTCATGTCGCAAGTACGACGGCCAACTTAAGTAGGTTTAGATCCAAAGCCTTCTCGATCTCACATGATTTCTGAAGCTCGAGGCTTCCAATCCTGCCATTTTGCAGTCCCACTACTTTGTCGCCCTCCTCGTCTGACAACATCTCGACTGCTTTTTCTGCGAACAAGCTCGCCAAGAGCCGGCTCCTTACTGTGGGGCTGCCGCCTCTTTGGGCATAGCCTATGATGCTCAGTCTAACCTCTGCCTTTGTGTTTCGCTGGATTTGTCTTGCAAGCAGACGGGTGTCTCCTATTCCTTCTGCCGCCACAACTAGGCCTGACTTTTTTCCTTTGGCCATGTTTTCTCTTATGGTCTTGAATACGTTCGCCTTTTGACATTTCACTTCTGGAACTAGAATTATTTCCGCACCAACGGTGAGTCCCACGGCTAATGCAAGAAAACCCCTTTCTCGCCCCATCACCTCAATCATGAATACTCTCTCATGAGAAACTGCCGTGTCTCGGATCTTATCGATCTCAGTGACTGCTGTGTTTGCAGCCGTGTCAAAACCTATGGTTTCCTCTGTGCCAAAAACATCGTTGTCGATTGATGCTGGAATTCCGACCATCATGGTATCCGTGTATGCGCCTAGCTCCAGAGCACCCTTAAAGGACCCGTTGCCGCCGATTACCACTAGTCCGCCAACATGATTCGATGCTAGAGTTTCCGCAGCTTTCCTGATTCCTTCTCTCTTCTTGAACTCGGGACACCTTGATGTATGCAGGATTGTACCGCCTAGCTGTAGAATACCGCCTACGGATCGAGGTGTCAAAGCTGTAAACGTATTTGTAATCAAGCCTTCCCACCCTCTCCTGAAACCTAGAACTTGAAGCTTCTTTGAACAGGCGATGCGGACAACGCCTCGGATGGCAGCATTCATGCCAGGCGCATCTCCGCCAGCTGTGACTAGGGCTATCCTCTTCAACAGGCCTTTCCCCAATTTGAGCTAGCGCGCGCCAGCTTCTTGATAAACTCTTTCGTTTGACATGAAGATGTATACGAGCTCTCCATGCTATGAAGATACGGAAAGACGAGTATTAAAAGCCATTTTTAGCCATTTTTGCAAGAGACCCGCGCGCTAGCTGCGTGTCCAAACAGAGTTATCTATGAAGGATCATAAATTATGTAAGAGTGTTCGTTACAATGAGTGTTGAATCTAATGACCTGACTGTCAGGGATCCCATCTGTGGCATGGTAGTCGATCCCAAGAAAACAGAATTCAAAGCCACGGTTAGAGGCAGACAGCACTATTTTTGCAGCGAATATTGCATGCGAAGTTTTCTCGAAGGACCTGAGATCGCATACTTCTCCATGGAAATCGGCATAAGAAGCGAGATCCCGACATATAGTGGCGGATTGGGCGTCCTAGCAGGAGACACCGTGCGCTCCAGCGCAGATTTGAGGATTCCACTTGTAGCTATTACACTCGTCAGCCGCAAAGGATACTTAAAGCAGAAAATAACGCAGATGGGAGAACAGCTCGAGTATCCAGACGAATGGAACCCGTCAGATTTCATGAAACTAGAGCCAACAACCACAAAAGTGAAAATTGAAGGCAGAGACGTAGAGATTGGAGCTTGGATCTACAGTTATCAAAGTCTCACTAAGAGTGTTGTACCAATACTGTTTCTTGACACCGATCTTCCTAGCAATACGCAGGAGGACAGAGACATCACCAGTTTTCTCTACGGAGGCGACGAAAGGTACAGATTGAAACAAGAGATCGTTCTAGGAATTGGAGGCGCAAGGATCCTTGAAGTACTAGGTTTCAACATCAGAAAGTATCATATGAATGAAGGCCACTCAAGCCTTCTCATTCTCGAGTTACTGAAAAGGAACGAAATGGACCCCAACAAGGTCCGAGACCTCTGTGTCTTCACTACACATACTCCTGTTGCTGCTGCATTTGACAAATTCTCTTACGATCTCATCCAAGAATTGGTGGGCGACTATGTTCCGCTGGAGATTGTGAAGAAATATGGTGGACAGGATGCGTTGAATATGACGCTCTTGGCAATAAATCTGAGTAAACACATCAACGGCGTGACGACGGCACACATGCAGTATTCTGAAAAACTCTTTCCTGGACATCATATGAGGGCAGTAACCAACGGTGTGCATTCGTACACTTGGACTTGCCAGTATTTCAGGGACCTCTTCAACAAGCATATCCCTGGCTGGGCTATTGAACCAGACCTGCTCGTCCGGGTAGACGAGATCCCGAGCGAAGACGTGTGGGACGCCCATATGAAAGCTAAGAACGATCTAATTGATTTCATAAAAGAGAGAACAAACATCAAGATGGATCCCGACGCCCTGACAATAGGCTTCGCCAGAAGGGCTACAGCTTACAAGAGATCCAACCTGATCTTCTCAGACTTAGAAAAATTGAGAAGGGCAAATAAGACTGGACCCTTGCAACTGGTTCTCGCTGGAAAATCGCATCCACTAGACTACTCTGGCAAGAGCATAATCAGAGAGATCTATGATGACATATCTCGGTTGAGGGATGAGATGAAGATTGTTTATCTTGAAGATTATAACATGGCGATGGCCGCAAAATTGACTTCTGGTTCAGATGTCTGGCTGAACACGCCCTTGCCACCGTTTGAGGCATCTGGAACAAGTGGAATGAAGGCTGCACACAACGGTGTCCCAAACTTCAGCGTTTTAGATGGATGGTGGGTAGAGGGTTGCATAGAGGGAGTTACAGGCTGGTCGATAGGCTCCCCATATGATATGCCCATCAGCGAGGATGAAAGGAGGAGCTTGGAGTTGGAAGATCTCTATGACAAACTGAGGTACCTCGTCATCCCTACCTTCTACAAGAAAAGAGACCAATGGGTAGCCATAATGAAGAGCTCTATAGGAAAAGTAGCATACTACTTTAACAGTCACCGGATGATGAGGAGATACATTACAGAAGCCTATCTATAGATACCTCGATTAATGGCGAGAATTTTTTCGAAGGAACTAACGTACTGGTGACTGTCATCATCATCTGCATGAGGGCTACAGCCCTCTCTGCTCTTTTTCAGATCCTCTCAGGCAAAAGAATTGATTTTTGAGCCCATGTCTTCAGTTACTGGGTATCCTGGGCAGATGCAGTCTATTTCTTTTGTAAAACAGGTTGGACTCTTGCTCAAAGCATAGAACAGTAGTTCCTTCTTTTCTCGGGCAGAATCAGTATGTTGGACATTCGGGGCACATACAAACCTCTTTCTTAGACTCCGAGTTTTGATCTCTCTTTTTCACTCGTTTTTGTCATTTGCTTCACAACTTCATCAAATCTGTTCATAAAATGCTCACTTCATGTTGAGAAGGAGAGAAATTTGTTTGACCACGATAGCGTTTACACCATATTCATTTTCGCCTAAAAGAGTATTGTCTCTGCCACAATTCTGGGAACAATCGATGATTAAGTATGCCGTCGACGCCTTGACACTTTCATTTCTATCTATGTTGCCGCAATCATTAACGGCATGATTGTCATTAAAGCTTAAGGTCGTTAGTCGAATGGATCTGAATCCGTTATCTGTATATTTGGACGGCCCACCTATACCTAATGTTCACTCGCACACTCATGGAGCGACCAGAGAGAGGTATGTCAACTGACTTTAGAGTCATTCTTCAAACCTAGGTCTGTAGCGGTAGTAGGTGCTTCGAGAGAGCCAAGGAAGTTCGGCCACGTCATCTTCAAGAATTTCATCGAGTCGGAATTTAATGGTAAGACATATCCAGTGAATCCAAAAGCAGAGAACATACTGGGCCTAAAAACATATCCCAGCATAAGAGAGATTCCTGACCAAGTAGATCTAGCGATAATCGCAGTCCCAGCGTCAATAGTTCCCCCGATAATTGATGACTGTTTGACTAAAGGTGTTAAGGCAGGCGTAATAATCTCCGGAGGATTCGGAGAGATCGGCGAGAGAGGAAAATTGCTTGAACTCGAGATTGAGAGGAAAATCAAGGGTAAGAACCTTAGAATCATCGGACCAAATTGTCTAGGAGTATATTGTCCGGTAAACCACATAGACACACTGTTCATGCCCAGATACAGATTGAAGCGCCCTAAAGAAGGCCCTATAGCCTTCATATCACAGAGTGGCGCTTTCGGGTCCGCGGTCCTCGACTGGGCAGCGTCACAAGACATCGGCATCAGCAAATTCGTCAGCATAGGAAACAAGATCGATGTGGATGAGATCGATCTGCTGAACTATCTGGCCGATGACCCTATCACCAAATGCATCGCAGTCTACTTAGAGAGCATAAATCGAGGACGAGAGTTTCTTAGCGCCTCCACCAAAGTGGTCAAAAACAAACCGGTTGTAGTCCTAAAAGGCGGTGTAACACAAGAGGGTGCTAACGCTGCCCTTTCTCACACGGGATCGATTGCAGGATCCGCGAAGATATGTGAAGGTGCATTCAAGCAAACTGGTGTAATACAGGCACAAACAGTGGACGAACTATTTGATTATGCTCGGGTTCTAGCTTACCAACCGATCCCCAATGATCAGAGGGATATCGCGATAGTAACTAATGGAGGAGGATTCGGCGTCATAAGTGCTGATGCCGTTTCAAAACTCGGCTTGAAACTGGCAAAGTTCAGCTCAGATACTATAACACGATTGAAAGAAAGGCTACCCGACTATGCCATCCCGCATAATCCGTTAGACCTTGTAGGCGACGCGGACGTAGAGCGCTACCGAACATCACTTAACGCTGTCTTCTCAGATCCAGGTGTTGGAATAGTTTTGGTTATCGTCCTTCTTCAGACATCATTCATCGAATCCGACGTCGTAGATGCCATAAGTGAGTCTCAAGTAACCTATGGCAAACCCACAATCGTCTGTACCGTGGGAGGGGACTTCACTCAGATACTGGTCAAGATGCTGGAGGACAATAAAATACCATCATACACGACTCCTGAGAGGGCCGTTAGCGCAGTGAACGCTCTCACGCAGTATAGCAGAACCGTTGAAAACATGAATAAGGAAAAGGAAATCGAAGATAATTGAATTATTGGAATAATGTTAATTGCACCGCAATCTGCAAGAATTTTCAAAAAAGGTCTTGGTTCAAAACGAAGGCTGTCCTCTCAATTTTTGCGAAAGAGAAGGGACTAAAGTCTATTTATATCATAACAACCATTTACCAGTCGACAAACAATATTTCTCTGTTGGCTGATCATGCTTGTCACGAATAGAGACCTGCTGATACCCGCTATGAAGAGGTCTTATGCAGTTGGGGCTTTCAATATCAGCAATCTAGAAAACCTATCAGCAGTTACCCAAGCCGCAGTTGAGGAGAGATCACCTGCGATAATCGCAGTGACACCCTCCTCAATAGAATATGCGGGCTTAGCCTACGTAGAGAAGACGGTCAAGACAGCAGCAGAATCTGTCGCTGTCCCTCTGTCACTACACCTTGACCACGGCAAGGACATACAGACCGTTTTGAAGTGTATAGATTCTGGATTTACGTCAGTCATGATTGACGGCTCCCATCTAAAGTTCGAGGAGAACGTGGCTCTAGCAAGGCACGTAGTCGACATAGCTCATCCGAAGGACATCTCGGTTGAAGCAGAGCTTGGAAGGATAGAAAGCATAGAGGAATCAACAGCTGAGGAAAGAAAGGTCATCCTGACAGACCCTGACGCCGCTGAGAGTTTTGTTGAGCAGACCGGTATTGATGCGCTAGCAGTCGCTATAGGAACATCCCACGGAGCCTACAAATTCAAAGACGAACCGAGACTTGATCTTGAAAGACTACGAATCATTCGTGAAAGAGTATCAATCCCACTGGTCCTTCATGGCGCTTCAGGCGTTCCATCATGGGTTATCGAAAAAGCCAACAAGTACGGTGCTGACCTGAGCAGAGTGAAAGGCATACCGGAAGAAGAGATCAGAAACGCGATTTCCATAGGGATATCTAAAATAAACATCGATACAGATCTACGCCTAGCCTTCACGGCGGGTCTACGAGAAGTGCTAGCTAACTCGCCCAGAGAATTTGACCCTAGGAAAATACTCGGTCCAGCCCGTACACTCATGGAGGAAGTTGTCAAGGACAAAATGCATCTATTCGGAAGTTCCGGAAAGGCTACATGAAGAAGCGCAGTGAAACTACAATCCTATCTTGGCACGCTACGCCTTCCCAATAGTTTGAGAGCGATGTTCTTCCCTTGTTCTAGGTTTTCTCTCAGCCTCCGCTTGTCAGCGGATTCCCCATAGACTCTGAGGAGCGGTTCCGTCCCTGAAGGACGAATAAGCAACCATCCTCCGTCTTCCAAAAGCAGTTTTATCCCATCCATCCTATTTACACTCGAGACCTTGGTATCACCGACTTTGTCTGGAATTCCTGAAGACAACTCTTCCATAACGACCTTCTTCAGGTTGTCCGGACAGGGAACATCGTCACGCCCGCTGACACATGGACCGTATTCGGACATTAACTCGCTAAAGATTTTCGTAAGAGACTTCCCAGTTTTGGCCCTCAATTCGGTTGTCTTGATACACGTGAAGATTCCGTCTTTTTCAGAGATATGACCCTTAAAGCTCATGCCCCCGCTCTCCTCCGCCCCTATGAGAACGTCTTTCTCACGCAGATACTGTCCAACATACTTGAAACCTACTGGGACCTCGTACACAGGCAACCCATGTCTCTCAGCGATCCTGTCCACAAGATGAGTCGTAGCCACTGTACGCACGACGCCACCATGACCGCCGTCCTTTATCAAATAGTCAAACAACATGGGGAATAATTGATCCGCTGACAGATAGGTGCAGTCGCTGTCGTATACAGCCAGACGGTCAGCGTCACCATCTGTCGCCAAACCAAGATCCGCCCTAACGCTCCTCACTCTAGATCTTAGTTCGGTTAGAAACTCCGGGAGGGGTTCTGGACGCCCTCCTCCGAAGCTTGGATCAGGGTCATCGTGAATCATCGTTACTCTACAGCCAGCATCGCGTAAGATGCTGTCAAGGTAGCGTCTACCTGTTCCGTACATTGGGTCATAGACGATTTTCAATCTCGCCTTCTTCATCGACTCCAAGTCTATCTGGTTTTCAACGAATTCAATGTAAGACGTCAAGGGATCAATCGATTTAAGAAGACCCTCTACGATGCCTTTCTCTATAGAGGACTCCTTTATCGCCTTACCGCCGAAAACTCGACTTATGTTTCTGGTTATCTCTTCGGTGATATCTGGCAATGCTGGGCCAGCATATTCGGGAATGAACTTGATGCCGTTCCACTCCGGCGGATTATGTGAGGCAGTTATCATCACACCCCCACCCGCCTTCTTCTGAAATACCTCCAAAGCTGTCACTGGCGTAGGGGTATCTCTTTCAGTGATGCAGGTCAGGATCTTGTTGCCTAGCATTACCCTGCACGTGGCTTCTGCGAAATCGCGCGATCTCTTCCTTGTGTCGTATCCAACAATGATTCCTCTACCGTCGAGCTCATTCTCCTTCATGTAATCTGCGATTGCCTGGGCAACAACTTTCACGTTGTTAATCGTGAAATCCGTACCGATGATTCCACGCCAACCATCGGTGCCGAACGTAATACTGGTCAAGTGAGCTCACTGTTCTTGGCGCGTGCTAAAATATCCCGTCCATTAAGATATAGGGTTGAGGCTTCAGACTTGCCATATTCTGTAGAGTTGATAGATGCTAAGGAAAAGGATAGGCTGTGCCTTACTGCAAGAGGTTACTCTATTGAAAGCCCAAGATGTTAGATTCTCGAGTCCTGCAAGAGAAGATAGTGATTGGGATTATGCTAGAAACAAACGGGTTTTCTTAAGAAAGGGATTGCTTGAGTGGAGCTGCTCAGTCTTCTCTTCATCAGTTAAGCTCTGGGACATGAGTCTTGTTGGCCCCAACAGAGACTCCCCATATGAGGGACTAACCTACTGCCTGAATCAAACTTCGTATAGGTTTCTTGACGGTCTGCTATTTTCCCGCATAAATGAGAATCTAGTGCCGGTGCAAGTTGAGGTCTTCCCGAATAAAGCGCGTTACGTCTACAGCTCATCAGGTGGGCTGTTTAAAGCCGAATTAAACACGACCGACATCAAAGATCTCGGGCCCGTCCTAATTCTGTCAGTGAACAGAAAATGCACCTTAGCACCGTTAGTAGACATCAGAGGCGTCTATGAAAAAACCAATTTGAATGACATAATTGTCGACTATCAGAAAGACTACACCGAAATCAGAGGCAAAGAAACTTCACTGATAATGTTCGGCTTGCAGAATTTTGAGAAAGCAACGACAACTCTCAGTTGGCACTACAAATATGATGATGGGTTCAGAAAGAAAGAGAATGGGTTAATCTCGTTCAAAGGCGCTGACAGGGAAGTCTTAGCAGCCGGTTACGGCATTGCCGATCAACATGTGCTCATCAAACCCTGCGAGAAAGGAGCAGAACAAGAGACTGCCAAGACTCTTTCGAAAGTTGAACCTTCATCGTTGATAGAGAAAGAAGAAGAGAGATTAGACAGGATATTAGATTCTGTAAGAATAGACACCGGAATAGAATTGACCGATGTAGCCTTGGCAGGCCGTATTCTGACTTTAACTTCTTTCGGTCTTCCCGTGAATGGAAACGTAATTCCGGAAGCAGGAAGCTGGTGGTTTAGAAATTTGTGGGCACGAGATGCCCTTGAGGGAATCTTTTGGAATATAGAGACCTATGTGAAGATATTAGGAATGAAGGAATTTGTTAGGTCGACCTTGCGTTTTCTTCTGTCAACACTGAAATTAAGCAAAGCTGGCTTTTTGCCCGCTGTTATGACTCCTAACCCAGCAGGAGTGTCAGCAGACGGAACCATTCTACTTTTCTCTGCAATAGCAAAGTACAGCGATGTTACTGGTGAAAAGGAGCTTTTCCTTGAAGCCAGAGAGATTCTAAGGAATCTCGCGGTTATCCTTCAGAATAACAGCGCAGACGTGGAGGGAGGACCTCCAGTTCTGGGAGAGAATTGTCTGTTGGCCTGTGCTCCAAATCAATCATGGACAGACAGCGTAAAACATGTCTCAGTAGGTTATGCTTCTTACCCTGGTTTTCCCTCAAGGATTCCAGACGAGTGGATAATCAAAGACATAGGGAGGATAGGGCCAGAAAAGGCTAGAGGAAGAGCCTTATCTCCAAAGTTCCTCCTTCCGGAGATCAACGCTCTTTGGATAAAAGTTTTGGAGAAATATGAAATCGAAAATCTGCTGCCAGATGCTGAAACGAATTTCCGTAAGATCTTCTGGAATGGCAATTTCATAAACAACCTAGTCTCAATGGAAGGCGGGACGGATCCAACGGTCACCTCAATGGGAGTCGTGACTCTATCACTGCTTAAACACCTTTTCAATCAGAATGAGATCGACAGAGCTTGGAGTATAGTCAAAGAGAGACTCCTGATCCGCAGGCTTCCGGTGAGTTTCGGATCTTCACCTGTCCCATTCGGTATTCTTGTGAAGGATTCAGCGAAGAGGATCTACTTTGACGATGACGAGTATCATGAGGCTGTCGTTTGGCCCAGGGACATACCTTACCTGCTGGAGCTGGCTAAGACAGCTGGTGAACCCGATCTAAGGAACTTACTTCTTAACGTTCTTGACGAGAGCCTATCCGAAGGCGCCTTGTTTTACACTGGCGAACTTTATTCTTTACCTGAAGGGGAAAATCCCAACCCGAACTCGCCTCTATCAGATAATCCCGTTCCAGTCAAGAACCAGATTCAATATTGGAGTCACTGGTGTGACCCCTTCTTAGACTTCAGCCTTTTAGCTCAGAAATACGATATTAATTCAAGAAAGTAACAATGACTCGAACATTTCTCTTTTGTAGGATCTTCGAGCGCGCGCCTATCGAACAGGTGTATACAAAACACTGATTAGTACCAGCACACCAAGTAAAAAATAACGCATCGTCAATCTTTTGGTTTGCAGGAAAATATCGATTATATTGCCCTAACTAACTCTCTTTTAGCTTCCTCTGGCGGCAGATTTTGCTCTCTAATACCTTTTATTGTTGCGGCTAGAGCTTCGTCTTTCAACATTTCTGATACCCATTTCTCGAAGTCTCCCCTGTCGAGATGGAAAGCTATCGATTTACTGTCTACGGCCTTCAAGCATTCTTTGAACTCTTTTAGCGTAGAAGCTGATTTGTTAGCGGGCACGCCCACGTCCAGATAGAAATGGAACTCTCTACCCGGAGGAGCTCTGGCCACTTTGGCTATTTGAGTTCGTCTTCTACCTGCGGTTGTTGACAAGAAAATCACCTCGAATGAATCCTAAAATGTACTATGATATTCACGGAAGATAAAAGGGTGTAGGTGGGTCGACCAGATTTCGGAGTTGTTATGCATCAGTACTGAGACAGACGAGAAATTCGTAAACCATCCCAGTCACGCGCTTCTTTTATCTCTATGCCTACTGATTCAGAACTAGAAAGTGTCCTTTCCATATTCACATGAAAATGATTTGCGGGATTATTCTAAGCTAATACCTTTTAGGTGCTTTCTCTGAAAGTCATAGATAATATCGATATAACAACAGTCAATTTGCTGTTGATAGAATTGGCCACGGGTACCACGACCGATTATGACCCTGGATCCTTAGTGACAATAATTCCTATTGGCGGGGAGGCGAAACGTTTACTCCCACTCACAGCGGAGGTCGCCAAGCCGTGCATTAGGCTGCTAAACCGCCCCATTGTTGAGATGTCACTGTTATCCCTTACAAGTCAAGGAGTAAGAAACTTCATCTTTGGAGTTAAGGGCTATACCAACTACAGGAGTCTTTACGATTACTTCCAGTCAGGCGTTGACTTCTCAGCAAGATACAAGGTCGATCCACCTGTTCACATCAAGTATCAGCCCAACGTAGAAGACTGTGGAAGCGCTGACTCAGCCAGAATAAATATTGAATATTATGATATTGAAAAACCGATATTGATTATTC
Source organism: Candidatus Bathyarchaeota archaeon (assembly GCA_963807605.1). Lineage (GTDB taxonomy): Archaea > Thermoproteota > Bathyarchaeia > 40CM-2-53-6 > RBG-13-38-9 > JAPKYM01. The sequence continues at coordinate 450,992 of CAWECG010000001.1, forward strand.
AAGGCGACAATATTCTCGACGTTGACCTCAAAGATCTCCTGACTTTTCACCAAGCTAGAAGAGCCTACATGACGATTGGACTTGTACCCGTAACCGACGTTACAGGATACGGCATAGCCGATATCGATAAGGACATGAGGATATCAAGGTTTGTTGAGAAACCTAGTCCAAATGAGGCACCATCAAATCTAGCGAACGCGGGACTCTACTTGATCTCTCCAAAGATCAGGAGGATCTTCAAAGAGAAGACGATTCAAGAGAAGATTCTAAACAAGCGGTTAGATTTTGGCTACGATCTGATACCCTACTTGGTAGATGCTGGGATACGTGTCTTTGGGTATGTCCTGAAGGGAACATGGTTTGATGTAGGAACGCCGGAAAGATATCTTGAGGCGATGAAGGCTATACTTCACGGTCAACTGAAAGCCTTGCAGGACTTCGGCAGTAAGACATCTGAGAATCCTGCTGTGTGGATCCAGGGGGAGAGTATCGAATCCATTCGCACTAGGGAAGAGATAATGCAGAAGATCACTAGAGGCAAGATCAAGGTTGAAGGTCCCGTCCTTATAGGTAGACACTGCAGGATATCTGACGGAGCTAGAATAGTCGAATCGTGCATTGACAACTATTCACAGATCGGCAAGAATGTGATCGTAGAGAGATCAGCTGTGATGGACCGCGTAATAGTCGAAGACAACGCCGAGATACGTGAAAGCATCATAGGAAGACACTCAACCATCAAATCCTGCAGAGCCAAGCCTACAAAGATCCTCCAAACTTCAGTCTTGGCGGACGATGTTACAGTCGAAGCAGGATGTAACCTTGTAAGCGCAAGAATTTACCCACACAAGTACGTTTCCGAATTCGGCTACACCGACAAGAGATGAGACAGATGCATCACGAGCACTGTCATATCGACTAATAGCAGACTCAGGAGTATCCAAAACATTGGCAGATGAAGCGAACATTATAGAAAATACGCCGGGAGACGAACTACGACAGCGAGTAAAGGAACTCTCATGCTTGTATGGAATTGAAAAACTAATCGAACCAGGAGCAGACATCGACAGGATTCTGAACGGGGTGACCTCTCTAATTCCTTCCGCTTGGCATCAAGCTGATATCGCGTGTGCTAGGATCGTCTACGCTGGGCAGAAATTCGAAACAGCCAACTTCAAGGAGACCTTGTGGAGACAGTCAGCAGATATCAAAATTCTCGGAAAGAAAGTTGGCGCCGTAGAGGTCTACTATCTGGAAGAGAAACCTGAATTTCATGAAGACCCATTCTTCAAAGAAGAAAGAAATCTGATAAATACAATTGCAGGAAGACTCAGCAGATTTCTTGAACGCAAGCAACTAGAGAAGACATTATCGGAAACTAAAGAGTTGCTGGAGAAGGTCTTCTCTAGCATCGACATCATGATCGTCTACATGGATAGAGATTTCAACTTCATACGTGTGAATCGGGCCTACGCCGAGGCTAACAGACATGAACCCGAGTTCTTCGTTGGCAAGAACCACTTTGATCTCTATCCAAGCAAGGAGAATGAGGAGATATTCCGAAGGGTCGTTGAGACCGCCGAACCCTATTTCACCTACGCTAAACCGTTCAAGAACCCTCTACGGCCCGAGCTTGAGATAACCTATTGGGATTGGGGCCTCCAACCCGTGAAAGAAACCGACGGAAGAGTAAGCGGATTAGTCCTAAGTCTCATTGATGTAACTGAGCGCCAGCAGGCACAGGCAGAGCTTGAGCGTTACCACAAACACTTGGAAGAACTGACTGAAGAGCGAACTAGGGACCTGAAGCATAGCGAGGCCCGTTACCGCGGAATCGTCGAAGACCTGACCGAACTGGTCTGCCGTTTCTCACCCGACGGCAAACTCACCTTTGTCAATGACGTTTACTGTCTATACTTCGGCAAAAGACGCGAGGAACTGGTAGGGTACAGCTTCATACCTCTCATCCATCAAGAGGACCGTGAAAGAATAGAGAAACAGATCGCATCCCTTAGCCCGGAGAGACCTTTAGCTGAGATTGAAGAACGCATTATAATGCCCAGTGGGGAGATTCGCTGGCAAGAGTGGACCAACCGAGCCATTTTCGACGATCAGATGCGCTTGATAGAGATACAGTCAGTAGGACGCGACATCACCGAACGCAAGAATCTAGCCGAAATAAAAAACCGATTCATATCAGCCGTCACCCATGAACTCCGAACTCCCCTCGTCTCAATTGGCGGGTACTTGGATTACATCCTTATGGGAAAGAGGGGGGCGGTGCCAGAAAATATTCAAGAGAGCCTCAAAATTGTCAAACGAAACGCTGACATGCTCCTCAGGTTAACGAATGACCTTTTGGAGATTCAACGCATCGAGTCCGGAAAGTTCAGTCTGAAGTTGGAGACTCTCGATCTTAGGAAAGTTATAGATCGATGCGTTGAAGAGATTCACATTCCTATCGAGAAGAAAAATCAGAACTTTCATCTAAAGATTCCTGAGGGATCCATGCCAGTTAAGGGGGACTGGGAGAGGCTGAGCCAAGCCCTAATGAACCTACTCTATAACGCCAACAAGTTCACACCCGAGGGGGGGAATATAGTTCTTCAGGTGGAAGAGGATGAAGCCACCTTCAGAGATCCAAGTCTCTGATACAGGGCTCGGTATTCGGAAAGAGAATCTAGAGACAGTCTTTGAACCCTTTGCCGACATCGAGAAACCAGAATACTTTAGAGGAACAGGATTAGGCCTGAGCGTCACCAAGGGCCTGATTGAGGCTCACGGAGGCAGGATATGGGCTGATTCAGAAGGGGAAGGCAAAGGATCTACCTTTAGCTTCGAAATACCCAAATTAATGGGCGAGGGATAATTCTTTCTTGCCAGATAGAATTCTTGTAGTAGACGATGAACCCGACATTCTCAATCTGGCCCAGATGATTCTTGAAGGATGGAGGATACGATGTCCTGGTAGCCTCCAATGGGGAGGAGGCCATCCAGAGGGCAGAAGTGGAGATGCCAGACCTTATCCTCTTGGATGTCGTGATGCCTGGCAAGAGCGGCCTCGAAGTCTGCAAGACCCTAAAGACAAGACTGAGGACTCGGCTCATCCCGATAGTCATCTTTACTGTTCTAGGTCGCGATGTTGACCGCAAGAATATCATCGATGCTGGGGCGGATGGCCACTTCACGAAGCCCTTTACGCCTGAAGGTCTTCTATCAGAGGTTAAAAGACACCTTGAGAAGGCCAGAGCATCAAGACCTGCAAAACCCCTAGAAATGGAAGTCAAGGATTTAGGACGTCACCATTTCAAGGTGGCTATGCTGGCTTGGGAATCACTCTACACTGTTCGTATTGGAGGCCTTGCCGTGGCTGCTACCAGGTTGGCAGAGGAATTAGCCGAGGCGGGTCACGTAATCCACTTCTTCACAAGAAGAGCGCCTGGACAGCCCCAATATATGACGATAAACCATGTCAACTATTATACTTGCGTATCAGATCCCGGCAATAACAGCTTGGAATTCGCTCGTAACATGTCCAAGGCATTGGTTGCGGGCGTCCATGAAGTTCAGAGATATGAGGGCAAGTTTGACGTAATTCATGGTCATGACTGGCTTGTCGTCGACGCTTTACACGATCTCAAAAATGAGGGCTATCCAGTAGTCCTCACTTACCACTCGACTGAGTACGGGCGTCAAGGCGGGAGCTTTGGTGACTGGTGGGAGTTCAAGGAGATCTCAGGCAAAGAATGGTACGGAGGGTACATCGCGAACAGAGTTACCACAGTCTCCAATTATATGAAGAATGAGTTGAACTGGCTTTACAAGATCCCTCTTGACAAGATAGAAGTGATTCCAAACGCAATCGATCCAACCGGATACAAACTGAATCTTGATCCTGGTAAAATAAAAGAGAAGTACGACATTCATCCCTTGGCTCCAATGGTCGGGTTCATCGGCAGGCTAGAAAGTCAGAAGGGCCCTGACCTTCTGGTCGAAGCCATACCAAAAGTGCTCGCAAACAGATGGGATACCAAATTCATTTTCATAGGACAAGGCAGTATGCGGGGCTACTTGGAGAATAGAGCCAAGGAGCTGGGCATAGCAGACTCAGCCAGATTTCTGGATTTTGTGCCCTATTGGCATTTTCGAGAGCTTATCAACGCATGTGACATCATCTGTCTCCCCAGCAGGAACGAACCCTTTGGGATAGCCTTGTTGGAGGCTTGGGCAGCCGGGAAGCCAGTTGTAGCGGCTGACGTTGGTGGCTTACGCGAGAATATAGATAATTTTGTTAATGGAATAAAGGTCTACACAACCCCAGAGTCCGTGGCTTGGGGTATAAACTACCTCCTCAACTCACCTGATGCAATGAAGAAACTGTCTGAGGAGGCATCAAAGAAAGTATTGGCCTTCAAGTGGGAGAATACGATCAACAAACTAGTCGATACCTATTCCCATGCAATTGGCACACAGCTCTCCGGCAAGGTTCCATAGTTCGTGGACTCTTTTGATAAGGCTTGAACCCGACTCTGGCGCTTATGTCCCCATTGTCCTAATTGCGAGCAAGTGCTAAAGAAACTGACTTTAGGATCTTCCTATATCAGGGCTCTCAATTCCGATACTCTTTGATTTACACGGTCATGGAGAGTCTTTCTGAGCTCCGCGGCATTTGACTTTCGGATGTTTTCTATTCGATTTGCGAGTTGGTCATCTCCTATAACTTTACTGATCCATTTCTCAAAGTCTCCACGAGCGAAGTGATACTCAATAGATCTGTCAGAAGCGATCAAGATAGCTTCTTTGAACTCATCCATTGAGTGTGCTGACAGGCTAATGTATTTGCCGTTCTCACGAAAGTGAAAAGCCTCGTCGGGTGGCACTATTCGGAGCACATATGCAGATGTTCTCTCCGGCTCAGCAAGGTTGTCAGCCACTTTCGCATAAAAGTCCGAAAGGATCCGGGTAAACGCCCAGAAAGCCTGCACAGGAGGTTGATTGCTGAAGTATCCGTGCACCAAACCTGAAGCCCCTGGCTCCGTGTACATATAGTAAAGATGATCGCTTATCTGCAATAGCCTCCATAATTTTAGAATCTTCTCGTTTCGAGTCTTCTTTACGTAAGGTTCCAGACACTTTAGAGCGCTGTAGCACGTCCTCTGCATATCGTTGCCAAACCAAGCGTTTGTACTTCGTTCAACATCTGCCCAAGAGACTGTATTGAAGTCGTTCACAGATACTACTCCCACCGGAGCATGTGAGGATACGAGTTCAGAGGGAGTCTTGAACTGGAGGTTGTTGTATTTCAGAATCTCCCCTGGTATCCACTTAAGGAACTCAAGTATTCCTGTTTCGGGCCATTGATGCTCACCGAAAGTCTCGTAGTCGATGAACATGTTTATGCATTGGCCTGGTGTCGCCGATAGCCATGCGGCGTACTTGTCGGCGGTCAAAGGCCATCCAACCCAGTCTCTAGCGGAGAACCTGAAGGCTACATCATCTGAGAGTCTATTGTTTCGCAAGAGAACCACTATGTCTGTTTGGTCTGCTTTATAGACATAGTCGGGCGACCTCCATCCAAGAATACGCTCAGCCCCTTCTGTAAATACTCCCTGATACCCCATACAATCCAGCGTCTTCGCGATAGAATTGTTGTAGATGAACTCCGTATTCTCGAATACTCGTGGAACATAACCGAAGAGCTCTTCCATGAGCTGCCTGTGAAGACGCACCTGTTCAATAAATTCCTCTCTATTTGCCGAGAATAGACTTGAAATCGAATGATAATATGTCTGGTCAAGGAACTCCACGCAACCGCTATCAGCCAATTGTTTGAATAGATCTAAAGCTTCTGGCGCCCAGCGTTCTAGCTGTTCAATTAAAACTCCTGAAATACTATAAGCTACCTTGAATTTCTTCTTTTCTTTCTTGAATTTATCGATATTCTTTAAGACTATTTCGTTGGCAGGGATGTAACATTTCCTGGCAACTCTTTTCAGGATGTCTCTGTTCCATTCATTATCAAAGTAAATTTCAAAGAGCTCTTCGGCCTTTTTGCCCTTGCTCAGGTCTTCGTTGAAATCTTTGAGGATTCTGAAAGGTTGGTGGACTTCGAAACCAAAACAGACATCAGGCATTCAATCACCATACTCCTCCATCAAAACGGCGGCACACGTAACAATTCATCTTGCCTGCTTAGAAACTTAGCTTACAATTAACAACTAGGTGAAAATTCGCAAGAAATCCTGAACGGAGATGTCTTGAAGACGATTCTTCCTGAAGTTATGATTGAAATCGTCTTTCTTTAATCTCTTACCCGGAATTCTCACTTATTTCTCCATAACACCTTAGAGTCTGGTCTGCCGCCTTGTCCCAAGTGAAATACTTGAGGACTCTTTCCCTACCATTCTTTCCCCACTTTCTAGCAGTGTCTTTGTCGGACAGTACCGCCATAATTCCCCACGCGATATCTTGTGCGTTGTTGCCGTCCACATGTACACCACACTGGTCTTTTCCTGAAGGAACCACTTGTTCCCTGAAACCGACGACACCTCTAGCACCCACGACTGTCGGTTTTTCCATTGCCATTGCCTCAAGGCTCACTATGCCGAAGGGCTCATAGATCGAGGGGAAGACGCAGACGTCTGATGCCGCATAGTTAAGTATTCTCTCACTTTCGCTGACAAATTCGAACCTATATTGCACTTTATCTTCTATCCTTAGTCTTGAGGCAAGATCCATTATATCTCTCTGTTCTTCGCCTTTGCCCAAGATCAAGAGTTTCGAGTTTGGATATTTCTCCAATACAGTGGGCATGGCTTGAATCAGGTTCCTGACACCCTTAACCCAGGTCAAGCGCCCTATGAACAAGATTAGATTGTCATCGTCATTAACGCCATACTTAGCCCTCAAGGCCTTCACATCGTCGGCTCTGGAATTTTCAGGGTTGTACTTGTCAGGATCAACCCCGTTCCAAGCAACATGTATCTTCTCTTCAGGCCAACGGTGCCTAGCCAAATCTTCCTTCATGGCGTGGCTTACTGTAATCACGCCATCTGCTTCGTCAGCAGCCTTCTTCTCTAGGGCCGTGATAATATTAGAACCGTTTCCACTTCTACCCCATTCGGTTGAGTGGACATGAAATACTGTGGGAATCCCGAGCTCATCTTTGCCGATTATGCTTGCTACGCTGTTAAGCCAGTCGTGAAAACATATCAGATCGTACTTGTAACCTTGTTTCTTCACCAGGTCATTGACTAGTTTCGATATCGATAGCGTATTGTACATGAAGAAATCGCTAAAGAACTTGACGTGGGAACCCCAGCTCTCCAAATCTTTGGATAACAAAGGAAAGATCTTTGAGGCATCTGTCAGGATTGGTCTGTGAACTTCTACTCCTCTTAGAATCTCATTAGTCGGTAAATCTCCGGTATTCATGGCGAAGACTGTAACGTCATGGTCTCGCTCCACATATTTCCTAGTTATATTCTCGGCATAGGTACCCAATCCGCCAACGACAAATGGAGGGTACTCCCATGCAAAGAACGCGATCCTCATCCTTGAAACCTTTGAGCAGTATCAGAGATAGTGATGAAAAACCAGAGTCCATTTAAGACTTTTGTCAGTTTCCACGAGATATCGAATATAATTGAAAATCCAGTTCTTCCTTGAAAAAGTGCAAGTGACTTATACTGCTGGCAGACTTCCTTAAAGCGAGTGTTTATGACTGTTTAGAGACTTGCCACTCTTTTCCCCCAGAAATTTCTCTAATTCTGCAGAGACTTCGTCACCGCCTCCAACCTTTAAGCCACGGGCGACGTCGTAAAGTACGATTCGGTGCTGCAAATCCTCAGACTCCTCGATCTCACTAACAATCTCACCCGGTAGATTTTCAGACACGAAGATCATAAGTCTAGCATCCTCTACTTTCCAAAACTCTCTCTCCCGAATAGACATTCTCCCACTCCTAATCATTGATCGGAGAGTGTGTGGGCTCATGCTTCTGCTGCAAATTATCATGTGATAGCCTTGATGATCTTTAACCCATTCGCCTTCCTCGCCGAGCTGCCAACCTTCTTTGCCTGCACAGAACTGCTTAAACTCCTTCGGTATACGAGAAAGGTTCAAGAAAGTCTACCATAAAAAAGTAAGTTGCGCACAGATAAACCTTCTTGGAGTGGTTGCAGCTTATGTCGAGTTCACGTGTCTATTCATCGGTCTCGGCGCACAAAGACCTGCAATTCTACTAAGATACTTATCAGTTCCAATCAATCTCATTATATCATAGGAGCTGAGGACTTCCTCAGATTCCTCCACATTTGCAGCAAAATGTTTCGAAAAAATGGAGATACAACTGTTTGACAATCGTTTTTGAGAAATTGTTTCAGGAAGCAAGTCTGCGAAGCCCTCTCCAAGGCCTCAAGGAAGTCCATCAAAGGATTGAGATCAGAAAGGATCCCTTGACTGGAAGACGGTGCAGAATAAATATCGACAGATCCAGGAGGCCTAAGCAGGTTTCAACTGGAACTGATGAGCTGGCCCAATTTTTCAAGAGTTCGAGAGCGAAATGTTTCTTCTGTCCAGAGAACATTGAGAAGATGACGCCCACCTTTGTCGGAACACTTCCCGAAAGGATCAAGATGGGAGCGTCTTGGCTTTTTCCAAATCTGTTCCCATTCGCAGGATTCCATGCCGTTGCAGTTTTCTCAAGTGATCATCATCTTGAGCTGAACAGATTTTCTCCGAAGCTAATTGGGAATTGCCTTAAGGCGTCATTGGAATATTTCAGACTGATTAAGGCTCAACATCCGGAGGCCAGGTATTGGAGTATTAATTGGAATTACATGCCTCCCGCTGCCGCCAGCATTGTTCATCCTCATCTTCAGGTGATAGCTGATCCCGATCCGAGCCAAAACACCCTCCAACTACTTGATGCAAGCAAATCCTACCATGATAAGCGCAGACGCAATTACTGGCGTGACCTCGCAGAAGTAGAGCAACAGAAAGGGGAGAGATTCATCGGAAGGATCGGCTCAGTGAGCTGGTTAGCCAGTTTTGCTCCACAAGGGAATCGTGAGGTCCAAGGAATATTCTCTAACATATCAAGCCTCGATCAGTTAGGAGAGAAGGAACTGAACGAATTGTCCACTGGCCTATCCTTCATATTGAGAGGATACTATTCATGTGGAGTCAAGAGTCTCAATATGGCTACTTTCTCAGCACCCTGCGATGAGGATCTGAGCGATTTCTTTCTTCTGAATTTTAGACTTATATCGAGACCCTTCCCGGCTTGCCTTTATGTCAGCGACAACGGTTTCATGGAGACTCTTCATAGGGAACCGATCATCGAGACAATTCCTGAGGATCTTAGCATAGAGCTGAAGCGATCTTTTCTTGAATGAAGATCGCCGATAAAATCGGTAACCGTATTCTAACAGGGTGACGAAGCGATTTCGAGTGCGGTCGACCGACCTTGGGCGCGAATATCAAATATGTGCTTGGGTTGCTGAGCTGGTTTATCTCACGCGCGCGCGTTAATCGACAAGCTCAAAGAAGAGAAGCCAAAATGACTGGTTCTGAAACGCCACGTGTCAGATTCTAGAAGGATTGTTCATTTAGGACGTCGTCGATTCTTCGGCTGCTTGAAAGGATTCTTCTCATCACTCTCCTTAAGGCGCCTTATCACTTCCGCCAGGAGATCTTCAGGCGTGAAGGGCTTGACGAAGTAACCGTCGCATCCACTCTCCTCGGCGAGCTTGTGGTCAACATCTCTGCCCAGAACGGTGAACATGACTACGGGGACGAATCTGGCAATTGTTTCGGTCTTTAGGATCCTGCAAACTTCCAGACCGCTCATTCCAGGCATTACTATGTCAAGGAGCACAAGATCAGGATTCTCTTCCTCAGCTTTTTGGATGGCCTCTGCTCCATTGGATGCGGTGACGACATTGTATCCCTCTCGCTCTAAGATCATCTGAGCTAAACTGCGAATAGGCTCTTCGTCATCTACGACGAGGATCTTAGCTGTCAAAAGTCAATGCCTCTTTTCCTTCGCCATAACACTTGCCTAGTGCCAATGTTGGTCTGAATTAACCCTTTTGATACCTTCAGATTCCGGCTAGATCCCCTAATATAAGCTACTCAATGCTGGAATGACGTCGATCAGCAGGGTCTCTGTCGATAAACTGTCGACCGTCAACGATACGAAGCCGAAGGTTGAAGACTCGTATGGCTCTCTTGCTACACTAATGGTCCCATTTACTTCGTATACCATCAGTACTGCTTTCCTCAGAGTACTTTGCGTCAAGAGATGGATCACTTCGTCTGCCAACAATGTTCTTGCGAATTGAAGGATGTCACTTCATCCGCGAAGTGCCTAGATCCGAGCGTTATGCACGCGAATTGTTGATTATTTTAGCGAATGCATTTTTGTCATTTTCAACGTCAACTGCTCCGTCAACTTTCATTTTCGTTTCCTTTGTTTAGGAGAATATTTGGGAAAATCCTAGCATACTACTAACTATTCTTGAATGTGAGTCAATTTGACGACGAAGATGACAATGTTCTTGACGGGAAGATGAAACTTTTTTGACGATGGAATTGACGTAAATTGATAATATTAATGCTTCAATCTGAGGGTAGCTGCCTCAGCACGTGCTGGAGAAATAGTGGAAAGAGGGACGCGATTTGGACTCGAATTCTGGTGCGAGGAGGCGGATTTGGGCACCAATCTACTAGGAAACTCAGATGAGCTTCGTTGGGCGCAGTAAATAAGGCACTAACACTCAAGCGCACGCCAAAAAAAGAGTAAGCCCCAACTAAAAGCGGACAGACTGACTGTGGGGCATCTACTTCTTCACCATCGGCTTCTCGCAACATATCAGGGGTCCACAGGTGGGACACGACTCCTCAGTACATCCCTTGGTGACTGTGACTTCAATATCACAGTCTGGATGATCACAGACGTAGACGTCTCCTTTCTTGTACGTTACCAAACATTCTCACCCCCTGCGCTCTATCAATATTAAAATAGCAAGCCCAATTTAACCTATTTGCTGTTTGAAGTGACTACAGATGGTTGACTTGGATGAGCCGGCACCGAATTTCTCAGTAACTACGACTAAGGGCAAAATATCACTGTCTGATTTCAAGGGTAAATGGGTGGTTCTCTTCGCTTACCCTGCAGACTTCACCCCCATATGTGAAGCTGATACAATCGGTTTCGCAAGAAAGAAGTTCGAGTTTGATGAGTTAGGAGTCCAATTTGTAGGCTGGAGTGTCGACTCAGTCGAGACACACCTAAGATGGATAAAGGAAATAAAAGATAGAGTTGGAGTGCAGATAGGCTATCCATTAATAGCAGACATCGACAAGAAACTTGCAGAGAAATACGGTATACTCCACAAGACTAAAGGAGTCACATACAGAGGAGTATTCATAATAGATCCCGACGGCATTTTAAGATTCGCCGCCACCTATCCTCTAGAGGTAGGAAGAAACACAAAGGAAATCGAGAGAATCATCAAGGTTCTACAAAGGGCCAGAGAGCTCAGTCACCTCAAAGAATTGGACCGGGCAAGAGAACTGAGCAAGTATAATGAGTAGCATCAAGGTGTAGACCAATCTTTCTAGGTACCGATGGATAACACAAAAAAGCTCAAGACTTTTGAGATCGCTGCCAGAGGTACGTTAGTATGATGACGACGTACGTCATGAAGGCTGTAGAATGTTTGAACATCTTGAAGGAGTGTCGCCAATTGCCGCGCTGATTTCACCCATGGACATATGGTAAAAAATATCCGTTATTAAAGAACCTAAACCTACTATTGCCTAAACAAGAGATACATTCCAAGCAAGTGCTTTCTTCTTTTCAGACTTGGACACGGAAATCAGCTCAGATGGAGGGAATATAATCTCACTTTAATCTCTTAGGATTTAGGGATTGGTCATTCACGACTACGAACAAACCTCGAAAAATCTAGGAGATTAAGCGGACTCTCGTCCTAATGATTGTGCCCCGGAAAGCGTTTGTGCTAAGGCTGATGAGGGGGTATAGATGACTAGCGCTATGAGTGATGGAATGAATGTCACGATTAGTGCCGTTATGAGTTGATGTTGCCACAGCAGGTAGAAAGCAGCTAAGCAGTACCAACGTCCTTGAAGACTTTAAGTGGATGGATTTCATGGTAGCGCGCGCGAATCTACCTTCATCATAAACGCTATGATTAGCTTCCTAATCTGCGCAGATTAGCATTTAACGCAGCAACAATTATCATACAGTTCCCAAGGAACTCCAAGTAAGTATAAGTATGGCATATATACGCGCGTACATGGAGAATGCGATTAATCGACACGTAATGTTTAATATGCGACGGACTATTCGGTGGAGTTTCAACCTAGAAATTTGGAGTACAGGATCGATGATTGACCTTGGCACGTCTTCTGGCCTTCGTAGACATTTTTGTAGAGTCACCCACTATGGACGACGTCATCAAAGCTCTCGAGCAATTCCCTAACGTAGAAGAACTCTACTTTGTAACAGGGGAATTCGACATTGTCACACTTGTCTCAGCAGCAGACATAGAGGAATTCCGGGACTTTCTGAAAAACAAGATTCTGAAGATAAAAGGCGTAAAGAGCACAGTATCCTCCATCGTGCTAGAGACACACAAAGGCCACAGACACAGAAGCCACGCAGAACCTGCAGCATCCAAATCGACCTCGCAGTAACAGCAACCTTACTTATGCATCGAGGTTGAATCCTTCAATCCATACTATTGATGAAAATTCTCGAAGAGAGTTTGGTGTTGAACCGAATTGATCGATCCCATTCAAGGGGCTGTCGTGATTCTGATCTTGGGCTCAGTGATCGCCATAGGCCGTTTCCTCGCACCATATGTTACCCGAGTCTTTGCTCGTACCCCTGGCCGTCTCGACAGAGTCTTGAATCCAATCGAGAACTGGATCTATAGGCTTGGAGGCGTAAATCCAACCCATTCAATGAATTGGAAGAAATACTTCCTATCGTTGATGTTACTCAACGTTTTCCAAATGGCCCTTGCGTTTCTAATATTCGTATTCCAAGGGAGACTCCCGCTTAATCCTCAAGGGTTTCCAGGCCTAACATGGGACCTTGCCTTCATGCAAGTCATCTCATTCGGCAGTAATACTAATCTTCAACATTACAATGGCGAGGTTGCGCTTTCGTATTTGAGTCAAATGGGGGCGGTTCAGTTTCTCCAATTCACCTCAGCCGCGTCCGGAATTAGCGTTGCGGTAGCCTTTGTGAGAGGTTTTGCAAGCGGCTCCAAGGACTTAGGCAATTTCTACGTTGACTTTGTGAGGTCTCTGACCAGAGTTCTGTTCCCACTATGCCTTGTAGCGTCTCTGGTCTTTGTTTGGCTCGGCGTGCCTCAGACCCTTAGCGGGTACACAACAGTGAAGACGGTGGAGGGTGCGACACAACTGATTCTCGTCGGTCCTGTCGCATCTCTAGTCTCTATCATGCAGATTGGCACTAACGGGGGAGGCTATTATGGAGCCAATTCCGCCTACCCTTTCCAGAATCCAAATCCTGCGTCAAATGTTCTTGAGATCATTCTAATGTTGCTCATGCCAACAGTGATGATCTTCATGTATGGCGAGATACTTGGAAAGAAGAGGGAGAGCAGACCCATACTCTGGGCTTCATACGCACTCTTCGTAATCGATCTCATTATCGCATTTATTCCCAATCCAATATTGGGTCCAGGGATGGAGGTTCGGTTTGGAGGATTCTTCTCAACTTTCTGGACTGTTGTTACGACTGCCGTGACGACAGGTTCAGTCAACGCTTCGCTCAATGCCATTCATCCACTCGCCATACTCTCCGCTTTCATGGGGATGCTGATTCAGGCAACGCCAGGGGGCAAGGGTGTTGGATTGATGTACATGGTCATGTACGTGGTGATCACCGTATTCATCGTTGGGCTCATGTCAGGCAGAACCCCAGAATACTTGGGAATGAAAATCAACGCAAGAGACGTTACTCTCGTAATGTGTGCCTTTCTGGTTCACCCGATCATCATACTGATTCCCACGGTACTTGCATACGCAGCAGGAGCCGCAAACGCGATAGGTGTAGGAGGCAACTCGATCGGCTACACTCAAATTCTGTGGGAGTTCACATCAGCCGCAGCAAACAACGGCGCAGACTTCCTCGGTGCATCTGCGAACACAGTATTCTTCAACATATCAACCGCCCTAGTAATGTTTGCAGGTCGTTTCGCACCAATTGGTTTCCTGATTGCACTTGGAGGCTCGATGATTGGGAGGAAGAGAAGCGCCGAAGTTGGATTGAAGACTGACAGCATAACGTTCTCCATAGTTCTTGTAGGAAGCACGTTGATCCTTGTTGTTCTGACGTTCTTCCCGTTCCTCGCACTCGGACCAATCCTTTCCTACTTCCAAGGCCACCTGAACGGGTTCGGGTAATTGTGAAAGGATGAAAGAAATGTCAACCAAAAATCATCGAACCAGTCTACGGACAGGATTAATGTCCAGCAAGACACTGACCGACTCCTTAGTGAGACTAAACCCCATCTCACTTATCGCAAACCCAGTCATGTTCGTCGTTGAAGTCACCTTCCTTGTCGTAGCAGCGATGGCTATCTATCCTCAAGGTTTCCTTCCCGTGGCAAGCCCTGGCGAGCGGATCTTCTACATCGAAGTTGCAGTCATACTGCTCATTACCGTCTGGTTTAGCACACTCTCAGATTCCCTCGCTGAGACACAGGCAAAGAACACTGCGAACAGTCTAAGAAAGCTCGAGACGGAATCCATGACCAAGAAAATAGTGACAAAAAGTAAGGAGCAGGGAGAAGGCAGACAAGAGGAAAGGACAGTCATTCTTACTCCTTCGACTCAGCTGCGACGAGGAGACGTGATCCTGCTTGAGAAAGGAGACATGATTCCTATCGACGCCGAGGTTACCGAAGGCATAGCAATGGTTGACGAATCTCTTCTCACCGGTGAATCGATCCCTGTCAGAAAAGCACCTAGTGACCCCTTGATCGGAGGCTCGAAGCTTATCAGTGATACATTGACAGCTAGAGTCACCGTGAATCCTGAAGACAGCTACATTAACCAGATGATCCGACTGGTAGAGTCATCAAAGAGACCAAAAACTCCAAACGAACAAGCGGTAGTAATAGTTCTGATAGGTCTCACCGCCATCTTTACCATAATCATTTTCGCACTTCTCGGCATATCAGTTGTGCTCAGCCTCGGAGCTGACCTTTCAGTCCTAATCGCATTATACGTTTGCCTTCTCCCAACCACAATAGGGGCGCTTCTTCCAGCAATCGGTCTCTCTGGGATGTCCAGACTGTATGCGAGAAAGATTGTTGCAAAGTCAGGTAGAGCAATCGAGACAGCTGGCGACACGGACACAATTCTCCTCGACAAGACCGGCACGATAACTGTTGGAAGTCGACAGGCGATCGAGTTCATACCGTTCGAGGGTCATTCAGAGCAAGAAGTTGGAGAAGCAGCGTTTCTAGCATCCTGGCACGATGACACTCCAGAAGGGCGTAGCATAATCAGGTTAGCTTACAACAGCGGTTTGATACCGAGAGATCTGAACGCTCTAGCTCTCTCGGAATCCTACGAGTTTTCCGCTACGACCCGAACAAGCGGAGTGAAGTTCACCGGTGGCACCGGCTTCCTGTTACCGAAGGGCGCCAAGGAAAGGCGAAGATTTAGACGGAAATTCACGAGTTCCCTAAACGGCTCCATAGGACCCAGCGAAGTTGAGATAATCAAAGGAGCCCCCGACGCAATAAAGCAGATCGCAAAATCTTACCCCAATGACTTCGATGCCGTCATCAACAGGATTTCCAATGAAGGCGACAGCCCCGTCGCCATCGCTAAGAACCGTGAGATAATCGGCATCATTCGGCTAAAAGACATCCTGAAGACAGGCATCGAAGAGAAGATTCAAGCCGTCAAAGCAATGGGCATACGACCCGTGATGATAACTGGAGACCATCCACTCACTGCCAGAAGCATCGCAGCTGAGGTTGGGATCGATGAGTATGTGCCGCAAGCAAAGCCTGAGGACAAGCATGGAATAGTCCTCCGAGAGCAAGCCAACACGAGAATTGTTGCGATGATAGGCGACGGAACCAACGACGCACCCGCCCTCGCCGTTGCCGACGTAGGCCTCGCTATGAACTCTGGAACACAGGCAGCAAAGGAAGCGGCGAACATGGTGGATCTTGAGTCCAACCCTGCAAAGATCATAGAGGTCGTTATGCTTGGGAAACAGCTCCTCATGACTCGTGGAGCTGTAACTACCTTCAGCATCGCAAATGACGTTGCGAAATACTTCGCAATAGTACCGGTTCTCTTTACAGTTGTCCCCGTACTTCAAGCCCTGAATATTCTGCATCTCGGATTGCACAGCGCAGTGCTCTCGGCGTTGATATTCAACGCAATCATAATCCCGCTTCTAATTCCTTTAGCCATGAAGGGCGTATCCTTCAAGCCCTCAGACACAATGACCTTGTTCCTGAAGAACACAATGATCTATGGTGTAGGCGGGGTCATAGTTCCATTTGTCGGAATCAAGCTGATAGACATCGCCCTCGAGGCGATTCACGTTTAGGAGATTATCAAATTGAACAAGCATGATTATGGGCCCACCGTCAGACTGGCTATTATCTCACTTGTATTATGCGGGCTAATCTTTCCCCTGTTCGTAACAGGATTAGCGCAACTCCTGCTACCCTATCAAGCAAACGGGGAGATAATCCAGTTCAATGGACGTTATGTCGGTTCCATTCTGATTGCACAGAATTTCAGTTCACCCATGCTCTTCCATCCAAGAAATGATTCAGCTTCCGGCGTGGATCCCGACATTACTCTTCAGGACGGTTATTCTCAGATTCCAAGGATCCAGGCAGCAACTGGAATCCCCTCGGAAGTACTCAAACACGTTGTTGATGAAAACGTCGAGAGAACGTTATGGGTTGTTGGCGAACCATACGTTAACGTCCTCAGACTCAACCTGGTACTTGTCAAGGAAAACCCTTCAATTTACAAGTCATTCAGCTGACACTTACCACATTAGAATGCTGTCAATGTTCGATGGTGTTGGCTTTTCTCGTTGCAAGTTACGCGCATGAGTTAAGCCCTCCCACACTAGGCCACACTATAGTCTAGGACAGACAAAATACTTGTATAACCTCGTGACTCTAAATTAAGACAAATTTGTGTCTTGGGGCAGTCCTAATGAATGGAAAGCTCCACCAGCAGATTCTGATCTGGTGGCGGGCCTTCAGATATCACTTCGTACCACCAAGTATATTTCCAGCTACATTGGGGGCGGCGATCAGTTTGAGTGTTGATAAAACCTTTTCCACGGAGATTTTCTTTCTCGTTCTGCTAGGTGTGGTCGTGAATCATTTTGCTCTAAACATGACAGATGACTATTATGACTTCAAACACGCTGTAGATCAACAGAAACCCGGAGAAAAGAACCCGTACACTGGTGGAAGTGGCACCCTAAGCAGCGGCCTCATAACGCCACATCACATGTTGATGGCTTTTGTCGTATGCTACGGCATTACAACTGGAATCGGAATTTACCTTGCTTGGATTAAAGGCTGGCCCATCTTGGCATTTGGAATGTTTGGCGTTTTCTGCTCGATCTTTTACACGATGCCTCCCATAAGTTACTCTCATCATGGGTTAGGCGAGCTAGGTCTCCTTGTGAACTTTGGATCAATCATAGGTTTAGGCTCCTATTTCGTTCAAGCTCACAAGCTCTCGCTGCAGGCTTTTCTAGCAACGTTACCTATGGGAATAATGCTATTCTCCATGATAGTGATAAACGAAATTCCAGACTATGAGACAGACAAGATGGCGGGAAAACTGACTCTTGTCGCTAGATACGGTAAGAAGGCGGGCATAAAAATCTACATTTTGAGCTGGATCTGCACTTATTCAGTGATAATCGGCGCCGTTGCCCTTCAGTTAATCCCCAGGCTCTGTGTAATCGCGCTGGCCTCGGTCCCTCTGGCCTACAGATCAATCGAGTTTCTGAAACATCACTATAACAGCCCCACGGAGTTGGCACCGGCAAATCTTGATATGATCAAGGCTCACAGCGTCACCTCCATAGGCCTTATCGCCGCTTATGCTCTACAAGGGTTGATCAATGGAGCCAGCGCTGTCCAGTTGGGCATAATTATCCTGCTATTGGTGGGGTTCTACGCCCCAGCGGCGATCCCTCTGCTGAAAAAGCACTAAAGGTGACAGACTCATTTGCTGCTACACGCGGTGCCCAGCCATCAAGATGCCTAGGAAGTCTACGCTTGTTGTCAGCGGACCTCAAATTATAGAACCTCCACAATATTTTTTATTAATGAATGATTGAGTAACCTGCCAGCCTTAGGGCGTATGACGAGGATCAGGCTATGAAAAAGCTGCTAGGTTTCATAAAAATGACCAGACCATACGTCCTTCTATCTTCAAGTTTCATTTTCATCGGTTCCGCATTCCTTGGTGTTAAAGGCATCCCATCCGCGTGGCCTTTCTTCATAGGCTATTTGGCAGTAGTCTTGGCGACAGCAGCCGTACACACATTCAATGATTATTCCGATTGGAAAACCGATGCCAAGAACCCGAGAACTTCAAAACGGCCGATCCCAACTGGTTTGATATCGCCGAACGAAGCTCTCTTGGCTGCGCTGGCTTACGGGTTGGGCGCACTTGCATTGGCTCTTCTGCTTAATACCCCTTCATTCTTGATAGCTCTAGTTGCCGTTCCTACACCCTTCGTTTACGCCTACTTCAAAAGACATAGAATTCCCTTCGGCTTCATCTGCCCAGCAGCCGCGGCAATTCTCCTAACACTCTTCGGAGCCGCAACATTGACAGGTGAAGTCATGGCTGGCCAAGTGTGGCTCTTATTAGTTGTGAATCTACTTTGGGAGCCTGGGCGCGATTTCATTAGCGAGATCCAAGACTCGTCAGTCGATAAGACCTCAGGGTTCCTCACATTGCCAGTCATCTTGTCGCCAAAAGGAGCCGCTAAATGTGTTCTTGCTCTTTTTGTAATGACCTCAATTGCAGGTGTACTAGCAGGAATACCTGCAAGACTTGGAGGTCCATATCTCATTATTGCCTTGTTAGCGGGTATTTGGCTGACTTACAGAAGTACAGAGATTGTTAAAGAGCCGACCACTAAGAATGCTGTGAAGATGCGGATCCGTGCTCCGAGATACCTGATGGCAATTGTTATTGCCATCATAATTGGCCACATCATTGGTGGCAGCATAATATAATCCAGAATAGTGGCAGAGAAACCGCGAGCGTAATTATTTTGATTTGGATTGTTTGGCCTAACGGTTTCTTTATCCTCAATCCTATTATCACTATTGAGGCTAAAACAACTGCTAATGTAATTGCCGCGAAATAGACTGACCATGATGTTTCTGTCTTATTCGTCGTTTCCGTCCTTGTCTGATTGTTTGTTGCTTTCGCGCGCGCTAGCGACGCTTGTGTCGTATTTGTGGACATGCATCATTGCTGCTTCTACCGTGGCTCATAGTAGTCATCCGCTTCCTTCACGTGTTACACTTCTATGTCCGGCTATCCCAGATGAAGTGGTAGGGGCTAGCCCAGCATAGCTGTATAGTCCTCTAGCGCGCGTTACTCACAGACATTGACCCTCAGTTTTCAGCGCTTCCTTCAAGATCTTTACGGCACAATATCCGGAGCACATTGAACACGTCTCGGGATTTTTCAGTCTGATTCTGTCGCGAATCTTCGCGGCTTTCTCTGGATCCAAGGCATTCTCCAGCTGACTTTCCCAATCAAGGTTCGCTCTAGCTTTTGCCATGGCCAAGTCACGAGCGGCCGCTTTTGATCCAAGCTTTGCAATGTCGACTGCGTGTGCCGATATTTTGGTAGCCATAACACCTTCTTTAACATCTTCTAAAAGGGGCAAACCCAGATGCTCTGAAGGCGTCAGGTAACAAAGGAAGTCAGCTCCGGCGAGTCCTGCAAGGGCTCCACCGATAGCTCCAACGATGTGGTCGTATCCCGGTGCTATCTCAGTTCCAAGGGGACCTAGTACATAGAGAGGCGCCCCCTTGCATATCGACTTTGCAAGCAGAACATTTGATTCTATTTCGTTAAGCGGTAGATGCCCAGGTCCTTCAACTATAGCTTGTACATTTGCAGTCCTGGCTCTTTCCACGAGTTCTCCTATTGTGAGCAACTCCTGAATTTGAGGCCAGTCGGTTGAATCGAAAATGCATCCTGGTCTAAGGCCATCGCCTAGGCTTAGTGCAAAGTCGTATTTTGCAGCCAATTCCAGAAGGTAGTCGTAGTTTGCGTACAAGGGATTTTCTTTATTATGATGCAGGATCCATGCGGCTAGAAAGGTGCCTCCGCGGCTGACAATTCCCATCAGGCGTGGGTGCTTTGCTATCCGTTTGACGATTTGTTGTGTTACCCCGCAATGGACTGTCATGAAGTCAACGCCATCTTTGGCGTGTTCTTCTATCGTGTTGAAGATGTCATCTTCGGTCATGTGTATAATTGAGCCCCTCTTCTCAGATGCTTCGATAGCGGTTTGATATATGGGGACGGTTCCAATTGGAACATTAACATTCCTAAGAATCGACCTTCGTATATCATTCAAGTTGCCGCTTGTGCTAAGATCCATAATGGTGTCTGTGCCATACTTGACAGCGATCTTAGCCTTCTCGATTTCTAAATTGAGATCACATAAGTCAGGGCTTGTTCCTATGTTTGTGTTGATTTTGGTGCGCAGCCCTTTTCCAATTCCAATTGGATGAACATTTTCGCGTTGATTATTTCTGGCTATGATTACGGTTCCTTCAGCTATTCGTTGACATATCGTTGAAGGCAGCTCATCTTCATCCTTGGCTACTGTACGCATTTCTTCTGTTATTTGTCCCTTCTTCGCAAATCCTATTTGGGTTGCCAAATTGATTTATCGCTCCAACCCAAGAAAAGCCGAGTTAGATCTGAGTTAGAGTGCACCAAATCAGGAATTCGGTACACGCCCCCTCCGCCAGCATTATCTGAATGAGGTTCTAGGGTCGGCGGTTCACCAGACCGCCCTCTCAGCCGGCTAACCAGCTCCCCTGGCGCTTGCTTGTCTGAAATCGACAATACTCCGGAATTTAAAGTCTTTTGTAGATACCTGCATAACTGTTCTAGCGCGCGCCTGAAGTATATGTCGGCTGGATAGAGATAACCGTGCGCGCTGACGTCGAGGAAGGTTCATATGTGCAATATCGGAAGGGGTAGGCATTGTTAGCTCCTCAGTGAGCGTTAGCCGAAAAAGAGTCGGTAGACAAAGGGTCGCGATATCACAATAATCATGATGAAAGAGATTTGCTCACAGGACACGCCTCGCTTCAAGAAGAACTAGAAGACATTGAGACATACGCACAGCCTTTATCCAAAATATCAGAAAAGTGGGGTTCAGATCTTGAACGTGGTCTCTCCGACAATGAAGCCAAAGAAAGACTTCGAGAATATGGTCTGAACCTAATTCCAAAGATAAAGCCTAGCTTTTACAGGATATATCTTGCACCCTTCCTCAATTGGCTGATAGATATCTATTTGATTATTAGCATAGTCTTGGCATTTCTTGCATTCTTCGTGCTGCATGAGGCTTATGGGCCAGTAACCTTCTGGCTCTCAGTGATTAGTGTCAACGCCGTCGTAGCCGTGGTGCAGGAGGCCAGAGCGCAAAAGAAAATGGAGGCGCTCCAGAAGCTTTCCGCTTCAAAGAGCAAAGTAGTCCGAAAGGGTAGGCTCCTCGAAATACCATCAGAGCAGATAGTTCCAGGAGATATCATAAGACTTGAACAGGGAGACAGAATCCCTGGTGATGCTAGGATCATCAACGCGTCGAGCCTCAGGGTGAATGAAGCATCTCTAACTGGAGAGTCTGAAGAAGTAGAAAAATTCGAGGACGACACACCAGTTGAACAGGGCACTCCTATTCCCGGAAGGAGAGACATGGTATTTCTAGGCACATTCGTGATTGCAGGCACGGCAAAGGCACTGATAACACAGACTGGAAGAGCAACTCAACTCGGAAGAATAGCAGGGAACATGGAAGGCCTTGACACTTATGAAATACCTCTACGCACTAAAGTCAACCGGCTGGCAAAATATCTTGGGCTTGCTGTTTTGACTTATCTCAGCATCTCGCTAACATATCACATAACTTCTCTTTACTTGCACAATAACCTCTTCGTAGCGGGTATCTTCAACACACCATTAGTAGCAAGAAGAGTAGTCGAAAGCTTGATCACGGCTATGTCGATCATGCCAATCAATATCCCATTTTTAATTACAGTTGTTCTTCTCACCGGTGTTTTGACTATGGCCAATAAGCAAGTCATAATACGCGATTTGAATGCCGTTGAGAGCCTTGGTCGAGTATCCATAGTTTGCTCCGACAAAACTGGTACCATCACTAGAAACGAAATGACGGTAAAGTGGATTTGTTTACTTTCTAGTCGAAAAGATTACCTTTTCGGTGTCACGGGTGTCGGATTCCGCCCCAACGGAAGGATCATAGAAATCGATCCAGATTCAAGTTTCGAAGAGACTATTAAAAAAGAGCCCGAACTTCATCATGGAAATGAGATCGAAATAGGATCTGAAACGCCTCTTGAATACCTTATCGTATCAGGATTGCTCAACAACGACAGCACAATCACCAAAGGAATGGTGGAGAGCCCTGACGAGGAGAGAGAGGAAGATGCTTACCGTCCCTTAGGCGATACTACTGACGCCTCGATAGTAACATTATTCCACAAATCAAAACTCCAGGAAGAAATATACAGATCTAGATTTCAAGAAGCCTTCAATTATCCGTTTGATTCAAATTTAAAGCGTACAACAAGAATCCTCAGAGACAACAAGAACAACCGATATGCTGTTTTTACGAAAGGAGCTACCGAGATCCTCCTACCATTTTGTAACTACATCACAAAAGGCGTCGTCACTGAAGTGGACATCCTAACAGACAAGGAGAGGGCTCAAATCTGCACAAGAGCCGATGGTTTCGCGTCGTCAGGTTATAGGGTCATCTCATTTGCTTTCAAGTATCTGGAAGAACTACCGTCGGCCAGTAAGAGCGTAAGAGAACTTGCTGAGGATAATCTAACCTATCTCGGCTTCGTGGCCATCATCGACCCCCCAAGGAAGGATGTTCACGAATCGGTGCTTGAGGCTAAGAGCGCAGGAATAAAACCTGTCATGATAACCGGCGACAACTTGAAAACGGCGCGAAGCATCGCAGAGCAAGTAGGAATCGCCGGAGAACTCGATTTGGCTGTCGAAGGACATGAAATCCAGACCCTACCCGATGAAGATTTCTTGAGAACGTCTGTGTTTGCTAGAGTCACTCCAGAACATAAAATGAGTATAGTGGAACGTTACAAGAGACAGGATCACGTTGTGGTGGCAACTGGCGACGGTGTCAACGATGCACTGGCGATCTCTGTAGCTGATGTCGGCATCGCTATGGGCATTACTGGAACGGACGTTGCAAAAGAGGCTGCAGACATTGTAATAGCAGACGACTCGTTCAACTCAATTATTAGAGGTATCCGTGAGGGCCGAGGTCTCTTTCAGAAAATTCGAGCCATAATTTTCTTTTACATAGCGGTAAACCTCGCGGAAGCCTTGATCTATTTTGGTTCTTCATTAATCCCCAGCTTTCATCTACTGAACATGGCGCAACGTATCTATATCTTCACTACAGCGCATACGATACCACCACTCGGGATTATTGTAGATCGCGTAAGTAAGGATGTGATGAAAGAAAAGCCACGAGACACAGAAGCCATTTTGAATAAACGACTGGTTATCGCGCTCCTACTCTTTTCAGCATCATTGGGACTCATGCTTTATGCTGTCTATTTCTTCACCCTGGGCGGTACCATTCCTGTCTTCGCAGGAAACAGAATAGGATATGTTCCGGACTTCAATCCCAACAATCTCTTAGACTCAGTTAATTGGAGTCAGGCGAAGGCTCGCACAATGCTGCTTACGGTCATATTTGTGGCAGAGTGCGCATTGGTAATCTCCTTAAGAAGGATGAACAAATCGTTCAGCAAAATATTAAAAGAAGACAATTATTGGATTATCTGGCCGCTCATACTGTTCGTTCCACTAGCTCATGTGTTATTGATGTATGTCCCAGCGATTCAATTGTTTCTGGCAGTTCGCTTAGGTATTGATCTCGAACTTATTACACTTACATGGATCGATTGGATTATTGCTTTCGCTGTTGGATTGACTCCTATCGCGTTATTGGAGGCTTGCAAATATTGGGTGCGCAAGAAAAGATCCAACTTTTAGTCTCGTTGGAATCTTCTGAGGTCAATGTTTTACAGACACAAAAAATTCGAGCACGCTAGAGCTTCGTATTCGTGTGTACAGTAAAATGGTGCGGGGGAGGGGATTCGCGCACTACTTTATTAGCTTGCTCACGGTCACTACCACTATCTTGCTTGTCATAGCCGCGTATTCTGCCGTTCCGGTCCACGATGCTCGCACATAATAGACACCTGCAGCCTCGGGAAGCCATTGAGGCGTGAAGACACCTTCTGCGGGCTGCCCAACTATCGTTGGAACCCAAGTCTTATTGTCCTTGCTCGTCTCAACGGTCACCTGCCCCTCTGAGAGCGGCGGAGATATCCTTACATCAACGCTCACATTCTTGCCGAAACCGACTATTGTTGGCGCCACAATCAACTTCACCTCTGGCATTCCCTTAGTGACGTTTAGTGCCTGGTAGGGGCTTGTTGCTGACGCATATTTGTCAGGAAGACCATCCCACCGAGCCCTGACCAAGTATCCGCCAATAGATGGCGCCCAGACGTAACTGTAAGTTCCGTTCCCAGCCGTCTGGACGTCTTTTATGGAGAGCCAAGTACGGCCTTGATCCTCGGAGGATTGAAGATGCACCGTTCGGTTGCCTAAAGGCCTTGACTCCTGATCGACGAGATTTCCTGAAAGCTGCTCCTTCTCAGGAAAGCTCACATTCATGCTTGCCAAGTTCAAGGTCATGTTGGTCCTTGTCAAGTATTTTACGTCATAGACTAGCACGAACCTATTTGATGAAATGAAGACAGGTCTGAAGAATTCATTCCCTTGAACCGGGGAGTAAGCGCCGGCCATCAACAGTCCGAGCAGTGTTGAGTTTGAGACTCCAACGTTATTGACTATGGTCTTGTTTGAGACAATCTTGTCAGCCACAGTTAGTATACGGTCGTATCGTGTGTAGGCTGCCTGTCCTTCACCGACCCTCCTCGCGTAGTAGTATACAGTCTCGCCATCGAGTGTAGAGCCGTTGCTTATCCTAGCCATCCAATACCATTTGCTATCTTCACCAAAGCCGTAGAAGTGGACAGTATTGTTGCTGTTATACCAGGTTACTAGCAAAGTGATGTCGCTCACATTGTATCTCTTCAGTATGGGCAGGGCTGTATCCAGATCAGAAAGAAAAGCGCGGCCAGTAACCGATATTTGGGTTGTGTTCATCGTTCCGTTATCTGTAAGAGTCTTCTTACCGCCAACGGTTGTTATCCAGTAGCCATAGTCCCACCAGGCAAGGACGACAGCATTGTTTGGGAGATTATCCTTCATCCACGTTAAAGCTTCAAGCCAGTCTCCAGGCGGGTTACTCACGACGGGAAGACTCGAAGTGACTATAGTGGCTGGAACATAAGCTGACTGGACGGCGCCAATAAATGTTGGTGTGATTATCAAGAGCAGAACAAACATTATGGCAACACCGAATTCCTTGCCGACCTTTGTTGTGAAGCGGGTCTTTCTCTTTGGGAATATTACTTGTTCTCTTATGATGTCCATAGCGGGTGTAGCAATCTGAGTGACCGCAATCGCTGCTAGAAGCGCAATAGCAGGCGCCATTATCGTCGAAGTTCTTACAAGGGACGCTCCAAAATATATGGTGGTGAGCCCAAAGACAATTATGAATATGTCACTGTTCCTGTGACGTTGAATAGCGAAGTAGAACCCGAATAGTGCAAGCAGAGGATATATGCCAAGCTCGTGGTATATGCTGGCCCATGTGGCCATACGATTTTCTGCGACAGACTCTACTATCGGCATGTCAACTCTGTTTGAAGGATAAAGGACTGTCCAAAACTTGCCACCCAGTTCACTTATCAAGTGATGTTGTTGAAGGATAAAGGCTCCAACTATTAGAAGCAGAAGAACAGCTAAAATCCCTGACAGTCTAGTCCTATTGTTCTTGACTCTTTGGAAGAATTCGTATCCACAGAGTATTACAAATACCCCCGGGATAGCGTAGGTTGTCCATTCGCTTAGTGCTTGATAGCCTAGGTTTGGAAGCTGCACCATCACTAAGAAAGCAGAGCCGTAAGTGATTCCATAGGTCCAAAGGAGACGGCCATAGTATCTACCGAAAAGAGCAAGAACGAATACGAAAAGTGGTATAAGCGACAGTGCATACCGATAGGCCCCCCATCCTGCGCCGAGATAAGCCAAAGAGAGTCCCGACAGAAGTGAGCAGATTATGCCTGACCTTAAGGAACGTTCAGGAGAGATAGCCTTCAAATAGAAGTAAAATGCAAGAATAACCGTAAACACTCCTATTGTGTCATCCCCAAAGAAGCCTGCACTCGTACGAAAGATATGCGCTGAATTGAAAGCTAGAAAGAGTGCCGAGAATATTCCGACACCGCGCCCCCACATGTCTCTTGAAAAAAGATAAAGGGCAACGCATGCAGCTGTACCAAGGATTACTGGGAAGATTACGCAAAGGTCTAGTAAAGTGATCTGAATACCCACCGATTGTAGGAAAAGGTACAGCAACGCTGCCGTCATGGCCACCCCTGGATAGGCCTGTGTGATGAAGGGGCGGCCCCAAGGGTACCAGCTCATAGTATCGTGCCAACTGAAGTATGAGGTGAATCCATTGTTCACCATATACTCTGCTTGACGATAATTCACGTAAGGATCAAATTCTGTCAGGTAAAATCCCCATCTCAATGGAAGAATACGAATAAGAGCTGCCAGACCAGCTATAACGGCAACACACAGAAAGTTCAGGTATGAAGCTCTTGGGATACTGCCGAGTGAGAGTCTAATATCACTAGCCCTGCGAGGAACCCATTCTTTCACAAAGGTTCTCACAGAACCTAGGAGCCCGGCTTTATAGTTGGTCAACAGGTATTCCTCAAATATGCATGTGCGTCGGTATTGTCAACTCGCAGCGTATTCTTCACGAGGAGTGGCATCGGAACTTAAATCTATCGCTAGGCGCCGGTCTATTAGTCATTGTATATTCAGTGTATGGAGCTCGCGATTAGATCTCCTAATAGATTTTGATTACCATCTCGGATCAAATCTCGCATATGAAAAATATCTTTCCGATAGGCGTCAGTACTGCAACCTTTAGTCATATGCACGCGTAGCCCTTCATGACTGCTCTGGAGCTTGCCACATACAGACACGCATTCTCCTCAACAGAAGTCACCGAGACCTTATCCAATAGAGGCGTAGGCTGTCACCATAAGTCTGAAGTGAATGAAACCATATTCCAAGGTCTATTGATACACTGGATAATCTATGCGATTCCTCTTCCCTACAGCGGCAAGACAGACAAGTTTCAGAACTCTTGACCAATGCAAGTGCGGGCGCGCGCTTAGTGCGGTGGGCCTGACGGGATTCGATGTGTTTTCGGTGCTGGATTTGGGCTCAAAATTAGCTCGGGTTCGGACCTCGGATGGTTCGCACCAGCGATCTTTTGGACCCGAGATTATCTCTGTGGACAACTCTTGATGGGGTCGTTGGGCCATCTGGCTCGAATCCGCCTGACTGCAATGATAATTAGGTGAATCCGAGAGAAATCCAAGCCTGACGTGCATGTAAGAAAAAGGTCTTTCGAGCGCCGTTCACACTTTGAGGGCAGAACTACGGAAAGTGAGATTAAGAAGCCGAACACTATTGCGGACGGTGAGTATTGGATGCAAAAGGAGATGGACATTGGAATCCCAGACTCTCGATATGCCTATGTCCCTGGTGTCAAGACTGAGAAGGTAACCAGAGAATCATGGTTGAAGGCGGCCTTTCCAGAGTGGGGAACCTATCTTAACAAACAGATTGAAAAGACCGTCGTGAAACCCAAGACCTTTGTCATGTGGTGGTTCGGCGCCTGCGGCTACTTCGTCAAAACACCTAAGTCCAGCATAATAATTGACCAGTATAGCGGGCCCTCACTCTACACAACTTTGGAGGATGGATGTGGCGTCTGCAGACAGTCAGGAGCGGAAAGAATAGACTGGTTGCGGCTTAACCCACACGTCATCGATCCATTCGCCATAAGAGAATGCGATGCCGTCCTCTCAACTCATTTTCATCCCGACCACTGCGACCCCTACACAATCACGCCTTTGGCTGAGAATACCAAGGCAAAATTTATTGGTCCAAAGGTCTGCTGCGACAAATTCCGCGACTTCGGTGTTCCAGAAGAAAGAATCATTCAGGTAAAGTGGAACGAGACGGTCAGGATAAATGACACAGAGATAGTTGCAACAGAGACCGCTGACAAAACTCTACTCTTCAGCGGAAAAGTCCTTCCGAAGACAATGGAGGAGGGTTCTGTCTGTTACCTGATAAAGACTCCGGGCGGAAGCATATTCCATAATGGTGACTCACATTACTCGAATCTCTTCTACAAGATTGGTTTAGAACATAACGTTGACGTAGCATGCCTTGATTTTGGAGGAAATCCCCCTGGAGTTACAGACAAAATGACTTCCTTTGACTGTTTCAGAGTTGCTGAAGCGCTGAGGGCCAAGGTATTGATTCCTATGCACTACGATAACTGGGCAAATATGCAGGGGGATCCAGCTGAGGTGGAATGGATTGTGAAGAACAATGCGCCCTGGATGAAGACTGTTATTCTGCAGTGGGGCTCCAGATTTGAGTATCCAACAGACCAAGACATTGGAAGGTACAAATATCCCAAGCAGGTTGATAGATGGCGACCAAAATACAGCTGGGAGTACGGAGAAAAAAGAAGAATAATCACATCAATAGAGGAGTAGATCTCTTCTAATCAGGACTGTCTCGCATAACCGCGAACTCCTACATCCGCTTTTCCGTAATGCGCGTTTACGATCCTGCGATAAGGCGAGGGTTTAACTGATGTCGCTATGCTCTCCCTGCGAATACTCGCGCACTATCTTTGACACTCGTGGTTTGTATGCGGCTATGTCTCAGCCTGCTTTTTCTTAAGATCGAGAGCGCTCCGATGAGTCTTCGAGCATGATGATGAATATCAGAGACTAGCTGCGCGGTCATGAGTAGGGAATTTTGAACTCGAGACATATTAATAGTATGCAAACTTAACTTAGGTTTAGTGCGGGGAGTGGGATTCGCGCACCAGTTTACCAGTAAAAAAGCCTCCCTTGGTGACAGCCCCGCACCGTTTTCGCTTCTAATCGGGCACAAAATTCGCGCAGGTTCGTACCTTGAACGGTTTGAACTTGATTCGCGAAATGCAACGCACATATAGAGACACGAGGATTGGCGGTTCATTCTATGTATGGTTAGCGCTCACTCGGAAAGATTATCAGTTCTAGCTAGACCATTATGTCCGTGCTTTCCTTAGATGTCTCAAAGACTATGCATGTCAAGGTCTTCTCAACCCCATCCATAGTTCTCAAATCATTCATCACAAAATTGCTGAGCTCATCCACATCTTTTCCTTTGAGTTTGATCAGCATGTCCCAATCACCTGTGATTATATGTACTTCTTGGACTTCCGGGTGTTTCGCGACTTCCTTAGCTATTCTCCTATGAGATGTCAGTCCTTCTTTGCTAGCGGGGTATGCGAATGAAGCGAAGACAAAGGCGGTTGCAGACCTATCCAAACTCTTTGGGTCTAGAATGGCCTTGTATCCCTTGATTATTCCGAGTTCCTCCATCTTCCTAACTCTGGCATACGCCGTGGTTACTGGGCCCCCTGTTTCTTCTGCGATATCTTTTGATGATAGGCGCCCATTTGATTGGAGTAATCTCAATATTGCCCTTTGTTTATCGTCAAGATGCATGATTGTATATTTTACATATTCTATCATAATATTCTTACGTTTTTTGATTTTTTGTTAATTTTTTTGAAATATTGTTTAAGAGTCACGTCCAATCATAGAGAGAGAACATGACGGCCCAATGTCTCGGTAACGATACAGATCTTGTTAGGCTCTTTGAGACGATGCTGAAGATACGGTGTTTCGAGGAGAAAGTTGCCAAATTATATCTTCAAGGAGATTCCATTGTTGGGCCCCTTCATCTATATGCTGGACAGGAAGCTGTAGCTGTCGGCGTGTGTTCTAACCTGAGAAGATCTGACTATATAGTCAGCAACCATCGGGGACACGGACATTGCATCGCCAAAGGCGCCAGACTAGACAAAATGATGGCTGAACTTCTCGGAAAAGAGACGGGCTATAACAAGGGCAGAAGCTCCTCAATGCACGTGATGTCCGCGGATCTCGGGATACTTGGGACAAGTAGCGTAGTGGCCGCGGGTATGCCAATCGCTGCGGGTATCGGCCTATCGATAAAATTGAGAAGAACTGACCAAGTAGTTGTCTCATTCTTTGGTGACGGTGCTTCAAACAACGGAAATTTCCATGAAAGTCTAAACCTCGCCGCAATTTGGAAACTGCCAACAATCTTTGTTTGCGAGAACAATATGTACGCAGTTTCTACACCAACATACAACTCGACCTCTGTCAAAGACATCAGTGTTAGAGCCTCTGCATACAATATTCCAGGTTTTACTGTAAACGGAATGGACGTTCTTGAGGTCGCCAAGGTTGTAGGCGAGGCGGTTGAGCGGGCTAGAAAAGACGGCGGACCAACTTTGATCGAGTGCAAAACCTATCGTTTCAGAGCTCACGGTGAGGGGGAGACACTCAAATACAGAGCCGATAATGAAATCCAAAAATGGAAAGAACGATGTCCTATCCGTACTCTGAGAGAAAGACTTCTTAACGAAAAAAACCTCAGTGAAGAAAAAGCAAATCATATTGAACAAGAGATCAGGGCACAAGTCGATGATGCAGTTCGATTCGCCGAAGAAAGTCCTTTTCCACAAATCTCTATTGAAGAAGTTGAAAAGATATCACAGGCCAATCCGGAATTTCAGACTACGAGAGAGATTACGTTTATCGAGGCTTTACGTGAGGCTCTTCGTGAAGAGATGAGACGGGACGAAGCCGTCTTCTTATTGGGCGAAGATATTAGGTACGCTCTTTGGGGAGTAACGAAAGGCCTTGTAGACGAATTTGGGAAAGAAAGAGTCCGAGACACTCCAATATCTGAGAATACGATAATAGGTGTTGCTTTAGGTTCGGCAATGACCGGAATGCGCCCAGTCGCAGAAATTATGTTTGTGGACTTTTTGCCTTTATGCATGGATCAAATAGTGAATCAAGCAGCAAAGGTCAGATTTCTATCAGCAAATCAGCTCAATGCACCAATGGTTATAAGATCACCAATCGGTCTAGGCAGATCAGCTGGACCACAGCACTCTCAAAGCTTCCTATCATGGTTCATGCATGTTCCCGGTATCAAAATTGTAGCACCATCAACTCCACGCGATGCAAAAGGCCTACTGAAGACAGCGATTAGACAGAATGACCCAGTACTTTTTGTCGAAGCACTATCGCTCTATGGAGTTAGAGGCCCTGTTCCCGAAGAAGAGTACACGATTCCCTTCGGCAAAGCAGATGTCAAGAAAGTCGGTGAAGATGTGACTCTCATCGGCATCTCTACAATGATCCCAAAAGCTATCGCGGCCTGCGAAAAATTGACAAAGAAAGGCATCAACGTCGAGCTGATTGATCCGCGAACCTTATCACCGCTTGATAAGCGAACCATGATAGATTCTGTTAAGAAGACGGGCAGACTCGTAGTGGCGGAACCTGAATGCAAAATTTGTGGTGTTGGTTCCGAAATTGCAGCTATCATGTCTGAAGAAGCGATCGATTATTTAGACGCACCTATAAAACGAGTTGCAGTTCGTGATTCACCGATACCTTGCAGCCCTTCACTGGAGAGATACATCATTCCAAATGAAAATGACATAATGAAGGCGGTTGTTGAAATAACCCACAGTTAGTGTTTGTTCCGAGTAACTCACACCAATCATAGCATTAAGATGATGACATTCCGCACGCGCTTGGAGGACAAGAAGAATGGTGACAGAAATAAAAATGCCAAGATATGGTTGGACGATGACCGAAGGTAAGATTGTTAGGTGGTTGAAGAGAGAGGGCGACCCAATAAAAAGTGGGGAGGCCATATTCGAGATAGAAACTGAAAAGGTTGAGACAGAGGTTGAAGCCGTAGCCTCGGGAATACTCTCCAAGATTCTGGTATCAGAGGGGACTGTAGTTTCAGTCGGTCAACCGATCGGGATAATTTCTGAATCTGGAGAGGAACTGCCTTCGATATCTCCCACTATGGGAGATTTGGAAGTTGAACCGAGAACAACAGAAGCAGCACCCTCACACGAGTGTGATACAAAACCCCAACCAAAAAGGGAACTAAGAGTATCGCCGCTAGCCAAGCGACTCGCAGAACAGCATGGCATAGACATTAATATGATCAATGGATCGGGGCCCGAAGGAAGAATAGTTAAAGAAGACATCTTGAAAGCAGCTGAACTTCAAAAGAAAGGCTTGGAAATTGGACCGAAACAGGAACTTCGTGAGAAGATAATACCTCTGACAGGTACTAGAAAGGTAATCGCAGATCGAATGGCGCAAAGTGCAAAGGCTACGGCACGTGTTTTATACACTATAGAAGTCGACATGTCCAGAACCGTAAAGCTCCGCCAATCTCTCTTGGAAGAAATTGAAGAAAAAGCGAAGGTACACCTGTCGTTAACAGACATAATTGTAAAAGCAGTCGCCAAGGCCCTAGAGCAACATCCGATAATGAACTCTATCCTTCTAGAAGATGGGATACATCTAATCGAAGACATCAACATAGGAGTTGCCGTAGCCTTAGAAGATAACCTGCTGGTGCCCGTAGTGCATAACGCAAGCAAGAAATCACTACTTGAGATCGCCACCCAGTTGACTACTTTGGTTGAGCAAGCAGAAAAAGGGGAACTTAGTGCTAAAGAGACTACTAGAGGAACATTCACGATTACTAACCCGGGCATGCTTGGAATCGATATACAAATGCCTGTGATCAATACGCCTGAAAACTCAATACTCGGCATTGGGACCTTGTGGGATAAACCTGTGGCCGAAAATGACCGAATAGTCATCAGACCAATGATGAGGTTGAATCTAGTCTTCGACCATCGAGTTATCGACGGTGCCCCCGCAGCCAAATTCCTTCAAACACTGAAGAGCATCCTTGAGAACCCTGACAACCTGCTTCAATGACATCGGACTTTCAATACGTATCTAAGGTAGTTGACATTCAGGGTTGGAAATTTGGCGTTTGCTAGATCAAGAGTATGATGACCCTTTCATGAACATGGCTGTCGAAGAAGCGATTCCAAGAACAGTTGGGAGGGGGATAGTGCCCTGCACATTGAGACTTTGGAGGAATTCGAACGCGGTAGTCGTTGGAAATTTTCAGTCGGTCAATCTTGAGGTCAATCTTGACGCTTGTAAGAGATACGACACTCAGATAGTCAGGCGATTCACAGGCGGGGGATCGGTGTATCAGGATCGCGGAAACCTAAATTATGCCATCTCAATACCTGCGGATCACAGACTAGTGCCACCAACGGATCCTATTAGAGCATTCAGACACTTCTCAGAGGGGGTTCTTCAGAGCTTAAGAATCTTAGGGCTGAGTCCCAAAATCAAATCTCTCAATAGTATAGAGGTTAACGAGAAGAAGCTATGTGGTGCAGCAGGGTCGATAAGATGGGGAACATTGTTCCATCATTCGTCAATAATCGTGTGCTCTAACCTTGATATCCTTAACCACATCCTGAGATCAGACGATTATGCATTCACACAATATGTCAAAAGTTCTAGAAAGCCTGTAACTACGATTTCAAAAGAGATTAACAGGCCTATTGCCACTGGTGAGGTTTCGGACATATTGGTCAGATGCTTTGGAGAGATCTTTGGTGTCAAACTGTGGCATGGAGCTTTGACGAAGAAAGAAAAGAAACTAGCTGATGAACTCTATGAGCGTTGTTCAAGTCATCGGTGGAATTTCAAGATGTAGTCCAAAAAATTAGGGAATAGAAAGCATAGGAAGGCACTGAATTCATGATTCATCTATCCGAAGGAGTTACCTGATAAGTTATGCGGCCAATTCTTGGACCTTACGACGTAGCGGTGATCGGCGCTGGACCAGGAGGATACACAGCTGCGATCAGAGCAGCCCAATTCAAAGCGAAAGTCATTCTGATAGAGGAGAAGAAGATCGGAGGGATCTGCACTAATACTGGATGTATTCCAACCAAGACACTCTTGAATTTTGTTGAATTACTATCTGAAATAAGAAAGGCTGAGAGCTTAGGTCTACCAAATGACAAAATAGCTGTAGATCTGTCGTCGCTTATTCGCAGAAAAAATGAAGTTGTGACGAGACTTATCCAAGGAATTGAGTTTCTTCTGCAAAGTAATGGTATCAAGACAATCTTCGGACGAGGATCCTTAACCAGCGACAGGAGGATAGAGGTTAAACAAAGCGATGGTAACAAACTGACGATAGATGCTCACAAAATAATCATAGCTACAGGCTCCAAACCGGCAAGACCTCTTATCCCGGGACTGGAGGACAAGGCCATAGTTTTTGATGAAGATGCATTAAATTTCGGTGAGATTCCGTCAAAGCTTGCGATAGCGGGAGGAGGTCCTGAAGGCATCGAATTTGCCCACATATATTCCCAGCTAGGATCAGAGGTCACCATATTTGAGATGATGCCGCATATACTGCCAAGAGAGGATCGTGAGATTGCTGAATATATTCAACGTAAGATGGTGCAAGAGGGCTTCAAAGTGGAAACCGACACCGAAGTCGTAAAAGTAGAGGATTCAGCAGGGCTCAAAAGGATTCATGTTCAAACTAGAGGACAAAAGAAGACTATAGAGGCTGAGAAATTCTTGGTTACACTTGGCAGAATACCATTCATAGAGAATCTTGGATTAGAGGAACTAGGAGTGAGAATTGTCGATGGCAAGATTGCAGTCAACGAGAAAATGGAGACGAATATTACAGATGTCTATGCCATTGGTGATGCCTCCGGAGGAGCTTACGCCCACGAAGCAATGGAAGGAGGAATCGTCGCAGCAGAGAACGCTGTGAAAAAGGAAAACGATTCAAAGACGAATTGGAGCATTATCCCAAGATGTCTTTACACCGTACCCCAAATTGCGGCGGTAGGCTTAACAGAGGAAGAGGCTAAGAAGCTGGGAGTTAATGTCAAAGTTGGGCGATTCTACTTTGCTGCCAACGCCAGAGCACTGACAATGAATAACACCGAAGGCTTGGTGAAAATGGTGACCGACGCTGAATCACAAGAAATACTTGGAGTGCACATAGTCGGACCAAATGCTTCAGAAATCATCGCTGAAGCAGCACTTGCAATGAAGCTCGAAGCAACCCCTAAAGATATTGCGGAGACGATGCATGCTCATCCAACTCTCTCTGAGGCACTCAGAGAAGCCGCAATGGATGTTAACGGAGATTCAATACATAAATTTAAGAGACATTCTTAGATCAAAGTACAAGAACTATTTTGCATATTCGATCCCACTGGTAAACTGGGATACAAACAGAATCACCGACCAGACTCAGCCTCAACTGGTTTCATCTCTAGCAAGACATGCAGACTGATGACTCCAAGAGATTAGGGGGCTCTTTCCCTAAACGATAGCGCACGCTTGAGATTATGGGTATTATTAAGCGTGCCCACAAGTTTTGTCGATACGCGTTTTTTGATAATTAAGAGGTTGCTGAATAAATGATCAACGATGATGAAGACCGTGTCTTTGTGACAGACGGGAAAGGAAAGCTTCTCGGAGTAATTGCGAGCATCGATGTGTCTAGGAAATATTAGAACTCTCTTCATAAAGCCCGTGCCAGTAAATTGGTGCGGGGAGTGGGATTCGCGCACCAGTTTACCAGTACATATAAATAAATTTCGGACTATAAACCATTCTAGCTGTCAAGGCTTTGCAACCACTGTGATGACGATGCGGTAGAACTGCGAAATCTCCAACCAGCCTAACTCGTCTAATCAACGTTTACAAGTTAGCATGAGGCCCTATTGTCATCAACGTTGATTGTCTACCGCTCATAGAACAGGATGTGTCATTTGCGGCGAAGAATTGACATACGAAATAGATTACAGTCAGCTAGAGTGAGGGTGAAGCTTGTTGGATAGTGCTTTGTCGAATGATGTAGAAGCTCGTCAATTGGATGTTACCGTCTATACAAAAAAGAATTGTTCAAGATGTGAGGCGCTGAAAGCTTTTCTTGATAAGCATAACATTCCATACAAAGAGAAAGACATACTCAACGACGAGGTTGCTAGGGAACTTCTCGGATCAGAGTACATACGAAAAAATTTCTGTGATGAGAAAGGCTGCATAGCGATAACGCCCATCGTTAAGTTAGATGGAAGCTGGATGTACAAGGAATTCTTCGATGTTGGGGGATTCTCTGAAAAAAGAGCTATGAAGATCTTCAATCTCGTTTGAACTTATGGCCATACTTGAGGAAGAAGGGTTAGGTTAAATGATGGTTAAATGATTGTGAGTAAATTGGTGCGGGGAGTGGGATTCGCGCACCAGTTTACCAGTACAACCAACTTACCAGTTTAATCCTCGCCTCATAACGGGAGCTCGTTTACCAAAAGGATTTGCGGGTTCGAATCCCGCCCGGTCATATTCATCATTTCAAGTTTATGGATTATTTGGTCTAGAATAAATTCAATATTATTTTAGAAGTTCTTCAAAGTAGAGACTCATTTCATTCTGCGATCTTCTAGATTTGCTCATTCCTAAAGGAATATATAACGCAGTTATATATTAATAGTACCTGGGATATTTGAGCGGCAAAAAGGACGTTGGAAAGAATCAATGACAAGAAGAATCTATGAAAATGTTCTGGAAACAATCGGTCAAACACCACTGGTGAGACTGAATAAACTGGGCAAGGATACAAAGGCAACCATCCTTGCCAAGCTTGAGTCTCGAAATCCAGGTGGAAGCGTAAAAGATCGGATCTGCCTGAGCATGATTGAGGAAGCTGAGAAACAGAAGCTACTCAAACCCAGCTCAGTCATAATAGAGCCCACCAGCGGCAACACAGGCATAGGCTTGGCGATGGTTGCTGCGGTCAAAGGCTACAGACTAATCTTAACAATGCCAGATACAATGAGTCTGGAAAGAAGAACTCTGTTGGCGGCATATGGTGCTGAGTTAGTCTTAACACCTGGAGCCAAGGGCATGAAAGGAGCTATTGAGAAGGCTGAGGAACTTGCCGAAACCACTCCGAACTCTTTCTTACCGCAACAATTCAAGAACCTCGCTAACCCTAAGATCCACAGGGAAACCACAGCAGTTGAGATATGGAATGACACCGAAGGCCAAGTAGATATTCTCGTTGCTGGCGTGGGAACAGGCGGAACTATCACAGGCGTCGCGGAGGTAATCAAGGCTAAGAAACCCAGCTTCAAAGCTATCGCAGTAGAGCCATTCGACTCACCCGTCCTTTCAGGAGGAAAGCCCAGTCCTCACAAAATCCAAGGAATTGGAGCCGGCTTTATACCTGATGTTCTCAAACTTGAACTCATTGACGAGATATTCAAAGTAAAGAATGAAGAAGCCATCGATACAGCAAGGAGACTAGCAAAAGAAGAGGGAATACTGTGCGGCATCTCTTCTGGAGCAGCAGTATTCGCCGCAATTCAAATCGCGAAAAGACCAGAAAGCGAGAACAAACTCATAGTCACAGTACTGCCTGACACTGGAGAACGATACCTTTCATCAGCACTATTCAAGGATTTACATGAAGCAGCTGCAAAACTGCAGGTCTACTAACACTACAAAGAAGAGTGAATGTGATGAAACGCAGAATAGAAACATTGGCAATACACGCTGGACAGGAAGGCCCAGACCCAGCAACAAAGGCAAGAGCCGTACCCATATACCAAACAACATCATATGTCTTCAACAATACAGAACATGCCGCCAACCTCTTTGCTTTGAAGGAATTTGGAAACATCTACACGCGAATGATGAATCCGACGACTGATGTCTTTGAGAAGAGAGTCGCTGCTATCGAGGGAGGAACAGGAGCGTTAGCGGTAGCATCAGGACAGGCCGCCCAGGCTCTAGCTCTTTTGGCTATCACGCAGGTTGATGATGAGATTGTTTCTGCAAATAACCTGTACGGAGGAACATATCAGCAATTCCACTACACCTTCTCTAAACTGGGAAGGAACGTAAAGTTCGTCGACTCCACCAAACCTAGTGAATTCAAGAAAGCGATCACTACAAAGACAAAGGCAATATATGCTGAAACGATTGGCAATCCCAAGCTGGATGTACCTGACTTTGAAGCTCTCGCCAACATAGCTCATGATGCAGACATTCCATTTGTAGTCGACAATACTGTTGGCATAGGACTTGTTAGGCCCATAGAATACGGTGCAGACATACTTACTCTATCTGCAACCAAGTACATTGGTGGACACGGAACCTCAATCGGCGGCATTATTGTGGACTCTGGAAAATTCAACTGGAACAACGGCAAATTCCCTGAATTTACCGAACCTGACCCCAGCTACCATGGGCTCAAATACTGGGACGCGTTTGGAAACCTTCCCGACCTGGGAAATATCGCCTTCATAACCAAGACAAGAGTGCAATTGCTCCGAGATCTAGGTCCCGCCTTGAGTCCGTTCAACGCCTTCCTATTCCTTCAAGGCCTAGAAACTCTACCATTAAGAGTAAAGAAACATTCTGAAAACGCTCTCAAAGTAGCTCAATATCTAAAGGAACATCCACTAGTTGCTTGGGTCAACTATCCCGGCCTGAAAGATCATCCAAGCCATGAACTCGCAACCAAATATCTCAAAGGATACTATGGAGGGCTAGTTGGTTTCGGCATAAAGGGAGGATTAGAAGCCGGAAAGAAGTTCATCGAGTCAGTGAAACTGTTGTCCCATCTCGTCAACATAGGAGATGTAAAGAGCCTCGTCGTTCACCCCGCATCAACAACCCATCAACAATTGACAGCAGAAGAACAAAAGGAGACAGGAGTTACAGAAGACTACATCAGACTATCTATAGGCCTAGAGAACATAGATGACATAACTGATGATATAGACCAAGCCCTAAAGAAAGCGGCAAAACCGACCTAGAAATCCCCTATGAGATCAGTGAAGTACTGTACTTCTGGGAAGCTGACATACTTCTTTTTCTGTTGTGTGTATATGCCCTAATAGTCATAGGTTTCGGCAACGTCGGTAGATCATTTCTGACCATGATAACAGAGGAGAAGGAGAAAATCGCCAAGAAATTCAATTCTGAACTGAAAACCGTGGCGCGCTGGTAAATTGGTGCGGGGAGTGGGATTCGAACCCACGAAGGCCTACGCCACAGGGTATCCTAGGTATATCTTGATACCCCCTAAGCTTGACACATCGCGTCATCCGCGATGCCCTGCCCCTTAGGCCAGACTCGGGTATCCCCGCCCGTGCCAATCGATCTAACTGACAGCAATCACGTTATATCTTTATCCCGCAATCGAAGACGGTCGCAAGATCATATTTCCGATAAGTTTGATTAGTTGCTTCTAGATTAATTCTACCACCTAAGCCTTCCCAGAAACCGGAAAGAGCCTATGTTGAGGTGAGAGTCTTGAGCCGAACCCGCAATGAGGACAGGTTTGAGAGCAATTATCTCACTGCCTTCAGCAACGTGGTAGCCTCGGACATCAAGATCAGAATTGTCTTGTGCCTGAACAAGACGGAGAAAGGCTCATCCAAGGAGGAGTTTCTTAAGACCTCTCTCGCTGGAAACGAAGGGATCTTTGAATACAATATCAACGAACTTATCAGATCAGGAGTCGTATCATCCGATTCGCCTTACATGCTGACAAAACTTGGAGAAGTTGTAGCCAAGAATCTACGACAGGTAATACCGTAAGACAAAACGTTTGCAATCTGTATTACATTTTTACCGTAGAGCATTTATCACTCTGGTATGCAGGGCGCACGCGTTGCCCTCACCTTACCTTGAATTCGCAACCTAGCTTCTCAGCAATTCTCTCACATTTGGAAATGCCTACGCCCTCAACCTCTACAACTGTCAATATGACTTCAGACAGGACTATCTTGCAGTCTCTAGCGAAGTCAAGGACAGCTTGATAGACTCCTGCCAGTGAAGGACTGCAAATCACATCGTATTTCTCTGAACTTTCGGCATTAAGACTTATCGAGACCGAGTCGATACCAGCATCCTTCAGTTCCGCTGCCACATTCCTCTCCTTATTGATTAGTTGGCCCAGCCCGTTTGTATTCAAACGGACTTTCAGGCGCGGATATTTCGATCTTATCCTTCGAGTAACCTCAAGGACTATGTCCAATCTTATTGTCGGCTCTCCAAATCCACACCAAACCACTTCCTTATCTGACTCTTTCACCTCATCTTGGAGACCTTTCCAAACCTCATCAACCATCGGTTCCCTGTCGAGTCGCAATCTATAGCCAGATAGACCGTCAGAGTGGTTCTTGACACAAAAGGAACATCTGTTTGTGCAACGATTTGTTATGTTCAGATAGATAGTGTCAGGCTTGGGGTCATATCTGTATACGATGCAACCGCCAAGGATGCTTGATTCGTTGGAATTCATTGAACGGATAGTCATCTGATCTCTTAACCATCTCGTAGGAAAAGAACTGACTAAAGAAAAAGGATATTCATAGCCCGTCCTTACAGTCTGGATTCGCGCGCGCTAGTGTGCTCATTTGCTCAGTTTCTTAGTCCAGTCTACCAGCGTCTGCAGAAGATTCCTAATTCTTTCCTTTTCTTCCGCATTTTTCAGATTGCCGTTTTCGTCAAATTTCGCCGGGGCGTAGGGAATCATCACTTCGGGGGTATTTATTGGAAGCATGTTCAGGAATACAAAGCACTGACGAAGATGATATTGAGCTCTTGCAGTGCCAAGCATGCCTGTTGAAGCGCCCATCACAGCAACAGGTTTGCCTTCAAAAGCATTATCGCCGTACGGTCTTGAAGCACAATCGATGGCATTTTTCAGGACACCAGGAATCGAATAGTTGTATTCGGGGGTTACAATCAGAATCGCATCAGCTCTCCTAATCCTCTCCTTAAATTCTACCACTTTTGGTCCTGGATTTTGTTCTAGATCCTGGTTGAAGGTGGGCATTCCTTCTAGATCGAAGATTTCTACCTCTGCGTCTGTTGGAACCAGTTTCGCCGCAACCTTAAGGGCCATTTTGTTATAGGACCCTTTCCTAAGACTCCCGGCAAAGCCAAGAATTCTGATTTTTTTATCAGTCATACTTTCTAAATCTTCTTGAAAAACTAACAGGCTTATCTCTGCAACCAATATTGTACTAGATGTTCTAAGTTCTTTTTGCTTTTCGCTATACACGCACCTTATCCATGCGCTGGCTCTGACCCCTCTCGGTGTTTCCTCCAAAGTTCAGACATTTCTTCAGCCAAATCTTTGTGGCGAAACTCCCAAGACATATGGGCGTCGTGACATTCTGCGCAGAATTTTTTTCCGCAAAACTCGCAGCTTTTCAGTTTTGAGAAATTCTTTCCACATTCATCACATTTCGGCATAGTAACTAATCACCCCGGACGTGGTTTATGAAAGTATGAATTGTCTCAAATTGAGGGTTAGTCTCCTTGATCTTATTAGCGTTACCGGCAGGCGTGTGCTATTAAGAATGCATACTTGCCCTTGATGGATATCGACAAAACACTCTTGTCTAACATATCCCACAGTAAATCTCAGTACCCAACTCTTGAACTCCACTCGAACAATTTCGAAATCGCTCTGTGACATTCAGGATGACGGCTAAGGGCAAATCGATCAACGCTACCATGAAGATATTCGTGTTATACATCGGGATACTCCTTACAAGGGCGGGTTTTGGTTCAATACTTCTTCTCTTCCCGTTGTACCTGAATGTAGGCAGTGTCGAACTGGAGCAGCGTTATCGGGTATCCAATCGCTGAGTTCGCGCGCGCTACCGTGAAACCAGAGAAAAACGAGAGATCACACCTAAACCAACTGCGTCATTCAGATCAGCTCTCTCTGAAGTACTAGTTGTCATTTATCTCGCTATTGCACGTTTATCTTCAGATAAATCAAGAAATCCTATTGTTTTCTCATTAGCTGAAATTCTTCATACTCTGCATTGACATAATGTGCTCAAAGGTATTACGAGAAAGGATTAAATGTATTACTTTGGTATACGTAAACCAAGATGTTGGGTAATGATGGAGCTATTAGTCTGTCCACACTGCAGCGAAACCCTTCGTAATGACGACTACTACCTCCACATCCACCTATGCGCTGCTTGCGCACAAGAATCCGAGACTTGACCGTAGGCGTGCCGCACAAATCATGTGACTGAAGATCTTTCTCTTAGAACGTTATCTATTTTACGTCTAACTCGTGTGAAGTGTGTAATAGGTGGCAGCGGGCAATATCGTTCATGTAGTTGGAACAGGGACGATAGGTGAACCGCTGATAGGTCTGCTAGCAGATTTGCGGAAGGATTTAGGCATCGATGAAGTGACCTTCTCTAAGCGCACTCCGTTACTAGTTGATCGAACGAAGGTGCAGAATTTAATCAAGCGAGGAGCTAAGCTCTGTATCGAAAAGGAGAAGGTTGACGATTTCAAGAAGTTGGATCTAGACGCAGATTATGAATATGAGGAAGCTATCTCGAGGGCCTCAGTGGTCGTAGACTGCACGCCAGCCGGCTTGAAGAACAAGGATCAGTACTATAGGAGGTTTGAAGACCGGGTCAGATGTTTTGCAGCTCAAGGTTCAGAGTTTGGGTTTGGAAAGATGTACGCACTGGGGATAAATGATGAGGCTCTTACCCCAGACGACAGATACATCCAAGTGATGAGCTGTAACACACACAACATAGCAGTCATAGTCAAGACCTTAGCTACCGATGGGCAGTCCTCTAAGCTCGCTGAGGGCAGATTTCTGTGCTTAAGAAGAGCTAACGACCTCAGCCAAGATGGAGGTTACATCCCATCACCCCAAGTTGATGAGCATAGCGATCCTCGTTTTGGAACACATCACGCCCGCGATGTCTACTGGCTTTACAGGACCGTTGGGCTCGAGTTAAACCTCTTCTCAAGTTCAATCAAATTGAACACACAGTATATGCACGCAATCTGGTTTGATCTGCACTTAACTGATAAGATCGATAAGGATGAGGCTGAGGAACGGTTTAGACGTAACCCTAGAGTTGCAGTTACCTACAAGAATTTGGCTAGCCTAGTCTTCTCTTTTGGACGCGACTATGGGTATTATGGTCGAATCCTGAATCAAACGGTGGTCGTGCTTCCTACTTTAACTGTTAGAAACGGAAGAGAGGTTATAGGATTCTGCTTCACTCCTCAAGACGGGAATAGCCTGTTGAGCAGCATAGCCGTTATCGAGCATGCGCTATACCAAGACTCTTGGGAGGAGAATATGAGAAAGCTCGATTCTTACCTCTTCAGTGAAGTATGATCTCCACGCGGATCCTTAGAGTAGATAACCCATCATTGTAAATATCCGCAGGTTGTTAGGCAAATCGTTCTAGTGTCGTCTTTATTCTCTGAAAATCCTCTTCAAGGAAGGTTCTGTACTTGGCGTTGTACAAAGCTGAAGCGGGATGAAACGTGGGCATTATCGTTACTGGAACACTTAGGACTGCCTTTTCATAGATTTGTCCTCGAGTCTGAGTCATGCCGGGAAAGTCGATATTCACTTTCGATAAAATGTAACGTGTTGAGTGTCTGCCCAAGGGTGCTATGAGCTTTGGACTTATTATCTGAATCTGGCGATCAAGATAGGGCACACAGGCCATTATCTCATCTGGCCGCGGGTCCCTGTTCTCAGGAGGCCTGTGCTTAACCACATTTCCTATGTAGACATCAGTTCTCTTGAGCGCAATACTAGCAAGCAGTTTATCGAGTAGTCTGCCTGCGGTCCCGACGAAGGGTCTACCCTCGATATCTTCACGATAACCAGGGGCTTCTCCTATTAGCATGAGAGAAGCGTCTAGGTTTCCCTCGCCCGGGACAGAGTTCTTAGCGCTCCTCCAAAGCTCACACTTTCGACAGACCCTTGTCTCAGCAACTAACCTATCCATAGGTTCCTGCTTCGACATATTCACAAGAGTCGCCCCAAATAGAGCAAGTCAAAGTAACAGCGCGCGCTAGTCTCAGTGCGTACACTTATTCAGGGATTTGGTATTTCTTAACCTCTTGCTCGTAGAGGCTCCTGCCATGAGAGTCTATCGCTACGATGCAAGGGAAGTCCTCCACATATAATTCTCTAATGCCTTCTGGCCCTAGGTCATCATATGCGATAATCTTCGAGGTCTTGATGGTCTTTGCGAGGAGAGCTCCTGCTCCACCTGTCGCAGCAAAATAGACTGATTTGTTTCTTATGA
Source organism: Candidatus Bathyarchaeota archaeon (assembly GCA_963807605.1). Classification (GTDB taxonomy): domain Archaea; phylum Thermoproteota; class Bathyarchaeia; order 40CM-2-53-6; family RBG-13-38-9; genus JAPKYM01. The sequence goes on from CAWECG010000001.1 coordinate 495,750, forward strand.
TAGCTTCTATGACGGCCCTGCTGCGCTGACCCTTGCCGATGGTGCCCTTGATTCCAGCATCCAATAGCTGAGGTGTGTATGGATCCATTCGGCCGCTTGTGGTAGGCCCGGCGGAACCAATTACTCCTCCGGGCTTTTCTGGTGTTGGTCCTACGTAGTAAACCACTTGACCCTTAACCTCAAAGGGCAGGTGCTTTCCCTCCTTGATCAATGGGACGAGTCTTTTGTGGGTAGCATCTCTTGCGGTGTAAATCTTGCCTGTAAGAAGGACTTTGTCACCAGCTTCCAGTTTCTCCACATCCTCCGCCTTCAAAGGTGTGTGAAGAACAATCTGTTTAGTCAGACAATTCCCTCTTTCAAATGATTGCTGTCTTGTGACGTTGAGCATGGCATTGAAGGTTGACTGCAACAGGCATACTGGCGATATGGCAAGGCATAGTTATGATATGGACTGCTAATGCTGTTGTTCTGCCCCCCAAACCTAGGGGTCCTATCCCAAGTCTATTGATCCTTGCCAATAGTTCCTCTTCAACGGCATTCCATCTTGGATCAGGGTTCTTCATGTCGAGCGGCCTTAGGAGAGCCTTCTTTGACAGGTAGGCGCATTGCTCAAAATTGCCTCCGATGCCTACACCCACCACAACTGGAGGACATGGCATTCCGCCAGATCTCCTTACGCGGTCGATGACGAAATCCTTGATCCCCTCAATGCCGTCGGCAGGTTTCATCATCCTGACTTCACTCATATTCTCTGAGCCAGCCCCTTTTGGAGCCACGGTGATCTTGACATAACTTCCTGGATCAATCTCTGTGTGAATGATGGCGGGGGTATTGGTTTTCGTATTCTTTCGTTCGAAGACCAGGGTCGTCCACAATCGATTTTCTCAGATAGCCATCCCGATAGCCCTGCCTAACACCCTCATTGATTGCTTCAGTGAAGTCTCCCCCGATAATATGCAAATCTTGTCCCAACTCAACGAAAACAACGGCGACCCCTGTGTCCTGACACATAGGCATCTGCTCATTGGCGGCCAATAGAGCATTTACCAACAACTGTTCTAAGATCTCTTTTCCGATTGGAGAATCTTCCATCCTCGCGAATTCTTCCATCTTCTCTGTGACGTCTTTATTGAGATAGGTGTTGGCATCCATGCATAGCCTTCTAACGACTGAAGTGATTTCGGAAACGTTGATTTCCCTCATATGTTTCCCCAATTCTGTAGTCTCAGTGAGTTGGCGATTAACACTAGGGATCGCTCCTCTCTAAGCTAGTCTGGACAAGATCTCTTCTCGTCTGAAGAGCCTTACCCCCATCCGGAATACTAGCAAATCGACTATTGCGAGTAGTACTATCAGCCCCGCAACCACCACGGATCCAAAGACTACGACTCCAGCCATCTGGCCAAATACCAACATGAGAATTGGAATCAGCAGGAGACCACTAATTTGCTGGGCCTCCTTGAAGCCCTTTACTCTGGCGGAGACGATAACCGTCAAACCGATGGCGACAAGCGCGATAGTTGGAGCAAGCCCAAGAATCAACATAATCCAGACTATATTTGGAAGCAAGAACTTTCCCTGAAGGAGGATTACGGAAACAATGTCCACAACAGTCGAGTAAACCAAGAAAGAGACCAACGTCACTACCATAGATGGAATGAAAGACACCAATACTTTGCCCAGAAGTAGTTCGCTGTCCGTTATAGGTGTCGCCAAAAGAGCTTCAATCGTTTTCCTTTCTTTCTCTCCGGCGAAGCTATCTGACGCTATTACGCTTGAGGCCATGACTGGAATAATGAGAAAGAAAGGAGCAAAGTAATACAGAGTCATAACAGATAGCAAGACTTGTTGAGCCGTCATTCCCTCAAGTTCTTCTTTCACTTGGGTGGGTAAATTAGCAATCATCGCCTCAGTGTTGTTTAACGACGACCCAGGCACGGTAGCTAGGCCAGGCATAAGCACGACGATTAATGGAAGCACTATCGAAAACATGAACGGTACGAATAGTACTGGAAATATTATCTGCCAGTTTCTGCTGATCTCACGCCAATCTTTTCTGAAGACGAGCAAAGCTTTGCGATATCTCAATTTTGTTCCCCATTAACCAGTCTTAGGTAGGCTTCTTCGAGGGATGGCCGAACGATGTTCGCCGAGAGAATCATTCCGTCAGCATAGACGACGTTCTTGATTACTTCTGGGGTGACCGAATCAATATCATCGACAGTAATCATCAGCTTGGTCCCAGAGGGATCTACGCTGACTTCTCTCACGTGTTTGACGGTTCTAACAACTTCAATGATCTTCTCATCCAATTTCCTCAGTGTGAGTTGCAGAATCGGTTGACCGGCTATCCTATTCTGAAGTCCTTCGGGTGTTCCTATAACGACACTTTTGCCTTTGTTTATGATCATAACTCTGCTACACAGTTTCTCGGCGTCTTCAAGTCGGTGAGTACAAAGCAGAATAGTATGCTTCTCTTCCCGAGTCAGCCTTTTCATCAGGTCTCTGATTCCCTTCGCCGATTCCGGGTCAAGACCCGAGGTCGGCTCGTCCAACAAGAGGATGGGGGGGTTGTGCACTAGCGCTCTCGCAGTTGCGAGTTTCTGTCTCATACCCTTCGAAAAAGCCGCTACTCTATCATTTCTCCGCTCCCACAGCTCGAATAAATCAAGCAACTCCCTAACCCTCTTCGCTTTCCCTCCTTCATCTGAAAGCCCGTAGGCTTCTGCGAAGAAATCCATATTCTCGTAGGCCGTCAGCCTATCGTACAGGCATGGGTTTTCAGTCAGGATCCCGACCGTCTGTCTAATCTTCAGCGCATCCCGACCGATCTCGAATCCACCTACGCTAGCAAAGCCCTCTGAAGGTGAAATAAGGCACGCAAGCAGTCGTACGGTAGTTGTTTTGCCAGCACCATTTGGACCCAAGAGTCCAAAGATCTCCCCCTCCCTCACCTTGAAGCTTAGGTGGTCTACTGCAGTGAGAGGCCCGAATCTTCTTGTTAGACCCTCAGTTTCGATGCTTGACATTCTGATTGTTCTCGCACATTTGACAAGGCCGCATCCGCATTACCTGCTTGTCCCAAATTTAACGTCTTCTTGTTATGAGCCATAAGATTAATTCACACGCGCCTTTAAGCTGCTCGAACAGACGAAGCAAAGCACGACTTTGTTAGTCTCTAAGCCCCCCACAACGACGTCTTTGAAATCTCCAATTTCCCTGAGCATCAGGTCTTTTCCATGATGTTGAAGTTCTACACGAGCAACATCACGCAAATGAGAAATGTTCGCGTTGGTTCTAGTCATGGCTGTCAAGCAACAGCGTATATCAGCCAACAAAGTAGAGGGGGTGCGTGGGTACGCCAACGGTCATTACACATAAAAGTTACGAGCAGGTATTGAGAAGCGATTCTCATGACTTGCTATTTTAGACATCTCAAAGGCATCTTCAATGAAGCCGGAATTGAAATCACGAGCGAGAACAAGAAAGAGGTTGACCGAGTCATACACACTCTCGTGGGTGTAGACTATAAGAATTGTCCAGAGGCTTGGAGAGAAATAAAGAAAAGAATTGCAGAGGATAGAGAAGCCTTCGTTTCTAAACTGAAGAAAGAGCTCAAGACAACTCAAACAATGCGTGCGTAAGGCACGCGCTCGGATATCCAGTTTTAGATTTCAGCGGTGGCGTACATAGTCCGTGCTCTGAAATAGTTGACTTGAGATTATTAGATCTGCTGTAGATCTGTTGCAGGCAGTGGGCACGTTATACAATACCGATATTCTGAGAAGGGCTTTAACATCGACGTCATGGGGATGCGATGAGAGCGGATCCCAGAAGAAGATTAGGTAGTCCAGTTTCTCATTGGCGATCATGGCTCCGAGTTCCATGTCTCCGCCGTAGGGGCCGCCTTTGAGCAAAGTAACTTTCAAACCTATTTTCTCCATAATTCTCTTGCCGGTTTCTCCAGTGGCGTACAGGTTGTGAAATCCCAGCGTTCCCTTATTGAAATTCACCCATTCTACCAAATCGTCTTTCTTGTTGTCATGCGCGACTAGGGCGATGTTTCTCTTAGGGATCAAAATCTCACCGTTTCCAAATTGGTCTGGACACCCGAATATAACCGTTCGTCTCTTAAACTAGGGTAACGCGAGCTTGGACGACGGTAAATGCAACTGCTATGGAAGGTTGAAGGAGTGATTTACGCGCGGTTATTCTGATCTGTGTCTTTGACCTTCCTGATGAGCCAGACCATTTTCTTCCCGAAGTTCTTTGCAGTCAGTAGACCCTCCTCGTCTTTGGTTACTTCCCCTTTTTCTCTGCCAAAGGCTACATTCCAGTAGGTGGAGCCTGGAACGATCATCCCCTGATGAAGAAGGAAAAACAAAAGTTGGGCAAAGGTAAAGTTGTGTCCTGCTCTCCTCGCGACAACCACCGCCCCACCGATTTTGTTTTCGAAGACTCTGTTTCTGGCTCCTGACAGTTCTCCAGCTCTGTCGATTAGTGCCTTTATTTGAGGTGTCGCCGAACCGAAGTAAACGGGAGAGGATAAGATTATGCCGTCTGCCTCGACCATCTTGTCAAAGATAGGCCTAAAGTCGTCCTTTATTTTGCATTCACCTGTCTTTTTGCAGGATAGGCAAGCATCGCACGGCTTGATCTCTCTGTTCGCTAAGCTGATCAGTTCTGTTTCAGCACCATCCTCTTTCGCTGCTTTCAGTGTCTCAGCGACTAGACGTTCGGTGTTTCCCCCCACTCGAGGGCTTCCAACGATACCCAGTATGCGGATCATAAATAGAGCACGCTACAAGGTTCATCCTCTTACTATTGAATCCTGCGCCTCCAGCATAGTATATTTACGCGCTACCTGCGTGCCCAACAATCCAACGTCTGTTGGGAAGGACTGAAAGCGGCCCTTGTCATGCTATCTGCCCAATAATGCGACTGGAATTCCCGCTCAACATGTTTCCTATTAGCAGGGTTTGGGCTTTGGAGTCTTGGCTTGACTATCTCTTTGATATCATATCTTCTTTGGGATCGATTCCTAGAGGCGATCCAGATCCCTGTACCGAGACGGATAATATCGTAGATTCTCTTTCCCCTTGAGTTGAGAGAAACACCAGATCTTCCTTTTCTAGGTATTTCGGCCAGCAAGATGACGTAGTCGAATGAATTTCTATAGTTCGCAATTTGTTTGACTGCTCTGCTTATAGGATCTCCAGAGCTTTTGTACTCAAATGCATAGAATCTCCCGTTTCGATAAGCGGCAACATCCACCCAATGATTCTGATCGTGAGGGTTATTGTGATATCCACATCTTAGCTCGGTTGGATAAACGACGTAGCCGATTCTCTTGAGTTGATCAACGAGAAATCCGTGGTCCGTGACCATAGGAGGACTCAAGAACTGATAATTCTGATAGAATAATAAGATCATAGATTAGCGAAAGTACGCCCGCGTTCGCTCCATTCTAGAGTGCAGGCTATTCACTTTCTTGGCGAATATTTGGAACCATGCAGAGAAACTTCAAAATCGTATTGCTGGTATTGGTTATCTGATGCCTTTCATTGGGTGCTATGAATACTACGTCCCCTTTCCTCAGTGGGTATTCGCCTTCCTCACTCGTTATTGTCCCTTCTCCTTCGAGCAGGTATACTTCATGCTCCCACGGATGATGGTGTAGTGGACTGAAACCTTCGGGGTCGATCTCGAAGAGCCGCATGGCAAAATTTGGTGCACCAATCTTTTCAGTTATCAACCACCTGACGTGGACTCCTTCAGCCCCCTCTGCCTCGGTATCTGCAGGGATGCTTTCATAACTGAAGATTTTCATTATAGTCTCCCTTCTACGGGTATCAACTCACACGTTCTATTCGCATTATTATAGTTCGAAAACGAAGACTGCTCTGTTGAGAATGTCCCTTATTGGTAGTTGTTGTGGGCAGAGAGTTTCACATCTTCCGCATCTGGCACATTTCTTGGCTTGACTCTTGGATGGGATATTCTTCCTGTATTTCTTCTTGATCGCGTCGCCCCTATCTTTAGCATAGTATTCGTTGTAGAGCGCGATTATCTGGGGGATGTTCACCCCCTCAGGGCAAGGCATACAATACCCGCAGCCTGTGCAACCAATGTATCCAAGTTCTCTGTATCTCTGTGTGAGTTGATTGACGAGGTTGAGTGCTTTTTTCGATAAAGTGCCCGGTCCGGAATGTTCGGCTGTCTCCAGGTTCTCTATAACCTGCTTCATCGTGCTCATGCCGCTCAGAACAACTGATACCTCTGGACGATTCCAAACCCATTGAAGGGCTAACCTCGCTGGTGTACTCTTGACTCCCGATTGATCCCAGAGAGTTTCTATTGCGGAGGGCGGCTTGACCGCCAGGTTTCCGCCAGCTAAGGGTTCCATGACAACGATTCCGAGACCTTTCGAAGCCGCGTATCTGAGCCCTTTTGTTCCTGCTTGATACTCGGTATCTGTATAGTTGTACTGGATCTGACAGAAAACCCACCTGTCGTAGCTATCTATGATATCCTTGAACACTGGATACTCATCATGGAAGCTGAAACCGAGGTGTCTGATCTTGCCCTCGTCAATCTTCTTCTCAGCCCACTCAGTTACTTTGAATTTCTGTAGCTTTGACCAGCTCCCCTTGTTGAGCCCATGAAGTAGATAAAAATCTACATAGTCCACTTGAAGCCTGCCGAGCTGTTCATTCAAATACTTATCCATGTCTTGTTGAGACTTGATTAACCAGCTTGGCATCTTCGTTGCTAACTTGATCTTCTTACGATAACCATCCTGCAATACTTTGCCAACTAAGACTTCACTTGTTCCTCGGTGGTACGGGTAAGCTGTGTCTATGTAGTTAACGCCATTATCTATAGCGTATCGCATCATCTTGATCGCTAGTGGCTCATTGATCTTTACATCCCCAGCGACGAGGGGCAACCTCATTGCCCCGAATCCTAGAACAGACACTTTCCAGTTAAGTTTCCCGAATCTTCTGTATCTCATTGCAATACCTTGCAGGACTTGTCAGGACCAGTCAGTCATCCGGGCGGAATATGCACAAACTGAAATGATGCCAAGGAGATGTAATCGCTATTGATACGCCTTAAAGTTACTATTAGAGCTATGTGAAGCGCGTGTATCCGTCACTATGTGTGGCTGAGGCCTGCCATTTCCTTCATTACTTCCATTACCACAGAGTAATCCAGATCGCCTTTTCCTTTTGCCTTCGCTATCGTGTATATCTCGTTTACAATACTTGCGGTGGGAGTTGGCACATCTAGATTTCGAGTTTCTTCTTTTACAAGGTTCATATCTTTGCACATGAGTCTTAATGCAAAGGCAGTCTCATAGTTGCCACTTATCATCGATTTACCTTTTACTTCGCTTCCGCCCGATTTAGCTCCAGTTGAATTTATTATTTCAACCATCAACTCGGGGTCTAATCCAGCTTTCATGCCAAAGACAAGAGCCTCAGCTAGGGCTTGAAGATTAATGGCATTGAGCATGTTATTAACGAGTTTCATGTACGACCCCATTCCATTTTTTCCGACATAGAAGGTTTTTTTGCCCATCGCCATCAGGATTTCCAAATTCTTCTCGTATACCTGTTTCTTACCGCCAACTAGGAAAATCAGAGTTCCTTCTTCAGCCTGTCTTTTGCTTCCTGTAACTGGAGCGTCGAGCATTCCGATACCTTTCTTTTCTGCTTCATTAGCAATCTTTACTGAAGATCTCGGGGAGATGGTGCTGCAGTCTATTATGGCAGCACCTTCCATAACTCCTTCCAACACTCCATTATTTCCGAGTATTACATCCTCCACCGCGGGAGAATCACTAAGCATAGTTACAATCGTGTCAGACTTCGCACCCACTTCTTTAGGTGACTTTGCCACGAACGCACCCATTTTCCTTAACTCCTCGGCCTTTTCTAGAGATCTATTGTAAACACTCAGTGAATATCCAGCTTTGATTAAGTTCTTGGCCATTCTGCTTCCCATAATCCCCAAACCGATAAAGCCAATTTTCTTTGACACTTTCGTTCCCAAAACACCTTTCACCTGTTTCGCTTAAGTACCTATCTTTCTTCTAGAGCGCTTGTTCCAAATAATGGGCGGGGATCCTTGGACCTTTGAAACCTAAAGCTCTCTTTGTGTTCCTGACAGTCACATCTTGACACAACCTCTATACATCTTGCCAGTAAACACACTATAGCGCCCACCGATCATGGTCCACCCTTATTCTTTTATATTGACATCAATGAAACTTCGAAGATGACGGACTTTGGAAATCATAAAGGGCATACATGAGGTAGACGATGTCAATGGCCACGTCTATCTTGTAGTTGATGATGCTGAGTTGGTTCTTATTGATACAGGGATGCCACGGAGTGCAAGGAAGATTATCGATTACATTACTAAGATAAATAAAGAGCCCTCAGAGGTCAAATGGATCGTACTCACCCACTGCCACTTAGATCACATAGGCAGTGTACAGAAGCTTAAAGCTCTTACAGGAGCGGCAGTTGCCGTTCATGAAGGCGATGCCGAATTTGTCGCGGGAAAGAAGATCATGCCATCCCCAAAAGGTGTTATCGGCATTCTCATTAAAGTCGCCTCATTCTTCTTCAAGACGACACCAGTTCAGCCGGACATAATCCTACACGAAGGGGACAGAATCGGTAAGCTGACCGTTATTCATACACCTGGCCATACACCCGGGAGCATTTCGCTATATGACTCTCAGAGGAAAGTAATCTTTGTCGGGGACGCTTTAAGATTCGTCGACGGCAAAATTGAGAGCCCACCGGAGCGATTCACAATCGATATGGATGAAGCTTTGAAATCTATTGGGAAGATATGTCAGCTGGAGTTTGATGTGATGTTGAGTGGACATGGAGAGCCACTGAAACCAGACGCGTCACATAGGGTGAAAGAGTTCTACACATCTGTACAAAATGACTCCCCTGCTTAGGGCACGGAATTCAGTCACTGCATTGACAGGTATAATTAAGCTACACCTGAGACGTATACTATAGCGCGCACGCCCCGCGCGCTACATTTTTAAGATTATCTTTTGATCGAAGGCACAGGTTGGACTCGTATTGCCAGTTGATCTTTCAAGTGATATTTGTGGCGTTCACTTCACAAACCCGTTCATACTCTCGTCAGCCACGCCCACAAAGACTGCCAAAAACATTCTTAGAGGGATAGAAGCCGGTTGGGGTGGAGCTGTTGTTAAAGCGCTTTCTCCTCTAGATTATAATAGGCTCTATCCTAGACCAAGATTCAAGATCTATTGGCTTAAAGATCAGGGAGCATACCCCAAGATCCTTCCCAGAGCACTGACGATAACAGACATTGAGGAATCCTCCCATCTGGCTCCTGAAGATTGGGTGAAAGAGCTGGACGAAGCAAAGAAGCTTGCAGGCGACGAGGCCGTGATCATCGGGCAAATAACCGCTGGCGACATGGAGACTTGGGAGAGTTACATTGAGCTGGTGAACGGTTCAAGAGCGGACATGTTAGAGCTAAACTTCTCATGCCCATATGCTGGAGAGCCTGGAACACAGAAGAAGGGGGAGAAGATCGGATGGCCTCTGATGTACATGGCTGAAGAGGTCATAAGGCTTGCTAAGAGGAAATGCGCCATACCATTTAGCCCCAAGATCTCCTCCCAAACAGGGGAGGTTGATGAGTGGGCAACAAGATTTGAGAGTGCAGGTGCACCGTGCCTAACTCTGTCGCATAGAATCTCAACCTTGGACATTGACATAAAGACTGCAAAGCCCGTGCCATTCGGCTGCATCATGGGCTTCGGTGGACCCTACCTAGTCGGATTTTCACTCAAATGGATCGCGAAAACAGCGCCGAAAGTGAATGTGCCAATAATGTCGAATATGGGGATGCTTGAATGGAGTGATGCGGTGAAGTACATAATGGTCGGCGCCTCAGCAGTCCAGAGCTGCTCCGCAGTGATGGTTCAAGGCTATGATGTTGTCAAGCCTTGGCTTACAATGCTGAGCAAATTCATGGAAGAGCAAGGCTATTCATCAATAAAGGAAATGAAAGGTCTAGCTTTGCCCCACATAGTCCCACCGAGCATGGTTGAGAGAGGAAATGAAGGCGTCTACGCCGTTGTAAATCCGTCCAAGTGCACAGGATGTGGAATATGTAAACGCTGTTGCTTCTACTTTGCCATAGATCTCAAAAGTGGAAAAGCAGATGTTGATCTCAAGAAGTGTGACGGATGTGGGCTATGTCAAGAAGTCTGCCCAGAAGACGCGATTGAGGCTAAGAAAATAGCGGATAGAGACATCTATCCTAGACCGGACTCAAAACCATACCATAGACACTACATACCCGGCGCATAGTGAAAACAAGAATACATATGCGTGCGAATTCTGGTGCTCCTTCGCGTGTGAATCTATCGCGGGACGCATAAGGGCGAATAAGAGCATATTTCTGTATATAGAAAAAATGATTCCTCGTCTTGCAGTATATAGAAGGATTAGGGAGGCGTCTACATCGACCCGTGGTTCTTTGGCCGTGATAGCGCGCACTCAGAGACTAAGCTCGCAAAAGAACTGACAGTTTTGCTTGACTCATTGTCCGAGAAAAGATTTCATCATGCTTTGGGCGATGAGACCGCCTGACGCCTGACCTGGTGAGGATGCTTGGAGTGGATTTCCCCCCCATCACCGCTCGCATGGCGGCTTGCATTGCCGCTGATGAAGTAGGGGCGCCTGATGCCTTAGCACTCATGAATGACATGGCGGCCGGTGCCAGTTTACTTACAAGATCATTCCCTCCGGGCGTTGCTTGTTGTGACTTTCCAGAGAGCCTACCGAGCAGCCCCTGCAAGCCGCCAGCACTTGGTTGTGATCCGGTTTGGCTTTGGGAAGCTGATCCGAGCATGTTGTGCAAAAGTAATCCAACGTCATTGTTGCTCAGGTTCTGCTGGCCTTGAAACTGGTTAGCGGCTGCTTGAAGCCCCTGCGCATACTGTGAAGAAGTGCTGCCCTGTCCTTGCTCACTCAATTTTTGAGCAGCGTAACGCAACGCGTCAGAAGGAGGCTGAGATTGCTGAGATTCCAATGCGCTCTTGACGATTCCCAGATTGTTGGCTACATGGTCTCCGTGATCGGGGTGGTTGTCTGCATCCATGCTGTTAAGCGTTTCCCGATTACTGTTGACGGCGTTCATTGCTACACCAAACAGTTTAGCGAGATCTGGAGTTGATTGAGACATATACCATCATCACTGAATCAATCTACATAGGTGCTATTATTGCTATGGGTAGCGTGGGCTTCGCAATCGTCACCCACGTACAGCACGTGTGGACTCCGCGCCCTATAAGATCTTTTGGAAGTAGATGAGACATGTTATGATACCGATGAGGTGATGAGTTCATCATCGTCCCATCGGGTTTGAGGATCTTGTTTGCGGAGATCTTTGTATCGGAGACATTATGCTATCGATGTCACATCAACGACGCGACGAGTGATTGAGCCCAATACGCGCGCGCGTGAACGTCGATAGCAGCTTGCACTAAGCATCGCTACTCTGTAGTTCGTCCGTCAAAGTGCTCCTCACTCGCCATTGCCTCCATTTTGGTGTGACGCACTACTCCGTCTTGGTGCTCGGGCGGAGAGTAGATCGTGTAGAGTCTGAGGTTTGCTCGCTTAGAAATGTTGACCACATTATGCCTAGCCCCCGCGGGAACGATGACACCATTCCCGTCTTTGATACGGTGTTCTACGCCGTCAATAATCACTTTTCCTACTCCTGCTTCAAATCTAAAGAATTGATCAACATCCTCGTGGGTCTCTTCACCTATTTCTTCTCCAGGCTTAAGGCTCATGAGTACGAGTTGACTGTGCTTCCCTGTATACAGCACCCGACGAAAATCAGTGTTCTTCTTGGTCTCTTTCTCAAGACTGATTACGTATCCTTTCATTTTTATCACCGTAAGTTAATTCAACATCCGAGTTCTTATCAATTTAGCTCTTGTCAAAGAGAAGGAATTGTATGAGCAGCCTCACATGTATGTGGGCTGTCAAGCGAACCAGATATCAAGTTTTGTCGAGTGCGTGTGGAGAACCTGAGTATAATCAATTCAACTGTTCTTCATTTGAATTGATTTTAACCCATTTTTCTTTCTGATGTGTAATTCTTCTTTCAAGATAGCCTAGAGCATGAGCGAGGAATCTTCCCTCTTGTCTGTACGCTCTTCTTAACGTAGAATCTCGGGACAAGAGTACTTCCTTGAGTTCTGTCATCTCTTTCTTCGGAGAATACTTGACGTAGATTGGTACCCCGATAGCAAGAAGGGCTAGTCCTATCGCGATCTGGACAATTGTACATTGAGATATCAGGAATAAAGAGAATATTATTCCTAAGCTTGGGACTGCTAAGCCCCCTCGAAGGTGGTACTTGGGTTTCATACTCTTCTTTAGAGAGAATACGGATGCGCTAGTCGCTGGGTATGCAACTGCCATAAAGAAAACGGAACTTGCTATGAGCATGCTAAGATTTCCTACAATTGAGGCTATCAGCGCCGTAACAGCTTGTGCCAAGACTGCGAGGTAGGGCGTTTTAAATTTCGGATGAATCTTTGCAAAGATACGTGGGAAAAGACCATCTACAGCAAGGGCATACGCAAGCCTAGACGTTCCAATCATGCCCGATTCATCAGAACCAGCAACCGAAAAGAGTGCTCCAACACCAACTATTGCTGCACCGATCAGCATCAAAGTGGCATTTGCGCTTAGCATAGTCGTGGTTGCTGACGCCAAAGGTGCAACGTCCGAGGCGAGTTGACTCCATGGTCGAACTCCGAAAAGCACAAAGTTCGTCGTCAAGTAAAAAACGGTTACAATAGATATCCCAAGTACTATGGCCCTTGGAATAGTCTTACCTGGCTCTCTTATTTCATCAGCCGGTATAGTCGAAATCTCAAACCCTGCATAAGCCCAGAATATCAGCACCAATGCTGCTCCGAAATTTCCCGCCCCATAAGGAAAGAATGGCGAGAAATTTGATATGGTGCCAATAGGATGTAGAAGCATATAGATCAATCCGGCTCCTACAAAGAAAACGAGAGGAGTGAGTTTGATAACTGTTAGAACATCGTTGGTTTTGCCTGCAGCCCTCACTCCTATAATGTTTGAAATTGCCAGAAAAGCCACAAAAAGCACCTTGACTATAGTCTGGACGGTCCATCCAAGATCTGGGTAGAAGAACATCAAATAGCGGGTAAAGGCAACTGGAAAAACTGCTAGCGAAATCCACTCAGCAAGCCAAAGTGACCAACCAACAATGAACCCGGCAAAAGGACCCTATGCCTCCTTAGCGTATGCATATGGTCCTCCAACCTTAGGAAGCATGGCCGCACATTGAGAGAAACTCAATGCGATCACGATGGTCATTATGCCGGCTATTATCCAAACAATTAGTGAAGATGGACCAAGGTACCCTGCTCCAAAAGAAGAGGCCACATAGATATCTGCTCCTATTATGGCTCCTACCACAAGATTTGTCACGTCAAAGAGTGAAAGCTCTGACCGAAGATCGATCTTCGTCATTTGCCATCACCGTCTTCGTCTAGGTATCATAGGACTGTCAATCTTTATCTTGCCTGCGATCCTTTTCTGACATGACCTACGTTAGTTGTATCCGAGTTCAATCTCGCTAAGATCGGTCCGCTCAATAGGAGTGGTTTGATCCTAAGAGGACTCGCTTATGGAGTGTTGTGTGTCATCGGTTTCGAAGTTTAATGTCTTGCTAATGAGCCCAGCGGGTCCCAAAAGGGCAGGACCACCGGCTTGGTGTCAAGGATTTTCAGGAGTTCTGGAGCGAGATACTCTTTCCTTACTACTACCTCGTAGACGTATTGGTCGAACCATTCATCTATCATATACATGTATCCCTGATCTCCTATCGTAGCTCCCCAACTGTTTTCAACGCGCCATTTCTGGGGATTGCCTTTCTCATCGAGGTCAACCCCCGTGATTACCATGGCGTGAGTCATCTCACTATCTTCATACTCCAATCTTGAAGCCTTATCAAGTTGGAACTTTGTGCTGTAGACTAGTTCATAGTCGTAGATGCTTAGATCCATTGCGCCCATGTCCGTCTGCAGCATTTTGGCTACGTCACATCCGAACCATACCGCATGATTACCTTTTATCATGTCGACGGTTGCTTTCTTCAGTGTTATCAAGTCGACATTTAGGTAAAGAGTATCTTGCCCACCGATTACGTTGCCAAGATACTGGACGGTATATGATTTGTCGAAGGGTTTGTCTTTTGTTGGGGCATTGATTAGACTAACATAATTATTAAGATCTAATCCTACATATTCATTGTAGAATTCGACTGGCGTAATGTTTCCCCTTCTGTGGAAATTGCCGTCTTTGTCCCGCCACTCCCAGTAAAATGTCTCTGGAGGGATGCCAAGGTTGATGCACAGTAACCTATAGAATTCTTCCATTAATTCTCTTTTTTTCTTTCTTAGTTCAGTCGTGGAAGCCCTTTCCTGGTTCATCTCTCGGAGTACTTTGGCATATTCTCTTAGTTTCGTATTGAGCAGAGCATTCATTGGTTCGGAATAGTTGCTATTGGCTGTTTCCGGCATGAACGTTTTTGGCATAACGCCGTACTTTTTCAGTAGGTTCACAAACATGTTCCATTGGCCGCCATCTGACATTGGGTCTGAGAGAAGCGCCCCAACTAGCCTGCCATTCAAGGGCTCTTCCTTCGTTTCAATCACATTTTCCAGGAGGTAGTTGGCTTTCTCCAGTTTGTCCCAAAACATCTGGTATATTTCAGAGAGCTCAAATGTTCTCAGATTCAATTTTTTCATGGCTTCAAGAGCCAGTATACTTAGTCCAGAAAATAGCCAGCATCTTCCTGATCTTTCTTGGTTCGTAGCATCTGGCGACTCGATGAGATCGCTAAAGGTGAAGTTTTGTCTGTCCACTTCTTTTCTACTTAAGGCAACCGCGGCTATACCATTTTCTGTGACGGCATTCATGGAGAGTATGTTTCTTGGGTCTTTGTTGAAGGATCGTGAAAAAAGTCTCAAATCTTCAATGCATAAACATTTTTCCAAAAGATACCCTCTGAATATCTTTTTCTTGTTATAAGATATAAGATAGCTATAAGATGTTGCAAGTCGTTGAAGCATCACATCATTTGTTTCATTGCTAACGGAACGAATTACAGCTGAGGAACACTCATTATTCAGATCATTTTGCCACATGATCTCGAAGAGGGAGGCCAGTTCAGCCAGCCCATACCTAGATGGGGACTAGTATATTGAAGAGAAGAAATTACCTACGATTAAAGTGTAGGCATAGGACGCTATCTTGCCATCTGATCATTCTCTCTGTAATATCTGGACGCGTCTTAGTCATCTTTCCTTGAATAGGAAAAATATTATCGAGATTGCCAAAACAGTGGCCGCCACTATCTTGAGTTGAAAACTCGTTTTACGGGTCTTGTGATGAAATGCAAACATCCCCAACAACTCCGCCAAAGCCTCCTGCCAGAGAGATCAAGAAGAACCACATTTCTGGCACTCTTTCAGAGTCCATCTTTGCACTGAACTTATCGAAACCCATCAGGAGAAGACTGCCGACGTTTACAATGAGTAGATAGATCCAGATTAGGTCCAAGTTTGGGATCGGCTCACCTTAGTGGAGAAGTGACTACGCCCACCGCGCGCTTAGTAAGGCTTGTTAAGGCTTGTCGAAGCTTACCAACATGCTTCTCTAGCATTCACCAGAACTGTATACAAATACAGCACATAAGCCTAGTAAGCTTCAGAAGGCTTTGGTAAGCTTATGATAAGGCTTGTTTGATACGCTTTTGTAGCTTCAGTATGCTAATGTGTACCACTGAAGTATACACTTTGAGACACTTGAACACTGTATCCTTAGGCATTGAAGACACACTAATCATCATCTGCAAGCACTATCTCAGGCTCAAGTATGTGTACATATGTACGCCTAGCGACCATGACCATAGGATAGAGATGAACCATAGTAGAATGTACTATGTACTAAGTACCTCGTTGCCGGCCAGAAAGTACAGCACGCGCGCGCGTAAAAAGATGCACGAGTGACGGAGTGTAGGATGGCCATGTCTAGCCATGAATCACTCTTGGCTCAGTTGCAACGAGCCATACCGAAAAGGCCGTTTGTTCCCACGGTTCTTGAGGTTGCGGGCGCCGCAATTTGCCCGCGCAGTGCGCTTCTTAAATTGATCTATGGGGCTTCTGGTGAAAGTGATGCAAGGTTTGCTATCGGGACTGTAACGCACTCCGTGCTCGCTGAGCTTGGGCGCGTTGAGGCTACCATTGTAGATGAAACGGATCCCGCCTTGCCTGTCGATGTTGTTGCTCAGCAGGTCTATCAGCAATGGTTGGAGGCCGCAGAGGCCAAGATCGCGGACTCCTGGCGACTCTTCGCAGATGCTCGTATAAGCGTGCGGGAGGGCAAGAACGCTGTTCTTGAGAGGCTCAACGGTTTCTCACGTCACCTAGCCGAAGAGATCCTCGCAGGATATCGTAGGCCGGACAGAATCGTTACTGGTCATCACATTACGAATCTCGATCTACCGCTTCAAGGAATCCCTGATGAATATAGAGTGTACAGCAATCCGTTGCATATTGAGATTCGCGAATTCAAGAGCTATGGAGGCTCTGCAGTCAGTGAGACGAATAAGTTGCAAGCTTGTGGATATCAGCTTCTGTTGGAACAGATCTATCCTGATGCTGATTTTACAATTAGAGTGCTTTCCACAGACGACATTGTCAATGTCCGAATGACTGACAGCAGACGTAACAAGCTTCATCAAGGTATTGCTGCTTTGCAGGAGATCTACGAGACCGCTCGAGGATCTGCACGACCGATTCCTCAACTTTGCGAAGTCTGTTCAGTCAATAACGCCTGCAAATATTACTTCAATGATAATCTGCCAAAGCATATCAGGAGGTACCTGTGGCGGCTACGGATGGAGACCTTGGAAGACAAAGGACAAGATCAAGAATGGAGGTGGAGGAGCAAGATTCTCCCTCTAAACGTGAGAGTCGAGTTAGGATACTCTGATGGCGGTTACAGCATATCTGAGAAACAACCACGCAGCGTCCGCCTCTCGAAGGTTGAACCCGTCAACAACTTCCTACCTGGAGATACAGTAATCGTTAGTGGCGGCGACCCGCTGGCGACACCAAACTTCACAGGCGAAGTCTCAGATTTGGAGGAGAAGTTCATAACAATCACACCATATGGCGATCTGCCTCTAGGTCTACCCGATGAAGGATTGACAATAGACCATTATGATGTCGATCTAACACGCCGTCAGCTCAGATCCATAGACATAGTCCATCGGTCAACCGGTCGAGCTGGTGAACTTGTAAGGCGAATCCTAGGGATTGAGAGCCCAAGAAGCGCAACGACATCGGGGGTTATTGGTTTTCTTGGAGATCTCAATCAAGAACAACAACAGGCTGTGAGATTATCCATGAATGCCCCGGATTTCGCGGTAGTCCTTGGGCCTCCAGGAACAGGTAAGACAGCTGTGATAGTAGAAATACTAGCGCAGCTTGCAAGAGAAGGAAAACGAGCTCTGGCCGTTTCGGTTACCAACACAGCGGTCGATAATATTGTTGAGAGGCTCCTCGATCAAGGACATAAGTTCGGTATTAGATTCGGAAACTGGTACAAGATCAGAGAGCGTGCACTTCAAGTTGCTCTGATAAACATAGTCACGAATGAGGAAGATCGTGCACTCGCAGCCGTTGAAAAGATGGGCACTGCAGCGGCAGTCCTGACCACCTGCAGTAGCGCTTCGCTGGATCTTGTTAAAGCAGGGCGATTTGACGTAGTTCTATTCGAGGAGTCCAGTCAGATCAGAATGCAAGACGCTTTTGCAGCACTTGTCCAAGGTGAAAAGGTAATCATAATAGGTGATGACAAACAGCTTTCCCCTGTCTCCCGACTTCACAAACAAGTGAGCAGCCTTCTCGAGATAGCTTTAGAGACATTGGAAAGGCATAATCTCAGTCAAGAGCTAGTAACTCAACTTAAGGTTCAATATAGGATGCAGAAACAGATTTGCGAACTTATAAATCGCAAATTCTATGGGGACACACTCCTATCATCGCCCACCATTGAAAAAAGACCCTCGCTCCCAACGCCAACTCAACTCACTGGCCTGCTGCAACTGGACAATGCTCTAGATCCAGATATTGCCGTCGCAGTAATCAATGTCGAGGGAATAGAGGAGTACCGTGGGCTTAGCGTCTTGAATCGTGCAAATCTCGAGGTTGATACACGCCTTGTCAATTCTCTCAGGTCAGCTGGATTGACTTCGAGTCAGATAGGTTTGATTACCCCCTACAAGGAACAACAGCGACTACTCTCAGCGAATCTTGCTGATGTAGTCGATATTGGAACTGTTGACAGTTTCCAAGGCCAGGAAAGAGCTGTTGTGATTCTTGATCTTGTGAGGGCTAACCCTGAAAGGAATGTTGGATTCACACTTGATCCTAATAGGCTGAACGTCGCTCTAAGTCGCGTGCGTGAGAAACTTATCATTGTAACCAATCTGCCGACCTTTCAGGGTCACGAACAATTTGACCAGGTGATGGAGATAATCAGGTCACTGCCAGGCACATGCATGGAAGGAATAACAGCCAGGCAAATTGGAATACAACTACCAGAGTACCGAAGAAGAATCGAGATGCAAGTCACACCCAGAATGGTAGATGTCGTGAATGAACCAGAAGAGTTGCCTCCAACAGCACCCATTTCCCCAGCAGGAAACTACATCGATGTCTACTAACAGCGCAAAACCTGATTTCAAATTCATCCATCTTGCTGATACACATTTGGGGCTTAATTGGCCCGCGATCGGAAGACACGAAAAGATCCAGATTCCTGTCTACGGAAAAGCCTTCGCAACGATAGTGGATGCTGCAATAGAGCAGCATGTTGACTTTGTCGTCCACGCGGGAGACCTCGTCGACCGACCTCGCCCCCCAACAACTGCTTGGAACAGACTCCTCCAAGAACTTCCAAGACTAAAAGAAGCTGAAATTCCCTTTATCATAACGGTTGGATCGCACGATAAACCAGAATCGTACTTTGATAGAGCAGGCGGAGACGTCCTTCATCTGCTTGATTCAAGACTGGGTCTGGTGAGAAGGGTTGACACGGATCAGGATCCATTTGTAAACATCAACACGAAGGGCGGCAAGAAGGTCACAGTCTACGGTCTAGGTGATCATGGTCGAGAACAGGTGGAACACTTACAACAGCTAAGCAAGCACATGAATGAAGAAAACGATTTTAGCGTTCTTCTCATGCACGGATCAGTATCTTCAATATCGCCAGTAATCGGCCCCATTATCGAGACTGAGACAATTAGCCAACTTCTATCCAAGAGATATGTAGACTATGTTGCACTAGGACACAATCACAAGAGATGGGAGCACAAAGACCTGCATATCTATAATCCAGGTTCTCCCGAGTACACGAGTTTTGCCGATGCTCCGACAATAACATACGTGATAGATGGAACAACCCTGAAAGAAGATAGCCGAGAGCCAGCCGAACATGGCTACTACCTTGTAGAGGTTACAGGAGAAATTGTCAAAGCACAATTCAATACGCTGCCAACTAGAGATGTAAAGAATATCCAAGTGAGATTCAACAGGGCTTCACCTTCTCAAGTGATTGAAGGATCCAAAAAGGCAATCTCCCAGAATATGTCCGATTCAAGTATTATACGCCCTATCCTAAGAGGTACACTACATCCTTCCGCGTCCAGAAGTGAGATCGACATTCGCGAGATTCTAGCACTCAGGGAGAAAATACTATTCCTCGATTACCCACTAATCGATCTTGACGATGCCCCGGTTAAGATTCAGGCCGCGGAAGGATCCATTCAGCGGCTTTTCAATCAATATTTAGAATCTAAGCTAGGACAAAATGCTAAAGAAATCTCGGATATCGCGGTGAAGCTTCTAGAACTCTACGCCCATAAGAGCAGGACAACGAATCAAGAAGCACTGAGCCTTATTGATGGGTGGCATCCAAATGATAAGAAGGCTTGAGCTGCGCAACTTCGCTACACATCAAGATACGGAGATAGAGTTTGGAGGCGGAAAGAACGTCATCATTGGTGCGACAGGCTCAGGCAAGACAAATCTTCTGCAGGCATTGGACTTTGCCTTCATGGGTGAGGTGCCAGGAGCCAGCTTAGCAGAACTGGTTGCAGATAATTCTGATACAGCAGAAGTGATACTTGATTATGTCGAACCAAGAACAGGCCAGAACTATAGAATACACCGAATCTTGACTCGCGAAGCGGACGGAAAACTCAGCCATGAGTGCTCGCTGACAAATATCGATACTAACGAAACAGTCAAGAAACCGATACCTGTTCAGACGATGCTGGAAACACTTGGAGTCGTACCATCCGTATTTAGACATGTTATCCATGTCGCACAAGGAAGCTTCTCTGAGCTACTCGAAGAGACTCAAGAACGCAAGAATACTATGGATAGACTCTTCGAGATATCACAGCTTGAGATAGCTTATCAAGAACTGGGCCACCAAGGCGGCCCTATAAACCAGATAGATTTAAGAAAACACGGCAATCTCCAGAAGAAAAGCGGACTTGAAGCAATTGCCTCCACACTAGACAATGAGAGAACACTCCTTGGAAGACTACTCAAGGAACGAAACGAAAAACAGTCAAATCTGCACGAAATCACGAAGGAACACGATAGACTCGAACAGACATCCAAAAAGAACTTGGAAACACTATCAGCACTTCAGCATCTCGAACAAAAAATTAGATTTGCAGGCGCCATCTTTGCAAGTAGCTTGGAACAAGAAAAAAGACTGACCTCAAAACTGCGTCAATTACTCGCGGAGGAGATTTGCAACACAATAGAGAAGCAGACATCAACCGAAACCATGGCCTATCTTGGAACTGTCAAAGCAAATCTCAACAAACTACAAGCGGAAGTCAATTCTCTTAACGAAACCCATAGGCGGATTGTTGAACAGGTCGCCTCCAATCTATCACAAACTAATCTCACCTTAGAAGAGAAGACAAATGCCTCTAACCAGATAACTGTAATTCAGACATATCTGGAGGGTAAAGGCGAACAGCCGCAAATCGAATGTGACAAATGTGGCAGCCTACTCACCAAGAAACAATGGGAGAGGCACATCAAGGACAAACAGAAGGAATTGGATAGCCTCAAGAAGAAGATCACTGAACTCCGCGAGAAAAATGAGACAGACAAGAGCCTTGCTGACAATTGCCTGAAGAAGCTGGAGGAAACTGACTCCAACGTTAGAAACCTTACGAATGTAGCTCTTTTGTTGGAACAACTTATCACACCACGTAAAGAACTCGAGAAAGCCTCAGTTTCTCAGACGCAACTAGAGTTAGACAGAGCCAAACTTGTTAATGAATTGAGGATCATGTTGCAAGCCGAACCCACAGCAGCCGATCAAGAGATCATGGATCAAGCCCTTACGCTTCGGCACAGGATTGAGACATTAACCAGACAAGTTTCCGACTTAACTAACGACTTGCAACGGTATGATGAGAATCATCTGAAACCTCAAGAGAAGCGTGTCGCAGACGCACAGGAAGCAGTGGTTCAACTTAGGAAACTCGAACCTGAGATCAAACTAGATGAACAAAGAATATCATTGCTGCAGATGATAAGAGCCGCTTTGAGAGAGATCCAACCTGCCGTACGAAGGAACTTCGTCTCAAGGATTACTCAAAGTGCGAATGATTACCTTGCACGGCTTTATGGTGGTTCTGAGATACGGAACTTTGAACTTATGGATGACTATGAATTCTTTGTAACGAGGGCAGGATACAGGCGACACGCCAACAGGCTAAGCGGAGGTCAACAAGTCCTTGCAAGCATGGCATTCCTCCTAGCTCTGAGCGAAGTACTGAGCCAGCTAGATTTCCTCATTCTTGACGAACCAACAACACACCTTGACACAAACAGAAGAATAGAGCTTGTAACAGTTCTCGAGAACCTGCGGCGCGTTCCCCAGCTCATAATAGTCGATCATCACCCAGAACTATTTGAGGCAGCGGACACGCGTTTTCGAATCTCACTTACCCCAGAGGGGCATAGTCAACTAGATCAGCTTAACTAGCCTAACGTACTATTTTCCCGCGTGCGCAGAATGGTGCGGGGAGTGGGATTTGAAGCGAGTACGCCTTAGAGCAAGCATGGTAACTGTGAGCGAGGCCACGAGTGGGAAGATGTATATGGGATACTCTGGAATCGGCGTTGAGCCCGCAAACGCATACACCTTACCATCATATGAGCCTACGTATACAACGGTTCCTGAAACAGCAGGAGAAGAATTGACGTTGTTGCCTGTTGTGTAACTCCATACCTTGGCTCCTGTAGTAGCATTCAACGCATACACATTATCATCCACTGAGCCTACGTACACGATACCTCCTGAAACAGCAGGAGACGCGCGCGCGTTCATGCATCGAAAATACAGCCGAATGTTACCTGACGAGCTATCATGATCACTCCTGTAAGCTAGCGGCGAGCGTAGCGAGCCGGTACTAAAAGAAAGAGAGGGTTTGGGAGATTCTTCTCCCAAATTGAGGGGGGAAGAGATTGTGTTTGTGCTCACCAAGGGGCACACAACTGTAATGGCTAGCTAAGGTTAAGGACGTTCGTAACTATGGCAGTCCTGGCTGACTCGGTGGTAAGGCGAATTTTATGAATGGAAAGCCTGTAGCCACATGACAGTTATTGCATCCTTCTATTCCATTGTTGTATGCTGTCTCGAACTGATTCCAATCCTTCGCGTCTATAGCCTTGTCCAGAGGGTCGAGGTAGGCACTTTCGAAAGCCTTGAGTAAAGGCGCTCTCCCCGGCCTCGTAGTCTCCCCCACCTCCTGTATCTCCCTAGCTTCTGTCAACTGGTATTTTGCAAGATCCCAATTACCAGCCTTAGCTGCATAGTAGATTTCATAATATCTCTGGCCGTACTCGATCATTACAGTGCCCAACCCAGGCTGAAGTTCAGCAATCTGGCCCAATGTCAGATTACCATGCGAAGTTTTCAACGTAACGTTTTCAGCTCCACTGTAGGGTAGCTGCGAAACTTGAGCAGCTCGAAAGTTCAAGACCAAAGATGTGGTTGCAACTCCGAGAGCCACAAACGCAATGATTATTGCAACAGCAATACTACGTTGCATAATAGATTGATTTTTCAATGGCAAATTTAAGCTTGGTGTGCACTTAACACAGCGTGTGCGCTAGAAACCATAAACTATCAAACTTTCAACAATTACAGCCATACATTATGTTTGTTGCCTGTGTGTTCTGCGAGCGTGGCGAGCAGTCATCATTGGTGGGTTGTGTGGCCTTATCTGGTGAGCACACACCACACAGCGAAAGCAACCCTCACGGACTTAACAGGACCATGGCTTGATGTATGTGTGGGTCTACTGGTGCGGGCACTGTAATTGAACCGAATGACGGAAAGCATATTACGAGCACAGGTGTAGGAGGAGTAAGATGTGTCATGAAATTCCTACTACGATTGCATATGCCAACAGAACACGGAAACAAAATGCTACAAGACCCCAACTTTCCAAAGAAACTAGAAGGCGTCCTCAACCAGATCAAACCTGAGGCAGTATACTTCACCCCAATCGAAGGCGAACGGGGCATCTACATGATAGTCAACCTGCCCAGCGCCGACATGATCGCAACAATAACCGAACCACTCTGGATGACCTTCAACTGCAAACTAGATATTCAACCAGTCATGGAGCTAAAGGACCTACAACTAGGACTGCAAAAGAAGTAAACTTACAGTGGGCTGTGCCCCACTCTCCCCTTTTTCCTTCATCATTATTACAAAGACGTCTGTGATTTGAACCGCCGTTTCAGGCGTTTTTCGTGTGTGTGCTCACCAAGGGACACACACAACCTGGTCTAACGGTTCAAATTCTAAACGCCCTCACCATCTGTTGCACATGTTTTTTTTAAGGAAGTTGCTTGTCCCTATTCTAGGGAAGTCTGCAATGGAACTTGATTTGGATTCATGGGAACAACGAGTCGCGAATCCAAAGGCGTTGGGTGATGCAGGGAAGACTCTGTGGAAGAAAATACAACCTGTTCTCAACGACGTTTTGGATGAGATAAAAAAGAACGGGAGAATTGAAACAATTTACGTAAAAGCTGAGATGGACAGACTCAGTGGCCCAATCAAAATGCTTGAAGAAATAACCGCAACTTACAACACGGTAATCCATATCTTTGAGAGACCGCAGGAAGAGCGGTTGCGATTCTTCCAGGCAATCCAACCATTCGGTTTCGAAGAAGCTAGTGTGACCCACATGCATCTAACGTTGGCGGTAGCGATCACTGTTCTTTCAACAGAACTCTTCAAGCTAGTCCTGCTATTTCATATGAAAGATGTAAGCCCTGATGTCTCAAAATTCAATATCACAATGCAAAGTTCTGCTCCCAAAACTTGGCCGCTGCTCAAGCTTTTCGTTGACAATGATTTTCGCAACGCCTTAGCGCACGGTACGTACGCTATTGTCAACAAGAAGATTGTCCTCTACAGGGATACAACGCTGATTCCATTTGAGGAAATGGAGCTTCACGAGTTCATGATGAGGAGCAAAGATCAGAATGTGCTGTTTCACTGCCTCTTCCATGTCTTAGCGGCTAAGAAAAGATTGGGCTTCTTCACTTGATCAGTTCGATTAACCAGACTTAGATCCGAAGAATGTGACTTCTGCGAGCGTAGCGAGCCGTTATTGAATTGTGTGTGTATCTTCTGGTGAGCACACACACACACACACACACACACACACACACACACACACACACACACACACACACACACACACACAAATTCATTCCCCTCATGTTGGGAGAAGAATCTCCCAAACCCTCTCTTCATTTCACGGATGGCTCGCTACGCTAGCCGAGAGATGCACACACAACGACGCGCGCGCTAAAGATCTTTAGACATCAAGTAACAGAAAGGTTGTCTTGCGATTATGTTACTTTGATTGATTTTCGTCCTTCCCAGAGACCGTGTAGGTTGCAGTATTCCACTGCGTAGATCGTGCCACCTTTGTCGAGTTTCAGGTTCAGTCTGATATCTGGTTCACTGTAGACGGGCACAAGGTTCACTGCCGTTAGGAGAACTGGATTGAATGATCTGGTCTCTTCGTGGAGGTATATCTCAATTCTCCTTATCGAGTGTTCTACTGTGTTGGGGTGGGGACCGACGGTGATTCGAACTTCGAATGGTTTTCCAGCTGTGATTGTGTCCGGGGCGGTTATTTTGGGGGTGTGTGACTCGACTTTGCTGATTGCTTCACCTGCCGCGGTCTCAGGCGTGTATATCATTTTACCAAACGCATCCATCTTGTCCTCACTCATCTCCTATATTTAGTGTCAATCATCTTATGTAAACCTAGCGTGGACTGGCTAGTGCGCGCTTTCAGCTTTCATTTAGTTCATTTAGACGTACTTTGATACTAAGGCGAGTATGCCTCTGCATTCAATAATTGGGAAGATCCTCTCCTCCACATCAGGGGGATGTCTCCTCTCTCAGAAATCGATTTGGATCTAGTTGACTGGAAGATACTGAAGATAGTTGAGAACGATAGCTCAATCACTGACACAGCAATCGCAGGAAAGGCCCGCCTAGATAGAGGCCCTGTATTGGGCAGACTCAAGACTCTTGAAACTCACGGATACCTGAGGCTTCAGTGGATAACAAATGCTGGTTTGAGAATTTGTGGGGCCTATCTAACGACCAAAGGAATCGAACTATTGTATAAAAGAGATAGGGATTCAGAAAAGACTCGCTTGGAAAGATCTCGTCTAGACTAAATCATGTTCTTGGTGCTCTCTTCTGATCTATCTAGATCAGGGAAAGTGAGAGCATCCAGAATTGAACCGTTAGGTATTGGTGTGTGTGCTCACCAGCTATGGCCAAGACCGAATCGCTGCACCGAAGTATCACACTCAAATACTCATCATTTGATAGGTCTCAATACAATCTAAACGTAGTGATGCTTTGTGATAGAAAATGTGAAGCCTGAAATCATAGAGGCTATGCTTGACGCCATGCCAGTTGAGATATCGTTTGTTGATGAGAATGACCAAGTGAGATACTTCAACAAGAATGGCAACAGAATCTTTCCAAGACCTAGAAGCATAGTAGGTAAGAAAGTTCAGCAATGTCATCCTGGAAAAAGCTTACACATCGTTGAGAAGATACTTCAGGATTTTAGAAACAAGAGCAGGAAGAGTGCACCTTTCTGGATAGACCTTAAGGGAAGAAAGATACTGATCAGGTACTTTCCAGTTTGGGATAAGGAAGGAAACTACAAAGGTTGCTTAGAGGTGTCTGAAGATATCACCGACGTGCAGAAGCTGACAGGTGAGAAGATACTTCTGGACGAAGAAACCACTGAAGCTTCCAGCAAGACCTGAAGCAGTGATAAATGTCACATGTGTGTGTGGGTCCCTTGGTGAGCACACACACACACACACAACAAAAAAAAATCAACGCCTAACGGTTCAAATTACAGCGCTCTCACCAAGGGATACACACACATTACCCACTCGACTGAATGCATGAGAAAAGAATACCCTGCAGTTCTTGCACTTTTAGCATCAGGTTTGCTGTTTCCATTCTTAAAGGATTCTCTCATTTTCTCGATCTCAACGCTCACTTGAGCTGAAAATATTTCTAGGTTTAATTCCATCAATCCATTGACTTTGCGAACCTCAGCCTCGTACTCCGAGAACTGTGTGTCAAGTTCCATGCTTCGTATCAGGAAGTCAGCTATATCCTTCTTAGTTTCGTATCCCTCATAAGTTCTTGTCCAGTTGCTCAAGAGATCGTATTTCAAAGGACGATATTCCGGAGAAGTCAGCTCGCTTACACCAAAGAATCTCTTAAAATTCATCTCTAGAGGCTCATACAGTTCCTTATTAAGATCCTTTTGAATCTCTCCTACTCTTTTTAAAATATAGTCAGGTTCGATATCATCCCATCTTTTCAAACAAGATTGAAAATTACCGACCAACTCCTCGTCGATTACTCCTCCATCCAAATTCGGAAAGTTCTTCTTCTCTTTCATAACTATTCGACCTATCCTCTCTCGTATTGTTTGGCGTGTCCGAATATCGATTCTGCCGATGGGCATTCCTGGTTTCAGTGTGGAGCAGAAATCTGAAAATCGTTTCTTGTTTTGCTGATCTGCTTGACATAACACGTCCTTTATTCGATCTGGCTTCACAGGTTTGAAATCAAAGTTCTTCTTCCAGTCGCAAAATTTCAAAGATGAGTTAACCTCGACTATCAAGCACTCTTTATCTCTAATTGGAACGTACGTCGTTTTTTCTAATTGTTTGCCATCAATCTTGAGGGAATAATCGTGCATTTTGAAAAAGGGTCTGAACTCCTTTGAGCAATTAAACTCTATATTAGGCCTGAAGGCGCCAGTACGAGGACCATGATTGAGGTATACAAGTCTAGTTGGGGTAAACCCAAATCTGTCTGGAATGAAGTGGTTGAAGTAATCTTGGGGAATTCTGTCCAGTACAAATTCTGGTTTCTCACAGATCTTTATGTCGGGACCCCTAAGCCTCTGACTGAGCTCAAAGAAAGCGATGATCACCGTAAATGCCGTAAAGATAGCGATAATGGCATTCGAGTATTGATTCAAGATATCAAGGAGAGTTTGGACCACGGTTTTTCTCCGTCTTCACAAGTTTTGTGCCCAGATGTGTTCCGAGGCCCTTGATTATGTTGTTGCAGATGGGACATCGGGAACCTTTGTAGAAATAGTGAGCCGCGCCGACGGCTAACCCCCGTAGACCATCTACAGCACCGCCCAGAACTAGATCTGAGGTGCCTTTCTTCGGTTCAACCCATCTTTGGCAATATGGACAGTATTCCAATGTTGGGAACATCTCCGCTAGGGTTCTTCAAATATTGACATATTCGGACTAAGGGATAATCAGCATTTTGTTGATGGTCCGGGCGCAAACGCAGATTCATATTCTACGCCTTCTCCGCCTGTTCCATGAACTTCTTAGCCAGTTCCTTGTCTCCCTGATCAAGCGCTTTCATTGCGCTTCGCAGAAGTTCATCTTTAGTCAATGGAACTGTTTCAGATTTGGCCTTGCCTAAAGGTTTAAACTCAAGAATTCGACCTTTCAATTTCTGAATGAACTCACTGGAATCCTCATCCCGCAAAAGTAACTCTAATCTTTGAGACCGTGTTACTAAGATCAGTCTTGTCTTTTGCTGGACATCTTTCTCAACCTCTACATCATCAATGTCTTTGTAGCCTATTCGCCAAGACTGGTCACCGAAAAGGGAAGATCCACATTCAAACCATATTGCATCTCTGCCTAGACTAGCAGACCCATGAAAGACTCCTCTTTCGTGAGGACGCTCTGCCACAATTGTCATATCTCTCTTCTCCTTCTCCTTGCCTGACGTACCTGTAGTACTGATTACATCTTTGGTCAGTGACGGTCTCAAAGTTGGCTGAGCTTTTGGACGCGCAGCGGCAGCATATATGAGGGCACCTAACAATCCTGTGAAGAAGGTCAGAGCTATCCATGCTTCTCTATTCTCCTTATCTTCACTGCCCTTAATGACGGCTATCAGGGGTAGAAGCCAGAGAATAAAAGCAATGGCGCCCCAAAGAAGTGTGATTCCAGAATAATTGTATAAGGGCAATTGTTCTCCAATAACAGTCTACCACGAAAGCCGCAGATTTAAGACTTGGTCACTGAAGTTCGCTCTTACCTCCGCTATTATGTCTCCCTGAAAAAGCCGATGTCTATTTGTGATTGAGGCTTTCGAGTCGAAGATAGCGCGCGCGGGAAGTTAATGACTTGATAGAGTCTAGGCTTTCAACTAGCTAATTGACTCTGCCTGGTCCATGAATCTCTTTGCGAGCTCTTTGTCTCCTTGGTCTAGTGCTTTCATGGCGCTTCGTATGAGTTCCTCTTTGGTTAACGGTGTTGTTTCACGCTCGTTCATCTCTTGAATTCGAGGCAGTGCTTTTATTTCCATAATTGTGGACCGCCACTCTTCTGAGTTAAGGCCCAATTCACCCCAAACAGAAAACCCGCCAGCCCAATCATATGTGTAGGCAGCCCCGTTCTGAAGTTGGATAATCATCCTATTTCCCCCTTTTTTCATTTCGACATTAGAGATTGAGCTGACAGGGTAGGTATGGTGTCCGCTGGTACCTTTCATTGGATTGAATGCCATTAGGGTGCCGTCAAGAGACAGCCTGCCCAATACATTGGATTCTTGGTTCCTGCATATTGACTTGAGCAAGCGTGCGCTAGAAGGTGATGGAGTACCCGTAGGTG
This sequence comes from Candidatus Bathyarchaeota archaeon, assembly GCA_963807605.1. GTDB lineage: Archaea > Thermoproteota > Bathyarchaeia > 40CM-2-53-6 > RBG-13-38-9 > JAPKYM01. The sequence continues at coordinate 525,223 of CAWECG010000001.1, forward strand.
ATGGTGCTACCTCAGCCTTCTGGGGGCGAGACGCGGCCCAATATATGAGAGCGCCTAACAATCCTGTGAAGAAAGTCAGGGCGATCCATGCCCCTCGATTCTCCGCATCTCTACTGTCCACGATGACATCTACGAGAGGAAGAAGCCAGAGAAAAACCGAACCTATAACACCAAGCACAATCATGATGCCATAATCCATTCACAACCCCCTGCCTGGTCGGAGATCCAGTGGTCGTGCGCGCGCGCGTCCGAAGATCAATGCCCACCAATTCAGAATATTCCTCTCTTGAGCCCGTCGTCGGTCGTCGTTTTTGGTGTGTGTGTGTCCTTTGGTGAGAGCACTCTAATTTGAACCCATGAAGGTCTCCACCACAGGAAGTGAGTGCCAGCGCGCGCTTGCCTTGATAACTCGTCTGACATCCGCGGGACCGCAGAATAGTCCTCTCTCCAAGGAACGGCGCTGACAAATATTACGCATACGCGTAAATACAGCCAGGTGTTCCACTCACCATAATAGATCGCTTTTCTTTAGGTTTCTAGAGTGTGTATTTGCTGGGTTTTGAAGCGTACGTCTCGCAATTGATGCCGGTGGAGTTCTGTGGAAGCTAGGAAATCCCAGCGCCTCTGTTGATCCTTTTCCAGTAGTAGCGGTAGGGAAGACCAGTCTTCTTTCGGATAGGAGTCCTCTCTATCTCAATTAACCACTTGGACTCCAGTCTCTGAGCCTCTCCAAATGCTTCCTCTGTAATCTGGGCAAGGATAGCCTTCTTGTCGCTCGAGAGTTTGTCGGCATCGATGTTTGATCGAGCTTGGAAGACGCGGGTCAAATATTCTATTTCGAAATGTCGTTGGTCTTGTCGTATAATCTTTATCCTAGATTGGTAGTCTTCTAGAATCTTCCGATGGAGACGTTCGTGTAACCACCAGAGACTCTTGTCGTCCCAAACTCCTCTAGGTGTTGATCCTAAGTCAGGTAACCCATTCTCGATAAAGACAGGTTTGAATAGTGAGGTGCAAGGCGCCGCCGTTCCCGTCAACCAATGAGTCTGAAGCTCAGGGAGGAGATGGCCAACGTATGAGGAGGTTGTTTGTGTAGGAACAAAAACTGGTCTTGCGTGAATACAGATCGATTCCATACTGCCTTTTGAGGGATCCCATGCCTCCTCCTTTGATGGATCGTTCAGATTGTGACTGCGAAGAATCCGCATCATCAATAGGACGTCGATTTTCCCCTTATGTTCTGTGAGCTCTCTTGTTGTTAACGTATGTCTTGCGAATCCTTTTCCTCCCCATGTTCTCCTGTCAAGTATTCCTGCGGTGAAACACTTTCTGAAGCTAAAATCTGATTTGGATGAACAGTAACCTTTTTTCACAGCGTGTGAAATCAGGTCAGGATGAATTCTGTCGTAATTTGAACCTATTGTGAGGCAATTGGATATCGTTCGGATCTCCTTGACTCTCTCAGCAATCCAGAATCGGTCAGCAGTCTCAAGAGCCCAGGCTTCGTTGAGATCAGCTATTAAGAAGCTGTTGTGATACTTCATCTTCTTATCTTCAAAGCCGCAAATTCCGCCCTGACCATACCGCTCAACCAGTGAAATGATTGTCTCAAGAGCCTCCGTGGCGGTTTTGGTTCTTTCCAACGCCACACGCATCATATCCATCCCCAGAAGACCGCTCTCCCTTTCAGGTTCCTTGGTGAATACAGCTTCGTTTCCCATTGCTACACCATATTCATTTGCACCCATCTCACAACCGAACATCCAGTGGGGAGAGCTGAGAATTACTGCATACGTCTCCTCAACCTGCGGTATCTCAAGATAAGTGCACTTTAGCTTCTCAGTGTCCGGATCGTGTTTCTGTCGGGGGAAGAAGAGTAAGGTATGGCCTTCATTTGGTTCTCTGTCGGAGTTCTTTGCAAGAATCACCGAACCGTCATCGGTACTATTCTTGAGTGCCACTAGGGTGTCACACATGGAGATATCAAATCCCGATCATAGGCAGAAGACAAAGGATTCTATGCGCGCGCTAGTAGGTTTTCTGGCGAGCCTCTTTAATCCAGAAGCTGGTTTGCTGAGAGAGTATGGAACCCATCCAGTAGCGCGCGCCCGGGAACCACGAGGAGTCTGTCGTGTATTTTCATCGCGCTCAAAGTCCTTCTCGCTTGTAGAAGAGTCGCTTGGTTTGCTCCGCGCCCAGAACGTATAGTCCAACAATAATCGCAGTGAAGAGAAGGAAAGTAAGCGAGATAGGAACAAATCCAAACAACGTTCCTAGGGCCGTAAAGGGTAGAAGCACAGTTGCAATTACCACGCATAATGTCGCAAACAGAAGATATTTGCTAGGCTTACTTCTGAAGAACGATTGTTGAGTGCGAATTACTAACACAATCAGAGTGGCAGAGGCCACTGATTCAATGAACCAACCTGTTCTGAACTGATCCGTTGTTGCATGCAAAATGAAGAGAAGTACACCGAATGTTAGGTAGTCGAAGACCGAACTAAGGAGACCGAAAGTCATCATGAAGTCCCGGATGAATTTTACGTTCCAGCGTCTGGGTTTCTGTACCATGCCACTGTCAACGCTATCTGTGGGTATGGTCATTTCAGGGAAGTCTGTCATGAGATTTGTAAGCAGAACTTGCGTGGGCAGCAAGGGTAGGAAGGATAAGAAGAGTGAAGCTCCGGCCATGCTGAACATGTTTCCGAAATTGGCACTCGCAGCCATGAACACGTACTTGAGAGTGTTAGCGAAAGTCTTTCGACCATCTTGCACACCCTGTACTAGAACACCCAAGTCTTTCTCAAGTAATACGATGTCAGCAGCCTCCTTAGCTACATCTACTGCAGTGTTCACCGAGATTCCGACGTCTGCAGTATGGAGTGCTGAGGCGTCATTGATTCCATCTCCGATGAAGCCTACAACATATCCTGCTTTCTTGAACGCTAAGATAATTCGCTCTTTATGGTTGGGATCGACTTCGGCGAACACGTCAGTATCTTTGACTCGTTGAAGGAGCGCTTCGTCACTCATAAGATGGATTTCAGGGCCTGTTAGAACACGTGAACTGGTTAGTCCTACCTGTGTGCTCAGAGATGCCGCGACGAATCTGTTGTCTCCCGTTATGATCTTTAACGCAATTCCAAGGTTCTGTAGGTTTTGTAGAACTGTCTTAATCATCGGCTTAGGCGGATCAAACAATAGCAAGAAACCCAAGAAAATCATCTGAGTTTCTTGATCCTTGTCGATGCGGTCAGCAGGAACGTTCTTGTATGCCACGCCAAGCAGCCGGAAACCTTGACCGCTTAAGTCTTCGAAGCGTTGCTGGATTTTCTCACGAACATCTGCAATTTGAACGACCCCATTCGGGGTCTCTGCTTGGGCGCAGGCGTCGAGTACGTTTGGTACCGCGCCCTTTGTCGTCATGATATGCACGTTATCCTTTGACACTAGGATACTGAGCCTCTTCCGCACAAAATCGTATGGGACTTCATCAATTTTCTTGTAAGAAGTGAGGTCGAAGGTACTCTTTGCTCGAATTGCTTCGTCTATGGGGTTTGCAAAGCCGCTCTCAAAATTGGCGTTCAGACATGCGTATAGGAGAACCTTTTCGCTAGTGTTGCCTTCGATATCAATGGCGGATTGGACCTGTACTTGTCCTTCGGTTAGGGTTCCCGTCTTGTCCGAACAGAGAAGGTTCATGCTGCCAAAGTTTTCAATTGAGACAAGTCGTTTCACGATAACTTTCTGCTTTGCCATTTCCTTCGCGCCGTGCGCGAGATTTACGGTTACTATGGCGGGTAGTAGTTGTGGTGTTAAACCAACTGCGAGTGCCACTGAGAAGAGAAAGGATGCAAGGATTGGTCGTCCCAAGTAGGCGTTTACAGCGAAGATCATGATTGCCATGATTAGAGTGATTTCCATAAGGAGGTAGCCGAATTGCCTGACGCCACGCTCGAATCCAGTCTCTGGCGGTTTAAGCGCAAGACTTTCAGAGATTTTTCCGAATTCAGTTTTCTTCCCGGTTGTTACGACAAGAGCTTTGCCAGTACCGCTGACAACATGAGTTCCCATGAACAGAGTGTTTGAGCGAGCGCTCAAAGGTGCGTCAGGCGTAAGGATCCCGACGGATTTTTCTTCGGGGTAAGTCTCACCCGTAAGCGTCGCTTCATCAACGAAAAGATCCCTAACTTCGATGAGTGCGCAGTCACCGGGAACCATGTTCCCTGCGTTCAGTATCACAATATCTCCTGGTACGATTTGCTCTAGAGGAATTTGACTTGGTTCTCCGTTGCGTAGCGCAGTCGTATTGATCTGTACGATTGAAAGTAACTTCTTCACGGCATCGCTTGCGCCGCGCTCCTGCCAGAACCCGAGTATACCGCTGACGAATACGATGACCAAGATAATTGCTGCACTTGCTCGATCCTGCAGAAAGATGGAAAGTATAGCTGCAACGAGCAAGATGAGTACGAGAGGGCTTCTGAATTGATTAAGAAGAAGTGTGATGACGTCAGTTTTCTTCTTTTCCTTTAACAGATTGTATCCATATAACGAGAGCCGTCGTTGAACTTCATCATTAGTCAAACCTTCAGGGGTCGTCTGAAGCTGTTCAAATAGCTCTGCGCTGGGAATGCTCCAGAAAGGTTTCTCATCAGAGCTGATTGTACCCCTCTCCCAAAATTTGTACCATAACAATACATCGGCTGGCTATAAGTACACAACGCGGAAGCACTGGAAGGGGCACTTCCATGCAGCCTCTCATGAGATCAGCGCGCGCTTAGATAAACACCTTGGGCCTGTACATTGTCCCGCACGAGGATTTTGGTGACTATTGATGCTTTCTTCTGGCATGCTTAACTTGGTCATGCTTCAAAGATGGGGCAGGGGATTCTGACCCCAATTTACCCGTAGACTCAGCCTTGGGGACACGGATAAGAGGGTCCGTGTTAGCCGACTATCTGAGTTATTTCCTTGATAATCTCGTTTTCAACGTGGCGGGTCCACAGCATTTCAGGAACATCGATTCCAAGGAAGAGAACGGACAGTAACAATGTTTCGACGGCTGCGACTGCAAGATTTTGTATCAATTTTCCGATTCCAACATGCACTGTGAAATCGTTCGGTTGCCCTGAAAGGGTTATTGTGAACGCCCGATCGGCGGTGATAATGTCTCGCAGTATCCCAGCCTTTTGAGCCTGAATCACTTGTCCTAACGGAGCCGTGGTGGACTGGACCTTGTATCCTTCAACCTGTAGTTGTTTAACTATTTGTTGCGATAGTTGGGTCAGATCCTTATTCTTTCCTTGAAAACGCAATACTTTCTCTGAAACCATTTAAAATTCACCACAAATATAACTACGATACCGTCTAATTAACGTTTGACGTGGCGAGCCTGAAGGTCAATTCCATCGTACCCTTGGGATTCAAGTTTGGGTCTTCTTCTTGCCTTTTGGTACATAGTCGAAGAAACGTTCTGTGACACCATCCCCGGTCCATTCTGCACGCAATCTTGTACGGCGTTCCGCTTTACGCATCTCTTACAGTGGCCTGCGGTTGAGATCGCGTGCGCTCCCCCCGTTCAGCTCAGCTTCAACTTCGAATCCTTCCGCTGTAGCGCGCGCTTCGTTCCAGTTCTTCTTTATCGTTGCTTTTCTTTTCCGTCATGAGTTGAATTTTGGCCTATAGACTTTTGAATGCGCCCTTCAACTCCGTGATAGGCGACTTCAGGTTGAGCGCGTCCTTGATGCTTTCTATCGAAGTGGTTGGAACTCTTCCCTTTGCATGACGCAGTACAATCATCTTGCCTAGAACCTCTTTTGCCGCCTCTTTCCGGAACTCAACTATAATGTTGGTCACCTTCATTTCGGAAGGGTCGAATTCCAAGTCCTTAACTTTTCCAAGATTAACCATGTCTTTGCTGTAAACCACGATGTTCTTGATGTTGCTAGCAAACAAACACGACACCTAAGAATCGTATTGATATCACAGACCTAAAAGAGTATGCTGAATCTTAGTCTTGCTACGTGGCTTACGCACGCGCTATATCGATGTTCGCGCGCAGGGTTGTCCCGATATTCTTTGAGTTGACACGGAAAGATCCATAAGGGTTGAGCCCCGCACCCTTCTACTTGGAGGAGATTCCAGATAGAAGGGTACGAGACTCTGGAGTCACTGCTGAGTAATCTGGATTTATCATTTGTTGAACGTCTAGTTGTTAGTTGCTATCATCAAGAAGGTCCAGGTAAACCTCCACGTAACCCTCTAGGACTCTTCAAGGCACACCTTGCCAGACGCTACCTCAGAATAAACAGTCTGCGTGAGCTTGAACGTCGCTTATGGATCGATGAGCGGCTACGTGACATATGCGACATAAGATATGAGGAGCCAGCCTACGGTAGGACGGTACTCTCAAGATTCAACCAGCGACTAGGAACAAGAAGACTAAGACGCATAGTAAACAAACAGGTCAAGAAATTACTGAAGAAGCGCTATGTAACACCAAGAATAGTTGCTATGGACGCCACCTTCATCAAAGCCTACAGCAGACGAAACATAAACAATAGAACAGGCTTCAGTGACCCTCAAGCACGTGTAGGAAGAGCCTACCGCACATACGGGTTAGGCTACAAACTACACCTAACAGTCGATACAGACACAGCCACACCCCTAACATTCCTAGTGACACCAGCAAACACTAACGAGAAGAAACCGAGCATACCACTCCTCAAAATGACAGTTAAAACCACAGCAACCAGAATCCGACAGCTAACCGCTGACAGTCAATACTCCAGCAACAGACTCAGAGAGACCGCTAAAAAACACAGAATCAAGACCGCGATACCCTACCCAGCCAACCAGAAACCTGAAAGACAAAACATCCTCAGAGTAACCAGCGACTTCAAAACACACGGCCCAGAAAACCTCAAACACATCTACAATAAACGCTCCATCATCGAGTTGGTCTTCGCATCACTCAAAGAACACCTCAACCTCAACAACCACAAGACACGAGGACTAGAAAACATCACCATCCACATCAGCTACTGCATACTATGCCTCCTCTACACCATAGAAGCCTCACACAACACCAAACAACCCACCAAAACCAGAAGCATAACCTACTGGACAAACCTAACATGAAAACGCTAATAACGGGACAACCCCGCGCGCTATTTGAAGCCGTTCAGATGAAAACACTGCTTTAATAGACGTGACGAATGAAATAATAGAGTGGAAATAAAATGCCGATAGATCCAGACTTCATGAAGAAGTCCAAGAAGCATGGCCAGCACAATGACCATGACGTTTGGGGCGAAGTGAAGCCGCCTGAAAAACTGGGAATTCACGGTACCAACGTAGCTGTAGACCATGAGGTGTGTACTGGCGATGCTATCTGCGTTGATGTCTGTCCAGTAAACGTATTCGAAATGATCGACAGCCCCGGACATCCAACCTCAGCCAGCAAATCAGATCCCGTCAGGGAGCCAGACTGCATCTTCTGCATGGCCTGTGAAACAGCATGTCCAACGAAAGCCATCAAAATAACTCCAAAATAGAAAACCAAAATATCAACTGCAATCTCCTCCAAGCGTCTACCTGAAATTTCAATGATAACTTCTGAAATCCCGAATAAGTTAGAAATAGGGGAAGGCCGCGCGCTCGATATACCTAAGACTTGTTGCTGTTCACCAATGAAGAAGGTCGATTAAGGGCATAACTCTAGCCTGTTCACGCGTACCATGTACGTCTTATCACTTCACTTTTTTTTGACTCGTCCTATGATGAAAAATATGTGGGATATCCTGATGATAAAGACAAAAAGGGTCTATGAAAGGCCATCAAGGGAAGATGGAACTAGAATTTTAGTCGATAGGTTATGGCCTAGAGGAATTAGTAAAGATGCTGCAAAAGTTGATGAGTGGATGAGGGAGATCGGGCCGTCCGACAAATTAAGAAAATGGTTCGGGCATGATCCCAAAAAATGGGACGGGTTTAGAAGAAGATACGTGGAAGAGTTGAAGCAGAAGAGCGACTTGACGAACAGATTAAGCTTGATATCGAAGAAAGGAACATTGACCTAGTCTATTCAGCCAAGGATGAGCTTTTCAACCAAGCAGTAGCATTGAAACAGTTCTTAGAAGAAGCCTAACTGTTCCAGCCTTGGTTGAGAGTTAGTTTGAGAATAGGAGCGCGCGCACAGGGTATTTGCAAACACAAAAGAGATTCACACTTGGGTGTTGGTGCTCCGGGCGGGATTTGAACCCGCGATCAGCGACTCTGAGGAGGCTTTCCCCGCTCTAAGGCACGAAAGGCCGCTATGCTGTCGGCCCTGCCTTGCTAACCGGGCTACACCACCGGAGCACCTTAGGAAAGCAAGCTCTTCAACCTTTAATCTCTTTCGAACTTTCCCGTGGAATAAGAAACTCAGCTTTCTATCTCTTGGAATTATAAGGAACAAAACGCCGATATCTTACAGCAACAAGGATTTCACTATCTGATGTGGAAGTCTTGAAATTCCCCTTTCCACGACTCCCACTCAATTTCAGCATCCTCAACTTCAGCACCGGGAGGACCCCTCCTGCAAAACTCCAACATCCCGTCAACCTTTTCCTTATCTCCCTCGAAAACGGCTTCCACCCGCCCGTCTGGCAAGTTTCTAACCCAGCCCGAAACCCCTAGCAGTGAAGCACCCTTCCTCGTCTCGTGTCTGAAGAAGACACCTTGAACCAACCCACTGACGTAAACGTGCGCCCTAACCTTCAACCAGCCTAGACCCCACACACCATTGCGAATTTACGTTAACAGCGCGCGCGCTCTAAGATTTCTGCTAACTAGTTCTAAGACCTGCCCAAATTTATCAGTTAAATATCCTGACAAAAACTACGACCGCTCACTCTCTAGGAGTGTAATTTGAGCAAAAAAGCCTGCAAACTCTCCTCTCAGGGCTCTAGAAGCCCCAGTAATCAAGGCGAAATATACTACCTTTGGCATATCCCATCCGGCCTCGTGGTACTCCTTTGCAATATCGATTTCGAAAGTGGACCAGGCATTCAGTTTCGCTTCTACAACCTTAATCCTGTGATTGCCAATCATGAAAACGTCTGACTTCTGATCTGAGAAGACCACCCATAACAAATGTTGACCGTCGCTGATCTCTAAGCCAAAAGCAGTGTCAGGCATTTTCGTGGTCTTATCATAGACATATGGAAAGGTAGGGTAGACGGAGAGTTGCACACGTGAGTTAAAGAGCCTAGAAAGTTTATCAGCCTTGACTTCCTGTATTACTCGAACCATGGCCCAAACATACTGATCATTCATCCCATCTTGGAAGAGATGTATGCCCAAGCATCTTTGGCGATCCACAACATCCTGCCTCAAGTAGGCACTATCACCCGGGCCAAGAGATTGTTCAACATCCCAGTAGAGCAGGCCAGTTCTGCCGTTTCCAGAAGTATCAGAATAAATGTACTTCAGGTCAGTGTTGAGAAGGATCGGTTGCATGTAGACCTGCCCCTGATAGCTGATGAAGGCAAAAGCCAATACTGTGGCTGCTATCAGTATGCTAGCCGCTGAAATGTAGCGGTAACCAACCATGGCGTCTCCCCCCTCAATATTGGTTAGGCCTCATCCTTTATTCTAGTCAACTAGAACTTTCGAAAAGTATCCTTGAAATGTTCCAGGAAGATTCCTCGTTGAACCCATCACAAGGCTGAAAGAGAGCGAATCAGGCTGCTTGCGGGTAAGCTTAGCATATTCTGCTCCAACATCTATCTCCCTGTATGACCATTGATGCAACGGAGTCTCCACAATAACAATCCTATGACTTGGCAGACTATAAGCTTCAGATTTCGAATCGGAGAAAACAAACCAGAGAAGGTTGCTACCATCATTAATCTCTACTCCAAACACATTCAGTGGCTGTCTCATCTCCCCAGCATATTTGTAGGAGAAATTAACATATAGCCAGATGCCAATCTTAGACTTTAGAAATTCTCTGAGTGCTTGTCCCCTAATGTCCTGTCGGATATGCACGCTTGCCCAGGTATAAGAATCATTCAAGCCATCTTGATATACACTGATCTTCATGCATTCTCTACCCGAAATACGGGTGGGTATGAGCGAGATACTGTCGTTGCCTCCTAGAAAGTAGTCGGTAGTCCACATGTACGGCTTTAACCCACCTTGGGGTTCGCGCGTCCAATATCGAAAGTCATTATTCAAGAGGATTATGGAGGGTGACTCTTGACCGTAGTAGTTTGCGAAAGCGATGTAAACTGATGCTCCACTAAGAATAATCGATGCTAGAAGGAGGGGCGGTCGCCAGTTTATCATCGTTCTTCAGCTGAGATCTGGGTTATAGCAACTATGAGCATTGGTATCCAGTAAATAAAATATGTCTGTAGTCCTCGGAACGAGAACCATAATATTAATGGTGGAAATGCCCAGAGAGCGAACTTCAATCTGTCAAAGTAGAGGTAGTAGTTAAGCAAGAGGACAAAAAAAACAGTCAGAGTACAGATCGTGTAGAAGGCTGGGGGCAGAGGTACGCCACTCACTTGGGAGATCATAGACAACCCTTGCGAAAGGATAACTAAACCTGCAGATACAGGAGTCAAAACGCCGTCTATCCAGGCGGGTAAGTTCCAGACGATAAAACGGATATTTGGCACTAGGAAAGCAAGAGATGTGTACGACAAAAACATCAGACAACGTCTCTTACGGAGATTATTAGGTGCTGATCTCCACTGCCAAACAAGAAGGAATGGGAAGGCAAGCCAAGTAATCTGTTTGATTGCGCATGCTAATCCATAAGCCACGCCTGCTCTCAGAGGTTTATCGATTTCGAATGCAACTATTACAAGTGGTAGAACCCAAAGGAAGTCTGTTACAGAACCAGCAGTAAAATCAATGGCAAGATCTGACCCTGCAAGGATGGGGAGCAGACCAATAACCTTGAAGTGTGGAGGCAACTTCCTATACATTAGAAGAAGCGTAGCGAATTCAAATGCCAAAACGACGAAACGCATGTCTCGGGATACCGATCGCGACTGCAGGCACAAATATCAAGAAATGAAGTGCAGGATAATTCATAGTTGTGATTATCTTTCCAGTAGAGGTGAGTGTAAAAAATTCTGGATCTACCGAGAAGGCTGCAAGACCTTCGTGGAGGTCCGAACCGTACGGGTTGTCTCCATGAAGCAGAACTTTGGCTGCTTGATGACTTAGAGCCATAGCATCAGTTCTATAAACGCCTTCGAACTCAACCACTGCTGTTACGTATGTGCTGACAACAATTACAAATATTATTGCCAGAAGAGCAACAGTTGAACCCAATCTCAGATTAAGCGGCCTGAGTGTAGCCAAAAAGAATAGTGTAAAAGCAAACAAATACGTAGTTATAATAAGAATGACAACCTCAGGATGAGTTGTGATTTTGCCTCTTATCCAGTTCTGATGGCCCTCTGCGAGTAATAAGCCAGCTAGAAAGAGTAATGAAATCCTTACAACAAACTCACCAGACTTGCCGAGAGACATCATTATTGATGACCCTTCTTTGATAGTTCTCATATCTCTTGCGCGCGCTATGAGTAGAATTGGATTTACTGGTACTTGAAGCTTAGTAACACTTTTTCTAGCGCGCGCTAGATACTGATTGCGGATCAGGAAACGATGACGAGTGTATGTTTAAAACTCTGGCCTCTGGGGCGAGCACTACGGGACAGGGTCAACGTGGAACCCTGCGCGCGCGTGACCAGACTACTGAGATCATTATCATGAGTTTTGGTTTACCGTTGACTCTTCTTAGAAGAGTGTGTGCACCACACTGCTATACTTAGACAAGCGAATCTTTCGGACTCGTAGATTATCTTGAAGAGGATAATTCTCTCTTAATGAGCTCTTAAAAAATGGGCTCACATTCCACCTGCTCTAGGAAACCCAGACCTGTAGCACAAATTGGTACCAGATAAGTAAGCTCGCTAACATAAAAAATGTGACTGCAACGGCCAAGGCTAACAGGTTTCTCATTCTAACAATCAACCAGACTGGAAAGATGAACGAGAAGAATCTTGGAAGAGAGTTATAGTTACCAAAGTACAGTAATGACAGATACACTGAGAGACTATAGATTGCAAGTTTACCGTCGATTCTAAAGACACAGAAGACTAGATACCCAGTGAAAATGATGAACGGCAGTAGGAAAAAATCGAATTTTGGGAATGCCAAGACATTACTGCTAAGGAACGGTGTGATGTAGCGTTGGAACCATCCAAACTCGAAAGCTTGCTTTATCCAGAATGACTGTTGCGTTGCAAAGGCAAATGCATCTCCAGTTGTAAGGTACAGATAGTACATCCAGCCGAGAAGGGCAGTAATAGGCACTGAGATGATCGGAAACTGTTTGAATTTCCTCTTGAGAAGCAGATTAAGAGCTACGGGAATAACTATGGCTACTCCATACGGTCTTGTCAGGGTTGCGACGGTTGCTGCTAACATTGAAGAGATGAACCTGCCCCGAAGATGGAGATACCACGTGGCGAGTGTAGAAAAGAGGAAGAGGGACTCTGTATAAGAGACTGTTGTGAAGAGGAAGACGTAGGGGAAGGTTGCAGTCAACAATGTTGAAGCAGCCGCCTCAGCTCTTGACATGTAATGTTCAGCAACAAGCTGAAGCAAAGGAATAGAGGCCAAGCCGAGTACAAAAGAGATGATGAAGGCTGAGAGCCAAAAGTCCCCTGTCATCAGTTCAACCGCCTTGCAGAGGACTGGGTAGGCTGGGAAGAAGACGTACATTGGAGGATAACTATACCACTCCTTGGCCAACTTGATATACCAGCCGGTGTCTTGTGCACTGAAAAGGTAGAGCCACAGTTGGGTTGGACCTAAAGTACCCCAAATACTCATCCACGGAGTTTTGAAGCTTCCCTGAATGCTGAGACGTTGATAGATAAAGAGTGAACTGAAAAGTTTCAGGAGACTAACGATACTAACAGGGAAGATAAGGCGCACCTTCCCCTCAAGCATCTTCGCTGCAGTATCTTGCAACATACCAAGAGACTCCAGAAGTAACTCAGGTATTTCCTGAAGATAACAACTCCTTCTTTATGAGTTCCTTGATTGTGATGCTGAGGGTTCTTGTCGGAGCTTGCTCACGATCCTCGGAAGTGGCGTAGACTTCGAGCGCTAATAGGCGGGCCATGACCTTGAAGACTCGTTTGTAACCAAAATGCCGACCATAGCGGATCCTGCGCAGAAAGTAGAGGTCTAATCCTGAGAGCTGAAGGCCCCCTGCAGAACAAATATTCACTTAATGAAGTAAATCCGGACGCGCGCGCTTGTTTAGGCAATCCACTCCTTCGATACAAATTGGAACCATATAAGTAAGCTCATCAAAAGGAAAAAGGTAACCGCAACAACCAAAGCAAACAGGTTTCTCACTCTGGCGGCAAACCATACTGGAAAGATGAAGGAGAAGAATCGTGGAAGTGAACTGAGGTTACCAAATTACAGTAATAAGAGACACGGTGAAAGACTGTAGACTAGCGCGCGCTAAGCAACCAAATATGAAATATCCAAGTGGAAACTTAATATGCCAAAAAAATCCAGCTTGAATAATTAAGCCGGTACCAACGTTTCTCTATGTATTCTTCTCGTTTTTTTGGGCTATTCGATCTTTTCAAAAATAATAAGCCATCTCGGTCTACGTGAGAGCGCGTAAGGAATTGGCAGGAAAAAGGGGTCTCACTATTCTCCGATGATTGTTATCAGGACTTCTCTCTCCGCAGGGCCGAGCATTTCAAGAAGATAGGCTGCCTGCCACTCTCCCAGCTGAAGTCTGCCCTTTCGAATGGGAATCTGTAAGCCACTTCCCAGGACCATGCCCAACGTGTGGCTACGAACTATCTTAGGATCGAATCCTCGGGTTTCAAGATAATTAAGCCTCGTCTTGTCCAGAAAGTCTATTGAGTCAAAGAGCCTTGCTATGACAGGCTCCTCGCGCTTAACCCCTGTCGTCAGGAGAGCTGTCGTGTGTTTAGCAGATCCGAATAGAATACCCTCCTTGACACCTGACTCAGCGACTGCGTTAGCCAGTTGGTCGGTCACTTCAATAACCTGTCTTCCAGTCTCGGTCTTTAACCTCAGATCCTTAGTGAAGATCTTCATTCAAATGCACTCTCCTCAGCAGTCTCAGGGCTCTGCCTCTCAACCGACAATCGCGAATGGAGGGCAGACTCCATCAGGACCTTCCGCTCGATCTGAGCCACCATCTGCCGGGTCTGCACGGCAACATCTTGATTGATGCTTATGCTATCTATCCCGTTACGTATCAGGAACTCTGTAAAGTCCGGAAACTCCGACGGTGCCTGACCGCATATCGATACCTTTCCCCCATTCTTGTGGACAACTCTGATGAAGTGTTGAATGGCTCTCAGGACCGCCTCGTCGCGCTCGTCAAAGACCTTCGACAACTTGGATGAGTCACGGTCGCATCCTAGAATAAGTTGTGTCAGATCATTACTCCCGATGCTGAAGGCATTCACGAGCTTCGCAAACTGATCTGCAAGGATGACGTTGGAGGGAACCTCACACATCATCCAGATTTCAAGATCATGACTTCGACTGAGACCCATCTCCGCCATTATCTGAAGGACTCTCCTAAGCTCGTTTGGAGTGCGGACGAAGGGGATCATAATGTGTAAGTTCTTGAATCCTCGCTCTTCACGGACCTTCTTTATTGCCTCAAGCTCAAGCCTGAAGGCAGGCTCGTAAGCTGGGTCGACGTATCTGCTTGCGCCCCGCCAGCCGAGCATGGGATTATCCTCTTGAATCTCGTACTTCTCACCGCCCTTCAGCGAACGATACTCATTGGTCTTCAGATCCGAGAGGCGCACGACGACGGGGCGAGGAGCGAAAGCCTCAGTCACTTTCGAAATCCCGTCAACCAATCCGTCGATGAACTTTTCAGGCCTCCCAGTCTCAATCAGGTGCATCGGATGTTCTCCAACGTAGGTCGCTAGGATGAATTCCATCCTCATCAGGCCGACACCATCCACTGGGAGCTTACCGGCTTCAGCTGCACGTTCCGGAACGCCGAGGTTAACATAGATCTTGGTGCCTGTGACAGGAGCCTCGGCCTGCGTGAATGTATATGGAGTGGCTTGTCTCGCCGGTAATGTCCCCTCCTCAAGTGCGGGCTTGGGCCCTAACGCTTCAGGCAACAACCCTTCGTAGACAGTTCCTCGCGAGGCATCGACGGTGATGTACTGGCCTGTTCGAAGTTTCTTTGTCCCATCACCGGTGCCGACTACACAAGGTATGCCCATCTCTCGGGAGACTATGGCGGCATGGCAGGTCATTCCACCTTGATCTGTCACTATCGCGGCGGCCTTCCGCATGATGGGAACCCAGTCCGGAGTCGTCATATCTGTCACAAGAACCTCGCGGTCCTTGAATTCGGAGGACTTTTCCAAGTCAAGGATAATGTGAGCTTCACCCGCTGCAGTACCCGGTGATGCTGGAAGTCCAGTCAGAAGTTTTCTACGCTCGGTGGTCGGCTCGACTCTTTCTCTGATCTCCTTCGTCTCCTTCTTGACTGTGAAGATGTGCTCTTTCATCTTCTCAGTCCAGACCGTCTCCGGTCTACTCTGAACAATATACAACTTATTACTGTCAGCCTCCAGGGCCCACTCCATATCCTGTGCTATCTTGTAATGCTCTTCCAAGCTCACTGCATATCGGGCAAGTTCCTTGATCTGGTCATCGCTGAGGCAGGGCACGTTCTGAAGGTCCGCAGGAACCTGTTTTTCCTCTGTTCCACCTTCAGGCTTTGCCAGGAGCATGGTCTTCTTGACGGCTATCTTCTTGCTTGCAATCTTGAGGTCTGACTTTGAGATGATATACTCGTCTGGAGTAATCCTGCCTTGGACGATGAATTCTCCCAAACCCCATGAGGCTTCGATGACGACAACCTTCCTATCGCCTGTCACTGGATGAAGAGAGAACATTACCCCGCTGGCTTTTGCAGGAACCATCTTCTGCACTCCGACGCTGAGGTAGACCTTCTCATTGTCGAAGCCCTTCTCTTCTCGGTAAGTCGTTGCTCTGGGTGTGAAGAGGCTTGCAAAGCATTTCTTTACGCTCGTGAGTAATTCCTTGACTCCCTTTACGTTAAGGTACGTATCCTGCTGACCTGCAAAACTTGCTCCTGGAAGATCCTCAGCCGTCGCTGAAGATCTGACGGCGACAAGTACCTCTTTCTGCCCCTCTGCGGTGCTGAGTTTGGTATAGTATGACGATATTTCCTCAGCAAGTCCGTCGGGCATATCGGCTGTCTCCATGATCTCTCTGACCTTTGAAGTCTTCTCGTTAAGTTGCTTGAGATCCTTTACATCAAGATCTGATAGGAGTGAAAAGACCCTGTCCCTAATGCCGCTCCTCTCAAGGAAGAACCTGTACGCATACGAAGTGACGGCAAATCCTGGGGGAACTGGAACCGCTGCCTTAGTTATCATCTCTCCGAGATTGGCACATTTGCCACCGACAAGAGCTGTGTCCTCTTTACCGATCTCAGTGAACGGCAGAACAAACCTTTTCTCTTTAGGAGTCTGGCTCAAGACTGATCTAGTTATTATTCTCAGTTTCCCGAATTAAGTCTGATCTCATTATCGCTAAATATCATTCAGAACGCGGGACCAGATTTACGAGCTAAGCGCGCGCTTAGAAAAGGATCTTTCAAATCCTTTGCGTTTAAGGGATAATTCCTAATATTGAGAGAGTGCCTCTAGGGGCTATTTCTTCTTTGTCCTTGCAGTCTTCCTTCTTACTCTGTAGACTGCTGCGCTCGCGATTCCAATGGCGATTATGGCAAGTATCAGGATGGGATAGACGGTTTCTTGGGCCGAGATCGTAAACCCTGCCTGAGGACTTTGAGTCGTCGGGGGCACGACTCCTGTGGGCGGTGTTTGAGTGGGCGATGGTGGTCCTGTGGTGGATCCGCTGCCCCATAAGGAGGTTGAGTCCAAAAAGTAGTTGTAGGTTGTTACACGTGCGCCTTTCTCACTCGTAGCCTGTAACTTGTTTGACGATGATACTAGGAGGCCTGTGGTCCTTTCAAAGTTGAAGGTATAGTCTGCGGTGCCATTAGTGTCCAGCCATGGATCCTTTGCAGATGGACCTGAGTAGCGGAGTACTATAGCTGGGAGGCTTGACCCTTGAAAGTCTACGTTTCCAAGCGAGACGGTGCAGTTGATCTTTCCAGTGATGCTTTGGTAGGGAATGTGCTGGCCTTCTGTGAGGGATGTTGATACGAATTCGATGGCGGGCATTCCAACTATGGCAGGATCCTGTTGCGTACTATTGTCCGTCTCATTCCTTACGACGCGAGCTCTGTAGGTGAGGGTATCACTGTCGACCGCGGTTCTTTCAGTGAAGTTATAGAAATTAACTTTTGGTTCTTGTTTGAAATAGCCGGTGCCGTCTGTTGAGAAATTAGTCTCTTCGCTCTTCTCGATTACGAATGTGGAGGAGTTAAGAGGAACTATAATGGCGCGACCTCTGACCGCGATGGTATTTGTGAACACTCCCGTGTAGTTGCCTGCCCCTTGTAGTTCGCTACTTGATGTGACATGATAAGTCCAATATGCATCTTTAGCAAGAGCACCATTCGCCGCACCTGCATCTCCCATAACTAGCATGAACATCGATAGGGCTAGGAGAAAGACGAAGATGTTAACGCAGGTGATCTGGCGCAAGCTAATCCTCGACACAATAGCGCTATGACAGTCTCATATCCTCTTGATTGATAGACTGGTTCGCCTCAGCAATTAGCGTTTCTGAATTCTGATCTTAGAGAAACATTCGCATCTCTGTCGTGGGTTTGAAGCCAAAGGACTCGTAGAGTGGTCTGCTAGCCTCGACAGCATGAAGTGTGAGAGTCTTAAACCCATTCTCTTGGCAGTATTGAACAATTGTATTTAGGATTCTTCTTGCCAGACCGCGGCGTCTGTGCTCAGGCGCTGTGTATATACTATGAACGTAGACGTAGCGTAGGGTGTCGTCTTGGGGTCGGGGAGGTTGCTCGTATATCGAGATCCCGCCGCCTGCTACGGTTTTGTGGTCACTGGACTCTATCAGCCAAGCTTTCAAGGTTCCTGCCGGTTGAGCTTTCTCTAGGTATTTTTTGTAGGCTCTATCCATGGCGTCGAGTGCCTTCTCGTCTTTGGCCCCTGTCGCCTCTATGAACATCGCTCTTCTTTGAAATACAAGAACTGGGATATCATTCATCGTTGCTTCGCGGAGGACGTATTCGCCACGATCTTTAGCATCAGTCATTCCCAGCCTCTCCAAAGTTGCGATTCTTTGCAGATTGTTTCTTGCAGTCTCTAAAGGCTTTCCTTTGATAAGAGACCACGCTATTCATGGTTCTGGAGTTCAAAAGAACCGGATAGGCTCAAGCTCAGGAGACTAACCACCACGCAGTCCTGGCGAAGAACCAGGGAATTACCGAATTCCAACAGTAGTCGTACTGCGAAGCAGAAAACATTATTTCTGCCATATGTTAGGCTCTAAGAATATCAACAGGAATGGTATCGGTCATTTCCGACTTCGTGATAAGGACATGATGAAAAAGCAGCGGATGAAACAGTTAAAAACGAAAGAGAAGAGAAGGACAAGCCAAAAGCGTCTGCAAATCGCACTTGGAATCTTGTTCTTGGTGATATTATTGGGTGTTTACTTCTACACTTCAAGACCCAATATACTGGGTGTCAACATCCCGACCTCAACACCGAATACAACGTCCAGATCCTCATCAAATAGGATTGCTGTAATAGAGACAAGCATGGGAACGATGGAGTTTGAACTCTTTGAAGATAAAGCCCCGATAACCACAGGCCACTTTATCGATTTAGCCCAGAGAGGTTTCTATAACGGTTTGATATTCCACAGGGTAGTCAAGGGTTTTG
The DNA here is from genome assembly GCA_963807605.1 of Candidatus Bathyarchaeota archaeon. Taxonomy (GTDB): domain Archaea; phylum Thermoproteota; class Bathyarchaeia; order 40CM-2-53-6; family RBG-13-38-9; genus JAPKYM01. The sequence goes on from CAWECG010000001.1 coordinate 544,188, forward strand.
TAATACAGGGCGGCGACCCCACCGGCACAGGTAGAGGCGGCTCAGGAAAGAGCATTCCTGACGAGATAGTGCCTGAGCTGAAACACGACTCTATCGGGGTCTTATCTATGGCCAATGCGGGCCCCAATACTGGTGACTCACAGTTCTTCGTAACACTAGCCCCTGCGCCATCCCTAGACGGTAAATATTCAATTTTCGGAAAACTGATTCAGGGTCAGGACGTGCTTCTGGCAATAGGATCGGTGCCCGTGGGTGCCGGAGACAAGCCCTTGACCAATGTCACCATGAAGATCACGATCAAATGATGAGAATGATGTCTCCGAAGTAGAAGTTGGATGTCTGTCGATCCTAGTTCTGGAAAGTGTTATAATATTGCTTCGATCCTGTTAGTTCAGAGGATCTACTCTTGTCCGAGAAGGCCCGGCAATTACCAACAGTTTCTGAAGTAGTAGATGTCGATGAGAAACTCTCTGTAAGACTTCCGGAATCTGCTTGTAAAGCGCTTGAGATAGCCCCCGGAACAAAGCTTCTTCTAACCGCGGACTCGGCCGTAGGTGAGATTGTGATGAACGTGGCTGCTCGTGCTGGGGCATTGATGGCTGAGGCTAGGATGTTGATTGACAATCATCCAGGATCTATCGCGAAGATTACTGGAAAGATCGCACAGGAGAACATCAACATCGTGATGTTCCTATTGCCAGCTTCAACCAAGGACACAATAAGTGGAACAATGCTTTTGGATCTGTCCCGAAGCAATAAGACGCTCAAAGAGCTTGAGAGGATCCTCTCGGAACTTGATGTTGTAAAGAATGTGACAACAAGACTCCTCTGATGAACATGCTTCTATTGAAACTCGGAGCTTCCCAGAGATCTGGGACTTGACCGAAATGGAAGCGCGGACATCCCTTGTTTAGAACTACCCCTATGAAAAGGCTGTACGCGGCTGCTCCATTAACATGTGAGGATAGTCTGCTCAAGTCTTTAGGACGGACTGGCGCTGTCCACCTCGTGGGCGACTACTCTATCAAAGGCTTCAGGAAGGTCGAGACTGTAGAGAAATGCGATAAGTACATCAAACTCCAGCAGAGGATCGCATCTATTCTTGCCTCTATTCCGCCTGAAAGTACTGAGAGTAAGGGTTTTCTTGAGAATCTCAAGGCAAGCTTCTCTGTAATTCCTTCCGATCATCCATCAGCAAAGGTTGAATTGAAAGAGATTGAAGACTATGTTACAGACTTTGAGGCGAAACTGAATCGCAAAGTCGGCGTCCTAGAGAACCTTCGATCAGAAATCGGGAGGCTGAAGAATCTTGAAGAGAGGCTTCTCATCCTAGAAAAACACAATTTGAAGATAGACCAGCTAGGCAATTTCAGACACATATTCGTCAAGGCGGGCCTCATTCAGAGGGAGCTTGCCCCTAGGCTTGGAAGGTACGTAGAAGGCACCAGTGTGACATTCAGATCCTTCCCTGAGAACAGAAAGGAGGACTTTGTAGTCATAACTGGCTTGATGGACGACAAATCCCACATAGAGAGTGCCTTACCGATCCTCAACTTCAGCGAACTAACCTTTCCGAGTGACGTAGACCCTGATCCCAAGGAGGCCTTACACGAAGTCTCAGCGGCAATCAGGCAGAAGACGAACGAGGCAGAAGAGATCGAGACGGCTTTAAGAGAAATGGGCAAGGAGTTTCGGGAAAGGGCAATAATCTATGAGCCAGTAGTCCAAGGAATCTTGAGACTTGAGGAGGCCAGATCGAATCTTAGTAGAACTGAAAAGGTGAGCTTGGTCCACGGCTGGATCCCTGCTAACAGAGCGAAGGAAGTCACAGACGCGGTTCTAGATGCAACATCCGGGCTTGCTTTCGTTAAGCTCGGCGACCCAGCTCCGGATGATAACCCACCCGTCAGTATGAATAACAAAGGTCCGCTGGGACCCTTTGAGCTACTTACCAAGCTTAGAGGGACACCGGATTATAGAGAGATCGACCCCACACCCATAATGGCTTTGCTCTTTACAGTCATGTTCGGCCTAATGTTCGGGGATATCGGTAACGGACTTGTCTTAGCCATAATTGGCTTGATCTTCTTTAATCTCCAACGTGACTTCCTCAGAATACCTGCAAGGGCTGTAAGGAAGCTTGGAGGAATTCTGCTGGCATGCGGAATATCGTCGATGATCTTTGGAGTACTATTCGGTGAAGTTTTCTTATTTGGAGGATTGATCAATCCCATCCTTTTCAGCCCATTCGACAACCAAATGGCAATCATAGTTGTTGCGCTTGTCTTCGGCGTTATACAAATAGCCTTGGGACTGGTCTTGAAAATTGTAAATATGCTCAGGAAGGGAGAAGCCCACAGAGCCATATTCGCCGCAATTGTATTAGCTTACTATGTTGTAGGGGTTTTACTGGCAGTAGATTTTGTTTCAAATATGTCGTTTTCTGTCTTCACGGATAACCCAATCCTGACGGCGGCTGCAATTGGACTGCTGACATTGATCTTTGCTTTCCCAATGATTGAGGGCCTAATGGAGGGAGAGGTTAAGATTGTCGACAATTTGACGAGAGGGTTCGCGGAGTTCATTGAGACATTCATATCTACACTCACGAATTCGATCTCTTACGTCAGGCTGGCGGCCTTCGCGATAGCTCATGGCGCTCTGGCAATGTCAGCTGTTATTCTGGCGTCAACTGTTGGAGCACCTTTGAGCTATCTAATAATGAACTTCCTCGTGATCATGATTGAGGGCCTAGCCATCCTGATACAGTCTATGAGGCTCACCTATTACGAGTTCTTTACAAAATTCTTTTCTGGAGGGGGAAAGCCATACCGGCCTTTCACTCTGCCTCCTATCTTTACGTAAGCATTAAATATTGAAGGGAAAGCTTCACAATTGTATTGGCTGGTTATGTGAATTGACTAAACAAAGACGAGGCAGAACCATATCCAAGAAGAATTTGATCCTTCTTACCCCATTCATCATAGCACTATTGGTCCTAGCCACTCAAGTGGCATCAACATCCGCGCAAGCTGAGCAGCAACCCTCTGGGGCTGCAGGATCCAAGTCATACGGTTTGGTCGCTGCAAGTCTGGCCGTCGGCTTATCTGGGCTGGGCGCTGGAGTGGCAATCTTTGGGTCAACCTCAGCCGGCATGGCAGCAGCGGTGGAGAGGCCTGAACTGACGACGTGGGTTTTAATCTTCGCAGGCTTGGGCGAAGGGCTTGCAATCTACGGCCTTGTTGTAGCTATCATGATTCTTGGAAAAATCTAAAGCTGCGCTTAGCAATCCTCTGTTTCTGTTGAGGTTCCTTTTCAGATCAAGAGTCTTCTCTGGAGTTCCTCCTCGGGAACCTTAAGATCTAGTGCCGTAGCTATTGTGACTAGGTTTCTTGCCTCCCTCTCACACATGAGGAGGTAGGCAACTACATATCCCAACTCTAAGAACAAGTTCTTCAGCGCAGATGAAGCGTCTTGGTAAAGTCTTTTGGAGATGACGTTCTCCAAGCTTATGGCTGGCTCCTTGGACCTCCTAATGATCTCGTCTGCAACATCGTGATATGTGGTTCCGGCCAAGATCTCCGGAGCATCTTCCAGCCCAGCTTGAGCCAGTTTTCTCAGATCGAATTTGCTGAGTCTGTAATAGATTGGAATCATCATTTCCTCAATGAGTCTAGGTGCAAGCGCCCTCAGCTGTAATGTAAACACCAGTTGAAGATTCCAAAGGTCGACCTCTTCACCTACAAGCGTTTTGAGACCTTCTCTTTCAATCAGCCCCTCCATCTTCTCCCATAGCTTGGTGAAGTATATTCTGTGAAGAAGTGACTCAAGAACTATGGGGGACCCCACCCTTTTGTATGTGTCCAGTCCTTCTGCTACAGATGCGTAGTCTGTTTCTCGTAGAAGTGAAACTGCTTCTTCAACGTTCTCAGCCTTGGCGAGGGCTGGGAAGTTGACGAACGTGTGTTCTCTGCTTAATGGTATTAGGTGGTATTCCTCGATCTTCTCTTGGGCGTGTTTGGCTCTAATAATCCTTTTGAGGTTTTCAACCTCAATTCTGGCTGCATATGCGTCGAGGAACTCTTTGATTCTTCCTCTTGTATCGTTTGTGAGGGTGAAGAATCTCTGTACAAGGGCCTTTAGGAATACGTTCTCCAACTTCACTGAATCGATCTCTTCCCTTGAGAGTTTGCTGATCTCAGCTGCATAGTCACTCCTGAGCAGTTGATCAAACATCTCTGTGAGACTTCTTGACTTCGACATTGTCTTGATACTTTCAGAAGTGAGAAGGTGGGTTCTCCTGCCATGGGTTCTTGTGATCAGGTAGATAGTGGATGGTGTTCTCACTGGTGCGACCTCTTGATCACTTGTTTTACACGTTTGGCTCTGAAGAATTCTTCAAGAGACTCCTCTTCCAGTCTGCCTTCCACGTATCTGATGAGTTCGAGCAGCCCAGGTATCAGGACCCTCTCAAGAGCATTCACCTTGCGATTCGTCATCATCAACTCGTAGGCTATGCTTTCAATGCGTGATTCAGCTTCTGCCAACTGGATCAGGTCTTTCATCAGGGCGTTGAGTTCTGAGGCTGCCTGGTAGGCGGATGGGCTTGATATGGAGTTTATGTTGGCTTCCTTCTCGACTAGGACTTCCGGGACTATTACTCCCATTATGCTCCAAGGCCGGAGCTGCACTTCCATCTTACTTACTATTGTAGCTTGGGAGGCTAAGCTAGAATATCCTAGATTCAGGTACGCGGCTTTGAGGGTTTCATATGCTTGCATAAGTCTGCTGTCAAGCTTGTTCCGCTCAGCTACCCTGGAGAGGAGTTTGTTTGTTTCAGATGCAAGGTGGTCTCTCTTCATCTTTAGGAGTTCTTTGCCTTTCTTTGTGAATTCGATCTGCTCTCTGAGCCTGAGTAGAATTCCTCTTGATACTGCCGCTCTTCCAGCAGCGCTCACAATACAAGACCTACTCTGGTTGGGTCGCGGCTTCTTTCTCTGGGTAGTATTTCTCTATGTATTCTTCGTGAATCCTAGTCAATGCCTTCTCAGGAAGTATGGAGAGCAACTTCCACGCAATGCTGAGTGTCGTCTCTATAGTTCTATTCTCGTACTCGCCTTGACTGATGAAGTGTGTCTCGAAGCTGTCTGCGAACTTAAGGTAGAGTTTCTCATCCTCACTGAGGCCTACCTCGCCGACTATTCTTGATAAATCTCGGGCTTGCCGGCCTCTCGAGTATGCACCATAGAGTTGGTCAGCCACATCGCCATGGTCATCCCTTGTCTTGCCTTTTCCTATCCCTTTCCTCATCAATCTTGAAAGTGAAGGTAGAACATTTATCGGCGGGTATATTCCTCTCATGTAGAGTTCACGGTCAAGAAAAACCTGTCCTTCGGTTATGTATCCACTCAAGTCAGGTATCGGATGCTGGATATCTCCACCAGGCATGGTCAAAATTGGCATCTGTGTAAGGGATCCCGGCAGACCCTCGATGATTCCAGCCCTCTCATATATCGAGGCCAAGTCGCTGTATAGGTATCCTGGATAACCCTTCCTGCTTGGCACCTCCTCCCTTGCAGCGCTCAGCTCTCTAAGGACCTCAGCGTAGTTCGTCATGTCGCTGAGTATGACAAGAACATGCATACCAAGCCTGAATGCGATATACTCGGCTGCTGTGAGGGCTATACGTGGTGTGAAGAGTCTCTCGATGGCAGGGTCATCAGCCAAGTTCAGGATGATGACTGAACGTTCGAGGGCCCCCGAATCTCGAAACTCGCCCATGAAGTACTCGGCCTCATCATGTCTGAGCCCCATTGCTGAGAAGACGAGGGCAAACTCCTCCTTCTCGCCAAGGACGGTGGCTTGTCTTGAGATCTGTGCTATTACCCGGTTGTGCGGCATACCGCTCTCAGAGAATAGCGGGAGTTTCTGCCCTCTCACCAAGGACAACATTCCGTCTATGGCCGAAATTCCGGTCTGAATGAAATTGTTAGGGTAGATCCTCGCTCGGGGATTTATTGGAGAGCCGTTTATGTCCTCCATCTCACTGGAGATGATTGCTGGCGACCCGTCTACTGGCTCGAAGATGCCGTTAAAGATCCTTCCTAGAATCTCGTCTGAAAGCGGGATTTTGAAGGCTGAGCCTGAGAAGCTTATGACAGAGTCTGCCTGCAAACCCATCTCGCCCCCGAAGATTTGGATCACAGCCTTTCCCCTACCCACCTCTAAGACCCGGCCCATCCTGTCGACTCCGTCTGGCGCCCGGACGGTAACTAGCTCGTCATAACCAACATTCTCAACATTATCTATCATCAAGAGTGATCCTCTGACTTCCTGGAGTCCACGATAAACAAGGCCATGGGTTGACGACAACATAGATTCCATGATCCTCACCTCTTAGGAGACTCCATACTCCTGCCTGAGCTTGGTCATCTCACCCTCGATCTCTTCAGATAACCTCTGTAATCCTTGGATTCCGCTCTTGTCTTCTTTGGCTCTCTCGAGCTTGGACACCTGAGGCAGGGACTTGATCCTTTCTGCTGGAACACCCTTCTGGACCAATTGACTTGCTTGGTCATAGAAGTCCAGAAGCGTCTGAAGTAATGCCGCCTGTTTCTCCATCTCGCAGAAGGCGTCGACCTCGTGGTAAGCGAACTGTCTCAAGAAGGCTTCCTTTATCAGCTCAGACTCAAGCAGAATTAATCGTTGATCATCAGGAAGCGAGCGTTCACCCATTATCCTTGCGATCGACTCTATCTCAGAGGATTCACTCAAGATCTTCAGAGCTCTTCCTCTGAGTTGGCTAAAATCTGTTCGTAGCCTCTTCTTCCAGTAGTCGGCAATCTCTTCCGCATATTGACTGTAACTCTGAGCCCATGAACCCAGTAGCCGGTCGACATAGAGACTGTAGCTTTTCAGCCAGTGGATGGCGGGGAAGTGTCTGCTGTAGGCAAGGTCTCTATCCAAGGCCCAGAAGACTCCAGTGAACCTTAAAGTGTGTATGGTGACTGGTTCGTTGAAGTCTCCTCCGGGGGGCGAGACAGCGCCTATTATCGAGACTGATCCCTGACGGTCAGGTTTTCCTAGAGCTTTGATCCTTCCGGCCCGTTCATAGAACTCTGCCACTCTGTCTGGAAGGTATGCGGGGTAGCCGCCTTCGGCAGGCATCTCTTCTAGTCTGCCTGAGATCTCTCTGAGAGCCTCAGCCCACCTTGAGGTAGAGTCGGCCATCATCGCCACGTCATAACCTTGATCTCTATAGTATTCTCCCATCGTGACGCCGAGGTAAATGCTTGCCTCCCTTGCGGCTACAGGCATGTTGCTGGTGTTGGCTATCAGGATCGTTCTCTCCATGAGAGGCCTTTTGGTTCTTGGGTCTATCAGTTCTGGGAAGTCCGTCAGGACCTCACACATTTCATTGCCTCTTTCTCCGCAACCAACATAGACGATCACCTGAGCGGCGCACCATCTGGCGAGTTGGTGAAGCATCACGGTCTTTCCAGTGCCGAAACCGCCGGGTATGCTTGCTGTGCCCCCTTTCGGAAGCGGGAAGAAGGTGTCTATGACTCTTTGTCCAGTTACAAGCGGCTCGTCCAGTGGCAATCTTCCTTGAGGGGCGAAGGGTCTTGGTATCCTGATCGGCCATTCCTGCATCAGCTTCACATCTGTCTTCTTCCCATCCTTCTCAAGAGTAACCACAGGATCCTCTACTGTGTAATCGCCTTCCTTTATCAAAACAACCCTGCCGGAGACTTTTGGAGGAATCAGTATCTTATGGGTTAGAACAGGCATCTCCTGGACAGTCCCAATGATGTCGCCTGGACCTGCAATCTCACCTTTGCTTATTGAGGGCTTAAAGTGCCACTTCTTGTCTCGTGGGAGAGTGTTGACTCTTACACCCCTGGTTATGAAGGGCCCTGTCTGGAGTCTAATCTTGTCGAGTGCTCTTCCCAGACCATCAAGTATATTGTTCAGCAGGCCTACGCCCAGCTCGGCAACTAGACGCTTGCCACTACCAATAATCTCTTCGCCAGGTCTCAGACCTGTTGTGTTCTCGTATAATTGGGCGGTGAACTCTTCGACTCCAACTCTTATGACCTCGCCTATCAGGCCTTCCTTTCCAACTTCAACTATTTCGCCCATCTCGATGTCTTTGATTCCGGAGCCTACCACTATAGATCCACTGATCCACCTTATCTTTCCAATTCTGGATTTCGTCAACTTGCTCACCTTATCTGAAGAGTAGACTGTAGAGTTCTCCGCTCAAACTCTGTCTGGCTCCTGTGAGTCGAGCATCTAGCGTGTTATTGTAGTATTGATGTTTGTCATAGGAGTGGATTATGACCCCGGGCGGGAAATCTGGTTGGCTTTCAATTTGCAGCTCAACCTCTTCGCCTTTTTCTTCGGTGATCCTTTTTGTTATCGCCTTCAGGTTCTTCCTTAGCAGTTCGCTTGCTTGAGGGTTAGACTGAATCGTAAACGTGGAACCTTTCATCTTGGTAGTGCCCTCAACGACGAGACTTGTGAGGAAATCTCTGTAAGCGGGAGAGTCTGCTTCTTCTGCTAACACGTCAAGTCTCTTCCGGGCCTCATTGAATATACGATCGAGCCATTCCGCCTTTACTTTGGTCAATTCTCCCTTCTGATTCATTCGTAGGATAGCAAGCTCAGACCTCTCCCTCGAAAGATTCTCCATGGCCTGTTTTTGTTTATGTTCCTCAACAAGTGCGGCTGCTTTCTTCTTCGCATCTTCAATGATTGTTCTAGCTTCAGCCTGAGCTTTCTGGAGGATATCTTGGACTTCAGACTCGGTCTCCTTCTCGATGTGGGATCTTATCTGTAGGATACTCAAGACCCCACCTTCATAACGTCTTCAATAATCATCTTCACGGCTCGATCGAGGTTTTTCTCAGCCAGTTTCTTTAGAGAGATTATCTTCTGCTGGTGGTCTTGCTCGATCTTAAGCTTCTCTTCCTCAAACTCTCTATGTCTGTATGCTTGCGGTTCTGTCGATGAGACAGAACTCTGAGCCTCAACAATGACACTGCCCGCTTCTTCCCTTGCTTTCTTTATTACTTCTTCTGCTGTGCTGCGAGCTTGTTTAATCCTATCCTCAGCCATCTTCTCTTCCTCGACAAGTCTTGTCAGTTCTTCTACATCCGCAGACAAATTCTAAACCTCAAACTTCAATTCTGCCCCAACAGATTCGCTTATTAAATCATGCAGCTCCCGGGTTCGTTGACCTGTAGGTCCTTGAAGATCCGGAATCACCGCGAAGACCGGTCTCCCTTTGCCCAAGGACACAATCTTCGCTTTTTCTCTATGAAGTTCTCTTGAAAGCCGCTCAGTGAGGATGATCACGTCATATTTTCCTTCAGAGACGAGATTAGAAAGAAGAGTCCTCGCCTCGTCCGTACTCTTTATGGGGAAAGCTTCAGCTCCCGCAAGTCTAAATCCTGCCGCAAGGTGTTTGTCAGCTATTATTGCTACTTGTGTCAATTGCGGCTAGCTTCACCTCAGACCATTGTTAACTATGGCGACATATGTTTGTTGAGGCTTTGATTCCCAGTTTTCTAAAGCTAGCGGCGCCTCGACTTTCTGTATCTTTGAGGTGCCTGCTCAGTCTGATATACAGGACCGTAAGACGCAACGTCTGTTAACCCGACGTGACTGGTCATGCCTGCTGTGGGCGAGGTTTGATATACTCCCCAGTCTTGATGTTGCCTCTCCCAACTCATATGCACGCTATAGCAATCTGAACAGAATTGTTTCTTGCAGTAAGGGCATTCCTCTAACTTGTCCGGCTTCTTGCCACACTTCTCACAGAGGTCCAAATTCTAACCCCAATCAGTTTTGTGTCTGGGCAGATTTAAGACTTGTAGCATATCGATGGTCGAATTCAGATCTGCGAAATTTCTCACCAAGGACTGTTTATGACGGTCACAGGGCAGGTTGAGTTAAGAATTATCTTGTCTGAAGTGGTTATTCCAAAACGCCTCTCGAATTCACTTTTCCTTCGAACACCCAGCACGATAAGGTCTACATTCTCTTTCTGCGCTATCCTAAGAATTTCCTCAGGGGGGTAGCCTTCCAGCAGTATCGTGCGAGACCTTACCGACTCTCTTGAACACATCCTCTCAACCTGCTTTAGGTACTCCTCACCTTCCTTCCGGTATTGGCCGGCGAAGTCGTGGGAGACCTCTCCCAGATGGCGTCTCTCCTCGAATACCCTGGATACTTGGCTTGGCAAGACATGGACACCTATAATCTCTGCGCCCGTTATCTTGGCCAATCCAGCTGCATATTGACAGGCCTTGATTGAGTGAGCCAGCCCAGTGGTCGGAACAAGTATCTTCCTTATGGAGATCGAGCCGTCAACCATTTTTGTTCACAACTAGAGATTGACCCGATATCTATGTTAACACAGCAAAACAAGTATTTTCTCTATCTTAGCTAATATCAGTTTTGTTGAACAGCCCTGGCGCGCCTTTCCAGCTAATGTGGTCACACTTGCCATTTCAAAGCTCGTAGTCCTTCCGTAAGCACATACTTTTGTCTGATCAGCAAGTTGCATGAGCTCATTCCGTACGTGTGAACCTGTTATCAACTGTGGAGACATTGTTCCTAGGTCATCTGGAAAAAACAGAGTCTCTCTACAGATGAGCTGGATATAATGTAGCCTCCATCTGAAGACATTGTGGCAGTGTATCCGGAATAGTTCCCCACAAAATTGCCTTGCTTATCAAATACGGTTATTGCGGAAACGATAGCACCGGATTTCACCTCTTTTATGATTTGTATCATGACATTGCCAGTATCTGCTGAGAATGAGAAGGGAAGCGCCACTCCCCCCTTGTTCCACAACATCTTTCCCGCTTTATCGTAGAAGCACAGTTGGGAAGACCATCCATGATAATAGCTCGCGTTCGTGCCTACGGCGGCTATGTAGCTCCCGTTCACGGTCGAGGCTGCTTGCGCGCGAGCAAAGATCCTGAAGTACAATCAAGAGATAGGATACAAAGCATCTGATCTTTCACATGTCTTTGATTACACGCAGCCACATCGATCGTGGGCGTGGACTAGAAGATCATTGAGGTAATGGCTTTGATACAGATAAGACTGCCCAAACATGCGCGTACCCCACCTAACATGTAACAAAAACAGTCATGGAATATTTTGACTCTTCAGAGCAACTTCGTAGATTGTATTCAGGTTACTCTAGTTATGAGGGCTGTTACCCCACCGATCAAAACCAGAAACCCGCCAAGATTTCCACCGACTATTCCAATCACAACCAAAACTAGGGTCCAATGGAAGGTCCCAGTCTTCGGGCTGAGGACCAAGGCCGCTATACCGCAGAACAGCACGCGTGCTATTTGTACATAGGCCATTGCGGCCAGAGTCGCTGAAGGGTAGAAAAGCGAAGATAATGCTAAGACCATCATCAGTACTGCTCCCACAATCACGAAAAGTCTGGCAGCTTTAAGGAGTGACTTCTTGTCCGTCATCTTGACGATTCCCCCTCTGACCACTACTGGATCCCTATTTATTCTATACTCCAAATCTTCTCAGGATCAAAAAAGTGGACTGGCGATCATTACAATTCATATACCGATTACTCTGGTAGTATGGACGAGGCGAGTCACAATGAGCATAAAGAATGTTGCATGCGTCGGAGTCGGGACGATCGGCCACAGTTGGGCAACTCTATTCGCGATCAAAGGTTATGATGTCACTGCATATGATATGAGTCCGGAGTTGCTCAGGAGCGCTATGGACAGAATCAAGGCAAGTGCAGAGTTCCTCGCTGAGAAAGGTCTGATAGCTAAGAGAGATGCAGAGGCGGCGCTGGGCAGGATTAGAATCACTTCTGAAATGTCCAAGTGTGTTTCAGGAGCAGACTATATTCAGGAGTCGGCCTTTGAAAGCTACGACGTCAAGAAAAAGATTTTTTCAGAGATTGATAGAGTAAATAGTTCCGCAATAATAGCTACAAGCTCCTCAGGCTTACTGATGACTGAGATTCAGAAAGCTGTCACAAAGCCTGAGAGATGTCTTGTCGCCCATCCGTGGAACCCTCCTCTTTTGTTAAGGCTTGTCGAGCTTGTGCCTGGAGAGAAGACCTCACAAGAGGCCATTCAGACAACTTATGAATTTATGGAGAAACTGGATAAGACGCCTGTTGTGGTCAAGAAAGAAGTTCCAGGATTTATAGGAAACCGCCTTCAGGCTGCCCTCTGGCGTGAAGCCCTAAACCTGGTTAATAATGGTGTGGCGTCTGTTGAGGATGTTGATAGAGCCTGCTGGGCTGGCCCTGGATCAAGATGGGCGATCATGGGACCTTTTCTGACTCTTCATCTTGGAGGAGGGCCTGGAGGTTTGAAGTACCACATAGATACTATTCAAAACGGCTTCAATGAATACTGGAAAAGCATGGACGACTGGAAGCAGCTACCCTATCATGCAGCCAAGAAGGCAATTGATGGCGTGGAGCAATTACCGATAGTCAAGGAGAAGACCCTTCCGGAGATGGTCAAATGGAGAGATGACAAACTGGTGAAGATAGTTAAACTTCAGGAGAGAACGGTGAGAACCAATGAGTAAAGACAAATCTGGAAGAAAGATAAAGTTCCACCATGTTGCCATATTGGTCAAGACTCATACCATAGAGGATCTGTTAACAGGCTTCATCAACCTGCCAGGGCGCACTTGGTACAACAAGGATCAGGGTGTAGATGTTACATTTCTGCCTCTGGGGAATGCTTACATTGAGATGGTCTATCCCCACGGCAACGAGGGCTTGGAGAAGTCCCTGCAGAATCGTGGCGAGGGAATTTATCACTTCTGTTTTGAGGTTGACGATCTGGATTACTGGGCTAAGAAGTGTGATGAGAGGGGCTACAAGGTCGTCAGCAGAGACAGCAGATGCTTCTTCATACACCCTAAGACCTTCGGCGGAATCTTGGTGGAATTCGTCAACTGGCCAGAAGGCGACCCCATGGGTGAACTAACTCTCATGGACAAGACGTGATAACGAACGGACAACAATACAGTTACGGTCAGTCGTCGATCATCTTAGCCGTGATGATTGGAAATATCATCGCTGACTGAGAGGAATTGCTTCACAAACCTCTCAGCATTCTTGTCCGTTCCAGCGCCCTTCAGCGTTGTCTGTGATACCAGGTGATGATAGAACTCGTGGAGGACAACGGCAGGGTTACATAAGATCTCACTATTCGCAAAGACGATTATTCTCTGTTTTTCCACGTAACAGGCTGCGACGTTTCGATGACCTTTGACAGTCCCAACTCGAAACTGTGGAGACGAGACACCGTAACCAGAGCTGAGTGAGTCGAGCGCTGAACTCAACTCGCCATCAAGTATCTTCCGAACTACTGAAGCTCTTAACGTGATGTCTAGAGTCCTCATTCCATGTAGATCCTCAACGATCCTTCAGACCTTCCAACTTTCCAAGTTGATGAACGACTTCGCCGATCTCACTGACGAGAAGGTCAAGAATGACTTCACCCTTTAGACTTGTTGCTTTAGTAGCGTCACCGATTATTCCGAGTTTCATAAAGTCTTTAGGATTCCTTGAGACAAGGTGTGGGGGAAATGACGGGATCTCTGACGCAGCCTTCTCCATCTTTACATGTTGGGGTGCGAGAGCTAGCATTATCGACGTCTCAACCTCACCCGCGTGGCCGAATGGCTCCTCTATGAATCCGTCAGGCAGCTTCTTCAGCATCTCTGGGAGTCTGGTTATTGCGATGTTCAGATCATCATGCTTCTTGAGGAGTTCTTGGGCCGAAACCTCTAGGCCCACAAGCTGAGCGGACCCAAGATGCCCTGGCAGAAAGATCATGTTCCTCAGGCCAGCGGAGTACAGGCTCTCGACAATATCAACGACTAGTAATCTTAGAGTGTCTAGGCTGATCGTTACTGTTCCGGGAAAAGACTCACTTCTTCTGCAGACTCCGTAGCATATGGGCGGTGCAACAAGAGCTGCGGTCTTCGCTCCTACACGTTTTGCTATTTCGTAGGCCACCAGGTAGTCTGTGGATAAAGGGAGATGATGCCCGTGCTCCTCAGTCGAGCCGAAAGGAATGATTACGGTCTGTGTCTCCTTGATCTTCGTCTCGAGTTCTTTCCAAGTCATGTCCTCCATAAGATAGAGCACCTGAAATGCACCTGTTCTCTGTGAGAATGAATTGTTGCGTTTTGTTCTTAAATGGTATATGAGAGCTCAAGAAGCTCAAGTAACTTGTTGACCGTTAGATGAAAGAAGAGAACGCGCGCGCTTTACCGCATGGAGGGCACTTGGCATTAATTGATTTTGAGAATGATATTTTAAGATTCAAGAAGTAAGAATTGTCTTTTCGTGAACGAGTTCTAATGGAATTTGAAGAGGAGACGAGTTCATCAAGAAATAGCCGGCAGCCCGGCAGTGGGTAGAGCGTTACCGCAAATCACTAAACACAGAAATTGACCTTCCTGCTATTGTGGGAACGGTTGATACGCTTACTGGAATTGAAAGCACGCGAGTATTTGTTAGGGTCGGCAATGGCTAAGCGTATTATGTCGACTGTTAGCCAGAATAATCTGCTGTGGGGATGCCGATATGCTACCCATTCGTGAGCGTCGAGTTGAGTAATCAATAATAATAGCCACTGAAACTCTCGAAGCGAATGCGAAGGTAACCTGTGATGCGACGCCCCAACCACGAAGACATAGCCTCTGAAAGGCCACGTTACCCACCGAAGTTTTCCTGGTGGTCTCCTCTAGTCACAAAGCTTGTTCAAAAAGAGGACTTAAGCTTCAAAGAGGTTGAGGATGCCACTCTCAGGATCTTGAAGCTGATCGAGAAGAGGGATCCTAATGCACCTGTCGTGATGGCGAGTTTCTTTGGAGGCCTATCCACGAAAGGGTCGACTGTCGAAGAACTTGCGGCCATGAACTCAGCTATGGAGAAGACGAAGCGTGTTAGATTCAACTTCCTGGTCAAGAAGCCCATAGTCACGGCGGGAGGGACTGGTGGAGATACGCTAAAGACAATCAACGTGACCACCCCCGCAGTTCTCCTAGCCTCAGCAGCTGGAGCTATCGCCGTGAAAAGCGGCGCAAAGGCGTTCAGCTCAAAGACAGGCGCCACAGATCTGGCTCTGACCATGGGGATAAACGTCAACGCGAAACCCCAAATTGTCAAGAGGTGCGTGGAGAGGACTGGAACAGCAGTATGGTCCTCTGCCGTAGTTTATCCTTGGATGAACCCTCTTGTGGACCTGAGAAACAGCGCCTCTGCACCCGTATTCTTCCCTTTGATGGGGTCACTGAGATTGATGATAGCAACGTCTCTGAATCCTTTCTCAACCAAGCGTCAGGTTAGAGGGATCTCTACACCTCAGACCCAGCTTGTGGCCGATGTATTCTCAAAGGTAGGGTACGATCGAGCATTGATTCCTCTAGGTTATGGCGACGATGAGAACATACGGATAGATGAGTTCTCAAATCTCGGAAAAACTGTTGTCTCTGAGCTCTTTTCCAACGGCAAGATCGAGACCTATCAAGTCGGACATGAAGATCTAGGTGTAAGAAGAGGATCCCCCAATGAGATAGTGGCCAGAGAGACACATCGGGAGAATGCGAAGGTTGCCTTGAACATTCTTTCTGGTAGAGATCACAGTAGTCGGAGGGATCTTATCACGATCAATGCTGCGGCAATCCTGTATCTTGCAGACGAAGCTGGCTCAATTAAGGAAGGACACGAGCTAGCCTCAAATGCTATTGATGAGGGGAAAGCGATCATTAAGGTTGAGGAGTTGGTCGGTTGCAGCCGTGGAGACCCTAAGAGGTTTGCAAAACTCCTAGTGTAAAATCTAACCCGGCCCAGATCATTGTTCTGAATAGGCATCAATTCTTAGAGACCTTGTACTCTAGAATTATTGTGTCGCCCACAATTTCATGATTCTTCAGGGAGAGTTTCAGAGAGTGCTCAATATCTAGGTAGCCTTCCCCGCCTACAAATGTCGGGGCTGCTCGACCTCCCCACACTGAAGGTGTGATCCAGACTGAAGATTCTCATCAACCAATCGCTCTTTCACGAAGCTCCATCTGACCTCTGATCCACCCTCCACAAGCAACTTCCTCACACCTCTTCGGTAGAGAAGATCAAGTAATCCTTCTAGGGGGATCGTTCTTTCACAGTCGAAACGCATCACTTCAACACCTCTCTCCACCATTTTGGCGGTCCTTTCGGCCGGCGCGGCAGCAGACACCGCGACGATAGTGGCCGCGTCCTCGATTTTGAATATCTCCGACTGCAAAGGTGAAGAGGCCATGCTGTCGAGAACTACTCTTAAAGGATTCTTACCGCGGACGGCTCTAACAGTAAGACGCGGATTATCCTCAATGACTGTTCCAGAACCAACAAGAACAGCGTCAACCTCCGCTCGAAGCTGATGCAGCCTGCCAAGCAACCTCTCTCCCATGAGCTTGGCAAGGAGCCTACCGTTCCTGTTAGCCGGCGCAGTCTTGCCGTCTAGGCTCATAAAGCCCCCGAGAATAACGTATGGCCTAGTCATAGTACCCCGACACACAGTACTAGTACTACGGGCCTAGATTCTAAATGTATATCGTGCAGTGTTGCCAGTGACTTGCCAACATTGCAGAGTCCACACTTGTCACGAAACCTTTTACTAGCTAAACATTGCAGCAAACGGAACAAGAGTTGCATTCCATGGGAAGCCTAGACATTTTCTTCAAACCAAAGAGTGTTGCAGTAGTAGGAGCATCACCAAAACCTGAGAAACTAGGATACATTGTCATTGAGAACCTTCTCAAGATGGGATACCCCGGCAAGATCTATCCGGTGAACCCAAATTACACTGAGATCCAAGGTTTCAGAGCTTATCCTAGCGTGAAAGCCATCCCCGGATCCGTGGACGTCGGCATTATCCTTGTTCCAGCCGAAGCCGTTGTCGAGGTTTTGAGGGAGACTGCTGAGAAAGGAGTAAAACATGTGGTGATAAGCTCAGGGGGATTCAGTGAGGTTGATGAGCAAGGGGTCGAGAGACAGCGGGAGATTCTTGAGATCGCTAAGAAATCAGGGATGAGGATTATTGGGCCGAACACGACGGGCATTGTGAGTATCCCAGATCGTTTCTCCACCACCTTTGTGAGGGGCTACATTAGACCAGGCCTAGTTGCCTATGTTGCCCAGACAGGCATATTCGCAGGTTTAACTTCCAGTTTGATATCTTCTCGAGAATACTTTGGAATCAGCAGAATCATAGGACTGGGGAATAAGGTAGATGTGGACGACTCCGAAGCTTTGGAGTATCTGGAGAATGATCCTGAGACTAGGGTCATACTCATGTATATTGAGGGATTGAAAGATAGCAGGCGATTCATGGAAGTCGCCAGAAGGGTCTCTCGGAAGAAGCCTATACTGGCATTGAAATCCGGGAGGACAACCGCAGGCGCGAAGGCTTCGCATTCTCACACTTCCTCGCTCGCAGCCAACGATGCAATTGTAGACGGGGCATTCAAGCAAGTTGGCATAATTCGCGTGAGTAATTATATGGATCTTGTGAACTACGCGAAAGCCTTTGTCTATCAAAAACCGCCCCGTGGCAAACGTGTAGGAGTCATCACACCTTCCGGCGGACTGGGTGTCATGGCGGCTGATGTATGCCAGACAGTGGGCTTGGATTTGGCGAGTTTCTCGGATCAGACGCAGAATAATCTCAAAGAGGCAAGTCCCTCATATATTGAGATTGGGAATCCCTACGATATTTGGCCCTCAATCGTGAAGATTGGTGCAGATGCCGCTTACAAGATTGGCTTGGAATCCATGTTCAGGGATCAGAATATTGACGCAATCCTCGCTGGGTTCGGGCCGGCAGAGGGCTTCGAGCTAGAGGATCCATCTTTCATCTCTGCTACGTCAAAGGAGAATCCGGACAAGCCAATCGTGACTTTTGCAACAGGCGATTGGGGTAAGGTCGAGAAAATCCGTGAGACTCTCGAGAAACAAAGCATTCCAGTGTATTATTCACCAGAGGAAGCAGCTCAAGCGTTAACTGTCATGCATAGGTATTCAAGAATAAGGTCGGGCTCCAAGTGAACTATGCACACGCAGACCATGCAACATGCTTTGAAGTGTTGCGCGTGCGTTTAACCGTCAGATTATGTTATTGTGTGGATAGCGCGCGCTTTAGAGTATCAGAATTTGAACTATGATTTGTGTGCGTTCACAACCATAGCGACGACAACATACCCTGGTGCTAACATGCGCACTACTCATTGTCAACTCAATCAGGAAAAGCCCAAATCGATATTAGTTACTGACGTTGTAATAGTCGCTGCTAAGCCACTGGTACAGATAGTATGAACGACTTGGGCCGGTAGTTCAGCTTGGTATACATATTGGCCAATGAACGTCCGGTTCGCATGAACCTCTGAGAAACCGGAAGGTCGCGGGTTCAAATCCCGCCCGGTCCACCACCATGAATCCTAGGCTGTCGGAATATTCGAGTTTTACGCTTGGATGCGCCTCATGTCTAGGTTCTAATGTTTGAATGTTTAGGGTCTAAGGATACGAATCACGGCCGCTGTTTAGATTAGCGTGCCCTCTCTATCAGATTCTTTCTCTGACCAGCGTAAGTTTAAGACCCCAGTCCTTATTTGAGATTGTTTCAGAACCCAGTACGCGCGCGTCGTAGAAGAATCGGATTTTGCTCAAGTTGAATAGGCCTCTCGCCTTGGTTAGTTATCTGGCCATTGCTCTGTTGAAGATTGGCACAGCGATTGCCATAGTGACCACTGAGTATGCTAGGAGCACCAGCAGATCAGGCATGATGATGTTCACACTCGCATTCAGTATGACTACTTTTTTGAGAGCATCCGCGGCGTAGTAGAGAGGGAAGGCTTTGCCGATGTATTGTACGGGTACAGGTAACTGGTTGATTGGGAACAGTATCCCGCTGAGAAACATCATTGGGAACTGAAGTAGCGTTGTCATCATCTGTGCTGTTTCCTGTTCAGGAGCGAGAGAGGTCATGATTATGCCGACGCCGATGAAGCTGGCTACACCAAGCACCATGACAAGAAGCATGATAACAGGACTGCCGTAAATCACTACTCCGAACAATAACATTGATAACCCAAGTATTAGGAATCCTTGAATTAATCCCCGTGTTGTTTGCGCTGCAATCTTCCCTATGATAACGGATTGTCTGGGAATGGGTGCGACAAGTAATCCGTCCATTGTTCCTTGTTCTTTTTCTCTAGAGATGGCGGAGCTGACTCCGTTTAATGCTCCTGTGATAACGGTTAACGCCATGAATGACGGAGCTAGATATTCGAAGGATGTTGGGACACCTGGGATTAATGGAATGTTCGTCATGCTGATCGGTTGAAGAGCGAATGTTGGGTTACCTTTTGGGTCTAAGTTTTGCTGAAGGTATTGTGTTGATATTTGGCTTTCGATTGCTCCGAGAATTTCTGCGACTTCACTTTGAACGGCGGCGGCTACTGTTGGATTTGTTTGGTCAACTGTTATTTGTATTGTGGCCTGCGCGTCAGCCTGAATTGCAGCGCTGAATCCTTGGGGTATGATCACTATTCCTGACAGGTGGCCTTTCACAATTCCGTTTCTGGCTGTTGAGTAATCGGTCATTTCATTTACTCTGAATATTCCTTGGGATTCAGCAATGTGAATGAATTGAGCGCCAACATTACGCGCTATTTGTCCGCTATCCTGTTGAATCATGGCTAACTCCAAGTTTGGGTATGGTGACGGTATTTGGCCACTGTACGGATTTACTTGAACTGGGGGTGGGTAAATGAAACCGAACATTGTCATGAAAAGCAGGGGCATCATGATGAAGAAGACGAGAAGCATCTTTGCTCGCCATAAATCGAGCAGGTCGCGTTTAGCGATTTCAGTGGTAACTTTCCATCCGCTCACCTGCCTTGCTTTAGTTTGCACGTTTACATTCTCCCTACAGCTTTCATACTAACGCGGTCTGAAGCTGAATCACGTAGCTCTCGGCCTGTAACAGTCAGGAAAACTTCAAGCATCGACTCTGTACCATACTCGTTCTTAAGACCCGCAACAGTCCCCGTTGCCATGATTTTTCCATGATCCATAATCGAAATGCAATCCGATAATTCGTCTGCTTCTTCCATTATGTGGGTAGTCAGAATGATCGTATGTCCCTTCTTCTTCAGGTCTAGTATTGTGTCCCTGACAAACTTCGTGCTTTGCGGGTCAAGCGCAGTGGTTGGCTCATCTAGAAAGATGATTTCAGGATCGTGAATTAAGGCGCGGATCACATTCATTCTTTGTCTCATCCCGCTTGAGAAGCCACCTACGCTTCGGTCTTTGAAGGGCGTCAGCTTCACCATATCCAATAATTCCTCGACCTTCGACTTCAATTCTGCCTTATCTATTCCGTAGAGTTTGCCGAAGAAAATTAGGTTCTGTTCAGCCGTCAATCGTGTGTACATGATTAGTTTCTCTGAGACTAGTCCGATTCGTTTTCGAACCTCATTGGCTTCACTATCAATGTTAAATCCTGCAACCCTCCCTGTGCCTGAAGTTGGCTTAAGTAACGTGCAAAGCATACGAATGGTAGTACTTTTTCCTGCGCCATTCGGCCCAAGAAACCCATAGATTGTCCCCCTTCGGACGGCAAGGTCGACGTGGTCGACTGCTGTGAAGCTACCGAATTTCTTCGTCAGACCATGAGTCTCAATCGCATACTCGGATAGTGGAGCCAATTCGGTTCTCTGGGGAGTCATTATGATGCCTCTGTCGATTGTTATTGTGTCTCCGAGTGCATTACGTTTAGCAGGGCTATCGTGTTATTCCTTATTCGTGCGGTTTGATACATCGATACGATACTATCTTATCGATAGTTGGTAATATTTAAATACGTCGCCTGATGTATCGATACGATACAGGTGCGGCGATGCTCATGGCGAAGGGATTCCAGACGGGCCCTTATGAGGTAATGTTCTTTCTGGCGTTGAAGGATGGACCCGCCTATGGGTATGAACTGGCCACACGATTCAAGAGGATGACTAGGGGCCACATTAAGGTTAGTTTCGGTACCATATACCCTTTCCTACGTCGCATGGAGCGGAGAGGAATAATCAAATCGAGTCGAAAGGAAAGGTCTGGCAGAGTATACTATGCACTAACTCCGAAAGGCCGAACGGCTCAAGAAAGGGTTTTGAAGCAAATCAAGAAGTCTCAAAAGGAATGGGAGGAGAAGTTGCTGGGTATTCTAGCAATGCATGCAGAAGTGTTTGGACGTAGAGCGCTTCACGACCTGTTGGAACGTGGAAAACTCTTGGCGAAAACGTCATGATAGGATGTCTGGTGAAAGCATGAAACTGCGGGGCCCCTTGGAGGAGCAACGGGCACCCAATCGCCGGTCGGTCAGTTTTTTTGCATCAGCAATGGGCCTTTTTCTGTTCTGTAGGTTCACTGATGAGTAATGGTTTCTTGTTCCATCTGATCACCCAATCGGCGAGTTGGAGTAGCAGTGCATGCAGCTCCCGGCCTTTCTTGGTGAGTGAGTACTCGACTCTTGGAGGAGTTTCAGGGTACACTCTTCTCTGAACTATTCCCCGTTGTTCCAGCTCCTTTAGCCGCTCCGTTAAGCTGGTGGCACTTATCGAGCCAAGCCTCTTCTTCAGCTCGTTGAATCTACACCAGAAATGATGAAGAAATTTCCACAGGATCTGCCGCCGATGATTTCCAAGATGGAGGAGATCATGGCAGGAGTGGAAACCTATGATCTCAAAACTTACCGAGTCAAAATAGAGGAGGATAGTATATTCGTGAAAGTTGAATAACAAGCACATCCTAATTTGGACATTTTTTATTCATAATCTTAGACCCTAGACATCCTAAGATTCAAAACTTTAGAACCTAAGCGAATTGGCCTCCTGAATGTAAAGTCTGAATATTCCGACACCCTGTGAATCCCTACTTTGGGCTGTTTTTCAGCCTGTCCCCAACCTTCTTTCTGCTCTTTCTTAGCTGAAACTCTGCTTGGTTGACAGTTCAAAACTATAGTCTAAAGCTATCCTGGCCCACCAAAATTCTTGAAGTATGCCATATGCCCCTGCACCAAGTCCTGGTACAACGATGCCCATCATGACGCGCGCCAGCCCCGTCCGATCATGGAATTGGAAACGATGTGTGGTCGTGCTAGCCAAGATTTGTATTGGCTATTCCTTTAATACGGTCGTCGCAAATTTCATCACGAGACAAGATGAGATTAGAAGACATTAAGAGAGTGGGTGTGCTCGGATGCGGATTAATGGGGAGCGGCATTGCTCAAGTATGTGCGCAGAATGGATACTATGTGTACGTACGCGAATTGAGTTCTGACCTTTTAGCGCGTGGGCTAGGTTCGATTAAGGAATCAATCTACAAGCATATGGTGGAAAAAGGAAAAATTAGGAGCGAGCAGGCTGAGGCCATACTATCCAGAATTAAAGGAACTGCCGATATGGCCGAAGCTGTTATGAATGTCGATATCGTCATAGAGACGACCCCGGAAGATTTGGAGACGAAGAAAGAAGTCTTTGCGGAGGTGGAGAAATTTTCGCCCCACCATACCATCTTCGCCTCAAATACCTCATCACTAATGATTACTGAGATCGCTTCAGCCATCAAGCGAAAAGAGAAACTCATAGGTATGCACTGGTTCTATCCACCACAAGTCATGAAATTAGTGGAAGTAACCAGGGGTATGCTGACCTCTGACGAGACCTATAACATAATCAACGAGTTTTCAGTTAAGCTAGGAAAAGTTCCGGTTACTTCGAGAGACTCTCCAGGCTTCGTAGTCGTGAGGCTGCTGGCCGGATTTATGGCTGATGCCATACGATGCGCTGAGGCGGGAGTAATGAGCCTAGAAGATATCGATAAAGCCTGCAAGCTGGGACTTAACCATCCTATGGGACCATTCGAACTTATGGACTTTACAGGGCTAGATACATATTTGAGAATCTATGAGTATATCTACAAGAAAACAGGGGACCCAAGATTTCATCCACCATTGCTTCTGGAAAAAATGGTTGCCAGCGGACATCTGGGAAGAAAAAGCGGCAGAGGCTTCTATCATTACGATTCAGAACGGCCCACCAACGAGAAATAAATGGCGCGCGCGTCTCGCTACAAGAGAATCAAGGTCACAAAGAAGATTCAAGAAATACGTGTCGGAATCGCTGAGCAGCAGCCCCCAGAAAGTGAAGCGGGCCCCCACATTTTTCGACATAATCATCCTTGTAGAGTCTTGTTTCGAGTTTTGGCGAGGATGAAATGTGGTCTTTGAAGAGTTCGAACAGGTTTGTGTACTTAGCTAACCGGTCCAAAATGCGCTGTTTGATGTTCTGGTTGTCCATGATTCTACTACTGCCTCCATTCAGCCATAGTTCACGTTCCGAAACTGGGTTAAAGTTTCACGATCAAATATGATATTATGCGTGATGGGATGGCCGTGAAACAAGAAACCGATGATGTCCGAAAATTCAACCGCAGATCAGCGACGTACGAGAATTCATTTGAACAGTGGCTCATCTTCGATCGAGTGCAAAGAGCGGTGCTGGGCTTGGTCGAAGGCGAAGCTAATCCAGAAAGTATCTTGGATGTCGGCTGCGGAACTGGGCGACTGCTACGCAAAGCTAGGGAGCGTTGGCCTAATGCGCGACTGATTGGTGTTGACCCTGCGGAAGGAATGATAGAGAAGGCTCGTCTCTTGACACCCAACGCCACCTTCTATGTGAGCATGGCAGAGTCTCTGCCTCTAGCCGATGCGTCAGTCAACCTAGTTTTTAGCACTTCCTCTTTTCACCACTGGCGAGACAACGTTCAGGGAGTGCGTGAAGTCAGGCGTGTTCTGCGTCCTGGGGGGCGCTTCTTCTTGGCGGATATTTGGCCACCCTTGGGATTGTCTAAGATCTACCGTCACTTCAGGCCTAATAACCCCGCCAGAGTGCGAGATGTTTTTGTTCAGACCGGCTTGAACATTCAAGCGCAACGAAAGTTAATGGGGCGATTCCTACTCGTTACAGCTGGGATACGACAGTAACTTAGCGGGGTATGCCGTATACCTAGCTGGTGAGCACACACAATCAATACCTAACGGTTCAGAGTATCCCTACGAGAGTCAGAATTCCCAGTACCATGAATATGATAGCTGACACTCTTTTGACTTTGTCAATTGAAACTCGCCTGCTTAATTGGTTCGCTAAAACTATGCTCAACCCACTGACAAAGGCTAATGCCGACAATGCGCCCAGAAATACAGCCAGTGGCTCCACAAAACGCGCGGCAAGGGCGATTGTCACAATTTGGGTTTTGTCGCCAAGCTCTGTCAATATTACCATTGCTGATGAAGCGAGAAAGGGGTTTTTCACATTGGGTTGTTTGAGACCTGTTCTAACATTCGCCTTGAGCATAATCAACCCAATGACTAGGAACATCAAACCAGACGCGAACTTTAGTATCGAAAATGGAATCATCGTTAGAAGCGCTTGTCCTATTAGAACCGCCGAGCCTTCCATAATAGTGAAACCAAGAATTATGCCTAGGAAGATCGAAAGGGGTTTCTTAGTGCTTGCGGCCAGCGTAATCATGCCGAGCTGGGTTTTGTCACCAAATTCAGCCATCGCGATAGACAGCAAAGATATTACGAAAGCCTCAACTATTCGATCTAAGATTTTTATCTCCCAACCCTGGGGATTTCTGAAGTTGTTCTACTCCCTTAAGAATCTACACCCTGGCTGGTGAGCACACACAAAAAAAATAACCTGCTTAGCGCGCGCTAATAATCTTATAAACGCAATGCAACCATAGCATATTTTGTGGATTAATTTGAACGAGATCTTTTCTATGGTAGCGCCTTTACTTCAGGCTTCTGCGTCATCTATGCTGAATTCTGCTTACAAGTGGTTGCTGACACTGAATCCAATCGTTCTGATAATTCTAGGCGTGATCGTATTCTTCGCGGGCAAGCTAGCGAAATGGGTTGGCGTCATAATGGTTATCGTAGGAATAATCTTCCTCGCCTTGCCCTACCTATTAAAACTCATTTAGGCCACAACGCGTGTGATTTCTGTTATTACTCGAGGAGCCGCCAGACAAGTGCGGCGATGAGTCCTCCAATGATAGGGGCGACCCAGAATAACCAGAGCTGGCTCAAGGCGACACTCCCAACTACGACTGCTGGACCCAGGCTTCTAGCCGGATTCACAGACGTGCCCGTTACCGGAATCCCGACGAGGTGGATGAGGACAAGACTCAGTCCAATGGAAATACCCGCGAAACCCTTGGGAGCTCTCTCCCCAGTCGATCCATAGATAACAAGCAAAAAGATGAATGTCAAAATGACTTCCGTGGCGAATCCGGAAATCATAGAGAATCCGCCTGGCGAGGCCTGATCGTATCCGTTCTGACCTAACCCATTAACAGCGAGACTGTATCCGGGATTTCCAACGGCAACGCCATAAAGCGCGCGCGCGCTAACCTAATGGTACACAAAAAAATAAGAGAGGCCAGAAGCGTGCGCTAATTGTGCTAAGCTGGTTTGATAGCGCTCTGTAACTTGGACATTAAGTCCGGGGAAAGGGCAGCCATTCCATGAGTCTTAGCGTGTTCCATCCCTTGTTTAAGTAGATCGTCTTTGGTCTCCGCATTCAACTCAGTGGTGCACCCTGATATTGGACACTTCAATTTGAAAGCCACAGTAGTCACCTCGCTAATAATAACCACTTATGCAGCGTATATAGGATGCCTCTAGTTGGCTGATACATGCTACGATTCGGGGTACGTCCAAAGGACTTCTGTTAGTTCTTCGCTCAACTGAGCCTCGTACGCCATCAGGTTTCTGAGGGCTTTGACTATTGAGATTCCCTTGAAGGGCGCGCGAATTTGAATTGCCGTTCTAGTGGACGCGTCAACTCTGCTTAGTCCGTACAAATATCCGATGGACGTTGACTATTCTTCTTGGACAATCCACGCTTTCGGGATATTCTTCGCCTTGTAGAATTGCCATTTGATGTGACGAATGATATTCGCTAGAAATACTTCTCCTTGATGGTAAGTTCTCTCCAGAACCGCGTCTCTGGACAGAAAGACTTCCTTCAACTCTTGTTGTTCTTTCTTCGGCGCGAAGAACACGTATATGGGAACACCAATCGCGAACAGAATGGCAGAGGTTAGGATCTGTTGGCCATTTACTTGTGTCATCAAGAAGAGCGAAAAGATTACACCCAACGCTGGGATTACTGTGACTTGCCAAGTTCTGGTTCGTGCATTTGTATGCCTCCTTTCAAGCAGAAAGGCGGATATGCACGTTGCTAAATAAGCGAAGGAGAGCAGAAACACCGAGCTGTTGATTAGCGCAACAAGCTGTTCGTAATGCTTGCAACAAAAGCCGTTGCGCACAGAACAATTATGCCTATGTACGGTGTGTGATATGATCTCTGCAATCGGCTGAATGCTCTAGGTAGCAGTCCGTCGATTGACATTGCAAAGGCTAGCCTAGACGTCCCAATACTCCCGGATTCGTCTGCCCCGAGAATGGAGACAAGTGCACCTATCGTCAATATCAGTCCTCCAAGCATTGCCGCGGTCGACGAAACGCCCAACACGTTCGCAGCAGCAACGGCCAACGGTGCTGATGACGAGGCCAGAGTCCGTTGATCTACCACCCCGATCACAACAACATTAGTAACAATATAGAACACTGCGACGATCAGCATGCCCAAAATAAGAGCCTTAGGTAGAGTCTTCCTCGGATGTTGAATTTCATCCGCTGGCAGACTGGAAAGCTCAAAACCAGCATAGGCCCAGAAAATCAGCACTAACGTTTGTCCTACGTTCGAAAGATCACCGTGCAGGAACGGTTGGAAGTGCGCAGCCGCTAAACTGGGCTGCAATCCCATGAATACCACGCCTAAACATATGAGAAGCAACAGAGGACCCAGTTTCACAATAGTCAAGAAGTCATTGAACTTCCCGGCCGTCTTGACTCCGTAAATGTTGGTCAAAATGATCGTAACAATAAACGCTCCTTTCAGTAGCAATTGAGATAGCGGATCCAAGTTCGGATCCAATGCAAGAAAATATTGAGTGAAGGCGACTGGAAATACTGCTAATGAAAACCATTCAGCCAAAAGAAGGGCCCAGCCTACCATGAAACCCCCAAATGACCCTGCCACCTCTTTCGTGTAAGCATAGGAGCCGCCGACCCTGGGTAGGTAAGTGGCGCAGTAAGCGAAACATAGGGCGATCACAATTGCAATGATTCCCCCAACGATCCAAATCAGAAGGGAAGCAGGTCCAAGAAGTCTAGCACTAAGTGCGGGGACCACAAAGATATCCGCACCAATAGCTGAACCAATCACGAGACTTGTAGTGTCAAACGTGTTCAGCTGCCGGCGTAGAGTCACTTTCCTAGTCAAATCAACTCACGCAGCAGGATCAACACCAAAGATCCACCATAGAGAAGAGCGTATGCTACCTGTTCGTGGGATGCCTTACCGCGCTGCTGGTTCCGGTTTGACACTGGTTCCGTGCTAATGAACACAGGGGGTCCCAGAAAGACAAGACTGCGGGCACCGTATCAAGGATTTTCAGGAGTTCTGGAGGCAGATACTCTTTCCTCACAATAACCTCGTAGAAATATTCGTCGAACCATTCATCCATCAAGTACATGTATCCTTGATCCCCCTATCGCGGGTCCCCAGCCGTTTTCAACTCGCCATTTCCTTGGCTTGCCATGCTCATCGAGGTCAACCCTCGTAATCACCATCGCGCGCGCTTTCCTGTGTAGTTTTCGATTGGGTACGTTTTCCTGTCGGTGCTATTGGCTTAGGTGTTTAGGCGCTAATTGCTTAAGCCCTTTCGAGTTGTGCGCCCTCAGCCGTGCTACTTGCGCTTGCTGAGTTAAACAACCAAACCTCTATACTATTTTTTTTCATTCAATAGGATTTCGACAGTCCACTTTGCAGTTTTCCCCACAACATTTTGGCACT
This sequence comes from Candidatus Bathyarchaeota archaeon, assembly GCA_963807605.1. Taxonomy (GTDB): domain Archaea; phylum Thermoproteota; class Bathyarchaeia; order 40CM-2-53-6; family RBG-13-38-9; genus JAPKYM01. Next base: position 572,250 of record CAWECG010000001.1, read on the forward strand.
TGTCTCCCTTTGCCTTGTTGAATTCTTCATGTTCCTTGGGGTCCCAGAGGTTGAAAGACCTTCCAATAATTTTCGTCTGGACATCTTTGCAGATGGCGCTTCCAAACTCTTCTATGAACCGGTCATGGAGCTTCTTGCCCAGTACCATGCCCTTCTCTCTTTCTCCAAGATTCGAGAAATCTGCCCTGCCATACCTTTGGCTTATCGCTGCCACTCCGCCTGACAAGGCGCCACATGTGCCATCTCCTGCACGGACCAATCCTCCAGCTAGACCGTCCATCGTCTTAAAGATCTCACGGCTTCGACCTCCCAAGACTTCGCTCACAGCTGCAAAGGCACATTGTGAGCAACCTCCATGAGCCTTGGTATAGTTGAAACCCAAATCATAAGCACGTTTCATCAAGTCTTCTTTGCTTGATTTCACCAAATATGTCACCAGACCACTTTGCATTCGCACTGTTTGGCCAACGGTAGCATTAGCAATCTCTAAAAACATTTTGGATAGTGTGTACGCGTGGATACCTGCGGAATGTGAAGGTCAAGGATTTGACTCTTGGGCGCCTGACGCGCACGTCATTTATATGGGTAATCAGTCAGAGGATAGAGCGCGGGCTATCACCGCATCGACGATAGAACAAACCTAAGCCAGATAATCGAGTTTCGTCGTCGCTCACGAAAAGAGTTGCACACACAATTTCGTTACACTAGGAAAAAGAACCGCAGGTCTGGGATGCGGATCCAAGACATACGCGCGCGAAACGTTAAGTAAGCATCAGGAGCACGTTTCTAGAGGTGATGAGCTTAGTGATTACTTTGAAATGTCCTATTGGCGAGTGTATCTTTGAGATAGATGCTCACACCTTTGAAGAAGCAATTAGGAAGGCTAGAGATCACGCGAAGGCACAACACAAAATGACTGATCTCCCTCCACACATTATAGAAAAAATTGCACAAGCGTTTAAGCCCACAATATGGTGAGCTCGCGCACAACTAACACTACGGACGCGCCCCTCGGATTCCACTGAGGGTCAACAAAGACAAATCATGTTTTTGCCGAGTTGCGATGTCCCAAGAATGACGAATTCACCTAATTATCCAATTGCGTACGGGCGGCTCACTATAATCTGCTTGTTGAACACCTGCGAAATTGTTTGCCCGCATTACGTGGGTTACAATTGTGGCTACACTCTGTGCAGATTAATCCTGATTGGTCTCGCCAGAGGATATCACGCCGAGACGATGTTCTCCAAAAGGACCGCACACACAAATCGTAGGAGCCAGCCCGCAGGATATAAGCGGAGTTTAAGCTTCTTTCAACACCAGAGGTCATCTTCAGAAAACTTAATGATAGCAAGGAAAGATGAGAGAATTTCAAACATGAATATAATCAACCAATCGTTTTGTTATCCCTATTAAGATCGTTTAGAACAAGATGTGGTAAACTCCTACCAATATCAAAGCTGCACCGATTAATCTAGTCAAGTATGTGCGAATGGAATGGTTTTCGCCCAAGACCTTCGGATTTATTCTGGACACCAAAACACCGATGATAACCGTGAAAAGCCCCTGCGTGGCAACGAAGGCTTCGGTTAATGATACTGAAAATTTCACAGCGAAAAACATTGCAGCAAGGCTAATGTAAAGCAGAGTGATTTCCAGAATGGCAGACGGTATTGCTTGTTTCCATTTCTCCTTGAAACTTACAATTTCATTTTTCTTCATCACGAAAGGCATGAAAATCAGAAGCAGAGGAATCTGCATAATGTGAAACCAGCTAAGATAATTGATGTAATCCATTCCCTGTAGTACAGGTTTGCTTGCAATGCCCATGAAAGCGAATATGAGACAGGTTGCGAAGAATAGACCAAGAGACTTGCTCTTGATCAGATTCTTGAAAGTTATACCCTCATTCCAAGAGGTCAACATGGCGCCGAAAACAATCAACAAAATCCAGCCAATTATTTGGAAACCGTAAAACTCATGTAACAAGATGAAACTCAACGGAATTACGAATATTGGCCTTGTACTCAAAACAGGATTGGCAGTTGTAATATCGCCAATGCTTAGACCATACACGAAAATCAATCCTCCAGTGAAAGCCGCTGATGATGCGATTGTTGTAAGAACCAAGGAATTTACGGATGGAAATACTATCGGAGATATTGACCAAGAGACGACTGGGAACACCGCAAGGCTTAGTGCAGTGTAAAGATAGAACCAAGAGACGGCCTGCATTTTGTTTTCTATTGCATACTTGCTTACAAGGTTACGGAGAGCAAAGAACAGGCCTGCTACGATAGCCGCAATCATGAAAAATTCCATTGAACCACTACAAGACATTTTGGAGGTTGGGCAAGACACGGGCCTTTTCTACAAGGCTTCGGGTCATCTATTAAAATGTTTAACATTTTGATTTCAGATTTGGGCGCGAGGTCATGAAAAGGACTCCTATTGATAGTGCGTGGCGAGCTTCCTCCGCGCGCGCGTAAGATAACGATACAATTCGCCATCTGCACACGGAGTCGAAGCAAATTTAGTAGGCCCTTTATAGGCGAACTTGCCAACTCAAAGTCATGATCAAATTCGGCTTCCAACATCCTAGCTTTACATACGATGGTGAAGGCCACAAAATTTTTGCTTCGGTGAAAACAAAAGCCAAACTCGCAGAGGAACTAGGCTTCGACAGCTTCTGGGTCATGGATCATTTCTTTCAGATTCCAAGAGTCGGCGAAATTGAAGAGCCGATGATGGAGGGCTGGTCGACCATATCGGCCCTCAGCCAAGTTACCGAGAAGATAAGAATAGGGACCCTCGTGTCAGGCAACATATACCGCAATCCAGCCCTTCTTGCCAAGATGGGTGCCACAGTGGACATTATTTCGAATGGTCGGCTGAACATGGGCGTAGGGGCAGGCTGGTTCGAGACCGAAGCCAAGGCATACTCGATACCCTACTATAACGTGGGTGAGAGACTCAAGAGACTCAAGGAAACCTTACAGATAATCCGAGGAATGTGGAGCTCCAAGAAATTCTCATTCAAAGGGGACTATTATCAGATTGAAGATGCTCTCTGCGAACCAAAGCCAATCCAGAAACCTTACCCGCCCATATGGATCGGAGGGAACGGTGAGAAGGTCACCTTAAAGCTGGTTGCGAAGTACGGTGATGCTTGCAACCTTTTCGGAGGACCTAAGACTATTAAGCGCAAACTGGATGTTCTGGCTGCACACTGCAAGACTGTTGGAAGAAATTACAACGAGATTCAGAAGACACGTTTAGGCCACATTATCTTGGGCAAGAACGAGTCTGAAGTGAAGGTCATGCTTGCAAAGGAACGCCATCCCGGGGTGAGTGACGAAGAGTACACAGCCTACGCCACCTATGGAACTCCCGATCAGGTAGTCGGCAAGGTACAGGATTTAGTCGACGCAGGTTTGGATTACCTCATTTTCAATGCCCACTTTCCCAACGAAGAGAAGATCCTCCGTCTCTTCGCCGAGAAGGTGATTACCGAATTTTAACACGGCGTGCAGCTGAAGCCGTACCAAACTAAACATGAAGGGCACTCGGCGTTGCGCTACTCTCTCTTACGTCGAATCGTGCGCCCCAGCATATTCCAGCGCTAAGCTCTTGTACTTCAAACTCTTGTGCGTTGAGATCCACGTGAGAACCCAGAGACGGCGTCTTGCACATATTTCCTATCGGCTTGTGAACGCACACAAATCATAGTTCAACCTCTGCACTCACTACAGGACACGCACATCATATCTAACGGTTCAAATTACGACCCTCTCTCACCAGCTAAGGCACACACGATGGTGTCCGTATTGTTCGGTGTGACTAGAGAAACCACAATCCTTCATGCTCGTACATAATTAGTGGGTTAACATTGTTCACTAACAATGTTCCACAACGTACATACCTAGAGATTTATTATCGTTACAGCATGGTGAAAAAATGAGTGTAAAAAGTAAAATCACCCCACTTACGATGGCAGTGATCATCATAGTGGTTATAGGCTCAACGCTAGCGATGAGCGTCACATTTACAACGGTAACAAATGCAGCGCCAGATAAAACAAGCACATCGGGGAGCAGATACCTTAACACGGCTCACCGCATGCATGGAAACTTCTCCGCATCCAGACACGGAAATCAAAGCAGGTCTTGGAACGTGACAACTACTTCTGCGCAGGCCCAAGCAGTAGTTACCGCAGCTATCCCCAGTTTCACTATCGGGGGGGCGAAGGACAGTGGCAGCTTATGGATGGTGAACGTCACATACAATAGTACAGTGGTTATGAACGTGCCCGTAGCAAAGGTCAATACCCCAACGTCTGGAGATTCTGTGAATGCTGTCCAAGCCTCTCAGGGTAATGGCTGGACCGCTGGGACTCCAAAGCAATTCGCATTCATGTACAACGTGCCCATCGTAGATTCAAACGGCAACACTATCGCGAGTGTCAGGGTAGACGGTAGGACCGGTCACATCATTACTGGAAAGATGTCTGCCGGATTCCGAATGCCTGCGCATGCGTAAGCACCCAGACCAACTAGTTCACACTCGGACCGAAACCTCCACGCGCGAAGCCTTCTGATCCATGCTGCCAAATCCTCGTTTTCTTTCTGTTTCAATTGTTTCGGATCCTTTTCATTTGTTTCCGTTTGTTTCACCCCCGTTTCGACTGTTCGGGAAGGCTATACGCATTTTTTTTCTTTTTATTTTTGCATACAAATTAGTCAGCTCCTGTTAACTTAATCTGGATATTCTAGTGTGAAACAATGGTAGTGTTTCACGTAACACATTGACAACAAGCATGTGTTTCATTGAACATACCCTTGATAATTACTGTAACTCTCTTTGGCTTGGGGCGTTTCAGATGTTCTAGCGCGCGATTGTCTGTCAAGAGGTAATCTATCCAAATAGGAGCTTCTGTAGTGTTATCTTACCCGCCGAAGTTTGACGATTGCGTTTGTGGAGACGGCGACGTGTCGCACAATAACTCGTTACAGAACTGGCACCGTCTTCGTATCAATTATGGAGCGAGCTTAACCTCGATGAAGAGATCTCACTCTTGGTACTCTAGTGCGCGCTAGTTCTTTCTCAGTATTCTGAGACTCATAAGGCCGCCTAGAACTGCCACTGAGGAGGATAGCAGGAAGGCCGACGTGAAGGTATTAGTTTGATCTGCAATGTAGCCGGCAGCAGAAGGACCAAGAGCCTGTCCAATGCCGAAGAACAAAGTAAGGAACCCTAAGACTGAGAAGGCTAGTTTAGGTCCGAAATGATCCCCTGAATAAGCGGCTAATATCGATGGGATACTCCATGCAGTTATACCGAACAGGAGCACCGACGCGTAAATGGCTTCAGCTGCCCTACTTTGGGCGAAGAGAAAGAAGGAGACAGATTGAATAAAGTATACAAGAGCAAGGCTATGACCTCTACCAAACGCATCCGAGATGTGCCCCCAGAAAGGACCGCTGACCAAACTCAGGCCTCCGACAAGCGCCCATAACATGCCGGCAGACTGGACTGTGAACCCGGCCTCTTTGACCAGGTACGCCCCGAAGAAAGTTATGTATATCACGTAAGAGAGGCCGAACAAGGAATAGATCAGACCTATCTTCCAGAGCAATGTGTCTTTGCCCACGCGCTTCCACCCCGAGTCCCCGCTATGCTTATTCATCATTGATACTTCCACTGGAGAGTTTCTAATAGTGGCGCCACAAAAGAAAGCGAAAATGAGGGTTATCGCCCCAAAGATCGCCCAAGAGTACCTCCACCCTTCTACGCCAAACGTTTCGTTGAGCTTAGGCACGAGGAATCCTGTGACTATCAGTCCTACACTGCTTCCGGAAGCAATAATTCCTGAGGCCAGTCCTCTCCTTCTAGGTGAAAACCACGCAGCCGGCAGCATAATAGCCGACACATTAGCTCCTCCGGACCCGACGCCAGTCAGACTTCTCAAGAATAGCGCCTGAGGGAAACTGACGACAAAGCCAGTCAGCAGCATTGACGCTCCCGCTAGGCTGAGTGACAAAGTGATTACGATTCTAGGGCCATATTTCGACGCCAACATGCCACCTAAAACAGCGAAGACCACATACCCAGTGAAGTTCCCCGATGCCATCAAGCCCATTTGAGTGTAGGTGAGAACAAGAGCGTCTTTCATCCCGGGTAAGATCATAGAATATCCGAACCGCGCGAATCCGAGACTCCCTAGGACAGCCATAAGCCCCGAGATAACAATGAGATAGGCGGGTACGGCTCTCTTACTCTTCTCCACGACTAGTAAGCCCTCTTTGATCTGCGGAGCCTAATTCCTTCAACCGCTCACAAAAGAAGTTATGGGAAACATAAATCTGGCACATGTTCAATGGCCAACGAAAAAACTATAATACGCGTCAAGGGCGAATCACAGCCACAAGGAAGTAAAAGCAATATGAACTGGAAAATCCATGTCTTGTACCTAGGAGAGATAACTACTCCTAAAGGTGTTTCCACACCAGGCCTCGACGCGAACCTGCTTCTTACAGTGCCATACCTTGGATATCTACTGGTTTCCGGGTCGAGGAAGATCCTTGTGGACACCGGCATCAACTCGCGTTTCATCATCGATGGAAAAGCATGGGCTGGAGCTCCTGCAAAAGGAGGAGAGAAATATCTCCTCGACGCATTGGAGAAAAATGTTGCCCGCCCTGAAGAGATCGAGGCAGTGATCTACACTCATCTACATAACGATCATGCAGGGAACTGCCATCTCTTCCCCACGGCCCGACACGTTTTTCATTACGATGAATGGGATGAATTAGTAAACCCGCTTCCCTCGATGCGGATCCGAAAGGACTTCGACCCCGACGTCATTCCTGTTCTTCAAAAATCTCGCTACTTCAAAATAACTGATGACGGCGAGTTTACAGAAGGTATTCGACTTTATCATACCCCTGGTCACACCATCGGGGGACTGACGGTAGCCGTGGATACCTCCAACGGAACATACATCATCCCCGGAGACATCGTGAATATCTATCAGAATCTCTTCCCCAAAATGTCGTGGATGTTAGATCTGCAAGCAAAGCGCATCAAGATAACGCCCGCTCCAGAACCTTACGGCCCATTAGGCGTCCCCTCGGGGATTCTGTACGATCACTATGCCTGGTATCGGAGCATCTGGAAAATCCGCGGTATGCTCAAAAGCCCAAAGCACCTGTTGCCCTGCCACGAACCCGCAATATCAGGCAAAACCTTCCCAGGCGATTCAATAGACCTCGAGATTCCTGAATGAGAGAAAACATAGGGAGCGCTGAATTAACCATCAACAGGATCAGTTTCAAGATTCCATAGCGTTTGAAGCCTGAAGACTTACTAGTGAGTTTGAATTAGGTCCTGAGTGAAAGGTGCAACTTCCAGCTCGCTGATAATCAGGGCAAACATCCGTAAATGTAGCTGGTGGGTTAGCACGCAATAGTTAATGTTATATTTTCAGATGTAACGTATAACGTGTGGAACGACCATGGCTTTTGATGCTGGTTCAGTAATAGAACTGATCGTCAGCATAATCATCGTAGCTCTGGTCTTCTGGATCGTCGGTCGCATACTGGTTGGAAAACAGAAAGCAAACATCGGACATGCCTTTTGGATAGCGATCCTGGGAATAATCATCAATTATATCTTACAGATGTTTATTCCTGGCATCATCGGCTTCATAGTAACGTGCATAGTCTGGCTGTGGCTGATAAAGCACTTCTTCGAGACAGGCTGGCTCCATGCAATAATCATAGCTGTTGCAGCGATAATTGTCCTAGTAATCGTAGAGGCGATCCTTGGGGCTCTAGGCTTCGGAATGCTGGCAGGATATCTCCACGCGCGCGTGTAAGAGCGCGCTTTTTTTGTCAACTCGCTAGCGGAGCTTAAATCGCGTCTGGGAATACCCTATTACCCACAAAATAACATGGTCCCGATACACGCAAACAATATGTTGACAGAGCTTCGGTTCGAGATCTCGCTACGTCTTACACAGTTCAGACTTCCTTTGGCGTTGCTCAGCACGCACTTGACAACTTCTTAACGCATGAAATAAAAGAAGGCTATGAAAAAAAGGAATGAACTTCTGGCTGGCAGAAGTTCTATTTGGTCATATCAACAATTTTGGCTTTCGAAGCGTTGGTCTTGACTGATTCGACTCCCTTCGTGCATTCTTCCTTCGATTCGTAGCCTTGACCAGACGCTATCTCTTCACCATTTGAAGCTATCAGTTTCCATCTGAACTTGCCGACATGGTCTTTGTATATCTCAACTTTTGGTTCCGCTGGCATGAATTATTCACCTCACTAATCATTCTGTACTAAATAGTTAGCCGACGATTTCCGATATTTCTTTTTCAATCTCGCCTTCAACACGCACGTTGGCAAGAAAACCAAGGCGAGATGGGTTGTCTCTCTGGGTGGAGAATCTGCTGCGGACGTTGACACCTATTAACTGCAGATGCATAACCTTTTCTAATTGTCCGGCTCCTGAAAGGCGCGCGCTAGGTTATCATGCTTTCAGGTATAGTAAAGGTGAAAGTTGCGCCTTTCCCTTCGCCTTCTGTTTCCGCCCATATTTTGCCTCCGTGAGCTTCAATCAATGCTTTTGAAACGCTCAGACCCAGGCCTGTACCCTTTATGTACGAGGGCTTTTGGATGGCAGCGAAGGGCTCGAAGACTTCTAGCTGAGATCCTCTTTCTTCATCCCAATGCCTTTGTCTTGGATTGAAAGCTCTATAACGTTGTCTCTCTTCTCCGCTCTGAGGGTGATCTGCCCGTTCTCACCGGCAAACTTCGAGGCGTTGCTGAGGAGATTCATAAATACTTGAACGAGCCTTGTGCGATCTCCACGGACAGGTAACGGGCTCTCCGTGACATCAAGAAAAAGTGTCTGCTTCTTCTTTTCGATAAAGGGATCTATCTCCTTGGCGCATGTATTGATGATGTCTTTCAAGTCGAGAGCGGTCAAGGTCAACTGGAACTTTCCTGAGGTGAGGCGTCGATAATCAAGCAGTTCATCGGTCAAGTCTAGAAGCCTGTCACTCTGGTCCTTCACTACTATCATCCCATGTTCAACTTTCTCAGGTAAAGTTCCCAGGTTTCCTGAGAGGATGTAGTCCACGTACCCTTTGATCGAGACCAGAGGCGTTCGAAGCTCATGAGTGACGGCGGCGATGAATTGGTCCTTCAGCGTTTCCATTCTCTTGCGTTCTGTGATATCTGTTGCATAGAGATTGACATATCCAGCATCCATTGTTGGTGAGACGATGAATGAGTAGACTTGTTCACCGACCCCAAGTTCCAGGTTTTTGGTTATCCGGTTTGTGAGAGCTTCAGTGGCCAAGTCTTGCCAAAACTTTGGAGCCTTGCTGCCGACGGCACATCTCCAATGTCGGAGTATTGCCGAACCCGCGTCGTTTGAGTAGAGAATCGCCCCTTCAGAACTCAGGCGTAACACGGGGTTTGGATTCTCAGCAGGAAATCGAGCAAGACTCCTAATCTCTTCCTCCATCCTTCTCCGTTCAGTTATGTCACGGGCTATGCCTTGAACGGCTTGTTGACCTTTGTAGGTGAAGGGGGTTGCTTCAGTCTCCACATCGACGTATGACCCGTCTAGGCGTCTGTACTTCACTTCCAGAGGCGGCGCTGGAACTCCTTCACGTGCCCTTTTGATGTGTTCTCTGACAGTTTCACGATAATGAGGGTGAACTATATCCAATATCTGTTTTCCAATGAGCTGATCAGTGTTTTTCGCTCCTAGAAGTCTTGCCCCCGAATTATTCACGAAGACAAGTTTGCCCCCTCTATGAGCAAAGATCATATCGGGAGCGGACTCCACAAGCTGACGGTAACGTTCCTCGCTCTCACTTAGTTCTCTGGTTTTCGCCTCAACCAGCTCTCTCAAATGTCTGCTGTAACGCCTAAGCTCCTCTTCCATCCGCTTACGCTCTGTGATGTCTCTTGCGGCGGCAAATAGGCCCTGAATCTTTCCAGACCCGTCTTTGTATACAGTTGCATGGTAGAGTACGTCAGTGACTTTGCCTGATTGGTGACGTATCGTCAGAGGATAGTCCCTTACGTGCCTTTCAGAGAATGCCTTCTGATAGCCTGCCCTTGCTTTCTCAGGCTCTGTAAAGTACTCGGAGAAGTCACTGCCTATCAACTGGTCACGAGGAACACCTGTCACCAGCTCGGTAGCCTCATTAACGTCGGTTATCTTACCCTCAGGGCTTATCGTCACTAAGGGGTCAAGGCTGGCTTCGATCAGCCTTCGAGTGTACAGTGAAGTTGCACGCAGTTTCTCCTCTATTTTTTTACGCTCAGTGATGTCTGTGGAAATGATTCCGAGTCCATCTCCGGCCTTGAAAGCCTTCAGACTGAAATACCTATTTCCGAATTTCGGATGGGAGTGCAGCTCGTCAATGGAGAAGGGTTTTCCTGTCCTGATGACTTCCAGATACTTAGCATACCGGCCCGTCTTCATCGCGTCGGGGGATATTTCCGACAGATTTCTCCCCAACAATTCTCGTCGACTTAGACCTGTAAACTTCAGTAAAGCGTTATTTGCTTCAATATAATTCAGTCTCGAATCATAAAGGGCATATAGTTCTGGCGCAGAGGCGGTAAAACTTCGGAGCCTATCAACGTACTCTGTCAGATTTCTCTCTGCCTGTGTCCTCTCAGCAACTCTGGCAAGCCTCTTGGCAATAGTATTGATTAGGTTTCCTTCTTCTTTTAGGAAAGGCCCTTCGTCACTGGCGGGTTTCTTTTCCAGATAGTAGACTTCAATGATGCCTACTTTTCTTCCATCCGACTTTATCTCGGCTGATTGCCTCCATCTAGTCTTCTTGAAGTTGGCTGTTTGAAACGTTTGACTCTTGTAGATTATTCTGGTACATGTAGCATCTGGGTATTGCCAAGCACGTGGAATAACAGAGGTAGCAGATTTTAGAATGCCATTAAGATCTCCACAGTGTCGTTCTATCAGTCTCTCAATATCGTACACGCATCTAAGTTCTTTGACTCGCTCTCGTAGTCTCTGCTGAGCCCGTGCGGACGAACTAGATGATCCGCTAGAAACTGAGCGACTCCTCTGTCTCATTTCGTCACTTCCGTCGTATCCATAACATTCGCAATTCTTTCGAGCATTTGACTATAAATGAGTGGTTGGGCTTTCTGTAAATATTTATGTTCAGTCGGTCGTTGTTGACCATAGTGTACTCTTGACTAACAGTATTTGCAGTTAGCCGACATAGTTGTGGCAAGGACATTTAGGATCAATAAGGGCTCCAAGTAGCGTGCTATTGAAAGATTCTGCAATTTGTGTTTTTCAACGTTCTTTCATATATTCAATAGTTCTTTCGTAGAGTTTTTGGAAATGTTCTCCAAAAGTCTTGTCCGTTTTTTCTTTTCTTAAGGCCATTATCCAAGGCTCTAATTTCTTCCAGTTTGAGATTATGTACGAGCCTAGGCGGTCGTCTATCACATCAAGGTCGACAAACTTCTTTTGAACTAAGAAGCCTACTTGCTCAAAAAAGGCAGCAACCTCGTAGGGATAATCGCTTGCTTCGAAACTGGTTTCTTTATGAGTTTGGTACTTTTCATAATCTCCAAATTGGGATTCTTCTTCAATCCATCTCAAGGCCTTGCGAAGTCTATCGCTTTCCGCCCATTCGAAGAGCTTCATCGAAACCTCGACGTTTCTATGTTTCTCCATATGCCTAAGTTCTAGCAAGACAAATACCGTTAGAAAGATGCCGGTCACGGCTGAAAATACTGCTGCATAATCGGTTACAGATAACAATCCTGTGCCTCCGCACGCATGTTGAAAATAGATTGCTATATTAAGACTAGCGCTGAATTTCGGAAGCTGACTCCCAAGAGCTCCGTCTAATCTGTCTTGAAAAGTGCGCGCTGATTCGTAAAATATCGTATTGATATCAATATACAATTTGAAGAAAATGTATATAGTGCCACTTGTCGTGTTTGTTCTGACACTTGAGTCAAATATTTGAGGTGTCGAAAGAATAGTCAGATGACTTTAATGTTTTGAAAATGGATTCTGGGACAAGATTTGAGAACGAATTGGTTCGCTGGTATTTGAGGATGGTAGCAGATAGTGTCTTGGATCTGATAGGGAACACGCCCTTGGTAAGAATAAGAAGATTGACTGAAGAAAATCATGCAACCATCTTAGCCAAACTTGAAATGTTCAACCCATCCGGTTCGGTAAAAGACAGGTTGGTTAAGTACATAGTCGAAGATGCAGAGAGAGCTGGAATCCTGAAAAGAGGCAGTGTCATAGTTGAAGCTACCTCCGGCAATACTGGAATCGCACTATCTATGATTGGTTGCATCAAAGGCTACAAAGTCAAGGTTATTTTGCCAAGATCTGCGAGCGAGGAAAGAAAGAGGATGATTCAGTCTTTTGGTGCTGAACTGATACTTACAGGCGATGAGTATGAAGCTATAAGATTGGCTGAAAAGTTGTCCCGGGAAAATGACTAGTACTTATTGAATCAGTTCGGAAACAACCTCAATGTGGAGGCCCACTACCAGACCACAGGAAGAGAGCTCCTAGAGCAGAGTGGTGGGAACCTAGATGCTCTTGTCGCCGGCATAGGAACAGGAGGCACAATTATGGGAGTTGGCAGGAGATTGAAAGAGCATAGCCCCGAAATAAAGATCATAGGTTGTGAACCAGACCTATATAGCAAGATTGAAGGCATGCTGAATTTCACGGATTCCAACTACAAGCCACCAATACTAGACCTTGAATTAGTTGATGAACTAGTTAGGGTGAAAGATGAAGATGCGTTACGGACGACCAGAGAGATCGCAAGAAAAGAAGGCCTATTTGTAGGAATCAGTTCAGGAGCTGCCTTGCATGTTGCATTGCAAAAAGCGAAGGATCTCGGTAGGGGAAAGACTATCGCACTTATTTTTGCTGATGGAGGAGGACGATACTTGAGTACGCAGGCATTCGCAAAATGAAATTAAACACATGCTACTGGTGAGCGTTAACCCGTCTTTCTCCTTCGTCAGAAACGCGCGCGCGTGATCGCAAAAACCATTACGGGAACAACATTCCACGTCGCTCCGAACTTCTGTATCAGCAGAATCGCCGTCACCACTGAAATAGATACGGTAACGGCGGCCACGATAAGCAATCTAGTAACGGGACTTATCATTCAAATCATTTCTCTCTTTGATAGCGCCCTGTCTTCTTCCATTTCACATCGGGTTTTGTTGAGTTCGTGGGGGTTGCTTTCGCTGTTGTGTCGGGGGTTCATGTCTGAACTTTGGGATGAATCGTGGGGTTCGTTTCATGTATTCACAATATTCGTCGCCGAATCTATCAATTAACATGGCCTCCTCCTCATCTATTGAGGTGTATAACATGGCGAGTAGGGCAAGTGTGGGCAAAAGAATGAGCAAATTAGCGGCCACAAGGGTCAGAGCGGCCAGGAAGATGAAAGCTCCCAAGTAAATCGGATGCCTGACAAAACCATAGAGTCCAGTCGTTACGAGGACTGTATCTTTCTTTACTCCACTTACGGAAGGAGCCCAATTCTTACCAAGCGCCCAATACCCACATGATACGAATGAAATGCCTAGAGCAGCTAGGCCGACCATAACTACTCGGAACCAATCTGGCAACAGAATCGAGAGAAACATTACCAAACTAGGAAGTAGTGCGTAGAGTAATGCTCCCCCAAAATAGAGGCCAGCCAAAGCAAGAGCTGCGATACGCAACCGTCTTGCACGTCGAGTCGTCTGTTTGCCCGCAGACCCCTTTGTCGAGTAGCTTACCCATATCACATTAGCGAAGAAGATAACCCAGAAAGCAGAGAAGATAACTCTGAAAAGCAGTTCATTCGTCACATTCACGACCCCCATTAGTGACGAGACATCATATGCCCCTTCGTGTTTGCCATTCAACTCACCTCTCATTTCGGCTTTGACTATGTTAAGATCATGGGCGATCAGGTTTGAAGATGACTACTGATGTATCAGAGCTACTTAGCCATATCTCGACGATCTAATGTAACTTAGCGATGCCGGAAGGAAGTTAGAACTCTGATGCCCTTCCTTTAGCGCGCGCTAATAGTCTCCAGTAGTGACGGGATAAACAAACGCAGATGTGGAATAATTTTGTTTTCTTGATGGGTCTCTGCAGAGATCTATGGCTTCCGAGATAATGTTAGGTAGGCTCTCTGGATTTCCTCTACCTATTCCGGGACACACAGAGTTCGCATACGGATTCAAGTAGACGTAGTACTCCTCGCTTCCATAACAGAATCGCGCTTCCCTTGGGCTGAACGATTTTGGTTCTCTTGAAATTACGAGAGGCCACACTTTGCATGGAAGTGGTTTGAGGTTGAGCTGTTGCAGACCACATAATCCATACTCATTAAGGAAGATGCACCTTGAGCCATTCTTTCTTAGGTATATTCTGCCATAACTGTCTGATTCTACGGCCTCTGGCGCGAACTCAAGGATTCTCACATACTCGTATGTCCTGAGATACACTGTAAAGCCACGTTTGCAGCAGTTGCCACAACCCAGGCAACTCCAAGACTTCACCTTGCTCCAAGGCTTGAAGCCCATGCTCTCATCCTAGAATTCAATGAATTTGAGCTCTTACTCCTTCTTAGAGCCCTCTTACTGTGATCTTGTTGTCGGTCTTATAGACCTGGCCAGAAGAGGGGGGTCTAGCGTCTGAGACACAAAGACACGTTTTGCGTACTAAGGTGGAATTATTGCTTCTTGAAATATTCTTTCAGCGGCTTCCAGTAGAAATCCATCCAACCCTTTCCAACATCATCGGCCTGCTCTGCAGGAACGTTCGAATGCAGCATTGTTATTTCAGTACCGTCTTCGACCTTCTTGAAGGTCAACTCTAGCCTGGAGGCTGAATAATCATTCGGCCATTCCGTCGTCATCCATTCCTGAACAATCTTCTTCCCCTTATCCAACTCAAGGATCTTGCCAAAAATATATCCATCCCAAGCCGTAAACTTGCCCCCGATCTCAGGATCACAGGTTGCTTTGCTGCCAGTAAATGCGGAATGTTTGTGCGCATCTATTAGGGCATCATATACTTCGTTAGGTGTGGCCGAAACAACTACGGTCTGTCTTATAGTTGTCACATTCAATTCAGAAGGCATACTCTAATCGTCTAGACTTTGCCTAATAATGCTTCGGATAGCGCGCTGGGTTGTCCCGATATTAGCGTTTTCATGTTAGGTTTGTCCAGTGTGTTATGCTTCTGGTTTTGGTGGGTTGTTTGGTGTTGTGTGAGGCTTCTATGGTGTAGAGTAGGCATAGTATGCAGTAGCTGGTGTGGATGGTGATGTTTTCTAAGCCTCTTGTTTTGTGATTGTTGAGGGTGAGGTGTTCTTTGAGTGATGCGAAGACGAGCTCTATGGTTGAGCGTTTCTTGTAGATGCGTTTGAGGTTTTCTGGGCCGTGTGTTTTGAAGTCGCTGGTTACTCTGAGGATGTTTTGTCTTTCAGGGTTCTGGTTGGCTGGGTAGGGTATCGCGGTCTTGATTTTGTGTCTTTTAGCGGTCTCTCTGAGTCTGTTGCTGGAGTATTGACTGTCAGCGGTTAGCTGTCGGATTCTGATTGCTGTGGTTTTAACTGTCATTTTGAGGAGTGGTATGCTGAGTTTCTTCTCGTTAGTGTTTGCTGGTGAGATGAGGAAGGCTAGGGGTGTCCCTGTGTCTGCATCGACTGTGAGGTGTAGTTTGTAACCTAGGCTGTATGTGCGGTAGGCTCTTCCTACACGGGCTTCAGGGTCGCTGAAGCCTGTTCTATTGTTTATGTTGCGTCTGCTGTAGGCTTTGATGAAGGTAGCGTCCATAGCGACTATCCTGGGTTTTGCTATGTGTTTCTTCAGCAACTTCTTGACCTGTTTGTTTACTATGCGTCTTAGTCTTCTTGCGCCTAGCCGCTGGTTGAATCTTGAGAGTACCGTCCTACCGTACGCTGGCTCCTCATATCTTATGCCGCATATGTCACGTAGCCTCTCATCATGACATAAGTGGCGTTCAAGATCACGCAGACTGCTCATTCTCAGGTAGCGTCTGGCGAGGTGTGCCTTGAAGAGTCCTAAGGGGTTTCGTGGAGGTTTACCTGGACCGTCTTGATGATAGCAGCTAACAATGAGGCGTTCAACAAACGATAAATCCAGATTACTCAGCAGTGACTCCAGAGTCTCGTACCCTTCTATCTGGAATCGCCTCCAAGTAGGAGGGTGTGGGGCTCAAACCATATGGATCTTTCCGTGTCAACTCAAAGAATATCGGGACAAGCCCGCGCGCTATCCGAATCTCTAAGCCTTCTAGGTAGAATCTCTATTGCGGCCTGTTCCGGTTCCTCAATAGGAATTACAACTATCTTAAGGCTCAAATCTTGAGTCCGACCAGTAAGTAGAAAGACATAATGTCCAACAAATGTATTAACGCGCGCGCTATAGATCTCCTTGATAAAATAATCTGGTTCATCATTTGAAAGCTGCCTTTTGTGCACGTTAACTATAGGAGCTTCGCCAGCTTTGCTGCGTCCGTGGGAGGGTGGCCTGAATAGTATTTGCTGAAGTAGACGAATACTTCTGCATGGCTGTCTCGGTACTTCTTTATTTTCTCTGCCCATTTTTTGATGTCGTCTGTTCGGTCAACCTCAACCTTGCCTAGAGTCCCCTTTACTTTAGCTCTATCACCTTCCAACCTTACGTAGACGAAATTGGCCGTCAATTCTTCAATACTGGGCATGAAGGGGCTGCTTACCAAGGTCAAAGCGATCTCATTTTTCCGGAGAAGAGAGAAGAGTTCATCCCCCAGCAATTTCTGGTTTCTCACTTCTACGGCAAAACGACACTCTCTGGGTAGCGTGGACAGGAAATCCTTCAACATTTGAATATGCTCTTGCTTGAATCTGGAGGGGAATTGAAGAAGCAATGGACCAAGTTTCTCTTGTAACTCAGAGAGTCTTCCAACGAACCTTTCCAAGAGCTCCTCGCAGTCTTTCAACATCTTGATGTGAGTTATTATTCTGGGAAACTTGGCGGCGAATAGAAAACCCGTCGGAGTCTGATCCTTCCATTCGATGACTGTCTCACGTCGGGGGATCCTGTAGAATGTGCTATCCAACTCAACAGTATCGAAATGCTTTGAGTATTCTGTTAGGAACTCTCTTGACTTGAGACCTTTAGGATATAAGTTGCCGAGCCAGAAGCTGTAGCTCCAACCCATTGTGCCGATGTGAACCGTGCTCATTCTACGCGCTGCTCCCCTGACTGGGAGCTCCGGGATCCCAGCGCATGGTCTGTTTCTGAGGTCATCCCCGTTTCACTTGGTCGAGAGTGCATTCGTGTGGAGTCTTATCAGCTTTCAGCCCCCGGAATCTTGGCATCCGTAACTTGTCGTCTTTGGTGACTGTCTGATAGGCGACTTCGCATACAAGCTTCGGCTTTAGCCAGACAACTTCCTGAGGGACTTCAACCTCATGAAGAGTCTCCTTCCGGACCTCCAGTCCTTTGAAGATATTTTTCAGAAGGTCCGTGTCGCCCTGGGAGAAGCCTGTCCCCACTTTGCCCACGTAGACCGGTCTGTCGTCATCGTATAATCCCAGGATCAGCGCTCCGAAGGTCTCCTCTCTAATGCCTTCCCCAGTGGTATATCCGAAGATCACACAGTCGCAGGATGTCACCTTTTTTATCTTCAGCCAATTGCCACTGCGTCTTCCGGGCTCGTAGGGACTGTCTCTCCTCTTCGCCATTATCCCCTCCAGAGCCCTTCGAACAGATGCCCTGTAGTATTTTTTCCCTTCTTCCTCTATGAAGAGTGAAGCTAGGACGTGTCTGCCCTCCTTGAGGGAATCCTTCAGGATCATCTTCCTGTCAATTAAGGGAAGGTTGATGAGAGTCTTCCGGTCCTTCTCCAGTATGTCGAAGACAACATATGTTGCAGGATATTTGCGCGACATGTATTCGATATCGGTTGGCGAAGTAGTCTTACCCCTTTCCAGGAGGGTCTGGAAGTCTGGTCGCCCACGCCTCAGTGACGACTATTTCGCCGTCGAGGACAGCTCCCCTTGTCAGATTCTTCAGTTCTTCAAGTTCTGGAAAATTGATCTTTAGCTCCTTATCATTCCTGCTCTTTATGTTCAGCCTTCGATCGATGTAGCTGATAGCTCTGAACCCATCCCACTTGATCTCGAAGATCCAGCCCTTCGAGTTGAAGGGCGCGTCTGCGGTCTGGGCGAGCATCGGCTTATAGTGCCGGTTCATTTCTTCTTGATCTGTTTGAGAGTCTCTTGGAGAGCTACCATAAGCTCCTTAGCCTCTTCCTTTACGGGCTTCTCCTCGACGACGATGGCCTCTCCCTTCATCTTTTTCTGGACGAGTGACTCGACTTTCTCTCTGTAGCGGTCTCTGTACAGTGTTATATCGAATTCCCCTGAGAGATCGGCGATAATCTTCTTAGTGAGCTCCAGCTCCTCCTTATTCGGCTCCTTGAGCCCCCTGAGCTCTTTGTTCTCAGCTGGATCAGCAACCTCGTATTGATAACGAAGAGCCGTCAGAACCAAGGCGTTCTTGTAGGGGTGGACTATAACCGGGTACTCCTTTGTCCTGAGAGTAACCCTTCCGATTCCGGCTTTGCCCATTGCCTGTAAGGCAGTCAGAAGGAGGCTGTAGGCTTCCTCACTCTTGTCCGGTATCAGAAGGTACGACCTCTCGAAGTATATCGGATTAACCGAGAGGTAATCGAAGAACTTGTCTATGCGGATCTTCTGGGTTGATTCTGGCTTGGCCGCCTCAAGTTCCTTCTGCTTGAAGATGATAAACTTGTTCTTGCTTATCGGGTATCCTTTCTCAACATCCTCCCAAGGAACGATCTTATTCTCTTTGATGCAGACTTTTTCGTATCTTAGTGGCTGACCGTCCTTCTTATGCAGAAATCTGAAATGGAGACTGTGATCGAATATCATGGGGTAGAGCTTGATCGGAACATTAACTAGGCCTATTGTGATACTTCCGCTCCACATGGGTCTCTTAGAGACTTGGCCTCTTATTTTCTTGGCCATTTCAACTCACTTTTAGTTTCTGTTTCTCTTCGAACAACCCTTCCCAAGGGTCCTTCCGAATCTTGACTACACTGAATATATTGAACGCGTCGGGGTCTAATACTTTCTTAATATTCTTCCATTCAAAGGGCGTTGAGACAGTGGCCTTGGGAGTGGCTCTCAAGCTGTACGCGCATATCATGGTTCTACCGTGAGAGTTCTGCAGATAATCTATGAAGACGGTTCCTGGCTCTCTTGATCTGGAGAACTCTGAGACGATGATCTCCGATTCCTTCTCGAGACTCTTGCCAATTTGATGCGCAAATTCTCTGACCTGTCGGAAGGAGTATCCTTTGGTTAGAGGGATGACAACGTGTAGTCCCTTCTTCCCCGAGGTTTTGATGTAGGATCTCAGGCCTAATGTGTCCAGCTCCTCCTTCAGCAGAAGAGCTACATCAACGGCGTCGGAAAATTTGGCCGGTGGCTCAGGATCGATATCGATTAAGACTAGGTCGGGGCTCTCGAAGGAATCCATTCCGGAGAGAGTGACATGGATCTCCAAGGCAGCCAGGTTAGCCAGCCAGATGAGCGTATCGACGTCGTTGCAGATTATGTAGTGCAGGTCTCGCTGCGCTGTCTCGGAATATCTCTTGAAGGTTTTCACCCAAGACGGGGTTCCAACAGGAACATCTTTCTCATAGAATCCCTCCTTATCCACTCCATCAGGAAATCTTGTCAGAACCGCTGGTCGCATAGCTAACAGGTCCAGCATCCTCGGGGCTATTCTGATATAATACTCGATAACCTGTCGCTTTGTGACTCTCAGCTCTGGATAGAGCAACTTGTCCAGGTTGGTGAACTCAACCTTAGTGAGCCTTTTGGACAAATCGATCCGAGACCCAAGTCAAAGACTTGCTCTACAATAGCAGCGCGCGCTTCAGGATTTGATCGGTTTCAATTGCCAAGAATTGTCGTTCTCCGCAGCTGATCGATAATCCTCGTTATTTCCTGACTTTCCGCCTTATCTAAAATCGCCTCCTCAGATTCGAGCATAACTTTTGGAGCTTCCTCACCGGTAATCGTTCTGTAATACTCACGCCAGTCACTAGGCAACGCTGCTGGAAGTTTGGTCTTAATGAATGTGCTGAAAAGACTGGCCCAACATCTGGCTACATTACCTAGGTTATACCCTCCCCCGCCGAAGACAATGATTCTCCCACCACAATACTCATGCGCTAGCCCATGCAACGTGGACGCAGCGCCATTATAGGTCCTGACCGTAATGGAGAGGTGTGAGAGACGATCTCCCCTGTGGGAGTCGGCTCCAGCCTGGAGAAGGATGAACTCCGGCTTGTACCGTTCGAGTGCGGACGGGACTACCATGTTGAAAGCCTTAAGGTAGAGCTCATCACCTGTCCCCGGTGGCAATGGAATGTTTATCTTCAGCCCCTTAGCCTCGCCCTCACCTACCTCATCAGGAAATCCAGTTCCAGGGAAGAGATAGCGGCCATTCTCATGAAAGTCTATATCCAGCACTGATGGGTCGCTATAGAAACCGTACATTACTCCGTCACCTTGATGTGCATCGATATCGATGTATGCAACCCTCTTGATTCCAAAATTCTTCTTGAGGAAGGCGACGCAGATCGCTGGATCATTGAATATGCAGAATCCAGACGCTCTCTCGGGACGTGCATGATGGAGCCCCCCGCTGAAGTTGAAGGCATGATCAGCCACTCCTCTCATAATCGCCTCGATACCGGCAAGGGAGGCTCCAGCAACCCAGCTTGTGGCTTCGAAACAACCTTTGAACGCCGGTGTGTCCCCCTCATCCAGAAGGCCATAACCCCGCTTGCTGTAATCTTGGACTCTCTTGAGATACTCCTCTGTATGGAAGAGACGAAGTTCATCTGGCTTCGCAAGTCTTGGTGGCAAGAGATCGGCGGAGGTTATGAGACCGTAAGATTTCATCAGGGCCAAGGCAACCTTGAGACGTTCAGGTCTAAGGGGATGAGTTGGTCCAAGGTTGTAGGTGAGAAGCTCATCACCTGTTACGATAACTGATCTCCCGACTATGTCACTCACATCCTGATGACAGGCGAGTACCCACTATGAGAAGTTCATGCTGCATCCTAACTGGCGGATTCTAGCGCTCCCGGAGTTACGAAAGTCTGGAGGCTGGGACTGCTACTCAACGGTTATTTTGTGACCCTTAACCGATTTGGGGATCTCGATAGATAACACGCCGCTCTTGAATTTAGCCTTGGCTTCTTCGGGATTGACTCTTGCCGGAAGCCTTAGAATCTTGTAGAATGACCTGAACTCGAACTGACTTTGAATTCTCCAGCGTTCATATTTGACACACCTCTGGAGAGAGGCCTCTACCTTAACGTGATCCTCCTCGATTGTAAGGTGGATATCTTGCTTGTGGACCATCGGGAGATCCATCGTCACGATTATCTTATCCAGAGTCTCGGTGACCTGAGTCAGCGGTTCAAGTCTGCCCGTAGAGGAATCCCACATTGAGTGACCGGAAAGCAACCCTTCGAAAGTCTCCTCGATCTCTTTCTCAACCTCGTCAAAGAATCTGAACAATCTCTTATCTCACCTCATAATAATCCTAAAACCTCATCCATACATCGCTGGAAGTTCCTGCTCCTGACCCTTGGCCATCCCCTGCATTGACCTAGTGGTCCTCTGCATGAGTTCACGCGTTTTAACCCTAATCTCTTCAGCCTGCTCAATAAGCTCCTTCACATCAACATTCAGCTTGAGAAGTTTATTGACCGCAGCGATTGCGGAGGCTGCAGCACCAGGGTCAGGGTACTGGGAGTGTGACTGAGCAAGAAGAACAAGGTTGTTCAAGCCTTTCGACATGGATTCTCTCAGGATCATCGCGTGAGGACCCACCATGAATCCCTCCTCGAGTAGAGATATGCCAGCGTCCTTCAGCAGCGTCTTACCCTCTTTGGTTGTTGAGACTCCGAAGACCTGAGGGGTCTCGATCTCCAATCTGTTCTGGATTGCCACACCGCTTACAGAGATGAGCATCTCAACCTTCTTTGAAACCGCCCAATCAACAAGAGTCCGTGAGAGAGGAGCCACTGCCATTGTATTGATGGGCATCTCGGAAGTCAAGACTGCGAGCTTGGAATCGCCAAACAATCTGATCGGGACTTGGGGGTCACCTTCATGAATAACCATCACAGGCGGAAGGAGATCTGACTCGATATGACCGATCTCCGGCAGATCTAATGCGTGAACTATATGACTTACAGCGATCATGCCGGTCAATCCTGTGTCCGGCATACCCACTAGGCAGTACTTAACCGAGGAGAGCGGGTTGCGTTCGATAATATGCATCTCTTCACTCATGAATGAAACCTTGCATAAAATTACTGATGCGCATTCATTAACCTTTTCTGAAAAACAGTGAACAAACAGTCCTTGGCAATCTTTGACAGTAACTTTAAGTCCTTGCTCGGGTTGCCGTTGATAGGGACTTCAAATGGAGCCTATTGTGAACGCCAAGACAAGAATACTGAAGACCGTGCTGATAATAAGTATCCTCGTCAACGTCACGATGGCCATAATCTTTGTTTCAAACATCCAGAGTACTCAGGCCCCAGACAATCAATATCTTATTCTGGCATCTCAGAATCAGAATCTAACGAGAAACGTCGACTCTTTAAAACAGGAATTAACAATCCTCCAGAGCCAACTCTCCTACTATAAGGCTCAAGCAGAGTACTACTCTCGCCTTTCAAGATCTAACGGGACAAGCAACGGTAGCATAGTAGGCAACTCGGAGATCAACATAGTTGCGGTGCGTGAGGTTACAACTTCAACGGGTGAAACAGGATATGACGGGATTGTCCTGACTGCACATTTGGAGTTGAGGGATGGCGAAGGCAGACTTCTCATCAACACCAGCCCAAAGATCGGAATAGACCTCCAAACAAGTGCGAACACAGCTATCCTCATCGCTGAGAACGTAACAGGAAGGTCTCTTAGAAACACCGATGTCATACTCACCGTCACAGCCGACAATGAAACCGATGTTCTGGATGGCCCAAGTGCTGGAGGGGCAATAACTGTCGCCTTGATTGCGGCAATAAATAACCGGCCAGTCAATCCAAACATCTTCATGACTGGGACTATCAACCCCGACGGAACTGTTGGAAAAGTTGGGGGAGTCCTGGAGAAAGCCTTGGCGGCGGCAAGATTTGGCGCGAAGAGATTTGTAGTGCCGGAAGGGCAGAGTGTAGCTGTTACTTACCAGACCCAGGAGAGTCACCCCGCGCCAGGATTAACTATAATTACAACGAAGCCCGAATCGATCAATGTTCAGGAGTACCTCAGCAAAGAGGGCTACAATCTTCGAGTACTCGAAGTTGGCAATATCACCGATGCTTACAACCTGATCGTCTCTCAAAACTAGAATATCGAATCAATCGATTACTATGCACCTACTGAAGTGTAGGGTAACGAGGCCGGCCCAAACTCTGAATCTTTAGGTTTGGTTAGACGTTACCCGGGCGTGACGATCTCTACAGGATTCAGAAAGATATCGAATTCTCAGGAAGATCCGGAGCCATCAAAGCAGGCATCAGAATGCTTCTGTCAGATCTCAAGGAGAAGGAGACGCTGATTGGGGGCGGTATGAGGGGCTCTCCTAGTAATTCATGAACATGAGGTAGAGACTTTCACAAAGATGAAACACAACTTTCCGGACATAATCCACACACACAACTTCACAACCGCTTCAAGGAAGATAAATGCTTGGAACTCGTCATAATGGACGGGAAAACAGATAGAATAAGACACCTGAAGTAGACATCTCAAAAGAATGAGAACATTGAACGCCTGAAGCTGATCGTGACCCAGACCTCGGACTTAGACTGAATGGAGTACTTGAACTCAGCTTATCCAGTAACCGATAATGGTTACAATGATCCGGTAACCCGCCTTTACACTACCTATTAGGGATCCCGAGATCTTAGATCTTCCAATTCTTTTTCTATAGCTGACATCGACTTCGAGTATACGCATGTTGGACTGCAAGGCTTTGATCATCATCTCGACATTCCACCCGTATGTCCGATCCTTCATACCCAACGTCTGGAGACTTTCCCACGTAATAGCTCTGAAGGGACCCAGATCGGCGAAAGAACGCCCGTAGAAGCGCTTGAGAAGACTGAGCGCAAGCCTATTTCCCAACTTGGCATGGACAGGCATAGCACCTTGCTCCATCTTAGAAGAAACACGGCGACCAATCACCAAGTCAGCGTCACCCTTCAAGAGTGGCCTTACAAGCTCACCAATCTCCCCTGCGTCACTACTGTGATCTCCATCCATGAAGACCACTATCTCAGGCCGGATAGTCTCAAGAAATCGCATGGCTGCCAAACAAGCGTTGCCATAGCCTCTTCTCGGTTCAGACAAAACTTCGGCATTATGGGCTTTGGCTACCTGGGAGGTATCATCAGTGCTCCCATTGTCAACGACAATCACTTCATCGATTAACTCACCCGGAACTTCATCCAGAACTCCGCCTATAGCAGAGGCCTCGTTAAGCACAGGGATCACCAGACAGATCCTCGGTCTCGGCAAAGGGAGGACACCTCTTCTCCTATCTCTTAGGAGACCTTCACTATTTGAACTAGGTGTGCATTCTAAGTCCAGTGACATCCTCCCACGGCTAAAGTCGTGGGCTTCCCGCTTCAACATCTTTGCTTACCATTCTTCTTAGGGATGGCAGAGGCTTGGACTCTACGGGCGTATTCACCCACCGTCCGTGGGCATAGTCGGGTTTGAAGCCCGACAGACCAATCTTCTTAATTAGTTTAGCTGAATTCTCATCTCTTGAAATCGACTCACCGCAATTCGGGCATATATGATCTCTCTCACTCAGGTCTTTCGGCACCCATGATAGGCAGTTGTGACAGAATTGTGTGGTACCCCATGGATCGATTGGTATGAACCATTTGCCGAGTAGGTTGGCTTTGAAATGGGTTTTCCGTATGAATGTTCCTGGTGAGGCGTCTTGAATGCTTTTGGCTAGGTGGTGGTTTCTCATCATGTTGATTACAGACAGTTTCTCCAAGAATAGGATATCAGTGGTTTTGTACAGTGTTGCTAGTGTCTTGTTTTGGTGGTCGTCTCTCTGACATGTCACATGATGGTGTTGCTTTGCCAGTCTCAAAGCCAATTTTCTCTTATTTCTTGAGCCCTTCTTTGCTCTTGACATTACTCGCTGCAGCCTCTTGATCTTTTCCTCAGACTTTCTCAGAAACTTTGGTGGCTCCGTCGTGGTTGCATCTGAAAGCGTTAGGAACTTAATCAGCCCCATGTCTCCACCTTTGATCCGCTCACCTGGAATCTGCGTGATGGGGGTCTTCTTCTGATCTGGAATTTTGCAGGCGAATACCACATACCACTGTCCAGCATTGTACTTCACAGTCAAGGTCTTGACTTCACCTTCCATCGGCCTATGCATGAAGATTCGGATATGTCCTATCCCCGAGAGGTACAGTTTATTATTGCACAACTTGAAGCCTGATTGTGGATAGGTGAAGGAGAGGTACTTCCTCGGATGTTTCTGCTTGGGGAATCTTGCTCTACCCTCAAAGTAGTTCTTGAATGATCTCGCAAGCCTTGTGGCAACGCTCTGGACAACCTGACTATGTATTCCCCGAAGATTCTCGTCTTCTCGTCTAAACTCTAGCGCCTTCAGCCTCAAGTCGGTTCTGCTCAGGCTGACATGCTCCTGTTTCCAAGTACCGATCTTCAGGTCCCTAAGTTTATTGTATAGCTCACACAATGTGGGTAGGTGGCTTTTCATCAGCCTTCCCTGCCACGCTTTAGGGTATATACGGTACTTGTAGGCTAGAAGCATTTCAGCACCTCACAAACATATGTTGGCCTAAAAATTTAAACATCTGGCATCTCATTCTGGAATGCAATTCATCCCACAGCTAAAGCCGTGGGTTTTCTTGCGCATTTTCTATAAATCTTTGACACGGTTGCAACGATTTGGTCGTGAATTGCCCGAACTAGTACTGTGCGACTATACTCGAATCTACTTTCGAAGAATAGAAGAGCGAATTAGATTTAAAAAAGGTGAGCGGGAAATCCCCCACCCTTTAGGGGTGGGTAAGTTCACTGAGATCAGCTTCAACGGTTTGCGCGGGGTGTCAGTGGGCGCAGCCTAACCCCGAATTTCCATGAGCCGAGTCGTAGAAACATATCTTTCGGACCTATGAAGTGCGTCAGGTTCGATGTGTATCAGAGTTTCTTCAGCTTCTTAAGTGCCCCCCGAGTGTGAGGGGCTAGGGCAGAATTCTGGGAGAGTTCCTCTCTCAAGGTCTCCAGATCTTTGGGGGCATCTATATCATAGTGAATACTCGTCTTGAATAGTTGTGTGTGCAGTTCACGTGCTTTGTTCTCTAGTGTTGAGAGTGAGACATCACGCTCGTCTCTTTTTTGGAATACGCCTTTGAAATTGAAGGATGTTCCTTTTCGGAGGCCTATCAAGTATATGCCTCCGTCAATTCCTGGTCCAACAACAGCTATTTCTTTGTCGGAGTTTCGTGTGGTGCACAGTAATCTGAAGGCCTCATCGAGATGCTCTTCCCTCAATGTAGGCGAATCGCCGCCTATGATCACGACGGCTTCATAACCCAGTTCAAATGCACTGCTGAAAGCGTCATTTATTCTATCATCAAATGTTTCCCCTTTCTGAAGATGAAAATCTGCAACCATCAACTGCGGTCGCAGATTCTTAACAATCTCAGCGACCCTGTCTAAACCCTCTTGCGGCGTATAGGAGATGATAAGATCAGAAGACTTACTCGAAATGTATCGCCCTACAGTCTCAAGGACGTCGCTGAGAAAAGCTTCATAGATCATCGTGGCTTGGTTGGTATCCAGAACCCCGCCTCGTACCAACCTAGTCTTAACCTGATTAGGTAGAGGAGCCTTGGTGAAGACTATTATGCAATTCACGGATTTCATTCTGAGCCTCTCTACTTAGTGAATACTCAAGGACAACTTCCTTTCAAG
>CAWECG010000002.1:0-88778 GCA_963807605.1 Candidatus Bathyarchaeota archaeon
GGCTTGAAAACAGACGTCTCTCTGCTCGTTACGTTCACTCCTTTGGTTATCGCTGCTTTTGTGGCGATACTGCTTGGAAGAGTACTCAGCGTCTATCCCATCATCGGTTTGGCAAGCCTGATGGGAGAAAAGGTTCCACGTTCTTGGATCAAGATTCTTGCAGGAGGGGGACTAAGGGGAGTAATTTCCGTCGCCTTAGCACTCTCGCTTCCCGAGGGCTTTCCATTCAGGGAAACCATAGTTGCAATGACCTTCGGAGTGGCACTGATCTCATTAATCGTACAAGGAGAGTTTCTCCACGCCTATCTCAAGACGCCAAGACTGTGATGTGCGTATAGATAAGGTCAAATCTCCAAGGGTTCGAAGCCTCAACGGTATGAACCTGCGTGAATTTTGAGCCCAAATCCGGAGCCGTTAACACGTCGATTCCCGTCGGACTCGCTCACGAGCCAGCCAGGGTGTGAATCGAGCTTTCGATCGAATTCAGATGCCCCAAAGGTGGGGGATTCATTTAGATACTGAACGTGTACGAGCAAGCGAATTGGTATTCGCACCTAATAAGGTCCGAGTACACGCGGCCCCATTAATTCGAGTCAGATACCCTTGTTTTTGAACATAGTGAGTGTATTCTGAGGAGACTTGCCCCCACAACAGCCAGACAGGTCCTCTGACGTCGAGTAGGATCTTGACGTCAATCGATGGCTCAGAAATCTACGCAGGGGGTAGGCCGATAGCATTCGCTAGTGCTTTGAAAACTCCTTCCACCGCTTACTTGCCAGGTCATTTGCAGCTAGGCGTCGTGTCAAATATCGATTACAAAATTACAGGAATGTTTCTCAGGATGACCCTCCATAACTTCCTGCCCTGAAGCTTTTTCTGCCACTTGCAACGTTATGATCATTTCACTGGAGTACGTGACGATAATGCAAATCGTCTCGGAACAGAAACGTTGGGAATTGTCTTTCTGCGCTGGGTACTTGGTTCCTCCCTGCAAAGAGCTACAGAACCAGTCTCCTCAAACAATGGTTAAAGGTTCGTCCATAAATTTAGACTCTATACCCACAGAGTTCTTTTACCCACTATTCACTGAAAGCACGGACGACTTTCCAATAGACGTAGTTTTCGCATCAGAAAGCCCCAATCAATATAATGAAGTGAGGAAACTCGTACGATCCATAGCTTTCGATAAATCAGATAAGAAGACTTTGGCAGCTCGTGACTTAGCTTACCGATTGGCACAAGTGAGTGATAGAAGATCTCCATCAGGATTGTTCGTAGCTCTTTCCGGTCATACAAAGCAACTTGCGAGAGTTCTTCTCTGGAAATTTCCCGCAGACGAAAGCATTGTGGCTGATGTATCTGCAAAAGGTATAACCATTCAACTAATAGAACGTGCTTTCTCACGCAAATCCGATTACTTCAAGGCAGCCATGTTTGAAGGGACGAAAGCTACCACTTCATTCTGGAAAGGCAAGGTGAAAGATAATCAAGCGAAGCAGCAGATAGGGGCAGTGTCACAATTTTGGATTGCTGATTTTCTAAGCGCAAACCATAGCCTTACTGACCCAGGAGGCACGAGGATTCTTGCCAAGGCGCTTAAAGAAACCATAAGACAAACGAAATCTATGGAGAACAAAGAAGCGTTAATCGATGCTGCGAATGTGATCAAATCCCAGACTGGCAGAAGCATCTCCATAAGAGACTTTTCTGACAACTACCTAGCTGATGGTGTACGGCAAGAGTATATCAGTAGGATACGTGTTCCTCAGGTTACGGACGCAATTTTCAAATTAGACACAGAGACTCTGAACAAAGAACTTCAATACAAGTCAATCGTAATAGACGGTCTTTTCACAGTGAGGGGCCCCCTAGATCAGTTCGATGATGTAGTGAAAATCAACCCGACTGATCAGGAATCTATTGTTGAAGTGTCGCTCCGAGGAACTGTTACAGCGCGTCTTCTCAGGTAATCTGAGGCGTCAACATGAGTCAGAGTGTCGAGCTAACTAAGAAGTATCAAGAGCGTGTCCCTACCCTGCAGAAAGTAGCAACTGAAATTGAAATGCTTCTAAAGCAGATCCTTCTTGATGTTCCTCGGATTGATTCAATCTCGAAGCGAGTCAAGGGCGTATCGAATTTCGTTGAGAAGTCAAACAGAATCGACCCCGATTCTGGGGAACCGAAGTATGGGTATCCTCTCGAAGAAATCCAGGATCAGATTGGGACTCGCGTTGTAGTTTTCTATAAGAGTGACGTAGAAACAGTAGCTCAAAAGGTTCTAAGTGAGTTTCGACAGATTGAAGACCGAAAAATAGAATCATTGGAACCAGAATATTTTGCATATGAAGCTAGACATTTTATTTGTCTGATACCTCCAGACATATCAGCTAAGTATGGTTCTCCTATTGATTTCTTTGAACTTCAGGTCAGTACACTCTTTCAACATGCTTGGGCGCAGGCCAACCATGATCTCGGATATAAGCCAGAACGAAAATTGGATTATGAAGACAAACGACGCGTCGCATGGGCTGCCTCCCAAGCATGGGGAGCAGACATGATCTTTGACGAGCTTCGGAACAAATTTCGAAGCACATAATGCATTCTTGGTCTACCGGCACATCAGAGTGATATTAGAGCGCTCATCCAATCCTAGGGCTATTTTGACCGGCTAACCCTATCCTGATCTTCACAGGTTAGCCAACGAGCCTTTTTTGGTCTTTTGTTCGGGATCCGGTCTACGTAGACAACAACGTCAATATCATGGCTGTACTTGTCTTGGAGATCCATCCAATAAGAACCAAAAAGTGCGACGGCCCGCGGATTGAACTTGTTGAATCCTTCGATTATATCAGAATACTTCTTCATCTGTTCCCTGCTTATTGTATTATTATACATCTCCAAACACATTTCGTGACTATTTCAAACTTTAGCACGTTAATTTACTTTCAATCCTACAATGGTTCGATACTAACCCTCCCAAGGTTACACGGGCTTCGGCAACCAAATAATAACAAAGCGCGCACTGGTGTGCTTATTGCTTCAAGTGACATAAGATTAAGTCAACTAGATAGAATCTAGTTTGAGTTCGGCCATCTTGAGGCCTTCGCTGATCATTTCTTTTGAGAGGTTCCCAAAAGGAGTTGCTGTTTGGAGAATTCTCTCAGGAATTTCTAAGTTATTGATAGAGAATCCTTCCCTGATTCTGAACCTATATTTGTTTTTGAGGATCTTTACTCCTGTTGTCTCTAGGTTTTCCTCAGAGATTTCGCTTCCAATTGTTTTGAAGGCTCTCAATATCAATTCTGGCTTGAAGACTCCCCTGGCGAAGAAGCAGACAACAAGGCTTGAGAGTATCTGTCGCCACGCTTCCTCCTTGATGATTCTGTCAATAATCTCCTCTGGCGTCAATCTGGTGTTCTTCGCTACTGCCTTTTGGTCAATGCTGTATCCTGCACCGTCCAGATGACTATGTCGGGATCCTATCAAGAAACCTAGGTGTGTTGCAGGTCCTGTGTGATATCCTGGCATTTCGTTGCCGCCGAAAGATAGAGCGAACTCCTTTCCCCCATATATTGATGATGCATATGCAACGCCTTTTCCTAGAGCTTTAAAGAAGTCGTTGTCCCCAGCTGCGATGTATTTTATGGCTCTCAAATATGGTTCTTCATCATTCCAATTCAATTTTAATCCATTGGTTTCTTTTGTCGAGATTATTCCTTTTTGCTGGGCTTCAGTTGCCCATGATAGCGCTACGCCTGTGCTCATTGCGTCTAGTCCTAGGATTTCGACTTCATCCATGAGTCTGAGTAGTGCTTCTGGTGTGGATATTCCTAGCATTGATCCTAGAGCGTATATCAGTTCGTAGTCGTATGAGATCATCTCGGTCTTGTAGAAGTAGGGTTCTGATTTGTAGGCTTCTCTGAGCGCTGCAAGGTGGATGCATGCGACGGGACAATGTGAACAGGCTACTCTTCTACCTAGGTATTTCTTCTTGAAGGTTTCACCGCTTATGGCTTCAGCATGTTCGAATCTTGATACTTGTAGATTCCTTGTCGGTAGAGCTCCTAATTCATTTAATGGGATAACATTCATCGATGTCCCAAGTTCATGGTATTTTCTCATCTCGGCCGATGATAGCAGTTCGAAAATCTCTTTGTAGACCTCTCTGTAGCCTTTCATGTCAGAGACAGGGATAGATCTTTTCCCTGAAACGACGACTGCTTTTAAGTGCTTGCTTCCGAAAACTGCACCGAGTCCGAGTCTTCCGAAATGTCGGTAGGTCTCAGTCACTACACTTGCGTAAGAGACTAGATTCTCTCCCGCTCTGCCTATTCTCATTATGCTTCTTATTCCAGATCCGGCTTCCTTCTCTCTTAGGATGCGTCCGACCGTGGCGCTGTTGGCCATATGCCAGAGGACAGAGGCATCTCTGAATCGAACCTTATCACCGTGTATGGATAGGTAGATCGGAGTCTCACTTGATCCCTTGATTACTATGGCTCCATATCCAGCGAATCTTATTGCTATTGCACTGCGGCCTCCACAGTGACTCTCGCCGAGATTTCCGGTAAGTGGAGATTTGAACATGGCAACGGTCTTAGAGGCTATGGGGTACAACCCTGTGAATGGGCCGACTGCAAACACTATAGGGTTCTCTGGACCTAGAGGATCTGCATCTTTCGGGCATTCTTCTTCTAGAAGTTTTATGGCGACCCCGGATCCTCCGATCATCTCATAAAAGAGTTCGCTTCTGTCTTCGGTCCAGAATCGTTTCTGTGAAAGGTCGATATGAAGAACATTTGAGAGATCATTTTTCATTTTCTGTGACTTCCTCCATTTTGATTACTCCACATGGACAGTAATCGGTGCAGTAGCCACAGTGAACACATGTGACTGGTTTCTCAGCCAATTCGTCCCAGAATATTGCATCTATTGTGCAGGTTTCTGCGCAGCGTTTGCATCCGATACATCTACTCCTGTTCAGTACTACGCCTCCCCCAGGTCTTCTGGTTAACGCATTTGTTGGGCAGACCTTCAGACACGGAGGATCTCTGCAAGCTCTGCAGACAACTACTATGAATCCCCGTTCGACCCCTCCTACAGACTTGATATGAATTGCTGATTGTGCAATTCCTCCTTCGCCGAACCGTCTGTTACATGCCATCATGCAACATTGACAGCCAACACAGAGGTTCACATCTACAACAGAAAGCCTGTTGACCAAGAGGTTTTCAACTTTTAGATGACACACAGTTTCAAGAATAACTAGAAGAGACTTATGCTTAAACATAGGCGTCCATCAAGAATTAGTTAACATAAATCACGCTTGGACACATACGAACAACATGATCTATGGTTCGAACGTGGAAACTCTAATCAGCCATGGAAACAAACGAAAACATCTCATCATCTTTAAGGGAAGCGCGCTAGCTTGAAGACTAGCAAGTAATTTCCGTTCGGCCAAGTTGCAACAGAGTCTCTATGAATCACCGTAGCTAACGCTGGACCCGCGCTGTGGTGGTCTCAGGTTTTTCCTAACGTGTTTTCTGTCTCGACGACTTTAAGTGTAATTTTCATGACTGAATCAGGGTTGAGCGAAATAGAGTCTATCTCTTCTTTCACTAGAAACTCCGCAAATTCGGGGTAATCACTTGGTGCCTGTCCGCAGAGGCCGCTATCACGATTGTTCCTTTTAGCGCCACGGATGGCCATGGAAACAATTTTCCTCACCCCTGGGTCTTGCTCGGTAAATTCATGGGCCAAAATGGCGGAGTCCCGGTCAACTCCCAAGGTTAACTGGGTTAGATCATTGGATCCAATTGAGAATCCATCAAATAGCTTGCTGAATTCATCGATCAGTATGACGTTATTTGGGATTTCGCACATGACAAAAATTTTGAGTCCGTTTTCCCCCCTCCTGAGACCGTTCTTAGCCATTTCAGCCAAGACTCTCTCACCCTCTTCAATTCTCCGGCAGAAGGGGATCATGATGATGAGATTGCTCAATCCCATCTCATTCCGAACCCGTTTTGTCGCCTCACATTCAAGAGCAAATCCTTCTCTGTACCGCTCATCGTAATAACGGGCTGCCCCACGAAATCCTATCATGGGATTGTCTTCGTCGGGTTCAAAGTACTTCCCTCCTATGAGGCTTGCATACTCGTTACTCTTGAAATCGCTCATCCGCACCACAACAGGTTTGGGGAAGAAGGCTGCAGCGATAGTACCCACGCCATGAGCTAGTTTCTCAATAAAATACTCTTTCTTGTTCGCGTATCCAAAGGTGAGTTCATCTATCTCCTTCTTCACAGAGTCATCCGTCACTTTCTCGGGATGGACGAGTGCCATCGGATGTATCTTGATGTAATCGTTGATAATGAACTCCATACGGGCCAAGCCAACACCATCATTGGGAATCATTGAGAGGGACAGTGCTTCCTCGGGATTTCCGATATTCATCATGATCTTTGTTTTCGGCCGCTTCAAATCTCCGAGGCTAACTTTCTCAACCCTAAATGGAAGTGTTCCATCGTACACTATTCCCTCATCGCCTTCTGCGCAGCTCACTGTTACAGCTTGACCTGTTCGAATCTTCTCTGTTGCATCTTCTGCGCCCACAATGGCAGGAACACCGAGTTCACGGCTGACGATTGCTGCATGACATGTTCTTCCGCCTCTGTTTGTCACGATGGCGGCAGCAGTCTTCATCACGGGCTCCCAGTCAGGTGTAGTTGTGTCGGTGATGAATATCTCGCCCGGCTTGAATGAGGGAAGATGAGTTACGTCGGCAATTACGTGGGCCTTACCGCTTGCAATTTTCTCTCCTATGCTCTTACCTCTAGCGAGTACAGTGCCTTTCTCTGCTATGTGGTATATCTCAAGGAAGTCCATAGCTTTCTGTGACTGGACCGTCTCGGGTCTGGCTTGGACGATGTATAAGTTTCCGTCCGTTCCATCTTTTGCCCATTCAATGTCCATCGGTCTTTGTTTGCCTTCCTTTTCTGAGTAATAGTCTTCTATTTTGATAGCATAGTCCGCCAATTTCAGAATCTCGTCGTCGGTTAGGCAGAACCTTTTGCGGTCGACATCTGGAACCTCCACGTTCCGCGTCAGGACTTTCGAGTCTCCGCGGCCATATATCATCTTGATTCTCTTGTCTCCAAGATTCTTCCTAACGATGGCTCTATGACCTTTTCTGAAAGTTGGTTTGAATACGTAGTATTCATCAGGATTGACAGCCCCCTGAACAATATTTTCTCCGAGGCCATAGGATGCGGTAATGAAAACTACGTCACGAAAACCTGTTTCTGTATCAAGAGTAAACATCACCCCACTTACAGCCAAGTCAGAACGTACCATCTTCATCATGCCAATGGAGAGTGCTACCTAAGTGATCGAAGTTATTGTCTATTCGATAAGAAATGGCGCGATCAGTGAAGAGCGATGCAAAACACTTGCTGCAAGCTTCTCTTAGAGACTGATACCCACGGACATTGAGGTACGTCTCTTGCTGACCTGCGAAGGAGGCTGTTGGGAGATCCTCCGCGGTGGCAGAGCTTCGAACTGCGACGTCTGTGTTTGGGCCATATTGCTCACAGAGTTTGTCGTAGGCTACCTTGATTTCAGCCCAGAGATCATCTGGAATCCCCGCTTCCAGAATGAGCTCACGTGCCTTCTTTCCTCGTTCCTCAAGATCGGCTAGGTTGGTTTTATCTAGCCCCGCCATCGCCTTCTCAAGTTCATGTAGAATTCTCGCGGACCGCACGACATGCCAGTATGCCTCAGCGGTTATTGCAAAACCATTGGGAATCTCAACACCTTGCGGAACAAGTTCCCTGTACATTTCTCCCAACGAAGCATTCTTGCCGCCGACTAGAGGCACATCCTCAATTCTGATCTCTTCAAACCATCGGATATAATCAACATCTCCCTTCACAAGATTTCACCTCTCCCAATGTGTAGTCTTGATCATATAAATGAGAGAACCCGAAACCCGATTCGTATATGCGCGGGAATACGCTCTGGGTTGGTGCGCTCACTAAGGCATCGGCGCTTTATCATTGCATATGAATGGTTCGTCACCCTCATAGACAAACATGCATTGGGTTTGTTCTGGCGATGCCCTTACATTACATTGGTGAACGACTTCTTGAAATTTGGGCCCATGAGTTCCTAAACTGCAGCGAGACAAGATCTTGCAGATAAAGAAATGATAATGAGATAAGCGCGCGAGGTAATTCTCATTTGGCTAGAGACATCAATCTGCGGTCCAGAAATTGGGTATTTTGTTACTAAATGGCGTTTTCACATCAATTCATTAACGAAAATTCGATGTCTTCCAACCGGTTCCCAATCCGGAGCATAAATCTCGATCTTGCTGGAGAGAAGTTCTGTGAAAACACGACGTAAGTCAGCTCATAAGCTCCCGATCCCCTTAAGGTGTAAGGTTCAACATAGCCTGTGAAATCAACGTTAAATACATTAATGCCCAGTTGAACTATGTTTGGGATATTGTGAGCCACACTGAAAGCGTCGAGTCGCATGAAACCATGTGGCGGGATATCTCTTTTAAAATCCACGAAGACTAAGTATTCGGATTCACTCAGCCTCCTAAAGATATTCTCCTTCACGCCTCGTAGCGTCTGTTCCTCTACCGCGATGTAGGGATCGAAGCCCATACTTGTTAGTTTATTAGCTATTCTGCGAGCCACTTGGACTTCATCGGTGCCTCTCTGTTGTCCACAACTTATGAAAACCCTCGCTCTGAGATGTTCTGGGCATAGCTGGAATGCACCCTCCCCAAATATCCAGACTTGGTCTTCTTCTCGACCTGAGACCTCCGCCCCTGACCGTTGACGAGATGGATCAAAGTCTTCCTGTAACCTTGATCGTGTCCTTATAGTCTGCCTTCTCAACTCCCGGTTCACCTAAACGCGAATTTAGCGCTGCTGGACAAGCCATTGAAGAAGTTCTTCAAGAGGAGCTGTTGCAACACAGCAAACCGTATCGGCGGCACCGTAGAAAACGTAGAGAATTTTGTCCCAGATCGTAGCTGCTTCAGGGAAAACGACGTGTTGAACAAACCCATACATCTCGTACGCTTCCTTCGGCTCAAGTATAGGTGTTCTCGACCTTGCGACGATCTTTTCAGGCTTATCTAGATCTGCCAGAGCTGCACCCGCTCTGTAAACATAGTCGCTGTCAACACCGTGAATGCCCTAATTCAATATAGCAAGGCGCTTGAAAACATGGCAAGAAAGATGAAATCCAGTGATGTGCAAGAGAGACGAGAGGATTCCCCTCAAGCTTTCTTTGATCTGCATCATGAGTGCCCCAACTCTGAAAGTTGAAATAGGCACATCCTCGTCAAAGTGCTGTAGGCGTGGCTAATGTGGCAGACTTGGTCGCAATTGGACATGTCTTAACGGATATTAGAATCTTCGTTGACGAATTCCCTGGACCCGACGGGGAAGCAAAAAACTGATAGGTTGAGTTTCGGCGGCGGAGGATCGGCTGCAAATGTCGCCGTTGGTGCCTCACGCCTGGGAGTAAAATCCGAATTTGTCGGCACGATCGGCTTCGATACTTTTGGACGAGTACTCTTGGAAGAATTGGAGTACGAGGGAGTTGACGTGAGACATGTTAAGGTCATAGCGACTGTCAACTCAGGGTTAACCCTTGTAGCTGTCAATAAGCGGGGACAAGTGATGATGTTTGGACACAGGGGAGCCAGTGATATGTTGTTTCCGTCAGACCTGAACGAGAGTTGTATATCTTCGGCAGAACATGTACATATCACTGGTCTTTCATTCGATACAGCACTCGTGGCCGCCAAGATTGCACGTGAAGCGATCGTGGAGTTGCCTAGGCACGCTACAATCACCACCGCGTTGAATTCCAATTAGTTAGGAGTGCAGCTTTCTAGTCTACTGCGAGTTCCGCGTGTTCAATCCACAGTTCCTTTTTCGATGATCCTGGAACGGTCAAGGATCGTTTCTACTCTCTCAGCTGGGCAGCTTTTCTTCGAGAGGGGGCCGAGGGACGCTAGAGGTGTGATTGGGAAGGTGAAGAGGGAAGGTCTTCGCAGGTGGGGGAGGTGGAGCTGGATTGCCTTCCTATGAATGAGTCTGATTGTTGTCACTGGACAGACTATGTAGATAGAAATTGATGATAGTGCTGCAATCAAAAAAGCAACTATGGGGATGCAAGAGACGTATTGACTAGTGAAATTGTGCCATATATTATTGCGGTCAAGTGAACTGTTCCGACTAGAGGCAGAAGAAGGATTCCAAAGACCGAGAATCTTGCGCTAATAGTATTTCTCGGGCATCCTTTCGTGGAATGTGTTGCACTTTTTATTTTGTCAACCAGATTTATTGTCGTGAAGTGTAAGGAGCGCGCGCCCAGTTCAAGAAGTCAAAAGGTTAGTTCGCAATCGACTACTTATGTCTTGCCGATTCACTACTGCATGACGTTATCATTTCAGGTAGATCCTTTTCAATCTGAGAAGGTTGTCGAACTGCTTTTGTTTACCAGCACCGAATTTGTCAATTCTTTTGAATTCTTTTAGCAGTTCTTCTTGTTTTCTCTTTGAGAGATGTATTTCGGCTCTGGAGTACAGGTCACTTTCAAGCTCAATATCCTCGTTAAGTAACTTCACGTACAGCAGAGCGTTGTGAGAAAATTCGATCAAAGCCTGGCTCTCACCTGCTTTGTACCTAGCGGCGGCCTCGCCCATAGCCTTAAAGTAATTGCGAAGAGTCTTATGCTCTACAAGCATTAAGCCAACTGCTCCCGCTTCTGTAGGAACCCCTGATTTTTGCATCGTGGAGAACAAGAGATCCTCTTCTTTTCGGTGATGAATCCTTTCTACATAAATATCAATGAAGCCAAGCATCATGTCCAGATCTGTACCATCGACTCGTGTTCCAGTTTCAATTCTTTCACAAATCTTCTTCAACATCCGTACCGCTAGTCTAATTGTCTTGTGTTCTTCCAGTAATTCTTCTGTTAATCTCATATTCTCTCCCTCTGATACGCTCACCTATGGAATATTATTCCAGTATGACTCAACAGTTTGATAATAACATTGGCCTTCATGAAGTCCGTTATCAAGAACATAATGATGATATACGCCCAAACAAAAAATGCCAAGGTTAGTCCCATTGCAGGAAGCCAAAATCCATATGCCGTAATCATTGTGGCTATAAGTTGCGTGGTGATCACTGCGATGAGCAAAGGCGCTGGCGGTTTGAGAGACCAGAAGGTCCCTCTGGTTCTTGCAACAAAAACGGTCAAGTGACCTGCAACAGAGAGTTTGAGGTATATGAAAGATTGAATGACCTCAGGGCTTAGCGCGCGCTGAAGATGATATGATGGGCACTACAACTCCATACCTGACTGGATAGGTGTCTTATTGATCAGCGATAGCTAGATAAGATAATTTGACAGCAGCGCAGGCAAGTCAAACCTGCCAAAAGCCAGCGGGATACGTATAACGGCGGGGTATGATTCGTGGGCAGTAGTGCCAAGCGTAGCTCGGGCTTGAGCGTCTTTGCAGCCATAGCCTTCGCGGTTGGAAACATGGTGGGAGCGGGGGTCTTTGTGCTAAGTGGCATGGTTGCTAACGTTGCCGGACCTGCCGCCATAATCTCATACTTGTTATGTGGAGTCTTAGTCTCATTTTCCGCGCTATCATATTCTGTACTTGCCAGTATATTTCCAGAAGATGGGGGAGGTTATTTATTTGTCAGAAGGATGCTTGGAAAATTCCCTGGATTCCTTACTGGCTGGGCTATGTATCTTTCTCAACCAATCGGAATATCATTTGTACTCTTGGGTCTGGGAATATACCTCAATCTGTTGATCGGAGCAAACATCGACCCCCGAATTTTCGCCATGGCAGCTATACTTCTGCTCATCGCATTGAACGCCAGAGGACTTTCTGAGGCGGGAAAGCTTGAGGTTGCTCTTGTAATCGTCAAGGTTGCCATTCTTGGAATGCTCGCGGCGGTGGGGCTTATGCACATTCAGAATGTTCCCTTTACTCCTTCTCTCACTCACGGTGAAAGCGGCCTCCTGAAAGGAATCGAGATGGTATTCTTTGCCTACGTGGGGTTTCAAGTGGTTGCTATGATGGGGGGCGAAGTAAAACAATCGAGCAGAAACGTACCCATTGCGATCTTGGCATCTATCGGGATAGTGACAGCAGTTTATGCTGGGGTAATGATTGCACTCATTTCTGCAAATCTGCCATCTTACGGCAGTAACAGCGTATTTGATGCTTCTGTCATACTCTTGGGAGCTGGCGGGGGCATGTTAGTATCATTGGCTGCCGTTGCCTCAACACTCTCATCTGCAAACGCTAGCATAATCGGTGCGTCAAGAATCACTCTTGAGATGGCAAGAGAGAAACAGATCCCAAGAAAGCTGGCAAGACTTAGAAACAACCAGCCTATGAATAGCATCCTTCTTGTCTCAGGGATAACGACATTTCTTATTATCTATGGAAATCTTAGCTTCATTGTCAACCTCACGAACGTGACAGTGCTAGTTTCCATGTTTCTCGTAAATGCAAGCGCATTCAGACTGCTTAGAAAGGAGAGACAGCTGGCTTCGGACAAGACATATTTCAGAATTCCATTTGGCGTACTCTTCCCAACACTAGGAGGCATGTCCTGTGCGCTAATTCTAGCAACCATTTCGCCAGTCACAATAGCAGTCGGAATCGTTGTCTTGCTATCAGGATCCGTTCTTTACACATTCGAAGACACACCTCAAGGATCAGAGACTGTGAAGGATATTCGAATATTACTCAAACGCTTTTCTAGATCCCACTTCATAGCATTTATACAGTATTATTCTTCTAAGAACTAAAGTTCATAAGTTGAGCTAGAAGACAGACTTAGTTTTCTCTTTTGTCATCTCTCGGAGCAGCACATTCTGGTGAGTTCCTCATATACAGAATGATACCTACGCTCTGTTCCATGTCTGGTTTCTCATGAAAAGGTTCAAATCCAGGGCCCGAACCCCGCGCGAGTTTTGAGCCCAAATCCAGCACCGTTAACGCATCGAATCCCGTCGGGCCAGCCAAAATCTCCTCCAGGCGGCATAGCTATTTCTCAGTAAATACAGGATATGCCAGAAAGAAAATTCCGAAAATGCCACGCGCTACCTGAAGCTTTCTATTCTTGAGAGTGTCGAGTAGCTTGTTAGATGGAGGAAAGAGATTGGCATCAAAAATTGCGATAGTAGGGTCAGGTTTTGTTGGCTCAAGCTTTGCTTACGCTCTTATGATTCAAGGCATCGTGTCTGAGATAGTCTTGATTGATGTTGACAAGAAGAGGGCTCAAGGAGAAGCCTTGGATTTGAACCATGGAATGTCCTTTGTTCATCCTTCGAGAATATGGTCGGGTGATTACAAAGAATGTAAAGACGCCGATATAGTTGTAGTTACTGCGGGACTGGCTCAAAGGCCTGGTGAAACCCGATTGGATCTGGTGCACAACAATGTTGAGATATTCCGCCAGATCATACCCCAAATAGTAAAGTACAACCGAGATTGCATAATCCTGGTCGCAACCAACCCTGTTGACCTAATGACTTACATAGCCCTTAAGCTCTCGAATTTTCATAGTATCAAGGTCATAGGTTCTGGCACAATCCTTGATACTTCCAGATTGCGCTATTTAATAGCAGAATATATGGAAGTTGATCCGAGGAACGTTCAGGTAACAAAAGTGCCCGCTTGGATAAAGTCTCTTAGACGTTCGATTCCTATCCTTTAGTCTTCAAGTTTTGGAGGGGTATTGTTGTGCCGAAGGTGTTACAGCATATGATTTCAGACATCACGATTGTATTGCACGTGAGTTGAACACTGTTGTTGCGCGATGATTCTAGGCGTTGACTGACGGTACGCAATTCTACTCATAATCTATAACTTATCAGGCGATCTTGGGTTGTCAATAGAGTAGGCCAAGCCTTTATGAAACTTGCATAATGTGGCTATGAATTTGCTTGAAGAGACTCGCGATCACATGATAGAACTGGAAGAGCTATTGACACCTTCCCGTTCTGCGTGACCGTGGTTATGTATTCAAAAAGAACTCTTGACGGTTGCTGAACATTCTTTTTTATTTGCAACACTAAGAGTATGGGGACGAAAGTGCTTCCTTCAGCGGTCAAAACCGTCCGAGACGGGTTTTTTTTGGCACTTCGCGAAGTTGATGACTAGATACTCTGGGCATGCAGGCGACGATTGCTTCACAGTCAAACATAGTATTCAGCTATGATCAAAGCGTCGACATTGAAAATTGGATGGTGAATTTGATGGAAGCAAATTACGATTTTCAGATTCGTGCACTTGTAATGGACATAAGCCTCAAGTTTCAAAAAGGCCAGTTTGTGGATGCTGAGAGGCTATCCTCCAGACAATATGAGCTTCTGGTTAAACTTCAAGAACAGTCAGGAAATCGAATACACAAAGGCGGAGCTTTGTTCAACCTAGCCATTTCCCAGTGGTTTCAAGGGAAGACTCCCGAATCGCTTAGACATGGGCTCTTGGCTTATGTCGAAGACTTGATCTCATCGTCAACTGAGTTCGAAGTAGATGGCTCTCCTGCATGCCTTTTCTTGCGTGACAGGTGCGGAGCAGCTTGGTCAGACCTTTCGCCAGTTGAACAGGAAGTTCTCTCTTGGAAGAGAAAAACAAGACTTCTATATTACCCGACAAGATACTTGATTGTAGGCCTGAAGTACTTCGCTCTCAACCAATTCTTTAAGGTCTCAATGTCTTCAAGGTTCTTCTCGAAGCTACGTGTTTCACATCTTCTGCTCGTCAGGATCCTAGCCGTAAAACCGTTTCTATGGACGTCTACACCACACGCCTTCTGAATCATTCCCTCATACACCTCCATTCACATCGATGATGTGGAGAGAAGCCTCTAGGTCATCCAACTGGGCACGTTGCCATTCAAGCTCAAAGCTT
Source organism: Candidatus Bathyarchaeota archaeon (assembly GCA_963807605.1). Classification (GTDB taxonomy): domain Archaea; phylum Thermoproteota; class Bathyarchaeia; order 40CM-2-53-6; family RBG-13-38-9; genus JAPKYM01. The sequence continues at coordinate 14,987 of CAWECG010000002.1, forward strand.
ACTCTTCTAACCGCATAGGAGGCTCAGACCCTGTTCAGAGTCGAGGTCAAACCTCAAACTACCGACGGTCATCCTCCCACATCACCAAGGAAAGGCACGGAACACGAAGACAAAACCCTTCACATGCCGCCTCTAATGGCGAAGCCTCTGTGCGTTCAGTTCCTCCTCTTTCTCTTCTTCTTCGGCGCTGGCGTTGGCTTCTCGGCTGTTTTTGCCTCTTCCTTTTTCTCCTCAGGCTCAGGCTTAGCCGCTTCCACAGGTTTAGCTTCCTCCTTCGCTTCTTCAGGTTTGGGGGCTTCTGTAGGAACGGTTTCAACAGGCCTCTCAGCGGCTGATGGTTCAGATAATTCTACTCACCTCCGGTTGATTGATTCTAAATGACCAAGTTCTCCTCATCACTAACGGTTCTTGTTCGTAGTGGATGAGCTCTTTCTCTTCGAGAGTCCTCTGAAGTGTTGCTGCGGCACGACGTACCTCTACTTGTGGATACTCTCATTCAGTCATCTCTTTTGTGTCATTTGGTTATCTTACGAACCGCATAGGTTCATGATCGGCGTCCAAGTTCTTTCTTCCTCTAGACCTGAGGTAACTTTGATTGTTTGTTCGTAGGATTTCGTTGCGATTTCTACGGCCTTTCTTGGCACAGCCCTGATTCTCTCAGATTTGACAACGCAATTTTATCGCAAATCCTCTTCAACTGAATAAGTAAAGCTGTCTTCGAGTTGCTCTTAGTGTTTGACCCCTTCGAAATCATCATAAGGCCTGAGACGATGACGAATACTACAGCGACCATCTGTGTGGCAAGGTGGATTGATTGCAGTACGTGAAAGTATGGAACGAGGATACTGAGTCCGAGGAATAGTAGGGCTATCCCAACAAGTATGCTCTCAATGTTCTTCATTTTACTTTTTCACTAACTAGCAGCACGCGTCTTCCCATCACCTGGACCTCGTAGCCTAGCTCAATCGCAACTGCAGAGATTGCGCCAGCCAGAATTCCCCAACCGATGCCGGTCAGGCCTGTATAGCCGAGCTTCTCAAACAGGAGAGTCAAGGGAATTATTGGGCCTCCGAACTCTGTGATCATCCTCTCTATCTTGCCCCTTAGTTTGTTGATGTCGTCGACCCGCATGGTCATTCCATTATATTGGAATATATTCCAATATATAAGTTTATTTGAAATGCAAGGCTCACGTCCGCGAATCTACGATAGCTACGCTCTACTTCTTCCGAGTCAAACAGAAGAATTCGACTGTTGATGTAAGCGCCACGCGCGCATCATGGAAATTTACTCGCCATCATACATATAACGATTCAGGAGGCTTTCCAACCATTTTCGCTATCTCAAACTTGACTTTGTCTTCTAGCTTTGATGCATCCTTAGATATTATTATGAACTTTTCCTTTAACGCCTTTTTCAGAGTATTGTCTTTATATCCAATTTCTTTTAGCAGTTCATATTTTATGAAACCTCCATAGCCACCTATATGGAGTAGCATCTGGTATTCTCGAGTCAATTCAGAGGGAACTCGCCCAGCTACGCCAAACCACTTCTTTACAAACGCTAAACCTTCTTCAGTCAAAATAACAAAGTCGTCTGAATTCATGATTCTTGTCTCCCAGTAACTAGATGAATATCTCAAAAATAAGGTCCACGCTATCTTGATAGAAACGTTGATGTCAAGGTAATGACAGGAACCGAAAGAATACTGGAGAAAGAGATTATATGGGTATGGATCGGCTGGGCTGTGGAAAGTTAATGTTCTTCTTCTCTGATGGTTGTGCGGTTGGCGATTCCGATGTTGTAGCTGAGGGTTTTGAGGTGGAGTTCTCGTCTCTGGGTGGTTCTATTGCGACTGGATAAGTGGTTTCCGTAGCATCGTTTTAAGACGCTGTATACGGTTTCGGCTTTGCTGCGTTGGTGGTACCGTTTCAGGAAGGATTCCTTATCCTCAAGCCGCAGCCGGATCATGTCGCGCCATGGTTGGCTTCCACGTTTCCGGATGGTTGTGTTCCGTTTGGGTTTGATGATTGGGGTGTGGCCTTTCTTGGCGACGAGGTTGTTGTTTCGCCGGGAGAGGTATGCGGGGTCTAGGCATGTGTCGCCTCTGTCTTTGGGTATGGGTTTGAGAAGGCTCTTGAGGATGGGTGAGTCGTGTCTGGTGCCTTTCGTTATGTTCTGGTTTAGGATGGCGAGGTTGTGGAGGGCTATGAGGATGTGGAGTTTCAGGTACTTCTGTCGTTTCTTCTCTCCTTTGACGGTTAGCCATGTCTGGTAGCGGAGGATGCTGAAGCCTGTGCTGTCTACTGCTAGCCTCCTTTTTGGTAGGGTTTCGTCAGCCTGCGAAGGTAGGGCTCTGGCAAACGGAGCATGTGGTTCCTGATGGTTGTGTGGCTGGGTGTCTTCTCCAAGCCGATTTTGACTCGTTGCTCCGGGAAGGCGCGTAGGTAGGCGCTGATGCTCCGGTAGTCGATGCCCAGCCATGTCTTGAGGAGAAGAAGGATGACCATGACTTTCGTTGGGTAAGGTGGTTGTCCAAGTTTGCTAGGTGTCCATGGGGCTGGGTTGGAGTCGACGAGGTTCTTGGTTTTCGCCAAGAAGAGGTTCACCTCATTCCGCCTGTACCGCTCGTAGCCTTTCCAGTCACGTTCATACCTCCGCCAGTCACGGTCTTCTCGACTTTTCCCAGTCATTATCCATCGGATTAGATATCTTCACGCATAATCTTGGCATTTTAGGACATTGCGGTGACAAGTTCGCCGAGACGGAAACAAGACGTTTAACAGGAGCTTTATATACTAACTTTCCACAGCCGATCGGCTGATTGCTTTTTAGCTATATCTTTTGGCTAGGAAGAGCGAGATAAGTGCTGCAAGTATCACCGTAAATATGACCCCTACGACTTTGGTTCTGTTATCCATATTTCATTCACCTCTTTCCACAACGCATTGTTGCTGCAAGAATCAACATAGTAGATTAAAAGGAATATTCAAGACTTGCATCTGTCATGTGCTGAAATATCGAATATCGATATAATAGAAGAATTGCAGAAAGCAGCTAACCTGCGCAGGTAGACATCCGCAGTAATCTCTAAGCCTCTGGCTAAATTATCATACCAACGTTTGAGAGTCTTATCCTCAAGAAGTAGAAATATTAGGGTTGGCGTCCTCCTTCAGCGTTGTTTGAGCATCCTTAAGCTTAGAACGAATGAATTCGCTACGATTCCGCATTTTGCTTAAATTTTCTTTGAGCTCTTTTGAGACGCGAAAACTGATGAAAGTGTCCATTCTACCTGTTTGAACTGATGCTTGAAGTTCAGATCGAAGCTGTTGTTCTTCTTGGAAGGAGAGAGGTTTCTCACCGTTTACCTCAAGTATTCTGGCTTGTAGTTGGGGACTCAATGCTTGTAGGTGTGTAATGCCAAGGTTAACAGCGATTTCGGCGATCTTGTTAGTCTTTACGAGGTAATTGTGTTCGCTTTCAAGCAGGTGCAGTTTCTCCCACGTTGTCCCCTTCCACCTGAAGGAGCGGACTCGCCCACTATACGAAAGGTGAGAAAGAAACATACTCTGAGGCGAAGTGTCTTAATTGTGGCAAAAGTTTCGTACCGGAGCTAGAAGAAGCACCATCTCCAAACATCGGCTACCAACCATATAACTGGCTAGACTTGCTACAGAAGAAATTGGTCGTTGAGACAAGAAAAGGATTGAAAATTCAAGCCGAAGTTATTAGTGTCTATACCACAGTTAAAGTCACGACTGAGACAGGCTATCTGTGGGCTGGCGATCAGGTGGTGGTCGAGATGAAAGAGAATGTAATAGACATAGATTCCCCCCCTAATGGTTATGGAGTCTAACACACTGATGGGGATTATGTGGGCGACCGGCATAAGCCCTCAAGGTTACACAACGGGAATCGTTCAACCCATTACGCAACCTCGAATGTTTACTGACGCTAGAAAATGATTCGGTAGCACGTATCCCCTTTATATTGCGAACTAGACATTCTCTTTGAGTAACTTTGGCCGACAGAATGCATGCTTATTTTGAGGATGATGAGCGTCTTCAAAGATGGTTAAATGGGTTAGCATTGGGGAGTCCTATTACAGCTGAGACTGCCCGGAGAAGACTAGGCAAACTATGTGAGTTGCTATCAGCCACACCACAAGAGTTGCTGGAATCTGCCAAGAAGGATTTGAATGCTTTTCAAAAGACTCTGGAAGTTCTGGTTACCAGACTAGAAGATGAGAAGAAATCCCCAAGCTCTATAGTAGGGATCCTAGGGGCAGTCAGAATCTTGGCTAAAATATAATGACCTTACACTTAGAAGAATCAAAGTGAGAAACAGAAACGCTACTCCGACTATAGAGGATGAGCATATCCCAACACAGGCAGAACTGGCGAGGATACTTAGAGATTCTCCACCTAGGATACGTGTGGCTGAAGTTCTAATGGCATTTGCAGTCCTTAGACCTGGAATCATTTGCAACCATGATGGTAGCGATGGATTAACTATCGGAGACCTACCTGAATTAAAGATAGAGAATAACAAAGTGACCTTTGAGAAGATCCCTACCAGGGTCATGGTTAGATTTTTACTAGCCAAGACCGGAAAGCGATACTTTACATTTCTCTCGCAAGAGGGATGCGACTACCTCAAAGAATACCTTGAACAGAGAATACGCAGCGGTGAGAAAATAACTCCAGACACACCATTAATCGGGCATGCACATTCGCATACCCATCGTGGTGCTGTGAAGACAGAATTCGTCAAGACAAGAAACATAACTTATTTCATCAAAAAGTACATGAGAGCAGCTCGAGTATACAAAATACCCTACGTTCTTAGAGCCTACGCAGAAACCCAACTTAGCATCGCTGAATCCAAAGGAAAGATAAGCCATCCCTACTTACAATTCATTGCAGGATACATAGGTGATAGTGAATCCAACCATAGCACAAACAAGGGTAGCATCCAAGACATTATCGAGGATATAAGGACGCAATACCGAGCATGTGAACCATTCCTAAACACTTCTTCAGAAGCATAAGTTACCCATGATTGAATTCATGGACTTTCTTTGTTATTAATACCGCCATTTCAAGCCCATGGTTTTAGCCCTGGGTCTCAGACCCGCTTCTCATCTTTCTAAGAGTCTTCATTACCGTCTTTTGTTCCTCCATACTATGACAATCGCCAAATTTCAAGAATTCATATAGGCGGGTAACAATATTCGATAGAGACAATGGGATGGCATATAATTTGAGGCGTACCACTATATTTTCTACCAGTTCTTTCTCTGAACCTGTGAACTTAACATGGTTCTTTTCTTCCAATCTTTCTAGAATTGTACTCATGTTGTTACCACCCCCTCCTGATCTTTTTCTTTAGATTCCTTTACTATCTCTATCCCCCGTTTCCTCGTTCTTTCTTCTCTCCGTAGTAGTTTCGTCTCTTCGAAATAATCTTCATAAGTCTTATTGTTGTTAGGCTTGGTTGGGGGTGTTGTTGGTGGTGTGGATATCTCTGACGTGAATGTTTCTGGTGGAGGTATAGGGGGTTTTGGTGTGGTTGGTTCAGTTTCTCCTTGAGTTGTTTCTGGTGTGGTTATCTCTGTTTCTTCCGTTGTGGTTGGTGTAGGTACTGTTTCAGCCGTGGTGGGTTCTTGATCTTGTATTGTGAGTCCTTGAAGGGCTGAAAATGCTGCAAAAGTCTTTGGATATGCTTGTTTAAGTTGTTCTACACGAGCCACATTTGTAGTATCAAGGAACTCCGAAGCTGTACTTGCATACATTTCTTGTATTACATTATCGACGATGGGAGCGTTCTTGTGTGTGTCTGTAAAAGTTGTTCCTTTAGAGCATATTACATGGAAAGGTCAAAAAATAACAATCGAAAGATGGAACGATTCAACGGTGAAGTGAGAGATAGAGAGAAGGTCATGCGAGGTTTGAAGCGTGAAGACACACCTATTCTAGCAGGCTATCAAATTTATCACAACTATGTTAGACCACACGAAGCACTAGATGGTAAGACTCCTGCCGAGGCTTGTGGAATCAAGGTCGAAGGCTAAGTATCTCTATCTGTTGAAGGATCGAAAGGTTGAGCGTTGGTATCTGAATGTTGCTAGAGGTTCGCAGATCACTGCGGATGTCTACTTGAGGCGTTTGGGTTTCTTTTGTTCTGATCGTGGTTTGACGCCTGGACAGCTGGCGAGGTTGAGTGAGCAGAAGTCGGTGCAGGCAAAGGAAATTCTAGATTTCATTCGAGATAAGATGAAGCACTCTCTATCTAAAGCAGACTAGCATACTGCTAGAATAAACGGCAGCGCGCGAAATACTCACTATTGCAGGTACACATACGTACGGTCATCGAACGGCTATCAACTACAGCCGCTATTACCTGTGAATCCAACGGACGAATCAGAACACAAATATCTATAACAGGTATTCTGTCAAATGACGGTATGCGCTCGGGGTGGATCTGAAGAAGGGTTTTTTGCTTGACTCAAGGAATTCAAGCTACGCAAGTGTTCTATGGTCGAAGTCAAGAAATTGAGTTATTCAACACCATGCTGGATTCTATGAATGCTTCCCTGATCTTTCTTGGTGAACATGGAATCGGAAAGACCGAGCTCATGAAAGAACTTGTACGTCAAGCACAAACCGATTCGAGCCGCAAAATGGTCTGCGCCTATGTCGAAGCATGGCCTTCATTGCTTGCGACAGATCCGTTCGTAGATGCCCTAGCAAAGGCAATAGATTCTGTTAGGACTCTGCAATCAACTGCAGAGAAAGCCAAAAAGCGGTTGGACAAACTTGCAGGCGCGCTCGAAAGCGAAGGTAAAGAAATGTTAGTTGCCTTGGCAACTGAGCTTGCTCAAAAGGCTCTTGGGAAAGAGACAGTTGAATTTGCACAGAGAATCGCATCTAGATATAGAGGCACAAAGTCTGACCTCGAACAAGCTCATCAGAAACTTGCGACTCAACCACAAAGCCTCATTTACAGCGTGAACGACTTCCTACATGCACTACACCGAAATAACCCCGATGTGAAACTGCTTCTTGCTTTTGACCAACTTGAGCGGCTCAGCGAGTCTTCATGGTGGCTCCTACTCGATCTTATTCGCGGATCGTCCGGGGGAACCTATGTTCTAGCAGCATTTCGACACGAACCAGAGAATATACCGAAAAACCTTGAGAAGTTTCTGCTGGAAGCATCATTCATCGAAACTGTGAAAGTAAGGGAACTTCAGGGGCTCAACACCGAAGAGATTAGGGAATGGGTTCAAAGAGAAAGACATGTTGGATTGCTTTTCCCTCAGCTTTCCAGAATCAGACGAAACAGCGGGGGCTTTCCAATTCTGCTAGCTCCTTGGATTCAAAGGTCGACAACTCTAGATCCTGAGGAACTTAAAGGCAAAGACCTACGCCTTGGAGTCTGTCTAGAAGTAAGTCGCAGAATAAGTGAACCACCGCCCGATCTTGAAATAATGCGTTTTCTACATCAGTTGTCAGTCTTGCAGTCTCCACCAGTAGAAGGTGGATCAAGATCCTATGAGGATCTAATGGGACTTGACTCAGTCACAGTTGCATCATATAGTCAGTTGCTAGAGAAAAAATGGATTCTTAATGGAAACATTGAGAGACCTTGGTTCCGACATGAACTGATCAAAGCATGCATTGAAGATGGGTTGCGAGAAGCCGAAAGAATCGAACTTCACAGGAAGGCCGCTGAGTTCTACGAGAAGCTGTTGAACAAGATCGGAAAAGCTGGCAAGCACCCCGTTCCTTTTGGAGTTGCTCTTGGCTGCGCATACCATTTCCATGAAGCGTGTGAACACAAGAAATCATATGAATATAACTCCACACTCGCTCGTTTTGCCACCGACGTTGGTGAACTGGATGTTGCTGATGAATGCTTTCGTAGAGCAGTAGAGGACGCACAAGCACTGAAAGATGAGGGCGCAGTGATTGCGGAAAAGGGTGATTGGGCGAAGGTTCTTGCAACATGGGGAAAACTTGCGGAGGCAAAGGCAATTCACTCGGAAGCCCAAGCCTTTTTTGAGAAGAAAGGTGACCTGCGCGGATCTGCAGTAGTCCTTCATCATCTAGGCGTGATAGAGCAGGACCAAGGCAACTATGATGAGGCCAGGAAGCTCTGCAACCAGAGTCTAGAGATTAAAAAGAAGCTCGGTGACCAGGCAGAAATAGCCAAAACACTCGGCGAACTAGCCACGATAGCATGTTTCCAGCGTAGCTATGATGAGGCTAAACAGCTCTACAATCAAGTCCTAGAGACTTTCACAAAGCTTGGTGACCAGGCAGGAATAGCAATAACACTACACCAGCTAGGCAACATGGAGTATCTTGGACACAACTATGATGAGGCCAAGAAGTTATACAACCAGAGTCTAGAGATTGAACAGAAGCTTGGTGACCAGGCAGGAATAGCAATAACACTACACCAGCTAGGCATCATAGAGGGGCGTAAGGGTAACTATGATGAGGCCAAGAAGTTATACAACCAGAGTCTAGAGATTGAACAGAAGCTTGGTGACCAGGCAGGAATATCCAGAACACTACACCAGCTAGCCATGATAGAGCAGGACCAAGGCAACTATGATGAGGCCAGGAAGCTCTGCAACCAGAGTCTAGAGATTAAAAAGAAGCTTGGTGACCAGGCAGGAATAGCTGCAACACTACACCAGCTAGGCAACATGGAGTATCTTGGACACAACTATGATGAGGCCAAGAAGCTCTGCAACCAGAGTCTAGAGATTGAACAAAAGGTCGGTGACCAGTCAAAGATAGCCAAAACACTACACCAGCTAGCCATGATAGAGCAGGACCAAGGCAACTATGATGAGGCCAAGAAGTTATACAACCAGAGTCTAGAGATTGAACAGAAGCTTGGTGACCAGGCAGGAATATCCAGAACACTACACCAGCTAGCCATGATAGAGCAGGACCAAGGCAACTATGATGAGGCCAAGAAGTTATACAACCAGAGTCTAGAGATTGAACAGAAGCTTGGTGACCAGTCAGGAATAGCCAGTACACTACACCAGCTAGGCACGATAGAACAGGACAAGGGCAACTATGATGAGGCTAGGAACCTCTACAACCAGAGTCTAGAGATTAAACAGAAGCTTGGTGACCAGTCAGGAATAGCCAGTACACTACACGCGCTAGGCAACACAGAGTATTCACAGGACAACTATGATGAAGCTAAGAAACTATACCACCAGAGCCTAGAGATTAGCCAGAGGCTTGGTTACCAGCCAGTAATAGCCAGAACACTACGTCAGCAAGGCGTGATAGCGCAGGATCAAGGCAGATTGAAAGAAGCTGAAGAGAAAGTAAACAAAGCCTTGAAGCTTTTCAAAAGAATTGGTGACAAGCCGATGCAAAAAGAAGCAACAAAGGAGCTGGAAAGAATCCGAGAGAAACTCAAGAAAAACCAGAAATCGTAACCCAACTTATACGTGGCAATTTACACGTCGTTTTCCGGACTTCCACAATCCAGCCATACAATATCATTTTATTCATGAATAGGTACTTGAGGCTTGTAGGATTAGATTTCATTAGATTGTCGGCAAAGTCTCCTAGTATAGATATTCTCTGCTTGAAACTCTCAAGGTACAACACTATCTCTTTGGTCTTCTCCCAAAAGGCTACTCCATAAGTCTCAAATGGTTTAGTCATAGTATCGACTATAGACCGAGCAAGTTCTTCCAGCTTAGCATTGTTTTTGGAATAATCCAAGCAAAACTGTTTCTTGAACTCCAAATATTTCTTATGTGTATCGTCAGTGTTGTTAGATCTAATATCCTCTGCGATAGACTCGATCAACTGAATAGTGTTGTTGTAACCCTCATCCCTGAAGGGTTGAGCAATAGAGAGAATCTTCTCTGCTCTCTTGGATGAGTCAGAATACATTTGACCTACCAACAAGATTGCTAGATAGGGTGACTATGCATTGGATAGGCAGTCTAAACATATTTGAGATCTACCTTTCGAGCCTTCGGAGTCAAGAGACTGTCTAATATTTGTCAAGTAAAAGGGGATATCTAGTTGAAGAAGGCTAAAGAGATCTTCGAGTACTGGGATGAAATATGAACTCACTCAAGTGGGTTGAAGTTGATATCAGGGTGACGAAGGCAAAGCATAGGACTCAGGTCATATTAGGCTTTATCAGAGATTTTGTCCAAAGACATAGAGGTAAGTTCGATCAGTGGCACTTTCTAAGAGAACGAAACCCAAGGACTGGAAGACCTGAGATCTGGCTAAGATTCCAAGGCAAAAAGCACAACATCGATAAAATTAAGAAAGATCTTCATCAGAAACTGTCTAGACTTAAACAGTCAATCTAATGTTTTCTCGGATCACGTCTTTGCGAATCAGGGCAAAGAAAATGACGAGTACGTGGGAGAAGAAGGATTATTCGATAAGAGAGGATTTCCAATATTTGCCGAGTATCTAACTTATACTTCTGAGGTTGCTTTGAAGTTCATAAAAGACGAGTTGGTAGTGACACCCGAAAAACCGATTCCATTTTACATGGAACGTTTCATACATTGCTTTTTGAATCAGCTTGACCTAGTTCATTTCAGACAGATTGATGATGGATCTCTTCTGTTGTGTGTTCTAGATCTTTCAGTGATTAGATACCAATAAATAGACAAAGACCTAGGGCCCATCTGTAGATCGAGTCTAGCCGAGTAGTGCTTTCAAGGGGATTAGACGACAGGATTGAAAAGGTGAACCGAAATCGGCAGCCTGGACGATCTACAGAGACTAGCAGAGAAGTATGAACGTCAGGAACGTCTCTTCACGGAATTGGGCTACAAATTTCAAGTCGCAACTGAACCGCTTCTTAAAGAGATGGGGTATAAGGTCATCAGAGCTTATCATCGAGTCTTTACGAGCGACGCGCAGAAGGAGAAGGGATGGAAATGGTACATAGAGAAACTCGGCAGCTACCTCTGGAACTATTCTGACTATGTGGTCGAGAGGAATAACAGGATCTATATTGTTGAAGTGAAGAGTCAGGGATACGTTTCACTACAGAGGGATCAAGAAGTCTACAGAGGTGCCGGTGAGACTGTCTCTTTCTCTACTCAGGAAAAGGAAGAATATGCCACTTCTCCAGTGCCCGTACTTGTCCTTCTCATGCTATACAATTGGGGTGGAAAGGTGACTGAATTGCCCCCAAGTAAGTTAGAGGTTAAGGCAGTTCTGAAGTACTCGGAGAAGCCAGACATAAAGCGGCTGGGTCCACTTTTCTATAAGCTAGTGCCGTTCTCGGATTTTCAGTTCAAACAAGGTGCTACTGGCGGAATTCTGCTTGACAAATTTGGTGGATGCAAAAGCCTCTCCTCTCAGGAGGTCTACAATCTCTTTCGAAAGACTGGAGCACTTGACATCGTAGGAATTGAGCCGGGTGAGGTCTTGAGAGATAGAGGGAGATGAGTTGTTGAGGCGCGCTCACACTAGTGAAGCGGTCAAAAACTTTACGAATTAGGCTCGTTTGCTGTATAAGAACGTACTACAGTTTGTGTTGACTCATCCTCTGCAGCCTTATATCGAGAAGATCATTAGGTCCACGTGAATACTGAAGTTGATTGAAGCAAGAAGTGAGAGTAAGAGCAAGGGTGATAGGATGTTACTGTACTTTGTAGCAGTTTGACTACATATTTATTAAACACGTAATACGTAAACAGTAAGTGCCACCTCAACGGTCGAGGTAGTTCGAGGAAGCTCGTGCTGCGAGCACAACCTTGCTAAAAGTCATGAATGAACGACTAAGTGGGTGCGTAGGTAAGTGTCTCAAGTTCAAGACTTAGATCGTGAGAAGTTGAGGGAATGTTTTGACGCCTCAACGGAGAGTATGAAATACCTCATTCAAAACTATGAAGATTTGGCGAAAAGACACGATAAGAAATGGATCGCAGTTCTCGATAGTCAAGTGGTGGAAGTAGCGGACAGTATAGAAGAACTAAGTAACGCCATTAAGAAACATCAGCGTTCCAAGTGCATTGTAACCGAATATGTTACCACTGAGCCAGTTGCGATGTTCTTCTGATATAACTTGTCAAGAAAGATCCTTGGAATCAATGATGGACGAAGACCTAGAATTCCCGTCTTCTTTGTTGTCGAAACACTGCAAGCAAACAAGCTAGTTTGGTTCCTCGTAGACACCGGATCTTGTTTCTCAGCCCTCAACGAATCTGAAGCACTACTGATGGGGCTGGACCTAGCTGTGTTACCGTATGTCAAAGGAGAGTCGATAGGATTTGGAGGATACTTCAAGCCTAGGACGATAAATAGACCCGTGAAATTGATCTTCCAAACTGCTGACAATGGACAATACTCATTGCAACAGAGTGGTTTTCGAATAATATCGCCAGAGCATACCGACGAAGAAACTAGAAGGAAAATAGTAGAGCTCACGCCTTGCGTATTAGGGATGGATATACTTAACAAATTTGAGATTCATATCTACAGCAAGCGGATAGAACTCATTCCCTATGAGGACCAAGAATAGTCAGGCGCAGACTTACTAGGGAGGTGAATCACTTAGCGCGCACTATTGAAGTCCCCAAACGATCGAGGCATCGAAGAGCGAAATAGGCTGAAAATAATCCGTAGGCAAAAATGGGAATACCCCCGAACGGACTGTCGAGTCTAGCCGGAGATAACCAAAGGAAAACCAGTGTCTATGTAGACACTAAGGCTAAATCTGGTTCAGTGAATCATACTAGGATTGAGATTAGCTCGAGGTTCTAAGAATCAGACGGTGTTTTGATGGGACTGTTAGATGTTCTATTTCGAATCTTTAGAAGAATCAGGCTTTCAAAAGAGGTCTTCATCATACACGGAAGAGACGAGATCAACAAGAACGCCCTTAAGGAAATGCTCTCAAGTTGGGGTTTGAAGCCAGTAATTCTGGCTGAGCAGACCAATAGAGGACGAACCCTGATCCAAAAGTTGATTGACCACACATCTGACGTTGGGTATGTATTTGTTTTGATGACTCCTGATGATGAATGTGCAGGGTTACTGGAGTTTGCTGGTTTTATGAAGGATTTCTCCGATTTCTCTAAGTCAAATGAGGGCGATAGGAAGCGACTTTTAGATCAATTTAGGCAAGGAAAATATGACCGGGTGATACTTGGGTCCACTCCGTCTGCAGAAAGGTTATCAGAATATGGTGACGTACTCGTCAGAGCGGGACAAGTTTTTAGGAAAAGGGTCCGTCAAAATGTTATGTTTGAATACGGTCTATGCATAGGGTCCTTAGGTACGAAAAGAGTCTGCCAACTTGTGAAAGGCGATATTCAGAAAGGCGAAATTGAAATTCCATCTGACATATTGGGATATGGATACACTCAATTCAAAGACTCTGTATCAGAGATAGAGGAGCGAATCAGACGAGAGTTGGAGGATGCCGGCTACAGATTAGATGTCAAAATAATAGATTCAAGTCACCGAAATAAGAAGAATGACGTAAAACCGTAAAAGTATTGAAAACGTCACAATATGGGTAGAAAGCAAGGTGAAACCGAAAAATGCCGCCTAAAGCCCGTTACGTTCCGAATAGGATAGAAATTGAGATACCTTCTACGGTCTTGAATTGTCCTTACTGCAAGTCTATAAGTCATTTCACTGATACCAATAAGTCTTTTTTCGATTTGGAGAAATCAGTGTGGGCAATTCTGCTTTGCGATAACTGCAGAGAACCAGTTCTGGCTATATACAATTAGAACAGGACATGGGTTGTACATGCTGTAGGCATTGGAGTTCCTTCACTTGAAAAAGAACCAGTATTGGCTTACCCTTATGGCGACCAAGAGAAGATATATGATAAAGGGGGACTCTACGACTTCTACAAGGACATTGGAGCAATCACTAAGAGTGCAAAGAATGAAGTTGCCATATGTGATGCCTACGTTAACGAAGAATTGTTGGATCTCTATATTGCAAAACTCTCGCCGGGCACGAAAATCAGAATACTCACAGAGAAACCCAAAGGCAACTTCATAGTGGTTGCGGGCAAGTTTAAACAGAAACCCGGAGTCAACTTCGAAGTTAGAACCAGTTCAGACTGTCATGATAGACTGCTCTTTGTAGACGAGATATGCTATGCCTTTGGCCAGTCGGTGAAAGATGCGGGAAGGAAACCCACATACCTTGTGCGTTTGGTAAGCTATGATCTCCTTAAGAGGATCTTTGAGGAGCTATGGAAGAACGCAACTCCATTAGTCTAGCAAGTTGAGAGAATAGGAAAATTGGAAGGCGTAAAGTAATAAAGCCGTAACGTAATACAGTCGTCAAAGCAAGAATAAGATATAATATGGATAGATGTTTAGTCATCCATACTCAGCTAAGGTGACCTGAGAAGACGAGTCAGAAGCCGTAAAACCGTTTCAGAACGGGCACGCAGAGTCAACAGTAAGGACACATATTGCAGTAACTATAGGATAGACTAGCATGAGCGGTTACAGATACAGAATAATATAACAGTATAATAAGAGCAAATGAAAACAGTTAGAAAATATATTTGAGCGACAGAGCGTGATTCTTTTCTAATTTACAAGTGCATTTTCTTTAGGCTTTTTTCAATAGAAATAGGCATACAGTACCGACTCAAAGCAAGTTGCAATAGGAGACTCAGAGAGCACATTGTTAGGTTAGTTTGATTCAGAGAATGTTTTGGCGATAGTGACCTTAAACCGATTTACAGCGGATCAAAAATCTAATGGGCAATAGTCTGAGAGAAGATTCCCTTAAAGTCTAAGGCTGCTATTATGATAAGTACAATTAGATACAATATGTGATAGATAGTTGAGGTTAAGCCATCTGACAAAGTAGCCAAGTAAATCACGTAGGCATATGACCCAAAAAATACTAACCAAGATATCTTATGAAGAATGGTAGGACCCCTTGCAGTCTCAGGCTTAAACATCTTGATATTTTCCATTCGTATGCGACGATCGAAGTTAGCTTGAAGCCATTGAAGGAGTCTATTTTCTGCTCTAGAAACAGATGCGTTGAGAATGAAGCGACCGAAAGAAAAACCAAAAGAGCCTAACAAAAGAAGATTGAGCATAGGAGCATAGTTCTTAGCAAGCTCACCAAGTGGAGAACCGGCGATAAGCAAGAGAATAAATGAAGACCATAGAATAGTATAAAAGACAAGAGTATCAGAAGCAGTCATTCGCCACTTTAGACTGTCTGAGATGTAAGCTCTGATAAATATAGCAAATGGAAAGGCAAGAAACATTAGATAAATCATGGTGGCCATGAATAGCCAGGAATCTAGCGGAAGCCCAAAGAACTTGATGAGTTTCAACAGTTCAAGGTTAGAATAGGCAATCATTAACAGTGTGAAACAAAAGAAAAATAAGGGATAGGTGAGCAACATTAAGTTATCAAATCTAGAAATCCTCTGTTTTTCTTGAATGTCTTCTAGCATATTTTCTATTTTGTCTAGCTTCTCATCAATACTAGTGTTCATTCGTGTCTTACTGATAGTCTGCGGCCAGTAGTTCATTAGGTTTGGCGTTTAAAGCATCATAGAAGCAAAAGGGATCCGTATTAGATGGGATCCTACTTTGACGTACTGATCTAGAGCTTTCTATTAGAGAATCATTGAATCAAGGAGGATCCGCTGTTGTCTAGATAGGATCCTGCAATGAAGTCTGGAGATTGAGGATCCACACTCGATATAAATGGACATACTAGGTTTTATTAACTGACGTAATGACATGTTAATGAATACCGGATGGATAGACTTACAGAACTATCGCTACGGTACTTACGCTTATTTGAAGAGAATGTCAGCAGGAAGCAACTTTCAACTCAGGATCTTAAGACAGCTGAGGAAGAGAATCGGAAGTTCTGGCTTGAACACTCAAAGGAAATGATTCTAGGGCTAGCCAATGAGTCGAGCCTGAAGACTGCCTATTATGGAGTGGTCATGCCAGTCGATCCATTAAACTACGTGAGAATGACTGCTCTTTACAGCCACAGAATACTGATCCAAGACTTCTTGAGTATGGATGCTCTATCAGGAATGAACATCAAAATTGCCAGTCAGATAGCTGAAGTCCTTCGGAAGGATCTGTATAGCCTACGTAGATATGTCGAGGAAGGTATAGTGGTCATAACTCCTAGGTCTGAATACTATCTTTCAGATTCTGGAAAGCAGATAAAGAAAATAGCTGAAGAAGATTATAACAGAGCATTAAGAAACGATCTAGATGTAATCAATCTCAAACGAAATCCAAGAGTATTGAGAAGTATCGGGCATTTCATTTTGGAGTCTATGTCACCAGAGGAGGGAAAGACAGTTGCTCCTGTACTGGAGGACATCAAGAGATCCACGACAAGAAAAGAAATGCAGGAGTTGTTTAACCAACTAATGTTAATGGTTGGTGATAAAGCATATGCCGATGTCTTCGGAAAAGCTGTCTTCGAAGCTGTGGATGAAGGGCTTACTATGAGTGATTTTACTAAGAGTGTTCTTTCGACAGAGGACGATTTATGCTATGAATATATGAAACTAAAACTGAAATACACATCCGGCAGACAATCAACATCGCTAGACGAAGTTATCGTAAGTGTTCTGCCCAATATTGGGCTATGGTACTTGAAGAATTTGTCTGACGACGAGATTCTAAAGATCAGATCGAAGTCCTCCGAGTTTTATGACCTGAGGGAGGACCTTAGAGATATTTTCCGTCGACTGCAAGACGCAAAGCCAATGCTGAAAGATGTCAGGCAGCAAGCCAGCGAGGCCAGAGCTATCATAGAAAGCGACTTGAAAGAGATAGAAAGCAGACGCAAGATCATTAAGGGTCTCTACGGTGCTGGTGTGATTCAAGGAATGCTTGCCGCCGGATCGCTGCTTTTAGGTCTTACACCAATTGACGTTTTGCTCGGATCGTCTATGGCTACGACTTCCATTATCTCTGGATTGCTTGGATATACAAAAGACTCCCAAGAAAAGAAGAATTCACTATATCTATTCTGGAAAAAGCACAACTGAGCCAGAGAAAGTGTTTCCAAATCTTCAAGAATATAGTCTATAGATAGCATATCGGCTTACAATGGCTGGATCAACCGTTCTGCCTGCTAAAGACGGTATATAACATCAGTGGATTAAGGTCAAGGATTCTAAGGGTGAACAGGCTCTATCTCAAAAGTACCTTAGAAATCTAGGAAGGAGATTCGAAGCCATAGTCGATTCAAAAGACAAGAGTCTGGACTTCTCCTTAATCATATGTTGAAGAAATCGCCCAAAATTTTGCGGAGCCGCTGTGAAGTTTAGATGTACAAACCTATTTCTCAGACGTAAGTTGTGCCAAAGCTCCTTCTTTTCTCGTCTTGTAAAGGGCGTCTTCGATAGCCGTTTTTTCTAAGGATGGGCTGCCTAGGATAAGGTCTACCCACCTCTTCAGTAGAGTTGCTTCTGGAGTCAGCGGTTCTACGAAGTGTGTGCGTATCAAGCCTGCCTCGAACCATTCTATGGCGGCGCTGACTGAATATTCCATTTCCATGTCTATTGCGAAGGAACCTATTGACCCAAGGTACTCTAGAGTGAATCTTCTTGCTGCTGGGTCGGCTAGAAACTGTTTTACCCACCCGGGTACTCTCCTGAATAGAAAGATAATTAAAAGTGTACATAAAGAAAGTAGTATGGATAGAAAATTACTAATCCATGCTGAGTTATGGGTCTAGGATGCATCTTTAATCGGTCTTTATCCGACACCTGACATTGAGTGTGTTCTGCGCCTGACTTTTCTTCACATGCCATATCGACTTCATGCATTATTTGCTGTTGTGTTAGGCTCCTTGTTTATTGCTTTCAATGGTTGATTCCAAATCTTGCCTTGCCTGAGAGGTATCGTGCTAACTCCTGCAATTTCAACGACAGTGGAATGAAGGCCGCTTCTCTTAGTTGTAGAGGAACTGAACAACAACTTGATCTTACCAAGAGTAAGACATATCAGAACTCTCTCAAGACACAAAGGTAAGACTTGGCTATTACATACCCGGAAAGTAACAAAAGGGTACAAAAGGTACACTTTGAGGGCACACCCCCTTTGACGGCGAATGAACATGGCTAAGACCAAAAATACAGGAAAAACTTCTTTCAACCTCTAAAAATGATGTCATAATAGCCATAAAACTCAGCAATCCTGCCTTATTTCAACAATTCTCCCTTATTGCACAGAGAAATAGCCGAAATGACTGGTGCCAACCCCAGTTATGGGCGTCGCGTATGGAGTAGATACGTGTGAGGAGAGGCCACAAAAAGGGGGCCCTTAACTAGCCTTCCATATTCAATAATTATGCCGGGTTAATGCTGAACCACCCTTTTGGTATTACGATGCACCGTTCCCTGTTAGCAAAGACCGGAACAGACAGAAGGTGTTGAAGCACCAGGATTTCACCGCTCATATGTGATCCAACTTGCCTTTTGCTGGAAACGGAACAAGAACGCCATATCTTTCAAGGCATGGATGAATTGTACCAGGACTCTAGGGTTTGAAAAAGAGGACTGCTCTGTCTTCAGAAGAAGTCAAAGCCCCCGCAGGCTTCAGCCTGCGATAGTTCAGGCTGAGTGAATTTAAGATTCGTAAGGCAGGCCACCTATCCAGATCTTTAAATACCAGTAACGATTTAGTTACTGGCAAGCAACTGGTTAGAGGTGAATAGAATATGTACTCATGGTCTGAAAGAGGACAAAGTTGGCAACCATACCAGCAACCTTTCCGTCAGCCGAGAAGTGGACCAATTTACACACCCTCAGGAATTATTCCCGATTCTAGTTATGCAGCAAACTGGCCCGAACTCCGACAATGGGTCCTCCAGAGGGATGGACATCAATGTACTAACACTACCACAGACGCATACGGAAACTCATATCGTTGTCCAAATAGAAGTAATCTCCAAATCGACCATATCCTTCCCAAGTCCAAGGGTGGAAGCGATTACGTACAGAACCTGCGAACCTTATGCGAGCGATGCCACTCTCAACGCCACCCACACATGTGGGCTCAATACCATACAGAACACCCAGAAGAATTCGGCTATCCACAACAAGGATCCTATACACAGCAGCCAGGATACTATCCTCAACATGGTTATCCACAGTCCGGCTATCCATATCAGCCTCAAAACTTCAGCTACCCACAAACATATCCATTCTTTGCCCAACAAATCCATCAGCCCTACTTTAGATACTACTGACAGGTAGCAGACAATCCCCCTCCCTTTTTGTTCCATCTTTTTCAAGAGGAATAGCCACTTTTCAGTAGCTAGATCCAAACCGTTATACTTACTAGCATTCTATAAGGGAAAGTGAATAGGAATGGTCCACATCGCAGAGAGTGTGATCTTCAAGATACGCAAGGTCAGTGAGGGGTATCAATACCAAGAAGTTCTGATCCGCGTTCCACGCAGCCTATGGGAGGATCCACGCTTCCCCATGGATCTCTCTAAGAAGCGAAGACAGAAAGTGATAATTGAATTTAGCGAGGATAAGATCACCATCTCTAAGCCACCAAAACCACCGTGAAGACTCAAATCGTCATTCTAGTGAAAAATGCACATTCTGGCTTCAAGAATCGGTTTTACAAGGCAAACATCGGTTTTACACACGACGGACATCGGTTTTACAACCCCGAATCTTTCATTTTGCATAGATGTAAGCCCTAAATCCTATCAAAATGACGGATTTACATGCCCATCTCAAAAGGTGCCATAGATCCCTCCTGTGTAAATCGGTTTTTCATGCTCTGTTAATCTGTCCAGTGTGTGCATTTTTGCTGTTTTAGTCGTTCTGGGATAGTTACTATGGGATTTTAGTGTGATTGTTGCTCTTTGTTGTTTAGTGGTTCTTATCTTATTGTTATTCTTACTTGGTTCTTTTCTATTTCCTGTTTTGTATTCTTACTCTGTTACCTTGCTCTTTACTGTATTGTGATATTGCCTATTATGGCTATAATGGGTTGGTATAGCTCTTTTTGTCTGTCTTGTTTGTTATCTCTTTCTTTGTTCCTATTGTTGATTGATCTTACTCTATATTGTGTTCACGCTTATTGTTGTTATGTTGTTCTTTCTCTTTGATTTGCTCTTTACAGCTTATTTAGGTTGTATTGTTGGATTACAGCCTATTTTAGCTGTTCTTTCTCTATGTTAGAGTGTAAGAGGTGTCTATCTCTCTTTCTCTCTTATCTCTTCCTGCTCTCTCTAATATTGAATAGCTCTCGTGTTCACTCTTGCTAAGTGCACTCAAGCACCGTGGGGCTTTCTTGCACTCTATAATATGGGGATGCTCAGTCGCCGCTGGGCTTGTTAAGAGGAAATCTTAACAATCTCTCTTATGGTGTGCTTTATTGCTCTAGGATTCAATGGGTCTTTTGTAGCTAATCTTAGCAAACTCCATCCCTGTATGAAACGGCAGGGTTCTCCAAATTTGGAGAAAGCTGTTTGGTTACCTAATGTAGTTATGGTCTATCTCTCTTAATGTTGAAGTGGTTTATGGTTTGAAGTAGGGATATGGATTTAACTTGTAGGTTAATGGCTAATTGGTTATATCTGGTGACCTGGCTTTATCTCTATTCCGTATTAACCGCTTTTGCCAAATTTGACAAAATCGGTTTTGTTCTTCTGGTGGTTTAATCTCTTATCTCTATGGATGCTTGGTATGATTGGGATATACCGCTCTTAATACTATGTTTACAAGGTAGAATGATAGGATTTAAGACAGCAATTTGGTTTTATCTCTCTATATGGGGGGTTGGGTTTGGGTCTTGGTTTCTGTCATTTTGATAGGGAGCCGGTTCCCCTACAAATTGACATCTTTTTAATCTCTGTAGGTGGTCTGGTAGGACTTGAAATCCCTCACTCCCACCTGCCATAGGATCGACTGCCAAGTCATTCTGTTTGGCATAGTAATACAGGACGTTCAGTAAGATGCCGCCTGGAATCGCCCCGGGATATCCTTCTTTGCCAAACAGTACCGACTCCTCGAAGGTCCATATGTTGTGGATCTTCGGTACGAAGGGGAATTGGCCGGCTCGCTCAAACTCTTCTTTCTTCTTGATCTGTCTGAGATTCTTCAGGGCCTCCTTCCGATTGTCTGCGTTCTTGACATCGTCATACCTGCTAGCGTAGTCGACCAGCTCCTTGTCACGTGTGATCGTTGTTCTTGAGACACCTAAGATCTCGGCTGACTTTGCCTCTGACCAAGACCCTGAGAAACTGGTGAAAAACAGCGATTAGACCTCTATCGGCACCATAACTATAAGGGAACTGGAATTCTGGCTAATTCAAGAAGAGGGCACTCAGACCAGTTAGTTCAAATACGATAAACAGCTAAACCGCTAGAATCTAGGATACGCGACCCTAAAAAGTTCTGAAGTCTGTTGCAGCGGAGTGAAGGGTTACACTGGACCACGCATGTAGTTCTACGAGATTTGGGCGAACGAAATTCGAGTTGAATTCTTGGCAGATTTTTTGTTTAAGTGTAAACTATAAGTCTGAACCTATTGTGATTGTTACAAAACTTAGGCGAGAAAATGTTAGCCCAAGTGCAGCAGGATGATCCTTCCGTGGAAGCATGGATGAGCATTGTAAGTGCTTACAGAGTTGTGCATGTTCTTTTGAATCAGCAACTGGCCGAAAGCGGACTGACCTTTCCTCAATATCGAGTGATTAGGGCGCTGGGAAAATTTGGAGCTATGCCGATGAACAAGATTAGTGAACACATGCTTGTGACGCCTGCCAACATCACGGGTTTGGTTGATAGACTTGAAGGAAGAGGCCATATCGAACGCGTCGAAAGAGGCACTGACAGAAGAGTCAGCAGAATAAAACTCACAAGAAAAGGAAAGACCTTGTATCAGCGAACAAGTGTGCAAAATAGGAAATCGGTCAATCGAATCATGAGAGTTTTAACTAATGATGAGCTACTGCGCTTAGGCAGACTTCTCCAGAAAATCAAAGGGGCAGCCCTTGAAGAGGGGAGTATCCGTAATGAAAGCCATTGAAGTGCAGAGTCTAAGCAAGACCTACTCCACTCTGAAGGCGGTTGATGAAATATCGTTCAGTGTGGATGAGGGGGAAATCTTCGGGCTTGTCGGCTTAAATGGAGCTGGCAAGACAACGACGATATTAATGCTGTCGTCTCTTCTAAATCCTGATTCTGGCGGCGCCACCGTCGGCGGTTATGACATCGTAAAAGAGAAGGATGGCGTGAGGCGGTCCATCGGGCTTGTATTCGAGGAGGAGGCTGTTGACATCTACCTTACGGGCAAGCAGAATCTGGATTTTGCGGCACGCATGTATAACCTTCCCAAACAAGTGAGAGAGAAGAGGGTGGCAGAGGTTCTCAAGACTGTTGGGTTGGAAGCACATGCTGATGCACAAGTAAATGATTACTCCGGGGGGATGTTACGCAGGCTTGAGATAGCGAGAGGAATGCTGACGTCCCCTGAGGTTCTCTTTCTTGACGAGCCGACGATAGGGCTGGACGTGCAGACGAGAAGATATCTCTGGGATTACATCAGGCGAGTGAACAAGGAGAAGGGTATAACCGTTCTGTTGGCCACATCATATCTTGACGAGGCTGATTACCTCTGTAATAGGATAGCAATCATAGATGAAGGCAGGATAATCGTGACCGGCACGCCAGAGGAGTTAAAAACCTCAATGGGTGAAGATCTGATAACGCTCAAGCTATCAAAGGGCTCTGAGGAGGATTTTGTAGCACGTCTGCAAGAGATGGATTGGGTAAACAACATTGAAAAAAATGACTCATTAATGTTGAGCATGAAAGATAGAAGTGTGGGAATACTGGAAATAGTGAGGTTCGCCAGAAAGCACGGATTTGGTGTTTCCTCCATAAAATCGCGCAGAGCGAGCTTGAACGATGTCCTTCTGCATTACACGAAGAAGAGAGCGGAGGAATAGGAAAGATGGAAAACGTCATAGAGATAAACGAGCTCACAAAGAAGTTTGGCGACTTCGTAGCGGTTGACCACATTAGCTTCACAGTCAAGAAAGGCGAGATATTCGGATTTCTCGGTCCGAATGGAGCTGGAAAAACAACAGCCATAAAGATGTTGACAACACTTCTGCATCCAACATCAGGTTCTGCCAAGATTTGCGGGCATGATGTAGTCAAAGAGCGCGATGAGGTAAGAAGCTGCATAGGAATAGTCTTCCAAGACCGCTCCAGCGACTGGTGGTTGACAGGAAGAGAGAACCTTGATTTCCATGCAAGGATGTATCAATATAAGTAGCGAGGATAGGAGGAGAAAGATAGAGGAGGTTCTTGACTTGCTTGAGCTGAAGGGAAAAGAGAACATCAAGCTTTACGATTTGCCTGAAGGGGTTCGACGCAGATTTGAGGTGGCGAGAGGCTTCATGACTTCTCCTGATGTTGTGTTCCTCGATGAGCCGACAATAGGGTTCGATATAAAGGCGAGGATGGATTTGTGGAGTCAGATAAGGAAGGCGAAGGAGAAGGAAGGTGTAACGGTCGTACTCACAACGCATTACATAGAGGAGGCGGATTACCTCTGCGACCGTGTGGCAATCATCGATCAGGCAAGGATAATTGCAATAGATACGCCTAAAAAACTGAAGGAGGCTGTAGGCGAGGATTTAATCTCACTCCAAATTGCTGATGGGAAAGAGAAAGAGGCTGAGTTCATGGAGAAGTTAAAAGAGCTTGATTGGGTGAAGAGCGTTGAGGAGTACGGCAACTCCATATTGTTGAACGTGAAGAGCGGTGAAGGGAGGGTGGCTGACCTCGTAGATTTCGCAGATAAACATGGGTTTGTCATAACGTCTATAGATGAGCATGAACCAAGCTTGGAGGACGTCTTTGTGCACTTCACCGGCAGGACAATAAGAGCGGCTGAAGGCGGCGTGAAAGAGATTAAAATGAAAAGAAGCATGAGAGGGAGCTAGGAAGATAAAATGGGAGTGAAAGGAGTAAAACAAAGAAGAACCGATATTTGAAGGGCAACCGATTTACAGCATGTGGTTGAGGGAGGTGATACGATTCTTCCGCATGAAACCACGAGTCATCGCTTTTATAGTCTCGCCGTTCACTTGGCTCATTCTCCTAGGCATCCCACTGAGTAGGCTGTTCCCAGGAGGGAATCTGCTCGGAGGGATGTCCTTCTTCGCATTCATCGTTCCCGGAATCCTCGGCATGGGCTTGCTCTTCGGAGGCACGAATAGCGGGGTAACAGTCCTCTGGGACAAGGAGTTTGGCTTCCTGAAGGAGGTGATGGTCGCACCTGTGAGGCGCACATCACTCATGATAGGCAGGAGCCTCGGCGCAATGACGGTCGCAATTCTTCAAGCTCTAATCACAATAGGACTTGCTCTACTCTTTGGTATATGGTTCGGTTTCCAAATAAACAGCGTTGCTGGTTTCTTCCTGGCGGTAGTCTTCATGATAATCACCTTCTTCGCTGCTGTTGGTTTCGGCTTGACGCTTGGTGCTTTGATTGAGGAAACGGAGGGATTTATGACTATTGTGCGTGTGATAGAGATGCCTATGTTCTTCCTGTCCGGCGGTATGTTTCCAATAAATCTGATTAAAAGTATACCTGTTTTGTATCAAATACAGTTCCTCAATCCCCTTACTTATGGTGTTGACGGGATTAGGGGCGCCGTCAGCGGTGTATATCTCCTGCCGCCATGGATTGATTTCACTGTCATAGTCGCTTTCGCATTGGTATTCCTGTTCCTTGGTACCTACTGCATTCTCGAAGATGGAAGTTGGGTAAACGCACACTAAAGCACTGTATACATCGCTTTTCGATTACTTGACCAGTGAATGAGTTTTTATGTCAAAATTTGACTGAGCAACTTGGCAATTGTTAATATTCTGGGATATCTATCAATGCGTCAGTGACGGTAAGCCTACCATCGATCAATGAGATCCTAAGAAACAAGGATCTCTGGAAGGTCGTGCTCTATTCTTCTCTTCTCGAGTTTTTCGGAAAGATCAGGCTAAAGGAGTTCTTTGAAGCTCGCGAAATAAAACAGGAAAAAAGGCTCAGGAGGCTAGACAAACTTTCTCTTAACCCGGTGCGTGAGACGCTCAAAGACCTTCAACTCATAGAACAGACAATATGTGAGAGGATTGGAGATGTACAGAAAGTGAGGAATGAGTTTGTCCACAACATACTTCTCTCCTCCATACTATTTGACGAGGACAAGGCTGAGAAAGCAGCTGCATATGCAAAGCGATGCATCTCTGCACTGAGCACTTCCACATGAAGTACCTCATCAATGTTCAGTTTTCGCACATCAAAGAATTACTGTCCAAAAGCCTATTGTACCTTCTTTGTTTGAACTAGCTTCCTGCACACTGATGATGGCTAAGCTGCAGAAGATTCTAGAAGAGAAGGAACTAATCTACTACGACAAGGTACAGATTCGCCCCCTCGCAGCCCTTGCCCGCTGTCGCTTAGTTCGACCCGTTTCGACCCTTTTCTAAGGTTTTCCCATTCATTCAGGTTCTTGATGCATCCTACATCTGGTGCTAGGTAGTCGGAGAAATAGCCTAGAGCGCGAGCTCTACATCCGCCGCAGACGTATCTGTTTTCGCAACTACCACACCCCGGCTTTAGCAAGTCCTTATTCCGTAGTTCTTTGAGAATTTGGTTTTCTTGCCAGATCTTTTCGAAGTTGGAAGTTCGGAGATTGCCCACAACCAGGTCTGGCATGAAGACGCAAGGAGTGACGAGACCGTTAGGCTGAATCGCGCAGTAGAGTCTACCGGCACCGCAACCTCCAATGAACTGAGCCAGATCCCGGAGGCCCCAGTTCCTGCTTTTTCCCACATAGAAGTGTGTAGGTGCGGATAGTCCTCCACAAGACTCCTCCACAGCGACTCTTCCGAACTGAGGCGCCGTGGAGAGGACTTCGATACCTGGGACTTTAGACTCTTTGATAAGAGTCCTTAGCAGTTCCTCCCTCTCCTCAGGCGTTATGTCCGCTTGAATGATCCCGCGACCTCTGCCAGTGGGGATGAAATTAAAATGAATGAAACGGTCAACCTTCATCTTGCGTCCTAACTTGATGATGTCGCAGACTTCCTTCAGATTATATCTAGTTACTGTGGTAGCTATCGATGTGAAGATCCCTGCCTCTACACAGTTCCTTATCCCTTGAAGCGAGAGAGCATGCGAACCGGGGACCCCTCTGAAGACGTCGTGTAACTCTGGGGAGGCAGCGTCCAAGCTGACCTCCACATAACAGACATCGATCTTCCTAAGCAGTCTAGCTGTCGCCGGCGTGATCAATGTGCCGTTGGTAGCTAGGGCAACATGCATATCGCTCTCTCTGGCGACTTGGGCGACATCAAAGAAGTCAGGACTCATCAAGGGCTCGCCGCCGGAGAATGCGATCGAGACAACACCTGCATCCCTAAGCTCCTTGACGACGCCGAATTTCTCCTCCAAGGACAGTTCATCGCTAGCCCTTTTACCAGCGTTTTGATAACAGTGTCTACACCTCAGATTGCAGGCATTTGTGAGGTTCCAGACCACTAAGAAGGGAGCCTTCAAGAGCTGGGGGCGTGTAACGCCGTAATATCCTATACTGCTCAGTACTGCTACTACTGCCCTTCTGACAATTGGATCCCTAAGGTATTCTCTGATTGATTCCACATTTGTGCCAAAAGCTTGGCAGCCAGTGCTGAGTATCATCTTGACCAGAAAGAAGTAGATACGGTCGGTCAAGCCTCCAGAGGACTCCTCGAATGCAAAGCTTCTTAAAGCTTGATCTAGCCTTGACCGGTCTTCTGATCCGGTTCTGTCGCCGACTCGTATAATAGCTCTTGATATGGGATTATTCATTCCTACCTGTAGGAGCCGTACCGTATCCAGGAGCACAACTCATCCCTCCATCAATCCAGACAGTTGAGACGGGTTGGGTGACAGAATCCATAGAGAAAATGGTCGTCCACACTAAAATAGTTTAAGTAGATTATCGAGTGTCGCAACAGCACTATTATTATAGGACGCTTTGCGCATGAAAGGCGCTGGATTGTTCGCAGAAGGCTTAAAGCTGGAAGATTGCGAATATCGCTGAAGCATATCATCCCTATTTTCTCCCTTTTTTGACCGGCAGTCTATATCAGGCGCTCGTCCTCAGACTACCTATCTCTATTGGGCAGAAGAATAGGGAAGCACAGAACGATTCTTAAACTTGGAGCGCCAGACGTGCTTCGCGAAATCGATCTATCTGTAAGTGAAAACATTCATGATTTCCTGGTGGGAGATGGCTCAATGGGCGTTGATCACTTTCGCAACACCTCTCATCATTGCATTGTTTCCGTTCTTCAAGAGACAGGTTTGTTTTTGAATGGTACGACTCTTCTCGCAACCTTGAACATTCTAAACCATTCGGTATCAAACAAGACTAGTCCTGAGTATGCACCCGCATTACAGCCCATTCCACATCTTTCACATATGGGGGTAATTCCATTCTCATCAGTGTTAGATATGACACAAGACCGTTTTGTTCTGCCGCTAGCGTCCAAGTTCACAAAAAACCATTTTGGACAATTAACAGTCCACTTCCCGTCTCTGAATAAATTCAATTGCTTGGACGTGTTGACAACAAAACCTGGGTAGTCTTCCTTCACTTGTAGCATCTTATCAATGGTTCTATCTCTTAGCTTTCCGTATGGTAGCCATAATCTATCATCGTGGGAAAAAGGAGTGTGGAATTGAAATGTCAAACCTCTCGCGTAACCATACCAATCACGAACCACCTCTTCCACACATTCATAGTTTAGCGTATTCACAGTCATATTAATGAAAACAGCATCTACTTCCGGATGATCAATGACGTTCTGTTTCACCTTCTTGTATACGGGCATACCTCTAATTGTGTCGTGAATCGTTTCGGTTCCATCTATTGAAATGAAATATCCTACACCAAAATCCACCAGCGGCAATGTACCATTTGTTACTATGGAAACAGTTCTCCATCTCATTTCTTGGATTATGACCTCAACAACGTCTGGTCTAAGAAGCGGTTCACCGCCTGCCAGAGCAATAGAGATTACACCTTTCTTGATGAAGTTCTGCCTTACAACATTCCTCCATTCATCGGGACCTAATTCTTTTTGCGCTTCTCTATTCAGCCACCAATAACAATGTTGACATTTCAGATTGCAGCGGTTCGTAACATCCGCAGAACCAAAAATAGGAATTTTTCTATTGAAACACCTTATTTGGATTAGTTCATGAGCAAATTTTGGAATGCCAATTAGTTCTTTCAAATTAGAAGATGGACGAATAACCAATAGTACCTACACCCAGATCGGTTATGAACGCTGTTCTCGCTAACGACTCCTAGACCCTCTCGTCGGGGAAAGCAAATCCATCTCGTCTCTAGTGTTGACTAATTCAATATGGAATCTGGACATTTCACAAACCAGTATTAGTTGGTGACTTGCAAATATTAAACTCAGACGAAAAAATGTAGTAAACGGGCTGGGTTTCTAATATGTCTCGCATATCAGACCATCGCGCTATGTGGAACCGGGCTAAGCCGCTAGCATAGAGTCAACTATTTCCTGATTTCAAGTCCCAAGAATTCATTGCGTCGAAGAAAACTTGGTCAGTTTCATGTATCGCTTATTCGCCAATGCACTGAGTAACTCGACTGTGTCCTTAAGAAGTTTCCAGGATTCTCTTTCATTAACCCAAAGCCGATAGGGCTTATTCGTCGCATCTTTGTAGCGTTCTTCGTCGATTCGCTGGGCAATGTGAGCACTCAAATCACCCATTTCCTTTATGTGGCTAGCCATCTTTGCCTGTCTCGGGGTCATCACCCCGTCCCCTACTGACCACTTAATGAGACTCACGAGCCTCGCACGGACAACTCGCCCTAAACAATATCGGGCGCCCTCTCTTCTCCATGCTTTTAGCGTATGAAGCATTGATTCAAGAGCACCACGACACATTACCGCAGATGCCACGTAAAACCTGCTCTTATGACACCCAGCCGCCTCTTGCACCAGGTCCAGAGTTTTTAAGAAAAGGAATCGGTCTATGTGGCAAAGTTCTTCGTAAGCCTTGAGCCATAACTTAGACGCCGGATCAGATTGTGTCTCCGATACTCCTTCCATGATTCTGTCAGCAGCGTCAAGGTGTCACATATGATTTGTCTTCTGCCATGTTGTGTTGCGTGAATTTACATGGTTGCTTATAAACGACTGTTTGAGCCGGCAGTCTGTTGGCATGGGCGCGGCTGAAAGATCGATATAGCCTGCGAGAGAGTTGTTCTGCGATCGTGATTCGTTGCAGAGATACGCCTATTAGTTTTTCAAGACGATTTAGAGAGTATGACTGATAAAAAGATCAGAATTCTTGGCTTTGCCGGGAGTCTTAGGAAAGGGTCCTATAACAGAATGGCCCTTAAGGTTGCAGCGAAGCTGGTTCCAACAGACGCAGAGGTAGAAATCTTCGATCTAGAAGGAATGCCCACCTTCAACCAGGATCTAGAACAAACTCCAGGACCAAAAGTGGTAGAATTTAAGGAGAAGATTAGGAGAGCTGATGCAATTCTGATTGTAACCCCTGAATACAACTATTCGATTCCTGGTGTCCTGAAAAATGCCATCGATTGTGCTTCAAGACCGTACGGCGATAATGCTTTTGAAGGCAAACCTGTCGCTGTGATGGGCGCTTCAACAGGCATGCTTGGCACTGCAAGAGCTCAATATCATCTTCGTCAGTGCTTTGTATTCCTGAACATGCTTCCAATAAATACCCCCGAAGTAATGATTCCCTACGCCAAGGCGAAATTTGACGAAAACGGCAATCTGAAAGATGCAGAAACAAAGGAAAAAATTAGAAACCTTCTACAGGCGCTGGTAGACTGGACTAAGAAACTGAGCAAATGAGCACACTTCTGAGTTGCATACTTTAGTGCTGCCTGGCTCGAATTTGAATCTAGGTCCTGCTTCAACGACTCCGAACTCGGACAATATATCAACTATCTGAGGCGGAAGTACAGATCTGCATCGAAGATCTGAAAAAGGACCACTTCACCCGATACAATCGCGTGGTAGCCTGTCAGTGGTATCCCCTTGATTTGGAACTTGAATTTTTTGAACCACCACCAAGCATTGAGAGAAGTCTCCTACTAGTAAACTGGTGCCGAATCCCACCCCCACCATCCGCCATCACGGCTTTTCGAAGAACCAATCGCAGGAATGGCAGACGGAGAACAAGGACTCAAAGAGTTTATCTGACGGCCCCTGACTACACTATATTGATCATTGGTCTGCTGGAAGCACCTTGGTGACGCTGCCCTCTTCCCTAGTAGGGCTAATGCCCCTAAGGAGTAGGATACCTTCTAAAGAACACAACCCTGAGAAACCTGAAAGCTGCTGTAGAGATTTTCCAACCGAATGTTCAGGTTGCGATTTCTATCGAAGCGAACTTCCGAAATATGCATACTTAACGACTCTATATTACGGAATATATCAGCCATGTCCAAGAATCGTTGAGAGATGTCTGAAGTATAAGTATGAAAAAACTACGTTTTGACAAGGTCACTTCAAGTGTTCTCCGATTACTTGGAGTGGTGGTGATTGAATGTCTGAACATCCTTTGAAGATTCTGGAGAAACTCGATCCAGAGCTTCTCAAGCTCGTTGAAAGTACTAGTAACCTCGCTCTTAGTGACGGTGCTCTACCCAAGAAGTTTAAACTCCTAATCGCGATGACTTTGGATGCGTCTCAGGGAGCTGTTCAAGGTGTGAAGGCATTGGCTCAGGCTGCAATACAAGCTGGCGCTACGAAAGAGGAGATCACAGAAGCCTTGAGAGTTGCTCAATATATTAGTGGAGTAGGAAGCGTCTACACCACTGCACAGGCTCTTAAGGAAATCCTCTAGCGAGCGTGGTGCTCATTTTGATTGGTTCCCGATGACTGTAAGTTTGCCGCTTTTGCCAACACTAACTTGCAGCTCTCCTCTAAAGGTTCTTACCCGTCCATTCTCAATTTGAACTGTGTCACCAATCGAGACCATGTTTATTTGGTTGTTCCAGAGCGGTAACTTGATAGAACCAGTATCATCAGAGATTGTTGAGTTCGATAAACCGAAAGGATTACCCCCGTACCTCGAGAAGACCGTCCTCGCGATTGGTTTCTCAACAACCCGGGCTTTCAGATTGACCCATTTGACTCCCGAATTTACATCTTTGACTTTCATGTCGACAGGTATCGGCTTTTCCATTTTGTTAAGTGTCGTGTATTCGTTCCATGGAGGGCTTTCAAGGTCAATTTCTGGCATATGCTTCAATGTTGCCTCGGTAAGGCGTAGTTGAGTGATTACCTTTTGATCTTGTGTTACGAGAAAGACACCGTCATTCTTTGTCTTTTGGCGGCATTGGATTGATATGTCCTTGTACGACGATCTCTCATGCGTCCACGCATCGAAGAAACATTCAAAAAATTTGTGCGGTTCAAGCCCGTATTTCTTCGAAACGAAGAACAAGTACAAGAGGCGTGTCATATCAGGCGTAAATTGCCGTTGGCCACGGCGTCTACCCCGTCCATAGTGCAACATCTCTCTTCGTAGAACATGTAAGCCTGTCAACAAGATCAGTTTAGAGTGAGTTGTCTTGCTCTTTAACTTTTGATCATCAGCTAGCGCGTGGTTACTGAGGAATCTGGATGCGACGGATACTTTGCTAAGCCCTTCACTCTGAAGATCTTTTGGTAGAGGTCAAGAGATATCTTAAGAGATACTGAGCCTCTTCTCCGTTTCTTCCCTCAAAGTTGTTAAGATGGCTGCTGCATATAACAACTTATGAAGACTATCGATGGAGTTGTGAAATTTCGGCAAAGGAGAAGGCGGTCGTAACTATACAGAATGTTGTCGCCACGGCAAATCTAAAACAACGCCTAGACCTAGATATCATTGCGCGATTATTTCCTGGAACTGAGTATCGACCAGAACAATTTCCAGGGCTTGTTTTCAGATTGAAGAAACCGAAGACCGCGACACTCCTTTTCAGCTCTGGAAAGATGGTTTGCACCGGGTCCAAGTCAGAACGGCAGGCAAAAAGAGCAGTGACAAATATCGCGGCTGAACTCAAGAAAAATGGAATGGTAATCGTTGGCAGACCCGACATTCAGGTACAGAACGTTGTAGCTTCAGGCGGACTAGGCGGCTCCATCGACCTGGATAAGACTACGTATTCACTGAAGAAGACGCAACAAAAGAGGCAGAAAAGATAAAGAAACTATACCCCAAAGCCAAACTCCTCACCCCATCCCAATACGTGTGGATACGCACGATTGCCAAGCTTTTGGACTAAGATCCTTTGAAGGTGAGGAGTTGGAGCAGGACGAGATCCGCACCATACTAGCAGCCTCAACAGAAGAAGCAAGAAGCTGGAATCTCAAGAGTAAATTATTATAAGGATACTGAAACGCTTTTTTATCCTGATTTTTTTCAAATCTCTATATATCTAACTATTTATCTAACCTATCATCTTACAATTTCCTGCAGTAGTAGGACATTCAAACACCCTATACACACCCTACATATGTAGTACCCTTTACATTCACAGAAACGGTGGGGGTGGGTATGGCGGTTCTGGTAGCTGTAAGTGCTGTCCTGTTTTGATACCTTTTTTCAGCTCAAAACAAGCACTAAGATCTAATAATAATGCCACATATGGTCTACACTAGGAGTTGCCCACTCTCCGTCAGGCGGAATTTTTTGGTTTTTCACCTGTCTTCTTGTGATAGTTTGCTGAGTCCTGCTAGAGCTTTCTTGGTCTCTTTTGTGAGTTTGAATTCAGCTTCCTCTTCAGTCTTGACATGAGGTTCTTGTGTTTTTTTCTCTTCTTGTGCGAGGTAGGATTCTATTTTTTTCTGTTTTTCTTTTGTTTCTGGGGT
This sequence comes from Candidatus Bathyarchaeota archaeon, assembly GCA_963807605.1. Classification (GTDB taxonomy): domain Archaea; phylum Thermoproteota; class Bathyarchaeia; order 40CM-2-53-6; family RBG-13-38-9; genus JAPKYM01. The sequence continues at coordinate 47,963 of CAWECG010000002.1, forward strand.
GTGGAGTCTTCTGCGTATGAGTATTTTGCTGTTTATGTTCTGGACCATTTCCCATCCATTATTCAGGTACTTTTCCAGCTTGTCTTCTGTGACGAGTTTGCTTTCATATTTCTGTTCTTCATCTTCGTGTGGTGGTCTCTCTCTGAGTATTGAGAGTTCGTTTTCATAGAGTGCTATCTCCTCCTCTATCGTGAGTTCCCTATTGATTCCTGTTACTTTGCCGATTTTGGCATCTAACAAGTCTATTCCTGCATTTTTTGCAAGGGATTTTAAGACTGCTAGTTGTGTTCGTTTGACAACTTCGCTTTGATCCGAGATTGTATTTGTGGTACCTAGATAGGATTCGCATGCTTGATATTGTGATCGCATAACATCGATCATGTCGGGGGGTAGTCTTCCTTTCTCCGTGCTGTATGTAGCTTCGATGTCGCCCTTATGCCCGGCAAAGAATTGAAGATATGGGTGGGTGATCTTTCCTTTACTCTCTGCGATGGTAAGCTGTGTCTCAGCGTAATGTCTCAAAACGTAGGGTCTCTTTTTGACCCCTGCATCTCTCATGTACTTTCTTATGAGGGTTCCAATCCGCCTTGTCGAAATAAACTGATTCTTTTTATTGCCGGGCTTTTCGAATCCCATCACTGGAGACTCTGGAGTTAGTTTCTCACCGGCTCGTAGACGTTGTTCAAGGTATTCTTTGAGGAGGTTACATCCTTCTTGAAACAGGAATGTAAAATATGGCTTTCTGGTCTTGCTTAGCATAAATCTAACTTTGACCATAGTAGGGATCTTCTCGAAGGTTACCTGTCCATTCTCAATCTTGAGTTCAGGTAAGTCACCAATAGTTAGTCCATCGTCTCCGTGGAAATTTCCAATGACTTCAGGTCTTAGATCTGCGAATGCCATTAGAGCCTCAGCAAATCGTATTCTTGGTGGGGAAGCATGCAGTATCCTGGTCAGTTCTTCCTTGGTTGGGACCTGTTCATTAGCAATTGTTGGGGTAGCGCTTGCGTTGCTGACCTTTATCGTTCTGGTCATAGCGATGTTGTTGTATTTCATCCATGATTTTACAGCCTTCTGGAGTGATATGATGTATTGTGGTGATTTCTTTTGTTCTTCCAGTTTTGTAACCATGTCTTCAAGTGAGTCTTGAAATTTATCCATATCCTTCTTCGCAGAATTCACCATCTGTTTTGGTGTTTTGTTGATAAGTTCACATATCTTTCCAATCTGTCGCCATTTCACTTCAGCTGTTATCTTACTTCCACGTCCAAGATTACCAAGCCAACGGCGTACCTTCTCGTCCTTAAGCAGATGAGCATGTTTCATACCAGGTTTCGTTTTCAAAGCTGTTCAACATACATTAAACGTTCACATATATAGGTGTTTGTATGAATAAAGGTGTAAACCCATTAGTGTTTGAACGAAATCTTCCAAGTAGACAGAAAATCTTGCCGATATTAATGTATTCCCCAGTTGAACTTGTGCACGAGACTCTTAGGCTCTTTTTGCGCATAACATTTTAGTGTCAAGAAAAATTCGAGATAACTAGAGCAGGAAATGACTCGCCACTTAGGAGGTATGAGTCTGATCGACGAATACGGCCTCAACAAGATTCTTGATTATTCTTGCAGTTGCCCCCCAAATCACACGTTGCGGCAGGTCATAATAGTAGACTGGGCAGGGCTTTCCGTGCCGGACAACATATCCGACCCGTGGCAGCTTCCTGAGCTCACTGAGAGGAGTAAACACCAACTCGCTGACCTCTCTCCTGTTAATCTTGAAATCATACGGATATGGTATCCTCCCGACGAAAGGAGTTATCAAAAAGCCTGTAGTACTTTCGTAATCATCAAGCTCCCCCAAGAACTGAATATCGTTCTTTAGAACACCAAGCTCTTCTAGTAACTCGCGCAGGACAGTGCCTTTCAGAGTTATATCCTGCGCCTCGAATCCTCCGCCTGGAAATGATATCTGTCCAGGATGGTTCTTCAATTCTTTAGGCCTCTTTGTGAAGAGGAGGTAGTATTCGTCGGCGTTTCTCAGTAGTGGAACTAAAACGGCCGCCCGAACTAGATTTCGCGGTTCCAGAGCTAGCCTCTTCCGGTTTGCTAGAATTTCTGCAATTCTCGTCTCAAGACCGCTCATCGAAACGCCCTTTCTCTATTAGTTCGGCCGATCTCTACGTCCTTGTGACTTATTTCCATTCATGATTTATAGAAAATGCGCAAGAAAACCCACGGCTTTAGCCGTGGGATGAATTGCGTTCCAGAGTGAGATGCCAGATGTTTAAATTTTGTTCAAAACATGTGTTTGTTGATGGTTGAGATGCTTCTAGCCTACAAGTACCGTATCTACCCTAAGGTGGGGCAGGGAAGGCTGATGAAAAGCCACCTGTCCGCATTGTGTGAGCTATACAATAGACTTAGGGACCTGAAGATCGGTACTTGGAAACAGGAGCATGTCAGCCTGAGCAGAACCGACTTGAGGCTGAAAGCACTAGAGCTTAGACGAGAAGACGAGAATCTTCAGGGAATACATAGTCAGGTTGTCCAGAGCGTTGCCACAAGGCTTGCGAGAATCATTCAAGAACTACTTTGAGGGTAGAGCAAGATTCCCCAAGCAGAAACATCCGAGGAAGTACCTCTCCTTCACCTATCCACAATCAGGCTTCAAACTATGCAACAATAAACTGTACCTCTCGGGGATAGGACATATCCGAATCTTCATGCATAGGCCAATGGAAGGTCAAGTCAAAACTTTGACTGTAAAATACAACGCTGGACAGTGGTATGTGGTATTCGCCTGCAAAATTCCAGATCAGAAGAAGACCCCCATAGAGCAGATTCCTGATGGACGGATCAAAGGTGGAGACATTGGGCTGATTAAGTTTCTGACACTCTCAGATGGAACCACAATGGATCCACCAAAGTTTCTGAGAAAGTCTGAGGAAAAGATCAAGAGGCTGCAGCGAGTAATGGCAAGAGCAAAGAAGGGCTCAAGAAATAGGAGAAAGCTGGCTTTGAGAATGGCAAAGCAACACCGTCATGTAGCATGTCAGAGAGACGACTACCAAAACAAAACACTAGCAACACTATACAAAACCAACGATGTCCTATTCTTGGAGAAACTGTCTGTAATCAACATGATGAGAAACCACTGCCTAGCCAAAAGCATTCAAGACGCCTCACCAGGAACATTCATACGGAAAACCCATTTCAAAGCCAACCTACTCGGTAAATGGTTCATACCAATCGATCCATGGGGTACCACACAATTCTGCCACAACTGCCTATCATGGGTGCCAAAAGACCTGAGCGAGAGAGACCATATATGCCCCAATTGTGGTGAAAACCTGCCGAGAGACGAGAACTCGGCTAAACTAATCAAGAAGATTGGTCTGTCAGGCTTCAAACCCGACTATGCCCACGGACGGTGGGTGAACACGCCCGTAGAGTCTAAGCCTCCGCCATCCCTAAGGGGAATGGTAAGCAAAGATGTTGAAGCGGGAAGCCCACGGCTTTAACCATGGGAGGATGTCACGTAATTCTTGAACTCATTCCTTCGGGTGAAAAGAAAGTCTGTTGATTAGGTTTGCTGTTTTAAGCTGGACTCAGACGGGTTAACAATAAAGAGATATTTGGGATGAATAATCTTAGAGTTGATGGGGTAGCATATGCGTGTGCTCAAGATAGCTTTACCTAAGGGGCACCTTTGGGATGCGGTGAAGGCCCTTCTTGACCGATCCGGTTACAATCTTTCAATAAAGGGTGAGCGCTCATACATGGTCGAGTCCAGAGACTTGGAACTAGAATGGCGAGTACATAGAGCCCAGAATATCAGCCTCTTGGTTGAGCAGGGAAGATACGATTCTTGGAATAACTGGTCTCGACTGGGTTCTGGAGCCACAAGCCGATGTTGAAGAGTTGACTGATCTTAAGATTGGCAGAGTCGATGTCGTCGCTGCTGCGCCTGAAAGGTATGGACTCAATGAGAACCTAGGCCCAAGAGTCTTCTCGAATTTCGAAGATAAGATGCGTCAGGAGAAGAAGGAGAGGGTAGTAGTAGCCTCCGAGTATGAGAATCTCACAAGAAGCCTTTTTGACACGCATATGCCGAAGATGGCTTATCGATTCATACGGTCATACGGTGCGACAGAGACATTTATCGAGGTGGCGGATCTCATAGTCGACTGTACCGAGACAGGCGTCACCCTTAAGGAGAATGGGTGGGCAATCATTCATAGACTCTTCGAATCTACTGCACGAATAATAGCAAACAAGGGAACTATGAAGAACTCTTGGAAGAAAGAGAAGGTTGAGGCGATACTGTCGCTTATTGAGGGTGCCAGAGATGCCAAAGGCCTTAGGTTGCTTAAGATGAATGTCCCAGAAAGCTCGATGAGCAAGATCATGAGCGTCCTTCCAGCTATGAAAAGCCCAACAATCTCCAAACTCTATGGTGAGGGGGAAGCGGGTTATGCCGTTGAAGTTGCTGTTGATGAGGCGCAGATCGTTCAGCTTATCCCGCAGCTCAAGAGAAATGGTGCGACAGATATTCTTGAACTTCAAATAGAAAAAGTCGTAAGGTAAGCTTGGAATCAGAACTCTGCTTCTTTCCTAACAAGGGCGAAGTCCTCGATATTGAAAACTCGGTACTCTACGGATTCAACATAGTGTTATGAACAGGGCGGTGGCTTACTGTTAGGGACAGAAAGAATAAAATGCTAGACGGCATATCTATCCTGTGTGACTCGTATGAGCTATTATGATCCTGGCTATTGGAGACGTTTCGGCCGCTACAATCCGTACACTGACCCGTATACTCAACCGTATACTCAACCGTATACTCAACCGTATACTCAACCGTATACTCAACCGTATACTCAACCGTATACTCAACCGTATACTGAACCATATCCCACAATATATCCCGCACCCACAATACAACCCTACAAGCCGGCTGACCCCCTTGAACAGTTGGGCCTTGGTAAGAGAACCATGGTGGCTTCATGTGCCTACTGTGGAACTCTAATCTCAGCTGATTTACAATTCTGTCCTCAATGCGGAGCACAAAGGTTCTAAGGAGGTTCCCTTACGGCTGCAAACCTCAAACTGATCGAGATCAACGGTGAACAGTACATCTTCGAACATATAATTGCTCAGCCTAACTGAGGCTGACACCAATCATATTAATTCCCAAGAACCAGTAGGAGCCGTAGGCCTCCACAATCCCTCATTATACCGAGCCAATCTTTTTATCCTCAGAAGGCTTGCGTTTCAGACCTTAATGTCTATTGGCTTGCAAGAATAGAAAGGCCGTAACGCAACACATTTATTTGGATTCTTGTTTGAGTGACCTCTGGGTCCCGCGGATCCCGCGGTAAGATGTAAATCAACATCCCGTAAGCTCAGCTTGGTAGAGCTTCCGATCACGCCAATAACGTGAGGAGACGCTGTAGAGTTGCACCTAGTGTGCGACCGTTCAGCCTATCAGGCTAACACAGATACCGGAGTGTCGCTGGAGAGCCCAAAGGACTCGGCGAATTCAAAATAGGCAGTTGCCTATGAAACTCCGGCCCGCGGGACCACACCCTTCTTAATGTAAGAACCATCTCAGCCACAGCACGTGAATTCTGACCAAGGTTCTCCGTCAATTGTCATCTCGCCATCCGAAGAAGCGCGCCGGTCTAGATCTTCCTGCAACAATAAGCTGGGGCAGCACAAAACGTTTTGATCCAGTGTTAGGAGTGTGGCGGGCCCGGTGGTACTCGCATTCAATCAAGTGCGAGTACTGAATTTGGCTTCTCGCGCGAAACCTTTTGCATTAACTAGTCGGAGCGGCCATATATAATAAGCGCATTTTTGAACAGTTTCAACCTGCTCATGCAAAGCAACCGAATCCAAACAACTCAAGCGCCCGTGGAAGTCTAATCTGCAAGGCGTTCCGTTGCATGCGTTGATGCCTATAAAAAGATAGAAACCGGTTTTCTAGATTAAGCCGTTTTGACTTGGTAGTTTCCTGAGCAATATCAGGTAGAGGCAGATGGCAGAAGGGGAATGGGGCCCGAGCATACTAGACAAACTAGAGGACGTGTTCGACTACGTCAAGAGACATCCGAGATACTAAAGCAACTAAATGGTGGGGGTCGTCTGATCAGATCTTCTAAACATTTCTTGACAACTATCTTGAAATTGGAATGCTTGGCGATCGTTACGCTACAACAATCATATCCCATAACACAATACAGCCATGCTTGGCTGGACACTATGGTGGCTCTACCGAATCATACTGTTATCAGTTACGTAATATGCACCAATAGCACAAATGACACAAATCAGACCAATGACACAGGCAGCGCGCCGATTGCCTGTCTGTCCTTTTTGATACCGGTCACTATCATATCTAATCCGCTTGCTGGCATACACAATCACCTCCGTTATTGTATGACGCTATTTAATATACGCTATAAACCTAAGACTTATATATCTGTCATTCACTCTACTGATAATTTGAGAAACAATGGTACTCGATCTACTTGATAAGGAACTCAAGTTTATACCTGAAGAGGAACTACCTGGAAAGGTTAAGAAGAAATCTGGTGAGTGGCTCAGGTTTCTAACAAAGATACCAAAGGGTCAAGCTCTAGTGGTATCGGAGAAAGAATTAGGAGTTAAAGCCGCTTCACTAAAGTCCATGGTTAATCGACTGGTAAGGAATAGAGCATTACCTCCAACCTATTATGTTACGCAGCGTACTACTGACGATAAGACGACAATCTACGTAGTTAACTCTGCACAGAGAGGATCTAGGGAGAAAGGGAAACACTCCACAGTGACATTATCATGAATCTAGAGGATATTTTAGTTATGATAAATTTATATGCGGATAAGACATAAGTGTAGTTAACGGAGCTTCAGATGTTGTTAATTGTTCAACAAAATGGTCATGGCTCTAGAAAGTCAGGATGAGAGGGGTCTTACCCTAGCTTCAGTGGACGAAGGGGGATAAGAGTGTATGCTTCTCATTCTGGTCTAGCTTAGCCATGACCTTAACGCTACGGTATCCACTGTAGCGTAACACCCTTTTGATGTGCGTGATCTGTCTTATAATATTTTCTGCAATTACCGGGTTCTGTCAAGTCCTTATCGGTTGCCTTGGTTTCTCCTTGTTGTCAACTTTCATCGGGTTGGCTCAGTTAATGCCTTGAGAAGTTGGTATTCAGCAACGACATCACCGATTGCATATTCATAAAAGAGAGTATTCTTTTGTCCTCCACTCCCAACAAATTCTAGGTACGCATCGAAGATAGCGTGACCCCCCGCTATCTTGTCGAGAACGTACTCACGTGCAAACTTAGGGCCCCATCCCTTATTCTTCACGAGGTCTTCGGTCTTGGTGTGAGCTTGAGCCTTGATGTCTGGCCTGACTTTGTACTTTTCGGCTTTCTCACTCATTTTTAGTTTGTGGGGAACGTCAATCCCGCACTTTGCACATACTTCTTCAAGCCTATGTTTCTTCATCTTATTGAGTTCAGTCACTTTGGGTGTTTCACACAGTTCGAAGATGTTTGATTCGGGTATTTCGACTCCTAGAAATCGCTTTAGGAGTGGAATGTCGAACTCCTTGACGTTATATCCCGCGAAGATATGCCCTTGAGATAACAAAGATGCTATTCGCTTCTCGCCCATTGCCAAAGTCCATTGCGGATCTTTTGAATCATCATAGTATAATTCCTGTTTGATGGCATCCCCTAGCTGAATTGATAAGATTTGTTCATTATCTTTCATAACATCCGAGCCCAAATTCTTGGTTTCAATGTCCAATACGACATACATAACCTACTAGCTCTCTCCTAGCCGTGGGTTGTTGTTACTCTTTGATTATCCATTCTCGAATTTGCTTTCTGCATGGTCTATGTACTCTTCAATGGTCTTGTCCAGTTTCTTCCAGTATAAGTCACTGTGTGTGACGCCACAGATGGTGAGAGTACCCGAATTTGAATTGTTAGAATGACAAGTGTGATATCTTAGAGACGCTGATCATCCGCTGGTAATTAGTGTAAGGTTAAGGAACCGAACTTAATCCAAATCCCACCCTCCGCACCAAACCTTAGGTCAAGTTTGCACGCTATTTGTATGTCTCGAGTTCAAAATTCCCTATTCATGACCGCGCAGCTAGTCTCTGATATTCATCATTATGATCGAAGACTCATTGGAGCGCTCTCCATCCTAGACGGTGACGGGAAAATACTCGAGAGCAACCGCAAGAAGGTCAAAGAATTTCTCGAGTACTCCAAGCCGAGGGGCTGAGTGCACCAAGACAGGTCAGATATGTCTACGTACTCAGGAAAGTCTCGAGACTACTAGGCAAAGAATTCAAACGCACGACGAAAGATGTCTTGGCGACAGTTGTCTCCAAGCTCGAAAAGCAGGATACTTCCTACGAGACAAAGCGGTCTGAGAAGGAATGCATCAAGAGATTCTACGCGACTAAGAAACACTGAAGACTACTATCCAACTGAAGTCAAATGGATCAAAGCCACGCGCAAGAATAACCACAAAATCCTGCCTAACATCTTCTGACTGAAGATGAAGTGAAGAAGCTTGCCGAGGCTTGCCAGAATCAGAGAGACCGAGCCCTCATACTTGTCACATATGAGACCGGCTGCAGAGTTGGAGAAATACTAACCCTGAAAGTAGGCGACATCTAATTTGACCAGTACGGCGCCGTCATGGTTGTAAAAGGCAAGACCGGCCCTAGAAGAGTGCGAATCATCTTCACGGCTAAGGCGTTATCAGAATGGTTGAATTACCATCCAGCAAGAAAGGATCCTCAGGCGCCTTTGTGGACAAGTCTCGAATCCACCAACTCAACTAAGCCTTTCGAGTACTATGCGTTCAGGAAAATGTTGTCCGTCGTAGCTCGGAGAGTAGGCATAGACAAGCGGGTTAATACTCACTCTTTCCGGCATGCAAGAGCTTCGAATCTGGCAAACGTGCTTACGGAGGCGCAGATGAAGGAATATATCGGCTAGGTTGGCGACTCGAGAATGGCCTCAACTTGCGTGCATCTCTCTGGAAGAAACATTGACAATGCGTTACTCAACCTTAACGGCATTAAGACAGAAGAGGAGGTCAACAAGGAAGAACACAAGTTAAGAATTAAGACGTGTTTGCGTTGTCAAGAGTCTAATTCGCCTACCAGTAGCTTCTGCTCACGATGTGGATCCCCGCTGGACATGAAAACTGCTATGCTACTGCATGAGGAGGAGTCGAAGAGCGATAGCGTGATGGATAATCTCATCGACGATCCTGATGTCAGAGCGCTTTTGCGGTCCAAGATGAAGGCCATGGCTACGTCAGCACATCCACTTTCATCTACTTTCTGGCTGTCTAACTAACGTAGTAGGAATCCCTAGAGACTAACGCCGACAAAAAAACGGTTCAATTTCCACTCCTCTCACCAGCTAGGGCGACGACAACGACGACTCTTCCTCTACCCTTCGCTTTCACGCGTCGAAAACTGCGCCGTGCACGTCTTCTCGGTTACGACTTTGATAATCAATGAAGAGGTCTGTTTTTTCCATGACTTTCCTGCTTATCATCTACTTGTATTCCATATTTTCTCGAACTCTGCCTCGTATTTTAAGGCGATGTCCGAGTTTCTTAGGATTATCATGTTTTCGTTGTTTCGGGTTTCAGCTTCTTTGCTCCAGTTGTAGCTTCCAGTTATTACGATTGATTCGTCTATGACTGCGATTTTATCGTGCATAAGGGCTGGGTTCGTGTCGTTTCTAACTTGTACCCCAGCATTCCTCAAGTCGAAGTATTCATTACCTTTTTCTTGCTCTACCCCCTCCTTCTCGAAGACAATTCTGACGTCTACGCCTCGATTCTTCGCAGAGATGAGCGCATCGCGAACATCATTGAGAGTGAAGCTGTAGATCAAGACGTGGATCGACGTGTTGGCTCTATTGATCCAGTAGATCAGTCTCTCTTTGCAGCCTCCGTTAGGTGAGAAGTAGACTTCATAGCCAGGAGGGAGATTTGATGGTTGAATGTTGGTCTCGTTTGCTGTAGAGCCTTGAATGGTCTGTGTAACCGTTTGAGTTAATGTCTGGGTGACTGTTTGGGCTTGTGGTTTTGAACTGGATCCTGCACCTATGACTAAGCCTAGAATGAACAGTATGCACATGAGCGCTACTAGTTTGGGAGGTATTGGGTCCTTTATTTTTTCAGTCCCTCTTTCATTGAAAGCGCGTGAACCGATAGGCGTAGTTCACTTTTTACTACGTCTGGTTCTCAGCACGTAACCTGATGCCACTGCTATTGCCGCTAACGATGCAACTGGAACCACAAGATTTTCTCCCCCGCCGGGGGAAGCGAACATTGGGGTAGTAGTTGGTTCGGGTGTTGAAGTCGTTTCTATTGCTGTGGTAATGGGTGACTCGGCGGTTGTCGGCGTTGCCATAGGCGATGGAGTCTGAGTGGGAGTTGGCGATGGAGTCGTAGTTGGGGTGGGCAATACCGTCGACTGGGTAGATGTTGCAGTCGCATTGGGTGGAGCTTGAGCAGCATTACATACAGGCGGCTTGCATATTGAACAGGGTCTATATCCTTTACTTTCTGCGTCGCATTCATTAGTAAACCAAACCAGATTTGCAGGCTTTATTCGTTTGGCCTCAGGGCAGTTAGGGTAATGGTATACGTTGCTGTTCTTGCTACCGCAAAACATCCCTTGTGGAGTTCCAAGGGTCTGTTGATAATTGAGGAGGATTCCGGAGAAAGTAGTCACCATAAGTATGCATAGAAAACTTGCGTATACGACGGGGCGCAAATCGATCCCCGTTATAACCATTTTAAAGGAGATCTGAATTTAAGACTTTTATCGAGCTATAGCGTTGTCGAACATTAGCATTTGGACGTACCAATAGACGAGTTTTACTGGTTCTTAATGGGGCTGTTGTGTTCTGAAATGTTTAGAGCACTCCATCTCCATCTGCTCTGATTGTTGGGCGAAGTATCTACACGAAAACGAATTTCACACATATCAGGTTGAGAAAATCGGTTGTCCAAAAGGATCATGTCGAACTGAACCTACAAAATCCAGCACACGCGCGTGTTTTCCGCAAGAGCTAACTAATTCTTCAGATGATTGATTTTAGTGAAGATAACCGTTGCCTTTTTGCATGAATTGTGGCAAGGAACTGAGCCGCTTCTCAAATGTGCCCTACTGCTCTGATTGCGCCAAAGTGGATACGCCTCGTTGTTCAACCTGCAATTCTCCATTAGTCACGGTCAAAGTTTCCACTGGTTTAGACAAGTTCTCCAAGCTTAGAGGAATCGATGAGTACCTTACTGCGGAGATGTGCAAGACATGCATGAAGGTAACAGTGCGTCTGGACCTGATCTCTGACGGTTTGATGTCTGTCTTTGTCGGTCGTGTGGTCCGAGTTGATCGTGAGCGCTATGGCAAGCGGATAGTTCAAATACCAACAAGTTATCCTGAGGAGGCCTCAGGAAAGATTCTGAGATTTTCTTTCTATCATCCGATCAGAAGAGGAGATAGAGTAGCGATTGCAGGACAGCCGTCAACCGATTGGATTGAACCAATATTAATCAGGAACCTGTCTGCAGGCTCAGAGAAGATAGGAGGATCACTCTACGCCCAAGTCTTGGTTGAAGACCGGAAGAACCTCAAGATTGCGAACCCACTAGTCATGAAAGCTCAGAAACAAATTGACGCAGCCTTGAAGTCATATGAAGAGCAATTAGCGAGAATTGTGACGCGTTCTTCCGAATCTAGGATGCTGAGCCCCTCGGAATTCGAAATGTTGGTGGCTGACCTCTTTGAGCGACTAAGCTTTCAGAACGTTATGATTACCGGCGGAGCGGGCGACAAGGGCGTAGACATAGAAGCATCCCGAGTCGAGGAGGGTAGCGGCAAGCTTTCCAGAATCATAGTTCAGTGCGCGCACCAAAGCATGATCAACCGAGTAATGCCCACGCAGGTTAGAGATTTCGCCCATACGATAGAAAGAGAAAAGAAAAATGATGTTTGTCGCGGGTACTTTGTGACAAGCTCTTACTTCTCTCCAGAGTGTTTTGACAAAGAGAACTGTGGAGACGACATGGAGCTTATAGACCGTGACCAGCTGGAATTATTGTTGAAGAAAGCGGGACTGCCCTTTCCTGAACTACGATAATGGTTCATGTTTCAGTCACGTTCGCTGACGACGACAAACCAAAGAATAGGGGTATAGTGGCATGAAGATTTTTCACAACTACGTTCGACCGCACGAAGAACTGAAAGGTAAGACTCCTGCGGAAGCTGCTGGAATCAAGATTGAAGGAAAAAACAAGTGGATAACACTAATTGAGAATGCCTATGAAATCGCAAAGGCTAGGCGAAACTAGCTGAGTGTTGCTAGAATGAGGTAGCCTCCGAATGCCGTGACAATGATGCCCACCATTAAGAACAATAGCCCTAACTGTAGGTAGATGAATTTGCACTTGTTCGTCTTCTGATGAAATTCAGTTGCATCACTTAGTTGCATAGCAATCTTCTCTAAGCTATACTTGCCCTTGCCCGAATAGAAGAATTGAATTGAATCTAGCGGGTTATTGTCAGGCATTTGTGGAACGATTTCCCATTTCGGCTCCTTGAAAGCTAGAAGTGAAAAAATCGCTGTTAACATGTATGAAGCAAAACCCACCATTATCAATATCAGAATCTCAGAGTAGTATGAAGAAAGATGGAGAAGTGCACGTGCGTCTTTGTTTGTGGCTAAGGTGATCATTAGACCAATCAAGACTGTTTGGATGATTCCAGCAAAGCTCATCAGGCTAGCAGCTTGACCTGTAAGGGTCTTTTTTCGGTCTAGCGTCAGATCATATGCACGTTGTAAATCGGTGTATAACTTGTCCAGTTCATCAGTCATATGTTTCTCCTATGCCTAATCATTGTTAACCATTTCACGTAGCTTGTTCGGGTAATAGCACTTACCAGATGATTTGTCATACCACTGACACTTATGAGGGTCACCTTTGCCAGGGCACTTGCTATCTGAAATCCCTTTCGGGCAAGTCATGGTCGAACAACCGTATTCATCATGACCTATTGTGTTTTTATCAGTTTGTATTTGATTGCCTTCTGTCCAAGGTCATATTGCAAAAGCCCATTCTGTGATAATCAAAAAGAACAGGAGCATCAACCGATTTTATCCGCTCGAATTCTTCAACCGTCAACTATCCGCCACATAAGAAAATGGCTTGAACCAATTAGAAATCGACTCCACGAAAAGTGACGCAAAATCGTTCGGCAACCGATTTTTGACACGAAAAATCTACCGGTGCGGCAGCCGTCATCTTGACGTTACCCGCCAGTTTCCACTCCATCTCTAATGAAACCAATGGTCAAGCTTTGGTTTAGCGCTAGACGTGAACCCACTTTAGACATCGACGAGCTGAATTACCATCCATGATGTCCACGATGTCCATGATTCTGGCATATTACAAGTCTATCGTAGTTGTGGTCGATGGCGGATCCAGTGGTCAAACAGCTCTTGTGGTCTAAACTGAAGGCCATGACTACGTGAAAGCATCCTCTAAATGTGATTCTTTCATCAAGAGATATACGCACACTAAAACGATTAGCTCGCTACGTTCACTAAGATAAGAAGTGTGTGTGATCCCATTGGCGAGCAAATACAAGATTTCATTTTGTTGTTTTCGATTTCTCGTTAGGTCCTATCATTCGAAGTCAGAGCTATTCTCTGGCTTGTTCGACAAGTCTCTTTGCTAGTTCTCTGTCTCCTCTTTCAATCGCCTTGGAGGCTTCTTGTAGGAGGTCGTCTTTTGTAGGTGGGTAGGTTTTGCAGTCTTCACAGTACCATTTCTTGCTTTGTGACAAGTATGTTAGGGGTTTACCGCAGTTTGTGCAGTAGTATGTTGATTGAATAGCTGGTTGTGCAGTTTCAATTGGTTTCTCTTTTCTAATCAGTGCAACTATTCCGGCAACGATCAGAAGTAGAGCACCTATCCATAGTCCTAGAGCAACAAAGAGTCCAAAAAATCCGCTGATCAGCATTACTGCGCCTCCTGCTTTGGGATGGCTTTTCACGAATGCTGCCCCAATAAGCCCAATGATGGAAAGCAGTGCTCCTCCAACAGCAGCACCAAGCAAAGTGGCTGGTCCCCCAAATGCTGCAATAAACCCTCCTAGGAGGAATAGGCCAGGGGCTGAAAGTATTCCGAAGATTCCGCCTACTAGGCCGAGGATGAATTCGGCTGTTCTTTCCGCCATTAACATGCACACCTACTGGTTGCAACAATAGAAGATTTGGATTCTTCCATCAAGCTGGGTGTATTATGTTTGATAGTTGGACTATGTTTGATAACATCAGAGCAGAAACTGATGACTGAGCTCTCATACGCACAAGCAGTCTTCGTCAATATGGATTCGTTGCGAATATCCAGAATAAATGTCGGACCTGTACTCACGGCGTTGCCGAAATAGTGTACCTCTAATGGATTTGTCGTCGCAAGGATCTCGAATACAACATGGCCAATCTTTGTGTCTTCCGGTCGAAGTGAAATTGGTAAATCGTCGGTCATAGCTTCATAGATATAGCCCTTATCAACTATGACCTCCCATCTATAGAAGAATAGGTGTGTTTCCTTGATTCCGATGTTTCTTACCTGAATTTCTAAGAGCAGAAACTTGTATCCCTCATCTGCTTTGTCGTGACCATACTCTGATGCATACCATACTGACGTGAAAGTGTACTCAATAGGGACGTCATCAACATACTCTTTCATAATGAAAGGCTTTCTCATCTCTACTGTACCCCCTTTCTGTAAGGGAGTTGGAGTCGGTGTCTCGGTCGTCGGAAGTGGGATCGCTGTTGGAGTGGCGATTTCAGGTTTAGGTCTAGACAAAGCAGCCGTGAAAATTCCAACAATTAAGATGAAGATAATAACGATCGCTATGTTCCTGTTGGTGTGCGATGGCTTTGCGAGCGACGGTGGAGTAGCTGTTGGTAATGGAATGGGCGCCGTGATGGATGTTCCGCAATTCATGCAGAATTTCGAATTAGGTGGAAGTTCCTTTCCACATCTTGAGCAGAATTGCACAATGGTAGCCGTCCTTTTCACACAGTACCACAGAAATTTGTGGCAACATGTTGGAGATAGCTCTTTCTATACTGTTGAGAGACTAGCTTACAGGGTCGACATGTTGCAGAAGAAGGTACACG
Source organism: Candidatus Bathyarchaeota archaeon (assembly GCA_963807605.1). Lineage (GTDB taxonomy): Archaea > Thermoproteota > Bathyarchaeia > 40CM-2-53-6 > RBG-13-38-9 > JAPKYM01. The sequence continues at coordinate 63,219 of CAWECG010000002.1, forward strand.
ATTGATCAGAAAAACAGAATGATATGCACTCGCGAATAACTTCGTCTGATTCGCGAAGACTGGGTAACGATTCTCTGCTGACGTTGATATAACTGTAGTAGGGAGTGGGAGAGAAACGGGGATCGATCGTGATTTGGTGCGACTTGGCGTCCGCTATGTCCTCGATGTCCATGATTCTGCCACATCACTAGTCTGCTTGAGTCACTCTTTGGAGTGACGGCCCGGCACTTTGGGCGTTCAAAATAGTTTTCAATAGCGGTAGTAGGGTTTTCAAGTCCTTAGCCCGGTAATATGGGCAGAATTGGCCCCAAGTCCATTTATTTTTGACTCTTGGTTTCTTTCCGATAATATAATAGCCGATCCTGATCCTTTCTTCCTTTCTCCCTTTTCGTTCAAATTGAAATCTCAGAATCTCGTATATCATCTTGCTCTGTTTTAGATCACTTCGTGGCATGAACCATTGCTCAAGTATTGGAGATTCGTGTCGTTTTTTTTCGAGCGGCCCTTTCCATGTAACTCTGTTCCTTGGTTCGAATTTTGGGAGCCCATTCTTTTTTAGGAATCTATTCAGCTTGTCGAGGTTCGGTCGACTATAGACTTTGGCCAATAGTAATCTAATACGAACGGTAATTCCAGAGATTAAAGACTTATTTTTCGTCACCAGTAGTATTTGGTTTTGGAACGAGAGTCCTCAATCTTAAATCCCAATTCTTGAACCGCCCTGCCGGCCCGCCCTATTGTGTTGTGTGGTGGTTGTTGTGGTGGGTTGTGTTTGAAATTGTGTGGTGGATCCGTGTGTGACTGGTGTTAATGCGGTGTTGTCTCTTTTATGTGGTGGCTGCTTGAGTTGATGATCAGTGCTATCACTATTCTGTCGTGTTCTTCCGGATCCGGAATCAGATGAGTCCTTACACTTCAGGATAATAACTATGGTTGACAAAATAGAAAAGCGAATTATGTGACAAGAAAGAAAGCGGCAATGATCGGCGCAGCGATATTAATCGTCTTGGAGAGAAGACTATTGACGATTTTCTTCACGCACGCGGCATAGTCCACGAGAAAGAACCGCGCTATCCCGCAGCTAACTATCGTGCTGACTTTGTCGTGCAAATGGTTTTCATTGAATATTTCGGTCTTCAAGGTGATCCAGATTATGACGAAAAGATCAAGGAGAAACAGAGGATCTGTATGAACTGGGGTATTGACTTAATCTCAGTGTGTCCTAGTGATCTCGTAAGTATTGCGAAACTCGAAAGCAAGCTGAAAATGATTTTGCAGAAAGCGCCGGCGGAAGCACAGTACGGGTCGAAGAAGCTGAACGAGACCTAATCCTGATCCAACGATCTTTCAAATACAGTGTCCTTACTAGCTGCAAATCCTTGATCAGGTCGTCTATCTTGTTCAAGTCAGCGCAGGCCTCGGATTCCTACTATGTGGTTTTTGATTGACCTTTTCCTTTGGACTCCGAATGTGACAACGCTCTCACTCTTCCTCAGGCGGGAGAGAGTCATTGTCCTTTGCATAACGAATCTAGGAAATCCTTGACAACGGAAGTTGCTTTGCAATCTTCCTCATTGTATTTGATTATCTTCTGAATCTCGGTTTTGTCTCCATCTCGAAGATAAGTCAAATAGTGTGCTATCGAAAGGAAACCATCCATCCCTTGTTCACTCCAGCTAAATCCCAACTTTTTAGCCACTTCTTTCAAACCAAAACTATGAGTGGGGAACACGGCACAATTCTTCAATATATGGTTAAGGTCAACCATCTTACCAGTAAAATCGTCTTTGATGCCGTACTTCACAAACATTTGTTTGACATGGGTCTTCTCATAAATGCCGTAGTGGTAAATGACAAAATCGTGCTTCGATTTCAAAAGAGAGATGAACTGCGTGAGAATTGCTCTCTCGTCGCCAATCTCGTCTGCGAAATATGGAATGTACTCTTTCTTTCCATTTTCAACGACAAGAACTCCTATCAAATAAATAGCGTTAACCCATCGCTCTTTTGATTCAATTCCAAGTCCTTCAAGAAATATATTTGAAAGATCATATGTCCCCTCAAAATCTAAGAACATTTCTGTTTTGCATTTTACGAGCGCAGGAGTACCGATTGTGATGATCCTGTTCTGCAAAGTAGCAACCGCATGAGTCTGCCATTTGGCCAAGGTTTCGGGGCCTATTCCTTTTATCTTGAGGGCATTTATGTTGGCTTTTTCTAAGTCGGAAATCGTCCTTATCCCTCCTTTTGCTAGGAGGTCCTTCTTTGCTGGACCTACTCCCGACACCAATGAGATGTCGCCAATTTCTTTGGCTTTTTTCAAGCCGAAAGACTTCCATGGTTCTTGTAGAGCTCCTTTAGTCGGGGTTATGATTCCACCATTCATGATCGCCCTTATTTTTGCGATGGAATCTTGCAGTTCGTTCGCATAACTATCGAAAGCGAAACCAAACTCTTCGTTATCTCTATTCAAAATGAAGAACGTTGGAGGCGTGTAGCCTTGTATTTTGCCGAGGACGAAATTGTTCAATGCAGTTTGAAGAATATGCTGGCGCTTCGGTTCTTTTGTCGTCTTCTTTTCCTTTACGATGTAATGGTAATTGCCAAAAACACTTTTGTGGCCACCGTTCCTTTCCAACAGGTCAGGAATCCCCAGCATTCCTTCAGGAAGATAAATCAAACGCGCCGAGTGGAACGCCCCTACGGCTTCAAAGCATCCCTTCAATACTTCAAAAAATGCCTGTTCGACTGTTTCTACTTCAACACGCTGCATTCCAGGATATTGTTCCTCGACGTACTTCTCCTCTTCTATGTTCCCAATCTTGGCAAGAATTTTCAAGGACTCAGGTTCAGGATCCTTTTCTTCTTTAGGAGCAAAAAAATCACACCAAAGATTGAAGGGCGACACTGTATGCAGCAAAACCATAGATGGGTTTATGACGGATTTCTTGTCTATCTTTCCGCCGGACATGCACATTTTGTAAAGTTCATCTAATTTGTTCATTTTGGTTTCTTTTTCTGATGGCTTAGGCTTAGGTGGTTCCGGCAGGGATTTTGCTTGGTCCATGAATCTCTTTGCGAGTTCCTTCTCTCCTTGGTCTAGTGCTTTCATTGCGCTTCGTAGGAGTTCTTCTTTGGTCAGCTGGGCAGATTTGAGGTTCTTACCGCAAACGTGGCAGAAGGTCCATGTTTCTTGGTTGACTGCCCCGCAGCTTGGACAGTGAATCTTGCTCTTTTCTGGCAATGATAGGAGCGGGTGTGATGTAATCACTGGTTCTTTACCCGGTTGCCTCTCTGAAGATTCGTGGACGTAGACAAGTAGGTAGATGATCAAGCCAAGCCAAGATGTGATGAGTGCTATTAGGACCCAGAGGGCTCTGTCGCGAATCTTGCTCCTCCCAGAGTGCCAGTAGACTATTGCGGCTGGTATGAAATACGCAAGAATCAGTAACTCCCAAGGACCAATAAGAGCCAATAGTATTACACTGGGAGAAACCCGATTACTAATGTGTGCATTCTGTTGGGAATATGTCTTTCTATTTGTCTCAAGATTGCCCCATTTCTTGATGTTTGGCCTTAACCCAATGATTAAATATCCCGACCTCCTATCTCCAAATCGACCTAGCGTGAACGGATTGAGTGACCCTTGTGACCTCGGCTAGGCAGGCTTGAGGCCAGGACGCTCCAGAAAATTTCTTTCCGGGCGGAGCTCCGAATCGTCACTCCGAATAGAGAGAAAACAGAACGATTCCGCGAGTCTCGACCTGGTGTTCTCGGCCCTTTCTAGCCCGACCCGCCGTGCCATCCTGGACATGCCCTCGAAGGGAGAATCTCGGGTTACCGAGTTGGTCAGGCCCTTCAACATCTCTCTGCCGGCGATATCCAAGCATCTAAGCGTGCTCGAGAAGGCAGAGGTCATTAGCAAGGTGAAGGAGGGGAGGGTCTACCTGTGCCGGATTGAGCCCGTCCCGCTCCAGAACGCCGCCCGATGGATTGGCGCATACGGCCCGCATTGGGAGAGGCAGCTGAAGTCGCTATCCGATTATCTCGTGAAAAAGGAGGGAGGCAAAGACTGACCGAGAGGAATCCGACGGAGGCGCTTCAAATTCGGAGGGTCATCCCCTACGACAAAGAGAAAGTCTTCAGGGCCTGGACCGACCCTTCTGAATTGAAGAAGTGGTGGACCATAGGAGAGGGATGGAAGACACGATTCGCCGAAGTGGACCTCAGAGTAGGAGGCAAATTCACTCTGGGGAACGAGCCCGCCGGAGGGAGTATTCTGCTCATCACTGGGGAGTACCTCGTCGTTGAGCCGCCCGACAGACTGGTGTACACTTGGCGATTCCAGGGGGAGAACCCCGAGGAGAGTCTCATCACGGTCGAGTTCAAGGGAGATGGAGACAAGACAGAGATTGTGGTCACGCATGAACGGGCTTCGAAGGAGATGGCTCAGGGCGCGATTGCAGGGTGGGAAGCCGTCCAGCATAGCCTGGAGGCCTTCTCGTCCTAGGACGGCTCGCTCCAGATAGTTAACCGAATGGTTAAGTATTCGTCATTCGTAGGTTTGTTCATGGTATACATATTAGACGAAGGAAGCAAGTTCAAGGCGCCACTGGACAAGGTTTGGAAGCTGAACCAGTCCGAGGGCCTGCACAACCATCCCAGCCTAAGGAACCAGAAGGCTGAACAGCAGGGAGAGCATGTCATACTGACCTACGAGACAGCGATGCCCGACGGGACGTGGGTCAAGCAGAAGACCCGAACCACCGCCTATCCTCCACTCGGTATAGTATTCGAGACACTCGAGGGACCGATGGCAGGCTCGAAGTCGTTCCAGTACTACACCCCGAAGGGGAATGAAACAGGCGTAACCGTCGTAGGAGAATTCACGTCGAAGGGGATTCCCGATGCCGACTTGAGGAAGGCAGTGATGGCATTCCTAGAGACGGTCTTCAATGAGGATCAGAAGAACCTGGCCCGGACGTAGGAACGGCATGAATATTCCACGGTTCGTGAGCAGTCTGCGCTCTGGGAATCCGTCGGGAGGGATGATGGCCAACAAGCCGCCGAGAATCCTTCTCTATGTCAGAGTACTGATGCTGGTGAATTTGACCCGCCTGGCAGGGCTGCAGTTCATCGCCGCCCCGAGCGGCACATGGCCGGCGTACTTCGCGTTCCCGTTCGGCACTGGCGACTTTCTGACCGCGCTCACGGTGATACCCATCGTCTGGGCGTTGGGGAAACCAGGACCCAGGAGGTACGCACTCGGGCTTATGTGGAGCTCTCTGGGGCTGGTTGACGGCCTCTTTGGGCTCGCGGTCTCCGGCTATGGAGGGATACTCGGCCAGATAAGCTCGGCCCTCGGTCCGACTCTGTACCTCCTCCCGGTCGACCTTGCCATACAAGCCGTGGCCATAGTGGTCTTGCTCAGCGGATCCGTAGCAAGGTACATGACCAAGTGAGCCCGTTGGAGACGGCACAGAAGCTCTCGACAATCAAGCAGACGGTGAGGTTCAACGCCTCACCCGAGGAGGTTTACGACGCACTGATGGACTCCAAGAAGCACGCTGAAGTCACTGGGTCCCCGGCCAGCATAAGCAAGAAGGTGGGCGGTAGGTTCACGGCCTGGGACGGCTACATTCTGGGGAAGAACCTCGAACTTGAACCGGGGAGGAAGATTGTACAGGAGTGGACGACGACGGAGTGGCCCGAAGGCTACCCTCCCTCGAGGCTGACGATTACCCTGACCGAGAAGGCCGGCGGCACCGAGCTGAAGATGGTGCACTCCAAGGTCCCAGCTGAACAAAAGGACGACTACGCCGGGGGCTGGCGGTCGTTCTACTGGCAGCCGCTCGAATCCTATTTTCGGAAGAAGTAGACTGGGTCGTTATTCGAAGTCACGCCGGGCCTCGAGAATTCCAACGCGTTAGATTGTGTGGAAGTCCCAACCTCCGCACTACACCCTGAGTCAAATGTGCCCATGTATTTCTGACCACTAAAGTGGTCGCTAGCCCCGGCGACCGCATACTTTTCAAAGCCAATCCCATAAGATCCCAATGCTTCAGAAAACCCGAGCAGTTACGCTATTCAGCTGTATTCTTCGTTCGAACGTAAAGAATGTGAATCCCAAACGTTCCACCGAAATACAATATCAAACCAATGACAATTGAGTATGCAAGACCAAGCAATGTCACGACGCCAGCACCAACGATCAGATAGTAGGCATAGAGCGAAAGTGGGAGATACAACAGAGTCGCAGAAATTAGTCCAGGTGAGTACTTTCTCAACTTGATTGTCCCGATAACATGAAACCAAAAATTGATGAGTACAAATCCAACCGCCCCCAAGCTGAAGATTGGATATGCGTTGCTGACGAGCGCGCCTGCGGCAAGGGCCATCAGGAATATTACGTTGACCACTACGTCTTCAGTTACCGATATAGGGAATCCTACGAATTCCTTGAACCATTTTATAGTGTGGTCTGCAACTTGGGTCCTCTTTCTTAATGGCGTAATTCTAGTCGGATTTCCCATTGTAGGTGCAATAGCCTTTCTTGTAGGTTTGTTGCTGATATGGCGCACTATACGCCAGAGAAAAGTCATAGGAATGCAAAATACCGGCTCAGGATTGATTACCAACGGGACATACGCTATGTTTCGCCACCCACTTTATGTTAGCGTCATTTGCGTTTCACTCGCACTAGCATTGATCACTAGGAACTGGGATGGTATGCTCGTATTCCCCTTGGTTGTGCTACTCAACCTTTTCGAGGCGAAATCAGAGGAAAAATACGACCTTCAACAGCGATTTGGAGAAGAATTCGAAACCTATAAGAAAAAAGTGCGAATTTTTGGTCCGGCATGGTTCTGGGTTGCTTGGATCTTACCCATTAGTATTCTCGTTCTAGTGGGAACAATATAGAGCGCGTGTGTGCCATAGCTGGTGAGGACGACGACACAAAAGATCTCCACACATGGTAACCGGGATATCGCGGCCAGCTGAGGATGGTCAAGAAGCCTCTCAGGAAGTTCATGGAGAATAACCCTTACTGGGGAGTCTTTGACTGGCATCCCCTGAACCTTATCCTGAAGAGACCGAAAAGGAAGTCTGAAAGGGAGAGTATTAAAACGGTTGGAGCTCTAAAGAAACAGTACACCAATTTTGACAGGTTATCAAATCTTTCACAACTACCTGAGACCACATGAAGCTTTAGACGGTAAAACGCCAGCGGAAGCATGTGGAATCAAAGTCGAAGGAAAGAATAAGTGGATAACCCTGATTCAGAACGCGACAAAGGGGAAATCGGCAGACGGCAAAACTTAGGGCCATCTTCTCTTAGTTATGGTAGTAATAATCTCTGAAGTCTCAAAAAGTCGTTTCAGTGCTGTTTCTTTATCTTGCCTGAGTAGAACACCGCGAAGTTTTCGCGGATGCGCTTTGGTGGACTCTTTGAGGTATCCCTCATCTATTTTCTGAGCTAAATGTGCAGCAAAAATTCCCGATTTACGTACTCTATCAACTTTTTTCTTTAGACCTTTCAGAAGCTCTTTTTCACTTGCCCACGACTCAAGTTCTCCCCAAGAAGCATCAGGCTTCAATAGAGAATAACTCTCCTCACTTGTCTTAGAGACATAAAGTAGAGCTTCTACCGAGGCACGACACATGACGCAAGTCGCAAAATAAGCGCCTGCACCAAAACAAATGAGTGCTTCTCCTAATAACTCAGCAGATTTCCAAATCGTGCCGTAGCGATTCTGTATTTGACTAATGAAATCTTTCCAGTAATCGTCCTCAAATGGCGTAGCTAATCCCTGAGTACATTAAAATGTTGGCTGGCCTATTCAGGCTATCACCCGACGGTTAACAGGAAGACAAATCACCCGCAGACCTAACAGAACTCGGTCAAGAGGACGACCGGAGGATTCTAGTGTAACCGAGTTCGAAACGCCTAGGTGACAATGGTTTTATATGATGGCTCTTAACGAACTTTATGGCATAATGTTTTGAAGGGATAACGGTTTTGTGGGATAGTTTTGCTCTCAGCAGTTATTCTGGTCCCCGTATCGTAAATCGTTGGTGAGTTGTTGATGCTGGACGTATCTGAGAAATGTGTTGATTGCGGAAGAAAGACGAGCAGAGGCTTAAGATACTGCGATGTCTGTAGAAAAGCACATTTCACAAGTGCCCTTCGAAGTATAAGACATATCCAGCCCGAACCCGACAACACAATCAAACTTCCTGTCACGACCCATCACAAGAAAGCCACTTTAGAACTCGATAGTAAAGTAAAAGATAGATTGCATCAGCCTTCTCCAAGAATCGCTCACGGAACTTCCTCTTTGACACGTACTTGAATCTTAATTGTATTATTGTCGTGCAGCTTCAGCGGCGTCACCGCGATTTCTTTGTAGGACTGCCGTGAAATCCCCCACCAATCTTACCGAGACACACGTGGGCTTGCGTCAACAGGCAGGCACGTATTGGTGCGGGGAGTGGGATTCGCGCACCAGTTTACCAGTACATATAAAGTCTAATTCACAGAGATAAGGCGGTTCAACAAAAATCTAAATTGCCAATTGAGTATTGTTCCCTATCGACGTTGTTCACTAGCAGTCGGACTCCTTGTGGTAAAGAAGGTGTGACGTTTCTTAGGTCAGAACTTTCTCTTGTATGAAGGCGCCGTGCCAGTAATGTCACCAAGTTTTTCTATGGCAGACAAAGCCATATTGAAATGTGGCTATGCGAGGACATCATGATTTGAACCGTTAGATATTGTTTGTGTCGCGTCGTCGTCATAGCTAGTGAGAGCAATATACGGGTACGCGCCAGCGCATAGGAATTCTCGGTCATTAAGGCGGCTTTTGGTGATTGCCTAAACGTATCGTCTGCAAGAGGAGCAGTACCATTTTTGATAATTAGCCGAGTAGGTTAGAGGACCATAGCATCTTGGACATACCATTCTGCAGGAAGCACTACTTATCACTGTTCCCGGGGGAGGACAAGATGCTGGAGCTAACGGTACTGGAGCTACTACCGGGATGATTCTTCTACGCCGCCCAAGGGTCGCTGCTGCCACTATTGGGATTAGAGCAATCAGAAGCAATATTGGAAGCAGAAGGGGAAAAATTGCTGCTTGAGGTTTTGATGCAAGAGTCAGTGTTGTTGTCTTCGTGTTGTTAGAAGGGTCATCGCAGCCTATAGTACTGCCAGGGTCAGCCGTTATGGAAACAGCATAGATGCCGGGAGAGAAGCTTGATGTGTTCCAACTGAAGTGGACCACTGTTGATGTCATGTTGGCAAGGTTTACCGATGTCAACCCGATACTGGTCGTATTGGCAAAGAGGCCAACGTTGAAGGTTTCAGGTATTAGCCCAAGGTTTGCTATCGTCGCGTTATAGTTCACAACGTCGCCTTGGGTTGCCGTAGTTCTGGATGCTGTCATGGTGAGTGTTGAGACTTCTCGGACCGTCATGCCCGGAGGAAGATTCTGTCCTGATCCCTACCTGACCAGCTCGATCGTAGATTATGGTCGTCGGGCTTATGCTCTGCACAACAGCCACCCGCCTCTGCGCCGTGACTGTGAATGTGACTGACCATGAAGTTCCAGCCGATATCAGCGGAATCTGCCAGAAGATGACGCCGCTAGAGGTTGAATTCGGTGGCTGAGTCGCATCATTATCATATGTCACGATTGAGGTAGGCAAGTTCTCCGTGACATGAATATTCTCTGCAGGGGCCGGCTGGTTAAGTTCAGTATTGATCTGGAGGTATATGCCGGCGAGTTCAGAGCCTGACGGGGCATAGTAATATTTCCCGTCACCTGCTGCCGATATTTCCTGCATTAAGGTTTGATTAACGGGATCAGTGATGTAGCTGTAAGCACCGCCGGGACCAAGTCCAATGCAGTAGACTTCGATATCAGCGGCGGCAGCACTTTGGGCTAGCTTAATGAAGGGTGGCACTGCAGTTATACCATAGTGTGGGTCGCCGTCCGTCATGAGAATTACCACCTTCCTGAAGCCGGGTCTCCCTTTTACCATAAGATCTGTGACACTTTTGTTAAGTGCGCCGTAAAGATTTGTGTAGTCATAAGGAGGAATTATTTCTTGTATCGCCTTATCGAGTGCGACCTTGCCAGAAGCATTGGTTACCGTCATGTCTATCTCCAGCTTCACACTCACAGCAAAACTTATCACCTCATCCAGATCGCTGCTGTGTTGAACGCCTACGAAACCCATTGCAGCGGCTAGCGCGTCTTGGAACCTTTCACCAAACATGCTTCCCGTCCTGTCGATCGCCAATACAACCTGAAGCGGCCCGGAAACGCCCCCTCCCGTGACAGCCATGCTGATATTTACAGTCAAGCGCTGCCCCGGCAAAGCACATGATGGGGTGATTGATTTTGTCGTAACCACGTCCGCCGAGGTCTGCGCTTTAACGTCGAATGGTTTTGTGAATGACAGAAGCAGCATAATTATGATCGAGAGAACAGTAATGCGAAATCGTGTTGAATCTCGGCGCATCTACAAATTCGCCGTTTATATTGTGGGGCATTTCGGTATTAATCTCTTATTGCTCAGAAAATTAATTGTATGTAATCTTCAGCCTGCCACATCCGACATAGACCTCGATCTGCGACTGCCGCTAGTTCCGAATCTAGGTGATCAGAATTCTCCGGCAGGAGTGGATTGGAGCTAACGCACGCTAGCTTTTACATAAATAGTCAAGTCAGCAGACGCGGCAGAGCGGCTGCTGGACAAGATAGCTCAAGGGTGGGGGTCGATAGCAATACTCCTGTGGAGGTGGTAGACACGCAACAGGTTGGGGCGGAGGCTGGATGAAACCCTGGACTGGCGGAGGCTGATAAACCATCCTTTGAGGCATAGTCGGTACGATGCATTGCATGGGTTGTGGTTGGTAGTAAACCTCCGGAGGCTGAGGAATCAAGCATTCTTGGGGTGGAGGTTGATAACAGCATAGCTGTGGAGGTTGAGGAACAGCAACTAGAGCTGGCGGCGTAGGCACCAGGTAAGACTGAGGTGGCGAAGCACAATAGGTCATCAAAGGCGGTCTAGGAACACAATAATACGACATATTAGGCAACCCCATTACCTCTCTCTAACACGCATATACGATCCTACGATTCCATTGGAAAACGCGCTCCATTTTCATTTTTTGAATGGATCTAAAATAAACAATGCATGAGATGATAATTCTAAATAATTATCACTTGAACTGGATATAGCCACGAACAGCAATCAATTTCGTAGTCATCCTTTTTGTGCACCCTTTATTCCACACTGTGCTTGTTATGCACCTTAGCTGGTGAGCACACATAAAATCAGTAGACTTACTCAAACCCAAACGTTATTTGATTATTCTCAAAGACGAGAGGGCTCTCAACATCGTATGTGTTTCTATCTAGCTAGCTGTCTATGAACTTGCTTCTTTTGGTCTGTCTAATTCCTGCTTAACCTCTACAAGAATTACCAGTAGAGGAATAAACAGCAGGAACTGTTGTCTGTTGTATTTCGACTTATTTTGAAGTTCAGATTCAGCCTCGTTTTGAGCGCTATTCTTCTTTGATATTATGATCGCATGGACGAATAGTGGAAGATAGTTCACTCCTGTGAGTAGAAGGTAGAAACCAATAACTAGGCTGACATACGATCCTACCAGTCCGACTACAATCTGTTGGAAACCTAGCCCAAATAGAAGCGAAGTTCCTAAGCCGAACTCTACAAGAATGAAAGGTCGACCGTGCAACAGGGTATCTAAGGCAACAAGCTTACGACTGTTTATGAGACCGCTCCCCATGTCAAAACACCGTCCATACTCTCTCACGAATAGTTGACTTAGCTCGCTCGTAAAATGGTGCGGGGAGTGGGATTCGCGCACCAGTTTACCAGTATATATATACTCAATACGGGCGTGACACTGACTAAACCGACGCTTTCGTTCTTACAGCTTTTGTCGAATTTCTCGCAGAAACATCTCCTTACGTTCCTTCGTGAATCCCTCGAAATCGTCGTGTCTCATGCACTCATAGGCCTCGGTTGAAATCAAGTGACTTTTCATTGTCTGCAACAATCGATTCTCATCGTTGCTATGGCTGTGTAGCAGCAATGGAATAAACTCAGATGGCTTTTTGTTACTTTTGACCTGATTCGTTGAGATTAGAGTTCGATTGAGAATCGAATTAACATGAGTGTACTTACCAAACTTGGACTTAGGAAAAATGTGATCGTCTTGACATTGCATGAGGTTCGCAGCTTGTCCGTTGATAAAGTCTCTTGCGCCAGCGAGAACGATTAGACACATTAGCCCTCGATATATGGCCGAATGTGGTTCATCAACATACAAGTCCACGGAATCGGCTGTGACATTGTCCAACCAGGAGGGAGGATTTCCGTTATCGAACCATTTTACAATGTCTTTTGTGTCACGATAGGACTTCGTGTCTGCTGCGTTATCATATCGATTTGAGAAAACACTCGCCCAGTACCAGTGGTCGAGTTTCCGATACAATGCTTCTCCACCCTTCCGAATGCGAATTTCGTGCAGAATGGCTGCAAGTGGGACGGTCATTGTGGTGTAAGGAATCCATGAACTTCCGAATGCTCCGTATCCACCTTCTGATGCGGCCATGCGATTATGAGCCTTCGAAATCGAATGTGTTGCATTACTCCATTCTTTTTCAAATCGCTCCTTGCTCAGCTCATCAATTGCGTCAAGTAAGGCACTCTTCCTAGGCTCTTTTCCGATTCCAATCGTAATGATCTTCAGAACAAACTCGGGCTTGATATCTCTCGTAGCGGCACTATCTTCTTGCTCGAATAGCTCCCATGATTCTCGCAGCCGTACCCCCTTCAAGTATAGGCGGGCGCCTGCTAGATCGAAGAGTGAGAGAGTCACGCCGGTGCTGTTTATTCGCTCGAATATGTTTACGATGTTCTCTTTACCCGTTTCAGGAGAAAGCCCGACAACGGGTACCATGAAGTTGGCGAACCGTTGATAATACGATTCAATTTTGTTCTTTTGCACGTCGCTGGATAGAAACTGCTGCTTGTGAAATAGCCAATTATAGAACTGTTTTGAATCTTTCATTAGCGAGAATGTAATGGCTCGCCCTTCTTTTGTTGCAGTTTCCATCTCTTCCATCCGTCTTCGATCTGCTACTGAGATTCCGATGACTGCATTTTCAGTTTCGCCCTCCAACGCATGATCTAGCTGCAGAAACAAATGAGTTGCTTTCTTTGCGTGCTTAAGCGGAATTTTGGGCTCATACAGTACATAGAACAGTGACGAAATTCGCTGTTGCCCATCGAGCACCACCTTGACGGTTGAGTAGTTCCGCGGTTCAGCGCTGGGATTTACGTCTTTGAGTCCTTCTACTGTGCGAAATGGAAAAAGTGGCTTGTCCGCAGGCGTATCGAGCATCAAGAAGGTGCCTATGAAATAACCTTCTAAAATGGAAACGAGTAGTTGTTCGACGTTTTCACGCCACCAGACAAAGGATCGCTGAAATTCCGGAATCATGACTTTTCCGCTGTAAGTGTCTTTGATAATAGATAGCAGGTTCTCAGGATTCGCCTTCGGGGTCTCTATTCCCAAGGAAGCTCAGCTCAAGATTATCGAATAACACGCCCGCGACCATCGTATAGGATTGTATCAGAGAGTTTGAATTCCTCGCCACACTTGCACTCAGCGTAGAGCTCTGAGGACTGAAGTCTAGCTATGAATTTGTCATAGCTCATAACTTGACCTCATAATTGAGGAGACTTCGTTTTGAATATGTGACTTGTGTATCGATAGTTCCTAATGTAGGGTTATGTCTACCCCACGGCACTGGGGGGCAATATGCTTGCTGAGGTTTCTGGACCAAACGGAAATAGATAGTAAATAGTGATTAAACAATCAGCATCTTTTGAGCTTCGTGTAAAGGAATCGAAAAATCTACTACCTTCTCGGATTCCTTGATAGTTATTGAAAGTGACTTCTCAAAGCGTCTCGCAAAAAAATAATAGTACGGTTTATCCTTTGTAAGGGATACTGCATCCACTTTTCTATCAAGCAAATCTCGGATGTAGTTCTCGATAGGCACGTTCCAAACAGCCCGCATAGTATTTAACGATTCAATCAAATCTTCATTATCAGCATAATCTGTCTCCGAAGTAACTCTACGAACTGAGACTTTTGAGAGATGAAGATTCCTCGACATATTTTACACAACCTTTTCTCTTACTGCCTTCATTGCTTTTTCAATCTCAGTCAGCTGATCGCTTATCTGCGTTACACGTTTACTAATATCGGTAAGTTGTTGCTCTAACCCCGTTGCTTTTGTCTTTAGCTCATCAAATTGTGCATTCATGTTTTCAATTACTCTAGTAGCTGCCTTCTGAGCAGCTGCATACCCCATAGTTCATCATCATGACATTCGCTATTAGGTACTTAACGTTTTATGCATAAACTTCAAAACAAGCTGCTCCATTAGTATCACCCGAAATTCTTCAGGGTATTTCAGTAGGTTGAAACGCTCTAGGTTACCAGAGCCTGTGAAGGTTCTTTTGCGTTCGATAAATCGAATGCTCATGGTATAAGCACGCCAAATCCTCTAGAGTTCGTGAGCTGGATTGCGAAGAACTTGGTCAATAGATTCAAGTGGCTGGTTATGAGTACTCCAATAGCCGTAGGGTGTTGTCTTGATTGATTCAATATTACTTTGACATTGAGACTACAGGCACTGAACCAGAAAAGGATAAGATAATAACGATACAATGGCAAAGGCTGAACGAATCCAGTGGTGATCCTATCGGCGAATTGCAGATACTAAAGGAGTGGGAAGCTTCTGAGAGAGCCATCCTGACAGCGGTTCTTCCTCAAATCCAATGCGAAAACTGCTGGGACTTCATTCCAATTGGTAAGAATTTACTGTTTGACTTTAACTTCTTAGACAAGAGAGCTAGGAAACACGGTCTTAACGGCTTTGATCTAGCATACTGCTACAGTCACCCGCATCTGGACTTGAAACACGTTTTAGTGTTAATAAATCAGGGCAAGTTCAAGGGCTATGATAAAGTTCTGGACATCGGCGGACACGCCGTGACCAATAAGAGCATTCCCAATCTCTACGAGAGGAGGATGTATCAAGATATAGTTGAGTACATAAAAAGGGAAACTGAGCTCTTCCTAAAAGGACTAAAGATACTAAAGAGCGAAATGCCAGCATTGCTGGTTCATTTTAAGAATCTTTGAAAATGGTTCGAGGAGTGGGATTCGCACACCAGTTTACCACTCACAGTCGCTAAAGGTGGTCACCTACAGAGAGCCATATATATCGCCTAAAGGTGCGGAATAATTCACGATACCCAGAACGTAGAGTCGGTGCTGCGGCTCTTTCGAAGTACCTAGTTGCCTTAGCTGAAATCTTTACTTCGACGCTTGTTTCCCACTCAAATATGCACCCTGACTTATACCAGTCAATACGACCAGTGTGGAACTTACATCCGGAAGGTCGAGCTGTGTGAGTGGGGAAGGCGGACTAGCCATCGTGGTGAAGAATGTGCCCAAGAATATCAGAACGGCCACGAAGGTCCAAGACAGCATTTGAAACCGCGTGATGCTGAACTGATTATTTTCGTTAAGCATCGTGGACAATGGTTGCGGCGGTTCCTCTGGAGCGACAGTCTGGAGACGAGGGTAATACTTCCCTCCGGAAACGCCATAGCTTACGACTGTTGAGCCAGCGTTGATCCCGAGTAGTGTTAGAATGTTGGCAGGCAGAGCAGTTGGAGGTAGGACATTGGAAAGAATTCTGACAAAAGAGACCACTAGAAATGCGAATGCAATAACGAATGTCCAAAGCAGTAATTGAAAGCGCCCCAAACTCGGGTAGAGGTCGTCGTCACAAATCACCCCTCTCAAGAATATCTTGGTTGTTCCGTCGGGCAACTTGACGGCCCTTCTGCCAACACGAATCAAAATGACAAATAACACTACGTCAACTGCTATCGCTAAGGCGTATGATTCCTGAAGAATCTCTAACAGCACCAATGTTGTGATACTGCCTTACTGCCGGCGATGATTATAAGATTTTGCAACCTTTCGGCTGGTGTTCCATATCGGGGTCTATACCGACTTATGATTGTGCGGGTAGTTCCGATAATTCTTCGGGGGTTGGAGGCTAATCTTGTTGGTGATAACTGTAGGGGCAGGTATCAAATACCTAGCTCAGAATCCGTGTTTGGCATTCTTGCGAAGGCGTTACAGGTTCATCCTAACAGCATTAGTACTGCTATCGCTATGGCAACAAGTGAAGCATATCCGAAGCAACGTTGAAGAAGAGCTCAGACACGGCTAAGTCAGCTCAGTTAAGTGAATTGTTTATCTCATCCTTGACGAAGTGTTGAAATCAGCTGTTCATTATAGATAAGCAGAGTCGAGAGCTTGAAAGATATTCGCTCAAGATCATAGGCGTAGTCTCAGGTATTGAATCCAAGGTAATTAGTGTAAGGTTAGGGAATCGAACTTAATCCAAATCCCACTTCCCGCAACACCTATCTTCTGACCTGATTCGACGTGTAAGAAGTGAAAGAGCAGGACATAGCATGTCTGATTGAGAGAGTAAACAGAGCATTCCGTAGTTTGCAGATAACAATGTGTTAACCACTGGTTAGGGACAAAGGGAAAGAGATGGACAGAGGGCAAGTCTGATGATGGATCACTGTGTAGATCAAGGGCTTTAGGGCTGCATAGATGGAGAGAAAAAGAATGAACGAGATTTGGCGAAAGTGCTACACGAGAGCGTAAGAGCAATAAAGGGTAAGATAGAGTGCAGAATAACAATCGACCCTTCATACACAGAGAAAAAGAACCCTAAAGACTACACAGTATAAGGTAACAACAGTAAAGAGCAAGATAACAGGGTAAGAACACAAAACAGGAAATAGAAAAGAACCAGGAAAGAATAACAATAGAGCAAGAACCACAAACAACAAAGCAAAAGCAACAATCACACTAAAATCCCATAATAACTATCCCACAACGACTAAAACAACAAACATGCACACTCTAGAATCAGACTAACAGAGCATGTAAAACCGATTCACACAGGAGGTATCTATAGCACCTGTTTTGGGTGTTGTGAAATACTGCATTGTCTCATATCTGGAGAATAGGGCCATAGTGCCTGCAACAAAAATGATTGAGTTAACCAGTCCTGTCAGCCACAAGGACACTTCAAAAAAGAGGCGGGCCAATGAAAAGAATACTGTGACCAGGAACATCAAGAATGCCAACAGCATCTGTGTCTTCAGGAAGGCCCAGAATCTCCCAAGAGAAGACATTAGTCACGATGTCCTTCAGGCAGCATGTGTTATGAGAAACATAAGTGTATCGTGGAATCTTACGTCTTCTTGACTTGCACAATGTTCCGACCGAAACGGGCTTAAAGATTATGGGCCTTAGCTTATCTTGAGAATCTCTTTTGCTTTCTTCAAAAACTTCTCCGCGCCCTCAATTGTCTCTGTCGCACCCTCCTCAGAGAAATCCAGCCCATAGTCCGCCTCCTGCCGCAGTTCCATGCCATCCTCGAACCTTCTAATCAAATCTCTGCCAAGCTCTTCTGGAAAGAACTCTCTTAGCGCTACGGAAAGGGCGTAATGGCTCTTCTCCCTGAAGCCGCGGCGATAAAGCAAAGCTCTGGCACTGTGAAACATGGAATAGTAGCCTTGTATCGTTGCCCACTTGAACTTTCTGCTGCTGAGAGAATCCTCGGCATCCCTCAAGTCTGTTTCCGCTCCACGAATTTCCTTCAAGACCATTCTCCTGTCTACTTTTGCCCTCAACAGCTTCCTTTCGGCCAAGAGCTGGGCTAATGCCGAACTCACTCTGTCTCCCAAAGCACGATCCCTCTTTCCACGTTCTCATAGAGCGCCCTGTCTTCCCTCTTCATCTTGGCGAACTCGTTTGCGCTTACCACTATGGGCGCGATCTTCCTTTCGCTCTTCCTGTTGAATTCGCTGATCTTTCTCCGAATCGACTCTTTCTCGGAAGCAAGCACGAACAGGTCGATATCGCTTTCTTTCACGTCGGTTCCTTCGGCGCAGCTTCCAAACATGATGATCCTTCTAGAGTCTTCTTTGATCTGCCTCAGCAATTCTCTAAGAGCGTAGACGTTCACAAGCACTTTGAACTGCCTGGCAACCGGATCCTTCGCGTTGAGCCTGTAGAACAGCATCTTGCCTCTTCTTTCCCTGGTCAGAAAATCTAGATCCGCCAGCATCTTGAGAATCTTGTTGGCTGAGCCCAGGCTTACATTAGCCTTCCTCACCACTTCCCTCTGATGATACTGCCGCATCGGGTCTGCAAGAAAGAGTTCTAGCACAATCATCAGCGTAGGCGTTATGAATTCTAAATTAGTGAACATATGTTCATTATTTTGTAATCTTAAATATTTAAAGACGATGCGAACCGAGACTTACTCTTGTATCAACCTCACCTTGCGAGAACTGAATCCCAGACTTTTCAGGGAGATCTGCAGAATAAGTCTTGTCAAATGGTTTGTGGAAACTATGAAAGTATATGTAACCTTCTACTATTGTGGCCTTTGGGTTTAGAGTGGTTTTCGCACTAGGATCTTGCTGTTTATCTGCTGGACCATTAGCCATCCACTGTTCAAGTATTTTTCTAGCTGGCTTTCTTTGATGAGTCTGCTCTGATACTTTTGGGGTCTTCTTCAAGTGTTAGCTGCTTGGCCTTGTGTTTCTCGATTTCTTCTTCGTAGATTTTGAGCTTTTCTTCTGCGGGCATGGAGCTCACATCTATTTGATAGAATGTTGCGGATGCGGGGTCCATTCCGAGTATGTTCTTGGCTACGAGCTTTAATGCTTCCAGTTTGGCTTCTTTTACGACAGAACTCTCGTCTATGTTGCTGGTTGTGCCAAGGAATGGTTCGCAGTCCTGGTATTGTTGTCTCATGCCTGCTATCATGGGTGGTGGAAGTCTTCCTTTCTCCGTGCTGTATCGGGCTTCGATGTCGCCCTTATGCCCGGCAAGAAATTGGAGGTATTGGTGACTGATTTTTCCTTTGGACTCGGCGATAGTGAACTGTGTCTCAGCATAGGCTCTCAGCACGTAAGGCCTCTTGATGACTCCTGCTGCCCGCATGCGCATCTCCAACTGGAGGAGAATCCTCATGAACTTTCTGGCTGGATTTTCCCGTCTGGCGATACTCAGCTCTGTTCCAATCTCCGTCCTGTTGGAATGAATGGAGTATAGGCTCCTTAGAGGAGGCTTGACTCTGCTCGCATACGAGCCTGCAAATGCACAAGATCTCCATAAGAACAGAAGATCCGGCTCATGTAATTCATGCGCTTGTGAAAGCCCTTGATGTACTGGAATAGTTCTCAGTGAAGTATCTGTGAGAGATCCTTTCTCAGTGCATCTAGATCATCAAAGTTGTTGTAGAAGTTCACGGCGATCCTCAGGAAACTCTGCTTTCCAGTCTCAGGGTTATAGCGGCAGGATACAAGAATCCCTCTATCCTCAAGTTTCCTATCGACTTCTTTCGCATTAGATAGATCTATCGTGACTATCCCTGAGCGATGATCCTTCTCTATTGGGGTGACAATGTTCAGTCTAAGGTCGCGCAAGATGTCGAAAGCGTAGCCGGACAACTCGCATATGCGGTCGCTAATCTTTGCGATTCCAGATCCTAGATCTCCGTCTCCTATCCTTCTGATTAGGCTTAATGATCCGCCTAGGGCGAATATGCCAGGGAAGTTTGGTGAACCACCGAAAGAATCCATCGACCTCGCAAACTTGGTGACCTGAGTGTTTCTGTTGTCCATTCTGAATGAGTCGGTGACACTCAACCATCCTGTAAATCTTGGAAGCCCTTGCTTCTCAATCAATCCAGTGCTCACATATAGTATCCCAACTCCGTAACCTGCGCATAACCATTTCAACCCAGATGATGCAAGAACGTCTATGTTCTGTTTGTTAACGTCGATTTGGAATGCTCCAAGCGACTGAGTAGCGTTCACGACATGGGTGACGCCTTTGTTCGCACAGAGGTTACCAGTTTCTTCAATATCTTGTCTATATCCGGTGAGGAACTGAACGTGACTCTCAACGAACGCAGAGACATCTCCGCTCAGTTCCTTCTCAATATCTGCAACAAGAAACCTCTTATTGTGGGGCTGCACCGCTCGGACCTCAAATCCACATTTTCGGATGGCGTGAATTGAAGCTGGAAATTCGTGAGCAGGATACACAACTGTTCCATGTTTAAGCAGTGAGGCTGCTACTGCCATGCATGAGGACGTGTTTAGGAAGAAAGCTATCTCGTCAGGTCGTCCGCCTATAAGACGGGCGACTTCTCTTCGAATCTTCTCGACTTCAGTTCTATAATTCTCCCAGAATAGGTCGCCGAGGTTTAGCATTTGTGCGTAGTAACCCAGGGCCGCGTTGTAGGCGCTGCGGCTCATAGGGGAGCCTCCAGCTGCTCTTAATTGTACCTTATTCAATGCAGCAGGAAACTCTAGCCTTCTTATGGTGTCCCAGTCCATTTCATTATCCTCAACAAATCAGGATTACCAGTCAAAGATGAGGACCGACAAGTCAAGGAGGCGATCTGAGTTCGGTAGCACTACGAACATCCACACCTAAAAGGGTTTCAATCGATCTATGGTAGAATTGAAAGCTGCGTGGCTAAGCGTAAGAAGTGAAAGAGCAGGACATAGCAAATCTGATTGAGAGAATAAACAGACCATTCCGTAAAACTCAAAGAACAATGTGTTAGCGATCGCTAGGGACAAAGGGAAAGAGGCGGACAGAGGATAAGTCTGGTTATGATGGATCATTGTGTAGAACAAGAGCTTTGGAGCTGCATAGATGGAGAGAAAACGAATGATCGAGATTTGGCGAAAGTGTTACACGAGAGCGTAAGGGCAATAAAGGGTAAGATAGAGTGCAGGATAACAATCAACCCTTCATACACAGAGAAAAAGAACCCTAAAGACTACACAGTATAAGGTAACAACAGTAAAGAGCAAGATAACAGGGTAAGAACACAAAACAGGAAATAGGAAAGAACTAGGTAAGAATAACAATAAGGGTCAGCCTTCATGCAGTTGTTGATATGTCTTATCTTGATTTCTCTTGGGCAGTCCCCCATCGCTCGCGCAGTGTTCTCAAACAATGCTTTCTGCTGGGCGGGGCTCATTAGTCTGAATAATTTTCCTGGTTGGGTGTAGTAATCGTCATCGTCCTCTCTGAAATTCCAATGGTCTGCTGCACCGCGCGTTTCAGATTGTATTGAAACGCCGCCCTCATATGTTGCTAATGGCCTCCGTTGAGCGTTCAAAACATCCGTCAGTTCGTGACGGTTATCGCTTCCTGATCATCTGATTTGCAGTTCAGAATACGCTTCAGAAGCCCTCGAAGACGTTTATGCTACGATCAGGCGAGGTCGAACCGGTCAAGGTTCATTACCTTGTTCCACACCGCTACAAAGTCGTGCACGAACTTCTCCATGGAGTCCTCACATGCGTAGACTTCCGCCAAGGCCCGGAGTTGGGAGTTCGAACCGAAGATGAGGTCGACACGGGTGCCGGTCCACTTGAGTTCGCCCGTTGCGCGATCACGACCCTCGAACACGTCTTTGTCTTCCGAGGTTGCATTCCAGGTCGTGCTCATGTCGAGCAGGTTCACGAAGAAGTCGTTCGTCAGCGTCCCGGGGCGCTTGGTGAAGACGCCGTGTTGGGACTGGCCGAAATTGGTATTCAGGACTCGCAGGCCGCCAATGAGAACCGTCATCTCAGGCGCCGTCAGCGTCAGCAATTGCGCCCGGTCGACCAGCAGTTCCTCGGCCGATACAGAGAACTTGGTCTTGAGGTAGTTGCGGAACCCATCCGCGACCGGCTCGAGCACGGCGAAGGAGGCCGCATCGGTTTGCTCCTGCGAGGCGTCCATGCGTCCCGGCGTGAAGGGAACCGTCACCTCGTGACCAGCATTCTTCGCAGCCTGCTCGACGCCCGCGCAACCGGCCAGAACGATCAGGTCAGCCAGTGATACCTTCTTGCCGCCGGACTGCGCGCTGTTGAACGCGCTCTGGATGCCCTCCAAGGTCTTGAGCACCTTCGCCAGCTGGGCAGGCTGGTTGACTTCCCAATCCTTCTGCGGCGCCAGACGAATGCGGGCACCGTTGGCACCGCCGCGCTTGTCGGAGCCACGGAAGGTGGACGCCGACGCCCAGGCGGTCGAAACCAGCTCCGACACTGACAGGCCAGAAGCCAGGATCTTGCCCTTGAGGGAGGCGATGTCCTGTGCATCAATCAGTTTGTGATTGACGGCAGGGATGGGGTCTTGCCAGATGAGCTCTTCTGCCGGAACCTCCGGGCCGAGATAGCGTGTGCGCGGGCCCATGTCGCGGTGCGTCAGCTTGAACCACGCCCGGGCGAACGCGTCCGCAAACTGATCCGGATTTTCCAAGAAGCGCCGTGAAATCTTCTCGTAAACAGGGTCGAACCGCAGGGCGAGGTCAGTGGTCAGCATGGATGGCGCGCGACGCTTGGACGGGTCGTGGGGATCCGGCACGGTACCGGCGCCTGCGCCGCCCTTCGGCTTCCACTGGTGCGCACCGGCCGGGCTCTTCGTCAGTTCCCATTCGTAGCCGAACAGGTTCCGGAAGAAGTTGTTGCTCCACTTCGTTGGCGTCTGGGTCCAGATGACTTCCGGGCCGCCGCCAATCGTGTCATCGCCTTTGCCCGTGCCAAATTTGCTCTTCCAGCCGAGGCCCTGTTCCTCGATGGGGGCGGCTTCAGGCTCGGGGCCCACCAGTGACGGATCGCCAGCGCCGTGGGTCTTGCCGAAGGCGTGGCCGCCCGCAATGAGGGCGACCGTCTCCTCGTCGTTCATCGCCATGCGAGCGAAGACCTCGCGGATATCCTTGGCAGCAGCAAGCGGGTCCGGGTTGCCGTTCGGGCCTTCCGGGTTGACGTAAATCAAGCCCATCTGCACGGCAGCGAGAGGATTTTCGAGTTCCCGGTCACCGGAGTAGCGCTTGTCGCCAAGCCACTCGCTCTCGGTCCCCCAGTAGATGTCCTTTTCCGGCTCCCAGATGTCCTCACGCCCGCCGCCGAAACCGAAGGTCTTGAAACCCATCGATTCCAGGGCGACGTTGCCGGTGAGGATCATCAGGTCGGCCCAGGAAATCTTCCGGCCGTATTTCTGCTTGATCGGCCAGAGCAGCCGGCGCGCCTTGTCGAGGTTCACATTGTCGGGCCAGCTGTTGAGGGGCGCAAAGCGCTGGCTGCCGTACCCTGCGCCGCCGCGGCCATCGCCCATGCGGTAGGTGCCGGCGCTGTGCCACGCCATTCGGATGAAGAGCGGTCCGTAGTGGCCGAAGTCCGCCGGCCACCAGTCCTGCGACTTCGTCATCAGTTCACGGAGGTCCTTCTTCACGGCCTCCAGGTCGAGACTCTTGAACTCTTTAGCGTAGTTGAAACCCTCGCCCATCGGATTGGACTTGGAGGAATGCTGGTGCAGGATATCAAGCTTCAACTGGTTCGGCCACCAGTCTCGGTTCGTCGTGCCGCCGCCGGTAGTAAGCTTCTTCCCATCTTTCTTATCCATACAGCAATCTCATCCTGATTATTACTATTTAGTTTCACACGTATCTCAAAAGACCATCTACTTAAGAGTGACTATTACTTAATAATGGTCATGAGAAAACCAGAAGCCCTGCCTGATGGCTCCATCGTAGGAGTTCTCAGAACAAAAGGATACAAGGCTACTCCTCAGAGGATAGCCATCTGCCGATTCGCAGCCAGTAGCAGAGAGCATCCTACAGCAGGAAGAATATACAATGAAGTCAGAAAACAACATCCTACTGTCAGCCTCGCGACGGTCTACAAGACTATTGACCTCCTCAAGGAGCACCACATCATTCAAGAACTAGCTATTGTTGACGGAGACAAGAGATTTGACTCGAACACGAAGACTCACTTGAACTTAATCTGCGTAAAATGTGGAGAAATACGTGACTCAGACAATCCGGTCATCAAGGATTCTGTCGAGAAGGCTGCCGAAGAAGAAAGGTTCAACATCACAGGCCAGAATTTGACTCTATATGGAGTTTGCCATCAATGTGCTGCCAAGCATAGACCCGCTATGAAATTAGCGAAGTCACGCCAGTAGTCGTCTAGAGAGATCGTTCGACCACAAACATTAATCAGGCCCTCGTTGGATGCTAAAAGAGCGGGATTGATTCATGAAGCTTCCAGAATACGTTCCCAAACCTTTCTTATCCATATAGCAATCTCATCCTAATTATTACTATTTAGTTTCATACATATCTCAAAAGACCATCTACTTAAGAGTGACTATTACTTAAGAATGGTCATGAGAAAACCAGAAGCCCTGCCTGATGGCTCCATCGTAGGAGTTCTCAGAACAAAAGGATACAAGGCTACTCCTCAGAGGATAGCCATCTGCCGATTCGCAGCCAGTAGCAGAAGAGCATCCTGCAGCAGGAAGAATATACAATAGAAGTCAGAAAACAACATCCTACTGTCAGCCTTGTGATGGTCTACAAGACTATTGACATCCTCAAGGAGCACCACATCATTCAAGAACTAGCTATTGTTGACGGAGACAAGAGATTTGACTCGAACATGGAGACTGACTTGAACCTAATCTGCGTAAAATGTGGAGAAATACGTGACTCAGACAATCCGGTCATCAAGGATTCTGTCGAGAAGGCTGCCGAAGAAGAAAGGTTCAACATCACAGGCCAGAATCTGACTCTATATGGAGTTTGCCATCAATGTGCTGCCAAGCATAGACGCGTTATGAAATTAGCGAAGTCAGGCGAGTAGCCGGCTAGAGAGATTGTTCGACCACAAACATTAATCAGGCCCTCGTTGGATGCTAAAAGAGCGGGATTGTTCCATGAAGCTTCCAGAATACGTCCCCAAACAGGAAGTTAGAGAGGTTTGCAGGAGACTCGGCATCAGAGACTGGTCCAGACTGAAAGAACCTAAAGTGACCCCCATGGAAGGTAAGACTATACTTAGGGCGCTCGGAATTAAAGGAATGAGAATCGACCCAGAGCAGTTTCGCAAGGGGCTTGAAGTGGAGCTCGAGCATGGTATCGAGTTTGATGATGCTAACGTAACTAACAACCATCCTCTTCTTACAGGTAAGATTGTAATTGCTCACATGAAGGAGACGCTCGATTATTACAAACGTCTCGACGTTGCTGAACTCGAAGGCGACCTTCTCAAAGCCTTCAGAAAGAATGATTTGAACAAGGCTGCATCTGTCTACAAGAGACTCATCTCGGCGAAAACTGCACTGAGCAAATCTGAATCTGAAGAACTCTAGTTTAACGTACAGAAACGAATCTTGCTTGATTACCATTAAGGACTAGAAAACGAGAATATTTTCTACACCACGATCATAATTCCACTGCGAACGGATCTTCATTAACTAAAAGCCTTGCCCGCCATCGAAACTGAATTTGCCGTGTCTCTGAAATTCACCTAGGTAGGTTCA
>CAWECG010000003.1:0-1157264 GCA_963807605.1 Candidatus Bathyarchaeota archaeon
AAGCGCTCCTTGAGGCAGCAAGATATCCTTGTTCTACATCAGATAATTATGAAGGGAATTGAGCTAGATGCCGGCAGGTTCCGAACCACAGAGATTAGGGTAGGTGGCGCAGATTTCACGCCTCCTCCGGCTTACGAGGTGCCGCATCTCATCACAGAACTGGTTGACTGGTACAGCAAAAACCCTGACGAGCTACGACCAATAGAATTGGCTGCAATCTTGCATTACAGATTCGTTTACATTCATCCCTTCCATGATGGAAACGGCCGAGTCTCAAGATTACTTATGAACCTCGCACTGATACGAAACGGGTATCCAACAACCGCAATTCTGAACGTAGACCGAAAGAAGTACTACGATGTGTTAAAGAAGGCAGACAACGGGGACCTGGCTCCATTCGTCAGTTTTGTAGCCTCAGCGGCAGAGAGGTCTTTCGATTTATACCTAAGGGCCCTGGAACCTACTAAGAAAGAAGACGAACTTTTGACACTGGCAGCAGCCAGCAAAATCTCTCCCTACAGCCAAGAATACCTCAGCCTACTCGCAAGGAAAAGGAGAATTGCCGCAGTAAAGGTCGGGAGGGAATGGATGATAACAAAAAAAGAACTGCAGCGATACTCAGAAGAAATACAAAAGGATTGAAGCGGATTCTCTCAACTCCCTAAGCGCGCTTGCCTACTAACGCGTACTATCCTCTTCAGGGACAGCGCGTACTATCTAAGCGCAAGGCTTGAATTCTCCGACCGCCTAATCCATGAGAAGTGTTCTCACAGCATGGTCAGGAAAGCCCTGATATGCTCCCACCCCCTAAAGGCGGGGAGTTCTGGTGTCTCTTGGATTCATAGAGTTGCACCTTCAGGGATATCAGTGTAGCGCGCGCATTGAAAAGAATATAAGTGGCATTTTACCATAACTTTAAGATCGTGGCATTCATGGCAGAAATAGTCAGATCCGACAGATCAGGCAGGATAGTCATACCAAAGAGCCTACGTCTTGAACTAGGAATTAAGAAAGACACCACATTAATTCTCACTAAAATAAGTCATAGTCAACTTCTACTACAGAAGCTCGATGTAGATGAGATCGCCCGCAAACTCGAAGAGGAATTAACAGGCAAAGACATAGACGCCATAGTACAAACAGTCAGGAAAGAGATTCATGAAAAGATCAGAGCCAAGTACCCGGACCTTCTTACTTGACAACAACGTTTTCATAGCAGCCATAAAATACCCAAAGAAACAAACGAAAACCCTCAAATTACTTATTAGAATCATCAAAGACCAAGAAATCAAATTAGTTGGAGACAAACTTCTCGCCGAGGAAATGCTTCGATACGCTGAACTTTTAAAATCCAGGACAGCTACGACGATAGTAGGAGGGCTTCTAACAAAGACAACAATAGTGAACGTTTCAGAGAACTACAGAAAGATCTGCAAAGCATATCTTAGGACCCCAGACAAAGCAGACATACTACACGCAGCCGCATGCCTACAGACAAGCTCCATTCTAATAACAAATGACAAGCACTTTGACAAAATACGAAAAGAGGGCATAATTAAAGTCTGGAGCATCACCGAGGCCATAAGAAAGCTCCTCATTACCTCTTAAGAATATCTTCACGAAGAATATAGGCTGAAAGAATGAGCAAACACACGATCTACAAGAACTTCGAGGACCTGGCTAGCGCCACCCCACGTCGCTAGAGGCATGCGACTAAAGCATCCCGAAGTCAGATACATGTCAGCAGAGAGGTTCAAGGAACTTGTCGATTCTCTCAAATCAGCGATCTCAGATGTTGACACTCCCCTGCCTAAAGAAAGGGGATTCTAGCTTCTATCATGTTCATTGGTTGGTGGGTCACTGCCCTTCTAGGCTGCCACCTCATTCCATCCCACTTTAGAAGGTTAGGGCGTGTCATCGCCCTGTTAATGACTCCCGCAGGGAGCTTAACCCCTTGAGTGAGTCCTATAGGATGTTTTGTGGATCTATTGCGTAGAAATCCTCCATCCGGAACTTTGTTGGTTCTAAACGTGAATTGTCACTTAAACCCCCACACCCACCACTTCTAGGGAGTAACTCCATCGTAGTCAGAACCTAGCGTCAAGAGAGGCTCCAAAGAAAGATGAGCGCCCCTTGAGACATTATCCATTTAGTCATTGAATTCCTTAAAGTGGGGACGTGACATCCTCCCACGGCTAAAGCCGCGGGTTTTCTTGCGCATTTTCTATAAATGATGTTGAGTGGAGCTGCCAGTTCCAGTCTTCTATCCACATACGCGTCCTTCAATTCAACAGCCTTGTCTGAGAGCTCTTCGATATTGAACCATCTGGCAACTACGTGTGCACATATTCACTGCAGGATGCTCGCCTTTTACGGCCCGACATCCAGCCTAGAAGATTTCTTTGAGAGCCTGCGCGGCGACGTAGACACTTGACGCCCCCGTAACGTATTGTGCAACTCGCAAAGCCTCCCCAACCTCTTCTTTTGTCGCGCCTGCCTGCATTGCTGCTTGAGCCAAGTTCTTTACACCTTGAACCGTGCCTAGTGATGCGTCTAGAGCCATTGCTATGAGCAACTTGAACTTCCTAGGCAGAGCACCATCAGAAAGAGCGAACTTATTGTTGTTCTCAACTAGCTTGAGAAGTTCCGGATCGAGCCTCTCGAAGACCTTCAAAGGATTTTCGGACATTTTATCACCCAGAGAAGTAGCAAGATCTTATGCTTAGAGTTATCGCACCAATCAAAGACCAGGCCCAAATAGACAACAGAATGGGTAGCGCTGGGTTCTGTAGGCTGGCCACAGACCCGCGCGCCGTAGTCTATCCCTGATCCTTAAGGGTATTTTCCACCTTCTCTGAAACGTCTTTACATTGA
Organism: Candidatus Bathyarchaeota archaeon; assembly: GCA_963807605.1. Taxonomy (GTDB): domain Archaea; phylum Thermoproteota; class Bathyarchaeia; order 40CM-2-53-6; family RBG-13-38-9; genus JAPKYM01. The sequence continues at coordinate 2,875 of CAWECG010000003.1, forward strand.
ACTGGCAAGAAAGCCCACCCCTTCAGGGGTGGGATGAATTGCCCTCCAGACAAAATGTTTGGGGCTTAAATGTCTGGTGTTTCAATATTAATATTGGTAGTTTCATGCGGAGAGCGAATACCTTCATCCTTGATCCAACGGTGGAGCAAGAGAGGATACTGAGGGATAAAGCTACCAACTGTGCCAAACTTTGGAATAAGGCAACCTACCGCAAAAGACAGGCATACATGAACTATCAACCCATAGATTGGAAGTGCAAAGACCTCTACCAGAAATACGCACCATTGATTGATTCAGCCACAGCACAGCAGATCATCAGGAAGAGCAACGAGTCATGGAGAAGCTTCTTTGCATTAAAGCAGCTAGAGCGAGAGGGTAAACTGCCTCCGAACATGGAGAAGGTGTGTATGCCTGGATTCTGGAAGAGGGATGGAAAATACAAGTTGATGTTGGTTCTGAGGAACGATTGCTACAGTGTAAAGGATGGAGTGATGAAGCTACCAAAGAAGTTGAAAATACCCATCCGAGGCAAACCCAGATGGAATGGTAAGCAGGGTAGGGCCGAGGTCATCTATGATGATTTGGCTGGAAAGTGGCGTGTCTTTCAGGCTGTTAAAATAAAGCCAATCTTCAAGCCGCAAGGCTCCAAGACATGCTACATAGACCCCGGTGTAATCAACCTGTTCACCATCTGGCTTGAAGGATGGAGACAACCAATAGCATACAGTGGCAGAAATCTACTCTCTGATTGGTGGTACTGGAATAGGAGAATAGCAAATTGCCAGAGCACACTTGAAACAATCAACGGCAAGAAAAGTTCGAAGAGACTCAGCGAACTCTACAGGATAAAGCAACGGAGATTCCGACAAGCAATCAACACCATGATAAGAAACATGGTAAGAGACCTCTATGATCTCGGTGTTTCAAAGATTATGATAGGAGACCTAACAGGCATAAGAGAGAACAATGATAATGGAAAGAAGAGCAACTCGATGATCCATAACTTCTGGAGCTTCAAATACATCATTCAAAGACTAAAGTGTACGGCACAAGAATACGGCATAAGAGTGAAGGAAATCAGCGAATACAAGACTTCAAGCAGATGCATAAGATGTGGATCAGAGAACATTGAGAGGAAAGGCAGACTCTTCAAGTGTCTAGAATGTGGATTGGAGGCTCATAGGGATGCTATTGGCGTCTTGAATATGGCAAACCTTCAGTATGAAGGAACAGCTATCAGGGTGATGACACACCCTAACCTTCTAAAATGGGATGGAATGAGGTGGCAGCCTAGAAGGGCAGTGACCCACCAACCAATGAACATGATAGAAGCTAGAATCCCATGTCTTTAGGCAGGGGAGTGTCAAGTGCTGATAAATTGCCACTTATGAGATACTTGGATAAGCTTGAAGCATATTTCAAAGTTCAGAATCCAGTGGTTCGGGCCTTCGTCCCTGAAGGAAAGCGGTTTGAACGGGTGCGTCGGCAGGCTGAAGAACTGCTAGCCCATTATCCCCAGCCGGATAGACGACCACCGCTTTTCGGCGTTCCTGTCGGTGTTAAAGACATTTTCCATGTCGAAGGAATTGATACCCAAGCCGGGAGCAAACTACCGCCTGAAGAATTGAGAGGCAAAGAAGCAGAATGCGTCACCACCCTAAAGAAAGCAGGGGCATTGATTCTTGGCAAGACTGTAACAACTGAGTTTGCCTACTTCGCACCGGGCATGACTAGAAACCCACACAATTTGGATCATACACCTGGCGGTTCTAGCAGCGGTTCTGCCGCGGCCGTCTCATCCGAACTATGTCCCCTAGCTCTAGGAACTCAAACCACCGGCTCCATCATTCGTCCAGCCTCATTCTGCGGTGTTATAGGTTACAAACCCAGTTATGATCGAATCTCACGAGCAGGAGTCATCCCTCTCTCACCGTCATTGGATCACGTAGGATTCTTTGTATCTGATCTCAAAGGAGCGAACTTAGTGGCCAGCCTTCTTTGTAGCGACTGGAAAGCGAAAGTACCCTATCATAAACCCGTTTTGGGCATCCCTAGGGGCCCCTACCTTACACACGCCTCAAAAGAAGGCCTGATTCACTATCGTACTATCTGCAAACACTTGACTGAAGCAGGATTTGAAGTCAAGTCTATAAACGTCATGTCTGACTTTGACGAGATATGCGCTCGCCATGAACTAATTACGGCAGCTGAGATAGCTCGGGTTCACAAAGACTGGTTTTCCAAGTTCGGTGACCTGTATCACCCAATAACTCGGGAGATCATAAAGCGCGGCCAGTCGATCACCGAAGAGGCACTAAAACATGCCTTGCGTGGCCGTGAGAAACTGAGGACCGCACTGACCAAACTCATGAAAGAGAACAGTATCGACCTCTTACTCTCTCCAGCCGCGACGGGCCCAGCTCCAAAGGGTCTTGAGAGCACTGGCGATCCAATAATGAACCTGCCTTGGACTCACAGTGGTCTGCCGACTTTGAATCTGCCATCCGGCTTCAGCCAGAACGGCTTACCCATGGGGTTACAGATAACTGCAGGCTGGTACAACGATGAAGAATTACTGGTTTGGTCCGCGGATATAGCGCCTCCCCTGAACACGCGTGCCTCGTTTTCCTAATTGTAGTCACTCCATTGCTACACTATCTAGATCATGATGCAACCACGGCGTCGAAAGTCAGTATTGATCTACCATTCCACCCATTTCTCCACTGGACATCTTAGCGATCGAGCGTTCGCTCCCATGCACCAGACGACCACCACGGACGCGCTCTCTATACCAAGGTTGGGAAATTTTCTTTCTAAGACTACATAACTGATCAGTCGCATGGATGTGAGGGCGATGGTCTTTGTTACCGAGGTCAGAGGTATCACTGAAGAACATGATCACAGCAAAGTGGTTCAAACATGTCTGAGACTGCACTCAACAAGAGAAATGGCGGAAAAGCTGGCTGATAGAATTGAAGCCAAATTGTACGACAGCATATCAACAGAAGAAATCCTCAGAATGATCTACAGCTATCTCGCAGAGAACAGACCCCAGGTAAAATATGAGGTTGATTTGAGAAAGGCCATCAGCCTGCTAAGGTCCAAGCCAGACTTTGAAATTTATGTTCGAAAGTTACTAAGCGAACATGGCTACAAAGTGGAAGGACCGCTTATTGTCAGAGGACGATGTGTGGAACATGAGATCGACACAATCGCGACGAAGAATGGAGAAACGACGTATGTTGAAGTAAAACACCATCTTTGGCCCAATAGGTACACTGGTCTGGACATATTCTTGGAAGCCAATTCGACATTCGAGGACTTGGTCAGCGGTAACAAGATAGATTTGAACAAGATCCTATTCAACAAGGCTTTGGTGGTCTGCAATACCAAACTCTCAGACCACGCTCGAAGATACGCGGATTGTGCGCAGATCATGTATATCGCGTGGAAGTCACCTCCAGCTGCCTCACTGGAAAGAATGATTGAGGAGAAGAGGCTTTACCCGATTACATTGATCAGAACCCTGGACAGCAAGACCGAAGCAAAGCTGGCTGATGCGGGTGTTCTCCTCTTGCGCGAATTGTTAAATTCAGACTTGAAAGAATTGTCCGGCACAACAGGAATCTTTAGAGATAGACTTGAGAAACTAGTTCAGAGAGCCGCAGAGATAACGAAGATTTGAGTGACGGACGCGCAGACGAGGCCTAAAGATTAGGCACTACAGGCACACATAGCGGACGAGGGGAAATGACGCATTTAAGGTTCTGGAAGCAGTTACAGAATTCCAGTGGGTTCATATGCCGACGCTACGAGGAGATTCATGATCGAATCCGTGAATTCTTGAGTTGAAAGTCTCTTGGGCAGACTATCACGTAGAAAGTTCCTCTATACTGGCGCTGCCGCTACAATAGTAGGCGTAGGCTATCTTTCAAAGGACTACTGGTATCCAGTCACACGAGAAAAATACAAGGGACTTTACAGACAATTGTTCCGTGAAGCCAGTCCTACCGTGGCATCAACTACTAGCCCTACTACCGCGGAGTCACCTATACCAAGTCCTGCAATAACCCCAACGCCTAGCCCAACTGAGACCCAAACATTAACCACCCCTCAACCAACGAGTACAGGATTGCCCCCCGGTCAACATGAGATAGACGCGATTCTGAGATGGAACATAGACCATCCAGGAATAGTATCACAGAATCCGAAGCTTGATCTAGAAAGTTGGAAGCTATCAATCAATGGGGAGATCGAGGATCCTCTTACTTTTAGCTGGAAGGATTTCCTTAACCTGCCATCTATCGAATCCATCAGTGATTTTCACTGCGTAGAAGGCTGGAGTGTCAGAAACTGCAGATGGGACGGCGTTTCATTCAAGTCCTTGGTAGACTCAGCGAAGCCAACAGCAGACGCGAAGTACGTCTCTTTCAGCTGCGCCGACGGATACACAACATCTTCACTTCTTGCAGATCTACTCAAAGACAACGTCCTCTTGGCATACAGACTCAACGACTCACCCCTTGAAGAATCTCTCGGCGGACCGATGAGGTTAGTCGCCCCTGACAAATACGGCTACAAAAGCGCCATGTGGATCCAAGAGATTCGCTTTACAAAGATGACAGAACATGGATTCTGGCAAAGTCAAGGATACAGCGACACAGCCGACGTCTGGAAAGACGATCGATTTTCAAAATAAGAGACGAGAAAAAATTGGGTAATCCACGGAAGATTATGCATCTAGTCTTAGGCCAAGCGTGGGCTATCCTCTTCTCTCTCACCAGCCTACTTGCTTTCAAATTAGCGCACGCGAATATGAGATAGATCTTCGACAGAGTGTAAAAAGGTCGTTACTACCCTCGTCAAAGATCAATCAACAAAAAATTTCTTGCGGTATTGCGCTATATGATTTCTCGCGAGCAGATGGTGACGACCATGACGACGTTGACGAATTAGTTAACGCTGAAAGTGACGAAAACAACACAAACCATGCGAGAAGAATTCCACGTAATTGGTGGAGTATGCAGGTCTACTCAGGATAATCTACTCATGATAAATGGCGTCTCTTTCAAAATGCCTCTTGATGCAGGCTTATACGGTCCTTCGATAACACAAAGGTTGAACTAATTATCTAACACGCGCTTAAACGCGAGGGATGGTTGAATTCCAGGATTATTGATTATATTTTGAGATTTAGAGTTCTAGGGCCATGCATATCTCGTCTACGTATCCATTCCCTTCCCGCACGACTTTCGGCCATCTCCCCACTTCTCTAAAACCAATCTTCTCATAGAGATATTTCGCCTGCTGGTTCGAGTCGAAGACGGTTAAATGCAGAAGTTCCAACCCAATCCTCCTTGACTCCTCAATGAGTATCTGCATCATCTCTGTTCCAATCCCGGCATTACGATAACCGTTCTTGACCGCAATATACAGTAATCCGACATGACTAGTCCTTTCTATTCCTCGGCGAACCCCAGAGTTTCCAATGATGCTCCCGTCAATCTCTGCTATCACCGAAATCACAATGCCCTTCTCAATCTCTGCCAGTAAATTCCTTAGCCAGTCGGCCTCGTTCTCAAGCGTCAGCCTCTCTTCTAACAGTAAATCTGCCTGCTCATCAACAAGCGAGTTGATAAAGTCCAAGAAGTCGTGGAGATCACTCATTCTAGCGGTTCTAAGAGTGACCTTTCGATTGTTGATAGTATGAAGCTCCGCGTAAACCTTCTCCATTCACAATCGCCTCAACCAACGTTATGGAGTAGAGCAACAATCTCCAATATCACTAATAGAAATGAGCCTAAAACTCTCTTTAAGATAGCGCACTCTGCTAGCTTTTCAAGGGATCAAGAGACCCGGCTAAGGAAGAATTTGGTGGACCGGGATAGCTTTAAACTATCGTTTAAAACTATCAACTAAGCAGACTTCCAGCTAAAAGAGAGCGGAATAATAGCCGAAAACAAGCTTAAGATCAGCTCGACATAACTGTAGTTGATAGACCGGGCAAAAGATTGGCACCATTTTCTACTCTAGAATCAAGTGTAAAAATCGCGCAGGTTTGAATCCATAAAAGTCTGAACTCACGGGCCAGATAAGATGACTAATGAAACTCTTTCATCTTTTCTATCGCGTGTTTGTGGCTTCGCTTACCTAAATGCCTTCGACTATTAATGAACGCTATCATGAGGTCCCACCCACTATGTCTTGTATCCCTGTCCTGTGTATCCACACATCCCGACTCGCTGGGAATTAACCACTGGCAGAAGACTTTCTTCGCCGCATCTATGCTTGCGGGCGCACTCGTCGCAGAGCCAATCTTCGCATGACGAGATGCATACACTGCATACCTGCGTGGCGATTTTCCCGCATGAACAGGTTATTGAAGGAGGATCATTTCTAGCCAGAACTTGAACGGACTTACCCCTAGTTTTTTCTTCTCGTTCAGATACAACTCTCAAGGTAAGCTCCGTGGTGGTGCCGAAGTCATACTTATGGTAAAACCTTATCTTGGACCTGAGAATCTCACCCAGTTGCACATCCATGTCTTTTTCATCTTCAGCAGGCTTTGATAGATATGTTTTCCCCTCGATTGTAAACGCGCTCAGGTGCCCGCAACAATCCAGCCAAGTTCGCCTGAGGAAACTGTCCAAATATTTGAGTGTTGCATCGATAGGGGCTTCTATATGTATCCAATACCCGTGCAGGTAACGACCCTCGACCAAAAGGTGGAACACCGTTTTCTTCGATCCCTGATCGCCCGATAGCATCCTGAGGCGGCTTTTTCTCTGCTTGCACAACACCAAATGCCTCGTCATCATAGCCTTAATGAAGCTAGCATTGCAAAAACTACACTTTCCTCGCGACATTCGCCTCTTCATTTCTCGCTTCCCCATTTTAAGAGCGCTTGCTGGCGCGCTTTAGACCTTCGATCAGGAAACCAAGGTAGAAAATCAAGTACTGCAGCGGTCCAGCATGCCCAACCGCACCACGCTCTGTTGAAAAGGAAAGATCCAAAGATCTTGGCTATTGAATAATGAATAACCGACGCAGCAAATAGTCCGCCAAGCAGCCAGAAAAAAATCCCTCAATCTGCATATTCTCAGGAACGATTACACCAAAAACACATAGGTGACATCCTCCCATGGCTAAAGCCGTGGGATGAATTGCGCATTTTCTATAAAACCGAAACCGAGTCCGAGAAACATATATCCGCCAACAAGAACTTGGCTTAGACGTCGAGCACGATCTCTCTTGTTCTTCGCTAGTACTGGCCAAAGCCCCATCCCTAGACCGATTGAAGTCCCTATTAGAATGAAATTCACCAGATGGAATAGACTGCCAGTTGTGTACCATAATGTGAAAGCGATTGCGTAGAAGATGCAGAGGACAACTATCGTCATTGAATAATTCCTAATTCTCATGTTTCCAAGTGCTCGATCCATTTTCGTTTTAGCACTCTCAGGTAGCATGTTAGCACGCGTCGAATAAGTCACTCCATATTGACACGCTAACTTATACTTCAGTGATAAGAAGGACGCGAATAAAGAAGCTACAGTTGATAGGCCTCACGAAGCTTGCGGTTAACCTCTCCCCGAAGAGCCTTCCCAATCTCACCGATTTCACCTAACATGAGGCTCTTTGAGACTGTTGCAACCTTGTCTAATCTCACGACAGAGCTTCTCTTGAGCCCTGTGCCCGCGAACTCCTCATGATCTTGGCGGATCAATACCTCAGTCGGTGACGGTTGCGCGGGTACCCTTGACGACATAAACGCGACGACGCAATCCTTCTCGCTTTCAATCAGAACCAGTGCCGGTCGTAGTTTAGTGCTTGTCAAATCGGTGAAAGGAAACGGTATGAGGACTATCTTGCCTTTCACGTGTACGCTACCTTCACGTCCTTCACAGAGTATATTTCTGGCTCACTTTCTAGGAAGTCCTTGAGAGATTGCTGTGACATAATCATCATTCCGAGTGTTTCGCGGTCATGAACGAGTGAATCAAGTTTCTTATTCAACTGCTCGAGCATCTCTTTGATTTCCCTGATCTCAACCTCTATGGTCATGCCTCACCACCCAAGCCAGATTCTCGTTCTCACCATTTATGAGTCCATCGGCCAGAGTACAATGTCGAACTTGCCCGAATTTAGGTTTGTCGTGTGTAGAGATCAAGAAGAAACATAGAACTGAGACACCTCACATCTTACTCATTTTTCTTCTAGTGTGCAGCCGTGGCAGAACAAGTCATCAATGTGTAGGCAGAGCTGAATACATCCAAGATGATTTTTCCGACAGGCTAGCCGCACTCTTGGTGAACCGGGCGGGGTCCAGACTCAACTGGGTTCGGAACCCCACTAAGATTGGGGTCCAAATCTATCACAAACCAACAATACTCAATGCTAACCAATTTGCTTTGCGCTTGTCGGTCATAATTTAGACCTTACTCATGGCTGTAGAGAGCCATCTTCTGAATTCCAGACAGTCATAGAATAGCGGGCAGGGATCAAGCTACCATCTTACGGTGCTACCCAAAAGCGAGCGAAACCGTCGTCAACCGGTCCGGAAAAAGCCACCCCAGGTCAGTACTAAAATGGCCATGTAAACGATCAAGAAAACTAGCAATATTGAAAGATTCATTAACTGAGGATGCATTCTGCTCTCTAGACCGAACATCGGAATGCCATCTTCTTCACCTCGAATTCCTTCTGAAGCCTTTCTACCACCTAGTCGAGACCCGAGCACTAAGAATGTCCTAACAGGAGGGAGATACTGCTCCTCCAATTTAGTGGACAAATAGTAGAAGGAAGACGCAGCATTAATGCCGCGTTGAGCAAGGAAATACCAAAATATGCTTAACGCAAATCCCGCAAGACATAGGACAGATATGAATGGCCGCATTAAACGTTGACTAGCAACAACAAGACCAATTACACCTAGAATAATGCTGTTCGTCAGAATTATCGAGTTATGCCTACTCTCACCCAAAGCATGCATCGAGCTATAGAGTGATGTCGCGACGGAATATCCAACTCAAGCATTCTCCACTTCAACTCGATCCACATTGCTTCTTGACCGTTCGTTATCGCTCAATGAAACACCTTGGACAAATACTATCCAAGTGAGGATCTTAGGGTTAGACATTACCAAACTCTTTGAGAAGACGCGAGTGCTAAAATAATGTCCGCTAAGTAACTAAATAGGATGGAAAATCAGAGTCAGGTCACTCGTAAAGAGATGCAGGTGGCTTTCCTACCATTCTTGCTAACTCGGCTTTGACGCTATCTTGAAGTTTTGAAGCATCCTTGGACATTACTATGAACTTCGCCTCGATCGCCCTATTCACAGTCTTATCCTCATACCCAATTCCTCTTAGCATTTCATAACTAATGCAACCGACGAAACTGCCGACGTGAAGCAGCATCTGATATATCCTAGTCAAATCTGGAGGGACACATCTAGCTATGCCAAACCATTTCTTCACAAAAAGTAGCCCCTCCTCAGTTAGAATAACGAGACCCTTTGAATTGGTCAATCACGTCTCAAATGAAGGATTGACGTCCCGAAGAATAAAAATCTAACTCAAATGCTCATACCACTTAATAGTTTCGAACCCTAATAGGCTGACAAAAACTTCTCGGTCACATTCCCGTCTTATTCAAAGCTTAGGCTTAGCTTGATATCGATTTATGCACTTAACTCGCTATCGATTCCACAAAATTCGGCGGACTTATTTGCCAGCCTATTTGACACTCCCCTGCCTAAAGACAGGGGATTCTAGCTTCTATCATGTTCATTGGTTGGTGGGTCACTGCCCTTCTAGGCTGCCACCTCATTCCATCCCATTTTAGAAGGTTAGGGTGTGTCATCACCCTGATAGCTGTTCCTCCGTAGAGGTTCGCCATATTCAAGACGCCAATAGCATCCCTGTGAGCTTCCAATCCACATTCTAGACACTTGAAGAGTCTGCCTTTTCTCTCAATGTTCTCTGAGCTGCATCTTATGCATCTACTTGAGGTCTTGTATTCACTAACCTCTTTGACTCGGATGCCATATTCCTGTGCTGTACACCTTAGCCTTTGAACAGTGTATTTGAAGCTCCAGAAGTTATGGATCATAGAGTTGCTCTTCTCTCCATTATCATTGTTCTCTCTTATGCCTGTTAGGTCTCCTATCATAATCTTTGAAACACCGAGATCATAGAGGTCTCTTACCATGCTTCTTATCATAGTGTTGATGGCCTGCCTGAATCTCCGTTGTCTCATCCTGTAGAGTCTGCTTAGTCTCTTCGAACTTTTCTTGCCGTTGATTGTTTCAAGTGTGCTCTGGCAATTTGCTATTCTCCTATTCCAGTACCACCAGTCAGAGAGTAGATTTCTGCCACTGTATGCTATTGGTTGTCTCCATCCTTCAAGCCAGATGGTGAACAGGTTGATTATGCCAGGGTCGATGTAGCATGTCTTGGAGCCTTTCGGCTTGAATAATGGCCTAACCTTAACTGCCTGAAAGACACGCCACTTCCCATCAACCTCATCATAGATGACCTCGGCCTTCCCTGCTTCCCACTCCATCTCGGCTTGCCTCGGATGGTTATCTTCAACTTCTTTGGCAGTCTCATTACTTCATCCTTTACACTGTAGCAGTCTTTTCTCAGAACCATCATTAGCCTGTATTTCCCATCTCTCTTCCAGTATCCTGGCATACACACCTTCTCCATGTTTGGCGGAAGTTTGCCTTCTCGCTCCATCTTCTTGAGGGCGAAGAAGCTTCTCCATGACTCGTTGCTCTTCCTGAGTATTTGTTGTGTTGTCGATGAATCAATCAGCGATGCATATTTCTGGTAGAGGTCTTTGCACTCCCAGTTTATGGGTTGATAGTTCGTGTATGCCTGTCTTTTGTGGTAGGTTGCCTCATTCCAAAGTTTAGCGCAGTTGGTAGCTCTATCCCTCAGTATCCTCTCTTGCTCCACCGTTGAATCAAGGATGAAGGTGTTAGTTCTCCGCATGAAACTACCAGCATTATTATTGAAACACCAGACATTTAAGCCCCAAACGTCTCACTCTGGTCGCGATTCATCCCACCCCTGAAGGGGTGGGCTTTCTTGCTAGTTCAATGTAAAGTGACATCCTCCCACGGCTAAAGCCGTGGGTTTTCTTGCGCATTTTCTATAAGGTCTGTCATGATCCTTAGTCGGCTACATAGTCCAAAGCATGTTCCAGACTTTTGAAGCCATACGCAATAGAATCGAATTGTTGTCTGAGCTCTATCACTTCCTTTCTTAAGGCCTGTCGTTTGTGCTCACTCAGGTTGTCGGTTTTGATGACTTCGGATATGATACTACAAATGTGTTTAATGTCGTCCTCTTTGAATCCTATCCTAGTCATATATTGAAGGCCAACCCTTAGCCCGCTTGGATCTTCTCTACTGTTGGGCTTATCGTATGGCAGGATTTGCTTGTTCACTATTATGTCTGCTTCCTCAAGTCTCTCTGCAACTTTCCTGCCACCGCCATGTTCTTTTACATCCAGAGCGATTTGATGGGATTTTGTGTAACCCTGCTTGTGGCCCAAGACATTCAATCCCTCATTGTAAAGGCATTTCCCTGCAGTCTGAGCATTCCTTATTGTCTGAGAGGCTAATGCTTTGCCGAATATCTTCATTTCCAGAGCGGCTACACCGAGAGCGGGAAACCTACGAGGATGAGTATTGGATGTCGATAGAGGGAAGATCGCGTGTTGAATTTTCTTTACTGCTCTTTCCATTCGCATGGTCATTTCCCCATCTTGTCGGATGTTTCCAAAGACCAAGCCTCCTTGTGGGCCTGGAAATGTTTTATGTGTTGAAGAGGTAACAAAATCTGATCCTTCTTTTATGGGATCTTGGAACTCCTTGCCAGCCATCAAACCCAGAACATGTGCTGCGTCATACACAACGTATGATCCGATATCTCTTGCAGTCTTCGCCAGTTCACTAACGGGATTTGGGAAAAGGAATAGACTTCCACCAAAGGTTACGATGCCTGGCTTGACCAACTTTATGATCTCTTCAGATCCTTCCACGTCAATGTTCAATGTCTCTAGATCATATTTTAGACTCATAACCTCCAGACCTATCACTTCGCCAGCGTTGCCGGTATAGCCGTGGGAAGAATGTGCTCCGGCTTCCAGTGGAATGCTTAACATTCTCTTGTTTCTACTGATCTCAGATAACCCCCAGAAAGTAACTTGGTTTGCCTGCAATCCGGAGATCGGTCTTATGTCGATCCAATCACACTCCAATAGGTCTTTCATCATGTCAGTTACAGAATCTTCGATCTTGCTGAGATATTTCTGTCCTTGATAGTGTCTGGCTGAGACATGTCCTGCATAATCGTTCTCTCCTTCAGAATATCTGCACTGTAAATCTCTGGAGAGGCTTAGCATTTGTTCTACGGCAGGGGATATCATTCCCTCGCTGGCGATGAGGTTTATGCATTCCTTGCCTCGATAATTCTCGTTTGCTCTATTTACCTCATACAACTGCAGAAATCTACTATGGAATTCCTTTATTCCGCTCATTTTCTCAACCGACCAGATTAATTTTTGTTGTCTGCTTTCTCGTCGATGATGGCAACATACATGCTTCTTCGAGAAGTTGTGAAATGTCTCTGATCTTGACCGGCGTTTTTCTCTCCCTCGCTACTTTTCCAAGAGTCAGGTAGCAATGTGGGCAGGATGTAATAACTGTCTCTGCTGTGATGTCCAGAGCTTCGCCAACCCTGTTGCGTGCGACTTTGCTCGAAAGTTCAGGATAGGAGGTCTGACCCAGCCCCAAGCCGTTTCCGCAACACTTTGCATTCTTCCTATTCGATTCCATCTCAACGAGCTTGAATTTTCGAAGATGACTCATCACAGCTCTGGGTTCATCTACTATGTTTGAAAATCTTGCTAGATAACAGGGGTCGAAGTATGTATAGGTTCCTTTGATCGGTTTGAGAGGGCGTAGTTTTCGTTTGTCCAATATTTCAGTGTAGGTCTGGGTCACATGTTGGACCTGGATATGTCTGATCTTCTTCAGAAAGTAATAGCATTGAGGACAACTTGTAACCACGTTCTTATCTTCGAGCATAGCCTGGAGCTTTCCGCTTATCTTATCGTATACTTCTGTGAATCCCGCTGCCCATGCTGGGGCTCCACAGCAAATCCCTTTGAGGACTGTGACTCCTAGACCTGCACTGCTCAGACAGCTTATCGTTGCGTTGACCAGTTCTGGATGTTTTATTGATGAAACACAACCAGGGAAGTACACCAGCTCGCCATCAGGAAGATCGTAGCCTTCGATTTCTTTTCCGTAGATGTTTCCGCTTAGGTTTATTTTGGATGCAATTGATATTAGTGTGTGAGGCGTCTTTCTGGCAGAGACTAGGATCGTCCTTGTTTTTTGGATGATTTCTTCAACTCTAATGCCTGCTGGACATGAACTGCTGCAGTGGCCACACATAAGACACTCATAGATTCTATCCACTAGTGTATCTGAGGCCTCGAGTTCTCCTCGTATGAAGCTTCGTGCCAACCTTATCTTTCCACGAGCCGTCGAAGACTCGAGTCTCTGGACCTCGAGTAATGGTGAGCACCCGTGGCAAAGCCCACATCTGTTGCAGTTTGCCAGTGAATCCTCCAGTTTGTGGATCTGCTTGGTCATTTGGAGTGCCTCATATCCATTTTCCAGGGTTCATTATGTTGTTTGGGTCGAATACTGCTTTGGTTTCCTTCATTATGGCAATCACTTTGTCACTCCATTCGAGGTTGAAGTACTCGTGTTTCTCTGCGCCTATTCCGTGTTCGCCAGTTAGCGTTCCACCTAACTTGAGAGCGGATCGGTATATCTCTGCCAAAGCCATTCTTGCATTACTCATTTCTTTGGGATTTCTTTCGTCCACCATCACGGTGGGGTGGAGATTTCCGTCAGCCGCGTGTCCATATGAGACTATTCGAACAGAGTATTTCTTGGAGATGGAGTCCAGTCGAGCAAGATATTCTGGAAGTTTAGACACTGGCACAACTGGGTCTCCTTGTATGGCCGTCGGTCGAATCCTGCTTATTGCTCCGTACGTAGCTTTCCTAGCATACCAGAGCTGGTCGGCTTCTTCACGATTCCTAGATATCTTGACTTCGAAAGAACCTTCTGTCCGGAAGATCTTTACTAATTTGCCTAGGTTACTCTGAACTTCATTCTTGGAACCTAAACATTCTATGAGAAGCAATGCGGCGGCGTGTGGTAACGGGAGACCAGTGAAAGATCTGACTACGTCTATGGCATGTTCATCCATAAACTCTAGAGCGGAGATCGGTACTCCTTTCTTCACCACTGTGGAAATTGCTCTTCCAGCTTCAATGGTTGTTTTGAACGATGCTACTACTACAACGTAGCTGTCAGGTATCGGAGCAACTCTCAGCGTGGCCTTTGTGACTATACCGAGTGTACCCTCTGATCCGATAAAGAGTTCTTTGAGATTGTAGCCGCTCGCACATTTGAAGCATCTTGAACCTACTTGGATTATCTCTCCAGTAGGAAGGACCGCCTCGAGACTGAGCACTCTGTCTTGTGTGCGCCCATATTTGGGTGAATGCATTCCGGAGGTGTTCTCCCCCATCATGCCCCCAAGTGTTGCTGCTTCGCCGCTGCCAGGATCTATGGGGAAGCAGAATCCTTTCTTCCTGAGAAACTTGTTCAGATCCCTTAGAGCTAGACCTGCCTCACAAGTTACGGTTAGGTTGTCTTCATCAAACTCCCATATTCTGTTCATTCTTGCAAGGACCACTACAATGCCGGCATTAGCCGGCACTGGTCCGCCACTCAGAGAAGTTCCCGCTCCTCTCGGGGTCACAGGTATACGTTTCTTATTTGCTAATTGCATTATCTTGGAGACTTCGCCTGAATTGCTTGGAAAGACAACCACATCGGGAAGGCTTGAATAACATGTGGCATCATAAGAATAGCAAACGAGCTCTGCCTTATCCGTTAAGACATTCTCTTTCCTGACCAGCCTCTGAAGTTGGAATATGGCGTCTCGAATTTTTTTGGCCGGGAATTCTCTAGTTTGGGGAGATTTGTCAGAAACAATCTGTAGACTGTCGTCTGTTTTCAAGAAAGTCACCGCGCAGAAAGGGAAGTTAAGGGTTCTCTTTCGTGGAGTGACCTACTGTCCTCCAGTTGAACCTGACGAACCAGAAGTAGAACACGTTAGCCTATCACAAAACAAAAGTTCGTCGGGCATGTAGGCACTCACACTTAGAGCGAGTGCTATGTTGACATTGAATTATTAACGCTTTTGGTGTGCACACGCTAAAATGGTGCGGGAAGTGGGATTCGCGCACCAGTTTACCAGCAATCAAAATTTCGACCTGCAAACCATTTTAACTCTCAAGCAGAAAGGAGCATAATGATAGAGTCAGATAGTTTGTCATATCCTTGGCGGTCACATTTTCAGTAGCAAACCCCCTCAGACTTTGAATTACATAAGCGATTTATGCAACCTCTGAAAATACTTGCTACGCTTAGGGGTGGTACTACGAAGGTCGTTGTCACTTCCGATCATCACTTGGGTTACGCAGAAGCTGACAAGGAGGCGTTCAACGCGTTCCTCGATTACCTTAATGAAAAGAGCGATGTCACGCACATGGTTCTCCTTGGAGACGTAGTGGATATGTGGAGGAGAGACGCTTCAGGTGTCTTTCTGGAAAGCCACGACACAGTTGCGAAGTTACTTTCCCTCAAATCCAAAGGAGTCCAGATATTTTACATTGCGGGAAATCATGATTATCATGTCTTGGATCTTGATAGTTCAAAATACCCACTTGATTTTAGGAAGGAATTGAGTCTGACTGATGGACAGGTCACTTATCGCTTGGTTCACGGTTACGAGTTCGATCCAGATCAGAAAGCACCCTATATGGCATTCCTGTGTCGAATAATGTCTGACAAGGGCGGTGCTCTGGAGGATCACTTATGGACGGATTTCAATAGTCTGAACAATATTTTTGCGAAGATAGAGCCCTCTTTTGAAAAAGAGGATATAGCAGCGCTAGCTGGAAGGCTCCAACGGCGTCCCGAGGATAGACTCAAGGACTCCCTCGATAAAGTCAGTTTGAATGCATGCAATGAAGTTAAGCCTGGAGAGGTTCTTGTATTTGGTCATACCCACGTTCCTTTCGTTAACAAAGCGGAAAACGTAGTGAACACCGGCTCATGGGTCAAGGATAGTGCCGTCTACGATACATATGTTGAACTGAGTGATGGTAAACCTCGACTCTTTGTATTCGGCCGACAAGAGATAACTGAACGCATATAAACGCGCGCTAAACCATTGTTGCTGTCTTGGTTGTTCCTAGCGGTAGACGTCTCTGAAATGCTCTGGACTCATCATGTTGAGGAAGAAACCGCAAGAAAGATAACTGAAATGGTACGTTACCTCACTAATGAGGTGAATATTCTATGCCCGCAGAACCAAAATTTGAGATTTACAAAGACCATGCAGATAAATTCAGGTGGAGACTGAGAGCTTCAAACGATCAAGAAATAGCATCTGGCCAAGGGTACGAGTCGAAAGAAGGCTGCATGAAAGGAGTCGAATCAGTCAAGAAGAACGCTCATAAAGCCAAGATTGTTGATATGACGACATAGAACCTCTGAACTTCAGAGGCCTTTCCACCATTTTTATCGTCGCCCTTGCTTCACCAATACTAGCGCGGACCCCAAAGCGACGAATCAGTGGACGATATTAGTATAGCATCTAAAACCACTAGACTTTCATGACCGATTTTAAGAACTTATGAAGATGTCGTCGACAAGTCTGTGGAAGGCTTGTATGTGCCCACAAACGAGATAGATTCACATGCGTCATGATAAGCGCTCGCTACACCATTTCCCCATGTTCTCAGTTTTAAGAGACTGTTCTATTGAATCTTTTTCAGGATCTTGCCCTCGTGAAACTCTTTAATGTTCAATTGAAGCTTTCTTAGAGTTCAGGCAGGTGTGATAGTTGCCTCTTCCTTTAGTGGAACGTTCAGAGAAAGAGATCGCGCGTATGATCAAGAAGCGAGTTGATGCCATTAAGGATGTGAGGGGGTCCCATCAGATAAGCGTGCGAATGTCTGGTAAGCGATTTGATGTTGACATGCATTTGTTGCTTGATAGCAACTTAAGGTTTGAGGACGTTCACAAGATAGCATCAGATGTTGAACGAGAAGTGAAGAAAGTTCTGCCCAAGGCGAGAGTAACAGTGCATACTGAACCATTGGGAAGCGACAAACATGACTTGGGAACAATCGTGAAGGAAATCGCGGAAAAAGTCCCCGGCTCCAGAGGTGTCCATGACGTTCACATACAGAAAATTGGTGGAAGACTGTGTCTTGACCTCCATCTGGAGGTGAGTGCAAACTCAACTTTGAAGCAGGCGCATGATATCTCCGATGAGGTAGAGAGAATGCTGAAATTAGCTGACTTGAATCTTTCAGAGATCACGATTCATATCGAAACTGCTTCGGATATGATTTCTAACGAATTGAAAGGGGATGGAAATGAATTGAAGTGGTACATTGAACATGCCGCAGAACACTTTCCGCATATTAAGGCCATAAGCGAAGTTGAAATGCGTAAGATCGGCGACAAGATGCACGTAGTCATTCAATGCCTCTTTGAACGAAACATTTCTATGAAGGAGGCTCATGAGATTTCAAGCAATCTCGAAAATATGATCAGAAACGCGTTTCCAGAAGTCGACAGAATCGACATTCACGAAGAACCTGCCTGAAAGTCTCGGTTTTTGTGACAGTGAAACAAAACTCCTATATCTCTCTCACATGGCTAGGTGACGGAAAGTCTTGAGGCGGATGCGCTACCACGACGGAGACAAAGGAGAGAGGACCAGGCAAAGACTATTGGTCCATCCGCCCGACAGAAGTATACCGCTTACTCGAAAGTGGAGAACAGGGGTTAACTGAGAAAGAAGCCGAACGCCGATTAAAGACATATGGTCCTAACGAACTGCCCAGACAGGTGTTCAGCGGGACCAAAGTGCTTCTTAGGCAGTTCAGGAATCCTATATTTGCTATTCTAGTGGCATGCGCCGTTGTGTCAGGTTTCTTCCAGCAGCCAGAGCAGGCAGTAGTCATCCTCTTGATGATCGCCATCGCAGTTGTCTTAGGTTTCTTCAATGAGTACAAAGCAGAGAAAACTGTTGAAGACCTTCGGCGAAAAGTATCTATCAGAGCGGTGGTGACAAGAGACGGAAAGTCTAGGGAAATAGACTCAAGAGAAGTGGTTCCCGGAGACATACTTTCAGTCTATGTAGGTGACATCGTTCCTGCTGACATGAGAATTGTGGAATCTAAAGACCTACATGCCAATGAATCGACACTTACTGGCGAATCGTTTCCGGTTGAAAAATCTCCTAACAGTCTGGATCTTCAGCAACCCACCCCTATGCAACTGATGAACTATCTATTCACGGGTACAGTGATCGCACATGGAAGTGGCAAAGGCGTAGTGCTTTGCACTGGTCGAAACACGGAATTCGGGGCCATATCGAGAAGTCTGATTCGGCCTCATCCGGAGACGGAGTTCCAAAAAGGAGTGAAAAGCTATGGGACGATGCTTCTCACTCTGACCATGGCGCTCTCGATCGGAATATTTGGGGTGAACGCAGCTCTCGGTCACCCAATAATTGATTCCCTACTGTTTTCTCTCGCGGTCGCGGTAGGATTAGTCCCAGAATTGATGCCTGCCATTGTGACGATCAGCCTCTCCCAAGGCGCCAGGAGAATGGCGAAAATAAAGACCGTTGTGAAACGTCTAGTATCGATCGAAGACTTCGGCAACATGAACATTCTCTGCGCAGATAAGACTGGAACTATGACCGAAGGAAAGATAGTTCTCAAAGAATATTGCTCGCTCAGCGACGAAAAAGATCCAAGGATCCTATCTTACTCACTCCTCTGCAACGCCGCTGTTGTTGGAGAGAGAATCAC
Organism: Candidatus Bathyarchaeota archaeon; assembly: GCA_963807605.1. GTDB lineage: Archaea > Thermoproteota > Bathyarchaeia > 40CM-2-53-6 > RBG-13-38-9 > JAPKYM01. The sequence continues at coordinate 21,877 of CAWECG010000003.1, forward strand.
CGGCAACCCAATGGATGTTGCGATATGGGAGTATGCGAAAGAAAATGGAATCCAAGATGCTACTGAATCATATGTGCAGGTAGACGAGATTCCTTTCGATTATCAACGAAGAATCATGTCAACAGTGGTCAACAAAGAGCAGAAGTTGACACTAATCTCCAAGGGCGCTCCTGAATCGATTGTGGAAAAATGCAAACAGGTTGAGGTTGCGGGAAAAACAGAGTCGCTGGATTCCATTTTAGAATCGGTAAACAACAAGATGACCGATTTTGCCAGTGCAGGCTACCGCGCCCTTGCTGTTGCGTACCGAACGGTAGACAAGAAAGACTCGTATTCAGTTGAAGATGAGTCGAATCTGACACTCCTCGGCTTTCTAATATTCACCGATCCACCAAAGAAGGACGCTCACGAGGCGATCACCAAACTCAGAGAGATGGGCGTTAATGTGAAGATATTGACAGGAGACAACGAGCTTGTGGCGGCAAAGATATGCAAGGACATTAAAGTTCCTATCAGGAAGGTTATTCGTGGTTCAGAACTCTCCCAGATGAGTTCAGTTGAAATCAGAAAAGCAGTGGAAGAGGCGGATATTTTTGCACGTGTTACTCCGGAACAGAAACTTGACATCATGAAAGCCCTTAGGGAAAACGGACATGTAGTCGGCTTCTTGGGCGATGGTGTCAATGATGCCCCTGCACTCTATGAGGCAGATGTGGGTATTTCGGTAGACTCAGCGGTGGACGTATCGAAGGACGCCGCAGATATCGTGCTTCTAGAGAAAGATTTGCTCGTCCTGGCTGATGGAATAGAGGAAGGGCGCAAGATCTTTGGTAACACTACGAAGTACATTTTGATGGGAACAAGCTCAAACTTCGGAAATATGTTCAGCGCCGCCGCTGCATCGATCTTTCTACCGTTTCTACCGATGTTGCCGATGCAGATACTGTTCATGAATCTGCTTTATGACATATCGAATATGACATTACCAACTGACAATGTTGATGAGGAGTTCACTAAGTGGCCTCAACGCTGGGACATAGGGTTCATAAGAAAATTCACATTGTTCTTCGGTCCGTTTAGTTCTCTGTACGACTTTCTAACCTTCGGAATCATGTTGTTCATATTCAATGCGTCCACTCTGGGGCGTGCGGCACTCTTTCAAACGGGATGGTTCGTAGAGTCATTCTGGACCGAAGTCTTGATAATGTTTGTAATTAGGACTAGGAGGATACCATTTGTAACGAGTCGTCCGGGAAAATGGCTGACTGTTCTTACTCTCTCCTGTGTCGCGTTTGGAACTATACTGCCCTTCACGATTTTCGGCGGCTTTATGGGGTTCACACCGTTGCCAACTGAATACTGGATCCTACTAATACTCATAGTTGCTACGTATCTGTTTCTGGTAGATGCAGGTAAGGTCTTCTACTACAAGATTTGTGGACTTTGAGGGTGAGAATCGTCTATGACTGTGGATCTCAGATTATTCGATTGGTGGGTGATTAGTATCAGTTGGAGTATAGTATTCATGTCCTTGGCCGGTATCTACATTTACGCAGACAGCAAGAAGAAAATGGCTAAGATGAAAAACGGGCACCACGTGAGGACCCGTCCTCTCACTGTTGTAAAGGACTTCGTCTTTGTCTGGGTCCTTTTTGCTCTTCTCATTCTCTACATAGTCTCCATAAACAGAGGTTCTGCCATGCTCTTCGCTGTTGGAAACATCTTCACCGAAGCAGCACTAATCATCTACGCGGTGAAGAACAGAACTGGCAAACGACCGGCTGCGAATGCAAGCGATGTTAAGAATTACTCTTAGCCGTTGAATGCTGCCCATATGTACGTACGTTAAGATGGGTGAAGGCCCTGCTAAATTAAGCAGATCCAGAGCACAACGCACGCTTCACTCTACGTCTTATTTCTGACCTCGCATTTGTATTCATTGGAAAATCAAAGAAGAAGAGTTGTGGTCACACTTGAAGGGAGACATCCCCTATCGGTCACTCGGGCGTACAGGCCAAGAAGTCTCTATCGTGGGGCTGGGTGGGTACCACATCGGGACCCAAGATTTGAGTGAGGAGGAGAGTATTCGGATCACGCGCACAGCCATCGACAATGGGATAAACTTCATGGATAATTGCTGGGACTACAACGAGGGCATCAGCGAAATTCGGATGGGCAAGGCCCTTCAGAATGGGTACAGGGACAAGATTTTCCTCATGACGAAGATTGACGGCCAGTATAAGATGGTGGCCGAGCAACAAATCCAAGAGTCTCTGCAGCGACTTCACACAGACCACATAGATCTGCTGCAATTCCATGAAATCATCCGCATTGATGATTGTTATCGGATTTTTGGGCAGGGCGGCGCCATAGAGGCGGCCCTAGAGGCCAAGGAGGCTGGAAAGATCCGTTACATCGGCTTCACTGGCCACAAGAGTCCTGAAGTCCACTTGAAGATGTTGGAGACTGCTTTCAAGCATCGATTTGTCTTCGACGCCGTTATGATGCCCCTCAACGTCATGGATCCACACTTTGAGAGCTTCGAGACGAAGGTGCTACCAGTGCTGAAGGAACACAGCATCGGCGTCATTGCGATGAAGCCTTTCGGTTTCCGTCACATCTTGGAGAGTGAGACGGTCAGTCCCGTAGAGTGTTTGCACTACGTGATGAGCCTGCCGGTCGATGTCGTTGTGACCGGCTGCGACTCTCTCCCGATTCTTGAGCAAGCCCTGGAGGCCGCGCGCAGCTTCAGGCCGATGACAGAAGCAGAACGTTCGGCCCTCTTGGCCAGAACCGCCAAGGCTGCCGAAGGCGGCAAGTTCGAGCCCTACAAGACGACTAGGCAATTCGACATGACTGACTTCAATCCACATTGGCTGGGACTAAAGTCAGTGACTTTTCCCCGCTGAACAGCGTATCATCTGGAATCATTATAAGCACCATGTAGATCGCTCCACACTAATTAGCGCGCGCCATAATGGCTACCTCATCATCCACATCGTCACAGTAGATTGGGGTTGCTGTTTCCCACCACTTAGCCACGTTCACATTCTGATGAGAATGCCACGGCACATGCTAAAATGAGCTGCTTCATAGCAAGATTTCTCATACTAGCGAGTACAATATTTTACCGTTCTGGCTATGGCGGCGTACCTTGCCCTTGTTTTCCAGAAATCTGATATGAGCTAGAGTCTCACTAAAGGCGAACCACTTCTGCGCGGGTGGGAAATCCTCCCAGGAGTTGAAGGCGATATTCCAGGTGATGCGGGGTGCGATCTGGAGGGCAGTCTTGGCACCATCGCGCAGAGCGGTGAGCACTTCATTCAACCGGTCGCGGTGGTGTTCCTGAAGTTCCCTGATTCTCTTGTGCAGGTCATGCACCAATCGGCGATGCCCCGGCAGAACAATTTTGACATCAAGAGCCTGGACTTTCTCCAGGTTCGTCAGATACTCGTTGAGAGGGATCATCCATCTCCAGCCAATAAGAAATGTTGGGCGTAATATCAGAACAGAACGTGGTCGCCAGCGACTAGGATCTTTTTGTTCGGCTCGTAGAGGCACATATGCCCTGGCGAGTGCCCTGGCGTGGAGATACATTTGAAGTGGAAATCACCGACTTTTATCATGTCGCCATCTTTTACCAAAGAAAAGGCGACTTCTCTCTTTAGCCCGTACTTATGCGCCGGATGGCTCTCCATGGATAGACGGGCATCTTCTGCAGGAAAGCCGTTAGCCACGTAAACATCCATCAGTTTCTGCCAGTGGTCTGCCCAGTTGTTACGTAGGGTGTTAATCTGGCGAGCCTCTTTTTCATTGAAGTAGACTTTGGAGTTGTCTGTCGCGAGGGTGCCGGCAAGCCCCATGTGGTCAACATGGAGGTGGGTGACAAAAATATCGGTCTTGTTCAGGTCGACGCCTAGCTCCTGTAAACTGGCGTTCATCTCATTTTGGCACTCCTCCCGATTGAACCCGGTGTCAATAATCAGGAATCTATCCCTGCCTCTGATAACATAGGAATTTAGCCACTTCAGGGGGCTTTTGGGCAGGGGAATTTCCATTCGGTATAGGTTCGGTACAATTTCTTCAATCATGATGTGTGGGATCTCCCTCAAAAATCTCTGGCGTAGCGCTTCCAACAGTATTCGGCTGACTTATGTTCACTCTTTTTCGTAGCATACGTATTTTTTAATCGAGGTTCTAGCTGTAGAAAAGGAATCGGATAAGAATTTTGGTGGACGCGCGCGCGTGGAGAAAATACCGACGCCACTAATTTCGCTCTCATCTCTAACAGGACATACTACACGTAGTATTCCATCCCTACGGAGCTCGAAATTCCTCCGACCATGTTCCCAGACGATTTTATCGGCACCGGGCTCGTGCATTCTAGGAGTCGTGCAAAATGACGATTGTATATGGTTTCGTCCTTTGGAGCATTTCTTGCATATAGGCATCGGTAATGACGGTCATGTTACAAAAATCTCCTGAAGATGAGTTAAATGGAAGAGCGAGCGATAAAAAGCATTGACTCCAATACTGAGGTAGTGTTATTCATGAACTAACTCAGCCCCTTGTGAACTCGTGCGCGTCATTTTCACTGCACGCGATAGATTTTGGCCAGTCGCAAGCGCGCGCGTCGTGACTTACCACTCTTAATAGGTTAGGATGATGATTTCAAAGTGGCGAAGTGATGATTGTATGAAAATGAATCCAGTGGTGCATTTCGAAATGCCTTATGAAGACCGTGAACGGCTCGTGAAGTTTTACACGCAGGCCTTTGGCTGGCAGATGCAGAAGCTCGGCGAAGATATGGGCGATTACGTTACTGCAGCTACGACAGAGACTGACGAGAACAGGATGGTGAAAAGACCGGGCGCGATCAACGGCGGGTTCTTTCCTAAGAAACCTGATTGGCCGGCTCAGTACCCATCCGTAGTTATTGCCGTGGATGATATCAAGGAAGCGATGAAGAAGGTCCCCGATGCGGGTGGAAAGGTTCTCGGCAAACCCGTGGAGATCCCCGGTATCGGGCAATATGTTTCGTTCACCGACACAGAGGGCAATCGGGTAAGCATTCTGCAACCAGCTAAAAGGTAGAAATATAATCGCGCGCGTTGTGAAGAGTTCGATTGCCAATTTGAATGAGGATCGACTATGAGCCTCTCTGGCAAAGTAGCGCTGGTAACTGGAGCAGGTAGCGGAATAGGAAGAGGTTGTGCGATTCAGCTAGCACAGAGCGGAGCAGACCTGATCCTCTGGGGACGAACTGAGAGCAAGCTGGCCGAGACCGGAGCTGAGATCTCTGCGGTGAGGCAAAAATGCAGCTGGTACTCCGCGGACATCACGAATATCCAGGAGATCCCGGAAGTTCTGCAGAAAACTCGTAGGGAATGCGGTGAGATAGATGTACTGGTTAACAGTGCAGGCGTCAACATTCCACAGAACGCTGAAGATGTTACTGCCCAAGCATGGAACACTATCATGGACACAAACGTCAAAGGGCTGTTCTTCTGTTGCCAGTCCGTGGCCAAGCAGTCCATGATACCACGAAAGAAAGGAGTGATAATCAACATCTCCTCCCAAGCTGGAAAGGTAGCGCTACCACTTCGAGCAGCATACTGCTCAAGTAAAGGAGCGGTAGACCAGTTGACTAGGGTATTGGCGCTTGAGTGGGCAAAACATGATATAAGAGTAAATGCGGTCGCGCCGACCTTCGTCGAAACCCCGTTCACGACCAAGATGCTGGCTGATCAGGAGTTCAAAGATTACGTTATGAACAAGATCCTTCTGAGACGGTTTGCCACACCTGAGGACGTGGCTAATGCTGTGTGTTTTCTAGCGTCAGACCAGTCCAGTATGATCACGGGCGCAGTCATACCTGTAGATGGTGGCTGGACGATTCACTAATCAAGAGACGCGTGCGCGTCTTTTGGAGAAAGCTGAACTGAGCGATGAAGAAGAAAGAAAGCTGGAACGCGAGTTCTCCAGACAATATCACATAATCACATTTGATGAACGTCTCGAAAAGATCGCAGAAGATATTGTTTCGCATTTACGCGCGCGCTTGAGCAGAATTCCAGCAGGCAGAAAAGGATTCGGATAATTTTTGTGGTGGACCGGGCGGGATTTGAACCCGCGACCTCCCACATTTCGGAACAGTTGCTATGCCAAGCGGGCGTTCGTTGGCCTCCAGAGCATACCAAACTGAACTACCGGCCCAACCCATTCCAAACCTGTCTAATGTAAGCTTCGTCTTGGCGGCGGTTAGAACATGTCTATTGCTGTTAATATCGATTTAGGTCTGAAAACGGCGACTTGCATATTTGCATTTCAACTTCGAACAATACTTCTGTCTTTTAGAGAGAAATGCTCCTCTTGAACATTCAGTTAAAACCAGGTCGTCACTGAGAGAGAACGCGCTTCTAGAGCCTTCCGCCCTCTGTCATCTTCCTTAGATCTAGTTTCTCTTTTAGCTGATTCGCTGTCAGGATCCCTTTCTCTAGTACAATCTCAGGTATGCTCTTTTCCGCTTCGAGCGCTTCCTTGAAGACCTCAGCAGCCTTATCATAGCCTATGGTCGGTGCAAGAGCAGTTATGAGGCTCAAGCTTCGTTCGCCATAGAATCTGCAGCGCTCCCTATCAGCTTGGATCCCATCGACACACTTCTCAGCCAGGATCCTGCACATATTAGCTTCGCATCCAATTGATTCCAACAAGGCGTAGGCTATTATCGGCATCATCATGTTCAGCTCAAGCTCACCATTCTGGGCGGCAACTGTTACTGTTAGATCATTTCCGAATACCCTGGCTGCTACAAGTGCGGTTGCCTCTGGAACGACAGGATTAACCTTACCTGGCATTATGCTTGAGCCCGGTTCGATAGCAGGCAGATGTATTTCAGACAGACCGGTATTCGGGCCTGAGTTCAGCAGTCTGAGGTCTCGTGAGATCCTCATGAGGCTGGCCGCGAGAGTCCTTGTTGCCCCGCTCAGCTCCAGAGCCCCGTTTCGGCTTTGAAGTGCTTCAAACCGGTTCTCGGCGTTTCGAAATTTCAAACCTGTAATCTTATTGATGTATCCTATAGCGATCTGGGCAAACTTCGGGTGGGTGTTTAAACCTGTGCCAACAGCTGTTCCTCCGAGGGCTAGATCCCAGAGGGATGATTCTGCTCGGGTAATTCTTTCGAGATCATGTTTGATAGCGCCTGCATAGCCGCTGAATTCCTGCCCCAAGGTTATTGGGACGGCATCTTGAAGGTGAGTTCTTCCAGACTTGATTATATCCGCAAACTCCTTGGCTTTGTTTGAAAGGCTGGAGTAGAGTCTCTGCACCTGTGGTTTAAGCTCCTTCTCAACAGCCTCTACCGCCGCAATGTGTATCGTTGTTGGAAAGACGTCATTTGTCGACTGACCCATGTTGACGTGATCATTAGGATGTACGAGGCTCTTGTCTCCCCTCTTTCCTCCTAGCAGCTCTGCGGCCCTGTTAGCTATCACCTCGTTGGCATTCATGTTTGTTGATGTTCCCGAGCCCGTCTGGAAGATGTCGAGTGGGAAATGTAAGTCCAGCCTGCCTTCGATGACTTCTTTCGCCGCGTCTGCTATCGCCTTGCCTTTTCGGCCGTCGAGAAGCTGAAGATCCATATTGGCCTGAGCTGCTGCAAGCTTGACGATTCCCAGGGCCCTGATCAATGGTCGGAGGAACCTGAGACCCGAGATCTCGAAGACATCTAGGGCTCTTTGCGTCTGAGCCCCCCAATATGCATCCTTCGAGACTCTGACCTCGCCCATCGTATCTGTCTCGATTCTAAATTCTTGATCATCCCTACCCGATACCAAGTGCCTTATCGCTCCGAGTTTCTTGATCTTAGATCTCTGGATCCTCTCTTAGGCCTATCTGGGCGGCTGATGGTTGCGTGGCCAGTAAGGCTTCGGCCGCCTTGAGAAGTAACGTATTGTCGGCACGACTTGAGAAATTCGCTCAAAAGCATGCAGCTACGGGAGCATTTGTTGATTACAGAATCTTTAAGAAAATCTTAAGTCAGTCTTCACATCTGCTGTAGAGGTGTGCCGAGGTAGCTCAGCCTGATCCATCCCCATGGAGACTAGGGAGAGCACCCGACGCCTAAAGTGGGTGAAGCTGAAGACCGGGCTGTCGCTGGTTCAAAACAGACTAGTGATCTGTGAAATTCCGGCCCTCGGCACCAATTCTTACAAACTACATGGAAACGTATCCTCAACTCAGCCACTGGAAACTCAGCATTAACACTCCTATCACGGACGCGTCTGCTGGGGTCTACTAAATTACCTTTAGTCTCATGATAACAAAGGTGTTGACGAACGCGGCCTGAGTTCAGGGCTCTTCATTGCTGTGAATAATAGAGCGGTGTGTAGGAGCCTTATGGCCGCGTAGCTAATGCGTGCGCTCAAAAAATAAGCATGGGCTAGGAATCCCGACCCGCACTGTTAGTTCTTAGGAGTTGACAGTGCGAGTGCGCCGCCAACGATTCCTAGTATAGCGCCGATGAGGAAACCTCCCATAAATGCTCCCAAGACGCTTATTATTGAGAAGAGCAGTATCAGCGTTCCCCATATCGTAGTTTGTGCAGGGCGGCTCTTGAGCAGGATAGCAGAGATCAACACGATTATTCCTGATGCTAGCCCAAGAATCCAGGTTGCTCCCATTGCAGCAAGCGCGCGCGGCTGTCCCATAATTCCGCTTGCTCCACCCATCATACCCCGCATTCCGGTGGCCCCTCCACCTATCATGCCAATTCCCCACAGTGTCATATACACACTCCCCAGCAGAATGAAAATACCCGCAATCAGTGATATGATGAACGCCGCTGTCGGCTTAGTCTCTGGCATTTTCTTCACCTCCATAAAGACTTCAACGCAGAGAATATAAAAGCTCATGTTGTTTCAAAGCGCTAACGCAAGACCTTAGAAAGCATCTACAATTCACATTGCGTAACCCCCTGAGGAATAGCGGTTGTTTATCGGTCGCGCGTGTAAGAGCCTCGACAGACCTTCCAAGCAACCAACAACCCTTCTTAATCTTATTATACTCTTGATCGCATCCTTATGCCTGTGCGTCTAAGCGGCCGTAGTCCAGCTTGGTCTAAGACATCGGCCTGCCATAAAGTTGCAGACCGCCGGTGACCCGGGAGATCGTCTCAAACGATCCGGGAGTTCAAATCCCGGCGGCCGCACATCACCCTTCAGAATGGTTGAGGAAAATTTGGACCCTTTCTAGGGATTCTGCCTCGTTTTGGCGTTAACACGGTTTTGACTATTCGGACTCTGCTTTCTACGTTTGCACTCCCGATATCTCTCTCATGGGTGAACAGGAGGTTGTCCGAAGTTACAGCTTGATCCTGCAATGGACATGTTTTATCCTCTACCCATGGTAGCACTCAGCGGTTCAGGGAGCATTGTTCCCTAATAGGTGGTTTCATACTCCTTGGTGATGGGTTTATGTCCGTACTAGAGTCTGAACTACCGCAGACTGAAGCCTGCGAAGCTTCTTGAAATGCCTCCCGTTCCAGATAGAGATAGTTTCACTGATTTTTTGTTCTGATGCAATTCATTTCCAACTTGAAAGATGGAGCGTTCTTGCTCTATCCTCAGTAAATCTCTATCCGAATTCTACCATACACATCAGATGGTACACTCAAGAATCTATAGTTCAAATCTGGATACTCTCACCAAAATACCCGCACACATAAAATCAATACCTAACGATAGAAGGCGGAAACCCGAGGTTTGCGGTTGTTCAGGCTTCCCCGCGGCGTGACGGTCTCGGTTAAATGGTATCGGAATGAGTTAACAAGTGGTTTATACGTGTTACAAGGAGAGCTTGCCGGTACTTCTGATGTCGATTACGACTGGTAAGCTTCCACTAACCCTGCTATTGATGATGGTGATTGTCTCAGCAGGCTCCCTTATCCAATTGCAGCCTGCCTCCGCAACCTTTCCAGGAGCCAACGGCAAGATAGTATTCTCAAGAATCGTCGGAACCATTGTAATTCAAACCCCTCCAACTATTTTCGCTCCAACCCTTCCAACTCTGCTCCCTCAATATGAGATCTTCACTGTGAACCCTGACGGCTCAGGCTTGACTCAGCTTACCTCGACCGGGTCAGGCACGGCTAATGTATACCCACGTTGGTCTGCGGACGGTACAAAAATAGTATTCGCAAGCTTCAGGACTGGCGTATCCGCGATCTGGGTGATGAATGCTGACGGATCAGGACAGAATCAAATAACCCATCCACCAGCTTCTACAAGTAACTATGAACCGGCCTTTTCTCCTGACGGATCAAAGATTGTATTCACAAACGAATCATCAACTACTACTAACATTTGGGTGACTAATGTTGACGGCTCAAACCAGAAGCAACTGACTATAGGATCTGAGCAAGACAATTTTCCTGTCTGGTCTCCTGACGGGTCGAAGATAGCATTTATGAGATATCCAGTATCCGGCAACGAACACATCTTTATAATGAATCCTGACGGCTCAAGCCAGACCGACATAAGCAAGGATCCTAGCGCACAAGACTACTACCCTGAATGGTCCCCTGACGGACGGATGATTGCATTCAGTAGCTTCCCCAGTTTTGCGATCTGGGTTATGAATGCTGACGGTTCAGGCAGGAAGCAACTGAGCACTCCTGCTAATGGATTAACAGATGTCTTTCCCGCTTGGTCTCCTGACGGAACAAAGATCGCATTCACCAGAGGCGGACTCGCTAGCATAATTGTGATGAATGCAGACGGCTCAAATCCAACTGACATAACCCAATCACAGCCAAACTCAATCACCGACACTACTCCAAACTGGCAGCCTCTGTTCCTGCCTCCGCCCGCAAGACCTGTAGGCGGAGTCACCCTACCAACCAACAAGCTTGAGATTCTAACACCCTCCCTAACCTTAGTAGGACTAGCCGCTGCAGTATCCGCAGTTGTAGTAGTTAAGAGAAGAAGAGACTAACCAAAACATCCTTCCTCTTTTTTCGTAACTTCCTAGCATACTTTCTTTTTCACAATCTGCCGGGCGAAGCGAGGCATATCTTTTTTCGTCGTCGTATCCCTTGGTGAGCACACCTATGAGAATGGAGAGTCTGTACCAGTTAAATGGTCTTCCCATGGACTGGGGCATCTGCTCCATGAAAACGAGCAAGAATGGGAGAAAGCTCTGTGGACTAACATTCTACGATACGCATTAGGCAAAATTTCCAAAGAGGAATTGCTAGCACCGTATGCAACTGAGTATGCCGTGGCAAAACTAAGTTTGACTAAACCTCACCTTCTCAAGAGAGTCAAGGCCATAAACAAAGTAACATCAATGACCAAGCGGATCAGGCCCTACAATTTCGTTCTAGCTGGGTCTCCCGCCAGAGTAGACCAAAGAGGCAAACCCATCATTCCGCTGACAAATTTCACCAGAGAATATGATCTAGCTCCACATCAAACGTTCGTTGATGCCAGGAGTGGCAAACACTAGACAGAATACACCGAATCATACTGGAGAAGATGAATAAGGGGTAGGAGGGTGGACAATACGCCTATCCAGAGGTCTTCATCAGGCTCCTAGGCTACATGCGCATGTTCTTCCACCTGCCCTACCGGCAGACAGAAGGACTCCTGAAAGCACTGAGAAGATTCGACTCAAGGATCAAAGTGCCTGACTAAACTATCGACAGGCGTGTGAACAAGTTGGATGAAAAAATCTTTGGAGATGACATAGTCCTGGCGGTGGATGCTTCAGGCATCAAGGTAGCTAACCGCGGCGAATGGATGCGCGACAAATGGAAGATCAGACGCGGATACCTAAAGATCCACATCGCGGTGGATGTGAAGCAGAAGAAGATCCTGGCGCTAGAGGTGACCGATGAAAAAGTGGGAGATGGACAAATGCTCAAGCCGCTGGTTGAGGAAGCCTCCAAGAAGAGTAAGGTCGCTAAAACAATTGGCGACGGAGCATACGATATGGAAAGCAACTTTCACTACCTCGACGCAAAAGGGATTGAGTCACGCATCAAGGTGCGGAAGAACACATCCAGCAGAGCCGGAGGATGCACGCCCCGCAAACTCGCAGCCCAAAAATACCTGCAGGACCCGTAAGCCTGGAAACGCAAGCATGGCTACGGCCAGCGCTGGATGGCTGAAACCGCCTTCTCGTCCTTCAAGCGAACCTTTGGAGAATATGTCTCAGCCAAAACGATGCAAAACATGGCGAAGGAAATGATGATCAAAGCCTCACTATACAACATGCTGATAGAAACGACCACAGCAACACAAGGCTAGACGAAACCTGAAGACAGCCAACAAAAGCGAAAAGCATCACCGAAACCTAGTCGCGCAACACAGCACACACGACCAAAGTTTTAAATCAATCAATCTGAAATTTCTAGATAGGTGCATCTGGTTTGGTAAGTCGTTCCATAATAGCGATAGTGGTTGTCATAGTGATAATTGCTGTGGCTGGAGTCTACTATATCTCTAGATCTCCTGCCCCGACTCCGCAATACTCACCTCCTCAGTCTACGACGCCAACCGTCGCTGCAGACGGTGCAGCATTGTACAAAGACAACTGTGAAGCGTGCCATGGTGCAAAGGGTGTTGGAGGGAAAGGCCCCGTGCTCACTGCCAGCAATGTAAACAGAAATACAATAGAGAAAGGTAATATCGATAAAGGTATGCCAGCATTTGGGACTACACTCACTCCGGATCAGATTACAGCGATACTACAGTACTTGACATCCTGAGTAGAAATGGTAAAATCTCAACTCCTGTAGTGTAGGCGTTTTTCCCGGCCTGCGTCATTATGGCTCGATGATAGGTGATGGTCCAAGGAGCATTCAGTAGAGCCTACGCTGGCTTATGCAGAGCTTGAAGACGTTTCAGAATGTTCCGGTGCCTTGAAAGTAACTCAAGAACTCCGTCAAGGGCCCTCATCCAGCGAGCGCATCCCTCCAAACTTATCGAATCAAAGTATGTTGCCATTGAGAGGTAAAGGTAGGCCGAATGAAACTAAATGTTCAACTGTTCATTCAAGGCATCTAAGATTTTCTTGCCAATCATTTTTCTCACACTTTTGTATGTAGACTTCAAGGGGCTGATAGCTACTTAATGCTATAGCGTCGACGTTGTGAATAGGTATCCCCTTTTAACAAGAGTCAAAGAATACGGCTTGGAATGTTGTGAACGTCTTCGATCGAACTTAATAGGTGCCAGTTCCTAATTGAAATTTAAGTAGGTTTTGTATGCCAATAGATCCAGATTTTGCAAAGAAACTCAAGAAGCATGGCCAGCACAATGGACATGATGTTTGGGGCGAAGTGCAACCTCCAGAAAAGCTGGGAATTCACGGCACCAGCGTAGCCGTGGATCATGAAGTTTGTGACGGGGACGCCATCTGCGTACAGGTCTGCCCGGTTAACGTATACGAAATGATCGATAGCCCAGGACACCCGAAGTCGGACAAGAAATCAGATCCCGTCAGAGAGTCCGACTGCATCTTTTGCATGGCCTGCGAGATCTCGTGTCCACCCAAGGCAATCAAAATAACCCAGAAATAGAAAACCAGAAATCAACTTCAATCCCCTCGAAAATCTGACAGAACCCTCTTCTAACTCACCTTTTTCAACCATTTTTTTATTATTCTTCTTATCGTATACTCAGGGATATTTGTTATAATCTGTTGTATGCTCCGAAGGTTGGCAACCAATTCAGTTCTAAGATATTCTTTAATTTTGATCCCAATTTCTTCATTTGAGATAGGAGATGATGTTTGAGAATATTGAATATAGGTTCTCCTCATTGCCTTCCACCACCATAACTATTATAGAAAAATAAGGCGAATTGTGAGCCGAACTCTCCCACGGTATAGATTTTCACTCCTTCATGTTCACCTACGGCGTCTCTAATTCTATCTGCAACCTTTCTATCCGCTAAAATCACAAGATATTGTAACCCCTCTGCTGTTGCTTTTTGGACCTGTTCCTCTACCATATTCCTTAATTCTTCTAAAGTTGCTTTTTCACTAATGCTGAGACTAATCCCTCCGTCTATTGCTCCCCACCCAGCCAAAACTACGTTGGACTTTGTATTGTGTTCAAAATTGGTTGTAACCTCAACTCATCCATATCGCCAGTGACAAACCCTTTATTCTGGAAACCACGAACTAGGCAAGAGAAACACCACAAGACTGCATAGAGTCGGGAATGAAAAGGGAAATGAAAATGTAGGCGGTCGCACCACTCCAGCAATGAATAGATACAACTGATGGAATCTTTGCGCCACACACAAGAACTAGACAGTTATTCAGAATCCGCAAAGAGTCGGGTCATATGATGAGGCTAGTTATTAGTACCGTAACCTTTTTCTATGCAGCATAGCGCGCGCGTTTTGGGATACTAGCACAATTACATTGTGTAATGGTCGCGCCTAACTTCTGGGAGAAAATAAGGATAAAGAAGGTTGGAAAGCAGGCTAGTGTTGGCTTCACATCTCATTGTGGCTACGCGCGTGTACGAGATATGTCGCAACAGCTAGAATCGCAATCATTACTCCAATAAGCGTAACTAGGCTATTCGTATCCAGAAGCGGTTGAGCAACCAGTGCTGCTTGAGTAGATGCAGGTGATACAGTCGTTGATGGAACAGTCTGGGTAGTACTCGACGTAGGCGATGAAGAAGGGGCAGTTTGTGGTGGACTAGGTGAGGCTACGTTTGGAATCCGAGGGCATCCGGAACAGTCCGCGATGATTTTGAAACTATCAAAGCCTACGATGGTATTGCCGGAGAGAACAGGATTAACTAGGATCACGCAGGTATGAGGTGTGCGAATCACGGACTTAGCGTCATACCAGCTATACACCTTCTCTGTTGAACATTGGTGCAGATATTCAGGAAGACCGTCGTGATCATCGTCCTCGACGAATCCGCATATCACTGTTGGAGGCGATGATCCTAATGGTGGTTGACCATTTGCTATTCTAATGTGCGCAACAGGAATGATGCTAGCGATTATCAGGAGGACTATTGGTAGAATCGAACCTTTGCGAGGCATGACCAGTGTCCTTGCTCTTTGCATCGTTATTGAGCTCTTCATAAGCATTTCCGCCCGCTTGGCATAGGTGCAAATCTGAGGATCATGCGAAAATGCGCTCCTGCGGTAGCTAGAGCAAGCAGAATTCCTAGGGATGATGGCCATGCTCGATGCTTTTGGCTAGCTTGCTAGCCATCAGCACGCGCGGCTCGATTGAGGTGATGTTGGCGGGTTCTCGCGTCTCCATGAGATGTTTATCGGACCGGCTTGGCCAGCATGAGTTATTGCTGTGTCACCTGTTACGTTGTCCGCTACGCAGATGTAGAGGAAGAAGTCACCGACCGTGTCAGTGAGTATGGCACCGTCAGGGGAGTAGTAGTTTCTTTGATCACTTGGCGGAACGTAGAGGCTTCCAGGCAGCAGAAATGCTATGTGGCCCGGAGCATGTCCGCCAAAGTCTTTCGGAGTATGGAATCTTGGTTGGCCGTTGCCAGCTACATTAGTTGGACTGACTGGAAGGCCGCCTGCGGTCGTCTCTCCAATCTTTCCTGGCAGTTGGTCACCCAATGTGTAGTGGGCTGCGACCTGCTGTACAGTAGCTAAGGCAGCTAATACAAACATAGTTACGCAGAGCGTTGCGAGTATTTTTGTAATCATGTTCTACTTCTCTAGGCCACTTCAATTCAGTTGTTGAAGGGAATTGGATAGCTGACGTGAGCGCTAACATTAGATGCAAAACTGGTATTTTTAAGATTTAATTCAATCTAGTCGTATCCAGATTTTTTATGTCTGGCAACGGCCTTGTTTGACCTAGGCAAGGCCAGCGAATCTTTAGGGAGATAGGGAAAAACTAGTTTGACGGCGTCTATGGCCTGAGAGATCCGGTAGAATTCTATGTGGCTACTATCTTGTAAGGTCGCATCATTGAGTTGTCTTCGTGTTCGAGGATGTGGCAGTGCCAGACGTAGTTCCCACCTGTAGTAGTGGGATTGAAGGTATTATAGGGACCGAATTTTACGATGATGCGTGTTATCGTCTCTGTGTTCGCTCTGACGGTGTCCTTCCAGCCTGCCTCATTGGGGTCAGGTGGCCCGGCAGGGCCCTCAAAATCAATCTCCTTTTTTCCTTTGTATGTTTCAACATCGTATGGTTGTCTATCGAGAATCTGAAATTGTACGGCGTGTAGGTGAATGGGATGTGTGTCTTCTGTGGTGGTTATCAGGCGCCAGATCTCGGTTGCGCCGAGTTTGGGGTTCTCAGTTATCGGATCATCCCACATTGAGCCATTGAGTTTCAGTATTACGGAGTTGCCCTGCTTGGATTTATTCTCGTCTAGAGTCAAATCCCTGACTGGCGTTGTTGGGGTCTGAACTAAGGGCACGAATGGCATGGTGGCTGGGATAGTGCTGTTGTCTGGTTGTGTAAGCGGTACCACTCTGAACTGCATGACCTCAGGAATCACAAGCTCGACTCCATTTGGAAACGGCGCCTTAGCGTCATTTGTCAGGAGTATCTGAGTTCCTGGTGAAACACCTGTAAAGTCGACAATTACGTCAGCCCGTTCTGCTGGAGAAATCAAGAGCTTCTTCACTTGCACAGACGAGGGCAAGAAACCGCCGTCAGTCCCGATCTGATGGAAGATTTGGCCCGAGTCAAGACTTAACCTGTAGAAGCGAGAGTTCGAGCCGTTCAAAAAGTGGAATCGGTACTTTCGCGGCTCCACCTCAAGAAACGGCCAAACCTTGCCGTTCACTAGTATGGTATCACCGAAGAATTCAGGAACCCAGACAGGAGGGGTTTCAGGATCCCCCTGACCTTTAGTCGGGTAGAACAGCGAACCGTCGGTGTTGAAGGTCCGGTCTTGGATAACAAGCGGGATCTCATACTTCTCTTTTGGAAGGTTAAGCCCATCCTCAACCGCGTCACGGATCAAATAGAAGCCTGCCAGCCCCGAGATAACGTTGAGGCGCGTTATTCCAATAGCGTGGTCATGATACCAAAGGGTAGAAGCTGGGTTCTCGTTGGGATAGTAATAGGTGCTGGATCCTCCAGGAGGAAACCACGCCTCAGGATACCCGTCGCTTGCCGGAGGCGTGAACCCACCGTGCAAGTGGACAACATTGCGGACCTCATGGCCAGTAGTTTCTGCGCCGTGAATCGTATGGTCTATTGAACTTGCGAGTAAATGTGTGGTGGGCAGGTGACTTATCCATTTCACCTGTATTGGGCTGCCTGTTCGAACTTCGAATGTGGGACCGGGATACGTACCGTTGTATCCCCACAGTGTTGTTGGTGGAAGCTGACTGTGAAGTTTCTGTGTGAACTGAGTCATTTCCACTTCGTAGTTGGTGCCTCCTGGCTCGGTAGGCTGCACGACCTTTGGAATAGGCAAGGGATCCACATACTTGGTGAGGGTGCTTGGTTCAAGCGGAGCCGGTGGGTGGAAAGCGTACTTTGATAAGGCCGCACCTATGGCGACCGCACCTGCTAGGCCTCCTAGAGCCTTTAAGAATGTTCTTCTCTTCATTCGAAGCATCTTGACGACCTTCGGTTAAACATGCCAAATGCTGGAAAGTCAGGATTCATATTAAATACACGCGTTGTTAAGCAAATCGCTTCCTACAAGGGCTCGTACGAGCGTGCTTGACCGTGTTCCGTGAGATAAGCGCGCGCTGGCCTGACTTACACGTGTAATTTACACGTCGATTTCCAGACTTACACGATCCAGCTATAACGCCGTTATTCCCTATATCCCCTGTCCCTTGGTGAGCACACCCCACACACACACACACACACACACACACACACACACACACACACACACACACACACACACACACACACACACACACACACACACACACACACACACACACACACACACACACACACATAACCTGCTTAGCGCCCTTGTGGTAAAGAAGGTGTGGCGCTCTTTAGGTCAGAACTTTCTCTTGTATGAAGGCGCCGTGCCAGGTGTGGTACCATACCTGACCGGTGTAGCCGTTGACGCTTAACATTCCGTATATCTTGCCATCCTTGAGGACGTGCAGGGTATAGTATCCGTAGAAGGTTTCTGGTTCTTCTAGTGAGGCGCCTGGAAGGTTCGAGTCTAGGTAGGTTTGGGCTAGCTGCTTTGCATCTGTCTTTGTAACCGACATATTAGCTGTAGGCACTCCACTGTATGGTTGGTAGCCCCATCCACGGCCCATCATTCCTCCGCCTTGACTCCAGCCACCACCCATAGGGCCCCAACCGGCCATCTGTCCGTACTTGGTGTTCCACATCATGCTTGGCCCTTGCTCTAGATGGATTATTCCCATCATCCCGCCCATTCCGCTTAGGCCGACTGCTTTCTCGATGATTCCTTCGAAGGCGTCGATCCCTGTGCTCTTCTCGTAGGCAATGAAGTAGTAGTTATACTGGAACTCCATGATCTCTTTGACGGCTAAGTCAGGGTATCCTAAGGATGCTACCCAGATCTTCGCCACCTGTGCTGCCTCATTGATATTCCTTGGAATTGCCGGGTAGGGTTGGTAGGATCCTGTAGTTGGAGTTGGAAATGTTGGGAAGGGAGTCGTTTGCGCTGGAAATGTAGTTATCTGGCCTGTGTATGTTGGTGCCCATTGTACTGTTGAGAATGCGGCTAACCCTACGATGCCTATTATGATTAGGACTACTCCAAGCAGGATCCTTCTGTTCATTCTGTTGCTCCTCTTAGGAGAGTTCCTGCTTCATTCGTTCGTAGTCTTCTTTTGTTATCTCGCCCTTGGCATATCGTTCCTTTAGGATCTCAAGTGGTCTGTTGCTTGGTGCTGGACTCGCGGGTGCTGGTCTGCCTCCGCCTACGAGGTAGTAGATTCCAAACGCTATCAGACCGATGAAGATCAGGAATACGATTATTCGGACGATTGCGCCGAGCCAGTTGAAGCCGTAACCATAGCCATATCCTCCATAGCCCATCATGCCACCGTACCCACCGTTCGGGCCGTAGCCACCCATCATGCCTGGGCCCATAAAACCTCCTCCCATGAACATCAAGGGCCCTGCGAAGACTATTATCAAGATAATGACTAGGAGGATGATCCAACCGCTGCTTCTATCGCTCATATGTTCATCTCAGTTTATTTTGTGTTCAAAGCTCGATAAAACCATGTTGTTCCTCATCGAGAAGGTTATTCCAAAGAACCCTTTTCTTACACACTATTTAGCAACATCCTGTATTTGTTGGACGCAGGGTATCACAGACTATTTAGGGAGTTTTCAGAATTTAGCCCACTTCGCCACCAAATCTAACCCAAATAGTGGCCCCGGAAGTCAAGCTGAATCATATTTCTTTCCAAGAAAACAGACTAACATGCATTTGGGATACTAGCACAATTACACGTGATATTTACACGTCGAATTTCAGACTTCCACGATCCAGCCATAACCCCGTTATTACCTATATCCCCATCACCGAGGGGCACACAACTGTAATGGCTAGCTAAGGTTAAGGACGTTCGTAACTATGGCAGTCCTGGCTGACTCGGTGGTAAGGCGAATTTTATGAATGGAAAGCCTGTAGCCACATGACAGTTATTGCATCCTTCTATTCCATTGTTGTATGCTGTCTCGAACTGATTCCAATCCTTCGCGTCTATAGCCTTGTCCAGAGGGTCGAGGTAGGCACTTTCGAAAGCCTTGAGTAAAGGCGCTCTCCCCGGCCTCGTAGTCTCCCCCACCTCCTGTATCTCCCTAGCTTCTGTCAACTGGTATTTTGCAAGATCCCAATTACCAGCCTTAGCTGCATAGTAGATTTCATAATATCTCTGGCCGTACTCGATCATTACAGTGCCCAACCCAGGCTGAAGTTCAGCAATCTGGCCCAATGTCAGATTACCATGCGAAGTTTTCAACGTAACGTTTTCAGCTCCACTGTAGGGTAGCTGCGAAACTTGAGCAGCTCGAAAGTTCAAGACCAAAGATGTGGTTGCAACTCCGAGAGCCACAAACGCAATGATTATTGCAACGGCAATACTACGTTCCATATTAAATGACTGTTTTCAATCACAAATTTAAGCTTGGTGTGCACTTAACACAGCGTGTGCGCTAGAAACCATACGCGCGCGCACTACAATAACGGCTCGCTACGCTCGCCGAGTCCGAAGAACGGATGAATTGCGATTCTACTGTCTCTCGATTCAGTTGGAGCGTTCAAAGTACTTTCTAAAATCACTTTCAGGCGTGAGCGATCAAGCGACGCATCGCCTGGCGGAAACGTTCCTCGCTCTCACGCAGGACTTGCTCCGCGTTCTTTTGCCGGGTAATGTCTCGCGCAATTGTTGAAGCACCAACTATCTTGTCGGCAGAATTTGAACTCTAGTTTTGTGTGTGCTCACCAGCTATGGCGACGACGACCAAAAGCGCGCTCTTCCGTTTTGGAGTATAGGTGGATAGCAAAGAGATTTAAAATATTCTAATAATAATTTCAGTCTGGGGATTAAGAATGGCAAACCCAACAGACGGAAAATTGAACTTGCTGACTGATAAGAACAGCGTTTTGATATTAGTTGACTATCAACCTTCGATGTTCAAGAGCGTTAGTTCGGGGGACAAAACAATAATTAAGAAGGCGACAATTTGTGCAGCAAAAGCCGCAAGCATCCTAGGAGTTCCTGTCGTTTTGTCGTCAATTAATCCTAAATCTCTAGGGGAGTTTATTCCAGAAATCACTAAATTGTTTCCAGAGCAGGAAGTATTTGCACGAAAGATACCGAGTTTTGATGCTTTTGAAGATGAGAGAACCTGGAGTGCTGTCAAGAAATCAGGGAGAAAGAAATTAGTTATTTCAGGATTGTGGACAAGTATGTGCTTTGCGTACACCGCTCTTCATGCTTTGAAAGAAGGGTACGAAGTTTATGGATTAATTGATGCTGCTGGTGATTCTACACTTGATGCGCATAGATACGGCGTCGAGAGAATGTTACAGGCTGGAGTAATTCCAATTACTGTAGAGTCATTGGTGTCGGAATGGATGCACGACTGGGGAAATCCAAAAGCAGGCGAGCTTGTTAAAGAAGTTTATTCGAAGTATGGCGCAATGATTGGACTGTAACTCCAGTTGAAATGAATTGTTGCTAAACCTACTCCCTATTTTTTTACCTAGTAATTGATCAAAAACATCTTCTCTAATGTTGTGTGTGCGCACGATCTCTTGGTGCGAGCATCCAAATTTGGACTAGTATGTGTGTGTGCCATAGTTGGTGAGGAGCATCTGAAATTGAACTGTTAGAGCAGGATTTTTGTGTGTGTGCTCACCAAGGGATGCACACACACACAAAATCAATACCAAGCGGTTCAATTCTAGATGCTCTCACCAGCTAAGGCACACACACAAATCATAATCTAATGGCTCGCTACCCTCGCCAAAGCATCAAGAGCTTGATAACCTCCGGCTTCAGCAGTTTTATTTCGATACGAGTTGGCGCGAATCAGTCGCAGAAAGTTCCTGGCTTCAGGAGCCGTATGTGCGGCAGCTTTCGGTTCAGGTTACACATGGAGGGACAAGCTGTCCTCGCTGACAGAGATGTTTCATGACCATACTGATAATGTGGATGAATCACCGTAATCTATTCAATTACATCAGGCGAATTGACAGGAGGTTCATACTCTTCAATGGCCTCTTGCTTTTGTTCGTCACTGTGATTCCATTTCCACATCCCTCGTGGCAGAGCATATACTGAGCAATGATGCCAATATTCTTCACCCTAACGATCAAAGAATCATAAGAACAGCGGTAACTTCTTGCGTATTCTTCAGTAATACATCAAAGGGTACTAGTCATCATCCAGAGTATGCTTGTGTCTATGATGAGTATCTGACCAATGAACATGACTGTGAGTCACTTCAAGGTGCGTATGGTCGTGAATGTTCGACTCAGAAACTGTTTCAGAATGTTTGTGTAGATGATGCATTTCACCATGATCGTGCAGATGAATATGGGTCATCGTGTCATGATAATGAAGATGTAAATGCTCTTCACTCACTATCAACCAAACTCCAATTATCATAAATCCTGTCGCTGGAAACATCACCCATCCTATCCATTCCCTGAGTATGAATAGAGAGGTCACAGCGGCGATGAATGGTGCGAGACTAAAGAATGCTCCAGTCCTGGATGAGCCTAATCCTTCAAGAGCTTTGATGAAGAATACCAAACTCGCACCATAACTAAAAGCGCCCACCAGAAGGGCAAACACAATCGTGGCATCCAGCGGTATCCTCGTTCCAAGCATTAAAGCAAATGAAAGAGACACGGCTCCAGCGATTCGGCCTTTGATTTCAGCGAGCTGTACCGGATCTTTGTCGGATAGGTTGCGAGTCAAATTATTGTCTACACCCCAACATACCATTGCAAAGACAAGCAATAATGGACCTAGTGGCATGAACCTGCCTTGGCAAGGATCCCGCGTCTTCAGTTTGGAATTAGGTGCGTTATCCGTAATCTACCTGAAGTCTTACGTAATTTGGTTTTACGAATTCCAGTTTTCAAAACGAAGAGAGATGTACTTGAGTTTCCTTTGGTCGGATTCTGCCTTGGGAAAGAATCCTAATTATCAATTTCACGCTTCAATAAACCAATATGAACCGATGAAACTTCAGAGATCTCTTGAAGAGGCCAGATACCCCCCTTCTGATAAGCTAATTAAGATCACTACAAAAATGATGATATATGAAGCTCACAGAGGATATTAATGCACTAAAGAAAAAGAAGAACGCAATTATCCTCGTGCACAATTATCAGGCACCTGAGATATATGAAATCGCAGATTTCATAGGTGATTCCTTAGAACTCAGTAGAAAAAGTACTGGTACAGATGCAGATTACATCATATTCTGTGGAGTAGACTTCATGGCGGAGACCGCCTCCATACTAAACCCGACCAAGACTATTTTGCTCCCTGTTCTGCAAGCACAGTGCCCTATGGCGGCAATGGCTGATGCTGAAGGAGTCAGGATGCTGAAAAAACAGTATCCCGATGCAGCCGTAGTAAGCTATGTAAACACATCAGCAGAGGTTAAAGCTGAATCCGACATCTGTTGCACCAGCGCAAACGCTGTTCAAGTCGTGAACTCACTGAGCCAAGAGAAAGTGATCTTCGTCCCTGATGAAAACCTTGCACTATACGTTGCAGAGCATACCAAGAAACGCATAATTTCTTGGAAAGGCTGGTGCTATGTTCACACAAAATTCTCGGTAGAAGGGTTAAAGGGAGCCCGAAGACTGCGTCCGAATGCTGAAGTTATTGTGCATCCTGAATGCAGAACTGAGATCATCGATCTCGCCGACTATGTCTGCAGCACAAGCCAGATGATGAGACGGGTAGGAGAAAGCAATAAGGATGAATTCATAATTGGAACAGAGGTGGGGATGATAGAACGGTTGAAAATGGAATACCCGACCAAAACCTTCTACGCCGTGCCGCCTGGAGCTACTTGCATTCAAATGAAGAAGAACAGACTTGAATCAGTTCTAGAAGCATTAGAAAAAGAACAATATGTGATAAATGTCCCTGAGGAAGTGAGATTGAAAGCTAAGAAAGCCTTGGATATGATGCTAGCACTTTGAAGACGGACATCCTGATAATCGGCAGTGGAATAGCAGGCCTTTGCTTTGCATTCAAGGCAATGGATTATGGCAAGATAATAGTCCTCACGAAGAAGAGCGCTGCAGAGTCTAATACCAACTATGCTCAAGGAGGAATCGCTGCAGCCATAGGCGAGGATGACTCCCCCCAGCTTCACTTCCAAGACACAGTAAGAACTGGTTGTGGCCTGTGCGATGAGAATGCTGTGAAGACTCTGGTAGAGAACGGACCCGATGTTGTAAGAGAGCTCGTATCACTCGGAGTCAAAATTGACCAGGATGATAAAGGCGGACTTTCGCTAAGTAGGGAAGCAGGTCATAGCAGGAACAGGATTGTCCATGTTGGGGATAGAACAGGAAGAGCAATTGAAAGGGCATTAGTAGCTAAGGTCAGAAGAGGAAAATCGATAGAGATCTATGAAGACTGTCTCACCATTGACTTGATCGTTGACAACAGACGGTGCTATGGCGCTAAAGTGTTAGATGTTATGACTCGAAAGATTTTCAATATCTATTCTAAGGTTACAGTTCTGGCGACTGGTGGAATAGGACAGGTATACCAGAGGACATCGAATCCGAAGGTTGCGACGGGGGACGGGATCGCTATGGCCTATAGGGCAGGAGCAACTATCAAAGATATGGAGTTCATACAGTTTCACCCAACCACCTTCCACAAAGATTGTAAAGTGGCCTTTCTAATTTCCGAGACTCTCCGTGGCGAGGGAGCCATTTTAAGAAACGAGTCTGGACAGGCGTTTATGGCATCATATGATGAGAGGGGGGATTTGACACCCCGTGACATCGTTTCCAGAGCTGTATTCAACGAAATGAAGAAAGGCTCTGTATACGTTGACATCAGGCATAGGGGAGAGAAATTCATCAAAGAACGTTTCCCCTATCTCTATCGCAGATGCCTACATTACGGCGTGAATATCACCAAAGACCTCATACCAGTGACTCCAGCAGCCCACTACCTTTGCGGAGGCATCAAGACAAACATCTATGGCGAAACAGATGTTGAAAGGTTACTCGCCTTCGGCGAGTGTGCTTGTACATGTGTGCATGGAGCGAATCGTTTAGCTAGCAACTCTTTACTGGAATCAATTGTCTTCAGCTTCATGGCCGCGAAGAGAATCAAGAATTATCTTGACACTAGTGTGCATGAAGTTGAGGCTAAACCTTCTAGAATTAGGATCATCAGAGGATCTCGAAAGACTCAGAAGATTAAGAGAGAGTTGCAGAAGTTGATGTGGACCCATGTTGGCATAGTGAGAGAGGAGAGAGGGCTTGAATATGCCTTAAAGAACCTTGGTGAACTTGAGGCCGAGACTTACAAGATTGCCGAAGAGGGATTGAGCCCAGACCTGATAGAATTAAAGAACATGATAACAGTTTCCAGACTAATCACCCAAGCAGCATTGGATAGGCGGGAGAGTGTAGGCACCCACTATATTCTCCGGTAATCTTTTTTCGAGTATACCAAGACAATCACTACTGCAAGGGATTTCATAAGATATTGTAAACAACTCATTGGGAGTTATAGATGAGAGCAAATGAAATAATTGAAATGGCTCTGAATGAAGATCGTTGCGATGAAGATATTACTACTAACGCTCTAATCCCTGAAGGTTCTAAGACGAAAGGAGCTATTTATGCAGAAGAAAGCGGTGTAATTGCAGGTTTAGAGGCAGCACGAGACGTCTTCCGCTATGATGACTCAGACGTGACCTTCACGCCTCTGGTAAGAGACGGTGACTATGTTCGCTCTGGTCAAAGACTTGCTGAAGTTGAAGGTGATGCTAGAGTAATTTTGTCACGCGAAAGAGTTGCGCTAAACTTTCTCCAGCATCTCTCTGGCATAGCTACTGCTACAAACAGATATGTGAAGAAAGCTGGGAAAACCATAATCTTAGACACTAGAAAAACAACCCCAGGGTTGCGTGAATTGGAGAAGTATGCGGTGAGAATAGGGGGCGGATATAACCATCGATTGAGTCTAGCTGAGATGGGTATGATCAAGGATAACCATATTGCATTTATTGGAAGTATCAAAAAAGCGGTGAAGCTTGTCAGAGGGTACTCACACAAGAAGATTGTGGTAGAAACTAAAACGATTAATGAAGTACTGGAGGCAGTAGAAGCCAAACCTGACAGGATAATGTTAGATAATATGTCCCTTAAAGAAATGAAAAAGGCCATAGAGATCATACGCTCAGCCAATACCAGGATAGAGATAGAGGTCTCCGGAGGCGTTACATTAGAGAATATTGCGGAGATCGCAAAGCTCGAACCCGACTATGCCTCCTGTGGAGCGTTGACCCATTCAGTTAAGGCATTAGAAATGAGTTTAGAGCTAGACCAAACTATTGCCAACCGTTAAAACATTCTGACGAACCTAAATTCTGTCTTCAGAAGAATCACAATGATACGTAGGTTGTGACCCCTGAGCCGCCCACCAGAACTGATTGGACGGGAGTTACATCTCTCCATAGCGCGATGGTATGGGAAGTGTTTTTGCAGAGGAGGCGCTCATGCTATCCTATTGGCGCCTGCGTTTATGGGTTGGATCTGAATGACTCAATTCATGCAACAATCTTGAGGTAGTTGATAGAAAGAAGATTATTGACGAATGGATAATTATGTTATTGTCAGGCCTAGACCAGCGATCCTTCTTATGCAAAAGCGTTCCGGCCATACTAAAGAGGTGACTAAATTGAAAAAACCGACTCCAATTCGAATGAGAAAAATCCTGACAATGACCTCTCTCAGGACCAACTTAGACTTCTTGATCAAGCAATCGATGATCAAAACGACAAATGCACTTCTCGATCGTCAATCATTCGGAGTCTAATTGATGAGTACCTTCCAAAGCCCAGGAGCAAATAAAATTGAGTATCTCAACTCCGGAGCTATCTAAAACCCAGATAGGGATCATCGGCGAATACTCTCTGGACCAAGCAATCAAAGAACTGTTCGAGCAATATCCAGGACTCGAATATCAAAGCCACTTAGACGGATCCCTGCAGGATAAAAGAATCGACGGACTAGTCCTTTTAGACAACAAATCCGTTGAACTTGAAATTGCAAATTGCTCTACTCACTACGCGATCTTTCTTCCATGCGCGGCCCCCAGTACTCCAGCGAAGCCTTCAGGAACGAGGCAAGACGCCTAGGCGTAGAACCAGTTCATACCATACCCTAGAAACCAGATGAAGGGCAAACAGGTTCTACGAATCGACCGGAAGTTCCGCTCACACGGACCTGCCCGTCTGGAGCAAATGATCCGACACAGAACTGCAGTAGAGAGTCACATCTCGACTCAAAGAACACTATGGACTACGACAGCTTCGAACACGCGGCCTAAGAAACGTCTACACACACGTAATCCTATGCTTGAATGCTATGCTGGCCACCGCTCTATCTGCGATCAAACATGGAAGCATCCATAAGATGCGGTCACCAATCCAGTTCACAAAATTGACAGGTAAGACATAATATTGCAAGAGGCTAGCGCGTTCTATCAGTAGACTTTTTCTACGACAGCTGATAAAATGCAGAGACCTGCACCCAGGATGATAATTCTGAACAGAAAATTCTCAACTGCCAACAGCAATCCGACCCAAGCAAGAAAGAAACCAGCCCACCCAATTACATGAAATATCCACTTTCCCAACTGTATGATTACCCCACCACTTTTCTATCGGTGCAAGTTTGACTCCCAGGTCTTCCCTTAAGGCTCTGATCAATCTCTCCCTCCGCGCCTTATCCTTTATGATCTGATCAATAACAGCATCCACATCCTTCGAGGATGCAGAGTTAAGAATCATCCCGCAGCTGCTGCAGTAGACCGCTACAGGCGCATTCTCAGTCTGGCAGCCTGGACACATCTGAATCATGACTATAGGCCTAAGAACCTCCTCCTCCTTCCTCTTGAGGCCGTGAAGAACCAAGTCCTTATCATCAACATTCTGCATCGTCAAGTGGGTGTAGACCCTGACGATATCCGGTCTACGCCAGCCGAATAACTTCATCAATTCTCGACATATGTGATGCCACTGCGTACTCGAGATTGATTATAGACGAAGCGCCTGAGGCATTAGAAGCTTTGCATTTTACGAAAGCTGGGAGAGCGTTAGTGTGCGCTAGGGCAGATTTCCACGTGGCAATTTACACGTCGATTTTCAGACTTCCACGATCCAGCCATAACACCGTTATTACCTATATCCCCCTCACCAAGGGATACGACGACGATATCCCTTGGTGAGCACACACAATATTTAATCCTTTTAGGGGAAGAATCCCCTAAAACCCTCTTGCTTGAAGTATTGGTGTATCACCAAGGATGATTCACTTGGACTGGCGGCGCACACTAGATGGGATAAAGTCTTGGCGAGGTAACTTTAAGATTCTAGTCTCCGCTTCAATAAGTGTATTACTCTAGCGATTGCCTCAGCTTTTGTTGGAAGTGAGATTGAATGGAGAAAGAAAACATGAATGGAATACTCAGGCTTAAAGAGGAAATTGATCAAACCTCAGATGAGCTTAGAAGAGAAGCAAGCCGCATAAAGGGAGACGTAATTGCTGTAAGAAATGATCCTAAGGTACAGAAGATTTGGAATAAGCTATGTCGGCTTCACATGAAAGCAATGGTAATTTGTGAATTTGATTCTAAGAATGTAAGTGGGCTGGAGAAAGTCTGTGAGGGAATTTTGCATCCCACTGCATGCATAGAAACGCTTCATCTATCAGAAGAAGAAACTTGCTGCGGAAGATTCTTGAAAAGAATTGAAGCAGAAAAAGGGTAGCTGAATGCCCTGAGCCAAGGGATTCCTAGCGAAAGGACATTTTCAGTCAATTTTCTTGCGCTGGAGCGGTTGTTAGAGGGCTCCTCTCCTAATAAATAGGAGCAGGGGGGCGTAGGAGACTCTTCTTGTGTGTGTCCCTTGGTGAGAGCACTCTAATTTGAACCCATGAAGGTCTCCACCACAGGAAGTGAGTCCCATGCCAGAAATGATGTGTTAAACCTCAAGCTTCCCTCACTTATTCAGTCACTGTCTCACATGGTTCTCGCTATTATAAGCAGTGGTGGCGAAATCTGAAGTCGACATGGACGGATGCTACGCTTGGATTTGTTAAATCCCGAAAATGTTACAAAGACAAGAATCCCTACTGTAACGTTACAGCACCCAAGCATGCAAAGAACTGATACAAAAGACACTAACCCACTAGAATTGAAGGCAAGACCCCGCAGGCTTCAGCCTGCGGTAATTCAGGTTGCGGCTTTGAGTCCATGATAATTCAACTAGAATTGCATTTCACTTGATCAGATTTTTCAGCAGCTCGAGGGTTGCTCGGACCTACTCAGTCTCCCCCGAAAAGAAACTGAAGGCTCTGAACTTAACTCTTTCCAGTTTCCAGGTCAGGTTTAACTTGGGCGTAATTGTGCTGGACAAACACAACTTGATTTCTTTGGCGGTCAACGGAATCTTTGAAGGACCCTATACTAGCCTGTTATATTGTTCTCTCCATCTAACAAATTCAGGATCATATAGCTCTTCATAACATTTTTTCATCTGCATGAGTTCATCGTTACTGGGTTCACCATTGAACAAAAGGAAAACCCACCGATTTCCAGAAAAATCCTCATAAACTACCTCCACCTTCGGACAATATTCTCTTGCTTTCAACTCCATCTCCTCCATCACCCTTTTCGCAGCCTCAAGTTCCTTGCTCTCACAATAGCCACTTCCCAAAGTAAACGAGGTAACATTTTCAGAGACAACCTCGCCTTTGCCATCTACATACAAATTCTTGTAATGATAGCCATCAATTACTATTTCTTTCTTAGGGTATTTACACCTGTATTCGCGCATCCAGCAGTATCTCCTAGCCTTTGATTGTTGAAGAGTTTAGGTAGATATGTCGCATAGGTTTTGAAACAAGCTTTCTACTAGCTCAAGAAGGTTGTACTTTGCACTTTCGCGCTTAGAAATCCTGATCATGAGTACTTCTTCCCGAAATAGGTTTCCCTGATCGTCAAATTTTTCCAGTTTACTTTAGTCGGAGTGCGCTAGCGATGTTGATGGTTAAAGATGTGATACATGTCTTCTTATGGCCTAAAAAAATCAGCATTTAAACAATCCGGGACAACACGACTGCACTGGGTCCCAGCTCCTCGCGGGGGGCCGGTTTTGATAACGTATGTAACGCTGTTTTCGATCTCTGCGACGCGCCCTAGAATCACTTCATTCTAGAAATGTCCATGTGGATGTCCACGTCGGAAAACCAGCATCCACGTGACCACACCAAACAGCCAGTTATCTATATCCCCCTCACCAGCTAATGCACACACACAAAAATTAACCTGCTCTAACGGTGCAAATTACGATGCTCACCAACTGGAGCACAGACAAGTTGTCTCGCTCCTGCGCCTCTAAAAACTCAATCTGGCTTGAAATGATCAGATGATTTTAAGCAACGTAGGAGGATCTTTTTGTATTCAACCTCATAGGTGGAGTTTATGGTAGGACTGATGGAGGAAAGGTTTGGAGTCTCTCATTTCTACTTTTCAGGTGTTCCTTTTCCCTTTGAAAGGTATGAGTTCGATTCCAAAATATGTCTCAGGAAAGGGGACAAGGAAATGTGCATAGCATGCATCGCTGTCGAAGGAAAAGACCCCTCAGACTTTGAGAAAGCGCAACAAACGATACTAGAAATTGCAACTATATACGCCCTGATGACCAATTTCAGCTTTCATATCGAAAATCGTGGCGGTTCTTCCATAGCCTCTTTGGGAGAACTCGGAAGTCCTAAACACCCTCACATAAAGGCTAGTCTAAAGGTTTTGTATCCACAGGAAAAGTTTAGAGAATACTCTGCCAAACTCTCTGCAAATTGGGAAAGAACAAAAGACGTCTGGAAGATAGCACAAAACAGGTATTTCGGGTGAAAATAATCCTGCATTCGGCTGTGCACCAAGAAAATAGAGTTCACCAAATTTCACGCTGTAGTCATGGGGCGTTCTAGAAACTGTTATTTTCTTAAAAGGTTCTATTGCTGTTTCCTTGATGTCAGTGTATGTACCCAGTAGGGCCTCAAGGAACTGATGCAGCTCTGAATCGCTCAGAACGGACAGGATAGAACCTACGTGAGAGCATATTGCCTTTATGATACCTGTTTTCCTGCTCTGGGCAGGGAGCTTTGCTTGCTCTGTCAGTTGCTCCTCATGACGTGCAAGATGTCCTTCGTTCTAGGATATTCTATGGTGGCTTTGAAGTGTCTTAGACTCTTGAAGCTGATCTTTTGTATTCTAGGGTTTTGCATCTTCTCTGCTATCTTCTCTGACCAAGTCCGGAACAGGTTTGTCAAAATCGATTTGTTTTGTTTTTCCGAGAATGAAAATCGCCAGTTCCTGAGTTTTCAACATTATCATGCTATCCCACCGATAGTATTTGTTTCGGTGTAATACAGGAGAATTGAAGGAAAACCTCAGCTAATCCATATCGCCAGTGACAAACCCTTTATTCTGGAAACCACGAACTAGGCTAGAGAAACACCACAAGACTGCATAGAGTCGGGAATGAAAAGGGAAATGGAAATGTAGGCGGCCGCACCACTCTAGCAATGAATAGATACAATTAACGCGCGCGTACATGTATGAAGGGGAGCAGGGTCATGTATCCATTGCACAAAGCCGCGGGCGTCTCGATAGCTAAGGCGGATCTGCCAGCGCGCGCTGGTGAGCACACACATATCCATTATGCAGGATAAACCCTGAACAGTGCTCAGGTGCGTACAAACAATCACTCTTTCGGATTTTGTGGTTTTTGAGCTTTCAGTAGGGGTCCCAATATGAACTTAGTAGCCATAATTGAAAATGCAGCGAATGCTAGACAGGTAACTCCAGCTAGGAGATACAAACGCCAAACAACGAAAATCAGAGGTACAACCAGACCAAACAACTCGAAAAGAGCGAACATTCCATATTCGAAGACTTTGTAGACGCCGTCAAATGGCGGACGCTTCTTGACGTAATAGGTATTCATAGCTAAGGAGTGTCCGAGTAAGTACAAAGACAAATAGAATAACATGCTTAGGAAAAAAAGAATAACTTGTATATTGAAAGCGCTAGCATCTAGCGATCTCTGCAAGTATCAGAGTGATCAACGTGAAAGTAAAAGCGCTAAAAAGGCCCAACACACCCATCGCATATCCTTGATGATGAATAAAATCAGAATAACCTTCATCGTCGGCGCCCAATCAAATCACCCTACCGATAGCGAGTTTGCTTGATTCTCCCCCACCTCCCGTTTCAAAGGATATAAGATTTGTCAATGTTTTACAACACTTCTTCATTGCTAAACGCAGTCTCCCATAGCAAGTCTCGTGTGCATAGGGCGGCGTGATTTCAAGGCGCGCGCTATTGATTGTGTGTGTGCCTTGCTGGTGAGCGACGACGACGAAAAAAGATGTGCCTCGCTTCGCTTGGCAGATAATGAAAAGGAAAGTATGCAAGGAAGTTATGAAGAAAGGGAAAGACTGTTTTGGTTAGTCTCTTCTTCTCTTAACCACTACAACCGCGGATAATGCAGCGACTAGTCCTGCTAAGGTTAGGTAGGGTGTTAGAATCTCAAGCTTGTTAGTTGGTAGGGTGACTCCGCCCACAGGAAAAGTGACTGCATGGAGAATAATGTAATAGTTTTCTCCATTCAGATTGATGCCAAATGGACCCGGAGGGCCGACCTGGCCGTAAACTTCGACTAGGTCTCCAACCTGAACATCAGCATAGCCCTGTTGTGGAAATGGAGGACTTACAACAAAGCCAACCTGAACGGTGCTGCCGACCGTGAGGCTTCCTGAGCTATCAGAGATTATCTCAAGAATCTGGACATCCCACCAATGTGAACCGATGAGAATCCCCTGATTGGTGACCAAACCTCTGATCTTAGCCTCTGTACCGTTAGCGGTAACTACAGGAATTATCGTACTCATAGCGGAGAGAACTAGCAGCATCATTACCGGTGCAAGAACTGAATAATTCTTATTCAAACGTGTGCCTCTCTTAATATCATTCTCCGGTCCGCTATTAGTATTAAAACTTTCTAGGGGTATAGTACAAGCGCGCTACCATAGGCAAGATAGAAGCCTTCCAAAGCCTACAAATACGAAGCCTGGATGTTCCCTAACCATCAACAATTCGTGAACTACTGGAACTATGAGAGACCACACCAAGGAATAAGCTATCTATATCCAGCACACGTCTATTTCAGAGACCTAAAGAAAGGAACACATGAGAGTAGCTAGAACAGATGATGTAGATGTCTTCGAGGTGACCTTTGTTAAGCAGGGATTCGCACTCGACTTCGGCAAAGACTGGTAATCCAGCTGAATCCAATCCCTCTAGGCCGATTACCTGGATGCACCTTGTGTCGTTTGCTCTTGCGACCGCGTTATCGTATGTCTTGGGCGTAGTCTCTTCCCTGTTCTTCCCCGTCTTGGGAGCCCCAGGTGTCACAGCGCTCTACGTTGCAGCCGCGATATATGTTCCATTGGCAATTTGGATGGGTATGTGGGGGGTCCTCGCAGGCTATGTCAGCTGCTTTTTCTTGGGCTTGTGGCCAAGTGGATACTCTCCACTTCTATCCTCGGTCTGGTCAGTAGCAGATTTCTTGGAAGCCTTGGTGCCACTGCTGTTCTTCAGGTTGCTCAGAGTAGACCCCGACTTTACGGTCAGGCGTCCCACTGCAGCAAAATTATTCAGACCACTGGTAAGCATCGGGGTGGCGCTACTCGTCATCGGGATAATTGTGCAGATCTGCTTTGGCTCAATTTATGGTGAACCCTTTGTCTCAGTATACACGTACACCTTGTACACCGGCTTAGCGCTCTCAATAATTGGAATCTTAGTAGGCGCCTTCAAAGGCGACAAGAAAACATGGGCTACGTATATCTTTTCAGGAATAATATCGGCCTCGGTTGTAAGTGGTATATGGGGTGGCTGGGCTTTGACTCTGATACCTGGCCTATCACCACTTCCAGCGGGCCTATTCCCCGTAGTCCTCACAGGATGGGTTGTCGGCGACATAATAGTACTGGCAGTAATAGCGACAGCACTACTGACCGCACTGACACCTATGATCAAACGTTCACCCATATTTGTCAGACGCTGGTGGACTTAGTTTCAGGTAAACCCCTTTTTTTCTTAAGATAGGAAAATACGAGCATAGTGTGTGTGCTCACCAGCTAGGGCAAACACACTAAACGAATGTCTCGCTCTCGGCTCGCCCTGAAGATTCAGGGGATTCTTCCCCTGACATGAACAGGAGGGATTCATGAACAGGATAGGGATGGATTGTGTGTGGGTCTTTTGGTGAGGGGGATATAACATAACGCAGAGTTTTTGGTGTCCACGTGGCTATGCCTGATTGGACGTGGAAGTCCACGTGATACTGGCTGATGTGTTGTTTCTGATGTTGTGTTTTTTTTGTTTCTGTTTATGTCTTCTTGTTTTGTTTATTGTTTTTTGTTTCACAAAACGTTTTTCATTATGAAAAAAAGAGTAGGCAGATAAAAACACAAAAAAGTTCTATAATCTGGCCTAGTAAAGACGGAGAAGTCTTGTCCTGCAAGACGATGCTCTTCACGAATGCAAACGCTTCAACACCGTTGGAAATCTCTTCTGGAGGATTATGAGGGCGACGACGGAGACGAGGAGGTTTGCGGGAACGGACAGAGTGAGTATGGGATAGGTCCATGCGCTGAACGCTACCGCAAAGTAGCTAAGGAAACCAGCATTCCTACCCAGACTCTGCAGCGCCGCCAATTGGACTGTTGGCATTCCTAACGTGAGCTGTGTCGCCACGAAAAGCGCGACCATAGCGGAGCTGAATATGAAGCGTGAAAGCTGGCCTCCAATCACAGCATACACGGCCTTCATCTGCTTGGAGAGGCGATATGCGAACACCGCCATTATCGCATCACCAAGGCCAGATGGAAACTCAACGTACCATGCACCCGTCCAGGCTGAGGCGGCGATCCCCTTGATGATCCCCACTATCGGACCGACCGGCCATGGGCAGAGCACCGCAGCTAATACTACAGCTGTCGATCCAAGGTTTGGGTTTCCGAAAGGTGTCAGAAATAGCACGCGAGTCAAGCCTATGGCGATGAGACCGAAGATCACAGAACATGTTAACACATTGTAGGTTCGCAATCTGGTCAACCTACGTGCATAACCGTTTCGACCTTATTCTTTAGCTTTACGATTAGAGTGGGGAATCGATGCAATGATTATGTTGTAGCTTGGCGTTTCGAAGAGCGCCAAAAAAGGGGTAATTCAAAGAACAATAGCTACATCAGATGGTTTTGCTTCAGGTTATTCGGGTAAGTAAGCCTTCAGATGGTGGGCTTTTGGGATTGTGCAAGGAAAAGGAAGATCACAAGTCCAATGGTGATTGCGGTGATCATTGGAACTGCAATTTGCTCAACAGCGTTCAGGGCCTGAGAGAATGGTTGTGCTAAGAGAAGAATCAAAGCCATGGCCCCAGATTCAAAGCAAAAAGCAAGAACGGCTCCTTTAAGCAAGTATGCTTTTCCCGCAATCTTGTTTGAAACTAATCCCGCTATGACACCTGCAAGAATGGTAGAAATTGAGCAGGGAAGAGCAGTGAAGCCGCCTACTGAGTATCTGTGAATACCCCCAATTAAGCCTGCCAATAATCCAGAAACCGGCCCCCCAATGAGTCCAGCCATAAGAGGCGCCAGCTCTCTAACGTTCAATATTGCGCCACCTACCACAGAACCCATCAACGTTGCATAGATAGCTAGTATTCCGAAAACAACGGAGATCAATATCTCTTCTTTCATCCAGTTCTCCCCTCTTATGGGCTTGATGATGCCCATCTTAAAGAGAAGAAGTGCAACAACAATCACAAAAGACGCAGTTCCCAAAAGAGATAAGATGCCCCAAATAATACTTTCAAACACTTAGAACCACTCCTCATAGCGTAATCTCAAGATCTTCGCCAGTCTAACTACTTAACATTATATAAAGACAATACAATTAACTCGTGGCCCGAAAGATCCAATGTGCCTCCAAGGCTTGTTTCAATTCAGCGCGCACGCGACAGAGCCCTCGGGGTCCTAATAGCACTCATTATATCTTGGCTTGATCATCTACTTACCTGTCTACGTCCACGAATCTTCAGAGGCAACCGGGTAAGGAACCAGTGAGTACATCACACCCGCTCCTATTGCCAGAAAAGAGCGAGATTCACTGTCCAAGCTGCGGGGCAGTCAACCAAGAAACATGGACCTTCTGCCACGTTTGCGGTAAGAACCTCAAATCTGCCCAGCTGACCAAAGAAGAACTCCTACGAAGCGCAGTGAAAGCACTAGACCAAGGAGAGAAGGAACTCGCAAAGAGATTCATGGACCAAGCAGAATCCCTGCTGGAACCACCTAAGCCTAAGCCATCAGAAAAAGAAACCAAAACGCCGACCTGTATTTCTTGTGGAGCCCAAATGCCTGCCCTTGCGACATTCTGCCCTGTCTGTGGAACTAAACAGCCCTAGCCAATCATAGACAGCTAGCTGGAGATATTTGCATGCAATCTCGATTGATGGGCGGTTATGATCGAAACCCAACAATAGCTCAACGATGCTTATCCGGAAGATCTATTCCCTTGGTAACAAACTCCATTTGGATCATGACAGTATCAATTCACTTCTAGCGCGCGCGTTCTAGCGCGCTAGTGAGGACACCCAAAATCCCATTATTAGATTCTGTATGTGTGCGTCGTCGTGTCCTTGGTGAGCACACACACCAGGCTTTGACCTATGCTGATAAGCCCAGATTGACTCGATAGGATTTCGATAGTCAACTTTGCATTTTTCCCTACAACATCTTAACACTTGTCTCACTTTGCCTTATTGAACGCGCGTGCGTATACTATGGCCGACTTGTGCGATAGGTCTTCGTTAGATTCTAAAACAATGTTCTAGGAGTCTTGGTAAGATATTCGCCTCCTCCGGAGCTCAGTACTACAGTGTCTTCGATCTTAATTCCTCCGACAGGTCTGACTGCCAAAAGTGAATGACCTACGGCCAAGGTCCAATTCTCCTTCATTCTTAATTCTGAGTGATTCGGATAGTGGCTTGGATGAGGCCATTCTTCAAATTCCAATCCAACTCCGTGTATTGGCCCAGAGATCCAGTATGGCCCATATCCTTTTTCGACAAAGATTTTTGAAAACATTTCTGCGACTTGGCCAACCCTCCATTCGGGTCGCATCGCCTTCAGCACGGTTTCTTGGACTTCCGTATAGAGCTGGATCAGCGCCTTCTGTTTGCTGCTGGGGGATCCGCAGGTAACAGTTCGCGCCGCATCACAAGCGTACATGTCCACCACCGGATGAACATCTACAACAACCAAGTCCCCAAGCTCTATCTTTCGGCGGAGGGTGCCGCCATGTAGGTGGAGTGAGTGAGGTCCGCTGTCAACAAATGTGCTGGACGAGTAGCGCATCGCTCCCGCCTTTCGCATGGCGTATTCGGCCTCGGCGGCTATCTCGATTTCAGTCTTTTCAGGAGAGATTGCTGAAATACCTGCTTCAAGACCCTTGTCTGCCACCGCCGCGGCCTGACGCATCGAATCAATTTCCATGGCGTCCTTCACGTAGCGGAGCGGCATCAGTATCTCTTCGTTCTCGACGACTGTCATTCTTAGGTTTGATTTCAGAAATTTGTACACAAGGAAACCTGGGGTGCTGTGCATGCAGAAACCAACCTTCTTATCGCGTATATCATGCTCATCTACAATCGAGAAGTAGGTTCGCATCAACTCCTGTGGGCTACGCCAGCCTCGAACATCCTCAATTCCAGTAGCTGTTCTAGCGCTTTCAACCTCTTCAGCGAAGACGATGATCGTCGGCTCCCCATTCTGGGGGAGGAAGATTCGAGCGACACTTCGCATATCGCCTGTCAGGTAGAAGTAATTCTCTCTGCTTGTGACCTGAAGAGCCGCAACATCATGTTGCGCCATGAGGTCTTGCGCGTTTTTTCTTCGTTTTTCGAAGACACTCATCCCAAACACCAGAATCAATAATCGTCTTTGAAGAAAGAAATATTAGCGTTTCTGCAAACTGCATGCCTGGATCGAATCTGCACCAGAACCTATCACTGCGTCTATGGAATAGTTAATTCAGCATCGTCCCTGCCTCTGACAGCCGCATACCTCACAGACGCACAGCTTTAGCGAAGCCACGTGATAGTCCCCCGCAGGCTCAAACCCTCCGAGGCCCGAACCTGCGTGAATTTTGAGCCTTCTTTTGGACTCAATAACGCATCGAGCCCCGGC
The DNA here is from genome assembly GCA_963807605.1 of Candidatus Bathyarchaeota archaeon. Lineage (GTDB taxonomy): Archaea > Thermoproteota > Bathyarchaeia > 40CM-2-53-6 > RBG-13-38-9 > JAPKYM01. Next base: position 59,914 of record CAWECG010000003.1, read on the forward strand.
GGCCACACCACTCTAAAATGAATAGATACGCATCCATTTACTCACCACCAGTGATGGCGTTCGCCTCATTCTAATACGTAATTCACCTCACGTGGTTGAGATTGGGAGGACATTCAAAGACAAGATAAGGATGATGTGGCTGCGGATGTATCAATCACTTCGAATGAATTTTGACCAACAGGAATTAATGCACTTACCTATCAAGTTGACAAATTCATAATAAACACATGTGTACTCCATTACGATGAGCATGTCAATTCTAGAAGTCCCAGAATTCTGTCTTATTCTGGCAAATTTACTGCTAGTTGCCGTGACCGCATATTATGCAATACAGACCAGATGGACTGTACTTGAGATGAGAAGGGCTACTGAGCCACAGTTCTTCCCCATCTCAGGGCATCTCTGCATCTTTTCACGCTTACACACATCCAACTGCTAGTCGAAAACGTCGGTAAGGGCCCTGCTTTAGACGTAAAAATCGACTTTGATCTTCGTGAATTCAGCGATAGTCTACGATCCTACAAAACGTCTATGATAGCATCGAATGGCAAAGTTCGTCTGTGGATTCCAGTAGGAAAAGACAAAGAGAAATCCTCCATGGATTTCTTTGGTGGACATCAATCGACACTCGACTTTCAGGCTAAATCTCTTGATATTTTTGGCCGACCTTATGTTGTCTCTGAATCCATAGACATCACTGCACTTGTTGAGCAGTTCAAAAAGATTGGAGTTGCATGGGAACCGAATTATCTAGTCGAAATCAAGAGGGTGCTCGAGAATATCGAGAAAGAAGTCAGAAACCTAAGAACTCATTGAGAATCTCTTATGTTCGTGAAGGGGCGTATATCACGTAGAGCGCGCGCCTACACTATGTCACTTCATTCGATCGGATGTCCATAGAAGACATCGAAGTGGCACTGGAAATTGAGAACGAGTGTTTTTCGCCGAAGGAGGCGTTCAGTAGGTATGAATACGAACGTCTTCTCAAATCGCCTGACGTAATCATGTTCAAGGCGATATCTGAAGGCACGATCGCTGGTTTCGTGGTCGGTCTAGTACACCATCGAGAAGCAGAAGTCCATACCATAAATGTCCGTATGGAGTCTAGGCGGAGGGGAGTCGCGACAGGGGTGATCCAGATTCTTGAGACGCAGTTCCTGGAGCTCGGCTGCAAAACCGCTGTCGCCGAAATCTCTCCCGACAATGTAGCGTCGAAGCGACTTTTCGAGAAGCTCGGATATCGTAACGTGCGATATCTTCCGGGCTTCTACAGCAGGGGAAGAAGCGCCATATTGGTTGAGAAACTGCTTACACAAAATAGCAATTGACAACAGGACGATAACCCTATCTTCTTTCTAGCAGCGGCCATGGCTGATCTATGACTCTAGCGATCCAACCTGATGCAGCTAGGGCGATCGCGGCCACCTGCAGATAGATTTGGTGCAAATACAACACAGAACCAAGCGCGAGGAGCCCGAGGGACACCGACCACTTCACCTGCACAATGAGCGGGGGTCTTTTTACCCATTTCAAGATATTCTCTATCGCATCCATTTGCTCATCAGGAACATGCTTCATGCTCTTGAGGAAATCAACGCAGCTTTCGCATATCCTACATTCTTTCAAGCCGAGAACATGGTTCGCCCTAGGTGAATAGCAGCTATCGAAGAGACACCCCACGTCCTCTTCGCCGTCCTCATGTTCCGCGTCGTACTGAAGCCACATGACTACTTCCATTATGTTGTATGCAAAGTATTTTTCTAGGTTCTTTCCAGATTCTTTCCGAATGAGTTCAGTGTCTGCATTCGTGACCACTCCTAATCTACCTTCAGTTTTCGTGAAAAAACCGCCCTCGATCTTCTTCTTCGTCAGAACAATATCATAGGCGTACTCTCTAGATTGCGGGTAGAGACTGCAGAAGGTTTCGCCTAGGAGCTTGAGGCTGTATTGGTTAAACTGCATGTCTGGAGGCGGACAGGTCTCAGAGCTTCCGACATAGTCAAATCCGTAGAACTGCTGCAGCGAGTTCAATTTCGAACACAGCTTCTGTATACCGAGCTTCTGCGTAGGAGCAAGTCCTGCTATGCGGACTTTGGCAACAGTCATAGCAATTCACATCATAATTTTTGGGTGAAACGTGCTTATCAGGTCTTCTACGAAATCACTGAGAGAAGTAACCGCATCCCGCGTCGCAACACCAGCTTACCCAAACACGGCCAAGTGTCTATAAGCAGCCGCGGATGACCCTATTAGCGCGCGCTCATCAAAAAAAAGAAGATCTGGACTGCGCAATTGCAGCATCTGAGAGAGTAGGAAGGAGCATAAGGATCATATAGTCCTTTCTCACGGTCTACCCCCGAGTGAATATTTTGATTCTTTCTAGCGCGCGCTAGCTGCCGCGTCCACAGTTCACATACTCGATGAACTCTTTTATTCTAGACTCCAAACTATAAAATTATGCAGATAAGAAGCTACGATCTCTTCCTTGACGTAGACTTTCAAGGCCTCAACTTCGAAGGAAAAGTCCGTATAGAATTAGAATCTGAAGGAGACGTGGTCCTAGACTCCGTAGGCCTTAAGATCCTCAGCGTGGATGGCGTCGGAGGATCCCTCAATTTTGAGCAGCAGGGCGAGAATCTTGTTATCAAGACCGGCCAATTCAGCGGCACTCTCGAAGTGAAATATGCGGGGACTGTTCCCGACAATCTTGTTGGGATCTACAGGGCCCCGTACAACAATACACACATCATAACCACTCAGTTCGAAGCCGCACATGCGAGGAGAATGTTTCCGTGCGTCGACCGCCCAGACTGCAAAGCCACATTCAAACTGGCTGTTAGAGTCAACACGGACCTAGACGTAATATCCAATATGCCTATCGAATCCCATAGGATGGTCGGTAATAAGAAGACAGTTACATTCCAGAAAACGCCAAGAATGTCGACTTACCTTCTCTACTTAGGCATAGGTAAATTCGAGGAGGCCTTCGAGAGGTTCGGAAACATCGATGTGATAGTAGCCACGACACCGGGGAAGACGGGCAAAGGAAGATTTGCCTCAGACGTGGCCAAACAATCAATGAAGTTCTATCAGGACTATTTCGGCATCCCCTACATGCTCCCGAAGATTCACTTGATAATGGTGCCAGAGTTTGCGGCGGTCGCTATGGAAAACTGGGGGGCCATCACTTTCAGGGAGACAGCCCTCCTTGTCGACGAGAATAGCAGCGTGATGACAAGGAAGAGAGTCGCTGAGGTCGTAGCACATGAACTCGCACACCTATGGTTCGGCGACCTCGTCACGCTAAAATGGTGGAACGACCTCTGGCTGAACGAGAGTTTCGCTACCCTAATGGCGTACAAGGTGCTGGATGCGTTATATCCGCAATGGAAGGCGTTTAGTGACTTCCTTCTGAATGAGAACTCAGGAGCTATGGCTAGGGACTCGCTGAAGAGTACCCACCCAATAGAGGTTGATGTCACCTCTCCAAATGAGATAGCTCAGATATTCGACGACATAAGCTACGGTAAAGGAGCATCCATACTAAATATGATCGAAACCTATGTGGGAGCTGATGACTTTAGAAAGGCCGTCTACAGGTACCTTACCATACATAAATTTTCGAATGCAACTGGAAAGGATTTTTGGAGCTCCCTGGACACGATCTCTGGAAAGCAATTGACATTGATCATGAGTGGATGGATAAGAAAACCAGGATATCCGGTAATCACCGCCACAATAATAGGAGATAGACTGAGACTCAAACAGGAAAGATTCCTCCTCTCAGGCACTTATGAGAAAGACGTATGGCCGATACCAGTCACCATGAGCGTGAATGGCGAGTCGAGAAGACTGCTCTTCGACACGGAAGAGACCTGGATTGATGTCAAAGAATACAAGTCCCTTAACTTAAACGTCGATCACTCTGGTTTCTATAGAGTTTACTATGAAGGGCTTTATGACAAGATTTGGAATAGTGAATTATCGCCGTTAGATCGATGGCAGATAATATTCGACGCTCGTGCCTTTCTCGTTGCCGGCAAAATGAGATTCAACGAGTATCTAAGCCTCATCAGGAAGTACGACGGCGAGCAGGAATACTTACTGGCTCGTGAAATATCGGATCAACTTTCATTTCTATCCCTGATCATGCCGGAAAGAGTCAGAGAGGTATCACGAGAGTTCCACACCTCTCAGCTTGGGATTCTTGAAGGAAAGACCGACGAGACTAGCTCAATGTTACGAGGCATTATTGCTGGGAGATTAGCGATGATCGACGACAGTTACGCTAAAGATCTCGGATCAAAGTTTCACGACTACGAGAAGATTGAACCGGACATGAAGGCCGCTGTCGTAACAGCATACGCACGGGCGTACGGAGATCTTGAAGGTCTCGTGAAAAAATACAGAGTCTGCACGTCAGACGAGGAAAGAGATAGATTGCGCGCCGCGATGGTCAGCCTCAAGGAGCCGACGTCGGTCGCCATTTCACTGGGATTAGCCTGGATTGAAGTAAAGACGCAAGACTCCGCTTCAATGATTCTGGCAGCTGCAACAAACCCAGATGCGAGAGACGTTACCTGGGAATGGATAAAGGTCAACATTGAAAGGCTGAGGAAAATTCATGAGGGCACCCGCACACTCTCACGGATTTTGCTCTCCGCCATCCCCATTCTCGGAATTGGCAAAGTAGAGGAAGTTGAGAGATTCTTTAAGGAGAATGAAATGCCAGAAGCCACGAAGGGGATTGAGGCGGGACTCGAGAGACTCAGGATTTATGACAGATTTGTGAAGAATGTCTGAACCATTATAGCCTACGGTATGTTCCAACGTGTTCCAGTACTAAGCACGTCGCTTAGCCGCATCAACTATACGTGCACGTGTCGATCAGAAGAATTCGAAGCCTTTGTTTCGTTGTAACGTTTTCCTACCAAGGGAAAGGTTTCTAACACCAATGATCTTGGTATTGTAGAAGAAGTGATAGTTGAACCCCGTCCTCTCTCCTCCTTTCTTCTCGGGGATCGGAACCAGCCGGGATATCAAAGGCTTATCCAGTAACAAGGCCAGCGAAGACATGTCCAGCATTATGGAGGCCATCTCCTTCTCAGAGATATTCCCGGGCAAGGGGATCATATCGGGTCCGCACCCGCATACCGCGGAGTATAGAAGCATACTCTCCATACTAAGCAGCCCCCTATCATTGCTCTCAGCCAAAAATCTATCCTCTAAGACAGGGTACATCACACCCGTAAAGCCTACCGTGCGGATGGCCAAGCTCTCCTCCAACTGCCTCAACATATTGGTCAAGTAGGCTGTCAGGAAGAGCGTTCCATTCGCTCCGAACCTTTCGACACCGAGCTTCTGAATCGCCCTTCCGATAGACTGAGCATTATCAGGGTAGGGGGCTAATGATAAGTCAAGACCATAGTATCTCATGCCAGTCGCAGCTTCTATCTTCCTTGCACTCTCGTCAATGCTTTCGAATTCAGATGAAAGCGCGCTCATGATCTTCTTCCTAATTTCAGAAAGATCTCTCTCTCCACGGGCATATTCCAGTATCAGGTCGATAGTCTCCATACCCAGTGAGAATCCATCCTCGCCGCGGTGCCACGAGTAAGGAAAGAATGCTCCATTCGGCTTTGCATTAGCACTCACACAAAACCTAAAGTTGTCAAAACCGTTACTGCTAATCCTTGAAATCCTCTTGACCTGCTTGGCACACTCATTAATAGCATCGAAACTCAAACATTTGCCCTGAGTCACGATAACGTTCGAGAAAGATATCTCTGAGTTTCTCATAATATGAGGAACCGTTCTGATGAACTGGAGATCCCTCCGGCTCTGACATTCCCCCACCGGTAGGCAGAACCAGTCTATTCCCTCCCTCTTGCAGAGTCTATCGATCTCCTTGACGAGGGGACCAACGCCCTTAGGCTGTAAACCGTTAACCTCAATCAGGGGCTGAGAGCAGAAGCGAGTCGTTCTGACGCGGGGGTACTTGCTCTTAAAAGTTCTCCGCACTTCCGAGATGAGTCTGGAAGCTTCGTTGACGATCTTCCCGTTTTTCTCAAGCTCGATGTTGAAACCCGCATTTATAGATCTTATATTCATGGTGAGCAAGGTCTCCCAAGAATGCTAAAAAAGTTAGGGCCAAGCGCACGCGCCAAGCAGCGCGTGCAACCAACCTAACAGGTAATCCGATCGGGAATTCAACATTATATCCCCAAACGACTTCGAAGGGCTGAAGACCTGCGTCAGGCTTCTTTCAATTTCTCAGATATGGTCTTGAATTTGCCATGTTCCAGAATCTTGATCTTAACGTCAAATCTCAGTTTGAGCCCTATCATTCTCATGATCTGAAGGAGTTGGCCTTCATCGACATGCTCGGTTACCTCCCCGCTCAGCACTAAACGCGCGAGATTCGGCTCAAGTCTCTCCATGACTTGCGGATACTGTTTCCATGCTGCATCCCAGACCTCGAAGGCCCGACCGACAAATATCTTCTTAAGGACGTCTCTGGGCTGGGTCTTCTCTTTCGGTGGGGTCTCTTCCCCGGCTTTCCTCTTCTCTTCCTCGGCCTTCTTGACCAAGAGACGCTTCTGCATCTCAAGCAATTTACGTCGCTTCCAGAGGTCAAGATCAGCGTCGTCAGACAAGGGATTCACCGGCTGAGCGCGAATTCGCGTGAATGTCTTCTCTACTCACATATAGCGATAATGTGGTGCAAGAGTCTCTCAAAATCGGCAGTGTTACATCTGGAACGAGTGCTAGGTTTCTGGTATCAGGCAGTAGCAGTTCTTGTAGGATACTAGACGTAGAGGTTGCAGGCAGTGCACTCTCGACCCGTACCAATGGAAATTGAAGGCTTTCAGCGATCATGGAGTAAACCTTGTCAAATGTAATGATAGAGACCTCTTTAGAGTTATTGATTATTTCAACGGTTAAGTGCTCCCTATGAGGCCGAAACGCGCGCGCGTTGATTCTCTCACCTCAAAGATTCGGCAGATGCGTCGAGACCTGTCACCTGTTGATAAGCGAAAATGAACCAGGAGGTTACAGTCCATGCCTCCAGCCCTGTGGAGTAGATCTTGGCAGCTTCATCAATAAGCCTCATCGTCTCTTCAGAGAAGTGTCCTCTCGGAAATCCTCCTATGATGACGGTCGGCCTCTCCTGCTTTGCTAGGAACGTGGCTAGGCTTTGTATTCTTCTATCCTTTCCTTGGAGAGTCAATCCAGCGGTGTATGTTGGTGCAATCGTCTTCAACAGTTGGATTAGGTTCATCGATCGAATCTCAAGAAGCGGTTGGCCACTTGGGGGTACTCGACCGGACTCATAGAGCTGTTCAATTAATCCCTTGAATCGCTCACTGTTTCGGGGTATTCTCACCTCAGGTGATACTGTGATGACGCGATTTTCGAGGGTGTGTACGTAGACTCTCAATCGTCCTGCTAGGTTTAGGGGGGAGCCTAGAGAAGTTAACAAGGCGATGTGCACTATGTCCGGTCTGCCTCTTCTCTGGGCGTTCGGGATCCTCGCCATGGCTCTATGATGGTAAGATCTGTCCAAGAGAAGCTGTTCCGGTCTCTTACCTCTTCTCCTCGCGTCCCAAATTATTTGGGGATGGTGGACCAATTCTATTGGAACCAGTTCAAGCGCAGATTCCGCAAGTACAATCGTAAGCAACAGTAGCCCCTCGAAAGTCTAGCCCCGAGTAATATGGAGTAGCATTTTGGTCAAGTATTAGGCTTGTCAATTGTTGTTTCCCAGAGAACTAACTTGGATGTCGAAAAGGATTCTCACGTTTGCGCGCGTGTAACCGCTATTTTCAAGGTTCTCGATCGAGGGCGTGAATATGCGCTCGGAGGAGAGTGCGTATGAGCGCTTCTTCACTAAGGCCTTTGCTCTTGATGATTTACTAGTGGAAGCCAAGCACCTTAAGGGCGCGCTTTGTCATCGACGCTCTCATTATCTTGCGATTACTCTTCTTCACCCTGTATGCGGCACTCACATGGACGTGGAAGGCAACTATGAACGTAGAAAATACGTGGGTGCCTGCTTTTTATCGCGGAAGAAGCAGTAGCCGTCTTTGATGTTTGCTCTTCGCCTGACACATAATTCGTCTTCGAATTGACAGTTAGCGCAGGCTATTTTTTCTGACTTTATCAGAGTCTCTTCGCATCCTGAACAATAAGATACTCAGCGTGCGGTATAGGTGTATGGGTGTCTTACAGATCGGCTGAAAGGCGCGCGGCGCATATCAGATTAACTGTATACGGTCAGCATGAGAATTAGCGAAAAATGAATAGCTTGCCAGTAAAGATATGAAGAAGAACCCCATGAGACAGAACAGTATCTATAGGGAGCTTGCCAGAGAAAGGATCGAGAAGCTCTTTGCCTTAGCTAGTGAATGCTTTGGAAGAAAGCCTCAGCTCGCCAACCGCTATGTCGACCTTGCAAGGAGTGTTGGGATGAAGTGTCGAGTCAGGATACCGCCTCATCTGAAGATGCGTTTCTGCAAGCAATGTGGATCGTTCCTGGTCTCAGGGGTAAATTCAAGGGTCAGGATTAGACCTGATGGAAAAGGAAGAGTTGTGATTACATGTCTGAAGTGCGGGATGATAAAGCGCTATCCGATGAAGAGGGAGAAGCTAAAGAGAAGAAGAGACGTCATAGGCTCAGCCGAAGGTCCGCGGTAATCAAGCCCAAGGTCTGGATCGGTAAGACGGGGGTATCAACAGCTCTCGTTGGTCAGTTGAATAGACAACTCAAATTTGATAAGCTGGTAAAGGTGAAGGTCCAGAAGAGTATCTCAGGAACTCAAGAGATGGAAAGGATCTCGAGGGAAGTCGCCTTCGCCACCGATTCATCATTAGTTGATGTTAGGGGCAGGACCTTTACATTATGGTTAAATGATAGAAGGTCGAGGAAGGTCGATAGGCAGCCTGTGCCGGGGAAGAAAAGACGAAGAAGAATGGATCATGTGTTGAGATAATCTCATTGAACTAGGCTTAGCTGCCACTGCTTAATGGGAATCATTCAATGCATTTTTTGTATTGCTGAGGAAGCGCGCGAGCGCGCTTGGTGTTTCTTTAGGGCTTGCCCTAAAGTAGTAGTTGGTTCTCTTCTTTATCTTGCCACACTTTGTCATGCGGCCCAAAACTGCTTCCAGCCATGTTTTTGAGTAGTTGGTGGCTTTCAGGAGATTAGCCATGTTTGCTCTACCGTCTGGTTGAGCGTCTATTGCATCGAAGACTATCTTACATTGTTGTTCGATGACTTTTTGACATTCGTCGGGCGTCGGGATCACGTAGTACTCACCTTTCTTCGCGATCTTGCCAATCGTTATTCCGAATTGCAGGACGGCTTTTGGATACTGACTGGGCTTGAATCCTGCAGCTTTCATTAGTTCTTCAAATCTCAAGTGTCCCTTTGGTGTTTTGGATATAGCTTCAGTCATATCGGTGAGGATGCTTTCGAATAACTGAGCAAGAGACGTTCTCTTGATGTTTCTTGCTTTCTGTAGAGTATCCTCGAATTTTTTCATTCTGTCAGGGTTGATTGCTTACGCGCGCGCGCGATCCGACGAACTCGTGACTACATCAAGCGCAACTACCCAGACGCTACTGTGAACGGGAAGAAGGTAATCTTCCCCGAACGACGCTTGGAAAACACGAGCTACAAGCTCGGTTCAACATACAAAGGCATGTACAAGACAATATCCCACGCTTTGACTGAAGAGCTGACCATGGCGTACTACCGCCTCCTCGAATACAAGAAGGCCGAGAAGCTCAGCATGGAGGAGCAACTGGCGCTCGGACGGATGATTGCCCTTGAAGGCATATTCAGGACTATCATGCTCAAGAGGCTTGAAAGCAGCGTCGAAGCATTCAGGAAGAGCGTTTCGAAGCACATCGATTTTCTGCACGCATTGGAGGAACATTTGAAGCAAGGCAAGCTCCTCACAAAAGAAGCATTCAATCGGTACCTGATGAGCGTCGACGAAGAACTGGAGGAGTATATCGAGACACTCTCCGATTTCAATCCTGACGAATACAACCTTGACAAACTGTTCAACGACATCAACAAGGATCTCGCCGTTTTCACAGGAATCTTGTCCAAGGTCAAAGTCATCAGGCCGGAAGATGACGCCAAGCTGTTGGAGTTCAAAAGGAGGCTACACGAACTGGCCGCCAAGGGACAAGTAATCGTTTTCACATATTACGCTGATACGCTGGATTACATTCATGAACAAGTTTCAAAATCAGTTGATTTTGCTAATCTCAAAATAGAGAAAATCTCCGGCGCAACCCCGCCGTCCAAACGGGAAGCTCTCGTTAATGATTTCCTCGCTAAGAAAATTGACGTTCTCATGAGCACTGATGTCCTCTCGGAAGGAATGAATCTGCAGTCTGCGCAGTTCGTCATTAATTACGACCTCCATTGGAATCCAACTCGTATGATTCAGAGAGCGGGAAGGATAGACAGAATCGGATCGCCTTACAAGCAGATTTTCGTATACAACTTCTTTCCGGAAGACGAGCTCGAAGAACTTCTAAGGTTGGTGCAGATACTCCAAAACAAGATTATCGATATCGATGAGTCCGTGGGCCTTGACCAGACCATCTTAGGAGAGACAATCCACCCCAAAGTCTTCGGCGTAATCAGGCGCATTTTGAAAAAAGATGCTACCATCCTCGAAGAACTGGAGACCAGCGCCTTCGGAGGCGGAGAAAAATTCTACCAGCCGCTGAAGGATTTCCAAAAACAACGGGTGATAGAGGAGCTGGATCAGATACCTTTCGGCATACACAGCGGACTTCAGAGCCAGAAATTACGTGCGATATTCTTCTATTACAAGTACGGACAAGATTCCCATTTCTGGTGCCTTGTCGACCCAGGGTCTGGAACCATCATCAGTCGGAACAAGAGCGAAATCGTTGATTATCTGGCTTGTCCGACCAATGAGCCTAGGGTCATACCCGACTTCTTCGAGGCCGTGTATGAAGCGAACAAGAAAGCTCTGGAAGACATACAGACTACTTACAAGAAAATGGAGCAGGTGCAGGGAGTAGATACGACTCTCGTGGATTACAGCAAGGAACAGAGCACGAAGTTCGTCAAGGACCTATTGAGAGAAATCGAACTTCAGCTTGAGGAATATCTTGATGAGTTTCCAGCAGAGAAGAATCTTGAATCGAGATGGGAAGTAATAAGAACGAAGATGCTCGGCATCCCTCTTACCAAAAGGCGATTGCGTGACATCAGACGCATCTGGAGACATTATAAGAACGCGAAAGATTGGAAGAAGCTGATAGACGAACTCGATCAATTCTTGGCACAGAAGGGTCTACAACAAAGAGAGCCGATTGAGCCGTTCGACGCCGAAAGATTGAAGCTGGTAGCGATCGACTTCATATCCTGATACACATCTGGCGATGAGAGTCCTCTTGAGCGAAAAAGTTGCGTCCGAAACAGTGGGAATCATTTTCCCACTTTTGCCAAAACACGCAGAACGATTCCTCAATGAGGGCAAAACTGTATTCGTGAAATTCTTCGGAAAAGAAAGGATTACTCTGAGGCTTCGGCCAGGAAGTAAACTCTTCCTATACGAGTCCCAACGCAACAAGGAAATTGTCGGTGAGGCAAGGATCATTCGACTCGAATCGGTACGAGCTTCTGATGCGGTTTCGATGTACGGTGCGAGACTCTTTCTCACGCAATTAGAATTTGAGGAATATGTGGGAAACAGAAGAGACAAGACGATGCTTGCACTTGTCCTAGGGGATGTAAGGAGATATGCAGTTCCCCTCAGCCTCGACAAGTCTGTGACAATGGCTGGGCGCTACATGACACGAGAAATGCACCAACAGATTCTGCGTCAACCGAGAAATTCATTCACGATAAAGGCCAAATCACGAGTCTAACTCTTCTTTCCTTTGGGTATTGTGTTTCTGTTCCGTCTCGTCGAACGTACAAGCCGAATCGTCTTTGACATGTATACGCGCGCGCGTTCTCTAGCGCTTCTGCTCGCTGGGGCGTCTACTCTTGATTGACCTTTTCCGCTAGCGTTCCTTCAGTTTGCGCTCAAGATTCTCAAGCCTTTTGGTGGCCTGCTCAAACTGTAGCAAAGTCAAGTCTACTGTCAGGATCATGATGCAGGTTTCTGCAGTGATTGTTGGCCTAAACACATTCATCCAAACCAGTGCTATAACTTCGAGGTTAAGGGAGGAAGTCATGCCAAAAAGACGAAGGTGGAAACCAAAGCGACTGTGGATCCTGCCGAGGTAGAAGACCCGCACATTGAGACAGAATAGATCTGCTAATGTGAGCGCACCCATTCCTCATATTTCCAGCGAGACTCGGCGAGGCTGGTCATCGGGGCCACGCTCCCACTGTTCAGCCCGCCTTTTTTTACGCGCTCGAAGAGTTTCATCGCCTTTTCAGGCTCAGCGTGACCGTGAATAAGCAAGGCCGGATTAGCTCTATCAATTATGCCGCTGACAGTTTGAGCTTCAAGGTCCTTCCTGTTGCCGATATAGCTGCAGATCAATCCGGATGTAGCATTCAGACTATTAGGAACCGACAGGACCCGCATTGGATCCACACTCAGAATAAAATGGCTCCTGTCATAGACGAAGGTTTCCAAGGCTAGGATCTTGCTAAACCTGAATCGGGCAACCTCATGTGACTTTATTGGATTCCTAGCATCATAATGAGTAAAGTCTCTAATGTCAAAGTCTAAAGCATAGACGTGAAAACCACGCCGACCACTGAAGACAATCGCGATCTTGGAATAGTAGTTTTCAATCTTCTCGCAGAGCTGAACCGTCATCTTCCGGCTGAGCTCAACACACTTACGGCAGACACCTTTGACGATTAGACAGTTATGGAAATTCTGCCATCTCTGAATGACGTATGCGTCAATATCCACGGCATAGCTTCCACCAATTGGAACTGCATGTCGTGCCTTGTTTTTTCTGCCAACTCTCTCGGGGAAGAGCCAGTCAAGCACGGAAAAGTAGACATGGGAGGGAGCATATTTGACACAGTATTCTTTGAGTTCTCGCTGATTGATTCGGTTTTGAAACTTGTTCAGCTTCACAAACTTGTGGTTTAAGATTTCAAGCCGGAAATGCTTCCTTGAATAGTTCCAGGGGAGTTTGCCCTCCAGAGGTGCAGCTTGATAGTAGGATTGGATCTCGTGGGGTCGCATTCCAGCTCAGACCATCAGGATCCTTCATAGGATGTGAAGCTGAGAGGAGCCTGAATGTTAAGAGAGAGTGTAATAAAATTACAGAACTGCAGATTAGGCTTTAGGCTACAGATTCTCTCTAATCCATTTCTTCATACCCTCACTACGCGCGCCAAGGTAGAAGACGACTAACTAAGAGGTTCTGTTACTTCTGTGGGACATAGTTCTGACTGTTAACTGTCTGGACATGATATTTCCAACAGTGTTAAGAGTGCAAGGAGGTGACGGTACTGGATGAGAAGAAGAGATTTGGTCGAGGAACAAATAGAAGCTGAAGTTCTTGAGGCGAAAAATGTCGGTTCAAATGTGGTCATGTTCACCTTAAGTGATGAAACACGAATCAAAGCTACTGTTACAATTGCAACCGTACTCCGCTCGAAAGAACTTAATCCTGATGGAAGTCACAAGTATCATGCTAATGTGAATGTGAATTTGGAGTTTGTACAACCTGCTGGCAAGATTGTCAAAGTACCTCGCTCTATCTTTGGCCCACCTCAGCCTTCAGTGAAACCAAGTGATACTAGACTAGTGACATGACGAATCAGAGTTTTTGAGTGCTAAACAACTACAGCTTTCTTCTTAGACTTTTCTGCTTTATACTCCCTCGCCCACTACGCGCGCGTAAAAGAGCCACTAGGCTTGATAGTACTAAGAATAATGGTACTTGGGAGAGCTTTGATGGCTAATGCTGTAGATCAGATTGTTGTTTCGAATACTGCAGATGTATACTCTGGATAGTATGAGTACTATGAGTATGATGAAGCCTATACTATGAATGCTTAAGCCTATACTATGAGTATGCTTGAAGCCTATGCTGAAGCCTCAAAGTATATGATACTAGCCTTATCATCAAGCTTGCCGAAGCCTTCTGAAGCTTGCTGGCTATAGTGGTACATTTGTATACAGTTCTAGGGGATGCTAGAGAAGCATACTGGTAAGCTTAGTTAAGCTTAAGCAAGCCTATGATGACCTATGATGAGCCTATGCCAACGCGCGCGCGTAGCTATGCTTGATTCGTGAAAAGTTGGCTGACGAGCGCGGTTTCTTCCGTTCTAGCGACAAAGGTTAACAGGTTACTCAAGGATATATTATGCGCAGAATCATCAGTTCCTCTAGAAGCAATGCCAGCCCTATCACGAAGACTGCTACCGCAGCTATCGTAGTTCCCCTACTCTGGGTTCGTACCCCTATTATGACAGCCAAAACCAGGAGAGCTATTTCCATTATGAGGTTTGGAATTGACATGTGTTCTATGTGTGTTTGTCGGGCATGATAAGACTTGCTAAATTCTTATGCGCCAGAGAATTACGCGCGCTCGACTCTGCTTTGCGTCGTGCGAACGATGAAGGCGCGCGCGTCAGTGTATCTGTCTTTTGATCGCAGGGCATGTTACTTCTTATAGAGTGTTGAGAGCACGTATCCATATGAGATGCTTATGAAGAATCCTACGTAGATGAGCCCAACCGCTATACTGGTAGCCATGTCAACGAGGCCGACGAATGAACCGGCTGCGATGTTCATGACGAGCCAGATCATCAGGCCGAAGTAGACGCCTTTCATGACGCCTTTCCCAGGAATCCCATCATAGAACCTTTGGTAGAACATGCTGAATATTGCGCCCCAGATTATTGTGAGGACGATCGCGCGCGCTAGAACAAAAGTTGAGGTTGAACCTGGAGCAGCTGTCATGAGCCCTGACGAAACGCCTATGATCGCAAAAATGACTCCTACTATGCCACCGACAAGTCCTGCAATAGCACCCGCCGCAATAACGCTTTTCAAATACCCACCTCCCATCTCGTGGATCGGTAAAAAAACCGTCAGAGCAAGAACGCGTCAAATAGATTTAACACTTGTCGCGCGCGCGTAGGATCCTGACGGCATAGCCCCAGCGGGAGACTCTTCATGTTTGAGGTGTCAACTGCGCGGCGGGGAGACCGGCTGACTTTTCGCGAGGAGAAGAGGAAGGTTGAGCTTCTAGTCAAGATCTCCGCGAGGAAAGGAATAGATCTGTCAGACTATCTCAGAATGGCCCTGCGGGAAGCCTTGAGATCGGATCCCCTGGTGACGGAGGAGGAGAAGAAGGCACCCGGCCTCTAGGCCATATCACAAGAGCGTAAGATTAGAAGAGAGCACTGGCCGGTAAATTCGCGCGGGGGAGCGTTAAGGGATCAAAGCCTTAAGAGAAGACCTGGGAGCCAAACTTGCGCCGATGGAAGGGTGAGGTGCTTTTGTTCATCCACTCTGCATCCGATCCCGTATTTACTTCCATTAGACTCTCAATCTTGTAGAGGTAGTCCTTCTTGCTGCATGTAGATGTCTTGCCGCATCGAGGACACCTCTCTGGGATATTGACTAGTGGTGCAACTCTGAAGGTGTCGTAGTCCATCTCTATTGTTGCGAGGTGTGTACTACCGCATCCTGGAACCTTGCATCTGACCATTAAAGGCATAACTAGGATCTAATACTGCATGGTGTTGCTTCTGGCAGTGTTGCAATATCTGGTGTGTGCTCAATCTCAAAGTTTATGTCACTTTAGTCTTCAATGTCCTGTTACGCCAGCCTACGCGGGGGCTAGACCATACAGGGGCCACTTTCAAGGATAGAGGAAAAGCAGTATGAAGACTGGGCCTGCGGTAGAAACATCCGAACCGGCCAAACTCAACATTCAGGTCTCAACTGAGTCAAAGGCGAAGATGTTCTTTGGGCTGATACCTACGAAGGAAATCGTCAGAGGTCAGAAATTCAAGATTAAGCTCACAATTCGAAATATGTCAAGGACGAAGCCCTTCAAGGGGAGATATCATATTGATATCGTATATCCAACAAGAGAGAGAAATCGCATTAAACATGAGGCATTGCAACCATGGGAACCGGGGAGCGAATTGACTGAAGAGATTGAATTTGAGGCGCTCTCTGAAGGATATGCTCTAATTGAGTTCTATCCAGAGAGAGGTGAATCCATCGAGATTGTAGATGATGCTGGCAATACTATCGAGCATGGGCCCGCGTCTGCGCATGAACCGCCTGCGCTTGGGATCTTTCATGTAACAACTAATCGAGACATCTACGCCTTCTATGCAGTTGTGATTAGCCTTTTTGCACTCTTGATAATTGCGGCTGAGAAGGTCGTCTCTTTACTGAATTTCTTCCTTCGTCGGCAGCCCTAGTTCAAGCCCATCTTTGAGCGCGCGCGCGTAAGCGTAAGATCAAAAGAAAAGCAGCGAACGTACCGTTCGCTGGGTATGGGAAAACAGGGCTACTGTTCCTCATGGAATCTGCGTCTACGGGCCCAGCCTTACAGCAATGGTATGCTTGCAGGATCCGGTTCTGTCAAGGCTTCGGGTGATATTTCTCCCTATCAAGTTGGGGAGATTCCTTGTGGGGATTCTGGTGGCTTGTTTCGAATTAGTTGCAGAACCTCGTCTTCAGTGATAGGCTCATTTTTTTTGAAGCCAACTTTTACCATCTCGAATCTGATTGCATCAAATTTCTGACTTGTACCTTGAGCCAGTATTTTCTACGCGCGCGCGTCGCTTAGGCTTCTTCTTCGCCAACTTGGGCTTGCAACTGCCTGACTGTGAGAGCCCAATGCTAAACGAAAAGTTCTGAAGATCAAGGCGGCCTGGCAAAAGAAGACACCGGATCGAGTCGGGCGGCACCCTAGAAAGTGCTTTATCGTCAGATCAAAGATTACAAACATGATGCCTAGGGTGTTGCCCAATGAAGAAGCGCCCCAAAAGCAATGATAAACCCTACAAACTAAAAGTAGGGGATGACCCGGTAGAGAGTTTCGAGTCTGACCTCCTTGATTTCAAAAACCCAGCCATAGAACTTGCAAAGGACCTTTACGAGATCTCCAAGACCTCTGGAGTTTGCTGCGGCGTGGTCGGTTCGTGGGGAAGCGGTAAATCAAGCTTCATGAAATTGATGGACGAACATGTGCGAAAGGAGTATACTGGAAAGAAAGGATACACGGCATGGTTCACAGCATGGGATCCCGGCGGAGCACATGATCTAGGAGACGCGATGCTACACAGCCTTTTCCGCGAACTTGCCGAAGGAAACAAAGAGCTATCGAACCCTTTCAAAGAACTTGAAAACGCTCTCGGAATGCGCCGAAGTGCCAAGCAGACAGTCGGTCGAATCTTACAGAATGTCTCGGGAGCATTACCTGAGGGAGGACGCGTTGCAGCAAAAGCCACTGGTAGCTTGCTTTGCGAATTAGATACATCAAGGACGATCAGAGAATCTTTTGTCAGCCTTATGGAGTGGCTTAGGAAAGAAGACTGCACGGTCTTCTACTTTATTGACGACATAGATCGTGCTTCAGGAGACCAAATCAGAGATCTCTTGTCTGAGCTTAAGTTGTATGTAAGCCATTCCGGGATCATTGCTATCTTGGGATATGACACAGACTACGTAGTTAATGCATTAAGAGTTCCAGGAATACTGCCCCAGGGCACAGACCCGGAGAAGTATCTAGAGAAGATAGTGACCATCAGAAGAAACGTTCCAACGGCAAGCTTCGTGAAAATGAGGGAGTACGCAGCCCTTCTTACACAAACGATGACCAATCTCATCAAAGATTCCGGAGTGATTGCTTATCTAGCAGCCCTTCTATCTTCTGGTAACCCTCGGCAATTGAAGCGCCTTATTCTCAGGTTCACCAACCTTATTGACTCTGAGTTCGTGAAACAGACTAATCTGTCCTCACGGGACCTTCGATACGTAATACTGAGTGCGCTTCTAATCACAGCAGCTGCCGAGATGGGCCTCCTAGCGGATGACGGCATTAGAGATTCCCTACAAACCTCTCAAGGACTCGAAGCCATGCTTCAAGAATACATTAAAAACCACCCATCGAAGACAAAGGAAGTAGAACTTTTCAAAGAAGCAATGATGAAGATCCCGGGACTCGCAAGTGGGCTTATAGGAGAGCTAAGGTTGCATCAATATCCGGGATCTGCACAATTATGGGTTCCTGAAGGGTTGGAAAAACGCGGACCACCATTTGACTGGAGACATGTGATAATCCCAATTATTTCTAGTGCTGCTGAACATGGATTCAAGATACCGCCAAGTATCGCAGACTCCTCGGAAGATATTACTGTTCCACCCTCCGCAACTAACATCGTCGAAGGAAGCCGATTGGCAAACTATCTTACTGCTGCCTACGCATATTTACAAGGAGAGACGGGTAATGTTTGTCTACTAACTTGGAATCAATTCAATATGTTCGTTCAGGTTTTCGATTCGAGCCGTGGCAGTCCCTTTAGTATCTTCGGCGATTATGCCAATCGATCTGCGCTCCGTACCTCAGAGAAAGGCTTTGCAGCTTGGATAATCGATGAAGGGGGTCAAATAGATAGTTCTGAATGGACACGCATCGCCCAAGTCGCTCAAGAATCCTCAAAAGGTCTGAAGAATCCGCTGGTATTCTTGTACACACCCGCCTCCAAGATCGAGGCATTGGTGTCATTTCTTTTGAAAGTCTCGCAAGGGCAGCCTGACTAACAATGCGGCACCCCTCTGATCATCCTCATCTGAGGACAAGGAGATTACCCCGACAAGGCATCTAAGCACCAAGAAGCTGTCGCAACACTTGGATTAGTCATTTGATACTCGTCACATGATAAGACGGACCTGTAGACGCTAGAAGCTTCTGTTAAGGCTTCCAGTCGTTTCAGTTTGGCAAGCAGGTCGGGTCTGCACTTGCACGGCTGCTCAATTTCACGATGAGTTGCGAAGAGGCTACAGTAGTCACAATACATAATCTCAATATCCACACCCTTCAATCTTGTAATCTTGTGTGACGGATGAGGATTCATCAAGACAACCCCCGACGCAACTATCAACTGAGAAATCATGGGGAATAAAAGATAGAGAGAACAGCGAGAAAGCGGCCCTTGATGACCTCCAAACTCTCAGATATCTTTTGGGCAAAGCCTAATTGATTGAGCGTCTATCGTGAGCGTATGGATGAGTGGCTGAGTGTTCTTACCAATTTTCTAGCGACTTTTGTCGGTGTAGGCTTGGCCTTCGGACTCACATTCTGGTATGATCGACGTAACAAAACAGTTCAAACGTGGGAAACGAAGATTCGCATTCTTGAGGCCATTATTCTCGAGTATCAAATGACCCTTGATTTACTGGGTCAATTAGTTGAAGGAGAAGTGAAGCCAGACAAGCCTATCCGTTTTTCTACCTTGGCTGTCGATTCCGCAGTGGGATCCGGTGATTTATCGCTTCTAGACCCGAACATCCAACAGGCCATTGGCGAATTGAGAACATATTTCAAGGAAGCGGAGATGTATTCAGATAAGATACTCTCGATGATTGGATCTGCTGATATGGCAATGTCTAATGCACCAATTGAACTGATTAGGTTTAGAGCATCCTCGACAACAACACAAAACACTCTGCGTGTGAGAATACCTCAAGTACTCAAAGTTCTCAAAGATGAAGTAGAGAGACTTAAAAAACAGAGGTGACCGTCGTTTGGAATACTGTCCTTATTGTCAAAGATGGGTTGAACCGAAGAAAGACTATAACGATCTTATTGCAGGAGGTGTCATATTCGGAGCTGCAGGTGCACTAGTCGGAGGTGCCCACCACCTGCTCAAAGGCTCCCGATGCCCAATCTGCAATAACATAATACAAGGCAGAGGAGCTGCAACCGTACCTCCACAAGCCCTGTCACAACCACCACATCAACAATACCCACCTCCACCTTTGCCGTATCAAATGGCTAATGCTCAACGTTCGTACCCCCCAGCCCCACAACCCCTAACTCCTGGAACCAGCCACAACTGCCCGAGATGTGGCCAGCCACTAGTCTGGACACCTCAACTCCAACGATGGTACTGCTACTACTGCAAGACATAGCGTCTTCATGAGTTGTTTTTGACTCTTAACACGACAGTGGAGAAGCCAACATAGTGGGCCTGCGACTGACTGAGAGCGAGACCCTAATTTGAAAACTTGACAGAACCGCATGGGTTAGACTTTGAAACTTGCCGGAACTGATACTGAAAACAAACCAGGCTGGCGAGGGTTTCAGCTTAAATAATGTGAAAATTCTCACATAATGAGGAAAAAATCTATGATTGATACGAGTCGCTACGAACGTGGCTGGAAAAAGCTAAGAGAGATTCATGGCAAAGTTGGTGAGCGTGTCATCGAAGATCTTCAGTCAATAGCGCCTGATTTTGCGCGTTACCTAATAGAATTCACATTTGGCGACATTTACTCTCGTCCAGGTCTGGATTTAAAGTCGAGAGAGGCAGCTGCAGTTGCAGTTTTGACGGCTCTTGGAAACGCTCAAACCCAACTCAAGGCACACATTCATGGAGCGCTGAATGTTGGTTGCACTCGTGAGGAGATCGTTGAGGTGATCATGCAGACTGCTGTTTATGCGGGGTTTCCTTCGGCTCTGAACGCCATGAGCGTGGCTAACGAGGTTTTTCAGGAACGTGCCGCTCAAAGACAGCCCTGACACTAAAGAAATAGAAGACCCCCCCCCAAGGCAGCCCCTATCCGTGAAGCCATCAAGAAGATCAAAACTCTCCTCGAGAACGACCCATACAGTCAACCAATCCACTAGGGGATCCCTTGAAAACACCATGCATCATCCAGAAAGAACCTTAACGTTTTCTTCATGGATTCGTAATGATGACTTACAACTACTCTTGATCGTCTTGTTAGTGCACACCATTTCCAGCACACATTTCGCAGTAGGGGCAGTAAGAATACCATTCATCGCAAAGAACACCAGTAGAAAGACAGTTTGGTCTGGGTCGAGACGCAGCGGAAGATACCTCTCGCGCGCGCGTCCCAACAATCCTCTCTTCATCGGCTGCAAGACGGAAGACTACTCCAAACGGATGAAGAATATACGGCTGACCTACCTTGTCAACCTGTCCGCGATGAGCCTTCACCGCCAGAAGAATAGCATCGTCCAATGTTGTTTTCCGCTTTGCCTTCTTCTTCGAAGATGACCTAGTCATACCAGACAACGCCACCTGTGGCGAGCGCCCCGTACCGTTTGCTAGATTGACAAGTACCGGGTTAACCCTTTCCCTTTGTCTATCCTCCACAAGCAGATGTGCGAAGGAGAAGAAATCTTTTTGACTACCCGCCAAGGCATGAAAAACCATAGCGCGTTAGGATGCCGCGATTCCCAAGCCCCGTTATGATATCGCTCATGACGCGAGGAAGCGGATATAAGCTCACACAAGAGAATACTTTGATGACTGTGACTTGTCTAAGACAGATACTTCTGTCGGAAACCTTGTCGAATGGATGAGGAGTGGGGAACTACGCCTCCTAGAGATACAGCGCCGGTATGTATGGCCCGCAACACGTGTGAGAGACCTCCTCGATTCGTTGTACCGCCAATACCCGACTGGCACCATCCTCGTCTGGGAGACTGACCAACCGAAGCCAAGTAAGAATCTGGCCGTTTCACAAGAAGAGAGTCCCTTCAAGGGACGAAGGCTGCTCTTAGATGGCCAACAGCGACTCACCTCCCTCTACGCGGTCATACTCGGCCAACCCGTGACAGTCCGAGGACGCAAAAAACCAATTGAGATTCTGTTTAACCTCGAGCATCCGGAGAAGTTTGAAGGAGAAGTGGAAGAGATTGAATACGACACAAGGACTGACGACTCAGATTCTGACGACTCAACTGAGGAAGAAAACACCCCCAACGTCTAGCAGCGACTGAAGCAGAGGACATTCGTTGTAGAAAGCAAGGCTCTACTCGCGGATCCGCACTGGGTCAAGGTAACAGACATCTTCACGAAATCTGATGCACAAATCCTCAAACCATTAGTGAAAAGCCTCGACGATCCAAACTATGAAAAATACTCTGAGCGATTACAAAAAGTCCGCAAGATCAAGGATTATCCATATGTAGTGCAAGTTCTAGACAAAAGTCTTGACTATCCAGAAGTCACTGAGATTTTTGTCCGCGTTAACTCCCTTGGCATGAAGCTGCGCGGATCAGATCTAGCACTTGCCCAGATAACGTCACGTTGGCAAGACTCGTTGCGACTTTTCGAAGATTTCCAAGAGGAATGTGAGGAACGAGGCCTCACGATCGATCTCGGAGTTCTCGTCAGAGCAATGGTCGTCTTTGCCACAGATCATAGCAGATTTCTAACAGTCAATACGATTCTCATTAATAAGTTGAAGTCAGCATGGGAAACCACCAAAGATGGCGTTCAGTTCGCCGCAAACTTCCTTCTAGCCAACGCTGCGATAGAAGACATCAGCCTACTTTCGTCTCCCATCTTCATCATAACACTAGCTTACGCTTTGACCAAGAGAGGCAAGCAACTGACCGGTGAGGAAGAGCGCGCACTGAAGCAATGGCTCTACATCGCAAGTGCTCGTGGCCACTATTCAGGCTCTTCTGAGTCGACTCTGGACAGCGATCTAGCGGCAATTCTTAAGGGCGGTGCATTAGAGCTGCTTAACATTCGCAATCAACTCGGCGGAATGCCTATCTTGCCAAGTGATCTAGCCGGCCGTGGAAGAAATAGTCTCCTCTTCCCCATGACGTACCTCGCGTTGAAGGCACTTGGTGCGAAAGACTGGAGCACCCAACTTGGACTTAGCCTCGCAAACCAAGGACATCAACATGCAATCCAACATCATCATATTTTTCCAAAAGCCCAACTCAGGAAGGCGGGTTACGAAAGAAGCGAGATCAATGAAATCGCCAACATGGCCTTTATCTCGGCTGGAACGAACCGAGAACTGTCAACCACCTCTGCAGAGGAATATCTCGCAGATATCCTGAAACGCCTTGGCAAGCAGTCCTTGGAGAGTCACTGTATTCCAACAGAGCCGAGCCTTTGGAAAATAGAATCATTCCGTGAGTTTCTCAAATACAGACGCGCCGCTCTTGCAAAGGCAGTCAACGATTTCATCCTACAACAAGGACCTGAATCAGAAGCAGTTGACATAGAGAAGCTAGTAGATCTAGGCGAAAACGAGAACGTCGAGTTCAAGACTTCGGCACGCTGGGACTACCGTGCAAACATGGTCAACAAGGCTTTGGAGAGGGTTATTGTGAAATCTCTGGCTGGGTTTCTGAACGGCAAGGGCGGAGTACTCATTCTTGGTGTGGACGACAGTGGTGCATTGGTTGGGTTGGAGAAGGATTATTCCACATTGTCCAGCAGACCTAACCGAGATGGATACTATCAGTTTCTGGTAAACCTGTATTCGTCTCTGGGACGAGACATAAGCAGCAATATCTCCGTGGTATTTCACAACTTGAAGAATCGCGAAATATGTGCGCTGAAGATAGGCCACAGCTCGAGGCCTGTCTGGGTTGAGGATGGGATACTGAGGAGATTTTACCTTAGAAGCGAAAACACCACACAGGAACTCAATGCTCAGGAAGCAACAGAGTACATCAGAATTAAGTGGCCCAAGTGAGGGATGGGAACATGCAAATCAATCCCCAGATTCGCGAACTTGCCTACGATACTTTGCCTTCAGACACGCTGAAGAAGGCTTACCGGCTAGCGCGCGCTATTCCTTAAGGAAGAACTTAGAGGTAAAGACATTTTTCGAATCTGGTCCCATCCAGGAAAAACCATCTAAGAATAACTTCCTAGTCTTCGACTTATGACTCTTGGGACTCGGATCCAACGGTGTATGGTGGGCGATTGTGGTTGTTTTAAGCATGCTTTCAAGTTGTTCTTTCCTGCCGCCCAAATTGAGGTTATGTTTGCGCAGTAACCTATATCCTTATATTTCATATGACGTAATCCCCTTTAGAGGGGGAAAACAGAATAAAAAACATAAGATTAGGGCCAAACGAACTCAAGCTAATCTTTACACTAGAAAGAGACCAAAAGACAGTATTTACACCGTTGACGGCCAAGGAAATACTTGGTACATCTGACAAAGCAGTCTACGGGGTATTAGAGGGACTCAAAAAGAAGAAAAGGATTAAACAAATACGTGGCGGCCTCTATCTGCTTGCCCCAGCTAAATCAGGGATCGAAGCTGAATGGACTGAGCACATATTTACAATCCTTCCCAGCCTCTTGAAGACATCTTATTATGTCGGGTTCTGGTCCGCGCTCTCTTACTGGGGAATGACAGAACAGATCCCAGAAGTAACCTATGTCGTGGTAACAAGACAGAGAAGAAAACTGCAGTTTGACGGCAGAGTTGTCCAGTTTATTACCTACCCTGAGACTCGCTTCTTCGGTTACGAGAAGGGAACATTGGGGAATACGGAGTTTAACATATCCGATCGTGAAAAAACGATAGTTGATTCCCTAGCACATCCAGAATATGTTGGTGGCATATCCGAAGCAGCTAAGGCCATCTGGATGAATAGAGATGAAATCAAGATCGCCCAACTGATTGACTATTCACAAAGAATGAATATCAAAGCCGTGCGTATGCGATTGGGTTACTTGTTGAAAATACTCGGCTTTGGTGAAGAATCATACAATTCACTGCTGCCTAATGGTCCTACAGGTGCACCGTGGCTGGATCCCTCGAGCGAAAAAAGGCAGATAAAATATTCGTCTAGGTGGGGCCTTCGCTTGAATGTACCAGAAAAAGTAATCCTTCATTGGAAGTGATTAGATGGAGTTAGATGGACTGAAAAGATATGCAGCGTCAAAACAGATAGCTTTGGGCACAGTCGAAAAGGACTGCGTGCTGTCTGTAGTGCTTTCACAGCTTTCTAAGAGCCAGTTTGCAAACCAGCTAATCTTCAAAGGCGGCACAGCCATAAAGAAGGCCTATTTTCCAGACGCAAGATTCTCAGTAGATCTTGACTTCAACTTCTTCGACATTTCAGGTGATGCGCTTGTTAAGGAAATCTCGGAGCTTTTCAGCGGAAAAACCATCCTAGAGACAGTATTTGAAGATATCAAGAATGTGGAGATGGGGAATGATAAAGTGCTGTTACGCTTGAGGTACAAAGCACAACTTGACCATCTTGACAGTGTAAGACTCGACCTCACCTTCAGGGAACCAGTAATGCTCGAACCAAGATGGTGGACGCCAAAAGATGATTATGATGTGACAAGAAGAATGACTTGTGAACATCTGACCTTAGGAGACATCAGGCCTATAACGAACGTTGAAGAACGACTTTACGGGTGTAAACTCGGCAGAATGAGCGGAACAGCAAGAAACCGCAGAGCATGTCTCGACTGCAAAATGCAGAGCCCGAGAAGGAAGGACCCACTCCCCTCAGCCTTCAAGGCAATGTCTCTAGAAGAAATGCTATCAGAGAAAGTCAGAGCATGCCTAATGAGAGGTAGGCCGAGGGACCTCTACGACATTTGGTTCCTTCAGTCAAAAGGCATCATCTTAGACCGTCAGATGACCATCGATAAGCTTCACCTCTACCAAGAATTTCATCAGAGAATACCCAATATCAGGGAAATAAGAGAAAACTTGGTAGTTATTGAACCAGAATGGGACAGGAATCTTGCGGCCCTAGCTCCTTCAAAGACATATCCGAAGTTTCAGGAGGCTCTCGAGAGCCTGATTCTCTTTTTAGAAAAAACAGGTTGGGAAACATGACCCAGCACACATCTTAGCACACTTAACAAATTACGCTTGATCCACATGGAAGTTGATGCTGCCCATTCGTGTCTGAACGTGATACTGCTATGTTTTCTCTGTTAATTTTCGCTCGAGATCCTCCAGTCTTCTTGTTGCTTCCTCAAACTTTAGTGTGAGCTTCTTTACAGCCTCGTCGCGTCTCTGCATCTCTTCCTGGAGCTGGGAGACCTCAGCTGATCCCGAGATTATGTTAAGATACTTCTCAGCTATCCTGTACTGAGTCAGCGTATAGTTCTTGTCTTTGAAGAAATTGTCATACTGATTCGGATCTGTAACATGACCCATGAAGAATTCAACAGCCTCCAGATCTAACCCCTCCTTCTTGCCTTGAAGATGAAGTAGGGTTCTCGCTGTATCCCTGAACTCGTGCAGGTTGAAGCCGTGTCGGTTACCAGTTGAGCCGCCACGCTTAATGTATTTCAGCCTTTCAAGAAGCCGCAGATGCCTCATGCGTATACCATGTTTGCGTACAGCCTTCCCATCAGCATCCAGGTAGATGGGTTCACCGTCTCGAGGCCAGCCCCTCTTCCTCTCAAAATACTCCTTCCAGGCAGCTAGAGCATCGTAGCCGATGAAGGTGTGACATTCCCGCTTGCCCTTGTTCTCCTTTCGGCCAGCATAACTAAACATGAAGGGCTCCTCAACTCCCTTCTCCTTCAAGTGTTTGACGAGAACTCCAGCGCAAGTCGTGTTGAAGATCATGAATCTCTCAAGATCCATGATTCCCATCCATAAAGTCAGGTAGAAGGCTTTCCGACCAACATCCACATTATCAATTAAACTCTTAACAACCTCAACACTCAACCTGCCAGAACTCGGCGACTTATCAGGATTAATCCGAAAATCATCAGCAGGCAGGGAAACACGGTTCTTCTTGAAGAAACCCCTAATCGCGCGCGCGTACGGGCTATTGATTCGCGATCGTGTATTCGAGTATTGGCTCAGATTGAGAAGCGCTTCTAGGTAGCCAGATCTGTGATCGAGTAGAAGCTGCTGAACCCTGACGACCTAAGCTGGCTTCGTATATTCTAACCAGAGTCTGTCTCTCAACTTCTTGATCCCAGGGCTTATCCCGACAGGATACTGCTCAGTTGCGTCGATACTCCTTATCACATCAGGGAGCATCCCCAACTGTTCATTAGCATACTCCCTGACATCCTTAACATGTGGAAAGTTGTAGACTACCTTCCCCTTGACCATGATGGGGATCAATAAGGGGCGCCAGCCATCCTCTGGCTCTGGTTTCTCATCCCAGAGGGTTACCACATCCTCCGCGAACTTATCAGAGCTTGTGCGCCTGTAGACCTGCTTTCTTCCCGGCAAGGTCGCCTTTGACATATCGTCTGTGATCTTCATCTTGGGTATTACCTTACCATCCTCAATTCTCTCCGATATCTTGTATATGCCGTTGAGCGCCGAGACCTCCCCCCTGTCAGTCAACGGATTGTAGTTCGCACCCGTAATCAACCGTGTGCCCACTCCGAAACCGCCTATAGGTGCACCGGCTCTGAGGAGTCTATCTATAACGAACTCGTCCAAGTCGCTACTGGCGAAGATCTTTGTTTCCCTCAGGCCTTCCTCATCTAGGATGGCTCTGACTTTCTTGCTCAATTCGAGCGTATCGCCACTGTCGAGTCTGACCCCTCTTAGTTCGCAGCCTTTCTTCCTGAGCTCTTTGCCAACTATGCATGCGTTCCTAGCTCCTGCCAGGGTGTCGTAAGTGTCTATAAGCAGTATTGAGTTGTGAGGAAATGATTCCGCATAGTCGCGGAAGGCATCAAGTTCGTTCTCCCTGTCCTGAATGAATTTGTGGGCCATGGTCCCGATGTAGGGTATGTCCCACATCTTGCCTGCCATAACAAGGGAGGTTCCTGTGGCGCCTCCGATGAAAGCCGCCCTAGCTCCCATGATGGCTGCATCCCTACCATGAGCTCTCCTTGCACCAAAGTCTACAACATCCCTGCCTCGAGCGGCCTTGACTATCCTGGAGGTCTTTGTGGCTATGAGGGTCTGGAAGTTCATTATGTTGAGAACATATGTCTCGAAGAGTTGGACATCGGGGGAAGGCCCTGTGACATTTATTATCGGCTCATTCGGAAAGGCCACGGTGCCCTCGGGGATAGCATATACATCTCCTGTAAATCTGAAGTTAAGGAGGTACTTGTAGAATTTCTCCTCGAAATCTTTTCCAGCAGTATCACTCAGCCATTCAATATCCTCCTGGGTGACTTGGCAGTTCTGGATGAAGTGGATGACCTGTTCTAAGCCGGCCGAGACAAGGTAGGAGCCTTGAGGTATCTTTCTGACATAGTAATTCTCTGTGATAATATCACGATTGAAGTGGTCAAGATTCGGCCTTTGCCATGGTTAATTCGTAATAGTCCAGAAAGAGACCCAAGGATTCTCTCATCAATCAAACCTGACCTAGCTTGATTGTTACTCAACTATTGCGACTCCCTAATGAGATCCTTGACTGATGTTCTTTGTGAAGGAATTTGTGAGCATCAGTGCCTCAGCAGTTCAGGTGGTAATGAAAACTTATATTGCGCATTTGAATCTAGTGGTTAGAAATGTAAGCTCAGAGTGAGATTCCCAAAGGAGCGCCAATCTATTGCCAACACCATATGAGGTTCCAGTTGACTTATTCATCAAGAGGTTAGCCGCTTACCTGAAGGAGAATGTTGGAGAGGTCTCACCTCCAGCATGGTCTCTTACCGCCAAGACCAGTTCACACAAGGAATACCCTCCCCAGGACCCTGACTGGTGGTATACGAGATGCGCCTCAATCCTGCGCAAGCTGTACATTCATGGTACGGTCGGAGTCTCCAGAATGCGGGCTGAGTATGGTGGAAGGACGAGGCGCGGAACGAGCAGAGAACATGCGAGGGCCGGCGGGGGCTCATCTGTCAGAGAGCCGCTTGCACAATTGGAGAAGGCAAAGTTCGTCTCGAAGGTTGAGAAGGAGGGACGCAAGCTCACAAGCGAGGGGGTAAGATTACTCAACAAGCTCTCGACTGAGATCCTTAAGAGCTCAAGAGTGGGGTAGAAGTTGGAAGATGAGTTCTGAGGGCCTAGGCGAGGAGGAGCTCGAACAGATTCGTAAGAGGAAGATCTCAGAGCTCCAACGCGCGATGGCCGATGAACAGAGAGCAGAGAGAGCCCAAAAACAGCTAGAGTCTCAGAAAGAGGCCCTTTTGAGAGAGATACTTACGCCCGAGGCGAGACAGAGGCTGACAAACATAAGGATGGTCCGCCCGGACTTTGCTGACCAGCTTGAACTCCAGCTTATCCAGCTTGCTCAAGGCGGAAGACTCAGAATTCCACTAAGTGACGTTCAATTGAAGGAAACCTTAAGACGCCTCCAAAGTCAGAAGAGAGAAATCAAGATAAGAAGGATGTAGATTTGGCAAGAAACAAACCAGCCGCCAGAAAGCGAAGACTGGGCAGTGCCGGCAAGAAGAGCAAGCCCGTCCCCACGTGGGTAGTTGGAAAAACAAAAGGGACGGTAAGGTCAACTCACAAGAGCAGGCACTGGAGAAGAACCAAACTAAAAATTTAGGTTGGAAAGGAGATGCCGACGGAGGAAACTCAATCCGAACCGAAACCTGTAGATGAGGTTGAAGAGGAAGTGGAACAACCGGCACCCACCGTGAAGGCTGAAGAGCCTGTGCCACCTCCTGAGGAAGAAGGAATAGAGATTGTTGAGGAGAAGTTCTACACAGTCAACCTTAGAGATGCTTGGACTGTGCCCAGAAAGCAGAGGGCGCCCAAAGCTGTCAGGATACTCAAAGATTTTGTAAAACGAAACATGAAGGCGGAAGATATCAAGGTCAGCAATGGAATCAACCAGGAGATCTGGTTAAGGAGCATACAAAAGCCTCCGAGAAAATTGAAGATACGTGTTGTAAAAGATAAAGAAGGACAAGTAATAATATTCCCCGTGAAAGCCGCATAGCGTATTGCGCGATTCTTTCCTAACAAAGAAGTAGCGTCCGCAAGTGAACAGTAGAGTAATCTTTCTCTAGAGAATCTTGTAGCGGGGATCCCTGAGGCCGCCATTCAGTGCCAATACGAAACTATCGTCAAGGTCACACAGGGATTGATGCCGTTAAGGCAAAAGACGCATGTCAGCAATGCACTGAGAATTCGAAACGACCGTTCACGGAAAACGCTATAAGATATCGGCAGCCACCCGCTACTCCTCTAGCTCTAGAAAAGGCAATAGCGAACGAGCCTGGAGATAACGAACAAAAACTATTAATCTCTAGGGGCTACGGGCTTGAGGTCGTACATTAGCTTGAAAGTCCGGGATGCTGTCTGATGGAAATGAAAATCCTTGAAAAAGGCACCAAGTTTCAGGAACCCAAGATAACCCCTAATGATTTTCGAGAGTGGAATCGTAAGAATAAGCCTAGAGCTATGAAAGACAAGACTATGGACGCGAAGACGGCGGTCAAGAAGTTCGTCAAGAGTGGAGATATTGTCTCAATAAGCGGCTGTAGCTTCGTAAGGATTCCAGTAGCCATCCTGCATGAAGTACTCAGACAAGGAACAAGAGACCTGTATGTTGCAGGAGGCACAAGATCTTACGACTTGAACATGCTCACAGATAACGGCAGAGTAAGCCACATCGACCCCGGATACATAATCGGTCTAGAGGTTCTTGGAATCCCCAAGATGAGTCGCAAAATAGTCGAGCAAGCCGTAACCAAAGGCCAAATTACTCTCACTGAGTGGGACAACGCATCTATGGCTTGGAGACACAAAGCCGCGGGAATGGGGATACCATTCATCCCTGTCAGACATATGATGGGTGGAGACGGATTCAAGTATAGTGGGGCAGTCAAAGTTCAATGCCCATTCACAAAAGAAGAAGTTGTTCTGGTTCCAGCTCTCTACACAGACGTAGCCTTGATCCACGTACACGAATCAGACATCTATGGAAACGCGAGAATAACGTCAGGCGCGATTGTTGAGGATTGGGGCAAAGTAAGGGGCGCAAAGAGGGTCATCCTAAGCACAGAGAAAATCATCAGCACCGAAGAGATCAGGAAGCAGCCTGACAGAACATTCGTTCCCTACTTCTATGTTGATGCCGTTGTAGAGGCAAAGTACGGGTCACATCCAGGCAACATGCCAGGGATGTACTATGTGGACATGGACCATTTTTCAGAGTACAGGACTGCTTGCGAAGATATGACGGGGGAGGCGTTGAAGCAGTATTACGACAAATACATCTTCAGCGTCGACTCGTTTGAAGAATATCTGTCTAAGATTGGCGGAGAGAAGAAGTTAAAGTATCTTGAAGATCTTGAGTTTTTGAGAGTGAAGCCGAGGAAGGGCCCCTCAATGACTGGAGAATACAACCCTATGGAATTGATGACAATAGTTGCCAGCAGAGACATAGAAGATGAGAAAATAATCTACGTCGGAACAGGCATACCCATGCTCGTCACATCTCTTGCGCAGAAGACGAGAAATCTGAAGATCACCCCGATCTTCGAGGTTGGGGGGATAGGCCCTGAGATGCCGACACTACCCCTGTCTGTAGCCTGCTCAAGAACAACCTGGAGAGCCCTCAGAACAGCAGACAGCTCCGAAGCGTTTGAGATAGCGCAGGCAGGATTCGCAGACTACGCATTTCTGGGTGGAGCCCAGATCGACAAGTACGGCAATCTTAACTCGACGAACCTGGGCGATCATGACGCCCCTAAAGTTCGATTCCCAGGAAGCGGCGGCGCGAACGCCTTCGCCTCTTTCGCATGGAAGACCATGATAATCATGAATCACGAGAAGCGAAGGTTCATCGAGAAAGTTGACTACATCACTTCGCCCGGATACCTTGATGGCCCCGGCGCAAGGGAGAAGATAGGACTACCCCCGGGAACGGGTCCGCACAGAGTATACACTACGAAAGGCACCTTCGACTTTGATGAGAAGACCAAGAGGATGCGATTGTTTGCACTAAATCCTGGAGTGACTGTGGATGACGTCATCGCCAACACAGGGTTCGAACTTATGATCCCGGCCAAGATTCAGCAGACGGAGCCGCCTACACGTGTAGAGTTGAAGATACTAAGGGAAGAAGTTGATCCCTACAGGGTTATACTTGGAAGGGGAGAGGCATAAGCCTCTATTTCGAAGAAGCTCTTATTCGCGAATATCTGTACATGGTGGCAAGTGCTTCGGCGGCCATCTCTGGTGAGATGTAGACCGGTACCCCTTGCCCTTGCTTCTCAAGATCCGCCTGCATCTTGTCAACCATTTCCCACTCGCTAGTAGCATAGACTATGATGGGCTTCTCTGGGTGTCTTCTTGAAGCTGCAGCGATGAAGCTGTTATCCTTCAACTCTGTAAATCCCTTCGTGAGCATGAAACCGGCGATGATAGCGTCCACGTTTTTATCTTCAAACATGGAGTCGATAGCAACCTTGTAGGCTTCATCCATGCCTACAAACGAGACTGATGGCCAGATGTCATAGGGGTTCCCTACATCAATGAACGGCGGGCTTGCCTTCTTGAATTTGTTCAAGGTTTCATCTGTGAGTCTTGTGACCTCCAAGCCTGAGCTTTGACAGGCATCCGCCGTTATCACCCCTAGGGCTCCCGATGGTGTGATTATTCCGACGCGATTGCCTCGTGGCGGTTGTTGGTAGACGAACGCTTTTGTGAGGTTTATGAGATCCATGTAGTTCTTTACGCGTATTACGCCAGCCTGTTTCAATGCAGCATCAACTATCACGTCATTGGCAGCTAGGGAAGCGGTATGTGAGTGGGCTGCTTTTGAGCCGGCAGAGGTTCTTCCGGACTTTAAAGCAAGTACGGGCTTCTTCTTGACAACCCTTTTTGCAACTTCCAAGAATCTTCTGCCGTCCTTCAGCCCTTCAATGTACATGGCTATGACTTTAGTTTCCGGATCACTCTCCAAGTATTCTAGCGCGTCTGCATCGTCGACATCACACTTGTTGCCTAGACCTATCACTCTGCTGATTCCGAAATGTTCCTTTGAGAGTATCCACTTGAATGTGACAGATGCAAAGTTACCTGTCTGAGCAATATAGGCTGCAGGCCCTGGCCTCAGGTCAACGCCTGCTTGGAAGGTTGTGGAAAAGCGGCTTGGAGTGCTGATGAGTCCGGTTGTGTTTGGCCCGATGATTCTCATTCCGGACTTTCCGGCGACATCTAGAATTTCCCGCTGCATCTTAGCGCCTTTTTCATCAACCTCGCCAAATCCTCCAGCGACGATGACGGCGTGTTTGATTCCTTTCTCAGCAAAATCCTTTATTACGCTAACAGCTGCTTCAGCTGGGACAAGGACCAGTCCAACATCAACGGGTCCGGGAATATCTTTCACATTAGGATAGGCCTTCAGGCCTAAGATTTCATCGACCTTTGGATTTACAGGGTAGATCTTTCCTTGGTAGCCAATCTTGAGAAGATTCTCAATAGCTATGTAACCTAGCTTTCCGGGGGTTTTTGAGGCCCCGACGACGGCGACGCTCTTTGGACTGAAGAATGTATCCAGACTTGTCTTCATTATAGCCACTCTTTTCTGCAATGCTACATATCAAGGCGATAAAAACATTTTCTGGACATCTTCCACATCAAAGTGCATGCAAAATCCATTAAGCACATTTAGCCCTGCGAATTGCCATGGCCCAAAAGACGCCGACGCTAAATGGAACCGTGATTCTGCGAAGACAGCAAGTCTTAATAATTATTATTTTAGAATGACGGCTCAGGTGTTTGACTTGATTCGATTAATCGACCTCTCACAAGAGATCTACCAAGGAATGCCAGTCTATCCCGGTCATCTGAAGACTATTCTTTGGTACCACAATACGCATGAAGAGACGCGATCAACATTTCCGGACGAATACCCGTTCCACTCGTATGCTAGCATGGGCATGCTGATGAGTGATCACGGTCCAACTCACGTGGACTCTATTTTTCACATAAGACCGGATGGGGAAACAATAGATAAACTGCCTTTGGAAATGTTCTACACGGAGGCTGTGTGCCTTGATGTCTCTCACGTTCCCCCAGACAAATTCATCACGCTAAAGGACATAAAGGACGCCCTTGCCAAGCATAAACTGACAATCAAGAAAGGCGACACAGTGCTGCTTTACACTGGACACTACAACAGGAGGTACGGAACGGAGGACTGGCTTTTCAAGTACACTGGCCTGGATATGGAGGCTGCAAAATGGCTTGGCGACCAGGGGGTAGTCAATATCGGCGAAGACGCGCCGAGCATAGATAGCAGCCAAGCTATGAAGTCAAGATACTATCCAGGCCACATAGTATGCAGAGAGAAACGCATCCTAAATACTGAGAACCTAGCAAACCTCGACAAGGTCGCAGGGAAACGTTTCATCTACGCAGGTCTACCTCTGAAGATAAGAGGAGGAACAGGCTCACCCATCAGAGCAATCGCCATCCTAAATGAATAAACTCCTGAAAAATTCAAGTCCCTGATGCGGGTAGATGCTGAACCAAAGCTCAAGCTAACAAGAAGACAATTAGCATATCCGAGCAGAGTATTAGTTCTGCCGTCTAGGCCGACAAGGCGGCCTCTTGAACTGGCGTCCTAGGTGTTAGAGCGAACCAATAAGGTAGGTGAGGTGCACATGCTGTAGCGGCGACTTTCCACCGACCGCCTTAGCCTTTATGATGGCGACTTCAGCCAGCTTGTCGGATATCACTTCGGTTGTTGCTTCGCCATTAACTAATTTGAGCGTAATGTTTTTTGAAGAGTCTTTAAACCGCAACCTACATTCATGATTTATCGAGACCTCAACAACGTCGTCTCTGGAGGTGTCGATCTTACCTTCGTTGGTTACGGCTCCGACTTTGATAGACTTCTGTTCTTCCTTTCCTATATGCGGAAGAAAGATTACCAGTTTAGTGGCTTGAGGCTTCTTCTCCTCTTTCTTGGTCTCGATTGAGGTTTCAACCATCATGCAAACCTTCGTGTGGAATTTCAGCTCTATGAGTTTCCATGATTTAAATTTTTTGACTATTCCGTGCGGATGACGGATGAATTAATTAAGCCCTGGCTAAGGGCAAAGCCTTTGATAAATATAAAAAAAGAAAAAAGGGAAAGAGTCGCTCAAGCGGTTGCCCGCGTGAGCAAGCTGCCTATGATGGATACTTTGTACTTGTTGTCGCTTAGTGGTGTTGCTGCGCCGATGGCCGTTGTCATGTCAGAGGCTGCTCCGTTTGGAATTACTGGGGCGACGCCGCCTAGCGCGACGGTGGTTCCTTTGCTGGTTGTTGCTACTGCGACGCTGGCAGTTGCGAAGTCTATTGCTCCTCTGGTTCTGCTTTTGAGGAAGACTCCTTTGCTGGGGGCTTCAGGAACAACTATGTCGGTGATCATTTCGTCAGGCTTTAGGACGTTTCCCAAGACGATGTAGAATTGGTTCATCGGGACTGTCCTTGTGCCTGAGCTGCCTTGTATTGTCAGGTTGGCGCCGAGCGCTGTTAAGGCCGTTGATAGGTCTCCTGGTACGACTGCGTTGCAGACCTGTTGCTGCATTACTGCGTGGAACGCGTTGCGCCCTGCTGCAGCAAAGCAAGTTGGGCCTCCTTTTCTGTAGCAGTTAAAGTCAGCGTATCTGTAGTACCAACACCAGACGTTTTGGCATAGGTTGCCTCCGACGGTTGCTCGAGTTCTAATGTTTGGCGCGGGTCCATTCTTGGCTGCGTCGGCAAGCATCTGTATGGGATTTTGATCTATAAGATCTGCCAGTGTGACTGTTGGTCCGATGTGTATTCCGTCTGATAGTTTCTGGATAGTGTTTAGGCCTGAGATCTTTTTGATGTTTATTAGGACACTTGGTGTTGGCATGTATCGTTTCTTCAACCAGTCGATTATGTCGATGCCGCCAGCGTAGACCTTGGCTTTTCCTGCGTATTGATTCAGCATTGATGTTGCGTCTTGAACTGAGGTTGCTTCATAGTAGTTGAACGGTGCTAATGCTCTCATTTGTTTTCTCCTCCTTTACGCCTTCCCCAAGGCACTCAGTATTTTTGCCTGCGTTGCTATCGGAGTATCTGTGATCCAGACGCCTATAGCATCGTGGATTGCGTCCTGTAGGGCTGGCATAGCCGAGTTGAGAACTCCTTCTCCGATTCCTTTTGCTCCGAATGGACAGTCGATTATTGGGTTTGTTCCGAAGTATTGGGCCCATACTGGGACTATGGCTGTGCTGATATCGTCTACTTTGGCGTAGTCGAGTATTGTGGGTATCTTCCAGTCGAGATACGACTTGGCTGTGTAGACTCCTGTAGGGTCAATGTAGGGTTGCTCGTACAGTCCGTTAGCAAGGCCGTGGAACATTCCACCAATCATCTGTCCTTCCACGAGTGTTGGGTTGATGGGGAGTGCGTCGTTTCCAGCTAGCATCTTGGTCACTCTCACCTCTCCAGTTTCTTTGTTCACCATCACTTCGAAAGCGTTGGCCATGAAGTCCATGTGTAATACCAGTCTATAGTATGGTCCTAAGGCTTGTCCTGTGCCGTAGTCGTTCTTTCCAGGTCCATCGTAGTCGCTTGGAGCACCAACCGGGTCGTTCAATCCACCAGCTACAATCATGTCTGAGCGGGGTGCCAAAATGTCAGCCCATTTGACGGATGCGCTCGGGTTGGCTGCGACGAAGACCGTTCCGTCCTTCGTGTCAAGGTCTCCAGGTTTTGCTTTAAGCATGGGTGCCGCCGCCGCGAAAAGTTGATCTCTGGCGTTCTTGGCTGCCGTTATGATTGCGCCTCCGAAGTCGACTGATGCCGAGCTTGAGAATGAGTCTGATGTGTAGGGAACATACTCTGTATTCACGTCAGTTCTGCGGACATTCTCTATTGGAACGTTTAGTGCTTCAGCCACGAATTGTCTGATTACGGTGTTCGCGCCTTGGCCTATGTCCATGGTATCAGCTATGATGTCGACCAGTCCAGAGCCTCGCAACTTGAGGAATATTAGATTGTGCACCATGTCTCCTTGTGAGTACTTGTTTGCCGCTGAGATACCTCTGCCTACAACCCATGGGTCTTGAACGGCTGGTTTGTCTCCCCATGCAGCCATTAATTCTTTGGTTTTCGTCAGCATTGGGCCGGTACCGACGCCGCGTATGATCTCGTGTTGAGCGCTGAAATCTCCTTCCTTTGTTAGGTTCATCAGTCTGAGGTCAATCCTGTCCATGCCCAGCTTGTCGGCGAGCATGTTGATTATACCCTCGAAGGGGAAGGAGGATTCATTTGCACCGAAACCTCTGTACGACATTGTGTCGGCTGTATTAGCGTAGGTGTTATATCCTGTGAACATCACGTTAGGCACCTTGTAGAGGGATGGGTTTCCCCAGTGGTATGTACAGGTTAACGATTCTCTCATTCTTTCAATAAGTGTCATGCTGAACCTTACAAATGGCGTGCAGGTGTAAGCGGTCGCTTCGATAGCTGTGAATCTACCGTCCTTCTTTGCTCCAGCCTTTACGTGATAGTGGCTCCAACAACGAGTTGCGTGCAATAGCTTGAAGTCGTCGAATATCACATGTATAGGTCTGCCTGTTACCTTAGCCAGTAGTGTCGCGTATACGCCTGGTACCCCACAGTTCTTTCCGCCGAAACCATTGGCGCACTTTTGAGGACCGATAACGGTAACCTTGTCCTGAGGCAGGCCTGCGGCTCCCGCAGCTGTAGGCCATGGGACTGGGTGAATGTTCTGGACGTCCGTCCACAAAGTTATGGTTCCATCACCGTTAGGTTGAGCAATTCCGGAGACAGGAACGATGTAGCCGTGAGGGTCGCCTGAGACATCGAAGTCTGATTCGACTATTACATCAGCATCTGCGAATCCTTTCGTGGTATCACCGCTTTTCACGTAGAGGCAGTTGATCACGTTTGGTCTGTTCGCTTCGAATGGCGGAGTTATAGTTCTCGGTGTGTGGACTACTACTGGGGGACTTGCGTCTGAGGCTGCAACAGGATCAAATACGCCTTGCATTGGGTTATATTTCACGTCGACTGCGAATGCTGCATCGTCTGCCTGCTCCTGTGTTTCAGCAACGACTACCGCGACTGGCTGCATGTTGTAGAATACATCAGTATCTGCTAAGAGAGGTTCATCGCCTAGGTTCAGTATTCCAGCAAATTCAGGTGATTTGCCAGTGTACACTGCTATTACACCGGGCATACTTTGGGCTGCGCTTGTGTCTATGCTGGTAATCGATGCACGCGCGTATGGATTTCTCACAAACTTCGTATAACACATTCCATGAGGCTGCTCGTTAGCGGTGTACTTTACATTTCCCGTAACAATAGATGGCCCATCAACGTCAGGTACTCGTTGTCCCATGAATCTCATGCCATGGGCGCCTTGTGCTTGCATCTTAGACGCGAAGGCATCAAGACTTCCAACATAATTTGTTCTTGTCATTTCTTTTCGCCTCCTTATCTATGGCCCACCCAGTATCGCCTGGGTAATACGGTCGTAGGTTCCGCAGCGACAAAGGTTTCCAGAGATTGCTTGTCTAACATCATCTTCTGTAGGCGAGCTGTTCTTGGCAAGAAGTGCTGTTGCTGACATGATGAATCCAGGGGTGCATGCTCCGCACTGGAAAGCAGAATATTTGATGAAGTTGTTTTGTAGGGCGTTTAGGGTGCCACCTTGGGCGAGCCCCTCGATTGTGGTGACTTGCCATCCGTCGGTCTCGATTGCGAGTATCTCACAAGCTAGGACAGGCTTGCCATTGGCTATGACTGTGCAGGCTCCGCATTCACCTAGAGTACATCCTTCACTTGTTCCAACTAGTCCCAATTGAGTCCGAAGCAGTCCAAGCAATGTCCAACGGGCGTTCACCCACATTGGAATGGTTTTGCCATTGATGGTTATGGTCAGCTCTTTTCCGTCTACAGGCCCGACAGTAGGAGCCATCATAGCAGACGGTGCGGCTGGTTTCATCATACTGGTAGCGCCGTATGTTGCAGCAGCTCCTACTACTAGCCCTGCAACTGTTCCAGCAATGAACTTGCGTCTTGAAAGCCCTTGTTCAACCTTCTTCTTTTCGTCAGTTACTTTATCTTCAGTCTTCTTTTCTACTGTCATTTTGACTTCTTCCTTTTAATTCGTTTTTCTTGTTTTCCTATTTTCGCCTTTTTAGGCTGTGAGACATAACTTTCTATAGGATATAACGGTTGCCGTACTATTCCAGAATCCTTAGCGCTCCCGCGCTTACCTCAGATCACTACGTAATCCTTTTCACTTACGGAAACTCGGCGCGCTGGTTAGCCACTACATCAAAGATGTAGTACTACAGTTGCTCGTGTGGCAAGACTTCATTAGACGGTCATCTTCACTACTGATGGACGAGATTTGCCTGATTTCGAGAATTCCGAGGGAAGATTTACCGTAGTTACATGTTCATTCTGTGGTTCGACATTCAAAGCTACACCGCCGGACAAGGTACACTACTACGCTGCTTCGGACCCCGAGGCTTTCAAAGACGGAACAAGAGTCGAACTTGAATGCCCTAAATGCAAAGGGATTAATGTTCTATACTGGGGATAGGCTAAAGGAACCACCCTGTAATTTCCCAAGATTATGTGCACGCATCAAATTCTTGCGTATAAGAAAGCGCAAGCTAATCACGTCTTGAATTGAGGGCAAAGCCACAAGCTTTGACTAGATGAAACCAGGAGAATCTATCCGGTCAAAGTTGATCGTCTTAACTCTCAACTGTGGAAGTTCCTCAGTCAAGTATTCTCTCTGGGACACGACGAGACTCCAGAAGCTCTGCGGTGGAATCGTGGAGCGCGTTGGACTTGAAGGCTCCTTTGTCATACATGAAACCCCCGACCGAGGGATATCCAAGACGGTACGACCGGTCAAAGACTACAAGGACGCAGTCAACTTGGTTCTTGAAGCGTCGGCAGGGATACGCTCTTCCCTACAGACTGGATTTGATCAGATCGATGCAGTCGGCCATAGAGTGGTTCACGGAGGCAATAAACTAAGCAGGTCAACCCTCATAGATCATGACGTTTTGGCGGAGATTGCCAAATGGAGTGAACTTGCTCCTCTCCATAATCCTTCGAACCTGCTTGGGATAGAAGCGGCGATGAAGGTTCTGCCCGACATCCCACACGTAGCCATCTTCGATACCACCTTCCTCTCAACCATGCCACCTTGCGCTCACACGTACGCACTGCCCAGAGAATGGAGGGAGAGATTTGGGATTCGCCGATACGGTTTCCATGGAACTTCACACCTCTACGTAAGCAAGAGGATAGCAGCGATTCTTAGAAGACCCAATGTGAACATGATCAGTTTGCATATTGGAAATGGTGTCAGCGTCACAGCCGTGAAAGAAGGGCTAGCTTACGATCATAGTATGGGATTTACCCCCCTCGAGGGCGCTGTGATGGGAACTCGCTGTGGGGATCTTGACCCGGCCATACTGCTGTACATTATGCGCAAGCTCAGACTATCCACTGAAGAGATGGAGGAAGCACTCAACCGGAAGAGTGGGCTGCTCGGGATTACCTCACAATACACGGATCGGAGGGACATTCTCAAGGCCGCCGATGCAGGCGATGAGAATTGCAAACTCGCTTTTGCCATCGAATGTTACAGGCTCAAGAAGTACATCGGCGCTTACGCGGCAGCCCTAGGGCGTCTCGATGCGATCGCGTTCACCGGAGGGACTGGCGAAAGATCTCCTCGCTACAGAGATGCAGTCTGTTCTGGTCTTGAACGAATGGGGATTGAGATTGAGAGGGAAAGAAACGAGAAAGCAGAGGGAGATTCTGAGTATGAGATAAGCAGTGATCCCTCAAAGGTCAGAGTCTACGTTATTCCCACAAACGAGGAAATAGTCTTCGCCGAGGATACGGCTGCCGTCTTAGAAGGCAGGTATGCGCCTCACTGGAATTTCAAGTACTCGTTTGAAACCAGCGGATCAGCTGTCCGCGAAAGTTGATCGTAATTTGACGAGCTGCCGCTCGTCTTCTTCTCGACGGCATTAGTCTAAATCAGCCATCTCAAGTTTTGCAGGCAGATATTCATCGACTATGTAGGTGAGACCGTACCTGCTGAAGGCTTCCTGTTCAGCCTTCTTCTTGATCTTGACAAATGTGTCAATTTCTCTGTTCCACAGTTTTCCTTTGTATCGAGGGTCTTTCTTCAGTTCGTAGAGTCTCTTGATATCGAGTTCAGTTAATTTGTCGCTTGGGAGTTTGTAGTCGACTATGTCTGTCGCCCAGACCCCGAACCATTTTGCATCCGGGGTATTCAGGTCTCGGAGGTGAGCTGCATTTGCTGAGCCGGATATTATCACCATAGCAATGTGCATCCCCCAAGGATCGCCATCTGTGAAGATGTGTACTGGCAGGCCAAGCTCCTGGTTTAGTCTTCTCAGGAAACCTCTTGTAGCCCTCGGCGCTTGTCCGGCCGTGTGTATGAGTAGAGCTTTATGCTTTGTGTGAACTCTCTCTTCAATGAATCTTGTGAAGAGTCCGCCCTTCTCTATTGCTATCACCTTGTCAGCTTTGCAATCAACAAACTCTGCGCCGGTGAGCGCAGGGCCTATCATCATGCCGTCTGGGTGGGATGTCAGGTTAAGTTTCTTTCCTTCATAGCCAGGAAGAGTATACTCGATCGTGAGGTCGCCGAAGATGGCGCTTCGCTCCTCAGGAAATATTTTAAAGTCCTCTCTTGAGTAGCCAATCACGGTCTCTAGGTCGGTTATGAGGTTGTCACTCTCCTGTTGATCTACGAAGCTCATCTCGTAGGCTTGGGCTGAATAGTAGACATCTCGGAGAGTGCTCGTCTTGCTCTGCCTTGTCAATTCATCCGCGAACATTCCAGTCCAAACGAGTTGCGTCAGAGGTTTTATGTGCCTGATATTTCTTGAGCTACGCTTTACGCTCCGGCTTCCCAGGATATATTGTCTGAGCTTCTCGTCGTAGAATATGTTGTTTATTGATCTACTGGGCATCTTGGTCCATGGGAATTCTCCGGAATCGATCTGGTTGCAGATCTTGGTTCCAAAGTCCTGAAGGGACTCGAGGACTTTCTTCTTCCTCTCTTTAACTGCTCCCTTCCGCTCCCTCTTCCGTTCCCTCTTCTTCCTCGACATATTTTGCAACACCTTTTAGGAGTCTTTTGACGTCTGGAACTTTCTCCCTCTTAGCTAGCTTGGCTGAGAAGGAGGCGATCTTCGGCAAGTATTTGGAGAATACATCTAGTCGCTTCTTCTCTCTCTCCATGTGATGCTTCTTTGATAAAAAGAGTGCTAGCTGTCGGGCGACCTCTCTTAGAGCGTTCAAGACCTCATGTTCGACCTCAGGTCTGTCGGCTATGAACTCCTTCCCAACGGTCTTGTAGGGGATCTTGAGGCTGCAGATATGGACGAATACTGCAAGAGGAGTCTCAGGCAGGACATTGTAGTGTCTCCAATTCATCATCTCGTGTGCCACTTTGTAGGAGACGTCGCTCGCTTCATCAAATAGAAGAGGGATCCTGTTTGCAAAACGGTAGAGCAGGATACCGTTGGTCTTGGGTATGTCACCGCCATATGCTGCGCCAACTTCGACTATGAAAGGAAAGCCGGAGTAGGCTGCCGCTCTTCTTTGGTATACAGCCACAAATTCTGGATTTAGCTCCTTTTTGATGCCCGTCTTGAGAAGTTCGTTTCCCAAGGGCGATAGACAACTGGCGTCGGGCGACAGAAACCCATCATAATTCTTGATGGCGTTGACGAACTTCACTATATCCTCTGTGGTGAGTTTCTTCGGGTTCTTCTTTGGTCCGATATCTGTGAATTCGAGAAATCTTCTCGCTATCGTTTCGCCAACCCTCTGGAAGTGGCGCTTCATAAAATCCTTCATAGTCCTTGAGCTGGTCGAATCAATCATCCTCTTGAGCGTCTCGATGTCAATCCCGTGAGGATGTGGCAACGTCTCGGTTGGAGGTTTAGGCATTAGGGTCGTTGCTCTCTCAAACTTGTAGAATCTGCCTCTCGGGTCTACGAAGGTCAGATTGGCGTAGGGAACGACTATCGCTGTCTGTTGCAAATAGTCAAGAATCTTTGCCATGGCTCTTGAGTAGTCAGCTTCGGTCGTAAACTCCACTAAGGTTCCATGCCATCTGGACTTGTTACTGTGGACCTTATGTTTGATGACGATCGGCCGGTTCTTCTGAATATCCATCATCAAAGAGTAATCGTACTCCTTTGAGGTGCCAGTGCTCGATAGGATCCTTGACTGCCCGTGTGTCGTTATCTGTCCGTAGAGCACAGCCATCTTTCCACCTAGACCGAAAGTGCCGCGGGTCTGTCGGAGTTTATACTTCGATCCGAAGAGAACTTGACCGAAAGCGGAGGGGATAACCTCACCGGGCAAGCCTGACCCGTTATCCTCAACTCTGATTCTGTAGATGGTGGGGTCTGAGGCAGGCTCTTTCTCCAGAGAGACCCTGATATAGATCTCCGGAAGTATTCCGTTGATCTCGCATGCATCCAGAGAGTTCTCGACTAACTCTCTTATTGTTGAGTATATTGCTCTGGAAGGATTTGTGAAGCCTGCGATGTCTCTGTTACGGTAGAAGAAGTCCGAGGGGCTAATTTCCTGAAAACTCTCAGCCATGGAATGCGTCACTTGTTGTGAACCAGAGAATGACTGGACTGTAGCTTGACACTCACTTTCGCGCTGGCTCCCACAGTTCAGTTATCTTCTTTATCTTCTCTTCGTGTCGGCG
Source organism: Candidatus Bathyarchaeota archaeon (assembly GCA_963807605.1). Classification (GTDB taxonomy): domain Archaea; phylum Thermoproteota; class Bathyarchaeia; order 40CM-2-53-6; family RBG-13-38-9; genus JAPKYM01. The sequence goes on from CAWECG010000003.1 coordinate 103,537, forward strand.
TCTTCTTAGAAGCTTGTAGACAGTTGAGTGTTGTTTTCCCTCTATAAGCATCATGATCGCTTCTCTTACCGTTGAGACAGACTCGAAGTCACCTATCATCGATATCGTGTGGCCGTAGATGGAGACATTTGTCTTCGTGAGTTCTTCAAGCATATTTCTGGTTTTGCCCTGTCGCCCGATCACTCTTCCTTTGATTCGAGCAATGTCACTTTCACTCTTTCCAAATATCTCTCTAAGATCTACGACGTCGAGGATCATATCTTCCTCTTTCAGCTTGAATGCCCTCTCAGGAGAGAAGCCTCTTCCAATTGCATTCACAACATCTCGAACCTGCAGGAGGGATGCGGCATCGCCATCCTGAGGAGCTGAGATTATCTCTACGATCCCGCTTTCACTGTCCACATTCAAGGTGACCTTGAATATTCTCTCAATAGTCCCTTTGACCTTACCTTCCTCGCCGACGAGCACGCCAACCCTATCCTGGGGGATGATTACGTTAAACTTGTTCTGCACCTTCACCAGTCACCTGTCTATAGAGGACATCGGGACTTGGAACGTCCGCAATTCTTGAAAAATACTTGCTTATGGTTGAGAGGTCCCGTCTCAAAAAAGTGCCGGACATAGGGTGGTCCAGCTTGACCGCCTGAGAGAAGTCAAAAATCACTGGATGATTCTTCCAGAACATTATGTTATACTCGCTCAGGTCTCCATGGACGAGTTGAGCTTTCTGATAAAGGTTCGCTACGCCATTGACTATCTCCTTGAGGGTCTTATTGGGATCCTTCAGGAGTGCCTCTCTCAGAAGAGGAGCTGAAACCCCCTTAACGCCGATAAACTCCATGAGGAGGACGTTCTTTTCAACAGCCACTACTTTTGGAACTTTGACTCCCGCATCTCTTGCCAATCTTAGATTTTCGTATTCCTTCTGGGCCCAGAGGTAGATTAAGGATCTCGTGTCTCTGCTGACCCGTTCGAATCTGGGATCCCCCTGCAGATACTTCTGCATACCCCGCTTGAACTCAGCGGATGTTGTCAAGTAGATCTTAACGGCAAGCTCGGCGCCTTTAGATCCATTTCCCCAGTATATTCGTGACTCTTTCCCTGAACTTACAACTCCAGAGATATCTTGCAAGTACCCCCTGTTTAGGAGGCTGTAGACGGTCATCAGCGTAGGTCTATCAAAGACTTCCTCAAGAACCTTCAATTGTTCGCTTCGCTTTACGCGCATCCGCCTCTCGACGTCATATCTTCTCTCTCTGAGTTTGAGTCTCTCTCGCACCTTACTCTTCGAGGAGTCACTCAAGCTTTTTCCCTATTGAGCAGGAAGGTAGCCGCGTTGCCTCAGGGTTTCTACTTGGCTTTTAGTATAGCGCCAGAGGATGTCTCCCCGTTCGTTATACTGGAAGTCCCAAGGTTCTACTAGGACAGCGTCGCCCATCCTAACCCAAACCCTTCTCTTCATCTTTCCTCTGATTCTGCAGAGTCTCTCAAAACCATCAGGACACTTGACCCTGACCCTGTCAAAGCCTAACAGCTGTGAGACGAACCCAACAACCTGCCTCGGACCTGGAACGACGAGTTCTCTAAGTTCTTCCTCACTGATTACCTTCTTCTTTCCCATTACAGATTCTTAGACTCCGTTTTCGCGTAGTCGAGATTTAGAATGCTGAAGCTGGTTATCTTGAATTCAACAGTGCAAATAAAGGTTTGGCTAAGTCAAGAAATAATTCGGGATCGCGAATCAATGAGCACGTTGAAATCAATCCTAGCCAAGCAATGCACGGTGTATTGTTATCACTGAGGGCTACGGATCCGCGTCGAGACGAATTAGTGACCTAGCTTAAAGTCTGACTATCTGGACGTGCGGAACTCCAGCTATGTAGATTACGGCCGCCGGATCCACAAGATCGTTCTCGACTGCTACCTTCACCGCATTCTCTCCTACAAGGTTCCCAGAGTCTGCTTTCGAGAGAGCTTCGGCAACCTCATCTGCATTTGCTAGCTCCCCTCCGTAGAACTGGCTTGTGACTTCAAGCTTCAGTCTGCCCTCTCTCAACGTCTTGCCTATTAAGTCCATGTCACATACTGTGACCAGAGTGTACCTACCTTTAACATATTTCTTGAGATAGACCTTCTTCAATATCTCGCTCTCTAGACGGGTCTTATAGGTGATTTTGCGCCACACGCCTCACATGATAGCGTGGTGATCCCGCCTGACTTTTCTATCTTTGTATCTGGCCTCTTACAGATAGGACAGATAACATACTTCGCCACGTAGATGTGTAGGAGATGAACTATCGAATCCCCTGGAAACTTTCCCTTGAAGAATACCCGCTGACCGTCGTAGGTTCCCGCTGTGGCCATCTCCTTGGATAGGAATTTCAATATGTGATTAGGATCTCTATTCAATCTCCGTGACAAGTCGGCGAAGTTAGCTATCATGGTTCTGGTCCTACCGAAGACCATAATCTCAGGCTTCGGCTCCTCGAAACGCTCTCCGCTGATCATTCTCTTCGGAATCTTCTCGAGCGCTTTGTCTAGACTCTTAAGATATTTCTCAGACATATCCTGCCGTCACCGATAGTCACAGAAGAAGATCTAGGTGAGATATTTAAGTTGAAATCTCCTCGAGAATTGATCTTGCTTATAGTTTAACAATTCTCTTCAGAGAATCTTTTAATCCGCAGACGTAATCTCTTAGGAGCGAATCTCATCTGTCGAGGTGAGACCGGTGGTATTGCAGTGGGAAGATGGATCGTAAACGCAGCTTGGCCCTATGTCAACTCCGTCCCTCACCTGGGAACTTTTATCCATCTCCTCGCGGCGGACGTCTTCACCAGGTACCTACGTCTGAAAGGCGAAGACGTCATTACAGTCACAGGATCAGATGAGCATGGAACACCCATAGAGGTGGAAGCCCTCAAACAAGGCATAGAACCTAGACAACTAACCGACCACTACCACAACCTGATATTGGATTTGCTTGAGAAATACTCCATATCATTCGACAACTATACCCGAACAGAATCGCCAACCCATATCAAATTCACCCAGTCCTTCTACCTCAAACTCTATGAGAACGGCTACATCTTCAAAAAAGAGGTTGAACTTCTACACTGCGAAAAATGCGATCGGTTCCTCCCAGACCGATTTGTGCAAGGAACCTGCCCATTTTGCGGGTCCCAAAATGCACGTGGAGACCAATGTGAAGACTGTGGAAGAGTTTTAGACTCCACTGAGCTAGTGAATCCGCGATGCATATTCTGCGATTCAACACCTACTGTCAAGTCTTCCCTCCACTGGTTCTTTGACCTGCCGAAGTTTGAAATAGAGATCAAGCGATACCTCACTGAGAACAGACAACTCCCAGACAACGCCAGGAACTTCTCACTGAGATGGCTTAAGGAAGGGCTGAAACCTAGGGCACTGACACGTGACAATAAGTGGGGAGTTCCGTCCCCCTTTCCAGGATCCGAGGGGAAGACTATCTACGTCTGGATGGAGGCTGTCCTAGGATACATCTCAGCCTCGATAGAACTAGGCGAGAGAAAGGGCAATCCAGACCTCTGGAGAGATTACTGGCTGAATGAATCGACTAAGAACGTTCATTTCATTGGGAAAGATAATATCCCCTTCCACACAATTATACTCCCAGCTCTCCTTCTGGGCAGTCCTGAAAAATACATCCTCCCTTGGGAAGTCTCCTCAACAGAATTCGTACTATACGAGGGCCAGGGAAAATTCTCTAAGAGCCGGCGGATAGGGGTTTGGATTGATGATGCTCTAAGAATAGCTGAGTCAGAGTATTGGAGGTATATTCTGATCGCCATGAGACCAGAGGCTAAAGATGCTAACTTCACGTGGAAAGAGTTTGAAAGACACATAAATACGGAGCTAAACGACATATTAGGGAATTTCATACACAGGACGCTGACATTTGTCAGGTCTAATTTTGGCGGTCGTATTCCAGCGGTAGGGGAACTCTCCTCATCGGATAGAAGTCTAACTGAGAGAGTCTACGAGAGTCCTTTGACTGTAGGTCGCCTGATGGACCATTTTAGGCTCAGGGATGCGTTGGCCGCAGTCCTTGAGTTAGCCAGATCTGGAAACGAGTATCTAAGCGAGAGGGAACCATGGCATTTAATCAAAACTGACAAGCAAGAGGCTGCTACCGTAATCAATTTGTGTAGTCAATCCGTCCGATCACTTGCGATTCTCTTGTATCCATTTATGCCCCAAACCGCGAATGCGATCTGGAAACAACTAGAGGCTGGAGGGAGACTCGAAGAGCAGCGTTGGGAGGATGCCGGAAGCCTATTACTCAACCCAAACCACCCGATTGGCGAGTCTCGACCACTTTTCCATAAGGTAAACGCCAAAGAGATAGAGAAGATGTGGAACTCAGCTACCCCCTGACAAGATGGAAGAGATGTTACTCAGGATAGATACCCACGTTCACACAACAAATTCCCCAGATGGATCAGTTGAGGCTGGGCAGATACCTCAGGTACTTCGGTTGAAGAGGTTAGATGGAGTAGCTGTCACGGACCACGACAGATTCTTTGATCAAGAGATCAAAGGGATAATTGTCATCCCAGGGATCGAAGTGAGCACCAAACAGGGCCACCTCCTCGGGTTGGGAGATGTGGGCGAAATAAGCACTGGGCTGTCTGTTGATGAGACTGTAAGGATCATTCACGGCAGAGGTGGTGTAGCAATACTCGCTCATCCTTATGATGTTATTCGGGGCGGTATTAGGCCGTCGCAGGTCACTGAAAGGCTTGATGGAATCGAGACTATCAACTCGAAAGCCCATCCTTACAGCCTCTCAAAACACCTTGCTGAGAAAGCTGCTAAAGAATTGAGCGTCCCAATGTTCGGTGGTAGCGACTCGCACACGCTTGAGACGATTGGAGATGCATATACCTGCATTGAGTCAAGATCTGGATCAGTAGTGGATATTCTCCATGCGATGAATACGGGGAAGGTTTACGCGCGTGGCGGCCCATCAGGAGGCATCAAGCAGTTGAAACGCGTTGGAGCCGGGATCAGACGCAGACTCTAGGCGAAGTGGAAGAGGGATGTCGCGGGACGATAGTTCAGTACTTAGCGCTCGCACTCGACTTCGCAGAATCTTGACTTGTTCAGGATTGCAGACATTACCTAGATGTCGCTTCTGTTCGAGGCATATCCAAAGCTCTCAAAGTAGACTGCTTTGCATCCCTACTCCCATATGGTGTATCGACGGAGTCCCTAGCTTTCTCAGAGCCGATTCCACGCCGCTGCAAGTAAGCTTTCAAGTGGCAAATACTGGTCCAGTGCCCTAGCGGATTCCTCCGCCGACTGGTGGGATGATGGCAAAGGCGCATCCATCATACAGGGGGGTTTCAGTTCCATTGATCATGGCAATATTCTTCCCATCTATGAGGAAGTTAAGATTGGGCGATATCTCCTCTCTGCTTTTGGCAAAGATGTAATCGCAGATGGGCGCTCCGTACCTTTCGGATAATATGCCGAGAAGATCTCTAACTGTGGCTCTCTCAGGCACCTCGAAGGTCTCTTCACTCTTTCCCACTATTTCTCTCACACCAGCAAAGTATCTTACCTTAACCTTCATGGGAGAAACCTGGCGAGACCTTCTTTCACCATTTTGTGGTGACAATCTAATAAATCAAGTGTCTACATAACAGGATTTGTAGGAATCAAAGATCTTAAAGTAAGAATCAGTGAAAAACTAAAGGGGTTGGATCATTGGTCACGGCAGGGAGGAGGATAGATCCGTCTGCAGTAGTGAGTGAGTCAGCAAAGGTCGGACTAGGTTGCTGTATTGAAGCGGGAGTCGAGATAATGGGTGGCGCAAAACTTGAAGACTCTGTATGGTTGGATTCGAATGTTACCATCTACGGAGACGTTACCATCAAGGAGTCGGCCTATATTGGGAAGGGCTGTATTGTAGGTCACCCAAAACGGCAAGATCTCAAGAAGATGATCAAGAGCAGGGTAAAGGAGGTGGCCTTCTCCGGGCGTTCAATTCTAGGAAGGAGATCCACCATGAGATCAGGCTCAATAGTTTATTCTGATGTGGCTGTTGGCGACAATGTGGAATTAGGTCACAATGTAATAATCCGAGAGCAGTCAAGTATAGGAGATAACTCGTTGATTGGAACCAATGTTGTAATTGATGGCGAGACAACAGTAGGGAAAGGTGTCTCCATACAAACGGGTGTATATATTTGCAGAAGATCAACGATTGAAGACTTCGTCTTTCTCGGACCCTATTGCATATTCACAAACGACAAGTATGCGATGCAGAGAGAGACGGACCTCAAGGGGCCAATTGTTAAGAAAGGTGCCAGCATAGGAGCCAACTCAACACTAATGCCCGGAGTGACTGTCGGTGAAGGTGCAGTCGTTGGGGCCCACGCTGTTGTAACAAGGAATGTCCCAGCTGGGACGATGTTCTTGGGAGTTCCCGCACGTCAAGTGAAGAGAGTTCCTGAGGGTTGGAGGTCACTCCTGGAAGAGCGGCACCGGAGAGCAACTATTCTCTAATGCAACTGAGCTTGGGTTTCCTACGCGGAGACTAGGCTTTCTCGACCTTGATTCTCTCTCCATCCTTGACCTTATTGAAGACTCTGGCATCGCCAACGATTCTTCCGAAGACATTAACAGAGCTTGCGGCCACAGGTTTGTTGCCGCTACTTGCGGGTGTTTTTCCGAAGAATATGCAGAAACAATTTCCAGCGGGCCAGTATCCGCAGTCACCCACCTCAACCTCACACTGTCCCTTCTCGTCACTGACATTTACTGGAATACTGAAGTAGACTTCCTCGCCCCACGTACTTGCTCTGGACTCAAAAGGAAGACTATCAAGTATAGCCTTGGCGGTTTTAGGGTTCCTCTCGTCAAGTACTTCGGCCTCAACGTAGCCGGTACTAGGAGTATGGATTTTTATTCTTGTCGACATAAGATTCACCAATTCACCATTTTGGTTTCGGAAATATATAAGACTGTAACATGTGTTGACCAGGCCCTTTTTTCCTTGGAGCTGATCGAGCTCGGATCCTCAGGTGTGAGGTAGTGTTCCACGGTGAGAGCGTAGCAGCCAAATTTCTGACTTTAAAAATGTCTCGATTACTCCGCCACCATTCTTGAAAGAGAACTGTCAGGGCTCTGCCCACTTCAAACCCTCAATTCTCCTTAGCGCGCGAAGTCATTTCTGGCCTTGTGGAGGGGTAGGTCTGACCTCCACCTTCATGACGTTTTCCTTATCTTGTCCTACTATTCTCCATTTGGCTTTCACGAGAATATCAACATCTTTCTCGATTTTTGATGAAGCCACAAAAGTTCCCGTTGCACGCCCTTTGGGATCAGTCTTGACTTTTTCAGCTTCCATCGAGCCCGCATCTTTCGGCTCAACCTCGAAGGATATTTCTACGCCCGCGATACCTCTCCCACTCTCCTGTATCTCAATAGTGAATACACTCTTCTCTCCAGGGCGTATCGTCCGGGGTTCTCTCATCATAGACCAATTCAATTAAGAGTCACCTACAGATCTCCATTCCCTCCAGTTCTGGAATATAAAAAGAAAGTGCCAGCATTCGTAATGCTGACTACGATGGGCTAGGTCTTAGCACCAGAAGGGTAAGAACGGATAATAAAAGGGCGTCGGGGAGCAGTAGTAGGGAATTGGGTAGTAGCAGGAAGACATCCAAGGATAAGCCCACATATATGGCATAGTCCACGTGTACGGCCAACATCCTCCGAATGGATAAACGAACATCACAATCACCTACAAAACATGGAGTGTTCCCGCGTATTTTTCAAGGTTTCTAAAACCGTCAAACAATAAAGCAATGAAGGGGGCTACATCATATGTCAAATCAAGAGCTTTAAGCGACGGTTGAGGATTCAACTTAGCCGTGACAGAAACCGCTAAGGGTATCTTGTTGGCAACTATTTGGTGAGTTGACGATGGTAGACTTTAGAAGAATAGGAGATCATCACCTGAGAAGGCTGGCTTCAGACTATCCTGAGTCGGCCAGCTATCCAGGAGCTTTGGAACAGAAGATCTTGATCATCTGGAACTTTCTTACCGAGAGATCTACAAGCTCCATTGAAGCTTACGGTATTGAATTGAAAGAAGGCGCCAAGAAGGAGCTTGAGAGGAGGCTCGAGGAGGAGAGACGTCGAAGGGCTGAGTATGAAGCCAAGGAAGCAAAGAGAAGGACTGCTCTAATAAAGAAACTGAACCGCTGGCTAATGGGAATGGAAGATCCCATATCACTCATAGAAGAGACAGGACACCTCCAATGGAAATGCCCAGTTTGCGGCAACAAAGCAAAGTTCGACCTTAAGGACTACATCGATGACGTATCGAAGGGGAAGTTGGCGCTTATAACCTGGTCTTGCGCAGGGAAGGACGTAGTTGAAGGCCCGAACCACTGGGGATTGACCCGCGAGATCAGGCTCGCCCAAGGCGAGGAGATAAGCAAAAAGATACTCGAAGGAAGGCGAAAGTCAAGCGCGGAACACTAAGCAACCAAATCGATACCGCCTATCGGGACGCTTAGAGTCGGTTTTACAGTCCAGGGATCTTCAGTCTATAGCAGTTATCAAAGATTGATCCACCCTGTTTGGCCATCGAGTTTCCAAAAAAAACGACCTCCAAAACAAGATATATTAGCAAGATATTCTGTGTAAGCCTGCAACCAATATCAAGATTGGATTCAAAGTGACGTGTCTTGTCTCGACTTCCTGCTTTGACAATTATCATATTAATAGCGATATCCTCACTACTCAGTTCTACTAGCTGTTCAACAGAAGTTTATATCTCAAAGGCCAGCAGGCTGATGAATATAAACAACTTCGGAATCACCACAATTACAGATGCCTTGACGGTGGCAAATAACGGAACAAGCCAGATAGAAACGCTATATTTCGGCTTTCCAAAGACCTATGCCAGCGGTCTTGAATCACTTGAAGCTCAGGGGCCCTCAGGCGAAGCCTTGAAGACAGAGAGGATAGTTAACGAATCCTCGACCAACTACATGGTTAGCTGCAGTCTAGCCAAATCCCTTGCCCCAGGAAGCACATACGAGATCAGATTAAGATCAGTCTTTTCCAACTTGGTATCATATAGTGGCAATGAGTTTGTCTTCTCTTACGTAGCTTACCCAACCCTTCCGGTGAGGGCACAAGTCTACAACTCGACCATAATCTTTCCAAAGGGCTCAACCCCCACGCAATGGCCCAACAAGACTTACACGGCGACCAACGTCGGAGGTCAGCCCGCGCTGAATGGCACTCAGAGGCCGCTAGAACCCTTTTCAACAGTAGATATCTCAATCAGATACTCGAATGATGCTCAACAACTGATCTCTTTCAAATCTGTCAAGAGAGAGATTACGATTTCCCCCAGCGGCGAAGTGACTTCAAAAGATACGTACTCGGTATTCAATTTCGGGTCGGAACTGAATGCCTTAACACTCCCACGCCCCCAGAACATAAGCCAAATAATGCTCTATGACTCAGCCGGGGCCATTGAGGATAGACTTCAAGCCCAGAATGACACTATAAGCGTCGCGCCGCGATTCGGAAAGTTGCCAGGAGAAACCTCATTCACCTTCAGACTCGAATACAATTTAGCCCAGCAAGACGACTTAAAGAGGTTGGAATGGCCTGGAAGATACCGATTCTCAGTTGAGACAGTCCCCCCCCGCGAATATCTAACCGAGGAGTACCTCGTCAACGTATCTCTGCCAAGAGGATCTAAGTCCGAAGTAGCATCACCACCACCGAATGCAACAACTCTCCTTCCAGACGGCGTTGAGGTCCTGACCTATAACCTCGATCGGCTCCTGCCGGGCCAAGCTAGTGCGACAGCTGTTGAATATAGTTATCCGATCTTCACACCTTCGATATACCCGCTCCAGTGGGTCTTTTCTCTAGAAGTAATCGTCGGAGCCTTTGCTGCTGCTGTTCTCCTCAAGAGGCCGACGAAAGCCGCTCCATCGGCTCCACTTGAGAAGATCAGAAGATTCATAGAACTTCAGGACGAGAAGAGGGCTTTGAGGCTCGAATTGGAAAAGAGAAGTGAAGAACTTGGAAGAGGAGCAGTTACAAAGCAAGATTACCGCAGACGAAGAAGATTGATTGAGACCCGGCTCAGCGAGATCAACAGATCCTTGGCGACATTGAAGACTGAGATCAAGGCCGTCGACCCAAGATATGACCAGATGACAAGGAGACTTGAGAAGGCTGAAGGAGAAGTAGATGCGCTACGTGCAAGCGAGAGTCAGATCACAAGTCAATACAGGTCAGGCCGGATAAGCAAGGAGGTTTATGAATCACTGGTGAGCGACTTGAGGAAACGGATCGAGAAGGCCAAGGACACGGTCGACAGGACAATCATAACTCTCAGAGAAGAAGTAAGGTAATTACGTCCGCTTCCAAACTTGACTTGTCTTTTCACAGTTGTTTGATGTTTGGCCTTGGACATAAATGTCCACTACGGCCCTTCTGATAGACCGAGCCCCTGTTACACCAGTCGCGCGCGTCGCAACCAGACAGATCAAGGTGAATATCTGAAGGGATGCTTCGCCATCTCACTATCCCTAAGAAGTTCCTCTACTGTTGGTCTACCTTCGACGGCCTTTCTAGTCGCGTGTCTCATAGCTTTGTAGTTGTTTATGTAGACCCGTTTTCTATCCACTGCAGAGGGATGAACAAAAACATTCGTTATTACGATCAGTTCGTCGACGACAGCCTCAGGTAGCGTGCCGTCGCCCACACAGTCCATAACTGCCTTTGCAACAGCTGCTTGAGCAGGACCGTAGACCATGCTCGCCTGCCGCATATTCTTAATTGTCACTGTCGGAATGATCAGGGTTGTCGGCTTGACAGCGAGATTTGGTTCAAGGATGGCGATCAGTGGTTCGTGACCTGCAGAGGGCGTTGCCCTAGCCTTTGCGAAGGCTTCCGCCAAGGGACCGTCCCTACTTCCCAACATCACTTCTATGTGAGCAACCTCGGGGCCCGACCCCGCAAGTGACTCTCCGGTCTTGAGTCTAAAGTTCTTGACGAATTCATCTGTGACACCTATTTTGGCAAATCCCTCAGCTACAAGTTTGGGAGACTCAACTTCTGCTGCGGTAGATTTCACTTTTAGTTTCCCAATCTTCTCCAAGTCGATCCTCAACTCTTCCATATCCTCGTAAGTCAACTCTCCTCCAACAGATAGCGGCAGCCTAACGGGCCCCACTTTGACTCCTAACATGTTGAGCGCAGCCTTAGACCCAACTGGACCGCTTCGAGCTGTGATTCTGGCAATCTTCTGGATCCCCAGTTGAGTCACCCGTCCTGAATTGAGGTCTCCCTTCTTCACTGCATCATAGACTTTGACCCAGACATCAGGTATGAAATTCGCACTCGCAAGGATCATACCTGATGCTCCGACTGCAAGTGCTGGAAGGACAACTTCGTCGTGCCCGCATAGCACCGAGAGCCTAGAGCCTGTCTTCTCGAAGACAGAGAGCATGTATCTTAGTTCTCCACTGCTATCCTTGAGTCCAATTATGTTAGGAATCTCAACAAGGTCTTCCACCATCTGCCAGCTTAGGTTCACACCAGTGGCTTGGGGGATATTGTATAAGATAATTGGAAGATCAACTGCCTCAGTCAGTGTTCTGTAATGTTCGTAGATCCCCCTATCCATGGGCTTGTGATAGTATGGCGTAACCACAAGGGCAGCATCAGCACCAACATCTTTAGCGTGTCGTGTCAACTCTATGGTTAGTTTGGTGCTGCTGTGTCCAGTCCCGGCTATGACAGGGATCCTCCCTTTAGCCTGGTCCACCACGATCTCAATGACCTTCTTTCTCTCATCCAATGAGAGGTTCTGAAATTCACCCGTTGTACCGCATGGTACCAAGGCTGAGACGCCCCGCTCAATAACGTAGTCGACTAACCCTCTAAGCCGTCTTTCGTCTACCTGGTTTCCATCATCAGTAAAGGGGGTTACAAGAGCCGGCATTACACCCTGAGGTCTGAACACCATAGACCGATCACTTAGACAGCATTAGCCCTGTCAAATAATGGGAGACTTAATAAAACTAGCTTAGGCTAAGCAGAGATGAAAAGCCGGATTCTTGGAATTTGGAAAGTCGGTGAAGCCGGCTATGTAAGCTTATCCCAAGTATTTGATTTATGATGGTTTCAAGCGGGTTCTGCAGCTACTACGCTTGCTTGGGTGCTGGTTGTCCTTCGCGCTTTAGAACGATCTCAATAGACGACACTGATCTGTTGCCACCTTCCTCCAACTTGACCTCCTCAGTGCTAATGGACACACCATCGATCTTCAAGTTGGTCAGAAACCTTCTCCTCGTAATCTCGGCGACGTCAACTGCTGTAGTGATGGCTCGACCTCTGGCTTTAAGGACAACTTCATTATTCCCGACGCTTAAACGACTCACAACGGATAGGACGTAGGTCATTAAGGGTTTCCTCCCGATGTAGATAGTGTTTGAATCCAACAAATCTCACCCGCTTTCTAGACGTAGTCTACCTAACAAGGATTTAAGGTTGATATTAGCATTCGGATCTCACGGCGTCTTCTTAAAGACGTTGGTTTTAGTGGCAATTTCTAGAATACCTGAAAGCTTGTAGGAAACGAAGAAATAACCATCGCATGAAAAATAGAACCGGTAAACGTGATTAGAACTCAGCATTTGCGAATAGCTATTCTAACGCGACCGTTAACTAGCTACGTTGCACGACCAAAAACATATTAGCTGCACCCTATTTTTTTCCCTTCAGACATGACCAATTCAAGAATGCGCAAGAAGAAGCGCCAAATTGGGAAACGATCCCTTGAAATCGCATTCTTGGCTTTGATGATCGGCCTTGTCGTCTTTGCAGTCCACGACTGGTTCATTCAACAGGGATCGGAGGAGACCAATTCTTCAAGAAAAGCTGCCTTGATCGATCAGCTCTCAATCACTTATCCAAACCCTAGTTTTACTCACGAGTTCACCAAGATCTTAAAGGATTCTGGATTCACCTCTGACGTCTACAGCGGCTCTCAGGTGAATATCGACCTCTACAGAAGACTACCATCTCTAGGGTACAAGCTCATAGTATTCAGAGTTCATCAATCTACCCCCGTTGAGTATCTGCTCCCGAATAACAGACCGGTAACTGGATCTCCAGTATACCTCTTTACAGGCGAACCTTATGACCAGCGCGAGTATCTGGTAGAGCAGCTCTCAGATCTTATCGTTCCTGCAAGAGAGTTCAATGGATCCACGATCTACTTTGCGATAGGTCCACAATTTGTTCAGTCCATGTCTGGCAAATTCCCAAGTACAGTGATAATTCTCGCAGGCTGCTCAGGTCTTTACAGCGCGGATCTTGCCGATTCATTCATAGTGAAAGGTGCTTCGGTAGTAGTTGGATGGCAAAGGTTTGTACAGATGGACTATACTGACAAGGCGATCATTCGTTTTCTTAGGGCCTTGCTTCTTGAGCGGAGTACGATATTCAGAAGCATCATGACCATGACTAGCGATGTGGGCCTAGATCCCACCTATAAGACCAACTTACTCTGCTATCCGGAGGAGAGAATGGGGCTGACCTTCAGCGAAGCTATTGAATTAAATGAGAAAGTGATAGTAGTCCAGCAGATAGGTGTGCAATTCGCAATATTCGGCAAATATTGTCTGAAGCCTTTCCAGAAAGCAGATGAGGAGCGTCGGGCTTCGTTAATACATCTTCTCCCTTTCGGTCGGTTGCGACACCCATTTTGATTCCTATTGGAATATTTCCTCCATCAAACTATTAATAACAGCAAAAGTAATTCAGCCGTCAAATCGAGCTGACATGCTTGAAAATTCACCGAACGATAGAACAGATCAATGAGAAAATACGGAAAGGCGAGGCAACGGTCGTTACAGCGGAGGAAATGACTGAAATTGTCAGAAGCCGAGGAGTTGAAGTTGCTGCTAGAGATGTCGACGTGGTCACGACTGGGACCTTTGGTGCAATGTGCGGTTCAGGCGTTTTCCTGAATTTCGGTCACTCCGACCCTCCAATCAAGATGGAGAGTGTTACACTAAATGGCGTCGAGGCCTATCACGGAAACGCAGCTGTGGATGCATATCTCGGCGCGACGAAGATGCACCCGGAAAAAAGGTTTGATTACGGTGGAGGCCACGTAATAGAGGATCTCGTCTCTGGTAAAGAAGTAGAGCTAGTCGCTACTGGGTACGGCACAGACTGTTATCCAAGGAAGTCTATCAGAACATCGGTAACCATAGATGATCTAAACCAGGCAATCCTCTGCAATCCAAGAAATGCCTATCAGAAGTACAACGCTGCCACAAATGGAAGGGACGAGTTGATATACACTTACATGGGAAAGCTCCTCCCAAATTATGGGAACGCCACATACTCCGGCTCCGGTGAACTGAACCCTCTTACAAACGATCCTGATTACGAGAGCATAGGTGTGGGCACACGGATCTTTCTCGGCGGCGGAATAGGATACGTAACCGGTCCCGGAACCCAACATGAACCAGCAAACGGATTAGGCACCCTGATGGTTCAGGGCGACCTCAAAAGGATGAACTCAAAATTCCTCAGAGGCGGCAGCTTCACGAACTATGGTGCAACACTCTACGTCGGGCTTGGCATACCGATACCAATACTCAACGAGGGACTGGCCATGAAGACTGGCGTAAGTGACGAAGAGGTCAAGACGAATCTCTTGGACTATGGGATCCCACGCAGGAGCAGACCGATCATTAAAGTGACGGACTATGCGGAACTCAAATCAGGAAAGATAAGGCTGAAAGATAGAACAATCCCCGTCACCGCCCTCTCAAGTCTCAGGCTTGCGAGAGAAGTTGCGTCAACATTGAAACGTTGGATCAACGAAGGAAAGTTTCTACTCACATCTCCACAGGAAAGGCTACCACATGTAGGAACACTGAAACCAATGAAGATAAGCAGAGAAACATTATTCGCTCAGAACATAATGGTTCCTGCTGTAACATGCAAACCTGAAGAAGATATCGATACAGTAGCCAGGCGAATAGTTGAAGAGAACGTCAATCATGTGGTTGCTGTAGAACCAGCAGGAGCGCTCAGCGGCATCGTCACCTCATTCGACATTACTAGAGCCGTCGCTCTGAAAAAGCGCAAACTCTCTGACGTGATGACCAAGCAGGTCGTGACAGCCTCACCAGACGAGCCTATTGAGTCATGTGTGCGGAAGATGAAGAAACACGATATCTCAGCCCTACCAGTTATCGATGCGGAGAGGAATATTCTCGGCATCGTGACCAGTGAACGAATCAGCAGATTGTTTGGGGAGTACCAGTAGTATGAAGGCACGTTTAAGATTCAACAAGGAAAGGACCGCAGAGCCGATCATATCCTCGGTAATACTGAAGACCAAGGCTCCAATAAACATCCTTCGAGCCGAAGTGGACGAGAGCGAAGGAGAAGTTCTTGTTGAGGTTCCAGATGAGAAGGCAGAGGGGACTATCGCAGCCTTCAAACAGATGGGCGTCGATGTTCAAGTCGGACGATTCATAGAGATTTCGCGTGAGAGATGCATTGACTGTGGACATTGCATAACGATATGCCCGGTTGCAGCCATAGCAGCAGGAGAGGACCTCTCGGTCAACATCGATCCTCAGAAGTGCATAAATTGTGGGGCATGCATCGACTCCTGCCCAACAAGAGCTATCAAGATGCTCCAGTAGGAGGGTGGGACATGGCAGAGGCACTTACATATCGAAGAGTAATCGGAGAGTCTTCAATACTAGTCAAGACGGACTTTCATGAGACTGCTGAAGCTGCCTTCCAAACGATCACCAGGAATAGAGTGGAACTTGAGAGGTACGTAAGAGCCTTCCCTGAATTTCTCCTCGCGCTAGATCCCCTGAGAGTAAGCCAAGACGCTCCTGAGATCGTCGTGAGGATGTCTCAAGCCGCTGAAAAGGCAAATGTAGGCCCGATGGCTGCTGTTGCCGGAGCCTTGGCGGATCTCGCAACCGAGGAGATGACTAGACAGGGGGCAAAGATTGCAGTCGTCGAGAACGGTGGAGAGATCTCGATCCGAAGTGAAGTCAAGGTGGATGTGGCAATATATTCAGGGAAATCTCCTATCTCCGGAAGACTTGGCTTCCGAATCCTTCCACATGAGATTCCTCTTGGCCTTGCCACAAGCTCCGGCACTGTAGGCCATGCTCTGAGCTTCGGTTTTGCCGATTCAGCCACAGTCATAGCTGATGATGCAGCTCTGGCGGATGCAGCGGCGACGGCGGTCTGTAATGCTGTTGAAGACGAAGATTTGGAGATTTCGATCCAGAAGGGTTTGAAGGTTGCCAGTACAATTCAAGGAGTTAGAGGAGCTCTAATAGTTAGAGACGACCATGTGGGCATGGTCGGGCGTCTTCCAGAACTAATCGGCATAGACCTTTGTTCTCAGTCTCAATCGCGTTAGTGACCAGAGGGAGTGTGGTTGCAAACTCTCCTAAATTCGAGTTTGTAGAACTCTACATCTGATCCTTCACAAGTCGTCACAAGTTGACCTTCATAATCAAGACAAACGACCAGTTTCCGTATCTTCTCTAAGGAAGTGCCAGTGGACTTTGCATAGCCCGCCGCGAGCCTGCAGACCTGTGCAACTGAGGAGTCTCGTGCCCTAGTCTCAAGCTCAACAACCACCGGGTTGCCTTTTCCGTCTCTTAAGAGTGCATCAATAACTCCCGCGTCGGTCTCAAAGTTCCTGCCCAAGGGAACCATTCCTTTTTCCAAAGATTCAGGGTAGTCGAAGAGTATCTTGATCAATGGATCCTCTAGAATACCTCTTGCCTCACGATACTCATCCGGGCCAACTCTTAAGATTCTGGAGAGTGCATCAACAGGACTACTATAGCTCGTGCCAAGCAAGTGCGGATAGACATCCAGGGGGGTTCCATTCTTCTTAAGCAGAACAACTGGCGTATTCTTTAGATTGAGTCGTTTAGTTCCGGAAAAGGGTAGTATGTGATTTCCTGAGCTGACTATTCTGCCTCTTACCTGCGGCGGTATCGACCTGATTGATGACTGGAGCCGTTCGATCTCGGTTGAAGTCAGCCGTCCAGTCTCGAAGATCGCGTAATCGGCATTCCACTTAAGTTTCAACTCCTCGAGTACAGTGGTTAGTTGTTTGAGTTTGGACACGTAGGAACCTTCGGGATCAAAATAAAGGTCGAACTGATACAAGCCGCCACGACACCGAATGAAGCTCAGTATATCGAGACCTTGGCTATCCCGGGAACCTTAAGCAGTTTTGGGATCAGTTCGCCGGGCAATTCCTTCTCAGCTATCAGCGTTAGCTTAGGCTCAGGGGAGAGTTCTGGGTCATCCACTATAGCTTGCCTGATGCTTATGTTGTGCTCAGAGATTAACGTTGAAGCCTTTGCTAAGATTCCTACGGAGTGCGGGTCTTGGGGGGTTATCTCCAAGACGCCGAATTCGAGATGTTTTGCAATCTCCCTGAGCGATAGACCGGCAGATCTCATATGCGTGAATATCTCCTTCAACTGAGGGTTGGAGGAGATCGTCTGGATTGTCTTGGTGACGGTTCTCCTATCCACCCCTGCTGCTTGGGCAACCCTTTTTGTCGGGATCTCTATTTGGTTGCAGTAAATCTTCCCATCCCTTATTGAGAGCCCAGTCTCGATGAGGAGTCGGGCTACTGCAAGTCTTTCTGGGTGTCCTTCCAAATGTTTGGCAATATTGCTCCACATGGTAGTCCACATAATATTTTGAGTATTAATGTGTACACGAAAGATTAAAATATTTCCTAGAGGTCCAAGAAAGGACAAAAACGTAAAGAGTGATACAAATGTCAAAAAAGACAGTCAAAGTCAACCTGACCACTGATGAGATGCCTAAGAGATGGTACAACATACTACCACACCTTCCTCCAGGCTACCCGCCCCCTCTGGACCCGAAGACTCTCAAGCCTCTATCGCCAGAACCGCTGTTGAGGCTTTTCGCTAAGGAATGCATCATGCAGGCTGTCTCAACTCAGCCTGAGATAGACATTCCAGAAGAAGTCCTTGAGACATACATGACAATGGGGAGGCCAACCCCTCTGCAGCGTGCAGCAAGACTAGAGAAACACCTTGGAACACCTGCCAAGATCTATTTCAAGAGAGAAGACGTCAATCCTGTTGGAAGCCACAAACCGAATACTGCCATACCCCAGGCCTACTACAGCATGAAAGACGGCGCTGAAAGGCTCACAACTGAAACGGGAGCTGGACAGTGGGGTTCAGCACTCGCCTTAGCATGTGCTCTTTTCGATTTGGACTTAACTGTGTATATGACAAGGAGCAGCTATCTGAGCAAGCCGGGCCGAAAAACAATGATAGAGGCCTACGGAGCAAATGTGTTCCCTTCTCCGAGTGACAACACTGAAGTGGGGAGGGAAATGCTCAAGCAGGATCCAAATCATCCTGGAAGCCTCGGGATAGCTATCAGCGAAGCGGTTGAAGACTGCTTAAAAGATGACAAGACAAAATACTCTCTCGGAAGCGTTCTGGACTTTGTCTTATTACACCAAAGCATAATCGGACTTGAAGCCAAGAAGCAGATGGAACTTTTTGACGCCTACCCGGATATCGTGATTGGCTGCATCGGCGGCGGAAGCAACTTTGGAGGCATCAGCTACCCGTTCCTTCATGACAAACTAAAGGGCAAAAGAGACACGAGATTCATCGGAGTCGAACCTTCAGCAGTACCCTCCACAACCAAAGGCGTCTATCAATACGACTATGGCGACACATCAGAGCTTACATTTCTGGCCAAGATGTATACTGTAGGACACACTTTCCAATGTCCACCCATCCATGCCGGAGGCCTAAGATACCACGGAAAAGCACCAAGCCTGTCCTTCCTGATAAACAAGGGTTTGATTGAGAGCCGCGCTTACGGTCAAAGACAAGCAATGGAGGCAGCAGACCTATTCGCCAACACTGAAGGCTTCATAGCTGCACCAGAGACTGCACATGCAATCAAAGCGACCATAGACCTTGCTCTTGAGTGCAAGAAGACAGGCGAAGAGAAGGCGATACTCTTCAACTATAGCGGCCACGGACTTCTCGACCTCAGTGTCTACGACGAATACCATGCGAGCACCCTGAAAGATTTTGCGGCCACCAAGGAGATGTTGGAGGCTGGGCTTAGGTCACTACCTAAGATCCCTGCCTGATCCTCCTTTTTTCTACAGGTATCTAGAGTTTTCACAACAATTTCTTTACCAACGAGACTTATAGTCCAACCTCCTTTCGTCTGCATGAGAGCACTTGCTCAAAGACATCCTGCGGGAATGGGATAGAGAAGATCAGAAACCTCTCCTAACCCGCTTGAAAGGAAAAGTTCTAAGATCTCGCCCACTCAGGGAGCGGATAATATTCTGCATTTACCGCCTCATAATTCAAAAAGACAGATTGGAGATAGTTATCCTAAAACTCAAGCGGCGTGACGGAGAGATCTTTGGCAAGTGTGTAGAAGCCAAAATGAGAAAAGACGAGGCCAGAGCTTCAATCTACGCCGAAGAACGCCATGAAGTCAGAAAGTTATTCAAGATAGTCTACCACTGCAAACTTCGAATTGAGCAAGCAATACTCAGACTTGAGACGATAGAGATATTCTCCGGCCTAGCTGCCTCTGTCATCATCCCCATGAGCATCATTAAAGAAATAAGGAGCAAGCTGGCAGGGATTCTACCATCAGTGTCTTCCCAAATTGGTCAAATCGCATCCGAACTTGAAAATATCGTCGTGGTCGCAGGGGGAGCAGAACCAAGTAATATCGAAGTCTCAAGTCTTACTGATGAGGCCAGCCTAATACTTAAACAGGCACAGGCAGTTGTTGAGGAAAAGACTAAGGAAGTCTTCCCCGATCTCCTAGACGAACAAGTCCCAGAGCTAGACCGTGAACTAGAGCCGGCTTGAATGCAGAAGAAGCACACGATCTCTTAGAGCCGTCGGTAAAAAGTGACTGCTGGCTGGTTTTGCAGTTTTGAAGCGCTATTTTTTTGCGTGAATGTGAATAGCGCTCGCGCAAACCTAGAATAACGCCGACTCAGAACGTTGCTCATCCCAACTTGGCTTGAACGCATTGAATCTTCACAAGAAATCACAGTCGCTCTTAACTCAATCTTTAAGAATTAGAAGCTTCTTCTTCAAGGAGTCATGTCCTCTTATGATGGTTTAGTGAAGAACGTTCTTTCCACCACTCTTGGCATTCAGTCAGGTGACGATGTTATCGTCGAAACATGGGATCATGGTCTCCCAATCGCGGATGCTTTCATCTATCATTTGCGTGAGCTGGGTGCGCGTCCGATGCTTCTGTTTGAGCATGAGGAGGCATTCTGGAAACGTGCCGAGTCTCTTTCGGGCGATGTGCTGGGAAAGGTTGGTGAACATGAATGGGCTGCAATGGAGAAGGCAAAGGGATATGTATTCATCCCTGGACCTGCGAACTTCACAAAAGTCTGGAAGAACATTTCAAAGTTCCATGCCGCTGTTAGTTACAATCAGGAATGGTATGAAAGGGCTAAACGTTGCCGCTTGAAGGCAGCGCGAATTGCATTGGGCTATGCTTCTCGGGAACGCGCCCGAGGCTCCAATATTTCATTTACTGCTTGGCAGCGTATGCTACTCGCCGCTTCTAACATCGACTATGAAGCGCTTAAAGATAAGATGGGGAAGGTTGCTGCTTTGCTTCGTAATGGTCAAGTCCATATCACGGCTCCCAATGGGACGGACCTGAATCTACGATTGGCAGGTCGAGATGCTTACCCGGAAGATTGCATAGTTGACAACGATGACTTAGACCATGGGCGAAACACAGCTAACATACCAGGCGGCAACCTGTTAGTGTGTCCTGACGAGAATTATGCGGACGGAACCATAGTCTTTGATAGACCAACTCCCTACATGGGCAAATGGGTTAACGGAATCCGCTTTGACTTCAAGAACGGAACATTGAATGAGCATCGAGCCCGTTTGAACGCGAATGTTCTGAAAGCGAGCTATGAGAAAGCTACAGGCGAAAAAGACAAAGTTGCAGTTCTAGGAATAGGATTGAACCCAAAGGCACGGCTCGGATTCTTACAAGACAACATCTGCGCAGGAGCCATAACTGTTGGAATTGGTGGCAATGATGATGTGGGAGGCGCGAACAAAACGAACTTCTACTTTCCAGGCGTAATAACGAAAGCGACACTAACCATCGACGACAACACCATCATCCAAAACGGGAAAGTCACTCTAACCTCCTAACAACCAACATTGTCATAAACAAATCGTTCGTCGTGTTCGTATTACCAATTTCAACTATAGTAGCTAACTTAAGTATTTGACTATATTTAATCTGAATCTCTTTGTTCTCAGCGTCTTTGAGATCTCTTTCTTCATGGCTTCGAATGTCGGATGGATGTGGTTGGCTTGTATGATGTCCTTGCTCTGTCTCCAGCATTCCTCGATGGGGTTGAGTTCCGGCCTGGCTGAGGGGAACCACTTGACATTTATGCAGCTGCGATTTTTGCGCAGCCACCGTTGGACACGTCGGTTGCGGTGATGGGGTACAGACTTATCTAGAAAGATAAGGAATACGCCGAACTTTCGTTTAAGCACCCTCATGTAGGCGAGGAAGCTTTCACCGTTTATCGCATCGTACTGCCGGAAGAGCTGCCTACTGTCGAGGGAGACGGCGCCGAAGAGGCAGGTGCGACGGTGGGAACCCGTTGTCAATACCATGGGCGTGCGTCCCCTCTTGGCCCACACGTAGCGGGAGACAGAGTCGTAGAGGAAGATGGACTCGTCCTCGCATAATACCGTCCAACCGTTCCTTTCCGCCTCTTTTACCGCTTTTTTCGCCCTTTTTTAAAACGGTTGACCTCTTCGTCTGAGGCAGCGTTGACGTGCCTTCTGTCTGGTCGCTTTCTTGAAAGCCCCCACGAGTGGAGGAGACGGGTGATGTGCATGAGCGAGTACCGGACGCCGGTCTGCTCATGAACAAGCTTCAGGACCTCCGTGGCGGTGGTGTACTCCTTCCCCTTCACGATTCTCTTTATGCACTCCATCTCCATGCTGGAGATTTTCTGAGGTCTTCCAGACTTGGGCTTATTACGTAGACCGGGAAGCCCTTCCTTCTGGAAGCGGTACTTCCAGTAGAGGACCTTGGAGTGGGGACAATTATGCTCCCTACCCACATCGTAGGAGGAGAGGCCGTCCAAAAGCTTCAGCACCATCAGAATCCTCTCTTTGACCTTCAGGTTCTTTTCGGCTCTCCACGCCTCTTCCAGAACTGACCTATCCATGCAATCCTGAATGCCTGATGTTACATAAATAGTCAACTACTTTAGTTAGTCACTATAGTATGCATGGTGTTTTATTTTGGTAATGAAATGTGTTCGTTCACCGTGGCGCCGCCTTCTAGCGCGTGCTTCTGCCCCGTAACAATCAATCCTGTGGTCACGGTTCTTACTTCTGATCCGCTTAACCTTGTTTGACCGAGTATTGATTGGATCTCTTCAGGAACATAGGACGCGTTTATCGACGAGATTAGGCCGGGTCTTATTTCCCTTGGTTTCGTGATAAAGTACATGAGCCACTTCATCAGCGGATTTAAGTCTCGACGGAGATCGCTGATCAGATACCTTCCTCCAGGTTTCAAGACCCTGTAGAGCTCGTCGAATATCATATTCGGTTCCGACCATTCATGAAGTGAACCATTCGTAAACACACCATCGAAGGTGTTGTCTTCAAAAGGCATATTCCGTGCATCACCCTTTACGTATTTGATCCTGCCCTGCAATCCATATTCCTTGGCGTTCCTCTCTGCAATCTGTATCATGTCTGGACTGATTTCTAAAGCCTCTAGCTTTGTTCCATTCGTCTTCCTCAACCATTCGAGCCCCAGATAGCCGGGTCCAGGACCTACCTCAAGCGCCAAACCCTGCTCTATGCCTGTCTTGAGTACAAGGTCGGTCTCAATCCAGCCTCTGTCTCTCATCCGCCTCATGAAACGATCGTAAGTTTCGACGTTGAATTCTCCTTGTATCCCCTCATTCGTCTCTACAATTCTAGGCTTTACCACTGAAACTCCTCCCCTCTCATACACTACACGCGCACATAAATTACCAAGAATTAGCAAGAAAGCTCCCTGCTTCAGCAGGGAGATGAATTACGCTCCAGACAGAATGTTTGAGGTTTAAACGTCTGGCACTCCAATATTAATATTGGTAGTTTCATGCGGAGAACTAACACCTTCATCCTTGCCCCAACAATGGAGCAAGAAAGAACACTGAGGGATAGAGCTACCAACTGTGCTAAACTTTGGAACGAGGTAACCTACCGCAGAAGAGAGGCATACATGAACTATCAACCAATAGATTGGAGATGCAAAGACCTCTACCAGAAATATGCATCACTGATTGATTCAGCGACAGCACAGCAAATCATCAGGAAGAGCAACGAGGCTTGGAGAAGCTTCTTCGCATTGAAGCAGTTGAAGCGAGAGGGTAAACTCCCACCAAATATTGAGAGGGTTTGCTTGCCCGGCTACTGGAAGCGAGATGGAAAATACAAGCTAATGATGGTTCTAAGAAACAACATCTATAGTGTAAAGGATGGAGCGATGAAGCTACCAAAGAAGTTGAAGATACCCATCCGAGGCAAGCCGAGATGGAGTGGGAAGCAGGGAAAGGCCGAGGTCATCTATGATGAGGTTGATGGGAAGTGGCGTGTCTTTCAGGCTGTAAAGGTTAGGCCATTATTCAAGCCGAGAGGCTCCAAGACATGCTACATCGACCCCGGCATAATCAACCTGTTCACCATCTGGCTTGAAGGATGGAGGCAACCGATAGCATACAGTGGGAGAAATCTACTCTCTGATTGGTGGTACTGGAATAGGAGAATAGCGGATTGTCAGAGCATACTTGAGACAATCAACGGCAAGAAAAGTTCGAAGAGACTAAGCATCCTCTACAGGATGAGACAACGGAGATTCAGGCAAGCAGTCAACACCATGATAAGAAGCATGGTAAGAGACCTCTATGATCTCGGTGTTTCAAAGATTATGATAGGAGATCTGACAGGCATCAGAGAGAACAATGGAGAGAATAGTCACAAGACCAACTCAATGATTCATAACTTCTGGAGTTTCAACTACATTGTTCAAAGGCTAAGGTGTACGGCACAGGAATATGGCATCCGAGTCAAAGAGGTCAGCGAATACAAGACCTCAAGCAGATGCATAAGATGCAGATCAGAGAACATTGAGAGAAAAGGAAGGCTCTTCAAATGCTTGGAGTGTGGGATGGAAGCTCACAGGGATGCTATTGGAGTCTTGAACATGGCAAACCTCTACGGAGGAACAGCTATCAGGGTGATGACACACCCTAACCTTCTAAAGTGGGATGGAATGAAGTGGGAGGCTAGAAGGCCTGTGAATACTGGACCGTTGAACACTATAGAAGCTAGAATCACCCGAGCTTCAACTGGGTGAGTGTCAAGAGCTGTTGTGCGAATATACGGAGATTCTCCAATTCCTAGAACCTTCGGGAACAATCGAACTAAAAGTTCGGATGGTGTGGGTGATGGCTTTGTCCATTTTTTTGCGCTCCTCCGGTATGAGTTTTCTAGGAGACGTAACTATCAACCTGCCTTTGCAGAAATGTTTGGGACCTATTGAGTACACTTCAACTGTTTCTGCTCGGTATTGGTGACCATTACGTTGTTTCGTCCACATCTCAAGATCTCGTTCAATATTCTCCACACGCCGCCTACCCGTATCTGTAATGCTGTATTTTCCGTCTACTTTCCGAGCCATCGTGGGAATGAAACGCTTGAGGTGTTCTGCCAGCGTTCTGGAGGATACTGAAGACTTCTCCTGGAGTTCATTGAAGCCTATGGGTGTATCTTCTGAAGCCGGTCCGCTTAGCACTCGATATTCTGCCTTCAGGTGCTTCTGCATATTCGGTAGTCCTCTCATATGTCAACCCTCCATTTCTCTACTTTTATCATCAAGTAAAGTAATAATGGAGGAATTGTGGATTTGACTGAACAAACCCTACCCAATAAATGGATTACTATTAATGATTGGGAGCGGAGCCTTGGATCTGCTGGCATGGATTGGCTAGTGAATACTGTGAACTATCTACATAAGACTGTCAACCTTCGACTTCGTCAGACTGCCATCGATATCTGGTGTGTAGGCAGAGTTCTAGCAAGGGAGAAGGAGTTGGTTGGGCATGGGAATTGGATGGACCACTGTAGGTGCTTTCACCCAGAGATCTCTCTTGATTCAATCGAGCGCTACATGAAGGTGGGTCAGATCTCAACAGACCAACTGCCAGCCTTATTGGACAAGACACCACAGCAGGCTTATACGATGCTGAGCCTGGCCAGGAAGAGATCATCTCTCCCCGCCCAGCCAGTAAAACAGGATAGAAGCAAAGCAAATTCCGCATACATGCGGAATTTCGAGGAGCGCTCCTGGAAAAGCGCTCTGACCGAGTGTCCGTACTGTTATAGAAGAATCAAGTTTGAGACTCAAGGCACTTGCGTGATTGCGAGACGTTTGTAAACCCTGAGCCTTCAACATATGCTGGCAGGGCACGGTTGACTAGAACCGTCGAATGACCAATGGGACCTAGTTCGAGGAACTGCAACAAATATTTGAGCGCGCGCGTAAAAGGTTCCAATATTGGATGTGAACACATAATGAGTCGTTGCGACGGCAGGGCCTGGAAGTCTCCTGTTCTAGTGGAAAAATATCTTAAATGGGTTAGGAAAGCCGTACCTTTGAGTCCAGTTCAAATTGAGATGATGATGAGAGTCATATCTTCCAGGGAAGGTGGTGTCCATAGCTTTCTAGATCTCGGTTGTGGGAATGGGATACTCGCCGCTGCGATTCTTCATTGCTTTCCAAAAGCTAAGGGCGTATTGCTTGACTTCTCTCTTCCAATGATTGAAGCCGCTCAAAGGAAGCTCAGAACATTTTCGCGCGCGTTAGAATATGTAATTGCTGATTATGGGGATCCTGGATGGATAGATTCTGTTGCCAGCTCCGTTCCATTTGATGTCGTTGTGTCAGGCTTTTCAATCCATCATCAACAGGATCGCCGCAAACAAACACTCTACAACGAGATCTACAAGGTATTGAAGCCGGGTGGAATATTTCTGAATCTTGATCATGTCTCCTCGCCCACAAAATGGGTGAAAACCCTCTTTGACAATTACTTTATTGATTCTCTTCATTCTGTACTTGCAAAGAAGGGGTTCCGGAGGAGTCGAGAGCAGATTGTGAGTGAGTATTATGAACGCCCCGACAAAGCAGCCAACATACTTGCACCAGTCGAGGTGCAATGCCATTGGCTTCGACAGATAGGGTTTGAGGATGTGGACTGTTACTTCAAGGTGTTTGAGTTGGCTCTCTTTGGTGGAAGACGACCACTATAGCGCCGGCAGAAGTGGAGGGCAATACGCGACGTTATGGTGATCAACACGTAATATGAAAGAGGCCTATCACTCCACCCTTGGCTTTATTCCATACTTGGATTGCCTCAGGTGTAGGCAACAAGTCTACTTGGCAATTCTTTCGCCGGAAGTAGTCAGCCGTTTCATCTGAAAGTCTTACCATGTCGCTTTGCCCCGTGCCTATGATTAGGCGTTCCGCCTCCCCTTCGTAGACGTATTTAGCTTCATCGAGAGAAATCGTGTGCGAGGTGCCGTAAACCGCCTTGGATAGCTTTTTCTTACGCTTTTTCGTCTTACCATCCAGCCGAATAATGACATCATGCTCGAATACTTGCCCTTCAATGGTGATCGAGCCAAATTTTGTTTCATCGATTCGAGGCTTCATCACATTCCCTTCCCTTTACACTCTACGTGCGCCTAGTTATTCATGTCCCCTCGCTGAGCGCGGTAGACACAATTACTATAGTCGCTCGCTAGCCAAGAAGGCCGATGATGACTAAATTGCGGTCAACCATGTTGGATCATTTTTGCAGTAGTGTGCTATATTGAAAGAAACGTCCTTACCAAAGTAAAGGCAAGGATGCAACTCAGAAGGGTTGAGATCGTCGCTCCAGATAAGATGACATATACTGTCCGTCTGTTTATCATAGCTATTTGCTTGGTTAAAGCCGCGCCAATAATGCTGCCCATCAACACATGAGTGATTGACATGGGTATTCCCCATTGTGTGAGAATCCACACTAGCGTCGCGCTCACAGTCATACTTGTGAACACCCCTTGAGGACTTAAGACAATAAACTTCTCTCCGACCGACTTTGTTATTGTCTGACCGAGTAGAAAAATCCCCAGAATAGTCGATGCTGAAATTATCAGTATCACTATCGCTTGATATGACTGGGATACAAGAGGACCGTACAGTCCATTTATGAATCCAACGTTATTCGCGCCTAATGCATAAGACACTACAAATATTCCCAGCACTACGCTGAGTTGAGTCACTAGATCGGCAATGGAGAGACTAAGTCTTGAAACAGTGACTACCACAAGTCGATATACGAACATGGTAAGAATGCCCGAGAGTAAAGGAAGCAAGAGCCATGATGCCACAACAACCATCAGATAGTTTACTTGAAGGGCCAGATTCAACCCGATAATCGCACCTACTGATGCCCCCACAGCCAGTAGAGAAAGGCTAGAGGGAACGTGTATCATCGAGAATGCAAACAGAACCACAATGCTCGTCAAGAGGGTTGCGAGTACTATCGCCGTATTGATGGTCGAAGATGACGATTCAGAACTCATCAGACCCCCAAACAGAGTATGACTCATCTTCGCACCTTCCATTAAGGCTCCAGCCATAACGCCCAGTCCTGCCATTATTCTGCCTCTGCTATATCCCAGGACTCCAGACCCGTAAGAAGCGGTAATGATCATCCCCGAATTATTCCAGCCCATGAGAAAGCCCAATATTGAACCGATCACAATTAAGATGTAAAACACTTATCCATAACCTCGGATAATGAGGATAAATATCAAGTCACCTGCGTCCTTCGCGTTATCCGCTATTTGATCTGTAACATTAACAAAATTCCCTAATTGTATTATTCCAAGGGTATCTCTGTTTTCAGATTTGCTGAAAAGGCTAGTCAAAAGGCGCGATTTGTATGCGTCTGCATCTTCCTCGACCTGCTTTATTTTATGCGTTCTTTCATAAGCTGTTTGTCTGTTTATGTTCAATCCTTTCACAGCAAAGTCCAAAGCATAGACCGTATCTCTGCACAGACTTAAAAATTTAACAAGATCATTTGTCCTAGTCAGACATTCAACGGTTGTTTTGTCGGGTTGCTCTTGAGTTAAGGTCGCCATTGCGTCTTTTGCAGTATCTGCGATGTCATCAATCTTGTTAATCAATTGGATCAGTTCACTGAATATGCCTCCGAAATAGGAGCCCTCGCTAATCTTTTTGATGATGGATCTTTGTACTTCGTCAGCTTCATTTTCGAGAACATTCAATACTCCGCCTATTCGATCCAGTTCCTGCCAATCCATGCGCTGTATTGGCTCGCAAATGCTCACCATCCGGTCTGCCATTTCCCTTACAATTTCTAAATGTCCTTCGATAAGATCGAATACAATATTCCTGCGATTGAGGGATTTGATCCATCTCATCATGCGCCTCACCAGCCATTTCAATGAACAACAGGGTCGTGTCTGTCACACATACTATAAACGGGCGCACACGTTACTGTCGCTATGGAGACTACCTTATAGTCCTCTGAGGCTTAATCTGGAATAACTATTTCATCAGCTGCCTTCTCTAGTTTGGGATAAGAGGGTTTCATCGCCTCTAGAGTTTCAACTATGATCTCACCGACAACAGAGTTGCGGTACCAATTATGATTGGCGGGGATAATGTGCCAAGGGGCATAAGAGGTGTGACATTCGGTAAGCATGCCTTCGAATGCTTTCACATAATCATCCCAGAGCTCACGCTCTTTAACATCGTTTGCGGAGAACTTCCAATTCTTGTGAGGCGTCTGTCGCCGATCTTCTAATCGAACCTTCTGTTCGTCCTTTGAAATGTGTAAGAATAACTTCAGGATTGTTGTACCATTTTCTACGAGGTCACGCTCGAATTCGTTTATCATTCCATAACGCTTCCTCCATACTTTCTCAGGTACTAAATTGTGAACTCTTACAACGAGAACATCTTCGTATTGGGATCGATTGAATATGCCAATGAACCCCTTCTGGGGCACTTTTTGATGAATTCGCCATAGAAAATCATGAGATAATTCCTCAACTGAGGGCTGTTTGAAACTCGTTACTTGGACGCCTTGTGGGTTCACGCCACGAAAGATATGGCGGATCGTTCCATCTTTTCCGCCCGTATCGATCGCCTGCAGGATCACTAGAAGCGATTGCTTTCCTTCAGCATAGAGTGTCTCTTGGAGACGGTCCAATTTTTCTAGATTTTTTGTTAGTCTGGGCTCTATTTCATCTTTTTTCTTATACGATCCTGTATAATTGGGATCATAGTCCTTAAGGGAGACTTTTTTATTGAAGGGAGGCACTATCGGTTGCTGAGGCATAAGAGAATTCCTTCTGTTCTCTTATTTAATTTTATTCTCGACAATTTGAACGACTATTCACACGACCGCGTTTCGCCTACGTTGTTGCAGTGAACCTCTTTCTATCTCTATTGTAGATGCTCTAGCGCGCGCTGGAACGATACTGGGATAAGTCCTTGCAAGGATTCTATTTCTTTTGTTCCCTTGCAGTAGCCAGATGGAGGCAGTATATTCCTAGTGCGAAGCTTCCTATCGAGAACACACCGATCGAGAATATGCCAATTGCAAAGATACCTATCGAGA
Organism: Candidatus Bathyarchaeota archaeon; assembly: GCA_963807605.1. Lineage (GTDB taxonomy): Archaea > Thermoproteota > Bathyarchaeia > 40CM-2-53-6 > RBG-13-38-9 > JAPKYM01. The sequence continues at coordinate 133,460 of CAWECG010000003.1, forward strand.
AGATGCCTGCGGCGAAGATTCCAACTGAAAAAATGCCTGCGGCAAACACTCCTATCGCGAAGTTTCCAGCTGCAAGGTATCCAGCCGCGAACTGTCCAGCATCAGCAAGAGGGAGTCCACCTATTGTATAGACACCTGCAAGTCTAAGGACAAGGGCGATTAATAGAAGGACTACAGCCACAATTCCAGTAACGCTTTCCCACCTCATGTTTCATCGTACCCCAAACTTGAAGGGATCTTTAGGAGTTATATCATTTTGCCATATGAATTCTATTGGCCATACTGAGTTCTCTAAGAGATTTCTGATAAGACTCCTACGCGCGCGTACTAATTGAGCGTGCATTTCACATTCGCGAGTTGACATCTTCGAGTAATTTCGTAACCTTTCTTTCTATCTCGTCTCTTATCTCCCGGACCTTTTCTATCGGCAGTCCTTTCGGGTCTTCGAGATGCCAGTCCGTCACTTTTTTGAAGAGGGGTGCCGGACATATTTTCTCAACACTGCATCCCATCGTTATAACCTGGTCAGCTTCTTCCACCATCTTGGGGGTTAGCAGCTTAGGCGCGTTCGAGGATATGTCAATTCCCCTCTCTTTCATAACCTCAACCACAATGGGATTCACCTTCTCAGCCAATCTAACGCCGGCGCTCGAAGCGATCACCTTGCCTTTTCCATATTGGTTTGCGAAAGCCTCAGCCATTTGGCTCCTGCCAGCATTCTCAACACAGACGAATAACATTCGTTTCATGTCCATGCCATTTCCCTGCGTTCCAAGAATATGAGTGACGTTTGGTCCTACGCTCGTTTCCGCGTATACATACCGGTTAGGCATGTCGCCACAAAGATCAAGACGAAAGGAATCCACGTTCCCAAAAGACTATCGAACATTCCAAGATTCTTGTTGACTAGTAGAGCTACAACAAAGAGGTCCGAAAGAATCACAAAAGCGACAAATATGATTGCAGTCTGTAGCGGAGCAGTATAGCTGTATCTATTGAAGTAAACAAAAGATATTGCCACGGCAATGATTGGTGCAGCAATTGCATGAATTATAATGGCATTCTGTAGAGACGTAATTTCCATGCCAATGCCCATAGTCATCCCGCAAAGCGCCCAAATTGCAAATGCAAATAATAGGACAACGACAACCTTCCTCATCGTCTTCTCCCGAAGTTTCAGTAATGAAAAAGGCTTATGAATCTTTCCTTGTGCTCAGGGCCTATGTGCCTCACATAGATTCATATAATTACACATACTGTCTTTGTACAAGTTATTTATTGCGCTTGTGCGTTTTTTCTTACTGTATGTGCGTTCAAATCTTTGGTGTGTGTATGCAAAATGAAAAATATTCAAAAGATAAGAGAAACCTTCAGACTTCACCGATCGTCTCTCAGTAAGCTCCTTGAAACTCTCAAAATGCGTGCTCGGTTTGTGGGTAAAGAATGAAGAAAGAGATAAACAAATGCCCTAGGTGTCATACAGAGCTCGTCAGAAAGGCCTGGATAGCAGATTATACTGCTATTCTTGCAGACACATGTGACCAATGCGGGTATACTGCGAAAATAAGATCCTTAGTGTATACTTGATTCCCTCCTGTATATGTGTCAAACTCAAGGCGGTGTAAAATCATGACCCAAAAGGGGAGTATTCTATCAAAAATCTTTGCCGAAAACGTGTTCTACTTTTATGTTGATGTTGGTGTCTACGCAGATAGATATGCGACAAACCTAACAGATTTCTATGATGCTTAGGGAGATGTCGACATCAGATCTACTGAATTCCACATGGGAAGAGGCGACTCTTAAAAGTGGATCAACTCTCTCGCAGAGTACGCGTTAGCAAAGGAGATTTTGAGGCTCACAAAAAAGGCATTAGGTGGAGAAAGCCTAACGTGTGAAACTCCGTGATACAGTTAACAAGAGACAAGCAATAGATCTTTGCGCTAAATGCAGCGTAACACGTCATCGGCAGATTTCTTCGGCAAACGTCGACAAAATATTCAGCAACAATATTCTTATTTTGTGCTGCGTCAGGCCAGTGCGCGCATATGAATTACTGTATGCATATAGATGCATCAATACTATGTGGCTAGAGCTTATGAAAGTGCCAGTGGCGTTATTATTCCACAATTGGAACTGGCGTCATAGGAGGTAGTTGAGGTTTGAACAGGTTGCTGATATGTCTTGGAGTCTGTGAGCACATTATCCTAACTGATCAGATTGAAGATGGATTCTGCCCTCGCTGCCAAAGTACCTTAGAGAGCCCTTTTGCTAGCCATAAATCCAGTCTTCATCCCGCGGATTTGTCAGATGGTGAAGATCACGTCACAGATATCCGAGATGATCTCGCCTAGGCGCTTCAGAGAGATTCTGCTTGAGGCTGTTGACTATGGCTTGGCCGTCCTTGGCGAGGGTGTCCGTCAAGCCATCTATGGTCATATTGAGCGGAATTATGCCATCAGACGTGAAGAAATTCCTGAGCACCTTGAGACCTTTCATGAAGCTCTAAAGGAAATATTCGGCAGGGTAAGCAAGGTTGTTGAGAAGTTCATCGCCAAGCACCTCTATGAAAGGCTCGACCTGAACTTTTATGCACACCCAGACTGGACACTCCTCGAATATATTCGATGTGCGAGGAAACAAGCCAGAATCCTGACAGAATTATAGATCGCTGTCAGCAATTTGATATCAGCTTTGATAAAACACGCAGATGAAAGGTATTTGAAAAAGGCTCGAAGATCAAAGGGAAAAGTATCGGACGCCCAGATGGGGAGGAACAATATCTGCCTAGACCATGCCCGGCGCTTGTCTAATCCTTTAGCTAGGTTCTTCGCTTTTTCTTTCTCGCGTACGGCGTGGAGGCATAACCCCCCCCTCATCTGTTCCGAGTATTTGTGAGATAGAATGCTACTGTACATATGCGTTAGATTCTGAGGATATGCCTAAGCATCTCGTGGAATTGCCAGGTCTTCTTAAGCACTCTCTATAGAATAGATATTTCATATATTTGCCATGACCAAATTCTAATACCACGGTGTCATGAAATACATCAGAGATTTGACGCCAAGATAATGGACTACTAACTTCTGGGTTATGTGCTATTGAAGGTCTCCGATAACGTGATGCCTCTCAGTCTCTCTACAAGAGCGTCATCTGGGGGAAAGGAAAACGTCAACAGTCGCCGCAATTGATGTCGGCTCAAATGCTACGCGATTAGCGATAGCATCGGTCAACTACAATAACCAGTTGAATGTGATTCAGACGTCTCGCGAACCAGTTCGCCTGGGACAGGATGTTTTTTCTGGCGGCAAGATATCAAACAAGAGATTGGACCAAGCAATCGACGCATTTCTCGGATTTCGCAAGCAGATCGTTAGGAACAACGCAATGGTCACTAGAGCCGTGGCAACCAGCGCTTTAAGAGAGGCGACGAACCAAACCTATTTTGTCAATGAGATTGCAAAATCTACAGAAATCGAAATTGAAGTGATCAGCGCCGAGGAAGAAGCAAGGCTAATCCATCTTGCTGTATCAAGTAAATTGAAACTGAATGGGAAACTAGCGATGCTTCTCGACATAGGCGGCGGGAGCGTAACAATGAGTTTCTCAAAAGACCGAAGAATCATTGCCTCACGAAGTTTTCCCCTGGGAACAGTTCGGCTCTTGAACATCTTTGAGGAGGAGAGAGGTAATGAAATCGTTTTGAATCAGTGGGTTGACAGGTACGTTGCGAATGCCTACAAGACATTAAAAAAAGAAGTCAGCGGCCGAGAAATCGAAGTGTGTATCGGAACCGGAGGAAATCTTGAATCTCTAAGTGAACTGAGTGTAGAAGTCTGCTCGGCAGAAAAAGATGATCGCTTGACTTTTGATGAGTTAGACAGTATTCAAGATAGACTCAAAGAACTTACATACGAAGAACGAATCGAGAAGCTTGGATTACGACCAGATCGTGCCGATGTCATAATTCCCGCTTCAATCGTTCTCAAGAGCATCCTTCATCATGTCCGAGCAAAGACGATCCTTGTTCCACACGTGGGACTTAGAGAGGGCGTTCTACTGGGACTGATACCCAAGATAAATGGTGAGAAAGAGAGAATACCGCGCGAGCAGGTAATCTCATCCTCAAAGCAACTCGGGAAGAAGTATAATTATGATGAAAAGCATTCTCTAACCGTAGCGCACTTTGCGCTTCAGATATTTGATTCTACGAAGAGACTCCATGATCTGAATAATGACGAGAGGGTCATACTCGAAGCCGCCGCAATTCTTCATGATATTGGTCAATACGTACGAATGACAGATTATCCCAAACATTCATACTACTTGATTAACGCTTCGCCACTTATCGGGCTCAATGTCGTTCATAAATCAATTGTATCTAACATCGTTCGGTATCACGTCGACTTGCATCCGACCACGAAACACAAATCATTTCAAAACCTCCCACCTAAGTACCGTCTTGTCGTCTCGAAGCTAGCGGCGATATTACGGGTAGCTGACGCATTGGATGAGGAACATACAGGTCACGTCAAGAAGCTGCACATTGATTACAGAAAGTCTGACCTTTTGATTCGGCTCGAAGGCAAGGGCGATCTATTACTAGAGAAATGGGCCGTGAGACGGAAGTCTAACTTATTTGAGAACGTTTTCGATACACGTGTACTGGTACTCGATGGGAACTAGATTCATATTAGAACATACTGAAAGTTCAACGTACGTATGTTCGAAACATGCGGCGGCCTAAAGCGAGGAAATAACTGTTCTTGCCTTCCTGATCTAAGGCCTCGGAGAAAATTCACATTCGATGTTCGACATCATTGAGGGTATGTCCAAAGAACAATCAGATTCTTCTTGAAGAAATCAACGAACATATCCTTCTTCTTATTCAATGACTGCTCTTCCAAGATCGGATTCTGATTTACTGTACATTCAATCGTAACGCTCGTAGGATCGCAAGTCACTTCCATTTGTTTTACAATTGTTCCATGCGAGAAGTCTAGCGCATCAGCAATTCTCAGTATTGATGATAGAGTCGTTACCCTACGCCTGTCCTCAGGATTCAACGCAGCGTAATTGTAGTGTCTTGTCTTCGGAGCGTTTTTTCGGTGATATCTGGCAATACTCCCGATTATGTACCTCCCAGTAGAGGTGAAGGGAAGTTCAGAATCATTCAGTATCAGCTTAAGTGAATTCTTATTGTGCGCACTAGCACCTCGAGACCAGCCAATATCATGAAGTATAGCCGCATATTCTAGCCAGCGACGCTCAGTAGCTCGTAGTTTATGGACTCTCTTGAGGCTGTCAAATAATTCCAGAGCAAGCTTTCTCACTTGTTCAGAGTGGGAGGATTCATTTTCATACTTACGAGCGACTTTCCTGACAATCTCCACTGTCCCTTTTCTTCTCCAAGCCGCCTTCCGTTTTACAGCGTTTTCGTCCTTGATGATATCCGCAAGCGAGACCCCGCGGAGCACCATTTGCGCGAAATGTTCAGGTAGCCCCTTCTTCCTTATTGCCTGGACAGCAGCCTCTAAATCATATCTAACTCTAGTGAGTTCAACAGATAATGGATCGAAACTGATAACCGCGTATCCTGCTTCTGGATTCCGGTCGTAAGGTCTCCCTACGCTTCCCGGATTTACGAATGTTACCGCATCAACCCTTCTGTGGAACTGCCTGTGCGAGTGACCAACAACAATAATGTCTGCAGCTGCATTCTTAGCAATAGTCCTTAGCCTCTCTTTCGATGTATTACGATAGAGATGTTCGTCTATCGATTCGGGGCTACCATGAACGACAAGAAGTCTTTTTCCTTTAATCTCAAGCGCAATTTCTCGTGGCAATGAGTTGAGATAGAGTTTGTTAGCTCTCGACAATTCCTTTCTCGAAAATTTTAGGGCAACATCTTTTTCGCCGTCGGCTTCCTTCTTGGCTTCCAATACTCTAAGATCATAATTTCCGATTATACTGAGGACTCCATTGGCGCGTAACGTCTCGACGACCTCATTAGGGAAGGCGCAATATCCAACTAAATCACCCGCGTTTAGAAAGACATCTATGCCTTTGCTCCTTGCATCCTCAATTACGGCATTGAGTGCGTGTTGATTTGCGTGCACATCTGCCAACACAGCCATCTTCGGATGCTCAGCTTCAAGAAGCGATTTCACTCCCTTTTCAGCGCCCATAAACCCAGCACCTGTAATCTGTCTGAGCTGTTCGAAAGCTCCCTTCTCCTTAACCTTCTCCCAGAATGAGACAAACTCTCTATATTTTGACCGTCTCATTTCTTGTATGTCTTGCAGGAATTGCAGAAGACCCCTCTCTACCGTCATTATATGTTCCGTGTTCTCCCTGTTGGAGAAGAGTTCATATCTGATCTCAGAGATGAACTTTGGAATGTAACCTATCCAAACATCGTAATCATGAAGCTCGCCAAGAATGTCTTGAAAGTGTTGTACCGTGGATATGTATTCTTCCAGTTTGTCATCGTAATTCGAAGAAAATATCTCCATCGTGTAGCGCAACCATTTTGCACGGATCCTCATTTCGTGGTGGTCGAGGGCATCATTCTCACGATGAACACAATCCTCCATTGCCAGAAAATCGCTTAGTTTTTCTGATATGTGAGCATGCGCCTTCGCATATGTCGATGACGAGTCGATTGGGATGCCCTCAATGTTCGCTTGTTGCTTGACTTGTTCACAATAACTCCGCATGTTTTCAATTACATGTGAATTCTTCAAGTGATCGAGGCCATCGTTGATATCTGGCTGCATTCTTGCCCTGCGGTCTCTATGCCTGGAAAGAAGAAGTCTTACGCCATCGCCTATTTTCTCATCTTTCAGTCTCTCCAAATAGTTCGTGACGAAAGCTATTTGGACGTCTGTGTCCCTAGCTGCGCCGAGAGATTTTGTGACTCTCCTTATCTCTTTCAACCATTCTTTGAAGAGTTTCTTGGGGGAGCATTCTTTGAAAAGAGGTAGCGCTGCTCTTATTCTGCGTGAGGCAACCCTCATCTTGTGTATATACTCTATCTCATCGCTCTCTCTGACACCATCCATTTGATTCTCGAGTGCCTTGAGAAGTTTGGTGAGGCTCTCGGCCCCATATAGGCAGTAACTGGGGTCCTTCCCAGCATCAGGACCTCTAGGCGAAGCCATGCCAGATACCTTTGTTCTCAATCAGCCAAGCCTGAGAATTCAGTTTCGGCTCATCTTTATTGGGAATAATTCTCTCGTAGCGGCCGTTCGGTAGAAGCTGCCTTGCCTTTACATTATCACTGAGATGAGCTTTCAACATATACTCTAGTATCGATCGCTTGAGTCTGTGATCCGGAACTACGAAGAGCACCTCCACCCGTCTAGTTAAGTTTCTGGGCATCATGTCTGCGCTGCCGAGCAATAATTCTTCATCGTCGCCGTTCCTGAAATAATAGAGCCTGGCGTGTTCGAGGAACCGGCCAACTATGGATATTACTCTAATGTTTTCGCTTACACCTTTGATTCCGGGCCTAAGACAACATAGGCCCCTCACATTGAGATCGACCTTGACTCCTACCATTGAGGCTCGGTAAAGAGCTTGGATAATATCTTCGTCGACCAGTCCGTTCAGTTTGAAAGCGAGGTAGCCATTCCCATTTCTTCCATGACACATTATCTCTCTGTCGATGCGCTTCAAGATCTCGTTCTTGAGGTCTGAAGGAGCCACGAGCAGATATTTGTAATCCTCTTTTGGTGAGGCCCCAGCTAATAGGTCAAAGAGATTTGATATCTCGATGCCTATCTTGGGATTTGCAGTCAGGTAAGAGATGTCGCCGTAGATTCTCGTGGTGACTGCGTTATAGTTGCCTGTGCCTATATTTGAATACCTCACAATACGTTTGCCTTCTCTTTTGGTGACAAGACAAAGTTTTGCGTGTATTTTCAATTTAGGAAAGTTATAAACAACATTTACGCCTGCCTTTTTCAGTTCATCTGTCACCAGCATATTGTGTTCTTCATCGAATTTTGCCTTCAATTCAACAATAGTTGTCACCTTCTTACCATGCCTTGCAGCCTCAACGAGCACGTCTATCAATGGTGACTTTTCATCTATTCGATAAAGAGTGAGACTAATCGAGACGACATCTGTATCCTGAGCTGCTTGTCTAAGCAGGCTAAGAATGATTTCAAAGCTGTCATATGGGTAGTAGAAAACATAATCTCTCTTGACAATCTCGTCGAATAAGTTTTTGTCTGGTTTCAGCTCTTCGGGAACAAATCGATGAAAAGCAGAGTCTTTGAGGTCGGGTCTATCTATTTTTAGTAGCTGCCAAAAGTCCACGAGACCCAGTGGTCCCCTTAGATTGTATACGAGGTAGGTGGGCAGACCGAACATATTTGCTAGGACTTCTCTCACACTCTCGGGCATCGAACTGTCCACCTCAAGTCTGCTGGGAGCGCCAGTCCTGCGGTGTTCCAGGCTTTTGTGCATGGTCCGAAGGAAATCTGAACCTTCGTCCACTAAGATCTCTATCTCCGCGTCCCGCGTCAGGCGGAATAAGTATGCAGCTAACAAATCCCTGCCTGGAAGAAGAAGATCAAGATTTTGGGTTACAATGTCTTCAAGAAAAACAAGTTCAACAGTCTTTTCAATATTCGCTTTATTCTGCGAGGTCTTGACGTCGTGCGGAACTTCTATCAGCCTTTTGAATTGGTCGTTTGGTACATCGACCAAATAGTATTTCTCTTCCTGACCCTCCCTTGCGACAACAAAGAGGTTAAGTCTTAGGTTAGGGATGAACTCATGAAGAAAATCCTCGACGGGATTTTCAATATTCGGGAGTATCGTTTTTTTGAAATACTCCCTAAGTATCGACTGTTTATTCTCATCAAGGTCACCCAGCCGGCGCAGATAAATGCCCTCTTTCGCCAGTTCCGGTAGCAACTCCTCCCTCCAACACGTTGCGTGGCCTTCCAGAAGAGGAATTATCGCCTTTCTCGTAGTCTGAAGTTCATCGAATGCACCAAGTCCGTCCGGGCTCGTCTCCTTGATGCCACGTTTTATCTTTTTTTGCATCTGAGAGACCCGAGTCATGAAGAATTCATCCAAGTTGCTGCCACATATCGCGAGAAATTTCACTCTCTCCAATAACGGGTGTGAGCGATCGTTTGCCTCTTCTAAGACACGCTCATTGAAGCTGATCCAGCTTAGCTCTCGATTGATGAACAGCTTAGGATCATTAAGAGACGGCCCCCCGCCTCCTTCGCCATTCCCTTTACGACCTGTTCCTCCCAGACTCAAGGACGTCTCCAGAATAGTTCACCTCACCAGACGGACACACCCACACGCTAGCCATCTATCGAACGATCTAGTTTGGCCAATTGATTCACCCTCAACCGTTTCTTCCTCGAATAATGATTTATTAGGTCCGTTGTTGACCAAGGCCTACATTCTTTAATTTCATATCCGAGCAATCTCGCGCACTTATGAATAATATTCACATTCTTCGCTTCTATCTCAAGAAACTCAGGAATATAGTCATATTCATCCAGGTACTTGTCAAATTCGAATCTTGCGCCATCCAGTACGTAGCTTGTCCGATGTTTCCTCATTCTTGCATGTGCCGATAGTCCCAATGATTCTAGGATTTTCTTCATATTTTCAAGATCTGAAACAAGAACCTCATACTCATCAGCTACCTTAGCTTCTCCAGTATCCAGCAATTTCTTGAAGGTAAGCATAGATCTCCGGCCGTCTTTTCTCAGCCTAATTAGACTCCTTGCTTTTCTTATGGAACCATCCCTGAAATCATAGAATAGCGTGTCGATATCTCTGTCAGAAACCCTCTTTGCACCTAAAGAAAGTAATTTCCTTTCTGTTTGTTCTCTATTGATTTCGGTTATTTTGACTTCGATTTCATTCATTTATGACCGAACCATCTAGCAGATTACTGACAAGCCTAACTCACCCTGAAAATTCACTTAATACTTAGAAATAACGATCGAGATAACAATATGTCTGAACATTAAGATTAAGGCTTCGAACACGGAATATACGTGAGCCTCCGCTGAGTTGTCAAAAAAAAGGAAGAAGAAAGGTAAGATCCGTTCTTATCTTACCTTACTGGTATTGTTGCGCTTCTTCTCCAGCGTAGTAGGAACAGCGACGCAGCTAGAGCGGACACTAAGGCCACTAGTCCAGTTGCTGGGAACTCGGGTACCGGTACACCTGACTCATCAAGATAGAAGTTCTGGCCGCCGGCTACACCTCCCCAAGTTGCGACTACTGACTTTGCTGCGGTCTTGTACCCTGCACCTTGAGTTGTCACGCTGTAGGTGTCTGGCGTAACGTAGGTATAGTATGTTCCGTCGTTGGGACCCCAAGCGTTCACGGTTGTATTGGAACCTTTTACTGTTGTTGTCTGCCAGGAGGCTAAGAGGTAGTCCCCTTGCCAGTTGCGCGTGTAGACTGTGCCTACGAGTCTGGATAAGAGATCCATCTCGAAGACCACGTTCGCCTTTCCTTCGCATGTCGTTGTGGCTGTAACTGTCGAAAGCTGGATGTATCTGCCCTGATAGTCGGGATACCAAGCCTCTGCGACGATTGTGTAAGTTCCAGGCTGTATTCCATAGCTTCTATAGTCACCTGAGTACCGGTTCTTAGAAGCACTCGGATAGTTCGCGAAAGGAGAGTAATAGCCGAACCTCTTCTTGTAGAGACCAGGGAAGCTGGATTTGTACCATAGGCCTCCTCCCGCCAAGGCAGATGCTGACGAACTGCCCGGGCCATTTGTGACTAGGTGGTTTTCTGGGGAGGTGAACTCGCCGAAGCCGAAGAGCTGGAAGACCCATGTTTGTACGCCTGTTGGCTGGGCAGGATTAAGGTTTCCAGACCATGGCCACTGGCTAACAGTCCGGCTGGTATTCACGGGGACGCCTGTTATGTTCGCCGCGATGAGTGTACCATTCACATCGTACGCATTTATTCTGAACTGGAAGCTGTAAACATCGTTCGGCAGGGGCGCGGGGATCAGCTCCGTCTTAAAGTCCAAGGTGACATCGATCTCACTGCCCGTCAAGAGGTATATTGGAATGTCGCCTCCAGAGGAGCCTTGCTGGGCCCAAACTGAAGGGAACTGTTCCTGAACGTAGCCGATGGTGTAAGCATCCAGAGTATAGATGCCTGTTGGAAGCCCAGTTGGGACAAGGGCATCTCGTAGGTAATCGGCAGTACTTGTCTGCCAACCGTAGAATGCGTTGCTTCCTGAGAAGGTGATCGTGGAGGCCCCAGATACTTGATTCTGTTGGGTGTAGAAGCCTCCTGCAACCCAGTTATTCTTAGAGTCGAATACGTAGACCCTTATTGGTGATGGAGGGTGAAGCCAGTTTACTGGTTGTGATGGGTCTTGGCAGTCGCGTGAATAGACTGTTGTTGTTATGTTGACTCCTTTGATCAGGTGGAAGCTGAGTGAGGCGTTCGTGCAATACGGGACTGTCACCTGCGGTAACTGCTCTTGGACATAGCCTGCATAGTATGCCTTGATAGTGTATGTGTCCTCCGGCATTCCGGATGGTGGCGCGTTTCTAGTCTTGGGCTCAGTGCCGTATCCGAGAAGCTCCAGACTCATCTCCGGCGTCCGCCGTGCTGCAGTCGCGATATTTGTGAAATTCCAGGCTCGGATTTTTCCGTAGGAATCCCAGGCCTCCATCACTAGCGGCGAGTTATCTATTGGTGCTACATCAGCCGAAGGCAGTTCTTGGTTGTGGAAGTGAACCGTCGCATTGATAGTTCCGCCCTTATAGAGATCCAAGAACTGGGAAACCACGCCGCCAGCAAACTCCACCGCTGGAAAGTTTACCTGCAGAGGACCCACCGATTGCCAGTAACCGAAGACCCAGACATTGACATAATATTGTCCTGGGACGAGTCCGCATGTGAAGTGAGCGTTAGCATCCGGAACATGCCCGTCCCACTGGGTCTGGACTCCTGAATAGCCCGTAGGGTTGCCCAGGAATGTAGTGAAGTTCCTTGGGCTTGCAGATACGTTGAAATAATCGTCTCTCCAGCCCAGTCTGATACCGTCGGAGTCGTCGATCTCAACGCGATACAATGCGAATGGCCAACCTTTGAGCGGCTGTGGATTGGGGGGGTAAAGTGTGGCGAGCAGCTGGCCGACCTCTCCAAGACCAGCAGTTCCCGGTTTCGAACGTACTCCGAGAGTAGTATAGTCAGGCCAGTCAACTGGGCCTGTTGGACACTTTGAATAGACAGTCAGACTGAACGGCGAATCCGGAAGAATGTAAATGTCGACTCCATGCACTGATTGACCTGTATTCACAGTGACTTGAGTAGCCAGAGTTGTGGGGACAAATCCTGCAGCACATGCTGTAAGCGTGTAGACGCCTGGTGCCAGACCCTCAATCTCATAGTAGCCGTCAGCGGTAGCGTTGAAGTAGCCTACGCCGGAGACAGATCTTCCTGTCGGCTGACCTGTTACTGGGTCTAGGGCTGTCCCGTTGGCGAAGACCTTGCCAGGAGTATTCACACCTAGGCCGTAATAGGATCCGTAGTAGTAGGAGGAATGGCCTGCATACCTCACAGTACCTGTTATGTAACCTGGATCAACCTCCCCCTTCACAACCAGTTCCGGATAGTTCTCAGGCGGGAAAGACTCGTACTGCTCGTACAGGTCTGAGGGTAGGAGGTTCTTCGTGTAGAAGACTTTGAAGAAGTATTTCCCAGCAGTTGTTGGTGCCTGGATGTCGTAAGCTATTATCTCGTACATGCCGTAACGCCAGTCCGGCTTCTTGTACGGCTGCCTATCCTGGAATGGATCCTGTCCTGCGGAGTAGAGATAATTTGATGATTTCTGGGTGGTGGGGTCGGTTACGTTTGGTGCTGAGATGGCTATGTACCACCAGTTTGGAGCCATAGGATGAGCCGCGTTGAATCTCCCAGTCGTGATGAAGCGATAATCACTGGTTATGCTTGTTACTACACGCCACTTTGAAGGTGTAGCTGCAACGGGGGTAAACTCTGGGGGGATAGCAATGTATAACCATCTTCCTCTACCATTATGCTTCTCCCAGCTGATATTCAAGCCAGGCTGGTTAGGATTGGAGGCGTTGGCAGGGCTAGATATATTAATATAAAAGTAGAGCGGGCCAGTCGACCCGGTCACCACTGATCCGTTTGGGGAATAGTATTGATACTGGGCAGAGATCGGCTGATAGAATAGTCCTGGACTCACATATGCGAGATGTCCTGCCTCGAAACCCTGAGCCACAGCGTAAGAATTGTTAGCATGCTGATCAGGCATAGTATTTGTTGGATTCCCCATAGGCGCCTCAGGACCACTCACTCCTTGATGCCCTAATGTATAGTGTGCCGAGACCTGCTGAACACCAGCAACGGCCGACAAAACCAGGATAGTCAAGATAGTTGTTGCTGCCATGATTCTAGTATTCAAATGATTCATCCTTCTGTTTGCGAGCCTAGAGCTAGTCCAGCCATATATTACTAGTTACATGAGATCACATGCCACTATACGAATCTATGAGAATGATGCTGTTATGATAGCCCAAAATGTCCAGACAATGAAACATGATACTAGGCCTAAGCTCATCGAAAAAAATTAGCAGAATGAGTGAATTTGTGGCCAGAGTACGTGAAGATTCAATAGCAGCATTATACAGACGTGACTATATTGGTGCAGAGAAGATTTTTGTAAACATGAGTCACACTGAAACTTTAGAAAAAAGGGCATACACGAGATAAACAAACAGGGGATCGACTCAAGCCATATGTCGGCTTTGAGATTGATACTCAAGAGTCTGAGGCGAATAGGCGAGTGCGGGAGTGATGTGGCAGAGACGGTATTGAACTTGACAGCCACTGAGCTTCCGGGATCTAGCAACGCTCCTAAGCGTGCCGAATAATATTCATTTGTTGCGGTGTCTCCGATCTGTAGGGCTGTCTATTGCCCCCGCGTCTACATGTTAAGTAATGCATTTTGCTTTGTAAACCTAAGGTTCATTCGGTCCCTCTGACTTTCGTCTTGGACACCGCTCTAACCGTGATGTTGATACCGAGGACGACGAGTAATAGGACTAAAGCAGCTCCCCATGCGAAGGTATGGGAGTTCGCGTAGGGCGATGTACCGAAGTCGTACATGAGGACAGTCAGTGAGGCAGCTGGATCGTTTAGACTTGTCATAAGGAATTGGCTTCCCAGCGCAGTGAAGAGTAACGGCGCGGTCTCACCCATTACACGCGCCACAGCCAGAGCGATCCCTGTAACGATGCCGCTCCTTGCACTTCCCAATGTGATGAAGAGAAGAGTTTTCGTTCTTGAGATTCCTAGCGCCAATCCCCCCTCTCTTACCGATGCTGAGACAACTCTGAGAGACTCATGAGAGGATATAGTGACTACAGGGATCATGATGAAGCCTAGCGCAATTCCGCCGCTCAGAGCTGAGAATCGATGTTGGGTTGCTACAACTAGCTCGTAAACCACTATACCTGTGACAATTGAAGGGACACCTGTCAAAACCTCAGATAGAAGCCTGATTTCAGAGGTGAGCCGGCCCGGGTACTCTGAAAGATACGCTCCACCTAATATCCCCAAGGGGATACCTATCATCGAAGCGAGGGCAACCATTACCAAGCTACCTTCCAAGGCGTTGAGTATTCCACCACCGGTTCCTCCGATTGGAGGCGTGATTCTGGTGAAGAAATTTAGAGTCAAAGCTACGTAGCCTCGTGCAATAGTCTCGTATAGAATCGAGATAAGTGGAACCAAGGCAATGATAAATGATGTTGAGGCAAGCACGACGTAAAGAGCGTTGGTGAATCTTCGTTTTCGCTCTAGACCAGGCAAGATTTCTACCTCTTGATTTCAAAGCTGAATCTTCTGATCACAATTCGACCTGCGAGGTTCATGAGGAAAGTAATTAGGATTAGGATCAACCCCAGTTCGAAAAGCGAGGCTAAATAAATGTTATTTCCCGCCACTTCAGTAAATTCATTGGCTATGACGCTCGGAATCGTGTATGCTGGCAGGAAGAGAGACGGCGATATTCTGGGAACGTTACCGATGACCATTGTAACTGCCATTGTCTCACCAATAGCTCGTCCCATTGCGAGCACTATCGCAGCCACGATTCCTGATCGAGCAAAGGGCAGCACACTTGTCCGAATAGTCTCCCAGTTGGTTCCGCCGAGCGCGAGTGCAGCTTCTCTTTGGCTATGTGGGACCGCAGCTATGACTTCGCGCATGACCGATGATCCGTAAGGAATTATCATAATCGCGAGAATTGTTCCTGCGGTTAGCATGCCAAGGCCGGAGGTTGGTCCTGTGAAGAATGGAAGAAAGCCAAGATTTCTTCCTAGTTGGGGGTCTATGTAGTCACGCATGAAGGGTACAAGAACCAGGAGACCCCAGAGTCCATATACAACGCTGGGCACAGCTGCAAGCAACTCCACGATGAGAACAGAAGGAAGCTGTAAGCGCCGAGGGGTCGGTGGCTCAGACTGAAACAAAGCCACGCCGAGACTGATGGGAACTGCAAGCATCAACGCGATCACTGTTGTTACGATTGACCCGTAGATTGCTGGTAGAGCGCCAAGCGACGGAGGTCCTCCGCTGGCAGGATTGGGTGTCCAATCTGTTCCAACTACGAATTGTAATCCGAACGCTCGAAACGCATCTAAGCTTCCGCTTGTAAGCGCATAAATTACAAATACTCCAATGAGGGGAACTGAAAATGCTGTCACCATAACTAGTAGACGGAAAAAATCTGGGAAATGAATGGTCGACTTGGAGCGTTGCTTTGCCTGGGGCGTTGTGGAAGAAATCGTTGTCAAGAGCGCGCCAGCTTCTTGCATATTGGGTTTTCTATAGCTTTTATTCTTCTCTGATTATGTATGGGCAGATGTGTGGGTGGCAGTCTCTCTTCTTTGTCCTGCAGAATCCGTCTTTGCTGTGTCTGCATATCTGCTTGAGCTTGGTGAAAGTCGATGTGACAAGGCTCGTGTAGCGTCCTTTTAGGGTGAGGTTAATATGTTGTGTAAGTTTTGGAGTTAAACAGTAGCTGTATTCTGGTCTACCACGCCTATTTTCGGCTTTTTCTGATCTTTGAACTAGGCCCTCATCCATCAAGTCTTTCCGGTAACGCTTCAACGTATTATGAGAGAGCCCACCTTTGGCCAGGATCTCCTTGAAAGTCTTTGATGAGTCATCTTTCAAGGAGTCTAGAATAAGCTGATCAAAGGAGTCCATACCATTAAGATATGAAAACATGGATATTAAAAAAACCGTTTTTAGCCATTTTAGCAAGAGGCTTGCGCGCTCTCTACCCCGTTATCAACTGGGCGCCGTTGAAGGTCAGTGAGAGTAGTAGCTTTTCGTCAGCTGCCACTATATTTGCTGGTAGAGGAACGTAGATCAGAGCAGGCGCATACTGTTGGCCGTCGTGTATTGCCCACCAGAAGAATTTTGCTAAAGCTTGTGCCTTCACGTTGTTCATGCTTGGATTCGTGGACATCTCGTGGTAAAACAGAAGATAAGTATAAGTCGCAATTGGATATGATTCAGCGCCCTGTGCGTTGACTATGTGTAGGCGAAGGTCGCTCCAGTTGGGGGTTCCTGTGGCATTTTCTGCTGCATATGCAATTGTCTGCAATGTTGGGACAACGAAGTTTTCTGCAGCGTTTTTTACGGCCCCTACTCCCAGGTTTTGGCTGACCGCATAAATGACATCGACGTATCCTATCGCTCCAGGGATGTTCGATACGGCTCCTGCTACTCCTGCATTACCCTTGGCCCCGACACCATTCGCTGTCTTGTCAACTGGCCATGTCACTGAAGTGCTTCTGCCTACTATCTGTTTCCAATCGGGATTTACCGTTGAAAGGAAGTCTGTGAAAGCATAAGTTGTCCCGCTACCGTCAGACCTATGCACTGCGGTTATTGTTGCGTCAGGCAGCTTCAGACCTGGATTGACCTGTTGAAGTGTAGGCGCGTCCCACTTAGTAATTCGACCTCGGTAGATGTCCGCAAGTATGGCCCCTGTGAAATTGATGTGTATGCTATTTGACACGCCGCTAGGCACTAGGTTGTACGTTATTGCTACGCCACCTAGCGTTTCAGGCATTAAGACTATGCCTGTGGCATTAGCTAGCTGAGTGTCGGACAGGGGTGCGTCCGATGCTCCGAAGTCTACCGTCTTCTTAGTAATTTGCTGTATTCCTCCGCCGCTCCCGATAGGGTTGTAGTTTATTTTTACTGATGGGTTGAGTGTGTTGTACTGCACTGTCCAATTTTGGATGAGTGGTGCTGGAAATGTGGCTCCGGCACCTTGCAACATGACAGATTGATTCCCTCCTGACGAGGTCGATGGTGTAGACATAGTGTTCGTAGGCACAGTGCTCGTAAACGTTGTTGTCGGAGACTCGGTACTGGTCTGCATACCGGGTTTGTACTGATATTCAAATGCGCCTGCGATTATCGCAACTGCTACAATAACGATAACTGCAAGCCGAGTAAGATTTCGCTTTGTCAGATTTCCCTTTGTCTCTTTGTTTGACAAATTCTTTCATCTCAACAATTCTAATGAGCGCCACTATTTGTTCAGATCTATTTGTATAGATCTCACAGAATCTATATGCCTCAAATGTAGATATATGATCTATATGCAATAAGTTGAACTAGAATTCATTTCCCCAAGAAGGGTAACGGTTAACCTTTATGACAAGCCAACTCACTTTTGTAGAGGAGAGCGAAAGCAATCTGGACAGCGCGGTCACACTCGACAGTCTGAAATCAAAATTGTCGGTTGAGGGGCTAACAGCAGGCTTTGGAAGGAAGACTGCAGTGGAGGGTGTCACGATCGCCTTCAACGAGAATCTTGTTACAGCCATAATCGGCCCTTCTGGATGTGGAAAGTCAACACTAATTCGCTGTTTAAATAGGATGCAGGAGGTAACGCCCGGCGCTTGGGTTAAAGGTCGAGTGCTGCTGGATGGTGAGGATGTTTACGCTGACAACGTAGATCCAGTTAGCGTGCGTCGAAGAATCGGGATGGTTTTTCAGCGACCCAATCCATTCCCTACAATGTCAATCTACGACAATGTCGCGGTGGGGCTAAGACTTAATGGAGTAAGAGACCGCAAATTGATCTCTGAGAAGGTTGAGGAGAACCTCAAGAAGGCCTTTCTGTGGGACGAGATTGGAGACCAACTCCACGAATCTGGAGCAAGCATTTCGGGCGGTCAGCAACAGAGACTATGTATCGCACGGGCTCTCAGCGATCGAACCTGAGGTAATACTGATGGACGAGCCGTGCTCATCACTAGATCCAGTGGCCACTGCAAAGATTGAAGAACTTATCATAAAACTGAAGGAGAATTACACAATAATCACCGTCACTCATAACATGCAGCAGGCCGCCAGAATATCAGATTTGACAGGTCTCATGTACTTGGGAAGATTAATCGAGTATGGGTCGACTCGGCAGATATTCTCGAAACCAAGCAACGAGCTTACCGAGCGATACATCAGCGGAAAGTTCGGGTGATAAGTGTTACCGCGATTAATGGATATGGGATTGGATAGGCTCTCCAACGCAATAACAGACATGGCCAACCTCGCGGAAGAGTCTGTAGTCAAGGCGATTCAAGCCTATGCCAGTGGCGAGGGCGTACGTGAGGAGGCGTATAACCGTGCCAACCAGCTTTCCTTACTAGGTTCTGAGGTGGAAGATTTGGCTGTCGAACTTCTAGCCCGGTATCAGCCTGTTTCCATGGATCTACGGTTCGTAAAATCCTGCTTGGAGATCGCTTACGGTTTCTCCAGGTTCGGCCGATACGCCTACGACATCGCCCAAGTACTCACATTGTATGGGGACCTTTCCGAGTGCGACAAATCCTTCCTGAAAGACCTAAGTGACAAAGTCATCAGCATGATCAAAACAAGCATCAGGTCATTTAATTCAAGAGATGAAAAGTTGGCACGATCCCTTCGGAACGCCGATGATGAGGTGGATAGAACATATCTCCAATATATGAAAGCCCTTTCCGATTCAAATTCGATCTCTCTGAAATGCGCTGTGGCATCTACGCTAGTGTTGAGATACCTTGAGCGAATCGCTGACCATGCATGTTATATTGGCGATTCAGTGATATACATTACAACTGGCAGTAAGGCGTGATTTCGCAGAGAAAGGGCAGCGCATGCCGACGTAAGATGCGCACATGTTATGTTCTCTATATGCTGCGAATTGCCGCTAAAGGAAAAACTAGCCCACTGTGAATCGTACACAGACGCGTAGCACTCCTTGCGCATGTACCGACCTCAAATAGACTAATCACACATCCAGTCACCAGCAGGATCACGGTAATCCGGAGAACAACATCCAGACCACCAACGAAGGCAGTGCGCAGCGAAACGCATACTCAAAGTAGTTATGGGTCCTAGTTAAGTGGGGTCGAACAACAAGGGCGCTTCGGTTCTAGCGCCCGCTAATGTCAATTATGACCCAGTCAGATGCATGCTGTCTGATTAGCGTTCTTTGAGGCAAGCGAATCAAAGTCGCTAGGCTCTAGGGAGGTTCATCGACGGTCAAGTTCAATACTACCTCAGCAACATCGGTCCCGTACTCTCCCACGCGTCTCAAACTTTCGAGTATTAATCGTAAAGCCGACACATCGATTGGCTCAACCTTCTGTTTGTTGACTTCAAGTATAGCCTCACGTTCTAATGCTTCAACCTGGTTCATCCTTTTCAAAACATCTTCCGCTGAGTTGTAGTCACGCTTATAGAGCGCTGTCATTGAATCTTCAAAGATCTTGAAAGTAAACTCACTCATTTTAGTGATCTTCTCGATCAGTCTTGGCGTAGGAGTCTGTTTCAACGTCCGAACGTTTTCAGCTATCAGGACTGCATGGTCTGCGCTCCTTTCAACACTCTTTGTGACTAGTCGGTATCCAATGATGTCCCTTCCTGAGCCGAGTCCAACCTGTTGAATGGCTGATCTGTTTTGTACCGCGGTCTTAAGCTGTCGGACAATGTAAAAGCCGAATCTGTCCACTTCATCATCCATTTTTAGTACTTCGTCGGCCAGAGCAGGTTTGTTTTCCACCAGAGCTGATATGGCGTCCCTGAGCATAGAGAGTGCAATTATAACCATTCTTCGTAACGCATTTTCGACAGAGAGTTCTGGATAGCTTATAAGAACTTGAAGAGCTATCTCGTTGGGCGACTCAGTCACCACCTCTGTGCCAACCAACTTCTTTCTAACAAAATCCCTTGCATAATCCGACTGGGCTGTATCAAACCTTGCCCGAATTGCTTTCAATCTGATAAAATTGAAACCTGTAAGGTAAAGAGATACTATTCTTCGGGCAAGGGACACCGGACTCATGTTATCCGGAACAACGATTATCGTCTCCTCCGGTTTTATCTTCTTGAGCTTTGTTCTAGCGGTTATGCGGAGCGAACCGTCATCTTCAGTCGAGAAGACAACCTGTTCTCCACGGTCGAGATGTCGTTCCTTAACCCAATTCTTCGGAAGCGAGACTATGTACGAACCTCGGCCTGTAACTTGAATTCTTCTTACG
The DNA here is from genome assembly GCA_963807605.1 of Candidatus Bathyarchaeota archaeon. Classification (GTDB taxonomy): domain Archaea; phylum Thermoproteota; class Bathyarchaeia; order 40CM-2-53-6; family RBG-13-38-9; genus JAPKYM01. The sequence continues at coordinate 154,060 of CAWECG010000003.1, forward strand.
TCTCCGGGTTTCTCATCTGCGTTCACAATTAGTTACCTTCATTTCTTGTCGGTGTTGATTCTGTCTTACACACATCTAGCATGAGTTACAGTACCGACGTTGCGATCGGTCGCATATCAATGTGACGTATATAGATATCGTACCATTCACATGTATCATTTACAAGTAACATATCAGGGAACGAATTAGTTGGAAACAACGTAAAGTTACAATGGAACAGAATAAAGAGAAGAATCCGGCACATGGAGATAGACAAGAATCTTGGCGTGTGAGAATTTCTTCAACTGTTCTTGACATTGACTTTCCTTGGCAAGAGTAGACAGATCGCTGCAGTTGTGACTGCAAGACGGATGTTGCAGCATACCTTTCTCCAGTCCCCAGTGATCCTCGGCAGTCCAAGAATAATGGAGCCCAGACTCCACCGCCACTTTCCAAACCTGAAAAGCATCCCCAATGTGTGCTTATTGATTCCTTGGAAACATGATCTCCGATAACAGCGAAAAGTAAGTATGTAACCACACTGTAGATTGGTTAGATCGTTATGTGCGAGTTTCAAGTCTATCTAGGCTCCGAGAAGGTTTTCGAAGGAGCAGTCTACGCAAATGCATCTGGAAGTCAGGTATCTGTCAAAGACATCCTAGGAATATCGAAGAAGATTGAGAACGCCAAGATAGTAGAGGTCGACGTCACATCTGAGAGGCTCATCTTATCCGCTCTCGCAAACCCCTGAATGTCAAGAAATAATCAACTTTGACCATTCTGATTTTGCTGAGAGAACCTTTAGCTCAAGTAGGAGTCATCTAGATGTTTCGAGAAGATGTGACTGCCCCGCATGAACTAAGTCCTGGCGGTGCTTTTAGTCACCCTTATATATGATGGGGAAAAATCTTCAGCAAACTTGTCACCGTGTAGTATGGGGTCGCATTGTTGAGTGAGCTTAAGACGGCTAAGATGCCAGATTGCAACTGGTGTGGCAGAATAATACTTCCAGGTGAAGCAGCTGTAAAGTTCTCATGTCCCAGCTGCGGTGATGTCATGATCTGGCGCTGCGAAAAATGCAGATTGTTCGGTAGAGACTACAAGTGTCCTAAGTGCGGATCAATCGGACCCTGAGAGGCATCAACATGGCCAAGGTATTAGCCGCAATCAAGATATTCCCTTCAAACCCATCAGATGACCTTTCACAATTAAAGGCTCAGATAGAGAAGAATCTCCCAAAGGACGTCTCGATTCTAAAATATCAAGAGGAGCCCATAGCCTTCGGGCTTGTTGCGCTGATAGCTAATGTGCTGATGCCGGAAGAGGTCAGCGGCAAGATGGATGAGGTGGAAGAGCGTCTAAAATCGACTGAAGGCGTCAGCGAGATACAGGTAATGTCGGTTACTCGAACCTAAAGTGCAACCTTCGGCCCTATTTCAAAACCTCATTCTGTTACTTTAAGTAACACTTATAAGCTCATAGAGCAGTTACTGGAAGCGACAGGCAGTTTATCATGTACATGGAACTTGGACCGAGCGCTCGGAGAGCTGACCCTGAGCTCGTAAGCAGCTACCAAGCCTTCCAAGAATGGTTTGAGAACTCAGTCCAAGAATCAGAGCTGCGGAGATTCCAGAAGTATAATGCCATCAAGAAATTACTGAATTCCGGACTCGATGAAGTCTACGTGAACCCGCCGGTCATATTCCTTCCAGACAGTCTGGAGAGGCGCATAGATGCCTGCGGTTTCGGTGATGACAAGTTCACGACGGTTCTTTGCGAGGCGGGAGTTGGCAAGGATGCGTTCTTCGAACTCTTGGAACTTCTGGGCGAATCAACGAATGTTGAGTCAGTATGGGTGTACCCTCTCTTCGACAGCAAGCGTGGAGCCTATAGGAAGTCCCTCCAATCGCAGTCGAGAGGGAAGTTGATGATAGAAATGGGCACACTTGAGCATCTTGAGGATTTCTTGGAGGGCGCTCTTGAGATACTTGATCTTTTTGAGAGTGAAGCCAGAAGGACAATGCTTTTGGCAATGTTGGACAGTCCAAGAGACAAGAGATTCTTCAGGGAGCTTGTTAATCCAAAGTTACTTTATGAGAACCTTGCCACTCTTCAGAGGATTCGTCTTGTAGAGGAGGTTTCCGTTGGTTTCTATGGCCTAAGCCGGCACGGAGAGAATCTCATGCGAGAGTATCTTCTCTTCTTGGACAGGATAAGAAGAGTGATGAAAGAACAGGAGGAGATTTGAGTCTATGTCTGTAAGCCTAGTCACTATCGTACATGGACTGAGGAATCGATTCAAACTTATATTCGTTATCAGGGAGATATTTCCATTGACTATTGGAACCTCCAGCCCATCTCGATCTACAAGAGGATTGAACATACTTGGTTAGGGAAGAAATCCAGTTAAGAGTGGCCGACGCGAAGCAAAGAGACGTAGGTCATGGAAAAGTAAGAGTCGACAATGAATCCATGCGAAAGTTGTCGGTGACTGCAGGGGACTTTGTCGAGATACGCGGCAAGAAGACTACCACCGCAGTCGTCTGGCCCGCTTATACTGAGGATCAAGGCCAGGATATCATCCGCATGGACGGGCTTCTCAGGCGCAACGCAGGCGTTGCCCTCAACGAATACGTGAACTTAAGGAAGGGCGAGGTCAAAGAGGCTCAGAGCATAATCTTCTCCCCCACTGACGTACGCCTGAACATAGATGAGGAGTTTGTGAGTTTCGTCAAGAGAAGATTCATGGATATGCCCTTTGTGGAAGGGGACACCGCGATGCTCTCAATATTTGGCAGCGCAGTCCCCCTCGTTGTAACCAGAACCAAGCCCAAGGGCCCAGTCCGCATCACAGAGGAGAGCATGGTTCAGGTTCTCAGTGAACCAGCACCAGAGAGGAAGGGCATCCAAATAGTGACATACGAGGACATTGGCGACCTCCACGCACAGATACAGCGAATACGTGAGATGGTTGAGCTGCCGCTGAGACACCCTGAACTCTTCCAGAAACTCGGCATAGACCCGCCAAGAGGTATTTTCCTCTACGGTCCACCAGGGTGCGGCAAGACCTTGCTTGCCAAGGCCGTCGCGAACGAGTCAGACGCAAACTTCTACGTAATCTCAGGCCCGGAGATAATGTCGAAGTTCTACGGTGAATCTGAGGCGAGACTCAGGGAGATATTCCAGAAGGCCCAGGAGACGTCGCCGAGCATAATATTCATCGACGAAATGGACGCGATAGCGCCCAAGAGAGAAGAGGTCACAGGCGAGGTTGAGAGAAGGGTCGTCGCCCAGCTACTCTCACTCATGGACGGAATGAGCTCCAGAGAGAACATAATAGTGATAGGCGCGACAAACAGGCCCAACGCTATAGACCCAGCCCTACGCAGACCAGGAAGATTCGACAGAGAGATAGAGATCGGAGTCCCTGACAAACAGGGAAGAACTGAGATGCTCCAAATCCACACCAGGAACATGCCCATGGCAGGAGACGTCGACTTCAAGAAATTGTCAGACATCACACATGGATACACAGGTGCCGACACAGCAGCCCTATGCAGAGAGGCAGCGATGAAATGCCTCCGCAGATATCTTCCAGAACTCAACCTAGAGGAGGAACGGATCCCCGCAGCCATCCTTGACAAGATGGAGGTGAAGATGGATGACTTTATGCAGGGCTACCGTGACATCACTCCCACAGCTATGCGTGAGGTCTACATCGAGGTCCCGACCGTTCACTGGCAGGATGTGGGAGGCTTAGACCAGGTCAAGGCTGAGCTTATCGAGGCTGTCGAGTGGCCGATCAAGAACTCTGAAATGTACAAGAGAATGGGAATCAACCCACCAAAAGGAATCCTATTATACGGGCCCCCAGGATGCGGAAAGACGATGCTTGCGAGAGCTGTTGCTACAGAGAGCGAAGCCAACTTCATATCGATAAAGGGCCCAGAGGTCTTCTCAAAGTGGGTTGGAGAAAGCGAGAAGGCGATACGCGAGGTCTTCAGAAAAGGACGTTCCGCAGCACCCTCAATAATATTCTTCGACGAGCTTGACGCAATAGCTCCAAGAAGAGGCATGGGCTACGCAGACTCTGGAGCCACCGAGCGCGTCATAAGCCAACTCCTAACGGAACTCGACGGCATAGAATCCCTGGAGAACGTCGTCGTGATAGCCGCATCGAATAGACCGGACATAATAGATCCAGCAGTTCTCAGGCCTGGAAGATTTGACAGGCTCATATTCGTCCCATCACCAGACCAGAAGACGGTAAAACAAATCTTAAAGATACACACAGCCAAAATGCCTCTCTCACCAGATGTTGATCTCGACCAGCTAGCAAGATCATCTGTCGGCTACTCCGGCGCAGACATCGAAGCGACGTGCCGAGAAGCAGCCGTGTATGCTCTGAGAAGAGACGTCAATGCAAAAGAGGTCACATGGATAGATTTCAAAGACGCTATGGCCAAGATCAGGCCGAGCATAAGCTCAGACATGAACGTATGGTATCAGAGCTTCACGAAGAGACATACAGGCGAGAGAGCGTCTATACCAGTAACCTAGGAGCAACACGACTGTGGAGAAGCTGTGGGGGCCGCGACCAATACAGAACGTGGTTGTAGAGATCCTCCAGAAGAAAGGAGCCATGACCGATGAGGATCTCGTCAGTGAACTTCGAGAATCATACGGGGATGTAAGCTTCAGAGAAGTGAACAGTATCCTGATGAAGCTGGAAGTTCAAGGAGTCGTCAGGGTCTCAAGACTTCTCAAGAAGAAGAGAAGGGTTGAATTAGTAACGGCCTCCTCAACCAACTAACCATCAAGCTTAGCACTTCCTCTTTCTCAAGACATCCTTTCCATAACGAACAAGCGCCACCTCAAAATCTGTGAACGACCTGCCTTTTACTCCGCTCCTCACCCAGAGATTCTGAAGCTCTCTAAGAATCGCCCTCTTGTCACCATCATTCTTGACCTTTTTCCTAGTCAAACCTAGACTTTCGGCAGACTTAATCGCCAGTTCCTGCAATGGGGGATCGGCCATACCCCAGATTCCTCTCAGTTCTCTTAGAAAGATACTCGCAGTCACATCGCCTATTCCTTTGCCAAGCTCCTTAATCTTTGCCTCTAGATCTCCAGGAGTTGTAGCATCTAGATATAATCGGTTGAGATCACCCTGGTATCTTCTCTCAAGGTTGTTCACCACCTCAAGTAGCTTGGTGGCAGTCTTGAAATCATAGCGGGCATAACCGCCAGAGTCGAGGACCTCAACCAGTCTATCCCAACCAGCTTTCACTATACTCTTAGGGGTCGTAAGATCATTCGCAGCGAATTTGTAGTAGGTGTTAACGGCGATCTTCTCCGATATTCTTGCTCCAAACAGGATTGAGGCGAGGAACCATTTGAAGACCTCACTCCTACTCGAGTCTTCTAGTGTGATGCCCAGTTCTGTCGAGAATCTATTCCCGAACCTATCTACCAGTTCGTCCACAGTCTCTCGAAGAGAATGCCTCTTTCGTATTTCAGAGTTCTTCATTTTCTCTGATCTTTTCGTTAATGTGTCGTCAACTATTTTAGGCGCGCGCGCTGTCCAAACACAAATGGATTCCCCGGTTAGTTGGGTCAAAGCGCGGGCTGAGATATGAACCCACTATTTATTGGGGTTAATCCCCTTTTATCGTCGGTTCGAGTAAGTGGGGGGTCACTTATCGTTGGGCGAAAGCTTAGGGTTTACCATCCGGAATTCGTATGACAGTTTTGGTCCACCTGTCGCGTGATACAACGCTGCAACGTCTACTTGAAGCCAAAAATTGATCCCAAGAGACAACGTCGCCTCTCGTTTGAACGTTTCAGAACTGAGCGCGTTTCAACGAGTCTCTAAGGGCCTTTCGTCCAAAAACTTCCGCATGCATTGCGAGAATGCCAAGCAATCTCTCTTCCCATTCTTTCTGAGATTCTCTAATTCGTTTCGATAGTCTTTCCTGGGTTTCTCTGTCTCGTCTAGTTATTAAATACTTAGGGCAGCTATCTCATAGCATCGAATCGATATAGAGGTACATCGGAAAAAAAGAGATAGGAGATTGAGTAATGGTCATTCAAGGGACGAAAACTCATGCTGTCCCATTGACCAGCGAGCCGATTTTTCCGGAGAGTAGCGATGCCCTAGACATGGTGTCTGAGGCAATTGAGACTCATCGTCTAACGAAACGATTCAACAGCTTCACTGCGGTTGACCGCGTTGACCTCAGCGTGCACAAGGGAGAGATTTACGGATTTCTTGGCCCAAACGGAGCGGGCAAGACCACAACGATAAGAATGCTTTGTACCTTGTTGACCCCCTCATTCGGAAGCGCCAAGGTTGCCGGATACGATATTACTCGCCAAGCAAATGAGGTCAGGAAGAAAATCGGGCTGGTTTCCGAGAAGCTGATAATGTACCCTCGGCTAACGGCTTTTGAGAACTTGATGTTCTTTGGCAGCCTATACGGAATAAATCAGGATGCACTGCGAAAAAGGACAGACGAACTCTTAGACATGGTTCAGCTTACTCCATTCAAGGATAACCCTGTGGGCGGTTACTCAAGTGGAATGAGACAGAGGGTTAATGTTATTCGAGCGCTGCTGCACGATCCGGAAATAATCTTCTTAGACGAGCCCACGATGGCACTTGATCCTCAAAGCACGCGCTTCGTTAGGGATCTCGTAAAAGAACTGAAGGAAATGGGGCACACTATCGTCCTGACCACACACATAATGGAAGAAGCTGATGAACTCTCAGACAGAATTAGCATAATTGACCATGGCAAGATGATAGCGACAGACACGCCTCAAGAACTCAAGAACAAATACAAAGCGGACAATCTACTCGATGTCTTCTTGACTCTCACAGGTCGCGAATTAAGAGACTCAGCCTCTGATCGCATTCCCATGCGCAGGGTGATGGGGAGGATATAGCCACATGCTCAGCGAACTTCGAACTTTTTTGATAGCTCTCAAGATAGCACGGCGTGACCTCCTGGACCTGTGGAGGGCAAAGATGCTTCTGTTCAGTTTCCTTTTGATGCCCCTCTTGCTGATGGCGATGTTTGGATATATGTTCCCGACCACGCCGAAAGCAAACCTTGCAGTCGGTAACATGCCCACAGCTTACCCCAACCTACCGATAGCTTTGGTCCAGGTAGACCAAGGTTCCCTTGCAAACGCTGTTGCGAATCAATTCGTAAACATTGCCCAGGCACAACAGCTATTCCGAGTATCGGAAATGGTTAGCTATCAGACGGCAAGGGATGGCATCGTACGGGGTACAATTTCCGGAATTGTCGTCATACCTGAGGGGTTCACAGCCGCGATCAGGTCTGGGATGCAAGCAACTGTGCAAGTAACCGTCGATGAAACTAACCCGCAGATTGCGGTAGTCGTCCAAGCTGAAATAGCCACAGTCTTCGGCGTGATATCATCAAGTATTTCGACAACGACTATGAGGAATACTATGGGCAACCACATCAACCCGATCTTTCTTCTTGAACCAATTTCCATTGCCCATGAACCGTTGATTTCTGGGTCTTCTACGACATTCCAATTCCTGGCGCCGGGGTTTATGGCGCTTACTGTGGTCTTCGGGGCTTTGTCAGGAGTTGGTTTTGCGATATCACGAGAAAGAGAGCAAGGCACCATGGACGGTCTTTTGGTCTCCCCCATAACTAGGAGTGCGGTGATTTTCGGCAAAGTTCTTTCTCAGACTGTGAGAGGATTGATTCAAGCTTTTCTAATCTTGGGGCTTTCGATGCTGCTCTTTGGAGTGAGGATCTACGGGAGCCCGTTACTGATGGTGCTCACAATGGTCCTGGGGGTGACGAGTTTTGTGGGGGTTGGGATAATTCTCACATCGTTTGCGCCAGAACAAGAGACTGCCCAAATGATGGTTATCCTGCTGCAATTTCCTATGATGTTTCTCAGTGGCATAATATTCCCGGTGAGCTCGCTTCCAGACTGGATGCAGTGGATAGGAAAATCTATGCCGCTGTATTATGCTGCTGACGCACTCAGAAAAGTAGTCATATTAAACGCTGGCCTCAACGTGATAGGAATGGATCTAATGATCCTTGTTGCCTATGCGCTCGTAACATTGACAGTAGCGGTACCCCTCTTCGAGAAAGCAATGACTCGCTAAACCGGAAATTTACGGTGATGAACATCGGGGGTCCGCCTGTGTGAGTGCGCCCGTATGCACCTAGAAAATTAAGTGAATCCAACAAGAAAATGCAATCCTAATTGCACTGCTTGGAAGAGTATTTGAGTTTTAGGAAGGAAGAGTCCGACGGGATTCGATGCGTTATTGTTACCGGATTTAGACTCAATTCAATTAAGTTTTGTACCTGTTTTCAGGAACGTTAATGTGGTGGACCGGGCGGGATTCACACCGTTTTCGGTGCTAGAATCGGGTACAAAAATCACGCAGGTTCAAATCCCAACGGATTCAAACTTGTTATAAGACCTGAACCTTATTGATGGCGGGCCCGCAGGTATTTCACCATATAAATGGTCAGATACGTGCTGAATTTGCATCCAGACGTGTACAAATCAGTACAATACTAGCGCGCGGGGTTGTCCCGTTATTAGCGTTTTCATGTTAGGTTTGTCCAGTAGGTTATGCTTCTGGTTTTGGTGGGTTGTTTGGTGTTGTGTGAGGCTTCTATGGTGTAGAGGAGGCATAGTATGCAGTAGCTGATGTGGATGGTGATGTTTTCTAGTCCTCGTGTCTTGTGGTTGTTGAGGTTGAGGTGTTCTTTGAGTGATGCGAAGACCAACTCGATGATGGAGCGTTTATTGTAGATGTGTTTGAGGTTTTCTGGGCCGTGTGTTTTGAAGTCGCTGGTTACTCTGAGGATGTTTTGTCTTTCAGGTTTCTGGTTGGCTGGGTAGGGTATCGCGGTCTTGATTCTGTGTTTTTTAGCGGTCTCTCTGAGTCTGTTGCTGGAGTATTGACTGTCAGCGGTTAGCTGTCGGATTCTGGTTGCTGTGGTTTTAACTGTCATTTTGAGGAGTGGTATGCTCGGTTTCTTCTCGTTAGTGTTTGCTGGTGTCACTAGGAATGTTAGGGGTGTGGCTGTGTCTGTATCGACTGTTAGGTGTAGTTTGTAGCCTAACCCGTATGTGCGGTAGGCTCTTCCTACACGTGCTTGAGGGTCACTGAAGCCTGTTCTATTGTTTATGTTTCGTCTGCTGTAGGCTTTGATGAAGGTGGCGTCCATAGCAACTATTCTTGGTGTTACATAGCGCTTCTTCAGCAATTTCTTGACCTGTTTGTTTACTATGCGTCTTAGTCTTCTTGTTCCTAGTCGCTGGTTGAATCTTGAGAGTACCGTCCTACCGTAGGCTGGCTCCTCATATCTTATGTCGCATATGTCACGTAGCCGCTCATCGATCCATAAGCGATGTTCAAGCTCACGCAGACTGTTTATTCTGAGGTAGCGTCTGGCAAGGTGTGCCTTGAAGAGTCCTAGAGGGTTACGTGGAGGTTTACCTGGACCTTCTTGATGATAGCAACTAACAACTAGACGTTCAACAAATGATAAATCCAGATTACTCAGCAGTGACTCCAGAGTCTCGTACCCTTCTATCTGGAATCTCCTCCAAGTAGAAGGGTGCGGGGCTCAACCCTTATGGATCTTTCCGTGTCAACTCAAAGAATATCGGGACAACCCTGCGCGCTACATTATTGAAAAAAATATCGTGTATAGAAGCATGCAGATGCACCCGCAGTGGGATACCTTTTAGTGTTTTTACCAAAACAGTGGCTGAAATAAAAACTGGTACATGTAAATAAGCAGTTGACACAGACAACCAGTACAGGAAATAAGTATTGCATAAACGTAAGATAAGTATGTAGCGCGCGAGAGTCAGAGGTACTTCCTCACAAGTATCTTGCTGTTTACTGTCAGTCGGCAGGTATAGTCTACAAACTTCTATTAGGTTTACTTCTTTTACGGGCGGTGTTGTTTCTTTTTTCTTCTGTTATATGGGAAACTGCTAATTTTTCTATTGGAAATTTGCACTTATACTTCTTTTATGGTGTCTGCAGCCTATACTCGTTTACTTGTTTGCTTCTTCACTTCTTTTTTAGCGCGCGCGCAACTAGCTTGATTGTAGGAAAACACGGAATGAAACTAGAAAGAACTGCCATCTTAGATGGTTTATCGCATTTAGGGAGTTTATCCAAAGAAAATCTTTGATATTTCATATATCTCGCGGTCAACTGTCTTAAGTCTTGAAACAGCTTTTTTCAGAGGCACGGGCACAATCCTATTACCCTTTAAGCTTACCATGTAGCCGAACTTCTTCTTAGCCACAAGGTCTATCGTCGCCACCCCAAATCTTGTCCCTAGAACCCTGTCAAAGGCCGTCGGTTCACCACCCCGTTGTATGTGACCTAGAATTGTGGCTCTGGTTTCAAGCCCTGTTTTTTTCTCTATCTCTCTCGCCAAATAGCCTCCTACCCCCCCAAACCTGGCGTGGTCGAATTCGTCCATCGTACACTGCTGGTTTCCATTTCATGTAGCTCAAACGCATAGCGCGCGCTAGAGTTTCTGGAATAATTCGATGTATCTCTCAGCTATCTTCTCGGCCGTACTCTTCCTGACATACTTTTCCGCTGCTTGGATAGTTTCCGCCAACATGTCACCGCTTTCCATCACCTCAATGACGCATGCCTCGAATTCATCCGCTGTTCTGTACTTTAGGATCTCCTTATGGAAGTTCTCAAAGAATGGTGAGTCCAACGCTATGATTGGGCAGCCTGAACCAAGGCATTGATGGGCTGTGCTCGAAACGACTGCTTTCGTCTCAACCTGTCTATTGAGAATAAGAGCGTCGGAGGCGTGCAAGTAGTCGTAGAGCCTCCCTATATTCGGAGCTTCGTTCCTGATATCCACCTGAATGTTGCTGGCCACTATCCGATTTGGTGCATGGATGCTGACTACTAGGAGTAGAATGGGGTAGCGTCTTCCCAGCGTTGAGATGCTCTGCAGCAACTCAAGGTCTTCCTTGACGTGTTGACCGAATACCAGCAGGATTTCCCTATTCAGCGGCAGACCCAGTTTCTGTCTGACCTCCATTTTATTCCCTTTTACAACAGGGTGACATGGGAAGGGTATGACATCGATTATCTCTTCCGGGAAGGCCTCCCGAAGAAACTTCCTGTATCTCTGGTCGAAGCAGACTATCGATTCCCATTGAAACTGGTAGAATGAAGGGTCGGAGGGAAGTTTAGCCTCATGTATTATGTTCACGGTTCTAGCTTTTTTTCTAATGTGGTGAAAGATCTTCTTCAACTCGTCTCTTGGAAGCATACCGAGGTTCTGAACCACGAAAATATCGTGATCAGAACTCAATATTGGTCGAGGATCAAGGTATCTACTGACTCGGAAACACCTGGTGACGTAGGTCTCATCCTCTCCCACGAATGTGGTTCCATGGAAACCTGATTGAAGATAGGAATAGAGCCGGAGATCATGCCCTTCTCTAACCCATTCTCTTCCTATCAGCTCGGCGTGAACGGAGGAACCTGCATCAAGGTTCCAAGCGCCCATCATACCAATCTTCAAACGTTACATCTTCTAGGCATAAGCGTTCAATTCAGGAACTCCGGCACTACAATGTCTGCACGTTGATGGAGTTTCCAAAAGGTTTCTTAGTTCCTGCGTTATGAAATAGTGTGAACGAGAAAGATAAAGATGTGAAAACAGAAGATTTGGAATGCAGTAACCTTCCTTGGTAGGGCTCTAATCGACGAAGACTAGATGGTCTGGAAAAGTTCAATAAACATTTTTGCGATTCTCCCGCTTTCACACTCTTCGCTGCATCTCTTCGCCGCTTCTCTAGCTTTCCTCCATTCATCTCCCTGTTCGAAAGCCTCTACCAGGCACCTCCTGAACTCTTCTTGATTGGCGTAATGGAGAACCGCGTCCTGCATCCCATACAGGAAATTTGATTCTCTAGCCGTCGCTATGCATCCTGACCCCAAAGCGAAGTGGAGCGTGCTGGAGAGAACTGCGTGGGCATTCGTAGGTCTCTTCGGATAGAGCCACGTATCGCTTGCATGTAGATATTTGTATAGTTCGTCTCTTTCCAGAACCTCCTTCTTGAAGTTGTAGTTACAGGTCGACGGATCGAGTCCCGTTATCCTCTGGCTCTCACTTATGATGATTACCCGAAGGTTGTACTCGTCGTTTAGTTCGGACAGGACTTGGATCTCCTCTTTTTGCAGGTGCCTCCACTTCTGACCGAAGATGAGGATGATCTTGGCGTCCAGGGGAAGACTCAGCTGCTTTCTAGCCTCTTCCTTGTCCCCAGAATTCCATCCGGTGCAGGGAAAGGGTATGATATGTATCATCTCCTCAGGGTAGACCCGCGTAAGCATGTTCTTGAATCGCATGTCGAAGCAGACCAAGGCGTCCCAGTCATGCTGGTAGAATGAGGTATCCTTCGATAGCTCACTGTCATGGACCACGTGGATGGTCTTGCCTTTACGCTTGATGATATGAAATATTTTCTGCAGTTTATCCATTGGAACCATGCCTATGTCTTGAGCAACAAATATTTCATACTCATTTTCTAGGAATGGTGTTGGATCGAGAAAATTGGTTAGCTTACCGGTTCCGAAACAACGAGTCACATAGTCTTCATCCTGTCCTACGAGCGAGCGACCATGATAATCCTTCTCTATGAAAGAGAACACTCTGAGAGGATGACCTTGCTCCACCCACCCTCTACCAACAAGTTCAGCATGAATAGAAACTCCGGAGGTCTGATTCCACGCAGCCATCATACCTATCTTCATGGTTGGGATCACTGCCAGCATATCCAAGATGATCCTCAACCCGTTCTTCAAGTATTCGCTGTTCAAATGGTGGTCTGAGGGTAAGGGACATGGCTTGAGGACGATACAAAACCAATCCTGAAGCCATCTAATGCTATTCCGAAGTATTGGTCATAATGCTCTGGATTCAAAACTTTCGCTCATTAGCAGACATGAGTTTGGTCCACATCACACCAATCTTCTTTTTCAGAGATAATTGACTGGAGAAGTCGGCTGCCAATACTCTACCTCCGAGGTTCAGCTGCTTATTTTGGGATCAAGGAACATGATTTCAAAGCGCGCGCTACCCGTGCTTTATCGAGCGACCGTATCCCGTCAAACTCTTGCTCACTAAGCCTCAATATCGCACAAAGATGTGCAATCAGGTTTGCATTTCATATTGGATTCACTTAATTTTCTAATCGAATACGGGCGGGCCTTCAACAGAGAGGGTTCGGATAATTTTTGTGGTGGACCGGTCGGGGTCCGCACCGTTTTCGGTGCTAGAATTGGTTTCAAAATTCGCGCGGGTTCAGGCCCCGCAGGGTTTGAAGCGCGCGTGAGTGCCAGAGATCGGGTGGAACACACACGGCAAAAATCAAATAGGGCTACTAGCTAACACTACCTTATGGTGGCTTCTGCAGTCCTTATTCCCGGACTGGCTGGCCTATTTAGCGGATCAATCTTTCTGGTGGTAGCGTACTGCAGGTTTGCGAAGGCCCCTGACGGTACCCTCAGCTGGGCAAATGTCCAACTCATAACCTGGACGGGGGTGATTCTTGGTGGCTATGTGGCCATCGCAGTGCATAAGGGAGGGTTTCCAGATTCGGTTCCAGACAACTTGCTGCTGTTGATGGGAGTGAGCGTCGGCACACAGGCTGGTTCAAGGCTCGTTAGGGCAGGACAGAACCAGGACGCAGCCGAGAAGAAGCCCGAACCCGTCCGTGCGGCAGGCTTCAGAGGGCTTGTCGCTTCCGAGAAAATCCCAACCGAAGTTAGCGTGGCGAAGCTTCAACATCTCGCATGGACTGTAGTCGGAGTATTGGTATACATTGTGGCTATCATTTCAGCTTTGGGCTCAGGAGCGAGTTCGCTTCCTGATGTTGGCAACGGCCTTCCAGCCCTCATGCTGATCAGCGCAAGCGGTTACATAGCCAATAAGATCGGAGACAAGCCAGCCCAATAATGACGTACTTATTCACTATGAACAAAATGTCCGCTAAGTCAAATCGCTGATGTCTGCTCAAGTAGATGGCTGTGTTTCAACTTGATGGTATCCACTCATATGGGCTACGGTTTCGCGCTCGCATTCTTGTTGTTCTTGCTTGGAACAACCCTCTTTCCATGGAACTCATCTGAGATAGCGTCTTTCAGTGCTTGTTTTGTGTTACTGGGTTTGGTAGGGGGTGTTCTACCCGACATAGATTGATTGGAGCAGTTTGGTTTTAGTCACAGAAAGACGCTCCATTTTGTTTCGGGATATGGCATGTTAGCTATCTTTCTGATTATTCTAGGTTATGTTGTCCCACATGGTCTTGTGGTTTGGATTATTGGGTCTTCCTGTTTCTTCGCCGGAGCTTGGTTGCACTCTTTCATGGACATTTTTGATGGTTTTTGGGCCGACGATGTGAACAAAGGTGTTTACGAACATCTCACGAAAAGATGGATAAGGGCATTAAACTGGATTCCTTTCGCGAGTCTGCAAGAATGGAGCATGCAGGCTTTTTCTACAGTGCTTGTCATAGGCATTTCACCGCAGCTTACTGCCTTAACGGTGATTCCGGGCTGGGGTGTAGCTATGTTGAGTTTCTTTGCTGCCTGGCTGTTTTCTACGGTCTATGAGTTCCGCAAGTCAGTACCAAAGAGATGGGAAATGGAGAAAAGAGCACGCAAAACTCAGGCCTAGAATCCAGAAGCGCAACTCACCCGCGAACCAAGTAACTAGACCTGCAAAAGAATCGATTGAAGAATTATACTGACTTCGTCTGACGCGCGCTAATTCATGCTACGGGTAAGAGGGGAAACAAGATCCTGCATCTGCCTAAAGACCTCGTTCTTCCAAACGGATCTGTGCGTCCAGAGGATTTCGTTCCACCAGGGACTGCGGCGTTGTACCTTGGTCTTGAAGTTGCCAAGCAGGTGTTAGGTGTCTAGGCTGCCACTGCCTGCGCGCGCGGGCTTATCGTTTGCTCCTAAACAGAGAGGCTGGGAGCTTGATGCCTTGAAGGCCTTCGCTCGAGGCTTGGGCTTCCTGAGATAACTTGTGGTCGTTTTCGCCATTTTAGTCGTCAAGAAAGTCGTCACTGTCGTCGTCAAATAATAATTAGCAAAGATTTTTTTGTATTGTGCGCTGCATGATTTCTTGCGAGTAGATGGTGACGACCATGACGACGTTGACGGATTAGTTGACGGTGAAAGTGACGAAAACAACTACACTACCGAGTAGCACGCGCTGATAATGGTGAGTGGAAGTTAGATATCGTCAGAAACCAAAACAGTTATTCATCAAACAATTGGATGGCGGGTTAATAGTCACCGAAGAATGCTACTGCCATGTTAGTGTGCGTGAGGTACAGTGCAGAGCCTTATCATGGGGGGTATAGTGCATATCGCTACCGCATTTGAGGCACGTAAGCGCGCGCGTATTGCTCTGGTCCGATTCAAGGTGGATTACTCTTTCGACATGGAATTGGGCCTGACTCGCGCATCAGGGATCAAGAAAAGCCAGGTTCGGAGATCTGGTCTTTTACTATAGGACGAGTGACTTTTCAAGAAACCATGTTGCACAAAGCAAGAAAAAGTCATTCTCGTTGTCGAATTGTCCTGGTAGCGCTCGCAATACCATTCTGCATATCCAATACTATCAGAGCGGATCTGCCGTAATCAACATCTTCCCTGCCCATTAGGCTCACATCATACGTTTCTGGAGCACCCACAATTATTGGGTGTTTCTTTACAATGCGAATATCTTACTTGCAAGTTACTCTCCTGCCTGTTTGAGGCATGCGCATTGAGGGCTGAGATTGGGGTTAAAACGTCCCAGGGTAGGCTGCTTGGACGTTATGAGAATCTCAGGAATGTTTGGGTTGAAGCTGATAGACTAGGTTTCCATTCCGGATGGCTCTTTGACCATCTTTTCGAACTTCCACTCTTTGGGCCGTCACGGAAGCCTTGTTTGGAGGCTTGGACTGTTCTGTCTGCGCTCTCGAGAGAAACAAAGCAATTGAAGCTAGGCGTAACGTGCCTCTGCGTTACGTATCGGAATCCCGCCATGTTGGCCAAGATGTCAAGCACATTAGATGTGATTAGTGGAGGAAGATTTGAACTCGGCATCGGAGCGGGCTGGGCTAAGACAGAGCATGAAAGCTATGGCATACCTTTCGGAAAGCCGCGAGAAAGAGTTCGGAGACTCGAGGAAGCGGTCACAATAGTAAAGAAGATGTGGACAGAAGACAGCGCATCATTCCGAGGAAAATACTACACCGTAAATGGGGCTGTCTGCGAACCAAAACCGTTACAGAAACCGAGGCCACTGATATGGATTGGTGGCGGCGGCGAGAAGCTGACATTAAGGGCTGTTGCAAAACTTGCCGATGGATGCAATTTCATAGGCCTAAGTCCAGACGAGTACAAGCACAAGATCGAGGTACTCGCCAAACACTGCGACTCCATTGGGAGAAGACTGAGCGATGTCCGAAAATCTTGGCAAGGACCCGTTATAATTGGAAGAACCAATGCCGAAGTGAAAAATAAGATGGAGCGAGCGGTTCGCAGCGGAGACGTCAGAAGCGAATACGTAAAAGATCACACTATCGCCGGAACACCCGAACAATGCGTTCAACGGATTGGCGAGTACGTTGACCTTGGGGTGGATAGGTTCATGCTATCATTTCCAGAATCAGCCACCGACCTAAGCGGAATAAGACTAGTCGGAGAAAAAGTGTTACTAAGCTTCAAGTAGCAGCAAATCCAACTCTACTCATACGCGCATGCTAATAGAAGAGAAAGCCCAAGGCAACTGCAAGACCTAACAGTCGCAATCTACCAAACATGACTCTATTCTCACTGGGGAAAACAGGGTTCAACAACAAGCTTCTGTCTTGATCTTTCAGTGTAAGCAACCAGTATTCTGAAGGGGCAACTGCTTTTGCCTTCTCAACATACAATGAGAGATCTTCGGGAGCCGGATCCTGTGGCAAGAAACCCAAGTAGATCTGTCGATTGGGCAGTGTCAATTCAGCATCGAACTCCGTGTGCGTGATGTTGGAAGTGGCAGGATTCTAAAGGGTGTACCAATCGCTATGCCTTTGACAAACATTTTTTCCAAATACTTGTGCACAAAAGCAAGTGCCGTCTCTCTGTCAAGTGAGATGGGCGCGCCCCGTTCTCAAAGCCGACGTTGAATTCATCATCGAAAAGAGATCGCAGAGAGTGTTGTGGGATAGTCGTTTCATTTTCCCTCCCTTGTACTCTTCAAACGTTCGTACGAGGATCGTGGCTGGACTGAGATAGCGGTGTGCTTTTGTGTAAACACTCACCAAATGGGGGATAAGGCCGACGAGAAACTTTCTGCGAATGAAGTCATCCTTTTACCATCGACCTATTCATCTAATTAGATCTCACTAGGGCCCCTTATCTTATCTCCCCATTGTACGTGCGTCGATGCGATCTTGAAGACTTGTCTTCACTTGTCATTCCAGTCTTTTCTTAAAGAGCAGTATTGCCAGAGCCATTACGGAACTTGAGTAGACGCTTAGGGCTGCAAAGTCTCCGAAGACGACTTCTGGACCTGCACCCCTTGTGATTAGCGCTCGTAATGCGTGGTTCATATAAGTCAGAGGAACGAGGTAGGTAACTGGCCGAAGAAAGGTAGGCATCGACTCCAAAGGATAGAAGACTCCCGAGAGGAAGATGGAGAGGTAGAGGAACGGTATAATCTGTTGCATAGCCTGAATCTGGTTCTTTGCGAAGACTGAACTGAGTGCCCCAACACTCATGGAGGCTAACGTGAAGATCGCGATGAAGGCAGCAACGAGGATGAGGTTTCCGCGAATCTGTAATCCGAAGAGTGCGACTGCAACACCTAACCCGAGAGCAGCCTCGAATGTGCCTATGAGAGAGTACGTTGCCATTTTGCCGAGAAGTATCTCTGAACCTCCAATAGGTGTGACCACAAGCTGCTCTATAGTGCCTCTTTCCCTTTCGCCCGCCAGAGAGATGGCCATCAGGAATGTTGGGAGAAATTGGATAATGAGGCCGACGATTGAAGGAGCGAGGAAATCCACGTATCTGAGCTTAGGGTTGAACATCACTAGTGAGACGGTACTTATTCTAATTCCAGGAGCAAACGCACGTGCTACTGTATCGAGTGTCGGGCCGGCTATCCCTGCCACGACTGGATCGGAACCGTCAAGATACAGGTAGATTGTTCCATGCCCGGCCTTGAGATCTGACTGAAAACCCTGCGGCAGAATCACCGCTGCCTTAACCTTTCCATCACGGATTAAGACCTCAGCATGTTCTCTGTCAAAGGTCGTATAGGTGATATGGAAGGTATCGACTTCTTGGAGGTGAGACGTAAAGGAGAGACTTGCGGGAGACAGATCCTCATCAGCAATGGCGAGCGCTACGTGTTTTATCTCGCCGCTGAAAGCATACCCGACCAAAGTCATGAGAAAAGCTGGCATCAGCAGCGAGATCAGGACGACTCTTTTGTTTCGTGCTATCTGACGGAATTCCTTCATAATAATCAAGAAGAGTCGGTCGAGTCTCAGCTGTATCCCCTCTCTGGACTAAGTTTAGGAAGACATCTTCAAGGGTCAACTGGGAAATCTTAACATCATAGACGGTCAAGCCAGCAGTTGACAAAGTGGAGATGACTGTCGGTATCGTTGACCCGTAGTCTTCAACAACTAGCCGTAGCCAACTGCCCTGAATGACAGCTGAGAATACCTGCGGATCCTTCTCGAGAAGTGGCTTTGCAGCTTGGGCGTCAGAGCAGAGCACGTCCAAGCAATCTCCACGCATAGCTTTGTGCTTGAGCTCCTCCGGGTTTCCAACAGCGATCAGCTTTCCTTTACTCAATATGGCCAGTCTATCACATCGACCGCTTCATCCATGTAGTGGGTGTTAACACAGATCGTGATTCCCTCGCCATTCAGTTTCCTAAAGTAATCCCAGAATATCCTTCTAAGAGGTGGGTCGACTCCTGCTGTAGGCTCATCTAGAAAGAGAAGCCTTGGACTATGGACAAGGGCACACGCAAGGCCAAGCCTCTGTTTGAACCCTCCTGACAACGTTCTCACGAGACGGTTCCTCATCTCGATCATCTGCACAATACCAAGAACGTCATCTATCCGCCGTCTCGCCTCTGCCCTCTGACGGTTGTATATGCGCGCAAAGAAGTCGAGGTTTTCTGTGACTGTGAGGTCGTCGTAAAGACTGAATCTTTGTGGCATATATCCAATGCTCTCTTTGACCCTTTCGGGCTGCGAGGTTACGTCATATCCAACTACCGTTGCACTTCCATACGATGGTGACAGGAGCTCGCAGAGCATCCGAACCATCGTTGTCTTGCCCGAGCCATTGGGACCGAGGAGACCGATGATCTCGCCTTCGGCCACCCTCAAGTTCACATGATCTATGGCTAAGACATCGCCGAAACGTTTGGTCAGTTCTTCGGTAGAGACGATTTTATTCAAAGTAATGACCGCGTTTCATAACTGTAAACCCACGAAGGGTGTCCACAGATGACGGAGAGACATTCTCGATATTCCTAGCTAGATTCTCGTAAGTCGATCCTTTTTACGGCTTTTCCCGTTTCCTCGAAGCGCGCGCAAACTGTCATAAATTGTGGCTTAAACTCAAGGATTATGGAGAGTCGCATTCGCGTCGACTGCTATATCGGTTTGTCGCGTTTGGTTAATGAGGTTCCCACGATAGCCTTCAGTTTCCCCGATTATGTTTCCTAGTGTTTGGAGGTCTCTCTCAAGTTATTCCACTTACTTGTAGGACATAGTATGACTAACTTGAATAGGAGAACGATATGCCACCGGTAGTAAATAAGAAGTCGAATCAAAAGACCTTAATTCTTCAAGGCAAGATACCTAACTGTAACATTCATGTCAAAGATTCTTCGAGATGAGTTCTCGTCGATTTTTGAAACTGTCTTTCGAGAATACGAGAAGTATCTTTATGTTTCAAACATAATGAGCACACCGGTTTTAACTATAGATCTTGAGGCCTCCTTGGAAGATGCGGTAAGGATAATGGGCGAGCGGCACATAGGCAGCCTCGTAGTCACAGAAAAAGATATTCCAGCGGGCATAGTGACTGAGCGAGATCTTCTCAGCAAAGTGATAGCGCAAGACAGGGATCCGGCCAAGATCAAAGTGAGGGAAGTCATGTCGGCCCGGCTAATAACTGTCAAACCTACGAATACAATCAAGCAGGCAGCTCAAAGGATGATCAAAGAGAAGGGAAGGCTTGTAGTTCTCGAAGAAGGAAAAGTTTGCGGAATAATTACCGCATCAGATCTGATTCTGTCGATACCCAAGATTCCACAGACAATGGCCAGAGTTGATGATGCTATAACGAAGAAGATTGTGGCAGTCGAACCGGAGACATCAGTTAGGGAGGCCGCCAAGTTGATGGGGAGATTGAGGATTGGTAGCGTCTTGATCAAAGACGACGGCAAGCCCAATGGAATATTCACGGAGCGCGACCTATTGACCAAGATTCTAGCCCGTAAACTTCCACTGGAGGCAAGAATAGGAGAACTGGCATCGAGACCGCTCATAACCATCCCCTCAGGAAGCAGCATCCACAGAACCGCTGTCACGATGGCGGCGCGGCACGTCAGGAGACTCCCAGTAACCAAGAACAATGTGATAGTTGGGATAATCACAGCTAGAGACCTGGTAGAGGCCTACTCCAAGTAACAAAATTATCAGGAGAAGCGCATGCTCGTAGTGGGATAGAACCTAGACTACTGGACTCCAAACCCAATAAGACATTCAAGACACAGTAATGATATTCAAGAAAGGAAAGCGTTAGGATCGATGGGAACAGAGGAAGTTCCTAAAGGCTGGGCTAGGATGCTGGATTAGATCATCGGCTGCGACAGTTCTACTGATCTTAATGGTAGTAGCAGTTGTGGTAGCAGGATATGCTGTGTATATATCCTACAAGTCACAAGCGACAGCCTCTACTCCCAAGAACGCGCGCGCTTTGGAGCCCCAAACAGCTTCGGTGGCGTCGCCGGAGCTTTGAAGGACTTCTTCGACAGGGCATGGAAGATGCATGACAAGATTGCTGGTAAACCTGCTGTAGCCTTCACTATGGAAAGGCCTGGAGAGACAAAGGCCCTTCAGGAGATAGAGAGATTCTTCAATTATTACAAACTTAGAAAGATTGCGGACGGAATAGCCTTAGGTGACAAGCCCGGAGAAAAGGAATTAGATGCCTGTAAGAAGCTGGGAAAAACGTTAGCTGAATCAGCTGAGAGATAGGTGGAACTCTGTCTCTCAGATTTCTTACTTGTCCTCAATCATCACCTAAATGCTTGCAGCCGCTCATTATGCTATCAAGCAATCCCCGTCTTTAATTTTTGGTTAACGTGAATGGCATGAAATTATTTTATGTTCGTGGCTTAGAGAGAGAGGGTGCCAAGTTTTGGTTGAAGAGAGTTGGCTGGGAACCAAGTGATGTGGCAAGAGAAATTGCTCAAGAAAATGATTCCAAAAAGATAAGTTATGTTGCCGATGTTGGTGGGGCGCACGGGCGCGAGGCTCTATGGCTCGCTGAACAGGGGTTTTCCTCGATTCTAGTCGAACCAAATAATTACTCTTTAAGATCCGCGAGGAAGAGAGCGAAGAATAAGAGGCTAAATGTGTACCTGATAAACGCTACGCTACCATATTTGCCTATAAGGTCTCAGACTATAGACGTCATCGATTTCTACTGGACTCTGCACCAAATCCCAGATGAGCACAAGCTTGAGTCTTTAAAAGAAATTCAGAGAATATTGAAGCCTAACGGAATAGTGTATTCAACCAGCTTTGGATACTGGGAAGGACATAGCATGCCAAGCAGCATACATCCAATCATGAAAAAAGAAGTTTTCATATATCTCCATGTTTCTGCCGGTTTTAAACCTCGGGGTAAAATCGAAGAGAGATCTGACGATACTAGACCCTTCGAGAAGTTTTGGTATGGAATATTTCAAAAAGATCTTTGACTCCATTGCTATCATCTTTGTGAGATAGATCGTGCGAGAGGAGGTGATTGGTTGTCGGAATATCCTTTGAAGATTCTGGAGAAGCTCGATCCAGAACTTCTTAAACTTGTTGAAAATACTAGCGCAGCGCGCGCTGCTCTGCTGAAGAAGTTTAAGCTTCTGATCGCGATGGCTCTGGGTGCGTCTCAAGGAGCGGTTCAAGGTGTAAAGTCGTTATCTCAAGCGGCAATACAGGCTGGAGTTACAATAGAAGAGATCGCAGAAACGCTGAGGGTTGCCCAATATATAAGCGGAGTAGGCAGCATCTACACAGCTGCACAAGCTCTCAGAGAATTGTTCTAGACTAAACGATCATGAAGACGATATTCGTGAGAGATATTTCATCACATAAGGAATCAACAATGATTAGTTTCAAACAGGGGAATTTAACCGATGGATATGAACGTCAAACAGAAATTCAGCGTGCTCTGGAAAAAGTACTTTGATAATGCTGAACTCCCCATCATTTTTTATTACACCAATGAGGAGGGACATGCTGACTTTGTCAAACCGGGATCAATGTCTAGATGCATAATTGAGGCGCTATCAGATGTGAGGGATGGAAAGGCGCTCTGTTTCGACGCCAATTCAATCGCCTGTTTTGGGGGGAAAAGATACCTCGGCTTCACTGAAGAAGTTATGCCTGACTTCGAGTATTTTCTGTCCTGTGGGATCCTTGGTAAACTTGATGGCGAACGCTATAAGAAGACACCTCAACTTGTTAAGGAGGTGATGAAACATTCAGTTTCATTCAAGGCGCCAGCTCGATTCATCGTATTCAAGAGGTGGGACATGCTCAAAGAGTCAGATGAGCCTGAGGTTGTGATCTTCTTTGCCGAACCTGACGTTGTCTCAGGCCTCTTTACTCTCGCAAATTTCGAGGAAGCAGAACCGAATGGGGTGTTTACACCATTTGGCTCTGGCTGCGCCACAATTGTGCAGTATCCTTATCTTGAGAAAGGTTCTGATCGTCCCAGAAGTGTCATCGGAATGTTCGACGTTTCAGCGCGTCCTTTTGTTCCCGAGAAAACAATCACATTCTCGGTGCCAATGAACAAGTTCGTCAGAATGGTTGATGATATGGACGACAGTTTTCTTATCACAGATTCATGGCAGAGAGTTCGGAAAAGAATTAGGTCGAGCGGTTAACATTTTCGTTTGGGATCTCTAGAATCCGTACTTGTTTCTGTTTATCGTGGAACGTGCTCGGTATTGATTGCTTAACTCCAAGCCTTCAATATCTCCTCATTACTAAGAACGGGCATCAGCTTTCCCATGTTGATCAAGGATCTGAGATGGGCATCTCTGTCGCTGGAAGAGACGGCTTCCTTGGCTATCACAGGGAGGAAGCCCAGATTCAGAGCGTGTCTAGCGGAACTTTCTACACCCATCTCAGTCGCTATGCCTGTGAAGACAAGTGAAGACAAAGAGGCGTTCCTCACCATGTATTCAAAATTCGTCCCCACGAATATGCTGGCCGTATTCTTGTTCAACACCACCTCCCCCTCCTGTGGATAAATTTCCTTGACTATATCGCCCGGCTCGAACCTCTTTCCTTTCCACATGACCAAGCGGGCCTTTGACTCGAACTTTTCCGGGAGAGGAGTTATCTTCGTGTAGAAGATGTTGATCCCCTTTATCCTTGCGGCATCTACCAACTGGAATGTTTTTCTCAAGAAATCTTCCCTGTTAAATATCGAGGCAACTAGCGCTTCCTGCACATCCCACACTATGAGAGCAGTCCGAGTAGGTGACAAGTAATCCCTTATTTGGGACAACATGGGCAATTTCCTTAGTTTCACGTGTTGCTGGTTAAAGCTTCTCGCTTCACCAGCCTTTTGCATACTACAGACTTTTTAAGTTGCTGTCAACTTCGTGCGCGCTAGAGTCTCTCTTCACACACGACCAGGAAGAGTACGAGAACGAAGGAAATTGATAACGAAACCGATAATAAAATTAGGCGAATGTGGACACGCTATATGTGGATGGGCTCGTGGTCTAGCGGTTAGGACGCCACCCTCACAAATCGGTCAATCAAATCTATTTGGGAACGGTGGAAGTCCCCGGTTCAAATCCGGGCGGGCCCACCATTGAACCGACACGCTGTCTAGGGGTAGCCTTCCTGGTGAGGCCACGCACTCAATTGAGTCCGAACGCGCGCGTAGAACTACTATAGCGCAGAACTACTACTCACTCGCTGGAACAGTATCCAGCGCAGCCAATTTCAATTCCACCGCCAACAACAGGAGCGGTGATGTGGCCGCTCTTCCATCTTTGTATGTGTTTACTCTCTTGTCAGCTTAACGGCCTCCGTCTTCGCGAATTCTTAGACATCAGCCTCTAGCCCTTAACTTTGTCAGCCTCGAACTCTTTTGAGAGCTCCTCGATCAGTTTTCTCTCCTTAGGCGTCAGCGTCTCAGGAGTTCGCACATTTATGTGGACTAGTTCGTCTCCTTGACCTGAGCTACTTTTGATCCCTTCTCCTCTCAGTCTGAGGGTGGTGCCGCTTTGCGTCCCTGGCGGCACTCGGACTATTCTTTCGCCTTTGAGTGCCGGGACTCTTATCTCAGCACCTAAAGTAGCTTGGGCAAGATTAACATTAGCCTCATACACGAAATCCAAGCCTCTCCTGTTTAGATACGGGTGGGGTTTGATTCTTATCCTCACGTAAAAGTCTCCGGGCGGACCGCCATAAGGGCCATCTTCGCCCTGTCCTCGAAGGACCAGATGATCGCCATTGTCAATACCTGCGGGCACTTTCACCTCAAGCCGCACGCTCCTTTCCTCGAGTCCATTGCCTCCACATGTCCTGCATTGCTTCTGCGCTACTTTTCCTCTGCCATTGCAACGATCACAGGAAACGATCACCCGCCCGAAACCTGAGACGGCTTCGTGCTCGATTCTTCCTGAGCCCTCGCATTTTGGACAAGTCGCCAAATGACTGCCCGGCTCAACGCCTGAACCGCCGCATCTAGTGCACTTCTTCATTCTTGGTAAAGTGACTTCTAGCTTAGTTCCGAAAGCAGCTTGTTCTAACGTGATCTCTATTTGGGCCGTGAAGTCGCGGCCGCGAGGGGATTCAGACTCTTGGCTAAAGGTGAAGCCCCCGCCGAAGATTCGATTGAGGAGATCGTTAGCATCGAAGCCAAATTCTGAAAAGACTTCATGGAAGTTCTTGCGGTTGAAGATGTCTTCCTGTTTGTATTGTTTGTCTATTCCTTCGAAGCCTGAAGCATCGTACTCGCGTCTCTTCTCGGGGTCGGAGAGTATGGCGTAGGCTTCTGAAACTTCCTTGAATTTTTCTTCAGCTTCAGGCATCTTGTTCCTGTCTGGGTGATATTTCAAAGCGAGGCTGCGGTAAGCGTTCTTGATTTCTTCTTGCGACGCATTCCGACTGAGCCCTAGTTGGTCGTAATAATCAAGCTTCGCCAAGCTAAGCTACCATCGAAATACATCATAGATCGCAAGTGAAAAAAGCTATTCTTTCTCCTACGCGCGCGTCTACAGCCTAAACAGTAGGATCCTTCTCAGTTAGAAGTTATTCCTATAGAATTGTTCAAGCTGCTTGACTTCTTCCTCTATCTTATCATGTTTAATCCAAAGCTGTTCTTTCTGTTTCCACCCTTTTAGATGCTCCACGTATCCATCAATGATTTCTCTTAAAAGCTCCGGGTTGATTTCTATCTGTCTTCCCTCATTAATCCATAGTTCCAATTTAGGAATCAAACTATGGGCTGGATTAAGTATGAAATCTTCAATTCCCTTATCTTTGAGTACCTGATCTTTGATGTACCATTGTATTGAGTGCAAGAGCGGCTCCTTGTTTTGTGCGACTTGCTCCTTTGGGATGATCAAAGGTTTCACAAATATTAGATGGACGGATGGCATTCTTGAGTCTTTCCTCCTGCATAGCCGGCGACGCGCGCGTCTTCCAACCAATGTCCTTATCGCTAAAGTAGTATTGGCGCGCGGTGTCCCATTCCTATTACCGTGGTTAGTTTAGTCGTTACAGGGTGGATTGTAACGGTTGATCAGTAGGTGTTCAACTCTTTTCCGATCACCTTGTGTTGAATCAGGCATCCTATAGAAAGCTACATACAACTTCTGAATCGAACCTGCATGCCTTTCCCAACAATCGTATCTATGGTGAGTACGATAGAAACCCCTGTATGAAAGTTTCTCGGATTCACCAACATACAATACGTGATAGGTCTTTTCTTCTACTGAAAGCATCATAATGGCGTATACAGCCGCCATATAGGGAGGTCCCCACTGAAGAAGAGGATGAGGCCCCTCAAACTCTATGTCGCCCAATTTGATAGGCACGTCTGCCTCCCCCATGACTCATAGGTTTTTCAAACATAAGAAGTTAGGACTGTCGAGTTGCGTTCTGTATCAAGGTCAGCAACTTGTTACGCACACGCATCGCGAATTACTGTTAGCCCTTTGCTCGGAAACGTTGTAGTGATCTGTAACTTGCCTTTGAATACGCGCGCGTTCACGTATTTGCACCTAATAAGCGCGCGCTAGCTCTATTTTTGAGAGCCTGAAGTATTAGATCTTGTTGGTGGTGCTCACCAGCTACGGATTCTTTCCCCAACATGAGGGGGAGGAATTGTGTGTGTGCTCACTGGCTGAGGAGGGATATAGATATCCGACTGTTTTGTGTGGTCACGTGGATACTGGTTTTTTTGACGCGGACATCCACATGGATATTTCTAGGATGCGCTAGGTGGCGCGCGCCAGCCCAAAATACCTATAACAAATTAGGAAGGCTCTAGGCCACAGGAAAAACTGTCTAGCATGTACTCGAAGACTGCTCCGAAATGAGCCGCGAAATCATGGAAAAGAAGAAATGGTGGAGCTTAGAGACAATCACCCAAGGGCTCTTGAATCCGAGAAACTGGAGGTGATGGGAGAAAAAATGATAGAAGAAACAGATGAAGAAGAAATGGAGGAAGATGAAGATGATGAGGTTGAAGAAGAGGAAGACCACACGCATAGAGATGGCATCTTCCGAAAAAGAATATTCACTGCCATTAGATAACCTAGATTTTTAAGAGAGACTAACGCGCCTATGTTAAGGTCTCTTCTCTACCTTTTGTTCCTGGATGAGTATGTTTGGCAGCGCGCGCGGCATATGCGGCGGTAGCCCGGGGGAGACTGTAGTCTAGATTAGAATTCACACTCTAACCGGTACGATTCTAGGCGAACTGGCCAAGAGACAAATTTGTTTTTTGTCGGTCAAAAAAAGAGAGAAAATAGGGATGATATTCTGCCTGCTTAGTCTAACCTGTAACCTTTATGTTGTTCTCGACTTCAGAGACGCCGGGAGCACAATAAGCAGCGTATCCCGCTTCATCATAGTCTGCCCAGGAGCCTACGCTGCCACTAAGAATCACCTTGCTACCTGAAATTTCCACCTGAATCTTTTCGGCATCTCGAAGCAATCTGGCATTTCGTTTAAGTGCCTCTTGGATGTCGTTTTTCACCTCGAACGCCTTAACCGTCGGCACCGGCGGTTTAATAGTAATCGAGTTGATGACTCCCAAAACCCCTATCAAGTGACGTACGGCATCCTCTGCATACACTTTTTGGTAATACCAATCCACATCGCCACTCAGAGTGATCAAACCGTTCTTCACCATGACCTTGACGCGGTCACGCGGTACCCAAACATTCCAGTCGATATTATTTTTTGCCAATCGGGCAATATCCTCGTCGGGCCGCTTGTAAGAGCTGGGCAGGCTGACCTTGATGCCTTCACCTACCTCCTTGACGCCTGAAACCCGCCTGGCAGCATGCTCCGCAGCCCACTTCTTACCGTAGCTGTCAACAACGCCGGTCAACATAACCACTCCATCCTTGACACCAACACCAATCTCCGCCGCACGGATGGTCGGCTCCCACTTGAGCTCATCCATAACATCTTGCTGCAATTCTGAATCCGTCTTCACAATTCCACCTCCTCGCGCCCTTAACCCGCACTCTGATATCTTGACGCGACCCGATATGTACTTATTGCATCTGAACGATGCGAACAGGATTATTCTAATAGGTCGGATGCGGATAGATGATCATTGGCGAAGAGAAAGGCGGGATCTTGCTTGTCACCTGATTTGGAATCTATGACTCTCCCGTATGCACGAGAGGATAGCAAGTATCATCTCAAGTGTGACAGGCATCCAGCATTGGTAGGGGAAGATTGGTTATGGATTTTTGTGGAGGTGATTTAGATGGTTGAAAAGAAGGAGAAAACATCAGTTAGGGAGAAGAAGAAAATTGGGGAGATTGCACCATGGCATCCCACAGATTATCTGCAGTATATGGATCGAATGTTCGGAGACCCTTTGAGGGGTTTTGGAAGCATGCTTGCTCCGATCGGAGCCAGCTTGATGAGACCCTGGTCATCATTGTTCGAACTACCTGAAGTGAGAGAGCCTTCGACGGACCTAGTCGATGCCGGCAAAGAATATCTAATCCGTGCCGAGATTCCTGGCATCCCGAAGGAGAATCTAAACATCACTGTAACTGCAAGAGGCATCGAGATAGAAGGCGAGGCCAAAACAGACATCGAGCAAGACAAGTTGGGGTTCGTGCGTAGGGAGAGAAGTTACTCTATGGTTCATAGGAGCCTAGCGTTCCCTGAAGAGGTCATCCCAGATAAAGCTGAGGCAACGCTGAAAGACGGTCTGCTGGAAGTTAAAATTCCCAAGAAGACGCCTACTGAAATCAAGAAGTACAAGCTAGAGATCAAATAGGCCTTGCGTATCTCTCTTGGTGTGCTCATGCACGACAGGAATACAGCAGCTGTACCTTACAGAGGCACATTTCGCAAGTATAGTGTGGATACGCTTCCATGTATCAATACGCAGTCAAGTAGAGCGCGCGCGCCGAAAAAGGACCTGGATAAAAAGTGTGGCGGGCCCGACGGGCTTCGGAGCGTTATTGGTTCTAGATTTGGTTTCATAATTCGACCGGGTTCATATCTCGGAAGCGAGAGCGCTATCTAGCTCTAAAGGTGTCTTGGTTACCTCCTATGTGAGTGGTATCCATTAACAAAGACTAAGAACATGCAGTTAGGATTTATGGGTGATGCAGTGTTGCCAAGCTTTACAGAATCATCGAAGTTGAAAATTCGCCAATATATAGACGTCCTAAACTTTGGCCATTTTCTGGCAATTACGGACGAAACTGGTATGCTTCAATTCTCAAAGTTCAGCATTCCAGATAGAAGGCTTGGCTACACAACAGATGATAATGCACGTGCCTTGGTTGTATCTACAAGGCAGTATGAGCTGAAAATGGGCGATAACTGGTCAGCTCTGGCCGCCAAGTTTCTCGCTTTCCTCATGTGGATGCAGAGGCCAGACGGACGTTTCCACAACTTCATGAGCTACACGCGTGAAGTCAGTGACGATTATGATTCAGGCGATCATCTGGGCAGGGTTCTGTGGGCTACAGGCTGCGTTGTCGATTCGCGTCTTCCAAGCGGTACTCGAGCTTCCGCAAAAGAAGTTTTTGACAAAGCCCTGCCATGGGCGCTTCAATCGACATCTCCCAGAGTTATCGCACATGCAATCAAAGGCCTATGCAGTTACCTACGCCAACATAGTGAAGACGAGAATGCCAGGCGAGATTTATCTTACTTGATGAACCAGCTCGTCAAGTTACATGGACAAAATTCCTTTGGCGAGTGGCAATGGTTTGAGGGCATACTCTCTTATGAGAATTGGCGGCTACCCGAGAGTCTCTTTGAAGCTTTTCTAGCTGGAGAAAAATGCTTGGAAATTGCAGTGAAATCCCTCGAATTTCTGATCGATATCGAATTCAGCGGGGATATGCTGATTCCAGTAGGATCCGAAGGCTGGTACCCGCGAAACGGGGTTAGGGCCGAATTTGATCAGCTACCAGTGGAGGCTGGATCGGCTGTTGAAGCATTGGCGACTGCAGCCAAAGCAGTGGGTTCTTCACATTACTGGGATCTGGCGTCGAAAGCCATGGAATGGTACCATGGGACAAACCAGAAAGAGGTTGAGTTATATGATGCTAGAACTGGCGCATGTTACGACGGGATAACTCCAGAAGGTTTGAACCTGAACCAAGGGGCTGAGTCGACACTCTCATATCTACTAGCTGTGACCCGGCTCCAAAGCATAGCACTGGGTCAAGCTAGGAGCTACTAATTCTGATTGACAAGCCATCTGAGAAGCTCATCAAGGGGTGCTGTTGCCAGACAGGTCACAGTGTCCGCCGCACCGTAGAAGACATGAAGAAATCCATCCAACACCATTGAAGCTTCTGGAAACACAACCATCTTAACAAACCCATACTTCTCGTAGGGCTCGGTCGGCTCTAGTATAGGCGTCTTCGATCTGGCCACGATCTTGAAAGGTTCATCAAGATCCGCTAGTGCTATACCGACTCTGTAGGTAAGGTTGTCGTCAACACCGTGGTATATCATTAGCCAGCCCTCTGGCGTCTTGATTGGGGGAGGGCCCAGTCCGATCTTCTTGTGTTCCCAAGACTCCTCTGGCTTCATAATCGTATATGTTTCTAAGTTGCGAAGATATTCAGACCAGTATTGAGATCGGATCTCATAATTGGACAGAGCCTCAAATTGAGTTTCGTTGAAATATGCAATCTGTATTGAAGGCTCAATTCGATGAATCATCACAAAATTTTCATTGATAGTTTCAGGAAAAAGTGCTGCATCTTTGTCCGCCAGTTCGGGTCCTATGATACCCCTCTTCTCAAATTTCTTGAGATCGGAACCTAATGCCAAGGCCACTCTTGTTCCCGTCCTCGAATAAGCGGTGTATAGCATATAGTATCCATTGCCGATCCTGGTTATTCTTGGATCTTCGCAACCTAACTCTTCCCATCGATATTTTGGAGCCATGATCGGATGGTCCGATCTCTCAATGGACTTCATGTTGCGATCAAATGAAGCGTATCCTATGGATGAAATCATTTTTTCGTCGACTGATCTATAGAACAAGTAGAATGTATCATTCTCAAGAATTCCGCCTGGATTGAATGTAGCCTTCTCTTCCCAACTGTTTTTTGGACGCGGTTCTATCAGGGGATTCAGATGAGACCTTTGGAGGGTAAACAGTCTGATTACCTACTGTGAATAGTGCGCGCTATACTGCATGACCTCAACGGTCAAACTGACCAACCTCTTAAGCTTTTTCTCGACAAGAACCCTTCTTTATTTACAGATGTCTTACCATTCATGTAACTGCGATGTTCTTGCATACCAAGATTTTGGATTGTCAGGTGACATTAATAGGCGTCAAAGTCCAAGGGCTTGATAGAACAGGTTAACGTACCTCATACCAACGCTTGGCCATATCATGTCTCTGCTATACTCATATGCCCTTTTCTCGAGCCCTTGACGAAGCTTGCTGTCTTTGAGGATCATCATTACGCTATCTGCGATGGAGTTAGGGTTCTTGAATTCACATGCAAGGGCTGCACCGTTGTTTATCACTTCTTCAGCATGAAGAAAAGGAGTTGCAACAATTGCTTTGCCTGTGCTCAGAGCATATGAGAGTGTTCCACTACTGATCTGTTCCCGATTGGGATAGGGGGTTATATAGATGTCTGTCGCCTGTAGGTATCTGAGCAACTCATTTTCAGGTAGAAAACGGTTTACGAATCTGACGTTCTTCTGCAATCCCAGAGAATCAACCAAGTCAAGCAAGGATTCTCGATATGTTTCACCTTCGTGTTTTCTGACTTCTGGATGGGTCTCTCCAATGATCAAATAGAGAGTCTGTGGATTCTCTTTCACGATTTGCGGCAGCGCCTCAATAACATATTCCATCCCTTTTCCACGGCTCAGCAATCCGAAAGTTGATAGTACGACGCGATCTTTCAAACCCAAGCTTTGCTTAAGCACTGTAGTTCCCATATATGGTACGTTCGGGCATCCATGAGGGATATGTCTGATCTTGTCTGTAAAACTACCGTAGAGTTGTCCCAATATTTGTATGCCAATCCGAGCCATCACTACAACAGAATCACTGTACTGAAGGATCTGCTCGAGAACTCTTCTTGCTTCGGGCACTGGATCTTGTAGGACTGTGTGGAGCGTAGTAATAAGAGGCTTCTCTAGACTTTCCAACAACGTGATTACATGCTTGCCCCAAACTCCCTCGAATAGGCCGTACTCGTGTTGAAGATTCACAATGTCGATGTCGGACCCGTTGATATATTCAGCCGCCTTCTCATACGATTCAATTTCGTCTGTGTCGATCTGGAATTTCACTGTGGATCCATAATTGTAGTGGCCGCCTCTATCATTTATTGCAACAATAGCTGGTGACTTTACAGCGCGAGCACGAAGCGTAGATACAGCATCAACGAGATCTTTTGTATATGTTGCTATCCCACATTCGCGTGGGGGATATGTACTCACATAGGCGACTCTTATCATCTGGGTCTCATAGTCAACTGCGTTTTTGGGAAGACCGTAATCTTTCATCATATAGTGGCCATAAGCGATCTGTAGCAGTATCTTTTCCGTAGTAAGGCCGATAAGCGACCCGTTTTTGATTATAATCAGTCTTCTAATGTTGTGGTTGCGCATTGCTTCTATTGCGTCAGCTATTGACCGCTCAGCTTCGATCGTTACAAGAGGTTTGGACATTATGTCTTTGACAGGCGTTACCTCAAGATCTCTCCTTGGCTTGATAACTCTCTGTAGTACATCTTTTTCTGTAATTATACCCACAGGATGATTATTCTCCACAACTACTACGGATCCGACATTTTCCTTCATCATCAAATCCATTACAGTAGAGATTGAATTTAGAGGAGAGACGGTGGGTGGATTAGGCCTCATGTTTGTCTGGACGGATAGGCTGAGAACTTCCTTTAGATAAGAATCTGATTTTTCCATAGCAGTAAGTTAGTTCGAGGTCTCAGATATCTATTCGTAAGTACTTCTAAGTGATCTTATCACGCGCAAAGCGCGCGCTA
The DNA here is from genome assembly GCA_963807605.1 of Candidatus Bathyarchaeota archaeon. Taxonomy (GTDB): domain Archaea; phylum Thermoproteota; class Bathyarchaeia; order 40CM-2-53-6; family RBG-13-38-9; genus JAPKYM01. The sequence continues at coordinate 187,155 of CAWECG010000003.1, forward strand.
TAGATAACTGGCTGTTTTGTGTGGTCACGTGGATGCTGGTTTTCCGACGTGGACATCCACGCGGACATTTCTGGGATAATGTTAGCTTGCGTGCGTTACGTATGTCGTGTCTTAGAACCAAAGCTTCACCTGCGGAGATGAAGATAGAATACTGCTGAACCTGTCATGCCGAGAAGAAAGACTTCTAACACAATATCAGACGTTTTGAATTCTGCTGAGAATCTCAAGAATAGCATTGCGGCTGTTCCAGCTGACATTCAAGATGGAATCAGAGACTTGGCTCTTGCAATAATCAGCAAGCCTGTAAAGAGGCGTGGTCGTCCACCGAAGAAAAGAGTAAGACCAAAGACGAGAGTTAGGATGCCGAAGCCCAGGGCGCGCGCTAGCTGGTGGGACTTCAAGTGATGGCCAATGTTCAATACTAGAGGTTAAGCCGAGGAGTTTAGACCAAAGAATTCCAGCCTATGTTGGGAATAAGCATTTAATTGAACAGTTGGAAAAACATCTTTACAAGTAATGCTTTCAAGGTTAATATGTTGAGGTCGTACGTTGTAATCATGCCGCATGATCAATCGTAACTTAGCTTGTTTGCAACAGTTTCAGCACGCTATGTTTAATAATGGTTAAAAATCTACGTTTTCAGTTGGGGCTAATTATTACTTAGGTGGTTTAAGAATGCCTAGGATCTACGCAGAGTTAGGTCTGGTGAACACTAAGGAAATGTTCAGTAAAGCCTACGAAGGAGGCTACGCTATTCCAGGTTACAACTTCAATAACATGGAGCAACTGCAAGCCATCATAATTGGATGCGCAGAAACAAGCTCCCCAGGGATTCTTCAGGTGTCTAAAGGAGCTCGGACTTATACCAATCAGGCTCTACTGAGGTATATGGCGATAGGAGCCGTTAAGATGGTACGGGAAATGAATAGTCAAATTCCTATTGTTTTGCACCTAGATCACGGTGACACCTCTGAATTATGCAAGGCTTGCGTGAACAACGGTTTCTCATCTATAATGATAGACGGATCATTTTTGCCTTACGAAGAGAACGTTGCATTGACAAGGAAGGTTGTAGAATACGCGCATAACTTTGACGTGAGCGTTGAGGGCGAGCTTGGAGTTCTGGCAGGCATCGAAGAGGAAATCGGTTCCAAAGAAATCCATTACACCAAACCTGAAGAAGTCAGGGACTTCGTCGAGAGAACAGGGCTAGATAGCCTAGCAATCTCAATAGGAACCTCCCACGGAGCATACAAGTTCAAGTTGAAGCCTGGAGAACCTGCACCAACATTAAGGTTTGACATCTTAGATGAGGTAGCTAGAAGGTTACCGGGATTCCCAATAGTTCTACATGGAGCTTCCTCTATCCTCACGAAATATGTGGAGATCATAGATGACTTCGGAGGAAACTTGGAGGGTGCTGCCGGGATACCTGAGGATCAGCTCAGAAGGGCAGCTAGGTCTGCAGTTTGTAAAATAAACATTGACACCGACGGCCGATTGGTATTTACCGCCATGGTTAGAAAATATCTTGCGGAAAACCCTAAGGAGTTTGACCCAAGAAAATACTTGGGAGTAGCTCGGCAAGAACTTATCGAGGTCATAAAGCAGAAAAACATCAATGTGTTCGGTTCAGCATGGAAGGCATGAATTTGAAGACTAATGCTGGCAAAGTCGGAATCTTGACAGGCGGAGGGGACTGCCCTGGCATGAACGCCGTTATAAGGGCCATAGTACGGAAAGGGATACAAGACTACAACTATACAGTCATGGGCATTAGGAACGGGTGGAAGGGTCTACTCGACCAGGATTTCTGTGATTTAGACCCGAAATCAATTTCGGGAATACTGAATAAAGGCGGAACAATACTTGGGACATCAAGAACCAACCCCGGAAAGATCCCGAAAGGATACGAGAAAGCTCGCAAGAACCTGAACAAACTCAGTTTAACATCTCTCATAGCCATAGGGGGAGACGACACGCTAGGGGTAGCTTACAGGCTTTACGAGATGGGGTGCCCGATTGTAGGCGTCCCCAAGACCATCGACAATGACCTATATGCCACCGACCTCACTTTTGGCTTCGACACTGCCATAAACGTCGTCATGGAAGCCCTAGACAGGCTCCACTCGACAGCTGAATCTCATCACAGAGTCTTGGTAGTTGAAGTTATGGGCAGGAATACTGGCTGGATAGCAGTGTACGGCGGTATCGCGGGAGGAGCAGATGCAATACTAATTCCAGAGGACCCTTTCGACGTAGACGACGTCTGCTGTATTATAAGGAAGAGGCAATCTCGAGGAAAGAATTTCAGCATAGTCGTGGTTGCTGAAGGAGCCATTCCTAAACAGATAGGTAAAGCCGTCGCGGCAGATGAGATGGACGAATTCGGCCACGCCAGGTTTGGGGGGGTAGGAGGCTATTTGGCGAGAGAGATAGAGAAAAAAACAGGGCTTGAAACCAGAGCCACAATTCTAGGTCACATACAACGGGGTGGTGAACCGACGGCCTTTGACAGGGTTCTAGGGACAAGATTTGGGGTGGCGGCGATAGACCTTGTGGCTAAGAAGAAGTTCGGCTACATGGTAAGCTTAAAGGGTAATAGGATTGTGCCCGTGCCTCTGAAAAAAGCTGTTTCAAGACTTAAGACAGTTGACCGCGAGATATATGAAATATCAAAGATTTTCTTTGGATAAACTCCCTAAATGCGATAAACCATCTAAGATGGCAGTTCTTTCTAGTTTCATTCCATGTTTTCCTACAATCAAACTAGTTGAAACATTTATACTATTGTGCTCTTCATGTGCTTTTTCTTAGTAGCAAACCCGAGTCGTTCATTTAGCAAGCGCGCGCTAAGAAAAGCAGAATTGAAAGCTGTTTGCGACCCAATGTATGGGACAGCTAGGGGATACTTGGATCTTATCTTGCGCAGTATCGGTTGTGAGGTCACGGTAATTCACGATGAGCTTGACCCTGACTTCGATAGGCTACAGACACCAGATAAGAAGTAAGAGTGTAAATTTCTAATAGAAAAATTACCTATTTTCTGTATAATAGAAGAAAAAAGAAGAACCAATATCATCCGTAAAAAAGAAGTAAACCTAATAGAAGTTTGTAAACTAGCGCGCGCTCAGGAATGATAGAGTGTTGAACCAATGCGCTATCGCTGGATAATATCCAGTCAAACTCGTCCTTACCAAGCCTCAATAACGCACAAATATGTGCAATCAGGTTTGCATTTCTTATTGGATTCACTTAACTTTCTAAGTGCATACGGGCGGGCCCACTACGTTAATGTAGCTGGAAATGGGCTCACGCGCACATGCTATTACTCAACTAGCGCGACCGGAGTCAATGAGTCTCGCGCACACTTCTGAGGAATAAGAATCTTGCGACCTCGAAGATTACGATAAACGGTATCAGCATTATCACAGAGCTTATTGGTGTGGGGTCGGGAGGGATAGGACTAATTGTGAGAATCAGTAGAAGTGCAAGATACATAGTCCTTCTTTTTCCAACATTGAATTCTGCCAGATATTTCGCCGGCAGGATTCCTGCTTGGGCGACAAGCATGACCATTACAGGCGCCGTATAGAAGAGCCCACACACCAGCATGAGCCCTATTATAACACTGTAGAAATCCTGTATATTTATGAAAGGAGCCGCTCCACCAGATTTAATGAACCAGATCAGGACTCTGAACGTAAGCGGAAGGATCATAAAATATGCTAGGGCAACTCCGAAGGCGAAGGTCACAATAAATGCGGAAATGAATGTCTTGACATGTCGCTTTTCATGTGGATAAAGGGCGGGGCCGATAAAGGCGGCAAGTTCGTACCCAATGATTGGAGATGAAACTATAATACCTATCAGAAATGACAGGTACATGTAGACCCAAATTGTATCAGTCAATCCCCCGGCAATAAGCGTAGCATCGCTGGGCAGAAGATCGCTCCTCATCCTCTGCATTATGACTGATATGACTGGCCTGTAGACGCCTGTGGGATCAAGAAACCCTCTTGGATCCACTGGCCAGAAGCCAATCAGCATCCCTGATACTACGATTGCAATTATTATTATCCTAAGTCGACTAAGAAGCTCATCCAGGTGGTCCCAGAAGTTCATCCTTTTTTCTTCAACGGGAAGAATGTCTGGTCACGCTCTGCTGCACTGTTTGGCCTATGATAAGACTTATCCTTGGGCTCTTCCGCATGCTGGGCAGAAGAATTCGCCTGCATCAATCTTGGCTCCACAGAATTTGCAGACAAACTGTTGCACTAACCGCTGCGGCGAACTGGCTGAAGATTGCAGCGTCTGAACTGATGACTGTAATGCTTGAATTGTTGACTGAAGTGCATGAAAACTCTGTGCATCGACTTCTTGAGCAGCAACTCCACTGATAGCAATGATCAAGCCGATAATCGCTAGAATGCCCCCCCCAAACTTCATAATAATCACCGACAGACCTGTAGGCTGTCCAGGTGAAACGAAGGCCAGAATAGCAGTTGCCGCTCCACCTAGCCAGCTTGTTGGTTGTTCAGCCATGAAGATACTGAGCTGGTAAACAAAGAAGCCCAGTATCAATAGGGCTGAGCCTAATGCGATTTTAGCCCTCGTAATCTGTTCCCACCAAGTCCGGTTGCATAGTCTTTTTCTAATTCTTCTTTGAAGAGATCTCAACTATCTCTTTGGAGATCTGATCCATCGTCTTGCCTTCAGTCTGGATCCCAAGATTCTTGGCGGTTTGAATGAGTAGATCGCCTGACCTTGATTGTACTGTTGCAACTGGAGTTTGTGGCAGTGCTTGTGCAGGTGTTCCAGGTATCAGTCCGCCTACGCCTTCTGAAGCCTGCTTGTACTGCCTTATGGCATCACCTAAACCCTTAGCAAGCTCAGGAAGCTTCTTCGGTCCAAACAGAATCAAGACAATAACCAGTACGAGTGCTATCTCCCACGGCCCAACGAATGCCATTCTATTCACCTTCGGCTATGGAATACAATCGGATCCTTATTAATACTACTTAATAGAGTAGTACTATTTAGAGGAACAGTATGTTCTCGGGCCGCAGGTCGAAGTATCTAAGGATTGGCTTTAGTGCCGAAGAGCGATTCTCGCGTGCAACTTTGCCGGATTCTATCCTCGTTGACATTGACCTTCGAACTGAGCGCAATCCAAGCGACAAGAGCGCGCGCTGGCGAATGACCAATTCCGATGGGGCGGCAGGCGTGCATGCTCAGCCGGTGCGCCCTGGGAACGCACGTCACTTATATTGTCTCAGGACCCACCAAGCAATTAGGTGCTTTATAATTCCAGGCAATAAGCCAGTTAGGACAAGTTTGCGGAACACGATAACCCCATCTCGATCGCCCAAGCTAATGACCAGCGGCCCCTTACTCTCTTTGTAAGGAACTAATGGTTTGTTCTTCAACGTTCGATCAATATTCTCCACAATCAGCCTTGCATGTCTTTCGGCGTTAGCCGCGGTCTTCTCCTCCCTTACGCTGTTTATGTCGCCCCCGACGAATATATTTGGGTACGCATCTAGCTGAAGGTATTCATTCACTTTCAAAGCATTTCGATCGGTGAAGATAGTCTTGGGAAAATTCTTCACGAACCAAGGATTACACTTTATCCCTCCGCACCATACAGCGACATCTGCTTCAATTTTCTTTCCTTTGTCCGTGACAAACGTCCCATTCTCATGATCTACGATTGTTTCTCCAAAAATAATTTGAGCACCATGCTTCTCCAAGAATTTTTGAGCATAACGCGATGCTCTTGCTGGGTTTCTTTCAATTAATCGGTCATGAGGGTGAACAATAACTACTTCCTTTTTTGAAGACTTCGTCACCAATTCTCCTGCGATTTCTGTTCCGATTAGACCTCCACCAATGACAATTATACGTGACGCATTACAAATCTTGTCGTGAATCACTCTAGCGTCAAGGCAACAAGTAAGAGTAAATACGTTATTCTTGTTCTCAAGGAAGATAGGATAGTCTATCCCTGTAGATACAACTAGGAGATCGTAGTGAAATTTCTCTTTTCTTGTTTCTACAAATTGAGGAGTGGCTTGTATCAAATCATCTGTTACGACGGAGATATGTTTCAGGAAATTGGAAAAAGGCACAGTTATTTTAGATTGGTAATCTAGTTTGAATATAGCTCTGTGAACGGCTGGCGTGTATTCAAAGAAATTTTTTTTGTCAATTAATGTGGCATCCATCTTCCTACGATTGTCCAAGTTTTTGGCGATTAGGGCACCGCAGAAGCCCCCACCAAGAATAACTAGCTTCCTCAAGGCTACCACGACCCAACCTCACTTAGCAACCATTCTGTCTCGGCTCTAGCGGGCCAAATATATGAGTACGCGCCGGCGGATAGGAATTTTTGATCAATAAGGCGGCTCTTTGTGATTGCCTAAACGTATCGTCTGCAAGAGGGGCAGTACCATTTTTGATAATTAGCCGAGTAGGTTAGAGGACCATAGCATCTTGGACATACTATTCTGCAGGAAGCACTACTCGTCACTGTTCCGGCGGAAGGGCATGGTGCTGGAGCTCCCGGGAGGATTCTTCTACGCCGCCCAAGGGTCGCTGCTGCCACTATTGGAATTAGAGCAATCGGAAGCAATATTGGAAGCAGAAGGGGAAAAATTGCTGCTTGAGGTTTTGATGCAAGAGTAAGTGTTGTTGTCTTCGTGTTGTTAGAAGGTTCATCGCAGCTTATAGTACTGTCAGGGTCAGCCGTTATGGAAACATCATAGGTGCCGGGAGAGAAGCTTGATGTGTTCCAACTGAAGTGGACGACTGTTGATGTCCCGTTGGCAAGGGTTACCGATGTCAACCCGATACTGGTCGTATTGGCGAAGAGGCCGACGTTGAAGGTTTCAGGCATTAGCCCAAGGTTTGCTATCGTCGCGTTATAGTTCACAACGTCGCCTTGGGTTGCTGTAGTTCTGGATGCTGTCATGGTGAGTGTTGAGACTTCTCGGACCGTCATGCCCGGAGGAAGATCTGCTGTTATTCCTACCTGACCTGCTCGATCGTAGATTATGGTGGTTGGGCTTATGCTCTGTACAACAGCCACCCGCCTCTGCGCCGTGACTGTGAATGTGACCGACCATGAAGTTCCAGCTGATATCAGCGGAATCTGCCAGAAGATGACGCCGCTAGAGGTTGAATTCGGTGCCTGAGTCGCATCATTATTATAGGTCACGATTGAGGTGGGCAAGTTTTCTGTGACGCGAATATTCTCTGCAGGGGGCGGCTGGTTAAGTTGGGCATTGATCTGGACATATATGGCGGCTAGATCAGAGCTTGATGGGGCGTAGTAGTATTTCCCGCTACCTACTTTTGCTATATCCTGCAGCAAGGTTTGATTAACGGGATCGTCGATGTAGCTGTAAGCACCACCGGGGCCAAGTCCAATGCAGTAGACTCCGATATTGGCGGCGGCAGCACTCTGGGCTAGCTGAATGAATGGGGGTTCCGCAGTTATGCCCCAGTGTGGGTCGCCGTCAGTCATGAGAATTACCACCTTCTTGAAGCCCGGTCTCCCTTTTGCCATAAGATCTGTAATACTTTTGTTAAATGCGGCGTAAAGATTTGTGTAGCCCAAAGGAGACATGATATTGAGTATCGCACTATCGAGTGCGACCTTGCCAGAAGAATTGGTTACTGTAATATCTTTCTCCAGCTTCAAATCCTGGGCGAAACTTATCACTTCAGCCAGATCGTCGTTGTGTTGAGCGTCTATGAAACCTTCGGCAGCTGCTTTCGCGTCTTGGTACCTTTCACCATACATGCTTCCTGTCTTGTCGATCGCTAACACAACCTCAAGCGGTTCGGAAACGACCCCACCCGTGACACTTATATTGATATCCACAGTCAGGCGTTGACCTGGCACGGCACAGGATGGGCTGATGGATTTGGTTGTGACCACGCCCGCCGGGGTCTGCGCATTGACTTTGACGGAGTTTGTGAACGGGACCATCAGAATGATTATGATCAGGAGAACCGTTAGGTGAAAACGTGTGGAGATTCGTTGCATCCACAAATACGCCATGTGCATTATGTGTCATTTGAGTATTAATTTGTTATTACCAAAACGAGCCGCCAATCACCTCACGAAGTTGTTGATCTTCTCAGCCTGCCACGTCACATAACCACATAAATCTTGATCACCGAATGTCATTAGTTCCGAATCTAGGTGATCAGAATTCTCCGGCAGGAGTGGATTGGAGCTAACGCACGCTAGCTGTTACATAACATAGTCAAGTCAGTAGACGCGGCAGGCCGGCTGCTGGACAAGATACCTGAAGGGCGGAGGTTGATAGTAATACTCCTGCGGAGGCGGCAGACATGCTACAGGTACCGGGGGTGGTTGAACGAAGCCCTGGACTGGCGGAGGCTGATAGGCCATCCTCTGTGGCATCGTTGGGACGAGGTATTCCATAGGAGGTGGTTGATACAAGACCTCAGGAGGCTGAGGAATGATACATTCCTGAGGTGGCGGTTGATAGTAGTTTAGTTGCGGAGGTTGCTGCACTGCGACGTAAGCTGGTGGTGAAGGCACCAAGTAAGGTTGAGGTGGCCAAGCAAAGCAGGCAATCTGTGCAGGTCTAGGTACAAAATAATATGACAATATCAAACAACCTCATGTTATTGTGACAAACTTCCGATAAGACGCATATAAGATCCTACAGTTCCACTGGAAAACGAACTCTACTATCTATTTTTTCAAATGGATCTAGAATAAACGATGCATAAGATGATAATTCTAAATAATTATCAATCGAACCTGAAATAGCCAAGAAAAGAGATCAATTTCATAGAGCGCGCGCGTGTAGTATGGTCCACGGATTTCCGTCACTCCCACACTCCTAGGCTTAGACTGCCGCTTGTTCATACGAAGAAAAGAAAATGCTCTCTCGATCTTTGCTCATATTTTTTCAACCTCCTTTCGATCTACGGACCCTGCTCAGAAGCTTAACGAGATCTGCCACGCGTAGGTCTTCGAAATTGTCCACGACGTTCACTATCTTCTTTCGCAGACTCGCACTGGCGTAACGTTCTGATAGACCTTGAAACTTCTCCACCGCAGTTTTCCAACCAGCAGGACGGGTAAGAAAGCCCTCGTAATCATGCTTATCCCTCTCAAAGACGCTGCCGTGCTTCATGCGTACCACAATTCTCGAAGGCATCTCCTTAGGAAAACGGCGACTGTAGTCCTCCCGTGATCTAACGACCACTCTGCGAATTAGTTCCTGGACGTCAGCTCTTACAATTCGATCTGGAAGGTACTGCTCCGGCATCACCTGCCCATCCAAAAGGGCTACGGCCACAAGGTAAGGCAGGCTATGATCCGCCTCCTCCTTGGTCCTAACCTGACTCTTGTCCCCCTCTTCGCCGCCTCCGATAATGTTGTAGGCCACATCGAAGGTTTCGACCTCTATCCTTTCGATCTTCTCTGCAGTAAGGCCGTATTGTCTCTTGAGCTCCAAAATTCCTTCGATGGTCGACTGGGCGTGAACTTCTGCGTTGTACTTTTTGAGGATGGTCTGGGTTACCCGTTCCAGGTCTTCTTTAGACCAGTCTATCGCAAAGTCTCCTGCGACTGTTTCCATGAAGCCCTTTTTCCCTTCAAAGACCTCCAAGGGGCCAGTTATTCCCCGCATGGCCATGAAGGTGGATTGAGTCGCACAGAAGGCAGTGTATGGATAAGCAAATCCTTTCCAGTGGGAAAGGCTCCCCGTGCGTGTTACCCGTAAGGCGTTCAAGGCAGTACCGCTGATGGCTATGGCATTGGCCGTCTTGCTGGCGTCCAGTCGAAGCGCCTTGGAGACTCCGGATGCAACCGCATAAACTCTGGGTTGTGTGGTCAAAACCTCTGCTTCGAACAGGGGCTACGTCGCTGAGCCTGCATTGAATTTGGTAGGCCACGGCCAGTGAAACCAACAGGTCTTTCCCTCTTCCCTTGGCGTACTCCGAGCTGGCTAGCACTGCACCCAAATTGTCACTGGGATGACAGCTCTCCCCTTTTGCCAGATAGCTGTCATTGAAATCAAGATAGCGTACTAACGCGCTATTGTACAGTGATGCCAGATCTGGAGCGGTCGATCCACCGCCGATCAATGTTGAATGTTTACGACCGCCAAAGTCCTCCAGTTGTACACGAAGCATCCGTGTGGGTTCCGCGTCGAGAGCTCCAATAGCGCAACCAAGAGAGTCCAGTATCCTAATCTTCAGTTGTCTCTTTGCCTTTTCAGAGAGATCCTCAAAGGATGCATCGACTACGAATTGGGCAAGCTTCTGGACTAGGGTCATTGATCCTTCACCTGCACAGGATGAATGGATACATGATGTAATGGGACACGCGCGAAATAAACTCGGCAGTTACGATTCGCAAGTTCCAACTCCAACCCTACAGTGTTGAGCTGTCAAGACTGGTCTTATCTGGACGGTATGCTTTGACGGCTGAGCATTCAACCTGTTAGTTTTCACGATCGCGGGACAAAACTGGCCAATTCTTGGATTAGGGACATGTTTCGCTGTAGTCCACTGGTATATCTATTAGGCTAGTCTCACCAAGTGCAAGCGCCTCATCTAAGATTGAACGGACATCTTTGGAGCTTGTGACGCTGAAACCGCGAATCCCAAAGGCCTTTGCGAGAAGAGACAGATCTGGATTTCCAAAATTGGTTCCAGTGCATCTTCCGAACTTCGTAATCTGCTTTGATCGAATGATTCCATAGCTGCCGTCACGGAAGACCAGATTTACTGTCACCACTCCCTCCCGTTTCGCAGTCTCGAGTTCATGCGCACTCATGAGAAACCCCCCCATCTCCACTCAGGGTGACGATGCGGCGGTCTGGTTGTGCTAGTTTGAGTGCTATACCTCCAGGCAAAGCGATTCCCATTGCCGCCAGTCCATTCGATATGAATACGGTGTTGGGCTTGTATGTTTCGAAGAATCGCCCTACCCACAGCTTGTGTGCACCCACATCAGAAATCAGAAGGTCATCAGGGGTCATCACGTCTCTTAGCTCTTTTAGAATTGCCGGGGGCTCAAGCAGCCCATCGTGTTTGCCCTCATTTGTTCGCAGGCTAGATAGAATTGAACTTCGAAGCACCTTGACTCGTTCAGAATTCTTTTGCGTTTGGCATTTCTCACTTAGCATCTGGATAGATTCACGAATGTCAGCCACGATTTCAACTTCAGTCACATAATTTGCTGATACCTCAGCTGGAGTGAAGTCTATGTGTATTATCTTCTTATCGCCGCTCGGATTCCACAACTTTGGGTCAATCTCTACGAAGTCATAGCCAATGCAGACTACCAGATCTACGGCATCGAAACCCAGACGTTCATAGTCGTAGGCTTGAAGCCCCATCATTGTTAAAAGGCTCATTGGCGAGTCCCACGGAATAACGCCTTTGCCCATCATTGTGTGAGCAACAGGTATAATGTGGTCCTCTGCAAAACGCTTGAGTTCCTCTGAACCTCCACCTCGGATCACACCGTTCCCCGCCAAGATCATCGGTTTCTCCGCCTTGGCAAGCAGGTCGGCAACCTTCTCTAGGCTCTCAGGATCTGGAGATGGCGGCCTTATCGTCTTCCAGGGTAGAGGCTTCGCCTCAGTCTCAGCACAGGCAATATCTGCAGGCAGTTCGATGTGGGTTGATCCTGGTTTCTCAGTCTGCGCTATCTTGAATGCCTTTCGAACGATCTCAGGGGTCCCTGCCGCATTTTCTATGCTGGCGTTCCATTTGGTTACCGGCTTCAGAAGCTCTAAGATGTTGATATATTGATGGGACTCCTTGTGGATTTGTGAGAGTGGCTCTTGAGCGGTGATGGCGACTAGTGGCGCCCAGTCGAGGTAAGCATCAGCAACGCCGGTGACAAGATTGGTCGCCCCAGGACCTAGAGTGGCCAAGCAGACACCGGCACGTCCGGTTGCTCGTCCATACACATCAGCCATGAAGGCAGCAGTCTCTTCGTGGCGGGTCACTATGAAGCGTATGGTACTGTCATGAAGGGCATCCATCAGGTCGAGATTCTCTTCTCCCGGCATGCCAAAAGCGAATCTCACCCCTTCATTTTCGAGGCAACGCACCAGCAGTTCGGCGACTTTCATATTGCCCACCATCTGCAATCGAGGATCATGCCGATACGTCTAGGAGATCCAAAGCCATCTTTCAATCATATGGATTATTCTACAGCTACGGATTTCACCAAGCGCGCGCTGTACTGAATTTCAGCCCTAACCCCGTACCTATTCTTCACTTACCAAAAGACCAAGCTGTAAGAAAATGATTTTGGTTCTTCACATATCGGCATTCAGACCCAAAGCTAGGAGACTATCACAAACCACCATGGAAGAACTTCATTTCAATCCCGGGGAAAACGATAGAAAGCTTAAGACTGTAGTCAAGGTCAATGACAAAAGAACTAATTATACCAATTTAAGACAGAAAATATCGATATGTTCCCTTTACTCTTAAATGATTCAAGTAAGGTCAGCTTAAAATTATGAATATTCTATGTGGCACTAATTGGTCAATGAAGATATTGCATATTATGTGTAACGCTTCGGTTATGTCTGAAATAAGTATTGCAACCTTCAAAGAATACATTATCGATCAATAGAGGCTCAGATGCCCACACTTCCAGTCATCTTCAAGCATTAATTTTAGACCTTTAACTCTCCAACAAGTTCGACTCGCTCAAAGACTTCCTCACCGTGGGGCGCGTTCTTAAACTCTTGAGTCAGGTCTTTTCCAGCAATATGCTCAAAATGCACACCAGAGTCCCAAAGCCCACTCTGACTTACGTTGTAGACTTTTCCGTTGTAAGCAACATATACAGGTCTACCATCTTGACCGTCGAATTGTTTTAGCTCTTCAAGAGTAAATTGCTGCATGAACTAGGTCTCCTTCTCAACCGATCATCAAATAGACGTTTTCAGACTCTTACCCGTCGACTTGGTTTCCCAAGATATCAACACACATTCTATAAATAATTACCCTAGCCTGTGCCTCCTTCGATTCAATGAACATGCGAACAGACGTATTGATGGATGGATAAAACTAACAGTCTCGATGTGAGGCCCGGACACGACTCAGATAGACAGACGGACAGAGTCGAGTTTGTCCTAAAGAATTGACTAATCTCACCGTCTACTTAATTTCGAACAACTTGGTTGACGAAAGATCTGCTTGATTTAGACAAGATCGGTTTGAATTACAGCAGGGTCTTCTGTCGAATTACCAATGAAAACCTGCCTTCAATTTGATTACCAATTATATAGAAGTGCTCGACATATTACTATTCAGGAGCGTCGATGTAAGAAACATCGGCCTGAGAGATGTCATTGTAGCAGACACCTTGATCTCTAAAATTGATCCACGAGCTGGCGCGCGCTCAGCGAGCTTATTCTTTGTCGCTCCGCAAACAGGACATCTCCATGAATCAGGAAAATCTATAGGGGGGTATTCGGTTTTATTCCCGTAATCGGATCCCCTTGCACGTCGTCGAAGACGTATATGTTACAGACCGTGCAAACCCATTTCCTCATTTCTTTCCTATCATCCGTGTTATCTCAACTATGATAATTGGCGTAGAATCATTAGAACTTTCGTTTGTCGGAGACTTTCGCAATCCCAAGAGCTGAATGTGTTAGGCCACTGTTATGCTTGCGGAGAGAAGAAGGGCCAAAATGAAGTAGCCTATCAAAAGCCAGATCTTGTTCACTTTGTTGTAGCCCGGTTCGGCTGATATGTATATGAGCATCGAGAATGCGACCAACTCAGCGCTCAAAAGAACACCGAAGACTCTTTGGCTAGCAACTAGGTCAAGTGACCACATATACGCTGCCACCACAACCAGAAAGACCAGAAGCAAAATGGAAATTGTGGTTCTAACTCCTTCGTCCTCAACATTCATAGGGTTTCATTCCTCCTGTAAGTTATTTCGAGCTCTCTCATCAGCCTACTTGCAGAGTAAACGAAAAAGGTCAACGATGTTACGCCAATTACTATTACCGGTCCGACCAACCATTGATGGGCAAGTAGATTCACTACGGATGCGAGAGTCACAGAACTCAATATAATAAGAAAGATGAAAAATATCGTTGAGACCCCGTAGTTAAAAGCGTTTGTCATGGTTTTTGGAGCAGTTGTGGTCAGCGACGGTTTGACTTGAAGCCTTCTCTTCCTCCTGAAGAGGAAAAAGGATACAAGTGAGACAATGACAGCCGTCCCCCCTATTACTGTGGCAGCCTGCGCTGCCGGTATTACTTGGCCGGGCGTCACATGCCCCCAAAGAGTGAGAGCGAGAAGTTCGGCGATTAGTATAGCACCCACTGTAGTAAATACGGGTCGGGACCCCGGATTTCTTTCCTTCCCCTTATCGTAGAAAGGCAAAAGAAGCAGAAGGACTGCCACTACCGTGACTATTCCTATCGCATAGTACATCCCAGTGCCCTCAAAGGGGGAGAATTTCAGGATTTGGTAAAACCAGAGAAAATACCAGTCTGGTTGAACTACGAATGAGGCGGCTGCTTCAGGTGTAAACGCGGGAGGTAACACCAACGGGAATACCGCGGAGACGGTCAGTAGTAATGCGATGAAGACAAGACCTATCATAGTTGCATATAGAAAGATCTTGGGAAACCATGGAAGATTCTTAGCGTGCCCTTTCACGTATGCAGGTATGTATGCTGCGCCATGTACTTCAAACATGTAAAGCTTGAAGCCTAGAAGAACAAGTAACGCGGCGGGTAAAAGCACGGTGTGAATTGTAAAAAACCTTCTAAGGGTTGCAGCATCGCCGCCCGTCCCAGACATAAAGAATCCAACAAGGCTACCCAGCTGCCCTGGTAACATACCGTGCATCCCCAGAGCGACATCGGTCGCTGATTTAGAGACAACGGTCCAAGGCAGAAGATAGCCAGTAAATCCGAAGCTCAGCGTTACTATTCCAAGCAATACTCCGGCTATCCACATCAGCTCCCTCGGCCTCTTATGGACGTTGGCAAAGTAGTTGCGCATCAAGTGTGTGAAAGCCAAAAGTATCATGGCATACGCGTTATAGAGGTGGAAGGTTTCAATGAGCTGGCCTAGCGGAACTTGCTTGAACACGTACATCGTCGAAGAATAGGCTTGATCCGGTAGGGGCACATAGTAAAGAAGCATGAACAAGCCGGTCAACCCTTGCATTACAAAAGAAATCACGGCGATCGCCCCAAGCCAATATAGAGGATTAAGAGTGTATTCTGGGGCTGGTCTCAACGGAGTTCTAGTGAAGCCTATTCGTGAGTCAAACCATTCGATTATTCTATTGTAAGTGGTCTCTTGACTCATTATGCTTGTACCACGGATATTGTTTGTTGAGTGACGACCTGCCCACCTTGCAGATCGTACGTTAGTACGTCTTGCGGATTCGTTACCCCCGGTGGACCGTGTCCATAGATGTTGGGGGGGCCCATACCCACGACGTAAATGTCGCGACTCTTCTCGTCATATTCAAGCATCACTTGTGGAACAGGTCTGGAAGCTGGTCCTCCTATCACCCGAGCGGCTTGAGTGAAATCGTACTGTGAGCCGTGACAGCAGCAATAAGCCATTGGGACGTTAGCTTTGTACAAGGCATTACATGGTGGAGATGTGCCTGGTGGTTGGAATCCGTAGTAGCAGCCTAGATGTTGACAGATCTGGCTGAAGGCAACTATATCACCATCTGGTCCGACACCATTCTCTGCTTTCACACCTAGCTTGATGAGGAGATTTGGAGTGTTGGCTAGTGGATAGTTGAATCGGAGAGGCTTCAGCGATTCCAAGGATCCAGCGTTTATTAACTTCAGTTTGGGCCATGCAAGTGTCGTAGTGGTGCCTGGGGCTCCCGTTGTTGGTGGAGGGACATAGGTTAGGATTCTGAGGCCGCTAATCGCCCCTGCGATTGTTGCTACTGCACCGGCGGTAAGCATAGACTTCAGAAAGTTTCTCTTTCCTTTGGCCGGCTCAGTCTTTTCTTCACCACTCGAACTCATTAGATAAATGGCTCCTTATTCATGGAATTGATGACATACTATTGGTCAACGAGAAGAACGATTTTTAACGCGCATGAGGTAAACTTCGGCTGAGTTGTCCCACACATTTCTGATCTGTCTGTGCAAATTTAAGGCTATTCCAGAATTGGCACGGGCACTAAACGCCGGATTGTGATATTTCAGCACATGTTGTGATTCGACTGCCGACACTGTCCTTCTTCAATAGTAGAAGCTTTTGATAACTGAAAATTAATTGTAGATCTAGTTGATTTTGCGTCCAGAAGAAGAGCAAGATCGAAAGTAAGAATAAACAAATGAAAAGAATTCCGATAAATTGCTGATAATAGTAGAGATTCTCAAACTCTTAGGCTCGGAATGGTGGTTGGAAAACGCTTCCGGGCAGGAGATAGCGAGAATCAAAGGAAGGTGCGCTCGTTCACAACTCAGCCACCTTGTCGACAATCAGCGCAAGCATGATGCACACCAAGTAGAGAATTGACAACTTGAACAGCTTGAAGCCTTCATCTTGAGAGGGAGAACTGATGAGCTTCCAGCTTTTCCACAGAAGTGCGAGACCGCCAACCCCGGCGATGATGGAGTAAACTAACCCCATTAGGCCAAGCATGGGAAAGAGGAGAGAAGATGCCAAAGTGAATAGGTTGAAGAGGAAAATGTACCGCGCCGCTCTTCTGAGACCGAGCGTGACGGACAGCATAGGCACACCAGCCCGTCGGTATTCGTTGACTTTGCTCGTGGCAAGCCCCCACAAATGTCCAGGAGTCCATAAGAAATCCAGCAAGGCCACGAGAACCGGAGTCAACCCAATGATATTGCCGGTTGCTGCCCATCCGGATAGCGCCGCGAAACTGCCGGAGACTCCCCCTATTACAACATTCCAGTCGCTTCTACGTTTCAGCCATAGAGTGTAAACGAAGAGGTAGACGATTGCTCCGGCTGAAACCATGACAAACGTGAGTCTGTCGAAGACAAAGTATGTGACGGAAAGACTCACTATCAGCATCATGAGACCGTAGACCAGAGCGTTGCGTGGCGTTATTGCGCCGGACGGAATCGACCTTCTGGAGGTTCTATTCATGAGCTTGTCCAAGTCTCGGTCGTAGTAGGAGTTCAACGCTCCGCAGCCACCCACCGCCAGATAGCCTACGATTCCAAACAACACTAGAGTTACCCAATCGATTCGTGGGAGCTGTGCGAGAACGAAGCAGGTCATGCCAACGAGAACATTGAGACCCGTGACTCTGGGTTTGGTTAATTCTAGGTATTTGCTCAGTGCCGCCGTGGCTCGTCACCTAGTCAAGATCAGTGATCTGGAAGCATATCCTGAATCCCGCCTTCTCCCCGACCTCCATCCTCTTCACATGCCATACATGCCGGCCATGCCGCTCATGGTGCCCATGAGAAGCGATGTGATGGCTAGCAGTGCGACTATTATGAAGGCGACTAACGGGAGGACCGCAAGGGTCCAGGGCTCATAACGCAGTCCCATGTAGTACAAAGCGATTAGTATCGCCTTAGTGCAGGCAATACCGACAATGACGATGACGATCAGTGAAACGCCGACAGTCGGCAGTGACCGCGTTAACACTTCCATGATTGTGCCTGTGACCAGAACAGCCCACATGACTGCGTAGAATATTTTTGGTTTCACACTAATCACCTAAATCAAGTAGAAGAGCGGAAAGAGGAACATCCAGAATACGTCGACGAAGTGCCAGTAGATGCCTATGTTCTCGACACCCACGTGTTGCTGGGCGCTAAACCTTCCTTTCTGAGCCTTGACAAGTAGGTAGAGAATGGCGACCAGCCCCACGCCAACATGTATTCCGTGCGCACCAGTCGTGACATAGTAGGTGGAAGCAGGCAGCCCGCTCCAAATACTGAAGCCCTTCCCCATCAGCTCCCACCATTCATATTCTTTTATCAGCAGAAATGTGGTGCCCAATCCAAACGTGGCTAAGAGCCACATCTTCAGTCCTCGAAGATTGCCCACCTTGATAGATTCGCGGGCCATTATCATCCCAAAACTGCTGGTCAACAGTATGATCGTGTTCACCGCGCCTATTGGGACGCTATGGATCTCGTATGAGATCGGCCATGAGGGACTTCCCGCTCTCACATACAAATAAGCCGCGATCAGTGATCCGAACAGGACGGCCTCCGACGCCAGAAACACCCATACGCCGAGTCTGTCTTTGGATAGAGGGGTGAGCGGCCATTTCTCCAAGCCAGATTCCTCACTGGACGCGTATCTGTCGTACGTGTAGTCCCAGAACCAAACGCCCAGACCTAGGGCAACTATGGCAATTCCCAGCACCATAAACGACGGGTACAAGGATAGTGTGAACAGAAACGTCGTCACTCCAATCGCCAGAATTAGGGGGATCGATGTGGAGCCCTCTTCGCTTCTGTCTATGTAGCTTCGCTTGGTCTCTGAGGAAGGCTGCTCGAGTAAAGTGTGGGGAACGGATGATATCTCGGGGCCTTCAACGCCTTCCTGCCACTCAGGCTGCGGTGATTTCCAAGGGTTGCTTGAGGTTAGTTTCCCTCTTTTCGTGCTCAGCGCAAGATTCGCGAGCAACAAAAGCAAAGACGGCCCAAATATGTAGGCGCCTATAGTTGAGGTGAAATTCCAAAACCACCAGGCAGGATTAGCATACGAAAAGACTCTTCTCGGCATATCCACAAGGAAGAACATAGGGAAGTAGAGAAGGTTAAACCCGAGAAAAGAAAGCCAGAAGCTTACTTTTCCAAGCTTCTCGTTGTACATCCTGCCCGTAATCTTCGGGAACCAGTAATAGAGGCCAGCGGAGGCTGCGAAAATAACAAGTCCAACCATCACGTAGTGAAAGTGAGCTACGACAAAATAGGTCCCTCTGAGAGCATAATCGAGAGGTATTGAGGATTGGAATACACCAGTTATCCCGCCAATAATGAAGACGAAGATCGCCCCCAATGCAAAAATCATGGGTGTCTGCAATCTTATGGAGCCCTTACGGAGAGTAAGTATTATGCAAACAATTGCCATCTCGGTGGGGATCGAGATCAATTGCGTCGTTATAGAGAACGCTGTCCTAACTTCGAGGCTTATCCCCGTTGTGAACATGTGATGAACCCAAACTATGAAACTAAAGATGGAAACCGATCCTAAACCCACGACGATCTTGTTCTTTTCGAATAGCGGTCTTCTTGCGAACGCGCTAACGACCTCACCCAAAACTCCGAGAGCTGGAAGAGCAACGATGTAGACTTCCGGATGGCCAAAGAACCAGAAAAGCTGATCCCATAGAATCGAACCGCCTTCGGTGGAGACTAAATAGACAGTGCCCAGTATTCTGTCTGATGCAAGCAGGAGAAGGCCCACAGCTAAAGACGGAAATGCAAACAACATCATGGCGACTGCAAAAAGAATGCACCATGTGAAGATGGGGAGTCTTGACCAAGTCATTCCGGTTTTTCTGGTCACCAGTATGGTTGTCATGAAATTGACGGATGAAATAACGATCGAGGCTGCTAGCATAGCTACGGCCAGCGCGGCTAATGTCATCCCGAGTTCTGGGTTGTACTTCAACGTGCTGAGCGGTGCGTAGATCGTCCATCCTGTGATCGGTGCTCCCCCGGGTAGGAAGACTGTGCTCGCAAGTGTCACACCGCTGAAAAGGTACAACCAGTAGCTTAGTGCGTTCAGGCGGGGAAATGCCAAGTCTCGGGCACCTATTTGTAGTGGTACAATGTAATTGGCGAACCCGAAACCCATGGGCGAGGCGAACCATAGAATTCCGAACAAGCCGAGAAGCGTTACACCCTGCTCGTAAGCTGACGACGTAATTAGATCTTGCCCAGGAAAGGCCAACTGAGACCTCAGGAGTACGCCTATAGCTCCCACCAAAACGAGAAAGCACAGAGACGTGACTATGTAGAGTATGCCAATATCTTTGTGATAAGTTGTTGTAAGCCACCTCTTGAGGCCAAAACCTTTCGGCATGCGCTAACTTCCTTTTGATTGATTGAGCCACTGGTTGAATGCCGCGGGATCCATCGCTATCAGTGTGGCCATCATCTGCGTGTGGCCCATCCCGCACATCTCGTAGCACATAATAGTGTACCGGCGTTCAGTTGCTCCATCCAAGGGAGGCGCAACCACCCGGAGCGTGTTGTATCTGCCGGGAATCGCATCGATCTTTAGTTTGAAGTCGGGAAGACCGAAACTATGGTAGACATCAATGCTTGTAACGTTGAAAATAATGGCTTTTCCAACTGGAACTCTACACTCCCCCACGATCTCTAGACCGTTTGGATACTTAAACCGGAAGTTGAACTGAAACGCCGTGACTTGAATGACTAATGATTCCGAGAGGGGCGGAATCCGTTCGATCTCGAGTGCCAACATTGTGCTCTCGACTACCAGACCGGCCAGAATCCCAGAGGTAGCCAAGACCAGCATCAGCACGACTCTAGCTGTTCTTCCCTCAGGCAAGAGATCTGTTGGTTTCTTGCCTAACGACTCTCCTTTGCACCTGTACCTAACAATAAAGTAAATCATGAATCCAACTACGATGGTGCCTATTGCCAGACCCAAGTAGAGGTACGTATCAAACAACGCCCACCAATGTTGGGCAGATATTGGAATTGGCTCGGCCACAAGTCGGCCCTCGTCTATTGATTACCCCGCATGTAACGGACTCGGAGCGTGACCATAATCAATTCCCTGTGTGGATATAAGCAGTTCGCCGAGCCATTACCGCACTTCATTCATTTGACTTTGCTTCCTCAAAACAGATCAGCGGGGCATGTCATGCGGCGTATCCCACCGACACCGCGATGCTCAGTGATATGATTGCCAGTGCGAGGCATGCTATCTCCAACCAAGTTTGCTGATCTTCTCGAAGTTTGGCTTCCTGTACACGTAGAGTAGCATGGAGAACGCACGTGCGTAGTACGGGGCTGAAGAAGTGCCGAAGACTCTTGCTCCACGAGAAGATCAACGAACTAGAGGTATGCAGCGACGAGGGGAGGAAGCGCAGAAGGAGAATCGAAATCAGATTTCCTATGCTTCATAATTCCTACCGCTCATACTCACGGCCTCTTCTTATGAAGAGCACAGATTACGCGCACGTTACGGCAATCAATGACCAAGAGCGTGGTTGACTTGACCGGCATAGAGTCTCTTGTGGCCATTGTTGAATCCGGCAATGGTGAAACAGAAAGCGAAATCTTGAAACGTCGGTGACTGCGCTTCACGTTGGTGGCTTTCTTCGAGCTTTTATGGAGTAGTATATGAACGATATGACGAACCAGAAGATCAAGTCATAAACCAGGTAGCTCCATTCGATCACATAAAGAGCTTCGGTACTACCTGCCTTTGTGACGAAACCCCATGGAATGCCCCAGTAGGACATCCCTATAGTCGACGTTGGCAGGGGTGCAGACCAGACTACTCCAAAATACTTGATCACGATTTGCACTACTGGAAAGAGTATTGTCAAGCCGATTGTTAATCCAAGGCTCTTGGAGAATACCTTAAACCAGTCCATACGTCGGTTCACACCTAGAGAGTCCACATGTAGCTATAAGAATTATTGCAAGTCGAACTAATCATTTGACCAACATTCAATAATGCCGGTTTTATCATGTAGTTGATCATCACACCTGTTGGACAAACGGTTAGTAAAGGTCGTTCATACGCACGCGTAAATCTAGAGTAGCCCCGCTCGACTAAGCCTTAGAAACGTACTCTGATTACTTCGCCGTCTCAAAAGTGAGCTTACGGCAAAATAGTTGATACCAGAACTGAGTTCCCTCCATGAAGGCAGGATAAGCTGTTCACGAGGGCGATCGTTAAGGAAGTTTAACCTAAACTGCCTGTGGAACCTTCGGAATCGTCGCAGATCCGTCTCTCTTGAATAATTCAGCCTCTTATCGATCGAGATCTGATTCTGAAGCTTACTGAAAACGTCCCAGTACTCAGGCAGCAACGCAAGAGTCTCCTTTCTGTACTGCGAAATGACTCGCTCCCTTTCCTGCTTGGAAAGCCCAATCCCTTCACTTTCAAGAGTCCTAAGAATTCTGTTTGTTATCTGGGATATCATAACATCCAAACCCCTGGCAGATTGCCCTATATGAAAGAATGTCTCGAGATCCACCTGACCTATCGCTGATGGGGAAAATTTCCTTATCGACTGATTGAGAATTGAAAACTCGACACTATAGTCGCTTGGGAAGCAGATATTCTCGAGTAGGTCTCGTCTGGCCGAAAATTCGCCTGATAGCGGATACTTGATCGAGTCAAATCCCTCGAATATTTCTGGAAACTCCTTTGTGAGAATCCGTAACAGAGGGATTGAGAAGAGCCTCGTTACACGCCCGCCGAAGGTGAAGGCGTCGTATGGAGGTTCGTAGGTCATCGTTAACCTGTCGTAATGTGCTTTGATCATTGCGAAGCTATGCCCTCCGTTACCCCAGTCCTCTACGATCGGATGACATAGTGAAACGGCGAACTCCTTGGCGAAGTTCATGATGTCTGAATCAAGGAAGCACAGAACATCTCCCTTGGTCATAGGTAGGGCAAGCCATAGTGCAGCCCCCTTCCCTTGAGGAACGACCTTGATGCCGGCCTTCTTAGGGACACCAAACTTCTCGAGCACATGGAAAAGGTTCTCATCAAACTGATGAACAGTACGCACTATGAAATCGAAGAAGCCCCTTTTGGCATTCATGACCTCTGCTCGATTCCCTCTTAGGAGTCTAACCTGTTTCCCGAAAAGGTCCAGCTCCTCGTACGCTGTCTCCACAACCTTGTTTAGGGTTGAGAAGTCTGCTCTGCCACGGTGACCGGTTGAGCCGTCGATAACAACGATCTCATCGAGGTAACCTAGGTCGATGAGTTTGCTACACTCTGAGAGTACCCTCTTCAGAACGTCGAGTTCGAGTTCACGATTTTTCCTGCCGACGTCGATTTTTGTAGGTATGACTAGAGATATCGCCAACGGCCTTGGTAGGTCTGCCTCATCGCGAATTAGACTATTCAGCTTCTTATCTAGACATTCCTCCATGTTGAAATGCCTGTATGATCCTAGATTAGTAACCCCAGAAGTCATGAATTCACACTCAAAGTCTGTTCTCTAGAAAGAGCAGGGCCTGACTGAAATCTTGGGTGACAAGATCTGCTGTCTGCCTCAGTCTTTCTACTTTTGGTCTGTAGACTATTGAAATATCCGCTTCCTTGAGCATGCAGTAATCAGCATCACTATCTCCTACGGCCACGGTTCTTCCACCCAGAGCATCTTGGAGTGATCTTAGTAGCCGAAGTTTGCAGATCAGATATTCTTTGCAGCCTGGAATCTTCAAGCATCCGACTGCGGTGAAGACCTGTCCTGTCAATAAGTCCCCCTCAAATCGTAGCACGTTTCCATGTACGAGATCTAACGTAAGCCTGTCTTTGAGTCGGTCAGCAAGAAACTTGTAGCCGTCGGTGGCTAGGACAACTGTGAAGCCCTTGTCCTTCAAGAACGAGATGAACTGATGAACACCTTCGTTCAGAGGAATCGAATCGAAGACATCCTCGAAGTCTGACCTTCTTCTTCCGGCGAAGAGCTCAACGATCTTCATAGTTACCAACGACCTAGGAGCATGCCTGAACTGACGATCTATTTCTTTAAGTCTTGAGCCGTAGCCGAATTCCTCACATAGAACGTCTATCGATCTCTTCGCCAGTACTGTCCCATCCATGTCCAGGATAGCAGAATCAGTTCTCAATAGTCTGACCTCGGGACTCTGTTGCCTGTTTATACACTTCGAGCGTCCTCTCAGCTACCAACTCCCAATTGAATAGTCTCTGAACTCTCTTTCTACCTTCCATTCCCATTTCTTGACGAAGTGATGAGTTCTTCAGCAGACGTGTGAGAGCTTCAGCAAGTCCATAGTGATCTCCGGGTCTGACAAGGATCCCAGTGACACCATCCTCAATGACCTCTGGAATAGCGTAGTGATCGAAGGCGACTACCGGTTTGGCTGACGCTTGGGCCTCGGCGAGGGTCAAACCGAAACCCTCCCACATGCTTGGCGAGCAGAAGATATCGCAGGCAGCGAATAATGATGGAACCTCATCTTCAGGAACATGTCCTGTGAATAGCAGCGCATTCCGCGTCGTGGATGAGGATATGAGATCCATGAGTCTAACTTGGTCGAATCTTGTTCCACCTGCTATTACAAATTTGGCTTCGGGCAGCTGCCGTAAAATTAGAGGTACAGCCCTCAGTAGAAAACGAAGTCCTTTGTAGGGATCCATCCTTCCAAGGAATAGCACAGTGGGAGAATCAGCGATTCCATACTCATCTCTAAGTCTCGATCCATCAATTTCTGGATGGAACCGCTCATCGTCGACCCCGTTATACACTACCGAGATTCTCGGTCCATCAAGGCGGTAGAACCTAGTCAACACGCTCTTGAGGTACTGACTTACCGCAATAACTCTGTCTACTCCAGCGTGGAGGGCGACGAACGTTCCAAGAGCATGATCCGTCATCTTGAGTTTCTGAACTGGATTAATCCAATCTAATGTCGGCGCATAACCGTGGAACGTGAAGACATGTGGGATTCTTCTTAGCACTTGTACAAAGACGCCGGTGAATACGTCGGGATGATACTGTGTGTGGACTATGTCAAAGTCTTCGATCTGCAATCCGCATCTAGTCATAAAGCCCAAGTTGCGGATGAAAGGAGTGTTTGAGCCTTTGAACTTCACTTCGGTGATATTGGCCGGTGAGCTATCACCCTCAACTCTGAGCGTGAAGATCCTGACTTCGACTCCTTTCTGTTTAAGCCTCTTTGAGAGTTCGCGGATGTGAACAGTCTGCCCTGAAGCTTTATGAAGCGTAGTCCTCACCATGGCGACTCTCAGAGTTCCTCACCTCCGTAGCATCCCTCATCTGTCTTTGTTCCCTGATCAATACATTCTAGTTATTAACCGATGAACCCGATTTCAGACTCAACTTCCATTATGATTCGAGATTCCTCTGAATCAAAAAAATTACTGCTGTGCTGGGCGACTTCAGAATGCTCGGCTATCCTGAACATGCCATACCGAGAGAGGCAGCCCTGCGACTTTGCTAAGATTCTAGAAAAGAATCAGAGCAAGTGTTTACGCGGTGTTGGGGGTGCATAAAGTATTCCAAAGGCGACCCTACGAAGATGTGCCTTTCAAGTAGGTTGGACTACCGTGGCTGCAATTTGGTAAACAGACTCTGATCGCCAGACGGCTTCGCGTTAAGAGTTTCATGGAACTGGCATGAGAATGATCTGCTGAACCCAACGATCTCGAAATCACAATCTCTGACAAATGTGATGTGCGTGGTTCTGGGCTATGGTATTAGTCTCAGATCTTCCTTGACGCTTGTGAGGACTATATGTGTGTTCGTCCTTTCCACGTAAGGCATAGAAAGCAACTTCTTTGTGAACGCGCTAAGATCGTCCATGTTTTTGAACTTAGAAATTATTATGGCATCAGTATCTCCTGTTACGTCGTAGACAACTAAAGCATTGGGGAGTCTAGCTATCTCCTTCTCCATCTCAAGCAGTCGTCCCCTTGAAACTACTATTTCAGTAATGGCTGTGATCGTGTAGCCGAGCTTCTCGTAGTCCAAAATGACGGAGTATCCTTTGATTACGCCTTGCCCTTCCATCCGGCGTAGCCTTGAGAGGACGGTTGCAGTTGAGGTCCGGATCCTCTTTCCAACTTGTCTGCATGAGAGTCGCGCGTCAGCTATGTACTCGTTGAGGATCCGCCAGTCAAGCTCATCGATCTTGGCTTCCACCCTCGACCACTTGATATATGATTAGTTCTCCGTGAAAACTTGATTAATTGTAACTAGTTATCTTGCTTCACTCATCATGCCTATCATGAATATTAGAGTTGCTTTTCATATGTTTATTCCTGGGAGTCTTCATTGACTCATTGTGAACGTATGTATCAATTTTAATCTGTTTTCTTTATGAACGTACGTATTTTTTCCAAATCTTATAAATATGAGGTTTATATCCATAGTTGGACCGTTTAATCATGAGGGTACGTGTTTAACGGTGAGAGGAATGCCGGACAAGAGAGATATTGAAAATGCAAAAGGTAAGTTAGAGAAGGCTGGGGTGAATTACCTACTCTGCTTCTTTAGCGATCTGAGGGGGATTCTACAGTGCTTCTCGATTCCCGTCTCCGAGTTCACAAAGGGGGATGCATACGCAACAGGACTCGGTTTCGACGGTTCTTCAATAAGAGGATTCAAACCAATCCAAGAGAGCGACATGATATGGATGCCAAATGCTTCGACGACAACCGTAATACCCTGGATCGAAGACCCGATTCAAAAGTCTGCTATGGTCTTCGGCAACGTCCACGAGGCTTTTGGAGCAAAAGATGGCGGAGGCGTCTCGGAGGTCGATCCGCGCGGATACGTGGCACAGAACGCGATGAAGGAAGCCGAGAAGATGGGTTACCGCGCCATCTTCGGCCCTGAGATCGAGTACTTCGTCTTTGAGAGCCTCGATCCAACACAGCTCGTATACGATCTCTGGGTCTCCCCCGCAGGAGGCAAAGGAGACTCCTGGGGCCCGCCTAGGGTTGTTCCAAAGTCACCTGAGATCAGACCAGGCGGCTACATACTGAGACCCAAGGAAGCCTACTTTAGAGCACCGCCAGAGGACACGACCACCAACTACAGGAACGAGGTTGTCCACTACCTGAGAATGATCGGTGTAGATGTCGAGTGTCACCATCACGAAGTTGCGACAGCCGGACAGATCGAGCTTGATTACAAACCAATGGAGCTTATAGAGTGCGGAGACGCGTTTTACAAGTACAAGTTCACCGCAAGAAACATAGCGGCGAAATACGGCTGGATCGCAACGTTCATGCCCAAACCACTTTACCTCGACAACGCGAGCGGGATGCACACTCACCAAAGCCTATGGAAGGGCGAACCATTCAAGGGCGAGAACGTCTTCTACGACAAGGACGACGAATTTGGGCTAAGCCAGACAGCCCGATACTATATTGGAGGATTAATAGCACACTCCAAAGCTCTTACGGCAATCTGCTGTCCAACTGTGAACAGCTACAAGAGACTTGTTCCAGGCTTTGAGGCACCGATAAACATCAGCTGGAGTCCAAGGAACCGCAGCGCCCTTGTGAGGGTGCCTCTCTACTTCAGGACACCAAAGGCGATCAGATGCGAATACAGAGCAGTCGACCCATCATGCAACCCCTACCTTGCACTTGCGTGCATGCTCAACGCCGGGCTGGACGGGATAAAGAAGAAGATCGAGCCGGGAAATCCCCTCAGAATGGACATGTATGAGTTGACCGCTGCAGAGAAGAGGGAATACGGAGTCGGGGAGCTTCCAACAACATTGAGAGATGCTGTCGAGCATTTAACAACGGACGAGGTTCTGCAAAGAACTCTGGGAAGTCACATATACGACAGCTTCATGGACCTCAAGTTTGAGGAGTGGAACCAATTCTGTCTGTACGTTACACCGTGGGAGATCATGAAATATCTCGACTACTAGTGGAGGTGAAATAGAATGGGTGTTCATCGAGTCACAAGTGAGGCTGCAAGAGCCTACGCCGCCAGAGAGAGAGCAATAGGCAACGGGGTAGCGACACTCGGCTCGGTAGCTGAGAACGTCTCAAGGTTTGACAAGAAGACCCTTGAGAAATGCGGAGACCTGGCCGCCGAGATGCTCCCGTACGCACCGGGATACGTGGGAAAGACTATGCTGATAATCGCAAGACTACTTTGGGCCCTTGCCTCAAGCAAGGAGAAGGAAACGAAGGTCATCCCTATAGAGCAGCTTGAGAAGAAAATAGAGGAGATTAGAAAGGATCTCCCAGCATGATCCCTGCATGTCGAACATCCGAAACATCAAGAGCGTCTTGGAATTATTGGAGCCCTATGATCCAGGGCTCTTCCCAAGTGACATAACTCAAAGGTACGGAATCCCGGAGAGCGGGATAGTCAACCTCAGCTCGAACGAGAATCCCTATCCTCCCCCAAAGAGACTGATCAGAAGAATAGCGGAAGTACTGGAGTCTGCCAATAGGTACCCAAATCCATCTTACGCAGAACTGAAGGAGGGAATATCTGAATACGTCGGTCTCCCCCCGGATCACATAGCTGTTGGTAATGGTTCTTCAGATCTCATAGATCTCACCTGCAAAGTAATACTGACTCCACTCGACAAAGTGGTCATTCCCGTTCCGACATATGCACTCTACATGCTTACATCGATGATATGGGAGACAAGCATAACGTACGTTGAGACTGAAGACTCCCAATTTCACCTCACAGCCAAAGAAATCAAACCCTTCCTCGATGGAGCAAAGCTGATCTTTCTCGGATCACCTAACAACCCAACTGGACTTTGCGTCGAGAAAGACGAACTCAGAGAGATGCTGAAGGCTAAAGACGCAACCTTCGTTGTGGACGAGGCTTACTACGAATTCTCCGACAGGACAGCTGCCGATCTTCTCGAAGAACATAAGAATCTAATCATACTGCGCTCGATGTCAAAATACTTCTGCCTTGCCGGGTTGAGAATCGGATACGCGCTTTCGAACCCAGTACTAGCAGCGAGCTTGGAGAAGGTGAGGCTGCCGTTCAACATTAACAGTCTCGCTCGAACCGCCGCAGTCCTAGCCTTGAAAAACCCAGACTACTTCAGAAAGATCTGTGGAGAGATCATATTCGAGCGGAATCGCCTCACGAGAGAATTAGAACGTATCGGGCTGAGATCTTTCCCTTCAGAGGCAAATTTCTTGATGGCGCAACTACCGGAGGGCCGAGACGTTGACAGGTTCACAGAAGAATTGGCGAGTCGAGGTGTCATTGTGAGGAGCCTCAATAAGCTCTTAGGTCTTTCGCGGGATTATTTCAGAGTGACCGTCGGGACAAAGTCCGAGAATAGAAGATTCATCAGGGCATGTAAGACTATTCTCTCAACGTAATCAATATTCCAAGACTCGAATCTTTAATTGCTCCATGAGTCAAGAGTACTACCGTTTTGAGTAGCATCAATAAGCCTCCTAACCGATATGGACCACACAGGTGCTTAGAGTGCATTCATAGGACCGTGGGAGATAGCACTCATACTGGCAATTGTCCTAATTTTGTTTGGGCCAAAGAAGCTTCCTGAACTTACGAAAGGCTTAGGCGACGCCATCAGACAGTACAGGCAAACGTCAGAAGGCGGAGTGATACCTACCTCAACTCCAAGCCAAGCGTATCCACAGACTAAGTTGCACCCACCACACAGCCAAGAGCAGGCGAGATACTCATTGACACAGCCAAGCAACTGGGGATCCATACTGATGGGAAGACCCTGGACCAGATCTCAAAAGAGATAACGGACAAGACAACTTCGAAGAGCAACTAACCCAGAAACGACCCCCAGCAAGAGCTAGACAACGTAGGCTGTAGAAAGCTTTCCATTGACAACCATAGGCTTTTCCAGGCTGAAGACTAGAGACCCAAAGTAGATTGCACAGGGTCCCAATGAGAACATAAATCGACTCTTTTAACTGACCCAATTCTGCATTACAACAGAGGCAAGAGTTGAAGTTTCATCTGCAGCCGGACCATATCAGCCGCTGTTTAGGCAGTTGAACAGATGGGAGTGGGACAGCCCCCGCCGTACTCAGAATCTGCACTGACGCAATCAAGAAGCCTGCCGGTCTCTTTGCCCATGACAGAGCCGATATAGAGCACTTGTTGGCTCTTGCTTCCATAACGATAGACGGTGATTCCTTTACACTTCAGTTTGTACGCCAGCCAATAAGCCTTCTCAACATCATCTGGGGTAGCATTGTTTGGGAAGTTTATCGTCTTCGAGACTGCGTTATCGGTATACTTTTGGAAGGCCGCCTGCATCCTAACGTGCCACTCTGGAGAAATATCAAAAGCTGTGACGAAGAGCCTCTTTACGTCATCTGGAACTTCACTGATCTCTTGAATCGAACCTGTTCGGGTGATCTTGGTAATCAACTCTTGACTGTAGAACCCTCTCTCCTTGGCCAGCCTCTCGAACTCTGAGTCCACCTCAGGTAGCTGGGTTCCCTCCATAACATTTCGAATAAAGGCAACTGCGAAAAGTGGCTCTATTCCGCTGCTGACACCAGCGATTATCCCTATGGTTCCTGTTGGGGCTACTGTCGTGACCGTGGCATTCCTCATAGCTCTGTAGCCCTTCTTCTTCCAAATGCTACCCTCGAAGTTAGGGAAGGAGCCTCTGGTCTCACCTAGCTCGATAGAGGTCTTGTGTCCCTCGTCGTGGATGAACTTCATGATCTTCTCTCCGCATTTAAGCGCGTCCTCCGTGTTGTATGGAATCTTCATCTTTATCAGAGCGTCCGCAAAGCCCATGACGCCCAGCCCGATCTTCCTGTTACCCTTGGTTACCTTCTCAACCTCAGGGGTTGGATATCTATTCACGTCTATCACGTCATCAAGGAAATGAACGGATTTTCTGACACAGCCTCTGAGTCTCTCCCAATTCAGATCCCCACCCTCGATAAACTTCGTTATGTTGATCGAGCCGAGATTGCATGACTCATTTGGAAGAAGTGGTTGCTCTCCACACGGATTGGTACTCTCCATAGGCCCGAGTTGGGGTGTTGGGTTATACCTGTTTATTTCATCGATAAATACCAGCCCCGGGTCACCCGTTCTCCAAGCGGATGTCACGACGAGCGTCCAGAGGCTTTTCGAATTGATCTTTCTGTTTGGCTCCTTCGTCCGCGGATTGATCAGGTCAAAGTCTTTGCCCTTCTCCACAGCCTCCATGAACGCATCGGTTACCGCGACCGAGAGGTTGAAGTTCGTAAGAAAATCCTCCCTCTCCTTGGCAGTTATGAAATCGATTATGTCCGGATGATCGACTCTGAGAATGGCCATGTTCGCCCCTCTTCTCCTTCCACCTTGCTTGATCACGTCTGTGGCTGTATCGAAGACACGCATGAAGGAGATGGGCCCAGAGGCTATGCCTCCTGTTGAGCCGACAAAATCTCCTTTAGGTCTCAGCCGGGAGAAGGAGAAGCCAGTTCCCCCTCCAGTCTGATGTATTATCGCCATATCTCTGACAGTATTGAATATCTCACTGATCGAGTCCGCGACAGGGAGGACGTAGCATGCTGAGAGCTGTCCCAGCCTAGTGCCCGCGTTCATCAGAGTGGGTGAGTTTGGGAGGAACTCAAGGCTAGACATCATACTGTAGAAGCCCTGCTCGGTCTGATTCACCTTATCAGGGGTCTCATATCTGCTGTCTCCGGCAGCGATAGTCTTTGCTATCCTGCAGAACATCTGGCTGGGCATCTCAATCACTTTGCCGGTTGAATCCTTCTGCAGGTATCTTCGCTCAAGTACGCTAATCGCGTTGACTGTGAGTTTGAGCTCGTCCTCGACCCCGAAGAATCTCTTGGCCTCTCGAATGTCAGTATGCCTCTTTCTGTAAAGAATGTAGGCCTTCGCAACCTCTGGTAGGCCTTCCCTCATCAGAACCTTTTCGACAACATCTTGGACATCCTCAACTCCAGGAATTGTGGCTCTGAATCTCTTCTCAATCTCCTCCACAACAGCTCCTGTAACCTTGCTAGCGACAGCCCCGTCTGTAACGGAGACTGCGGCCATGGCCTTCCCTATCGCGGCTTCAATCTTCCAGGCTCGAAATCTACAATCCGACCATCACGTTTACGGATCTTAGGGATTCGAGGGGCCGACAAAATTTATTCCCATCTCTGTACCTTGATGGCTAACCTTAAAACTATTGATAATGTGCAGAGACCAAAGCTCGAGATCTTCGGAATCTGTTTGTTGTCTAGCTTGACTTCGCCAAGAGTGTCTTCTCGATATTGGTCAGGCGCTCCTCTATCCTGTCAAGCCTGATGAGGATCTCCTTCAGGATCCCGGCTCTCTCATCAACACCCTGCGGTATGAGAGGCCGCAGCGGTTCCGGGAATGGTAAAGGCGACTCAAGAGGTCTCCTGTAACTGCTAGTATATTCCATTAGCCATCACTCAGAAGGATTCACAAACTTACCCTTTTGGCATCTTTTAGCGCATTTCTTTGATTTTTCATGAATTTAAGTCATTTTCAGGAAAAAGAGAAGAAAAAAGGCTAAGCCATATGAATGGTGATGAAAAATAGGCGTAACGTGTAGACTCTGTCTTCACCTTACGCCTTATGTACTTCTAAGGATAGGTTGGGGCCTCAGTAGGAGGAGGCGTCGTGTCAATCGGGGGCGCCTCAACGGGGGGCGCCTCAATTGGAGGTGGAGTCAATACAGCTGGTTTTGGTTTGGGCTTGGGCTTGGCTCGCTTCTTAGGCTTAGCCTTCTTAGGTTTAGCCTTCTTCTTCGTCTTCTTTTTTGGCAAAACTAAATTACCCAAGACATGTTGATAGTCGATCTAAGATTTAAGCCATTGTGTGTTTGTTAAGTTCTGGTGAGTTGCTTTAATCTCGGCGCGGAGTCTCTGCGTCGCTGAGAACGTCACGAATAGGGTGAGAGCACCCGAATTTGAACTATCGATTCTGTTTCTGTCGTTGGTAAACACATTCGACAGGATTCTATTCACGGGGGCGGGGGGTTGTTTGTCTCTCAGCTGCGCCGAGGGGCTCGCAAGGCTCTTCACGGCCATCGTGTTTGTGATCGCTGTCAATCATAGAAAAGCGTATGGCTAGAGTCTGAAGCCACTAAAATCCTGCGAGAAGTGCCATTGCTAAGGCGATCGCATCATAAGCACCGTGGACTATCGCTACGGCGGTCATATTCCTGTCAGTCCTCTGCCATATATAACCCAAAAACAATCCTGCTACAAATGTTGGAGCAATAGCCCTCAGAATGTTCAACGCGTGCAGCATGCCGAACAGAAAGGATGCTAGTAACCATCCCTTCATCTTGCCAAGTGACCCCTCCAAACCCTGCTGGATATAGCCCCTTGCGAAAAGCTCCTCTATAGGCCCGACCAAAAGCATTGAGAATGCGACCAAAGCGATAAGTTGGATGCCAGTCCTCGGGACAACTAGTTTGGAGAAGACTTGCTCTGCAGGATCGGTACCAAAGATCGTGCTCTGTACCGCAGCAACTGTTGATGTCAGGATCAACATCAGCACGGCTAGAAGGATCATCTTCACGAACATGCTAGCCGAGACCTTCTTGAATCCTAGCTGGCTGAAGCCGGCCCTGCTCCTTCTAGCGAAAACTAAAGTCATGACGAGTATTGTGATCTCGTTCACGGGAATCGAAACAAGTGATAAGGGATACGGAGGATCCCTGATATTGATTCCTGTGGAGCTTAATGCCGCTACCGTCGCCAAAGATACCAATAAGACTCCAACCACAACTGCAAAGTAACAGGCTAGGGCCGACCTTCCCCTCCAAGCGGGAGATTTTTCTTCAGTTGCTAAGGTCGAAGCTGACGAGTCTACTGTCTGAGCGGTCTCACAGAGATCCTGATCATCCATCTCAATCATCTCATAATATTATGCCTATAGTGTGGATAGATGTTTCCGTCTTACTTCAGTACGTCTAGTTCCAAGGTGTCAGATTTGATTACTTTGTGGTGTCACGGGCTTCTCTCGGATTGGCTGTGGCATCATGAATGTTACCTAGCTTCTTTCCAAATAAGATCTCGAGATCCTCGGGTCTATTCACGTTTATTCCGATTTCTCTCGCAGCTACTGAAAACGTAGCTTCATCTATTTGTGGTTCATCTATATGCCGGCTGTCCACGATGTTTATGCCGACTGCTCTTATCGGAATGTTCTCATGCAA
Source organism: Candidatus Bathyarchaeota archaeon (assembly GCA_963807605.1). Classification (GTDB taxonomy): domain Archaea; phylum Thermoproteota; class Bathyarchaeia; order 40CM-2-53-6; family RBG-13-38-9; genus JAPKYM01. The sequence goes on from CAWECG010000003.1 coordinate 221,042, forward strand.
TCCCTTCGACTCGTTTTCGCCTTTACGCTCGTAGAGCATTACTGAAGTGACCACTTTCAGTGAGGGTTTACTACAACTGTGGTAATGCCTAATGATCTTGTCAATCAATCGGCTAGATATTTGTGGCAGATCGGCTGAGATTACAAGAACTATTCTAGGGATAAGTGTCCGAATGGCCTCTTGAGCATCTTCAACATAATTGTGGCCTTGCGTCTCAATTACTTTCAGCCCCAACCTTCGGGCCATCTCTTTCGTCTTTGGGGTATGTGGACTTGTTGCAACCACCATCTCCTCTATTCCTGAAGCACCATCAAGCGCCTCTACTACCAGTTCAAGCATAGTCCTCCCATAGACATCTATCAAAGGCTTCTCCATCTTGGGGCCCATCCGGCTCCCTCTTCCCCCAGCCATGACAAGTCCGATTAGACCCAATGGAACATCACCAAGACGAGTAACGAGCTCGATCTTGCCAGCTCATTGATGGCACCTAGAACATCCCCTGTCACGCAGTTGAAATTCCTATGCGATAATACAACAATAATCCCGCTGACCAGGACTGCCGCGGCCAAGCCAAATAGGCCCCTGATACCTAAGAAAATTGCGGCGACTGCGATTGAGAAGAGTGAGGCCAGTGCAACCGTGATCTTGCGCCGTCTGACTTTCAAAGTCCTGATGAAGATGGCCCCAATTCCATCAAGCGAGGGCCTGCCAATGAGCGCACCAACAACCATCGCCAGTTTTGCAGATGTCTCTGATATTACAATACTGGGCATCAGGTCGTGCTGAGTAGTTGCGGATAAACATGATACCAAAAGCAGGGTTGTAACTAGCCCCAGACCCAAGCCACCAGCTCCTGTAGCTTTATCCCTCATCACAGCAATTTTCGCCTCTGGCAAACCTCTGAACATCAGACCGTCACCAAAGTCCAGGAGCCCGTCAAAGTGGTGCAGACCGGTAGTGAGGTAGAGAATGCCAACCGTCAGCACGGCCGGGACAAAGCTCGATGGAAAAATGTTCAAAAAGAGGATGCCCAATAAGCCCGCAACGAGCCCTACTCCTGCACCGACGATTGGAAAAAGATACATGTTAAGTGCGACTTGAAACGGTTCAGCCCTCACCTTCACAGGGATTACTGTAAGAAATGATATGACAGCCTTGAGATCTTCTGGAAAAGGCATCGAGGTTACCTTGGCCTCAATAGTTGAGAATACACATTCGATGAGACCCCGGCTACAAGTGCCCCGATTGCATCATCGACGAATGGACCGAGTCGGCGGATTATGCCAGGCTTCCTCCGGTCGAGCCTCACATACTCAAAGAGTCCTTTGGATCCGCCGATATAGGTGCTAATAGCCATACCTATGATCTCATCGGCCAGAAGATCGACACGATCTTTAATGAACTCATTCCTAGGAAGCCCTGGAATCAGCCCTGAGCGGCCATCATCCTCAAGCCTAAAAGCTGCAAGTACAAGGGCAGCGACGTTATGATCTGAGGAGAACTCTCTAAGCAATTGCCTGAAGATCTTTCTGGCTTGATCTCTGGTCCCCATTGACTTGTGGTGAATGTAGTTCACCAAAAAAGCTTCTTCGAGATCTTCGATTCTGATGCCACGCTCTTCTAGCCTATCCAGCAGATGCCGAGTTGGGTACAACTTATCCTGTTTTGCGATCGCAGCTCTAACAGCTTCGCCCACCGCCGTAGCGATCGACCTCCCCAGTTCTGTCGCCACGCCTGCGTAGTCGCAGAACGGTCCTTCGTCTGTTGTTCCGATCATTAGTGCGTCTGTTGAGGTTCCGGTTGCGCCATCACCTGAGTTGGCGCTTCTAACATCGAGTTCTCTGAAAACAACTGTCTTTGCCTCGGTTGCTGTCTGGAGCGCATTCACGAGGCACGCGTCGGTCATCTTTGCATCTGTAAGGACGATGATGTTGACTGTTCCACCCTTGTTCTTGGATCTCTTGATACGTTCACCGGCCTTTGCGGAGTTAGAGGTGCCTGCAGTTGCGATTGCTGTAACCCTGATATTCCTACTCTCGCATGTTGAGTGGCCGAAGTGTTCTGGGTTGGCAGCGGTCATGAAACCGACGGTCATGTTAGCATCCAAGTGGCTTCTTGCAACAGCCTTCAGCAGATCTGCTTGGGGATCCTCACTCATGAAACCTTTTGAGACGTGTTGGATTAAGATCGAGTTGGCTCTTCGTAGCCCACCGTTGAGGGCTGTTGAGCTCAGAACCCTTAGAGGGTGCTGAAACTTGATTATTAGCGAGTCTCGTGTTGCTTGGATGGACGTGTTACCTGTGGGAAGATGCATCCTCATTGAGAGCCCACTATCCGCTCGTATTCTCGCTCTATCTCTTCCTGAAGTGATTTCATCGTGATCTGGCCGGCTGTCTTTGCGATAGAGGATATTGATACCCCGCCAGCGCCTACGCCTTCCTTTACCACGCCTGACTCGTAGGCCTGCAGTCCTGAATACCTCGATCGTTTGAAGTCTAGGTTAGCTGCCATAACCGGGACATTCCCCACTTGGCTGACCAACCCCACAATATCCGAACTCCGGTCCTTGATCAGCCACCTTGTGGTCGCGATAGACAAACAATCTATCAGTGACGGGTCTATCTCGTTGACTACCGCGAGTACAGCCGCCATCTGAGTTCCACCTGCCAACATCACTGGGACCTTCTTTGCAGCACCAACTGTCAATCCTGCAACAGCCACTTGCATCGGATCACCGACCATGCTGATGGCTTCGAGAGGCCTCCCTTTCAATTCGCCCTCCTCCATTCCGGCCGCCTCCATCGCCTGACGCACGACAGATAGTTTGAGGTCATGCGGGTTGTCTGGCATGCTACTACTAACCTTTCCTTTGGCGTCCAAACCAATGGCGATCATGACCGAGAGGGCGGTGGTCGTTCCACCGGGTATGCTCTCGCCAAGCACCAGATAGTCGGATGCTCCAGCCAAGTTCCTACCCGCCACCATAGCCCGCTCAAATATCGAAAAGACATTGTTGACGGCCTGGCCTGTTCTGATGTCCATGCCTGGCTGCCCACCTATATCGAGGAAGGGGGTTTGAGGTTTGATCTTTGAGCCGGCGTCAACAATGACAACAGGTATCATGGACATATTAATTGCGGCTTTCGTGATTAGGGCGGGTGTCGGTATCCCCTCGGGGGTAACAGGCACACCGTCGATACATCTGCACCTGCCGTAGTACAGATACTCCACATCTGCGGGCGGGGTGTAGTCTGTGAGTTCGGGATCTTTTCCCGCCGCGGATATTCCTTTGATCTTAGCTGTCTCTGTCGTCGCGATGGTGCAGATAAAAATTGGATCCTTGCCTTCTATTCTCTTGAGGAAACTCTCTGCCTTTGATGGCTCGAAAGCCTTCAATATGTCAGGGGATTCAACCATCTTCTCAACCTAATGTAATTGGATTATCACAATTGAAATTGTCAAGGTCAAGGCAAGGAAGAGCGAGGTCGTGAGTCTCATGATTCCGATGGCGGGCTGGATATCTATGTGAGACGGCATACTGAGTCCTTCGCCCAACTGGTAGGAGTTCACTTTCTCCAACCTCACTCCCAAGGCGCCAGCCATCGCGGACATAGGATAGCCGGCGTTCAGACTTTCAGTCTTGTCGTGTTCTCTTCTCATGGTAGAAAGGGAGGACTTCCAATCTCTATGGAGAATTGCTGCTGCCAAGACCATGATCAATGCTGTCAGCCTTGCCGGGACGAAGTTTGCAAGGCTATCGAGTTTGGCGGAGAACCATCCTATCTGGGAATAAACCGTATCTTTGTAACCGATCGTTGAGTCTAGCGTGTTTATTGCACGGAAGGCTATCGCCCCAGGTACTCCTAAGAGGAAGAAGTAGAAGAGGGGAGAGATTATCCCGTCGACAGTACCTTCTGCCACGGATTCTATTGTTGCAGAGGCACAAAGGCCATCATCAAGTTGTTTCGTATTACGCCTTACGATCTTGCCCACTGCCTCTCTTGCTGAAACAAGATCTTTGCTTTCCAAAGCTCCTTTGATCGGTTTTGTGTGTAGCTCCATCGATCTGATGGCGAAAGACGTCTTGAGGATTAAGCCTCCTAGAATTATGTAGCCAAGTTGGCCGAGAAGTCTCCTTGCAACTTCGAGAAGAATGAATACCGATCCCGTAGCAGATAGCAGCACGATCAATGCCAGGATCGAGCCGAAAAACCGGCCACGTGAATTGAACCTGCCGACCTTCTGTCTTAACCACTCAGTGGTTCTTCCGATTAGGACAGTGGGATGTATGGTCTCTGGAGGCTCGCCTATTACCAAATCGAGTCCAAGGCCAAGAACTAAGATAGAAAGCTGAACGATCAGACCTTCTGGGACTAGGTAAAGAATACTCATATCTTTACAGCTTCCCTGTCCAGCAGAGGCCCTCGAGAAAATCCAGAAGAATTGTATTCTGCCTTCTCGTCTTGATTGCCACCCTGATGTGATATTCATCCAGGCCTTTGAATGAGCTACAGTCTCGAATCATGATACCCTTGTTCAGTGAATATTCTGAGATTTGACGTGCAGTGAGGCCTGTAGCCTTGGTATCGATCAGTAAGAAATTGACCTTCGAATCGTGGATTCTCAAGCCTGGAGTCGTCCTTAACCGGTTCGTCATGTAGGTGCGTTCTCTCATTACGAGTTCCCTTACCTCTGTCGCGTACCTGAGATCCTTGAGTGCGACTTCCGCTGCGGCTTGAGCTAGGCAGTTGACATTCCAAGGTATCTTCGCCTTGCTGAGCACGTCTATTATCTCTGCAGATCCTAAGCCATACCCTATTCTAAGCCCGGGCAAGCCATGAAATTTTGTGAGACTCCGAAGAACAAAGAGGTTGTCATTCTTCCTAACCTCGGCAGCCAATGTATAGTCTTCCTGATGTTGAGCGAAATCCATGAATGCTTCATCCACGAAAACTAGATCCCTGCGTCCAGCTGCTGACTCGATGATCCTCAACAGATCCACTCGATTGAGCAGAGCCCCTGTCGGATTGTTAGGGTTGCATATGAATACTGGACGATCCTTGTCTACCAGTTTCAGGACTGTCTGAAGATCGGTGGTCAAGTCATCTTTGGGCGTGATGTCCCTGATCCTTCCCCCTGACTTCTGTACTGCTCGTTCGTATTCGCTGAAGGTGGGGATCGGTATTATGGCGGTTGTTCTCTCTTGTACGAATACTTTGGCGAAGAGGTCAATAAGCTCGGATGATCCGTTGCCAACGATGACGTTCTCAGCAGATAAGCCTTCATATTGCTTGGCAATGATTCGTTTTAGGTTATCCGCATCTGGCTGAGGATAGAGGCTGACTTTCCAGAGATTATTCTTGATTACGTTCAGAACCTTTTTCGAGGGTCCCAGTGGGCTGATATTTGAGCTGAAGTCCATGAGCCTTCCACGCTTAATGGTGGAGTCGTCTGCCACTAACCAGACATCTCCGCCATGGGGCTGTGATCTGAGACTCATCAACTCCTTTCTAGATATCTGCGACACCCAACTCAACAAGAACCATCTCTACGCAGCTTTTCGCCTCTGCTTAATCACCATATCCATAATCTGTGATCCCAGTATTCGACCGAGTCTACCTCTTGCAGCAGCAGATTCACTGTATTCCGTTACATTGTCAGGCTCGATCTGTCTGCCTGCGATCGTTACTGGGGCTGGGTCGCAGGTATGTCGCCTTAAGATTGTTGAGGATGTGTGATCGGCCATAAGAAGAACCAGCGTATTGTCAAGTGGAAGAGTATCGAGCAAATCTCCGAGCATCAGGTCGATCTTTTTGATGATCAGGATCTTTGAGGCAACCTCACCGTCATGACTTGCTTCATCTGGGCCACCGAGGTGGAGCAACACGAAGTCGTGATCTTTGCAGGCTTCGATTGCAGACTTCGTCTTTGCTTCAATGTCTGTATCTATTCCACCGGTTGCGCCGGCGACCATGGGAACGGTCATTCCGCAAAGTCTGCCGATGCCTCGTGCCAGAGGAGCCCCGGCCACGCAGGCAGCCCTCAACCCGAATCTTGAATAGAATGATTCAGGCGAGGATTTTCTGCCTGCGCCCCATGGGATCATAATATTGGCTTGTCTTTTGTTAGAAGATGTTGGTCCTTCAAGTTCTCTTGATAATATCTTGTTGCTATGCTCAGTTATCGAGTTGATGATCGCAACAGTTCTTTTTGCAGCAGTTGTCTCTTCCAGTGCATATGCTCTCGACGCTCTCTCACCCTGCTTCGGTGGAGGTGTGGTTACGTTAGGGGACAATTTCTCTCCTCGAAGTATCATGACGCCTTTGAATCTCCAGGTTACTTTAAGCGATAGATCTACGCCCCAAGAATCTGAACAGTAAGCACGAAGAGATTCTGTAAATTCTGATCGGTCTGCGTCAGAGGCGTCAACCCTTTCCTTCAATACTCTGAGATCTTTGTCGACCAATGAAAAATTACATCTGAAGGCCAGATCATTGCCCTCAGGGACCAAGCCAGCTCCTAAAGCTTCTAAGGGACCTCTTGCGATTTTGGTTGAGAGGTTGGAATAGCCGAGAATGGTCATAATTGCCGCTTCGCTCTCAGCGATGAGGCCTGGGCCCAAGGGGTCAAGGAGACCAGAACTGCCTTGAGAGGCGAGTCGTGCCATATTGGCGCAACTTGCTATCTCCAGTGGTGTCTGTCCTCCGAGTTCTGGAAGAGGTAGATCTGACATTCCATCTCCGATGATCATGAGGACTGGCATGGCTTGTCGAAGGCTTATATCGCGGTCGGGTTTAAAAGGTGGCGGGATGGTCCATCCAACTGACGCTTACACAGTCAAGTGCTGAGTGAACTTGGAAGCAATTGAGAGCCAGGGGTTCATATCGAGGTCTTCAAGGTGGAGGCTCATTACTTCAGCGCTTCTTGCACTGCTCCTTGCTGCAATTTTTCTGTCCTTGACTGTAGGCTTTTCAAAGTTCTCAGCTGTGAGTGTTTTTAAGGCTCTCCTTCAGTCGATGCCTCTTCTTGGTAAGGCGTTGGGTCTGGCTGGGTCTGACGAGAAGGAGATGATGATCATCACCGAAATTCGTCTACCGAGGATTCTGGTGGGTGCACTAGCGGGATCGGGGCTTGCACTTGCCGGCGTCATCTTCCAAGGAATCTTCAGAAACCCTATGGCTGATCCGTACGTTATTGGGGTTTCATCAGGAGCAGCTTTCGGCGCTGCATTAGCGATAGTTATGGGCATAGGTTACTCAGTATTCGGTATCAACGCGATATCCGTCTTGTCGTTCCTAGCGGCCACCTTGACGGTTTTGGCCGTCTACAACTTAGCCCGGGTTGGGCCGCGTGCTCCGGTCGTGACTCTTCTGCTCTCAGGGGTTGCGATCAGCATCTTTCTCTCATCACTGGTCTCTCTAATGGAGGTGTTTTCTGGATGGGAATTGCGCAGGCTCGTTTATTGGATGATGGGAGGATTCACTTACGTTGAGTGGAAGGATGTCTTTTCGATCTTTCCACTCGTCTCTGTAGGAGCAGTTCTGACATACTTCTTCGCGAGGGATTTGAATGTCATGACTTTAGGCGATGAGGAGGCGCAACACCTTGGAGTCAACGTCGACAGGTCAAGAAAGGTATTGATTGTGGTAGGGTCCCTGATGACGGCGGCCGCCGTCTCCGTTGGGGGCCTCATCGCGTTTGTCGGCCTTGTGATACCCCACCTCACCAGGATGCTCGTCGGTCCGGATCATAGGATATTGATACCTAGCGCGTTCTTCACTGGAGCTATATTCCTGATCTTCTGTGATGCTATTGCAAGAGGTATCTCAAGCTCAGCAGAATTACCTGTTGGCATTGTGACAGCGTTGTCCGGAGGGCCATTCTTCATCTACCTGCTTAGGAAGAGCAGGGGAAGGTACACTATGTAAGAGGGAGCTTGCTTGGTCTCTATTGAGATAGATGATGTTAGCTTCTCCTACGAGTCGCTCGATGCCCTCAAGAACGTGACATTGGAGGTGAAGCAGGGCGAGTTTATAGGGATAATAGGTCCCAACGGTGCTGGCAAATCCACTCTGCTGAGCATCATTAGCAGGATCCTCATGCCCAGATCAGGCGCCGTTCTCTTGGAGGATCTTGACATTCAACAGATGAGTCAGAAAGCCCTAGCCAGAAAGGTTGGATTTGTTGCTCAAGATAGCAATATTCCATTCAGATTCACAGCCCTAGACTTGGTCCTCATGGGGCGGAACCCTTACCTCGGCAGGTTTGAAATAGAATCTCATCAAGACCTGAAGATCGCGCAAGAGAGCATGAAGAGGACGGCGATATCCCATCTAGCACACAGGGCTGCAACAGAAATAAGTGGTGGCGAGAGGCAACGCGTCCTGATAGCTAGAGCCCTGACACAAACCCCTAGGGTGATGTTACTAGATGAGCCGACACTGCATCTGGATGTAAGCAGTCAGATCGACATAATGGATCTCCTTCAAGATCTCTGTACAAAGAATAATCTGACAGTCGTATCTGTTTTTCATGACTTCAATCTGGCTGCAAGATACTGTGACCGAATTGTACTAATGAACAAAGGAAGGATCGAGGCAACAGGAACACCAGAGGAGGTTCTAACCAGAGAGAACATCAAGAACGTCTTCGGGATAGACGCCCATGTAGGTCGCAACTTCCTGACAGATTCGGTATACGCCATCCCTCTGACAAACAAGAAACCAAAGGATTTGAATAAGGACTGGATCGTCCACCTGATCTGTGGTGGCGGGTCAGGCGCCTCCATAATGCGAAGACTCGTGAATGAGGGTTGGGGTGTCACAGCAGGAGTCTTGAATCTCCTGGATACGGACCATGAGGTTGCCTATTCACTCGGGATCTCGATTGTTCCTGAAGCACCATTCTCGCCCATAACTGAGTCAGCACACAAACAGAATCTGGAGTTCATCAGCAAATCTGATACGGTATTAGTAACAGACTTCTTGGTGGGACGGGACAACATTATGAACCTCGAGGCCGCCAAGGCATCTGTGCAATCGGGTTTTCCCACAATACTGATCAAGAGTCGCTCGATAGTAGATAGAGACTTTACGGGTGGAGCCGGAGCGGCCTTGGTGAGAGTTATGGTGAACTTAGGCGCTAAACGCGTTGAAGATTTGGAGGAAGCTTTAATCCTGCTTGAGGGTCTTAGGAAGAATCGTTTGAAGAGTTCGGAATATCTTGAGAGAAGCGCTTGAAATTGAGCGGCTAGAGAAGAGTATCGCGGCAGGTCCCCAGCCATCCTTCTCAAAGTTTGACATCATGAAGACAATCGAGGTTATGCATAGATCTGGACCACTTGGCAGAAAGAAACTTTCAAGCATCCTCCACCTAGGAGAAGGCTCGACAAGAACAATCCTGGATCACCTCCAGAGTGCGTCGATGATAGAGAAGACAAGGCATGGCTGTGAACTGACTGGTAAAGGGAGAAGAATCGCACAAAAAATGACTGCTAAAATAGCTAGACAATTTCAACTACCTGAGAATGTCTTGGTAGCCGGGAAGTTCGCCTACGGAATATTGGTCAGAGATTCTGCCTCAAAAGTGACGAATGGAATAGAACAACGTGACGCGGCCGTAAAGGCCGGTGCGAAGAGCGCGACGACTATTGTCTGCAGAGGAGGACGTTTGGTGATGCCTCCTGAGACCAAACCGATTCCCAAGGAGTGGGATGAACCGTTGCGAGCAATATACGCCAAGTTTGAACCGAAAGAGGATGATGTTATCGTAATCAGTGGTGCTGATGACTTGTTCTTGGCAGAGCTAGGCGCTAGGGCTGGCTCATGGATCTTTATTGACGATCAATCCTGAGAATCGTAACACTCAACAGTGTTGTGTAATCAATCCTTTTATCTAGATCTTATGAGCGTAGCAGTGGCTCTTAGAGATGTGAGATTCTATCTTGTCTTTGCATGAAAGTCTTGAGAAAGCTCCCATCACATTCTTCCACTACAGGTTTCTTGGTGTAAGCTGCCTAGCTTGGGCCTTCAACGCAATGGCGGTGTTAGTAATTTCCTTCGCCGCTCCGCTCATAAGGACTGAGTGGCGTCTCTCCTTGCTGAGCCTTGGATTTCTTTTGACGGCTCACTACGTAGGCATGTTCGTGGGAGCCGCCAGCGTCGGGTCCCTCGCAGACTATATCGGGAGAAAGACGACAGTGCAGTCTGCGATAGTGCTCTACTCGATCTTTACAGGTCTCTGCGCATTTGCTTGGGACTTTAACTCACTGATGATCTTACGCTTTCTCGGAGGGCTTGGGACCGGCGGGGTGATGCCAGTCTTGAGTACCTGGATGTCCGAGTATATTCCCACACGAAGGAGAGGGACCTTTGTCGCCGTTCTTGAGAGTTCTTGGTCTTTCGGTGTACTCTTCATAAGCCTGTTCTCGTTGCTTGTTCTTCCCGCCTATGGTTGGCGATCGATCTTTCTTGTGCTCTTCATCAGCGTGGTCTTGGTAGGACTTGTCCAGCGATACATGCCTGAGTCGATTAGGTACCTTGAGGTGAAGGGAAGACTTCAGCAAGCAAAGAGCATATTACAGGAGTATGCCTTTCCTGAACCTTCCGGACTCGTCAAACCTGAGTCTTCAAAGGTTTCCATCCGGGAGCTCTTCTCAAGTGCACTCAGACGTAGGACGGTAATGCTCTGGATCTTATGGTTCTGCATAGCTTATGCCTATCACGGGATTTTCATCTGGCTGCCGACAATCCTGAACGAACAGGGCTTCACACTGGTAAGAGCCCTATGGTTCACCGTGCTGATAACCTCTCTCCAGATCCCTGGCTACTTGAGCGCAGCCTTCCTGATAGACCGAGTGGGAAGAAGACCGATACTGGTAAGCTACATGATCATTGCAGGGATAGCGAGTTATCTATTCGGCACCAGTAGGGCCGACTTGTCCATAATCATCTTTGGCGGGGCAATCTCCTTCTTCAACCTCGGAGCATGGGCGGTCACTTACGCCTATACCCCTGAACTCTACCCTACCAGGATCAGGGGAACAGGGTCAGGGTGGGCAGGAGCCATAGGTAGGATCGCAACAACAATCGCACCCATCGTTACCGGAATACTTGTCTCTAGCATGGGCATCTTTCAGGTTTTTCTCGGCTTCTTTGCAGTCCAATTCGTCGCCGCGGCCGCTGTGGCGGCTCTAGGCACCGAGACAGTAGGCAAGACGCTTGAGGAGATCTCAAAATAGGCGAGACAGGAGGAACCCCCTCCTAAAGGAGGTAGCTCGCTTAGGCTATCGCTGAACCCCGAGACCGAGATCCTGGTTCAAAGCCATCAAGCGAGAACGAGTGGAGCACACAGTATTCAGAATAACCGATGATGTCAACGCTGGCGTCATAATTTCAGACGACGAATGCCGGTCTCGTTGGGCAGTTTTTGAATGAGCAGGAATAGTCAGTATCTTCGCTGTGCTGGAGTCTCTTGAGCGATGGCAAAATAAGGATGCTCACAACCAAAGTTAAGGGAATCAATGCTGGAGGTTGAGAGAAGCGTGGAGAAGGAACTGTCTGAGGAGGAGTTTGAGTATTACTCAAGACAACTTGCTCTTGTAGACATTGGATACACTGGACAAATGAGGCTGAGAAATTCCAAAGTCTGCATTCTCGGATGTGGAGGTATCGGTGTTCCAGGGATGCTCATGCTGACAGCTATGGGTGTCGGCCACGTGAGAATAGTTGATCGTGATATAGTCTCGAAGTCGGACCTTCACAGGCAGTACCTCTATGATTCAGAGTCTGTTGGGAGTGTCAAGGTCGAGGTTGCAGCTGAGAAACTCACAAAGCTGAATCCGAATGTGACGATTGAACCGTTTGCTGAACCGATCATTAAAAGGAATGTCTTAGAGCTCATTGAGGGCATGGATGTCGTTGTGGATGCTCTTGACAGTATGGAGACACGCTACCTTGTGAATCGAGCTTGTTATGAACGGAAAGTGCCCTATATCTTCGCTGGAGCTATAGAATCGATCGCCAATGCCTCGACGATAATTCCAGGCAAGACACCATGCCTTGAATGCTTCTTTCCAGGCTTCGAGGATCGTTCTTTACCAAAGTGCTCGCTCGTAGGCGTACACCCAGCGGTCATTGGGATTATATCAAGCGTCCAGGTCGCTGAGGCTGTGTCGATCCTTACTGGCAAAACGCCTAATCTTGCCGGCAAACTCCTCTTAGTCAGCTTGGCCGATCTCTCCTTTGACAAGGTAGATGTCGTAAGGCAGGAGAGTTGTCCTGTCTGTGGAACTAAACCGACAGGCTTGCCGAAAAGTATCCCTGAGAGATACTTTGAGGAGGAATGCGCCAGGGACGGAAGACGTACCTTCGTCTTAACCCCACGGGAGAACGTTGAGATCAATTTGGGGATCGTATCAGATCGACTGAAGAAGAAAGGTGCAGCTGTCAAATCAGAAGGACTTCTCGGCGTAACGTTCGATTATTCAGACGCCTTCACTATAAGCCTTCTCAAAAGTGGAACAATGATCGCTCAGGTCTCACCTGCAAAGGTCAAGACAGACCTAGGAAGAGAGATAATATCTGTCTACAAACTTATCATGGTGAACTGGCTCGGCCTCTCACCCAAGATAATTCCGGACAGTCCAATGGAGTGAGATGGGCGTTTCATTTTTAGATCCCTATCCTGAAGACGCACGTGCGCGCAACCTGCGATCCACTTTAAGCACAGGACCTAATTGAAACGGCTGGTTCGGATTCAAGGATGGAAATTAGATGGGTTGAGTCGCAGGATGCTGAGCTGTTATAGGAACTGAATCCCTCTCGACATGATGCAAACTTCATCCTTTTCGCTTCTGCCAAGTGTTTTACTCGTTTGATCAGTTCAAGTCTGAGTTCCATTCGCATGTAGCGTGCACCGGCTATACTCTCACCCATGGTCCAGTAATTTTTGCGGAGCGATTCTTCAAGCTCGGGAAATGCTTTGATGAGGCGTCTGTAGTTGTCAGGCTTCGCTTTGTAGGTTGACGCTGTGACGTGCTTGACACCGATAGCCGCCAGAGTTTCGACGAGAGAGGAGAGCTGCTCGTCCTCGCTGTTGATGCCGAGTATCATTGGATCTATGCGGACGCTGCACTGGACTCCGGCGTTGATGAGTATCTCGACTGCCCTCAATCTCTTGTCCGGTGGTGGAGCGGAGGGCTCGAGCCTTTTGGCGATCTCATCATCGAGGGTTGTTATTGTGACGCTGACGGCGGCTGAGGCTCCCCTGAGGATGTCAAGATCCCTAATGATTAGATCTGATTTTGTTACTAACAGGAATTTTGCAGACCAACCACGTAAGATCTTTAAGGTTGCTCTGGTGAGGCTGAACTTCCCTTCTAATGCGGAGTAAGGGTCCGAGCTACTCGAGATTATGATAGGGGGGCCTCTATCTACTCTCGGCATCTCCCGACTCAGTCTTTTGATGAAGTCCTTCTTTGGCCTTGCATTGAACGGATCCGGAATGTATGATGTAATGTAACAATAGAGGCATCTGTGTGAACATCCTGTGTAAGGTGAGAGGCTGTACTTCTTGGGGCAACTACAGATTTTGCTTGCCCAAGGATCAAAAGGTGTTATTAGCGCCAATCTCTGGCTTCCGCTACTGCCTCAAAGGCATGCGCGCGCGTAGGTAGGGGCCCAACTTCAAGCGATACCTTCTATGTGATCAGCACGTAGTTGCTAACATAATTCTGGAAGGGACACTGTTATCAGGAGATCTTGCTGTAGAGATATGTTTTTCTTGGTAAAAGACGGAGACATTACACAAGTGTGAATGCTATGTCGTCTTTGGCGCCTCACGTCCCGACCTCTGAAGATGTTGTGAGAAAGATGCTTGAGCTGGCTGAGCTGAAGAGTGGGGAACATCTCTATGATCTGGGATCAGGTGATGGCCGGATAATTATTATGGCTGCAAAGGACTTCGGGGCAACTGCCGTAGGGGTCGAGTTGAGGGAGGATCTCGTTAAATATACCCGGAATAAGATTGTCGAACTTGGTCTGAACGGTAGGGCGAAGGTTATTCATGGAGATCTTTTGAAGGCGGATATCAAGGATGCGAACGTTGTCACTCTGTACCTGACTACGAGCGCAAATGAGAAGGTTGCTCCAAAGCTGGAGAGTGAGCTTAGACCTAGAACACGTGTCGTGTCTTATTGTTTCAGAATGCCAAATTGGGAACCCACAAAGATCATGAATCTTGAAACAAGGACTATCTACCTGTATACGTTACCCCTGACGAAGAAGGAATAGCCCGCTGCCCGACGCGTAGTCCTATTCGGAGGTCCTTTAATGGAAGACAGAAGTTTGGACACTGGACTTCGGCTGGAAAGAGCCTCAGCTTCAACTTACACTGCTCTAGGGATTATCGAACTGATTGTAGGTCTTTTCGCCCGTAGCATCGCTCTAACGTCTGATGGTATAGGTTCGATTGCAGATGCTGCAGTCTCTTTCATAACTTGGTTAGGACTGAAAATGTCAAGAAAAGATCGGGATGACAAGTTTCACTTTGGATACTATAGGGTTGAGACGTTTTCCTCAATGTTGTCTGCTCTCGTCATGATAGTTATGGGATTCCTAATTCTGTACGGGTCTTATGTCACTCTGATGGGACATGTTCCGATTAAGGCTACGGCGCCGGCTGCAGCGGTAGCTTTGGTCGCAGCTGTGCCATCATTCTATTTTGGTTATAAGAAACGCCGAATTGGCAGCTCAACGAAATGGGCCTCTATTTCACTGGATTCGTACAACTCTATCATTGGCGGCATCGCGTCAGTCATCGCCTTTGTTGGTATTCTGCTCTCGGGTTTTGGATTCTATGGAGGCGATGCAGTGGCGGGAATTCTCATAGCCGGTTTGATTTTCATCACCGCCTACTCTGCATTCAAGGAGGGCTCGCTATCTCTGATGGACGCATGCATGTGCCCAGATGTCTTGGAAGTAGCTCACAATATAGTCAAAAGTGTCGAAGGCGTTGAGGGAATCCACGATATCCGCCTGAGACGCGCTGGTCCTTACCTCACCGGGGAAGTTCACGCAGTAGTTGATGGAAACATTACTGTTAGTCGTGGTGACGAAATCGCGGCCCAAGTCGAGACGAGTCTAAAGAAGGCGCTTGGGGAGATCCAGATGATAACAGTGAAGGTCGAACCGAAGAAGGCGGAGGCACAAACCCAGTAACGACCCTAATCAAGACAGTATTTCGAACTCTCTACAACGATGTTTTCGGTCTCAGAGCCCGCTTCACACATTGGCAAATGGCAGCGTATGTTTTTGATTCATTAGAGTATTCAGATATGATTCCACAGAAATCGCCCATTCTTCTGGACAACTGTTCCATCAACAACTATCCTGCCCGGCTTCATCGTTTTTATCATGTCCCAGTGGATTGCGCTCCTGTTTCTCCCACGGCACTCCTTATAGGCGCGTCCAATTGCCAGATGTATGGTTCCGCCGATCTTCTCGTCCAAAAGAATGTTTCGTGTGAATCGTCGGATATTCATGTTTGTACCAATGCCGAACTCACCGATCTTCCTTGATCCGGGATCTGTTTTGATCATGATCTCAAGGAGATCTTGATTCTTCGAGGCCTTGGCGGATACTATTCTTCCGCGAGCCAGTTCCAGCTCGATGTCGCGTACTTCTTTGCCGGACTGTATTGCAGGCAGATCGAAGTATATGTAACCGTTGACGGAGTTCTCGACCGGAGCTGTAAAGATCTCTCCACCCGGAAGGTTGTGTTCGCCATTGTCTTGAATGAAGATTTTGCCTTTAACCGACATAGTAAGATCTGTGCGGTTACCCTCAAGCCTGACCTCATCTGCCCTCTCTAGGAATCTCTTCAATCGAGCGTTCTTGAGAGCTTCTTTCTTCCAGTCGAGTAGAGTTGCGGAATAGACGAAGCCTCTGTATTCATTTAGAGAGAGTTCAGCCTCCTGAGCGTAGGCCGTGGTAGGGTGTTGGGTCAGGCACCATCTCTTGGTCATCCTCTCCTCCTGTATTCTCTCTAGAACGGTTGATCTGAGACTAACCTTTGATGGGTCGACGCTTGAAAGTGCACGTGTGTTAGATTCGCTTCTGATCGATATGAAAACATCTGAGGCTTTGACGAGTTGGTATAGGTGATCGGGAAACATTTTCAGAAACCTCTTCGGTGTGACTTGGTAGTACGCCTCAGCCACCTCTGTCGGTGACATGATGATCAAGCAGGATGCGCCCAAAGCAGAAACCTGTTTATGAATCTCGACAGCGAGCTCCATTCCAAGGTCGCTAACCTGGATCAGGACATTATCTCCTCTCCTGACTCGCGTTGAGTAATCAACGATTATCTTTGCATGTTCGACAATCCTCGGATCCACCATTCTGTCACCTAATCTGGTTGGTCTATCTCAGCGGACCGCTTTGAAAAACGTAGTGTAAGAATGTCGGATCTGATAATCTGCAAAACTGTTTAAAACAGTTAGACTTGAACTGTTTAGATCAAGTGAAACATTATGGGCACCAGGAGTCTGGTCACAGCAGTTCTCTTCGGGATAGCCATAACCATCTTAACTGGTTTGATCTACCAAGCGCCCCCAATGCTGCTTGGGGCATCTCATTACGGCTACCCCTTTGCATGGCTCACTAGACTTATAATCGCCCCGGAATACTTCCCCTGGCGCGTAAGAATCCCAGGACTTATCGGCGACATAATCGCCTGGTCAATAATAGTCGGCCTAATCTTGCTAGTCTTAAAGAGAACTAGGAAATAGATCAACATTCAACTCAAGACTCCGGAAACAATTTGAAGACTGAATACCCATGCACTCCTGAACATCCCTCGATGAATCGTTAATCAATCAATCTAAAGCGGGGCCGGTAGATTACGAATGGTTCTCAATGCATGGACTGCGGTCGAGATAGTAATCGCAGCTGTAATCATCCTACTTTTTCTTCTCTGGGTGAGCACGGCCTTCGCACGGCGGATCCGCTCTGGCCGTTACTGGGCAGCCATTTGGATTCCCATGGGCTGGCTTGCGTCATTGGCCCTAGTGGAGTACTTTGTTAACCTGCCTGCAGGATATCCACAGTTGCATTTCACATACTGGCAGGAATACAGGCTGCTATGGATCTTCGGGTTCGGAATGATGATGCTAGGATTCCTACCTCAGCTGAGACCTCGGAACGGAAAAGACGGATTAAATCTCCTCATATTCAGCCTATCCTGGACGGGCTTTATGCTCTTGATCAACCTCTTCTGGGTCTACTTGATACTCTTCATGTCATCTGTCAGTCCGAGCTAGGAGAATCGATTGCCATTGACTAATTAGCCGGAGTCTACAGTCCCGTACTTACCTCTTCTTAGCCTTTTGCTTAGCCTTTTCCTTAGCCTTTCGGCCTGCAACGATCTTCTTTGACCTTGAGCGGCGTACTACAAGTCCCGACAGTCCGATCAAGGCCACAAGCATGATCACTGCTATTGGGATAGCATAGTTTTGGGTAGACGTAGATCTATTCTGCGAGGTCATTGAAGCGGTGGTTGTTGGCGGCGCCGTACTCTGAGGCTGGGTTTGGGTGGACGGTGTTTCAGTTGGCGAGGTCTGAGTGGCAGTGGGAGAGGGCGATGGGAACATTATCTTTACTGCTCCTTGACGTGGTTCATAGTCAAGCCAGACCATTGATTTGCTCTGTCCGGTTGTGCCTTGGCCGGTCTCGGCAAGGGCGTAGAATGCGTATCTGTCTCCCATCATAGCGAGAGTCAAACCTCCAATCTTGAGTGTGGATCCATTAATTGTGTATTGAAGGGCTGTGACCTTGTAAGTTGCTGAATCGAAGAAATAGACTCCATATTTCTGTTCGAAGGTTCCTAGGACGATGCTAGCGAAGCTCTGGTTCTCGCCGTAGGCGAAGAACTCAATTCCGTAGACATATTTTGATTTGAAGTTGCCGGCTATTGTATACGTTATGACGAATGATTGGTTCTCTAGGAGTTTAAAGTCCACTTCCAGAATGTTAGCATTGGGATCGGCGGCATTCCCCTTTTGTCCAATTATCTTCGTCTGTTCTTGGCAGTAGACGTAGCCAGTGACTATCACACTGACTAGAAGCAGAGACAAGCTTGCCAAACAGACTATGCGGCGCAATGGAGTCACGGCATTAAGGCATCCGAGGTGCCCGATTTATGTTTGCTGTTCTGGGTTCTGTCATCTGCACGACCTCCTAGATTCACTGTTTCTGTTCAGGACAAGAGTGTATTGCGTGTATGCAGAATTAGTCTCTAATTCTAAGAGATTGAGAAGATCTCGGTGATCCTTCGGTGAATGAAACGTTAGGTTTACTGAATCCGAATGGCGGAAGCATAGTCTCGACGGCTGAGAGAAGAAATCGACGTAGGCTTCAGAATCATACGTTTGACAGCCCATGCATAATTCCAATGGTAAGGCACGTCTGTTTGAAACTTTGCTTCTGTTATTTGTTATTATGTAGTTGACGGATTCGCCTGCATTTGGTGCAGCTCCTTCTTGCACTAGATGTTTGGCGGCTACTGCTTGGAGAACATCGTGCCTGTACTCATCCAAGCCTTGAGAGAGCCGTTTCCGAATAGCTAATTCCTCTAAGGGCACGTTTCCAGATCGCAAGGTACTAACGAATCTGTTCACGATGTCATGAGCGGACGGCAGTTTCTCATAGAAATCCCTGGTGTCTTCAGCATCGGAGAGCATATTCATGATCTCTTGTATACATTGGTCGATGATTGGAGGTGTGTCCTGTCTTCTCGTGGCGATGCCACGATCCTTGATCTTTCCGTCTCTAAAGACGCCGTAGTATCGATTGAGCACTGGGATGTTCCTATGAGTCTTTGAAGACGGGAAAACGATCCATCGATAGATTCCCTCAAACGATATGGGAAGATGTGACGTTTCTTCGATCTCAGCTTGAAGTCTTCGATAGTCTTCCTCGGTTGCACCTTCCTTCTTCAGCCATAATGAGTCGACGATTCCGTGTATCAGCCTGAATCCCTTCGCCTCTGCAAGATGAGCTGCATCTTTCAGTATTCGTCGGGCAAATGCACAGGTGGCTATGTGAGCGTCGATCCTGCCGAAACGAGCGTTCTTGAATCCCAAGTATCCGAATGCGCAGACCAGTATCCACTTCAATGCTGCCTGACGCATCTCATAGATTCCACGTAGGGCAGGGTCGGTTGTGGTCTGCTTCAACCTCTTGTATAGTCGTCTCTTCTGTAGAAGATGTTGAAGGCTTCTTGGAACGATTCCTAATCGTTTCTCGCAGATATTGTAGTCTAGTTCAGGTACACGATTCTTGGAGTCCGGACAGCATTTACATCGAACTGTCTCGCCGCTCAGATTCTTGGTGAGCATAATCATAGGATAGAGGGATGTGAAGTCTAGCTCACCGACTGATTCGTGTAAACCGATCGTGGACTCGTAATAGAATCCCCCCCGGTCAGCAATGAGGAGCTCGCTGGCGGTCTTCAATTCCTCAGCGTTTGTCTTTCTCCACGGGATTAATACGCCTATACGGGTTGCTTCGTAGAGTTGTGCAGAGGTCATGCTGGTTCCAATCGTCGTATTGATTACACGTTGAAGCGGCATTCTGCATAGCCGAGCTACCTCAATTGAACCCGGCAGCCTACAATCTCTGTAGAGCATCGAGTCCTCACAGTCAATGTGGATCCGCCCAAGTAACCGGGTCGGCGTCGCCCTGTAGTGAACTCTCCCGTAACTCGTATAACTTTGACCACTTTCAGTAGAGGCTCTAAGTGAAGAAGGCTCGCGGCTAAGAACAAACCGATTCGCGATATCATTCACCGATGCTCTGTGAGTAAGATAGGGGAAAAGGAAGCTGTCACCACCGGTCGTGTAGATTACATCTGGATCAAGCACTCTCAGAGTCTCGACAAGCCAGAGAAGTTTCTGTCGCTCATCACATCCTTCAGAGTGATGAACCTGATCTCTTGAGGTTAGTGTAATCGCTTCAATCGCGTCAGCTTTACCCGGTAACCTCCCCTTCTTCTGGATGTTTATCGACAAGGTAATTTCTCGAAGTGGTGGGGTATCATAATCAGTTGATTCCAAGTCATCAAGCAGTTCCCAACCGATGTTTTCACGGTTAGTTGTTGCCTTAACATATGCGAACGGAAAGATTCCCTTCTCATACATGTAGAGTTGACTTGGCTTCACATCCACATTGTAAAGTTCATACCTTTTGTGGCAGCCGAAGACCAGTATTCTTTCAGCCAATCGTTCAGCTTCACTGACATTTTTGACTGGAATCTTAAGAACTGTGGAGGGGCCCTCGTCTTCAGGTTTGACGAGTCTCTCCTCGAAACTCATTCCCTCAATACGTAGTTTGTTGGTGAGGCTGACGATATCCCTGAAATCGCCGGCGACGTAGAAGCATTGCTGCCAGCTATCAACTAATCGAATTGCTCGGTTGTCTTTAGTCTTTAGCCAGATAGCTATGCAGCCATCTTTAGGATATAGGTCAAGTATCCACCCTTCAAGGCGGCTGGTTAAATTTTTCGAGGAGACCATGGATCTGGTCAATCTTGTCGTAGAGCTCCTTCAAACGCTTGTGCTGTGAGAATAGAACTGAGAGGAACATGCCCTCTGTCTTGACTGGAAACGTGGCGGCTCCGGCAGCGGAAGCGTATCGTCGGCACTCATCCATCAGATCTTCGAAGATAGCGCGTTCATCGATGCGCAACGCCTCTTGGAACTTCTTCCAACGTTTGAACTCTTCTTCTAGCAGCATCCGCCATGAAGGAATGGTCCTACCCATTGGTATCCGACTCCAAGAACTCCTCCAGTACCTTAGGCGCCGGCTGTTTGATGAGGAGGCGTTCTCCTGAACGTGTCGGATGCTTTTCAAGAACGACCCTTGTCGAGTGGCCTCGTTCCTCAAATCTTAAGACAATGTTGACTCTTTGTTTGACCACATGTAGGAAAGAATCTGATGTTTTCTCATTGAAGCTTGTTGCTAAGACTATAGATCTTTCCAGTCTAGCTGTGGCCACTAATGAATTGAGTGCAGTCTTGAGTAGGCAGAGGCTCTCGTCGGAGCGCACATCAGGGTCACGATATAGTTTGACCATATCAGAAGCGATGATAAATTTGATCCCTAGTTTAGGGACTGCTTCAGGCAACATTTGAGCGATAAGTGAGGTTAACTGGTGACAAGTGAATGCACGTGAAACAAATATGTGATCCAGAACTAGGTCTTGATCTAGTGAGAACCGTTCCGCATACTCCGCTGCGAGATGAGGATCGAAGGTGTTTCCTCCATCGATAAAAATGGCTTTGGAGTCGAGTCCATCATAGCGAGGGCCAAGCTGCGTTCTGACGCACAGGAGTAAGGAGGCAGCCAGACACTGCCATGAGCCGTAGAGAAACACCACATGTCCAAGGCGTAGCCCTCCTAGGAATCGGTCGAGTCTAGGATCGCCAAACAATAGAGAAGGTTCAACCTGGAGCTCAC
This sequence comes from Candidatus Bathyarchaeota archaeon, assembly GCA_963807605.1. Lineage (GTDB taxonomy): Archaea > Thermoproteota > Bathyarchaeia > 40CM-2-53-6 > RBG-13-38-9 > JAPKYM01. Next base: position 242,557 of record CAWECG010000003.1, read on the forward strand.
TCGCTTTGCGAAAGGTCACTGGAAACTTAAGCTTGGGGAGAGAATATTCAACGGTAAGCAGGTCAGCGAATTGAGGATCATCCGACTCAACCTGGCACCATCCAATATTATTCAAGAGGTTCGCTCTGCATGTTGGACAGGTTGAATTTAGTGACAATCGGATCCTGACAGGATCCACCGAGCTCAGTGATCTTAGAAGGCATGAGCCACATTCATTGCAGACGTATTGATAGAGAATCAAGATCTTCAGCCCTATTAACCGTGAACGGGGAGGTTTTCGGCCTCCAGAGTTAGGCGCAGCGCTAGATACGCTTGTAAAAGCGGGAGGATAATCTCCCGCTGATGAAAGAGCGACAGACACTTCTGCATAGACATCCCCAAAGAACAGAGGCGCCTTCAAACTAAAACGAGAGAGATCTGCAAAACTATTCAGCCAAATTCTTCCTACCCGCTTGACGATATCAACGCTTAAGTTTCCGCAGACAAATTTTTGATCGTTGTTCTGTATGCCACAGATTTTGTTTGGAACGTGTGGTTGGAGCTATGCAGAATGGGAGGGCATCCTTTATCCGCATAAGCAGAGCAAGCTCAAGCAATACTCCTCGATATTCCCAACTGTAGAGATCGACTCCACATTCTACTCCCTTCCGAGAGATGGCATCGTTCTAGGCTGGGTTAGGTATACACCTCCGAGTTTCGTATTCTCAGCAAAACTCTCCCAGACCATAACCCACAAGAAGGCACTTGACACCGCACGAGGAATCGAACCAGATCTGGATCAATTCTTGGAGACTATGGGCCCAGCCATCGAGGCAGGAAAGCTGACCTGTGTCCTCGTTCAACTTCCACCATTCTTGAGGTTCAACGCACAGAGGCTCGAGGCATTTCTAAATCTGTTGCCTGACCGACCAAGTTTCGCAGTTGAGTTCAGACACCAATCTTGGCTGCGCGACGAGACCTTCAAGCTCCTAGAGAGATACAAAACGGCCTACACCATTGTTGATGAACCTGCACTTCCTCCAGAAATCCATGTGACATCAAATCTTGCATACGTACGGTGGCATGGCAGAGGCAACAGACCCTGGTTCAACTATAGATACTCAAAGGAACAACTGCAAGAATGGGTTCCAAAAATCAAAGAGGTAACTGAAAAGACAGAGCGGATTCTAGGTTATTTCAATAACCATTTTCACGGATACGCTCCTGAGAACTGTCTGCAGATTATGCAGATGCTCGACATTCAGACGCCAAGGGGATCCGAAGCTCTCAACAAAATAACTTCACACAAAGAGGACAGAGAACCTGCAAAAACCAGCCTTGAGGCATGGACAGGACCGGTCGCTGAGAGGACAGTCGAGAAGCTGCTCCTGAAGTTTACAGAGGCAGATATCATCAAGAACGCCCGAGCTATACCCGATAAGGATCTGTCTCTTCGCCAGGATAACAAGCGAGGTTTAGCAGCCTACATCGGACAAACAAACGTGACCATAGATCTTGAAGAGCACACAATTATCCACCGCTGCCCATTTTTTTTCAAAAGCAGTTCTCAAAAACGCTTCTGCCCGCACATAGCTAAACTGTTCTTAGCTATCAGCCCCGAGAGGGCCAGAACTGTCTTATCACTTATCAAATCGAACGTAGAAAGTTGGAAGTTTGAGTCCAAATTCTCGGTTGAGTTTCCAAAATAGGAGCACGCTTGATTCAACTGTTGCTTGAATTTGCGTTGTGTGTTATTTCCACTCCGTAGCGGGTAGACCGCCTTTGGCCAAATCGTGTCTGGCCAGATCGTTGAAGATGACAGTGACTCTGTCTTTGTCGACACCGAGTATCCTGACAATGTCTCCTGTTATTGCTTCCGCTAGTTTCTTTTTCTGTTCAGGGGTGCGTCCTTCAATAAGATCAATTTTTACCGTTGGCATCTTTCTTTCAAACCTCGTTCTGAGTCTCTCATTGTTGCTTAATAAATCTCTCTCTGTCGTTAACGAAAACTTCGACAGGATTGAGAATGAACAAGTTCACGAGATTTTCGTGGCCTAAGTGTCGATCAGTCAGTAATGAATGTGACTTACCACTAGTTATTAGTTGCTTGAACCATTATTTAGTGTGGCAGCAGCTCCTTCGACTGCCACCTTCACTCAGTAGACCACCCTCAGAGCAGTAGGTGCTATGAAGAGGGACCCTTATTCTGAAGCATTGCTCTTTCGGATTACTCAAGGATCCAAGCCGCGATTCAGAGCTAACCTCTCGCGTTTTGAATATCGCTTACGACCTACCGGGCTGATAGACTGAAAACCTGAACTCTTATAGCTCGTTGAGGAGATGACAATCTTAAGAGCCGGCCGCCATCATTGCACCTGTGCAATTGATGTGAAAAAGACTACTTTTGCTCTGATTTTCATATTCCTACAGTTTGCTTCTACGGTCCAACTCAATGGAACACTGCAAGTGAGGACCTCGGACACTCTGGAGAAATCACGTGACCCCAAGCTCATTGCCTTGGAAGATTTTCTTCTCGCCCAGTATAATCCTAGTCTTGGCCTTGTCAAGGAATCACCCGACCCATCGATAAATCAGACATACTGGCTATTGGGCGATAACCTCTTGGCTTATCATGCGTTAAAAGATCGACACCCAGAGATCGCAAACCGAATCTACCAGACGATAATACGATACGGATATGGATTGCAGGACGGTCTACATGAAGCCCTCTTCGGAAACGAAATCCCATTGCCACCCTACACCCCCAAGGACAAAATAGTCGAGCAGGGCACTGCGTACACTGTAAAGGTTGAGTATCGTAACCCAAGTGAAGCCAAGGTCATGGATGACTGGGTAGACTACGCGGATATCCTTCTCTACGCCTCTTTAGGATTCTATAATCAGCCATCCCAAGTCAAACAGGTCAACAAAGCGCTGTATTACTTCAACATGGCCAAGGATATGTGGAACGAGGCTGGACTTTACGACAAGCCAACTAGACTGGATGGATATTACACTACTTACAAGTTGGCGCTACTGCTCTTCGCCAGTCTAGTCTTGAATCAGACCTTACCCTTCAGATCGACTTTGGAGGACAGGATCTGGAGGATGCAGAGAGACGATGGGGGTGTAAGAAGCCACTACCTCGGCAACCTAACCAGCGATAGAGAGGCGAATACCGAGACTGCCAGTCTGATCCTCATCGCTTACAACTATCAGGAGGCGGAGCTTTCGAGGGAGAGGTCAACCCTTGAGCAGAGAGAGGTTGAGCAGAAAGCCAGCGAAGAACGAGAACTGCTCACGCAGACGATTGTCCTTGTGGTGCTTGTTGCAGGTGCTAGCGTCATTGCAGTTATTGCAGTGAAGTTGCCGAATCGGAGATCGAAAAAGGAACTAGTCACCAAAAGCAGAATCGAAAGGCTTCACAGGCTTCCTATCTGAACTCTGTAACAATCGATTTCTAGCGCTCCCTAACCAAGCAAATTATGCCTCACTTGAGAGTACTGCTTGACATCACCAGTGTTGATCCAAGTCAGAATTTCTCACCCTAATACGAAGAATTGGCTCATCCTGCACTCATCACAGCGATACGTCTTGAAGCCGGCGCTTGTGTGCGCCAGTCGCATGGGTTTCTTGCACACAAGGCATGATGGAGGCTCTTGCGCCTCTTCAACTTTTGGATTAACCTCCGGAGCTTGTACTGCTTCAGTCGCGATTTTCTTTCCGACTCCTGAGCCGCTCCCCTTTTCTACGCTCAATACGAGATTACTCCTGTCAAATCGGAAAATGTCCGCATGGCTAGGTTCTACAGTTGTTCGCGCCAGGGCTAAAGTTCAACGAAGCAGACATTTAGACCTTGAGACAACAAACTTTTGGAGATACGTAGGTCGCGGACTCGTGTAGAACAAGCGATGGTGTGCTGCCGCTCGGGTTCATACGAGTGCACAGGGAGAGCCTTCGTTAGCCAACGCTAGCCTCTTGCAATATTCTTGGGCTTAACATGAAGATGTATACGTGTTTTTGATCATAAGATCGATGAGCTTTACACCCACTCATGCCGTTTCTGGTGAAAAAGAAGTGAGCGAGTGTAAGGCTCTGTATGATCTGTTTCAGGCTTTGGATTTAACGTTTGTAGAACAAGTCTTAGAAAGAAGCTATGGAAGAAGAAGCAGCGTCGGCAGACCCCATAGAAATTTACTTGGAATGTTCAAAGCAGAGCTTGTCAAACGGCTAAGACACATAGAAAGCTACGAGGAACTATACCGACTTCTATGGAGCGACGGTGAACTCTGCAAACTCTGCGACATCAAGGAATCAGAGAATCCATATCACCCATCAATACTTCTGAGGTTTCGACGTAGAATAGGCCCTCAAGGATTTCACCGCCTCATGAACCGTCTGATCAAACAGCTTGACCACATGGACATTCTGGACTCTGAAATCCTAGCGTTAGACGTCACATTCATCAAAGCTTACAGTCGAAGAGATCCTCACAATACCCAGTGTGGATTATCCGATTCTGAAGCCAGATTACGAAAACAAGGTAGAAACGTAATCTTAGGCTACGGCATACACCTTGCTGTAGACACCATCAGCGAGATGCCGCGGGCAGTCACCATAGAACCTGCAAATGTAAATGAGAAAAAAGTTGCACCCCACCTCCTCCATAAAGCATTGAAGAAGAAACATAGGTGGAAGAGCATGACTGCAGACTCACAATACTCCAGCGAAGCTTTCAGAGACAAGGCAAGATCTATGGGCATAGAACCAATCATACCTTACCCTAGAAACCAGATGAAGGGCAAACAGGTTCTACGAATCGACCGGAAGTTCCGCTCACACGGACCTGCCCGTCTGAAACAACTGTATAAACGTCGATCCTCAGTGGAGAGAACATTCTCAAGACTCAAGACACACTTCGGATTGTCTCAGCTTCGAACACGCGGCCTAAGAAACGTCATATCACATGTACTTCTCTGTCTGCTGGCTCTACTGGCAACTGCCTTATCCGCGATCAAGCACGGACACATCGATAAAATGCGGTCACCAATCCAGTTCACAAAATTAACACAGAAAATATAATATTGCAAGAAGCTCACGCGCGGTATGATCCTTAAATCGCACGGCTCCCAAATATTAGATGTGAGTGATAGCTCTTGCCGAGAGTGCAATTCATCTCTACTGAGCAACTTCTCGAGATGAAGGCCAATAACAAGAAATTCAAACTTGTAGAGGTCTTACCGGAAGAAGAGTTCAAGAACGGACATATCCCTGGAGCCGTCAACTTGCCTCTTGACAAGTTAGAGACTCTTGCAAAACAGCATCTAAGGAAGGCCGATACGATTGTTGTTTACTGTGGAAGCTACCAATGCCAAGCAAGCACAAACGCGGCTAGAACTCTCTTGAACATGGGTTTTAGGAAAACGCTTGATTATAAAGCAGGCAAGAAAGGATGGCTTCATACGGGCTTCGAATTAGAGAAATAACTTGTGCATGGGTCGTAGCGCGCGCTAGACTAGGTTCCAGCGCGTGCGTCGTCAATCTAGAAGGTAATCACTCTGCAAGAATTGTTCTTGAGAAACTGTGTTAAAGGCTCTCCCATGTACTTGACTTCTATCCCCAACGCTTCGAGATCGTCGGAGACTCCATACATGTCTGAACACCTTTTGCAAGCCATTAATTTAACACCGATCTCTTTCATCTTGGGTAAATAGGCCTGCAGTTCTGTATCGACTGACATGAGTTTGGAAGAAGGACCCCATACAATCAGGTTGACTTCTTTCCACCATCCCTTCAGCTTGGAGTTCAAGGTATACATGAACACCATCTTCATTGCTACTTCCCTATCTCCACTACTCCATACCACTACAAGTTCTGATGGCTCTGTTGACTCTCTATCCATGTTTGACATCTCCCTCTTGTTCTCAATCTCCGAGGTTGTTGAACGTTGACTCTAAGTTCATATTTAGTATTTCGCACGGCCTCTAAAGACTCGTGACCGCCTAGCCTGCCTATGTTCTTCTCAATCTTCAATCTATAGCGGAGGCTTTCTAAGCGCGCGCTGTCCATCTCAAAAGACTCTTAAGTTTCTCTACAATAGTGAGACCGAGTCGTTTTGACTATCGAGAAGGGTTTTGGTCCAGAATTTCAGGAAGTCGGTTCGCGTCTTTATCGAGCCGAGTATGGTGTGATCTCTATCGCAATTATCGGGTATCTTGCTTGGCGGGGCCTCTTCCTCGGCGGGATTAACGTCTTTCAAACAGTATTTTGGGCGCTCTTTCCTGATTTGGTAGCCTTCATACCAATCGGTTTGTTGTCGAAGCGGCGAGAATGGCCCGAGTGGGGTGCCTACCTCTACAACGCGATTCACAATGTGATCGCTTGGGGGCTTGTGTTTACGGTGATCTGGATTGTCCTCGGGGTTACAAGTTGGCCTCTATTTGGCTGGTTGGGACACATCACGGTCGATCGCACGATTGGTTACGGCTTGAGGAAGCTCCCTCCCAAGAAGTCGTAGCCTCATTCTTTCTTTGCTAGGCCAAATGTTGCGCTAGGTCAAATCTTACGCACAAGCAAGAGCGCGCGCTGAAATACGGTGCGCTCCATCTGACCATGATATTGAGATATGCATAGAGAGAGGAAAGGTTCGAACGAAGCCGTGGAGTCAACTTATTCATAACCGAACAAGTAGCGCGCTTCACATAGTCCGCTTTGACAGCAATGTCGCTATGGGCAAGAATATGATAATGCTGATTACGAGTATCAAGAGATCTACGGATACCGCATTAAAGTTCAATCCAAGATACATGATTCGTCTTAGAGCTTCGTTGCCGTAAGTCCATGGAAGCATTCTTGATATGAGTCTACCACCGGCTGGCAGTATCTCAGGCGTCGTAAAGGCCCCTGACAATTGAAATAGCGGAAAGGTTATCGCAATTTCCATAATCGTCAAAGTCGCGGAACTCCGAATTCTCGAGGATATCATTAGACCTAATGATAATGTGAACATAGAGATCAGAGATGTGGTGAGATAAATCAGTAATATGTTGCCTTTGATAACCAAGCCATCAAGTATGAAAATTATGAGTACGAATGATGTCCTCATTGAGTTGATGACGAGAGCTGCGGCCATCTTGCCTCCATACATTGAGAAAAGATTCATGGGGGTCAGCACAAGCCGAGTAAAGGTGCCTCGCTCACGTTCTCTTGTTACAGCATTGACTGCATCATCAAAGGCGCCTAGAATTGTTATTATCCCGAGAAATCCAGGCAATATATAATCCCCGTTGGCAGGGCGACCTGAAACTGGTTTCGGTTCCACATCAACAGATACTAACCTTAGATTATATTGAGCGTTTAGACTTCTCAATAGTTCTTGCGATCGCTCAAGGACCGCTCGATAAACCAAAAGACTTGCCGTAACTTTTGAGTTATCGGTTTGCAGCAAGACAAAAGCCACCTGAGAGGTGAGGAGCCTATTGCCAAAACCTTCCGGTATAGTCACTGATCCGATAGCTTCACCTGCTTGAACGATTTCCAAAGCCCGTTCCTGAGTTTGCACAAGCTGATCAACTCGAATATATTTGGAAATAGAAAGTTCATCGATGAACATTTTCGATTGAGCTGATTCATCTAGATCAGCTACGACAATGGGGACTGCATGCGGATCACGGAATGCTCCCGTGATCACAATAAACATACTTATCAAGAGTATAGGAAACATTATCGTCAGAGCTAGGGACAGTGGATCTCGGCGCAGCTGCTTCAGTTCTTTTTTTGCGATTGCGGCGGAGTCGCGAATAAGAGAATTCATGCAACGAGCCTCTCGCGGGCTGCCTTGAGGATGAGATATGCTAGAGCGTAGAAAAGCACTATAGATAATCCGACGAATTGCAGCTGATAGGTTAGGCTTGTCAAGGGCTGACCTATAAGTACTGTAAGTTTTAAGATATCAATTGCGTACGCCCAGGGCAAGTAATTTGAAATTATTAAAGGAAGTCCTTTCATCAATACCTTATCTATAATAGAACCGCTGAAGGCAAACAGAAAGAGGACTAAGAAGAACTCGATAATTACCACCGCGCGAATCCCGATCCCTAGCGATGATATGAGCAAGCCGAATCCCATTGTTAGGAGTGCAATCAGAACAGTAATGGCTAACAAGGTCAAGAGATCAGTGTTGATACGAGCACCGTATGCGAAAACAGCCAAGCTGAGAACAATAATTGTCCGAATTATGTTCAGACCCAAGTCGTACAGTGTCTTCCCAATCATTATGGCTCCAAGACTGACGGGACTTACGAGTAACCGCGAATAGGTACCTTCTTCATGTTCTCGAGACATGCCTCCAGCTATCTCATAGAAGGTTGCAAAGACTATTACTAACGACATGGTAATCGTCAATCCTAGTGCGAAGCCAGAAAACTGGGTTCCCTTCTGAATGACTTGAATTGTTGAGAAACCTTCTACTTCTATGTACGGAGACGGTGGAATTTGTGTTGCAGGATTGAAGGTTTGGACAGTTGCATTTACAGCTGAGAGAACTGCGGCGGAAACTCCCGGCGAACCATCATCAATATACACAACAATGGTGCCTGTCTGATTTCTCATTAATCTATCTTGAAATCCCTGTGGGATGATGACGGCAGCATAAATCGAGCCTTTTCCCATGGCCTCAAAGGCGTTATCTTCACGGTATCCTTGAATTAACCTATTGAATTTATCTGACCTAACTAATGTTTCATACAGGCGACTTGAAGCAACAGAGTGATCTTCGTCAACAAACGCCATAGGAAGCGCGGCTGTCGGTTTGAAAGTCGTTCCTGCTCTTCCTTGTCCAGCTCCCAACGAGGCGGTGAAAAAAAAGGGGATAACTACAAGTGAGATAAGAATTGCGGATCGGTTACGCCTAAAGACCCAAAATTCATTAGTCATTACAGCAAATATGTCTCTTAATATTTGCATTTTAGTCATGCTACTTGCAATCCATTGAGGTATTACATTATGAGCCGTTTAGGTAGTTCATGTTCTTCGACGAGATTTCTCCGCAAAACGATCTATTTCGGCTTCACCCCCTGTTAACGAAATGAATGCTTCCTCAAGCGTCGGATCCTTCTTACCAATAGCTCTAATTCTTGCTCCTGAACTGACAAGCAAGCCTACAACTTTGTCTTCAATCTCTTCGTCTTCTTTTCTGATACAAGTGATTCTGAGCATTGGGTCATCATACGTTACTTTACATACGCTAGCCAGATTCTGAATCTTCTCAATCGTGACGGAGTCAAGACGTGGTGAATCGGCTTCTATCACAGCCTGTTCAGACACAGTTTGTCTCAAATCAGCCGGCGTGCCTATCTGTATCAACCCGCCCTCAAATATTATTCCTACACGATCACAAATCATCTCAGGTTCTTGCATGTAGTGTGTGGTCCAGATGACTGTCACACCCTGATCGCAAAGATTCCTAGTAAACTCCCGGAGCGCCACCGCTGATTGAGGATCCAGACCAGAAGTTACCTCATCAAGGAAGAGGATCTTTGGATCATGGACAAGTGCTGCAATGATCATTGCTTTTTTCGTCCAACCGCTGGAAAGCTCCCTTACTAGCAGCTTTGATCTCTCTCGGAAATTGAACATCTCCAAGAGCTCTCTTATCCTCTTCTGACCCACCTCACTTGGTAGACCGTATAGTGTGCTGAGCAACTTCAGGTTCTCCTCGATGGTTAGATCCTTGTAGAGTGACACACCATCAGATACTACTCCGATTCGGCGTCTAATTTCGGCGGCTTCCCGTCTGAGATCATACCCCGCTACTGTTGCGGTTCCTCTTGTCGGCTCAAGAAGAGTGCAGAGCATACGCACGCAGGTCGTCTTTCCTGCACCATTAGGACCCAGTAGGCCGAACAGTTCACCGGATTCAATATTGAGGTTTAGACTATCGACTGCGGTAAAATGTCCAAAGACTTTTGTCAGATCGACTGTTGTGATTGCGTTCTTTGGCAAAAAAAATCCCGTAGTTAAATCGACTTTGAGCCACTTTCCTGTGAACACTCTTAAACTTTTCTAGAAATAGTAAACAATGCGTTTGTTAAGAAAATCGCACATCCTACTCAAGACGGAGAGCACAAGCGCGCGCTATAACGTTTCCTTCACGTTACGGTGGTGGCAGGTTTTTTGAGACTGGACCGATATTGATCTGAACATATGTGCCTCCATCAGTGCCGTCTCCAGATGTAGTTATGGCAAGCCAGAATACGCGAGGATTGGCAGATGGAGAAATCGCAACGGTGAGCGTGCTCCTATAAAAGGTCACTCCGACTGGAGTTGGAATAAGCAATACGGCTACAGGAGAAAATCTTGTGATCATAACTGGCAATTGAGTTCCTGCCACTGTTACTGGAGTCGCTTTCAGAGATAACTCAAGGGGATTACCGTGGAATATGCGTCCATACGTACCTGTTGTTATCGTTATGTTAATGTCTTGAGTGCCACCTGAAAGTGGAAATGTGAGAGAAGGTTCTGACGCGACGGAATAGTTGAGATTTGCAAATGGGGCTAATGCAGGCATTTGCGGCACCGATTCCTTCTTTTCCGTTAGGGTTCTAATGCTTGAGAATGAAAACAAAGAGACGGCTAAGGCGACACAACAGACGACAATCAGCGTCTTTCTACCAAGAAACATTCTTGCGGACACGTCGAGCACACGTTGCTGTAACTATTAAATAAAAGCTACGTAGCGCGCGCTCAAAAGAGAAGGCTTGACATACTTTATGATGAATCTTCTCAAGCTTCTCCTTAATCTCGCCTAGCTCCTTGATGATCTTGCCTTGATTCGTATTTAGCATCTCAATTTCCGAATGGATACTATCGAGACACCTCATCAAGCGCACGCTTGTCAAAAGCAGTCTTGAGAAGTGGGAAGTCTAGCGCACGCGTTCTATCAGTAGATTTTTTCTACAACAGCTGACAAAATGCAGAGACCTGCACCCAGGATGATAATTCTGAACAGAAAATTCTCAACTGCCAACAGCAATCCGACCCAAGCAAGAAAGAAGCCAACCCACCCAACTACATGAAATATCCACTTTTCCAACTGTATGATCACCCCCTATTCTACCAGTGCAGCGCGCGCTCAACATCCTGCATCGTCAAGTGGGTGTAGACCCTGACCATATGTGGTCTACGTCAGCCGAATAACTTCATAAATTCTCGGTCAGTAAAGAGCTTACAATCAATCGCTCGCGTATGCCTCATCATACGGGTCATCGTCCTCTTCTTAAGGACCTTCCGGCCCATCCGCTTGACAAGCGCGCGCTACGGAAACTAGAGAGAGACCTCTGAAACCTGAGAAATCTTCTCGAGGAGGCTACTGAATACTAAGGTGGCGCAGTCACTGTGATCGTCCATTGACAATTTGCCGAGTAGATTCTCAAGAAGTATGTTCCCGGTCCATCATAGACCATTATGTGGTCTTCACCATAGCCGTCGTACGATGCCCCATCAATGAAAGCTCCTTTGCTGGCACCTTGCGGATAGACGAAAATCTCAAGGTTTACAGCCCGGGGGTCTGCTTTCCCACTTGTATTGAATTGGATCTTCCAGTAATCAGTTGGTATCGTGAAATTTTCAGTCATCTTTTCACCCGTTCCACTGAATGAGTATTTGACTGGGGTCGAGGGCGGAGAAGCTGTTGGGATAACAAGAGGTGAAACAGTTGGTGTTTGAGTGACTGCTGGCCCGGAGACGGTTTGGGTGACTGTCTGTAAAACTACCACTTGACCTCGGGGAGCAAAACCGACGCCTACTGCAACTCCTATGAAAAATGCGATAAAGATGATTGCTAGAAGTTTCACCGTCATCTTTGAAGTTGAGGAGTTCCTCTGTGTGGTAGCTGTTACAGATGGTGTTGGGGAATCTGTCGGTGTCTTAGCTTCAGTCATGCACAATACCGATTAACTAACTTAACCAATAAAGACGATTTAGGATTTGTCATATCAGCAGAAGAAGAAGTCGGCGTGAGCTAGCAGCTTCCTTTGTTAAGATTCTCTAGTTGTTTCAGCTTCGCAAGCAGGTCGGGTCTGCAGCTGCACGGTTACTCAACCCGTGGTACTCTCTATCAACCACTTTGAAGCGGTTAAGCTTCAGGATACCCTCTCACGTGGAACCCTGCGTTTCCTTGATTACGTGCCGGATGTCATCTGCTGATAGGAATTCGCCGGTCTGCTCGACCTGGTGCACGAGTTCCACCAAGTGAGCATTCAACGGTGTCGGCACTCCCAACCGTCGACCCAACTGCACCACTTCTCCATTCAGGTAATCTATCTCCGTCGGTCGGCCACGTCGCAAGCTTTGCAGCGTTGAGCCTAACAGCGTCCCATAGGGATCCATCCTTCGACCCATGCCTGCGAAGAAACGCGTAGCCAACCCCTCTGGAAGCCAAGCAAGCAATCGGAACAGAGTAACTGGCATTCCTGGTAGCGATTCCAGACGAACACCAGCCCTGTCGGTGACTCGAAAGCCCTCACGCATCAGGCCCACTGCAAGCCGGCGCAAGAAGGGGTCGGCAAAAACCTGACTCACGGGGTTGTTGGTTAAAGCGGGCAGAGCGTTATTCAGGTTAGCAATGAGCTTGAGCCAATGAGCCCCGCGCATATTGTCTGATACATGGGTGGGGACAGCCTCGTTCAAAACAGAAGCGACTCTATCAACCTGCGCGTCCCGTGGCCCCATAGGGCGACCGATAACCAATGCCCCTTCATCAAGCAGCGTCACCCTACCAGCTGTGAGATACGTAGCTGCCAGCACCACTACGCCGCTGAGGATTTGGGGTTGAGGTAGCTGCGCAGCGACAAGTTCATCGCTGCGAACTCCGTTCTGAAGCGTCACCAGCGGTACATCACTCAGAAAGGCCAAATTATCACGCATGGCGGTCATCACATCCTGAGTCTTAACAGTCAGAAGAACGAGGTCGGGTGTAAAGTCAAGCCTTTCGGCAGCCTTTACGTGAACAGTGAATTCCCCTCGGCAACCATCTACAAATAGCCCATTCCGGGAGATAGCATCTACATGCGAAGCGCGGCCAATGAGGACTACCTCCTGGCCCCTTTGAGCAAGCAGAGCTCCCAGTGCGCTGCCGATAGCGCCTGCACCGATTATTGAAATCCTCACGATCCAGCTCCCTTCGATACGACGAAATAGAAGACCTTGCTAACTATATGAGTTCGCCACCAACCCTTGACGATGCGATTTTGCTTGCGGTGCAAGCGACGCGCGCGTAGAATGGTTCTTCAAGACAGGAGAAGAAAGAGAGCCAGAACTTAAGATCAAGCGCGCGCTAAGTTTTCTATCCTCCTAACACTTTCTTCGATTGACGCTAAGCGTCAGTCATCGGGCCTAGCAAGACGTCAGATTCTGTTGGTGTTGTGTGTGCTCACCAGCTATGGCGCACACACAAAAAATCTAACGATTCAAATAGCGCGCTAGAGGCTGATCGAGTAACAGGTACGAGCAAAGGGGAGTTAAGAGTTGACTATAAGAAACCTGAGCAAAGCAAAAGAAGCCTCTATAATCGCAATATCAGCAGCCATTTATTCTGTATTCTTTTCTTTATCAGTTGTTCTAACACTACCGGGATTCACCATCCTCTACCTCCCCGTAATTTTGCTAGGAGTCTTTCCTCTTTGGTTTGGATGGAGCGGGTTAGCTGGCAGCATGATTGGAGCCTTCATTGGAGGTGCCTTCGTCGAGGGTTTAGGCTTTACTGGTGTAATAGAGTCGGTTACTGCTTTGATCATTTATGGCCTTAATAGGATTCTTATTCCCCAGAAAGCTACTGAGTTAAAGACAAAAAGGGATCTATTTCTGCTCTTAGTCGTGTATGCTGTGAGCCTCTTTGTGGGCACAAGTTACATCTTTTGGCAATATGTAATTTTGGGAGTGTTTAGCGCAAGAACCGCTGAACTATTCTTCTTGCCAACGTTTGGTCTTAACCTAGCTATCCAATGGATCATCTGCCCAGTTCTGATTAAGAGATTGTCGCCAAAACTGAAAAGCTTAGGAATCTATTCCGGAAAATAGGTTACCCATCAGCTAGACCAATATGTTGGACTGGCCTACATTCCACGATCAGTTCCACGCCAAAAGCATCACAACAACGTGGAATTCCAGTGGAGCCAGTTATCTATATCTCATATCTCCTGGTGCGGTCGCCAAAAACCGGCCCGTTAGGCCAAGGCAATTTGTGTGTGCTCACCAGCTATAGCGCGCACACACAATCTAACGATTCAAATAGCGCGCGGGGTTGTCCCGTTATTAGCGTTTTCATGTTAGGTTTGTCCAGTAGGTTATGCTTCTGGTTTTGGTGGGTTGTTTGGTGTTGTGTGAGGCTTCTATGGTGTAGAGGAGGCATAGTATGCAGTAGCTGATGTGGATGGTGATGTTTTCTAGTCCTCGTGTCTTGTGGTTGTTGAGGTTGAGGTGTTCTTTGAGTGATGCGAAGACCAACTCGATGATGGAGCGTTTATTGTAGATGTGTTTGAGGTTTTCTGGGCCGTGTGTTTTGAAGTCGCTGGTTACTCTGAGGATGTTTTGTCTTTCAGGTTTCTGGTTGGCTGGGTAGGGTATCGCGGTCTTGATTCTGTGTTTTTTAGCGGTCTCTCTGAGTCTGTTGCTGGAGTATTGACTGTCAGCGGTTAGCTGTCGGATTCTGGTTGCTGTGGTTTTAACTGTCATTTTGAGGAGTGGTATGCTCGGTTTCTTCTCGTTAGTGTTTGCTGGTGTCACTAGGAATGTTAGGGGTGTGGCTGTGTCTGTATCGACTGTTAGGTGTAGTTTGTAGCCTAACCCGTATGTGCGGTAGGCTCTTCCTACACGTGCTTGAGGGTCACTGAAGCCTGTTCTATTGTTTATGTTTCGTCTGCTGTAGGCTTTGATGAAGGTGGCGTCCATAGCAACTATTCTTGGTGTTACATAGCGCTTCTTCAGTAATTTCTTGACCTGTTTGTTTACTATGCGTCTTAGTCTTCTTGTTCCTAGTCGCTGGTTGAATCTTGAGAGTACCGTCCTACCGTAGGCTGGCTCCTCATATCTTATGTCGCATATGTCACGTAGCCGCTCATCGATCCATAAGCGACGTTCAAGCTCACGCAGACTGTTTATTCTGAGGTAGCGTCTGGCAAGGTGTGCCTTGAAGAGTCCTAGAGGGTTACGTGGAGGTTTACCTGGACCTTCTTGATGATAGCAACTAACAACTAGACGTTCAACAAATGATAAATCCAGATTACTCAGCAGTGACTCCAGAGTCTCGTACCCTTCTATCTGGAATCTCCTCCAAGTAGAAGGGTGCGGGGCTCAACCCTTATGGATCTTTCCGTGTCAACTCAAAGAATATCGGGACAACCCTGCGCGCTAGATTGTTGATGTTGCTGCGCCTCGCGTGCTCAGGACTGGTCATTGAAACCGTGAACGTTCCCGCCCTACCGCGCACGGGAAGATACACGCTTGCAGGCTAGGCCGCTGTGGCACCTTTACCGAAGAAGCTTCTAACTTTCGGCGTGTTCAGGTAGAATAATGCCACCAGATCAAGGATCAGTGTGATGAGGCCCCAGATGTGTCCTCGTGCCATGTTGACAACTGCGAAGATGGCGCCTATTACTGTGAGGATGAGTGTCCATTTCCACGCCCAACCTTGAGCAGTCCACAACCCATAAGCCATGAGAAACTGAACGAATCCTATTATCATGAAGATTAAACTGAGAATCGTCAGGATCGCTTCCAGCCTGACTCGGAATACTATCATTTCAGCAAGACCGAGTAGAAATGCGCCTCCGACAATTCGTAGTATTCCGGAAACCACTTCAAGAATCGTCAGAATTGTTACGCCGACAGGTCTAGTTTGACTCGACATACGACTCAGTTACCCCTCTAGTCACCCGTTCCGGTTCTTAAAAAAGCGCGCGCTATTTCTATATGTACTCGCCGGCGTTTATCAGCAGCACTTGACCATTGATGTAGTTGCCTTCCTCCGCGAGGAAGACGACCAACTTGGCAACTTCTTCAGGTTCTCCTCTCCTTCCAAGAGGTATCTTAGAGACTCTTTCCTGCAAGAGGCCTGGAGGAATGGCATCTGTCATCCTCGTGTGAATGAATCCGGGAGCTATAGCGTTGCACAGTATGTCGTATTGCGCATATTCTCTTGCAATGACTTTTGTGAGCGAGATGACACCACCCTTGGCAGCAGCGTAGTTGGCTTGGCCAACAGGTCCGTCTAGCGCGCCTTGGGAACTCATGTTTATTATCCTTCCCCTACCCGCCTCGATCATGTGAGGAATAACTGCCTTGGTGCAGTTGAAGACTCCTGTTAGGTTTACGTTAATCACGCTCTGCCAATCCTGAGGACTCATGTTTGTGACGAGTCTGTCAATAGTTATTCCTGCGTTGTTTACCAGTACATCTATTCGGCCGAATTCCCTTAGCACTTGATCGGTCATCCGTTGGACATCATCGTACTTGGAGACATCAGCATTCACGAATACTGATCTCCCTCCCAGACTCTCGATCTGTTTCATTACATCTTTGCCTTCCTCAGAGAGCTCCAGGTCATTTATTGCAACTTCATAGCCTTTCCTTGCTAGTTCGATTGCTATTGCTTTGCCTATGCCCCGTGTCGCGCCGGTTACCAGAGCAGCTTTTCTCTTTCCAGCTTCCGCCGTTTTTGGAACGAAGTAGGCGAAATCGCCGAAGTCTGTCCGTTTCGTCTGGATTGTTCCAGACATGCCGATCTTCAAGATCTCGAAATGGGACCGTTCTATTCTGACAGGCTTTCTCTTTCCTTCGTCGTCTTCCGCTATTCCTACTACATATTCTGTCTTGAATGGCGGGGGCACAATCGATACTAGTGAGAACGAGACCAGTCTGGCCATCTTTTCATCTCCCCAGAATAGTCACTATAGATGTTGCGCCGGTTCCTCCATGATTTTCAACCAGGCCTGAGTTCACGTCAGGAAGTTGTCTTTCACCAGCTTCACCCCGAAGCTGCAGAAATACCTCGATCATCATTCCGATTCCGGTGGCTCCCACAGGATGGCCTTTTCCCTTCAAACCGCCACTTACATTGACAGGTAGTTCTCCATTGAATTCTACGGTACCTTCCCTGATCAGCTGGTAGCCTTTGCCCTTCTCAGCAAATCCAAGATCTTCATAAAGCATCAGTTCCACAGGTGTGAAGGGTTCATGAACCTCGGCAAAATCAATCTTCTTCGCGTCAGTTTCCGCCTCTTTGAATGCTTTCAAAGCGGCTTTCTTGCTGGCGACGACTGAGGTGGGGTCAGCGCGTTCGAATACACCCATTGTATCGTGTGCTAGACCCATTCCTTTGATGTAGACAGGCATGTCAGTGTACTGCTTTGGTTTTCTGCTCAGCAATATTGCTGTGGCCCCGTCACTGATTGGACTGGAGTGAAGAAGCCGTATTGGTGAGGCAATCAGACGTGAATTCTTGACGTCATCAATACTGATCTTCTTATGGAATTGAGCCCACGGGTTTCTTAGCGCATTATTATGATTCTTGACGGAGACTGAAGCGAAATCATCTTCGGTGGCACCATACTTGTCCATATACATCTGGGCCATCATTGCGTATGCAGCGGGCTGCGTTATGCCCATTGCGTTTTCTTCTGGTGAGCCACCCCGTATCAATACTGACGTCGTAGTCGCAGTGGATAGTCGGGTCATCTTCTCAAATCCAACCACAAGAATGTTGTCGGCATATCCGGCAATCAGCATCTTTCTTGCCAGATACGCAGCCATGCTGCCGCTAGCACAGGCTGCCTCGACTCGAAACGCTTCAGCATCAAAGTTATTGAGATATCTTAAGGCCAATGCTCCGGTCTGATGTTGATTGGAGAATTGATTATCTACACAACTCACTATCACGATTCCTATGTCCTTAGGATCTATTCCTTTCTCAACCCCGTTGATGCAATCCCGTACGACGCATTCTATCAGCTGGGGAGTATTCTCCTTCAGAACACCATACTTTGTATGGCTGAAAGATACAATGGCGACGTCGTTCACATCTCTCACCTCTTCAGGCTAGCAGGAGATGAATGCCCGCGAAAATAAGTCTAGCGCACTGAGCGCACAAGGAGTGCCACGCTAGCGACCTCTCGATCTACCAACCCCGGGGGCCGACTTGAAGACTCTATGCGCGCGTTTGTCTGACGCTAGCATCTGCTAGCCCAATTTCGCATACTTAAATCAAATTTCCTTTATTGTTTCTGATCGGTCTATTACTGAGCTTTTTCCGGTTTGAATTCCCCTCGCAATAGGTCTGTTCTGGGCGGGGAGAACGACTCCAAGCAGATGTATTCTTCGTCGCCAGTGATCTTGCCTGAGTGCGCTATGTTTGCTGGGATGAGAAAACTGTAGCCCTTCTTGATGAGGAATGTTTTATCTCCTATTTTGAATGTGGCCTCACCCTGAAGGCAGTACGCGATCTGCTCCTGAGGATGCTTGTGCTCAGGTATTTCAGAGCCAGGTTTGATTCTGGAGTAGACCATAGTCATCTTCTCTCCGCTCCTCACAACCTTCATGCGGGCTCCTGGATGTCCTTCCCAGAATGCGAGTTGCTCCGTATCTACTGCTGACATGATTCTTCTCTTGAAGATGTGGCGGGGTAAATTCTTAAGAGTTATGTCATACCTGATGTGCTGCGAATAGCTCGGTTTGGAATGACTGCTGTTCATAAAGTCAAGAACTAGAACTGTATGCGGCTGACTTGGTGTATTATCTTTGGGACTACCCGAGAAGATCAAAGCAATAGAAGAAGAGATGAGTAAGACCCAGATCCACAAACACACTGAGCATCATATCGGACTTTTGAAGGCAAAGCTTGCAAGGCTGAGGGCTGAGCAAGAGAAGATACAGAGCTCTAGGAAAGGCGGCGGCGTTGGCTTTGAACTGAAAAAAGGCGGCGACTGCACCGTTGTCCTTATAGGCCTACCAAGCGTTGGAAAATCCACGATACTGAACAGACTGACTAATGCAAAGTCAAAAGTCGCGCCCTACGCCTTCACCACTCTAACCGTTATTCCTGGTCTGCTTGAATACAAAGGTGCAAAGATACAGATCCTTGATCTTCCAGGCATAAT
This sequence comes from Candidatus Bathyarchaeota archaeon, assembly GCA_963807605.1. Taxonomy (GTDB): domain Archaea; phylum Thermoproteota; class Bathyarchaeia; order 40CM-2-53-6; family RBG-13-38-9; genus JAPKYM01. The sequence goes on from CAWECG010000003.1 coordinate 261,684, forward strand.
TGCTGGCGCAGCAACTGGAAGCGGCAGGGGAAAAAGAGTCCTCTCCGTCGCCAGAAATGCAGACCTAATAATGCTGATTGTCGACGTATTTCAGCCCGCCCAGATAGAAGTCTTGAAGAAAGAACTTCACACGATGGGCATCAGACTCAATACTCATCCACCTAACATCAGTATTGATAGATCATCCCAAGGCGAGCTCGGTGTAACAGCAGCCTGCAAGCTGACTAAACTGTCCAAACCCACGGCCAAAGCGATACTGAACATTTACGGGATCCATCATGGAAACGTCATCATAAGAGAGGACATCACTGACGACGATCTCATCGATATTGTGGCTGGAAACAGGCGATATGTGCCGGCAGTCAGTGTCCTGAATAAGATCGACCTAGTCAGTCACGAGTACGTGGCTGAAGCCAGAAAGCAGACACGCGAAGACTTCGTACCGATATCTGCTGACCGAAACATCAACCTTGAAAGCCTAAAGGAGGCCATCTACGACCGTCTGAATTTTGTCAGGGTCTTTCTTAAGCCGCGCAATGGTGAACCAGACTTTGACGAGCCACTCATACTCACAGCAGGATCCACCATATCAGATGTTTGCGCCAAGATTCATCGAAGAATTGCTGACGAAGCGAAGTATGCACTGGTTTCTGGAACCAGCGTGAAGTTCAGTCCTCAACGCGTTGGAATGGACCATGTCATACGCGACCGAGACATAGTGACAGTCGTAACCTAAGCGCGCGCTCTCTCGCTGACGCACACGTCAGGCTGTTCAATCTCTCGTATATTGATTGGTCGAAGGTGTCACAGATACGCACGCGTGGAGAAATCTCTCATTTCTGAGGAGATTCACCAAGGATTTCCGCTGCAGCTTCCTCGTAAGTTTGCAGGTCGGATGCACTGAATAGGACGAAATTAACCTGTTCGAGAAAGTCTTTCCTCTCCAGGAATTCTTTAACAGTCTTTAATGCTATTCTCGCTGCTTCCCTGATGGGATACCTATATGCTCCGGTACTTATCGAGGGAAAAGACACTCGCTTCAATCCGTTTCGCATTGCCAGTTCGAGCGAGTTATGATAGGCGTCAGAAAGTAGTTGCGGTTCCCCATGATTTCCACCACTCCATATTGGGCCTACCGTATGGATCACATATCGGGCTTTGAGGTTGCCGCCCGTGGTTATCACAGCTCTACCTGTTGGCAGTCCCTCACGCCATTCGCTGGCCCTTATCTTCTTACATTCCTTTAGTATCTTGGGGCCGCCTATCCGGTGGATAGCGCCATCTACTCCACCACCACCCAGCAGACTTGAATTCGCAGCATTTACTATGGCATCAACATCTTGATCTGTTATATCGCCTTGAACAAGGCAGAGCTTAGCTCCACCCACCAGTCTCTCCGTCACCTTTTACAAACCTCCACTTCTTGGTTTCTCAAGTCACTAATTGTTGAAGAATAGTGTCTCTTAAACAACTATTTCTCTCACCTAATAGGAGAGTCGAGTCTTCTTGGGATCTTATTGTCATTCGTATCAGTACTGGTAGTGTATCTGATATGTTCGTGCGTGGGCTGAAAGATTTCTGCGGTAAAGGCCGTATAAGACGCCAACAAATAGGCCTGCAAGGTGAGCTCCATGAGCGATTTCAGAAGGACCGAAGAGTCCTGTGAAGTCAAGAAAAGCCCAGAGAACTGCGGCGGCTATCATGGGCAACGGCAAGAGTCCATATATGTATACTAGCATGAATGGTGCAAGAGTTGCCAAGGCTCCCATAACTCCGTAGATCGCTCCAGACGCACCTATGGCTGGAGTGTAAGGATCCGGGCTCGTCAGCATGTATCCAACGTTTCCGATTATTCCCGACAAGAAAAAGAGTGCTAGGAAGGCTCGACCCCCGATCATTCTTTCTAGACTCGTGCCAAAGAAGAACAGGGCTATCATGTTGAAGAAGAGATGGGACAGATCAGCATGCAGAAAAATCGATGTCACAAACATCCACGGCGCGCTTAACGCCACTCCTGGGAAGAAAGCCAGATAAATCCATGAGTCGGTGATATTCTGGAAGACAAAGGCTACCACACAAATACCGATGAGTATCAGAGTCCACTTTGAAAAGTAATCCATGGTCTTCTCCACATATTGCCTTCACAAGAAGGCCGATGATCTTCTTTAAGATTTATGAAATCCTTAGCTTAATCATTCCAAAGGATGAGTGGGAGTGATGAGCAACCTAGTTTTGCGAGAAGTCGATGGACTGGAAATCAAGAATCATTGATAATTTTACAGACATATTGATGTCCGAGTCGGCTGGTGCTGAGCGAGCGCCTTTTGGCAAGGATGAGGTCATGAGACCGGCAGTGCGCGCTTACTTATTCTTCCATCTTGGTGTTCTTTTTTCCAGAAGTGCTTTAATTCCCTCTTCCGTGTCTTCAGATGTGGATGCGAGGGCAATTAGATCTTTTGCGTAGTGCATCGCCTTCACATATTCCATGTCTCCCATCATGTAGAAGGCCGGTTTCCCTATACCATAGGCTAACCTGCTCTTGCTCGAGATCTTCTCTCCAAGTTCAACAGCAACCTCGACATGCTTTCCTTTAGGAACGACCTTATTGACTAGGCCAAGCTTCTCAGCTTCGGCTGCGCTTATGGGATCTCCAGTGACCAACATCTACAGCGCTTTCTTCCGTCCAACGGATCTCTGAAGAGGTATCATAGGCGTTAGACAGAATAATCCTATGTTGACTCCGGGAGTCTGAAATACCGCATCCTCAGCGGCAACAATCATGTCACACGCCGCGGCCAAGCCACATCCTGCAGCAGTTGTATACCCGTGAGCCGCGGCGATCACGGGTTTACTCATTCGAGCAATATTTTCATAGACCATTATCGATTTTGTGAAGAGGTCTCTTTTTTCAAGCGGACTGGCTTTCAAGATCTCTCTTAGGTCATGGCCGCTGCAGAAGGCTTTGCCTTCCCCTGCTATCACAGCGGCACCTAACCCGTCGTTCTCTTCAACATATTCTAATCTATCAAGAATATTGTCGATCATGGGCTCGTTAAGGGCATTCAACACGTGAGGTCTGTTCAACGTGAACAAACCAACGCTGCCTTTCTTCTCAAACTTTAATGGCTCACTCTCCAAACTAAATCCTCTCTGTAAGGTCATAATTGGTCTATGAAATGGCAGAGCAATCAGGCTGAAGACTTAACTGTATCGCCCAATCATGCTCATCTATTCTGTCAGACCGTCAGCCGTGAATTAGGCTCGGTATACATTTGGCGCATACCCATTCGCTTTTCCCCTTGGATCTGACAGGGAACAGGACTATGTCCTTCTCTGTCTTCCCACACTTGAAACACATTGCAACTATCTGAGGAGAGGTGTGTGCCTCCTCTGCTAATTCCTTGTGGAAATTCACAGTCTCTCGCTCCTCAACTGTAAGAGCTCCAGTGGGACATATTCCTATACAAAACCCTAGACCGTCACATAGATCTTCTCTCATTACCTTTGCCTTGCCATTTGCTATGGTTATGGCTCCCTCAACGCAAGGAACGACGCATTTCCCGCAACCGTTGCAGAGTTTCTGATCTATCTTGACTATGCTTCTTCGCACCTTCGCTCTTTTCAAATCTTGCATTTGACAAAACCACTGATGTACCGACGGTATTTCCCCAGGATCTTCGTGACAATGACTTTGTACCGTGTCTATTAAAGGGTAAAGATTCTTAGCACGCGAATATGAACTCAAGATCTCATATGATTGTTCTTAACCAAACAATCGGGAACATATTGAATTAGAAAATCGTATTACAAGCAAGTCAGATCAGCGCGCGCTAAAGTAAAGTATTATATTCGATTTAACAATTCCCGTTAACATTGGACTCTGAATACAAGCCTCTGCAAGTAAAGAACTATGAACATTGATCTCAGTTTGCCCTACATTACTGCCGACTTACCGGGTATCGGCGGACAGTTGCGAACAACGCCCAATAACTTCGTCGTTGAAGAGCTGTCTCTTTACGAGCCTGAGGGACAAGGGGAACACCTCTATGTCAATCTGACCAGAGAAGGCATGACAACGAGAGAGGTCCAATACAGGCTAGCTGACATATTCGGCATAACCCCACGTGATGTCGGCTTTGCTGGTTTGAAGGATAAGTACGCCTGCACAACCCAGACCTTCAGCTTGTTAGTCGGCAAAGTAGATGATAATTTTATTAACCAAGCCGCTGAGCGCATCAGAACCAATCTACCTGTGACGGTCAACTGGACGCGACTACACAAGAACAAACTCAAACCAGGACATCTATTGGGTAATCGATTCACAATAACCGTGACTAATCCAAAGATCCCACCGGATAAGGCGTTATCCCGAGTCCAAGCGATCGGTACCCGTCTGCAAGAGAGAGGCCTGCCGAACTTCTTCGGCCCTCAACGTTTCGGGTTCAATGGCGATAACGTTCAGCGTGGTCTGGAGATTATTCTGGGTCAGCTGCAGAATGTAGATCTGTGGTTGCGACGCTTTCTAATCTCCAGCTACCAGAGCTATCTGTGTAACCGTTACTTGGTTCGTAGGTTTGAATCAGGCACTTTTGACCGCATCCTGCTAGGAGACATTGCTAAGAAATACGCGACCGGGGGCCTGTTCCAAGTGAAAGACGATAGAAAAGAACAACCACGCTATGAAAATCATGAGATTAGCTTCACCGCTCCCATCTATGGCCCAAGGATGTGGTCGGCTACGGGTCCAGCAGGAGAACTGGAGGCAGAAATACTTGCTGAGGCTGGGCTAAGCTTGAAACAGTTCGGTGCTGTGCGGGTTGAAGGTACCAGACGCCTTGGAAGACTGCTAGTCCCAGATCTGAATGTGAGCTTGGAGCCGCAGGGATTGCGTGCGCGTTTTTCCCTGCCCAAAGGAGCCTTTGCGACCACTATCCTGCGTGAGATCATGAAGGTTGATCTTCAAGATTCCTTAAGTTCTTTCTCCAGCAATACGGAATATTGATTATGATATTCGGGGGAAATCGAGATCTCCATAAGCTATTTGAGAAATCCTGCATGGCTTGATGAATGAAGAGATGGCGAATGAAAAAGGTCTCTCTCAAGAGAGAGCTTCGACATCTTTACAGCCCCTCAGCGAAAAAGGTCCAGACTCTTGAAGTCCCTGAGATGACTTTTCTGATGATGGACGGTCAAGGCGATCCAAAGCGCGCGCTTAGAATACACTGGGACGGCCACAGTCAATTCTTGATAATTGAAATGTAGGTTTAAACGGGAGAATTTAGATCGTAGACGTCTACACTACTATTCTTGTGATCTGTTGCATTGTGGACAGAAAACTTCTCCCAAAGGCATGCCCTTCCCACAGAATCGACAGCTACTAGAAGATTTGATATTAATTGACCCGTCCTTTGAGATGTCAAGATTAAGTTGTTTCCCCACTTCACCCATTATCTTATTCTCAATAGCTTTAGTGATCCACGACCAAGACATTCATGGATTCCCCCTATACATGTGAGAGGAGTAACTACTGCCATTTGCAGCTACATTAGGTATCCGGTTCATGTCGCTTAAGTATAACCTTTCCGTTGACGATACTCAACCGAGATAAGCTGAGGATAGTCTATATCGATTCAATTTTCCAGAAATGAGAAACCGTGTGAAGTTATGACAGACAACCGAACTCTCATAGCGTACGGATCGAAGATGGGTGCAACCGAAGAAACTGCTTCTGAAATTGCATCTGTCCTGCGCGAGAAATATCGCTTTGAAGTTGATGTAGTCGATCTTAAGAAAAATCCAACCCCCGATCTCACTCAATACAGAAATATCGTGATCGGAAGTGGCGTCAGGATCGGTTCATGGAATGGAAGAGCTTTAAAGTTTCTACATAACGAGTTTGAGGGAAAGAAAGTAGCCGTGTTCGTCTCTTCCATGATGGCCGGCAATCCAAATACGTACGACGGAGCTTTCACTAAATTCATCAAAGACGTCTTAGGAACTCACGCTCGTTTTGAACCTGTGGCAACAGCTGCATTTGGAGGGCGCCTGAAGATCCTAGGAATGACTTTGTCGGACAACCGTGACACAGAGAAAATTAGGGCTTGGGCAGACGAGCTGGGTAAGAAGCTTAGCTAATCTGCTCACTATCAAATACACTGACTCTATTCATTTTTCGAAAAGCCATAGACGCCTATTTTCTTTTGAAGACTCCAGTATTCGTCTTGGTTGTAGACGAAGGGAGATGCTTTGGTGAAGTCTATCTTCTCCGTCTTATCTAGGATTCGTTGGTCCACGTGAACGCGCACAACCTTGCCGAGGAAGAGATGATGAGAACCCAAAGGAACCTTCTTTGTGACGACACATTCAATGTTGACAGGACATTCTTTGATAAGTGGGGGTTTAACCTTCTCCGCCGGTTCAGGTGTAAGCCCCGTTTCAGAAAACTTATTCACATCTCTTCCTGAGACAAATCCGCAGAAGTCTGATATCTTCAGAAGTTCCGTCGTTGGAATGTTGACAACGAACTCTCCAGAATCCTCAATCAGTTTACAAGAATATCTGTGAGGACGTATACCCAGTCCCAGCATGGGTGGTTCCGAACACACAACTCCCGCCCAGGCCAGAGTGATTATGTTAGGCTTTCCTTTAGAGTCTACGCAAGTTACAAGAACGACAGGGCAAGGATAAAGAGCGGTCGAGGGCTCTTTTGCTAGTTTCATAAGCGAGCGTCTCCGATCTTTGCATTTAACCTTTGCGAACTAGCCTCTTTGAATGTAGAACTAACTTATCCATTAACTACGGACTAGAATCTCACGCGCACTTTTCTGGAATAACTCGAGGTGCGGGGAGTTAGATGACAATTCACGTTTTGAACCAACGAAATTATGATGGAGAAATCATACGCTATGGTTCCGCCTCAATCGGACAAAAATACGCAAAATATCCTCAAAATGGCCTAATGCAATGGTGCGGGGGGATTCGCGCACCAGTTTACCAGTACATATAAGCCTTCTACAGATCTGCGGTGATCCGGTAATTCGAATGATGAATTATAGAGATCCTTGTCGCTGCTGTGGGTCGAATCATTCGTGTGTGCATCAAGTTATGCGTACAGAATCTACTTCAAAACCTGAGGAAGACTCAGGAGGAAAAGAGACGTCACAATGATGATGGTTGCCAAGGCGAGTGTGGTTACAGTTTTTCCCAACTTGTAGCCTCCCATGATCTTCTGATTCCTCGCAAGAAGCAGTAAAGGTACAAGCACAAATGGTAGCAGCGCTCCATTCAAATACTGTGTAAAGACCATGATCTCAATTTGGTTTGGCAAAAGGGAAAAAACTGCTGCGACAATTACCCACAAGATAAACAGGAGCCTAAACCTTTTTGCCTTAATTCTTTCTTCGATACCCAAAAAGCCAAAACTGTTGTAAACACTCCCAAGACCTACTGTAATAACTGCTGAAATACCCGCGCATGCGAAAGCGACACCAAACAATATTACCCCGATATTTCCGAGTCTATCGTAGAATGGGAGCGCAATATCTAGAAAAGTTTCTATTTGTCTACCCCTGACAAGAATGGCCGCGGTCGCTATGATAACGATATTCAAAATGGTTCCCATGAGCAGGCTTATAATAGAGTCAATCCTTTGGTTGACTACGGCTTCGTGTTGATAACGAACCAATTCTTCAAGACCGCGATGATGATCGTGAATTAATCCCTTCTCGAAAACTAGGCCACTATGTAGTACGACATACGTAGGCATTATCGAAGCTCCTATCAGAGCTTCAGCATAGTAAAGCGACTTTCCACTCATAGACGGCACAATTGAACTAAAGATGACACTTGTGTAGGAAGGATTCAATTGAACAAACAAATATGCATAAACAAGGAAAACAGCTGTTGCAAGAAAGATTACAGTCTTTTCCACTTTACTATAAGATCCCAAGAAAACTAGAAAGACGGTAAGTGAAATTGTTGCGAGTACTCCCAAAATGTAAGGTATCTTAAAGAGAAAGGATAGGGCAAGACTCAGCCCAATAATCTCGGCAGTCAAAGTGGACAAGTCCAAGAAAAGATATGTAACAAAAAGAAAGCTAGAATAGTTTCTTCCATATGTGCGATGAATATTCTCTGCTAGAGTCTTGCGCGTTACAACTCCAAGCCTCGCACTGATCTCCTCTACTATGATTAGAAGTATACCAGAGTAAAACGCGGCCCACAGAACCTCAAATCCCAATGCTGATCCTGAGGCTGTGGCGGTCACAATACTCGCCGGATCAAAGAGTTCTACTGAGATTAGAACAGCAGGTCCTATGACGCCCAAAGTCCTGATTATTTGCTTCAATCTGGGTGACAATTTGGAACCTGCTGAAACACAGCCTAAGACGTAAAAGCAGAAAAAACTACCGGAAGACTCACTCGTAATTTAAGCTACCAGATCAAAGGCATATTAATTGCCTCCACATAACCAACGATTTGCGCGTCCCAAAATAGAAGGGAAGATTGAGTTCAAGCGCGCGCTACACAAGAGCGAGCTGAACCAGAAAATAGACGGTTGGATCAAACGCTTGAAGAAGTATCGTGGCCATCCAAGGTTTTACGAATTATTGGAAGAATTGAAGGAGCTGCACGGCCGCAAGAATGCAGATTACAGCAAGGAGGAGGACTCGCTGAGTTGAACATTACGGTTACTATGAATCACTTGGGAGTCATGCTGCATAGACCCCTTCCTCCACGACATACTTTCTTCGGGCCAGGTCCATGAGATTTCGTGTGAATACTATTCCGTAGATTGCTACGACAATGGCGAAGAGCAACGATACCCATGCCGCGTTTTCCACATGTCCATTGGATATGTTAAGGCCGATGTATCTCATCATCCCATCACGGACTTCAAGTGAATGGGTCCCATCGATGTTAGGCCAGAATTCTCCAATCTCTATTCCAGCCCAAGCACTGTTGATTGTACTCGAAAGGCCTGTTACTAGGTATGGGAATGTTCCGGGAATAATTATGCGTCTCATGCGAGCTCCCCAACCGAGATCGTAATTACGCATGATTTCCCAGAACTGTGTTGGGATGGCCTGAACTCCAATCCAGAAATCGAAGAGCACGTAATAGAAGCAGCTCAGAAAACCCAAGGTGAATACATAGATCTCGGTCGAGTATGCCGCTGGGAATATTGAGTTGAATAAGGGGAATGTTGCTATGAAGACAAGTGGAAAATAGGTTGGAGCTGGAAAAGCAGCTATCGCCTGAATGATGGGTGCAAATGTCAAACTTGCCTTATGGTGTATTGCCATAACATATCCTAAGGACACAGCCACGCCAAACGCGGCAGCAGTTACGGCTAATACCCTGACATAATCAATTCCCATCGAATACAGAAGATACGGGGTTGACCCCAGGAAAGTTCTCCATCGTTCTCCAGGAACCGCAAATGCGATCAGCAAAGAAGAGTAAACTAGGTACACCAAGACCATAATGCCCAAACAGAACGTTAACGACTTCGCAGCTACATTCAAGAGATGCCGAAAAGGTGACGGACCTTCAGCTTCGCCTTCAAATTCACTGCGATGCGAAGGGCGGGTAAACCGTCCGGCAAAGCGCGCTAGCGCGCGCGCGCTTCGGATACGACTACGGAAGACGTCTAACGCCCTGAAACGACGACTAAGTGGACTACGCCGTTTGATTTCAATCGTCGAATCGACGCTATACTTGGCTACGAAATGCCTGCTCATAGTGGTAAGTAGCAATGTAACTCCGATCACGCCAACGGCGATGCATAAAAGCGAATAGTACACGTCAATGATGTCGCCTTGTTGGGTGAAGAGCGCTATTTTGGTGCCAATCCCAAATGTCTGATAGGTTTTAACACCAACCGTGAATACTTCACTAACAGCTATGTAGAAGAACCCATCTGCGAAACTTGAAAAGAGATTCGCCGTAACACGCGGAATTGAATGCGGAATGTAAAGCTTCCACATTCTCCAGCCGAAACTGAAGCCATAGTTCTCAGACACCTCCAGGAGATGAGCTGGAACTGTCTTGAAAGCCTGATAGGCTCCGATCCAAACGTTCCATACAACAGCGTCCCAAACTAGAAAGTCAACCGCCACCTCTGTGCCCAGAGAGCCTCCTAAGCCCTGAATGAAAATTAAGAGGACGATTGGAAGGAACGCGATAACAGGGATGGATTCCAGTACGTTAACAAGAGGAACGTAAGCATTCTCGAATCTTCTACTCTTCACGGCAAGATATGCTAAACCCCATCCGCTCAGTACAGAGAGAAGCATAAGCAAAAGAATTCTGCTGATCGTTGCGAGAGTAGCGAGCGCTATTATGGTAATGTCCATGCGTCTCACCCAACCAGTTACTGCTTCAGGCTTGGACTCAAATGATTATAGAGTCTGTCAACATAGTTGAAGAAGACTGGTTCTCGTTGCGATCGTGGTCTAGGAATGTCGATCTTGACTTCGTCAACAAGAGTTGCTGGTGTTCCGTTCATAACGTAGACCCTGTCAGCCAACTGAACAACTTCCTGCAGGTTATGTGAGACCAAAACAACTGATTTAAGGCTGGTTTCAGGATTAAAGACAAGATCGTAGATTTCTTGCCGCATGCCTGTTGCGGTGAGTTCGTCAAGGTGCACGAAGGGTTCATCCATCAAGAGTATCTCTGGGGATGCGGCTAGTGCTCTTGCAATGGCAATCTTCTGTCGCATTCCTCCACTCATTTCCTTTGGATAATAGGCTTCAACCCCGCTAAGCCCGACGAGTTCCAGCATTTCTCTAGCTATTCGATTGGCTTCATCCTGTTCGATCTTTTTGCTGATCAATGACAGTTTTACGTTCTCTAGCGCTGTCATCCAGGGGAATGTGGCTATTGATTGGTGGATCAGCGAGATTTTGGAAGAAGGTTTCCTGACTTCTTTACCGTCCAAGAAGACTTGGCCTTTTGTCGGAGGCGTTAAGTATCCTAGGTTTCTGATGAGTGTCGATTTTCCGCATCCTGTTGGGCCGACGACTGCTACTAGCTCGTTTTCGTAGGTTTTCAGGTTTACGTGGTCGTAAACCATTTTCAATTTATTGTAACTGTAACCGAGATCTCGACACTCTAGCTCAGATTGGGTTTTCTGTCTGCAGAAGTTTTCTGAGGTTGTTACACCACTCATAGGCCTCTCTGCCTAGCACCGTTAAGGACTATATACGGCTATCCACTCCAGGGGGATGGCGGTCTGATTTTGAGGGAGAAAAACAGGTGAATGACCCCCCGACCGATTCTCATGACAAAAATAGAGAACTTCTCCGGCTTACTCTGATGGGAGCTGCAGCACTATTCAGTTGGCTCGGCCTGTGGCGGGCCTTTCTCCCAGTAGATCTAGTAGGCTTGGACTAAGCACTGATTGGTGGTTATCCGATCTGCAAAGAAACGCTACAATCTTTGACCCATAAGAAGATCAACATGGAAGTCTCGATGTCTTTAGCGATCCTGGCATCACTTCTAATCGGTCAGTTCACCGCTGCTGCGGTTTCTTTGTTTTTCATCGAGGTCACAGAAAGCACGTCATACCCCACGACAATAAGGCTTGCTCGAGTCATGGAGTTCTCTCGGATCACTCTAGTGAGTTGGTGCGGGGAGTGGGACATTCGCCGACCTTGGACGCATTTCCAAAGGCCAGGATTCGAACCCACGTAGGGCTACCCCACGGGATGACTCATCCTGTGAGGTGATCTTGAGTCTCACGCGCACACGCTTTGTGCGTCCCGCGCATTTGACCTGGCTCTGCCATCCCCGCCTATAGAACAGACCGATCAACTAGAGTGACAATAAAGCTTTCCAACAATCTCGTCGGGGCCCAAGATAGCACCGACTCTTGATAACATCACATACGGGACAAAATTTTAGAAATAGTCTGTCAGGAATCGCTGAGATTATAGAAGTTCGATCTCGACGAAGACATCATCGGGTGTCCGGATTCTCATCAGACGTTTCATAAATCGCTCGTTAGGGTCGACGTCGATTAGCCGCTTGTGGATCCTCATCTCAAATTTGTCCCACGTATGAGTTCCCTGCCCGCAAGGCGTCTTTCTTGTTGGGACGATCAGCTTCTTGGTCGGGAGCGGGATTGGTCCACGGAGCTTAACCGCGGTTCTCTCCGCGATCTTCTTTATCTCATCACACATTGAGATTAGATGTTCAGGCTCCGTGCTTGAGAGTCTTATCCGTGCTTTGCCTGGCATGTGAGCGATGTCCCAACCTAACCATAAACGGGTACACACTAGGAAACGTGTGGATTTTAAAAAGGTTTAGGTAAAGAATCGGATGGGTGGAGGCTTAACCTTTCTCTGTAATTTCCTTTACTACTCCAACCGCGATGGTCATGCCCATGTCTCTTACGGCGAATCTTCCTAGTTGTGGGATCTCGCTGTAGGGCTCAAGGACTATCGGGCTGAGCGGTCTCAACTTTACTAGCGCACCGTCACCAGCCTTTAGGAATGCAGGCTTCTCCTCGATGACTTGGCCTGTTCGAGGATCGATCTTAGCGACGAGCTCTGTGAAGGTAGCTGCCATCGTAACTGTGTGGGCATGGAGTACAGGGGTGTATCCTTGCGCTATCGCTGTTGGATGGTAGATAATTATTATCTGGCCTGTGAACTCCTTTGCTACCGTTGGAGGTTTGTCTGGATGGCCGACCACGTCTCCACGGTGGACGGTTCCTCTGTCGACTCCTTTGATGTTGAATCCTATGTTGTCTCCAGGCTCAGCCTGCGGCATCTTTGTGTGGTGGGTCTCTATAGTCTTGCACTCACCGGGTACGTTTCCGGGCATGATGACGACCTTGTCACCCTCTTTGAGAATGCCTGTCTCGACTCTGCCAACAGGAACCGTTCCTATTCCTGTTATCGAGTATACGTCTTGAACAGGGATCCTTAGTGGTTTGTCTACAGGCTTGGGTGGTTGTGTGAAACCGTCCAGTACCTGCAAGAGTGTTGGGCCTTTATACCATGGCATCTTGTCACTCTGTTTGGCAAGGTTGTCTCCTGTCCAGCCTGAGACCGGCACGAAGGCTATCTTGCTGGTGTCGTAACCAACGACCTTAAGCAAGGATTCTAGCTCTTTCTTGCATTCCTCGTATCTTGCCTGAGAATACTTGACAGTATCATCATCCATCTTCGTTATGGCTACAGCCAGCTGGTTGACCCCTAAAGTTCTTGCAAGATAGGCATGCTCTCTTGCTTGGCCTCCAGGCCCGACGCCTACCTCAAACTCGCCCTTCCTCGCGGAGACGGTGAGAATTGCGCAGTCCGCCTGGCTTGTGCCTGTGATCATGTTCTTGATGAAGTCTCTGTGTCCAGGTGCATCTATTATCGTGTAGAAGATCTTGGGTGTCTCAAACTTCTGAAAGCTGAGGTCTATTGTGACCCCTCGTTCACGTTCCTCTTTGAGGCTGTCAAGGACCCAAGCAAACTTGAAAGTCTCTCCAGCCCCAGTCTTCTCTGACTCTTTAGCGTACTCGTCAATCTTCTTTGCATCGATGTAGCCGGTCTGATAGAGGAGGTTTCCGGTCATCGTGCTCTTTCCGTGGTCAACATGGCCGATGACTATCAAATTCAGATGGGGCTTTGTACTCAAGATCTTAACCTCTCGATTCCGCAATTCGTAGAGTTGGGGCTCGCAAATATTTAAGGATTAGAGTCCCGCGCTACCTTGATGCTTGGGCGACTCTCTCCATCTCATCGCGCTTCTTTATCGCAAAGCTCTTACTATCTCTGGAGGCGGCGTGGATGATCTCGTCAGCGAGAGCTTCATCCACGGTCTTGGGGTTGCTGAAGGCTGCCTGTCTTGCTCCCTCAGCTAGATGGCGAAGAGCTAAGTCGACTCTCCGCTGAGGACCGATATCCACTGAGACCGGGTAGACGACGCCACCGTACGCTACACGAGTGATGTCCTCACATGGAGCTGACTTGGTAACAGCTTCTACAAGGACCTCGACCGGATTCTTCCCTGTCCTAAGGTGAACAATCTCAAGCGCATTCTTGACTATTCCTGTAGCCTTGGCCTTCTTTCCACCACATCTTCCGTGACGCATCATATTGTTCAGCAAACGTTCAACGATATTGACATTAGACTTCATGAACCTCTGATGTTCATGCCTTCCACCGCTATGGGGGTTCTCGATGGGTTTGAGACCAATGTAACGCTGCAATCCAGCATCGTGAACCTCAATCCCTTCGAAGCTCCACTTGCCGAAGAGCTGAAAGGTAGGGCGAGCCTTCTCATCCTTACTCAAACTATTCTAACACCAAACCTTGCGCGACTCCTATGAGAACTTGAAAACTCGATAATAAGGCTTTAGATTCACTCTGACAACAGTGGAGTCGTCATCTTTTTGAAAGGCGGCGGCGGCATCCCCAGAGGATTAGTACTCATCACAACAACGGAGTCCCAACGGCTTTCTGGACCCTGTTCTCCTGCCAGCGCCAAACCGTCCGCCTTACGATTGCTCTCTTCCGAGCCTCACCGGGTTCGACGGCAAAGAGATAGGTAACCTCCCTTCAGAGGCACCCCCTCCTCCGTCGGCCCAACAGGGCAGAGTTTCATCGTTAGCAACTGGGCCCGATTGTTGGTCAGCAGCACCTTACCCCCAAGTTAACGGATCCCTGCGTGTAGCCGATTTCAGGTGACAAGGAACGGCTGGCTCCCCAATCCCCCGCCACCGCCAGTGATAAACGCGCTTAAGCTCCCAATTAAGCTTCCCGAGGAAGACACTCAATATCTCCGTTCCGCTCAAGGATCTCACATACTTTGCATAGATCTCTACTTGTCCATTCGCCGCAGATCCTGCACGAATTAAGTTCTATCTTACGCCCGGCAAGTAGACTGCTCAACTTCATCTTTGAAGAGTAGGCTGTATGCTTCAAACCCGGATGCTTCTCCTCCAACCTGTTGAAGATCTCCCTCACCTCATTTCTCAAGGCTCTACTCCTATATGGACATGGGATACTCTGAAACTCAAGACCTGTCAAATAGGCGTAGAGCGTTGTCTCACGTTCATAGATTTCGCTGAGAGGTTTGACTCTTGGGATGAATCTCCGGTTCGGATCGATAAGTACAGGTCCTGTCCTCACCAACCTCTCAACGCCGCCGTGGAGAATGTTCAAGAGTGCAGTTTGAACCTCATCATCAAGATTATGTCCGGTAGCGATCTTGTCAGCTCCGATTGTTCTTGCAGCCTTCTCAAGGCCGCGTCTGCGAAGTACACCACAGTAGGAGCATGGAGCTAACTTCTTCTGTCTTTCAACGATCTCGTCAAGAGTCATCTGGAAAAGATCCTTGAATGAGAAGACCCAATGTTCCAACTTCAGAGAGTCAGCAAGGGTCTTGGCAAGGGATATAGCCTCGTCTCTGTATTCTCTGATTCCTTCATCAATGGTTACAGCTGTGAGCCTTGACAGCGGAAATCTAGTCTTAAGTTTGCTCAGTATCAAGAGAAGGCTTAGGCTATCTTTGCCCCCTGAGACCGCGACAGCTATGTGGTCTCTAGGGTTAAACATCTGGTACTTGGAGATGGTGGATTGAACTTTATCTTCGACGCTTCGCCTAAAACATCTCTGGCAGAGATTAACCCCTTCATGCTCTCGTCTGTAGAAGGCTAACGACCCACAGAAGTTGCACAGCAACGGATTTCACTAGATCCTTACTAAACCGAAGTTAAAGTATGATAGAACTAGGTTCAAGCCCAAGACAGTCAGAAACACTATACTCAGAGCGATCCTGACATACTTGGCGGCTGCCTCTGATCTTGAGCTTATGAGAGAGTGGACTATCTTATCGCCATCGAGTGGGTACAAGGGCAATGTGTTGAATATGGCAATCCAGACCAACAGGGCAGACGTCCAGTATTCTGACCAATAAATATGGTAAGGTAAGTCTTTGGGGAGAAAAATCAAATTCGGCGCGAAGTAATTGAACGGATAGACGCCTAGCAGAGCTCTACTCAAATTCTGGGGGTTGGGTTGAGCCGTAACATCGATAGAACCGCGATCGGTTCTCAAAGATAGGACTGTTCCCGGCCTGACATTAAGCATGAAAGCTCCCAGTTCAGCGACGTTACGAATAGGCTGGTTGTTGATGGCGTAGATGACGTCCCATTTTCTTATTCCGGCCTTTTCGGAACCCCCGTTTTCAACCACTCCAGAGACCAGAATCCCTGTTGGACCATGGTACAGTGGGCTGATTGTTAGAGCAAAGTTGGCCAGCAGAAGTATGACAACCCCCCAGGCTACGATATTTGCTGAGGAGCCCGCTGCGAAGACCCTCAGCTTGGTAGCGAGTCTCGATTTCTCAAGCTTCTCATCATCTAATTCACACGCCCCTCCAGGAATAAGGACGGCAAAGAAGACCGCAACAGACTTGATCGAAACACCATCTACCAAGCTTGCGATCGCGTGAGCGAATTCATGAGTTATAAGAACAACAGCCAAGGCCACGATGATGTACGGCAACGTTTCCAAACTGACCGTTACCCCCGGAATAAGTAAGACCATACCTGCTGCCTGTGGAGCTCTGGTGGTTAGGTCAAGCAAGTTATGTGATAGAAAATAGATTATGAAACCCATCTGACCAAAAGCTAAGACCACACCGAGATTCCATATGATTCTCCAAATTCGCACCCTCTTCTGAGAAAGCGAATTCAGGCTCTCATTAAGACGAGACGTTCTAATCATCAAGAAGAGAGGCTCGACAGTTACACCTCTCTTCTCCCAAACGAATATCCTTGACAGTATGTAAAGCAAAGCCCAAGCAGCAAGATAGACCAAGACTGTGAAGATGATGTCAGGCATCACAGTCCCTCAATATCCGGCAACTGTCTCTGAGCGAACTCATAGTGCATGATGACACCGACAACTCTGATTATCTGCGATTCTTAGCATGTGATGGATAATCATCTATTAAACTTGTAGAAAGAACACGACTATTGTGTTGACGAGAGCGCGCTTATGACGGACCCAGCCCTAATCAGCCTCTAGGCCTCTCGATGCTTAGCATACCTCAGTAGACCAGCTACTCCGCCGAGCGATTCGAGTTTTCTTCCTCCCTCGTGGCCTGTGCTAATGATCACTACTTTTCCTCCTTTGGTCTCAACCGTTCGTAATGTCTCCTCCAGCTTTCGCCTATCCTCTCCCTCAAGACCTCTCAAGGTTTGATCAGAGACGAGTATCGTTTCAACAGCACCTGAGGCTGCATCCTCTGAGACTTCATCAACACCGTAAGAGATATCGCCGGTCGAGGCACCCAGTCTGGACAGAACCTCCTCGACAAGTTCGAGCTCCCTCATGCTTCTTGCGCTGCGTAAAACCTTGCTTATGAGACCGACTCGAAGAGCCTCGAAGACCCCTGCAGACCCCCCGCTGCTGACACTCTTGACCGCAGCAACATCATCAGCGAGGCTTGGGAAGTTGTTCTTTAAGTACCTCGCAAGATGCTCTTTTGCAAAGGCAGGCCCGACTATCACTATCTGACCTGCTACACTGAATTTGATCCTCGCCAAAGCGCTTGATATCTCTGATAGATATTTCGCCATGGCTTGTTCACGTTTCTCAGCCTCACGCTTGCCGGGCATTCTAGAATTGAGTTCAATCTTAATCTCAACACCCAGTCTGCGTGAGACTCCTATCGCGCACTCTTCATTGTCGAGTGCGACAATTATCACGGGAAACTCTAAGGTAGCAGCCTTCTTTATACTCTCAAGTTCGTGCCGCGCCCAACTCTTCTTGATGATCTTGACTGTGCCCCCCGGAGAGAGGCTGAGGGTATGGTGTGAACTTAGGATGCCTAGATCATCAGGAGCTTCCATCACAACTCCGTGGATGCGCAACCGGACAAGATCTTTGTCGAAGTAGACTTTCTCAACCTTTATACCGAGAGTCGCGGGGACCCGTCTACTGGAAGGTCTGCTGGCGTCCTCGGTCTTCACTTCACGCGTCGTCTTGGAAAAGACGACATCATCCTTTCTCACTATGTTGTAGAGTGTCCAAAGATCATCCAGATCATCAAGAGAGACCTGAATGGTCTCGTGTTTGAGATCCTCCGACAGAATCCTCAAGAATCTACCAGATCCATCTCAGTTCAAATCTCAGTTGAAGCATTGGCCTCTATACCTAGACTATTTGTATGAAGATGTGTGTTTGAATCATAAATTATCATATTCCAGAGGATAAGATTGTTGATGAATTAGACAACTGCTTATCAGCCACACGATGAGGCAGTAGCGTGTCTGCTGCTTTATCTATGAGTCCCTAGCGGAAGAATTTAAGCGATTGTCGGATGCAAATCTCGAATGAAACAGCTGACTTTGTGTTACAGTGCTTTGATCTTGGCGTAAAAATCGATTAGCACCTTTGTCCTCTCGGAGATCTCGTTCAAACTGATTATTTTCATACCCTGGTCAAATCTATCTGATAGGACTATCTGTTCCTTTATCAGCGGCTCGATAACCCTCGCTATTGTTGATGGCGAGAGCCCAAGGATGTTGGCAAGAAGCGACTGATTGAAAATCTTACCTCTATTCTCCAACATATATTCAAGGAGCTTCACAGTCGCCCAAGACTGGAAAATATCTGTGAGTCTTACCAACTTAACCTTCCACACGAATTAGTTAGAAGATCACTTTTGTGCCGACCTTCTTTCCTTCAACTGCGCGTATCAGGTTTTCAGGATTCTCAGCATTGAGGATTAACGTTGGAATTTTTGAGCGGCCAATTATCTTGACTGCCACTGGGTCCAAGAGTTTGTATCCGCCAGCTGAAGTTCCCTCCCTTAGGACGAGTTTAAGCAGATCTTCAACACTCACCTCTTCCAGCCTCTTTGCACTTGGATCGAGTTTGGGGTCGCTGGTGTATACTCCATCAACGTCGGTAGCATTTATCAACATCTCAGCGCCAGCAACTTCCGCTGCAACAGCGGCAACGGCATTCGTCGACTGACCTGGTTGAAGACCCCCTATCACAACAATTTTGCCAGACTGACAGAAACTTCTCAGCTCCTCAACATTTTCAGGAACTTGGGGATAAGCATCATTGCCAAGCGCAGATATGAGCAAATTAGCATTGAGCCGTGCGAAACGAATTCCAACCTCATCACAATAAGACTCATCACCGCCAAGTCGCCTAGCCGCCTCGATGTACGTTCTAGCGTTTACGCCGCCGCCTGTCACGACGACAAGACTGTGACCATTATTCCTCAATCTCTTCAAGACGGCGGAGAATTCCTGGATCCTCTCGATATTGAGTCCAGATGGGAAGAGATAGCCGCCAAGCTTGATAACTAATCTCATCACTCTTTACCCGAACAAGTGAAGGAATCGATTCTCCACTTATTTAAGACCGATACACTGTCGACAGGATCCAATGCTTCTTGCCTGTCATCGATGTACTAATCGCCTTTTCGTGAATGTGCCTCTTCTATCAGGAGTATGCCTAGGAGTCCTGCTAGGACTAGAACAGAGGCTGTTCTCAGTTAGTTGCGTAGGTTGCATCACAGCCATAGTGCCTGCGAGGCCGGAGCCTAGTGCCATGGCTATGTCTGATGTCGACCAGATGAGGGTTGAAACTAAACCAGTACGCGCGCGCGTCTCGACATACCAGTATTGTCAGGACGCCTTTTGAAGGAGTCAAGACTTTGTTTTGTTTCCGGCAAAAAATCAGGGGGGCTTGAACTCAGATCGTGGTGGGCCGGGGGAGATTTGAACTCCCGACCTTGCGGCCTTTCAGGTTTCCGCGTGTAAGGCGGACGTTCTAGCCAAGCTGAACTACCGACCCAGCAAAGTTCTCTGTTATTTCCCCTGTCTTGATATAGGTTTCTGGCCTATACCCTTCCTCACACTGTTCGGATGTGATAAGACCTGACCGTCGACAAAGAGATTTCACCACTATTGAATACGATCCTTGAAAGACGGAGTATACGACGCTTTGCCAAAAGACCGGTCTCTCAAAAGACACTCAAGACTATAATAAACGCTGGGCAACGAGCACCAACATCCTGCGGAACCCAGTTCTACAGCTTCATAGAAGTCAGAAGCATGACGAAGAGGAGAGCAATCACGGAACTTGTTGGCGAGAACCAAGCCTTGGAATCGGCTCCAATCTGGCTATTCGTGTGCTGCGATGCAGCGCGCCCGATGAAGATATTTGAGATGCTTAACATAGACTGTCACCTGGGTGAGGTGACGAGGCTTGTTCACAGCCTGATAGACGCATCACTTGCAGCCCAGAACATAGTGATCGCCTCGGAGGCACTCGGCCTCGCTTCGGTCTTTACAATCTATCATTGGATGGCTCTTGGAGAAATTGCTGGTCTTTTGCGCCTACCAGATAATGTTCTGCCACTCCTACTATTGTGCATAGGCTATCCGGCGGAGAAGCCCCCTCTTCGACCGAGATGGGGAACTGAGATTGTTTTTCATGTGAATAGGTACGGGCTGCCAGCCAAGGAGACTATGCTGAGACATTACAGCAAGAGCAACACGTCCCTTGTCAGAATGGGTTATTTCAGTAAAGGAGTCGAGAGTCTTGCCCAACACTGGCAAAGGAAATTCTTAACAAATGACATGATTCTTCGCGAAAGGAAATTAAGGAGAGAACTTAAGAAACTAGGCTTCCTTCCAAAGACGCTTTGAATAAGAAGGTTACGGGAAAACATTGCCAAAAGCCAAAAAGCGAAACGTGACCAGAACCAAGGCGGTGCTGTTCGATCTTGACGAGACTCTGATAGATTCTATCCAAGGTCACACCGGAGCCCATGCCACTGTATGCAGGATCCTCGCCCAGTTCTTGGCAAGGAAAAAGGTCATGATCGACGAAAGAGAACTGCTCCCAAAGATGTCAACCCTTGATGACGAAATGAATAAGAAATTCATTTATGATCGTGATGTGTGGTGGCCTAGACTCATCAAGACGATCGCGCCAAAGGTATCGCTTCCTAGAAGTCTAGTCAAGAGACTGACTAGGGCCTACTGGCTGGCGTACGCTTCAGATGCGAAACCTTACTCAGATACAGTATCGACGCTCAATTGCCTGAAGAAGAAAGGATACCTGCTCGGTCTATTGTCAGATACGGATCACCTCCCAGGAATGAAGCGGTACAGAATAGAGATACAACCGTTCAAACATCTCTTCAACCTCACCTTGGTCTCAGGGGAAGAGACAAAAGAGACGAAGCCAAGTTCTGAACCCTTCTTGGTTGCGGCAGATAAACTCGGTGTGAAACCCGAGGAGTGCATCTTTGTGGGCGACAAACCCTTCGCAGATGTAAAAGGTGCGAAGAAAGCAAGAATGAAGACAGTTCTCATTCATAGACGCGAATGGGGATCCACGATCAAGGCGGATTACACAATAAAGTCGCTGAGCGAGCTCAAAAACATTCTACGAAATGAGTCATGAATCGCCAAATCCCTTCCGGGAATTTGATGTATCTTCTCCCAGTGACTGGTTTGTTAGACGACGGTTAACTCAGTTGGATATTTCGTCAGGGGTCTGCAGCCATTCTTGGTTATAACTACAACATCCTCTATCCTTATGCCGAGTCTACCTGGAACGTATAGCCCCGGCTCTATGCTGAAGGCCATGCCTTGTTCAAGCGTGGTCTTATCGCCTTCGCGTATGTATGGGGACTCATGTACCTCCAAACCGACGCCGTGACCAGTTCTGTGAACAAGATACTTGCCATATCCCGCCTTCATAATGGCTCTCCTAGCTATGTGATCGATGGTCCCAGCAGCCACTCCTGGACGAACAGTGTTTATCGCCTCTTCGTGTGCCTCACGAACCGCATCATAGATTCTGCCCATCTTTGAGGCTAATCTTTTGACTACAAGTGTCCTTGTAAAGTCGGCGCAGTAACGGCCATATGTGGCTCCAAGGTCAAAGACAACGAAGTCGCCTTCTCTAATCTTCCTATCGCTGCTTGTATGATGTGGGAAGGCACCATTCGGTCCTGAACCCACAATAGTCTCAAAGGCTGTTCCCTCGGAGCCTCTTACACGCATCTCATACTCAAGTCGAGCGGTTAACTCAAACTCCCTCTTTCCTCCTCTTAGTTCAGGAAGCGTCGTTTCCAGTGCTATTTCGGAAAGCTTTGCTGCTTTCTCCATAAGACCGATCTCATTCTCCGACTTGTATATCCTCATCTGGTTCAGTATTGTTGAAGTTGATGTGAATCTGGCCTTTGGCGCAGCCTCCTGAAAGAGTCTGAAACTGCTCACTGGTAGCCGATCATGAACCGCAATGTTTCCGGTGAGCAATCGGAACTCACGAAGTATCTTCTTGAGTTGGTTCATCAACTTGATGTTTTCAGCCCATATCCTGACATTCTTTATCCAAGATTCCGTCTTGACCTGACCGGCGTAGAGCTTTGGGACTATGAACAATGGAGGATCCGTTTGCGAGATTATGCAAAGAAGCAGTCGTTCAAGTGGGGCTGTCCAGAATCCTGTCAAGTAATACATGTCCGCCGAAGGGGAGAGACAAAGCGCATCAACACCCTTTTCATCCATTACCTTCTTTGCTCGAAGGCAGCGTTCTCTGAATTCGTCTTGGCTTATCATTTGTCAATCCTATCCTAGCTTGTCCAGTAATAGGCATCGCCTTGTCGCAGGCATAGGCGTAATCTGCATAGTGTGAGGCATCAGCTCGTCATCGAAGATATCTACTTAATACGAAAAGGAGCAGGGACACTATAGAAATTATGATGAGTATTGGTGAGGTTGCGAAGTAAAAGTTGTCGCTTCGGTAGGTCCACCAGATTATTGGTGGAATCTTCTCGAGAGACGGGAAGGATCTAGAGACAACCGGGATCATAATCAATAGGAATCCGAGAAGGATGAGGAGTAAACCAAGTACTGTAAATGCCCCGTATTCTTCCGGCATTCTCTACACCTTTCCTGGTTCATTCTGTGACGTTTACTCTTGCGGATCGGTGGGCTCAGACTTGCTCTGACTATCCCACATTATCTTCTGTACTCCTAATCTATATATGCAGACGATCATAGAGTCATCGTTGAGCCTAAAAAAGACGAGAAAGCGCAGGAAGGCGTAAAAGCGTAAAGTAAAAGTCATCAAAGCAAGAATAAGAGATAATATGGATAGATTTTTAGTAATCCATACTGAGCTCTGGAGAATCGCTTACTCACGTCGGACTGTCTTATCCCTTAAGGGATAAACCTTTATCCTTAAAGGGATAATTACTTATCCCAAAGGGGATAAACATGGAGTCGCCGCTGTCGAAAACAGATATAGCGATACTAAAGTTCCTCACAGCCAACTTGACCAAGGACTTCACGATTCTAAAGATAGCTGAGAATACTGGCAAGACCATTAGGCTAACTTACGCAGCGGTTAGGAAACTCGTAGAGAGGAGAATCATCATCAGGGAGGAGAAAGCCAACCTTAAGCTATGCAGATTAAATCTCAAGTTACCTCAAATAATATCTTACGTTGAGTCTATTCGTTGGCATGACTTTGCCAAAAAAAATGGAGAAGTCAATCTCGTCGTATCCGACATAATCGAAAAATCCAGTCTTCCTTATTTCACGATATTGGTCTTCGGTTCTTATGCGAGAGGTGTTGCGACGAAAGCCTCAGATGTGGATCTTCTCATCATAATACCTGACAAGAAGTTCGAGGATATCTTTGAAGTAGCCGTCAAATCTGCCAAATCCCTTACCACAATTACATTACACCATATCATTGTGTCTTACCAAGAGTTTCTGGCGATGCTTAGTGAGAAGAAGACTAATGTAGCCAAGGAGGTTCTGGAAACAAGATACATAACTTACGGCGCAGAGCAATTCTACACTATAGTAGGACGAGGATTATGATTGAGGAACGGAGAATCAAAGAAGCCGACAGGAACATCAAACAATATCTCTCAGACGGACTGTTGAGAATCAAAGACGATAAACACAAGAAGTTTGCTCCATTTTTCATAGAACAGGCCGAGAAATCACTCCATACAGCGAACTTGATCTACGATGTTTCAAGTACTGATGATACGAAACAGGCTCTCCGAATGGAGAAGTCATTTGAGTCATATATTTGGGTAATTGTAACCTCATACTACTCGATGTTTTATGCTGCTCTAGCATTGCTTTCAAATGAGGGAATAAGAGTAGGCAACCAGATAGTTCACAAAGTGACTTCAGATGCTCTCATACATTTCTTTATATCCAATAGACGCCTAGCCAAGATGCTTGAAGATTATGAGGAAGTCCGAGATGCAACATTGCAGCTCATTGGAAGAGAGGAATTGA
The DNA here is from genome assembly GCA_963807605.1 of Candidatus Bathyarchaeota archaeon. GTDB lineage: Archaea > Thermoproteota > Bathyarchaeia > 40CM-2-53-6 > RBG-13-38-9 > JAPKYM01. The sequence goes on from CAWECG010000003.1 coordinate 285,997, forward strand.
TGAAGAGATTTGAGAAACGTGCCGACGAACTAATTATTTCCTACGAACAGGAGATGAAGAAAAGAAGCAGATTCCAATATGACACAGGTGAAATGGCAAGAAAGAGCTATGCAGAGACAAGCTTGAACCGAGCAAGAGAATTCTTCTCTGAAGTAAGAAAGATCCTGTCAGAATGAGTTTGCCGCCGGCCACTAATTCAATATTGATAGGTTATTCTAGCCTCAATACTGAGCTATGGGTCTAGGATGCATCTTCAATCGGTCTTATCCAGCACCTGACATTGAGCGTTTTCTGTCCCTGACTTTTCCTCACATGTCATATCGACTTCACGCATTATTTGCTGCTGTGTCAGGCTCCTTGTTCATCGCTTTCAATGGTTGATTCCGAATCTTGCCCCGCCTCACGTTTGAGTTCTCGCTCAAACTCGTAGATACTCTGGTTCCTCTGCCCTGTTTCAGACAGGATCTCTTGCGCCTTCTCAGGCGTCTTCCAAATATCGTCTAGGTGCTCTCACTTCTTTCTCATCTTTTGCAACTCTGCATAGATATGGGTGAACAATCGAAACTGGAAGCGCTTCAGCTACTGGCTGGTTTGACTGAGAAGGCCTCTTCACCAAATTGTGTTAAGTCTGTCTTGAAGACTTGAAAGGGACTTTGGGAAGCGATAAGAAACGTCGACTTGATATCGAAGACAGTGTCAATTATTTGGCCTGTCATTGAGCGATCGTGGTCGTAGCTTAGAATAATGCTCTTGCGGGCTGGCCTAATCCAAGCCAAGAATGATCGGATGTATGATCTCCGAGTTCATTCACTGCGCAAGTTCTTCATATTCAAAATGTACTTTCAATTTCTAATTATTTCTATTGAACTCCTAGCCATATAACAATTAAGAGAATAAAACCGATAGTAGTCATTATGATTCCGAGGAGAAGGCTTGCCTTGGCCGCATTCGTGGTTAGCATCTTTCTGAAGTATAGCATAGCCTGCTTACTCGAAAAGGCCAAAAGAATTGCTGTTAGTGGAATAACAAAGATGATGTTGTATGCAAGTAGATACGCGACCTTGAAAGGTGAATCAGCTATGAGGGACAGGAACGTCATGTAGATGCCTCCTGTACAAGCACATGGGAAGTTGTGAAGACCAATGAGAATACCTGCTGCCAAAACTGCGGGCACGCCGCCAAACTTCATGAAACGTACGGCCCTTGAGCTGAGTGTCTTTGAGATAGATTCGATTCTGAGTGGGATCGTTTCAGGTCGGAAATAATTGATTATGTTAGCCATGCCGACTAGCAGCATTCCAGTTGCAGCAATTCTAGCTAGAAAGTGAGGTATTGTTGGCAACGTGATGAAAAGCAAAGTTACTCCAAGCCCAACCATGAAGTAAGAGAAAAAAACACTGCTGATGTAAATAGCCCCGTATCCCAAAATTACCTTGCGGTCGGTCTGAGTTGCATACATAAGGCTCAGGAATAAGCCCAGAAGCCCCAACGAACATATGTTTAGCCCGTCAGCGAGTCCCATAGGAATAAGAGGCAATGGGTTCAACAGTACTCTATCCTCGTACGACTTTGATGATCCCTGTGTTAAGAAGAGTAATGCTTACTTTGTTCCCTGACGAGAGACAGCCCTGCTCTGTCATGTCGTGCTTATAGTTGAAGTGTAATTCAGTCCCATCGGCGGCTATTATGATAGCAATGCAGTTGGTTAGACCAGCCTCCACTTGCCTACAGTTAGTGTCGGCTTTTACGATACCAGTCGTTTGACCTTTGAAGGGAACATTCTCGATCTTACCGTAGAATTCATCATTACTTTGAGTAGACGAATTGAGCTTCTTAACGGGGTAGGCGCCTTTGCTTTCGTTAGACATGCTGCTCTCAGCGGGGGGTGCTTCCAGACGTTGAATAGGAGGGTTAAGTTTACCACCCATATGTGATGTGGGCGATGGAATAAGGAAAGCAATTCCGCCTATGAGCACAACAAGAGTCATTAGAATAAAAAGTCCGGCGTATGCTCTGCGCCTACTTTGAGGCATATCCTGTACCTTCCAAGTCCCTATCGGGCAAATGTAAAGCTTTTCATGTTATATAAATCTTATCACCGCAATTTTGTCTGGCGTTATCTAAGCCAGGCACCTCCAGATCACGCGCCTTCTATGAATTATTTCATTAGGAGATTTCTTTCAGAGCATCACTTCACTGCTTTCTTCAGAGCCTGATCTGTACCTTCGATCATTGTCTGAATGTCTTCGAGATGATGGATGTCTGATAATAGATTCTCAGCTCTCGGTAAAGCTCGGTAAGCAAAAAAAGAAGAGGGGGAAGGTAAAATCCGATTCGGTCTTACCTTACTGGTATTGCTAGTCTTCTTTTCCAGCGTAGTAGGAACAGCGACGCTGCTAATGCTGAGACCAGGGCTACTAGTCCTGTTGCTGGGAACTCGGGTATCGGTACGCCAGACTCTTGTAGATAGAAGGGCGCTACGCCCGCTCCACCCCAAGTTACGACTTCCGACACTGTTCCACTCTTGTAGCCTGGTCCTCCTGCGGATATTGTGTAGGTGTCAGGCTTAGCGTAGGTGTAGTACCATCCATCGTAGGGTCCCCACGCAGTGTATGTTGTTATTGAGCCCACTGCTGATACTGTCTGCCATGATCCCAAGTTGTAGTCACCCATGAAGTTGCGTGTGTATTCGAATCCGGCGACTCTTGCTAGTCTGTCCATTTCGAAGATGACTGTTGTTATGCCTTGGCATGACGGGGTTGCTGTGACTGTGGAGAGCTGGATGTAACCTATCTGGTTCTCCTCGGTCACCACAATCGTGTAGGTTGTACCCCACATGAGGCCATATCCAGCATGGTCACCGTGCGGTCCATTGGAGAATTGGTAGATAGTCTTAGGTCCTTTATCGTTGTAGCCTAGAAGCTCCCAAATCGCGGCTCCGCCTGTTCCTGGATCAAAGCTTCCTGTTGCTGGTTTGTTGACTGGTGTGCTATAGGTGCTGAAGCCTTGTAGTTGGAAGACCCATGTCTGCACACCTGTGTTCTGTCCAGGGTTGAGTGCTCCATCCCATGGATACTGGCTTACAGTCGAGTAGGTTGCCTGTGGTACTGCCGTTATGTTGCCTGCTCTTAAGGTTCCGTTCGAGTCGTAGGCTTCTACTCGGAAGTAGTAGCTGTAGAAGTCTTTCGGTAATGGTGCTGGTATGAGTTCAGTCTTAAAGTCTACGACAACATTGATGGTCGGGCCTGCCAGCAGATATATTGGAGAGTCACCTACGCTACTTCCCACCTGCGCGTAAACCGCTGGGAACTGTACCTGGACGTATCCAGGAGTCATAGCCATCAATGTGTAGGTGTCGGTTGGTAATCCGGCGCCTTTGATTGCTCCGCCTGTTCTAAAGTAGTCTGTGAGGAATCCTCCTCCTCCATTCCCGTTCAACGTTACGCTGTTCGATGAGGCGCTCTGTTCGCTCCAACTCTCGGCCCAGATGTAGGGATTGAGCCAAGAGGTCTTTGAGTTGTAGAGATCAAGCATTATGTTCTCACCAGGATGGATCCAGTTGACTGGTTGAGATGGGTCTTGGCAGTCGCGGCTGTAAACGGTCGCTATTACCGATGCGCCCCTGTATATGTGGAAGCTGAGTGTGCCGTTTGAGCAGTACTGTACTGTAAATTGTGGGAAGTCTTGCTGTACCCATTCATTCTTGAAAGCCTTGATTGTGTAGGTTCCGTCAGGCATACCGTGGACTTCTCCTACTGTAGAGAGGCTTGCGGTTTTTCCGTCAATCCAGGCGTTGCTGTCACCTATGAGCATCATTGAGATGCCGGTTGCGTGTGGCAGATTGTTGGTAAAGTCACCTGTTGAATTCCACGCTTGCAGTACACCGTTGGCATCGTAGGCCTCGAAGACTAATGGTAACGCTATGTTATTGTTGGGAATGGTCGGACTGTTGGGGTCGACTTCTTGTGATGGTAGTGGCTGTAGTTGGAAGTGGACTGTTGCGTTGATGCTTCCTCCCTTGTAGAGGTCCATCTCCAAGTAGGCTGTTCCTGGGAACTCTACTGCTGGAAAGTTCACAGTGTACTCCTGAGTCTGGACGTATCCGTAGACCCATGTTTTCACTGTGTAGGTTCCAGGAGTGATTCCAGATGTGAAGTCTGCAAGGAAGGTTGGTACGTGTCCATCCCAACTAGTCTCGATTCCGCTGTAGCCTGACGGGTCACCCCAGAATGTTCCGAAGGTCCTGGGATCAGCTTTTATGTCGAAGGAGAAGTCCTTGTAGGCTTCTTTTGTACCGTTGCTGTTAATTAGTTCTTGCCATGCCCAGCCGTACGTGTTGTTTATGTTATTCATTATCGCTGGAGTGTTGTATCCATTCATTAGAGTTCCTAGGTTAGCTGGACTTGGGTTGAACGGGCCGGGTGCATTCTTGGATGTTAGGTCGTTCCAGATGTTCTTAGCCTGGACTGTGGTTGCTCCCTCAGTGAACCAGTACCATACTGCGTTAGGTCCGACAGGTGCGCCTTGAGCACCAGTGGATGATGTTCCTCTGACGTCAGCTCCACCTGGGACAACAGGCAGAATGGCAAAGCTTGCTGGGAAGCCGTCCATAGTCACATATTTAGGCCAGTCTATTGGGCCTGTTGGGCATTTACTGTAGACTTTTGTCTGGAGTTTGGCTGTTGGAGAGACGTAGATGTCTACACCGTGGATTGACTGCCCAGTGCTAACTGTTATCTGGGTTGCTAAGGTTTCTGGAACAAACCCAGCCGCGTAAGCGGTTAAGGTGTAGACTCCAGGTGCTAGGCCTTCTATTTCATAGTAGCCATTGCTTCCTGTTCCCCTGTCCTTCCATGCTCCGCCTTGGCCTGGCAGTTCGCCGAGGAACCAGCCTTCACCAGAGACAGCTGCGCCTGAGGGTGAGGTTCCCATAGCAATAACCTTGCCTGAAGTTGCGACTCCGGCGCCATAGTATGAGCCGTAGTAGTACTGGCTGTGTCCACTGTATCTTATTGTACCGCTGATGTATCCTGGGTCAACGTCACCCTTAACCACAATACATGGATAGTTCTCTGGTGGGATGGTCTGGTACTTTTCAAAGTAGCCGTTCAGGTAGCCTGCCCACGGATCGTTGTTGATGCTGCCCCACTTGAAACCATTTGTGTTTGGAGCCACATAACCCATAAGTTGGGGTGCTTGTGGTGCTTGCCACAGGCCTGGCCATCCACCATTGCTGCCATAGATCTTGCTGCTAGCAGTGCTGCTAACAGTTTGATTTTGGTTGTATGGTATTATGCCGATATCTCTCTCTGGCTGGTCTGTTGATGTGTAGAAGATTTTGAAGAAGTATTTGCCTGCGATGCTCGGAGCTTGCATGTTCAGGATCTTTACCCTGTAGTATCCGGCGAAGTTTTTCTCAATTCCGTTGGTGTCTTGGGTACTGATCTGGCGGTCTTGCCATGGGTCCATGTGGGGCGGATACAGGAATCCAGAGCTGCCCTGATAGACCTTGTCACTTGTGTATTTCATATTGAAGCTCGGGTCGTTTGCTGTTAGGTCTGAATAGCGGCTTGCTGGGAAGATAGTTGGCTCGGCTGTTATTCGGACAAACCACCAGTTTGGTGCGACTGGGTTCATTGGGCCGAATTTGCCGGTCATGATCATGTTGTGGTCGTTGGTTATTGTTGTCTCAATGTTTGAGGTGTCACCGAAGCCCTGGTTTGTTGTCAGTGAGTCAGGCCATCCTGCTGCCCAGTTCGAGCTATTTGGTGGAGAGAACTCAGGCGGAATGGCGATGTACAGGTATTTGCTGAGTTCGAAGAGGCTGCCTGGCTGGGTGTAAGGCCAGCTTGGTGGTTGCTGCGGGGTTCGCCATGAGATGTTGATTGGACCTGATTGTTCATTTGGTGCTAGATGACCTGGTGTTCCGTGGTCGGATGTTGTGTTTGTGAAGTCTGATATGCCGATATAAATGAAGAAGTCGCCGACCGTGTCTGTGACTACGGCGCCATCGGGGGAGTAGTATTGTTGTTGATCGCTTGGTGGAACGTAGAGGCTTCCAGGAAGCACGAATGCTTGATGTCCTGGAACATGTCCGCCAGTGGGGGCGGTCGCGTTAAACCCGGTTCCAGGAGATTGATACTGGGAGGGGTATTGTTGGTACCCGTTTCCGGCCCCACCTGTTGTTACATTATACGGGAGGCCTCCTGCGTTGGACTCACCAATCTTGTTTGGCAGCTGGTCACCCAACGTGTAGATGGCTGAGACCTGCTGTACAGTAGCTAATGTAGCTAATACAAATATAGTTACGCAAAGCGTCGCTAGTATTCTCTTATTCAATTTTTCTTTTTCTCCCATTTAGTTTTGTCTATATGGTAATGCTTTACAATCTCTGTAAAGCACAGACCACGCTACGTATAGAAGTAGTATTTTAACTCTGTGACGGCATCCGACATATGGTAAAAATAACAAAATAGAGAGATTCATCGAAGCAAGAGACAGAGAAGCTTATTCGTGGATTGAAACGGGGAAGTACACCCGATCTAGACCGTGTTTCCATTTTGACATTACAGTTTGACACTTATCTCGAGGCCATCTCCACCTACAGGAACGTATCTGCTGTTATATTTTCCCGAGAACCTGACATAATCTAGGTAGTTTCTCATCTGGTTTGCGAATATTCCAGCGTTGTCTGCGACTACAACTCCTCCGTTGTGAATCTTGCCCTCGACTAGTTGCAGATAGTCAAAGTACTCTTTCTTATCTGCGTCTATGAAGACTAGGTCAAACGTGCCCTCCAGCTGGGGTATAATCTCCTTTGCGTCACCAATCATTATTTCGACGGTCGGCAATATCTCTGCTTTTCTTATGTTCTGCTGTGCAATCTTGGCTTCGTCTGTATGGTTCTCAATGGTGATTAAATGAGCCTCGTTTCCAAGCTCCTTTCCCATTAGAATTGCCGAGTAGCCCGTAAGGGTCCCAACTTCTAAAACGCGCTTGGGCTTGACTGCTCGAATCACGTCTGCCAAGACTTGGCCCTTCTTAGGGCCTACTATAGGCAGGGTCTCGTTGTCCTCCGAGAGTGTAGCGGGCGAGTTGTAGTCAGGTTTCTGATAGAGTTTGTTCATCAACTCTATTGCGCCCCCAGAATGTCTTAGTGGCTGACAACTATCGCGTTCGGAATCTTATCGATCCTGCTCTTCAAGGGGCCGGCGTCGACCAACGTTTCTTGTTCTCTTTCCAGAAAGCCTTGTTCAATCATCCACTGGTCCGAAAAGATCTTGCTCAGATAGTTCCTTCCGGTGTCTGGTAACAGTGCAACAATGACCTCATTCTTGTTAAGGCCCCTCGCGATATTGATAGCTGCATGGACTGCGGCTCCAGAAGATCCCCCGACGAGGAGACCCTCCTCCCTAGCTAGGCGCCTAGCCATGAGAAAAGCATCTTTGTCACTAACTTGGATTATCTCGTCCACAACCTTCAGATCCAAGGTCTCAGGCATGAAGTCCTCACCTATGCCTTCAACCTTGTACGCATGCGCAGCCTCCTTCAATCCATGGTATCTAGATTGATAGATAGAACCTTCAGGATCGACGCCAATGACTCGAACTCGAGGGTTCTGCTGCTTAAGATATCTTCCCGTGCCCGTTATAGTTCCTCCTGTTCCCATGCCCGCCACGAAGACTTTCACACGCCCTCCAGTCTGATCCCAGATCTCCGGGCCAGTTGTCTCGTAATGTATTTTTGGGTTGTTTGGGTTGGCATATTGATTTGGCATGAATGCGTTAGGTATCTCTCTAACCAGCCTTTTTGCCACTTCACAGTAGTTCGCGGGTGAGTCCGGTGGAACGCTGGTAGGGGCAATAATAACTTCGGCGCCAAACGCCTTCAGCACCTTCCTCTTCTCCTCACTCATCTTATCAGGCATCGTGAAGATCATCTTGTAGCCCTTAATCGCTGCGACTAGAGCCAACCCGAACCCGGTGTTACCAGAGGTCGGTTCCACAATCGTCCCCCCCGATTTCAATAAACCCTTCTTCTCAGCATCCTCAATCATAGCTAAACCAATACGATCCTTGACGCTTCCTCCTGGATTAAAGTACTCGACTTTGGCCAAGACTGTAGCTTCAAGAGCCTTGGTTATGTTGTTCAGTTGGACAAGAGGAGTGCCCCCTATTGTCCCCAAAATGTTTTCATGGTATTTCAAAGCCATCACATCGCTCGGCTTTACAATTTATGTAAAGCTTCTGGGTGAAGGCGACTATAACACCGTTATATAAGTCTAACGTCACCTTGTGAGGTCGAGGAGAAACTACGTTGGTAGTTGCATACGCGCGCTTATGGAATCGGTTGTAGCATGATTGTGAGAGTTATGAAAATCATGGATGTGATCTTGTGAAATTCTCAACAAAGGCTATCCACTTAGGTCAAGAATCTGACAGGACCACAGGTTCGGTGACCGTCCCAATATATCAAACCTCCACCTACGCTCAGCTAGCGCCGGGGAAGCATAGAGGATATGAGTACTCGCGCACCGGGAACCCTACCCGAGCAGCTCTTGAAAAGAACCTTGCCGCCCTTGAGAATGGAAGATTAGGTCTTGCCTTTGCCTCAGGAATGGCGGCCATCTCAGCGATAATGACATTGCTGGAGAAGGGAGATCACGTTGTGGCCTGCGACGATGTGTATGGTGGAACCTACAGACTCTTCAACAGCGTCCTTAGAAAATTTGGTTTGGAATTCACTTTCGTGGACGCATCTGCCTTGGAGAACGTCGATGCGGCGATCCGTTCTGATACCAAGATAATTTGGGTTGAGACCCCCACAAATCCCCTCTTGAAACTAGTAGATATAGCTGGCATGTCAAAGGTAGTGAAGAAACATCAGGCAATACTCGTTGTGGACAACACCTTCATGAGCCCTTATTTTCAAAGGCCGTTAGAACTTGGAGCCGATATCGTCATGCATAGCACAACAAAGTACATAGGTGGACATAGCGACCTAATCGGTGGAGCAGTAATAACCTCAAACAAAGATATCTACGAGAAACTAAGATTCATTCAGAATGCCGTAGGCGCAGTCCCTAGCCCGTTTGACTGTTGGCTTGTCCTGAGGGGTGTGAAGACTCTCGCTCTGAGAATGGAAAGACACAACACCAACGCACAGAAGATTGCTGATCACATTGAGTCACATCCAAAAGTTAAGAAAGTGAACTACCCCGGATTGAAAAGCCATCCCCAACATGACCTTGCCAAAAGCCAAATGTCAGGTTTCGGAGGCGTAATATCGTTCGAATTGAAAGGTGGGTTAAGGTCATGTATGAAGCTCCTGACCAATCTCAAGATTTTCTTACTTGCCGAAAGTCTAGGCGGGGTTGAATCGCTCATAGAGCATCCAGCAATAATGACGCATGCTTCGATCCCAGAGGAAAGGAGGATCAAGCTTGGAATAAATGAGAGCCTAATTAGAATGTCCGTTGGAATAGAGGATGTTGAGGATCTTATCGAAGACTTAGATCAAGGATTGAAGAAGGCATAGGGCTCAGCAATTTTACAGAACACTATAGATCTGCCCAGTGAGCTTACACCTTCTTAGTTCTCTGAACCCGATTTTCTAGTCTTCTCTGCTACTCTTCTTCCAAATCATTATTCTGCATCTAGAAGTCTGCCAAGTCCGAAGGCTCGGCAAATCTCTTTTGGAACGGTTTATCCACACTGCTACCAATATTAGGTTCTAGGCTTTCACTAATGCTGGAAACGAAGGAAAAAAGGAGTGTATGACAAGATTGATCTGCAGTGTTTCAACCTGTACATAAAGATGTAATGAAATCTTGGATTAATTCTCGATAAACGGCTCTCGCGATTTCGATACATCCTTTTGTAGACAGCGCGATCTTATGCAAATGTTAGAAGTCCTACTGTTCTGAATATTTGTTCAGAAGCCTATGGTTGCCGCGGCTTTCTTCTGTCTAACGAGTGCTAGGGTTATGAACGCCTTAAAAGTTGCACTTTGAGAGCATCGCTCTGCCAGAGCATACAAATTGAAACAATAGAAGAACGAACTCTATGCCCTGCTAGCTTCTTTGGCGGTTAGGATGGCGTGAACGAAATCGTCAACGTTTACCCCTACGACTTTAAGTCCAAAATCGTTGAAGCACGTGAGAATTTTCTCCCGCAGTGCCTCCTTATCGAGCAATACTCCGACGAGTGACTGCTCCAACTTTTCGATCATGCCGGTGTGTGGCTCGGTGAAGAAGTCTCCTGAGATCGATATGTCTCCGATTCTATCGTCGATTATCTCCATTGTGATTCGGACCATCTTCTGAGCCTTGTAGATGCCTTCACATATGCGCACTCCTTCTTTCACCTTGATTTGCCGAACAGGCGCACCTGCAGCTTGAAAGAGTCGTTCATGACTTAGATCCTTCATGAATGTCCATTCTCTTTCTCTTCTCTCGGCTAAGAGTTCATTCAGGTATTGTCTCTCCTCGGAGGAGGGTTCTCCCTTCTCGAGCGTAACGCCAATTTGTCTTTCAAACTCATTGATCAGGTTTTGCTTAAGCTCATCTCTGGTCGGGGGCTCTCCTAATTCCAGTCTTAATGATGTCATCCATTCCGACAATGATTTCTTCAACTTATCCCGAAACTTCTCGTCGGGCACTCTAAGTACCCTCGTCATGAGTTCAGTCGGAAGGTCGATGAGAATATCACCGGCGAGAACCATCGCCTCTTCTATGGATAATCCGCCATTTCCAGAGATCTTCCTGTCTTTCACGATTATGTCGTTTATCGGTTTGTACTTAGCATGGACACCAAAGCTTCGCAAAGCGTCGGCCACAAGGGAGAGGAATTGTTTATAGAAGTCCTTAATGTCGACTGGGCATTCGTTGCTCCTCCTTCCGACTATGAAGAAGTAGTCCTGCTCCCAAGGACCGTCAAGAATGGTTCCACCACCAATCGAGCGTCTGACGATAGGAAAACCCTGCTGTTTAGCGAAGTCGACATCAACTTCTTTTTCCACAACTTGGTGAAATCCCACATTCACAAATGGCTCCACCGGATAATTGAGGACTAATGTGTTTGGGGAATTCTGTTCACTAACGACTCTTGCAACCGCTTCATACAGGCTCGTCATTGTAAAGCCGTCGACGGCCCCCATATCCAATAGTCTCCAACTCACATCCATTCACACTCTTTTGTTCGTGATTGACGACCCACCATAGGTTATAAAAAGCGCGGTAGGTAATTTGAATATCTTCAATTCAACAATTGAAGTACAGGTCTCGTTGACCAATTGACTATGGGCTTCCAGTCTTTGGTACCTGACAGAGCGATGTTCATAGTTTTCAGAGAAACAATTCGTACTCTCGATGGGTGAAGACGCTGTACAGGCACCACTTACGCCTTTGAAAGTCTCGGCGTACCATCTCGTTCCACATTTGCTGCAGACCACCTGTTCACCATCCAGCCAGAAAGAGCTTGACTCACACGGGTCGCATTTACTTGTGGCCGTTATGATTCTCCTTGAGGAAGCAATGTAGGCCATTATAGGAACAGTCTTGCCAGCCTAGGTGGAATCTGGGATGATGTAGCCTATCGACTGGACTTTCGCGAGCGATAGGACTATGTTCTCCCCCTCTACTGTATATCCAGCTCTTGTTGCATTTGGCGGCGGGCTAAATCGGACATTGGTTTGGGAACGGTAACCACGCCTTTCTCTATGCCCACGAAAAAGAATCCAACTGCTACTGCTGCAAGCAGCAGCAAAGGTACCACTACAATCCTAGATATTCGTGTCTGTCCACTCATGAGGATCCTTTCTCTTTTTTCATTGCTTAGATAACTCACCTCCTGATGTTCGTGTAATCGCACTCTGGTGCTAGACGCGTGGTTTCCAGTTTAGAATCTGGGTTTCACCTATCAGCAACTTTTCGCCTACTGTGACGGACTTCATCTCAGCCGGCGGATAGTCCGGGCAGCCACCGCTAATTCCCTTCAGGGATTCCGCGTCCCAACGAGTTCCACATTTGCCGCACACTAACTCGCGGCCTTCGAGCGTAAAGCTAGTTGACTGACACGGCTCACATAGTCTGACTGCTACAACGATCCTACCAGATGGTGTGACGTAAACCATCATTGGAATAGTCTTGGAGGAATTCTTGTAGTCGAAGATAACGTATTTCTTTGAGGTTATCTCGTTCATCGAGAGGACAATGTTTCCACCCTGTTCAGTGTAGTTTATTATGCTTGGTACAATTGTAGTCTGAGAACTCTGGGGGGGCACTGACTGAGTATTCTGAGTGGGTTGCTCTCCTTTCAATTCTGCGCCTACACTTTTACTTCCTGAGGTAGTGATGTAGAAAAGTCCGGCCGCCACTATTACAACGGTTAATAGGACGATGGCTGTGGGGAGATTGCTTCTCCTCTTGGATCTCAAGACTTGCTCACGTTTTCTTTTTCCCATTCTTATCACCTCCCTGTTCCTAAGCGTTCACCAATCGACCGTCGACGAGTTTGATCGTCCTCTTGGCCATGGCAGCGTTTTTCTCATTATGTGTCACCAATATCACAGTCGATCCTTCCTGATTCAGCTCGCTCAGCAAATCCATTATCTGTTGTCCCGTCGCAGTATCCAAGTTACCAGTAGGCTCATCCGCCAAGATTATCTGCGGCTCACTGACTATGGCTCTGGCGATCGCAACTCTCTGCTGTTCCCCGCCTGAAAGTTGCCCGGGAAGTTTTTCCTCTTTTCCTGAAAGGCCAACCTTTGAAATTGCTCTTCTTGCAACTTCATCTTTGGTTTTGCTGGATCCGTATGCTATCACTAGTGGAAGCATCACGTTCTCGAGTACGTTTAGATGTTTTATGAGGTGGAATTGTTGAAAGATGAACCCGACATAGTTGCGTCTGTACTCGGCTAGCTGCGTGGTTCCCAGTTTGTGTACAGGTATTTCGTCCACTACGATCTCTCCGCTGGTTGGGTAGTCCAAGCCTCCCACGAGGGATAGAAGAGTTGTCTTGCCAGAACCCGAAGGTCCCATTATTGCAATAAACTCGTCCATTGCAACGTCCAGGGTGACAGCGTTGAGGGCTCTTGTTCCCGTCCCGCCATTGAATTCCTTTGATACTTCTGTCAAATTGATCAGGGCATTGTTACTCATCGGTTCTCACCTACAGAGATCTCAAGGTTATGGATGGAAGGGTATTCGCCGCCCTCCAAGATGGGTAGATGGATGCTAAGCCGCATACGACTAAGCCCAGAGTCAGGGATGTAGGGATTAGTGATGGTTGGAGAGAAACAGTGGTGTTGGCTAGGAGTGGTCCCATAAAAATCCCCATTGCAGAGCCTACGGCGAAGCCGGTCAGACCGGCAAGCGCTCCTATGATGAGAGCCTCTAGAAGGAAAATGGATGCTATGTCCCATTGGTTGTAGCCGATGGCTCTCATGACTCCAATTTCGTTCTTTCTCTCATTGATCGAGGACATCATTGCGCCTGCAGTTCCGAGAACGCCAACCGTCAAGACGATTGCAAGTATGACTGTGGAGAAGCCATTCATCTGGTACAGAATATTCATCTCGGCCCTGGCAACCTGTCTCACTGGAACTGCTCTAGCTGCTATTGCATGGTCTTTGAAGATCTCATTCATCTCGGAAGCCATCTCTTCAATAGGGCAGCTATTACAGTATGCTCGTACGTCTACGAGTGTGAGTCTGCCAATCTTGCCTGTCAGACTTTGTAGAAGCTTGAGATCGGTGAAGATTAGATAGTCATCTTGTGAACCTGACTCTTTTATCTCTCCGACAACAGTGAAGGTGTGGTTGAGCAGCGAGATATTGGAGCCCACACTCTTGTCGAGGATCCGCTTGGGTTCTTGACCGATAAGGACCTCGTCTTCGCGTTGGGGCCATCGACCATCTATTTCCAAGTATTGTTTCAATGTCTTCTCTGAGGGGAAGTCGACGCCGGCAAGGATGACATCTTTATCCTCAATATTAGCTTGAAGGAAGAGTTTTGGCGATACTATTGCAATACTACCGTTGTCCTTTATTGTGCGTATGCTTGCTATTTCCCGTTCAAGCAATTCATTAGAACCCACGTTCAACGAACCCAACGTCAGCGAGCCAGCTGTGAGAGATAACGAACTCGTCTTTGGCATCACAGCTAAGTTGGCCCCAAAACTCTCAAGTTCTTTGTCGATCCTGCTTCGCATTGAAACACTCACGGAGAGCATTGAGGTTACCGTGGCGACACTAACGGCTACTGTGAGGACAAGCAGCAGCGCTCTAGTCTTTCTCCTCGTTAAGGCTTTGATTGACAGATCGAAAAGACGCAAATGAGGAGGCGACCTTTACATTTCCTGCAAAGCAGCAGCTACAGAAACAATATATAAGGGTTATGATAAAAGCATCGATATCACATGCAAAGCATTGTGGGAATTCAAAAACTTCAGAGGCAAACGAATTGTCAAATGTCAGAAGAATCCGCATGGAGAAGAAGGGGCTCGAGACAGTTCTAAGTGCTCTGGAATCAGACATCATGAACCTTCAATGGAAGAAAGGTCCACTACGAGTTAGAGACATACACGAAACACTAGGCAAGAAACACAATGTCGCTCTCACTACTATAGCAGTCACAATGGATCGTCTCCACCAGAGGAAGATAGTTGAAAGAGAGATCGAAACAGGCCGTGGCGGACTCCACTACATATATCATCCTTCCAAAAGTAAGAAGGAATTCGAGAGGTCAATAGTAGATCAAGCAGTCAACAAACTGATTGAGGTCTTCGGAACAACTGCGGTTTCCTATTTTGACGAAAGGTTCAAGAAGAGCGCCAAGACATAGATCCGCCACCGACGGCGTTGATTCTGTTGACTCTGCTATATCCGACGAACTGCCTGCTTGCCTGCGTAACGACACCACCAGTCTCGTCAGTACTGGCAGCCTCAGCGACCGTAGGGGTGCTAAGCTTCCTACCCGTGAGATTTGGCAATTTCGGCAACAATACACGTCTTGCCTCCATCTATTTGCATATAACATCTTTCATTTTCCTAATCGCCACACTTTCCATATCGATGATTTGTGGCATGTTTCTTCTGAACGTACTACTGCCTGCGGTACCTATTCTATTACTAGTGGGCATGGTTGCAACGTATCTCTTGGGACCACGGTTATATCTGTCATCTCTGAAGGCAAGTCAGTCGAGAAATCAGGACCTAATCAAATGGGCGGCACATTACTCCAGAATTATGGGAATAAGAACTCCAGATATATACACAATGAATGAAATGGAGCCTGCTGCTTTTGCGATACATAGCATCAGACCGAAAATATGCTTCTCGAACCCAATTCTGAAAAGATTGACAACAGAAGAGATAGGAGCGATACTGATCCATGAAATCGCACATATACGAATGAAGACACAAATCTTCAAAATTTCCTTATCATTCTTAAGATACCTAACACCTTTCTCGTTTATTCATTCATTTCTAGGAGACCTTCGTCCAGTGGAAGATCGGGCTGACGAATACGTCAAAACGATTCAAGGAACGTCAGAACATCTGGACAATGCCAGAGATAAAGTCGCACGACCTTATTCTTAGAGTATGCCGCCCAGAGTTCTTGTTGAGGATCAAAAGAAATGAGTATGTCGTTCCTGCCTGGATACTATTCCTAATGAAATATTGTGGGCAACTAAATTACCCTAAGCTAATGTGGCCTTCATAATCAAGACGAGGGTTCAGTTGCAGCGAGACCTAGGTGCTGCCCTTGAGTCCCTTCAACGCCTTTCTGTTTCTCCAAGGGCTAGAAACCTTACCCTTGCGAGTAAGGAAACATTCTGAAAATGCTCTTGAAGTAGCAAAATTCTTTAAGGATCATCCCCTGGTGGCCTGGGTTAACTATCCTGGATTGAAAGAACACCCGAGCCATGAGTTGGCCACAAAATACCTTGGAGGGTATTATGGAGGACTGGTGGGCTTCGGGATAAAAGGTGGACTGGAAGCTGGAAAGAGATTCATCGAATCAGTGAAGCTATTCTCGCATCTTGTCAATATAGGTGATGCCAAGAGCCTAGTAGTTCATCCTGCCTCAATAACTCATCAGCAATTAACGCCAGAAGAGCAGAGGGCAACAGGGGTAACGGAAGACTACATCAGACTATCCATTGGACTGGAGAACGTAGAAGGCATAATCGACGATATTGACCAGGCCCTAAGGAAAGCTGTACAACCTACTAGCCAATAACTCTTATATCCTTGTTGCTTTACAATTGATGTAAATCATCATTCATAAGAAGTCCTGACTGAAGTGGTTTGAGACTGATCTATGACAAAGAAAATCTATGATAATGTTCTAGAGACGGTAGGCCAAACCCCTCTGGTAAAACTGAACAGGATAACCAGAGGTATTGAGGCAACCATCCTTGCCAAGCTCGAAGCTCGAAATCCTGCCGGAAGCGTCAAAGATAGAATCTGCCTCAGCATGATCGAGGAGGCTGAAAAGCAAGGTCTGCTTAACCCTAACTCAGTCATAATAGAGCCCACAAGCGGCAATACAGGCATAGGCTTAGCAATGGTTGCAGCTGTCAAAGGTTATCGGCTGATCCTGACCATGCCGGATACGATGAGCTTGGAAAGAAGAACCCTGCTGATGGCCTACGGTGCCGAGCTCGTATTGACTCCGGGAGCAAAAGGCATGGGAGGAGCTATTGAGAAAGCTGAGGAATTAGCCAAGACCATTCCCAATTCCTTCGTACCGCAACAATTCAAGAATCCCGCAAACCCTAAGATTCACCGGGAAACAACAGCCATCGAGATCTGGGAAGACACCGAGGGACGTGCGGACATTTTCGTGGCCGGCGTCGGAACCGGCGGAACCATAACAGGTGTTGCCGAAGTGATCAAACCTAAGAAGCCATCTTTCAAAGCAGTCGCTGTCGAGCCATTTGATTCGCCAGTTCTTTCAGGAGGTAAACCAAGTCCGCACAAGATCCAGGGAATCGGAGCAGGGTTCATTCCTGAAGTCCTGAATATCGAACAGGTGGATGAAGTAGTCAAGGTAAAGAACGAAGAAGCTATCGACACGACCCGTCAACTTGTCAAGGAAGAGGGAATCCTGTGCGGCATCTCTTCTGGAGCAGCGGTATTTGCCGCAATTCAAATTGCAAAAAGACCAGAAAACAAGAACAAACTAATAGTCGCAGTGCTACCAGATACTGGAGAGCGATACCTCTCTTCAGTACTGTTCAAAGAGTTACACGAGGCAGCGGCAAAGCTGCAGGTAAACTAGTACCACGATAATTGAGGGGTTTTTTATGAGTGAACTTCAGCCTAGCAAATTGCGTATTCACCTTGCATCAATATCACTGGTAGTTATGCTTGTGATTGCAGGCATGGTAGGATACTTTTATGTTCAGACTCGATCTCAACTAAGCACCCTTCAAGGCAGGTTTGATAATCTTCAGTCACTTGTGGAAAAGCTTAATCAGACACAAAGCGAAGGGGCTGGAGCCCATGGGGTCTACGTTGGCGTAGAACAGTCCGTCGTGCAAGTATTGAATATGCAGAGGGGAACTAATGGACTTACACTCTCGGCACGGGGCACAGGTTTCACCTATGACGGAGACGGTCACATCATAACAAATGACCATGTAGTAGCGGGAGCGGACGCGGTGGAGGTAGGCTTTCTGGACGGCACCACTATCACAACAGTAGTCGTTGGCACTGATGTATACTCCGATTTAGCAGTCTTGAAGGTACAGACATCGCCGGGGGAGCTTAAACCTGTCACCTTAGGCAACTCATCGCAGCTGCTCGTGGGGGAGGCGATATATGCGGTCGGAGCTCCTTTTGGACTTGGTTGGTCGCTGACACAAGGGATTGTAAGTCAGATTGGGAGGTCACTCCCGACTACCGGTGGGTATGTGATACCTGGCGAAATTCAGGTAGATGCTGCCATAAATCCGGGCAACAGCGGTGGCCCACTACTTAATAGTCTCGGAGAGGTCGTTGGGGTTAACGAGGCCATCGAATCTCAGACAGGGCAGTTCTCAGGCGTCGGCTTTGCAATCCCATCGAATTTGGTTAAGAGAGTCGCACCATCACTTATACGAACAGGGCATTATGATCATCCTTGGCTGGGAGTTGCCGGCACAGACGTAACCTCCTCAATAGCCGAAAAGCTGAACCTCCCAGAGACACGAGGCTTCCTAGTCACATCTGTGATGAACAGTAGTCCTGCGGAGAAGGCGGGAGTACGCGGTGGAAATACGATGACAATCATTGAGGGAAGTAATGTAACCTTAGGCGGAGACGTGATAACGGGCATTGACGGCAGAAACGTGAACAAACTTGAGGATATACTTTACTATATTGAGTATTTCAAGAATCCTGGAGATAAGATTGTTCTAAACATAATCAGGAACAACGAGGCGCTGACAGTTGAGGTTGCGCTGGGAGCAAGGCCCGCTCCATCCTCACCCTGAAAGCTTCTTACCAACGGAGCTTATTCTAATCTAACTTTGCGGGACGGCTTGCTCACATCGATTCATTCTGAGATCTACAATTTGCTGACAGTAGCCGATTATTTGCAAGCTTGTTAGTCAGGAATTAGTTCGTTTTTTCTTGGAGAGAAATATGATTCAGCTTGACTTCCGTGGCCACTATTTGGGTTAGATTTGGTGGCGAAGTGGGCTAAATTCTGGAAACTCCTAGATAGTCTGTGATACCCTGCATCCAACAAATACAGGATGTTGCTAAATATTGTGTAAGAAAGGTTTCTTTGGAATAGCCTTCTTGGCGAGGAACAAAATGATTTTATCGAGCTTTGAACACAAAAATAAACTGAGATGAGTGTATGAGCGATAGAAGTAGCGGTTGGATCATCCTCTTAGTCATTATCTTGATAATAGTCTTCGCAGGGCCCTTGATGTTCATGGGAGGAGGGTTTATGGGGCCAAGCATGATGGGTGGCTACGGCCCGAACGGTGGCATGATGGGCTATGGAGGATATGGCTATGGTTACGGCTTCAACTGGCTCGGCGCAATCGTCCGAATAATCGTATTCCTGATCTTCATCGGTCTGATAGCGTTTGGAATCTACTACCTCGTAGGAGCAGGCAGACCAACACCAACAAGTCCAGCACCAAGCAACAGACCACTTGAGATTCTAAAGGAACGATATGCCAAAGGCGAGATAACAAAAGAAGAGTACGAACGAATGAAGCAGGAACTCTCCTAAGAGGAGTAACAGAATGAACAGAAGGATCCTACTTGGAGTACTTCTAATCATAATAGGCATCGTAGGGTTAGCCGCATTCTCAACAGTACAATGGGCGCCAACATACACAGGCCAGATAACTACATTTCCACTGCAAACGACTCCCTTCCCAACAGTTCCAACTCCAACTATAGGATCCTACCAACCTTACCAGGCAATTCCAAGGAATATCGATGAGGCCGCACAGGTGGCGAAGAGTTGGGTAGCATCCTTAGGATACCCTGACTTAGCTGTCAAGGAGATCATGGAGTTCCAGTATAACTACTACTTCATTGCCTACGAGAAGAGCACAGGGATCGACGCCTTCGAAGGAATCATCGAGAAAGCGGTCGGCCTGAGCGGAATGGGAGGGATGATGGGAATAATCCATCCAGAGCAGGGGCCGAGCATGATGTGGAACACTAAGTACGGCAGTATGATGGGAGGCATGATGGGCAGTTGGGGACCACTAGGCGGCTGGAGTCAAGGCGGAGGAATGATGGGCCCCGGTATGATGGGCCGTGGATGGGGATACCAGCCATACGGTGGAGTGCCAACAGCTAATATGTCGGTTACAAAGACAGATGCAAAGCAACTAGCCCAAACCTACCTAGACTCGAACCTTCCAGGCGCCTCACTAGAAGAACCAGAAACCTTCTACGGATACTATACCCTGCATGTACTCAAGGATGGCAAGATATACGGAATGTTAAGCGTCAACGGCTACACCGGTCAGGTATGGTACCACACTTGGCACGGCGCCTTCATACAAGAGAAAGAACTAACTTGAATGGGGGTAGAACGAAAATGAATAATGTCAATTTGGATCAGATGCAGAAATTCGTAGAGGCCGTGAAAAAGGACCAAAAACAAGCACTGAAAGAGAAAAGCGTCACGGGCGAATGGATTCTGCAAGAAGGCAAACCTCAGTTCGTCGCCGAGCTTCCCTATCAGAAAGGCAAGATCTTATTGAGCTGTGAGATGCCTCCATTCGCTGGCGGATGGGGAAGCAGCCCCGACCCCCTGCAATACTGCCTCTACGGGTTGGCCGCTTGCTTTGCAACAACTCTGGTGGCCACAGCGACAAGTGAGAATATTGAATTGAAAACCCTACGGGTCACCGCCGAGAATAAAGTGGATCTCAGAAAACAGCTGGGGCTCTCAAAGGAACCTATAATACAGAAAGTCGGACTGAAGGTTCACGTGGACGCTGACGTTCCAAGAGCCACCTTAGAACGGCTTGTAAAACTGACTGAGGAACGTTGCCCAGGAACAGAATGCGTCACACGAAGCATACCACTTTCCGCCGAACTAGAGTAGTTTGGAGGTGGATCTGAATGTGTTTTGCATGCGGATTGGGCGGCCCACTCCTAGGATTTGCCGGAGGGTACCTAGTGGGGAGAAAGACCGTTCCAAGAACGGAACACCCACATCCTAGCAGATACTGCCAGAATTGCGGCACAAGCATCGACGCAACGTCGAGGTTCTGCTCATATTGCGGTAAGGAACAGCTTACCTATGGGGCCTCTTACAGCGACAGAGGAGCAATCGAGATTCTTAAAGAGCGTTACGCTAGAGGCGAGATCTCCACAGAAGAATTCCAGAAGATGAAGAGAGAAGTAGCATAGCTGGCTCATGAAGACTTGACATCACCAGTGTCAACATCGGCACTTGGACCAACTTGGTGAGGCGATTTGGATTCTCTGTATGAAGTGATGAAGTTCCTTCATATCCTACCCGTGGTCTTCATGTCCGCTCCTCTTTACAACAATAGTAGTAGGTGAGAGGGCCCGACTAGAAAAGCACCGATCCAAGTTGACAGATACCTTGAGAACGTTCTTAGAGGCAACTCAACCCGCTGCTACATCTACCAGTTGACTGCACTCTTTACTGGCGTATTTCTAGTTGCTATACACGGTGACCCACTTTCATCGATCTTTACGAATAAAGTCATCCTCTTGAAGGGGATATTTCTTGGCGTATTGATGAGCATGCTGTCGATCGTTCATTTCCACATACAGCCAACTATAGATGAACTCCTCTCAAGAGTAAACAAAGAGAGTATTCCAGAAGATGTTGCTCGCAAACTTATCCCGTTAAGCACCTTCAGAAAAAGGATGGCAGCACACGCTTTAGAGGCGGATTCTATTCCTACGGCAAGCGATTCATAGAGAAACTTCCAATCAAGATCCCTGGCAAAGGGGATGAAGAAACGAAGACTATCGAGTCGTTAGTGCATAGAGCAATCGAGCTCAGAAAGATGAGACGCAGGCTTCTCTCTCTGTGGAAGACAACATCAATCACAATGAAAAATAGCGAACGCACATTGGCGGCCTTGCTTTCGCAAGATGCAACCAACACAAGAGAGCGTAAGTTTCAGGACACATGGTCTCGGACTGTTCCCTTCTATCCTAAGGGGAATAACGAGGCATTGGCAAAACGAGTTGGATAGGCAGAATGTGGGCTTGGGCTCATAACACATCAATGTATGGCTGCCTGAATATTCCCGCCAGTAAACTCTTCGACCCAAAGGACGCTGAAATCGCCATATACTACGGGGACGAAGTACTGAAGAATTGCACGCTAATTTTCTACTCTGTTAGAGATGGTCGAACGAAGATTAAATCCCCACCGTCACAGAAAGACGCTAGGAATTGACGCAGGCTAGTCTGGCTCAAGAGGACATCAACTTGCCTGAATCGTCCGAGCATGAAGCTCTGAAGAAGTTGCTTGAAGCCAAGCTAAGATAATGGTTTGGCTTAGCCATAACTGAATATCCATCATCAGGACATGAATTGGATGTCGTCGGGGTAACTCCTGAAGGGCTCAAGATATACGTTGGTGATTTGGTCACACTCACAAGCCCAGTTCCATAAAGATATGAGCATGCTCCAGCACTGACGCGAACATGAACTTTCCAAGAATATGTTGGTTGATGTCTTCAGTAAAGAAAAAAATCGCAGTCTGGTCACCATTCACTACGTAAAGGAAAACTCCGTTGTTTTAGATCTCAACCATCCTCTAGTTGGAAGGACTTTGGTTCACATCAAGGTAGTGCACATATTTCCAAGGCGCGTGTAATCACCAAGATCTGCGTTGAAACCATTGACTTTTTAACGCTAGGATCCAGCAAACGTAAGCTGAAAGAAGGATAAGAAGAGCGTAGGCGACGAGATCTAAATATCTGAAGGCTTCAACGACTCTACTCCAAGATGATCCAAGCAACCAACCTAAATAGACAAGTATAAAATTCCAAGTCAGACAACCTAGAGCAGTGTATATTACAAATTTTGGCCTGCTCATCCTATAGGCTCCGGCTGGAAATGAGATAAGAACTCTCGCTGCTGGAACCAAACGGAAAAGAGCCACAGCCCCAGTTCCATAGCGATTGAACCACATGTGAATTCTTTGAAGATGATCAGAACTAACGAATGGTATCTTTTTTGATGTAAGAAGAGGCGCACCAATTATCCATCCAATATAATAGTCTACGAAAGACCCGATAAGCGCTGCAACAACACTCAACAATACCACAGGCCAGAAACTTAGAGTCCCTTTCCAAACCAAATACCCTGCAAAGGGCAAGATTATCTCGCTAGGCACGGGCAAAGCCGCAGCCTCCAGCAACATTAAGATGAATATGCCACCGTAACCAGCACTAGAAGCGAAACCAATAGCACCAATTTGCAGAGAGGCTGCAAAGGAAACTAGTAATTGAGTTCCTTGAGTGCCACCTATCTCCGCAATGTCTTCGAGGTATTCGAGTGAGAACAACATGGCCAAGATAAATATCAGGACTACTACGGCGAGTTTTCGATGACGACCTAGCGTAGCGGCAGTCTTGGAGACCAACCTACATCTCTCGGTCCTTTAGTGTAGTCGTCACGCCGTCTTAACGCGTGCTTTCAAAAGCAGAACCTACATTCCAATCTTAACTCTTTGCATACGTTATCCGCCTTCATTTTGAAGTTCTGGTAGTAGTCACTTCTTCCTAGGAGTATGTCTTGCCAGTCCTTGTGAAGATGTGGAAAGTTGCTCTGCAGGAGTCTTTCGAGAGTGAACTAGCTACCAACATGTGTCAGTGATAAAAAGATCTTGATTAATGAAGAGTTGGGGTTAGTTGATTGGATACCGTTCTCAAAAGAAGAAGATGGATCGTTCACAGAAAGCTGGAAGGTTAGAGAACGATTGAAGTCGCTACGGCTCTGGGGATAGATGAGAGGAGAGTCTACCGTTGGTGGAGTGTCTACCGGAAATATGGGTGGGAGGGTTACAGGCCAAGTCTAGAAAGCCTCACCGATACTACAAGGCTCCACAGTCAACAGTGAACCTCATCATAGAGCTCAGACGAAGTAAACGTTGGGGACCGAACAAGATAGAAGGCTACCTATGCAACTACAGACCTAAAGGAATAGTGCCTGTAAGCTATAGAACCATCCATCGAATACTGGTCGAAGCCGGATTGAACAATCCAATCCCCGCTCCGAGAAAGACCTGGGGCAAACATAGATTCGAGCGTTTATATAGCAACAGCCTATGGCAAGCCGTCAAATTCTGGTGGTGGGTATCTTTTGATGAGGGCGTCCAAATTTGAACCGTTAGGCACTAGTACTAATTGCTGCATCCAGTAAATTCATTTGACCAAGCGCGATGTAATGATGCGCCCGCCGGTATGCACACCTATTCATTGCCATTAAAGCGAACCGCGAGTTAACATACTAGGCAACGAAAAGGAGGTGAACACGTTTGGCGAAAGATCCCGTATGTGGAATGAACGTAGATGAGAAGACGGCTAAGATCAAATCAGAATATAGTGGAAAGTCATACTACTTCTGCAATCTGGCATGCAAACAGACTTTTGACAAGAATCCGAGTAAATTCACAAAGTAGAGCTGTAATGAAGCATCACTAGCTAGACAGAGCCTTCTTCTTATATGAAATGGTTATGTTAGATTCTAGAGTTTTGGCTTGAACCTGTTCAGCAGCAGTGAGTTGCTTACCACGGTGACAGAACTGAATGCCATTGCTCCGGCCGCTAGGAAAGGAAGAACATTGTAGATCTGTGGACCGAAGAAGGGAACCAAGCCTCCTGCAGCAACAGGAATCAGGCCGATGTTGTAGAAGAACGCCCAAAAGAGGTTCTGCTTTATCTTAGCAACAGTCTTCCGACTGAGTTCTATAGCGGTGACTACTCCTCTCAAATCATCTCTAATGAGGACTACCCCGCTAGTCTCTTTTGCTACATCTGTTCCGCTCCCAATTGCAATTCCGAGGTCTGCTTTCGCCAATGCGGGTGCATCGTTGACACCGTCTCCCACCATTCCGACCCTGTTGCCTCCTTCTTTGAGCTTGTCGATGACCTCCACTTTCTGGTGTGGCAAGACATTAGCGATAACCTTCTGTATCCCGAGCTTCTTCGCAATAGAGTTGGCTGTACGCTCATTATCTCCCGTCAACATGACGACCTCGATTCCCATATCTCTGAGTTGTTGAATTGCTTCAACCGAATACTCCTTCAGTGTATCAGCCACCGCAATTAGGCCGACGAGGCGTTCGTCTGAGGCCTCCATCATCACTGTTTTTCCGTCTTCCTCCAATCGTCTAATCTTTTTTTCAGCAGTCTCGAAGATGATTCCATTTTCCGTCATCAGTGTTCTGTTGCCCAGGAGAACTCTGTGTCCGGAAATCTCGGCTAAGACTCCTTTCCCAGGGATTGCTTCGAAAGACTCAGCTTCCTCGATTAGCAGTTGTTTCTCTGTGGCTGCTCTTACTATGGCTTCGCCAAGTGGGTGCTCTGATCCTTTCTCAGCAACGGCGGCCAGCCGCAGAATCTCATCTTCGGGCAGGTCACTTGTTACAGCTATGTCTGTGACTGATGGTTGGCCTTTTGTCAGAGTTCCAGTCTTGTCGAAGACAAGCGTTTTCACGCGGTGTGCCATCTCAAGGTTCTCTCCTCCTTTGAAGAGTACTCCGCTTTCGGCTGCTTTCCCTGTTCCAACCATAAGTGCCGCGGGAGTGGCTATTCCCAATGCGCAGGGACATGCGATGACAATGACTGAGACAAAGGATAGAAGCGCAAAGTTCAGTCCTATTCTTCCAACGAAATACCAACCTAGGGCAGACGTTGTAGCGATGATGATTACTGCGGGAACAAAATATGCCGCTATCTGATCTGCTATTCGTTGAATTGGAGCTCTTCCCGCCTGAGCCTCTTCGACCATTTTCACTATATGGGCTAGGACTGTATCCTGACCTATCTTTTCGGCCCTGATCTTAACCATTCCTGCTTTGTTTGTTGTTGCACCTATGACTTCATCGCCTGTTTTTCTTTCAACTGGCATGCTTTCTCCGGTGATCATTGACTCGTCCACCGATGTGTGCCCAGTTACGACTACTGCGTCTACTGGAATCCTCTCTCCGGGTCTTACTGCCAGTTCATCTCCGACAGAGACTTGCTCAACCGGAATCTCCGTCTCTTGCCCATTCTTGACCAAGCGGGCCATGGTTGGTTGAAGATCCATAAGACGTCTGACCGCTTCTGACGCCCTGCTCTTGGTGAGGTGCTCAAGATATCGGCCCATCAGGATGAGAGTTATGATTGCAGCTGACGTGTCGAAATAAGGCATTACCTCCTGTATTGGCAGTATTCTCGGAAAGAAGACGACTACAGTGCTGTAGGCCCATGCAGCCGTAGTTCCCAGAGCGATCAGCGTATCCATGTTGCCCATACGTGCCTTGATCGAGTGGTACAAGCCACGGTAGAACCTGAAACCTATGATGAACTGTATTGGCGTAGTGAGGACGAAAAGAACCAAGAGTCGGACTTGCATAGGCAAAATCTGAAGGTATGTTAGAGCGATCACAGGCACTGTGAGGACTACCGAAATGGCCAGAGATATCTTCAGCCGTTTAATCTCACGTTCCGGAGCAATAAACTCGTCAAGACATGATTTGCTGCAGAAATAGTAGGTTGTTCCACGAACCACTGCCTTAAGTTCCGCAGTTTTTTCATCCACATACATTCCACAGATTGGATCTTTGGCCATTACCGATCCCTTAAATCATCGAAGGCTACAAAAGTGCTGTGTTGCATGACTAGACATTTTTGTTTATGGATGTAGGTTTGAGTTTTCGGTTTATTGACGTGGAAGTGGTTGGATGATCTATATTGCCTGTGAGAGAACTATTCCACGATTGTGATTGGCTGCTAGAGATTGGAGACGCATCAATGAGGGTCTCGTGAAGCGTGGGGAGATCCTGCTTGACCCACGCATCCTTGACAGGTGGAACATTGAGCTTGAAAAGATGAATACTGGGAAGGAAGGTGGACAATACGTCTACCCTGAGATCTTCATCAGGCTTCTAGGCTACATGCACCTGCTATTCCACCTACCCTACAGGCAGACAGAAGGATTCCTCAAAGCCCTGAGAAGATTCGACTCAAGGATCCATGTGCCTGACTATTCAACCATAGATAGACGCGTGAACAGGTTAGATGTGAAGCTGGATGAGAAAGATTATGGCGACGACATAGTCCTGGCGGTGGACGCATCAGGCATCAAGGTGGCTAACCACGGCGAATGGATACGCCATAAATGGAAGGTGAGACGCGGATACCTCAAGATCCATATCGCCGTTGATGTAAAGCGGAAGAAGATACTCGCCTTGAAGGTGACGGATGAGAAGACAGGTGACGGAGGGATGCTCCAGCCGCTTGTTGATGAAGCCTCCAAGAAAGGTAAGGTCGCCAAGGCAATTGGCGACGGAGCATACGATATGAAAAGCAACTTCCGCTATCTCAACGCAAAAGGGATTGAGCCAGCCATCAAGGTGCGCAAGAACACATCCAGCAGGGCCGGAGGATGCATGCCCAGAAAGCTCGTAGCCCAAGAATACCTCAAAGACCCTGAAGCCTGGAAACACAATCATGGCTACGGGTATAGATGGATGGCTGAATCAGCCTTCTCATCGCTGAAGCGAACCTTCGGAGAATACGTCTCAGCCAAAACGATGCAAAACATGGCACAGGAGATGATGATCAAAGCCTCACTATACAACATGCTGATAGAAACAACCACAGCAACACACGGCTAGACGAAACCTGAAGACAGCCAACAAAAGCGAAAAACATCACTGAAACCTAGTCGCGCAACACAGCATACAAAAGATCAACTATATAACAGCAAATCTTCTGCGCACTCGGTATTCACCTCAATAAGGATCGAGCTCCCGCGGGCCCGCTACCATTCAGATCCAGTGTGTGGGAGACAGGAGAGCATGGATCCCCGCCCAGTTCATCAACTACAGCTATATCGAGCTGATCTTAAGCTTGTCTTCGGCTCCCATTCCGTTCTCTTTCGTCTGAAAATCCGCTTGGTTGACAGTTCTAAACAACAGTTTAAAGCTATCCCGGTCCACCACAATTTTTTCGGCCTATCGGAAAATTCGGTTCTTGAGTTCTCGTGGATGTAGACGCTTAGCGTCCTAAGAGGTGACAACATTAGAGGTCTAAGAAAAAGCCTTCCTTACATCTTTGCAGAAACACGGCAAATGTCAGAGGAGGCGGCATCTCTCCCTAATAGCTCGAAGACACACACACTAGCGCCCCAATAGAGGACATATTAGGGTGCGTTAAGATGACACCACATCTATATTTGGTTGACATGATCTTAATATTGGAATACTACATGCTCCTAAGCGTACTCTCTCCTTTTGGATCAAACGAAGATAATTGAGGTTTGAGGGCAATGGATGAGTTAGAGGCCATACGTGCAAGAAAGACTGGATTCCGCTTTTTTGGTACTAAATGAGGAGAAACTTGATAGAATCGCAGTCAACATAACTACTAGAATAATATGAAGCAGAAGGACATCCCGCTAAAGGAGAAGAGGAGAATCTCCAACATCTTAGAGATTCTCGAAAAAACCTACCCCACCGCCAAGGTCGCCCTGAACTTCTCGAACCCGCTTGAGATACTTGTCGCAACGATTCTTTCAGCCCAGTGTACCGATAAAAGAGTGAACTTAGTAACACAAGAGCTTTTCAAGAAGTACAAGACTCCAGAGGATTACGCGAATAGCGATATCAAAGAATTAGAAAGCGACATCAAAACCTCTGGATTCTACAGGGCCAAATCCAAGAACATAAGAAATGCCTGCAAAATGATTGTTGAGAAGTTCAATTCCAAAGTCCCCAAGACGATGGAAGAGCTTACAACGCTACCAGGAGTTGGCAGGAAGACTGCGAATATCGTCCTCTCAAATGCTTACGGTATTGTCGAGGGAATAGCTGTAGACACACATGTTGCACGAGTCAGCAAGAGGCTTGGCTTGACAAAGTGGGACGACCCAGACAAGATCGAGCAAGACCTGATGAGAATAATACCAAGAGAACTCTGGTTTTACTTCACCTATCGAACCATAGAACATGGCAGAAACATTTGCATGGCAAGAAGACCGCTCTGTGCTAGCTGCTCACTTAACAAGGTCTGTCCTTCAGCATTCAAATTCGACTAGAGATGTGCCTCTAATGAGCCTCAAAGAGTACCAATCTAAACGAGACTTTGAGAAGACCGAAGAACCGGCAGGCTCTGTCAGACCCACTCCACCTAGAGAACTGGTATACGTCATCCAAAGACACCAAGCAACCCACCTTCACTATGACCTTCGGCTCGAAATGAACGGGGTCCTCAGAAGCTGGGCCTTACCAAAGGGCCCTCCTCTGCAAGCCAACGTAAAGAGACTGGCTGTACAGGTGGAAGACCATCCGCTCGAGTATGGAAGCTTTGAAGGAACTATCCCAGAAGGGGAATATGGAGCTGGAAAGGTTGAGGTTTGGGATAGTGGAACCTACAAGCCCATCGAAGTCGACGAGAACAAGGTGATAGTCACCATCGAAGGACGAAAGTTGCAAGGGGATTACTGCCTCATCAAACTCAGGCCTACGACGGACCCGAAGAACTGGCTATTCTTCAAGAAGAAGACAAAATGACTCTCTGTCGTGGAAATTCAAAGCACCTTATATTCGCCCTCAAGGAAAGAAGAGACTCGTAGGGGTGCATAATGCCAACGGTGAAAGTCGATTGGAAGAAATGTAATGGAAGCGCAACCTGCGTCGGAGTATGCCCAGTCAATGTCCTTGATATTCAAAATCTACCTGAATACCCAGACACTCCCAAATCTGTGCCTGTGTGAGAGAAGGAGTGCATACTATTCATGGCTTGCGTCACAGCATGCCCAGTAGCGATCGAGGTTCAGGAATAGGTTTTACCCGAGCCCAATCCACAACCGTCTGAAGCCTCTTTCAAGACGTAACAGACATGAAGTCAATCGAAGGCGTCTAGATCGTGGTTGGTTTAGGCAGAAAGGAGGCTATGTTCTACGATGTTCTTGAGCAATCGACGGTGAAGTGTCGACTCTGCTACCAGCTATGCACGATCCCCGAGGGTAAGCGCGGCCTTTGCGGAGTCAGAGTCAACGAGGGAGGAAGTCTCTATACCCTAGTCTATGGCAAGGCCGCCGCGACTGGACTCGATCCAGTCGAGAAGAAGCCGCTATTTCACTTCCACCCTGGGACCTCGACATATTCAATATCTACTGTCGGATGCAACTTCAGGTGTAAAAACTGTCAGAATCATGAGATCTCTCAGATGCCGAAGAATTACGGCCCAATAGTAGGCGAAGATCTTCCGCCCGAGGAAGTCGTTAAGGCCGCTAAGCGTTATGAATGCAAGAGCATAGCCTACACCTACACTGAACCAGCTATCTTTTTCGAGTACGCATACGAGACAGCACGGCTCGCAAGCGAGGAGGGAATCAAAAATATCTTCGTCACAAACGGATACATATCTGAGGAAGCCCTGAGAACAATAAGGCCCTACCTTGATGCAGCTAATATAGACCTGAAAAGCTTCTCAGACGAGTTTTATAGAGAGAGCTGCGGTGCCCGACTCCAACCAGTCCTTGACAACATTAAGCTACACAAAGAACTAGGGATATGGATAGAGATAACAACGCTCATAATACCAACCCTCAACGATTCGGAAGAGGAACTGAGAAAAATTGCTAGATTCATAAAAGACGTTGGAGAGGAGATTCCTTGGCATGTCT
This sequence comes from Candidatus Bathyarchaeota archaeon, assembly GCA_963807605.1. GTDB lineage: Archaea > Thermoproteota > Bathyarchaeia > 40CM-2-53-6 > RBG-13-38-9 > JAPKYM01. The sequence continues at coordinate 316,360 of CAWECG010000003.1, forward strand.
CCAAGTTCTATCCAATGTACCAGCTTCTACAATTGCCAAGAACACCAGTCTCAACCCTAGAAATGGCCCGGAAGGTTGGAATCGATGAGGGCCTGAGATACGTCTATGAAGGCAACGTTCCGGGAGCGGAAGGTGAGAATACGTACTGCTACAAGTGCAAACAGAGATTGATACGCAGATTCGGATATGAGATTTTAGAGAACAATGTCAAAGACTCCAAGTGCCCCAAATGTGGAGCCGGTGTAGACGGCGCTGGACTCGCATAGATTATGCTCAAGCTTTTATCAAAGCACAAGCGTATCTGTAATGGAGGAGCAATTGATGGAGCCCTCTGAAGAGAAGAAGAGATACTATTATTACGGCAAAGAAGAGGTTGAGGCGGCGAAGGTTTTAGAGGAAGCTGAAGAGGCGCCCATTGTAACACCTGCCATTGAGGAAGCTGTGGCGAAACCAGCACGCAAGCCAAAGAAGCCTGCAAGTAAAGCTAAGAGGAAGGCTGTCAAGAAGAAGGCTAAGCCGAAGAAAAAGTTCAAACGTAGTCGGCGCTAGTCCTTCAGAAACTTCGGAAGACAAATAGGGCTCTTCACCGGGTCGAATGCTTCAGTTTGCCGGATACTCAGTGGTGCAACTATTCTTGAAACCATTCCGTGCAGGGAATAAGGGAGCCTGATGAGTCGCATTCCACCTGTCGTAACCCACTCGTCTATAGGATAGCCCTCACTCTTCATATCTGTGGCTAATTTCTTTCTCCGCCTTCGTGGCCAAGTCCATGTCTCAGGATCAAGAACATGGATGTGGAATCCCCTGCCAGAATAGACCACGGATAGCTCAGAGAAGAGACCGGATAGTCTCTCGCATAGGTCCACAGTCTTTTCCTTCACCACATTGAACTCCCAGACACAGAAGCTCAGTCCTTGTCCACGTCGCATCTTCTCCCTAAGCGATCCATGTACCGGGCACGTTATGTTCTCGGGGTCTAGATTGAAAGCTAACTCCTGGCCAAGAGTTCTTCTCGGCTCATCTGTCCTCTTATTGTAAATGTTTCTGTCGTAATAGACTGCCTCCGGCTTGAACTCAAGTAGAAGGTTCTTAACATCTTCAAGGCTTCCGTACTTCTTTATCAGTATCGATTTTGAAAAGCTCCGTTCATACTTCTTTGGATAGATTTTGGTATGTCTTCCAATTATTACCGCAAAGACGTTATGTCCTGAGCGTCGGCTAAGCCACCTGGAGACTTTGTCGAGGCTGAACTCATCTCGATAGAATCTCTCTCTTTCACTGAGCGTCGAGTAGTGCATTCCTGTCGGGAGACTGTACCTCAATATCTAAACCAGATCTGGGATTGTTGTATACGTTAAGTACACTTTTGTACACAACTACGCGCGCGCGTTTTGACTTTGATTCTTTCTATGGGGGTTCTGAAGGATCATCATGTTTCACTCAATCATACTTTGGTTTTAAAGTGTTCCTTTGCGTTCGATCATTGATTATCTTCCACTTAGGTGATTAATGCTACAAGGTTGATCGACTTGAACACCAAATATGTGTAAAGCTAAATACGTCCCAACGATCGGCTAATCAAGATTGAGGCTACGGGATTTGAGTGAAGACAAGATTAGTCGTCGTAAGTATCTGAAATATGCTGGAGCTGCTGTTGTTGCAGGCGCTGCAGCGATTGCTGGATATGGAGCATATAGCTACTATGGGCAGCCTACTACTTCACTTCTCAGTACCACCTCCCCCACGTTAGGCCTTGGCAGCCAGAAACTGACAGTAAAAATCGGTGGAACCAAACCTCTAACCGGTACTATGGCACTAGGCGGCATAGATGAAGATAGGGGGCTGGAAATCTGGGCGAATACATGGGTCAACGACCAAGGTGGAATAAAAGCTGGAGACGGGAACACATACGAAGTCGAATTAGTTATCTATAATGACGAGTCAAAACCTGAGAACGTGAGCAGACTCTATGAGAAACTGATCAACGAGGACAAAGTCGACTTCCTAATGGGCCCAGTGTGGGGGCCTCTTGGCCAAGCTACGGTTTCTGCTGTGGAGAAATACAAGAAACTGGAGATCTACGGAAACGCTAGCTTCGACCCAACACTGTGGAAAGATTGGAAATACGTAATGATGGTGCAGACCAACGGAAGCGAGTACCTGAACATCCTAAACGAAATGATCATCAACAAGATCCTACCCAACGATCCGGATGCAAAGAACATAGCGATAGTCCACACCGACGATGCATTTGGAAACGTAGCTGGAACATATGGCTATCAATGGGCGAAGCAGCAGCCTCAACTGAACATAGTCTACTATGAAAAGGTAGCTTTTGATTCAACAGATTTCACCCCGGTACTCACAAAGGTCAAAGCAGCCAACCCATCAATACTCTTATTCGAATCCGGCTCCAAAGCACCACTTGTTGGAAAGAATGTCAGGGAGATCGGGCTAGACCTGAAACTGTTTTACCCCGGCACCTACGGCGTGTACAAGCAGTTCTACGACGGACTCGGCCCCAAGTACGGCGAAAACATAGTCTCTATAACCCAGTGGGTTGTAGGAGAGAACTACCCGGCTAACTATGGACCAACCGAAGACTGGTTCGTCTCACAATACAAACAAGACTTCAACGTAGCATCGCCTGCGTACGCAGCAGGGATAGGTTTCACGCAGGGCCTTATCTTGCAGGCAGCCATGGAGAAGTGTAGTAAGCCATTGGACTCCGATGCATTGAGACAGGTTGTCGGGAATGTAAGCTTCACCGGTTTCTTCGGGGATATAGCGTTTGACCCTGTAACAGGGTGGCAGACAGGCCACAAGATGTCAGCGCTTCAGTGGCAGGATGGAAAACCAGTCTGCGTCTACCCAGACAAAGTTGCAAAAGCACCGCTGAGATATCCAATGGCAAAATGGTCTACCCTTTAGGACCACAAATACCTATGCTTAATGCTTTCTAATGTTGCGAGGGGTGGTTCTACTCGTGACAATGTCTGGTTCTTTTCATTTAATCGGAATGGACAGCTGAATTACCGGTCTCAAGATCTCTCTATTCGTTTTCTATAGTTTAGTCGTCGCCTAGAAGGGGCCTGCACGCGCACCTACATATATCATTCGCACCTAATAGTATCTCAAAACCTCTCCAATTTCAAAGCTTTCTGAAGTTTCCTGTCACATGAGTCGAGGAAGCACTCTGAGACCACATCCTTTGCCTTCTCTCTTTTTATTTGATATTGATTCAGAAACTTGAGGACTTTTGGGGCTAGTGAGGCCTTATGTTCCCCACAGAGAAGTTCGCCACTCTTGCATGTTCTTTCTATCTCAGCAAGCTTGGCATCATCAGACTCAAAGAGAAAGCGCTCATAATAGTAGATGGGGCATATGTAAGGGTCGGCACCGAGCCTCCTCTGCTCCTCAACAGTAGCTTTACCACCGGTGAAGGCATTCATTATCTTCTTCTCAGCAACTTTAGGAGGGTCTTTTGTGAAAATGGCCGTCTCGGGTATAGACGAGGACATCTTTCCGCCCTTACCAAGTCCAGGCAGAAACTTGCAGTGCAACTGTGCAGGCTTGTAATATCCCAGCTTGGGCGCTGCGTCCCTAGCTATTCTCCAATATGGATCTTGGTCTATAGCTGCTGGAATCAGACATGGAACATTTCTCCCTGATATTGCGGACTCGAGAAAACAGGGAGCGGCCTGAATAGCTGGAAAGAATACTATGCCTATGTTTGAGCTCTCCTTGAAACCGAAGACCGCCTTCGCTGTCGAGTACGTGACGTGCTTTGCAACCTCGACCCCGATCTTGTAAAGGGTCTGAGCGTTCTTCACGTCGGAGATGAGGCATGTCTTTTTGGGGTCAAAGCCTGCGGCCAAGACATCAAGGGCATTGTCATAAGTAAGCCGGAGTGTATCCTCAAGAGTGAGGTTCTGATTGACTAGAAACTTCTCATCATCTGTCAATTGGAAGTAGAGTCTTGCGTCGAAAGTTTCTTGGAGATACTTTGTGAACAGCCAAGGTATCACATGCCCTAAGTGAACATCTCCTGAGGGCCCTCTTCCCGTATAGAGTATGAACTTCTCGCCAGCATCGTGCCTGTCAAGCAGCCAGTCTAGGTCTCTGTGGGAGAAGAACACGCTTCGCCTGAGCTGCATGTGAAGCTCACCAGAGTATTTCTTCAGTCTGTTGAGTAGGGAGTCTGTCAGGGGATGTGTTCCAAATTGCTCCATCAATTTTGAATAATCGATTTCTCCAGCAACTTCCCAGGGTGTTACAATCATCTCTTCATTTGTCAAGTTCTTCACGAGCCTTTGACATATGTTGAAGATTCGCCTCAATGTGATCTACTGGTAATTCCAAGATAATGTTTCGTTCGTCCATCTCAAGGGAGCTGAAGTATGTTAGATGTTCACAAACTTTAAGACTGCGAATACTCTCTCACTTCATAAAATCTTTGTCTTACATTAAAAGACAGGTGTTTTTGCAATTGGCCAAGCCTCAACTTAAAGTCTGGGGGGCACTCTACAAAGAGGTTGTTACCACGAATCTCTGCATGTTCTGCGGAACATGCATCGCATCATGTCCAGTAAACGTTCTAATCCCAACAGACGACGAGAAGCCTACAATAAAGGGAATGTGCGTTCTATGCGGCCTGTGTTATCACGGTTGTCCGAGAGTTGAGTTGCCAATAGACGATATAGAAGAACGTTTCTATGGTCGCACGAGAAATGAGCAGGAACAATACACGGGAGTCCTCCGCGGAGCCTACTCTGTGAGGTCAACCGACCCAAAGGTACAGATGATAGCTCAAGATAGTGGAGCTACAACAAGCATACTCGCGCACGCTCTCTCTCAGGGTTTTGTAGACTACACAGTTACCACGGGGATTCGTGGCAACGAGTCTTGGAGGCCCGAGCCTTATGTCTCGAATAATCTCGATGAACTATCGAGGACTGCAAAGTCAAAGTATACAGCAGGACACGTAATGAGTGGGTTAGCAGATAGTGCTGCTGGCTATCCGCGAGCCAAAGTGGGCCTTGTAGGTCTGCCATGCCAGATTGAAGGTCTCAGACGACTGACAACGTCTCCTCTTGGACACAGGAAGCTTGGAGAACTGGTCAAACTTGCCATAGGTTTATTCTGCTTTGATAGCTTCAAGTTTAACCAGCTCTTTCTGGACTTTGTCCAGACAAAGAATCAGATATCACTGCAACAGATCGAGAAGGTGGATATCAAGAATAATAGATTCATTCTCTCCGCTGGAGAGAAGATCCTGATGGATCTACCGGTCAAAGAATTGAATCCATTTATGCTTCCGGCGTGTCTTAAATGCCAAGATTTCTGCGCCGAACTGTCAGACATATCAATAGGGGCTGTCGGATCGCCCAAGGGTTGGACCACTGCTCTTATCCGTTCGGAGTTCGGAGAGGAAGTCTTCAAGACCGCCGTCGAGAAGGGCGTCATCGAATCTAAACCGCTGAGCGAGGTAAAACCTGGCATCTCGCTCGTGGCAAAGCTGTCTGAGAAGAAGAAGGAGCGCCAAGCCCCCTACATCAGGCGACGCTCAGCCTTCGATTCAACATTCAGAGAAGATGGAGTAATAAAAGCGTAATCAAGGTCTCATACGCTGCGGTAAACAAGTGCAACGCTAGGCCGATTTTAGGGACCTATTTAGATAGTAGAACCAACTCTTCATGACGAGCTCAGATGCTCTGAGGATCCTACGCACATCTATCCGAAAAACAAGCCTCCAAAACAAAAGGACTATTGGAGGGGTAACTAAGAAATGGAAGACCGCCCTTTGGGAAAACGCAAGCCTGACTGGTTGAAGGTGCAAATCGGAAGCTCGGACGAATACTATGAGACTGCAAAGACTCTGAGAGATCTGAACCTTCATACCGTCTGTGAGGAGGCGCACTGTCCGAATTCAACAGACTGTTGGGGAAGAAGGAACGCAACATTCATGATTCTGGGCGACATATGCACGCGCTCCTGCCGTTTCTGCGCCGTCAAGAATGCAAGAATAGGCAAACCAGTCGATTACGAAGAACCTGAACGGCTTGGCACAGCCGTCAGGAGACTGAGAATAAAGTACGCAGTCATAACTTCTGTCGACAGAGACGACCTGCCTGATGGTGGTGCCGAACACTTCGCGAAGTGCGTAAGATCAATCAAGAGTCTTTCACCTGGATCTAAAGTCGAAGCCCTGATACCGGATTTTCACGGTGACCTTGAATCTCTGAGAAAGCTTGCAGACGCTCAACCTGATGTTATCGGACATAACATTGAAACAGTTAGAAGATTACAGGGCCAGCTCAGAGACCCACGTGCAAGCTACGAGACCTCGCTTAACGTTCTTCAGAATATCAAGAGACTGAAGAGCAACATCTATACAAAGTCGTCCTTGATGGTCGGCATTGGCGAGTCTAAAGAAGATATCTTGGGGGCTCTCAACGATCTGGCGGCTAGAGCAGTCGACATAGTGACGATTGGCCAGTATCTCCAGCCGAGTAGAAAACATCATCCAGTTGTAGAATACGTCACGCCTGAGATCTTTGAGCACTACAAGATCGAGGCTCAGAGGCTTGGCTTCAAACATGTGTTCTCAGGACCCCTAGTTAGGAGTTCGTATCATGCTGAAGAATCGTTTTGCGAACGAACAGGCTAGTTCAATATCCTCCTTTAGAGTACGGGATTTCAGACAGTCCACATCAGTGTCTTCGTCCATCGACCATTCTTTCCAGTTGAGTTCCTAGCTAAATGGCCCAAAGGCTGTTTGGGCAGAGCACCCGTTCTAAGGGTCGAGGGTAAGGTTCATAAGCAGGTTTGTTACCTAGGGTAACAACAGGTCCTGATCCAACTCCACCACATAACGCATTATCAGAAGTAAAAGAAACGGAGACCGAAGTTAGCATATGCATTCATTAACTGGATACATCAAGAGACTTGATCAGAGCAGAGACTTCAGCGACATCTTTGCCTTGGTTAAGAAGGCTGTCAAAGAGACAATCAATGAAGCTCGCGTAGGATTGATGCTGGTGCTAGCGGACCTCCCACCACAGGTTGGAGCATTCCATGAGATCGGATCTAACTCGATTGTGCTGAATCGCAAGCTACTTAATGCTGTTATAAAGTCCTGCAAATCATTTCGGGAAATCAATGCATACATATTTTCAATACTCCTACATGAGTACTTACACTCTCTTGGACACTTGCACGAACATGAAGTTAGAGAACTATCTTTCCAAATCTCCAAGAAAATACTAGGCGAGAATCATCCAGCAACTGAATTCATTACTAAGGGCTTCTCGGAGAAGAAGATAAACAGACTCCCCGACAAAGGACCCCCCGATCTCCCCCAAATAATTCCCGACCTAGAAAAGACAGCCCAATCGTACGTACAGTAGAGAACCATCAACAAGGCGACCAAAGCATACTCACACACTTCCCGCTTGTATTTTATAGTAGCAAGCCAGATCCTATGCCAGACGTTAGTGGCATCAGATATAATAAGTCAAATACATACTGTACCCAACTTCAAGAATCTAACGACTTCGAAGAGATCTTTGAAGTGGTGAAACGTTCCGTCAAAGATTTCTTGAACATGGAGAGGACGGGACTAGAACTGTATCTCAGAGAACTGCCGCTTGAAGTCGGAGCCTTTCACAAGATTGGAACAAACATAATAGTGATGAACAGGGCTTTAATCGATCGCGTTATCGACGCTCAAGTGAGCTTTGCGGAGATGAGATCATTCATCTATAACATTCTACTTCACGAGTATCTTCACTCTCTTGGAATCTACGATGAGCTTAAGACAAGAAGATTGACCTACAAGATTTCAAAGATAAGCCTGGGAGGGAAACACCCCGCAACTATTCTCGCAAGGAAAGGACCATGGGCCATTCTAGACTGCGAACTGACTTCCAGGGACAGGCCGTGGAATTAGATCTCTCTTTGGTTGAGATGTCAAGACAATTGAGACAGGTGAATAAAGCCCCAACGATGTCGGGAAGACACAGTCTAGTTCTCGTCTAGTTTCCTAGATTTAGCTATTCAGGTAACTGTACCATAAAGAATATTTCAAGTCCCAACCAGCACTTGGATTTGAGGTGCAGCAATGAAAAGAAATGTTCTAACATGTACAGTCTTGGTGCTTACGGTCTACTTGGCAATACTTCTGCCAACAGCCGCGTTAGCCTACACACCTTCACCGGGCTACAGTGGAACACCAATCAATTATGGAGGATGGCTCCTAGGAGAAGTCGATATGAACATACGTAACATCGTAGAGAAAGTCCCGTGGGCGCAGATAACCGTTACTGGCACAGATAGTACCGGAAAAGCCGTTACTGATGTGGTACATTCGAATGGATTCGGCACTTACCGAGTCTACCTGTCCCCTGGGACCTATACTGTCACTGTCAGCTACTTGCAGTACAGCCAGACCTACAACGTCAAAATAAATGTGGACCAAATCTATTACCTCTTGAACATCTACATTGAAAGGCCTGACGCGGGATTCAAAAACTATCTATCTTGAACATCTACATTGAAAGGCCTGACGCGGACTTCAAAGACTGTCTACAGTAAAAATCGCGTCCCCCTCCCTTTTTTTGGCTGTTCGCTACGAAATTTGTTCTCTAGGTTACTTCATTGATACTCGGGCCATCCCCAGAGACCCAAGATGCTATCATTCCATGACCATCAATTCATTTTTCATATGTCGTAAACTGCAGAACAGCCATATCCAGTGTTACTGCCCAGCGTTCACTCACACACGATCTAGCCAAGCTTTGCTGGGGATTTCGAACGGATTTGGATCGAAAAACTATCCCTTAAAAGGGATAGATGTGGCGACGCCCTCACTGCAACTGACAACAATGTTGAATTCAACACCGTATTCCTGCGTCGTAGGGAGATTCAACTTCTTTGTTATATTTATCGACTCCTGAGTTTTCAGGATGTCAATAACTTGAATTGAAAGCTTGCCCTTCGCGGATAGCAAATCAACTGCAACTGAATGCGCGTCTGCCGTACCTGTATTCTTGATAGTTAAGGTTAACGTATTATTTACAATCGTAGGAGTTGAGACCTCGAAGTTAGGTCTGCTAGACGAGCTAGACGACCTCAGAAATAACGCTGTTACCACGACAACTATGGCGATAACCGCTATCACAATAAGCCTTACTCGTTTCTGCTTGCGAGGCTTCTTCGCACCAGGTATTCTCCGCTCAAGTTCATGGCGCAGGGTTCCATAATCTTGAGGACTCATAATGCCCTTCGAGTAGGCAGCATCGAGACGGCGGATTAGGTGGGAAATTCGTTCTCTCTCATTAACGTTGGACAACCTGCTCTGCTCCCGCCTTAGAATAACGATCTGGAAACTAATACGGTTTGCGAATAGGCTAGTCTTTGGTCGCTGGACATCTGAAGACGAGTTCGAGGTTCTGTGTTTTATTCAATCATTATGGTTTGGTGGGGTCGGTGGGATTTGAACCCACGACCTCGCGGGTTCTTGAAGCCTCGGGGCTACCCAAGCCGCGTAGCGTAGACCAGACTAGCCCACGACCCCCACGTAGGTTAATAACGTATTTTTCTGATTTCTAACCCGCTTCTCTTACGTTTGAGTTTCTACTGAAGAAAAGTCTTCCGGTTTCATCGCAGTCTTCGGGAGATAAGATCGTGAGTTTCATCACGCGCGAACTGTTTCCTTTTCTGCTGGTGTCTTGTGTAGCGAGCGCTAGGAAACAAAGAGACTAACTCCTCCACCCTTTTTATCTTCTTAAGCTTCTTTTCATACCGGGGAGTCTGCAGTCTCTTCATTCCGGCAACGACAGTCGTCAAGTCTTTTGTTCCCAATCAGTGCAAGGTTACGGCCGCACTCTCAAAGGCATTTTCACTGTTCTCTATGCCACTTATGTTCTAAGATGTTTCCATCGACACATGGTGGAGGGATTCTAGTTGAATCCTCATTCGTCACACAAGCTGGTAGGAATAAAAATCGTGAACACTGAGATACGGTATTGCGATTACTGTAGCCTCTCCGCAACTCATCGTGAGATGAGCAGCCATGCAGACGCGACCTAACTTGCTCGAAAGGGGCGCCTGTTAGGGGAGCGCCCGTATCCACTCCGCCGCTTCCTGCGTCTTTTGTGGGGAGACCCAGCGAGGGGTACTTCGTTGAATTGCATTGAGTTTCGTGAAGGAACCAAGATGAGTCTTCGCCTCATCAGACAAGACGTATACCTTATGTCCTCCATTATCGAGACCTACTTTACTTATTGGTTGGGCGGATTCTAGGAGCCTGCTTCTTGAATTGCCCTTAACCAAGATCAGGCTTTTCTCGCCTCTTCCATATTTCACATGGTAATTATTGCCGAAGAACGTGTGTAGATCATTGTCGGAGAAATCGGTAAACTCTCCTGCAGTTTTGACATCAAAATATCCAATAATGTACAAACCGCGTTTCTTGTCATCCTTGAAATCATATGGCTCCAGTCCAGCATAGAACACGAGCAAATCACCGGTGTGGAGCTTCCTCAGACTCCGTTTTGATTTGGCAGGATCTCCATATGTGAAGGTGTCAAACTCAGGATCATGATGAACGACGGTTTTGACGGTATCCGCTTGACGAAGTCGCGGGAAGAATTTCCAGAGTGGCCTTTTAGTCTTCTTACCCTTGATCTCACCGTACGTCTTACCTGGTTTGCCACGACCTTCGGGGATGGGAATATATTCGAAGGTGCTGTCAGAGAAAAGCGGACCTAGCATTCCACCCGATCCCGTATCAATTCCCACACGTAGCAAGCAGACCTGCATTGGCTCGCTGCTGGAGGTCATTCATCATCAACGCAAGCGAGCTATCCGTCCAGCCCTAACCATGGCATGCTCCCAAGCTGGATCAACTGGGTGATTGCCATGTTTGTCTAACCCTCCAGCTATCGGTAGCATAATCCCGTCGACACGAAACAATTAATCATTTCAGCTGTCGGTGATTATGTGCGCGCGGTTTCTAGTTCGAAAAAGAATGGGGTTTGCGAGAAAACTAGTTCAGTGATGAACTAGTTTTACTTTCTCTTTTTCTTGGCCGCTGTCTTCCTACTCGTTTTTCTGCCAGTTTTTCTCATTGGCGTGTTGCAACATACTAGGTCGCATTCAGTGCACCACATACGCTGTCTACGCTGCATACGACGCCACATAAATCACATTTGTACAGGTCGCCTTTAACCACCAAGTTCTCATACTCCACTTGATAATACGACACCACACAGAATATATATTTCTCTTGATGCGTGCATTAGATGAAGTTAACAACCCTAGCCTCTGCTCATAATTTCCTCAATTCATAAGATGACTGTTGCGCATAGCAATCTGAGAAACCCGTTGATGGAGTCGTGAAATCTCGGCAAAGGACAAGACGTTTGTGACTGTACAGAACGTTGTCGCCACGGCAAATCTAAAACAACATCTAGATCTCGACACTATTGCACGATTATTCCCTGGAGTTCAGTATCGACCGCGAGAGTTTCCAGGACTCGTTTTCCGGTTGAAGAACCCTAAGACCGCGACACTCATCTTCAGCACTGGAAAGATGGTCTGCACCGGATCCAAGTCAGAACGGCAGGCAAAAAGAGCAGTGGCAAATATTGCGGCTGAACTCAAGAGAAATGGAATTGTAATCGTCGGAAGAATCGACATTCAGGTGCAGAACATAGTAGCTTCAGGTGGACTAGGCGGCTCCATCGACCTAGATAAGACAATCTATTCATTGAAGAAGACGATCTATGAGCCTGAGCAGTTTCCAGGACTCATCTATCGTATGGACGAGCCTAAAGTGGTTATGCTCCTCTTCGCAAGTGGAAACTTTGTCTGCACTGGAGCGAAGAAGGAAGAAGATGTTCGCCGTGCCGTAACCAAACTTCAGGAGACGCTTGAAGAGAAAGAGCTCATCAGCTATTAGACAGATGAGATGATGCGCTATTCAAACGCGACATCAATAATATTGCTTTTATGCAGGCGTCAAAAGAGTAGAGAAGATCAGTCCCTTGAGGAAGGCGTACTCGAGGACAGTGAAGTCGTAGAAACTTAGGTGTCTTTCAGGAACTCGTCTAGAGACTTATTCTGACTTAACACGAGCCACAGCTTCACTTTTTCGACACCATATTTATTCCAGACTGACATTTTAGACCCGAGAAATCAGAGATCTAAGATAGATATCAAGGATAGAGGAAAGTGAACGAAATCCCCTATCGGGGGATGGGGAGAAACCGTGCGAGTAACCGCGTACCAAGAGAAACTTAGAAATGTGGGAAAAGGGAGATGTGACAACTATGCAGTGTACTCTGCCATCCTTTGATGAGATGCTTACGAAGTTCTCTGCAAGACTGGTGAGGTCAAGAACAGAGGTTTTGCAGGTCAATGTCACCAATACCTGTAACCAAGAATGTAACCACTGCTATGTCGATGCTGGACCTTACAGAACAGACACAATGGATTTGAATACTCTGAGTGCTTGCCTGGAGTTCCTCAGATTGTCAAAGGTTGAAAGAGTAGAGATTACCGGAGGGGCTCCGGAACTGTATCCTAACTTCGAGGAATTGATCAAGTCCATTTCCAGGATAAAGAAAAAGATAGTTGTGAGATCCAATCTGACAGTACTTCTTGAACCAGGCAAAGAGCATCTGCCAGACTTCTACAGGAGGTACAAAGTAGAGCTCTACTGCTCACTACCATGCTACACCAAAGAGAACGTCGACAGACAAAGGGGAGAGGGAACATTCTGGAAAAGTATCCGCGCTCTACACCTCCTCAATGATGCTGGTTACGGGAAAGACCAATCATTAGTTCTCAATCTAGTTTATAATCCAGGTGGGGCCTTCCTCCCGCCACCTACGCAGGAGTTAGAAGAGGATTACAGAGAAGTACTTCGCAAAGAGCATGGAATATTCCTTGATCATGTTATAACCCTGACTAATATGCCGATAAATCGTTTCGACAGATGGCTGAGAACCGAGGGACTGTACGAACAATACATGACTCTCCTCTACGAGAGCTTCAACCCGGCAACTCTACAGGGCCTCATGTGCAAATACTACTTGAACGTGGGATGGGACGGAAGGCTCTACGACTGTGACTTTAACCAAATGCTCAGCTTTAATATCCGTGACCCACAGACAGGAAAACTGTTGACCATAGACTCAGTCGATGATAGAAGTCTGGAAGGCATGAAGATACGCACTGGCACACACTGCTATGGTTGCACTGCTGGGAGGGGCAGTAGCTGCAAAGGCGAGATAGTAAATAAAGGAACCTAATCGAGTCAGTTCAGGCAGTTGTCATTATTCTCACATCGCTGCCAAGAATGGTGTACAAATGCGTTTTGGAGCTGCACATGAACATAGGATTAATAGCGCGCGCTATTGGTTTTTAATGGTTTTTATTCTTCTCTGATCATATGGGGGCAGACGTACGGACTACAGTTTCTCCTCTTTGTCCTGCAGAATCCACCTTTGCTGTGCTTGCATATTTGCTTGAGCTTGGTGAAGGTGAGGGTGACAAGGCTTGTGTGAGGTTCTTTGAGAGTGGGATCGACTTGTCGCCTGAGTTTTGGGGTCAAAGTGTAACTGTATTTCGGTCTACCACGTCTATTTTCAACCTTTTCTGTTCTTAGAATTAAGCCTTCATTTATCAAGCGTTGCAGGTGACGCTTCAACGTATTATGGGAGAGCCCACTTTTGGCAAGGATCTCTTTGAAAGTCTTTGCTGAGCCGTCTTTCAGTGGGTCTAGGATAAGCCGATCTAAGGAATCCATACCATCAAGATACAAAAAGACGAATATTAAAAGCCATTTTTAGCCATTTTTGCAAGAAGCTCGCGCACACGAGGTAGACATATAAGGACGGATTTCCCTTTGCGATAGTGTAGGTGTTCAATTTGAGTGATGAAAAACCTAGCGAAGAAAAGAAGGTTGAAGAGAAGACGACTGAAGAGAAGAAGAATATTACTAGACGTGCCTATCTGAAATACGCTGGCGGCATTGTTGCTGTGGGTGTGATAGCTGCTGCTGGATACGGAGCTTACCAGTTTTACGGAAAGCCTGCGACCCCAACTGGCACTACTCCAACTCCAACTATGACAAGCACTGGCGGCCAGAAACTGACAGTGAAAGTTGGTGGAACCAAGCCTCTAACCGGCGTTGTGTCTCTATTCGGTATAGATGAAGATCGTGGGTTGACAATCTGGGCGAATAAGTGGGTCAACGACAAAGGTGGGATAAAGGCTGGAGACGGAAACACGTACATGGTCGATTTGGATATCTACAATGATGAGTCAAAGCCTGAGAATGTCAGCAGATTCTATGAGAAACTGATCAGCGAGGATAAAGTCGACTTCCTGGTGGGCCCTGTTTGGGGGCCTCTTGGCCAAGCAACGGTTGCTACAGTGGAGAAGTATCATAAACTGGAGATATGGGGAGAGTCTACCTTTGACCCGTCACTGTGGAAAGACTGGAAATATTGCATGATGGTGCAGACTAACGGAAGCGAGTATCTGAACAGTCTAAACGACATGATCATCAGCAAGATCCTCCCCCAAGATCCTACTGCAAGTAACATAGCGATAGTTTACACCGACGACGCGTTTGGAAACGTAGCTGGAACATATGGTCTTGCGTATGCGAAGAAGCAATCTCAGCTTAACATAGTCTTCAATGAGAAGGTGTCTTTTGACTCAACAGATTTTACTCCGGTACTCACAAGGGTCAAAGCGGCTAACCCAACGATTCTATTATTCGAAGCCGGCGTTAAAGCACCGCTTGTTGCAAAGGGTGTTCGGGAGATCGGGCTTGATCTGAAAATGCTGTACTGTGGCACAGGAGCAGTCTACCCGTCATTCTACAGCGGACTAGGCCCCAAGTATGGTGAAGACCAGGTCTCTATAACTCAGTGGGTTGTAGGAGAGGATTACCCGGTCACTTATGGGCCGACGGAGGACTGGTTCGTTTCACAATACGAGGCTCTCTCCAGCGGCACAGCGCCCGGCTACACGTCGGGGACGGGTTTCACGCAGGGCCTTATCCTGCAAGCCGCGATGGAGAAGTGTAGTAACCCGCTGGACTCGGACGCGATGAGGCAGGCTGTCAGTGCTGTGAAATTCACCGATTTCTTCGGTGACATTGCATTCGACCCGGTGACAGGCTGGCAGACAGGCCACAAGATGTCAATCCTCCAGTGGCAGGACGGCAACCCAGTCTGCGTCTACCCGGTTGAAAGGTCGCCGCTGAGATATCCAATGGCAAAATGGTCTACAATTAAGTAGGCCACACTTCCCCTTTTTCTTTTTTGTTAGACGTATTGACACAGCATTGGCAATTTTCGCGTAAAATTGAAACCGTACGCCATACTGCTACCGATATGTTCTGCGAGTGCAGCGAGCAGTTTTTTTTGGGTGGTGGTGGCCATAGTTGGTGAGGGCACCTGAATTTGAACCGTTAGGTATTGATTTGTGAGTGTATCCTTAGGTGAGAGCATCTTGATTGTATTAGTCGCAGCCAGCCCTACAGAGGGAAAGGATCTCGTGTTAAATGTTGATTGCATCTATCAAAAACTGATGGAATAGGTGGCGCTTCTCATATGAGGATCCAGTTTCTTGGTTCAGGAACTATAATTCCAACAGCCAAAAGGTCTTACGCTTCAATAATTGTGGATGTGGCTTCGGAGAAGATCCTCATGGATATCGGTCCAGCCACTCTGTACAAACTCTACAAATCTGGTTCGAAATTGGATGAGATAAATCAGTTGTTGCTGACCCACTTCCATATTGACCATGCTGCCGACTACCTTCCACTGATACATTCCAAAGCCTTCAATCCTGAAACCGGGGAGATGGAGCCGAAAGGAACACTCACAATTTATGGACCAAAGGGTCTAATGACTTTCACAAGGGATCTCCTTGAGAAGGTCGAGCCTTGGAACCGAGTCTCTGAAGCCATTAGTCGCAGCAGATACCTGGTTCTCTATGAAGTTAGCGCAGGCACCTTCAAGAAAGGCCCCAATTGGGCCGGAGGTGCGACCTCGGTCCAACACGCAGGCGGAGTAGCATACAGAGTAGAGAGTGAAGGCCGGTCAATCACCTACTCAGGCGATACCGTACCAGATAAGAACCTGATCGAGTTGGCAAAGCGAACAGACCTACTCATATACGAATGCTCCTTCCCAAGCAAGGATCTCCTCGTTGGTCTGCACACAACGGCTTCGGAGCTCGGGCTGATAGCCGCTGATGCGGAATGCAAAAGACTCGTGTTAACGCATCTCTATCCAGTGTGCGAAGGAAGAATAGACGAGATGGTCAGAAGAATCTCAGAAGATTATGATGGCGAGATTATCGTCGCGGAAGACTACATGCAACTATCAGTGTAGGTCTCCGATTTCAAGACTGTCTGTGACTGATAAATATCTATGTGTTAACAGCTCAAGTGCGCGTATGCACCGAAAGTGCGTTGATCGGATTGCGGGATCCGGCGTGTACTTCTTTGTGAGCGTTGTTCTAGGCCCGCTCTCTTTTTGGAGGTTGGTAGATGCAATATGGCTCCTCACCTAGTACGTCACCGCTGGTTGCATATGCTCGCGCCCTGCACCCTCCACAGACCTCTTGGTAGAGGCAGCCTCCACATTTCCCCTTCAAGAGTTTCCTGTCTCTCAGTTGAAGGAATAGAGGGGATGAATTGTAGATTTCGGAGAAGGTTTTTTGCCTGATGTTGCCTGCCGAGACAGGTAGATAACCGCATCCGTAGACGTCGCCGATATGGGAGACAAAGCAGAAGCCGTCTCCTGTCATGCATCCTCGGCCGATTCCGGTTCCATGCCTGCCCAAACTGGATGTTGCAGGGCGGTCTTGCGCCCCTTTGGTTTGGAGCAGGATACGATTGTACTGGGGTGCGCATGTCAATCTTATTGGGATCTTGGATCGGCGAGACAGATCATAAGCAAACCTAAGTACATTTTCATATTCTGTTGGAGAAACTTCCATCTCACTTGTTGCTCTTCCTGTTGGAACTAGCATGAAGATGTCCCAACATTCAGCGCCAAGATCCACCGCGAGATTATGCAGGTTATCCAAGTCGTGGAGATTGTACTTGGTGATTGTTGTAAGGATCCTGAAGAGCAATCCAGCGCTTTTTATGGACTCCACAGTCTGCATAGCCATTTTGAAAGCGCCCTCGATACCCCTGAAATTATCATGCACAACCGGCTTCGAACCGTCTATGCTTAGCGAGACACGCCTGACGCCTGTTGAATAGATGTTCGAAGCCGTTTCTGGGGCTACATCACCATTCAGAGCTATCGCCACGTGAAACTCTCTATCCACCGCGTATCGGGCTATTTTGAAGATATCATCTCTGAGCAACGGATCCCCCCCTGTGATTATGAAGACTGGCTTTGCTATCTGCGCGATCTCGTCTATCAATTCCTTGGCTTCTTGAGTACTCAATTGTCTTGGATCAGGATGAAGTTGCGCAATAGCCCTGCAGTGCTTACAGGCAAACTTACATGCCCTCGTGGACTCCCATGCCACTAAGCGTAGTCTATCGCCGCTCAACTTGTCTTCCTCATAAGTCGGGTTTGTAGATAATGAGTCTCAGCGCCCTTAGCGTTGGATCATGGCAGGCGATATCTGTTTCGTCTTTATCCTCATCCACTTTTGTCAGTGCACACGACCCCCAGTCGTTCAGCCAATTCCTTAAGCTCTGATTCTGATATCCAATCGACCCTCATATACTCGTAGATCTCTAGGTCAGAGAGCCCTATCCTTCTCGCTTCAGCAACAGCATTTGAAAAAGCCTCCAGCTCTGTGGGCCTCCTAACGTAGCTGTACTTTTGGTCGTAAAGGCCGTAACCTTGCTTGAATTGTTTGATGTGAGTCAACTCATGCACTAGATCTAGATAGATGAATTCCTTTCTTCCTCTCCTCAAATAATCCGGGCGGATCAATAGTCTGCCGTCAACATCTCTGACTCTCATATACCATACATCGGTTGTCGTTAGCTCAAGATCCAACTCTCGGAGTTCATCGATTTCTCGTTGATCCTTGAAGAGTCTCCGAATAGCAGGTGAATCCTCAAATCCTGAAAAGATCTCCTTGAACTTATATCTGCCCGGCGTTGTGTTTCTTGATATCTTGAATCTCTTAATCGCAAAATCTTCCTCAGCGCTCACCTTCCAACACCATCAGCGTTACTTCCGACACCGATCCAATTGATCTACCACAGGATCAGCAGAGACAGATCTGAATCAATATACAGATTCCACTCGACATATGCCCGCAGCCAGAATATTTAGTTACCTCAGGTGCTACAACAAGGTTCTTATGCCCAGAATGAAGAGAGGCAATCGTCAGAGTCTGACAGAAAAAATGTTTTCAGCAATAACATCACGAGACGAAAGATAGTCAAATGAAACGTATCATACTTCTGATAATATTCTTACAGATTCTTGAAGTTACTCCAGCCGTAAATGTCTCACTGGGCATGGCACCCTCAACAGAACCTAAAGTCTCACTCGGCACACTCACTGTTCCTGAGAAAGTCCTGCCCAGCCAGAAGTTTGAGGTCAACATCTCAGTAACATACTCCTGTAAGGAAAGGACAATGAGCAACATCGGAATCTACGACTTCAGCTCTGAAATGATCAGCGAGCCCAGAGTGTTTTTCCTCGAAGGGAACGGTTCCAAGTCCTTTCTATTCAACTTCCAAGCTGCCCCCACGGAGAGTGAGCTGAAGTACGAGGCTCTATTGAGATATTGGTACCAGGGGGGATGGATTTATGAAAACAAGTCGCTCCAACAACCCTTCTCCGTAAATGTTACTGATGAGATACGAATGAGCATAATTCTACCCGAGCCTGATTCGAAAATCAAGATAGATGAAATGGAAAACCACACAGATAGTTACGGAGTCTTCACAAGTACTGTGAAGCCGGGAAGGCATCTGATCAACGTTCCCAGAGAGATAAACTTGACAAAAGATTCGAGGTTGATTTTTCTGCGTTGGAGCGACGGCTCAACAAGCAACCCTACAGTGGCTGAAATTCAAGGGGATACAAATCTAACTGCCCAATACGAGACTGAATACTACCTGACTGTCAGGTCAGATTTTGGAGAGACTCAAGGCGAAGGTTGGTATCCTTCAGGATCAACTGCAACCTTCTCAGTTCCAAGGTCAGTACGAAATTCCATTCTGAATCCTTTTGAAGAAAACGTCTTCGAGAAATGGAGCGGAGACTCAGATGCTCTGACACCTACCGCCCAGATCACGATGACTTCTCCAAGAAATGTTGTAGCTCAGTGGCAAGTATGTCAGACGTCTAACATTGTCATTTCAATCATCCCAATTGCGTTGATCGTCATGATCATCGACACTGGAATACTTGCATACATCGTTCTTAGAAGGAGGCGTTCAGGGCGTGGTTAGGTTGGAAGTAGTGTTAACCCTCACGATCATAATGATCTTGTTGCCTTTCAACGCTGCAACGGCTGAGACTCCTCACAGAGAGGCTTCCATTGAAAAGATAGTTGGTTACAGTTGGTATTATTGGCCTAAGCCCGAGTCCGATTCTTGCATTTTGTGGCTGGGGGGCGGTCAAACTCTGCCCAGCTATGTTACGGTAAACCCGTACAGATTAGAGTCCTTGAATACCATGCGTTTCATAGACGATCTGTCGAGACGATATGGTATGCTGGCCCTAAGTGAAGGGGAGATTACGTATGGAACTGATAGCAAGCTTGTGTCTAAAATATGCGCGTGGATCCGAGACGCTGGCTACAAGTTTGCATTTGTCGTAGGGTACTCAACTGGAGGCAACGCACTCGCATATGAACTTACAATCCCTGAGCAGAATGAGGTCGGCCCAGACGGTGCTATAGTAATTAGCTCGATGTTAAATTGGGAACAGATGTTCGAGCAGCACACAACATCAAGTGGTATCGAACTCTACATGAGCGCTCACAACGCTGGAAACGTCCGAAGCAGCATACTTCTGATGTACGGTGATGTAGCATGGTTCTGGCACCAGGGAGAAGAGTACTATAGAAACCTTCCCAATGAAGGATGGACTGGGAAACACTGGTTTCTCAAAGACTGGAGACTCCTGAAGGGTGTCGAACATGAAGTCTTTACCCTAGAGACCGACGGATCTTATGATACAAAACCTCTTGCTATAGCGATAGATTTCATGGAAAGAGTCAGAGCCTCTAGTTTGAAGAGTATGGAAGGTCTTGTACCTGAAGCACTCCTGCCAGCATCCACGAATAAAACCGGCATGAACAATATTCAGACTTCTTATCCCGCGAATGTCCGCGCATACGAACCCTTCCAGATCAACGTGACAATCTCAAATATCGAAGCGGGAGGATTGGGAAAAGTTGCACTCTACGACGAAGACATGCAGTCGTTTGTGACCGTAGCGGAGGGAAATTCCGACAATGCGACACAGTACTCTCTTCCAGTAGTCTGTGTCATGAATCAATCTGTGAGGTGGCTAGTAGCCGTAGCAATAACAGGCCGGGACGATCCTGGGCGAATTCTTGGAGTCTCAGCGCCCATGCAGATAAGCGTTGAAGACAGACCATTACTCAAGGTTCAAACTGGGGTAGCATCACTGAGCTTCAAAATTGATGGAGAAGCCTACAACACAGACAATGACGGCATTCTGGAAGTATTTCTAGAAAGAGGAAACCATACGATCGAACTTCCCCAAACAGTTCAAATCTCCCAGAATGAAAGGTTGCTCTTCATATCTACGTTAGGTGGTATAGGAAATAACACAATCGAACTGTCTCTGGACAAAGATTTCTCAATCGATGCCAGATACAAGACTCAGTACCTCCTAACGGTTGACTCTGAATACGGAACCCCCCAAGGCGGCGGATGGTATGATGCAAATAGTACCGCAATTGTAGCTGTGAATACTAGTCTCCAAAAGCCGTCTGATGCAGAGGAGAATCTTGTGTTTAATGGTTGGAGTGACGAGGCGAACAGTAGAAACCTGCTTCACCGGGTCTATATGGACTCACCCAAAATGATTACAGCGAATTGGACTCATCGTTCTTTGATGCAGGTAGTCGACTCAGCACCAGTCTGGCCATTCGAGGTTGCGTCAGTTGTTCTGTCGATCGCAACTGTGATTATCTATCTTTTTAGTTTACATGGGTTGAAGATATTTTCGCGCGCGATAGCAAGACTATCCAAGATGCACAGGTCAATTTGACAGTGTGAAGATTATTGTAGGCTTCCTTACTCATCTGGAGTAGCCTTTTGAACGGCAAGTTCATAATTCCCAAGCTTTAAACAGTCGCTAGGCGGAAGGAGTTTTGGCGAGACATCTTGGATTCAACAATCATTTCACCATTAGATTTCATCAAATCTTACAAAGACTCAGGAGTCTCAGTCCTGGTATGGAAGCCCCCTGGGAACTCAGGAACTCTTCATTCGGAAGGACTTGCCAGCAAGCTTGTTGAGAGGGGTTTCAAAGCAGAGACGCTGGCAATGCCTGAGCCGCCCCCTGGATATCCTGCTCCTTCTTACTATCCTGAGTTCACTCTGACTATTCTCGATCCGTCGATTGTCGATGCGGTTCTGGGCATAGCTTCAGATCGCTTACAGGAGACTTTTCAAGGGGTAAGTAAGGTGACTGTAAAGATAGATGTAGTTCTAAACCAACGGTTCGTTTCTGTCGAAGCAAATGGCGCTGCATCCGACGTTGCGAAGACCATTAAAGGTATACCGAAAATAGAGAAATTGGCGTCGTCAAACCTTGTTGCAATCGTAACACAAAACGAGTTGGACAAAACCACGGCGTCGGAATTCTGTTCGAAGTGTGGAGCGACGATCCCTGCACAATCAGAGTTCTGCTACAAGTGTGGGCAAAGACAATGACTGTAACCCGCCTCTATCAGGCCTCCAAACAATTTGAATAAAGTTTAGAAGCCGAGAGACCGTTCTCGTCACTAAAGAAATTAATTCTGGAAAAGCCGCCTTGTGTTTGAACGATATTTCAGAGTGATCATAATGTATTTCCTGAATGCATTTGCATTGTTTCTTGGGGGCTTGATCCCTCTACTCGCAGCTTCGAAGAAGGTACGTCTCAATCGTGGCCTTTTCCTATTGGGGTGGCTAAGTTGGGCGTGCGCAATTTCTCCCAAGATAGTCTTGACATGGGGTCTTTGGAACTTTTTCCCTTTCCTGTCCAAGCCTGACACAACCCCATACGTTCTGACGCTGCTATCCCTAGAATTGCTGGAGATTCTATCAGCTTACCTATTTCTCACGAGACACCCTCGTCTGGAGAAATTGAACCTTAATGGGCGTTTCACCTTTGCGCTAGGTTTCGGGGCTGGCGAAGCTTTCACCCTTGCAATTTCGGCATTGCTTCTTGTTGATATCTCTCCATCCTTGTCAACCATGATGGTGATGCTCGAAAGACTCTCTCTTGTAGTGACCCAGTTTGGATGGGTATCGCTGCTCGCATTCTATGTAGCAACCGATAAAACAGTCAACTTGGCTTTGGCAGTTTTCTTCAAAATCTTTTCATCATTTATGGCTCTAACCTTGCCAATATTCTTGTTCTTGTACAGCATCTCCTTTGAGATCTCGTTAACTATCTTTGAGGGAATCTTGGCAACATTTGCTCTAATCATCTTGGTGAGTGTCTTGATTTTGCGAAAGCGGGTAGAAGACGCGGGTTCTGGGGCCACATCATTTGATTCGAGTTTCACTCTTGCGGGCATAGTTTCTTTCTGCGGTCTGGCTTTCTCAGTCGACATGTCAATTCCTCTTATTCACCTGACCCAGCCGCTGGCATTAATGACACGATATCTGATCTTCATAGTTGCAACGATGGTACTGCTTGAACTTTTTTGCTGGGCAGCCGGAAGAGCTGAATTATCAGAAATCGCTCTAGGAGCATTCATTGGATTGTTGCTAGAGTACCTGTTCAGGCTCAACGCTGTCGGTGAATCCTTTCTCCGAGGATTGACTGTTCAGGCCATCCTTTTTTCCCCAACCTCGGCCTTCCTTGCGATATTGTCTGGGATTGCTCTTTGGAGATACGCAAGACAGTAGACCTCTACATAATTGACTGCGGCTATGCACCTTCAAATTCGATTGGACTTGCTTAACGTTCGCATGGATGAGGCTTGCTCTAAGTCAGGTTTAGCTAACTCGTAAGAACACGGTGTCACGATTAACTGAAGTGAAGAAAGAGAACGGCTCCAGAAAAGGTCTCTCAAGCGACCCCGGATGCCGTCGTTTATTTGGCAGTCGACCCGATTTAGGATATCGTCTCCTGAGCATTAGCACTTTCAGAATCGATTTCTGATTAATTCTAGTCTAACCTTTTGCCCCATTTCCTCAAGACTCTGTTGATGAGCCCTAAGATGCCTTCGGGGATGAATAGTATAAGCGCTATCAAAGCAATGCCAAAGGCAATTTGAGCATAGAAGGGAAATTTGATCAGCAAAGCATCTTCTAACACATAGTATATTACTGAACCGATTAGGGGTCCAAGTATAGTTCCAATACCGCCGAGCACCAAGCTCGCCAACATGTCAAGAACGCGACTAATTAGGAAGTAGTCAGGAAATGTATAAGCATACACTAATGTTATAACGCCGCCAGCCAGACCTGCGAAAAATGCCCCCAAAGCATACGACATGATTTTGTATCTTCGTGTGTTAACCCCCATAGCCTCCGCGACATCCTCATCAGCCTTTATCGCTCTGAGACCATAACCCAGCCGAGACCTGTAAACGAAGTGAGTAGTCAGAAGAACAGCGAAGAAAGTTGCCAACAACATAGCAAATAGACTCTTGATGTCAAAGCTCGGAATATAACCCAAAATAGCTATGCCTCTACTTTCGCCTAATTGTTTAATATTGATTATGGTGACCCTTACAGCTTCATTTACCCCTAGCGTCGCAATCGCGAAGTAATCGCCTCTTAGTTTTAACACGGGGAATCCTATTAGCATGGCAATGCCACTTGCAAACACCCCTGCCGCAATCACGTAGACGAAGGTGGGCAATGGAGTAGCAACGAGATTAAAAGCCAATACCGCAACCACGTAGGCACCTATGCCGTAATAGATCACGTGGCCAAAATTAATGTACCCCGAAAACCCAGTGAAGATATTCAAGCTATAGGTCAAAATCAACAATTCAATCATTGAATATAGATAAGCGGTTGTAGCATCTCCACCCACGAAACCTATGATGCCAACTACAACAGCAAAGGCGAGGCATATGGTTATACTGTTCATTCCAAAGGGATTCTTAGAGGGCATCATTGTTCCCGCCTCTTTCCGAACAGACCTTGAGGTCTAAGGAAGAAGGTCAGTACCAGTATTATGTAGGATACCGCAGGGGACATTCCTTGAGTCCAGTAGCTCCCCGTAAAGCTGGTTGCCAAACCAATTAGAAGGCCCGCAACTAGGCAGCCGACCGGGTCGCCCACCGTTCCTAGGATAACGATTGTGAAGGAGTAAAGCGTAAAGGACATGCCACCGTACGGGTCGAACGGGTATACGAGCGTGATAAGCCCTCCTGCGAACACTGTAAGAGTAATGCCAATCGCGAATCCTGCGGCGTAGATCCTATCAACATTGATCCCGACGAGACTGGCAGCTCTCCAATCTGACACCGTAGCCCGGACACTCCTCCCAAAATATGTGTACTTCAAAATCACCAGCACCAAGATTGTTGCGGCAACTGAAACAATTGCTGGAAGCAATTTGTTTCCCGGAACTATTACCGTACCCACCGCGAAGTTCGGATAGAAGACCGGTATGGATCTGGTAAGTGGTTCCCAAGCAACCAACATGGAGTTTGATAATACGCTTGATAACCCAAAAAGTACCAGTAATGATCTCAAGCTTACTTTTCTCACAACATGTCGAATAAGAATATAGTAGGCTGCCAAACCTAGAGCTGCCCCTATCAAGGCGGCAACTGGAAACCCAAAGATCGGATCAAGAGAAAACATTGCATTCAGCCAAAAGACGACGTAACATCCAAGTATCAACATGTCCCCGCTTGCTATGTTGAATATCTTCATTATGCCAAATATCAACGTCATACCGACCGATGCTAATGCCATGATCAGTCCTACAAGAAGACCCGTAACAACAGTCTGCGCAAAAAGCTCCATCACCATGCTCATTCATCCCATGAAAAGCGAGTGCTATTCCATACAAGAGAAGAAAGAAAAGATTTGCGGTCTAAAGAGTGGACCATTTTGCAATTGGATATCTCAGCGGGGCTTTGGCAACTTTGTCTGGGTAGGCGTAGACTGGTTTGCCATCCTGCCATTGGAGCGCTGACATCTTGTGGCCTGTCTGCCAGACGAGGGCGCCACCGGCGTATTTCAGATACTTTCGTCCAGTAACCTTGTTATAATCGCTCTTCTTCTCATCACTCAAGTCGAGCACCCAGAACTGCCAGTAAAGAATGTCCATATTTATGCGTTTCTAAGGGTGCTAGGATTGTTCGTGCCATAAGGCGTATTCCCGGCGTCGTCTGTAATATGGTTGATGAGAAGTCTCTTCGATGATATTTCGAAAGAGGTTGAGAAAGCACCATGATAGATGGTTGCTCGCACCTAGCCGGCTGCTATTGACTGTTTTTCTCGTCGAACTCCTTCCTTAACTCTTTGTCAAGCTGTTCCTTCAGAGAGAAATACTTTTTGAACCTACTATTCCATTTCGAGAGAAAGGTATATTCTCTAATTCCGACTGCAAGCCAGAGTGAAGCCACAATTAGGATAATGCCAAAATAGATGAGTGATATGGCTCCCAGTATAGGATCCACCCTGAAGATGATGAAAACCAATCTTCTGTGAAGCAGAAGAGACAGTGTGAAGAAGAGAGATATCGGTGCTGCGAGAATCGATGTCAAGACAAGAATGTTAAACCAAGTCCTCTCCGCATTTATATGAAGAATCAACGCATCGATCATCTCCAAGAGCCCCCCCTCCTCTTGACCGCCTTCTTGTTCGTTCTGAGTCATTTTCTCAGCCAATTCAAACTCGACCCATCACTAATAAATTGATTCCGTAACTTTGTTCATATACCCTTCTTTATTCTCGGAAACATCGCCTCGTAAGGTTCGAGTATTCTCTTGCAGAAGGCCAAGCCGGCTTCTGTCGCTCTGTAAATGGTCACTCTCCTACGTCCGTGTAGCGCCTCACTCTTAGTTATGAGGCCTTTCGCCTCCATATCGTCTAGTATGGGCTTGTGTTTTCGCAGGTTGAGCCCACAGTAACTAAGAAGCGCAGTCTGATTCAGAGATCCGTATTGAATCAGTTTCAATATTATGTCTTTACGGATGTATACTCTGTCGCGGTATTCGCTAGTTGTCGACAATGTTCTCACCGGCGACCATCGTGACACCTAAAGGACTTTCGGGCATCCGTGTCTTTTCCCGAAGCGATATGTCCTCAAGCTTGGATCTCCAGCGATTGCAGATCGAGTCAGATGATATATCTCTGGTTTTCCCTCTCAAGATCCTTTACTATTTCAACAACCCTCTTGGGCGCCTCAATCTCATCCAACGGCAAACCCTTAAGGATAGACCATGGACCTAATCTGGCCAGATGAGAAGCTACGTGATTCTCTCCGAAAGATTCGTTAGATATCTTGTACACCAACGGTCTCACGCTATACTCCTCAACGTACCCTAGCGAATGAAGATACTCATGCAGAAGGATTGTGTATATGAAGGCATTAATTACATTTCTCGACTTTGCTGTTGACTCTACGATTTGGAGGAGAGCCCCCTTCACGATTATTGCATTTGAACCCAGCGGATGATAAGCTCCCAATTGTAGCGGGAGATCATCAAGGTAAACCATAAGTCCAACCCTATATCTGTCCAGCGATCTCTTCACAGTGTCTTTGACGATTTCGTATACGTCGCTGAGACTCTTTGCCTCAGCCAGGCGGACCCTGAACTCTTTCACTGAGGATTCTTTTGCGTCAGATCCTCCCAATTCGCTATGAGTATTCAACCGGAGTAACCGCCAGTCTCTCAGTGCATGCTGTTTAGATCTTCATGGAGAAGACAAAATAGCTTTAGCCTCTGTCCAACAGGCATTCCTACTAACAGGAACATGTTCTGTTTTGCGCTTGGGGCTTTCGCTAAGGAGACGGCTCTTCTGGAACTTACTCCTGCCAGCACGTAAGTGCGCGTTTTTGAGTTAGACGATGCCCGAGCCTTTTGTGAATTCTCCAAACTGGAGTCTGTCTCCGAGTGATTTTCTGGTTCTATGGCAGAAGTCTATAGTAGACCCGTCTGTTGTTCCTACCTTTGTTTTCGGCTTTTAGAAACTCTATTTGGCCAACCTCTCTTAGGCTCCGGACGTGGGTTCCAGCGTCAGCCTGTTTATCGACACCCTCTATCTCCACGATCCTTAACTCGGATACTTGCGGTGGCAAGGCTTCAGCCATCTTGATTACGCCTGGAATCTTGAGTGCTTCCTCGCGTGGAAGAGTGTAGGTTTTTACTGGCACATCCTTCTTGAAGAGTTGATTGGCCTTATCGATACATTCCATGAAGAGATCTCTATCAAAAATCTCCAAGTTGAAGTCAAATCTAGACTTTTCCATGGTCAACTCGTTTCCAGTGACCAGTGCGTTTGTCTTATTGCAGAGAACTGCTATTAGAACATGGGCAGCCGTGTGGCTTCGCATCATGCGGTATCTTCTGTTCCAATCAATCTGGCAGTGTAGTGTATCCCTAATTCTTAGTCCTTCTCGATCGACCTCATGAGAAATCTCGCCGAAGGACTTTCCGACATTCATGACATTGAAGACTTCACCTTTTCTTGTCATGTCTCCTACATCATTGAGTTGACCTCCGCCTTTAGGGTAGAATACTGTTTGGTCCAGAACTACGTACTTGGAGTCGCTGATCTTGGTGATTGTTGCATCGCATTCTTTCAGGTACGCGTCATCCATGTAAAGCAGCTTGCTCATCGTGTGTAACCTCAAGAGAACCTGTTGGATCTGTATTTTAAGTCAAGCTGTCAAACATCAGAAGTGCTTGAAGGTGAGTTATGGAGCCCCGGCTGGGCTTCGATCCCAGGACTTACGGCTTACGAAGCCGTCGCTCTGCCAGGCTGAGCTTTCCCGCCTGTACTATCTTCAGGAACCGGGGCGGAAAAACCGGGGCACGACGATCTTGATTGGTGATACTCATAAGGATTTTTAGGTGCGTTCGATTGGGATCCATTCAGTATTCCATGAACGTGGACGAAGATCCCCATGTCAAGCAAACAAGGATTGGGCGAGAGAAGAATCATTGAGGTTATAGTTGATCTGCAAGACAAGATGCGCAATAACCCTCTGCCGTTCGGTGACGATGTCTCGGCTGTGCGAATAGGTGGAGGAAAACTGGCCGTCTTAAAATGCGACATGCTAGTAGGGCTCACAGACGTTCCCAAGGGTATGAGCCTCCGGCAGGCCTCAAGGAAAGCTGTTGTCTCTAGCGTAAGCGACTTCGCCGCCAAAGGAGTTCAACCTCAGGCTCTGCTGGCCTCGCTGGGATTGCCCAGAAGATTTGGCTATGAAGATGTCAAAGAGATCGGTTTGGGACTCAACTCCGGCGCAAGAGAGTATAATACGTACGTCCTAGGCGGGGACACTAACGAATCTACAGATCTCACCGTAGATGTTTCCGCTTTCGGCATTTGCAGAGAGAAGGAACTTGTCCGTCGTGACACGGCAAAGCCAGGAGACGTGGTCGCAGTGACAGGCGACTTCGGACTGACTGCGCTGGGTCTGAGAGTGACTAAGGACCACTTGGAAGTTCCTCAGAAACTAAAGGAGGCAGCAGCTCACTCGATATACATGCCTAAGGCGAGACTGATTGAGGGTCTGGCACTTGCCGGGAATCACCTCGTTTCCGCATCCATTGACTCGAGCGACGGCCTAGCTTGGAGTCTGTATGAACTTGCTAGATCAAGTAAAGTTGGATTCGAGATCGAGAACCTACCGATTGATAGAAAAGTCGAAGAATTCGCTCTCAGAAATAACCTAAGTCCTTCGGATCTTGCTCTGTACGGTGGGGAAGAATACGAGTTGGTCGTAACCATTAAACCCACAATGCTCGGAAAAGCCAAGAGGAAAGTCTCCGGACTAAAACCTATAGGGAGGGTCACGACGGAGCACGGTAAGATCAATCTGAAATCGGGCGGTGAGATCCATGAGATCGCGCCTAGAGGCTACGAGCACCTGGTGCACGGAGGATCTTCCTAGAGCTTTTTCTTAACTGGGTCTTGAGAGCAGACTGTATATTAAGGGCTGATTCCAATGTCTGGCATGCTTGTCAGGCCTCACATGAGGTGGGCATGTGCAACCTCTAATCACATATCTAGTGATCGTTGCATTGAAGAATGCTGATACTGTCTGTAGACTAGAAACTCGTTGATGTTTTAGGGGAGGCTTCGACCGTGCTCGACATATCTCGTCGGCTAACAGGCGGGCGCGCACTGATTGGTGGAACCAATCTCGACTTGCGTTCACGTTTGTCGAGTACGTACTCTCAGACGAAAGCACGTAGGTCATCTGGAAAATGGGGGTTCACAACAATTGAAGCTTGATCTGGGTCTCTTGTCTGACAGTATACTTATGCTGTTCTTAGGCGTAGTCTGCCTAGTCTTCGTACTGTTCATCTCACTCCCGTTGGTAGCTGTCTTCCTGAATCTCGACCTTAACAAGGTATTAGTGCAATTGAAGAACCCGGAGATCGTAAGTGCCCTAACAATCGGTTTGGTAACATCCTTCCTGGCCACTCTGGCTTCTTTTGTCTTTGGAGTTCCGACAGCCTATCTGCTGGCGACTAGAAAGTTCCCTGGAAGGACACTAATCGATACTATACTTGATGTTCCAATAGTCCTGCCGCCAGCAGTCGCCGGTGTAGCGCTCCTGCTGGTTTTTGCTCCAAGAGGCCTCCTCGGGCCTATGCTACGGAAATCCGGGATAATCCTGCCAGGGAGCACAGTCGCCGTTATTATAGCGCAGGTATTTGTCGCATCCCCGTTTCTGTTGAGATCCGCAAAGACAGCATTTGAGAGCATCGACCGAACGCTTATCGATAGCGCTAAAATGTTGAACCCTTCAAGGTTCAGAGTCTTCGTGACTGTCACTTTGCCTCTGGCTACACATGGTCTCCTGGCTGGAACGATAATGACCTGGGCCAGGTCTATGGGTGAGTTTGGTGCAACCCTGATGTTTGCGGGAAACCTGCCTGGTGTAACCCAGACTATGCCTCTGGCAATCTACATGCTGCTTGCTGAGGATCCTCTGGCATCGAATGTGTTATCCGCGATTCTGGTGGCAGTCTCATTCTCTGTCCTCGCCGTCTTCAAACTTCTGGGACGGAAAAGGTACGGTGCAAGACTGTAATCAAACTCAAGAATGCCAAGAAACAATTGGCAGGCAGTACTGAGAGGAATAACATCAAATGTGCGAAAGCATGAACTTCTAACAGCAGCGGGCCCCGTCCTATTCGAACCCGTATAGGTATGAACCGGCGTGAATTCTATAGGCGATTCTAAAAGCGAGAACGCTGCGAATCCCGCCCGGTCCACCACAAAAATTATCCGAACCCTTTTCTTCTTGGCGGGCCCGGTGGAACTCGCCTAGAAGATTAAGCGAATCTCTTCACATGCATAACTTTAGGCTGTCGGGAAATTCCAGATTTGTGTGTGGTTTTCAATTGGCTAAGTTTTCCTGTGGGTGCTAATGACTTAAGAGTTTAGGACCTAATTGCCTAAGTCTTTTTGAATTGCTAAAGGCTTATATCGTTACAAGCCGCGCTTGTCGAAGAAATCGAAGCCACACTTGCCAGGGATTCTGAAACACAACATACCGAGGCTCATAGAAGAGATCGGCAGAACATATGGGAAAGAAGGCTCCAAGGCGGCAGAAGAGTTGGGGAAGGCTGTCCAATCATCGATAAGACAGGTTGAGAGCCTGAAGAGAAGGAAATAGGCTCCCACGAAACCTTAACTAAAAGACCAAAAAGTCACAAGCTAATCCCACACTATGAAATGCACGGAATACTACGTGGAGATCTAGCGTGCCTGCGCGCATACTCTTGCCGCAGATGAATGCGTGATAACGTGTCTTATTGAATGGACGCGGGTTCTTAGCTCATTGCTTTCTCTTGGTCTTCAAGCCTCTTCGCAAGAATCTCTTCTTCGATCTTGATTTCTCTGTCAGGAGGCGTTTGAGTCTGCTGGCCAGCTCATCATAGACGTTAGGTAACTCCCACCCCGCATGACTGTATGTTACTTTGCCTCCGGGAGTTGTTATCGCAACGTCGACCTCGTACCTTCGCCTCTCCTTTCCTTTGACAGACTCGGAGGTCTTTATGATAGAGCGTGCCTCCTCGATCTCTGGGAAGACTTTTCTGAGGTTGTTTACGACATTTACAAACTTGGTTTTGGCAACCTCGGATTCGAAGGGGTCTTCTGGCAACCCGATTATGTAGACTGGAATCTCCGCCTTGATCTCGGGCTCCGCGATCAACTTGATGTAGTCTCTTGGGGTGACTATCCCTTCAATCTCATCCAAGACAGTGATGAGAGCATAGGTCTTCTCCGCCCGCAGCATATCCCTCAACACTTCAGAGGCCTCTTTTTCAGCCTGACATTGCAATGGCTCCGTCTCCATCAGAGATTTGACTTGGAACCCGAGATTCCTT
Source organism: Candidatus Bathyarchaeota archaeon (assembly GCA_963807605.1). Taxonomy (GTDB): domain Archaea; phylum Thermoproteota; class Bathyarchaeia; order 40CM-2-53-6; family RBG-13-38-9; genus JAPKYM01. The sequence goes on from CAWECG010000003.1 coordinate 348,118, forward strand.
TGACCATCCAGTCCTAAGGTCTCACTTCCAATCCTCTCTCTGGGAACTAGATGGAAGACTATCTGACTTGACGTGATGATGCCTGAGACTTTCCTATCAGACGTCGCCGGCAGATGGTCGATCTTCTTATCAACCATCAGATTCTTGGCTTTTGCAACGGTATCTTCCTGAGATATCGTCATCAGACTACCTGAGGTCAAGGATTTTACTTGGAAATTCAGGAATCCCTTCTCCGACAATATCTCAAGGATCCTCTTCGCTGTCACCGCACCTGTGACTTCGCCATCTTCCACCACTGGCAGTGCTCTGAGTCGGAAGTCGGTCATGATCCTTGCAGCCCGGCCCAGACTGGTTGTCGGTGAAAGTCTAGTAGGATGTTCCATCAGCGTAGCAGTCTTCGTGCTTGTCAGCTGGGGCACCTTCAGGATATCCCTCATAGTGACCATTCCAATCCTGCCGTTTTCGACAATGAAGATCTCATACGCATTAAGCTCCTCCAGTACGCCGACAATCTTGGATATCGTATATGTCGGTGGAACGATCACAGCTGGGGTTTGGATTTCCTTAACTTCGATTCCCTTCATAGCTTCCATGCCACAGCCGCTCCCATGGTTGATTCGGCAGAGAGAGTTAGAAGCCTGTTCTTAAATGTTGACATAGAATCGCCGCTTGGCAGCATGTAGATTCTAACAGGCTTTCTCCATATCAAGTCTTGTTGAACTTGTTCAATTGAGCGTGAATTCTTCTAATTGTCTCCGGAACATCCTGTTCATTGAGTACAAGGATTATCTGAGAGGTATGAGGTGCGAAAACGCCCCTCTTTATGTTTATGTCAGGAATGGCACCGATCGATATCGATGCTACTCCCGGTGAGTTTCTCATCTTGTCCCCGATGAGAGCGACTATTCCTAAACCATACTCCACGTTCATTTCTTTATCGAATGATTTGAGCTGCTCTTCGTGCCTCCTCACGAAGTTCGCGTCTAGAATCAAGAAGTCTCGTATGACTTGGCCGGTCTCCAGGACTTCGGCCCCAAGATCGAGAAAACCCTCGTAACCCTCCCATAATCTGAGGCAGTCTTCAAATGACCTGCTTCTATTGTTATTCATGGTGACGATAGCGCAGTCCCTCAGGCCGGTTATGCACTTGACAGTGTATGACGTCGGATCCTCAGCTTGGATTGTGGTTCCAAGGCTCAAATCTTTTAGTGGCGCGACCTTCATTTGCAGCCTCTGGGACATGGCCAGCCTTACAGCGGCGTTCTGAATTATTGTCATTCCGGAGATTGTAGCCTTGGATGCTTCATTGTAGGTCATTACTGGAATGTTCTGTAGTGTCTGATCATTGACTATTGCAGGATCCGCGCTCTGAACAGGCGTGTCCTTGAGAAGAACCGTTTCAAGGTCGTAATACTCCTTCAGGAGGCAGGAGAGAAATACTGCTGTCTGATCTGAACCACCTCTTCCCAACAGTGTTTCCAAGCCGTCATGCGTGATGCCTAGGAAGCCTGCGACTGAGACGGCGTTTCCCTCCTCCAAATATTGGAGAAGTCGTGACAGCCTTCTGCGGCTCCGCTCAAAATCCAAGGCGGCATTTTCAAAGTCGTCGTCGGTTAATAGTGGCCAATCTGCCTTCCTTAGATAGCATGACTTAACGCCGTGAGATCTCAACACATAGCTCATAAGAATCGAAGTCGGCAGTTCGCCTCCACTGGTGAGAACCTTGGCTCGCGCTGAACCGTCGAACCGTTTATCCACCTTGAGCAGTGTATCCTCAACATCACGTCTACAATCTTGGAGAGCACTTCGAAATTCCTTGAGGAGAGCTTCTTCAACATAACGAGAAGATAGCTCTAAGAATGGAGTGAATACGGAGTCTAAGTCATAGACTCTACCTGCAGCCTTTGCTTCACCAATAGCCTGGAGCGTGTCGGTGACACCTTTTGGCGCCGAGAACACCGCGAGGGGTCCCACATCTTTGGTCGCTTTCATCTTCGAGAGGCACTTTACTATAGCTGGGATGTTCGTTCCAGAGAAATCTATCAGGCTGCCTCCGAATTTCGCAACGGCCAAGCTCTTCAATATTTCACCTCAAGTGATTATTCGATCCTTCAGGTGAATCTAAGCAAGTATCATTCTGTTGTACCTTGAGTTCCTCAGCCCTAAATTCAATTCCGTCCCACTGAAATGATCTGACTTCATCATCCATATTTGAGTAAATGAGGTGGGAAGACGAGGGGTGGTTAGCTTTGTGCTTGTCTGTTTCCGAGGGCTGGGCACGCCAGTGTGGATGACTATGATAGTATCCGAGAACCTCAAGGGATAGTTCATCAGCCTTCGTGAAGATGTCAAGTTGGTCTTGTGGGTTAATCTGATATGTGGTTTCGGATTCGAGTAGGTTCCTTGTAGGAAAAATCATTAGTACTCTCTTGGAGTCATTTTTTTTCGTTCCTAGAAGTATGCCGCAGGCTTCGATCGGAAACACCAGTCGGGAATGCTCAATGATTTTGTTCAAGTCTGATCTCTTGATTATGACGGTCATTTTGATTGCCATCTGCTATGAAATTCTCATGTTTCTGGAGAGGTTTCTTTTGTGAGCCATTGGAGGTATTCTCTTGAACCTCCAATTATTGGTAGTGCGACTATCTCTGGAATTTGGTAAGGATGGTTCTGTTTGACATCTTGCGTGATCTTCTTCAGAAGTCGTCTGCTAGACTTAATCAAAAGGAGTTTCTCGGACGTCTCTTCGACCTTCCCTTTCCATCGATAGACGCTCCTGACGCCTGTTATGATGTTGACGCATGCAGCCAATCTCTTTCTGATAATCGATGAGACTATTCTCTTTGCAGTCTTCGCGTCTGGACATGTGACAATAATCATTATCAACAAATCTTCATGATTTCTTGTCTTGAACATTTTACCACCTGAAGGCAGTAATTGTCGTTCATGAGGCGCGCGCGTTGGCACCGCCTCAAATAACGGGCTAGATATGTCATACTCAACTTTCGTTTAGTTACTTCTTCAATCTGACCTCTAGTACTCCATTATTGTAGGCCGTGTTGAAGCTGACCGCCCTAGCTGGTAACTTGATCACTTCATTGAACTCGAGTCCACCCTTAACCTCAAGCAGATCTTCATGAAGTAGAACCCTTATCTTCTCTTTGGGGCCAGGGACTTTGCCAACTACCAAGATCTGGTTCCGGTCCTCTATAATGTCGGGGCTCCACCCTCTCGCCTCGAATGGTCTGATTCTCATCTCTTTCTTGAGGGTTCTTCTCGTCTCCAAAATCCAATAAACAGCAAGAACGGCGGCGAGACCTCCGAGTACGACTCCCAAGAGTCCTCTTTGGAGGCGTACAAGCATGGCCAGTATTACGGCGACCACTACCACGCCTACCAAAACAGTCATTATGTCCGTTGTATCTGCGAGCTGTGGTCCGCGACGTTTCTTATAGAGAGTCATCGACAACTCCTCCAGCACTTAACTTTCAAGATTCACTGTTATGTAATGGAGCTCGACTACACCATCGATGTTTATGAGTACACCGAAGTTTAAATTTGATTCTTCCTGCCACATAAGAATTCTGTCTGTCTTATCCTTCCAAGTTGATATGAAATTCTCCAGCAGTTGCTTTGTATTGTTCCACTGGCTGCTGGTAGTATAGTTCACTACTCCCTCATTGTATGATACTTGAGGGTTCAAAGCCGTAGGGGTTACGAGGTTTACTCTGGCTTGCTTGAACATATTTACAACAGTCATTCTTCTCTGTTCCAAGCTCTCTGTAGCTTGTGGAGGAGCTTTCTCTATCTTCGATACTTCAGTAAGATATTTTCTGTAAGCTTCCTCGGCGGTGTTACCGAGCCCGACGTAGTACTCGCCTGTGAAGACCGCTCCTACGCAGGCAACAACGCCAAGCTCGGTCACAACCCCCCCTGCTCCTGCCGTATAGACTGGGATGAAGTACACTTCATCGTCTCCTATTCTGTAAAGGATATTGTCGCCTATTCTGGGCTGTCTGAGTAGGGTCTCTAAGGATGCGAACTCAGCGTTCTTCTCTAAGGCCTCGATCGCGCCTGTGGGCCCGAGAAGCTTAATCTTTGATTCATTGGTGGGCTGGTAATAGAAAATGGTCTCTCCCAGCTGTGGGTAATCATTACGAACTACCATGTATCCGGCGAGGTTTCTTCCAAGCGCTCCCCGCAACTCGAGAGATATCAGCCCCATGAACTCCGGTTTTTCAAATCCTGGTGGCTGAGTCATCATATAGTAGGTCTTTAGGCCTGACGGAACTTCGAAAAATTCATTAGCGACTATATATGATGACGGGTCGGTTACGTGGTAGTAATTGTACATGGAGACCCGCCAGTCGAAAAGTTCCTCTGGATACCTGAGCTGCTTGTAAAGCCATTGTGGAACCTCCTCAGTAACATAGTCGGCATATAGCATCTTGAAGAGTTGGCTGAAATAGTCTTGGCCTAAAACGATGATCTTGAAGTCCCCATTGTATATGTCCACTAGCAGGTAGCCGACGTGTCTCATGAGGGGATCGTTATTGCTCCAGGGGACCTTGCTTGTGTCGAGTTTGACGATTAAAGGTATGAGATAGTACGTGTTCTGTCCATCGGTTACTGGATAACTATCTACATGTGTGTCATTGAAGTAATACTCGAAGTAGGGGAAAAGGTTGCTCACTCTATCGTAGACGTCTCGGTAGCGGAGTAGACGAATGGTCTCGTCGCGGTGCGCTAGAAAGAAGTTGAACTCGAAGATCCAGCTGAGTGGGGGATTAAGATCAACTCCTCCTCGACCATTGTAGAAGAATCCGTCCAGTTCGTCACTTCTTTCGCGGTCTTTAGGATACGCAGCCCATGTCGTCGAGAGCAGCCCGCCCTCTCCATAATAGATGCTTCTTTGCTTGAAGAAATCACCTGCATCCATAATCCTTCCATCATGTGCATTCAACATGAGTAGGCCGTTCGGCGCGTGCGTGTAGACGAAATGTTCAGCGTACCACGTATCCTGCGGTCTGACAGTTGCTGGAAGTATCGGTTTCATAGTCGAGGCCCAGTAGAGCGTAGAATTGAATCTTAAGATGTCTGAGTCCTCGTAGTCGAGGTAGGGAATTAGTCCTATCTCAGGCTTGAGTTTGGCCAAGGCGCCATCCCTGTCCCAGAGGCGGATCCGTCCAATCAAATCACTATTCGCGTCTACATGTTTAGGAATCTCTTCGGGTGAAACCGGATTCAAACTGAAGTTGAAGGGTATCTCTTTGACTTTATCTAATTCAGCGAGGTAGCGATTGACCGCAATCTGCTGGGCAACGTAAGGTCCGAGCCGCTCAATTTTGCGCGTATCTGCGATGCTAGTGTTTATCGTCATCAGTGAACCTGTTGCAAGAGCTATCAGGAATATGCTGAGAACTCTGATGTAGGCTCTCTTGCGAGTTAGGGTTGAGAATCCCTTCGAATAGCGCCAATCCAGGTAGAAGAAAAACCCAAAAAGCACTCCTCCAGCACCGAGACCCAATATTAGGTAGCGAGTGTTGTAATCTACGGATGGTGAAAAGAAACTGTTAAACATCGACCAGAAGAGTGCAAGTGACAGCAGCCCTTCAAGCGATGCAACTCGCCAGCTTATTCCCAAGGCCGTGGCTCCGGAAGCCTCGTCTACGGTTGGAGTAAGTATCCTTCCAAGTTGGGTTACACCAATAAGAAGGATTAGGCGAAGTCCTATTGCGCTCAGCAGTGGACCTATGAAAAGCGTCAGTGCAGGAATCATGGGTAGGACATTGGCTTGGGCAAACGAGCCGTCTAGAGGGATATCAGCGAAGGGAAGACTGAAGACTCTCGAGACATGATTTAGACCTATGTCCCAGCCCTGCGACATTGCGTAAATGGACATGCCGAAGACATAGTTTCGGAAGACCATTATGCCAAGAAGAAATTTGGTAGCTTGCCACATCACGAACTTCATAGGCGACAATTTGAAGGATTTGAAGTCGATTCGAGTCTGGGAAATCCCACCGTATCCTCTTAACATGGTTATGACTAACTGGATGAACCACCCTGTCAGAGAGCGTCTATTGAGGAAATCAAACCTGACAAATGCTACGGTGGCAAGAATGGCGCCACCTACGATCTCGAAATAAACAGGCCTGATGAAGAGTTCACCGAACTCCTCCACGTTCAGCCAGAACCAGATAAGCTGGCCAGCAACCGACCAAATGACGAAGATCGTGAATAGAATGACTATGGCAAGTACAATTCTTCTTGCCGGAAGTGCCGATTCTTGGTGCTCAACTTTGAAAGGTCCCATTCTGGCGAATCTCGCATAGATAGCAACTCTACTCTTTAAAGCTTAGGGGTTAGTCTCGTGACCTTACCAGAATTGACGAAGTCCGGGTCCTTCTGCTGACATTAGCGTTATCTTGAAGAACATCCTCAAATAATCACCATGAATGTCCGCGGGGATCGCCGAGCTAGGTCAAAGGCGTAGAAGCGGAAACTACGTAGGCTTCAGGAGCCTATCCCGTAGGGGTTCGTGGGTTCGAATCCCACTCCCCGCACCAATACGCGCCTGCGTGTTGACGCAAGCCCGCGCGTGTCTCGGCAAGATTAGCTCGGAATTTCACGGCAGTCCTACAAAGAAATCGCGGTGACGCCGCTGAAGCTGCACGACAATTGTACAATTTAAGATTCAAGTACGTCTCAAAGAGGAAGTTCCGTGAGCGATTCTTGGAGAAGGCTAATACAATCTATCTTTTACTTTACTATCGAGTTCTAAAGTGGCCTTCTCGTGATGGGTCGTGCCAGGAAGTTTGATTGTGTTGTCCGGTTCGGGCTGGATATGTCTGATACTTCGAAGGGCGCTTGTAAAATGTGCTTTTCTACAGACATCGCAGTATCTTAAGCCTCTGCTCGTCTTTCTTCCGCAATCAACACATTTCTCAGATAGGTCCAGCACCAGCAACTCACCAACGATTTACGATACGGGAACCAGAATAACGACTGAGAGCAAAACTATCCCACAAAGCCGTTGTCCCTTCAAGACATTATGTCATGAAGTTAGTTAAGAGCTATAATATAAAACCATTTGTCACCTTGGCGTTTCGAACTCGGTTACAGTAGAACCCTCCGGTAGTTCTCTTGACGGCAAAATTAACTGACCGTCTGGTTTTTATGCTCGCATTTCGATTTGCAGATTTACAGACTGATGAAAATCGACCTCTCTTGGTAAGACCTTGATCTAAACCTTCTTGATCTCTCTGAGCACTTCGCAGATCTTGTCGACTAACGATTCGAGGACTACTTGTCCGATCTTAGGGCTGGCTTTTGTGGGGTCACCTATTACACCAGAATTTGAGACGTCGTCTATCAACCATGAAGACTGCACACCCCTACTTCCACCAAGTTTAAGGTAGTGATATCCACTCTTTTCAGTGAATCTTGATGGTATCTCTTTGGAGGCATTCTGGGCATGAACAAGCTCTGGCCTCAACGACATCATGAATGAAGTCTCGAGTGCGCATGCGTGAAAGACATCCATCTCCTGCAGCTCTTTGAATCTTGACAGTGGCTCCGCGAGTAACTCTTCGGAATATAGATAAATTGAGAAGATGAATGATCCAGTTTCCTCTCTTATCTCTCTCAGCATCATATTGAGGAGATCTGTGTTGCCGCCGTGGCCATTGATAAACACTATCTTCGTAAAACCATGGCGTGCCAGGTCTTTGCAGAGCCCCATCAGAAGATCCTCAAGAACTCTTGGTTTGATCGAAATAGTTCCAGGTCTTGTCGCATGTTCCACGGATTTTCCGAATGGGATCAACGGTCCAACAAGCACGAAAAATTCGGGTCTGATACGTTCGGCAACCATTTTGGTTACTTCGCAAGCAATTATCGAGTCTGTTGCTAGTGGTAGGTGTCTTCCGTGTTGTTCAAAAGAGCCAATCGGGATCAGAACCATTTCCGCCCGAGTAAGAACTTTGTTGACGTCTTCACTAGTTAAATCGCCGAGATAGATGCTGGACATAACTATCAACTAGCGTACTTCATGAAGACTAAATGAATTGGTTTGAACAGTCTCGTTGAAGCGAATCCGGTCTAGCATATTCTGCTCACGTCATTGGTTCTAGCATTAGTGCCCAATTAATAGCGCGTTTAATCAAAGCCTTCCATCGCTAATAAACGCTGATTGAGAATAAGAAGAATCTTGCATAATTGATTTTACTTGATATGCCGTAAGACGCGGGCGTTCAGAACAATCCATAACTAACCACCAGCGCTCCAGCGTTGGGATTCCGTGACTTAAGGCATAAGGCTGTTCAGTTACGCAGTTCAACCGAGATGATATGGCGGGCCCGCCGGGACTCGATGCGTTATTGAGTCTGAAAGTGGGCTCAAAATTCGTGGAGGTTCGGACCTTGAAGGGTTTGAACCTGATTTATAAAGGCCTTGGCTGAGCGTGGGTGAATTACTTTAGTGTTCAGGCTGTTTTCTTTCATAGAGGTTTTTATATAAGGCCGCTTTGCATAGGGTCAGCTTGCCATGAGTTTCTCTAAGGCTGAGGTCTCTCGGACGATAGTTCCACAGAGGGCCAGCATTCTTCTATTCATGCTTAATCACCTCGGGGAAATAGTTACTGAGCTTAAACTGCAGAAGCTGGTGTTTCAGGTTCAGAACGAGGCGAAGATTCCTGAAGGTTATCGCTATCTCAAGCATTACTATGGACCGTACTCGCAGGAGTTGAGTATGGATAGTGTGACATTGATGAACGAGGGGCTTATTGAGAGGCAGGCAGTGATTGGTCGCAACTACCCGTATTGGGTTTTCAGGGTTACCGAGAAAGGTAAAGAGTACTTTGCTGAATCGGTGCTGCCGGCTATGGCGCCCAAGAGTATTGAGAGGATGCGTAAGGTATTGGACAAGTACTCAGGATATAATCATTACGAGTTGGCTAAGATCGTTTATCATGAGTGGAAGATAAAGGAATTCGGGAACCTAGACTTAGAGATTAGAGAATTGGAAAGAGATCTTCAAGCGGTTACCAGTTTTTGGGAGACGATGTACTTTCCTGCGTGTCCAGCTATAACTTACTTTCTTGCATTCTTGGAATACTCGCAAGAGGCCCTCACAAAGGTTGCATCAACCAAAGATACTGTGATCAAGTCAGTCTTGGCAAGAGCCTGCCGGGAGTTGACTGATAACCTGGCAAGCGTTGCTCAGGTCTGCTCTAAGAAAGACGTATGTCCGATGGAGGCTGAGAGGGGTCTTTGTAAGACTCCAGATCCTTCTATTTACGAGATTTTCAATTTCATTGAAGATTTCTGTGAACGACAAAACATTCTGCCAAAAATGTCACAGAGAGAGCTGACAGAGCTGATGACGGAGGATGAATACAAACGCCTCCAGAACACATTCAGGACTTTGACCGCCTCGTCTTCTTTCTAGAGACCTCAACCTGTATAGACTATGCATTGAGAGTCGACTCAAATATCCTTTCAGTCTACAACCAATCCGTGACAGATTTCATAGGGTTCTTGAGGGCGAGCCGTATTAGAATGGTCACTTCCACCACTGTAAAGGACGAAGCGACGAGACAATTCCCCTCTGCCAGCAATCGACTGGTAGATATGGCTCACCCTCAGAGACTAAAACAAGTCAGAGCGGTAGCGTTAACAAAGTGTACAAACAGACTTCGAGAACTGTGGTCACGTGTTGATGTCTTGACGTTGCATGGCAATTTATCACTCGCAAAGAAATTCTATCAAAAACTGTCGGATGACCCTCTTACTAGGACGCGCCTAGAGAAGGTCAGAAAGTTCAAGAAGCGCAGCAGTTTCGCGCCCGAGGAGTCCGACCTTGAGATTATGTCCGAAGCCATCAGTCTCAAAAGAAGCGATAACGAAGTTTACTTTGTAACGAAGGACGAGCACTTTTGCGAGTTCCCGGAAGAGATTCATGAAGAGTTTGGGCTACGAGTATTGCCTGTACAAGAACTCATTAAATTCAAAGAGCAGTTAGAGGAGCTAAGGAAATCCCTAGATCAAGAAAGAAGCGCTTGAACGAAGCAAGATTTTCTTCCGTTGCTGTGGCAGAAGTTGGACTCAAATCGTGGGGTCCAGACTTTGTAAGTTCGAACCTGTGGTCTTCTGGGAGGCGATTTTTCTCTGTGGACTGGTCTTGATGGGAGGTAGTTGAGCCAGCTGGCTCATCATCCTTCCGTGCGCCCTTCCGAATCCTGGATACTGCGAATCCCACTCCATGGATTTCCTCTGGTAGGGTTCAAGCTTCACTGCGTAAGGCTTGCCGACGATTCTGTGCTTGTAATTGCCCAGGGTCTGCCTGTTTCTCACATAGATTTGGTTCATAATATGATTTCAGATTTGTCAGCGCTGTTCAAGTCATTTTTGGGGGTTCGTTTCCGGTGAGTTTGGGCGTGAATCTTGATTCTGGTGATTGCTCCCTATGTCTTATCTTTCGAAAATGCTAACTGTAACTTGGAGGGTTTGGCATGTTCCGCAATCAGGACGAGCTTATCGATTATTTCGCGCCGCCTTAGTCCTGAATTCCTCCTCTGGCGTTATCACCTTCGTCGCAGTACTATTCTCAGAGAACTTGAAATCTGGAGGAACCCTAAGACCCTCCAATAGCGCCCGCTGCTTCTTAATCTCGGGAGGAAGAATCTTAATTACCGGCTCCTCCTTATTCTCCTCTTGAACAGCCCTAATCACGTACACTTGAAAACTGGTTTAGCGTCTCTTGCTTTTCCTTTGCTCCCATCCAATCGTTTCGTAGACTATTTCTTTCTGTCCTGGTTTGAAGGAGATACACAGCGGAACACATCCGTCGCGATACAACAGCCGTTGCTTGGGGCAAGGACGTGTCTCCGAACCTGCAAAGTAGCTGTCCCTTAGCTCATTCGTGGGCGTGCCATTCCACATTATGCTCATCGCACGGCTGTCAAACCATCCGACGCAATAGGGCGTACCAATTGTGAGCGCGCACACCCTAAGTATTCCGTTGGGATGGACCAGAATTCTCTCTCCTAGCAATTCGGGGCAATATCCATAGTAATCTGGATTCTGATGGAACTCCTCTGAGGTTACCGAGCGTTGCGGAATTCTGACTACGATTCTGAGCTTCCCACTTCTAGCAATGTTCGATATGATGGAGTAGATTGATGCCCATTCGTCGGCCGATATGTACGAGTCGGAGACCCATGTGTCTCGTGCGACTCCCATTTCCATGATTGGGTGGAAATTTGCGAAAGCGACCCCGATGTCTTCGAGAAATCCCACAAGCTGTTCGACGTGAGCCGCGTTCCATTTGTTTACAGTCGAAGTCACCTGCACATTATAGTTCAAATCCAGCGCAAGCCGCATGTTTGCAACTATTTGCTCAAGGCTGCCTCCAGCTCGGACTTTGTCGTTGACCTCCTTCTTCGGGCTATCAATGCTGAACGTGATTTCATCCAAGAGCCTAAAGTCATCATCGCGCAACAGAGCACCATCAAACATTCCATTGGTGTCTAGCCTCACGTATTCGTATCCGACCCCTCTCTTTGCATATCTCACTACATCAAGAAGCGCTTGCCTGTCATAGAGAGTTGGCTCTCCACCCATGACAGTCAGCTTGATTGCACCAAGTTCCCTGAAGTCCGAAATCAGGTCCTTCGCTATATCACTCGGAACTTCCTTATCCGACAAATGAAAGTTCAGGTCAGGTTTGTACAGGCAATACTCGCATCGCATGTTGCATTCGTCTGTGATGTACAGGAAGACCTGTTTCAGACGGCCCTCGAAATATCGGCGAAAATCGGGGTCAATCCTGAAATACATTCAATTCATCCTTAACCTAATCTCTGCCTTCACCTTGAGCTCTGATGTCATCCCGGCAAGTAGCCAGTCTGATTCTCGGATTTGAACTGCCATTTGCTCGCTGAGGGAGAGCATCTGGCTTGATATCACGTGGGACGACATCAGTTAGGTGACCTCGACCCATCCACGCTCTTTGTACTCCGCCGTTCTCTCCCGGTAGCGCTCGATCGCGAATCTTCTTACTTCTTCTTCGTCCACACCAAGTTCAAGGCACAAGATTGAAAGCTGCATGAAAAGATCCGCCAAACTGATCTTCAAGTTCGCCCTGTGTGCCCGAGCCTCTGAGGGAATCCTGTGGATCCCTATGATGTCGGCGTGCACTTCACCTAGGTGATGTGTAATTAACGAAAGCCTGAAAAACACGTGCGCCTTCGGCTCCTTTACCTCCTCCACAACCTTTCTTATTTCCTCTGCACTGACCAAAAGCTCACCTCCATGAAGCCATTCAAGACTATTTAGTGGTGGGCTGCTGTTTTCTTCCTCCTAGCCTTCGTTCGATCAACGACACGATCAGCAGGGCTGCGGTAACCCATATGAATTGGACCTGGAACATATCAGTAGACAGCACTATGAGAGCTGCTCCGACTGTCAATCCAAAGACCGCAACGAAGTAAGTCAGTGTGAAAAGTTCTGATAACCATGAGGAGAGCCAGCAAAGGAACTTGACCTTCGTTGGAAGCGTTGTAGTTCTAGGATCGTAACCTCCAAACCCTGACAAGTATAGTGGAAGAGCCGTCACAGCAGCATTGATTCCGTTGACGACTCCAGTAAGGACAATGTCGCCCCCGCCAATGGCACTGCCAATCAGTCCAATGATCATCCCGACGATTGCGCCCCTCCACCATCCCAAAAGCACTCCTGCCAAGGGAGCAATCATAATCCCAGGTGAGAGTTCTATCATACCCGGAACTACTATGATAGCGAGGCCCCTAAGGACCACGCCAATTGCCGCCAGTGTGGCGGCGAGCGCTACAGTCTCAGAGCGTTTCAACAGCTCATCTCATCTGTGCTGCCACTATAGAGCATGAAGGATCTGGAATTGTCAAGTCGCCGTAGTCATACCAACGCTCAGCCCGGCACTCGCCTCCTCTGCACGTGACGAATTTGGCGCACTCGTTGCAAGGAAAGGGAGGGTTGTCGCTAACGTATCGGCACAACTGAAAGACTGGCGCCTTGGTCCAGATTTCCTTCAGCTCCTGCTCCCTGACGTTTCCGGCCCTCAAGAAATAATCGGCTAGGGGGGCGCAAGGGTACACGTCTCCAACCGGGTTTACATAGAGCTTCACCCTGCCGGCGGGGCAATGTTCGACGCTTCCACAGATGGGCTTTTTCAGATTCTCAGTGAGAAGTTCTGGGAACGCTCTTGTCGCGGCCCAGCCCGCCGGAAGTACAACCATTCCCTCTCTTTTAGCGGCCTTCCTCATAGCCACCGCGAATTCCGATCTCTGTTCGGGTGTGAGCCGCAGCTGCCGGAAGTTGTCTCGGCCTCTTCCCGCAGGAGATATTCTGAACACGCTTATGGCTGGCTCTGCGTTAGGAGTGGATTCAGAGCCAGGATCGATGCCAATCTTCTTGGCGAGCTCGACAAGATTGGGTAAGTCTTTGTAGTTGTGCTGCATTACGACCGTGTTGAATCCCGTGTTGACACCTTCGTCCAGCAAGACCGATATGCCACGCATTGTCGCTTCCCATGAAGTCGGAATCCCGGTTACTGCTTCATGGATCTCTGGCTTACTGGCGTACATGGAGACCCAGACCTTGCGCACATTCGCTTCTTTGAGTTCTATCGCCGTTTCGCGAGTAATGAAAGATGCATTCGTCACTACGTAGCAAGTCATCCCCAGCGTTGCGGTGCAGTGTAGTGCCAATTCCAAAAGAGCTTCCTTCCGCATCAGGGGTTCGCCGCCCGACAGAACGACCGCCTTCACTCCCAATTCATGGCCTGCATCTAGCACCTTGGCCTTGAATTCAGAAGTTGTCAATTCGTCGTTTCGTTTTTCGCCACCGCGCGCTGAGCAGTGGACACAAGCGTGATTGCATTCCGCGGTTATTTCGATCAACATGTCTTCCGGCGTTGGCACTGGCCTAAACATGATGTCCTACCCCAAACCCTCATATGATGTTTCCAGTTCTATGCGATATGAAGTTAATGTATATAGAATACACAGAGGCGTATGCATCGGACTTTCCTAGAACTGGTCCACAACTTGCTCGGCGAACAGTTCCATTCCTTCCAGTTCACTGCGGGGTCCGAAATTGACGATAAGATGGTCGATCCCGGCATCTTGAAAGTCTTGCACATGTCTTCTGACTTGGTCCGGCGTACCGGCGATTAGGCCCTCCCTCCACCTGCCATCAGGCACGGCCGCTTGCTGCTCTCGGATAGCTTCACGAAGGTGTCTATCATCCTTGACAATGATTACATGACTGAGTTTTGTTTTCAGGATTTCATCATAGTTTCTGCCAATAGTCTTACAGCATGTGCGCAGGAGGGACAGCTTTCGTCTCACCGTGTCTGGCGAGCCGAAAAGGTTGCACGCGTTCGCATGCTGCGCCACAATTTGCAGTGTTCGCTTCTCTCCCCCGCCTGCTATCAAAATCGGTGGATAGGGCACCTGGATTGGCTTCGGATTGCAGTACGCACCGCGAATTCTGTAGTATTTGCCATCGAAGTTCGTGACTTCCTGGGTCCACATCTTCTTGAGAATCTGCACTGCCTCTTCTACTCTATCCAGTCTTTCCCGAGCTCGCGGAAAGGGAATGCCGTATGCTAGCGTCTCTTCCTTATTCCATCCCGCCCCTACCCCCATGATGGTCCTGCCTTTGGCGAGCACGTCCAATGTGGCACCCATTTTTGCTAGTAAGGAAGGATGTCTGTAGATGACCGCCGTAACCAACGTTCCTAGTTTCAATTTGGAGCTGAGACCCGCAGCATAACTGAGCGCCACCCAGCTTTCGAGCATAGGCTCACTTGGTTGCCCGAAATTTCTAATCTGATGCAGATGGTCCATTAGCCAGAATGAGTCGAAATCAAGGCGCTCGGCCTCCGACACCAATCGTCCCAGGAAATCAGGCATGTCTTTTTTCTGGCGAACCTGAGTGAAATCCGTGTGTTGTATGCCGAACTTCAGGGGCGAGTCACCATGCCACCAGGATAGACGAAATATGCTTCCTGAATCGCTTCAGCGCAGATCCCGTTAGTCCGCCGGCCGAGTTATTTCCACAACCATTGCAGAATGATCACTGAGCTTCTCCAATCTCGGCTCATGAATGTAAAAGCAGCGTTGAAGGGACGGCACCGCACTTCTCGTCGCAAAGATGTGGTCGAAACGATAACCGCTGCCGCTGTGTCCGAACCATGAATACTCTTTCTCTCCCTGATGAAAATGTCGAAATACATCGACAAACCCGTGTTTGCAGAGGGCCGTGTAGAAACATTCCCAAGGTTTGTACTCCGAGTATTCAGGCACATGATTGGGTTCGAGCACGTTCAAATCACCGACAATAAATCGGTTCTCAGTCTTCTTCAAATCGTCCCTGCAGACTAGCTTCTCAAAGTCGTCGAGAAACCTTTTCTTTTGTTCATTTCTCCATACCGGCGCGTAAACTCCTGTTACGAGAACGCCCTTACCTATGCTACAGACCACTGAACAAGTTCTGTACGGTAGGTATTCTGTTGAAACATTCAGTCTTTCTCTCAGGAAACCTCTGACGGCAACAATCACTCCATAGTCCTGTGGGTCCGGATCGGGGAAGCTGACGGCATAACCAAGGCCTTCGAGCCTGTCTCTGATGTAGATACAACCTTCGGAAAGCCTAGCTTCTGTCAGGACGACTATGTCATAGCTTTGACTCGTCATCCAGTCTACTTGCTTCGGTGCTCTTAGAAGGGATGGGTTTCTGATGTTCCAGTTGAGGAATTTGACCACATTGGATTGCTGAGTTTCTCTCTGTTTCGGAGATGTGAGTTCGTCGAGGAATCCCTGCCTTCCCTTCCCAGACATTTTCTTCATATTGATAGGTTAGCTCTCAGTAGCCATTAAGCTGATTGATTATAGGCATTTGTTTTGGCTGATTTCCAGAACTCAGATCTTGTTGTACAGTCGTTTCTTCAACTCGCAAATCATTTCATCGCCATACTTCTCGACAACCTTCACTGCGTCGTGGTCGGTTTCTATTTTTTCCTCGGGAAACAAATCTGCCAGCTTGTCCAAGGCTTCGTCGTCGAAAACTATGTTGCGGTAGTGCTTCGGGTTGTCATAGTCGCATTCTTTCTTTGCTTGCTGGACAAGCAGCAACGCCGGAAGATAGTCCTCCTTTTTCACGTACAGGTCGGACTCGGAGCGTTTTCGGTGCTGGATTTGGTCTCAAAATTCGCGGAGGTTCATGCCTCCATAAATTTGAACTTGTTAGAAGAGCTGAATCTAATTGTGTTAGCCCGCCCGTATGCACTTAGAAAATTAAGTGAATCCTGCCAAAAATATGCAACTTTTATTGCACAGATCTGAGTGACAGCGAGGCTGTCAGAGGAGGGTCTGGGCTCTGTGTGACTATTAACGGCATGCTTGCATGGAGACTCGATCAGATGAGGCGTTACTACCAGATTACGCTCGCGTACTCGATTTACAAACGGCGTTGTTTGGGTAGCAGCCAAGGCGATTGACAATAGCACTCGCGCGCGAAGGATTCAGAGGGCGTCAAGAGATGTCCGAACTGCTACGGCAGAAAGTGGAGGGATCGAAGTGACGCTGTGGTTGGCAATCAGAAAAGAGTATCTTGACGCCATTCTGAAATGGCTTGCCCATTTCGAAGAAATGTCTTGTTGTTGATTTTTAGATAGGTGTAGGTTTCAGGATTGTAGTAGTCTTTGAGCGAATCCAAGTTTCGTATGGCGTGGGTATCAGAGTGGCAGTTTAGTTTGCTTTGTCTCTCTGCCTTTTAAGTAGATTTGAACCAAAATATATCGTAGTGTCTAGATGCGAATACTGCAGACAGCAGACAACCATGTCGGTGAGACAGCATACTCACGAATAGACCCAGAGACAAATCTCAACGCAAGAAGTCTCGATTTTCTGAATTCTTTCAAGCACTTGGCTGACCTGGCTATCAAAGAAAGAGTTGATGTTTTTCTCATAGTGGGCGATTTCTTCACCAAGGTAAACCCACACTCAAAGTATATACTAGAGGCTATTCGCAAGCTCAAGCAAGTTACTCGCGCTGGGAGCAACACGATTATCGTGAGCGGCAATCACGAGACTCCTCGGATGGCGACTACCCTTAATCCGCTGACCTTGCTCGGAGAGGTCGAGGGCGTGCATGTCGCGCTTGAGCCAACGACTATACAAGTGAATGATTACGATTTTGTATGCGTTCCAGCGCCACCCAATTTTGATGAAATACGTAACCTCTTCCAGCTACTACTCTCAATAGCACTGCAGAACTCGAAATCAAAAAAAAGGATATTGGCAGCGCACATCCCTATTGGTCAAGCAATCACAAGCTCCGAAGTGACGTTAGAAACATTTGTCGGCGAAAACGTAGAGATGAGCCAGATTCCCCAAGAATTCGAATATGTTGCGCTCGGTCACATGCACAAGTTCCAGCAGATTAACCACGATAAAATGCCTGTGTGCTATTCAGGATCATCAGAGAGATGCGAATTCAACGAGGAACATGACGACAAATATGCTCTGCTTGTGGAGCTTCAGGACGGAGTGAACGTTTCGCCAATCAAGCTGAATGTACGGAGAATGATTACGCTTGTTGACCAAGACTGCTCAGGACTCTCGGCGTCTAAGATAGCAAAACTTGTCCTGAACGAAATCGACAAACGTGGAGGCACAATCGCTGACGCCTTGGTGAGAGTGAAACTTGAGAACATCGACATTGATGAAAGCAGACTAATCAACTGGGATGAGGTAAAGGCTCGTCTGAACAAGGAGAAGGTCTTCGACTACAAGTTTCAGCCTAGAACGACTGTATCCTTGCCTGAGTCTTCTGAACTGGCTGGCGGATATATTCTTCCCCCTTCCAAGGAATTGGAGCTCTACGTCAAAGGAAAGAGACCATATCGGGGCAAAACGAGGCTTCTCCTGAAACTGGGATACGAGATAATCAACCAAGCCAAGGAGATGATGAGAGTTGAAGCTTAAGAGAGTGACCATGAGGGGATTTATGAGGTTCAAAGACAGCTTCGACATCAAGTTCCCACAAAACCAAGTTACGCTTATTGCTGGCGAGAACGGCGCAGGCAAGACATCAATTCTCGACGGGATTTGTGTCTGCCTTTACGGAAAGACTTTCAGGACCTCAGGAAAAACTACCTCGGGATATCTGAGAATCAACGATCTTGTCAATCACGAATCCCCTAATGCCACGATTAGGGTGGAATTCGAAAATCACGGCCACAATTACGTGGTAACCAGAGAGATCACGAAGCATGGTTCAGAAGGCGAACTATTTGAGGACGGAGAATCGAAAGCGCGAGGCCAGCGTGTCTATGATTATGTTAAGAACAGGGCAATCGGCCTAGACTGGGAAGGCTTCAGAAAATCAACAATCATACTTCAAGGTGAAATGAATTCGCTTACGCAGCTTGAACCAAGCAAGAGAAAAGAAGCGTTTGTCACCCTGTTTGGTCTTGACAAGTATTTTGACTATCATAAGCTGGCACAAGAGAAGGCCAAAGGCAAGCAGTCAGATATCGATAAGATAAAGGAAGCAAACAAGATACTCTCGTCAGACGTTCAGAAAATACCTGGAGTCAAGCAAGATATCAAGCGTATAACGCGATTGGTTGATTCCTTAGAAAGGAAGAAATTGCGACTCGATAAGACGGTTGGGCAGAGAAAACAAGAGAAGGACGCTTTAGAAGGAGACTATAATCGTTATGCCGTAGAGAAGGAAAAACTCAATGGAATAATCGGCCTGCTCAAAGAAGCGAGGAAGACTGTAAGAACGAATAATCAGGAACTTGGCAGGCTGCTACGGCTGCAAAAGAAATTCCCAAAACTAGAGGTATCTTACCAAGACTTTTCTTCGCTGGAAAGCAAGATCTCCAGTTTGAGGCCAGTCAAGTCAGAGTACGACGGATATGGTTCCGAAGTCACAGGACATAGAACCTCTCTAAAAGAAACAAAGGGAAAGCTCTCAGAGAATCTCCGTGACATTAGGCAGACTAAACAGGAGATATCTAGTCTTAGGAGACAGATTCCATCGCGGAGAAGACTGTCATCGGCAGAAGAGTCCGTGGAGAAAAGCCAGAGCCGCAAGAGTCAGCTGGAAAAGGACGAGGCTGGGTTGAAAGCCGAAATCAAACGAATCAATGAGTCCATCCAATCTTTGGAAAGTGATATGAGGCGTGTCAAAGGCAAGGCAAAGTGCCCCGTTTGCTTGCAGAAAATCACAGAGCCGGAACAGGTGATGGGGCACTATCTGGGTGAAATTCGCACACTGGGGTCAGAGAAGCGGCAAAAAGAAAAGAGGCTCAAATCCGTAGGGGCCGATCTGCAGGCTGTTTCGGACAAGCTCAACAAAGTTAGGCTGACCCTGACGGGGTTGAAAGAGAGGGCGGCCAAGAAAGGTGAGCTGAGCAGGGAACTAAGGAGGCTATCCACTCTCAGCGAAAAGAAGAAACAATTGAGAACCGAAATAAGCAAGGTCAAAAAGAGAATCGAAGAACTACTTCAACTGCAAGGAAAACTCAGTCTTGATCCTGACGAATATGACGACTTAGAAAAAAAGATGATGGCATTCCGTAGGAACAAGATCGCTGAAAAGTTTTCGAAGGCCAAGACCGAATTGGACAGACTGACGAGTGTGAAAGAAAATCTGGAAAAGTCGAAAAATCGTCTTTCCAGCAGCCTAGCCGACAGAGACAATGTCATTGGAGAAATAAGAAAGTTCGGCAACATAGCGTTGCGGTACAGCACGGCTAAAACTCGCTTCGAAAAGGCACAGGATGCATTCAACAGAAATAACAGTACGCTCGCATCCAAGTCCCAAAACAAGAAACAGTTCGAGGACCAGCTGAAGGAGCTGAAAGAGAAAGAGAGAATTCTGAAGGATAACGAAAGAGCCATTCGGATTTCCCGCGAAGAGATTACAGTTTTTGAGGAGTTGCGAGATGTATTCAAGAACATACCGGAGAACATCATGCGTAGACTCAGACCGTTCATTGAAAAGGAGGGGACGGACATCATAAACGATCTTTCAAACAACGAGTTAACTGCTCTCAATATCGAAGAAGAAACGTTGAACGTAGCAGCTACTACGAACGGAGTGATCAGGCCCATTCATTATTTCTCAGGAGGACAGAAGACCAGAATCAATATGGCTCTTAGAGTTGCGATTTCTCGGATACTGAGCAAGTTGCCTCAAACTGAGGAACACACATTTGCTGTTATGCGGACTTTGTTCGTCGATGAAGGAGATTTCGGCGATTTGGACGAGGCTGGCGTTCGTGAGGCAATTGCTGTTGTAAGAAACCTGACGAAGGAGTTTGATTGTGTCATCTTGATTAGTCACGTTGACACTATCAGGGAAATATTCCATGGATACACCATTGAGGTTATTAAGACAGATATGGCCGAAAGCACCATCAAGACATTCGGAGGCAGGGTCAGAGAATTGGACGCGCCGGAAATAGCCCTATAGGCTGGCCCGCTATTGCTGCGAAAGATAGGGGTGCCGAGGTGTTTCCTTTTTTCTCAAACTTAAGTCCCTTTGGAAAGAACTCTAGTCCATGGGCAAGAAGAAGGAAGAAGCTCCAGAGACGCCTGTCCTGACCGATACGCACGCGCACGTGAACCCAAAGGCGGACACTTAATCATATGAACATGAAGGACCATAGTTCTAATTGAGAAAAAGGCCCTGCATATGTTAACGGAAGGGGAATCAATGTCCAAGAGGGAATCATATTTCATACGGTCTGAGGGGCCTGACCAAGACAGCGTGAAGAAAGCCTTCTCGTGGCTGCTGCAGAGAGGAAAGCCCCTGGGGTATATTGCCCTGAATGTTTACGGTAACCTCGAAGTGGTAATCAAAGACATCGTTGGCGATTTCGGCATCAAATCTCTAAAGCAATATGGCAAGCTCAATGTTTCAGGTAGCGAGATTCTGCTGGTGACCGAGCGCAAGATGATCTACAACGCAGGAAACGCACCGCTGGTTGCATTCTACCCGGCCAAGAAATTCCTGGACGAGCTCGACTCAATACCAAACATCTCGGCCATGCTTGTGGTTCCGTGGACTTTATCAGAAGTTGAACCATGGATTCGCGCATGGAACGCAAGCGAACTCGGAGCCCCTCCAGCGAAACGTATTGAGCCTTTGGTTCGGAACAAGGTTGTCGAGCGGGCTTTGAGAAGTCTCACCTCCTGTGTGAATCTTTCAACTGGCATATCGCACTCTCGTGATCGCAGTGCCGCTGTCCAGATGTTCGAGATTCTGAGAGATGCCAGAGAGTCATTCGAACCAGAAGAAGTGAAGGCTTGGCTTGTCGGCGAAGGTGGATGGAAGGCTACAGATGCTGATGAGGTTGCAGAAGTCGCCAGAAAGATTCTGGCAGGCCGAAAACTGAGGACAGGAATGCCCGCATGGGCTGACAACATTCTTGACATCTGGAAGAAAGAAGTGGCGGAGAGCTCTTAGACCAGGCGCACTTTGATTCTTGATGCTAGCTTGCTCATCAAGAAATGGTGCAGAAATCCGAGCTAGAAGCGTTGTGGTGTTAACCGGGAGTGTTATGGGCCCGCCCGGAACTGGACCGTTCTTGTAGCTGGTTTTAGAGTCAAATTCACGCGGGTTTGGCCCTTGCAGGTTCAAACTATTCTAGAGATACCAAAGCGCTTATGGTTTACAGGCTCAACGGGATGCGGTCCCGCGATAACGCAAGGGTTCAACATTTCTATAGGTGCCCCTCACGAGTCAGAACTCGTGATTCTGAAGTCTCCATGTAGGTACCCAACGCGATCTCGTGTCATTCGGTAGCTATAGGACTATTTAATGGGAGCCGGTATGGAGCGTGCCCCTTCCTTAGTCTCTGCTCCTAGTCATCCTTCCCCAAGGTTTTGCTGGCACTTCAGCCATACTCAGCCGAGATAAGAAGGCATATCCGCAAGTTGTCTGAAGTCTTTATGTTATTGATGGTAATATTCCTCCTGGTGCATTATTCCTTTGACCGAGGCTCTTAGAGAAACACTAACCTGGTTGTTTCTTTGTGCACCCATCATTCAAGAGCTTGGAAGTTCTGTCCTCAAAGACTTAGGAATAGCGCTGTCGGCTGATCAACTACCACACGTAGTCGAGAAGATAGCTGACCACGTCCGACCTCGAACACCATCAACGATTTTCAAAAGCGCTTTCAAGAAATCGGTAAAGCAACTGAGGAAAAAATGGAAAACAGAAACTATCAAAGATCTGGACAGAATGACCGAGAACATATGGAAGAATGTACGAGACTTAGTCAACAGTATGACTATCGATGAAATCATTGGTGACAAGCCGAAAATTATTCTACGACGAGCAATTGAGATCGCAGACGTCAAATTGGATGATGCTGAGTATGAAGAGCTTTTTCTTACTCTGAAACGTGGCCTTTCCGACGAAATCGTCTCGCATGAGGATTCATTTCGAGAAATCGTTCTCCAGTCACTACAGGTAATGAATGAAAATCTGAGTCTCACAAGGCAGTTTACAGGGCAAGGAAGGTTACGAGTGTATCGTTCCCTCGAATCCCTCAAGTTAGGCTTCGATGCTTTGCTCGGTGGACGGATCGAGGTTATAGAAAGGGATGACGCTAGAAAGCTGGCTGAGGAATTAGCGAAGAAGAAGCTAAAGGTAGTTGTGGAAGGACCACCATTTATTGGAAAGTCATGCGTCGCCTATTTAGTGGCGAAACATTGGATAGCAAAAGGAAAATCCGTCGCGATGATTCGAGGAGAGATGCTACCGGCAGACATTAAGATTCTTCAAGAAAATCAAGATCTTCTCTTGATTATTGATTCCTCTAACTTAGGTCTATCCTGGAGCGATGTGCCCAGTCAAATAGAAATCGCTAACAGAGCTCTAGTGGTGAGAAGGTTTGGAGATCCTCGAGGTATTAATGTAAATGATGTCAGAGACTATCTGGATAGTTTCGAGTACACGGCAAATATTTCCGAGAAACTCGGTGTATCCAAGATAAGACTTAGGCTCGGGCAAGAGCTTCGTATGGATCTCGTGATTGCGTCACTCTCAAAAGAGTTCGCAATAGTGATTAGTGACGAATTAAGTGAAGACTTTTCGAGAATCTGTAAAGGGCCGGGTTTTGAGCCTATACCCGGATTAGCCAGGCTTCTTTTCATCTTCTTGAAGAAATTAATCGATCAAGGCTCGGTTAGATCCCCTGTCTTGGCTACTGATGTAGAATACGCAATGATAACTCTCAGCAAGCTATCCAAGTATGAAGCAATGATAAAGCAGTTACTTTCCTGGCTAGGTGATGACATAGTCGACTTTTTGGTGACTCTCAAGTTTCTGCAACCATACTTAGGCTATTCCAATGTCTTCCTAAAAGAAACGGTAGAATCCACACATCACGCGTATCACAAGAAACCACTTGAAGAACGGATCCTAAGGGATTTGAAAAGGTTAAGCATTCTCATGGACGTCGGCGACGCCCCCTTCTACTTACTTTGGCATGGTTTTTTGGCGGATGTTGTGGAGCTGCAAACTTCCCATGCCAAACTTATACTCACAATCAAAGACTTGACCTCCGATTTGGAAAAAATCCTCTCTACAACCCCCACTAACAACCTCCTCAGACTAGATACGGGAAGAATCGAGTGGGATGTTGATCCAAAAGAAGCGATACGAAACCTGAAGAGATGTATGACTGTTTTCGAAATTAGATTCGTAGCAGGAGAATTTCTTGCGGTCAAAATCCTAGATTCTTTAGATCTGGATGATCTCGAAAGGTCTGGAGAGTCGATGCAAAAATACTTTGAACTGCTCGGCGACGATGAGTATGGAAATGAGATCAAAATCAATGTTTTGAGTACGCTTCCACTGTTGGTCGGCTCAACGAATCTGATAGAGTATCTTGCCCGCGTGAATAAAATCGCCCTTCACACCATTCAAAAAATGCCAGAGCCCCAAGATGGACTTCATAATTTCTATTCAATGTGTATCGCAAAGATCATTGAATCATCAACCTTAAATGATGCAGTTAAAGAGAACTACATCGGCCATGTTGACAACATGGCAATCCAAGCTTTCGAGGGGATTCCAAACCCCGAATCAGGGTTCATGAACTACTTTTCAATGCGGATCTCGAAGACAGCAAGCCCGAAAAGTATCAGTTTAGAAAATAAGAAACGCTGGATAAGCTACCTCAACAATAAAGCATTAGAGGTTATCCACAGAAGATCTAACCCTGACAATATGCTGTGGAACTACTATTCACTGGCTATCTCGCATATAGCTACATCGAAGTTCATCGAGGAACAGGACAAGGATCTGTGGGTGGCCTATGTAGACAATATGGCAACCCAAGTTTTCAGTAGCTTGCGGAATCCTTTGGAACACTTTTCTAACTACTATTCAATGTGTATCGCAAAGATAATTGAACTTACAACCATAGCAAATGAAGATAAGGAGAAATTGACAATTCATTTAGACAGGAAAATCTTCCAGAAAGTCCAAGAGAGACCTAATCCCGAAGATATGGTATCAGACTATTATGCTGGGTGCATTATCCATGTAATCGAATCTCAATTGCTCCAGAATGAAGAGAAGGAACAATGGATAAATTGGATCGAGATGATGGCTAATAGGACATTCGAGAAAATGACGAATCGGGAAATACTATTCGCCGTCTTCTATTCAATGTCCATCGTAAAGACTGCAGGCTCCCCATTGGTTAAGGATAAAGACAAGGAAGATTGGGCAGTTAGAATCTTAATTAGGGCAGAAGAAACGGGACACTTTTCAGATATGATGATACTCAAAACACTGACCGAACTTGCGCTGCACAGGATATCTCTTGACAGTCTTTGGCAGATGATGATAGCGAGAACATTAAGAAAGGAAGAGCTACGATTCTCTCTTGAACTAATGATACAACAATTTGGAGATTATGCAGGTCTCGACACTAGTGAACCCCTAAGAATTGTGAGACAAATGTTCGGTCCTATGTAGATGTGGTCAGAGAGTTCAGTCACCCAGTATGACAGACCGACGGGATACTAACCCGCGATAACACATGGGTTAACTTCTTGATCTGAAGTCATCGGAGCAACGCGCGCGATTCTGTGAGAATTCATTAGGATTTTTGAAAGTAGCTTACTCTGTGTCCTTACTGTTGGGTCGATAGCAGCACGCGTGCTCAAAGCGATCGTGATTATGTTTAGACCTGAGATTTCTTTCTTTATTGTCAGTGTAGTATTTGAGCAACTTTAGTTACTTGTTCTGGGTAGAACTTTACAAGCAAGCTACATACAACATCAGCAGCTTCAAGATATTGCGCACATGGCATAAGAAGTAGTTTGAACTTTTCTCTATTACCTGTTTCGGCAACTGCTTCGGCCACTCTAACCAGATGCGTGGCACGGTCGGTCAAGATATTCCCGGTCGTAAGTAATGCCTCCTCTACCAACCCCCTCGTTGCTTGAGCTCTGGCAATTTCTGCAAGAGCCGGAACTCGGAACATTTCATCATCCATATGTTTTGCAGCGTTGATCGCCTGTTCGAATTCACCTTTCCTTACGTAGGCTTCTACGATGGGTTCAAAGGAAGATTGCCCAAAGATATGTTCTTGTTTGGCAATAATGATCGCTTGTTCATACGGACCAATTTCAGCTTGCGCTCTAATGATATCTTTAAAAATCAAAAGACGTTCTAAGTCGCCAGTTCTTTTTGCGTTGGTGATTGCCTCTTCAAGTAGTCTATTTGCTGCTTCTTTTTGACCTGATTTAGCCTGAGCTACAGCAATATCTACGAGAGCTGAAAGGCGTGATAGCACCCCATCCATACTTTCTGTAATAGCTGTTGCTTCTCCAAGAAACCTATGCGCGTCATCCTTTCGATTCAGTTCAGCTTGAGCACATGCAATATCTGCAAGAGCTTCAGCGTGTGACCAGGCGGCACTTATCTGTTTTGCAATGGTGATTGCTTCCTCAAGTAGTCTATTTGCTGCTTCTTTTTGACCTGATTTAGCCTGAGCTACTGCAATGTCCGTAAGTGTTAATACTCGTGATGTTGCGTCGTCTATTTGATTCGCCGTATCTACCGCTCGTGCAAACTCATTCATCCGATTCAGGGCCACTACGATATTCTTCAAAGTGAAAGTCCGGATCCATTCGTCGCCTATATGTTTCTCGATACTAGCAACTTCCTCAATAGACTCGCGGGCTGCTTCTTTCTGACCTGCTTTGGCTTGGGCGGCAGCAATAGATGCGAGGGACGCCGCTCTTTGCGGCTCATTCTCAATAATAGCCGTGGTACTACTCGCTTGCGATAACTCGTCCGTTTCTGCTTGAGCTATTGCAATGATTGTGAGAGCAGAATCGCGCGACGATGCATCATCTATATTCTTGGCAATTGAGCTTGCTTTCTCAAGAAGCCGGTGCGCTCCATCTTTTTGATCCAATCTAGCTTGAGCTACGGCAACGAAAGACAAGGCAACTACTCGTGATCGCATATCATCTATTCTTTCTGTAATGGTGATTGCTTCCTCAAGTAGTCTATTTGCTGCTTCTTTTTGACCTGATTTAGCCTGAGCTACTGCAATGGTTGCAAGAGCCCAACCACGTTCCCCATCATTTTTTATTTGTTTTGCGGTAGCAATAACTTCTTCAAGAAGCTCACGGGTTCCCACTTTATGATCCAATTCTGCCAAGGAGTTTGAAATGGCATCGATAGCTGAAGCACGTCCCTTGTCACCATTTATTCGTTCCAAGGTCATAATCACCTGCTCAAACTTACCCACTTTTATTTGAGCTGTTGCGATTTTTTTGAGCGCTGAGACTCGCCACGGTGCACGGTCTATCATTTCTTCAATCTTAATGGCTTCTTTGAGGAGTCTATCTACCATCTCTTTCTGGTGCTTCCTGGTTTCAGATCCGGCGATTCGTGCAAGATATGAAACGGTTTCCCATCTGTCAGCTGCCTGTCTTGTGGTGGCGATCGCCTGCTCAATCTCACCTCTGTCTGCCTGAGCCCTTGCGATGGATTCAAGAATTGCCCTTCGGGCGAAAATCCGTCCCTCTGCTCTATTCTCCTGTTTGGCAATAGTGATCGCCTGGGGAAACTCACCTTTCTTTACTAGAACTTCTACGATATCTCCAAGTGCGGAAGACTTTTCCAATTGAGCATCTATCTGTTTTGCAGTTACGATAGCTTGCTCAATCTCACCTCTTTCAGCCTGGGCTTGGGCCATGAACAAAAGGGTGAGATCCTGCTGGGACCCCATCTCTTTAGCGAAGGCGATCGCTTGTTCAGACTCACCTATCTCTGCTTGAGCCCACGCCAAATTTTGAAAAATCAAGTTTCCAGAATGCACATCGTCTATCTGTTTGGCGGTAGCGATAGCTTCTTGGAGGATCTTATGAGCTTCTTCCTTCTGGCCCGTTCTTGCTTGAGCTTTCGCGATTTCGGCAAAAGCAAAAACTTGAGAATCTTTATCATCTATCTGTTTTGCGTTAGCTATGGCTTCTTCGAGCACTTTATGCGCTTCTTCGTTCTGGCCTGATCCTGTTTGAGCTTTCGCGATTTCGGCAAGAGCTCTAACTCGTATTACCCCTTTTTCTATTCTACTTGCTGTAGTAGTTGCTTGCTTAAACTCGCCTCTTCTTATTTGGTCTTCTACGATGGACTCAAAAGCAGAAGATCTTTCCTGCACATCATCTATCTGTGCTGCGGTGACCATTGCTTGTTCAAACTCATCCCTTTCCAATTGGATCTTTACGATCGATTCGAGGATTGAGGCCTGAATTGAAACTCGTTTCTGTTCGTCGTTTATCTCTCTTGCATAGGTAATCGCTTGTTCGAACTCATCCCTTCTTAGTTGAGCCAGTATGACAGATTGAAGAGCGGAAGATCGTTCTACACTATCTATTTGTTTTGCAGTGGTTATTGCCTGCTTAAACTCGCCCATTTCTGCTTGAGTGTCTACGATGCTTGAAAGAGCGGATGATCGTTTCCACTTATCGTGTATCTGTTTCGCGGTGCCAATAGCTTCTTCAAGAAGCTCACGGGCTTCCTCTTTGCGGCCTAATGCTGCTAGGGCTTTTGCAATGTCAGCGATAGCTGAAGCACGTTTCGTTAGGTCTTCTATTTGTTTTGCAGTGGTTATTGCCTGCTTAAACTCGCCCATTCTAAACTGAGCTTCTGCTATGCCTGTGAGTGCAAAAGCACGGTGCCATTCATTATCAATCTGTTTTGCCAGAGTGATCGCATGCCCGACGTCGCCTTTTTTCATGAGCATTCTTGCAATTGAAGCAAAAACTGAGGGCAAGCTTGAAGCCCACACCATTTGGTTGTCTATTTGACTCACGGCGGCAATTGCTTGGTCAAACTTACCTTCTCTTGCTTCAGTCTCTGCAATACCTGCGAGAGCCCAACCACGCCTCCAATCATCTTCTATTTGTTTTGCAGTGGTTATTGCCTGCTTAAACTCGCCCATTTCTGCTTGAGTGTCTACGATGCTTGAAAGAGCGGATGATCGTTTCCACTTATCGTGTATCTGTTTCGCGGTGCCAATAGCTTCTTCAAGAAGCTCACGGGCTTCCTCTTTGCGGCCTAATGCTGCTAGGGCTTTTGCAATGTCAGCGATAGCTGAAGCACGCGATCTCTTATCATCAATCTGCTTTGCATTAGCCAAAGCCTTTAGAAGGAAGCTGCCAGCAACCTCACCCTCGCCCAATTCTACCATGGCTTCAGTTACATCTGCAAGAGTCATGGTGCCTTCCGCTGTGTCAAGTAATTGCCTTACAGCGGCGATAGCTTCTTCAAGAAGCTCACGGGCTTCCTCTTTGCGGCCTAATGCTGCTAGGGCTTTTGCAATGTCAGCGATAGCTGAAGCACGCGATCTCTTATCATCTATCTGTTTTGCATTAGCTATGGCTTCTTCGAGCACTTTATGCGCTTCTTCCTTCTGGCCTGATCCTGTTTGAGCTTTCGCGATCTTTACTAGAGTTGAAACTCGTGGCTCTTTGCTATCGATTCGTCCAGCAGTAGCGATAGCTCGCTCAAACTCCATCTTCTCGATGTAAGCTTTTGTGACGGATTCAAATGCCAGTTCACGGGCTGGTTCGTCATCTGCCTGATCTATGGTGGCTATAGCCTCCTCAAGCTTACCCTCTTTTATATGAGCTACTACAATGCTGTGA
The DNA here is from genome assembly GCA_963807605.1 of Candidatus Bathyarchaeota archaeon. GTDB lineage: Archaea > Thermoproteota > Bathyarchaeia > 40CM-2-53-6 > RBG-13-38-9 > JAPKYM01. Next base: position 377,366 of record CAWECG010000003.1, read on the forward strand.
AGAGCTGAAGCTTGCCAAGATTCTTCATGCGCTATCCTTGCCAACTTTACAGCTTTGCCAAAGAGTGCGGGAGTTGACAGATACTTTGTGTTGGTACTTGACTGCAAATCGCCTAGTAGGCTCTTGACGAGTTCAGAAATAACATCGGACTGAATATCATGCAGCTTAAGTAACAGGCAGAAAGCACATAAACCCTGCCACCCTGATAGGCTCGTAAGTTCTTTAAGACTTAGACGCTCAAGCGTTTGGATCGCTTGATTGTTAAGCCTTTTTTCTTTCAGCGCCCAAGCTAACAGCAAATACCATAGGCTGCAGTATTCAATTTCTAACAAGTCGGCCAACTGCCAAGCTCGCTGCAGGTTTCCCATCCTTAGAGCTTGCAAGGGAGTCTCCTCAGTAGTTCCAAGCTTCTGTCTGGCATGTAGTATTGAGAATTCCACCATACTCGCTGCGTCATCACTTCTAATAGCGGCAACGAGCGCCATCTGAATAGTTCGTAAGGTGACAGTCGGTTCGTCAATCAGAGTCTCTTTTTGCGCTGATGCAAAGGCATTATCTCTTGCAAGTTTGTAAAGAGCATCGATTTGATTCTCTTCCAGCAAATGCTCTGCATAATGTCTCATTGCATAGCTGCTTTTGCTCTCTCTCCAGTTGGCACAGTATTCTAGTAGTTTCTGACGATAGCTTTGTGCGTCTCTTTCACTGAAGGCATAACGTCGGTATCCCTCAGCAATCGCAGAATGAGAATAAAAGTAGAAATTTAGGTTATTCTCTCTTTCTATGGTTAGCCACCTTCTCACTTCCCATGGCAGGCTAACAAAATCCCGTTTGCGAAGCCCTGTTAGCTCCATAAGATCACTTTCAGAAAGTCGGCTCTTCGCAAATGCTAGTATGCATAAAGCTTCATCCCACTCCTGCCGTACCTTGCCAGCATTGGCAATTTGAGCCACGAAGTCTTCGAATTTGGACGGCAGCTTGTCGATTATTTCTCTCCAATGTTGTTCATTTGTCTGCTTGAGTTCTTCTGTCAGATGTCGGAGATAGATGGCTAATCCACCTGTGATTTTCAATAGTTGGCTGACAAATGCAGCATCTTCTGCTTTTGTCTTGAGTCTCTCGTTTCCAGATATCAGCAGAAGTTCTTTTACTGCAGCAGCGCCCAGCTCAGGTAGAAGGAAGTTCTTCATGGATTGCAGGCCTAGCTGGTCACACAATTTCCGTGTTGTAGCCTCACCTTCTGTGGCACGTGCTGTGAATATCACTACTGAATTTTCGCCCAATGTCTCAGGAAACAGGCCTTTTCGGAAGGCAAACTCACCGGGGTGTTGCGCATCGCGCGCTTCGTCTAGCCCATCGACAATAATGACTAATCTTGAAGGATGAGGGTTCGAAAGCACACTGGTGATTATTGCACGCAGTTTCAGCGGTTCGCTTTCCCATATCTCACCAGTCATGTTATGAACACGTAAAAGCTGTTCACTCAAACATGCAAGAAAGCCGTTGAAATCTTCCGTGCCCCACTTGGAACTAAGAAAGTGGTAGCACATCTTCAAATCATTTTTTTGTGATGCCAGGGAATTCAGCCAGTGCGCCATAAGGGAAGACTTGCCACCACCAGCAGGAGACGTGGTCAAAAGGTAACCAGTACCTGAAAGCACGAATTGATTCAGCCTAAAAATTGAATCCTCCCGACCGACAAACGGTGTCCTTTCGGTCAATTCACGCAGTACGCGCTCATCATGCTGTCGTCGCCTATACTCTACAGTCTCCCCCTCTTGTATAAACCGCCCACTAGTCAGTTCTTTCAGATCTTCGATCGTATGTGCTATCCTGTTAAGTGCCTCTGATCGCTCATGACTGATCTCCTCCATGCGGCTAATCCCTTCATGGACCAACGACAGCAATTGGACAACTGACTGAGCAAGTTGCGCAAGAAGACTAGGCACAGTCGCCAGAGTATTCAGCCTAAGCTTCAATTCATCAAACTCCTGTCGCTGTTCTTCAGTAAGGTCGGTCAAACGTATTTTCAACTTGTCAAGCAATTCCACGGTTTGGAGTAAGAATGAGCGTTGAAAATCGATCCAAGCTCGGCTATATTGCGGATTTTTGATGATTTCAGCCAGTGACGTCTCTAGGTTTTGCAGGAGGTTGTCCTTTAGGAAGTTGCGCAAGCCTTGGGGCATGGTCTGTACGCCACCCCAGGTGAGCAGCATCTGTTCAGTTAAGCGCCACTGCGACTCTTCTGCGTCTTCTCCATTTGCCATTGTCAGAATTTCATTGAGCTTCAAATCTCCCAAAAAGAACTCGTCGAGTGTCTGCTCATCGTGTTTAGCTTGCTTCAACTTGTTAAGCCATACGTCAAAGAGGCGCTCCTCCATATCGGTGAGCCGCTTGCTTCGAACCAAGCGCTTTTTGACTCCTTGCTTGGCTCGAAATTCTTTTCGCTTGTTTCTGATTGCCATTGATAGAGCTGCTGCCATGGCTCGTTGAATATCATGATTTGGGGGTACCGAAATCTCCTTGGCAAGATCTTCAACAAGATCGGCAGAGATTCCGCTGAAGATGCCGGCACCTGCTTGGGCATAGCCTTCTATTATCATGCTCAGTGCTCCACCAGCCAAATTGCCCAAGATGCTGCCGATGGGACCGACAGCTGCAGCGCAACTCACTGAAGCGATCAATCTGAGCGCATTTCGAAAGGAGTAATGCACAGATCTCACCTTCTATCCAGAAACTGCCCTTATAGCTGCACTGCGATATTTCGCAGTTCTAGAATAAAACTCATGACTCTTTTCATGACATATAAAACAATGGCTCTCACTATCCGTGCTAGAGCCCGCCAGACGGCATAGGCGAAAATGGCACACCTTCTGATATGGAGAACTCGACGGGATACTAGCCCGCGATAACGCAAGGGTTCAACTACCAGAGTGTCCATTCACTTGGAGCTTCCAGATAAACCTCGGTTAAGGTCGCTTCGTTGTCTCATTTCTTGGAACAATCTAGTCCTTTTGAGATCAGATATATGTGGGATGATGGCATCAACGTAATTTTGACTGTTTTCAACAATACATCGTAGTCTCTCTTCGACTAGAATAGATCTCATGTTAAGAATTGCACCGCCAAGTATGTCAGTTCTTATCTTGTCGCCAACAACGACCGCATTTTGCGGCGTGATTTTGAGCTTGTCTAAAGCCAGTTTGAAGATTCTTGGGTCTGGTTTCAAATATCCTACGTCACACGAAAAAATAATTACTTCAAATCGTTCCCGGAGTTCTAATAAGTCCAATATATAGTGGCTGGTGGGCGGGGTATTTGAAATTAGGGCTAATTTCATTCCTTCGCCGCGCAAATCGTCGAGGATTTCCGATGCCCCAGGCTCAAGCTTAGCATGTTGGACGCTATTCATCCAAGCTGTTTGAACTTTGTGGCTGAGAGCCGCATCCCCCATTGGATTTACAACTCGATCGAAACGTTTTAGGAAATCTTGCATATTCTGTCTCGGGAATTTGTCGCAGAGTCTGTATATCACAGACCTTACTTGTTCTGTACTAGCATACTCAAGAAGTTCAGCCAGACAGCGCTCCTCGTCAAATTCGTCCGGAATTGACATCAAAGTATTCCCAAGATCGAATATCCAAGCGGAGATTCCCATATCACCATCTTCCTGCTAGATTGGTCTTGAAAATAAACCTCATCACTCGCATTGTTGCACGTTCGATAAGTTGACGAGCGTTTGTTATCGATTCTTCAAGTGAAATGGGGCCCTCAGAAATACATTCCACTGCGTCAATTCCATTATAGAAGATGTCCTCATGATCAAGAGCTATCGAGCCGACGATGGCTATCACGGGCAAGTCATATTTCTTTGCCTTAAGTGCAACTCCGCAAGCAATCTTGCCAGTCGCAGTCCGGTCATCGATTCGACCTTCTCCTGTTAGGACAAGGTCTGTTTGAGACAGATAACGGTCTAGATGAACATATTGGTCTACTACATCTATGCTGTAGAGGAGACGTGCACCAAAAAAAGCATATAGTGACGCTGCAAGTCCTCCCGCACCTCCCGCCCCCGGGATAAAAGACAGATCAATCCCGCGTTCCTTGAAGACCAAATCAACGAAATGGTCCACTCCTCCAGATAAGAGGGACACTTGTTTTGGAGTGGCTCCTTTCTGAGGAGCATAGACTCGGCTGGTTCCCTCGGGTCCACATAGGATGCTAGTTAGGTTACATGCCACAGTGATCTCTACGTCAGAAAGCTTCTTGGCAGCATCAGCATAATCAATTCGCATTACATTGTTCAGATCAGATCCTGTCGGGAAGCTCAACGGCCTTGCACTTCTATTAGAATAGAATTTGACACCAAGTGCAGTCGCGCACCCAATGCCGCAGTCATTTGTAGCGCTATCTCCACATCCAACAATAATTCTTCTTGCACCGCCTTCGATTGCTTTGCTAATTAGCTGTCCAACCCCAAAGGTAGATGTCAGAAGTGGATCACGTTTGTTCCTCGGGACGAGAGATAATCCAGCAGCAGTTGCGCTCTCGACTATTGCTGATTCTCCATCTCCCAAAAATCCAAAATAGGAGTCTATCTCTTCTCCGAGCGGATCCTTTACTTTAACATTTTCTAGGCGTCCTCCTGTAACCTCTGTCAGGAGTCTCGCTATGCCAGAGCCTCCGTCAGAAAGTGGTCGGACAGTTACAGAGGCAGTAGGAACGATCTCCTCCACGCCGGTCTTCATTGCCTTGGCGACTTCGAAGGAACTGAGGCATTCTTTGTAGGGTCCAGGTGCAACAAGAATGTTAGAAAGATCCATATCTACTGTCGATCCATGTGTTTGACAACAAACTTCTCTGCGTCATCAAAGTCAGACGGGACATTGATGTTACACACAGGAATATCGACAATCCGAGAATAGACTGTAATACCCGAAAGAACCATTGCCTTGAGTATCAAGATCCATCCAGTTTGAAATGGCTTCAAATTATCTGGCACACTGTCCTTTGTTATGGGTTTAGGCAATATCTTCCTTATTTTTGCAAGGGATCGTTTTGTCAAAATTAGTAATACACGTTCAAAACTAGTTTGTGTGTCTTTCTTGTTGATATCGTTTAGGCAATTGTCCTTAACAATGAACTCCCATTTCTTGTGGCCAGGTTTTGGGAGCTCAACAAACAGGGCTGTATCATGCTTCTCGTTCTTAGAGAAGTCGCTCAGGACTTCCCTGACAGCTCTTTTTGGCACAAGAACATCTGAGCTCATTCCAAGGAATGCTTCCGCAGAGTCCTCTTCTGCCACTTCAAAGACTGATTCTGCCATCGTCCTATTTGGCAAGTTGCGGAATTCGACATTATCTCTTTCGAAGAAGGCACGTATGAGCTCGCCTTTGTAGTCAATTGCGATTATTGGTCTCAACATTCCGGTGCCCAATAACGAGTTAAGTGCGTACCAAAGGATTGGCCTTCCGCTCACTGGTAACAGTGGTTTAGGAAGGTCGTAGGTTCTCGGTCTAAGCCGGGTGCCAAGACCACCCGCCAAAACAATAGGGCGTATCTTGTTCCCAGTATGCTTGCCTACTGTCATAGTTCCATTTCTTCACCAAAACCTAAGACACAAGCCTTGATTCCGTATCTGTTTGCCTTCTCTGCAAATTCCTTTGGATCAACTCGATCTTTGTCTTTGGGTGAATCGTAGTGTAGCGGAATTACTAACAATGGTTTTAGCTCGCTAGCAAATACGAGCGCATCGTCAATCCCCATCACCACTCCACGGTCAGATATGGGCACAAAAAGATATTTCGTCCGAGTTTCCTCAGGAAGCAGCGATGGGTCCATGAATCGAGTGTCGCTTGTATAGTAAATACTGGTCCCATCTGCCGATATGACCAAACCAAAATTGGCTATATTCTCGCCCCTTACTACGTGGTCGGTCTTTGTCGCTGTAAGGGTGAATCCTGCCTCCACAATCTTAGTTCCTTCCACTATCACTTTTGAGTCTATTCCTTCATTATGCAAAATCTTGTCGATTTCCGAATTTGTGAGGATTACAGGCTTACTCCTGGACAAGATTGACTTTAACAACTCGAGGTCGAAATGATCAGCATGCTTGTGGGTAATTGCAATTACATCTGCAATTGGGAAATCTTTTGAAGTCACCCTACCTGGATCTAAGTTATACTTGCCTGGATCAATCAAGAGTCGTCTGCCCGTTTGCGCAGTGAGCAGAACGGTGCTTTGTGCAAGCCGCCTAAGTTTCAAGTATTGACCCCCTTTCCATCATGCCTGTTATTAATCTGTGCACTGAAGTTCATATAACTTTAGCATAGCTCTTCGTCTCGACCTCTCGTCTTTTCATCCTGTATTGTACATAAGCTCAAAGAGATTGAGTCAGAAAAGCCAAATTAGTAGAGAAGCTGTTCGAGTTCTTCACATGTCATGTTTCAGGGGGGTACTAACCCGCGATAACGCATGGGTTTAACTTCTGAATCTGAAGTCATCGGAGCAACGCGCGCGTAACTTCTTCCTTAACGATCCCACATCACTTCTTTTCGTTCAGATAAACCTCTTTTCATCATTATCTTAATATCAATAGGAAAAGAAACACTACGATTGAGAAAATTGATTTCGCCTAAGTCAAAGAGACCGCTCGTCAAATTTTCATTTTATTCAAGAAGCAAACTGACGGGGCAAACGTTGACATAGACGAACTGGCAAGAGGCAACGTTCGCAATTTTTATTTCAAGAACAGCATCCCAGAATCGGATGTTGCCGAGGCGTTCCAGCTCTTGCAGCTCCGTAATCTCATAATGCCATCTACAAATACCCCGACCTACTATCAACTCACGAGCTTCGGAAAATCCATTGAGGCAGATGATCTCTTCGAAAAGATAGTGGACCGTACCTTAGTTTCTCAACTTTCAGAGGTAATAGACACCGATCTTGCCCGAGGATGCCTCGATAAATCATATGAGGATGCCATCACTTCGGCTTTCCGCATACTTGAGGAGCGCATGCGCAAACGTATCAATGCAGGCGCCGAGCTTTTCGGACTGCCACTGGTCGAAGAAGCTTTTCATCCCCAGAAAGGAAAGCTGATCTTCGGAGAAACGTCCGCTGAGAGAGAGAGAGGCACTTCACCAGATTTTTAGGTCAGCCTTCCTGATGCTCCGTAACCCGCCGTCACATCGATATTTGAAAGACTTCACTGGAATGGAAATCGTTGAGATCGTGCTTTTCGTGGACTTCCTGCTAAAGGTACTAAGCAAGACTTTGGATAGAAATCCGTAGCGCGCCGGTGTATAAGAAAACAACGCAAGAATGCTAATATCGGGACAATCCCGCGCGCTCATTAGATCACTTCAAAAATAAATCCTTGTATTGTGACTTAATTAATAGAATATGACGAGCGGAGAGGACAAGTTGTCGAAGGAAGACGGGGACAAGTTAGAATCCATAGACAAGACTCTACGGGAAATTTTGAAGTGGACACGGTTTGCGAATATTTCCAAATTGAAAGAGACTCTAGAGACCGAGCTAGATAGTGACGAGAAGAAACTCGCATATGAGAATACGAATGATCTTAGCGGACTGAAGGAAGTGGCGGCTATCGCCATTACTCTGACTAGCACCATCGCTGGAACTAGTACTGTTATTGGAAGCATCAAATACGCGATTTCCACTTATATTCAGCTGTTGTAGATAGTCCTAAGCCAAATGCAAGTTGGCAAGTTACTGAGCCATCATTGTGCGAGGAGACGAATATGAAAGATGACCTTAAGGGGTATATGTTCAAAGAAGTGGAGATAATCCAGAGTATCATAAGGCGAATGGCTTCAAATTCTTTCTTGGTAAAGGGATGGACGATAACTCTAGTTGCAGTGACCCTCTTATTCAAAGGAACAAGATATCACGTGTTTATCGCCTTCATTCCCCTGATAGCTTTCTGGTATCTGGATGCATACTTCTTGTGGCAGGAGAGACTCTATAGGAAATTGTACGAATGGGTGATTAACAACAGACTGAAAACTGACCAGTATTTGCTCGATATGAATGCCTACAGATTTAGAGATGAAGTCGAGTCGGTTCCAAGAATCATGCGATCTCTGACGTTGGGGCTATTCTACGGCTTGCTAGGAATGTTAACGGTAATATACATAATTGTTCTTATCTTGGTGTAGAGAGCGGATGTTGAATGGCAAGACGAGTGTTTTTCAGTTTCCATTATGAGAAGGATGCATGGCGAGCCAGCCAAGTTCGTAACAGCTGGGTGACGAAACCTGACAGAGATGCTGCTGGGTTTTTAGACGCTGCTGATTGGGAACAAGTGAAGAGAGGTGGGGAGAACGCGGTAAGAAGCTGGATTGATAAGCAGCTGGAAGGCACGTCCGTGACGGCAGTTCTTATTGGAGCTGAAACTGCCAACAGGGAATACGTGTTGTATGAAATAGATCAAAGCTACAAAGAACGACATGGATTACTAGGAATCTACATACACAATCTTAAGGATCAGTATGGCAAGACAGACTACAAGGGCTCTAATCCTTTGTCCAGCATTTACCCCACGTATGACTGGGTAAGTGATAATGGATACGAAAGATTTGCTGAATGGGTAGAAAGGGCGGCAACGGACGCCGGAAGATGACTTTTGTCAAAGACATCCTGATCGTTTCATTAGTCGAACGATATTCTAAGCCTATCTCCCAGTGCGATCGCTTAGATTCCGACTATTAGTCGAAGTAAGCTGGTGGTGCTCACCAGCTACGGCACACACACAAAAAAAATTACAAAACCTAGCGGTCCAAATTAAGCTGCTCTCACCAGCTATGGCGACGACGATGTCCCTTGGTGAGCGACGATGAATCATATGGTGGAGAGAATTTCCTCAAATCCCTTGAGTGAATCTGTCACTCAAGGCTTGGGAGCGGAGTCTCGGAATCATTAAATCGATTTTCGACGCAGAACTAAAAGAGCCTAGATGCCATTCTGTTCTCGATGCGGAAGAGAACTGCTTCCTAATTCGAAATTCTGCATGCATTGTGGAACATCTATTAATGCACCTATCCCTCCACCCCCAGCCATTCCACCGTCACCGGCAAAGCCATCGCATATCAACAGAAACATAGCTATCGTTGTAATCTTCATCATAGTTGTCGGGATTTTCGCGGCTGCTTCTTCTGGACCTAGACTTGAAACTACCACTCAAACAGCGACTCCAGTCTTGAGAACTGAGACACCAATAACGACCGCAACTCCGTTACCGCAAGGCAGCATAATACGACTGGGACAACCCCTCATTCTGAAAGAAGGCTACCCAGAGATTCCGGTGGAGATAACCTTCACCGCAGCTCGGTTCACTACAAAATATGGTTACTACGAAGCAGATAAGGGATACGAATTCTTGGTCTTGGAAATTACGTCAAGAAACGTTGGCATGAAAGAAACCGATTGTTTCCACTCCTAGATGGGATGTGACTGTTGACAAAGGATACGTCTATGACAAAAAATCCTGTAATTTGACATATACGTCGCTTCGACCGGAAGAAACCAAGACTGGCTATGTCATGTTTGAGATACTTGAGACAACCATTCCTTTAGAAATACGTTATTATGGTGGCTTGTTCGGAAAAGACCCGGCTTTTGTTCTAGATATTCGGGGCGAGTCTATTCCATTAAGCACTGCCGCTACCAACGAAGAACCCAGAACGAGTTTATGCTCATTGACATTTGGACATGATTCAATCATAGAGTGTAGGTTATTCAGCTTGATGCAAGTTGCTCCCCGTTCTATTGCCACCTATGACGGAGTGGAATTCTAATGGTGGAGAGAACCGCAGAATTCATACTTGGACTCATAGGCGGAATATTTGGAATACTCACCGTTCCAGGCCTATTCATTCTAGGAGGACTCTCAGCAGCTTTCGGTGGATCGGCAACACTGGCATACTGGGCTGTTGGAGGAGGGATTCTCTCAATCATCGGCTTAATTGGTGCAGCATTCGTGAAGAGCCACCCCAAGCTAGCAGGTGGGATAATGTTATTTAGCGGTTTCTTCGGCCTCTTCGTCGCGTTAGGATTTTGGATAGGCGCACTTCTGCTAATTGTTGCCGGAATAATCGCATTGATCAGGAAGGAGAAGCCCGTGCAAACTCCCGCACAAACCCCCGCTCAACCGGCGTACTATTGTACGAACTGCGGGAAGACCTTGACTTTCATGTCACAAAGCAAGAGGTTGTACTGCGAGGACTGTAAAATCTACATGTAGCTCACGCTAGCTACAGCTATTCCTGACTGTAAGCGCGAGTATTTAGGAAAGGTTGAAGACTCTAGGCACAACGGCACAACCCACTTCAGGCGGACGCGCGTTATCAACCACATTCTAGTTCGAGGACTCTGACAAAAAAAATCTCGGTTGGGATATTGTAAAATAGCGGCTGAATCTCTTATAGTATGAGCATTGTGGTCAGCGTACTCCAAATATCGGATTTGCACAGGTCGAAGGATACTCCTGTCTCCAATGATTTTCTTTTGTCGTGCTTGCTCTCAGATATTGACAAACATGCAACGGAATCGCCCAAAATTCCAAAGTGCGACCTCATAGTCATTACAGGCGATTTAGTGGCTGGCGCTAAGATAGATGACGAGAACGCTCCTGACACCTTAAAAAAACAGTACGCACAAGCGAAGGATTTCCTAGTCCGGCTTTGCAAGAAATTGTTGAAGGGGGACTTAAGCCGACTCTTCATTGTTCCAGGGAATCATGATGTTTCCTGGCCAGCCAGTAGGAGATCCATGGAGAGGGTTGAAGACGTGGGCTCTATTGATGTTCCAAACGCACTTGCAAGAGTTAACAGTCCATACCGTTGGTCTTGGAAGGAACTGACCATGTATCGTATTAGGAGTATGGAGGAGTATGCGGAGCGACTTTCGAGCTTCAAGGAGTTCTTTGATGATTTTTATCAGAGCCTCAAACTTAGATTTAGTCTCCAAGATCAGAGGCAAGCATTGAATTTTGTCACACCTGACGGCCGAGCCCTTTTTACGGGATTCTGTTCTCTCCATGAAAATGATTGTTTCAACCGACGAGGTAAGATATCAATTGACGACATCGCTCGCAACAATTTGAGCATCAGAGAATCAATAATGAACGAGATTTCTTTGAAAGTCGCTTTTTGGCATCATAGTGTCGAGGGAACTGGATACCATGATGATCACTTAAACTCCTTTGAAGTTCTTCCGCACCTCATAGACCACGGCTATGCCCTGGGTCTGCATGGGCATCAACACAAAAGCGCTGTTGTATCTTATGCCTATAGTCTGAATCCGAAACTAGTAATGCCAATTATTGCGGGTGGTTCGCTATGCGCAGGTCCATACGATATCCCCCCCGGTTATAGAAGACAGTACAATATCATTGAGATCGACGATGCGAATGCAAGAATAAGGGTTCATGTTAGAGAGTGGTTCGACGACACCATCTGGGCTCCTGCCAGACTTCAAGAATTCGGTGGAAAGAGCTGCATGGAAGTAGACATGCCAATCCTGCAGGAAGTTCTTCAGACATCAAAGCAAAAGACAAATGCAGCGGTCATCCAAGCGGTCCAACAAGGAGAAGCGTCCGTCCGAGCTAAGGACTATGATAGTGCCTTGATAGCTTTAGCTAGCATCCCGAGAGATATTCTACTGGTTCGCAAGCTGCTTATAGAGTCATTCCAAATGCTGGGCCGATGGCCGGAGCTAATTGATCTCATTGGAAATCCTACGAATACCGAAGAACTCGCCCTGATGGTAGATGCCCTGGCCAAAGTCAAGGATTTCTCGAAGGCTGAGAGAATATTGGAAACGTGTTCTAACGAGCCGGAAAGATATGATCGCACCTTCATTGATGAGTTGAGGAAGAGATTGGACGCTGAAAGGAGATATGTGGGCGTATGATGAGTGAGAGAATAAAGTTTCAAATCGATGTATCACGGATTTTGGAAGTACTTACCAGGCAGATTTACGATTCTCCGTATGCATTACTTCGTGAGAACATACAAAATGCTTACGATGCAATTCTGGTACGAATGTTTAGGAAGCGCACGAGCTTTGACCCTTTGATAACAGTCACTATCACAGAACGGATGGTTAAGGTAGAAGACAACGGAATCGGGATGAGTTCTGATGAGCTCAAGAACAATTTCTGGCGTACAGGGGCAAGCGGCAAGAACACAGATGAAGCACGTTCAGCAGGCGTCGTAGGAACTTTCGGAATCGGGGGACTGGCGAACTTTGGAATTTGTCGGATTCTGACCGTTGAGACGGAATCAATGAGAGATGGCACACGGACGAAATCTATCGCTGATCGAGATTCTCTTTCACTCGAACAGGACTGTATTCTGCTTGAGAGACTGACCCCCACCGGGCAGCCAGGAACGACGATTACAGCCGAATTGGCGTCAAATCACACAATTGAGGTTGGTAATGCAATCGCTTACCTGCAGCCATTCGTTAGCCACATACCGATGCCAGTAATAGTCAATGGCATCCTAGTAAGTACAAAACCTCTGGAAGAATCTTGCCCTAGTGATGCATCTCGTTGGACACGTTCTGTTGCAGGATGCACAGCCCAATCGTGGCAATGTGATCTTGAAATCAGAATCTCTGAAAATGGCGTCGTCTGGACCAGTATCGACAACATCAAGCTAAACGGGACTTCGTTAGAGGGTAAGGTAGTGCTAAAACAGGGAATGGGTCAAGTTATGGCATTTCGAAGCGGTTTTGGACTAGCTAGGACAGGTGTGTTGTCGTACTATACGTTTGGAGGCGCCGCTGATATGAGAATACTTCAGCCCACCGCAGGACGTGATGCATTAACTGGCCAAAGTATCCAGACAGTTCAATCTCTGGTTTCTGCCGTTGAGGAAATGATCGCGCCAATTATCGCCGAGACACAATACGTGGATTTGAATACGTCATTCATGAATTGGGTGGTTCATCGCAACAGGTACGACCTTTGTGGAAATCTCAGCGTTACTATCATGCCCGGGGAGAGAAAGATGAGCCTGCAAGAGGTTTCAGAGCTTTCGAAGCGAATGCCCGTGAACTCCTATAGCGGCTTCGACGAAGCTATAACCAAAGCTTATGCCTCTGATGAGAATCCGCTCATACTTATCTCTCACAGCAACCCTCGTGCTCAATGCGAAGAAAATTACCTGGCTCGCTATGCCAAAGTAACTAAGGTCTCAAGCGAACCGCAGGCCGTCAGTGTTCGACCCGAATCTTCTTGGACGATGGCAGAAGCAGCATTAGCTTTCAGGCTTGCACAAATACTGGACAATGACTACTTTGTTCCAGTGAGGATTCAATACGGAGAAATATCGCACAATCTTCCAATGCTGGTAAAGGAAGACACAAAGCCGACTCTGCTGACGTTATCATCCAAGAATTCCTCAATAGCAATGCTTCTGCAATGCTATGCATCCGACTATTCAGCTTTCGGTCCGTTCGTGAAAGATTTCATAAGGAATGTCGTTTTCCAGCGTATCGCCCATCTTGTGCCGAGTAGCACAAGAGAAGGCGCTGAGAGTTTTCTTAAGATGCTACGTCGACAGCGTGAGACTTTCGAATACGATTTGAATGATATGCGCAGAATGGAAGAGGTGATCGCTGGCTTCTCTAAAGGAGACTTGTCATTTACTGAGGTGGTAAACGTAGCGCTTGCCACAGCTCAGAAACAACAGCAAGTAGTTTCCGTGCAGGACATGCGTTCAGCTGTTTCTGTGATTCCTGATGTCGTTCAGTACCAGGAAGTTTTGCAAAAGGAAGAATCCGGGGCCGCTAAAGAGGTTCTGTTCCCCTTTTCACCAAAACCTTCGATACTTCGCCCAGATGTTGAGACAGACGCAAAGCTTCTGGTCTTGGATGAAACGGAGAACACGTATGGGTTCAAGGGTTTGCTAAGATTATCCGAAAAGGCGTACAATGACAAGGGGGAATTTTTCTTACAGCCACACAGTACAGAAGTGATTTGGGGAGGCCAACGCATAATATTCATCTTCAGACACATGTCTGGAGCATTTGGGTTCTATTACGATGTGCAATTGAATGAACTTCTGTCTATTCCGTCGGCGGGAAGAATCTTCGAAACCTTGACAATTGTGTTAAAGAACTCGATATTTATTCCGATACCTTCAGATCTGTATCAGTATTTTACACCAGTGGGAAATGAAAAGAAAAGATTCGATGTGAGGTACGACATTCTGTATCCCGAGTGAATAAAAGAGCGATTCTTTTAGCTGACCTTCCCTGTGAATAAGTCTAGTTGGAATGAAGGCTTCAGTTAATGGTAACTCATTGTGGATTATTTCGTCTCCCACTATTGTCTTTTAGTGGCATACATTCATATCAATTTCGTTCCTCTAGAAGTCCCGCTAGATGATAACTATTTATGTTTTAAAAACAAATGAATATTTGATTGCCATAATTTCCGAGAAATTCAGGACATGTGATTGTGCTAGTTTTCCCAGCCTCGGCGTAACGGCACAATTGCATGTCCCTAACAGATATTTCAGGCAGAGGGTTATGTGATTGTGTGAATCTCAAGAACAAAATCTATGGGTACGAGAAGAAAATTGAGAACATCTTAAGAAGAATTAAGGAGTCATCTATAAACGATGATAGTAAGGAGAAAATCCTAGAATTTTATGATGAACTTCTGGCTCAAGGCTACAGTAAAGCGAGAATAGTAAAGTACCTAGATACTCTGTGCAGAATTGCCGTCATGTTGGGCAAGCCCTTTGTTGAGGCAAACAGGGACGATATCGCATGTTTCGTTCGTAAGATCGAAGCAAAAGATTACTCTGAATGGACAAAGCACGACTACAAGGTCATTCTGAAATTATTCTACAGATGGCTCAGGAAGGCCGAAGAGTATCCGGAAGAAGTTAGATGGATTAAACCGAGAATAAAGAACAACAACCTCTTACCTGACGGACTTCTAACAGAGGAGGAGATCAAAGGCCTGGCTGAGGCAGCGGGTAACCCAAGAGATAGGGCACTAGTTCTGGTACTCTATGAATCCGGCTGCAGAATCGGAGAGATCCTTTCCCTAAGTATCAAGAACGTCCAGTTCGATGAGTATGGTGCCCAATTGATAGTCAGCGGAAAAACAGGCTCAAGAAGGGTAAGAATAATCTTCTCAGCCCCAAGACTTGCTCAATGGATTGAAAACCATCCATTAAGAAATGACCCCGATGCTCCTCTCTGGGTCAGCTTGGGCACAAGAGATAGGAATGAGGCCTTAACGTATGGCGCTGCGAAATCAGTAATCAAGGACCTCGCTTCAAAAGCGAACATCAGAAAGCGCATTTATCCACATCTTTTCAGGCACTCCAGAGCCACCTACCTCGCAAATCACCTAACAGAGGCTCAGATGAAGCACATGTTCGGCTGGGTCCAGAGCTCGAAAATGGCAGGCACCTATGTCCACCTCTCCGGAAGAGATGTTGATAAACCGCTACTGAAATTGAGCGGAATAAGATCTGATTACGAACAAGAGTCTAAAGAATTTCAGATTAGATTTTGTCCCCGGTGCAAGACAAGGAACTCGCCGGATTCCAAATTCTGCAATTCCTGTGGCCTTTGCTTTGATGTGAAGAGCACCGTGCAAATCGATGAGATGAGAGAGAAAGCTGATAGATTGATGACGGAACTTGTGAAACAACCTGAAGTCTTGGCTGTTCTTCTTAAAGCCCTTGAGAAATCCGAGAGATCAAGCCTTGACACGAAATCCCATGAGATATAGCATGCGCTCTTTGATAGCGCCTTAAATACTTTCATAGTTAGAATTAGTGCGAACGATATGGTAGAAACTCTTGACCAGAGAATAAGCAGAAGGAGATTTTTGAAGTACAGTGGAGCGGCTGTTGTGGCTGCCGGTGCTGCCGCTCTAGGGGTGTATGAATATTCTGAGTACTATAAGCAAGCAACAGTGAGCCCAATTCCAACTGCTAGCTCGACAATTACACCTACTCAAACTCCTACTCCGACCTCTACCACTCAAGAGAAACTTCTTTATTTAGCTGGAAAAATACTTTACAATGAAAAAGGAAATGGAATCCAAAGTCCAAGTGATTCAAAGCTTGCCGATGCACCATTTCGATTAATAGATAATACGGGAAAAATCACTTCTACTACAACCAACTCAGCTGGCGAATATAGATTTGATGTCCCTCGTGAAAATTATTCTCTACAGATTTATGCTAGGGGAAAATATTGGGCGATGTGTCACTCTAAGAATGATGTAGCACCTGCATGGGGTCCATATGATGAGTGTGGTTATCCAATTAAGTTGCGTGAAGACCAAGAAGGTGTGGACTTCGGGGTCATGGAAGGAATTTTAACTCAACCAGTAAGTGAGGGGACTAAATTCCATATAGACAGATATTATGATTGGGACCCTAGACCGGCAACATCATTGTGGTGGGATGGGACTGTTGGAAATGATCCATGGAATCATGATGGAATTGATTATGGTATGGATGAAGGTAAAGATCTTCTTGCAATGGCTCCTGGTAATGTTACAGGAGTAATAACTAACAAACAAGGCCTCGGAGTTGCGTTAAATCATTATGCTAACATTTACACGATATATGGACATATAAGCAAAGCATTAGTTAAAGAAGGTGATTCTATATCAAGAGGACAAAAGATTGCAGAATCAGGAAAAACAGGTGTAGATTATCCACACACACACGTTAGCCTTTTTTCAATGGGACTACCCATTACGTTTTTCGATCCTTACCACCCCATATTTAAGATGGAACCTCTCTTCAATGGTTATTGGATTAATGATGGAGAATTTGAAGAATATGGACAGAAATGGGTAGACTGTAACGGAAGAGATAATCCTAACCTTGATTATCCAAACTTTTGGACAAAATTTAATAAACCAGTATTTGCATAGTCAAGAATTAAATTAGCGCGCGCTATGCGGCGCTCAGGAGGCACTGCAACGGTAATTCTATCCGTCGGTAAAGTACATGCTTAGCTGCTGCTTCCTTTGTACATGAGATGTTCTATTTGCAGAAAAGAAATAATAGGCACAGCATTTTGGCTCGATGGAAAACCAATATGTGGCGACTGTTGCTATAGGTATTCGCCAAAAAATCGAAAACCCAAGTCAGGAGATAATCCATACATTACCCGAGAAGATAGTCCTGACGACTACTCGAAGGAGTATGATACACAAGAAGAGTCCGTGGAGGAGTTGTCTTACTCTGATGAAGGAAATGAAGTCGAATCGTAATTCCTTCTTTTGTATGCTTGTCGAAGGACCCTGAACCACTCTGGCATTTTCTCAAGTGTTACCTCATCTATGTCCTCGTAGAGAATTTGCAGCAGCTCCATGTTATGATCCCTCAGTTTGCTTTCTCAGCAATGGCACCATTGCCCTAACCGTCTGCGTTCTCCTGAGTGATCTCGTAGACCCTTCCTGTCTTATCTCCAACTGATTTCGCCAACCCTTTGACGCATAGATCTTTCATGTAGTTTCGGTAAGACCTCTCTCCCTTAGGATACCTCGTCTTCTCGCAATAGAGCGCGAACAACCTTGAGCTCGGTAGGCCTTTCTGTTCTTTGAGTATGTTAAGCAGTACTTTCTCATCCTGGTTCAACTCTGATTCAGGGCAATCGATTTCTGGAACATCACTCTCTTCAATCTTAGCTCTATTTTCTGATTCGGCTTTGAGCGCAGCTGTCCTCAGGAGATTCAGTCCCAGTGAAATGTTGCCTTTGCATTGCACAGTTATTTTCTTGAGGAGCGAGTCTGAGTAGGCCCATTCTTTGAGTGATAGTTTAGCTCGTTCGCTTAAGATCGCCAGGGTCTGTTCAGGGCTATAAGTTGGAATCTTCAGCATGTTTGTGAAGCTACTTCTTGTCTGTAGGTCAAGTCTTAGATAGTTTTCTTCCTTGTCTGCGACCAAGACCACAATGAAGCCTAACCCAACTAGCTTCGATACTACTTCTACCTCTCTGAGGTGGTCAAAGTGATCCAAACATAGTAGGAATTTGCCATTCTTGGTTTTCTCCTTGATTCGTTTCAGAAGGTCGTAATTGCTCCTGCTCATGACCAGACTTGAGAGAGCCGATAGGATTTCTCTTAAGATCGCGTTTGTCGTCTGGTAAAGGCCGCAGTCTATGTGTATGTTTCTGCCTTTGAACTCGGGGATAACATGCTTTACGAGCGTGGATTTACCTATTCCCGCATCTCCATGTAGGAATGTGTGAACCTGATTTGTCATCGCATTTTGTAGCTGGGATATCTCGCTGTCTCTAAACGAGATCTTCTCTGGTACGTATAACGGAGATAGTGCCTGTGGGTTGGAGAGGACTCTAGAGGTCACAATACGAATGTAATCTTAAAGCTTTAGTAGTTTGCGAGTGTGTGATTTGCCGATAATTCCGATAACGTTTGAGTGAGAACGAAATCTCAACATAGCTCGCGTAAAGAGCTTGACAGTCGATGATACTGTTACCCTACCTTTTGCCCGCGAACCACATTTAGTTTTTTACCTGGTTGTCCCTCATCAATAAATAGTTAACAGACCTAAGTGAACCTATATGCCCAAGTTACATAATGAAATGCCAACACGACATCTGGCTAATGAAGTCGACATCAACCTCATAGACGTTTCTGGACTTAACACGCGCAAGGACTTGGAGGCCGGTACGGAAGATAGTGGACTGGATGATCTGGCCGAAAGCATTTCTGAGAAAGGATTACTCAGCCCCATCATTGTAAGGCGAAAAGGCCAAAGATACGAACTAATTGCTGGGCAAAGGCGCTACCTTGCGTGCAGGAGACTAAAGTGGAAGACGATTCCATGCTTCATAAGAGACGATCTTAGCGACAGCGATGCTACGGCCATCTCCCTTATTGAAAACGTACATCGCGCCGAAATGAACCCGATAGATAAAGCAAATGCCCTAGAAAGCTTATTGAAATATCATAAGAAAGACTACAATAAAGTTTCAAAGGAAACAGGAATTAGCACGCCTACGGTCAGACGCTATATTTCATTGCTTGAGCTTCCTGAAGAATTGAAACGCAAGATTTCAACTACAGAAGGACCAGCCAAAGTTCAATCCCTTTCACTTCTGTCGAAGACCTTTACCGATAAAGGGGAGATGCTTACAGTATATGATAAGACCTCTGGTTTCACCCAACAGGTTCAGATGGAGATAATCAGGCAAAGCAAGGGGGACCTACGTAGTATAGACCAATTGGTTGAAAAAGCACACGAAGGTATTTTTAGTGTGCATAGATGCAGAGGAGTTGACGATTGCTCATTTGTCCCACAATGGATCAAAGTTGTCGATGATACCATAAGCGGTCGTGATGATTCTGTTGAGAATTCTGGAATAAAAGACATAATGTTGAAGCTTAGAAAGAATGTTGACTTCGAGATAGCCGGTAAGACTAGAAAAGGATGAATCTGATGGCCGTTCTGAAAGAGACTGTCGGTAAGCTTCAACCAGTCTTAGAGGAATATGCTACAGAAAAGGCCAATATAGAACAACAGCTTATGAGCAAGGGGATTATTCCAATTACCATCTGTGAAAGATGCTCCAGGCGAACCATAGTTCGTGTTTCAAAATTAAACGATGGCTCTCAGAAATCCGTTGCAAGTCTACTTAATTGGATGCAGGAAAATGATACCACTGATCTAGAGTCGAACGGTGAGATTCTAGCCTTCAAATCGACTAAAAAAACTGTTGAAGGCGTACAAGGCTCCATCCCTCTTGTAACTATTGGGAGCACTCTGAAATCTTCGGCCGAAAAAATTTCTTACGATTATAAAATGTCAACGTCGAGACTCAAGCGAAAACCCTTTTCTAGGTTGCTAGATTTTCCGTTTGCGACCTTTCGTACATGCAGTCATTTGACAAAAGACAATCTCCAAAACAAATCTTCTCCAGTCTTGTTGACTCACAAGGCAGAATATCCATTCATCGAAAGGTCACATAAGGTGGAGAAGATGTGGCAAGAAGAGGAGCCTCAAAATGAGCTTAGGCTGTTGTGCGGAGAATGCGTCAATCGAATTGATTCCATAGGCTGTGAAGACAGTATTAGGAAAGAAGGATTCGTATACAGGTATTCATTCTGTCCACTCAGCCGCGTTTTGTTAGAGCAACTTCTCGAAAAGCATAAAATCGAATACGTTGCTCCTCAGGAAGAGAACTCATATCGCGATGGGTTCATTTTTCATCTTCCGGAATATGGAGTGGTTCTAACAGGTAGCTACCGGGAGATAGAAAGCACAATCCAAGCGGTGAAGCCTGAATGCGTAGTTGCTTTCGGAGCCAAGCAAGAGCTGGTTCGCTACCTCGGACTAGGCGTCAACGTAATCGTCTTTGATGAACAAGCAGCGAATGACCGTTTCACAATACTTGACAGAGAAGTGAAGGTCGAGCAATCGATTGAAAATATAATCCAAACAATAGTTGAGAAATTGGACCAGTACTCAAGCGAAGTAAGAGGAAAAGAACATGATAGGTTGATCGCTGCGTTTCAGAAAATTGGACGGGAACTTGGTTTTATTGCTCAGCAAGAACTTTCTCAAAAGGGAGCAAGGGTAGATGTGGTCTGGTTGAACCGCGAAGGCGGGGTTGATGTCGCGATTGAAGTCCAAGTCTCGGCCCAATGGAAAAAGGACATAGTCACAACATGGGAAACAGGACCAAAGCTTGCAGTTGTTTTAACACACTACAAAACGGATAAGGCATTAACCGATGTGATCCAATACAATCTTCTGCAATACATGCCGCACAAATTGCTTCTAATCAATTATTCGCTAAAAAAGGCCTACTTGTTGGAGAAACAAGAAATTATCAGAGCATACGACCTTAAGACCGCAACGTGAAATGCGAGTTCTTTGAAGTTAGCGACCATTGTTATCTGCCCTATTCATGATTTGGGAATTGTCGGAAGTCATATCCTTCGATAAGACAGATTTGAATTCGTTAACATCCATCTGTAGTGATTCTTCCAAAAGGCACAACAGACCATTCGATAAACAAATCGGGCAAGAGAGATCTTCTTGTTAGTGTTTGGGATTTCAGTCCTGCTCATCCTCAAAGTGAGCGCTCGCACTATCTTCTGAACGACCATCCTGCCAAGATGCGCCCATGTCTCGCTAGAGCTATCTTACAGATTTATGGAGAATCGCCTGTTCTTGACCCTATGGCAGGTATCGGCACTACCCTGGTCGAGGCCATGTTGCTCGGAATGGATGCCGTAGGTGTTGAATACGAAAAGAAGTTCGTAGATCAAGCCAACAAGAACGTTCACCATGCAAGGAAACTCCATCCTAACCAAAAACTCGGGAACCCTGTTTGTATCCGAGGAGATGCAAGAAACCTGAGTTTTCTTCACAGTGACGTCAACGCCGTGATTTTCAGTCCTCCTTTTGGAGAAGCCAATAGAGGCTCCGGAATAGCAAAGAAAGGATACGAAGGCAAATACGGGAAAGACGAAAACCTAAAGGATAGGTGTGACAGACCGCTTTCAAATAATAAGAATAACATCAGCAACTGTCGTTATGGTAGAACCTATCTTGGACAGATGTTCAAGGTCTATCTCGAATGTTTCAAAGCTCTGAAGTCAAATAAGTTCATGGTTGTTGTGGTGAGAGATGTCAGACGTAGAGGTCTTACGATACCGCTAGGTGCAGATACGACAAAATTGTGTCAGCTTGCTGGTTTCGAAGTTTTTGACATAATAGTCAACAAAATGTACTTTCCATCTTTCTGGCAGTTAACTCACGCTCAGAAAGCCCAAGCCAAGAAAGTGCCGATGACATTGCGGACCCATGAATACGTACTGGTTTTCAAGAAACCGCAGTTGAATTCTCACTTGTGACTTGAATTCATCGACCATACATATTTGATGCTGGCTTGACCCTCGTCCAAGTCTAGCCGGATAGGTTGGTAGCCTCTTTCTGCATACCTGCTGGCTAGGTAGAACATTGCCAGACTCCAAGCTGTAATAAGAAGGTACCACAGTGGCAACCAAGTGAATCCCAGAGCGCGCGCTCAAAGTTTCTCGATTCTGAGTGGGGGAATCGTAGAAGCGATCAACCAAATCCTCTAGGTAATAATCGTGATTTCCACGGAGGAATGTGACCTTACGGGGACGGGACAGAATATGCTCTATGATCCGTTGGTTCTCCACAGTAGCTTTGCGTTCTGTCTTCTCCAGAAATCGAATATGTCCCCGATGAGTATGAAACGATCTGTATCATTCCATCCAGGATACGTGTCAATAAATCTTAGGAAGGCATCGCTATCTGATCGGCTGTACCCCAAATGAACATCAGATACGACGACTGCTTTTTGACAGTCGATTGGAGGCATGTTTTCTCGACCTCCACTCTGTTTAGAAGCCCCTTGCCAGGTTATTGCATCTGCCTCATTATAAGATGAAGAGATGGATGAACTGAAATCTCTAACGGAATTAATGGAGGAGGTATTCGTCGATAATCTAGATTTTGCCTGCAAACAATAACAAAGTCATGCCTGTTGACCGTGACCTAGCATACGAATCATTGAAGTGGGTTGAACCTGAAGTCTACAGAATCTATTGTAAGCTTAGATACATAGAAGTGAACCCCGGGGAAATTAATGGATATACCGAAAGCCTACGTAAGTTCTATCTTACCGAGAAACTGAACGATGCCCTTGACATGCTTGAAGCTAAGGGCCACATTACAATCCTGAATGACTATCAGAATGAGCAAATACTCTACACGAAGAACGGCGAGAATGCCTTGGATGTCTAAGGAGTGGTTCAGTGCCATACAGATGTGACATCTACATAGGTAGCGACAATGATTCAAGGAAAATTTGCGATAGCTATCTGAAGAAGGTTAGAGACTGGGCTAGTACCACTTTTCCCAATGGATATACGCTTGTTAAAGGTGAAGGGTGCTATCGCGGCATTTCCGAGGACTCGGTTCTAATCTATGCATTCTTTAGCGAAGATGCAACTCTGCGAAATCGGTTAGAGACATTGAAACGCGAATTGAAACAGGAAGCCATACTTCTTGTCAAATCAGCGGTTGATTTTGAGGTGGTCTAGTGAAATGTACAATGTGCGACCAGAGGATCAAAAGATCTCAGGCCTACTTTGGCGACCAGGGGACTCTCTACGAAGGTAAGCCGCTGTGTGAGACATGCTATCACGAAGATGAGCCTGCAGCAACGGTCCTCTACGGTAGAGATGATGAGCCTCACATAATCAGCCATACTAGAAATGAGGCCGAAGACGACTTCAGCGTACAATGGCACAGCACAGACCCCTGGCGAGGATACTACGAGACTAAGAGTGAGAAATATTCCCTGGTCAACAATGCCGAACTTCTAGCCTATCACGAAAGCGAACAAATGCTGAAAGAATTTGACGAGAAAGTGAGAGAACTATTTGACTCTTCAGGAATAGAGTATGCCAGAGTATTCGCAAGAAGTTCCAATGTCTTCTGCCAGAATTACGAACTATACGTGAAGAAAGACAAGGAACTTATTGCTAGACTCCTCGTCGCCAAAGCAAAGGCTGAAGTTGACTACAACAATCCAAAATGGTACAGGAACATCATCTTCGACAGTGAGGCACTAACTAAGCTGGCCCAGCTATTTCCTGAAAGAAATATCAAGACGGACCACGACGCCGTTAAGCTCGTTGAAGAACTAGGAGACAAGACTCTCCCTGAATTACAAAAGAGGTTGAATGCGACGGGGAGAAAGAACCGGTGATATGTCAGTAATCCATTTAACATCGGCGCATATTTCCAGGGCGAGCATGTGAATCATCAAGAGATAAATACCTAACATACGAACAATCACTTGATGTCGATAGTATGACCGAGACAGCCAGACAAAGTACGGAACCAAAGGTCAGCCGAAGAAGATTCCTGTATGTAGGCGCGGGCATAGTAGTTGCAGCAGCCGCGGGCGGAGGATACTATTATTTGACCAAACCCGGACAAATTATGACTCCTACCGCAAATCAGACCATTACTGGCTCACCTATCCCTCAAAATCCAAATGCCACCACTGTTTTGGACCCTATTACTGAAAAATATGGCGGAAAATTCCCTCCTCAGATAATTGATAGATTAAGAATTTTGGGTACAAATGGGATTGATGAAAATGAAACTAAATTGTTAGATTTACTTTACAATATAGAAAAATCAGAAGAAATGAAAGGTAAAGGAATTAATGTCAGTAATTTGGAGAATAGATTAATTGATGTTTCTGTGGAAAATGGTACGGTTTCAGCCGAGAGTGGAACTGCTCTAGGTTATATGAACACTAATTTGAGTAAAAGTGAAGTTGAGGTGGGTTTCATGGACCTCAGTTTAGATAATGATAGTTTTAATAGGCTAAAGGAAAATGTTGGAATAAAAGATATTGACAAAATTAATCCTGATTTGGT
Organism: Candidatus Bathyarchaeota archaeon; assembly: GCA_963807605.1. GTDB lineage: Archaea > Thermoproteota > Bathyarchaeia > 40CM-2-53-6 > RBG-13-38-9 > JAPKYM01. Next base: position 401,838 of record CAWECG010000003.1, read on the forward strand.
TTTTGAAACTGCTAGAATGAGTGATTTTGCAGATAAAGAAGTTAGAGATTTGGCTTTTAGCCTTTATGAAACATACAAAGGTTCTATTGGCTTTATGCTTAATGAAGGTATTCCAAGCAAGAGAAGAAAATGCACTCCTTTAGAGGCTTGGGCATGGATTTATAAAGATAGAGGAAGTGAAGGAGCTAAGAAATCATTGGTACTAAATCCTATAAGTATTGTTATCGATGCGTGGACAAAGACAAGTATTTCCGATGATTACAGATCTGAGATATGGAGTGATCTTAATGAAGTTACTGCTAGATTAAATTCTCCGAGACTAGTTGAAAGGTACATGCAAGATAATTTCGTTTATTCTTATATACCATACGAACCCGAAGGAGTGAAAAGTGTGCAACAAATTTTCTCTTCTGGTCTAACTGGAGGGAAGAAAAAAGGTGCTTGTTATGATCATGCACTATTTGCAGGATTTTGTTTAAAGAAGAATGGGTATGATGCAAAAGGTATGAAAGTAGATTTTAGTCAAGCAAGAGGTATGTATACTGGACATGTGGTTTGTTTATATAATGACCACAAGTATTTCATTATTGATGTGTGGGATTTGAAAGATGAAATTTATGGACCATTTGAAACGGAAGAGAAAGCTGCTTTATTTGCCTGCCATGGACAAGGATTAAAATCATTTGGAACTTATGATATCAACATTGATATGGGAAGATACGCAAGAATTTGGGATTGATGATTCCAACTCTGGAATGTATTTAAATTAGAAATTAAATTAAACCAATTTGTGTTTACCTATTAATTGTCCATTAGAATATTGTATATCTGTTACTGAAGTATAACCTCCACCTCCTGAACTACTCGCACAACTTGGCCCACCCCAACACGCAAAACCACCACAAGTAACACTGCAACCTTGTCCAGGACCAGCACAGCCGCATGAACCCGAAGCCCCACCAGTTCCCCCAGCACTACCGCCACCAGCAGTGCAACTACAAACACAACTGCAACCAGCTGCCACAGGAGCAACTTGCACACCCACAGCCGCCACTACAACTCCTAAGCCGACAGCTGTCTTCTTTGAAATACTGCCCTCTTCTCCTGATAAAAACGAAGATATGCTCTTTTTAATCGAAGGAATTTCCAACTTCATCAATGTTTGGTGATTAATCTCCTATTCTGTTTCTCAGAATTAACGGAAACCTTGTGTATCGATGAATGTCTTGGGGGTGTATAATGCAATTATTAAGATGAGTCGGGAGACCTTTCTTCGCAAACAGTATGAGAAACTGACGCGGCTTGGAATAGACCTGGAAGGGTTGAATACGATACGACTTCAGGGCTCCGAGGACTTCAATCATGCTCTAACCAAGTTCATAGTCTGTTTTGGAATCTTAAGAGGTGGGCATCGATTTAAGACCGAGCAGAGAATCAACAGTTCGATATGCGACATCATAGACTTGGACAACTTCATTATATACGAGATAGAGTCCAACGCTGATTCGGCTAAGCACAAGAGCAAACTCGGAGACTTCTACCATCCATACATTGAGGACATCGTCATCATAGACCTCAAGAAGTTGAGCGGGTGGGAGGCTGTCGGCAGCCTTTTCGATTCTGTATGTTCTCGATACGGTATTCTGACAGAAAGAAGGGCTAGGCTTGTGAGAATGTGAAACTAAGAAAACTTGCAAGAGGTGGAGAATGAGAGGATACTGCCCGAGATGCAAAGAGTATAGAAGCGACAGGGACGAGGATGCTTGGTCGATAGTCTGGAAGAATGGCTATCCAAGCTGTGAAAGATGCGGTTCATTTGTAGATGTTGAGTATTACGTAGAGATTAGGAATTGCAAGAATAGAAGGGGAAGAAGGAAGAACAAAGAAAGAGAGAAGTGCAAACATAAGAAGACTGCCGAAATAATTCGCTCAGTTGCTTTCTCTCACTCGAAAGGTACCCAATTTCACGAGATTAGGGGATCAAGATAGTTTGGTGGTTGAGTGGCCGACGATCACTTGGATGATTATGCAAAGTGGGAGAGATGGGCGTACGAGCAGAGGTACGGACAGGGAAGCTGGGACGCAGACCACAGCGTGAGTGAGGACACAAGGACAGAAGGACACGCAGGTTTCCGAGATTACAAAGATCCTTTCAAGACATATTGGAGCGACGAGCATTCTATCGGCATTTTGGAGAGGGATAGGAAGTTCATCGGAGTTGCTTGCATAGTTGCCAAGGAAGTTGTAGACAAGGAGAGTTTTGTCAGAAGGTTCGGATTGAGCTTTGAGAAGGACATTCAATGGAAAGCTGCCGCTAGTCTTCTAGATCATCTCTCAAGATCTCCTTTGTTCAAAGCAGTTCTCGTCACAGTCAACAAGGTTCCTTTCAAGCTTGAGCCAGATGTACCTGAGGAATTGCAGGGAAGAACGAACTGGTCAAAGAGAAATTACGAGTTCCATAAAGACAAAGCTGACACGTTTAAGCTCCAACTTGAACAGCAGAGGAATTCTCCTGTGTTTGGCGGGCCTTTTCCAAAATATTTGCCAAAGCAGATGAAGGAAGAGGAAGATTATGCCAAGAAGTTCCTCGAACTGTCCAAAAGCCTGGAGATGCAGGCTCAAGAACATCTCAAACAGTATTTCTTGATAAAGGAAAACCTGTTTGTTGCTGCTCTGTTTCTCTACGTCTACACAAACCCATCCGATGACTTTAATCAAACTGTTAACGACATCCTTGCCAGAAGAAGAGCAGCCGAGATTGAAGCGAACCTGACTTACTTCGTCAAATGCTCGCCAGTCAAAGACCCTATAATCGCTCTCAGACCGGAGTTTTTTCTTCTTTGGGACGAGGTCCAACCATACTACTCCTTAGCCCTAGCAGACGATTGCGCAGGTTTCGGCTCAAACAAAGAGATAGCGGCGATCATGAGGAAGATGTTTACTTCCGCATTAGAACTTCCAAAGGAAGAGTCAATCGAAGAACAAATTCACATACCTTCAGAGGAAGTCAGCCTCGAAGGACCAAGAAAGGCATTGCTTGGGTACATTGTCGAATCTGTTGTCAAGGGCAAGATTACAAAAAGGAGAGTGTACTTTCCTCTTGACGTTCTGACCGGACATGGAATAATCTTCGGTAAGACACGTGTGGGTAAGAGCTTTTTTTCCTTGATATTGATTCAGGAAGCTTTGGCAAATGGGATAAGAGTTGTTGTGTTCGACCCACACGGGACTCTGGCTAACAGACTGAAGGAGAATGAATTACTAAAAGTAGTGTACACTAAAGGAAAGGCAGACATCACAAGCGAACTGGAAGAGATCTACCAAGATGCTTCTGCTTGGCCTGAAACAAACGAACTGAAATTACTAGTTGTACTTGATGAGACCAGGCTGTTAAGAGCGAAGAATCTTGCCCAATGTTTGAATGAACTAGGTAAACGGGGTTTAGGCTTCATTCTTGTGACGCAGTACTCGACGAGCATTCCACCTGAGGCAAGAAATCTTGGAACTTACTTTATCATGGCAGCCATGAGCGAGACTGAGATTCAACGCTTTAAGGAAGTGACTCTACATCCAAGTTCAAAGTTGATAACAAGATTACCTAGGGCGACGAGTTTTATCTTTAGTCCCTACTGGTATCCTGAGCCGTTCTTTGTTAGACATCGAAAGATGACCGAGAGCAAGGTCTCAGGAGATGCTGTCAAATAGCGATCCATTCATTTCATGGCAACAGGAAGGACATCTGAATACGTCCATCGTATCCCCTCGCAGTGCGCCGCAAGCTGGACAGCGTCCTAAGGTCAATTTGCGGAAAGGAAACAGCAGTAACACACCTAATGTGATCATCAAGATGAACAGCAGATCTGGAGTGATAACTGCCGAGATGAAGAATACGATCAGTACCAGTTCCACCAGCAGAAACTTAGTATTCTTTGAGAAATATGGGTACGCGAACAATATCATTGTCATCACAAATGCAAGGAGAAGAGCAAGAGCAATCAAGGAGATCATGAGTACGGCGTTCAAAGCTGAAGCCAAGACAAGATCAGCGATAGCTCTTACTGCGTAGGTTTGGTAGCCAAGAAAGCCAATAGCGACACCGGCCAAGAATTTCAGGAGCTGAAGGAACAGTCTCAATCCCTTCATGGCCACTAGGAAAAAGAAAGGTAGAAACATTGTAGAAAAGAGAGTGAAGCTTGTTGTCAGTAAAGCGACTTCAGGAAGCAAAGTCACATTCCAAGCAAACTTGAAAGAGATCAGGGAGATACTGACACCAGATCTGAAAAACGCAAGGAGCAAACCCAGTGTCAATCCATACTCAATTCTGGGAATAAAGAGCCAACTATTGTCCCGCAGCATCTTGATTCTCTCTATGGCAGTTGGTCCTCCTTTGATCTTCTCCTGCCAACTACCTTTAGTAACGAACAGTTGAAGGTTCAAAATGAGTTTCATTGTTGTTTTTTGGAGTGAAGCAACTCTTGCATCTGCATAAGCTTCTCTAACCCTCAAGAGTTGACCATTCACTAGATAGATTGCCAGCGTCGGCACTAGATATAGCTCCCTCAACCAGAACGAATGAAAATCGAAGAAGAATTCTGACACAAACGGTCGTGTCGCAAGAAAAAAGGTCGCGTGAACGATCAGAAGAATCAGGTAAGACTTTATCAACTTCTCCGCAATCGTATGTTTCACAAGATCCCTGTTTTTCAAATGAGAAAGCTCGTGAAGCATTGTTGATTCGACAAACTCGCGCTTTACGTAGAACATCTTGCAAAACCCTTCACTAAGTGTCAAGTAGGTTTCTCTATGGTTTCCAAAGATCACTGCCCGGTAGTCTGTAGCATTTGACCACAAGATGGTTGGCGAGGATACATCTATCTCTCCGGAAAGCTGGTCTACGAAATTACGCAGCTCCGGACATCTTGAGTCGATTCTTTCGAGGTGCTGTTTTCTTATCTTCCTTTGAGGATCGTAAAGATAGAACAATAACGTAAGCAATGTCAAACCCATAACTGTTAAAAGCGAAAATGACGCGAAAATGATTTTTCCTACGATGCTGGTAGCCAGCGGGATTAGTCCGACATAAAGTGCTCCTATACTTATCGCTGGAGATACAGCAGTGATTACCAAAATGATGAACAAGATAGTATGATATGATGGAAAGGCGAATGGGTTTAGCCTATTCATCTCTCAGATCTCTCCATAACAAGCTCTTAATATCCTCGACAGCCAAGAGTATTTCCAGATACCTCTCCCTCAGCAATTGCACTGTCACTTGCTTGTTCTGGCTTTTTGTTTTCTGGCGTTCGTTAAAGCTCAGATTGCAGCTGTTGGACGCTCCCAGCCATCTAGAGTTATGAAGAATTCTTGGTTGATGGGATGCGAGCAATGCCGACATCGAAAAAGACTGAAAGGGACGATCGACTTACGACAGAACGGACACTTCGCATACTTGTTGGACATTAATAAGAGACTCAAGCCAAAGAGAAGCACTGTAATTCCAATCGCGTAAAGAGCCGGCTCGCCCAAGTTTAGGATATGGATAAGCCATCCCATAGGTAGAAGAACCAGAACAAAGTTGGGAATAAGTAACTTCAACTGCGGCCCAAGGTTAAGAGAAAAGAAAGAGAGACTGAACTGAAGTAGAAGCTTCTGAATAAGCAAGAACATGTACGTGGCTATGAAGAGATAGAGCAACAGATCAATCCCCGGACGGAGCGGCAAGATCGTCAAAGTAAGCACTGAAGTCAACACTATGCTGATCTTCAAGGGCGTCACAAATGTATGGAAAAGGTCTTGTCGAGTGTTCCGAATGTTGCTGAGAATTGAGACCCAGAATGGCAAGCACATCAATAGGAAAATGAAATAATTGGTTGCAAGAAAGAAAACACCTACAAACATAGAGAATGGCAGATATCCGATCACATTCCACACGATGGCCAAAGAGCCGAGAGAGAGAAAGCCAGACAACCACGAAAATCCGCTAACCGCCGCGCAGATGAGTCCTCTTTCAATAGTGTGCCTGAAAATGTCTTGCTTTATGATTTTGATCCTTCGTGCTGAAGTTAGAAGAAAGGGAGAAAATAGTCTCGCAGGGAAGCTTGACTGTGGGAATCCGCTGAAAAAGCTTAGCACGTTGAGCATATTTCTGTCGGTTTTCTCAATACATATAGTTCTGGCATCCGCGTAGATCTCTCTCCATCTTGCTATGACGTTGTTCAGATAGAAGACCGCAACAAGGGGAATCAGATAGACCAGCATAACCGCCGGCAACCAGTCAAGAATAAGATTATGGCTAGAAATTAGGGCAAAGAAAATACTGACAAAAGTGACCACAGCAAACGATCTCCATAGGCTTTCAGCGATTTCATGTTGCACGAGATCTCTATTCTTGATATGTGATAGCTCGTGAATCAGAATCGTCTCTACCAAGGATTGAAAAGTGTGCCACTTTTCGCAGAGCCCGGTTGAAATCAAAAGCCTACCATGCTTTTCGGAGCCAAAGGCCAATGCATTTATTTCTGCACTATCGACGTAGAATGTCTCAGGAGTCTGCAAGTTCATTCGTTCGCACAGTTGTCGAAGAAGCGTAAGGATCTCTGGACGCTGGACTTCAAGCTTGTATTGTCCATATTTTTTCATCCTGCTTTTGATTGTGTGAGTGTAGAAAACATATGTCAGGACGGGAAACAGAAAGAGGTTGAACGGCGCAAGAACGATCAGAGGATACCTAGCAGGGTCCAACGTAAAAAGGGGATACAGGAAATATGTAATGACTGAAACAGCTAGACTAGAAGCTGGGCCAACAAGAGACATCAACATATAGACGAAGTAAAGCGTTAGTTCTGATGGGAAGACGAATGGGTTAAGTAGCTTCCTTTCCTTCGCAGGATCCTCGACGCTGCACGAGTTCAAGAACTACACACAATCTTCTTCAGTCTGCGCAAGCGTTCCTCAACAAGCGTTTGTTTTCCCAGATATCTTTCTCTCAATATTTCGTAGTAATTCTTGCTCACTCTGCCTTCGCTGAAGCCCTGTTCTAATTGTCTCAGTGTATTCTTGATATTGTACAGTTGACTGTTGAAATCCGTAACATCCTCGATCAGGGAGAGAAACCTTTCCTCCTTTTCATGCTCATCCTCTATGGATATCGCTGCAACTAGTTGGCCTATGTCATCCGCAGACATGAAGTGCAGCTCTCTCTCGCTGAACGCCGACCTGTAGTGAATAGCCATCTCCTTAATTCTTTTTCTTAGAGTGTGGAGTCGTTCTTCTAGATCATTCTCAGTGATCTGACCCTTTGCAAAACTTACGTAAATCTCATCCCATTCTTTAGCTATCACTTTTCTCTGGTGCTTTAGCCAATCCGTGTTTATTTGACTCTTCAATTCCTCAGAATAATCCTCGGATTTCAGTATGTTTTCAGGTGGCTCAATCAGAACCTTTCCATCTTCCTGAATGAAACATATGGGGAAACTATCAATGCATTTCCCCGCCTTCTTGTCATGAGGTACATCATATCTTACTTTTCTCCAATGCTCCTCAACTATCACTATCGGTATTGTTACTTTAGCTGAACCGCCGCTGGGAATGGCGACCCGCATGTCTACGTACCGAAGTTTCATGCTTAACCCTACCAGGGGAACCATGATAAAATTCCATCGATGACCGGTAACAATAGCAGAACGGTAACATCGCTCTTCTGACCGCAAGGTTGTAAAAATGCGTAGTTCTAGCTAACAGAGCCTCTTCTACATTGCTCATTTTCGGTAATATCCCATAAGTTACCGAAGCTTCAAGACCTCATCGCACTCTATAGCGAGAAAAAATGAACCCGAACAATGGAAGGTCTCCCGGAAATGGCAGAAGGAGACTCAAGGATTTCCTGAGGCAACTCAGGGTCCTAACGCCTGGCGCTTTGGTGCGATGGAATACTATAGCTGCAATCATAGAAATCCTACTAGGAAAGTTGAAAGTTGGAATGATTTACAATAGGACGTTCGCGCGGCCATGGGAACTAAAAGACTATGAAATCAAGCCAGGAAGCGCACTCACCATTATTAGAAGACTGGTCAAGTTGAATATCCTTGAACCTCTTGACCGCAAAGTTGAACCTCCTGAGGTTCAACTTTCCAAGAACGGTTTGCTGAAACTAAACGAAGAGTTAGAGATATGGCACGAAGTTTTCAGGCTCACTAACGGGTTCCTACTGGAGAGACCTATGCTGCAAGTGCTCGGCGAGAGACTTGACGAACTCCAAAGATTGATCGAAGGCACGGAAGAAAGCCAATCCTAAAGTTAGAATATTGGGATGTCTTCGCAGCGGATACCAATCACTTGGAACGTATATATCTGTGGTGCCATACTTCTCTAACGCAAACTCATTGAGCAGTTTCCTAACCTTTGCCATTTGGCTGAACTCAAACCATATTCTCCCAGCTTCCCCTGAAGGGCCATACTCATACATATCCTTGTAGGTTCTATCTAGTTCCTCAAACTCTTCTGGAGTGTAGCCATGGCGAACCAATAGTAACGGATAAGGCTTTTCTAAGAAACCTGTTACGTCTCGCTCCATTGTTTCTGCGTTATCAGAGTGTATGTCTAACACCCAACCAGCATCGTATTCTTTTAACAACTTACTGAATATTCTCTTTCCAGGTGACTCCTTAACGATAATTCCATCTAAATGAAGGTTATCCAGTGCAAGAGCTATGTCCCTGCCATACTCTTCTATTGGATGATGATAGCTATGCAAGACGAGCAGGTTCTTCTTCTTTTCATCTCTGATGGAATCACCTTTGAAAATTTTTCAGCTAATAAAAATCTTTTAGAGGTTGTAAATTGGCTAGCCTCTAAAATCATTTCAAAAAATGGGCTTTTAACTATAAATAGATGTTTTTCAGTTCATTTTTTCTTAATCAAATGCGTACGCTTCTCCGATGATAAATGCCAGAAGCAGAAGTTATTGGTTTAATGGAGACCAAACTAGAAGCCTTTGACTGCCCACTTTGCTCCTCAAGTCTAAACGAACACCTCAAAGGACCTGCCACCCTCTTCACTTGTCCTAACTGCGGCTTTAAGATACTAACGACTAGAAAACACTTCTCAAAATGTTTCAAAGAGGTATCGTGATCAGATCGTGAGAGAAGATGCGATACTGCCGTAGCGAATACTCAATTCAGCGAGCGCGCGCTATGACTGGTCATGCTCATACTCAAGAGAAGAGAAAGGAAGCAAAGAAATGAGAGATATTCCGGATAACAGCGTTTTAGTGGTAGACAAGAAACGTTTTCACTTATGGGCTGTCGAAACTCGAAATTCTCTGCAAGAAAAGAGAAACGAAATCGACCAAGACATAGAGTTGATTGATCGCTACCTCCACAGTGAGCATATCCAAGAAAATTAAGACCTCAGTCTTCGTTACATATGTAAGTGTTCACGGGCTCGCTGGTTGTGATGAAGCCTTTTATTTTGGTGAAGGTTAGGGCGAGCTCCCAATACTCCGCATGTAAGATTGAGGATACAGAATACAAACGCGTTATACTATTTAAAATTCCACCCGAGATCAGAAGGGAGCTGGAGTCTTGGAGGAGTAGACTCAGTCAAGAGCTAAAACATCGTGGCATATATTGGAAGACTCTGGGAGTAACACTGTACCCTCATTCATCCAAAGATAAGATCGTGGAGATTGTCTCTAGTTTCGAAAAAGAATACTACAAAATCATAGACGAAATAGAAGATGACTCAATAAGGAGTAAATTTCGTTTTTCAGTTATCCACGGACAGTTTTTGCCTTTACAGCCTTATTTTTCGAAGTTCATATCACAGTTCTTGAACGATGCATTGACAACTCTTAAACGACAAGTAGAGGTGTTACGTACAAAAGTTGGAGTGCAAGATGCTTTTATCAGTCTAGTGAGGTCCGTTGAAGAAGCTCTTATGGACGTGGAAAACAAAAGACTTGATTCGATCTTCAGTTGGGGGCGTGAAAACATCATACTGTTCTCAAACCTGCTCGCCTTGCTGGTCTACGCACCTCTGGAAGCCAAGCAAATTCGTAGTCTAAGGGCAGACTTAACCAAGCTTCGAGGGTTCATACTGGACCTTATCCCGGGGTTGTGTTCAGTTCTTGACTTGACAATATCTTTGATATCAAAAGCCGAAGTTGAGGGCAATCTGAGCCAAGAAGAAATCTTAGAGAATTTAGAAGCACTGGCAATCTGATCTTTAAGAAATGATGATAAGAAGGTACAGCGGGTAGAGAGCTTCAAGAAGTATTTTAGTTCTGACTAGAACCAGCTTCTGATAATAGCTTTTCTGACATTACCAGACTTTACGTTCCTTCACATGCCCATCCCAATTTTTGATATCCAGCAATCGCTCTTGCGAGTGGTTACTGGCCTGGTAGGCTCCTCAGGATACAGCCAGCAATGGCTGTTTGAAAGCGAGCCAAGAAAGAGGTGAAAAATATGGTATATCGAAAAGTTGTGCCGCAGGGCCTTTTGAACCAGAACAGAGTTGTCGTCGAGGGATCTCCGGATGAATGTCTTCCAAGCGGACAGGTGTACGTTTCACCAGCGTCTGGAAGAGTATACAACCGAGACAAAGGCGATAAGCTAGCGAACCTACCGCAGGACGCAACTGAGATCCCAAAGACAACCTGGTGGTTGAAGGCCCCGCAACTGTGGAGAGGGAGAGGAGCAGACAAAGCTCCTCAAACCCCTTTTCCAGTTCCAAAGTCTGTCGCGGAAGCAAGTCAGGAGACACATTGGTACTTCACTCCAATCGGAATAGAGCGACTCAAAACCGAATACCAAGAGATGAAACGATACTTTCCAGACTTCGAGCTGTACCAAGACGACCTTGGCATGCTGTTGTGGATGGGCAAACTCGAAGGCTTGGGCGAAATAAGACTTCACTATCCTGCCGATTATCCAATCAGTCCTTTCAACGTAGCCGTGATGGACACAACTGAATCAAAGGATGTCAAATTGAACGAAAAGATATCTGAGTACAGAACACTCGGCATCACACCGACCGGCGCATTGATCGTGGTTTTGAGATTTTTCCTAAAGGAGAGAGGAGCAAATGTGGTATCAGACAATCCAAGGACAGAGGAGACTCCAAGTAGAGATAGAACAGATGCGTAGGAATACTTCATTCTCGCTCAATCGAGACGATGAAAACGGAAAGCTTGCTTGGAAAGGCCATCTTGGCGGCCACGAAATTCTGCTTGAGTATTCTGACAGTCATCCGGGCGAAAAGATGCGAGTATACGTATCGAACCCGCGACTGCCATCCGTTAACCTTCACATCCATTCTGACGGCACTATCTGTTACATGAAGGATCAAGAGTGGAGCCCTGACTGGACTGCGTATACTGTCTATCTGACAATAATCAGGTTTCTGGATGATTTCCACAGAGGCAGAATGATATGATTCATCCGAACAAAGTAATCATCCACAGAGACGTTCTTCGAGAGATCCGCGAGGACGTGAAGCATTGGAGTGAAAGACAATTGGAGTCCGGCGGCTATCTTCTGGGCAATATCCACACACCGACTCTAGTTCTTGAGATCACTGATTTCATAGATGGAGGACCAAATGCAATACACACCGGGATTAGTTTCTCACCTGACAATGAATATGCAACCGTGGCTAAAGCAGAGCTTCAAGCAGCTAAGCCAGATATTCGTTTGGTCGGCGAGTATCACCTTCATCCTTGGAGCGGTTATCCTCGTCCGAGTGGAGGGGACAAACACCAGCTTCAGCAGATCAAGAACAGCCTAAGACCATGGTATGTCATAATGTTAGCAACACCCAATGGATTCAGGCTTTGGGACTTGGATGAAGAAACAGCGTTCACCGAATTGCCTCACCAAGTCATCCGGGTCTCAACACGCATCGATCAAACAGAATTGCTTAACAGGATCTCAGAAATCACACAGCATGAGCTTCTTGCAAAGAAACGGGTCACAATAATCGGTCTGGGTAGCGGCGGCTCAGTAATATCGAAATATCTTGGAAACACCGGAATTGGCAACTTCATTCTCATCGACGATGAAAGACTTGAACTTACAAACGTAATTCGTCATGAAGGGACACTAGAAGAGATAGGGAGGCCCAAGACTGAGATCTGCAAGAGAATTATTGAACTGCACAACCCGTTTGCAGTCGTCAAGACATTTGAGATAGATGTCCTAGAGGAGAAAAACAAATTCGAGGAAATCGTGACAAGCTCAGACCTGGTTATAGCATCCAGCGGTAATGCAAAAGTCAATAATCTGATCAACAAAATTTCCATTGAAAAGAATATTCCGGTAGTGTACGGCGGCATCTTTGAAAAGGCATCCGGAGGCTATGTCCTTCCAGTAATTCCTAACAGAACCGCATGCTTCAACTGCCTGTTCAATTTGACAGCGCAATCGTACCATGTAGATAAATCAGCTGCACAAGCATACAATGTTCCCGAGGCAGAACTACACAACCAACAAGGACTATGGATAGACATATCGATACCCGCTCTCTTTTTGGCAAAGTCTGCGTTGATGATACTCCAGGGAGAAGTGCTTGAGCACAACCTGCTGTTATACAAGAATCCATTCGATCTCAAGAAGTTCAAAATAGACAGAAGAGGCGACTGCTCAGTCTGCAATTTTGACGGATGGCTAGAGAAGCAAGAAGTTCAAAACAAGAAACGATCAATTTTCTCGAGGTTCAAGAGAGCCAGACAGTAGCTCTCCACACATGATTTCTTTGGTGACTGGAATGAGCAGTACACAGAATATTTGGCAGGTTCTAGAGCAAACATTGGCGCGAGTTAACAATCGACTAGGTCAAGTTGAGAACAGGCTCGTCCAACTTGAAAACCAGCAAGAAAGACCACGAACGATGTTCAGTGAGAGAAGGGTTGTCGAGGCTGCCGGGCTTCTTGGTGGGAGAGAACTTCTAACCTCTGCAGATAATAGCATCACAAGAGTAACACACCAACCAGTCTGCGATATATGCGGTCGCGTATTACGAATTGAGGACGAAGAATTCAGCATCTGTCGTTCATGTGGAAAGAAGCTGTGCCGAGAATGCGGAATAAAATACTCGAGTGCACTCTATTGCATTGCCTGTCTTAGGCGACAGGTTCCTCTCGAGAAAGCCTCGTACAAAATCCTTGTAGCAGTGGCAAACTGTGTAACTCGGGCAAGCACAATAGCTGAGCTGGTTAAGTTACCGAGGAAGAACGTGGAAGACCGACTGACCGAACTATTCAACACTAATCTGATCATGAAACAAGGTCTTTCAATATTCTCTCGGATCTCTGTTACCGCCGAAGGACTGGAAGCTATCGGGGTCTTTCGTGGAGCGTACGGGTCAGACGAGGATGCCCTGCAGTTTGACAGTGAGTTACGCAGATACTTGATGACCCGAGGGTGAGGTTGTGGGCTTCAGAGATTCAATGGACAGAGCAATAACCGCGTTGATCGTTCTGGGCTTGGCCCTCTTCAGCATTGGGCTGATTTCATGGATCGCCAATCTACTGCAGAGATACAACCTATCATGGGAACTTCAACTAGCCGCGATTGGTGTGGTCTTGATTCTTCTCGCGTCGATTGCTGCGAAGCTATTCTCAAGAGATTAAGTCTGAACAAAATGCCGGTCTGGGTGATAGACTCTTGGTAGAACACACGTTTGCAGCAAACAGCATCAGAGAGCGCAAAGAAAAAGTTGCCCAGCTTCTTGACAAACAACTGGTTCGATCATCAATACTCTCCCAACTTGCGGATGACACGACTGATTCAATAGAGGGCGACCTAAACGCATATCTCACTATCCATTATCTTCCAGAACTCGCCGGAGAAGTTCCAGTATTCAACTATCCAGATCCGACCACAGCGGACGGCGATTTTCTAATCGGAGCAATCAACGATCACAACAAAACGTTTCGATTCGCCACACGAAAGCAGGAGATGATTCGCCATCTCCTTTTTGCAGGCTCAAGCGGAAGTGGTAAGACCAATCTGGCTCTGCTGCTAGTCAGTCAGTTTCTCAGAAAAGGCAAGCCCTTTCTCGTGGTTGACTGGAAGCGCAACTATCGTGACCTGATTACTCTCCCTGAAGCAACCGGCAAGGAAATACTAGTCTTCACGGTCGGCCGTGAAGTCTGTCCATTTCACTTCAATCCGTTGATACCGCCGAGAGGAACCAGCCCACACGTCTGGCTTTCAAAACTGATCGAAGTTATCTCACACGCTTACTACTTGGGTGAGGGCGTGGAGTACCTACTGTGCAAGGCAATCGATTCAGTTTACAGGCAATTCGGTGTATATGATAGAAGCAACAACTGGCCAAGCTTCAGGAACGTGCTCTCATACCTAGAGAGCTACGACTGCAAGGGAAGAGAGTCACAATGGCTTGCTTCTGCATTGCGTGCGGTCGCAGCCCTTTGTTTCGGAGAGATGGACAGAATAGTCAACCATGGCAACTACCCAATAGATAGAGTTCTGACTAAAAATGTGGTCCTTGAGGTTGATGCTCTACCTGACTCGGCTAAGATATTCCTGACAGAGTCACTGTTACTTTGGATTCATCATTTCAGAATGGCTGAAGGAAAGAGGGAGACCCTAAAGCACATTTGCATTCTTGAAGAAGCTCACCACATCCTCTCAAGAAAACTGCAGATAATATCTGGCACTGAAACCATAACAGACATCCTCCTCAGAGAAGTCAGAGAGTTCGGCCAGTCTGTGATAGTGATCGACCAGGACCCAAGCTTACTCTCAATTCCTGCGCTAGGCAACACTTACACCACGGTCTGTTTTGGCCTGAAAGAGAGAAGTGACATAAATGTCATGGCCGCAGCGCTAAACCTCGATTACAGGGACAAAGATATCTTAACCAAGCTTGAGGTCGGTCATGCTATAGTTAAGCTTCAAGGAAGATGGCCCGAACCTTTCCTTATCGAAATCCCAAGAGTCGACATCCACAAAGGATCTGTAACTGACGAACAGCTCAAAGACCAAATGGCATGGTTTTACAAGGAATTAGGACAAAATCGAACCGAAACACAGCCACTAGAAGAATCTAGAGAAATTATGCCTCGGAATAAAGAGCAAACAAGTAAAGATCAAACAAGAGAAAAAGGCCAACTGGCACACCAAGAAACAGAAGAGAAGGTAAGAACTCAAGAACCAAAAAGACAAACAGAAAATATTGCAGGGAAACAAGGCACAGCCAAAACAGAGATAGAATCAGGGGAGTTAAGTGAAGCAGAAAGAGAGCTACTGATTGACATTCTAAGAAATCCACTAAGCAAGGTAACAGATCGGTACGCAAGATTAGGACTGAACGAATATCAGGGAAACAAAGCCCAAACAAGACTGGCTGAAAAAGATCTAATAAGAACCGAGATGCTGCCCGCATATCAAAAGAGGGGCTATTGGGGCAAGGCCTTTGAACTCACGGAGAAAGGGCAACAGACTCTCGCTACACTCGGTCATATGCAACCACAGCAGACCAAAAGAAAAGGAGGACTCCAGCACAAACACATCACAAAACTGCTCGCAGAAAAACTCCGGACTCAAGGCCATCAAGTCCAAGAAGAATATCAGCTAGGCTCTGGCGAAGCAACTGATTTACTGGTGGACGGACAAACAGCAATCGAAATCGAGAGAAGCACCAGGAACTCGGCAGACAATGTCAAGAAGAACCTCGCACATGGCTTCACAGTTCTGGTAGTCGCTGAGACGGCTTCCCTAAAGTCAATTCTCAGAAAACTTCTAGCTGAGCAAGGCCTCGGCTCAGTCGTGGTGATGGAAGTAAAGGAGCTACTGAGCAGTGGGCTCCCCGCAGTTTAATCCCCTTCCTAATCCTTCCTTTTCGTCTTCTTCCTCTGCCACTACCCAAGACCAAGCCAGTTTGAATCAAAAGACTTGAGAATCATGCTAATTCGGAGGAAAGAAATTGAGAACACTCATCGGCACTTGTGAGATATGTGGAGATGAGGTCTGGGAGGAGGACGGTCTGTTGTTGATGAATTCCTGCTACAGATGTGACAGATGTGGCAGATGGACCTGTTGGGGATGCGGCGGATACAGCACGGGAGATGGCTATGGAACAGAGGATGAGTCGAAGTACAGAAGCATATGCAAGGAGTGCTACTACGAGCTACAAGCAGAATATGCAGCCAAATGGGAAGCAGAGTACGGAGCTGAGGAAAGGGCTCGTGGAATGGAGAATCCTTACGATTTCAGCGAGGAAGAAAAAGAGTGGCGGGAACGTTTACGCTCGTATCAACCGCGCAGAGACAGCCATGGGTGATCAGGAAAGATGTTGGGCCGATGAGAGTTGTCGGTCCTGCTCTTATGCCTCCGCAGCAGGTTTATTTATTGAAATATCGATAATATTATTGAAATTTCAATAAGTGAGTCTTTTATGTTGCCTGAGAACGAGCTCAAAGTCCTCGCGGCTTTCTTTCCTGAAGATGGAGATAAGACCATACAGGAATTGCGAGAAGCGGCTGGCTACTCATACGAGAGGGTCTACTCCTCACTAAACTCACTTGTGAATAAGCGTATTGTGTCAAGGAGAAAGGTGGGCCGCACATTAGTCTATACTATAGACACATCTAACGATCTGGCCCTTCTAGCTTTCACTTATCATACCATCAGCAGGAGAACATCACTTATGGGTAGGTATTCAACAGTTGGGAAGGCGTTAGCAGAGTTTCTGGCAAAGGCTAAGACGGATATAGTGGTTCTTTTCGGCAGTTACGCCAAGGATGAAGCTAAAGAGGGTAGCGACGTCGATATTCTCTGTGTTAACGGTAGAGCTGATGTGGAAAGGATTGCATTGTCCCTGAGACACAAATTCAATCTAAGGATCACTCCGGTCTTGATGGCCAAGGATGATTTTCTGAACATGAAGAAGGAGAATCCGGAATTTTGGCGTGACCTCGTTCAATTTGGAGTGGTCTTGAAGGGGCATGAACAGTACTACAGCCTAGTCTACAGGTGATTCTGAGGCGAAGTATGTTTGGAAAGGAACATCAACTGGTTCATACACCAAGGATTACTTTTGAAGACTCCTTTCATAAGGAGACTTGCTCCAAGGTTGCAAGACAAGGCGCGAAGTAACCTCATCACTATGAATATTCTCTTCGATCTCTACAGCAATGAAGGGGCCAGAAGGGTACTGAACATTCCAGATGAGTATGATCCTGGAGAGTGGGTTGTGATCTCAGGGTACTATGCAATGTACATGATGAGCTTAGCTGCCCTTTCAAAGATAGGCTTCAGAAGCAAGAATCATGCGGCCACGGCTGTCGCTCTGGAAACCTTCTTTGTTAAGAAGAAGCTGCTTGAACCAGAGATTCTGAAAATGCTTGAGAATGCAAGGCTTGAGAGAGAACAGATAGAACAGTTGAAACTGGCAAAACAGAGGCGGGAGATAGCTCAATACAGCGTGACGAAGGAGACCACTCGAAAGATTGCGGAGAACATACGGGGAGATGCTTTCAAATTTGTTGAGAGATTGGAGGCACTAATCGAGAGCTTGCCGTTGACTGCCTGACCAACCGATTAGCTCGATTGCTGATCTATAGCACTCTTTTCATCTAAAAGCGCGCGCGCAAATTCATAGTAAGTTATTCCCAAGGTTGAGGCCGCCTGCCTGTAAGTCATCCTGCCCCGCTTAACCTTCTCTGTAACTTCACAGAACCGCTTCATTCCCTTTTCTCCAAATATGGCCTTGTATAGATCAGTGAACTGTTTCACCTCGAACATCTCTATCAGCTGTTGGTTACCAAAGGAACTCTCTGTTCTTTAGGATTGCTAACGGAGGGTTAGATTTGTTCAGCCTCGAAACAAAGCGTAGGATATCGATAAGAAGACTCAAGGACTTCGCGCTGGAGAAGCTTCCGAGCAACTCAGCATTAAGGGATGTTCTGTTGGCAGAGGATGATGAGCTCGAAGCTGTCGATCTATCAGTCAAGATTGACGTGTGGCTGAAGCTGCTCAAGAGGGAATTCTTGTAAACGACCCTGCCTAGCCTTTGCTTTCATGAATTAGAAAGCAGCCTAGCGCCCCGACAAAGAAGGCAATGATGAATTCCACGATTCTAGCATCCACGCCGGTGCCGATTATTGTCAGCGTCTCCGTCGCAGCATCGTAGTCTGTTACGATGGCAAGTAGAGTGAGGCGTTGAGTTCGAATAGTTTTGCAAACAGAGAATTCTACGCTATGAGGAAGAAATTCATGGGCCTTTCATTATTACCCTTCCGTCAGGTAGTGTCATCATAGGTTCCCATCCTTCGTCTATGAACTTCTCGATTTCATCAACTCTTACAACTTTACGGGAGGAGTCTTTCTTTGAAGTGTCCTCGTTGCGGTTCTGACCCTGAGAGAGAACTTGCTGTCCTTTCTCGGTTACTAGCTGAGATACGAGATCTTCGAGCTGCCTTAGCCGCTCCTCCAACTGTTGACGGGAAAGCTGAGACTCACGTCGGACCTCCTCAGCCTCAGAGATTGTTAGCAGAGGCACAGCCTTAAGATAGTCTTCCAGAAGGTCCTTCTCTATCGGCCTATAGTAACTGTCGGATATGCCTGTTGAGTGACCCATCAAAGTCTCAACATTGATAGGCTTCATGACCTGCTCTGCCCTAGTTTTGAAGAACTTTCTTATTGAGTGAATGGAGAACTCATGTCTTCTCTTCTTCTCCTTTCGCAGTCCGAATTTCCAGAGCATATCCTCGAAGAGTCGCCTTACACCCCTGACCTGCAGCCTTCTTGGTTTGTTGATGTCGCCCTCGTGAAGGTTCTTTACTGTTTGCCATCTATCCCTAATCAACGGTGAATCTCCAGCTATTTTCTCTCCCTGAGAAGCACGCAACTGCACGTACTGCTCTAGCTTCCGATAGGCTTCAGGCGTTATGAATGTCTGGTACTCTTCTGATTCACCGGCATAGACACGAAGTTTTGCGGCAACAACCTTCCCATCCGTCTTTATGGGCTCCACATGCCCCCAGTTGAGATACTCCCACGCGCCGATCCTGATTCCACTGCTCGCCATGGTGAGAATGATTGCTTGGAACCTCAGATCCGAGTTTGTTACAAGCAGTCTTAACTCATCAATGGTCGGTGCCCTGTCAAGCGCATATCTTCTTGCACTCGGCAAAAGTCGCGAAATCTTCTTCCAGTTTATCCCCGAGACATCATTCATCTCCAGGAGCAGCTTAACAGGCTTCTTCATATTGCCGACAGTGCTAGGCTCTATCTCCTTTCTGGATGCTCTCTCCTTTTCATTCAAGAGAAAACTAAGAATCTGATTCTGAGCCCAGCGGGAATTCTTCTTAGCCTTCCCAACAAAACTGTCAACATCCATGCCAACATATTCTAGGAAAGTGGCAAGTCTCCGCTGGTAGATTTCGCGCGTAGTAGGGCTCTTGATAGCCTCAAGAAAAAGCTTCGAGGCTTTGCCCTCAAGTAAGGAAAGATCCTTGAGCTTCCTACCAGCTGGCAACTCAATCAAAAATATGATGCCTACGGCTCGATATAAATTTTGAGCCCACTTCTAGACGCAATAATGTGGCGGGCCCGCCGGGAATTGAACCCGGGACCCCGACCCAGGACACACTTTGTGTCTCCTTCCGGGTGGCCTCCAAAGTCGTTAAAAGCCCGGTACTCTACCTGACTAAGCTACGGGCCCGTCCTTATTGTCCCTAACTAATCCTTATATCTTTGTCTCTTCCATGTGTTTCTTTGGGTCAGGGATGGTAAGGACAAGCTATAACCATGCTTTGGTTAAAAAAGCTTCACAACTTGTTGGTAGTAGTGAGGCGGTTAGGAAGTGGTATGATGAGATTTCATTCACAAAACAGCCTCGTACAAGCTGCGATTATGTCAATGAACTTGCATGTTTTTGTGAGGATGTTAAGAAGACGCCTGAACAGCTTCTCGAGTTAAATGCCAAACACGCTTATGAACTCATGAAAGGGTGGGCGGGTCAGAAGATTAGGTTAAAGGTATATTCTCTTAAGACTGTCCATGCTCGATGGTATGCTATTCGGAGTTTCTTCAAATTTCATGAGATCGAGATCAAAGACGATTTTCCAATCCCGCATATCCGAACTAAGTTTTCTGATAAGATACCTACACGAGAGGATCTTCGTCAGATTCTTAATGCTGCCTCCTTTTTTAACACAAAGATTGGTATCCAGCTTCTCGCTTATTCTGGAATTCGACCTGAAGACATTTGTGATTTGACCTATGCTTCAATAAAACATGATTTCGAGAAAGAGATCTATCCTTGCTCTGTGTACGTGGCGCAGGGCAAAACGGGTGATGTTTATGTTACCTTCATGCCTCGTCAGACTGTAGAGACAATCAAGCAATATTTTAAGTTGAGAACTAAAAAGGGTGAGAAGATCGAGGATAACACCCCACTTTTGCGATGCCAAAGAGGAAAAGAGGTTAGAGGCATTAGGCGGAGAACCTTAAGCCACAAGATTAGGGAGGTTCTATTAAAGAGTGGAGTGGAAATAAAGGTAGAAATCGGTGATAGAATCAGGCGGATGCGTCCTTATAGTCTCAGGAAGTACTTCAGAAGCAACCTCTCAAGTGAAATGCAGACCGAGTTCAGTGAAGCTCTGGTTGGACACATAACGGGTTTGGCTCAAATTTACAATGGGATTAGAGACTTGGATCCTGCTGCAATTGAGAGAATGAGAACAGCCTACTCTAAAGCGGAGTCCTTCCTTCTCGCTGATGGTGTAAATATAGAGGGTCTACAAGAGATGTCTAAGAAGCTCAAGAATAATGAGGAGGAGTTGGCGTCTATTCGTTCTGAACTAATAGAATATAAGAAAGAAGAACTACAACGGACAAAGAGACACATGATTCAAGAACTTCAAAGATTTAAACAGATTTCCAAGACCGAGGAAGAATTCCTGTCCAACTTTGATGGTTACATAGAAGGTTATATCGAGGGTATCAGAAATTTGGCTGCGCAGGAAAAACGACCGCTGAGCGAAAGGGAAATGGCGGAAATCGCGCTAATTCAGACTATCACTACAGAAACAAAAAGGGCTGTGTTCCGTGCTACTCCCATGGTTTAAGCCTGTGAGGTGGGCTTTCTTACTAACACTTGGTAACTCAGCAGGAAATGAAAGAAGAATCAACGGGGAAAAAAGTAAGGACTAAAAAAGCTTCCGTTCCGCGATTAGGCTTGTGGCGGCGCCTCTACTGCTTTTACCCTCTTCTTTCTTGCAGGAGGTCTGCCCCTTTTCTTTCTCGGTCTGCCCCTTCGTTTTCCTAGTGGGCGACCCTGTCTCTTTACAGGTTTGTTGACTATTGACAGGACGATATCTCTAATAGTTCCCTTAATCTCAGCTGGGACAGCGTTTATACTGTTCCTTAAGCTTTCAGCGGAGGTTAGCACTTCAGATATTATGCTTGAACTCTTCCTTCTCGGCATAAAGACACGTCACTACTATGTCTCACCCAACGTTAATTTAGCGTTATGCCTTTCTCCCTCTGTTTCCTCTTTATGGATAGCAGTAGAATCGTATGTTAGAGAAATGACGATTAAAGAGCAGGCTAGACAAGCAATTCTTTGAGAGCCTGAAGGGCTGGATAAATTCAAAAGATACTAATGCGAGTAATATGAATCAAAATCTAAAACCGATGGTTAGTGGGGAACCTGAAGTAGTTGTCCCCGCCTTGTTGGATCGCACTCTGAGCTACAGAAACAATCAGTAAGTCCAGAAATGTCATGGTTACTACTAGCCTGGCACTTACGGAACCATGCGGCACATGACTTGACCCCACAAAAGGTACTTGTTCAGCGATTCGGTGAAATTGTCCAGAGTCTAATGAACACACTGTTTCTTTCTGTTCAATAGGTTGCTACGCGAATATGAAATGTAAATCAAGATTTTCTAAGCATATGCAAAGGACATTAGACTAGCATGTGTTCGAGAGGAACTAAAGTATTAACATTCGAAGAGTGCCTTCAACAAATAGTCGAGAGCGCTCTCTCAAAACGTTTGGCTCTCTGGCTTGGTGCAGGAATATCATGCAAGCCACCTGCAAACTTACCATTAAGCAGAGAATTGAAGTTCCACATTCTCGAGAGGATTTGTCAATCAGACATGTTATGCCATATGTACGAGGAACGTCTACGCGGCCACACGCACACTGATTTTGTTTTGGGAAAACTAGAGGAAATCATAAGAGCGAGACGCGCCTTACTTACCCAAGAAGGAAAGAAAGTTGAAAGGATTAACGAGTAAAGAATACCTGTTCTTGAGGGTATTGGCTACTGTTATTTTCATTAATACCGTTGTTTTCTACGTTGCCTCACTCCACATGGAAACTTTCGTCGCTAATTTCTTTGAGGTTGTAGCGTTGACTACTGGCCTTACGGTCTTCGTTCTTACAATACAACTGCTGTTCTGGTGGAAATACCTACGAAGAACGGACAATCAGCGATTTTGGAGATGGGATGCAAGTACCCTCTTTTCTCGGAAACTAGAGAACTCGAACTAGACTGAGTTACTTTTTGCGTTCTGACCTCCCACAGAACGCTAGAACACTACCACCCGATAATGCAACAGAGCACCTTTCCTGGGGGGCGTCCTCGCCGCTTTGCAGGTTTGCTGACTATCGCCTTAGCCATGTCTCTAATCCTATCTTTAATCTCAACTGGTACGTATCTTTCGAAAGACTCTTGTAAGACGATTCGCTCAGGCTCTGATAAGTCGGAGTTACTTGAGAATTGGGCGATTTCATACCATAGAAGAGTTGTGTTGACGCGTCCAGATTCGACTGCCTCCCTGATTGTTTTCCTGCCCTCCTCTACTCCAAAGTTCAGTGCTATGGAAATAGCGAGCCAGACGTTCAAACCAGCATCATTGGGACAAAACCTCACACCTGCCCGAGCAGCCTCTAGCGCCTGTGGCTTCTGATTCGCAGATCTCAGAGTAAGGATCTTGTCGTTGTGATAGATGGGATTGTTTGGATTCAGTGTGATCGCAATGTCGTACTCCTTGGCAGCTTCATCAAATCTCTTCAGACCATACAGAGCGACGCCTTTGTTGTTGTGATAGATGGGATCGTCTGGATTTAGTCTGATTGCGATGTCGTACTCCTCAACCGCTCCTCAAATCTCTGCTAACACAATTTAATTCTGTCTTGATCTTATCGTAGATTGGAAGGGGAATCACGACGTCACTTGACCCAGGCATAAATCTATTCTTCCATGTCTACTCTTAGCAAATAGGTTCTTATTTTGTTATCTACAGGGTAACGTCAAGTTCTCGGTTTCACTTGGTTCGTCGTAGCATCCTGGAGTCCATACTTCTTCCTGGTTATCCCGAAGCTTTTCTCGAAATCTTGGCGTTTGATCTTCTCGCTGGGAGGACTTGTGAGTTCATACTTGACTTTGAAAAGTTCAGCGAGTGTGAAGAAGAAGCCCAAGTGAAAAATGTCCTGTTGCTCTTCCGCTTGTAGTCCCAATCGGTCGAAGAGCCGGACTAGGCTCGGCGTCGTTTCCTTAGTTGCGTTCAGAGTGAAGTACAGGTAGCAGTCACGAAAATCAGCGACGTGCGTTTGAAGTCTTTAGGCTTCTGGTGAGAGGGTGTTGAAGACTGACGTGTAATTCGACCTTTCGACGAAGCTCCATGATCAGATTCACGGCTTTGCTATGCCAATTCATAGCCGTTTTTTCACGGTCATCAAAATAGCGCATGATGCTGTACGCTCACTCGCAAGTCGGTGGTGGTGCTCACAAAGGGAGTGGGTGGTGGTGTCTTAGCTGGTGATTTTGAACCTTCTCTGAAATGTTACTACGGAAAGACCACATCGACCATACAAAAACGATTAAGAAAACGCGACTTCAAAATCTATAGACAAGGAAAACAATGCCACGTAGTTGGAAAGCCATCCTCAAAGTGGACATTCATACACTCTATACTAGGAGCTGCCCTTTTTCTGAATCAAATTAAGTTCTCGTGATGCCAATAATTGTGCCAGTCGTTACAACATAGCAGAAGCAACACACTGTAGTGGTTGTAGGTTGTAACATAAGAGTCAGCAGAAAACCCACGCTGGTTAAACTTGACCCAATAGTTCGGCCATTTCGGCACTATTTATCTATTGAGTGACTTTGAAGATTAAAAAAGAATTACAGGCCCCAATTCGTTGGTATTTGTCGGTAGTTTACTTTCAGCGACCCATTTCTTTCCTCCAGTCTCAGAGATTTTCGGTGTCCTATTCCTCATCCTTGCGATTCGTTTATTATTACTTTCTCAAGCTTCTTGAGTAGAGATCCTTGAAGCTCTTCGGGCGCATTGGGTTATGCTACCTTGAAAATGTCGAGGTCTTCAGTAATTTTCCTATACCGTAGGATCATTCATATTTAGCACTTCTTGTACAATGAAGGGGGATCGTCGGTTCATATCTTAGAGACATTTGCAAGGGATGATATACTCAATTGTCTGCGCGCTTGCTAAAAAAGGATAGATTCGGGCTATTTCTCAGAAGGGTGAACCAACATTGCTAGCGCCATTCACCATGGGTGATGTCAAAGCATGGGTGGACGAAAGAAAGCCCTGCTAGCATTCCTTATTTGCTTCCTTCTTGCTGCGCTACTTTTTCTAATGCGAGGAAATCCGACGGTTGGTGCAATCGTTGGTATAATAACACTGGCACCTACGATAGCATGGCTTTTAGGATTCGATCCTAGAGACTTATTCAAGAAACAAACTGGTCGATCAGACGCCGAGATCATTGTGAAAGCACAGTTTAGAATGGGGCCATTAAAAGAGCTAACAGAGTCATACCGAGGGGCTGAGGCTATCAAATCTTATGAAGACGGGCATTCAATTATTCTTCTCAATCGTTTATCCATCAAAAATGCGGCAATAATGTCTGCATTTCAGCTCATTCAAGAGGGGAGGTATGAGGAGGCCGACGCCAAAGTCACAACGGAACTCCTAAAGACTCAGGAGATCCTATCCAGCTCACTTCTACTTAGTCAAACGTATCTGATCAGAGCAGACACACTGTTACACAAGAATTCCTACTTAGAGGCGGAGAGATACTACGGGTTATCTCACGAACTAGCTACTTCAATCGATAATGTTCCGTTGATGATTGCGTCGGATGATGGCTTGGCAGTTGCCAAAGGGAGACAAGGCAGAAATTCTGAAGCTCTAGAGATTGTTGAACGGATCCTGCAAGGCTATCCAGACCGCGCTAAAGCATGGTACAATAAAGGAGTAGCCCTCAGCATGCTAAATAGGAATGATGAAGCACTAGTTGCCTTCGATAAAGCGATTGAATTAGAACCAGACTATGTTGTTGCTTGGAGCAATAAAGGTACTATGCTCAGCTTACTCGGCAGAAATGACGAAGCCCTTGTTGCCTTCGAGGAGGCAATAAGACTGAAGCCTGATTTTTCCCGCGCGCTGTACAACAAAGCAGCCTCTCTTCGCAAGCTGGGAAAAGTCGATCAAGCCTTAACTGCGCTGAAAGAGGCTTCTAAAAGAAGCACAAGGGATAGTGATTCATTAAATCATGAAGGTGCCATCCTCGGCGAATTCGGCAAACATAAGAAGGCCCTAGCTGTTTTGGAAGAAGCACTAAGGCTGAACCCTAAAAATTACGAGGCGTGGTACAACAAGGGAGTTAGTCTGTATCGACTTGGCAAACATGAGCAGGCACTGGACGCATTCAATAAGGCAATAGGGCTAGACCCGAACCACAGGGATGCATGGTTTGACAAAGGGATAATTCTCAAGAATTCTGGAAAGTATGAACCCGCCATAGCGGCATTCGATGAGGTCACAAAAATTGATCCTAGATTTGGTGCGGCATGGTACAACAAAGGCTTAGTCCTCGGCATGCTTGATAGGGTGGGTCAAGCACTGGTTGCCTTTGAAGAATCCATAAAACTAGATCCAAGCAATGCTTTTGCATGGTATAACAGGGCAATAGCTTTGCGTAAGCTCGGCAGATTAGAGCAAGCTCTAGATGCCCATGAACAAGCACTTAGGATCGAGCCTAAGCTTGCAGCGGCGTGGGATGACAAAGGAGTCATACTTTCCTCGCTCGGCAAGTACAAACAAGCCGTTTCTGCCTTTGAAGAAGCCCTGAAAATTGACCACAATAACGCGCAGCCATGGTATAATAAAGGACTTGCTGAATTGAGGCTCGGAAAGTTTCAAGACGCTGTGAATTCCCTTGGAGAGTCCCTTAGACTCAACCCTCGAATCATTCCTGCATGGAATGACAAAGGAGTCGCTCTGATTGAACTTGGTGACTTCGAGGAAGCTCTATCAGCTTTTGAGGAAGTTCTGAAACTCGATCCAAATCTCGTTGCAGCGTGGGTTAACAAGGCAAACGTTCTCCGCAAGCTCGGGAGATTAGAAGAAGCTGATAGGGCAGCTGATCGAGCACTGGCGATAGCGCGAGCTACTAATGATAGAACCAACAACAAAAGAAGTTTCAGATAGCATTAGAAAAATCAACACGAATGAGTCTATCGATATTAGAAGTAGGTAATGATCTTGGATGAGCATGCGTTGGACAGACTGCAGGAGAAACTGAATCTGGGAAGGTTCGACAACACTTTTTTGATTGGAATTCCAGTAAGTTTCTTTCTGATAAGTGGATTCTACACATGGCAGAAAGGGCTATTCGTCAGCCTCGGCTTACCTATGAATCCATATCCTTTCTGGATATACCCGACTGCTCTCATATGGATGGCGTCTGTCTGCTATTTATTTGCATACTTCCATGACAATCTAAAACTCAGGTTGTGGGTTTACAATTTCTATTATTATTTTATCGTCGTCAGCGCGATCCCCTTTGGCTACGCACTGTTCTTGAAACTGAATGGTTTATTTTACGCAAGTCTAAAAGAGTTTATGTTTCTCGCATATGCGTACAATTATGTCTTTTTCTTAGTGGGGGGAATCTATGTTTATAGAATTCTTGGAGACTACTCATACTCCGCCTTAATTAGATGGTTGAAGACAAATGCTCCAATGCGCTCAAAAGAGATAGAAGTTGATTCTAAGACGTTTTTGCTACTCTGGCCGTATCGGTCGGTGAACATCAGAAGATCCATAGAGGTTTTTGCATTTTTGACTATCCCTGAATCAATGTTCATAATCTTCAGCCTGTACGTTATGAGGACAGAAAACAAAAATGCAGCGGTTGCTTTATGGTTCTTTCCGTCATTCTACATGCTCTTTTTGATTGTGATTCATTTGATTCTTCGCTATGGAATCCCTCCAACTCGTCATGAGAGCAAATAGACTACAGGAGAGTCGTCGTCGCTCACCAGCTATGGTGTAAATTCCCATGGCAAATTGTTAAAGCATCATATCATAATCTAATGTGGAGAGCTTGAGATGACAGGCTCGACTTCTGTTATCGTCGTAGATTCGAAGCCACACATGAGAGCATGACTAGGTGGCTAATTACGCGCACGTAAATCGATCTCAGAGAATGGATTCTGATGGAAGACGAACAGGTGAAAGAACTAGTCTGCTATCAATGCGATCCAAAGGGCGTAAATCGGAAGATAGTGAAAGTTGAGCAAAACGAAGGCGATAAGATTCGCTACCTAGAATGCGGCCACAAGTCACGAATGTTCTTCCGTACCCTGTCTGATCGCGTAACTGTATCAGATTCATTTTTCACATCTCTAATCATCAACCCGCTCCCAGAGATTGAGCAGTCGCTCAAGAATCAGGATTACTTTAGGGCTGTAGCGTATCTTGCAGCAATGCTCGAATACTACGGAAAAGTTTCCATTGATGCGACACTCAGAGCACAAAATAGGAACATAGATAGTGATCGCCTCGACAGGTTTGGTTTGGAAGAAGTAGCGATTCTTCTCTACAGCTTTGATATAATCGACCAGCCTTGCTATTCGGCGGTCCTCAGACTTAGCAAGCTTCGCAATAGGCTTCTACACATCAAGGACATGGCTGAATTTCGGACAACTCTGGGAGTTGAAGCTGAGACAGCTGTAAAGAAAGGAATGGAATGTATTCGTGTTTTAATGAAGTGAAATCAGAGTTCTAGGATGATCAAGAACTTTTATAGAGAGATCTTAGGGTTTTCGTCTTCGTCGCTCACCAGCTATGGCACACACACAATCAATACCAAGCGGTTCAACATTAACACAAATTACATAAGTTCATTGACGGAACCCATGTAAAGACGCGGTATGATGAAGAGATATCCCCTCGCTGTTTCTGTCAAACAGGTGATAGCGCGTATACAGATGCTTTTGGAACAATTTGAATCACCATTCAAGGCATCAGATCTTTATAAAATCAGAAGAGGAGTTATCACAACGAATAAGGACGAATCCATAGACTATGAAGCTGCTATCACATACCTAGATAAAACAAATCAGGTAAGAATACTCGAGAAGAAGGAACCCTTTGACGAGACCGTATTCGAACCTACAATAGACTTTGGTGTTTCAAGACCTACACTTCCGGTCGCATTGCCGACGGCTGCCAAAGGAAAAATAGCGTCTGATGCTGGGATGATGCTAGAAGCATACGCGGCTCTTTATGTTCTTGAGAACACACTCCGAGATTTTATTGAAGAAAGATTAAAGCAATCGTTTCAATCAGATTGGTGGCAAAAGGGGATACCTGCAGCCGTCAACAAAAAAGTGGTTCAAAGAAAAGCAGACATACGGACAAGATGGCACCACATTGCAGTAGGTTCGCCTCTTATGATGACTGATTTTAATGATCTCGCCGGCATAATTAGTGTCAACTGGGTTGCCTTCAAGGAAACTATGGGTGATTTGGAACGGGTTAAGTCTGTTTTGGCTGAACTTGAAGTCCCCAGAAACATAGTTGCACACTGCAATCCGCTTGCTCCAGATGAGAAGACAAGACTCCTGCAAAACGTTCGGATTGTCATGAAATTGAGCGGTAGATAAACAGTTTTGCTGACGTAGCAAGCCTATCCATTTTGGTGGTGGTGCTCACCAGCTATGACCGACGACGACACACACAACCGTGGAGCATCCGGAAACGCTGACATCATAACTACCGTGTAGCATACTGACGGAGCCAAGATCGAGATAGACTGGATTCTAGTCCGTAAGTTTGTTGATCCAGAACCCACTCACGGAAGCTGGGGAAGCGAAGAAGAACTATACAACTCTTCCCAGCAAGCCTAGCTTCTCAGCAGCTCTACACCTACTAGCGGAGGTTCTATGATTCAAGATAAAACTTGTCGTCTACTATGAGAACCATACCTCTCGGCCTTCCAGCATTGAGCTCATGTATCCTTGAAAAGTGGCGCCGCTGAGGCTAACTCTGCATGGGATGCAGAGCTCACAGTAGTCAACCCAGATGATGATATTGGAGAAACCTTTCAGGAAAGTCGAGAAAAAGGGAACAAAGAACGGCGGCACGAACACGGAATCATCGCGACAGCATCCTGGGGTGGACCTCTAGTCTTGAAAACCCTGTCATGCCCTGTTCCTTGAAATCTCCACATCCGTTGGTTGATGATCTCTACGTACAAAGACTTCCAGAGTGGTCATTGCAGAGCGTGATTACTCGATCAAGACGACGAGAATTCGAGGGCAAAAATCGCTTGAAAGCAGTTCTCATACATGCTGTTTCATATCATTCGAGATGGCTACCTCAACTGTGAATGTCGTTCACCGAAAAACCGCTTCCGGGGCAGTCTTCCTAAACAGATTCCACGCATACTGGATCTGAAGACTTTTAAACAAAACGTAGCAATCTCGTTCGAGGATTCTCGACTAGTTTGGCACACTTCTCCGAGGGTTGAGGCACATAGATGGCCTTAAACATTAGGGAAAAGGGTAGAGAGGCCTTGAATGAGCTTCTTGAGTTCGGTCTTTTTGTTCTCGTAGATACAGGGGCGTTGCTTATGATAGTCATGGCCCTTTGGATAGGCGAAGTGGCGGTGAGTTATCGCTATACTGAGACGTATCTAGTCTTTGAAGTGCTTCACCAAGCTTCATACGTGGGGCTCTTTCTCCCTTATTGTGCTTTGCTAGTATTCGATGCCTACAAGTTTCTAATCCTCAGGAAGAGGAGATTGGCCCGTGAAGTTTGGACTTAGGTCTTGGTCGACAATAGGAAAACTATTCAGCCGCAGGCAGTTAGCGTTCGTAGTCGTAGTCATAGGTCTGTATTTTCTCAGTGTTTCCATACTTTCCGTGCTAAAAGGAATAGTGTCGTTGACAGAATTTCTGTTGTTTCTTTCAGCATCAACTATCCTGATTCTGCTTGGAATACATGTCGGAAGGCATGAGAAATACAAATCTGCAATACGCGTTCCAGAATCGGATGTTAGGAATAGGTTAGATCTCGTAACCAGAAATACTGAAGAGATCATAACTCAAGATGAACTAAGGAGTCTACTTGCTGTCAAGAAATGCCCTAAAGCATACTGGGGTTTTGAAGGTAAGAGCTTGATGCATCTAGGAATGGGACTCGTATGTGGAGGAAAGATCAAGGACTTGATAAGAGCTGGATTTGAGGTTACAATTTTTCTTGCCGATGTTCATTCTTGGATTAGCAATAAGTACCAAGGAGATATGAAAAAAATAAGAGCCTGCATCGAATACTTTGAGCATTGCTTCACCAGCCTTGGAATTTCGCCTCATGAAGTCAAGTATTTATGGACATCTGATTTAGCCAAAGACCCAAGTTACTGGAAGAGAGTCATAGAGGTAGGGAAAAACGCCTCTATTCGCAGAATACTGAGAGCGTTGCCAATAATGGATAGACAACTGGGGCAAGAAGACGTTGATGCAGCGGACGTATCGTATGTTTGCATGCAGGTAGCAGATGTATTCGAGGTGGGCGCGGATGTTGCATGTGGCGGATTGGATCAGAGAAAGGCTCACATGTTAGCCAGAGACATCGCTGATAAACTGAATTGGAGAAAACCAATCGCTCTACACGTACCTCTACTATTATCCTTAGATGAACCCAGACAATTCGGTGAAGTTTATGATGAAGACGAAAAAATAAGCAGACGTATAATGAACAAAATGTCAAAAGAATCTCATGGAGGCATAATCTACATACATGATTCTCCTGAAGAAATAAGGAACAAGGTCCTTAACGCATACTGTCCGCCCAAGAAACTTGAGGACAATCCAGTAGTAGAAATAGTCAGACTTATCATATTCCCTGAAAGATCTACGTTTGAAGTAAAAAGACTGGACAAATATGGCGGAAACGTGATCTTGACCAGCTTCGAGGAATTTGCAGAACTCTATCGTAACGGAAAAATTCATCCAATGGACCTCAAGAACAGTGTGGCAGAAAGTCTCACAGCAATGCTAAAGGGAGTCCGGGAATATTTTGAAAGAAACCCAGAGCCTCTGCTGACTATGCGAGAAGTTGAGGGACAACAGCAGGCGTCGTAACGTTACAGCACCTAGAACATCCTTCTCCAACGTCAACACCTTCTTCAGCGGATGATCCTCTGGAAGCTGCAGTGCATACCCTTTCAGCATCTACATATTTCATAAGAAGTCTGTAAGGGAGAGTATAAACGGGTGAGAGCTCTAAAGAAGTAGTACACCAAAACGGAAGCGGAGTCGTCTCCCATTGAGTAATAAGAAAGCGGATCCTCCCTTCTTTCACGTGGATCCGGAGTACAGCTCAATTCTTCCACCTCTTTCGGAACCCGAATGTGAGGCCCTGAAGCGATCAATAAGGGAAGATGGGATGCTCTTCCCAATCATCGCAAACAAACATGGAATAGTGCTGGATGGGCATAACCGGCTGAAGGTTTGTCGTGAACTCGGAATAAAGCCGCGGTTCGAGGTAAGAGATTTCTCCAACGACCGGCTCCAAGAGAAGAAATTCGTAATCGTTTCAAACCTCAGGAGACATCACCTGAACGATTTCCAGAAGATCGAGCTCTCCCAACCGCTTCTGAGCATGCAGCGTCTTCTTGCCAAGCAAAGAAAGATTCGTGCAGGAAGATCGTTCGGGAGGGGAAGAAAGGGTAGGTTGCTGCCAAATGGCAGTAAGCTATCGCAGGGGGAGGCTGTGGAGAAAGTAGCTCGTGAAATAGGCGTCTCCCCGAGAACTTACTACCGCGCTCTCTCCATCATTGAAAAGAAGCCTGAGGAGGTCAAGCACAAACTGAGAGAGGGGAAGATTGAAATCAATACAGCTTACGCAAATCTCCAATCTGAAGAAAGGCGAAAGGAGCTCATAGCTCTCTCAAACAAGCCGCTGCCCAAGCTTGTCAAGATCTTGTGCGGCGATTACAGAAAGCTCTGGCCCAATCATATCAAGGAGGGTACAGCTGACATCATCTTCACGGATCCACAGTATGGCATGAGTCTAGGAAAGAAGAAAGCAGGATGCTCCAGTAGTCTGGAAGCCCTCACACGACTGTGGGACGATCTGGGCGAGTTCTCGAATAAGGTTCTGAAAGAAGGGGGATATCTTTTTGCATACACGGGGCAGGAGTATTCCCATCTCGCTGAAACACGCTTGAGGACGCACCTCTGTCAGTATTGGAGGATAACTATTGCATACGAATCAAACCAGTCCCAGCTATTTCACAAAAAGATCAGGAACCGCTGCAAGCAAATCCTAGTCTTCGCAAAGGGAAAGGGTCGTGAACACGAGTGGATATTTGACATGCTGCACGGCGGAGGAAAAGGTGACAAGCAAGCCCACGAGTGGGCGCAGCCGGAGACGGAGGCACTCTATCTGATCCAGAAGTTCACCAAGCCCAACGAACTTGTTGTTGACCCAATGTGTGGTAGCGCTTCCGTACTCAAGGCCGCAGTTCGTCTGCGCCGCAAAACGGTAGGATTTGAGATCAACAAGGAGACATACAGGATAGGACTGGGAAGACTGAGCGAAGTGGTCTGGAAGGGCAAAGAAGGGGCCCCCTTTTTGTGACCTCCCCTCGAACATATCTGCTCCACACCTTACGGGCATAACTGGGGGTGGAACCTGTCATTTCGGCTATTTCCCTGTGTGAGAGGGTGGGATTATTGAGTTTTATACCTACTATAGCATCTTTTTGGGGGTGAAAAGGAGTTTCCTCCCTTTTCTTTTAGCCTTGACCACATCTATTCACCATGGTATGGACGTGTGACCTCAAAATGTGACCTTTTTGAACATTTGACACTCCCCTGTCTAAAGGCGGAGTGATCCTAGCTTTGTTGCGAATCCTTGTAAGTCCGAGTTTTGGGCTCTTCCTGAGGGTAGGACAATCTTACGAAAAACTTTTTTACAATATTGGGTAGCCCAAGCTCTTGTAGTCTCTCTAATCTATCTGTTATTATCTGTTCATTCTCCTGTATTACCCCGAAACAAATACTACCGGCGGGATAGCATGATGATGTTGAAAACCCAGGAACTGGCGAATTTCATTCTCGGAAAAAAAACAAATCGATTTTGACAAACCTGTTCCGGACTTGGTCAGAGAAGATAGCAGAGAAACACGTGAGATGATACTGTCCTTATCGATTTCGGAAGCTAGGAAGGTTGGCATCAGGAAGAGCACTCTTTGGTACTTGAAGAAACGTGCCAGGGAAAAGAAACCCCTTAGGACGCTAAGCGTTTACACCTATAGAAACCCAAGAACCGAATTTTCCGACAGCCTATAACATGATTGATGAGATAGAGAAGTATGTTGTATCATGGAAAAGGTATGCAGCTTACAAGAACGTCTGCGAAGAGACACTTGCAGTCAAGAGCACAAGCAAAGCGCTTCTAATAGGAGATCAGGTGGACAAATCGTTGATCAAGGGGAGTACTCTGCCCCCGCTTCTGGCTCTGCCTGATCCGGAGGAGGTGGAAACGCTAACTATGTGACCATCAACTGAAGAGACCTCATTGCAATGACCCTTTCCATGCCGTCGTGCTTCCAGCACATGTAAGAATCCTCTTAGCTTGCGTTGCTATTTGCAGCGCTATGGCACGTGTTTAAATAGTTCTCCTTTCTGAGGACAAGTCTTTAATGAGAGCCTCTCCAATACTCAAATGCGTGTGCGTCGACAGACAACTGTTTATAGAAAGGAAAGTGATTTTGTGAAGGAAATTGACTCGGGGCCTCCTTCACGAATCTGGCTCCCCATCTATTGTTTAGATAAGCTGAAAGAGATTATTACGGCCACAAAGTTCCAAAAATTGATATTTCTAATCCAGACCGAAGGGAAGACCAAGAGCTGGTTTGATTATCACTGGCATCACTTCGGCCCTTACTCTCAAGATCTTAGAAATGACCTTTCTGCCCTATGCAGTCAAGACTTGATAAACATAGAACCAATGACAACTACAAAGGGCTTCGAGACAAATAGATACTCGATACTTGCACAAGGGCAGTCACTTCTTGAAACCATGGTTCTAGAACCAGAGATCAGAGATGATTTGCGCCGAGTCGACAAGATAATAGACAAGTATGGTAGACTGAACTACCAAGAGATCTTGGAGATAGTATACGCTCGATATGACCTTGACTTGAATGAGCTAACAAAGAAACTGGAAGCGAACCTCTGGTCACTGAACAAGAACTGGCTACAGCTCTACAAAATGAAATCAGACTGCATATACTGCACCTATGCCTTAGCGATGATTGAATACTCAGAAACGATACTAGATAAGATCTTGAACAAGAGTATAGACAAACTCACGAGACAGATCTGTCTCAGAACCATCAATGACATGATTAACCATCTAGGCGAAGTCACCTCTGTCTGCTCTAACTTCAAGACTTGCCCCTTCGACTGCAAACCGCAAGCCAAAGAATGCATCGAATACTTCGAATTTCTCCAGAAATACTGTCAGGACAAACAGATCTATCCAGCCGTGGAAGATCTGAAGCTTTCCGACATCATGGCTCCAGAGCAAATCGACAAAATGCTTGAGGATTTCCAGCAGCAAGTGACCTCGATCGTGAATTGACTGAAATTGCTTCCACTGTCGTTTTCCTGGATGCTAACATTTGCATAACATACGCAATAGAATTCTTCATCAAAGACCACATGTTTTCAGATAACGTATATCACTCTAAGATTTGCTGTGTCATTAGTCACATCTCCTCCAGGAAGGATATCTATGACATAAATATACCCGAATTCATTAGGGGCGAGATTACCCGTAAATTAACTGAAGTATTCAATAGGACATTCGATAATTACAATGTTTCACACGTCTATAGACTGAAATTTATCTCGAAGGGCACGGAGAGGCTGAAAAAACTCCTGCAACGCTCAGAATCGCTAGAATTGGTTATTGACGAAGAGATCAAAGAGATAAACAGACTCTATGCGGAACTCTTAAGGAAAGGAGATGCTCGCATAGCAAAGCTAGTCCAAAAGAAAGGGCATCCAAAACCATCAGACAACGACATCAAACTCGCAGCTCAGGCAATCAAAATGGTAAGACAAGGCCGATGGGCAATTCTAATAAGCGGAGATTTTGACATTCATGGATTCTGGGAGGACTACGAGAAAACCTTTCGTCTGAAGATATTCTCCTACGAGAGACTACCTGCTGAGCCTTCAGAAATTGACAAAGCATTTTTGAACTTGTAAGTCGAGCATCTTTCAGGTAATCTTTGATTATCAAGAACGTAGTTAATGAATTCAATAGAGCGGTTGGTTATGAATGCTCGATACGATGGGGGGTTGTCTTGATTGGCTCAATACTACTTTGACATCGAGACTACAGGCATTGATCCAGAAAAGGATAAAATAATAACGATACAATGGCAAAGGCTGAACGAATTCAATGGTGATCCAGTCGGCGAATTACAGATACTAAAGGAATGGGAAGCATCTGAGAGAGACGTTCTGACAGCATTTCTGCCTCAAATCCAATGTGAAAACTGCTGGGACTTCATTCCAATTGGCAAGAACTTACTGTTTGATTTTAACTTCCTGGACAAGAGATCTAGGAAACACGGTCTTAATGGCTTTGATCTAGCATACTGCTACAGTTGCCCACATCTGGACTTGAAACCCGTTCTGGTGTTAATAAATCAGGGCAAATTCAGGGGTTATGACAAGGTTCTGGACATTGGTGGACACCCCGTGATTAATGAGAGCATTCCCCAGCTCTACGAGAGGGGGATGTATGAAGACATAATAGCATACATCAAAAGGGAAAATGAAACTTTCCTAAAGGGACTAAAGATACTGAAGAGAGAAATGCCAGCATTGCTGGTTCATTTTAAGAATCTTTGAAAATGATGTCTTTATCTAATACCGAATTGTCTTGTGTGACATCTTTCAAATTCTCTATTTAGATAGTGGTCTTGTCGTAAAAAGCAACCGTCTGACTCATGGCAATGGCATCACGATTGATAGGCCACCAATCAAACGGAGACCAAGATCCCGCTGAAACAACTCTTACATAACGTATCATCCTTGTACATCGAGCTCAAAGATAAATTCGGCAGATTAAAACAGACTAGTCTCGTACCGTATCTAGACCAAATAGTTGCAATGCTGATTACCAGACCCCGTCGGTTCTGTTGTGTTAGGCTCCTTGTTTATCGCTTTCAATGGTTGATTCCAAATCTTGCCTTGCCTAAGAGGTATCGTGCTAACTCCTGCAATTTCAACGACAGTGGAATGAAGGCCGCTTTTCTTAGTATTAGAGGAACTGAACAACAACTTGATCCCACCAAGAGTAAGACATATCAGAACTTTCTCAAGACAAAAAAGGCAAGACTTGGCTATTACATACCCGGAAAGTAACAAAAGGATACAAAAGGTACACTTTGAGGGCACACTCCCTTATGGTGGTGAATGAACATGGCTAAGACCAAAAATACAGGAAAAACCTCTTTCAACCTCTAAAAATGATGTCATAATAGCCATAAAACTCAGTAATCCTGCCTTATTTCAACAATTCTCCCTTATTACACAGGGAAATAGCCGAAATGACAGGTGCCAACCCCAGTTATGGGCCTCGCGTATGGAGTAGATACGTGTGAGGAGAGGGCACAAAAAGGGGGGCCCTTAACTAGCCTTCCATATTCAATAGTTATACCGGGTTAATGCTGAACCACCCTTTTGGTATTATGATGCACCGTTTCCTGTTAGCAAAGACCGGAACAGATAGAAGGTGTTGAAGCACCAGGATTTCACCGCTCATATGTGATCCAACTTGCCTTTTGCTGGAAGCGGAACAAGAACGCCATATCTTTCAAGGTATGGATGAATTGTATCAGGACTCTAGGGTTTGAAAAAGAGGACTGCTCTATCTTCAGAAGAAGTCAAAAGACCCCGCAGGCTTCAGTCCGCGGTAGTTCAGGCTGAGTGAATTTAAGATTCGTAAGGCAGGCCACCTATCCAGATCTTTAAATACCAGTAACGATTTAGTTACTGGCAAGCAACTGGTTAGAGGTGAATAGAATATGTACTCATGGTCTGAAAGAGGACAAAGTTGGCAACCATACCAGCAACCTTTCCGTCAGCCGAGAAGTGGACCAATTTACACACCCTCAGGAATTATTCCCGATTCTAGTTACGCATCAAATTGGCCGGAACTTCGACAATGGGTTCTTCAGCGAGACGGACACCAGTGTACCAATCAGTGGCAGGATGCTTATGGCAACTGGCAACGATGCCCTGCTACAACAAGCCTTCAGGTGGATCATATAACTCCCAAGTCCAAGGGTGGAAGCGATTATGTAGAGAACCTGCGAACCCTATGCGAGCGATGCCACTCTCAACGCCACCCACACATGTGGGCTCAATACCATACAGAACACCCAGAAGAATTCGGCTATCCACAACAAGGATCCTATACACAGCAGCCAGGATACTATCCTCAACATGGTTATCCACAGTCCGGCTACCCATATCAGCCTCAATACTTCAGCCACCCACAAACATATCCATTCTTTGCCCAACAAATCCATCAGCCCTACTTTAGATACTACTGACAGGTAGCAGACAATCCCCCTCCCTTTTTGTTCCATCTTTTTCAAGAGGAATAGCCACTTTTCAGTAGCTAGATCCAAACCGTTATACTTACTAGCATTCTATAAGGGAAAGTGAATAGGAATGGTCCACATTGCAGAAAGTGTGATCTTCAAGATACGCAAGGTCAGTGAGGGGTATCAATACCAAGAAGTTCTGATCCGTGTTCCACGCAGCCTATGGGAGGATCCACGCTTCCCCCTGGATCTCTCTAAGAAACGAAGACAGAAAGTGATAAT
The DNA here is from genome assembly GCA_963807605.1 of Candidatus Bathyarchaeota archaeon. GTDB lineage: Archaea > Thermoproteota > Bathyarchaeia > 40CM-2-53-6 > RBG-13-38-9 > JAPKYM01. The sequence goes on from CAWECG010000003.1 coordinate 440,060, forward strand.
TGAATTCAGCGAGGATAAGATCACCATCTCTAAGCCACCAAAACCACCGTGAAGACTCAAATCGTCATTCTGGTGAAAAATGCACATTCTGACTTCAAGATCGGTTTTACAATCGGTTTTACACGACAAACATCGGTTTTACACACGACGGACATCGGTTTTACAAACCCGAATCTTTCATTTTGATAGGATTTGAGGCTTAGATCTATGCAAAATGACGGATTTACACGCTCATCTCAAAAGGTGCCATAGATCCCCTCTGTGTAAAGGGGGTTGTTGCTTGGCTTCGCTTTTTTTGTATTGTTGTTTTGGTTTGTTTTGTGTTTTTGTGTTTGATGGGTTCTTCTTTCTTATTGTTTTTTACTTAGTTGTTGTTTGTTCTTGCTCTTTTATTGTTGGTGTTTTTTTTGTTAGGTATCTTTATTGTTTGTAGTTGTGTTGTTTTTCTTTCTCTTTCGTTGTATTTGATTGTTTGAGTGTGTTTGTGTGAGTGTCCTATTTTTGATATTTGTATTGGATGTCTTATTGTTGTTTGTTGTATTACATGATGTTGATCTTAGGACAGGTGTGTTTCTTTATCCCTTTTCTTGCTCTTTGTTGTTTGTTCTTGTTGTTCTTGCTCTTTCATTAGATTGTAAGAGGTTTCTTACATATCTCTTTCTTCTTACTCTTTATATTGGGGGGATCTCCCCTTTCCCCCTCTCTTACTCTCTAGTGTTAAGTAGGGAGGTTCTCCCTTTTCCCCTCTTTCTCTCTTATGCTCTCTCTATTGGGTATTTGAGGGGGGGTTATCCTGCATTTCTAATAGTGATAATGAGTGTAATAGGCATAATTGCTCTAATAGGTTCAATAGAGGGGGTTCTTTTCACTTCCTTGTAATGGTTAAAACTTGTTATTGTTCTAATATTGTGGGTTCTAATGTGATGTGGTAATATGGGACAGTTAGTGGGGTTGTCTGTCGTGTTTTTAATAATGGGGGGGTAATTGGTGGGTTGTTGGCTTCTTATAGTCATGAATTATAGATTGTAGTTCATCCGTTCCTATCCGAGTCTGTCCGATATATGGCGTGTTTTGTGGTATGAATGGGGGTGTACGGTTCTTATGTTGTATGGTCCTGCTTAACCATTGAATTGTGTTACACATGGCTTATTGTAGTTGTGGTCTGTCTCTATCTCTCTGTATCAACCGCTTTCCCCAATGTTGGGGAAAGCGGTTTTAGTGTGTAGTGTTTTTATGGGTTGGGGTGGGGGTTCTGGTGTGGATCCTTGGTGGCTTCTTTATGGCTTGTTATGGCTATATTTGATTGTTATTGCCCGTTTTTGCGAATGTAATGTAAAATAGAAAAGTCAGAGACCCACGGCTAAACCCATAATGAATACGCCTACTTCCCTTTTACTATAATTCTTACTATATATCTAACACACATCATCACTGCGTCTTTTCATTACATTCACAGAAATGGGGGTGGGTGGTAGTATGGCGGTTCTGGTAGCTGTAAGTGCTGCACGGAGATGGAAGCGCCCCGATTCCGCAGTCGGAAACTATATCTTCAGCAATAACGGTTGATCGTTGGCAACATTGGCGAACATATTCATTAGTCACAGTCGAAAGGACGATTCGCTAATTGCAAGTGTCCATCAACTCCTAGTAAACGTAGGTCATACTCCAATTATTGAGGAATTCATTCCAGAGTCAGAAAAACTGCCTATCCCCCATGATGAGATTCAGAGAAATGTGTCCGTCAGCGACGCCATCTTTTTGTTCCTCACTGATAATGTTCTCGCAACAGACTATACTAGAAATTGGGTGGTCTTCGAAGTCGGTTTAGCGAAGCAAGCTTCGAAACGAGTATTTGTGTTCGAAAGATACGGTGTTCCAATTCCGTATCCAATACCGTACGTCACAGATTACACGATTTTCGACCCACAGAGCATCAGTGATCTCCTGACCATCCAAACGATAGCAAAAGAACTGGTTGGAAAGATTCCTGCAGCCTTGATTGGAGCAGGGGCAGGTGCGTTGCTTGGCGCTGCCTTTGGACCATTAGGATTTGCGATAGGTGCTATTACACTTGGTCTCGCAGGTCACAATTGGGATGTTCAAGCTGAAGCGAAAATTCCGGTTGTCGAATGCCCGTATCCCAACTGCCATGTTCGTTTCAGGTATTACTCTCCAAACGTCACCTCCTTCAATTGCCCGACATGCCGCCAACAAATTGACCCTCCGAGGTGGGTTTAATGACAGAGATCAGTCGAAAATACAGTACGGATGCAGACAAGACTCTGGAAAAGATCAAGGAAACTTGCAACCGTTTGGGATTTCCCATAGTCAATGAGGACGCAACGACTCGGCGTATACAAGTATCAACCGGATGCACCGCTTTTTCCTGGGGGGAGACTATGGATATCATAGTAAGTCAGCAGAAAGATGGAGCAACGGTAACAGTCGATTCAAAGCCCAAAGTCTGGTACAATCTTCCTGGATCGGAACGGGCTAAAAGAAACGCAGAGGCTCTACTTGACGAATTAGATAAACAAGTATGATGAAGACCCATCCCACAATCCCCCCTCTGCAGAAGGCTATCTTCGGTTCTGTCAAGTCTTCGGGCGATTTTTCTCCCTGTCAAGTTCGAGAGATTACTTGATGGGGAATATGGTAACTTGATCGGGAGTTTTAATAGTTCAATTCATGCTATCTGTGATTATGCCTTCACACAACCTCTGGGCAATGCTGGCGATAATCGCAGTATCGACAATACTAATTCTTTTGGGAGTTTATCTAGTCCCATCACGAGTTATGGGCGATCTCGCTACAGCGAATATACTTCTACTGGTTCTTATCGTAACAGGGGTTTCGGTGCCCTTATCGCTTTTTTTATTGAACGCCACGAGAGATTCAGCAATGCCCCTCGCTTGACATATGAACCCTACATAATCAAGGGAACCGAGCATCCGTGTTCTGAGATTAGTCTGTTTCTCGGTCAAAATGGGTTCATAGTTGCTCTAAAGATAGTGAATGAAGGACGTAGTCCTGCCAATGACTGTAGCGGAAGAATTGACTTCGAGAGAGTAGTAGGTTCTCAAGGCAAGGAATTGATGACTGAGAGTATCCTGAAAAATGGAACGCTAAATTGGAGTCACTTTGAGATTGAACAGACTGATGTTGACATTGCGAGGCAAATAGGCTTTTTAACTCTTGGTCCTACCCTTCAGCGCTATTATCCTACGAAAAGGAACCAAGATTTGATACCGAAAGAACCTGAGTACCTTGAGATTTGTTTCACCATAAAGGGTCGTGACTTTGTCTATGCCACTATGACTAGTCGCGAGCCGACTCTGAAGATGGGTGAAACATATCGGTTAACACTTCAGATGGTGGGTAGGGAACTGAACGAAAAACCGAGATTCTACATGCTTGACCTGAAGTCGTGGGATAAACCTGATCTCATGCCCTGTAGTGAGTTGATCTCATTTTCTACCTAGTTCCATTTGTCCAAGTTTTCTAAGCAGAATAAGATCACGTTCGCAACCCTCGATAATTGCCTTGAGTCCTAGTTGCCGTACGCGTGTGAGGAGGGTTGTGTATCCTTTGAGTCGTTTGCCTTCTAGGTATGCTTCTAGTATTTTGCGTTCGGATTTGCCTAGTATTTCTTTTCGTACCATGATGACTCGTTACAAATCTTGCACAACTACATCAGACCACATGAAGCCCTAGAGAGTAAGACACCAGCAGATGCATGTGGAATCAAGGTCGAAGGAAAGAACAAGTGGCTAACGATAATCCAAAACGTAAGTGCGAAACGTAACTAGGAAAAGAGTGATTCAAAGTCGGTTCTTAGAGGTGTGATTTGATTAACGGAAACTTTGTTTTCCATTTCTTTGAACATCGCTTCGCCAGCGTTTCGCAATTCAGTTAGTATTTCGTCCTTAATTAGTTCACGAATAGCTTTCATAGCGTTGATGTCGGAGCGGATTCTCGCAAGGAAGTATTCTGGAATTTTCGAGGTTGTTTGAAAGGACTGAAAGTCTCCTGCGTACCCATACATCATAGCGGTTTTCTCTGCAATCTCACTTCGCCTTATGTTGCTTAGAATCTTATCTACTCGTCTACTAGCACAGACCTCATGAATTGCGAATAGAAGAGCTAGGCCGCTAACGACTAGAGCCAATACGCTAAGGACTAGAGCTAGGTCGGTCACTGAAAACACCACTACATGCCATTTTCGCTTTGCATTATATAGCAAATAGGACTGCCAACATTAAAAACAAGCGTACCATACATGACGTTACCCTCTTTCAACGACTTTTGATGACAATCCTATCCGACGAAAGTTTACAAGAAGAAAATCCGACGAAGACTTTACAGAACCCACGCATAGGGCTCTGTTAAGTTGATGGGTGTTCGGTAGGCTTGTTAACTGTCGGGTGTTGACTGGCGTTCTGAATCAATCGATGGAGAAAAAATTAGAGTGGTACATCTACATTGGCGGACCTTTTCATTGGCGAATAATACGTCAATGGCATGGAGACTTGTTCTGATGCTTGCTGAACAGGAAATGAGTAAGACAACCTTCCGATTGCCGAAAAGTTTACTGAGAGAAACGCACACTATGCCATAGAGCATGACAAAACGGACACCGAGATTTTCAATGAAGCACTTCCGAATATCTCAGCAAGAGGTCTGGAAAGAAATGAGTAGTGACCAACAATTAACTGAAGCAGAAAAAAGCCGTATTGGGAGTCCCGCGGAGACATACTGTATCTACGCGTGTCCCACATGCAAGCGAGAGTTGGAGCTGAGGGACGGCGGACTCCGGTGCCATGTCTGCGCGGTGACCTATCCTATCTTGGACGGCATTCCCGATTTCGTGCTCGAAGACCTCGCGGAGAACAGTAACCAAAGCTTGCGCATTATCGGGAAATGGACTCCTCCGTCCCGTTCGACTTCATGGCGCGCATTTACGAGACATGTGTGTATCCGCTGGTGTGTAACCTGCTTGGGGGGTGGCGCAGCATGTCCTTGAAAGAGCTGGCACTCGACATCTCGGACATTGTGGGATCAGTCGATGGCTTAGTTCTGGATGTGGCATGCGGCCCGGGAACCTACGGTCGTCGCATCGCTTCCGAGTCAAGGACCATTTATGGCATTGATGCCTCCATGAGCATGCTGCGCCGGGGTGTTCGCTACGTCGAGCGAGACTGTGTTCCCAACGTTCACTTCGCCGGGGCCAAGGTCGAGGCGCTGCCGTTCTCAGCCGGTCTGTTCGACGCTGCCATCTGCGCAGGGTCGTTGAACCACTTCTCCGACACAGTCTTTGCATTGCGTGAGATCGGCCGTACAATGAAGGCGGGAGCGCCATTGGCGGTGATGTGCTTTGCCGTGAGCACTAGGGGCGAAGTGAAGCAAGGTCTCTTCAAATACCGACGCATTCGTGACCAATTGCCTAACGAAGGTGCTGGTCATATCTTCGAGTTCCCCGAACTCGACCGGTGCCTAGCCGAGGCTGGCTTTGAGGACTTCCGACCCCATCAGTACGGATGCCTCCTAGTGTCGTCCAGCACTCGAAAGAAATGAGCGGGGCATCACCCGATGCTACCAGTCAAATCAACACCCTAGAACTTAACAGAACCTGCTGCTGGTCAGTACTCAAGAACCAGCGACCATATCACGATTAGGCATAGAAGAAAATTCCTCGTGAAAGCGCTGTCCCATAATGTGGACGTTAGCGCGATTGAAGGGGAGCCTGGATGCGAAGCCATAATGGCCCAACTGTGGGCGAATAGGCACATGCCAAATACATTCGTCCAGGAACAAGGATGGAAGAGGAGCCTTCACATAGGCGCGCTCATGATGATAGGATCCCATTAGTTTTTCTTGGCCCTAATGACGAGAAATGTAGGCATAACTCTTCTAGCTCGAGCAATTCTTGGCGGAATAGACTTATCCAACGGCTCTGGTTCATCAAATCCCTCCATGGTAAATCCAAATTTCAACAAGGTGTTTACATATGATTTTAGAGGCCTATGGTAGACCGAAACTCTGACATGTTTTCCATTTAGTTTCCAACTCTCCACGTATTTTCTCTCCAAAAAATAGTCCTTCCAGATGCTTGGTAACTCGGCCTTGCTCTTGCTAGGAAACAACATATCTTCGAAATTTGTCTTCAGAGGATGTGGCAGGGACATTACTAAGATTCCCCCATGTTTAAGAACTCTGAAGAATTCTCTAATCGTTGATTTGTAATCTCCAACATTGTCAAGTAGAAATCCGGCCGTTATCATATCGAACGACTCATCCTTGAAACCTAGTGAACTGCTATCAAGACGAAGAAGGTTTCCGCTTCGTTTACCGATAACTTTCTTGGCATAGGCCAACATATTTGAGGATATGTCAAAGCCGGTGACTTCAAAGCCCATATGAAGTAGTCTGTCGGCATAAAACCCTCCACCGCATCCCGCGTCGAGTGCTCTGACGCCCCTATAAGAATCTATAAGATTAATTACAGCTGGCAATTCCATTAGTCGACTAAGAGAGTTCTCTGATCTATATGCACAGTACTGGTTAGCTACTTCATCCCATGTATCAGATTCGAGGTCGCTTAGTAAAGAGACGAACCATGTGGGCGGATTTTTGATGTGATCAAGTATGTAGCTTCTTCTTCTGAGGATCCTTTTATGCACCTTGGGCATTGATCTAATTAGTCTTTCAAGCCTATCTACGGACGGGATATTCGAAGTCAATAGTTTTGAGAGGTCGGAAAGATGTTTCTTGTTTTCGGCTCTTGTAGCTCCGCGGGCAAATATCATTTTCATTACAACTAGATGCTCAATAGGAGGAATGTGTAATTGCATAGATCCGAGGTTACAAATGAACGGCTCTTTTATCAGATGTCTAAGGGGATACCGAATTTCGATTCGCTTATAGGAGTCGTCAAGTATTTTTAATTCATCAATCACCAAATGCAGTTTCTGAATATCGGAGTCAATATATCTCACAAAAGCAAAGTGCGTATTCCTCGGTTCACCACGGAGATGTCCCTCCTTGAAACCTATTTCCTTTAAAAGGAATCTGACAGAATCTATATCTTGAAGTCTGCACACCAAGTCCAAATCAGCGATGCTTCGCCTTTTGACGAAACAGCTGGCTGCTAATCCGCCTATCCATAGATGCTCTATACCACTGTTTCCTATGTGCATAACGACCTCTTGAACAGCGCGTGTGCGTGTAGTTGAGCGCAATTTTGCGCTCACGCGGCCCCAAATTTGAGCTTTTTCAGATTGATCTCAGGGATTTTGTCAAAGAGTCTTATAGGTTTCTGGCCATGCAAGTCGATTAGTTTCAGATTTTCCAATTCTTTCAAGGCCTCAGAGAGAGCACTCTCTTTGAGCCCACAAAGAGGCATAAGATCCTTACGAACTCGTTTCCCGTCACAATTTAGAAATAGAGATAACTTCTTGGGATTAGCCAGAACCTTGAATACCTGCGAAAGCTCCTTAGTTGACTTGATATCCAACCTCACGCTAGTCCTAGATTGGATGTCGATCTTCTCTAGTTTCTTTTTAGCGGACTCAAAGATCTCGTGCAGGTTATAAGTTATTGCCTCCTGTAGTTTAACTGTAGAAGCAGGAGAAGTAAGTGCTTTCTTGATATGTTGCGTCTCTGATTGTTTCTCTAACTTCTTCACTGTTTTTAATTCACCATTTCTTACGACATACCATCTGTCTAGAAAAAGTGGGAGAAAGAAATCGTGCAAGTTGTTAATCCTATTTATTGAGTCTTCACTTGTGCTCTTTAGGAACTTGAGAACGTATTTGGCAATGTCATCTTGTCGATTATCAATATCACTATATTTATAGTCATTTCCCTCTTCAAGGCGAAAATTCGGAAGTGCCGGCATTGACACAACAACTGGATCAACTCCTTTTGTGATATCCATATAGGATTGGCATTTACTCTCTCCACATAGAATGAGTTTTGCTGGGCAAGATGCTAATCGTAGATCATTTAGCTTCCTCGCAAAAGCAATGTCCAGAGTATCTGATATCAGATGGTCCACTCGTTCCCTCCTTTCAGCATACGTTTCAGGGATCTTTATTGATGTGATTGAGAACCAATGACTAAGATTGCCCTCTTCCCTCCTAAATCTCTCTATTAGCTCTGAGAACCTACAAAGTTCAACTTTGTGAAGATCAGCATCTAGGGCTTGAAGCAAGTTTCTAAATTTCCCTTCGCAGGCCTCGACCGTCTCTTCATGTGAGCGTGTTATCTTGTCCTGAAATACAACGTGATGGTACATTGTAGCGTCTTGTATGTTGATTACAACAGAGATCCCTAGGCGCGACATATTGGAGAGTATCTTAGCCACCGTCAGATGATGGTAAGTCAAAGTAATTGGCATCAAAGAGCAATAGGTTACTATGTCCTCGCCTGAACGTATTGTGTTGGATATTTGCTCTGAAAGATCCTTTTTATTGACGTTCAGGGAAAGATTATCGAATAGCTTCTCTATTTCACTAGCGCTGGTCATATTGTCTTTCCACTCTTACTATTGACGATAAGCTGGGAGTTATTGAAGTTCTCGCCTGGAATACCAAATCTGTGGAATCGAGATTCGCGATTTCGCGAAGTCAGTTTTTGACATGTATCTTGGGGCCATTATATAGCTGGACACCATCCTGCGTCCAAGGAGTAAGACACTAAGGAGGGCGTGATGAAAAACCGCTCCTGTGTGTCTTCATAATAAACCTAGGCTGGGACGCAATTGAGAAAAATGGAACGTATACTATCAATTGTGGGGATTTCCATAATTCTGATAGGAACACTTGTTCTTGCAAGTTTCCTTGGATTTGAGAGTACAGTGGAGCAGGTATTCGACGATGTTCTATTTGATGAGGTTCACAGAGAACTGGCTCAGTTTGCATTTACGTTAACGTCAAAAGGAGCGTTCACAACTAATTATCCGATCCATGTCAGAGTTCGAGTTCTCATAATCGAGAAACAGGTTATGGAAATGCTACCTATCCAGGTGGTGTTTCCTAATGCCTGTGAGTACCCTCGTAGAGTCGTGACCCCCTTAGAAATACCAGCCGTAGCTCGAGTATCTATTAGCAACATCTCTCCATATTGTGGAGAGGCATATATGGAGTTTACCTACTCGGGAACCTTTGGCTACATGATCTTCTTAAAAGATAACCCACTATGCGAGACTGTTCGCCAGAAGATAATCACGGTGTCCCCTTATGAAGTGCGACTGCAAATTGACAATGTTAGAAGACAGCTAGGGATAGGTATAGTTGCTCTCGGCATAGCGATCACGAAAACGAAGATCATAGTACATTACCACAGTCATAAGGTAGTCTATATCACGCGCCAAGAGGAATTTTGTACGAGGCTCTGAGAACCAAGAATCTTAACCTAAAGGCATACTCAACACGATTTCCAACAGACAATACTCATTTGAAGCAGAGGCAATAGCTTACACAATATCCAAACACTTTGGCATAAATTTAAATTCGGATACCTACCTGGCCATATGGCAAAAAGAACCAAAGAAAATCATTGAGAGTTTTGAGCGGATGCATGGTGTGGTAAACAAGATCATAACAGAAGTGGAGCAGACAGAAACACGGCAGATACTCACCGTCACCCGCTAAGAGATCAAAAAGATATGACTATAACGGCATATGGAACAGAAGAAGACGCAACAAAAGAGACAGAAAAGATAAAGAAACTATACCCCAAAGCCAAACTCCTCGCCCCATCCCAATACGTGTGGATACGCATGATTGCCAAGCATTTGGAATAAGATCCTTTGAAGGTGAGGAGTTGGAGCAGGGCGAGATCCGCTACATACTAGCAGCCTCAACAGAAGAAGCAACAAACTGGAATCTCAAGAGTAAATTATTATAAGGAATGAAACGCATTTTTTTTATGCTGATTTTTTTCAAATTTCTATATATCTACCTATTTATCTAACATATCATCTTACAATTTCCTGCAGTAGTAGGACATTCAAACACCCTATACACACCCCACATATGTAGTACCTTACATTCACAGAAACGGTGGGGGTGGGTATGGCGGTTCTGGTAGCTAGGTGCTGTCCTAATTGGTGACTTGCATCGTCAGTTGTGTATCATGGTGTCTCTCAAATCTCCCGTTCTTGCCCAGTTCCTTCGCTATTCATTTAATCTCTTCAACGATTTCTTTCTTAGTTGTCGTTCCCTCGCCTCCTAAACAAGGACTAGCACAAGAGCTCAGTAAATGATTCTCGGACGATTCCACTAATCTTGCTTCATTATGAACGCACACTTTGCCTTAGCCGTTGAGCATAGCAGAGACTCTCGAATTCTTCGTCGGTCAGTTGATCCCATTCTAGCACACTTGATCCGACCTATCGTGACCGTCGTGGTACCTTGAATGTACTTCCTAGTACGCGCACTATGGAATAAATAGCTATATTACCAAAATGAGTAAGGAGTCCTTACATAAGGGATAGTCGTGTCGTCACTTCGTGTTATGATATTCATAGACGGTTCAAATCTATTCAAAGCATCAGAACGATATAGAACGGGGTATCGCCCTGACCTGGCGAAACTCCAAGATAAGTTGGTCAAGGGTCGAACGTTGATGAGAACCTATTACTACTGCTCAATAGCTAATCCACCAAGAATTGAGCAGATCAAGTTTCAAGATAAATTGAAAAATCTACACATCCAAGTGGTTTCTAAGTCTCTCAAAAATCGTCCTACTGGTGAAAAGGTTGAAAAGGGGGTCGATGTTGCACTTGTGACTGACATGCTTAGCCTTGCGTTTCGTAATGCGTATGATGTAGCCATTTTGGTCAGCGGCGATAGCGACTTCCTTCAAACGGTGAATGAAGTCAAACGAGCTGGCAAAAGAGTTGAAATAGCTTCATTCAGGTTCACTATAGGCAAGGAGTTACAAACGGAAGCTGACGATTTCATTCCAATTGAACCAATAGCCGATGAGATAGCACTTGAGCGAGGCTAAGTTTGATGGTGGCTACACACGCGTAAAACGCAAATTATAATAATACGTAAGATAAGGTAATGTGTACATCACAACCTAGCAGTAGGTGGGGATTACCCCTAGTGACGGGAAACCGTCAACCAACTGCTTAATTTGACTTATGTGGTGGGGTATTAGTACTCTCCCCAAGGATTGAAAGCGGTTCTTGGGGGAGGGGTGTACGGGCAACCTGCACCTTACACCCACCGCACTTGTTCTAAGACCTAAACATGAGCACTTCACAGGCTTTCAATTTTGAAAATGTAGTCTTCTTTGTTGCATGTATAGGTCTTGCCGCATCGGGGACACTTTTCTTGAATGTTTTGTAACGTTGCGGTTTTGAAGGAAGCGTAGTCCATCTGCATTATTGAAGGATGCATAAATCGGCATTCTGATACCTTGCATATTGCCAGTAAAGGCATAACGAGCATCGCTAGTACTGCTTTGTACTACTTCTACCTGCAGTATCGTCATGATGTTTTGCATAACCTCTATTTCATGTTAAAGTTACTTTAGTCTTCAATGTATTGTGACACTCTCCTAAGCGTAACACAGCCAATGAACGTCTAGCAAGCGAGATCTACAAGGGATCCTGACCGTTATAATTTCCAGTATATCGAGCTCCAGTTATCCCAACCTTTCAGTTTCAATAATCCTATTATTAATCTTGCATATCTCAATGCAAGCAATGTTTCCAAAAAAGGAGCTTTTCTGTCTTTCTTATCCTAGAGTCACGACCTTACCGCAGTTACTACATTTCAATAAGAGGATCTCATACTGGACTCCACTAGCGGGGATTCTGGTTTGGTCAGCGGTATATAGTGGTAGCATCATGGCGTCTTTTGTCTCTTCTTTCTTAGCACAATCAGGGCAGGGAGGATAATGCTCGAAACTCAGACTGATTGACATAGCAACTCACTAGTCTATTTTCCATTATCCCTAGAAAACTATGGGTCAACGTTATTTGGTGGTGGATAATGGGTGAGCGCATCTTAATTTGGACACATTCATAACCTTAGACCCTAGATATCCTAGCATTCAAAACCTTAGAACCTAACCAAATTGGCTGTCTGAGTGTAAATTGGTGCGCGAATCCCACTCCCCGCACCAATACGCGCCTGCGTGTTGACGCAAGCCCGCGCGTATGTCGGCAAGATTGGCTCGGGATTTCACGGCAGTCATACAAAGAAATCGTGGCGACGCCGCTGAAGCTGCACGACAATTATACAATTAAGATTCAAGTACGTGTCAAAGAGGAAGTTCCGTGAGCGATTCTTGGAGAAGGCTCATGCAATCTATCTTTTACTTTACTATCGAGTTCTAAAGTGGCCTTCTCGTGATGGGTCGTGACAGGAATTTTGATTGTGTTGTCGGGTTCGGTCTGGATATGTCTGATACTTCGAAGGGCACTTGTGAAATGTGCTTTTCTACAGACATCGCAGTATCTTAAGCCTCTGCTCGTCTTTCTTCCGCAATCAACACATTTCTCAGATACGTCCAGCATCAACAACTCACCAACGATTTACGATACGGGAAGCAGAATAACCGCTGAGAGCAAAACTATCCCACAAAACCGTTATCCCTTCAAAACATTATGTCATGAAGTTAGTTAAGAGCCATCATATAAAACCATTGTCACCTAGGCGTCTCGAACTCGGTTACACTAGACTCCTCCGGTCGTCCTCTTGACCGCAAAATTAACTAACCGTCTGGTTTTCATGCTCGCATTTCGATTTGCAGATTTACAGACTAATGAAAATCGATCTCTCTTGGTAAGACCTTGATCTAAACCTTCTTGACTATGGATATCATAGTAAGTCAGCAGAAAGATGGAGCAACGGTAACAGTCGATTCAAAGCCCAAAGTCTGGTATAATCTTTCTGGATCGGAACGGGCTAAAAGAAACGCAGAGGCTCTACTTGACGAATTAGATAAACAAGTATGATGAAGGCCCATCCCACAATCCCCCTCTACAGAATGCTATCGTCGGTTCTGTCAAGTCTACGTCGGTTGACAGATGCTGTAAAAATACGTCGGGTGGCGATGGGTGTTGCACCCGAAAGGGCTCTGTTAAGTTGGCGGTTGCCTGTTCAGGCTGTTAAGTTTCGGTTGATGGCAAAGGGTTAATTTCTTCGATTGGACAAATATTTTGTCTCTTCTTGCACCAAGCTTTTCCCTCTTCCGCTAGTTTTTTCTGCACTTCAAATGATAAACCAGCCAATACGGGTATCTCTAAACTTGGGCATGACACTTCAGGTATTAATGAACCTCTGACCTCCTTTCTCGGTTTCTCGACCCGCCTGTATTTTCCATCTGACCCTTTCCTTTGTGTTATGACAAGCTCATCTGGGTCAAAGAATTTTGTTGTTATTTCATCTACCCCAGTTATTGGGCAAATTTTCCTGATAATTTTAGCAAATTTTTCTGTTGATTTAAGCCCATAGCGAATTTTACCCATTACTCATTCCCCCCATATTCTTTGGTTCTGTTAAGTCTTCATAATGGAAGCTTTAATCCTTGAAGCTTCATCCTCTTATCTAAGTATTCTAGGTTAGGTTTGAATTTTGCATCCGTCGCAAGAGTACAAAACTTCGAATGGTTGGCTAGTTATGATAAGGCTAGAAATAGGCAAACTTGTGCGTCTAAAAACATATACCGACACTGACGAGCCAATCTATTGGGCCAACAATCAAAGAGTTTTCCGATTGAAGAAAGCCTAGTTTGGCTCTATGTAGTCTGCGTCGGATCGATTGGGCTGTAAAAAATCGTCGGATAGAGTCACATTTCTTATGGTAGATAGTTTATGGCAGATTCGTGAACAAAGTCGGTTGAGATGTAGACCCTTAGTTATTGGCTTTCAAACCTTGAGTTCGTCAGAAGTTAGCTGAGTTTTCTTTCCCCAGAGGGCTTTCCTCATTTCGGTTAATGTCTTCCAATAACTGGCAGGTGAGGGATTTGCCATAAAGGATTTCACCGCTTGAAGAACCTCATCGGGAGCGAAAAGAACCATACGAGAGTATTCGGCGAAGAGCGTGTTTTGAATATCCTTCTTGGTCTTGATATTATAGGTTTGAAGCACATCGACTGGTAAATGGTCAATTTGGTTGGGGTACAACAAGACCTGCATATAGATAGGCACAGATCGGAAGCGACTTACCCTCTCTTCGAACTCAGCAAGTTGGGTCTGGGTTCGACGTCTGAAAAACTCCGAGAAATATGCGCCGACTATTCCCCCTACGCCGAGTCCTGTTAGTAGTGTAAGTACCAACCCATTATCTACCAAGAGACTCCAAATTCAATTCTTACTGACGATATTTATGGTTAATGGCGAGAAGAAACTTAAGATGCACTCACCAGCTATGTCACACACAGACAAAAAAATCAATACCTAACGGTTAAAATTCAGATGCTCTCACCAAGGGACACAGAAAAATAGCTCGCTCTAACGGTTCAAATCCATGTGATCTCACCAGCTAAGGCGCACATACTTTTTTTTAAGGAAGTTGCTTGTCCCTATTCTAGGGAAGTCTGCAATGGAACTTGATTTGGATTCATGGGAACAACGAGTCGCGAATCCAAAGGCGTTGGGTGATGCAGGGAAGACTCTGTGGAAGAAAATACAACCTGTTCTCAACGACGTTTTGGATGAGATAAAAAAGAACGGGAGAATTAACAATTTACGTAAAAGCTGAGATGGACAGACTCAGTGGCCCAATCAAAATGCTTGAAGAAATAACCGCAACTTACAACACGGTAATCCATATCTTTGAGAGACCGCAGGAAGAGCGGTTGCGATTCTTCCAGGCAATCCAACCATTCGGTTTCGAAGAAGCTAGTGTGACCCGCATGCATCTAACGTTGGCGGTAGCGATCACTGTTCTTTCAACAGAACTCTTCAAGCTAGTTCTGCTATTTCATATGAAAGATGTAAGCCCTGATGTCTCAAAATTCAATATCACAATGCAAAGTTCTGCTCCCAAAACTTGGCCGCTGCTCAAGCTTTTCGTTGACAATGATTTTCGCAACGCCTTAGCGCACGGTACGTACGCTATTGTCAACAAGAAGATTGTCCTCTACAGGGATACAACGCTGATTCCATTTGAGGAAATGGAGCTTCACGAGTTCATGATGAGGAGCAAAGATCAGAATGTGCTGTTTCACTGCCTCTTCAATGTCTTAGCGGCTAAGAAAAGATTGGGCTTCTTCACTTGATCAGTTCGATTAACTAGACTTAGATCCGAAGTATGTGACTTCTGCGAGCGTAGCGAGCCATTAGATTATGATTTGTGTGTGTGCCATAGCTGGTGAGCACACACAATTAACCTGCTCCAACGGTTCAAATTACGATGCTCTCACCAGCTAAGTTGACAAAAGTTAAAAGACTCGAGCAGTAGATCATTAGTCTTAGATGAGTTTGTGAGGTGATAAGATGCCAAAAATGGAAGTAAAGAGTCTGAATTCTCCGGATGAAGTGAGAACTTTCGAGAAGGGGAAGCTGGAACTTGTAAGTATTGGAGGAGCAACGGTTGTGCGTTATACACTGGAACCTGGGTGGCGATGGTCTAAACACGTCAAGCCAGTAGCGAAGACCGAGAGTTGTGAGGCTCCACATTTTGAATATCACGTCTCAGGAATTATGCATGTTGTGATGGATGATGGTACAGAAAGAGACGTGAAAGCTGGTGAAGTCTCCTCAATTCCGCCAGGACACGATGGTTGGGTTGTTGGAAACGAACCTGCGGTCGTAGTTGATTTCCAAGGATTGGTCGATTACGCCAAGCAGCCACCAAGAAATAAGTAGCATTCCAAAACCATTTTTTTGTGTCCCTTTGTGTGTGTGCCCTAGCTGGTGAGCACACAATGGATTCCTAGACGTTATCGCGGTAATTCCATACCTTCCGAAGAGTTTCCATATATTCTCGGTCTGCGTTTGGATAGAACTCTTCAAGCCTTTTCCATTTCTCGCGCATTTGGGTGACGTCAAGCATCCAGTAGGCGTCCTTCATGCTGATTTCTGATGTACTTACGATGAGTCTCACGAGATACTCCTTGAACGATC
This sequence comes from Candidatus Bathyarchaeota archaeon, assembly GCA_963807605.1. Classification (GTDB taxonomy): domain Archaea; phylum Thermoproteota; class Bathyarchaeia; order 40CM-2-53-6; family RBG-13-38-9; genus JAPKYM01. The sequence continues at coordinate 456,150 of CAWECG010000003.1, forward strand.
CCTTCGCGCTCAAATAGCGTTCACTTGTGCCGAATATCAGATCAGCTATTTCATTTATGGAATTACTTGCTTCAAATGCGAACCATAACAGGGTTAATCCTTTGGGGTCAAATTGCGAGTAGTTCAACTGTCCCCATTCCTGATAGTATCTGCTGACAATTTCAGGATGAATCTTCTCCTGAATCACGACATCAATTAGTGACTTGCCACTCTTGAAGAGTCTAAACAGCCTTGATGCTAGCTCGCCGTTTAACTCAGAGCTGACTGTCCTTACTTCATCCTCGCTATTGGTGCTGAGGGATTGCGGCTTGAGTGTCCTGTGTATTGTTGTGATGGAAGAATTTGTTACCTTTGCTATGACTCTATAGCTCATCTTCAATGCTCTAAGCCGTTTGATCCATGCTGCCAGATCCTCGTTTTCCTGCTGTTTCCGGGGGTATCGTGTACGTAGGCTCAGGGGATGGTAAGGTGTATGCGTTGAATGCTGCTACAGGAGCCAAGGTATGGAATTACGCAACAGGCGTCCCTGTCGCGTCTTCTCCTGCTGTTTCAGGTGGTATCGTGTACGTAGGCTCATTTGATGGTAATGTGTATGCGTTGAATGCTACCACAGGCGCCAAGGTATGGAATTACACAGTGCGCTACGGTGTCACAACTTCTTCTCCTGCTGTTTCAGGAACCGTTGTGTACGTAGGCTCATTGGATGGTAAGGTGTATGCGTTTGCACCTACTTCAGCTCAGGTGGCTTGTGCCACGGGCACTGGGACGGGGACGTTCACTATGAGTCCGAGTACTGCTGGAGGATTCACAAGTCTAACCGCTTCAGCATCATCGAGTGTCTCACCCGCTCCGCCAGCAGGGTTAACGTTTCCTGACGGCTTATTCTCCTTCACAATCTCAGGTCTCGCACCGAGGGCAACTGTTACAGTAACCCTCAAGTTGCCTGCTCCGTTGCCGGCGGGTTCCTTCTCGTATTGGAAGTTTCAGTCTGGTGTGTGGAGTCAGTATTCGTCGGCTTCGCTTGATTCCACTCGAACCATTATCACGTTAACCTTCACCGCATCAGCCAGTGGCACAATTACTGACCCTGGGGGCCCAGCAATCGTGCCGCCTCCTCCGTCCGCAAGACCGGTCGGAGGCGTCGTGGAACCCGTCAACAAACTCACACTTCTCACACCATATTTGGCCTTCTTCGGAGTGGTCGCGGCTGTTGCAGTCGTCATTGTGACGGATAGGAAACGCAGAGAACCCACAGACTAGTCAGTGAGCTGATTTCGCAATCCCTGATTTTGTGTGTGTACCTTAGCTGGCGAGAGCATCTAGAATTGAACCGCTTGGTATTGATTGATGGTGTGTGCTCGCTCCGTGCAAACGTGGAGCGTCTTGACGTCAAAAGTTCTGCAGCGCTAGGCAGACGGGGATACCTTCTCTTTCTCTACAGGGGCGAGACGGTCTCTTCCCTTTCAAAGGAGGCGGTATCTCTCTCTAATAGTTCCAAGACACACACTAGCGCCCCAATATAAGATTGATACGGGTTCGTAAGGATAGTACCTTACTAAGCTACGGGCCCGCGCAGTAGCACCTACTCTCCTTTGCATTAAAAAAACCTTTCAGCAAAGCTGCTTAGAGGAAACAGAGCCTCGCCGTTGTGTACCCAATAATCGGCTATTTCATCTAGTCGGGCTATCCGCAAAAGCGACGAACGAGAAAGGCTTTAAAGTTACTCTGAAACCTATAGACAAGCTTGGCTGGACTAATAGGCCGTGCCCAACCGTCATGGGTGCATAGAGGTAGTATAGTCTGGCCTAGTAAGCCTAGAAAGGCCTAGAGTGTACGGCTGTCACCCGTACGACTTCCGATAGGAGGACGTGACGCGGGTCCAAATCCCGCCCTAAGGGGAGCGCTCAAAGCTCTCTCCTGGCGATGGGCGCCAACCTCATTGCCCGCGTTCACCACTCCAGAGGCAGTCGCTGAGCAGACTATTCTTTTGTGACCGCATGTGGCGGAAAGAATTGGCATCAACAAGCCAGCAGGTCAGTCATAGAGCTAATTGGTGTTCAGGTCATTCAACCCGTTCTGTAATAAATATCTTCATGCAACAAGGTTGTATCCAAGTGGACAACTATTCTCTTCGGGAGAAGGAATGTTGGAGCCTTATTCCAGAATTGAGTATATACAGAGCGCGCGGGGTTGTCCCGTTATTAGCGTTTTCATGTTAGGTTTGTCCAGTAGGTTATGCTTCTGGTTTTGGTGGGTTGTTTGGTGTTGTGTGAGGCTTCTATGGTGTAGAGGAGGCATAGTATGCAGTAGCTGATGTGGATGGTGATGTTTTCTAGTCCTCGTGTCTTGTGGTTGTTGAGGTTGAGGTGTTCTTTGAGTGATGCGAAGACCAACTCGATGATGGAGCGTTTATTGTAGATGTGTTTGAGGTTTTCTGGGCCGTGTGTTTTGAAGTCGCTGGTTACTCTGAGGATGTTTTGTCTTTCAGGTTTCTGGTTGGCTGGGTAGGGTATCGCGGTCTTGATTCTGTGTTTTTTAGCGGTCTCTCTGAGTCTGTTGCTGGAGTATTGACTGTCAGCGGTTAGCTGTCGGATTCTGGTTGCTGTGGTTTTAACTGTCATTTTGAGGAGTGGTATGCTCGGTTTCTTCTCGTTAGTGTTTGCTGGTGTCACTAGGAATGTTAGGGGTGTGGCTGTGTCTGTATCGACTGTTAGGTGTAGTTTGTAGCCTAACCCGTATGTGCGGTAGGCTCTTCCTACACGTGCTTGAGGGTCACTGAAGCCTGTTCTATTGTTTATGTTTCGTCTGCTGTAGGCTTTGATGAAGGTGGCGTCCATAGCAACTATTCTTGGTGTTACATAGCGCTTCTTCAGTAATTTCTTGACCTGTTTGTTTACTATGCGTCTTAGTCTTCTTGTTCCTAGTCGCTGGTTGAATCTTGAGAGTACCGTCCTACCGTAGGCTGGCTCCTCATATCTTATGTCGCATATGTCACGTAGCCGCTCATCGATCCATAAGCGACGTTCAAGCTCACGCAGACTGTTTATTCTGAGGTAGCGTCTGGCAAGGTGTGCCTTGAAGAGTCCTAGAGGGTTACGTGGAGGTTTACCTGGACCTTCTTGATGATAGCAACTAACAACTAGACGTTCAACAAATGATAAATCCAGATTACTCAGCAGTGACTCCAGAGTCTCGTACCCTTCTATCTGGAATCTCCTCCAAGTAGAAGGGTGCGGGGCTCAACCCTTATGGATCTTTCCGTGTCAACTCAAAGAATATCGGGACAACCCTGCGCGCTAGAAGCCGAGACGATATCTGCATTAATCATGGATGAGATGCCGATAGGAGTAGTGAACGATAAACCCGCTGGCGTAAGATTGATACCTGTCCCTAATAGAGAGTTGGCGACACTGTCAAGTTTGGGGGGTTGTTAGGAGAAACGATCATAATGCCTATCAGCACTTTCAGTTCAGCTAGATTCGTAAGGCGAGGAGGGCAGATTCCAGCCCCTATACTCAGCCTGACAGGATAACGAGATTGGAGTGAGTTTAAGATGAGAGAATTTGATCTCTTGATTGTTGGCGCGGGAACCGGCGGATGTATAGCCGCCTCCACAGCAGTAAAGAAAGGTTTGGCTGTGTGTTTGATTGATTGCAAGTCTCAAGACAAGATCGGGGAGAAAGTCTGCGGCGATGCCATAGCGGGACACCATTTTGAAAGACTGGAAATCAACCCACCAACGGGCGAAGACTATGACTCCACGATAGAAGGTGTAAGGCTCTACTCCCCTGACCTGTCGAGTACCTTTACCATAGGAGGCCCCGGAGTCAAAGGTTTCATAGTCAACAGACTCAGCTTCGGTCAAAGACTTCTCAAAGAGACACTTGACGGCGGGGTGGCATTTTATGATTCGATGCTGGTCACTGAGCCCTCCGTCGAGGGCGGATATGTAAACGGCGTAGTAGCTCGGAATACTAAAGACGGGAATAAACAGAGTCTCAGAGCTAAAGTCACCATCGACGCCAGCGGCGTTGGAGCAGCAATAAGACGTGGACTTTCCGAAGATTTCGGCATCGAGAAAGAGATTTCGAAGAGAGATATCATGGCGTGCTACAGAGAGATCAGAGGTGACGTTCGAATGGAGGAAGGATATTGCGACATATACTTCAATCAAGCCGCCGCGCCAGGGGGATACTTCTGGATCTTTCCAAGAAGTGGAGGAAAGGTGAATGTTGGCGTCGGCCTCCAAGGGATGCAGACGAGTTTACACCCGAAGACTCAACTCTACGACCATGTCTTGACCAAGGGGATGTTCAAAGGATCAACGGTTCTCGAAGCGGGAGGAGGATATGTGCCGACCCGCCGACCCCTAGACCTCCTCGTCGGAAATGGTGTGATGTTTGTTGGCGATGCCGCCTGCCTTGTCAATCCAATACACGGTGGCGGAATTGGCCCCTCGATGATCAGTGGAAGAATTGCTGCAGAGGTAGCAACAGAGGCAATAGAGGATGGTGATACAAGCAGCAAGGGCCTGTGGAGATATAACACAGATTACATGAAGACATACGGAGCAAAGCAAGCCGGTCTAAATGTTTTCAGAGTATTCCTCCAGGAGATAAGTGATGAAGAATTGAACTACGGTATGAAGCAGCAACTGGTCAAGCCAAACGATATTCTCAGAGCAAGTCTGGACGGTGATCTGAAACTGAGCATAACTGATAAGGCAGAGAGAGCCTTTAGAAGTATAAGGAGACCGGACTTCCTAATCAGGATCAGAGATGTCGCAAGAAGGATGCGTATAGTGAAGGATCATTTTCTTAACTATCCAACTCCTGAAGATTTCTCCGCGTGGAGAGCGAAGGCCAAGACTCTTCATTAAACTGAAGCGACTAGAAGAAGAACTAAATACTCAATGCAATCGAATAACACAGCGTTTTATCTGTGGGACTTTGATGAATTCACAACCCAAGACTCAGAGAGATCCTCCGGAAGAGAACGGTTCCAAGATATCGAGCGTCGATGGAGTATTGACCGTTCCAGACAAGCCTACCGTCCCGTATATTGAAGGAGATGGAATAGGCCCTGACGTTATCGGAGCTGCCAGAAGAGTCTTGGATGCGGCTGTAGAAAAGGCGTACGGTTCTCGAAGAAAAATAGCTTGGCTTGAAGTACTAGCCGGCGAAAAGGCCAGACAGAAACATCGAGAGTCGCTACCCGAGGAGACTCTGAAAACGATTGAGGAATACGTGGTTGCTCTAAAGGGGCCTCTTGAGACCCCTATCGCCGGAGGTCACAGAAGCCTAAACGTTGCTCTAAGGCAGAGGCTGGACCTTTACTCATGTGTCAGACCTGTAAAGTACATTCTAACAGCACCAAGCAGAATGAAACGTCCCGAAGAGCTCGACATTGTAATCTTCAGGGAGAATACAGAAGACGTCTACTCGGGTATTGAGTTCAAAGAAGGTTCTGAAGAGGCTAAGAGACTCATAATTTTTCTGAAAGAAGAATTGAAAAGTGAAATCAGGCCGGACTCTGCAGTGGGTATAAAGCCGATAAGCGAGTACGCGACCAAGAGGATAGTCAGAGCGGCCATAAATTATGCTATAAAGAATAACCGAAAGAGCGTCACGATAGTCCACAAAGGAAACATAATGAAGTACACAGAAGGGGGCTTCATGCGCTGGGCCTACGAGGTTGCCAACAAGGAGTTTAAGGACAAGACCGTTACCGAGGCGGAACTGACAAAAGCGGATGGCCCACACAAGGGTGTGATGCCTCCCGGAAAGATACTGGTGAAGGACAGACTCGCCGACAACATGTTCCAGCAGCTGATACTGAGAACAAGCGAATACGATGTTCTTGTTCTTCCAAACCTAAACGGCGACTATATCTCGGACATGGCTGCTGCTATGGCTGGAGGCCTTGGGCTTGCCCCAGGCGCAAACATAAACTACGAGACTGGTGTTGGCCTTTTTGAGCCTACGCACGGCACAGCCCCTACTTACGCAAATCAAGATAAGGTAAACCCGACCTCAGCGATTTTTTCTGGGGTGTTGTTGCTCAGACACTTGGGTTGGAAGGAAGCAGCAGACACAATAGAGAAGGCCGTAGCACGAACGGTAAGCCAGAGAAGAGTAACATATGATCTCGCGAGACAACTTGAAGGAGTCCAGCCGATAGGAACCTCGAAGTTTGCAGATGCGGTAATCGAGAATATGCAAGTGATCTAGTGACTCATAGTCACCAAGTTATGTTCTGCCAGTAAACTCGAATGAAAGCAGTATCGTGAGGTTTCGTGAGGCTCCTTTCATATTCGTGTCAGACGTTGACATCGTATCTGCTCTATCTTGGTAGGATTCAACTATGGCAGTAGTAACAGGGCATATCCCTGTCAAGAGCAGAGGAGAGACTGACATTATAGACTTAACCGACGATGTGGAAAAGGCTGTAAAAGAATCCGGATTAACAAGTGGTATAGCAACGATATTTGTTCCAGGCGCTACAGGTGCACTCACAACTATAGAGTATGAGCCAGGATTGCTGCATGACCTGCCGGCGGCCCTCGAGAGAATCGTCCCGAGAAGCATAAGTTATGAACATGAGAGGAGGTGGCACGACGGAAATGGCCACTCCCATGTGAGGGCCTCCCTCCTAGGTCCGAGTCTTACGGTACCTTTCCATGATGGACAGCTCATTCTAGGAACATGGCAACAAATAATCTTCATAGAACTCGACACTCATGCGAGAACAAGGGATCTTGTAGTCCAAATACTCGGTGAGTAATGGGCTGCTCTATCAAGCAATTCTGTTATAATCTCGTTCGGCCCCACGAGTTCTGGAAATACTGGACAATGCTCTGCAAATTTTGAAACTAATTTTATGTTTCTGGAAGAAAATGGGGGAGGCAAACTACTGAGGTTTGCCGCAGACAGGACAGTAAGTCGCTCCAGCAGGAATTTGCGCTCCGCATGCCATGCAGAATTTCTTTTCCGAAGGTTGTATTATTGCTGGGCTCGCGGTTTCTGCATCCGTGTACATCAGTGCACCTGATCTTGAGGCGAAGACGCCGAATATGGGCCATATGATGATTGATATGAGCCAGCCGATGGCTGGTATAGATCCAACTGCACTCACGATGATTGCAAAGACGAAGACCACGATCAGCCATGCGATGTATCTGCCCCATCCTATTCTTCCTATGATGCGGACGATCTCGCCTACAGCGAAGGCTTTGCCGAAGCTCCCCGTCTTGACCATGTGAACGATGGCCATTGCCATTATGATGGCTATCACGAAAGCAAGGATGATGCCTGCTGCAAACAGTATGACGCCAAAACCAAGCGGGATCAACCAGAAGCTCGGTCCGTAGGGGACGACCATGTATGGCGCAAAGAGCGTCAATGCCCCGAATGCAATTAGTATCAACGGAATTATCATGTATATTACAGCTACCACGGCTATCTTCAGTCCATCAATCCAGAGTTCTACGTATTTCTCAAGTCTTGGCGGCGAGTCTGAGCTGGGTGTTTCTCTGATCGTCTTTGCATAATACCCCGTAACGATTAGGTTTACTATCGGTATTATGTTTAGGATGATGAGAATAACGAGTCTGCCAAGGTCAGTGAAGAGCTTCCTTGCATAGTCTACAGAGAGGTTAATGTTCTGTCCTAAATCCAAGAAAGCCACCAATCTAGGTATTCGTCTAGGAAGCGTTATAACGCTTCCCATGAGAATCGTTAACAGTCGAACGATCTTTTAGACCTTGACGCTGGGTCGCCTACGGCCCAACGCGTAGGTTATCAGCCCAACAATAAAAATAATGATCCCTGCTATTCCCCAGCCCATCCATGAAGAGTGCAAGTATTCATTCAGGTATAATGCCGCGGTTGCAAAGAGGAATATTATGCCTATGACGACGATGAAGATGCCCACGGCCATGAGCATGATTCGCTTGGCGATGTTCTGGATGAAGCCTATCAAGTAGTCTTTCAGTCTCTTGTCAACGTTTGATAAGATTTTACTCGCAACAGCCGAGGAGAATATCTCGATTATATTCTCGAGGAGCCCTTCTTTGGGCATATTCAGCTGCGCCTAGCTATTGAGCTGCCGATCAGGATGCCGACAACTATTCCAGCGATGAATACGACACCGGCCGACTCCACGGGTCTCTTCTTAATCATCCCTTCAAGTTCTACCCTACTTCTCTCCGCGTACTCTTTAAGATCACCAAGTCTCTTCTGGAGTTCCTCAAGGGTCAATTTTGACTTTTCAGCCATCTTCTTTGACCTCCAATAATAGGTTTGATGTTGCCTATTGTATAAATGTGTTGCATGAAGGGTTAGGGCTGTGTTCTTTTTATTTGTCTGATCGGGGGTTCAACGCAATTCCAAGGGCAAACCCCAAGACGAAAGCCAAGGACAACGAGAGGAAGGGGTAGGTTTCGAATTTTCTTTCAACGTAGTCTATCTTTTCACGAATAATATCGCGTTGAAGTTCAAGAAGGTCCTCAATCTGTTCCTCAGAAAAGCTCTTGGAGGTTGTTCTTCGGGCTTTAGACATCTTCGACCACCTTGAAAGTTACTATATGAACTTTAGTCGTCCACTTAAAGGCTTTCAGCCGTTTGGCCTTCCTACGTCTTAGATCTTGCCTTCGGAATGTAAGAATAAAGCTTGGTTGCCGCAAGATGCGGCCCGATCTCAGAGATCACACCCGGCGCTTGTGTTCCCAGTTTGCATATGAGAATGGTGGATGCGAGGCTGAGTCGCTCAACTCTTACAATATCTTTTGCCAAGCCTGTTCTCTCAATAGCTCTATGAACCGAGTTGATGGTTGAACCCAGAACTACTACCCTATCAAATGGGTATCGCTCCCAATCCTTGAAGTATGATTCCTGCCTATCTGTAAGTGCCAATGTCACTTTTCCAGCATTCTCAAACCCTTCGATTCCTCACTTTGAGAGGTAAGCCGTCATGGAGGCAGAATCTTCTTGCTATCTGCCTAAGTGATTGAACCCAACCATCTGCAAGTTGGGCTCTCATCCGATAAAGCGGGTAGAGGCCATCAACTCTCTGTGGGGAAAGGATGCCCAGATCCAAGTACAGGCCATAGCCGACTTCTCCTGAATTCACAATGAAGCCGCGATACGTATCGCCGAGTTCCAATTTTGAGAACTGAACGGGTGCTAATCCATAGTGATTTTTTAGAATCTCAGTGAAGACTTCGCTGTCTTCACCATTATAATCTATTGAAATCCAGCCTCCGGCTCCGGCCTCCATCTTTCCTATCCGGATCTGTAAGCCTGAGGAGATCTCTTCTAGATCTGACTCTAACTCTTGAAGTCCCTCGCGACTAGGGGTAGGGTCTAACTTCTCAGAAAGAACTGTCTTCATCAACTCAGCCATTAATCGTATGTCTTATCTCTTCGTCGAGTCTTTTGAGCCTCTCTATGGAGGGGTGATCTCGACCGAGTTTATCTGCAAAATGTTTAATCACAAAGTCAATATCGGTGACTTTGCTTCCGCTAACAAGCTTGTCAGCGTAGCAGACGATTTTCTCCTCAAGCGTCTCAGGCAGGTAATCCTTTGGAGGCAGACCCAAGGCCATCGCCTCTTCCTTAGGGATGCCTGCTCCGACATGCCTCTCGGCTATCCTCGCCAAGTCTTCGCCGAAGCCAGCTTCCCTGAGAATACCTGCCCCCTCCATCCCATGCTTCACGTCCGTCGTAACTGAGCGACCTACGTCATGGAGGAGTGCTCCTGACCTAACTAGAGCCATGTCAACGCGAGTTCCTTTTCTTATGCAGGATTCGGCGAGCTCGACAGCCGTCGTTGCTACAGCGATGGAATGCTTGATGATCTTTGGATTGCAGGCTTTCTTCTTGAGAAAGCTTAGAGCCTCCTCAGTCGTCGGGCGCTTCAGCTTAGGGGGTGAGGACAACCTTAATCGGATCATCACCTTCGACCTCGTTTGCAGCCAACTTCAAACCTTTCTCCGCTTCTTCCAGTGGGAGAACGTGGGTGGCCATCTTCTTTATTGGGTATTTCTGTTCCTCCAGTAGTCTTACAGCCGCCTCGACATTCCAAGCTTGGCCGAGTCCGCCAACTATCTTGAGCTCTTTCATGACTATCTCATCGGTTGGTATTGGAACTGTCTTTCCACCTGTCAAGCCGGGGATAACAATGGTCCCTAATGCTTTGACGAGTCTCGGTGCTTCTGAGATGGCCTTGACTGAGCCTGTGTTAAAAATTGTCACATCGCTCATCTCTCCGGACGTTATCTCTGCTACACGCTCTACCAGGTTGACCTCATCGACATTTACTGTGTAGTCAGCTCCAAACTCCCTTCCCAGCTGAAGTCTCTTCTTGTCAATAGATGTTCCCGCAAGAATGATCGTACCGGCACCAACATGGTCCGCAACCATGACTGTCGCCAAGCCTTGAGAGCCGGGTCCGACAACGACGACAGTGTCACCGGGCTGAACATTTCCTTTAGTGCAGATCCACCGCAAGCCATTGCCAACCACGGAAGCAAGGCATGCTTCCTCTTTTGGAACATTGGAAGATACCTTATGAACTCGGGAGTTCGGGGCGACGTACATGTATTGTCCATACGCCCCCCACAGGTGAGGAGGCTCTCTGCATGAGATGTTCACACCATAGCATCTATTATTGATGCAGATCGGGTAATTCCCAGTTAAGCAATATCTACATCTTCCGCAGGGGATGTATGGCTCTACGATCAGTCGGTCGCCAACTTTCACCTTATAGTATTCTGAGGCTTTACGTCCAACTTGATGTGCTCTTCCGACCAATTCATGGCCCATGATTATTGGGAAGGGAGTTGCTAGTATTCCCCCGAATTTCGTCCCGACGTATCTCTCAGCATCGGAGCCGCAGACGCTGACAGCCTCAATTTGCAGAAGCATATCTTCTGGACCGATTGAAGGGATGTCGAAATTCTGAAGCTGAACTTTTCTTGGCGCCTCGAGTACTACAGACAATTCTCGGTTTGACACTAAAGATTCCCCTATTGTTTTGAGAGGTTAGAATGCCAAAACTGAGGATTTCATTTTGACATTAGTTGCTTGGCTTTGATCACGCCGTCCCATGCGTCGCGGCCGAAAGCATCCGCGCCGACTTCGTGTGCAATCTTCTCGTTTAGACAACTCCCTCCGACAAGGACCTTTACTTTCTTTCTGAGCGAGGACTCGTTGAGAGTGTTGATGGTTTCTTTGACCTTGCTGATAGTTACGCTGAGCAATGCTGAAAGTGCCACTATGTCTGGATTGAGTTCCTTTGTCTTCTCTACTATAGTCCTGGGAGGGACATCCGCTCCGAGGTCATGAACCTCAAACTCTGCTGACTTTAACATTGTCGCAACTATGTTCTTTCCTATGTCGTGGAGGTCTCCTTCAACCGTTCCAATCAACACCCTGCCTTTGGTTTCGGTCGTTTGGCCCTTCAAATGAGGTTCTATAAGTGCCATGCCTTCTTTCATGGTGACGCCTGCCATTATGAGTTCTGAAAGGAAGTAATCCCCCTTTTCATATCTTTCACCAACAATTTCCATTCCTCGACCCATTCCTTCTCTAATGATCTCTTGGGGTGAGATCTTGTTCCGCAGGGCTACTTCTATTGAACTCTTGAGATTGTCGGAATCGAGTTCTGCAAGGCTCTTTGCGACTTTCCCAAGAAGCTCTTTCTTACTCAAAGTCTATACCTCATCCTATGCGTCTTAATTCCATTTTTCGTATCTCTTTCCTTCATCGATCATCGTTAATATGTTCTCTGTCTCGACGTGCTGTGCGTTGAGTTCCTGTCTAAGAGGATGAAGCTGGCATTTTCAGCAGCTGAGTCGATGCAGCCTCCGGTGTCTCTCCTGACATCACGCTCTGCACCTTATGGGATTGCCTGTACACAGTCAACGTTTCCTCTTGCGCGTGCACAGCCGCCTCCCCCCCCACCCGACAGTCCCTTTCCCGTATCCTCTCTACGTAAACTTTCCATGAAGTCGTGTTGAACGGGAATGTATGAGGTTGCTCCAAGTTGAGCCCCCCGAGGAAACGTTTCTTGTTAGTCATTATTCTCTGGTACGGGTGCAATCCTGAAAACGGTCGGAGTGCAACAGTTTAAGAAAAATTATCCGATGAAGATCTTATCATTCACGTTAGCATTTCAGTCTCAAGCTTCTGAATCATATTCGAGAGTTCATCGACTATCTTGCTGTTTTCGCTTTCCACGAATTGGCCGCCGCATTTCGGACATCTGAAAGCAGATTCTATAGCTTCTTCAAAGGGAAGACGGACGTTGCCACACTTACTGCAGACGAAGAAACTATGGGACTTTTCATATTCCAGTCTGGGCCTCAGTTTATCGAGTGTCCTTTTCTTACGACTTCGAATGAACGCGTCAAGTTGGTCCGGTTGAAGTTTCCAGTAGAAGATGTACCAACCCGTCTTCTCGTCTCTCACTCTGGTACAAGAAACCAGGGTCTTGTCGTATAATTTGTAGAGGACTTTCCTCACAACATTCAAGCGAACGCCTGAATCATTTGCGATAACATCATCTGTGGCTTCCCTCAATTTTGCGAGGGACCTTACTATCTTGACCGCGTCCTCCTCTCCAAGGAGGCTCGCCACCTTCATTAGTTCATCGTCTAAGAGCGACAATGGTCGAATCCTCATTAACCGCACAAGTGAAGTCATAGGCAGTTTTCTCAACAGATTTCCAAGGTTTCGTTTCTGAATTTTGCGGGGTTCATCACATCCTGATATACTCTTGGAAGTTCATGCTCTTATGTAATTCTATTTTTTTCTGTTTTAAGGATCCGATCTGTATGATTACCGGTCACTGCTATGTCGAGTATCGCCTTAGGCCATGTCTTACGCTGAAATGATTTGCTTTCTACGTGGGGATGGAATAATCCTCAACTTTGCATCTTGAAACTGTTGTGAGAGTTCCTTGCCTTCAAACAGTCGATCGAGGAAGACCGCTAAGGCAGCAACCTCTGAGTGGGGTTGATTGCCGATTGCGACATTGAAGTCGGATATCTCTTCGCTGTAGAACTTAGCTGGAACCTTCTGGCTTCCTATCAAGACAAGAATATCTTTCCCAGCACTTCTGATCCTCTCCATCACATCGCTTGATTCAATGTTCTCACCGTATACTGTCAGATGAACGGTTGCTCCCCCTTTCTGCCGCCAGGACTTGACAAATCGTTGCCATGCAATGCCCATGTCTAGGTTGAAGGAGCCGCCCCACCTCTCAACAACTCTCCTTATGGTCGTCGCGACTGTTCTGTCTTCAGCGTCAGTTAGGACAAGACCTGAGGCGCCAAACGCCCGCGCGGTTAGGGCGACATGGCTTGTAACCCTCATGTCTCGAGGTCTATGCCCCCAGCGCAGTACAACAATCTTCAAATCAAATCCTTCTTCCGTAGCTGTAGAGCGATTGCATACCACTGACTCCGGCTAGGTACTTATCGCTACTTCTTCTTGTATTGGATTACGTCCCCGAGCGTGGGCTCAGATTGTTCCGGCTTCTCAACGGAGACATCGGTCTCCTTTCTAGGCAAAAGAAGCTTGATCTTTAATGTGTGTTCAAGTGAGTGGGTCGACCTGAGGTCTGGAGCCATTTTACCTAACTCGATCTTCTGCACTATGGAGAGGCGTTCTTTAATTGCCCTAGCCAGATCTTGTTGAGACATCTTGTTCTTCTCTCTAGCCTTTTTGATTATTCTTGGGAAATCATCTGTAATCTCAAGCTCTTCAACCTCCCTTGGCAGACGACTGGCGACCGGCTTGATGACTCTTGGAGTCCCCACGCGTTCTGTGGTCGTGTGAGGGGTTGTTTCTTCTCTTTTTAGATCAGGTTCGCCTAGGCTGGAGCATCTCATGCAAACGAGCAACCTCGAACCCTCAATGACTATTCTGTTAGGTAGTCCGTAGATGTTGGAACCACAAATCTCGCAGTTCATTTGCGTTCGCAACTCTTGTAGAGGCAAAGGAAGCTTAAATCTGATGCGATGTTATTAGCTTTACGAGTTGTTATGGATAGACCGGACTTCTGGCAGTTGAGGAAGCTTAGAGGTGTAGCCAATTACCAATTTGGAAATTCTGTCGGCGAGATCCTATTTCCCAAAGGCGTAAGGATCACAAGATCCCCAAGAACTGGGAAGATCAAGCTGATCTATTTTCGAAGGCAACATCTTGCGACTTTGAGAAGCAACGACGGACTCTTCAGTCTCGGTATATATGGCGCGAAGCGACTCCTGAACAAACTGGGAGATAAGGCTCCGCTTAGAGCCACGATGAAGGACGGCTTCGAAGACTTCGTTCGGGCGGGAAGAAATCTATTCGCCAAACATGTCATCTCCGCTGATCCTGCAATTCGACCGCAGAATGAAGTCATCATTGTAGACGGGCGGGGAAGACTGGTCGCTGTCGGAAAGGCGATTCTGAGCGGTGAGGAAATGGTGTCCTTCAAGCTGGGCGTCGCTGTAAAGGTCAGAAGAGGTGTCGGCGAAGTAGCTCGTTTTAAATAGCATCTGGTCTACATTACTGATATTGGGGTACCCATGTTGAAAAGTCTCAGCAGAGTCTCCCTAGTTTTGGTGATGCTATCAATTTTATTTGCCTCAATAAACACCTCAATTGTGAGAGCACAACAGGTATCCGTTGGAACTGATAATACAACATACAGTGTTGGCGACCCAGTCAGGATAGGCATTCTTCTCAGCGATATGGGTACGGCAAGCGTAGAAATGCATGTCAATACGCCTGGAGGGTCAGTTAGCTATGACCTCGGAACTATCGGCTCTGGAGCCTGGTACTACACTACATTGACTGGACTTACAGTAACCACCGGAACCTATAATGTGGAAGTTGACGCTATGTCCGGAGACGTGATATGGAAGGGTTACACGACCTTTTATGTTCAAGGCCCGGCCTTCGATTTTGCGATGACCGTTTCGCCGCCTACTCAGACGATAACTCAAGGAGGAACTGCCAATTTCCAAATTCTGATCACTTACAGCAGTCAGGCCTACAGTGGAACCACCATCAACATTATATTGACCGGATTAGGCGCTGGAATGGACCATACTGTATCAAGCGGTGGCGCTCTTACTATTCTTACGTCTGAAAACACTCCACCTGCAACCTATTCTATTATTATTACGGGATCAGCTGGTGGCATTACTCATCAGGCGAGCCTCACACTAACAGTAACCCCAAGATTTGATTTTTCTGTCTCAATCTCGCCAACAACCCAGACAGTTACTATAGGTGATAAGACCTCTTACTCTGTTACGGTAAGTCTGGTGAGCGGCACTGCTGCCCCTGTCTCTCTGAGTGCCTCTGGCCTGCCTAGTGACGTAACCTTCAGTTTCTCACCCCCGACAGGCCTTCCAACCTTCACCTCAACCCTCACAGTCGATGCCTCTGCAGCCACATCTGAAGGCGGTAACACCATCACGGTCATGGCGTCGAGTGGTACGAACTCCAGGACGGCTACTGCGACCCTTGTCGTAAAGAAAGAGGACTTTGCATTGTCGGCATCCCCTAACATGACCTCCGTCAGGAAAGGAGAGAAAGCAAACTTCAACCTGAATGTGAACCCTATAGGAGGCTTCAATCAACCCGTAACCTTCGCCATCTCAGGGCTCCCTAGCGGGGCATCTTCCACATTCGCCGTCCCATCGGGTAAACCTCCGTTGACTTCAGAGCTAGCGATAGACGTATCGTCATCGACCCCTGTGGGTAACTACTCACTAGCAATAGATGCATCTGGTGGAAACAAAACTCACTCCCTAACAGTTTCGCTAGTGGTAGAGAAGAAGATCAGCAGCCTGGAGATATCAGTCGACCACGGATTGCTCGGCGATGTAACTGTCTCAGGTAATCTAAAACCACCAGTTAAGAATGCGGAAGTCACTCTGTCTTACCATGGGCCCGAAGGAAAGGAGATGACTCGCAAGGCCACTGTTGACGCAGATGGCGCATTCAAAGATACGCTCTCGCCAGATCCGTCGGGCAACTGGACAGTCGCGGCAAAATGGCCCGGAAACGATGACTACGATAACTCGTCAAGTCAAACGGCATCATTCACTTCTCAGAAAGGAATCAACCTGGAAATGTTGTTATCTTTCCCTTACTTCATAATACCTCTAGTCGTGGCAGTGGTTATCGTCTCTGCAATCGCTGTGACAGTAGGTAGACGTCGTGCAAAGTCCAGAATCGTTCAACCCTCCGCGAAAGCAAACATATGTTCCAGATGCGGAACTCCAGTTACACCAGGAGACTTGTTCTGTCCAAACTGTGGATCAAGTATCAGCGAGTAAAACTAAACGGAACATGCGCAGCAAAGAATGACTTCAAGACGCCTTAGGATCATATCCTCTCAACATTGCTTTCCAGTTGATCGATGCTGAACTTCAGAATGATGGCATCGCCTATCTTATCGATTACAGATACAGGTATTCTAACTTTTGTTTTACCTATGTCAAATCTCTTGGAAAAGGCTCTCTTAGCCACATCGCTGTCTAATTCAACGACAAAATCCGTTAGAAGACATTTTTCAGGGTCAACAACAAGATCCTTAACCTTGCCTACGAATTGCATTCCAACCCCGTACACCTTCATCTCACCGAATTCGCTTGCCAGCACGAGACTCACCATCCTAGGATCTATGACGTTGAACACTTTATGTCTTCCCTTAATTTGACATCAAATAAATCTCTCAGACTGGGAGTGTTTTGTAAGACGAATACCTTTATGGTCAGAATGCCCCCTTGATCTAGCTGTCGACTTGCCGGGCGTGCGGCACATGTCACTAAGCTATCTGGTTCATTCTAGAATATGTTGATCATCCGGCCACGTGAAAAACATTTTTCAGAGACCCTTAAGTTTTCTTAGGATTATTAACTAGCGTTGTCGCACGTTGGAGTGGAAGAGGTTTGGCTAATAAGGCTCTTCGATCTATGAGGGGTATGCCATCGGGTAGGGATGCCCTTCGCATGATGCAACGAATGGGTATGGAGACAAATCCAATAGAGGGCGTCAAAGATGTTACTATCCGAACGACTGAAAGAAAGATCATTATAGACGAACCTGCTGTGGTGTCTATTCGAATGCAAGGGCAATCCATCTTTCAAGTGGCCGGCGGGACCTTGAGGGAAGAGCCGATAACTGCGGGGTCCAAACCCATTATCCCTGAGGATGATATTGCCCTTGTCGCTCAGCAGGCTAATGTTACTTTGGGAGAAGCTAGGAGAGCCTTAGAGAGTTCTGGCGGAGACCTAGCCCAAGCCATTATCTCTTTAAAAAAGGAGAAATCTTAGCTCTCTTCTTCCAATCGTCTTTTTATCCTTTTAAGACGGAAGAAGTCCTCCCTTTCCCTTTCTTCAAGATACATCCTGATGAAACGTATCGTATTGCTCATCCTCGGGATTATCACGTATTCTAGGCTGTTGACCCTTCTCTTGACCGATGCTATCGCTTCCGCGAGTTTTGTGAGAGCCGTCTCGATTCCTGCAAGTTCAGCTAGGGTCTTGACCGCTTCAATCATCGCTAATGTGGCCTCATCCAGTCTTGCAGATGTGTCGATGACGCTATATGGATAGCTGCTCAAAGGTTTGACCTCGATTTGTAAGTTCGGTATGGATACGCCAATCACGCTGCGGGTCTTTGCGACGACATCAAACCTATCTTCGACACCGTAGGCCAACTCTTGAAGTTTGGAGTATCCCATTATCATCTGCGCCTCAGAGAAGGCTGCGTATGCTACCTCTAGAGACTCCTGGGCTTTCGCTCTGAGGGAGGATATCTCCCTGACGAACTCGAAGAATTCCATCATCAGAGCGTCAAGCTTCTCTCTAAGAAGCTCTCTCCCTCTCTCGGCAATGTCCATCCTCTTTCTTAGAGCTAGAAGTTCCATCCTTGTAGGATGGACATTCATCAACTGCTCTGACATCGAGAGCACTCAGTTCTTTGTCCTGTACTTCGGGTGGTGAATCTTGATAGTCTCCGGATCTATCCTCTTCAGTTCGCTCTCAGGAAGCATTGAGAGAAGCTCCCAACCGAGATCTAAGTATCCTCAATCTCCCGGTTCTCGTATACTCCTTGCGTCACAAATCTCCTCTCAAAGATGTCTGCGAACTTAAGGTACATCTTATCCCTTGAAGAGAGCGCCTCCTCACCGACGACTGCAACTAAATCTCTGAATCCCCTACCTTCTGCGTAGGCATAATACAATTGGTCCGAGACCTCTCTGTGGTCTTCACGTGTTCTGCCCTTACCTATCCCTTCCTTCATGAGTCTTGAGAGAGATGGTGAAACGTCTATTGGAGGATATACACCCCTTCTATAGAGACCTCTATCAACTATTATCTGTCCCTCCGTTATGTAACCTGTCAAGTCGGGTATGGGATGTGTCATGTCATCGTGCGGCATAGTAAGGATGGGCATCTGAGTAACTGAGCCTTTGCTGCCGTGCGTTCTGCCGGCCCGTTCATAAATCGTTGAAAGATCCGTGTACAGGTAGCCGGGGTATCCTCTTCGTCCCGGGACCTCCTCCCTTGCTGCAGATATCTCTCTCAGGGCTTCACAATAATTCGTCATGTCGGTAAGTATTATCAGAACATGCATTCCAAGTCGATGGGCAAAGAATTCCGCAGCTGTCAAGGCGATCCTTGGTGTCAGGATCCTCTCTATTGCGGGGTCCTCTGCCAAGTTCACGAATAGAGTGACGTGTTCAAAAGCGCCCTGCCTCTCGAAATCTTCTTTGAAGAACTGGGCCTCATCAGCCGTTATGCCCATGGCCGCGAAGACTGTTGTAAAAGGCTCCTCGGTGCCTCTTACCTTTGCTTGACGCGCGATCTGTGCAACTATGGTGTTGTGTGGCAATCCTGACCCTGAGAAGATTGGTAGCTTCTGCCCCCTGACAAGCGTATTCATTCCATCTATTGTGGAGATTCCTGTCTGGATAAAGTCTCTAGGATACTCTCTCGCGTAGGGGTTGATTGGCGCCCCATGGACATCTAGATAGTCTTCCGCGATTATCTTGGGTCCGCCATCAATAGGTTCTCCACTGCCGTTGAAGACTCGGCCAAGCATGTCAGAGGAGACTGGTAGCCGGATAGTTTCACCGCTGAAAGACACCTTTGTTGTTGGGATATCTAGGTCCGAGGTGCCTTCAAAAACTTGGACGACGGCTATGTCTTCGCCAACTTCAAGAACCTGCCCCCGCCTCTCCAAGCCAGTTGGCGTAATTATCTTGGCGACTTCACCATATCCAACGCCCCGTACTGCTTTTACGAAGAGTAACGGGCCTGCTATCTCGCTTACTGTGCTGTATTCTCTTCCAAGCATTGTGGACATCTAACGCATCCCTGCTGTAGCAAGAAGTTGTGAAGACAGCTGGCTGAATTGAACATCTATCTTCTTCAGGAGTTCCTTTGCAAAGACCTCGAAATCCTCAGAAGGCTGTATCTTCATCCTTGCAATCTCATCCTTTACGGGTAGCTCGAGTATCCGCTGCAGAGGTACACCGCTTTCAGTAGCTTTCATCATCCCTCGGTGGAAGTTCATTATCACTTTGATCATATAGAAGCTCTTCTTAATGGGACAGAAGCTGTCAATGGGATGGACAGCGCTTTGCATGAGAAAATCTTCCTTTAGCATTCTGGCAACCTCTAGGGTCACTCTCTGGCTCTCGGATAAAGCGTCTGGACCAACGAGCATCACTATCTCCCTAAGCTCCTCATCTCTCTGAAGTATCTGCATAACCTCACGGCGAAGGTCGACCCATTCTTCTCCAATTCCTTTTCTGTACCACCCCTCAAGGGGATCCAGGTAGAGTGAGTAGCTCGTTAACCAGCTTATAGCCGGGAAGTGTCTTCTCTCAGCCAGGGCTTTATCAAGAGCCCAGAAGACCTTGACTATGCGTAGAGTATTTTGAGTGACAGGTTCGGAGAAGTCGGATCCCGGAGGTGAGACCGCGCCCACCACCGATACTGACCCCAGATTAGATTCGCTGCCTAGGATCTCGACTCTTCCTGCCCTCTCGTAGAACTCTGCGAGTCTTGAGGCAAGATAGGCAGGATAGCCCTCTTCTCCAGGCATCTCCTCAAGTCTGCCTGAGATCTCTCTTAGGGCTTCAGCCCATCGAGATGTCGAGTCAGCCATCAACGCCACATCGTAGCCCATATCCCTGAAATACTCACTCACCGTAATGCCGGTGTAGATGCTAGCCTCCCTCGCCGCGATAGGCATATTTGATGTGTTAGCGAATAGTATTGTACGCGCCATCAACTCCTGTCCTGAACGTGGATCCTTAAGCTGTGGAAAACGCTCTAGAACCTCAGCCATCTCATTGCCTCTCTCACCACAACCAACATAGACTATGATGTCAGCGTCGGCCCATTGAGCCAGTTGATGCTGCATCACAGTCTTGCCTGTTCCAAAGCCCCCTGGAATAGCCGCAGTTCCACCCTTAGCGATTGGAAAGAGAAAGTCTATAATCCTCTGACCTGTCACGAGCGGTGTGTCTGCTGGCACCTTTCTCTTAAATGGTCGGGCTCTCCGGACAGGCCATGTGTGCATGAGTCTGGCTGTAACCTTTCCGGATGGACCGTCGATTGAGCATATATCATCCTCGACAGTGTAGTCTCCCTCGGAGACTATGCTTTTTATGGCGCCGGACACCTTGGGAGGCACTAGGATCCTGTGATTAACGAGGACAGACTCCTTCACTGTCCCGAGAACGTCCCCAGATTGAATACTCGCCCCTTTCTTCTGAGTTGGTTTGAAGGCCCATTTCTTCTTGCGGTCCAACGCTGTGACTACAATGCCTCTCTCGATGAAGTCACCAGAGAGCTCTTTGATAACTGGTAGCGGCCTCTGAATTCCATCATAAGTCTGTCCGACTATCCCAGGGCCAAGCTCGACCGATAGAGGTTTACCTGTTCGTTCTATCTTCTCTCCTGGCTTGATCCCGGTTGTCTCTTCATAGACCTGTATGGTCGCTCTGTCACCTTCGAGCCGTATGACCTCTCCTATGAGTCCGACTTCACCGACTTTGACAAGCTCATACATCAGCGACCCCGTCATGTTTTTGCCGACTACCACCGGCCCAGCAATATTCTCGATCTTTCCTGATTTGAACAAACATTTCACCGGAAGCGTTTCATCAGCAAACCTACAAGTTGTCGTTCTAGATTCAGATAAAACGAATTAAAGCTTTCTAACCACATAACGTCTTGATCGTGTGCATTCTTCTCAGAAATCTAGGAAGATCCTACTCTCCATGAATAGGTTTGCCGTCACTAGAAAATTGAAGGTGCATATCCTTCTCAGGCAACCATGGGGAAGGCCTTTCCAAATCTACAGGAGGCTCTAGTAAATGCAATTGGCAGCCCCCGCTTTTCTCCAATGATGCGCATGTAATGAGTGGTTTAGTTTCTTGACGCGCGCGCTCTCTCACATGGGAGGCAGAGTAAAGGCAGATTACCATCAAGATTTCATTGTGTCGTCGCCGACGGTTGAAGTCGATGGCACAGTGCTTATGGAAAAGGGAAAGTTGGATGCTCGATATATCAATTCAGGCAGACATATCCTTTGATGAGGATGGCTGAATGATAATGCTCAAGTCCCTTTGGAGACTGTTCAACAATCAGTTTTGCAGATAGCACAGTCTTTGAGAGAACGATCCCTTCGTCTGCAAAGTGGGCAGACCAATCCCTTCTTTCTGACCAGGTTGCAAGCCTCACACAGAGCTTGAACGAGTTGAGACCTAGAGATTTCTTTGCTGACAAGTCTGTTCGCTATCTTCGCAGTTAGGATTTGGATCTCTGGTATGTTTTCAAGATCTAAGGCTCTCCCTCTGACTTTCCTAATGTATTTGCTTATGGCTGCCTGTGTGATTCCAAGGAGTTTGGCTGCCTCTTTCTGTCTAAGACCATGTTCCTCAAGAAGCTTCTTGGCCAGAACTGCTCTCAAGGCCGGTGCCACTGATTTGACAACAGCTTCACAGGGGACTGACAAATGTCACCACGAGGGGCTTTTGATAACGTAGTATATATGACATGTGTTATCTAACAGGTAAATAACCACATTATTCTTCTATCGAGATTCGGAACATAACCGAGCTGTAACGGTAGAGTTCAGTATGCCAGAAACGGGAGAGTTCGGTGGGAGTAAGCCAGTGAAAAAGGAAGAGCCCGTTCAGCAAGCCCTCAGAATACTCGGGATTCCCAGTTCTATCAACGTGAAGCTTGTGAAGAGCAAGAGAGTGGCGCCCTACGCAACTTTAGTATCTTACAGACAAAGTCAAGATGGAGAATCAAACCTAGAATATGTGATAGAGTATAGGAAGAATATGAAACCAGAGTTATTGAGACACGAACTCTGTCATCTTAAGCTTCATCTAATGGGTCTGCCTGTGGTTGAGGTTGACGTAGGCTCGCCACCCAGTCTGCGAAGCCAAGTGCTTAGCACCCTACATGAAGACTACTATGCGAGCCTAATAATGCACCAGAAGTTCACGAAAGATTTCTTGTCGTCAATAATGAGAGACACGGGCAGTGGCGATCACGGCATACACCTCCATGATGAGGTCAACGATGATCTCCTCTCATGGTTACTCCAGAGATACGTCCTAAAAATTGCCGTACTTGAAGCTCTAGGATACAAGAATGAGGCCGAAACCAATAGAGAAGAAATAGAGCACTTGAAAGAGGAATCACATTTACAGCTTTACCTCTATCTGAACGCTATCTGTGAATATCTGAGTAGACTGCCGCCTCTGGATCCAAGTCTAAGGAAATTCACGGCTGAGGAGAAGGATTGCATCGGAAAAATAGTTGGAGCAATAAACGATGTTGAGATTTCTCTATGAGTCGCGGCTCTACTCTTTTACTTCAATGGCCTGTGTTGGACATTGTGTTTCACAAGCGCGGCAGACAATGCAGGAATCATTGTTCACAGGAACAGCTTTCGTTTCACCGTTGAAGTCAGGTTTATTCTGTAGCTCAAAGACTGAAACTGGGCAGACGCTGACACAAGTTCCATCCCCATTACATTTGGAAAAGTCTACTGTGACCTTTGGCATTATTACACCTCACAATTTTTGGCTCCAACAGTTCAGCATTATCTCTTATATAGTTTCCTTAAATGAGAGAAGTTTAATACTGCTTGAACTCATCTTAGCCAGCTCTTCCGGGTTAGAGAGCTTAATCGATGAATCATGCGCAAGACTACAGAGAGATACGCAGAGGAGAATATGAGATGACAAGAAATCTTTCCGATAGATCGCTAGAGCTCAAACAGTCGGCCTTCGCGGAGTTCTTCGCAGAAGCAGTCGAGATGCAGCGTTCAGGAGAGGATGTAATACATCTACATGTTGGAGAACCTGACTTCAAGACTCCAAGACATATTGTGGAGGCAGCTCGATTAGCAATGGAAGAAGGTTTCACACATTACACTCCTCCGGGAGGATTCTACGAACTAAGAGAGACGATCTCAGAGAAACTAAAGAACGATAATGGAATAGAAGCGGATCCCTCGAGTGAGATTTGTGTTCTCTCTGGCGGCTACAGTGCGCTCTACTGCGCTTTTCAAGCACTCATCAATCGAGGCGATGAGGTTATACTTCCTCAGCCTTGCCTGCCCCAATACTGGGGCGACATAGTCTTAGCGGGTGGCAAAGCAGTTTCCCTCAGACTGTGCAAGGAAAACCAGTTCAAACCGGATCTTGATGAACTCAAGTCAAAGGTCAGCGAGAAGTCTAAGGTACTTCTGTTAAACTCCCCCCAAAACCCGACCGGTTCAGTATTAACTGAAAAGGACATGACAGGCATTGCGGACATTGTTGAAAGTAATAAGCTCTTCGTCATCTCCGACGAAGTCTACGAGAAGTTCATATACAACGGCCAAGGGCACATCAGCTTCGCAACTATACCTGGAATGACGGAGAGAACCCTAACCGTAAATTCCTTCTCCAAGACTTATGCGATGACTGGCTGGAGAGTGGGATATGCCGCGGGAAACAGCGAACTGATCGCCAAAATCCGCGCAATAAGTGAACATACCTGTTGGTGTCCTAACTCGATAGCACAGAAAGCCGCTATCGCCGCGTTGAAGGGCCCTCAAGAGTGCGTCAAAGAGATGGTTGAGGAATTTAGGAGAAGACGCGATCTAATAACAACCGGTCTCAACCAGATTGACGGGTTTAAATGCAATTCACCAGGAGGAGCCTTCTACGCATTCCCTGACATTGAAGAGGTCGGACTATCATCAATGGATTTGGCGCAGTCTCTCCTGAGGAAAGCGAAGGTCGCGGTCGTCCCCGGCATCGCCTTTGGGTCGGAAGGTGAGGGGAGCATTAGATTCTCTTTCGCAAACTCAAGAGAGCACATAAGCGAGGCGTTAGAACGAATAAAGAAGACAGTGAAAGTCCTAGGTTGAGTCATCAGGCCTTAATCAAAGCCCGATGCTCCATCTTCATCTGACCAAATAATTCTTTATTGGCAAAGAGATCAATACAGGTAAGCGCCATTGCTTTAGTTGCTAATATCAAAGCCTGATCTCCACTCTCAGAGACTGACGCGTCCGCAAACTCATGGGAGTGGATCGCTATGCCTTTCTTTCCAAGAGAGATTAGCGGATGTATAGCCGGAACGACTTGGCTAACGTTTCCGATGTCTGAGGATCCTAGATGCTCATGCTCGTCAAGCTCTTGTACGACTCCGCCGAGTTCGATTAGATTTCTCTCGAAGACTTGGGAAAGAACTTCATTCGTTAACATGTTTGCCAGACTGTATGAGCTTGGCTCAAAGTTCAGGCTTGCGCCGGTCGCTAGTGAAGCTCCTTCAGCGCAATTTTTCACCTTTGTCAGGACCTCGCCAAGATAATTCTTATCTGATGCTCTCAAGTAAAAAAGGGCCGACGCTTTTTCGGGAACGATATTGGGGGCATCGCCACCTTCCGTTACGATGCCGTGGATCCTGACATCACTGCGAAGGTGCTGCCTCAGAGCATTTATGCCATTAAATGTCAGAATGATTGCGTCGAGAGCGTTGATGCCTTTCTCTGGAGAGGCTGCAGCATGGGCTGGCCTTCCGCGAAAGATCATCTTGACCGGGGTGAGTGCAAGAAAACGCGGCTCCAAGGTTGTCTTGACATAAGGATGGATCATCAACACTGCATCAACATCTTTGAAGCAGCCGGCCTCAACCATCTTCACTTTTCCTCTAATCTGAGATTCCACATCAACCAATTCTTTTCCAGGCGCAGTTGCGCCCTCCTCGTTGGGTGTGCCAAACACGACAAGGCGACCCCCAATGTCGCTTATTAGGCCAGATAATGCCATCGCTGCCCCGATCGCGCTGGCGGCTATAATGTTGTGACCGCAGCCATGACCGAGTGTCGGCAGTGAGTCGTACTCGGCTATGAGACCAACAGTAGGTTCTCCGAGGTTGCCTTTGTAGGCTTTAAAGGCTGTTGCAAGACCTGCCACACACCTCTCAATTGAAAAGCCGTACTTCTTCAATTCGGTCGTCAGAAGTTCTGCGGCCTTGAATTCTGAGAGGCCAAGTTCTGGGTTCTTGAAGATCTCGTGGCTGATTTGCAAAATCCTTGGTGTCAGAAGATCTATTCTTTGCTTAATGAGACTCTTCGTCGCGACGACATTCCAAGATGGCAAGTGTAATCCTCCTAAAGACACGTTTACTGATCTGGCCTGAGGGCTTGTGTTGCCTCAACCGCTCTTGTTTGGTTAGCAACGGCCCCCGAGTAGCCAACGTTACCTGCGTTAGCAGTCCTGATGAAGCCTTGTTGTGAGGGTCGGATTTCGTCTTTCTTTTCAGTGAACGTTTGAACCACCAGTTTATCATCCTGCAAAACTGTTCTGATATAAAGATAGCCTAAACAAAATCATGACAGCGAATAGTCTGATGATTGGGCTATTTCTGCCAAATCATCGTGAACGTTGTAGAAGAATAAAGTTGTTTTTATGCTTATAACACGCCAGAAGATATCCTCAAATCAGGTCCTTATGAAGCCAAGCGGAAATATTCTATTGGAAAGCAGATTACGGCCAAGTGCGCTTTCTGTCAGAATTGCGAACTGAAATATCCATGGGATCGGTCGATAATACTTGAACAGAATACAAAATATTTGTCGAAGAACCATGCACCAGACTAATGAGAATTTGAAGTCCGCATTAACTGGTGAGTCGCAAGCCAACATGCGGTACATTATGTTTTCTGAAGTCGCCAAGCGAGAGGGATACGGCGAGCTTGCAAGTCATTTCAGAAGGACAACTGAAGAGGAGACAAAACATGCAAGAGCGCTGTTCGAGATGCTGTATCCACAGATATCCGCCAAGGACGCGTTGAAGATGGCTCTTGAGATCGAAACGCTTGAGACTAGAAGGTATTCAGAATATGCGGTAACAGCTGAGGAGGGAAGGTTCCTGATGCATCTGAACTCAAGAGGTTACTTAATGAAGCCAAGAAACATCTCGAAGAGTGCGTTGCAGCCGAGAAAGAACATTCAGAAGCCGCCAAGAAAGGCCTTGAGTTACTGTTTCCAGGAGTATGAGCAAACTCGTACGCTTAGAAAGCTACAGTCTCGCCTTGAATAAGCGCGCGCCTAAATGATGGCAACCACAAACGAGATCATTTTTCAAGCAATGCACTAGATCCTTAGAACAACGTTCAGTATTGTTTCAGAATGACGTATACAATAAGCAAACTTAAGTAGAACACTCCATCGTCATCAGGAATAACTCGTATGAATCCAGTCAAACCAGTGGTGATGGTCTGATGTATGAAGTCAGATGGCACGGTAGAGCAGGTCAAGGGGTAATTACGATTAGTCGCCTTCTAGGCTTGGCTGCCATGTTGGAAGGTAAGCACATCCAAGCCTTCCCCGAATTTGGACCAGAACGGATTGGTGCTCCAATGTCAGGTTTCACGAGAATGTCTGACAAGCCGATTGAAATTCATAACAAGATCTACAACCCGGATGCTGTCATAGTCTTGGATCCAACTTTGTTTGCTTTTGTCAATGTGAGTGACGGGCTGAAATCGAATGGGAGTCTCCTTGTCAATACCACTGAAGCTCCAAAGCAAGTTCTGACCAGACTGGGGCTTAAGGGTCCATCATGTTTTTGTGTCGATGCAACAGGAATCTCACTCAAGATCCTGAAGAGCACAAGGGGATTCAACACAGTGATGCTGGGTGCATTTGCTAAAGCAACTGATGTAGTTTCAATGGACTCCGTTAGAGAAGCTGTTAGATCACGATTCTCGGGAGAACTGCTTGAGAAGAACTTGGAGTTATTGGCAAGCGGAAATCAAGAGGTAGTTACTTTATGAGTCAGAAGGAAAGTCTGAGCGAACGAATGAAACTCAGCTGGAAAGATATGCCCATTGGGGGCGTTATGTTCGAACCCGGTTCCACTGTCGAATATAAGACAGGAGCATGGAGGGTACAAAAGAAACCACTCATAGATCAGGATAAGTGCATTCGATGCTTAATATGTTGGATCGTATGTCCCGACGTTTCCATTGAACGCCTACCGAAATCCTACAAGAAGTACACAGAGAGCGTTAGAGTAGACTATGAACACTGCAAAGGTTGCGGCATCTGTTCTGCTGAATGCCCCGTAGACGCTATTGAGATGGTGGAGGAATCAAAGGTTGTACCGTAAGAAAAGCGAATTCACAGCTGAAGGAATCATTCCCTACTCGGGGGAAGGAGACACTGTCACAATAACAGGAGGAGCAGTATGCACCCAAGTGGGCTGCGCTTACACAGGTGATGAAGCTGTCGCATACGCAGCCAAACAGTCTGATGTTGATGTCGTCGCTGCTTACCCAATCACGCCTCAAACCATCATTGTGGAGAGATTCAGTGAATATGTTGCAAACGGTGAAGTTGACACAAAATTTATGGCTGTAGAGTCTGAGCACTCTGCAATGTCTGCTTGTGTTGGATCGAGTCTGGCAGGTGCGCGAGTATTCACATCGACCGCCAGCCAAGGACTGGCCTTGATGCATGAAGTCCTCTACCTAGCATCCGGCCTCCGATCCCCTATCGTTATGGCCGTTGTCAATCGAGCCCTCTCAGCGCCGATCAACATACATGGAGATCACAGTGATATGATGGGCTCACGAGATTGTGGGTGGATCCAAATATATGCTGAGAATGCCCAAGAAGCCTACGACTGTACCATACAAGCATTCAAGATAGCCGAGGACACTCGTGTCCAACTTCCAGTAAGCGTTAATCTCGACGGCTTTTTCGTTTCGCATGCAACAGAGAGCATGAAAGTCATAGCTGATGAGGCAGTTACCCGATTTCTCCCCCCCAGAAAGCCCCTCTTCAAGGTAGATCCAACAGTACCATTATCCGTAGGTGGAATGATGTTGCCCGAATATTATTATGAAGTAAAACGTCAGCAAGAGGAGGCGCTCCGTCTTTCAAAACCGGTTGTAAGTAGTATCGGGAAAGAGTATGGAGAATTGACTGGAAGACGATACGGCCTTATGGAGACCTACGGGCTTGAGGATGCTGACGCAGCCATAATCGCCTTGGGAAGTACTTGTGGAACTGTCCGGTCAGTCGCAAAGCAGCTCAGGGCTAAGGGCAAGAAAGTTGGAGCAATCAAACTATGGGTGTACAGGCCTTTTCCCATTGAGGAGTTCCTCTCCAGTGTAGAGGATCTTAAGGCACTCACGGTATTGGATCGAGCTATTAGCTTTGGAGCTCCCTACGGTGCCTTATGCAGTGACATAGCGTCCGCCCTACAAAACACTGGAAGCGACTTGAAGGTGCTTAACATGATTTACGGTCTTGGAGGACGTGACATACCCACCTCAACAATCGAGCAGGTCTTTGAGGATACGCTTGAAACTGCAAAGACGCGTAAAGTAAGTGGGCGCATCAAGTTCTTGGATGTGAGAGAGTAATGGTTGCACTAAAAGATCTGTCGAAAGAGGAACTCTACGCTCCAGGCCACAGACTCTGCGCGGGATGCGGGCCATCAATATCTGTCAGGATGGCGCTCAAGGCAACGAGGGGTCCAACCGCAGTTGTCAACGCAACGGGCTGTGTCGAAGTCTCCACCACTATATTCCCCTACACTGCCTGGAGGATCCCATGGGTACATGCCCTCTTCGAGAACGCCGCCGCAGTTGCCAGCGGTCTAGAATACGGCTACGAAGCACTAGAGAAACGTGGCGAGAGAAAGGGCAAGGTCGATGTAATAGCTCTCGGAGGTGACGGGGGAACCTTTGACATAGGGATCCAAGCACTCTCAGGTATGCTTGAGAGAGGTCATGACATTGTCTACATATGTTATGATAATGAGGCTTACATGAATACGGGGATCCAACGTTCGGGTGCTACTCCAAGAGGTGCCGCAACTACGACAACCCCGGCTGGGAAGGTTATACCTGGCAAGAGGGAGAACAAGAAGGACCTAGCGGGCATCTGTGCAGCTCATGGGATAAGTTACGTAGCGACAGCCTCGATAGGCTTTTTCAGTGACTATATCGAAAAGGTGAAGAAAGCAATTGAAGTGGATGGACCCGCTGTCATACACGTCCTAGCTCCCTGCCCGCTCGGCTGGCGCTCAAACCCCACAGATACGATAAAGCTGGCAAAGATGGTGGTGCAAACAGGATTGTTTCCGATCTATGAGATTATAAACGGGCAATACAAGATGAGCCTTAAACCGGGCAAGCTTGTCCCGATTGAAGAATACTTTAAGCTTCAGGGAAGATTCTCTCACCTCTTGAAACCAGAATCCAAAGACGAACTCGAAGCGATAAAGCGAGAGGTTGAGAAGAACTACAATAGAGTTCTAAGATTAGCTGGCGAGCAGACCACCCCATCAAAATAGTCCAATAGGCATATTACGTAGCGTTTTGTTAACTTAGTCTAGCTTGGCTCGCGCGCGCTGTGGTCCGGATATCAAGTCAACCAGAAGGGAATCTGTCAGGCGATCGCTTTGAATAAGTGAGATCGTGGATTACATGAGGCATAAGTTGATGTCCGCGCCTCAACTGCCCAAGTTTATTTTTATATTTTGGATGCTATACTGACCAGTTAAGCGAATCGAAGGCAAATAGTATGGGGCATGACATAAGAGAGGTAGAGTCTGGAGACCTGGTGGCTAAGAAGGCACTGCTGGCTGACTTGGTAGTCTATCAAAAGGGGTCTGTGGTAAGCAGGACAATAATCGACAAGGATTCGGGAACAGTGACACTATTCGCTTTCGATCAAGACCAAGGATTAAGTGAACACACGGCGCCGTTTGATGCTCTGATCAACATTCTTGATGGTGAGGCTGAAGTCATCATTTCTAGTAAAGCCTATCGTTTAAAGGAAGGCGAAATGATCATCATGCCCGCCAATGAGCCACATGCACTAAGAGCCGCAAAGAAATTCAAAATGATATTGACTATGATAAGGTCTTGAGTCTATCACTGCCCAGTTGCTTGAGGATTCTATTAGGCCTTTGATTTTTGACGTTCTAATATGTCTCGGATCTCATTCAGAGCCGCTTCGATTGTAAGAGGCATAACACGCGCGCTAACACAATTATACATATTAAACATTTCTTGGCAGTACTATAATTTGGAGAAGATCAATTTGCCATCTGAAGGTGTCTGCAGGTTCAGCGTATCGGCTCCTAGAAGCCTTGTTGAAGAATTTGACTCTGTCATCAAGAAGATAGGTTACGATAGGTCAAAAGCGATCCAAGCTGCAATGCGTATATTCCTAAACGATTACAAATGGACACATGACGTTGGAGGCAATATAGCTGGAGGTCTCGTAATGATCTACGACCACGAGATTCAAGGTTTGGAAGAAGACCTGACGGATGTCCAACACCGCTACCAGAACATAATCAGTTCGACCACACATGTACATCTCGATGAACGTCACTGCCTTGAGATAATCCCGCTTAAAGGAGAGGCAAAACTCGCCAAGAAGCTGTCTGAGGAGATCATGACGAAAAGGGGAGTCAAACAGAGCAGGTTAGTGGCGATTACACAATCAACCTGATCTTCTTTATGTCGTGCGCGTCAAAGCGTCGAATGGAGCGCATGTATTTCTGTTATTTGTGAGAGCTGATTCTTCTCAACTTGGCGGCTCTATTGGCGATAAGAATTGCCACGACGCCTGCCGCCACACCTCCATCAATATTGACGACAGCTAGCCCTAAGGAACAAGCCTGAAGCATCGCGGTCAAGGCGCCAACGCCCTTTTCTCCAAATCCATATCCAACTGAGGTTGGAACGCCGATTACTGGAATATCCACCAAACCTGACACAACCGATGGTAGCGCCCCCTCTCGTCCAGCAACCACGATTATCGCATCAACGTCTTTCTCTATGATTTCTTTTAGTGGAGAGAATAGTCTATGAAGTCCAGCGATGCCTACATCATAGGCCGTTAGGACTTCGCAGCCCATCTCCTCAGCAAGGATCCTTGCCTCTTCGGCGACGGGAATGTCTGCCGTTCCTGCGGCTAGGACTCCGATCTTGCCACCGGTTTTCTCAATTCGAAAGTTCTTCTTCTTTATAGCAACCATGCCGGCTTTCTGATTCACCGTTAGAATGAAGTCGTTTGGAACCGCGGCCTTGAGGTTTTCAATCTGCTTCTCATTGGCTCGGCTGATTATCACTCTTCCTTTGTCCATCATCTTTAACGCTATTTCTAGAAGATCCTCGGGTGTCTTCCCTTCGGCTAGGATAATTTCGGGAATTCCCTTTCTAATCTCTCGATTAACATCCAACCTGGCAACATCACTAACTGTATCAATAGCTTGCACTCGAAGGAGTTTTTCAGCATCGTCTAATGAGATCAACCCCTTCGAAAGTCTCTCCAAGATTTCTCTCAACGGTGACCCACCGACTATGACTCTCAAATCAAACATGTAGCCATATTTTATCTTTGAGAATGAACCCCGCTCGACTGGTAAGCCCTTGACTTATTACAATTGAGGGTAAATCTTACAGTTATTTCCGATCTATGCGCCCAATGTGAGTATAGTATTCAAGTGCGATCGGTAGGTAGCTTTTTGTCTCTATTCTTCAATGCGACTCTAGGCACTATCTTTTTCTCTAGAGCCTCATCCATGCTCCCGCTTCGGTAGCCAAGAAGATCTATGGTCACATACAGAAATCCTAACCTTTTGAGTTTCATTGCCAAGGACTCCATCAATTCCTCGTCGAAAAAGAGTCTGCGCTCATTTTTCCCAACCTCTATGCGCGCCAAATTCCCGTGGTCACGTATTCGAAGCTCCCTGACTCCAGTCATTTTTCTCAGGAGCTTCTCGGCTTCAGCTACCCTTCTTATCTTGTCCTCAGTTATCTCCTGGCCATAGGGAAACCTAGAGGATAGACATGCCATGGAGGGTTTGTCTGCGGTGACTAGGCCAAACATCTTGGCAAGGGCTCTGACTTCAGTCTTCTTAATGCCTGCGTCAGCGAGCGGGCTGAATACCCCGCCCTCAAAAAGCGCTAAGGCTCCTGGCCTGTGGACTTTCATGTCATCAGCGTTTGTCCCATCAACTATGCATGCGATCCCATGTTCCTCCGCTATCTGCTTTAGTCTCGCGATTAGTTCCTTTTTGCAGTAGTAGCATCTGTCTGGTGGATTCCTGACGAAGTTTGGATTAGTAGTTTCGTCAACTTTTATCGTTATGTGTCTTATTCCAATTTCTTTGGCAATACCCTTCGCCTCTTCGAGTTCTCCGTAGGGTAGAGTCGTCGAATTGGCTGTCACCGCGATGGCTTTATTTCCGACAGCCATCTTGGCGATTAATGCAACCAGAGAACTGTCAACTCCCCCAGACATGGCAACTAGTACGCTGCCTTCGTTTCTTAGCTTATCCAGTACCCTGTTCATCTTCTTTGTCAACATCTTTCGTTGATTCAATTGTGTTACGCCAGTTTTCCCCATTGGTTCTCACTGCCTCAAGTTTGGAGTCATTACTGTTCCTGTGAATTCTTCTTTTCCAAGCATGGCGTACGAGTTGCGTACAAGCCATGCGAGGTCATTGATACTGAAGGGATTTGACGTTTGAAGGAATCTGGAGTATGCTCGTAACCAGACAAACCTGCCTAAATTTCTGTGTAAAAGACTGATACTCCGTGTATTATTTCTGTGTCCTAAGAAGGGGCGCTCGAACGTATTATCTTAGCTCGCGACAAGAGCAGCAAATGCAAACTACTTCTAATTAACCTATCGTTTAACCACGTGATGCATAGAGATGGATCTTGCGGGGTTTCACACTGGTGGATTGAGTTCGCGCTTCTATTCGGGCAAATGCAAAGAATTCTTTATTATGAGCTGTGGAAAGAAATGATGATAGAAGCCAATGGATGAGTGTTCAGTATGGAGAGGCAGGTTAAGGTCGGAGATAAGGCTCCAGATTTTACGCT
This sequence comes from Candidatus Bathyarchaeota archaeon, assembly GCA_963807605.1. GTDB lineage: Archaea > Thermoproteota > Bathyarchaeia > 40CM-2-53-6 > RBG-13-38-9 > JAPKYM01. The sequence continues at coordinate 489,610 of CAWECG010000003.1, forward strand.
ATTCGACACTGAATTAAAGCCCAGGAGTCTCAAGGATTTCAAAGGAAATGTCGTGCTAGCCTTTTACCCTGGAGCATTCACCAACACCTGCACAAAGGAGATGTGCGCCTTCAGAGATTCTCTTACGAGGCTAAGCGGTCTTAAAGCTCAGGTTGTTGGAATAAGCGTCAACGATCCATTCTCTAACAAAGCATTTGCCGAGGCAAATGGGCTGACTTTCCCATTGTTAAGCGACTACAATCGAGAAGTTCTTCGGAGATACGGTGTTATGGTGAACGACTTTGCCGGTCTTAAAGGCTACAGTGCTGCCAAACGTTCCGTCTTCATCATAGACACGAAGGGAATAGTGTGTTACAGATGGGTGACTGAAAACCCAGGAATAGAACCTAATTATGGCGAGATAGAAAAGGCGTTAGAGGAAATAAAGTAGAGGCTTATCGCGCCTCTTAACTATCTTATTGTGCCTCCGATTCTTCGCTTCTACCTTTGTCTAAACGTTCCTTGTCGAATATTATGTGAAACTCTCTTTCCGAGTTTCTTTGACGTAGTTTATCAGTCCACCTGCGAGCAGGATACGCCTCTCCCTTTTCGAAAAAGTGTTAAGGCACTCCATTCGCCTTCCTTCTATCTCTATCAGTATTTTTTGAGATTCATGTGTGATCTGATCTTTGACATTCTGGATTTGGATAATGTCCCCATAGTTTATTCTACCGTAGTCTTCTGGCTCTGCAAAAATCAGAGGTACCACTCCAAAATTGATTAGGTTAGTTCTATGTATCCTAGCAAAACTCTTGGCTATTTTGCCCTTCACGCCCAAGTATCGGCATACTAGAGCTGCATGCTCTCGACTCGAACCCTGACCATAATTTTCCCCGCCAACAACGAATCCTCCTGCCGACTCCTTAGCTCTCCTTGTGAAAGTAGGGTCTACCTTTTCGAAGGTAAACTCGCTTATAGCAGGGATGTTGCTTCTGAGCGGCAGGATCTTACTTCCGGCAGGAAGTATGTCGTCTGTGCTGACATTATCTGCAAGTTTGAGCAAGACTCTTCCAGAGAGCCTGTCTTCCAGAGCTACAAGAGTAGGGAATGGTTTGATGTTGGGTCCTCTGAAAACCTCAACGGCTCTCTTGTGCTGCACAGGTGGAATTACTGACTCTTCATTTACAACATAGCGTGTAGGTTCAACTATCTCTGGATATTCTCCCAAAGTCCTTGGATCTGTTATCTTCCCGTTTATGGCAGCTGCCACCGCGACTTCAGGGCTGCATAGATAGACCTTATCATCTTTTGTCCCACTTCTACCAGGAAAGTTTCTTGGGAAAGTCCTTAGCGAGACCGTTCCAGTAGCAGGGGCCTGCCCGATTCCTATACACCCAAGACAGCCCAGTTGGTGGATACGTGCACCAGAACGAATCAGCTGGGTTAGACCGCTTGCATCACCTAAGTTCTCTATAATCTGTCGGCTTCCCGGGTTTACTTCGAAACTGATGTCTTCATGAATCTTCCTGCCTTCCATTGCCTTTGCGATGATCATCAAATCTCTGAAAGAGGAGTTTGTGCATGAGCCGACTATAACCTGTGCGACCTTGATTCCCTCGACCTCTTTTACCCTCCGGACATTGTCAGGAGAGGAGGGGCAAGATATGAGAGGTTCTAGCTCGCTCAAATCCAATTCTGCATGTTCATCATATTCTGTGTCAGAGTCAGCCTGGATCCTCTGCCAAGCCTCACCTCTATCTTGAGCTTCAAGGAATCTCTTGGTGTTATCATCTGAAGGGAATACGGTAGAGGTCGCGCCCAACTCTGCTCCCATATTGGCAATAGTTGCCCTCTCAGGCGTAGCCAGAGTCTCGACGCCTGGTCCATAATACTCTATGATCTTTCCGAGGCCGCCTTTGACGGAGTATCTTCTGAGCATCTCAAGTATGACGTCTTTGGCTGAAACCCAAGGTCTGAGTCGGCCTGTTAACTTCACTCCAAAGATGCTCGGTACCTTAAGATAGAAAGGTTCACCAGCCATAGCCATCGCGACATCCAAGCCACCTGCGCCGATGGCGAGCATCCCGCATCCTCCGGAGGTTGGAGTGTGGCTGTCAGAGCCCAGAAGCGTCTTGCCGGGAACTGCGAAGCGTTCAAGATGGATATGATGTGAAATTCCATTGCCGGGTTTGGAGAAGTAGACGCCGAACTTCTTGGCGGTGGTCTGAAGGAATAAGTGGTCATCCATATTTCGGAAATCTGTCTGCAAGAGGTTGTGGTCGACATAGCTTACTGAGAGTTCCGTCTTCACATGCGGAATGCCGAGAGCTTCAAATTCTATGAAGGCAAGGGTACCTGTTGCATCTTGGGTAAGTGTTTGATCGATTCTTACTGCTATCTCTTCCCCAGGTTCAAATCGGCCTTCGACCAAGTGGTTCTCAATTATCTTTTGAGCTACACTCTTGCCCATCAATAATCAAACCTTGCTTCTGTCTATGTGATATTGCGATCTTGAATTAGCTGGACGCTGAGACTTGGACCGGGCATCATGATAGGTTATTGCAGCAAGCCTTGAAGGGCCTATGTCTGCCCCAGCGGCGAAATAAAAGATTTGCTTCAAAGATGATATGCGTGGAACAGTTCATCATTATCATCATGATGATTTCCTGACCTTAAATAAGTGATATTAAGATACAGTCAAACAGCATTTCACTATCATCAATGGATTTGGAAAGACCGACAAAATTATGGTAGGTAAGATTCCGGCTTCACAAACGGACGATTGTTTTTGAGATGTAGCTCATGACAGAAGCGTGCGCGCTTGCGTCTCTATAGTGGTATTGAACGTCAGTGAGTGCTTCTTGGACTCCGTGGGATCGGTGGTCATAGGTTAACAGAACCGCGCATGCTTCAAGTTTGTTTTCTCTCCTTTCCATGTATAGTCTGTGATGAAGTTGCGCATGGCAACCTGCAACCCTTTCGATCGGTCTTTGTATCCTATTGCCCTGAGCGAATCATCAAATTGCTTCATCAACTTTGGAGGCGTAGAGAAGCTAAACTTGTCCACCTTCACCAAGAACGGCACACCTCCCCTCCAAGTGCAACTTTCAACATATCACAATTTCGTCTTTCAGCTTCTGATATGATAACCTATCCAGCGGATCAAGTGATTATCGGGCATCCGCACCATCCTAAAAGTTTATTAGAGTAACACTAATCAGCGAAATCGTAATACTGGTGACTTACCGTGCATATTCCGGATGGATATCTAGGGCCTTCAACGTTCATTTTCTTCTACATATTCATGATCCCGTTATGGTTCGTAGCGTCTAGGAAAGTGGAGAAAAATCTCAAGACCAAGGAAATACCTTGGCTTGCTTTTGGAGTGGCCTTCTCATTCGTGATAATGATGTTCAACTTTCCCGCGCCTGGAGGAACAACGGGGCACGCGGTTGGGGCGGCTATCCTTGCATTAACCTTGGGGCCTTGGTTCGGGTTTCTGGGTGTTACAGGTGCGCTGCTAATTCAATGCCTCTTGTTTGGAGACGGAGGAATAACCACTTTCGCTGCTAACTCGTTCAACATGGGGCTAGTCATGTCCTTTGTCAGCTACTATGTCTACAAGTTGCTGGCTACTCGTGCTTCCGTTTTGTCGCGTCGGCGTTGGTTGGCGGCTGCGACATCCGGATATGTTGGACTAAACGCCGCGGCTCTGTGCTGTGCGATAGAATTAGGTCTTCAGCCTCTACTGTACTACACTGCGAACGGCAGCCCTCTCTACGCTCCTTTCCCGCTATCTGTAACGATTCCCGCCATGTTGATTTCTCACATGTTTATTTTCGGGTTTGTCGACGCGGCTGCAACTGGTTTCTTGGTTTCCTACATAATTCGTTCCGACCCATCAATGTTAGCACCTTCAATGGCGCAAAGCATTCCGGGCAGCCCGGTGGTGAATGAGCAGTCTCCAGCGCCAAAGCGTCAATTTTCAGAAGACTGTGGATGCTCCTCGCCGTTTTGGTAGTACTGGTTCCCGTGGGTCTGTTGGCTCCGGGATCGGCGTTTGCCGAATGGAGTGCTTCCGAGCTGGAAACACTATTTGGGATCACGCCTCCTGCAGGGCTCACCAGCTTGGAAGGATTATACAATGCTCCTTTGAGTGGCTACAGCGTGCCTGGAGCAACGACCTTCACCCAACTTAGCCTGGCGTATATCCTCGCAGCCGCCATTGGGGTATCTATTTTCGGTTTGTGTCTTTTCGCGTTCTACCGAGTTAAATCAAGAGCTATCGTCTCAGATGCTGTACCTCCAGAAGAGGCGTGATTTCAGATGCTTCCTGAATGGCTCAGTCAGAGACCAACCGTCGGCGCTTGTCCCTGCTGCACCGTAGGAGGGCCTAGCAAGAAGAGCATTGTGGATAGAACCATAGGAGCCTTCTCAGGTTTCTTCGATGAATCCAGCTTCGCTGAAGGCTATGCATGCAAGGGAGGGCTACTGCAATTCGTTGACCCGCGTTTCAAGCTGGTCGGGATGCTTTGGCTTGTCGTTTGTGTTATCCTTGTGAGTCGCGTGGAATGGGTTCTTGTTATTCTTGGGGTTGCTATTCTTCTTGCTGTTGCCTCGAAAGTGAGGCTGGGTTACTACCTGAAGAGAGTTTGGCTCTTCATCCCGCTATTCACATTGGTCATTGCTGTGCCGGCTATGTTCAACTTCATCGTTCCCGGGCAACCTCTTTTCGTACTGCTAAGTAAGGGTCAGCCCCTTGGTCCTCTTGTTTTTCCGTGGACGATTTCAATCACGGTTCCTGGCCTTCAAGGGGCCGTCCTCTTTGTCTTGAGGACAGGAGCTGCCGTTTCCTTTGTGATCCTACTCGCTTTGACCACCCGCTGGACTGACCTGCTAGCATCTCTTCAAAGTCTGAGGGTTCCAAAGGCCTTCGTGATGATACTCGGCATGACTTACAGGTATGTGTTCGTCCTAGTGGGCATTGCACAAGACATGTCCTTTGCCCTAAAGAGCAGAACACTGAACCCCGAACGTAGTGCGAATGTGAGAGAGTGGTTGGGTGCAACGATTGGAGTGCTTTTCCGTCGGTCAATGAATATGAGTGAGCTTGTTAATTTGTCAATGATTTCACGTGGTTATGATGGGAGAGCCAGAAAGGTTACTGAATTCCGCGCTGAACCGTTTGACTGGGCTTTCTTGGGATTTCTCCTTGGACTAGGCGTATTACTACTAATGCTTCGCAATATCGCCGTGTTGAATGGGATTTGAAATGACTCAAAGATAGTGGGCTCGTCTTCGAGCTACAGAATGTGGGCTATTCATACTCTGGCAATCATTCCGCCCTGAGTGACGTATCGATGAACGTTAAAGCTGGGGAGTCAATCGCCATTCTCGGAGCGAATGGCTCAGGGAAATCGACGCTCCTCAAAATATTATGCGGTCTAATCTTCCCCTCGTCAGGAACCGTCAAAGCGTTTGGGTCTACATTAAGTGAAGCGGGAATGGAGTTGAACAGAAGTGAATTCGCCCGCTACTTCAGACGAAGGGTGGGAATGGTGTTTCAAGATGCTGATTCTCAGCTATTCTCGCCCGTGGTCTGGGAAGAAGTGTCATTCGCTCCTCTGCAACTTGGCCTGTCTCAACAGAACGTGGAGAAACGGGTGAATGAAGCGCTTTCTCTCTTGAGAATTCAGCATCTCAGAAATCGTAGCCCACAGAGCTTGAGTGAGGGCGAAAAGCGGAAAGTGTCTTTAGCGTCCGTTCTTTCATTGGGTCCCGACATTCTCCTGCTCGATGAGCCCAGCTCAGATCTCGACCCCCGCACTAAAGTCTGGCTAGAAGGATTTCTCAATGAATTGCATGATAGCGGCAAGACAGTCATTATGGCTACTCACGATCTTGAACTTGCAGCCGACACGTCAAACCGCTGTATCATCCTTGACGAGCAACACAGCATTGCAGGCGAGGGACCAACAGAAGAAATGCTAGGGAACTGGGATCTTCTGTTGAATGCTAACCTAGTGCACGTTCATGCGCACAAACACGGACAAGTTCTTCACATCCATCCGCATGCCCACTCGGAATGAAATTCAGGCCATTTCGATTCCCAAGCCGAATCTCGTTCGATCCCGTTTGCCATTCACTATTTCAAGAAAACTCAGTCCAAACCATGAAAGGTCTGCAAGTCGTAGACTAACGATTGCTTTGTCGGGTAATCAGCGAAATCATGCAGAAAGCCAACGGAGGGCTCTAGCCTGACAATATTGATTGGTAGCGCGGACTAGCTGGCAGGCTACCGATTTTTTAGTGCCGCAGCTCTAAGGATTCCCTTCTCAGTCAGCCTGTACAGGAATTTGTGGCCTACCCTCCTTCTTTCCAGAAGCCCCTGTCGATAATATCGGACAAACCTCATGGCGATAGTCTTCCTGCCAGGCACTTTGCCCTCCCTAAACATTAAAACGTGCTTAACATCAAATAACCTGTGATCGAGTTCCCCAGTCCTATGGGAAAGATAGCCCTCAACTGAAAACCAACTATCAGGAGCCAAACCCAACGTATGAGCCTTGACAGCCGGTCTTACAAGACGTTTAAGGGAATGCAATACTAGAGACCACGTGAAGAACCCAAGGTAACATCTTGAGATGTTACCTTTACCTTTCTAAACTTTACAATACGTTTCTTACTCAATTAAGTATGATAAAATACTCAAACCCATAGATCGTAGGGCGCGGCTGGGCACCCAGACAGAAGATTCTTACCCTTAGAAACCACGCGTAACCGCTCTCATTCTGGCTAGTCTTAGCAAACGAGCTCTAGCTCATCAGCTAAGGCGCACACACAAAATCACATTCAACTTTCGTTGTTTCTCATTTCTCTCCAGCGATAATACCTATCGTTCCCACCATAAATGGCAATTTTAGCGCCAGAGGAATAAAGGCAGCTTCTCGTGTTTCTATAAATTGCGCGTTTCTTATCCCCCAACTTCGGATAGTCTCAATCAAATCAGCTGTATTGCCATATATCTGCCTCCGCAAGAACAAGTCCTGAAAGACAAATATTCCCCCCTTCTTAACCACACGCAATGCTTCCCGGATAACTTCTCGCTTATCTTTGGTGTCCCTCACTTCATGAAACACGAGATTGCTTACAACCGCATCAAAATACCCATCCTCAAATGGTAACGCCGAAGCGCTGGCTTTCTGGAAGGTTACACGCTCATCTACTCCTTCAATCTTCGCATTGCTTTCACATGTGTTTTTTGAGTATCCCCACCGTCTTCCCCAAGAGTCAATTCCCACAACCCGGCCTCTCGCATACTTTTGAGCAAGCTTGATCGTAAGGGCACCATTTCCACATCCTATATCCAATGCGCGCCCTTCTCCATTCCAATCCAAATGTGCCAAAACCAATTCAACGATATGGTCTTGGATATTCCCCCCTTGGGCAGAAAACTTGTATCGCGCATACGCACAATAGAGGGAAACTAGGAAGAACAAACCAGCAGGAATTACGAAGACTGGAAACAAAAGGGCAACCCCCAAAAACACGAGACCTGCAGCACCAGGAATATAGACTAGTCTCTTTGAGAGCCAGTTCCCGTATTCTGGCTTTCCTGCCATTTGTACATCCCTTTCTTTTCCCTTCTCGACACTCTACTATGCGCCAACCTGTGCATATATGAAGTTAAACAATGCGAGCGGCGTAGCGAACAGCATAGATGCGTATGTTCACCAAAAGATACACAAAAATCACGATTCAAATCATGATGCTCTCACCAGCTAAGGCACACACACAGTACTTAAACGACGATCAACGACCCAGTGAGGCTTAAGAGAGTCTTGAAATATCATTTCTACTGAGTTGAATTGAAGGCATAGCCTCTGATAACGGAGGGTTAGTCCATTTATCCTCAGAGTTACCCATATGCGTCACAGTTTGGTCCCCCACCTGCATATCCACCCCTGCCGCTACCTTTCCAAAGAGGTCCAACAATCTCCGCTCCGACCGCTTCCAAAGTTGCAGGCATATTACTGATATTGAGTGGTGCTCTCACACTCATTCTCGTGTCTTTTGACAAGATACTCTGGTTATCCTCGACTTTCAACGCTGTTGCGCTCTTAGTTTTCGCTATTATAGATCTGCTTCTGGGCGTTATCCTCTTCATTCGGCCTTACACGTACATCTTCATCCTTGTAACGGTCTGGAGTATTGTGCGAATCGCAATATGGTTCGGCGTCATTGTACAAGGTCCAAATTATGGGCTGACGTACGCTCAGTTCGCCGACTACCTTTTCAACCCTATCGCCGTTAACCCGCCGAACCCTCCAGGCGTACCCGGTATTCTGACTGACCCAATCATAGTCTTAGAGATACTAGTTATCATCTTTGCACTGCTGGGTTACCATGCATATTCACACCTGACGCCTTTCCTCGGCTACATTCCGCTTCCCAGTTTTGCCGGTTATCCACCAGTTATAGGACCTGCACCGTTCCCGAGGTTTCCACCAAGATTCGCGCCAAGCGCACCACTAGCTTTTGGACGGTCGCCTTATTATGGAGCACAACGATGGGGCGTTCCACATGCGTACGAGACTTGCAGGTATTGTGGGCAACAATTGATAGCCAGTGCTGACCGACACATGGATTATTGTCCCTACTGTAACAGGCATCAATGGCATCATGTCTAGAACAATAAAGCGCGCGCTTAACCCAATTTCATCCTAGAAATGTCCATGTGGATGTTCACGTCGGAAAAGCAGCATCCACGTGACCACACCAAACAGCCAGATGTATGTATCCCCTGTCCCCTGCTGAGCGACGACGACGGTGTGCATATGATGATGCACTATGGTTCGCCGACTATCTTGAAAGTTACGGGATATCTTGCCACATCGTTCCTTATGACCTTAGCCTTGTGTTTGAAAACAAGACCTTGAGTGTCACGCGAGAACATTTGACTTGTAATAACGACCGCTGATATTGTGGAGTTCTTGCTCAGTACCCGTTTGACCATAGTGTCAAGCCTCCTGAAGTCTTCATCCATCATTTGGCGATCTATGCTGTTCAGATCCACGTAGATCATACCGGGCTTATTTCCGCTCAACTGCTTCTTTGCCTTAGTTATGGACTCGATGACGCTCTTTATGCGATCGGGCATAATTGCACACTTGAAACCAAAAATCCTCGGATTTCTAATTACAGGTTGATCCTCTTTCTTTTCCATAGCGAAAACAAAAAAGTCCAGTTCTTCTGTCGACGCAAATTCCATCGAGTGAGATGTGATTGGGAGGTCATACTGCGAAAGTATCTTCACGGTTATTTCGATACCTTTCTCAGGAAACGCGAAGCGTCCTTGTTGTTTGCTCTTCATGAAACGTCTGAGCTCATGAAGAATGAATTCAACATTCTCTTGCGTTGGATCACGTTGGGTCTTGACAACGAAGCCATAATTACACTTTAAATGATTCATGATAGCGGAGGCCTTCTGCATGATAAGCTTCCAGTACCCGTGGTTCCGCCTATCTCTTTGTGACAGTTTATCTTTTTGCTTGCATTCAACTTCTACCTGTTCGTCAATTTCCATTTCTGCCGTTTTGATCTTTTCGTCAGGTTTCTCCTTCAAGAATGCGACCTTATAATTCGCTCTTGCGTATGCCGATGCAACTTGCAGTTCATACACAGTCTTCTCAAATAGCTCTGATGAAACCGTGAGATTGCGTATTTTGCAGTCTAGTCGTTTTACGCTATTCTGACGAAGTATCGACAAACTCTCGCCGAGATGAGCCAATCGCATCATTTCTTCTGTCACATTCTCATTCGCGCCAGAGACTTCTAGCTGCTTATCCACTTGATGAATAAGGACTGCGAGTGGGTGATACCGATCTGTATAGTCGACGAAGGTCAGCCTTGTCTTGTCTTTTGGCGGAGCGTAAGACTTGATTTTCTGAAGCTCACTACTCAACCAATCACGGTCAATTACGCCTTTCACTTCGGACACATGAGTGCATCTTCAAATGAAATGTCCCTCACATACCTGCAACTCCCTATGGTGAACGTTCGAGTCTGGCGAGGACTTTGGAGTACATTCGGAAAGGTGTTCTGCCGGCCGCATTCTTGCGAAGGTGATGCAGTGTACTCTTAGCGATTCCTGGTTTAGAGGCTTGCTTTTGAGTCAACTCTAGGATTCGTTTACGAAGCTCCACACTATAGCTTTCTACCAGGTTGGGAGGCGCGCGCGCTTTTATATTTTCATTCTCTTCCGGCGAGAATATCTTCAATTGGCGGGAAAGGAGGCTCAGCGCCTATTGAGGAGATCCTGCCGGTTGGGCATACAACATAGCAATGGTTGCATACTGTGCATATTGCTGCCTTTTCAGGGTAGAGCGCAATCCGTCTCCTTACGCCTCTTCCCACAGATCCAATCGCGCTATCCCAAGTCGCCTCAATGCACCGACGAAGACATAACCCACATAGGATGCATTTCGTGGGGTCGCTCTGCACCTTTGAGCGGAATCTAGAGAGATCAGCCTTGTATTCGCCGGCCAATTCGCGCATCCTGCCAGCGACATCTTCTCCCGCAGATGCGGCAGCCAACTCGAGTATGGTCTTTCTCATAGAATCGATTCTGGGAGACCTCGTTCTTACCTTCAAGCCTTCCTCAGCAGGGTAGCAGCACGCAGCGACTATCCGTGATCTGCCTCTCTTCTCGATCTCCACGCTGCAGATGCGACAGACGCCATACGACTCCAGCTCCTCGTGATGGCACAGCGTCGGTATCTCCACGCCTGAACACTTTGCAGCCTCCAGAATCGTCATTCCCTCTTCGGCTTCAACATCTCTATCGTCTATTCTCAAGCTTAGAGCCTTCATGATCTAACCTCATCTTTTCCGGATTGGTTTCATTCCCTTTGGTGGTGGAGGTGGAATCGGTTCTCCTGATGATTTCCTGACCGCGTCGAACTTGCAGACCTCGTAGCACGCTCCACACTTCGAGCATTTCTCTTGTGTGATCCAGTGAACTTGCTCCTTTTCGCCGTTGATAGCATTAGTCGGGCATGCCTTTAGGCATAGTAGGCAGGCTTGGCATCTCTTGGGCTCTATGTAGTAGTTAATCAGAGCTCTGCAGGCTTTGGCTGGACAACGCTTTTCCCTCAAGTGTTGTTCCCACTCGTCTCTGAAGTACTTCAGAGAAGTGAGCACTGGATTGGCTGCGGTCTTGCCTAACGCACATAGGGAAGCCTCCTCCATCGTCTTGGCTATTTCTTCAACTATCGACATGTCTTCATTGTTGCCTTTTCCGGCGCAGATGTCTCCCAGAGTGCTGGAGAGAACTTTCAGTCCTTCTCGGCATGGAATACATTTGCCGCATGACTCCTCAAGCAAGAAATCTACAAAGTACTTTGACGCATCAACCATGCAGGTGTTCTCATCCATGACCACCATGCCGCCAGATCCCATCATGGATCCGACCTTAGTGAGCTCGTCAAAGTCTACTGGAAGGTCGAGATACTTGTCAGGGATGAAGCCTCCTGATGGGCCGCCGGTTTGTACTGCTTTGAATCTCTTGTCACCCCTAATTCCTCCGCCGATCTCGAAGATTAGGTCTCGGAGGCTAATTCCCATAGGAACCTCTACAAGGCCTGTGCTGTTTACCTTGCCGACAAGTGAGAAGATCGCGGTTCCGCTGCTCCCTTGTGTCCCGATCTTCCTGAACCATTCTGAACCATTCAGGACTATCAACGGAACAGTGGCCCATGTCTTGACGTTGTTAAGGCAGGTGGGTTTGCCCCACAGCCCCTTTACCGCTGTGTGAATGTATTTTGGCTTGGGTTCGCCAATCTTACCTTCGATCGCTGACATGAGAGCGCTGGACTCTCCCGAGACGAACGCTCCAGCACCTCTGTGTACCGTCACCCTAAAACTGAAACCTGACCCCATTATGTCTTCGCCAAGCAGTCCATAATCTTCGGCCTGCTTGATGGCGGTCGACACATTCTCCGCTGCTATGGGGTATTCTTCTCTCACATAGACGAAGCCTTTGTGGGCTCCGATCGCATAAGCTCCTATTGTGAAGCCCTCAAGTACGCTGTGAGGGTTATCCTCCATAAGCGATCTATCCATAAAGGCGCCAGGATCTCCCTCGTCGCAGTTGATGATGACGTACTTGGGTTCTTCAGGGGCGTTCCGTGTGGTCTCCCATTTCAGTGCGGTTGGAAAGCCTCCTCCACCACGGCCACGCAGGTTTGCCTTCTTGATTTCATCAACAACTTGTTGAGGTTTCATCTCGAAGAGGGCTTTTGCAAGGGCGTTGTACCCGTCGAATGCAATGTAATCTTCAATGCTCTTCGGGTCTAATTTTCCATTATTCTCCGTCAGTATCCTAAGCTGGTGCTTGTAGGAAGGTATCTCCTGGAGCTTATTTGATCTCTTGCCTGTTGCTGGATCTTTGTACAGCAGCCGCTCAACAATCTGCTTATTCTTAACAGTCTTTGAGACTATTTCCGGGGCATCTTCAGCCTTTACCCTGAAGTAACAGATCTCCTCTGGGTAGATCGTGACTGTGGGGCCTTGTTCACAGAAACCTGAACATCCAGTCCCCTTGAGCCCCACCTCGTCCTTTAGTCCCTGCTTTTCAAGCTCGGCTTTGAAAGCTTCCATGACTTTGAAGGCGCCGAGTGCAACGGAGCATGTGCTGACGCTGACTAAGATTCTGCGCTGATTTTTAGTTTGATTCGCTGTGATTGTCTTACGGAGGCTTCCAAGGTCTTTGGGTGATTTTATTCGGGTTACAACTGCCAAAGTCTAGGCCTGCCTATACTTGGATAGGACCTTTTCCACATCAGGTAGTTTGAGGTTGCCGTGATATTCCTCGTTGACGGTCATGACTGGGCCCAGGGCGCAACAGCCTACACAATTGACGGTCTCAAGACTGAATTTACCATCGGCGGTTGTTCCTTCCCTATCCACGTTGAGGGATTTCTCGGCCTGTTCAAGAATCGTTTGAGAGCCTCGAACTTTGCAGGATGTTCCCATACAGACCCGGACGAGGTGCTTCCCCCGAGGAGCAAGAGAAAACGCCTTGTAGAAAGTTGCGATCTGGTAGACTTGGCTGATGGGTACATTCAGCTGCTTGCTCACCTCTGACAGCATCTCTCTTGGAAGCCAGCCGAAGCTTCGTTGCAGTCTCAAGAGGATCTGGATGAGCATACTCTTGTCATGTCCATACTCTTCCACTGCTTTATTCACTATCGCTGCGACTCCACGCAGTTTCACGGCCTTTCGTTTGATCGAGGCCCTTTTCTTCAATTCTAAGTCCAACTTCCTTCGACCCAAAACGGAGGCTATATCTTCAGGTACCTTTACCTTGTAACGACATTGCGGGCAAGTGGCATAGTATTGGTTCTGACCCTGGTAGTCCCATTTATAACCGCAATGCTGGCAAGCTAATTCAACCATGGCTAAGATTACTACCTACCTACCCACAAACTAGAAGGTCACATATTTGAGTCTTTTTCGAACCCCTGGACTGGCCCAAGTCAAATAGATCGGGCTGGCAGCCGCTGCAAAGGGATCTCAGGTTATGTCTCATGCTTTTATACACGATTTCCTCCGCTATGACTGGATGATCGTTGTCGAGGACTGAAGTTGGCATAGGAGTTGTAGGATTAGGGTTTGTCGGCGAGAAAGCCCATCTTCAAGCCTTTCGGTCGATCCAAGGAGCTAAGCTAATCGCGATAGCCGACGTGGATGTCGAACGCGCGAGGAAGGCAGGGGAAAAATTCAAGCTAAGATCAGTGTATTCCAACCATCAGGATCTGATCAAGGATCCCAACGTAGATGCAGTTGTAATCTCAGTCCCAACCTTTCTCCACCACCAAATTGTGACGGATGCTTTGAGGGGGGGCAAACATGTCCTATGTGAGATGCCATTGGCCCCAACGTTGAAGGAAGCTTACGAAATTGTCGACGAGGCCAAGAAAGCAGGTGTCGTCTTTATGCCGAGTCTGAACTTCAGATTCACACCAAATTATGTTAAGATGAAAGAGTTGATCGATCAAGGCTCGATCGGAAATCCGGTAGCGGCACTCTACAGAGAGTTCATTCCTGCCAAGGATTTGGCATTGCAATGGCCACCGGGATCGTGGGCGTGGGACGACAAAAAAAGTGGAGGGGGCCCGGCGTTTACACTATCTGTATGGTCGATTGATCTTTTACGTTGGCTCCTCAAAGCGGATGTTGAGGAAGTTCATTCTGTTTTGAGAAATGTTAGTCTGCGTGAGCTGGGCGGAACTATTGGATACACTTCCCTCGCAGTTCTTAAATTCTCAAATGGAGCGGTCGCAACTCTCCAGTTCAGTGGGCTCGTCAGGCCCTCGATGAGCGATAGTAAACTGGAAGTTCTAGGTGATAACATGAATGGGCTGGTCGCAACTGGTAATGATGGTCTAGGTCTCAACGCTTCCGATCCGGACAAACAGGAATGGGTCTTTCGAGAGAAAGGAGCAAAAGTTTGGGGTCATTACCAAGAAGATGAGCACTTTGTGAGATCAATTCTGCAGAACAAAGAACCTCTCATCACCGTAGATGATGCCCTAAAGGCTCAAGAGGTAGCCACTAGGATACTGCAGCCAGCACACGCCTCTTAACCGCAAGAAAGTTCGGTAATTCTCTCGATTGAGCATATTCGAGATTCGCTACTTCATCCAGATTGATTATTCGCTTTCTAGGAGTAGAAGGTCTGGATCCTCAAGATATTTGATAATCGTATTTACGAATCTCGCCGCCATCGCGCCATCAATCACCCTATGATCGAAGGATAGGGATAGCGGGATGATCTTTCTTATGACGACCTTTCCGCCTCGAACAACGGGTTTCTCATAGATTCGTCCCGTGGCCAAAATTGATGTCTCGGGGTAGTTGATTATCGGCGTTGCGTGAAGACCCCCAATGAAGCCGATATTGGTAATGGTGAAAGTCCCGCCCTTCAGATCTGCTAGGTTGACTGTTCGGGATCGTGCCTTTTCAGCCAAGTCTTGAATCTCGTTGGCGATCTTGAGTATGCTCTTCTGATCAGCACCCTTGACCACAGGAACAATTAGACCTTCGTCGGTGTCTACTGCTACCCCGATATTGTAGTACTTCTTGAGAATGATTTCTTCATGCTCATCGTCAATAGAGGAGTTCAGATAAGGATATTGTTTGAGAGCTGCAATTACAGCTTTGATCACGAAGGGTACGTATGTTAGGTGGATGCCATTTTTTTCTGAAACCTCATTCTCCTTTTCCCTGATCTTGACAAGATGGGTTACATCCGCCTCATCCATATGCGTTACATGTACTGCTGTCCTGCTTGACTCAATCATCTTCTTGGCAGTGCTTTTTCTTACGCCCTTCATTGGTAGAGCTTCAATGTATCCGTAAAGGTCGTATTTCCTCGCAATCTTGGTAACTTCCAGTTTCCTCCCTTTTTCTTCTGCAAATCTTCTCACATCATCTTCTGTTATTCGACCTTCCAAACCCGTTCCCTTAACCTGGGAGATCTCGATGCCCAATTCTCTTGCAGCTCTCCTTGTGGCCGGTGTCGCAAGTATTTCGGGAGGTCCTGCTGTGGCTTCAGGTGCCTCTTCGAGGACGCCGACGACTGAGGCTTTAGGCTGAACAGGAACTAATTCCGGCCTCTCAAACTTCTCTCCAGGCTCCACTATGGTTACTAGTGTCTCTCCGACTTTGACGGTATCTCCTTCTTTATGGTGGATCCTTAGTATTCTTCCACCTAGCGGAGAGGGTATCTCGACTACGGCCTTATCCGTCTCTATCTTGACGATGGGTTGATGTTCCTGAACCGTGTCTCCTTCTTTGACCTCCCACTCTACTATTTCTCCTTCAGTAATCCCCTCACCAACGTCTGGAAATTTGAAATTCGTTGGCATAACAAAGCC
Organism: Candidatus Bathyarchaeota archaeon; assembly: GCA_963807605.1. GTDB lineage: Archaea > Thermoproteota > Bathyarchaeia > 40CM-2-53-6 > RBG-13-38-9 > JAPKYM01. The sequence goes on from CAWECG010000003.1 coordinate 505,530, forward strand.
TCTAGAAGCTCGCTGTCTTTTCCAGTGCTGTCATAATCTTTTCCACGTCTGGAAGATAATAGTTCTCCAGCTTGAAGAGTGGAAAAGGAACATCTAGGCCTGTGACCCGCGCAATCGGGGCCTCTAAACTTAGAAAGACTTTCTCGTTGATGAGCGCGGTGATCTCAGCACCGAGCCCGCACGTCTTAGGCGCTTCATGGACGATTACGGCTCTTCCTGTCTTCTCAACGGATTTGACCACGGTTTCGCTATCTAAAGGTGAGAGAGTGCGAAGGTCAATGACCTCTACGCTGATCTTATTTCCTTCCTTCTCAGCAGCTTCCAGAGAAGGTCGCATCATTGCGCCCCAAGAGATCACTGTGACGTCGCTGCCCTCTCGAACTACCTTTGCCTTGCCGAGTGGTACGACGTAATCTTCCTCAGGTACATCGCCCCTGACTGCGCGGTAAATTCTCTTCGGTTCCATGAAGATTACGGGGTCAGGGTCTCTGATGGCTGAGATGAGTAGGCCTTTCGTATCGAATGGTGTCGACGGTGTTGTGACTTTGATACCTGGAGTATGGACGAGATACGCTTCAGGGCTGTCGGAATGGTGTTCGGGCGGGCGTATCCCTCCGCCGTACGGAACTCTAACTACAAGTGGTACGTGGAATCTCCCGCGAGAACGGTTTCTTATCTTTCCAGCATGGGATATGATCTGGTCCAGTGCGGGGTATAGGAAACCCTCGAACTGAATCTCTGCCACTGGCCTCAGGCCGTATAACGCCAAGCCTATTGCGACACCCACTATTCCAATTTCGGAGAGTGGTGTATCTATCACTCTGTTCTCTCCAAATTCGTCTACCAGGCCTTCAGTCGCTCTGAAGACTCCGCCGTTTCTCCCTACGTCCTCTCCCAAGATCAGGACATTTGGGTCTCTCGTCATCTCTTGCTGGAGGGCGGACTTTACGGCTTGGACGATATTCAGCTCAGCCATTTCGCTCGACTCCTCTGGATCGCAAGAGTTCTTCGTACTGTGTCTTGAGGTGTGGTGGCAACTCGGCGTACGTCCAGACGAAGAGGTCTTTGATCTCTTGAGGAGTAATGGATTCTGCCTTCTGGACGGCTTGTTGAACCTTTGCCATGGCTTCTGCTTGGACTCTCTTTTCGTACTCCTCATTCCAGAGTCCCTTGTGCTGCAGATACTTGCGTAACCTATCTACTGGATCTCGTTTGATCCATGCTTCCAACTCTTCCTTTGGCCTGTATCTTGACGCGTCATCGGAGGTTGTATGGTCGGCTATTCTGTAGGTGACACACTCGATCATTGTGGGACCTTTGCCTGACCGGGCTTTCTCTAGAGCCTCTTTGGTAGCCTTGTACACGGCGAACACATCATTCCCATCAATTTGGATTCCTTCGAAGCCGTAAGCCAGCGCTTTCTGAGCTAACGTTTGCGAAGCAGTCTGTCGGCTTCTAGGGACCGATATTGCCCACTGATTATTCTCACATACGAAGACTATTGGTACCTTGAAGGTTCCGGCGAAATTAGAGCCTTCGTGAAAATCTCCTTTGGATGTTGCTCCGTCTCCAAGATAGACTAGGACCGCTTTTCGATCTCCTTTAAGTTTGGCGGCCCAGGCGAAACCGACTGCGTGAGGAATTTGGGTTCCCACGGGAACGGCGACGGTGAAGGCGTTAATGTTTTCTGGAATCTTATTCCCTCTTTCATCTCCGCCCCAATATTCATAGAGCATCTCCATCGGCAAACCCATGGCGATATATGCAGGATTTTCTCTAAACGATGGAAACATCCAGTCAGAACTCTCGAGAGCATACACGCTTGCCACCTGAGCAGCTTCCTGCCCCCTGGCTGAAGCATAGGTTCCGATCCTGCCTTCACGCTGCAACTTTACAGCAACATCATCGAAGGTTCTGGATAAGATCATCAATTCAAAAATTTCCTTGATCTGGCTGTCAGATAGGTCAGGCTTCAGCGCTTCGTCACAATTTCCCTCCTCGTCAAGAATCTTCAAAATGGGAACATCGAATCTTGTGACAATCTCTCGTGGCATGTTAACTCAGCCCAAAATCGCTTGCTCACCTAAGAATATGATCCGCCGTCTATAGATGGTTTTCCAGACTCTGTCACGCTTGGAAGTCGTGCTTCACTGACCTAGAGCCCATTGCTTTAGGGTCTCGTAGTCATGAGCTCCACAAAGCCATTTACCCGTCTTCTTGTTGAAGAAGAATGGGACTCCACCGCAGTATCCATTATCGATCTCTCTCAATAGACTGGCGTTTGCCTCGTTGTGCCATACCTCCAACCTTTTCACTTTCAAGTTCGTTTCTGTCTCTAAACGCTCTATGAGGGCATCCATCTTTTTGCAATGGACGCATTCTGTCCCGTAAAACTCCAGCAGGTCCGAATCAACCACTTCGCTCATTCATTCTACCATCCTGTAACACTTACCGCCCTCTAACAAATAATTTAGAATCCGCAAACTGATAAATGTGAATTTCTAAAAAATATTCACGGCTTTCGGCTTGGTGCCAGAATGGCGGTAACGTACTGATTTCGTGAGTCTGCTGTCTGAGATTTCTTGATCGACCTTAGAAAGAGGTAAACTGTAAAAAAAGGAGAGATCCTACGAGAGGGAACGAATACATTGACTAGAGTGAAGTCGGATCGCAAAGATTCTCTTTCTTCGCTGCTACACGACCACAAACCTTGCATATGAACTGAGCATTCTTGACGAGGTCTCTAACTTCACCGACATCATACGTGTCTGACCAAATCTTGCATAGGTGGTTCTCATGTCCAACATGTGGCAACTTAACCATGGTTTTCTACATCCTGTGTTTATGCAGGTACGTATCGAGTTTTTGTCTACTTAAGTTTAGCTCCAAACTCGCCATTTTTTGGGCATCAGAAGTAGGCGGTAATACAAAACTTCCAAAGAAGAGGGGCGCGCGAGTAATCTCAAGAGCGCGCGCTTAGTCAGCGGAATGACTGCTGATTGGACACAGATGTAGACGCAGTGGTCAACCTTTTTTTGGATGATCTTCCTAATTGATCTTGTTTAAGCAGTCTAACCTCTTCGTTAGATGCTCCTCAAGTGGATCTGAGGATTCTGTAATGCAAGAATTCGCTGGGCTTCATGAGAAGGTCTCAAAAAGTCCCTACACTCTTACGTTTGATGATGGACGCACTCTCATACTTCATGAAAATGCCGAGCCCGGTAGCGGAGATTCATCCCCCTTGCAGAAAGGCCTCATCATGCTTGTTAAGGGTCGACCTGTATGTGGTGAAGGCGTTGGATTTGGAGTTCCTGCACTGGAGTATCCGGGAAAGGTTTTCTTTTCCACATCTGCCAAGGTCGAAGCCAGAGATGACGAGTTAATAAAGTACTTCTCGATTGACGCTTTCTCAAGAAAGGCTTGGAAGGAAAGATATCCCATAGAGAACGGGATATACTCAGCTATACAAAGCAGACTGGCTAAGAGGTATCAGACTGACAAGAATAATCGTTCTCTGCTAACCAGTTTGATGAAACTCCAACATCTTCTAGGAGTTAAGTTATCTTTTCAGAGGGTCACGCCAAGAGGGATAGTCAAGATCACCTATCAACTGGCTGGAAATAAAGTGAAGGTTCGAGTTGATTGTTCGAAGATCGCAGACGAAATTCCTGAGAGACTTCTGATTTTCAACGAACAATCAAGCGATTTTAATCTCTACGAAGACTGTTTCGAGAAGTTGACAAACGATCAGATAGGAGTGTGGGAGCTGGTGCACAGTGAAAGAGCGTGTCTAACCAATAGCTATGCAGAAACAACCTTGTGTGTTGAGGCTATTCCTGGAGCAGAGTTGTACAGGGGACGAGAACTTCTAAGGCCACGTTTGGACTGGTCCGGCTTTTGTTACGCAATTCCCTCCTTCGATCAAAGTTTCTGCTATACAATCAAGATCACTTAGCGTGACCCTGTTGATCGATGTTCTCCTTATCTACCCTTTTCAGAGAACGAGATTCGATAGATCGCCGTTCAGGTTTCCACCATTAGGTATAGGTTACATAGCCTCTGTTCTTCAGCAACGAGGGTTCAAAGTAGATGTACTAGATTGTACATTTCAAGATGAAAACGATCTACTTGATCAAATTGAAGGATCAAAGCCCAAGATAATTGGTATCTATTCCATGTACTCGATGGAGAGAGAAAGCATCTCACTTGCAAGAAAGATCAAGCATACGGCCGATCTCTTGGTCGCGGGGGGGCCTCTCCCGACTATTAATCCCAAGATTTTCCTAGACGATTTCGACATCGCGGTTGTTGGTGAGGCGGAAGTGACTATGCTTGAGATCGTTGAAGACTTTTTTGATCATAAAGAGCCAAAGAAAGTCAATGGAATCGTATTCAAGGACAATTTTGGAATTCAACATACACCGAAGAGGGAACATATAGTAGATCTTGATTTGATTCCCTTTCCTGCGAGAGAGCTTTTCGATAATGACGCCTACAGGGAATATTATCAGAAGAGCTTTGGATATACCATGACTTCGATGATATCCTCTAGAGGTTGCCCTTTCAAATGCGATTTCTGCAGTAGGCCTGTCTTTGGGGAGAGTTTCCGATCGAGGTCCGCGACTAATATCGTTGACGAAATGGAGTTGGTATCTAAGCTAGGGTACGATTCAGTCTGGTTTGCAGATGATTGCTTCACAGTGTCTAAAGATCGCGTTATTAAAATATGTGACGAGATTATTCGCCGAGATCTACGAATCAACTGGGAATGTCTCTCAAGGGTGGACACACGAGATCCTGAGATGTTTTTAGTAATGAAAAAGGCTGGATGCAGAAAAATATTTTTTGGGGTAGAGTCGGGCGATGAAAGAATCCTGAAGTTGATGAAAAAGAATGTGGATATCCGGGCTGCAAGAGAGGCAATTTACAACGCAAGTTCTGCGGGCATTGGTACCGGCGCTTTCTTCATGATAGGTTACCCAGGAGAGAGCAATGACACCATTCTCAACACCATAAGATTTGGAACCACCCTTCCGTTAGACTATCTTTCATTCACACTCCCCTATCCGATACCTGGAACTGGTCTCTATGATAAGGTGAAAGATGTCTTAAGAGCGCCCTCGAAAAAGAAGATCCGACTAGTAGATCACGAGCTTCACTTCAAATCCGAATTCTCAGAATTCAAATTAAAATTTGCAATAGTTAAAGCTACTGTGCAGTTTAGAATCCGAAAGTATCTTGGTGATAGAGGATATAGTATAGTGGGAAGGCCCTTTGAAAAAATCTCAGATATGATATTCAGATCATTAGAATAACGAACATTCTTCTACGCGTACGACAAAGGGTCACCTAAGTGTGAGAGGCCACAATATCTTGGGGCATCATTTACCGGAATCAATGATGAGATAAAGTATGATAAAGTAGCAGGGAATCGCGACGAAATGATATTTCGGCAAAAAATTCGAAAAGAGCGGCTTGTGTTCTGCGCACTCAGTTTGGCTCTCCAATCTGCAATTGGGTTGTTTTTGGGCCATCAGTATGATATGCAAATATTCTACGCAACAGGCTACGAGGTATTTAACGGAACCACGCCTTACGGTATTCTTCCAACAAGTTCGATATTTAACCGCCCAGATTTTATAGGCTTAGTTCCAAGCATTGGGTATCCCCCTCCTTGGGCACTTTATCTTGGAGTTATTTATGGCGCAGTATATTTACCGACAAAAAACATATTTGCGTATAATCTTGCAATAAAACTGCCAAGCATCATTAGCAACATCGCTTTAGCCTTCTTGGCAGAGCAAATAGCAATTCAGGAAGGTCTTGACAGAAAGACCTCTAACAAGGTGTTCTATGTTCTTCTCTTTAATCCATTTATGATCTACATATCGGCGGCGTGGGGTCAATTTGATTCAATTGTAGTTCTAGCAACTGTTCTCGCTTTGAATGAGCTATATCGTGGCAAAATCGGCATATCCTCAATTCTCATAGCTCTATCCATATCCTTGAAGATCATTCCGCTGATTCTGGTACCGATGTTTCTGCTTTTCATCATAAAGAATTACGGTTTGAAGTTCATATCAAAGTTCGTAGTGGGTTGCGTTGTTGCGTTTGCCACTTTTTCTTTTCTACCATTCAAGATCTTTGGTTGGGACCTTAGTTTCATTTTAAACAATTTGCAGGACCCATTTAGTAGAGCCGGGTGTTTTACTTTCTTTAACATTCTTGAATTGTTAAAAGATCGTGTTTCTCTTCCTCAAGAGTGGGCATTTTTGGGTTACCTGTGGATTCCAAGCCTAATTATCGGCTACTCTTGTCTTTCAAGGACTAGCCTGAATTCCAAGATGGATCTTTTCAGGTGGTCATCATCGATACTATTTGTTCTTATGCTCACAAGAAGCTGGGTTTCAGAGCAGAACGTTGTATTGTTGGTTCCAATGGTCATGCTTGTTTCAGTCATAGGTTTTGAGGGTTGGAAAATGTCACATCTCGTTTGGATAATTACTCTTATCTTCACTTTTCTCAATACAAGTCCGTTTCAGCTATTCTTCCTCGTATCGCCTAAACCGTATATCTGGATAAAAAGCCTAGACGAATCCTTTAGAACATCTAGACTCATCTTGAGATTTCTTGCGGTGATACCGTGGCAAATAGTAGGTTGGCATTATTTTAGGAGAACAATCAACGCGCGAAGGCTGTCTCTATGACTTCCGTAGGAGGAGTTCCTTAAACGAAGCAGGAGAAAACGCATAATCGTAAGGATCGGTAGTATGAACTGAGGCGGTCAATCATTTTGGCTAGGATCACAACACATTGGCTAGATGAAAAAGATTAACATGCTCGAATACCGAGTAGGGTCATCTCACCATAGCGTGCGTTAGGAAAGGGATACGGACTCTCGCTCAATTATTTCTCAATCCATGATCTGAACGGAAACTCTCCATTTTCGATCATTATATGTTCTTGTTAGCAGGACTGCCGGCACATTGACAGCTTGCCTAGTCCAAAACATTTAGAACGTTCGCCGCACAAGATCAAACTATGATCGCATCCGATTTGTCTTTCAAGATAGGCGGAGAGGCTGGTCAAGGGCTCCAGACTACCGGCTACATTATGTCCAGGAGCCTAGCCAAAAGCGGCCTCTACATCTTTGCTAATCAGGATAACGAATCTAGAATCAGAGGCGGTCATAACTTTTTTCAGATCCGTGTGAGCGAGAAGCCAGTCCAGAATCTGTCGGAGAATATTCACATAGTAGTTGCCATGGACAATAGAACGATCACCGAGCACAGAGATGAACTCGTTGAAGATGGCATCATAATCTTCGATGGCGAGAAAATCAAGGTAGCGGAAACGGACGCTAACCTACTGAGCGTTCCTTTTGAAAGGTTGTCTAAGGAAACGACAGGTACAGCGACTATGGCTAACTCAGTGGCTGTAGCGTCGGCACTAAGCCTACTCGATTATGATTTTGAGTTGCTGACTAGCGTTCTGGATGACACCTTCAAAGAGAAGGGTGCGGAAGTCTCTGAGAAGAACACTCAGGCTGCAAGAGCCGGCTATGATTACATTAAGAAGAATGCCGGGGGACGATTCAAGTATCAGCTTAAGATGGCCACGAAAGCTCAAGATAGAATACTGCTCAGCGGAAACGATGCTATAGCCTCCGGGGCACTGATTTGTGGTTGCAAGTTTATGTCAGGGTATCCTATGAGCCCATCAACCCCGATCCAGCAGTTCTTCGCCTCAAAAATGAAGGATTACCCAGTGGTCTTTGAGATGGGTGAGGACGAGATTGCTGTCATAAACATGGCTTTGGGCGCCTCATTCGCCGGAGTGAGGTCGATGGTCGCGACATCCGGTGGGGGTTTCTCACTTATGGTTGAGGCACTTAGCCTCGCAGGCATGACGGAGACACCGGTTGTAATAATCGTCTGTCAAAGACCTGGTCCTGCGACTGGATTTCCCACAAGGACAGAGCAGGCTGAGCTGGAGTTCGTCATTCACGCAGGTCACGGTGAGTTTCCAAAGGCGGTGCTTGCTCCTGGAAACGCCGAACAAGCCTTCTTCCTTACGTCGAAAGCCTTCAACCTAGCAGAGAAGTACCAGGTCCCTGTGATACTCCTATCTGACCAACATCTTTCGGACTCATATTTTACCACTGAAAGATTCGAGACTTCTCTCGTCAAAATCGAGAGGGGGCAGTTCTTCACCGAGTCCGATGCAAAGAAACTTGGAGAATACAAGCGACATATGATTACAGACTCCGGGGTCTCTCCAAGAATGTTTCCGGGTCAGAGTTGGGGGCTTGTAGTCGCCGATAGCGATGAGCATACGGAGGACGGCCACATTACGGAGCTTGCCGAGGTCAGAATAAAGAATGTGACTAAACGCCTGAAAAAGTTTGAACTGCTAAGCAGGGAAATCAGCCCTCCTTACACCTATGGTCCCTCAGATGCTGAAACGGTCATGATCGGATGGGGTTCAACCTACGGGGCTCTTAGAGAAGCGGCTGATATTCTCAACACTCAGGGCTCCAAGGTCAAGATGCTTCATCTGAGCGAAATATGGCCGTTCCCCAGGGAAGCTGTAACCGGAGAGCTGAAGAGGGCAAAGTATTCAGTGTGTGTTGAGAGCAACGCAACTGGCCAGATGGCTCACCTCATTAGGGCTGAGACAGGAATTGAAGTCACTTCCAAGATTTTGAGGTTTGATGGAAGACCCATCTCTCCACAGTTTATCCTGAGAGAACTAGAGAAGGTAAGGTGATAATTTTGGTGACAATGGAGAATTACCAAGGCGGCGAAACAGCGTGGTGTCCAGGATGCGGAAACTTTGGGATCCTGACCGCGGTTAAGCGAGCGCTTGTTAAACTGAACTTGGAGCCACACCAAGTCTTGATGGTCTCAGGAATAGGACAAGCAAGCAAACTGCCACACTACATGCGATGTAATCTCTTCGACGGCCTCCACGGCAGGATTCTGCCAGTTGCGACAGCGGCGAAAATAGCAAACCCCAAACTGACGGTGATAGCCGATGGAGGAGATGGGGAGATCTACGGAGAAGGCGGAAACCACTTAATCCATACCATCAGGAGAAACCCGGATATTACTTGTCTTGTACATGACAATCAGGTTTATGCTCTTACCAAAGGGCAGGCTTGTCCCACAAGTGAAGATGGCTACGTAACCAAGACTACCCCCCTGGGAACATTTTCAAGACGATTCAATACCACATCCTTAGCGGTTGCACTCGGGGCTTCCTTCGTCGCTCGCAGCTACGCAGGTAATGTAGCACATTTAGCAGACCTAATCGCACAGGGGATATCGAACCGGGGCTTCAGCCTAATTAATATCCTTCAACCGTGCGTGACCTGGAACCATTTGAATACTTACCAGTGGTATGGAAGTAGAGTATACAAGCTTGATAGCTCATACAATCCTAAGGACAAGATGGCCGCGTTCCAGAAAGCCCAAGAGTGGGGAGAGCGAATCCCGATAGGAGTAATCTACACTGAAGAAAGACCGACATACGGAGATCATAACTCGAGAATCATTCAGATGCCTCTTGCTGAACAACTGCATGATCTGAAGAGTTACGAGAAGATTCTGGACGATTTCAGAGTATGAACTGAGTCGCGAGGTTACTGCAAGAAGACAGATCACGACAGGAGGATAGGGCTCAACCCTAAGTCCCACTTTTCAGAAATGACGCATCAAAATGCCGAAGTGGGAGCACACAAGGTGGGTTTGTTTTCTTGACCTTTCAACTGCAATGATCTCAGCAACAAGATCATCACTCGCGTTTTCTCTGAACGTTGACAGAATAGAATCCGCACGTAAAAGACTTTATTGACATTCGTCAGTAATTATGTTGCAGGGCTTGATCTTCTTGCCTTCTTAGGATTAACCTTAACCATTATTGCATTATCAGTGGTATCGTATGTGACATCCAAGCCGATGTCTTCCGCATACTTCTTGATGACCTCAGCCGAGAAGATCGACCACTGACGACAAAGCCTATGTCGTATGGTAAACTGGTCCCCATATTCGCCCTTTGCATACGAAAACGGCCGCATATGCATGTGTCTCTCCATGAATTCAACCAGTCTTCTGAGAACCTCAAGGTCGCCCCACCGTAGAGCGCGTATCCCACTTCCTTAAAGATGGGAGTCCCGACTTCGTGAGCTATGTTCATCAGATCGTCATCGTCGATGTGTTGCAGGAATCCGTTTAGTAATGTTTTGCTTATTTTCACCAGTTCGAACTGATCAGATATCGGCTCCCCTTCAAGGCTCCTCCGGAGGGTTCGGGTAACGTAGCTGTTCAGACTCAAATCCTTTCTGGAGGCTTGCCTTCTAAGTTCACTCTCAAGGTCTGAGCTGATTCTGAACGAGACTGTTCTGGAATCGTTTTTTCAAAACCATCTCGATGACTGCCCATGTTCGGTATACAAGATTATATATTGCTGGATTATTTGTGTTCTTCCGTTTATGATCATATGTATTGCAAATGCAGGTATTGTTTACAAGCAGAATCTCTGGGTGTGGTTCACTGGCTTTACAAGGGCATTATGCTAGCAGAGATCACTGTGTACGAGTGACTGGGGCTTAACCAGGTCTATTGTTGTTGTACGCCGAAATTGTATCTGGGAGTGAGGGGTTGTGTCTTGGCAAGTCAGGAACGGGTTTCGTGATTGATACAGCGCTAGGGATCCAGGCCTTCTTCTCAGAGTGAATGACTCCATAGATTTGTTACCTGCGATTGGAAGGCAGGGTTACGCTAGGCACATATGTAGTACCTATGATATTTTGACACGCAAAATCGTGCAATCGAGACAGGTTGCAGGAGGTTGAGAGTTTGCCTAGGACAATGAATGCGCTCTCCACGATGATGGCTCAGAAGAGGGTTCCAATTCGGATTCCCGGCCCCATGATGAATGAAGTGGACAGGATCGTCAGGGACCATCCAGAACTGAATTTCAATAGACAGCAGTTTGTCGAGTCTTCCTTGAGAGAGAAGATTGTGCGCATCATACTGCTTGAAGGTGTAAGGACAAACACCAATCAAGTGACAGTAGGAAACCAGATAGAAACCATATGCTAGTGGCTTGAACCGCCACTCAGAAACGAACGCCTCTTCATCGGATTAGCCGCGCTCTGTCACTCCGGGTTGTCGATCCCAGTTATACAAGAGATATGTGCAATATCTGTTCTGTAAGAATAATGTATAGCGATCAGTCCAGGAGTTGAGAGGTTGCCTGGTACAATCAACAGCTTGATGAATCAGAGGCGTGTCACAATTCGGCTTCCGAGCGGCATGATGAATGAGGTCGATAGTACGTTAAGGTTGCTTCACATATTGTGAGTGGTACTGAGAGGATTCTTGGGATCGATCTGACCAGCGACAAGCAACAAAAACTCGAAGACCACATTATGCAACTACTGTTGGATGAGTCCAGCCCTGAAGAGATGACAGAAGAAAGAGTCTTCAGATGGATTGAAACAAGAATTCAGAAGCTGGACACACAATAAGTTCATGGTATTTCGCGCGCACTCATGATTGCAACATTACTGCTCAAACCTTTTCAATTACCCCCAATTGATTATGCGCCATGCGTATTCAAGTCACTTTAACGCCGCCTGAATCGAAGAAGATTATAGCCCAAGCGGTTGCAGCACTGGATGTTGTTGAGCAGGCAAGGAAGGAAGGGATAATCCTTGTCAGTACCAGCACAACGTGCACATTCATTCTCGAAGAACTGACCCACAGAAAGATCACACATGGCTACGGATGTGGTATAGTTATACCGAGAGGAACCTGCATAATGCAAGAGATGCTCGATTCCATACGTCGACGAGGATACCCAAAAGTATGGGTATTGGAAAAAGGCACCTTGCACGAAGACCCAGAACTTGACGACGTTCTAAAACAAATGGGCGCGCGGGACGTCTTCATAAAAGGTGCCAACGCTTTAGACCCACAAGGGAATGCAGGGATCTTCCTTGGCAGCCCAATAGGCGGTACAGTTGGCAGAGTCCTAGGAACCGCGATGGCCAAAGGAATCAATATGATTATTCCAGTAGGTCTGGAGAAGATGATACCAACACCAATTTCGAAGGCAGCCGCTGAAGCGGGCATCAACAGGATGGACTATTCAATGGGTATGCCAGTAGGGTTACTCCCCCTCAATGGAACAGTCATCGATGAGGTCAAAGCATTCCAGATATTGGCTGGCGCAGAAGCGATCCCGATAGGCGCAGGCGGATTAAATGGAGCAGAAGGCTCGATCACGCTAGTCATCAAAGGTTCAGACAGTCAGGTCGAAAAGAGTTTGAAGATAGCAAAATCCGTTAAAGGGACTCAAGAGCCTGACGTGCGGCCAGCGGAGTGTCTAGACTGCAGATATCCGAGATGTTCTCTAGGTGCAGAAGCTGCAGCCGAGAATAAATCGGAATAGCCCCGGCCATCTTTCTTCTGGTTCACCAGCCGTAGTCTCCTGTGAGATGCATCAGTGCAGTCACGATCGTGAGAATCCAGCGTAGAACAAAGTCGCAGAATACGAGGTTAGAGTATTGCTCGGGACAATAGATTCAATGAGTGTTGAGATTCAAAACCAGATAGAAGATCTTCCTCGATATGCCCGCTACCTTTCCGAATTGTCGGCGGCTCCTGATAGGGAGAAGGGGGGAAGAAAATGCGTCTTCACAGGTGCCGGTGATTCCTTCGCTGCAGCTTTGGCAGCTGAACAGCTAAGCGAATACGCTGCAAGATGCTTTGATCCTTACGAGATTAGTTTGCGACCTTCCGTAGTAACAGACTCGCACCTGTATGTTGTCTCAGTTTCAGGCAGGACAAAGAGTAACATCGAAGCCGCAAAGGCAGCCAAGAAATATGCCGCGAGAGTCACGGCAATTACTGCAAATCGAGACAGCGCCTTATCCAAGTCATCTGATGACGTCTTGGACCTTAGATTCTGCAGTGAAGGCAGACTGACTCCGGGGACTGGAAGCTTTACTGCAAGTCTCCTAGCCTGCTATTCACGTATCCAATCACTCCCCGAAATCTCCGACCTCTCTCATATTTACGAAGAGGCCTTATTGTGGTCTGCTGAAACTGATGTTCCAATAAATTCAACTACTTTCTTCGTTGGCACGGGTTTGGCCTACCCCCTAGCCATTTATGGCAAGGCTAAGATCCACGAGGTTTTGGGATCCAAGGCTCAATCCCAGACGACTGAACAGTTCAGCCATATGGAGCTTTTCTCATTGACAAGAGATGATCTGGTTATCGTAATGCCAGAGGATGAACATGACGATCTAGCGAGAGAACTTCATAGTCTGCTAGAGGAGATGCCTTTTCGGGCCGTGTTATTCCCCACGAAGAATGATGACCGAATCAAAGATTCCTTGAGGGGAGCAATCTATCTTCAGACCCTGGCATGGAACACGGCAAAAGACCACGGAGTAAGAGAATGCGCGTTTGTCGATAAGAAACATCTGCTTGCGATAAGCGACAAGATGATATACATCCCATAGGTTGATACGCCCAAAAGAGCAGATCAGCGAGCGGACTATGTTTCAGCCAAAGAGGATGTCGCAAATATCATGACAATACTTCAAGCCGATATCTTTGGAAGCCCTAACATAGGCGTCTACTGTTTCGCATGCGAAGGATGGGCAGCGGTTCCCGCCGGCACTCCCCCGAATAAGAAGAAGAAATTCAGCGAGTGCCTCGAGGTGGACGTCTGCGAGGTAGATATCGCAGGCTCCAGTCTTTTGGGCATATTGTTGGCGGGAAACGCTAACGGCTTGGCACTTCCGGATATAATCCACCCCCATGAACTCGAGACCATAAAGAAGTCCACTCAGAGTAACATCGAGACTTTGAAGGATGAGAGAAACGCTCTAGGCAACCTAATTCTGGCGAACGATCATGGGGCGATAGTCGACCCCTCCTTTTCAACAACAACAATCAGAGCACTTGAGCAACTTCTCCAGGTTGAGGTCGTCAAAGGATACATCTCAGGTTTTCCTTACGTCGGCTCTCTGGGCGTCGCAACAAATAAAGGAGCGATTATACATCCCTTGATACGTGATGACGAGAAGGAAACTCTAGAGGAAGTATTGAAGGTTCCAATCGAACCTTCAACAGTCAATGGAGGCGTTCCCTTCATAAGGTCAGGCCTCCTAGCAACCAGCCTCGGGGTAGTAACCGGCCCGTTGACTGCAGGCAATGAGCTCATGGTTATATCAAGGATGATGGAGGTATAAAGAGGCGAAGTTTGAATGAGCGAAGTCAAAACATTTCGGATCACTGGAGAGATCAAGAAGCCAAACGGCAACATAAACTTCTCAAAAGAAATGAAGGGCCTGCGAAAGGAGCAAGTGGTAGAAAGACTATACGCCGAACTGGGCAGCAAACATAAAGCCAAAAGATTTGAGATAACATTTAAGAAGATAACAGAAGAAAAGCCGGCGCCCGAGAAAGCAACCAAGACAAGGAAGTGAAGATAACTGGCATCAAGTGAAGAGGAACTTAGGAGACTGCTTACCGAGATAAGAATGATGGAAGGCTCGGCCAACATTGTCCAGACTAGACTTAGAATAGTGTCAGCAGCATTGGACGAGACACTCATCGCGACAAGAGCCCTAGAGGGTGTCAAAGACTACCAAAAGGGGACAGAGACGCTAATCCCTATTGGTGCAGGATCCTTCCTCCGGGTCGAGCTGGCAGATATCGATAGAGTGATAACCGGCGTTGGGGCAGGTGTCTGCATAGAGAAGAGTGTAGACTCCTCAATTCTGTCTCTCAAAGAAAGGGAGGCTGAACTTGATAAGCTAAGTAGCTCATTACAGCAGCAACTTGGACAGTTATCCACGAGCATTGAGAGTTCAAAGGACAACCTCGCAAGACTAGTCCAACAACAGAACGAGTCGCCAGCTAGAGCTTAGCCGCGCACACCCAGATTGAAGAAGAAAGGACGAAAAAAATTGTTTGAACGGCTTAAGACTGGACTAGAGGATTTCATCGATAAAGTCTCAAAGACAGAACTTAATGAGAAGACGATAAAAAGCCTGCTTGAAGAGTTCAAGATTATACTCATCCAGAATGATGTTGCCTACTCGGTAGCTGAAGAAATCTGCAACGAACTCGGTGATGAAATCAAAAAGGTCGAAGTCCGCAGATTTGGTGATCACAAGAAGACAGCTCGGACGATTCTCCGAGAGGTCCTTTGCAAGACCTTAGAGAAAGGTGAGAAGAACGATTTCCTTGATCTAGTGAAGAGAAAACGAGAGATGAAGGAGCCTGCCATAATAGTTTTTGTAGGCATAAATGGAACGGGAAAGACTACAACCATTGCGAAGATAGCCAACTTCTTGATGAAGAATGGCTTCACAACCGTTTTAGCATGTGCAGATACTTACCGAACCGGATCCATCGAGCAGATCGAAGAACATGGTAGAAGACTGGGTGTCAAGACAATAAAACACACATACGGAGCTGATGCTGCGGCGGTAGCCTACGACACAGTGAACTATGCTAGGGCTCACAGCACTGATACGGTCTTGATCGATACTGCCGGAAGAATGCAGACGAACAAGAATCTACTTGACGAGATGAAGAAGATCATCAGAGTCACTAAACCAGACCTTACTCTCCTCGTTGTCGATTCGCTCACTGGAAATGACGCCGCAGAGCAGGGCGCAGTCTTCAGCGGGGCTGTGCCGATTGACGGGATAATACTTACGAAACTCGACGCTGATGCGAAAGGTGGAAGTGCAATATCTATCTCAAGAATTACAGGAAAGCCCGTCGTATTCATGGGAATCGGGCAAGGATACGGCGACCTCTTGGGCTTCGATCCGAATTTCATCATAAACAAGATTTTGGGCTGAGATTTTTCTCTTAAACCGTTTTCACCCTGATCCTGCTGTCGTGTGGATCTATTTTTACGAACGAGCGTCTCATTGACGGGTAGTAGTTTAGGTCTATTTCAGGGGTTACCAGCACGCGAATACGCTGTCACTCCTCCTGAACTGCAACAGAGACAAAATGCACTTGTAGATGCGCAGGCCACTGTCACGTGATCTGGCTTAAGACGACTTGACTGGCATCTTACCGAGGATTATGGGTATGCGTACTAATCATTTAGTTTATTGCCCAAACTGTGGTCTAGTCACTCGTGAGGATATTACTACCATCTGCTATACTGCTTCCACCTGCTTCTACTGCGGAACGAGATTAGAAGACGCTTAACGAAGTAGCGTGCTCCATAAGCGTAGAATTGCGGACAAGCAAAAAGTCACCAAATGTCCTTTCAAATCAGATGGAGAAAACGGAATAATTTCGATAGGCGGGCGCAGACGACCGGTATTACTTATATTCCAAGTGTGCATCTAGAAGGCAGAGGTTTACGGTTGTCAACAGGGAACTCCGAACTTGCCAAGATGAAAGTTGCAGAATTGAGAGAACTGGCTGAGCATCTTGGTATTGAAGCCCCATCAAAGAAGACCAAGGCCCAATTGGTAAGGGCGATCACGAAGAAACAAAAGGCTCCCGCTCCAGTTGAACCGCCAAAAGTAAAGGCCAAGCCCGCTGCTCCAATTGAAAAGGTGTACGGGATCTTCGTCAACTATAGGCAAGGCATGTTTAAGCAGAACATACATAGTCTTCTGTTAAGAATCCCAGGAATAGCTGATGCTGGCTCCGCCTCAAAGTATATTGGGCGAAAGGTCGTCTGGAACTCTCAAACTGGAAAAAGAATTGTTGGCAAGGTCGTCTCGATCCACGGTCGAGGCGGCATTCTTCTGAGCCGTTTCAGAAATAGTCTACCTGGACAGGCTATTGGAACTAGAGTAGAAATAGTCTGACATGCGCTCCTGGACTCGGAAACGCCTGGACAGAGAACAATTAAACTTCAATGCCATGCCCTCCAAAACAGATCCAAAACGTGGCGTGAAAAGTGGAATCTCCCTAAGAAGAGGGGAGATTTACGAGATAATACTTTCCACATACAACAAAGATAAACGTCCAAATGCTGCTCCCATGGGCATAAAGTTCGTCGGAAACAATACGATCAGTATACAATTTTACAAAGGATCGCAGACACTCGATAATGTTCTGACAAGACGTTGTGCTGTTGCCAACTTAACCCATAACCCCCTCCTATTCTACATGACGGCCTTCAAGAGAAAGGATTCTCTCCCGTCCAAACTCTTCTCGAAGGCGAAATCAGTCGACGCCCCATCTTTGAAACGTGCAGACGGGAATATCGAGATGAGACTCACCCGAAGCATCTCGCGAAGAGATAGGGTATTAGTGCAATTCAAAATCGTGCAAATTAGCCGAGGGCATGCGCCCTCGCTCCTCTACAGTAGAGGGGTTCCAGCTTTGATTGAGTCTACCATTCACGCTACCAGAATACGTCAATATCTGGCTGAAGGTAAGAAAGGGAAGGCTGCCAAGCTAATCCAACTCGTAAATCATTATAAAGATGTGATCGAAAGAGTCTGCCCAGACTCGAATTATGTTAGAGCCATCAGGGAACTCCAGTCAGAGATCGATGAATGGAAGAGCCGGAGCATACGTTAAGACACCCTCTAGACTGCACTTCTGTCTTATCGACATGAACGGTGAACTTGGTCGAATAGACGGCAGTCTCGGAGTCGCAATAGACAAGCCGAACGTCGAACTGACCGCATGGCTGAGCGAAGAGATCAAAGTATCCGGAAAAGACGCAGGAAAAGTTGAATCGATGGCCAGACACTTCCTCTCGAAGACAAACTCAAAACAGAAGATATCAATCAGAGTTGAAAAGGAGATACCTGCCCATGTTGGGCTTGGATCAGAGACACAGCTCAGTCTAGCTGTCGCAGCCTCTATCAAGAAGCTCCTTAATCTGCAGCTTTCCAGTCAAGAGCTCGCGCAAATAATGGGAAGAGGAGGCACTTCAGGAATCGGTGTAGAGGCTTTCAACCGAGGAGGCTTGATTCTTGACGGAGGCCACAGCTTCGGAAAGAGGAAGGAGAAGCAATTCTTCCTGCCGTCAAATGCTTCGAAAGCTTCTCCAGCACCGGTTCTGGCCAGGTACGACTTCCCCGAAGACTGGGCATTTGTTATAGCCACCCCTGCAGTTGACAAAGGTGCACACGGCGAAAGAGAATGTGAGATCTTCAAAGAGTATTGTCCAATTCCTAGAAACGAGGTGGACATGATCACCAGGATCATATTGATGAAACTGCTCCCTTCACTCCTTGAACATGACATAGAGACATTTGGGTCAGGCCTCACGCAACTTCAGAATCTAGGTTTTGCCAAGGCTACGAAGAATCTAATGCACCCAACAACATCAAAATGCATCAAAGCATTGTTGCAAGGAGGCGCGTATGGTGCAGGGCAGAGCTCCTTCGGACCTATTGCCTATGGACTTGTCAAACAGGATCAAAAGAAAGAGAGCCTCGCGCAGACTCTAGCAGAGTTGCTCGAGAAGACAGGGGGAGGAGAAGTATTCTTCGCCGGACCTAACAATCTTGGAGCCGAAATAACGTACTCTTAGAAAGACTTTTCGTGGTAAGCGTTTCAACTAGTTCGTAGCCGAACAGCGGAGATAGAAGTTTTGAGAACACTCATTGTCACGGGTCTACTTGCAAAGGACCTTGTAGTCAGGAGTCTGGCTGAAAACAGTTCCAGTTTTCAAATCTGTGCGCTTCCTGTCCCCGTCGCATCCTTGATGTCACCTGAATACATAACAAAGATGCTTGAAACGAGAGATCTCTCAAAGATTGATCTTATACTGATCCCAGGCCTGATTAAGGGAGACGCATCAAAGATCGAAGAGAGAACTCACATAAAGACCTGGAAGGGGCCTAGGAATGCAGCCGACCTGCCAAATGTCCTTGAAGTGATAGATAAGGTCAGATTCTCAACGACGTTGCCTGCAGACGAATTAGTGAGAGTGGCAAGTTCCAAGCGCGCAGAAAGGGCGCTCGCGGCAATCGAAAGGAAAGCAATACGCGCGGCATCCAGAAAGAGCCTAATTTCTGTTGGAGCTGGGAAACGAAGGATCTTTGTTGGTACATCCCTGCCCATGCGAGTCCTCGCTGAGATTGTGGATGCTTCAAGTCAGCCTACAGATGAGATTGAGAGAATAGCACTGCGCTTCGAGGCCTATGGGGCTGATATCATAGATGTTGGGATGGTTGCCGGAGGTGGACACCCAGATGATTCGGCGAGAGCGGTGAAGGCTGTAAAGAAAAGAACCCAGAAAGCTGTGAGCATCGATGCAAGTGATCCAAAAGAGATCATGGCCGCGGTAAAGGCGGGAGCCGACCTCATACTCAGCATTAACGCTGAAAACATGGAGGAGGTAGGAAGATTCGGAGTCCACATTCCGGTCGTTGTGACCTCCGCGGGAAAGAACCACCGAGTCCCGGAGGATGTGGAGGATAGGCTCAAGCAGCTCAGCGTTAACGTGAAACGAGCACGATCGTTGGGATTTAGGAAGATAATCGCCGACCCCGTTCTTAATCCGCTGTTGACGCCCAGCTTGTCAAAGTCTATCTTCACCTATATGAAATACAGAAAGACGAATCCTAGTACGCCGATGCTTTTTGGCGCTGGAAATGTCACCGAATTGATTGATGCTGACTCAATTGGTGCGAACCTCCTCTTGGCAGGGCTTGCATCCGAGATCGGTGCGAACATTATTCTTACGACTGAGGCCAGCGCCAAGACTTGGGGTTCTACGATGGAGGCTGTTATAGCAGCGAGAATGATCGCCTTGGCGAAGGCCAGAAGGACAGCGCCGGAAGATCTTGGAATCGATCTTCTCAGAATGAAAGAGAAACGCTGGAGAGAGGAATCCTTCAGGATCTATAATGACGCTCGTCGATTATCAGCGAAGAACCGACCCGAGTTTATTCACGACCCTAAGGGATCCTTCAGGGTATCTGTAGATCGTCTAAAGAAGCAACTAGTCCTCATACACCACAGCTATGGTCAGATCAAGCCTGATCTAGTCATAGAGGGAAGCAGCCCAGAGAGACTAATTGAGGCCGCTATAAGCAATGGAATAATCTCCCATTTGGAGCATGCATTCTATCTTGGGAGAGAGCTTGAGAAAGCCAAGATCGCGCTGGAAACTGGAAAAAGTTACGTCCAAGATATGCCGCTTCTCTTTGGAGAAGAGTGAACGATAATGCATCCGAGTAGCTTAAGTTGTTGAGGAATGCTATCAAGGGAAACACCATGCGAGCTAGACTGAGAATGAGCTCAATACGTCATCCTAGGACAAAGAGCGTAGTGCTTATTGCGACGCTGGCGGCTGTCTATGCGATCCTCAGGATCATTCCGACTTTCCCTTTCGTGGGGATCCCCGGTGCCCGGTTCTCAGCCGCAGATTTTATCGCCACGCTCTATGGGGTCATATTGGGACCCTACTCAAGTGCAGTCTCCATCATACTTGGAACCTTCGTAGGGTACTTTGCTGGTCGTCCGCCGATATTCTACGGGCTAGACTTCCTCCCTGCCATGGTCAACGGTTTCATCGTTGGACTCATCATTCGCGGCAAGAGAGGGTACGCGTTGCTGGTATATCTTGTTCTTCTAATCTTATTCGTAGCACATCCTTATGGTCCAATGCTTTACCAGGTTAACGGGAACTCCCGATATAGTCTGGGTCTGGGTCTTTCTTTTGTGTGGTTGCATATCTTCGGCCTCATCATTTTGGCATCCCCTGTAGGCTCGCGTTTGGGAGGGTTCATCGCAAAGGGCTCGGTGACTCTTGCCACGGTTGGTTTCATGTTGATGTCTTTCATAGGGACTTTGGCGCAACATTTGACTGGAAACCTATTGTATGCCTCTATGATTCTCCCCCTTCTTTCAACACAGGCGCAGGTGACAAGCTGGAGCATAGTATTCTGGCTTTATCCGATAGAGCGTGTCATGATTGTGGTTCTATCCACAGTAATTGGTGTGCCGATTCTTCGGACATTAGTCTCCACAGTCCGGACCATTTAGAAGAAAGGATGAGATGAAGTTAACTAAGGGAACAATGCAGATCACTAAAGTTATGATTTGATGCTGAATCAGCCATTAACTTGAGCACCAAAACAGTGTACACTGGCGACTAGCACTTTGATTCTAGAGACTTTGGGTCTGCTCTCGCTAGGCTTCCTAGTGGGGCTCAGCGGCGCAGCTATCCCAGGGCCGCTGCTGGCCTTCACAGTATACGACTCCACTCAGAAGGGTAAGATCACAGGTCACTTGGTGATCTTCGGTCACGTTGCATGGGAGTTCGTCGTCATTCTGATAATTCTGTTTGGGTTCGGCTGGATCATTCTTCGAGGCCAGGTTCTGGTATACGGTTTGGGGGGGCCTGTTCTGATCCTGATGGGCTTGGGAATGCTTAGAAGTAGGCTGAGCAAGGTAGAGTGGACAAGGTCAAGAACCGACTCCTCAATCTTGGGAGGCATCTTCTATACAGCGTTCAACCCGACGCAGCCCCTCTGGTGGGCGACCGCTGGATTAGCGCTACTTCTAAAGGGCCTTGAGATTATGGGCCTTCTAGGAGTAGTTTTTGTTACGATTGGTCATTGGCTCTCAGATCTTGTCTATTACACATTCATCTCAGCCATGGTACATAGACAAAGAGACTCCATACTCCCACATCAGCAGGGCATCTCGAGACTCCTAGGCGTGTTCCTGATTGCTCTCGGAATCTACTTCCTCACAGACGCCTTGGCAAGAGTGTTAACGTAGGATCATGATCTGTGTCACTGGCGATTGCGGAGACTCTCCAGACTCTGGTTTCGTTTGTTTCAAGCATGAGAGAAACTCTACAGAATGAACTGCTTCTTATGGTCTGAGGCGGTTCTTGAAAAAAGAAGGGGAAATGGAAGAAAGACTAGGATTTCTCCATATCCTTCTTCATTCTCAGGTAGTCTTCTCTTGTTATCTCGCCTTTGGTGTATCTGAGGTTTAGACTGTCCATTGTGGCGCTCTTCTCTTCTTTCTTAGGTTGCAAAGCGATCTTTCTGGCTGCCACAGCGGCTACGAAGATCAGCAGTATGATGATTATCAAGATGGCGGCTAGGATGAGGTAGGCTGTGGTGTAGTCCGGCTTCCACATCGCTGTGACGGTCATAGGGTTGTCCATGGTAACTTTTGCTGTTGGACTGTTAGGGGATCCGGTTACTCCACTCCAGCTGTTAAAGACATATTTTGCACCGAGGGAGCCCCAGAATCCTGTCATAGGCACTTCTGGAAGTACGGAGACTGTGGCCTGGTCGCCTTGGTTGTACCATCCTGAGCCCTGGGGGCTACCTAGGTCAGATTTCACGTCCAGATAGTATTGAGTTTGGTAGTTTGCTGTGGCTGTGTGAGGAATACTCATTGTTAAGGTGATTGAGCTTGAGCTCATCTCTGTACCGTCGACGTTCCAGGACTTGAAGACGTCCCTCTCCACGTCTGACTTGTCAACCCTGTCTGGGGTGCTTAATGTTACAACTGAATCATTAGGCTTCCAGCCTGACTGGCCAATGGACTGACCTTGAGGATTGTTCACGGTCAGCATGTACTCTGAAAGGTAGGAGAATGTGTGAGAAGCCTGCATTTGATTCATGTAAGATGATGAGGGGTAATAGTACGGATAGTAGTAGTAGTTGTACGGATAGTAGTAGAGACTGGGATAGTAGTAGGAGTAATAAGACGAGGGATAGGTGCTTGTGTATTTCTGCAGTGTCCATGAGGCATTGCTGCAGGAATACCTTACTCCGCTCGCTCCCGAAACGTAATTGTCAACTTGGAAGGTATGGGAGTCGGTGCTGTTTACCTGGAATTGTTTTGACGCACCTCCCGCTACTGCCCCTTGGGCCTTTCCGTCGATCATGACATTTGTAGAGTAGTTGGACGGCATTCCAGATACTGATATTGTGGCGGTGTATTTGCCATAGCTCCCGTATGATGAATAGGGGATATAGTACGGAATGTAGTAGTCGTTGTACATCTGGGCTTTTGTCTCTTTGATTGAGCTGAATTGTAGGATGTTCGATAAGGGGATAGCACATAGACTGAGAATGATTAAGGCTGTTAAGAATCTCAACGAATTCACTAAGGATAAAAATCCGTTTGGAATAATTTAAACATGATCGCAATTGGAAGGCGTCTTTCTAGAATATTTGAGTTTCTTCTAGAAAGCTTGTGCGTGCCAAGTGAGAATAGTTAGTTAAGTTCGAATTTTGAATTCAAGAAAGAAAAAAATGGAAAAAAGGGTTGGGTGCTGCATCAAACCAGTTGATGCAGCCAGGTTCTTGGTTCTAGTCGAATTCTGAGGAGCCTTCTTCTCCACCCGGCATCTTCGGAGGCCCTGCTGGCTCTTTCGGTTTGCCTGCAGCTATTACGTCATCTATCCTCAGTATCATCGTCGCTGCTTCACTCGCGGACATGACGACTTGCCTCTTGACTGCGAGGGGTTCGTAGACGTTGATCTTTGTCATATCCTTGGCCTTGCCATCATAGACATCGACGCCTGCCCATTTCTCTCCCTTCTCATGTCTTGATCTTAGGTCGACGAGGATGTCTATCGGGTCGAGTCCAGCGTTCTCAGCCAGTGTCATCGGTATCGTTTCTAATGCTTCTGCGTAGCATATGGCTGCGAGCTGCTCTTTTCCTGTGAGCTTCTCCGCCCACCTCTTGAGTTGGGCTGCAGCCTCTAGTTCAGGTGCGCCTCCTCCGGCGACTATCCGCGGGTCGCGAACTACATCTCTGACTACGCAGAGGGCGTCGTGGATCGAGCGTTCAGCCTCGTTTACGATTCGTTCTGTTCCTCCTCTTACGAGAATCGATACGGCTTTGGGGTTCTTGCATCCTTCTATGAAGGTCATCTTGTCGTCCGCAATCTTTCTCTCCTCGAAGAGTTCTGCGGTGCCGAGGTTCTCAGGTTTGAGATCATCCATGTTTATGACCATCTTTGCTCCTGTTGCCTTCGCCAGCTTCTCCATGTCCTTCTCGCTGACTCTTCTTACCGCGGCTATCCCTTCTCTGGCGAGGAAGTGCTGGGCGACGTCGTCTATTCCTTTCTGGCAGAGGAGTACGTTTGCTCCTGAGGCCTTTACCTTCTGAACCATGTCTTTGAGCATCTTCTCCTCTTCGTCCAGAAAGGCCTTCATCTGTTCTGGTCTCTGGATGTTGATCTTTGCGTCGAATTCAGTCTTCTCAACCTCTATCGCCGCGTTGAGTAATGCTATCTTGGGGTTCTTTACGCTCTTGGGCATTCCGAGGTGAATGACTTCCTTGTCGATGACTACTCCTTTGATGAGTTGAGTGTCTGTGACTGAGCCTCCAGCCTTCTTCTCGACCTTTATGTCCTCGATGTCCACCTTCCAGCCTTGAGGGCTCTGCTCAGCGACTTGGAGGACAGCGTCTACTGCAATGTCTGCTACGAAGTCAGCGTTCTCTGAGAGGAGTTTGCTGGCTTGGGAGGTTACTGCTACATCTTTGAGGGCTTTTCGATCGTTTGGGTCGACTTTGATCGCCATCTGATCGAGGATCTGTAGGGCTTTCTCGGTTGCCTGCCTGTAACCGTCAACGATGATTGTTGGGTGAACGTCTCTGTCTATTAACTCCTCGGCCTTTGAGAGCAGCTCGGATGATAAAACGACGGCTGTTGTCGTGCCGTCCCCAACTTCCTGGTCTTGAGCCTTTGCGACTTCGACCATCATCTTTGCTGCTGGGTTCTGGACGTCCATCTCTTTGAGTATTGTCGCTCCGTCATTTGTTATTGTAACATCTCCGAAGCTTGCTATGAGCATCTTGTCCATTCCTTTGGGTCCGAGTGAGGAGCGGACGCATTCTGCAACTACTTTTGCGGCAGCGATGTTGGATCTCACCGCTTCCCTGCCGGTGCTTCTGCTTGAGCCTTCTCTAAGAATCAGAACTGGTTGACCGCCAATCTTTGCTTGTATAGCTTCAGCCATTTTTCATTACCTCCTAATATTCCGGCATTCCGCCTCCGGGTCCACCCCTTGGGGGTGGCATTGGGGGCGGTCTTGCCGCTGCTATTACATCATCTACTCTCAAGATCATCGAGGCTGCCTCAACTGCTGATTTCACAGCCTGTTCCTTAACCATGACGGGTTCTATCACGCCTTCGCCGATCATGTCTTTCGTCTTTCCAGTGTAGACATCAACTCCAAATGTGTATCCCTTCGGTTCGTCGTGTGCTGCCTTGAGGGCTACCATTATGTCTATCGGGTCTAGCCCTGCGTTCTCAGCCAAGTATTTTGGTATGCACTCGATGGCGTCTGAGAATTTTACGATTGCGAGTTGTTCTCTTCCGCCAATCTTAACTGCGTATTCTCTCAGTCTCTTTGCCACCTCGATTTCGGTGGCTCCGCCTCCAGCAACTATCTTGTTCTTATTGACTACGTCGGCTATGACGTATAGCGCGTCGTTCATCGCCCGTTCAGCCTCGTCGACAGACCTCTCGAGACCTGCTCTGATGAGTATGCTGACGGAGCGTGGATTCTTACAGTCCTCTATGAAGACCATTTTGTCTTCGCCCAGTCTTCTCTCCTCGGCGAGGCCTGCGTTTCCAAGATCCTTCTCTGTGAGGCCCCCGATGTTGTTTACAGTTCTTCCTCCTGTTGCTCTTGCAAGCTTCTCCATGTCTGACTCCTTTATTCTTCTGACTGCCATGATCCCTTCTTTAGCGAGGAAGTGCTGGGCGACGTCGTCTATTCCTTTCTGGCAGAGGAGTACGTTTGCTCCTGAGGCCTTTACCTTCTGAACCATGTCTTTCAGCATAGTCGTCTCTTCGTCGAGGAATGCCTTCATCTGGTCGGGGTCACTTATTCTGATCTCGGCGCTGAATTCAGTCTTCTCAACCTCTATCGCGGCGTTGAGTAATGCTATCTTGGGGTTCTTTACGCTCTTGGGCATTCCAGGATGGACAACTTCCTTGTCAATGATTATGCCCCTGATGAGTTGGGTATCAAGGATGCTCTTTCCGATCTTCTTCACCAGCTGGATATTGTCGATGTCAGCCATCAGTTTGTCTCCTCGCTGTTCGATTATTTGCTTCACGGCGTCTACGGCTATCTCGGCTAGGTGATTTCTTGCGCCTCCCACATTTTTGCTGTGTAGGGCGGTCATAGCCACCTTCCTAAGGGTTGCTTTATCGTTCAAGTCTACAGGCTGACCAATTTGGTCAAGTATCTTCATAGTTTCGTCTGCGGCCTTCTTGTAGCCTGAGACTATGGTTGTGACATGGATGTTGTCGTCGATCAGTTCCTCTGCCCCTCTAAGGAGTTCTCCTGCGAAGACTACGGCTGTTGTTGTACCGTCGCCAACCTCGTCGTCTTGGGTTTTTGCAACCTCGACCATCATCTTTGCTGCTGGGTTCTGGACATCGATCTCATCCAGGATGGTTGCTCCGTCATTGGTCACTGTTACGTCGCCTAGGCTGTCGACTAGCATTTTGTCCATCCCTCTTGGGCCTAGGGTGGACTTTACGACTTCGCCGATTATCTTTGCAGCTGTTATATTCGATCTCTGGGCTTCTCTGCCTCGACTTCTTGAGGCTCCCTCCTTCAGTATTAGAACTGGTTGACCTGTCAAATACGCCAATGCATTTCACCTTACTGAATAATCCACATTTAAGATTCTATTATGCGAGTTTTCTATTCGATACGCCCGGTTGATATAAACTTTGTCGCGCGTATGCTGTGTTGCGCGACTAGGTTTCAGTGATGTTTTTCGCTTTTGTTGGCTGTCTTCAGGTTTCGTCTAGCCGTGTGTTGCTGTGGTTGTTTCTATCAGCATGTTGTATAGTGAGGCTTTGATCATCATCTCCTGTGCCATGTTTTGCATCGTTTTGGCTGAGACGTATTCTCCGAAGGTTCGCTTCAGCGATGAGAAGGCTGATTCAGCCATCCATCTATACCCGTAGCCATGATTGTGTTTCCAGGCTTCAGGGTCTTTGAGGTATTCTTGGGCTACGAGCTTTCTGGGCATGCATCCTCCGGCCCTGCTGGATGTGTTCTTGCGCACCTTGATGGCTGGCTCAATCCCTTTTGCGTTGAGATAGCGGAAGTTGCTTTTCATATCGTATGCTCCGTCGCCAATTGCCTTGGCGACCTTACCTTTCTTGGAGGCTTCATCAACAAGCGGCTGGAGCATCCCTCCGTCACCTGTCTTCTCATCCGTCACCTTCAAGGCGAGTATCTTCTTCCGCTTTACATCAACGGCGATATGGATCTTGAGGTATCCGCGTCTCACCTTCCATTTATGGCGTATCCATTCGCCGCGGTTAGCCACCTTGATGCCTGATGCGTCCACCGCCAGGACTATGTCGTCGCCATAATCTTTCTCATCCAGCTTCACATCTAACCTGTTCACGCGTCTATCTATGGTTGAATAGTCAGGCACATGGATCCTTGAGTCGAATCTTCTCAGGGCTTTGAGGAATCCTTCTGTCTGCCTGTAGGGTAGGTGGAATAGCAGGTGCATGTAGCCTAGAAGCCTGATGAAGATCTCAGGGTAGACGTATTGTCCACCTTCCTTCCCAGTATTCATCTTTTCAAGCTCAATGTTCCACCTGTCAAGGATGCGTGGGTCAAGCAGGATCTCCCCACGCTTCACGAGACCCTCATTGATGCGTCTCCAATCTCTAGCAGCCAATCACAATCGTGGAATAGTTCTCTCACAGGCAATATAGATCATCCAACCACTTCCACGTCAATAAACCGAAAACTCAAACCTACATCCATAAACAAAAATGTCTAGTCATGCAACACAGCACGCGCGTAGGTACTGTCAAGTCTTCGTCTGATCGCTAGGGTTGTAAAAATTCGTCGGATAACTATCACGACATAAATGGCTTCTGAGGAATGATTACATATCTTGGTGCACATTCATTTGGATGTATGATTTGGTATCCTTCCGACGATGACGTAATCTGCCTCAATTGGGTGGTTCTTGAAATGTCGCGTGACAAACACCCTCACAAACTCTTGGGGTCAAGAGAAGGAATACGAGCAATCATAGATAGCGTCAAACATCAAGAGCAAGGGGGGTTAATCTTTCAAGCCGCACTCTTGTTGAAGAACTTTGCCGAGAAACATATATTTGATGGTGCAAACCATAGAACCGCCTACGCAGTGACTAAGAGTTTCTTGACAAGGAATGGTAAACGTTTCCGAGTTAGCACTCTAAATGAGGCGTATCCATTTATTAAGAACCTTGAGGTACACGATATAGAAGAAATTCAAAGGTGGATAGAGCATGGAGAAGAAGGGTTGCCAAGAAAACCCTAACCTAGCCTTCTTTAGGGAGATTCTTGAAGAGGACATACCTCTACTGAAGATGCTCGCCACTAATGGCAAGCATAAGGAATAGAGGTTAGAGTGGCTGTTTCAAGTCATTTGACTTGCGTTTTGTATCAACGTTAGCCACTTGTTCTTTCCTTCGACTTTGATTCCACATGCTTCTGCTGGTGTCTTACCCTCTAGGGCTTCATGTGGTCGCATGTAGTTGTGGAATATCTGGTAGCCCTTCAGAATGGGAGTATCGGTTTTCTTCAGTCCTCGCATGACCTTCTCTCTATCTCTGACTTCCCCGTTGAACCGTTCCATCTTGTTATTATTTCTATCACCCTGTATTCTGATGTGGCTGATATGCTGAGGTCTAGGTTGCTGGTGTTGCCAAAACTCCTTACGATAAGCATCATGATAAGCTGGTAGTCCATCAGTGATTAGTAGCATAGGTTTCTTGCCTGTGAGTTCCTTGCCCTTGCGGAACAAGTTTCGAGCATCATGAGTAAACTTGGTATCGGCTACTTCTTGAACTATCCAGAAACGAGTCTCATCATCCATGAGGGCGAAAACATACTTCATGTTGCCTCTGAACTTTACGAAAAGCTCGGGAACTATCTTGCGACACTCGGCGAATTTGCTGAAGCGCAAGGAGAGCTATTCGCAAAAGAGATGAACCACTACTTTGATCTGATACTCTCTTCGCTGGCCCTTGACTGACCAAACTGAGGAGAACAGCCAGCTTTTCATGCGCACACCAGATCATGGTTGGCTTGAGTGATGCAGAACGCAGAGGAGTAAAACTCTTTATCAGTTCATCCTCAGATGCCTGTGAAAATCTGTTACGAAATTGTCAACCAATCTTTCAAGGCTCTGAGTAATTTCCTTGACTTTAAGACTGGCCTGTTCTTTGATCTTTGACTCTTCAGCTGCGATGTAAATGTGATAGTATCCCCCCTCTTTAAGTGTCCTTACTCTCTTGTACACGAGGCTCAAGCTGACTAGCTTTGATAACGAGCGGTGAACAGTGCTTCTGTTCCTCTTCACTGCTTCTGAAATCTCGTCGAGGGTGACCTGATCGCCTCGTGCAACCACAAAAAGGATATCAAGATCCATCTGTTTCAGGTTGTACAGGCAGGTAAGAAGCTCCGAGCATGTCGCGCCTTTTCTCGTAAGGAATTGTATGCTTTCCATTTGACCTTAAGATAGGGAATGAGATGGAATATAAGTATTGCATGGTATTGGCAAGACTCTGATACATTAATAAACCCATTTCGCACTGATGAATGAACTGGTAGATTGTAACAATGAGCGTAGATACTGAGAACAATAAAGACCAGGAAATCGAGAAGATCAAAATGAGAGCCTTGCATGAGATCCAGAAGCAAGCAAAGACCCAGCAGAGTCAGACTGAAGCCCTGAAGGCTTTGGGCGGTAAACCGATAGACCTTACGGATTCAAACTTTTTTTCTGTTGTTAACAAGTACCCACTGATGCTGATCGATTTCTGGGCGCCATGGTGTGGGCCTTGCAGAATGGTTTCCCCTACTATAGATCAACTGGCAAAGCAGTATTCGGGCAACATTGCATTTGGAAGAGTCAATGTTGACGAAAATCCAACGACTGCAAGTCAATTTGAGGTACAGGGCATCCCCACGCTCTTGATCTTTCAGCATGGGAAAGCAATTGATAGACTCGTCGGCGCATATCCAAAGAACACCATCGAATCGCGGCTCCAGGCACATCTAGGGAATGGTTCTGCTCCATCTGCCGGCGCATATCGATAATCAATCAAAATGCGTTTTGATTGAAACGTTGGGAGATGGAACTGTAAGCGAAATGATTCCAGCAACAACCTCAAACGGCCAGCAAGTTCTTATTATGAAAGAGCGGTCTCAGCAGACAAAGGGAAAGAAAGCGCAGCAAAACAACATATTTGCTGGCAAACTGCTAGCCGAACTCATCAAAACAAGCTTGGGACGCGCGCGTAAATTATCAAGATCGAGAACGCATGAAACGGTGCCTAGGCATTTTCGAAGACTTCTGCATTGTTACCCAAAGCGTCAGGAATGGCATCAATGTCCAGGTTGCCGTCCAGTCCTGAGTGGAGGTGATTGCATATGGCGAAGAAGTTCAAATGCGCTGATATTGGTATGAAGTGTGGCTTCGAAGCTACGGCCAACACGACCGATGAACTAATGCCCAAAATTGCCGACCACGCTAAGGCTGCACATGGAATGACCGAGATACCCAAAGATATACTTGCAAAGGTCCAAGCGGCGATAAAGGACATTTAGAAGTCGAAGAGAGTGAAGCGCACCGGAGGGACGCCGACGTCAAAGTCAAGGCGACATAGCGGCGGCTCCCTCAAGCTCCCTATTCCATTCTACCATCAAGCTTCGCAATTCACCTGCGGACCCGCTTGCTTGATGATGGCGATGAAGTTCTTCAAACCATCTCTGCATCTGAATCGAAAATTTGAGTTTGACATTTGGCGTGAAGCCAACCTGGTGGAGTGCTACGGAACAAGCAAAGAAGGGTTGGCGCTAGCAGCGGCTAGGCGAGGTTTTGACGTTTACATGCTCGGAAGAGCACTGCGGCATTCCTTCGTAGACGCCATCGATACCAAAATACCTAACATTGACTACCAAATGCTCGAGTTGCTTTACAATGACACAAAAGCGAAATTGCGCGCCATGGGAGTCAAGAACGTTGCTCGCGAAGTCCAGTTGTCCAACCTCAAGGGTGCTTTGCGTAACTCGCAAGTTCCAATTCTGCTCACAAGCACATCATTGTTCGGGAAAAAAGAAGCCCTTCCACACTGGGTGGTCCTCACGGGGTACGGAAAAGACTGGTATCTAAATAATCCATTAGCAAACTCGCCAAATACGAGACTTAGCGGCCGGACTTTAGAGAACAATTTGGGGTACAAGGAAATTCGCTGCGCCGTCATTGTCCAAGGCTTAAAGCGGCGAGTTGAACCCAAGTGAATTGTAGGTAAAGTTTGGATACATGGTTGTCGCTAAGCGATTCTCAAGGTCTAAAGTGAGTACCCTATAGGAGATGAGAAGATGCCTGATATCTTTGAGGAGATTGTGCGGATAAGGCGAGAAAGAACTAGGGCTGCGCTTGCAACGGTCGTCGGCGGCGAAAAGGGAGTTCCAGGGAAAACGGGGTTCCGAATGCTAGTCTACTCGGATGGCAGCAGCCTGGGCACAATTGGAGGTGGCCTACTTGAAGCCAAAGTCCGAGAGGAAGCTCTACACTGCCTCGATGACAGGAAAACAAAGCTTCTGGAATATACCCTTGATGAGCAGAGTGCTGACGGGATTGGTGCATTATGCGGCGGCAAGGTCCAAATTTTCGTGGAGCCGATCGAGGGGTCACCGAAGTTGTATGTCTTCGGAGGTGGTCACATCGCAGTTCCACTAGTCCAGTTTGCGAACACCCTGGGATTTTCTGTTATCGTGGTGGATGACCGAGAAGAATTCGCTAACAAAACACGCTTCCCGCAAACCGAAGTGAAGTTAGGCAACTTCGTCGATGTAACCAAGTCCTTCGACTTTCGTGAAGACGACTCTGTTGTTATAGTGACACGTGGGCATGAGCATGATGAGGTTGTGTTAAAGGAGTGCCTCTCCAAAGACAGGCTTCCAAACTATATCGGCATGATCGGGAGCCGAGACAAGGTTGCTGCAACTTTCTCTCATCTCAAGGAACAAGGCGTATCAGAAAAACTGCTTGCGAAAGTTAAGGCTCCCATAGGAATAAACATAGGAGCTCGGACGCAGGCGGAAATCGCGTTGAGTATAATGGCTCAGATCGTTGCCCTTCTACATGAAGAGTCAACTAAATTACCCTGAGCTTCAGCTCAGGGTATTTCAGCTCCTTTTCTTATAACTGCTTCAAGCATTCTCTCTATGTTGTAGTATCCCTGCGGTGTGCACACACAATAATTTCTCTGTAGGAAGTGGAAAACCTCTAAGACCTCTCTTTAATTAGGCAGATACATTTGCCATCTGAGGACGTGCTTAGAATGTAACAATTTTCTCGCAATCCCTTATCATCTCATACAAATCTTTCATCGTTGACAGTGGACACATTTCAGAGCCTGAAGATTGTCGGATCTTGAGACAGCTGCCACATGCAAATATTTTGCCAGCGTTATCAACAAAGGAACGCATCTGCTCCGTTATTTTGAATTTATCAGTATCAAGATATTCGCACTCTACTCCTTTTGCTATAAGAAACACCTTTACTTCATCACGTTCTTTCAGAGCAAAATTTCCAAACCGAAAAGCATTCCACACGGTTTCTGGGTCGTTCGAGTAGATAACAATGCCAATTTTCATATTTGTAACTCCTTAATTTTTTGTCATGATCACAAACAGGAGTCTTAGTCTTGCTGTCAACACTGGCTTCTAAGACTAGGCCTCAAGCTTTTGTCTAATTCTGCCCACGTTCTTGGAGACCAAGTCTACGGTATAGTCAACCTCCTCTTTGCTAGTCCATCTTCCCAGGCTGAATCTGACAGCGCCCAACGCAGTCTCTCTGGATAATCCCATTGCTGTTAGTACTGGGGATGGCTCCATGGAGTCTGAGTGGCAGGCTGAACCTGTGGACGCCGCAATCTCTGGAATGCTCCTCAGAAGCTCTTCTCCGACTAGGCCTTTGAAGCTTAGATTCAGGGTATTCGGGAGCCTCTCCTCTGGGTGTCCATTCAATACCACGGAATCCCCACCCAGCTTGTCCAAGATGCCTTGGTAAAGCCCTTCTCTGAGAATCCTTGATTCTAGGTTTGAAGTCTGGGAGGTCTCTCTTCGCTATCTCGCAGGCCTTGCCCAACCCTACAATGTAGGGGACGTTCTCAGTGCCTGCACGTCTGCCCCGCTCCTGGCCTCCTCCATGGATCAGACTGTCCAGCTGTGTTCCGTTTCGAATGTAAAGCGCTCCTATGCCTTTTGGAGCATACAACTTGTGACCTGCTATGGTAAGGAGATCCACCTCAAGACTGTCTACATCCACGTCAGTCTTACCACAGGACTGGGCTGCATCAGTATGGAATAGGATTCCTCTTTCGTTCAGAATCTTGCTGATCTCTTCGATGGGCTGAATCGTTCCAGTCTCATTGTTGGCATGCATAATCGTGACGAGGACAGTCTCGTCTGTGATGGCTTTCTCCAAGTCTTCTGTGCTTATGATCCCAAACTTGTCGACTGGAAGATATGTGACTCTGTATCCCAGTCTCTCCCTAAGATAATTGCATGTTTTCAATACTGCTGGATGTTCTGTCTGAGATGTGACTATGTGCCCCTTCCTTCCGTGTGCAGTTGCAGTCCCTGTGATGGCTTGGTTGTTGCTTTCTGATCCGCTGCTGGTGAAGACGATCTCATCAGGTTCGCAGCCTATCAGTGCAGCGGTCTTCTCGCGGGCTGCGACTACTGCTTCATGGGCTCGCTGGCCGTAAACATGGTTGCTTGAAGGGTTACCGAACTCGTCCTTTAGATATGGAAGCATGGCCTCCAGGACTTGTGGGTCTGTGGGTGTAGTGGCGTTGTAGTCCATGTAGACTGGCTTCAATCTCTCTACTTCCTCTGAAGTATGCTCTTGACGAGCCTCTCTTCGCTGGTGAGATGCTCGAAAAGCGTCTCTCTAATCATCTCGCATGCCTGAGTGATCTTCGGATTCGATATTCTGTAGTAAATGCTGGTTCCCTCTCTTCTAGTTAGGACAATGTTCTTGTCTCTCAAGACGGCCAAGTGCTGTGAGACGTTAGCCTGAGGTAGCCTGAGCATCTGGGCAAGTTCGTTAACTGATTTTTCGCCGCTTCTGAGAAGGTAGAGTATCTTCAACCTGACAGGGTTCGCAAGGGTCTGGCACATGGCTGCATGTAACTCAAAGACCCTATCCTCTGATGAACTTAGATGAGGCATTCTTGTTTCCTTCCTCTCCACATATGACTAGCACATGATATAAAACAATATTCTTATATATTAATATGATTATAACTAACAACAATATAAAATGGAGACTAAGCATGTGAGTGAAAGAAACGGTGGGTGGATAGCCCTCCTAGTAATACTCTTGATATTTCTGTTCGCAGGCCCCATGATGTTCATGGGAGGAGGTTTTATGGGCCCAGGCATGATGGGTGGCTACGGCCCGAACGGTGGGTACCGTGGCATGATGGGCTACGGAGGATATGGCTATGGTTACGGCTTCAACTGGCTCGGCGCAATAGTCCGGATAATCGTATTCCTGATCTTTCTTGGCCTGATAGCGTTTGGAGTCTACTACCTTGTCGGTGGAGGCAGACCAACACCCACGAGTCCAACACCAAGCAGCAGACCACTTGAGATCCTAAAGGAACGATATGCCAAGGGCGAGATAACGAAGGAAGAGTATGAGCAGATGAAGCAGGAACTCTCCTAGGAGGACTAACAGAATGAACAGAAGGATCCTACTTGGAGTAATCCTAATCATAATAGGCATCGTAGGGTTAGTCGCATTCTCAACAGTACAATGGGCACCAACATACACAGGCCCAACACCTGCACCTTATCCAACATCGACCGCGCCTTTCCAAATAACTCCAACGCCGACCCCGGGACAATACCAACCTTACCCAGCAATTCCAAGGAATATAGATGAGGCAGCACAGGTGGCGAAGAGCTGGGTAGCATCCTTAGGATACCCTGACTTAGCCGTCAAGGAGATCATGGAGTTCCAGTATAACTACTACTTCATCGTCTACGAGAAGAGCACAGGGATCGACGCCTTCGAAGGAATCATCGAGAAAGCAGTCGGCCTAAGCGGAATGGGCGGGATGATGGGAATAGTACATCCAGAGCAAGGGCCGAGCATGATGTGGAACACCAAGTACGGACAGATGGCCAGTTGGGGCCCGACGGGTGGTAGCTGGAATCAAGGCGGAGGAATGATGAGCCGTGGATGGGGCTACCAACCATACAGTGGAGTGCCCACCGCCAATATGTCGGTTACAAAGACAGATGCAAAGCAACTAGCCCAAACCTACCTAGACTCGAACCTTCCAGGCACCTCACTAGAAGAACCAGAAACCTTCTACGGATACTATACCCTGCATGTCCTCAAGGATGGCAATATATACGGAATGTTAAGCGTCAACGGCTACACCGGTCAGGTATGGTACCACACCTGGCACGGCGCCTTCATACAAGAGAAAGCTCTGACCTAAGAAACGCCACACCTTCTTTACCACAAGGAGTCGGACTGCCAGTGAATAACGTCAATACGGAACAGTTGCAGAAGTTCATGGAGACTGTGAAGAAAGATCCAAAGCAAGCGTTGAAGGAGAAGAATGTCACCGGGGAATGGGGCGCGCGAACGTAATTTGAATCAAAATCTTGTCATCGTGTTAGTTCTATTGATTGTAGTCAGTGGAGCCTTAGCAATACTCGGCTACTATGGTGTTAGAACCCCCTAAGACAGAAGACCTAACACCTTCTCCAACCATAAGCCCCGACACCCAGTAATAAGGCCAAGAATCGGCAAAGCGAAATCTAGCGCGCTATTCTTTTTCTTTGCGTAATGCCTATATAATATAGCCGACGTGCTATATAGCATGCCAGCTATAGATGAGATTAGTATAATTAATTTCAAGTCAACTGTATTCGAGGCATTGGGCGATCCAAGTAGATTGAAAATACTGGACTTTTTGAGAGATGGCGAAAAATGTGCCTGCGATGTCGTTCCAACTGTTGGTTTCGCTCAACCAACTGTTTCCAGGCATTTGAAGGTTCTCATCGATTGCGGCATCCTCAAAAGGCGCAAGGAAGGAAACAAAATGCTCTACTCAGTCACATCTCCAAAAATCTATGACGTAATAGACTTGGTAGATTCACGCTTTATCGATTCCCTCAGTAGAAACGTCATCGCCAGAATACGACAGGGGTGTCGATAGAGAAATGGACAGTGACAGAATGGAGAGTAAGAACGATGGCTCAGGCGATAAGAAGGTTGGCTTCATATTCTGTGTCTGCACAGGCAAATGTCCAGGATTCAAAGACATGGACATGTGGGATTTCATAAACACAATTAGAGCAACCTATCCGGTTGAGTATGCATTCATTCATCCCATGCTTTGCGACGAGGATGGAGACCGATTCTTTCAGGACTTCTTACGAAAAGATAGGAGGTACTTCATAGCGGGATGTGCCCCCATAATGCAGAAGAAACTCTTTCGAGACGCGTTCGCAAGGGCTGGACTCGACATAAACCAAGACCTTGTCTCACTCGATGTTAGAAACATGACCACACAAAAAGCGCTTGAAACCGTGAAGAAAACTCTGGAAGAGGCGGCAGCTTGACCGAAGAAACATACATGGGGGTACCACGAAATAAGATTCCATGGTGCCCGGCCATTAACAGCGAGAAATGTAATCTTTGTGACGGAGATCCACAGTGTCTCAAGTTCTGCCCGCATGGAGTGTTCGAATACGACAAAGAAAACAAGAAATTAACTGTCAAGAACCCGAATAATTGTGTCGTATTCTGCAGGGTCTGCTCCAAAGTGTGCTCTGCAGATGCATTGAGTTTCCCAAACAAAAAGGAAATCTTGGAGTTAATAAAAAACGTCAGAGCAAACTAAGCATATCATAATCCCATGCAGTGGCATAGGAAAGGCCCTGGGCACGATTGCGCGTAGAGCCACATACATGGTAACGGATCAGATGTTGCCAGCACAGACAGAAACTACATGTCTCCCATTATTGACAATCGAAGACAAAGAAGCAGTGGAGAAAGTAAGAGGAAACCCGTGCATAACGATAGACGGTTGTATAGCTCAATGCGCAAAGAAGAACGTGGAGTATCACAAAGGAAATCTGAAAACAGCCATAAACGTACTCGACGTTTTGAAGCAAAATCCAGGGTTGAAACCTGGTACAGTCCTTGACATCGGTCCAGACGGGGAAAAGCTCGCCAGCAGAATCTCGGAAAAAATAGTAAAAATCATCGGTGAGACAAGTTGAAAATCAATTCAAGGAAGATCGGGCTGATCTCCTGCAGCGGCGAAGACCTGCCCGAAGGTACGATCTCAAGAGTTGCCACAAGAAGGATTCTCGAACGGCGAGACGACACAGTAACAATATGTCTACCACTGTTTTTGGCAGGAGGGCAGGGAGAAAGGGATTTCGCCAAAGAAAATCCCTGTATAACCGTCGACGGATGCAAGAAGATGTGTGCCGCCGTAGGCGTAAAGAAGTATGGTGGAGTGACTCCGTGCTCTACGATAGTGATTTCGGATGTGGTGGAAACCTTTGAGTGTCCGAAACCAACGTCGAAAAGCAAAATCGTATCACAGGATGAAGAACTCGTTAGAAAGACTATGAATGTTATAGATGAAAAAATCAAGATTGTAAGGGAAGGCAAGAACTGAAATTGTCATCGGAAAAGAAAGTGGCAGTAGCCGTGTGCACCGGAATGGATCAGCCACTCGCGACCGTAGCCAGATACGCTGGATACCACGTCTTGGAAAAACTAAGACCCGACAAGACGGTGCTTCTTTGCACTCCAGCCCTTCTAGGAGGAGTACAGGAAGATGTGGACTTTGTCAAAAACAACCCTGTCTTGATCATAGATGGCTGCGATGAGAAATGTTGCGAAAAGATCGTCAGGAACTCTGATGGAAGAATACGCGCCATGATAAACGTGAAAGATGTCTTGAAAGAACACGGAGAACTACAGCCTGAGTCAAGAGTCAAACTTGGACCAATGGGAATGGAACTTGCAGAGATAGTGGGAGACATCGCTGCAAAGAAGGTGGACCAAATACTGGAGGACGAGAAAGCTTGAACGAGAAGAAAGTTGCCATAGTTGCCTGTACTGGAATGGGGAAAGCCCTCGGAACGGTAGCCCGACAGGTTGCATACAAGGTTTCAGATGAACTACAACCGGAAAAAACGGTTTTAATATGCATTCCATCGATGGCTGCCAACGTGGGAGAATACAGGAATCAAGTGAAGAATTACCCATCAATCATCCTAGATGGCTGTGTGGAAAGATGTGCTACAAAAATCATATCTAACAATAATGGCATGATCAAAGGAAGATTTTTCCTCCCACAACTTGTGAAGAAATACGGGTTAAAACCAGGACCCAGAACAAACATTGGACCCGAAGGAGACGAACTAGTAACCAAGATCGCTGAAGAAGTTGCAGCGCAAATTGACAAACTTCTACTGTGAACCTCATGGAATACTTGGAATTTAAGCTCGACAAATGGACCTTCAAAGTTCCAACGGATCTCCTCTACAACGAGAATGATTGCTGGGCAAGGATTGATGACAACACAGCTACGATAGGCATAACAGATTTTCTCCAAAACCTCATGAGCGACATAGTCTTTGTTGAGCTACCTAAAATAGGCGAAAAGATCGAACAATTCGACGAAGCCGGATCACTAGAATCAACAAAGACCACACTTGACATAATCTCCCCAGTATCCGGAACAGTTCAAGAGGTAAACGAGGAATTATCCAACGCTCCAGACATCGCAAATACCGATCCGTACGGTAAAGGATGGTTTCTAAAAGTTCAGCTCGCAAACTTCGAATCTGACAGAGAGAACCTGATCAATGCAGAGGCTTACCTGGAAGTCTTGAAAAAGAAGGCTGGCAAAGAGCAGCAGAAACTGAAGAAGATTCCATCTTAACGCAAAAGGAACATGCGCATTTGATGGAATTCTATAGGTCAATATTCAACGACTGTCAAATGAACAAAAGATTTTGATGGGTTTCTGAAATGTGACCACTGTCAACGATGAAAGATTTGTATGAGATGATAAGGGATTGTGAGAAAATTGTTACATTCTAAGCACGTCCTCAGATGGCGAATGTATCTGCTAAATCAAGAGAGGTCTGAGAGGTTTTCCACTTCCTGGAGAGAAATTATTGTGTGTGCACACCGCAGGGATACTACAACATAGAGAGAATGCTTGAAGCAGTCATAAGAAAAGGAGCTAAAGTGAAGATCTGCGGCAGCTGCATAGGTGCTCGCGGCATAGAAGAACTGAAGCTGATCGAGGGATTAGAGGCAAGCAACAGGGACGAGCTAGCCAACCGGGTGGTGGAGTCCGACAAGGTACTTACATTCTAGGGATGCGGCTAGATACAATGGATCAGGCAAGATTATGCGAGATAGTTTCAAGAAAATTTGAGGGAGCCAATAAACTCGTAGATATTGGTTGCGGAGACGGCTACCTAGTTAGCTGTCTAGCCAAGAAGCTAGGCAGAAAGATAGTGGGTTTAGACACGGCACTAGAAGGATTCGTCAGGGCGCACAATCAATGCAGAAGATTTGGTGTCTGTGACCTAATCGAATGCGTGAAAGGAGACGCTCACGATATGAAGATGTTCGGAAGCAACGAGTTTGACGCCGTGTTATTGGCCTACTCGTTACATCATATGGCCCATCCTGATGCGGTATTGAAGGAAGCAAAACGCATTCTGAGACCTAAGGGAAAGATTGTAGTCGTAGAGTATGTTGTTAGGAAGAATAGAAGCAAATGCCACAGATTCGTGAAGAAAGAGATCAATGACATGATGAAGAGCAGTGGATTCAGAAATACGTTTACACGAGAACTAGAGGAAGCCCTTGTTCTGGCTGAAGCTGAGAAATAGGCCGTGAACATGCCTATTGCAGGATCAAAACGGTGTCAGTGACGTGGAGAAGTTTGTCAGATTCTACGATTCTGAATTTGGCAAGAAGATAACACAGTTTGAAGCAGAATACATATACAAAGGGTTGAGAAACTGCCGCAAAATTTTGGATGTGGGCTGCGGCATAGGATCCATCGAATCTAATCTTCCACAACTAGACATCATCGGACTAGACAATTCTGAGAACATGCTTAACGTGGCCAAAAAGAGAAATAAGGCCGAATATGCTCAGGGGGATGCAGCGAAGCTTGGATTCAAGAGCGCCTCCTTTGACGCCGTTCTTTACGTCACAACCCTAGAATTCCTTCACAGCTATCAAAAGGGTATTGAAGAAGCGCATAGAATCTTGAAAACGGGCGGTGGACTGTTGGCGATGATTCTGAATCCAATATCAAGATATTTCACGAAGCATATTGGTCAAGAGAACTCTTACTTTCTTAAAGTAAGACACAGGGATCCAAAGGCGATTCAAAGCTATATATCAAATCTCTTCACGGTGAAGACAGAATACCTCTTGGGAATCGACAAGGAAAACATATTCGATTCAAATAATCCAGAAACAGCAAGCCTGTATGTTATTAAAGGAAAGAGAAAATGACCCTATCAGAGCTAATGGAAGATTTTGGCGCACGCTAGATTCGGCATTCTACTTTAGAAAATGCATAGAGAGGACCCTTTTTGTTCAGACATGATTCTCTTAGAAAGAGAGCTGAGCAAGTGCTCGGCCTAAAATCGGGCGCAAAGGAGGATCAGGTAACGAGAGCGTTTCGGCGACTTGCTCTAAAATACCACCCTGATAGATGCATGATGGATTCATGCAACAAAAAGATGCAGCTACTCGTCCAAGCTCGCGATCTCCTAATGAAGAAGCAATACGATGACTTCGACAATTACAAGCTACTGGAAGACGATGAGTTACTGCTTTCCATCCTTCCAAATGGAATTAAGTTAGACCCGCTTGCACCTACCTACGAAGAGTGGCACAAGAAACACTTCTATGGTTTTGGAGGAATATAGCTCGTGATCCTGATTTCTACATTAATCTCATGGAGGGAAACTGATCCCTCTTACAGCAACCGTATTCGCGGACAGCTTTAGGTCGAGCCTAGCAATTCTTTTTGCCTTTTCTAAGACCTCAACCTCATAGGGCAAAGACCGGGTTAGTTGAACTCTTGCGGTATCGAGGAAAACCACTACGGCAGGGTAGGCTTGCCAAGCTGTCACATCTGAATCGCACGACTTGAATTTCTCTTGTTGGTTTGTTGGAATGGGATAGTCAAGGCAGTGTAGGGCAGTACACGTTACTCTGCATACTGTCTTACTCGGATTTTGCAGAGCAACTTTATCGTTGGAAAAATGAAATGTCTATACGTACTAGGGCATCTTTTAGAACCGTCGTACTCGCACAGGATTGTTACGCCGTTACATGTCTGACGGTTTAAATAGATCAATTAGTCATCAGCTGGACGAGGAACATGGTCTCTCTTACAGGTTTTATGCATCTTGTACATAGTAACTGGCTGATTGTTGTTCTGTCAATAGTGCTGTTCACGTTCTTTGTAATCGCTCTCCTGAAACCCTTCAAGAAGCGGAACTGGGCCTCTTTGGGTGTCACCGAAGCTTTCATCGTATCCTTGTTTACTGAGATGTTTGGAGTGCCATTAACGATCTTCATCCTAAGTAGCTTCTTTGGTGTACCTCTTCAGCCAGATTACTTGCACGGGCATCTCCTCGCCGCTACCCTTGCGCTCTTGGGTTTGTGGACACTTGAAACGGGAGTCTTAGTCGTCATGGTAGTCAGCATTGTAATGTTGCTCGTAGCGGCATACTTGGTCGTACAGGGCTGGAGGACAGTATATCATGGAAAAGCAGGGCTGGTTACGACGGGCGTGTACGGTCACATGCGTCACCCACAGTACTTTGGCATAATCTTTGGTTCAATCGCCTTTCTCATCCAGTGGCCGACAATTCCAACCTTGATTATGTTCCCAATACTTGTTGTTTCGTATTATCGTTTAGCAAAGAATGAGGAGAAGGAGATGGTTGAGAGATACGGAAAGGAGTACCTGGAGTACCAAAGAAGGGTGCCGATGTTCCTGCCGCGCCTCTAAGAGTGATTGAGTATCAAAGCTTTAGACCAATATCTTTTCTAGATCTAAAAGACTTCCAGGCACGCGTGTATATCGATCTTCAATTCGTATATCATCTGTCACTTGATCTTTTTTATCCGGTGAGCTGGCATCTCCCTATATGTGGCGACGCACCTTCGCCTTCCAGCAGGGATTCTCGTAGACGACCATTTCAAAAGCGGCAGAATAGCCGTCCTCAACTTGGCGCCGTCTATTGTTAGGGAGTATTCCACCCTCGGAGGTATCTCTGCAAAGCTTTCCCTTTTGATCAATCCTTCTCTTTGAAGCTCTTTGAGCGTGTCCGCGAGGGTTGTTGGGCTAATGCCTTTCAATTGATCTATTAGCTGGTTGAACCTAAGCTTGCTACTATTTCCAATAGCGTTAATCAAAAGCAGAGACCACTTCTTACCTATCGTGTCTATGATGCCCTCCAGGGGGCAGAGGCAGACCTGCTCTGTTTCATTACTTCGTTCGCACATAGTTGCTCCGCCACTACATACTTTGTAATTCAAATACTACACTTATTGTAATTTAAGACTTGTGAGGTGAAGAACATGTGTGATGAATGCATGCCCATGCACTCCTTGTGGAAGACTGGACGCTGCGGCTGCAGGTTCAGGCAGTTCCTATCGTCTGAGGAAGAAGTTGAAAGCTTAGAAGGTTACAGGAACGAGCTTCAGAGGGAGATTGCAGGAGTAGAACGGAGAATCGAAGAGCTAAACAGAAAAAGTAGAATACTCATTACATCATGAAGCCAACAGCGGTCGCAGGCAAACATAGGCGGACATTGATGACAGGATGGGAGAGAGTAGAAAACGCGATTGAAGCACATGATTTGACGAAACGCTTCGGCGATGTAGTGGCAGTCGATGGTGTTAGCTTCGAAGTGGGAAAAGGCAAAGTCTTCGGCTTCCTCGGTCCAAATGGAGCGGGCAAGACCACAACCATCCGTATGCTTACCGGGGTAACAAAGCCTACGTCGGGTGCAGCCTTAATCTCCGGCTTCAATGTCACAAGCGAGCCAATAAGGGTGAAAGAGCAGATCGGAGTAGTGCCGGATAACCTTTATGATGAAATGTCGGCGTGGGATAACCTCATCTTCAACGCAAAACTCCACGGCGTACCTATAGAGCAGAGATCGAGCCGGGCAAAAGAATTCCTTGAACGCTTTGGTTTATATGATAGGCGCAAAGACCGCGTTGGCACTTTTTCAAGAGGGATGAAAAGCCGTTTAATGATAGCTACGGCCCTAATACACGAACCAGCGATACTCTTCTTGGACGAGCCAACCACCGGACTTGATGTTCAGAGTTCAAGACAGATTCGAGACCTAGTAAGAGAGCTGAACAGAAAAGGCGCAACAATCTTTCTCACAACTCATTATATCGAGGAGGCAGACCAGTTGTGCCATCGGGTCGCAATCATCAACAAAGGGAAGATAGTTGCCGTAGATACTCCTGAGAAGCTTAAGGCCACGATTCAAGTGGAGCACACAATTGAAATTTCATTTGAACATGCAGGGGAAATAGTTGGCGAGCTCAAAAGACTGAGCAATGTCAAGCAGGTGGTTACTGCTGGAGATAAATTCAGGCTGTATGTTGAAGATCCTGCGGAAGCATTGCCATCTATTTTCGATTTCGTCAACAAGAATCACCTAAGGGTTGTTTCTATCAATACGTTAAGGCCGACACTGGAAGATGCCTTTGTCAAGCTTACTGGCTTACAGCGTGAAGTCATGGCTATCGAAAAGGAACACGTAAAATCAGCTGGAGGCTAGAAAAATGGTCAAAGCATTGATTAAAGACGCAAAGATAGCCCTCTACATAGCGGAGAAAGATGTCAAAATATACTTTCTTAA
The DNA here is from genome assembly GCA_963807605.1 of Candidatus Bathyarchaeota archaeon. Lineage (GTDB taxonomy): Archaea > Thermoproteota > Bathyarchaeia > 40CM-2-53-6 > RBG-13-38-9 > JAPKYM01. The sequence continues at coordinate 549,528 of CAWECG010000003.1, forward strand.
AGGACCGAACTTGACATTTGGGCTCCTTCTACCAGTGGTCCTCTATTTAGCCTTCGCCATAGGCAAGACCGTGGACCCAACCTCAGCTGTACCCGGTTTAGTCTCTATAGCATCATTCTTCGGAGCAGGAGCGATTCAAGCCATATCGCTTCCGCTGGAGAGAAGAACAGGAACATTCAGTATACTTCTCGCAGCACCTACACGGTTATTCACGATAATTTTTGGAAAAGCCTTGGCAGGCTCTCTCTTTGGGATCGTCCTCTCGTTAGCTTATACTATAATCATGATGCCTCTTTCTCAACCATCAAATGTACCCCTATTTCTCATCGGGGTCACACTCTCTTCATTTATGTTCTCCACATTCGGGCTGTTCTTGTCTGCACCTTTCCGAGATATCCCTCAAGCTATGCCTCCTGCGACTGTAGTGCGTATCGCGATGGTCTTCCTTTGTGGCGTGTTCACACCGATAGAGACCATGCCCCCGTCTCTACAAGCTGTTGCATATTCATTACCGCTCACCTATTCAGTGGATGCACTCCGTCAGGCAATGAGCAGCTCCGCAAACATCATGCTTTTTGTGGATCTCGGAGTTCAAGTCCTCTACTCTATTATCTTCTTAGTCGCCACTACCAAAATACTCGAGAGAACCGTCAAATGATGTGAAGACCTACGCTAAAGTAAGTCGCAGATGTAACAGTTTGATTCAAAGAGTGAGTCTGTATGCGCTGACTGACTCTTGACTAATCGAGTATAGCGTGTCCGAAACAATATTGTGGCGGGCACAACGGGTTCCGATGCGTCATTGGTGCTGGAACTGATTTCAAAATTCGCAAAGGTTCGGGCCTCGAACCGCGCGCTTCTTACCTATCGTGTTTATGATGCCCTCCAGGGGGCAGAGGCAGACCTGCCCTGTTTCATTACTTCGTTCGCACATAGTTGCTACGCCACTACATACTTGATAGTCTAAATACTTCATTTTGTGTATTAAGCTTACAATTAAGTTTGTGAGGTGAGAAATATGTGCCATGAATGCATGCCCGCCCATTCAATGCAGAGAATAGGCCACTGCGGCTGCAGGTTCAGACAATTTCTATCGCCCAAGGAAGAGATCGAGCGCCTTGAAGACTACAAGGAGCAGCTGCAGAAAGAGATCGCAGGCGTAGAGAATAGGATTAAGGAATTGAAGAAAGACTGAAGATGGAAGAGAATGGAAAACGCGATCGAAGTCAATGATCTTACAAAGCGCTATGGCGAAGTAATTGCCGTAGACGGTCTAAGCTTCGAGATAGCAAGAGGTGAAATCTTTGGACTACTTGGACCAAACGGCGCTGGAAAGACAACAACTATCCGCATGCTAACAGGCTTGTCAAGACCGACATTCGGAAGTGCTAGGATCGCCGGTCGAGACTGTGTCCGAGAAAGCCTAGCGGTTAAGCAGAGGATAGGAGTAGTTTCAGAGTTGAGCAACCTATACAATGAGATGTCCGCATGGGACAACCTGATGTTCATAGGTGAACTCTACGGCGTCGACAAGAATACAAGAACTGAGCGAGCCAAGCAACTCCTTGAACTCTTCCAACTTTACGACAGAAGAAATGCTCACATGATCGAGTATTCCAAAGGAATGAAACGCAGGGTTCGCATTGCCACCGCACTCATCCACCGTCCGGAGGTCCTCTTTCTCGATGAACCTACCAGCGGCTTAGACGTCGAAAGCTCCCGGCTTATCCGTTCACTTGTTAGAAGCCTGAATGAGGAAGGCATGACCGTTTTTCTAACAACTCACTACATCGACGAGGCTGACCAGCTCTGCGACCGGGTTGCCATAATAAAACAAGGGAAGATCATCGCGGAAGATTCGCCTGAAAGACTAAAGTCATCGCTACAAGAAGACTATATCATTGAGATTGCGTTCGACAGAATCGACTCAGAGGTGGAAACACTTCTTCAAACCGACCCAGCTGTGAAAGATGTCGAAAAACACGGAGACAAGTATCATGTTCATACAACAACTCCCGACAGCATAATCAAGAAACTGGTCCAGTACGCTGCATCGAATAATCTTGGGATAATTAGTATAGATACGAAACAGCCGAGCCTCGAAGATGTTTTTGTAAAGTACACCGGGCTTGATGCTGTTCAGCTTGAGAGGATGGAGCTGCTTCGAGCCGTCAAGTTAGGTGGTCAACGTGCCTAACTCCTTCGCAGGACATCCAACCAAAGTCTTCTCTGACTTTGCGGCCAAGGGAGTCTGCATGGCGAAGAAAGACGCAAAGTGCTACTACTTCAAACCCCAGATAGCCGGATTCGGCATACTGATACCTGCCTTCATCTACCTCTCCTTCTCACTTGGACGCGAAATTCCACCTAATCTTTTGATTCCCGGTCTTGTCGGAATGGTCTCTCTTTTCGGCGCTTCCTCTATTGAGGCGATATCCATCCCGATTGAGAAGCAGACCGGCACCTATGAGCTTCTTCAAACTGCTCCAGTCTCAACGGCGAATGTGATCTTCGGCAAGTCCTTGGCAGGTTCAGCCTTTGGCATCCTGCTCTCACTTGTAACAGCATTCGGGGCGGCCATCTTGACTGGAGGCGCCATAAACAATCTCCTCCTGTTTGTGATTGCGTTGATTGCGGGGGCTTTTGCTTTCAGTGCTCTTGGAATGTTGGTTGCTTCCGCTGCGAAGGATATGCCGACCGCCAACATGGCGCTTACCGCTTTGAGGCTGCCTATGGTCTTTATCAGCGGAGTCTTCATACCTACACAAGATCTGCCGATTCAACTGCGCTTCGTCTCCTATCTGACACCGCTTACCTACATGGTTGATGCGTTAAGAGCGGCTATGAGTGGCCCAGACATTACTTTTGCTGTAGATGTGGCAGCTCTGCTTGTGTGGGTCGTCGTATTGCAAATGCTAGCAGTCATCGTGTTGAACAAGAAGATGGAATTTTAGTCGAATCGGGGGCGTTTTCCAGCGCGCGCTAGACTGGTATACATTTCATAGATACTCAAATCCCTTCATCTGAGCGTCGTGGTAAGTGTCTATGTTTACGCCCGCATGCGCGTGTCCCTACGCACGGGTGAAAAGCCTAAAAGACTGGAACTTGGGAGGGTAATGCTGGGTCTTAAAAAACGCCATTTTTTGGTGGAGGTCTAGGGATGCGCGAAAAGTGCGCTCAGCATCAAATAAGGATCCTCCTCTTGACAGCCTTAGTCGTGCTCTTGCTTCTGCCAGGATACACACTGGCCCAGAGGTTGGATTCAGCGTACGGCAAACACACGATAGTAACTCCCCTTCAGAGAAACCTTGACGCTTACGAACAGGGACCTCTCTGTGTGGGATGCCATAATATGCCGTACCCTCTTCCTCCTGAGCAGGTGCCACTTTTGGTAACCCGCCCCGCATACGGACCTGTCGATATGGAGGCGGGATTGAAACGGCTAACATATAATTCAGGAAGAAATGTGGGAGCAGTCTGCAGTCCTAAGGAGAATAAGATAGTCTGGGAGACCGACAGTCTTGGCAACTGGACCATCTGGATAATGAATGACGATGGAAGCGACAAGAAGCAGTTAACTTCCGAGAATGTGATTAGCGGTTGGCCTTCATGGAGTCCAGACGGCCAACAACTAACATACTGGTCCTATGATCCAACATCAAAGACCACTGACATATGGAAGATGAATAACGACGGAACCTCCAAGGCGAGACTGACAACTGATGGAACCTTCAAAGGCTCTCCACAGTGGAGTCCAAGAGGCGACCGAATAGCCTACACAGCAAACACGACAGGAAACACGGAAGTATACATCATCAACACCAATGGAACCGGAGAAAGACAGATCACCCACAACCATACATCAACACACTTTGTAACAACACTCATCACCTGGCACCCAGACGGCCAACGACTATACTATCAAGTAATAACCTCCCCTCTCCCTCCGAATACTTTTCCAACTATAACTGGAGACGATGTGTTCGAAGAGATATTCGTGGTGAATGTGGACACAGGCTACGAGGCCAATCTGACTCCTCAACTACATGACTATGTTAGAAGCGTAAGCTCAGACGGCAAGAAGATGGCCTACATCTCCCTACGCTCACCCAACTACGGCCTCTGGATAATGAATACTGACGGAACCAACCAGACCCGCCTCACCTGGGATGGTAAGGGTGACAGGGCTCCCAGATTCAGCCCAGACGGCAAGAAAATAGTATACTGGTCAGCGGATTTTGAAATCCCACCCAACATATATATGATAAATGCTGACGGAAGCAACAAGACATGGTTGAGCACAAGCCCATATCCGAACATGTATCCTTCATGGAGCCCTGATGGCAAAAAGATAATATTCGAATCAAGTAGGGTCGGCAGCTTCAACATATGGCAGCTCTCACTAGACAGAAAGATAGATGCTGATGTGAGATTCGATGCCTGCCTAGAGAGAGGAGGCAGGGGCATAGCCTCATTGACCATCAAGCCAACAGTTAACACTAGCAGCTTGATAAGAGTGGAGAAGGTTGGGCTGCACTTCTACTGGGACGATGATGGTAAGTACATTGAGAATTCGAGTTTGGCCCCAACTAATCTCTCTAGCCAGGGTAATGTATTTCAAATCGAATTCTTTGTTCCTGAGAATGCTACGCTGGGGTATCACTTCTACGATGTCAAGGTTCAGTATTCAGAGGTGAACGACGGGGTTCCCGGTCCGATCAAGGTGTATGAACACTCAGCCGGAGATTTGGAGGTGGGGACCCCAGAACAGGCACAATGTGACAGACTTTACGTGGAGCTTGGTGGAAAGCTGGAAGAGCTCCATGGGCAAGCGATAAACCGCTCATTCGCGCTCGGCACCGCTACGTCAGAAGATACTTTGCCTCTGAAAGGGTACTTCGATTACCTCCGGGGAAAAGACGCAGAATCCTTCCTCAACGCAAACGATGAATTCAACGAAGGAAGATATCTGTATCTTGCTGGAGACTATGGTTCAGCTCTATCGCACTTCCAAAGAGTGAAGACTCTTGTCAGTCAGATATCATTAGAATCGATGGGGCAGAGCCCATCCAGTTTGTCGGTTTTGCTGGCATTATTACCAGTCGCTTTGATCGTAGCCATACTCACCTTCCACATCACGCGAAGAAGAAGAGTAAACCAATAGGAGAAAGCCGAAAACCTCAAGAACTGTAGCCTCTACCTCGCGCGCTACAGAATAACCGAAACGACGACGTCGAGGTGGGTTCAGACTAGAATTGAACTATACAGTGAAAAATCAATATAGTTCGTCATCCTGAGTAATCCGAATAAGATGATCACTCAAAGCACAGCTCTGATGTTTCTACTTGTGCTCTTGATCAGCCTAACTTTTGCACCAAATGTGCAGGCACAGACGACGAGTATTACTAACCTACAATACCCTAACCAGGCAGTATTGCAGAACGGAGTAGCTCATGCAACCGTGACTTATACGGTTAGTTTTTCCGGTCTTCCCTCGGGTGATATTCTGGCTTTTGGTATCCTTTATGGAGGCACTACAAACTATGTTACGGGATCGGGCACGTCAACGCCTGACTCTCCTCAGCCGGTTTTTGCAGGAACAAGGTTTGCTAACTCTGCATTCATCGCAACTCCCCCCGCTTCAAGTTTCGGGACAGAGTCTGTTTCATTCAGCCTTACATTCAACGCGCCTCAACAGCCCACTCTTATTGCTTTTGCTGTGATAGAGGATAAGACGTTCAAAGTAATTGGCGTGTCCACTGCTGAATCAGATTTCACAATTTCTGTAACCGGTCAAGCTGTTCCAACAAACCCGCAAACGACTACAGTCCCGCAAACCACAACGCCTACATCCACACCCACAGAAACACCTAGTCAAACTCCACCGACAACAGCAACACCTACGCCTACCATAGGACCATCTACCGCTCAACCAAGCTTAGACACCAGTACTCTCGAAATGTTAGCTGGAGGGGTAATAGTCGTTCTTGTAGTTGCTGGAGTCTTCATCAGAAAGAGAAGGAAAGCCCCCACGAAGGCTTCAGAATAAACTCACCAGTGGAGCTTTGTTTATCTTATTACGCATCTTTGCCAAGTTTTCTATCCTGCTAACACTCTCTTCGATTGACGCTAAGCATCAGTCGTCCAGCCTAGCAAGCCTTCAGATTCTAGTGGTGGGTATCTTTTGATGAGGGCGGCCAAATCTGAACCGCTAGGCACTAGAGTACTAATTGCTGCATCCAGTAAATTCATTTGACCAAGCGCGATGTAATGATGCGGCCGCCGGGACTTGATTTGCCAGACATGAATTAGTACTCTAGTTGAATGGTTCAATTTTAGATGCTCTCACCAGTTATGGCACACACACAATTCTAACGTTCAAATTACGACCCTCTCACCAGCTATGGCACACACAATTCCTCCCCTCATGTTGGGGAAAGAATTCCCCAAACCCCTTCTTTATTTTACGGATGGCTCGCTACGCTCGCTCAGAGATACACACAGCGACGCGCGCTAGATACTCAAATCTTTATGAACGTCTAAAACAAGCCAAAATCTGAGGGATTGTAATGTTTGTCGGCCACTTCGCTGTGGCGTTTCTGTTAATGTGGCTTTTTCCGAATGTGAATCCACTAGTGCCGCTCATTGGCGTGAGCTTTCCCGATTTGCTTTGGCCATTCCTTGTTCTTTCAGGAGTCGAGAAAGTTTCTGTGAATCCTGATTCTCCGTTACAGAAGGATCTTAATTTTCTGAGTTATCCTTTCTCTCATTCTCTGGTCGTAGGGACAGTTATTGCGTCGGGCTTTGGGGTAATCCTCAGTTTGGTATTGGGTCCCTTGTCTGGTGCTGTGTTTGTACTTGCTTCCGCGTCTCATTGGATTCTTGACATTTCAGTGCACATGAAAAATCTGCCAGTGACAGGGATGCGCAGAGATAGAAAGGTGGGGTTTGGATTGTGGGGGCGTCCAAAACTTGCCTTCATCTTGGAATATCTATTCTACGCGGTGATGACATTACTGTTTGTGCCGTCATCCCAAGTTATGGCGATATTGATTCTTGGAGGCGTCTTTCATCTGATCAACTCCAACTCATTCTTAGGATTTACGAAGAGGAACCCTACGAGAACACCGAGAGCTTATGCTGGACTGACGTTGTTCGGATTCAGCGCCTTCATCCTCGCCTTTGTGCTTGTTATTGGGAAGCTGTGAATCGAGTCTGAGGAATAAGAGATGGAGGAAAAATCGAAATCCCTTAAACGCGTCTGGCTGGCACTGGGCCTGCCGCCCGTCTTTTTCCTGCTCCCATAGTCGTCGCGATGGTTTACTTCGGCGCGAAAGGCCAAACCGATCCGGGACAGATCAGCCACTCTGTGGCCAACTCCATGCCGTATGTTCTCGTCATCATCCAGCCCATTCTGCTCTTCTTCTGTGGCTGGGTCGTCAGTTCACCGACGCCAGCCAAGGTGTACAAACAAAAAGAGGTTATCAATAGATAGATCTTAGGCTATGAAGTGGGGTTGACCTTTGTGCATGTGCTCTGAATACGGACTGGCTTAGGTGGAAGGCTTCGTCTGGCTGTCTGCGACTTACCGTTTTCGCTTCAATTCTTCATATTCTTTTTCAGTCATTCTCTCCAGAGCAGCTCTTCCTGGAAAAACAAAGACAGCTAAGAAGTGAAAGAAAAGTCCTACTCCCCATCCCGCAAGTGGAAAAATAAACCATGGAAAACCTCTAGAGGTGAAAAACCAGATGACAAAGAGCAGAGCATTAATCACGATATAAACCACAAAATGCCAATAGAACCCGAGTTTTGCTTCTGCACGTCTTCTCGCTTCCTTCCTCAATTCGGCATCTTCCAAGAGTATCCCCAACAGATAGGCGATCTATATCGTATATAACCTCTGGCACGGCTAACAAGTTATGCCAGAACCACTAGTACAGATCCTAACGCACTCAATTCATAACCGGCAACCAGACATGAGCGTGCGCATCTGTGTCGCTACTGTTAGAATTAGCGCTAGCCCTTAGGTCTTGACGACAGTGCAAGTGCACCGCCAATGATGCCGAGTATCGCCCCAACAAGGAAGCCGCTCATAGATCCTCCGAAGAGGCTAACGATGGAGAAGACTAGTATCATAGTTCCCCACATGGTACAGCACGCGCGCATGCCGTGCATAGCTTCTCCAGGACGAATCTTAAGCATGATGGCGGAAATCAACACGATTATTCCCGATATTAATCCGAGAACCCTCGTTCCTGCCATTGCGGCGTAAGCTAGCTTCCCCATCGTCCCGATCCCCCACATCGTTGTATAGATGTTGCCCAGAATAATCAAGATCCCCGCAACTAGTGAGATGATAAATGCTGTTGTCAGCTTCTCAGTTTCTGACATCTTTTCACCTCTGCAAAGACTTCAACGTACAGAATATATAACCTGACTTCAGTGGTTACTATAGCAGAGCGGGCGCTGCAATTTGATTTGTTTGTTCTTTGGAGATTCAACGAAGCCTGTGGATCGGCGAAATTTCATCCTTTGATACGCGCTCGTGTACCAATAAATATCAGAAAGCGGTAATATCTTACGCTGATAATGTATGCCTGTAGCGTTTGTCCTAATAAATGCTGAACTTGGAGAAGAGCAGGGTATCCTCAAGGAACTGAGAAGCATCCCCAGCGTCAAGGAAGCACACTTCGTTTACGGCGTCTACGACATCATCGTCAAAGTCGAAGCAGAGAGTGCGGAGAAACTTAAGGAGATTGTGACAGTCAGGATCCGAAGGTTACCAGATGTTAGAAGCACCTTAACCATGACCGTGGCTGAGGGCATTTAGAGCCCGCGTGCGTGATTGCTTTTTTGTCTTCAATTCTGAGATCCACAATTTACTAACAGCAGCGGATCATTTGCAAGTTGCTAGTCAAGAATTAGTTCGTCTCTTTCTTGGAAAGAAATACGATTCAGTTTAACCGCTGGGACCATTATTCGGGTTAGATCTGGTAGCAAAGTGGGGTAAATTCTGGAAATTCCCTAAATAGGCTGTGATGCCATGCAGCTAAAAGAACACAGGATGTTGCTAGCGCGCGCTTGTTGATTTGGCAGCTCTGTTGGCATGGATCGTCGTGCTACAGGCACTAGCAATCATCGTATTGAACAAAAAGTCACGGGTTTAGTTAACTAGAGGCGTGATATCCAATCAGAAGCACGCTGGCTTGCTTTCGTTCTAAGGTCACGCGCGCGAACCTTATGGAATCAGATTGATGTCCCTACGTACGATACTTGTGTTGACTGAAGAGGTGTCTTCCCACTTATCCACTTAGCTTTAAACATTGAGAATCCGGGTAACTGATCTGACATAACAGTCGCATTTGCTTCTCCGTTAACCAACGTTAGTTTCACATTTTTAGATGAGTCTTTGAAGTGTATGCGACTTTCATTGTTTATTGAGAGTTCCACGACATCATCCCTGGAGGTTGCAATCTGGCCTCCGTCGGTCACAGCGGCGACTCGAATTGTCTTTTCAGTTGACCTCTCTATTCCTGGCAAAAATATTACCAGGCGCGTTGCTTCTAGTTCTTTCTTCTGGTCGGGTTCAGACTTCGTTTTATCCATTATGCGGATCCTTCTAAAGTGATTGCAGCTACGCGCGCGTAACCGTTGAAGAGTAGGAGTAATAAGGCTTCTCATCATCCTTGGTGACGCCTAAGCCTATCAACACATCATCAGCATCAAGGAACCTGTAGAGTTCCTCACAGCTTTCGACCCGCCTCAAACGTTTAACAAGCTCAGCCCTGAACATGCCAAGCATGACTGGGTATGGGGCTCATCGATCTTCTCATCAAAAACTAGTATACGTCTACATGTTAACCAATAGAATATAGCAAGAAGCTCGACCGTATGAATCAGTACTGCCTAGTTAGTGTCGAGAATGGTCTGATAACCCTAAAGACGATACGCAAGTCAGGTTTAACACGCGCGCGTTCGCGCCCATTCATGTCCTAGTGAGTCTCACTTTTCTTAAAGACATCTAGAGCTTTGATATAGACACCGCAATTTTTGGAGGATTCATCAAAGTATTGTGGACAGTGCAATGCTTGACCATTCTGATGATTGCCTGCTCCAGATCGGGATTAATGTCTTGTTTTAGGCCTATCCTTGCTTTGACCTCACCGATTCTTGAGGGGTTTTTGGTCATTTGCCATTCCAAGTCTATTTTCATGTTCTCAGATGGAATTTTGTGGCGGTCACAGAAGATTTTGGCGTAGACTCCTATGCAGCAGCCTAGTGATGAGGCGAATAATTCAACAGGGGTCATCCCGGTGTCTTCACCTTCTTCCTCAAGAGGCTGGTCTGAGACTATTTGGTGTCCTCTACATTCTGCATTAAACTTCCAACGCCCTACGTTGGATATCTCTATGCGCATACTCACATCTCTATCTGGGTAAGTTCACCCTCTATGACCAAAGCAATTCCCCGTGTCGATTACGTGCCAACGTACCTAATTGGCAGGCAAAGGTGTAACCCCAAGGTCCGTCTCGGCAAATGTCTACGTTTGCTAGACCACATCCAGCAGAATTTCGACAGTCCACTTTGCAGCTTTCCCAACAACATCCGGACACTTATCTGTGTGTCCTCCTGCTTTGTTGAATTCTTCACGTTCCTTGGGATCCCACAAGTTGTAGGATCTTCCCATGATCTTCGTCTGGACATCTTTGCAGAGGATGCTTCCATATTCTTCTATGAATTTGTCGTGGAGCTTTTTGGAAAGGGTCATACATTTCTCTCTTTGTCCGAGGTTTGGGAATTCTTCACGACCATATCTTTGACTTATAGCCGCCACACCGCCTGAAAGAGCACCGCACGTTCCGTTTCCTGTGCGACCTAATCCTCCAGCCAGTCCATCGATCGCTTTAAAGATCTCCTCGTTTCTTTTTCCTAGAACTTCGCTGAAAGCTGCAAAGACACATTGTGAACAGCTACCGTATTCCCTCTCAAAATTGAAACCTAGCTCATAAGCACGTTTCATCAAGTCTTCTTTGTCTGACTTAACCAAACACTTCACCATAGATTGCGTGAGCGGCAATAGCGTGCTTTGCAATTAATGAATATTCCGAATCTACATGTACGATCTTCGATGTTTACCATGGAATGATAAGATACTTCAGTTTTGGTATGCCTTCTTTTTGAAACCTGCTTCCCATAGGAGCCTTTGGCACTGTTCAACTGAAAATCCTCTGCTTCCGATGCTCGATGTATCTCTTGGATTAGGGCCTGTCTCAGCCCAGATCAGGTTTGCCCCAGCAAGAAGCGACGCCAGGTTCGGTTCATGAGTACAGTGTGCAATTACTGAGTTCCCCATAACTATTCTTGTGATCGCGACAATCTTTGCCAAGTCTATCCACTCGATTTCCCCATACTTGCAAAGTGGTGTGCCTGAGGCTGAGGTTCTCCTCATCGCTCCACTAAAGGCCACACCAAGCTCCTTGCCGAGAAACATCAGGTCAACAATTTCCTCGTCTTGATGTTCTGGACCTATTGGTTCAACGCAGAAGAAGACCTTCAAACCAGCCCTCTTCGAGTGCGCAATAGTTGCCTTCCTCGTTTCCGGGCTGATCTCTGTATCTTTTCCCTCCCTCAATCTCACTGCATGATAAACCGCTGTAAAGCCGGTGTCTGAGAGTTCCTGAGCCTCAGCCGACCCAAAATCACCAATATTGGCAACCAGCGGTATTCTTGGAGAAATCGCCTTCCTGACATCTCTTCCAATACTTATGTATTTATCGAAGTCAAACCCCGCGGTCGTCATAAGATAGACGGCAGCAGCCCCAGCTCTCTCAAAGTCCTTTGCCCTAACAACAACCTCTTCCTTTCTGAGTTCAATGTGTTCCAAAGCAGTGTTTCCGAAAACACAGAAACGACATTTCTTCGGGCATTGCGCATAATCGATCCCTATCTGAGCATGAACCTCACCCACACCATCAGACATGTTTCTGGTGAGCCTATTCGCTACAAAAAACAACTCGTACATTTCTGAAGAGTGATGTTCGATCTCAATCAGCCTCAAACATTGGCTTCTCGATATCTTCTCTCCAGCAAGAGACCGCTGAAGAATCTCCCTGACATTCTCGGCCATATGTATCCGCTCAAGATACTCTACAGGTTTTTAGGCCTCATGCGCTCCGAGGGCTGTCCGCTTAGAACGCACGCATTCCTTGACTCCTCATTCGTTCAGGTGAGATTGGCACAAGCTATCTTCTGTTATTGGAAGGGTCTTGTCCGTCAGGTACGATTCAATAGCGTCTGCCACAGTTCCGGTGATCCCGCACCGCACCTCGATTCCTAGTTGTCTGCAGGCCGAATACGGACGCATCCCCATACCGGTTACTAAAATCAAACCGACTCCATTTTCCACAAGCATCCGAACCGTGCCAGCGCATTCAGTGTGTGCCGTGTTCGAAAGTGACTCGACATCCTTTATCTTCCCACTCTCCAGCTTTACTATCGCGTAAGAATCGCATCGCCCAAAGTGAGGTGATACAAGCGCTCCAAGATTCGCTTGACCGACGCAGGGTACCGCTACTGTTCCTTTATTCATATCCCTAACCGGGATAGCGAATACATATTCATAACTAATAAATATTTTGAATTGGTAAAGTACATAGCGCAAGCTTAAATTGAGATGCGTGTTGGCTAACTCCCGTCCGAGCAGTCTGTTGTTTTGAGCAGTGCGTGCAGGGGATGCCGACGACCCCTCGCTCATGATTTCGCGATAGTAAAATAGTCATATATGCCCTGTACAAATACATCAAGCCCTAGGCAGACTCACACATCGACGACAACTGTTACTAAGTTCCATCTCTTTTCTTCCACAACTATTTTCTGACCTCGATCCTAATTACACATCAACAGAGTGCGCTAGAATCGATTTGGTGATGAGGCGCTCACACGCGCGCGAAACGAACGAAAGGACATGGTGGACTGGTCGGGGTCCGCAGCGTTTTCGCTTCTAGAATGGGGTACGAGATTCACTCAGGTTCATACGCGCCCCCAAGACCAGACGGCCGATAATGACGTCGGGACCCGCAAGACCGGCAGTTATTCCCGTTACAGCGAATATGCCTGCGCCTATAATAGCACCTATGCCCACGGCCGTGGCGTCGAATACTCCTAAACTCGGCTTGAGCTGACCTCTTGAAGGTCTATCCATTCTGTATCCCGAGTCAACGGCTATTTCAAGAATCTTCGCGCTTGAAAACAGGTTATGGGCATAGCAATTGGGAGATGTTCAAAGAGTCTGCTTTGAAGTGGACGTAAACCTTCTTTCCTTCATTCAAGTCAAGATCTTTTAGGGAACTCAAGGTCAGCTCGGACCTTATTGGAAAACCCACATCTACCAGTACCTTTGCACTGGACTTCATCCGAACTATCTCAACAATTGTCCCTGCGAGGTTGTTGCAGGTGCATCCACACCATTTTTGATTCCTGATAACCGGTTCGCATGAGAGGATAACATCTTCAGGCTTGACAGTCACCAGTACCTGTTCTCCGTTCGCATTTCCAACTGAGTTTGCGAGGATCTCTGTTGCATTTATTTCGATCTTGGCAAGATTAGGTGAATCATGAATGATTCTCCCTTCATAGACATTGAGTCCAAGGAACTCTGCTACAAATCTTGAATTTGGTTTCTCCAAGACTTCGTTGCGGTGACCAATCTGTTCGATTCCGCCCATTACCCATGACTGCTATTTTATCAGAAAGGGCATATGCCTCAGCCAAGTCGTGGGTTACATAGATAGATGTTATCCCAAGGATTTTCAGGCGACTCTTAAGCTCGGTTCTCAGGGTTTCTCTGATTTGTGGATCAAGTGCAGCAAGAGGCTCATCAAGAAGCAAGACTTCCGGATTTGTGGCTGCAGACCTTACAAGGGCGACACGTTGTTGCTGTCCCCCACTGAGCATGTGAGGATGCGACTGAGAACGATTCTTGAAGCCCTACAAACTCAAGGAGTAAGTTAGTCTGCTTCTTGATCTCATGCTTGGGTAAGTGCATAGCCTTCAAGCCATAAGATACATTCCCATGTACCTTCATATGGGGAAAGAGGGCGTAGTTCTGGAAGACATATCCTATCTTCCGCCTTGCTGGCATCACATGAATTCTGCGTCTCCCCACGCGTCCCTCAACAAGGACTTTGTCGATGAAGACCTCTCCTTCGTCAGGTTGGCAAAGGCCAGCGATTATGTTGAGCATTGTCGTCTTTCCGCATCCACTGGGTCCCACAACCGCGAGAATCTCATTTCTGTTCACATGTAGCATGAGCTTTCTCAGCACCTCTCTGTCCCCGAATCGCTTACAAACTGCCCTAAGCTCAATCACATTCTTGCACCATGACTCCGGTTCAGCCACCTAAGAATGAAAGAAAAGAGAAAGGAACAGCACTATGATTGACATAGCCCTCATTCTATGTTTCATTTTTTTCGGCCATTAGCAGGCAAACGCCCAGGACGTGCGCGTGGGACGCTGTACAGCCAAGGTTGATAATGCAAGCGTCAGGAAAACTAGTCCTGCCGCGACTTTCATCTGAGCGTTCTCTAGCACGTTTCATTCATCTTAAGGTGTGGCGCCGAAACCGTAATCCGCCAACAACCTTTGGCCTTCCTCTGAAAGCCAGAAGTCTACATATTTCGTTGCCAGATCACGATTGGAGGGATTCTTTATCACGGCCATTCCAAACGCTCCTATTGTGTTGACTGATGAAGGTATCTCGATGTACTGAAGTTTGGGTCCCACAAACTTGGCTTCAGAAACGAATACGATGCCTGCATCAACGACGCCCAGTAGAACTTTAGTGGTTACACTTGTGACCATGGGCTCATAGGAGACAACATTGCTTATGATTTTGTCTCGGTAATGCTCCCATTGTGGCCCTTTGTATCTTGGGTCCGATCTATTTCCCCAAGTTTTCTGGATCTTTGTCAGTGTCATATTGGTATATGTTCCTACGGGGATTCTCCAAGTTCCCAGAGCAATCTTGGTATTAGGTCGAGTCAGATCCAATAATGAAGTGATGTTTCCTGGATTGTCAGCTGGAAGTATGACTATGAGCTTGTTGGTTGTGAAATTCCAGTACTGATCATTATCGAGAAGCCCATCTGTCTTCAGTTTCTTGGTCCATTTCGAGTCGGCGGACATGAAAACGTCGCATGGAAAACCGGAGTATATCTGTGTATAGAGGATATCGGAACTGGCAAAATTGACCATTACTTTGGCATTGTTTTCTCTTTCGAAGCTCTCCGTCTGCTTCTCCATAACATGGATTAAGCCGCCCGCGGCAAAAACCCGTAATTCTGTTGGAGTTTTATTGGCAGGTTGTTCAGCAGGTGTCTGGGTCGGTGATGGTGTTGTCAGAGTAATGATGGCGGATGGTGTAGTAGGTGTAGACGTTGTTCCAAGTCTCGACATGTAGGTTGCGGATCCTGCGACCGCCGCAACGATAATTATGGCCAACAATATTAGAGTTATGTTACGCTTGCGCTGTGATGTTTTCCCAACATTCGTTTTCTGTTTATCTTGTGTCATTGTCACTTCACCCTTATTGTAGCACTAATGGCGACAGCCCGCCGCAGTACTAGAACATCGAGATTTCT
Source organism: Candidatus Bathyarchaeota archaeon (assembly GCA_963807605.1). Lineage (GTDB taxonomy): Archaea > Thermoproteota > Bathyarchaeia > 40CM-2-53-6 > RBG-13-38-9 > JAPKYM01. The sequence continues at coordinate 565,167 of CAWECG010000003.1, forward strand.
CTTCACATTACGTCTCCTCCATATCTCTATCCTCCACATCGTAAGTATGTTATATATAGTGTTTACCGAGTGGCCAATTGTAAGCATAGAAGCTTACAAAAATACCAAAATTCTGTTATTTCAAAGCATTGTTGCTCATCCAAGACATTAGGTCTCATTTTGGAGAGAGAGTCTCCAGAACGCTTGCGTTCCGTCTTCTGGTGAGCAGCCACGCTATTCCATCGATGCTGGGATGTGGGAGAAATCAGTTTGAGCCATAATGCTTAACAGTAGATAGAGCATATGGAAAATTCAGTTGCTCTTTATTCGCAAGACTTGAGGGAGGATGCTTGCCGGAAAACCAAGTTGTAAGTGAAATAACCTACAGGCCAATTGGAATTGTTCATTCTCCATTCAGAGAACCTTACGGTACACCCATACAATCAGTCTCCGCCCAAAATGCTGAAGGAGTAGTTGAGGTCTTTCCTGAGTATGCTGCAGGGCTGGAGGATATTGATGGGTTCTCGCACATCATTTTGATATATCATTTTCATTTGTGTAAGAGATTTTCATTGATGGTAAAGCCATTCCTCGATAACCCGTCACATGGCGTCTTTGCTTGCAGGGCACCAGCCCGTCCGAACCCAATAGGAATCTCCATAGTGCGACTCACTAGAGTCGAAAAGGAGAGGCTCTACATCCAAGATGTAGACATCGTAGACGGCACACCTCTTCTAGACATCAAACCCTACGTTCCAGAGTTCGACAACAGAGAAGCAGACAGGAAAGGATGGCTTGAAGGGAATTTGGGTAAGCTCTATGAGACGAAAGATGATGGTCGATTTGCACACTCCTAAGACGTGCAAAGAATTACTTCAAACCCCGAAATCTCTCAAACGTACAACGTCGCGTGCGCCCTAAAATTCGAAATGCTTATATGGCGTTATGAATAGCTATTCAATTGCAGTTATGAATATACATGCATAATCGGAGGTGAGGTATGTGCCGTGTGGAGATGGAACAGGTCCTTGGTGGGCGAAGGAAGGAAATTGCAGACACGGAGAATGAAGAAGAGGACACCACTGGAGAAGATCTTCTAGTGAGACAACATTCGAATTAACAGAGCTGACAAAGGAAGAGCAGAGGAAAATATTGCAGGTCGAGCTTATAGAAATTGATGCCGAAAGACGAAGGGTGGAGAAGAGACTGAAGGAATTGGGGTCATCGGAATCAAAGAATGAAAACTAACGCAGATATTGCAGTGCGTGTGGCGGAAGAGAGAATATCTATAATGGGTTTAGCCGTGAATTTTGCCCTTTCAGTGGGGAAACTCATCATAGGATTTCTCTCTCAGTCGACAGCGATTGTGGCTGAAGGATTACATTCCGCAATGGATGTATTCTCTTCAGTAATTAGTTGCGTCGGGATCAGAGTAAGCAAGAAGCCGGCGGACACTGAACACCCTTACGGTCATTACAAGGCGGAGGTTGTATCGGGATTCATAATAACAATCATTTTACTTTTGACAGCTGTATGGATACTCTACGAGTCAATTACCTCATTCTTGTCGCCAATACAAAAGGTCATTGTAAACCATGTTTCAATTGGAATTATGATAACTTCTGCGATATTGAATGAAGTTATGTATCATGTGAAAATAAGGAACGGAAAAAAATACGATAGCGTGAGTTTGATTTCAGATGGGATGCATAGCAGAATCGATGTGTTAACCTCTATCACCGTCCTAGTTGGAGTTGCGGCTTCCCAATATTCCATACGCACAGATTCTATTGCGGCTTTTGTCGTAGGACTCTATATACTCAAGGAGTCTTTCAGCTTAGGCAAGAGGGCAACCGACTCGCTGTTAGATGTTTCTGCCGGAGCAGATGTTGAAGGTAGAATCAGGGTAACAGCTGCAAAAGAGAAAGTAAAGATAAAAGCTTTGAAAACTCAGAAAAGGGGACCAAAGATCTTTGCGCAGCTAGACGTAATTCTTCCAGATAATCTAAGAGTTGATGAGGCTTCTTCTATAACCAAGAATCTTGAGCAAAGATTGGTAGGCAGTATAGAAAACCTTGATTATGTCACTATACAGATAGCTTCACATGAAATAGGGGAGAGTTACTACAGAGGAATCTTTGGGAGAGCCTTCGGCTGGCAGAGAAGAGGCCGGATGGAGAAAGTGGAAGGTGTGCGAGCACTTGGACCTGGTGGTTATTGCATCTGTCCTAATTGCGGACATAGGATCAAACATGAAATAGGTATCCCATGTTCATCTCTAAAGTGTCCGAAATGCAACGCTAATCTGACTAGGGAAGTCTAATGCCAAGACCACAGTGTTTCCGGAGAGTCTGGTTCGAACCAAATTTCACTTATTTCAAGCCAGCAGGAATAAGGATGATTGATTTGGAAGAATCGATCCTCACCGTAGATGAATTCGAGGCCGTTAGACTGAAAGATTTAGAGGCGTTGGATGAACATGCAGCAGCCAAGAAAATGAACATATCTCAACCTACTTTTAACAGAATCGTTTCCTCAGCAAGAAAAAAAATCTCTGATGCCATTGTAAACGGAAAAGCAATCAAAATCGAGGGAGGCAACTTCAAACTGGTTCGAGCGCCAAAGAGAAGATTCAGATGCTGTGATTGTGGTAATGCATGGGAACTTGCACAGATGCGAGCTCCTTCATTGTGTCCAAAATGCAAAGGCAAGAACATTCAGAGACCTCATACACACGCGAATAGTGCACCGGATCGTAAACTCTCTCGATGAAGTTACGCGCGCACAAGAGGTAACCATGCACACCTCTGAAGGAATTAGCTACAGGGTGTCTCGTCGAAGCTTGCTGGCTAGAGCGTACGCACATTTATTCTTGTAAGAAGAGTACTCTTGACAAGGGGCGAATTATCTTCCCATAGACGGGAAGAGTTCTGGGTTTCCGGGAATGTAGAGAGCTGCATTATACTCTTCCATGAAGTCAGAGTCGACTGTTAAGTCATAGTAAGTCATCGTCTCAGCGATCTCTTCCGCCTCTGCACGCTTCTTTGCCGATAGCAGGGCAATATATGCGCCTGCAATTGAACCATTCCCAAGCTGAACCGTTTCTGCCTTTGGAAATTCTGGAAAGAGCCCGAGAGTCGTTGCGCTTCTTTGGTCTATATATCTGCCAAAGGCTCCAGCAAGATAGAGGTTTTCAATATCACTAACGGTTACACCGATTTTCTTCATCAGAACTGCTACTGAACCGCAGAGGGCAGCCTTTGAATCCATCAAGTTGTTAATGTCTCTTTGGGTGATCACTATGTCTTTTTGTAGGTCGTTTTCAGAGGTTGGAGACACAACATACTCCAAACCGTCGATACCTTCCCTTATGAAATCTGATTTCTTTTCTATTATCTTCCCACAGAAGTCAATTATCCCAGACCGGTACATCTCTGCCGCAGCATCTATAATTCCGGACCCGCATATGCCTCGGGGTTTACGTTCGGGGCCACCAATCACCTGGTAGGTCGATCTTAGAGTCTTCGGTTCTATCTTTATGCGCTCTATGGCTCCTTCTACAGAGCGGATACCAAATCTTATTCCCCAACCTTCGAAGGCCGGGCCTGCTGCACATGACGTGGAGAGGAGCCAACCTTTACTTCCAATAACGATTTCCCCGTTCGTTCCCATATCCACTAGAATTGAGATTTCGGTCGATTGACACATTCCAGACGTTAAGACATCGGCTACTGCATCCCCCCCAACAAACCTGCTGACGTTAGGTAGGCAATACACTGAAGCGTTAGGGTTAGTCGTAATTCCGAATTTTTGAGCCTTACGTTGGATTGGATCTCGTGAAACCTGAACATTTGCATTGACAAGATGCAATGGATCTAATCCTGCGAAAAGATATGTCATAACCGTATTTCCTGCGACAGTGAGATCGATTATCTCATCTGGAGCTATGTTGTTCCGGCTGATGATGGTTTCAACTATCTTATTTATAGTGTCGACAGAGGCTTTCTGTAATCTGTACAAACCTTCACTGCTTCTAAAGACGTAGTCAATTCTTGAGAGCAAATCTTCTCCATAGTTCAATTGTTCATTGTAACCTGACTCGATATCTATTATGCTGCCATCTCTAAAGTCTACTAGGTATGTTACAATCTTGGTCGTGCCAAGATCGATAGCTAACCCATAATTCCGCAGAGAAGTATCTCCAATATCGATGTCGACAACCTCAGACTGGCTGGCACACTTGTCCACGGTCACAGTGAGACCTTCGGCCCCTTGAATTTCCATTTTGTCAAGTTTCAGTAACGCGAGGTCGGAGAAAGGGATCTGTCGTCCGAATACATCTGTTACAAGACTAGAAATCTTTTGAACGCGTTCCGATCTCTCTTTAAGCTCGGCAAGATTCGCTCTCAGAAATTGCTTCCTACAACATGGGTCAAATTCGACTCTTGAGAAGAACGCATTTGTTAGTATTTGTTGTCCTTCGAATCGACTTTCAGGCGGAATAACTACTCTAGTGTCAGCTAGCAATTGAGCCTGGCATGCAAGATGATATCCTCTAGTGTTATCATCTTGGAAGATGAACTTCTTGTATGAGTCTGATCTTTCGAGTACGTTACCTTCTTCAACAATGACTTTGCATTTACCGCAAGCTCCAACACCCGCGCAAACACTTCGAATTTCGACACCAGCTTCTTGCGCTGCCTCTAGAATCGTTGAACCTTTCTTAACATTGACGCGCTTCCCTGTGGGTTGAAATTCTACAGTAACCGTCATAGACCGCTACAACTCTTGCAGTTGACTTCACTGATGTCGAACATACCGGAACCCGCGTTGCACTCAAGATGTTTTGTCATGGCACAATCCTAACAGGGGCAGACGGAAAGTTTGCAGCTTAACACGCACTATCTGCATCCTTGCGTCTGGGCTTTTTCAACAGTCATATCTTAGACCATTTTTCTCCATGTAAGTGAGGAGGCCGATTTCTCCTTCGGCGAAGCGCGCGTACAAATCATAGAAAGGTTAGCGCGTTAAACGAAACTTTATTAGTTATGAATATTTATTCGTTACTATTGTTAAGCCAAGAAGATGTAGATCGGTGAGTCGTTCATTATATACTTCAAACCGATTGGTGTGTCTTTGACGGTGCTGGAACAGTTTAGCTTGGTAGTCGATAGGCTCGAAGCAGGACGCTCAAGATGTTGGAAGGACAAACACTAGAGGGCTACTTGCAGGTGTATGGAATTCATTGTTTTACCAGACTCGTGCAAGAAAGCACATGCTACATGACGTAATAAAACAAGGTGAAGTTAGATGAAAACTGAATGCGAGGGAGAATGTGATTCTTGCGAAGAACCGGATAATTGTGATGATAATAAAAAACGCATTTACGATGAGCAGAAGATGCTTAAGATCAGAATGGGAAAGGTGAAGCATAAGATAGCCGTAATCAGCGGCAAGGGTGGAGTTGGAAAAAGCATCACCACCGTCAATTTGGCCATCGCCCTTGCCGGACACAGCCATACTCACGAAGTAGGTATACTGGACGCCGATATTCACGGTCCATGTGTTCCTAAGATGCTGGGCATGAGAAGTCAGCGACTTAATGCCGGACCTCGAGGAGTCTTCCCAGCAACCGGTCCACTTGGAGTAAAAGTCGTTTCAACCGATTTCCTCCTTCCAAAAGACGAAACCCCAGTCATCTGGCGCGGTCCGCTCAAGATGGCAGCCATACGCCAATTCCTATCAGAGATCATCTGGGGCAATCTGGACTTTCTTCTTATCGATCTTCCCCCAGGAACCGGGGATGAGTCCTTGAGCGTCATGCAGTTACTGCCAGAGATGGACGGTGTAGTAATAGTCACAATTCCGTCAGAGGTCTCGCAGATTGTAGTCAAGAAGGCAGTAACCTTTGCTAGGCAATTGAAGATCCCAATAATAGGCATAGTGGAAAACATGAGCGGGTTCGTCTGTCCAAAATGCGGCGAAGAATCCAACATTTTCAAATCTGGTGGCGGCAGAAAAGTCGCAGAGGATCTAAAGGTTCCCTTCCTCGGAAGTATACCTCTAGACCCTAGAATCTGCGAGGATTCCGATAATGGCAGACCGTTCATACTGGAGAATCCAAACTCTCCGTCAGCAGGAGCATTCATGGAGATCGTTGAGAGAATAGAGACATTTCTAAGAGAAAAGGCGGATGAGCCGGGACCTTCAACCCTTGCAGAATGGAAATGACATCGAATTTTCAAAGGTGAGTCGATATGCCGATTAACATGGGAGATGATGTTTTGGTTCATTATACTCTGAAGCTTGAGAGTGGAGATATTATTGAAACGACCCGAAAAGGAGAGCCTTTCTTAGCCAAGATCGGTTCACATGATCTGTTACCAGAATTAGAACGAGTCCTCATCGGACTGGACAAAGGACATAGAAAGGAGGTCAAGATCCCTCCAAGTAAAGGGTATGGCGAGAGAAGAGAAGGGCTGCTTCATGAGATTCCCAAATCTAGACTTACAAGCGAACATGAACCTTCCAAGAATATGTTTGTTGACATCTTCAGTAAAGACGGAAATCGCAGTGTGGTTACCATTCACGATGTAAAGGAAGACTCCGTAGTCTTAGATCTTAACCATCCTCTAGCCGGACGAACTTTAGTGGTTGACATCGAAGTAGTCGACATATTTCCCGGCGCGTAATATGAGGAATGTAAACCAAGACTCGGCTTAATTCTGGGGGGTTTTAGTTTCCCTGTGTAGTTTGTAGCTGAAGTACATGTTGCTTAGTGTCATGAGGAGGAAAATGATATGCGCACGAAACTCACGCCACCAGAGATAAGGAGCATACAACGGGTATTTTCTTTAGTCCTCCTTATCGCGATTATTCTCGTAGTTTCTTCCAGTCTGTGGTCTGAAGTCAGATTTACAACGCCAAATGAGCAGGGCGCCACCAGACTGATAATTGTCCTTGAGCGTGTCCACGTAGGAGTTGGCGATTCCAAAGAAATGACTATAAGAGCAGTTGACCAAGCTGGAGTTGTCGACAAAAGCCGAAATGACCTGGTGCAACTGAATCTAACCTCGTTGAGCCGTGAAAACACCACTACCAAGCTGAGTGTCAATGAGCTCAGACTGGAAAATGGCTCAGCTAACGTGTATATTACAGGTCCCATAGCAGACCTAGTGAAGGTAACTGTAACTTGGAAGGAGGGAAGATCAAAACTTGAGCCTGGAGAAACCCTCATCCAAGTTGGGAGTTTCGAAGGAACATGATCTACATGCGCGCTTTGGTTCTAGCCTGATCTTGATATCCTAAGAACTTCTAGGCAAATAGGTGATATTGCCGCAACAACGTTAGGTAAGCAACAAGAGCACTCATCTCTAGAGGTGATGAGACTAGTGATTAGCTTGAGATGTCCCATTGGCGAATGTGTCTTTGAGATAGATGTTCACACCTTCCAAGAAGCAATCCAAAAGGCTAGAGAGCGCGCGCTGCAAAAGTTCTATTGGGGATCACTATAGGCTATTCATAGAAGCATAACCAAGGGCCAAAGCAACTCGTAAAAGCGTTGAGAACGATGATCTCTTTTTGAAGGCGTGATAAGTGATAGGCCAAGACAGGACGATAGAACTTGTGAGTATGTCAAGGCAGCCTATGCCTTCAGTCGAGAAGCTGAGGGTGACTGTTCTTGTCGAAGATTCAGTGACTATGGAGAAGCCTGATCTGGTAGCCAAACATGGCTTGTCTTTTCTAATTGAAACAAGCTTCGCAGGCACCAATTCTAGAATTCTTGTCGATGCTGGCCCTCCACCTGACATAGCATTACAGAACGCGGACATAATGGGCGTTAGCTTGCAAAAAGTAGATGCAATATTCATCAGCCATGGACACTACGACCATGCAGGAGGACTGCTAGAGATTCTGAAGAGCATAAACAAACCGATACCTGTGCTCGCTCACCCAAGAATCTTCAGCCCCAAGTTTGCTCATAAACCAAATCTGAAGTACATCGGGCTAGGATACGATCCATCATCCATCACGAACACAAGAGGAGCGTTGATCCTAGCGCGAAATCCGGTCAAAATAATGGATGGTGTAACAACAAGTGGTGAAGTTGCGAGAGAGACCATTTTCGAGAAAGCCGAAGGATTATGGACCGTGGAGAATGAATGTTTCATGCAGGACGCTGTCATCGACGATCAAGCCCTAATTGTCAATGTCAGTGGCAAAGGTCTTGTTGTTGTAACGGGCTGTGCACACTCGGGAATCATAAATACGGTTAAACATGTCCAGAAGACAACTGGAATAAACAATGTCCACGCCATCCTAGGAGGCTTACATCTAGCCAATGCGGACGACAAGAGAGTTCAAACAAGCATAGACGAACTTGTAAGAAACAAGGTTGGGTCTATCTATCCTTGTCACTGCACAGGTTCCAAAGCGATCCATCAACTTCAAGAAACCCTAGGATACCGTTGCAAACCTATTCATACTGGAGACATAATCGAACTCTGACTCTGTACACCATAAAGATCAGTCGTATGCGATTAGTTCCGTTAAATTGCAAATGAGCGTGATGAAGTGCCCGGCCAAATCATTAGGGAATTGTTGGCACATATAGAAAAGAAGATCCCCGACATAGACAACCTGAAAGTATGTGATGTCCGCATTGGACTCGGTTACACGGGCGTAAAGTTGAGTACGGGCCAAGCTGGCGTGTGTCACACCTTAGCAGATGAACCAGTTTGTTGCCAGAAAATCGACCGTGCCGGAACATTCTCTGGGAGCTTGGCTCTGGAAATCGCTAGATTGGCAGATTCCTGGAAGCTTGGAGAGGCTGTGGTTGGCGTCGCAACCATAAACGCTCTTTCCGAGATAGTGCTTCAAACAAGTACTGACAGATATTCGATTACTGAGAACGCAGACTGCACAGATCAAATAGAGATCAACAATGATGATACCGTAGCGATGGCAGGTTACATCAGACCGTTCATCCCCTTCATTAGAAGCAAAGCCAAGACACTCTACATAATGGAAAGGAATCCAAGAGTGCAGGATGAAGACGTATTACCCGACAGTGCATGCTCAGAGATAATTCCAAAAGCTGACATAGTCATCATCACGGGAACTGCAGTCGCAAACGGAACGATAGACACCCTCCTTGAGCTGTCGAGAAATGCCAGAGAAGTCGCGGTGGTAGGCCCTACTGCAAGTATGATCCCCGACCCCTTATTCAAGCGCGGAGCAACTATGATGGGTGGAATCAGCGTCACCAACAGTGAGAGGCTGCTGCAAGTGATATCGGAGGGCGGTGGAGTACCTCAATTCAAGAACGCTTGTAGACAGATGGTGATCAGACCGAGAAAGGGACGTGCTCTGAATTCACGTGTTAAGTGAAGCCGAGGATATCAATCAATGTCTCAGAACGAAGATATTTTGGCCTTCGGCCCTGTTCCATCGAGGCGCCTAGGGCGAAGCCTGGGCATAAACAATATCCCAGCAAAGGTATGCACCTATTCTTGCATCTACTGCCAATTGGTAGAACAACAAGGCTTCGGATTGACAGACAACGATTTCATGACCTCGAATCGATATCTGCACAGGTGGAAAAGAAGGTTAACCAATCCAGAACTGCGCAGCAACCCATAGATTATCTCACTTTCGTCCCTGATGGAGAACCAACTCTAGACGTAAAGCGCGCGAACCGCGAGTTAACATACTAGGCAACGAAAAGGAGGTGAACACGTTTGGCGAAAGATCCCGTATGTGGAATGAACGTAGATGAGAAGACGGCTAAGATCAAATCAGAATATAGTGGAAAGTCATACTACTTCTGCAATCTGGCATGCAAACAGACTTTTGACAAGAATCCGAGTAAATTCACAAAGTAGAGCTGTAATGAAGCATCACTAGCTAGACAGAGCCTTCTTCTTATATGAAATGGTTATGTTAGATTCTAGAGTTTTGGCTTGAACCTGTTCAGCAGCAGTGAGTTGCTTACCACGGTGACAGAACTGAATGCCATTGCTCCGGCCGCTAGGAAAGGAAGAACATTGTAGATCTGTGGACCGAAGAAGGGAACCAAGCCTCCTGCAGCAACAGGAATCAGGCCGATGTTGTAGAAGAACGCCCAAAAGAGGTTCTGCTTTATCTTAGCAACAGTCTTCCGACTGAGTTCTATAGCGGTGACTACTCCTCTCAAATCATCTCTAATGAGGACTACCCCGCTAGTCTCTTTTGCTACATCTGTTCCGCTCCCAATTGCAATTCCGAGGTCTGCTTTCGCCAATGCGGGTGCATCGTTGACACCGTCTCCCACCATTCCGACCCTGTTGCCTCCTTCTTTGAGCTTGTCGATGACCTCCACTTTCTGGTGTGGCAAGACATTAGCGATAACCTTCTGTATCCCGAGCTTCTTCGCAATAGAGTTGGCTGTACGCTCATTATCTCCCGTCAACATGACGACCTCGATTCCCATATCTCTGAGTTGTTGAATTGCTTCAACCGAATACTCCTTCAGTGTATCAGCCACCGCAATTAGGCCGACGAGGCGTTCGTCTGAGGCCTCCATCATCACTGTTTTTCCGTCTTCCTCCAATCGTCTAATCTTTTTTTCAGCAGTCTCGAAGATGATTCCATTTTCCGTCATCAGTGTTCTGTTGCCCAGGAGAACTCTGTGTCCGGAAATCTCGGCTAAGACTCCTTTCCCAGGGATTGCTTCGAAAGACTCAGCTTCCTCGATTAGCAGTTGTTTCTCTGTGGCTGCTCTTACTATGGCTTCGCCAAGTGGGTGCTCTGATCCTTTCTCAGCAACGGCGGCCAGCCGCAGAATCTCATCTTCGGGCAGGTCACTTGTTACAGCTATGTCTGTGACTGATGGTTGGCCTTTTGTCAGAGTTCCAGTCTTGTCGAAGACAAGCGTTTTCACGCGGTGTGCCATCTCAAGGTTCTCTCCTCCTTTGAAGAGTACTCCGCTTTCGGCTGCTTTCCCTGTTCCAACCATAAGTGCCGCGGGAGTGGCTATTCCCAATGCGCAGGGACATGCGATGACAATGACTGAGACAAAGGATAGAAGCGCAAAGTTCAGTCCTATTCTTCCAACGAAATACCAACCTAGGGCAGACGTTGTAGCGATGATGATTACTGCGGGAACAAAATATGCCGCTATCTGATCTGCTATTCGTTGAATTGGAGCTCTTCCCGCCTGAGCCTCTTCGACCATTTTCACTATATGGGCTAGGACTGTATCCTGACCTATCTTTTCGGCCCTGATCTTAACCATTCCTGCTTTGTTTGTTGTTGCACCTATGACTTCATCGCCTGTTTTTCTTTCAACTGGCATGCTTTCTCCGGTGATCATTGACTCGTCCACCGATGTGTGCCCAGTTACGACTACTGCGTCTACTGGAATCCTCTCTCCGGGTCTTACTGCCAGTTCATCTCCGACAGAGACTTGCTCAACCGGAATCTCCGTCTCTTGCCCATTCTTGACCAAGCGGGCCATGGTTGGTTGAAGATCCATAAGACGTCTGACCGCTTCTGACGCCCTGCTCTTGGTGAGGTGCTCAAGATATCGGCCCATCAGGATGAGAGTTATGATTGCAGCTGACGTGTCGAAATAAGGCATTACCTCCTGTATTGGCAGTATTCTCGGAAAGAAGACGACTACAGTGCTGTAGGCCCATGCAGCCGTAGTTCCCAGAGCGATCAGCGTATCCATGTTGCCCATACGTGCCTTGATCGAGTGGTACAAGCCACGGTAGAACCTGAAACCTATGATGAACTGTATTGGCGTAGTGAGGACGAAAAGAACCAAGAGTCGGACTTGCATAGGCAAAATCTGAAGGTATGTTAGAGCGATCACAGGCACTGTGAGGACTACCGAAATGGCCAGAGATATCTTCAGCCGTTTAATCTCACGTTCCGGAGCAATAAACTCGTCAAGACATGATTTGCTGCAGAAATAGTAGGTTGTTCCACGAACCACTGCCTTAAGTTCCGCAGTTTTTTCATCCACATACATTCCACAGATTGGATCTTTGGCCATTATCGATCCCTTAAATCATCGAAGGCAAGAAAAGATCAGCTATATAAAAAGCAAATCTTCTGCGCACTCGATATTCACATCAATAAGGATCGAGCTCCCGCGGGCCCGCCATCAAGTGTAGAACAGCCTAATTTCCCGAACCTGCAGGTTTCGCCGCTAGTGATGGGAATCCCGCCCGGTTCACTACTCAAACAGTCGCTAACATAGATCAAGGCAGAATTTCCCGAAACTGGAAGATTCACCCCTAGCGGTGTGAGTCCCGGCGGCCGCACTTCTTGATGGAATTCAGCGCGCGCACTTTCGTTTCTCTATCCTCTGACTGATTACCCATATAAATGACCTGCGCGTCGGGCGCCCAAGAGTCAAATCCTTGACGTTCACATTCCGCAGGTATCTACGCGTACACACTACCCAAAATGTTTTTAGAGATTGCTAATGCTACCCTTGGCCAAACAATGCGAATCCGAAAGGGTCTGGTGACATATTTGGTGAAATCAAGCAAAGAAGACTTGATGAAACGTGCTTATGATTTGGGTTTCAACTATACCAAGGATTATGGAAGTTGCTCACAATGTGCCTTTGCAGCTGTGAGCGAAGTCTTGGGAGGTCGAAGCCGTGAGATCTTTAAGACGATGGACGGTCTAGCTGGAGGATTGGTCCGTGCAGGAGATGGCACATGTGGCGCCTTGTCAGGCGGAGTGGCAGCGATAAGCCAAAGGTATGGCAGGGCAGATTTCTCGAATCTTGGAGAAAGAGAGAAGGGCATGGTACTGGGCAAGAAGCTCCATGACCGGTTCATAGAAGAGTTTGGAAGCGCCATCTGCAAAGATGTCCAGACGAAAATTATTGGAAGGTCTTTCAACCTCTGGGACCCCAAGGAACATGAAGAATTCAACAAGGCAAAGGGAGACAAGTGCCAAAATGTTGTGGGGAAAACTGCAAAGTGGACTGTCGAAATCCTATTGAATGAAAAAAAATAGTATAGAGGTTTGGTTGTTTAACTCAGCAAGCGCAAGTAGCACGGCTGAGGGCGCACAACTCGAAAGGGCTTAAGCAATTAGCGCCTAAACACCTAAGCCAATAGCACCGACAGGAAAACGTACCCAATCGAAAACTACACAGGAAACTAATTTTCGACACCCTAAGAGTTATTTTGGTGGACCGGGCGGGATCCGCAACTTTTTCGGTGCTAGAATTGGTTTCAAAATTCGCGCGGGTTCAGGCCTCGCAGGGTTCGGACACGTCGACCTTTGGGATCCGGAAATCTTCTCTATGAAACGGTTCTTGATTGGGTCGTTAAGTGAACGCGCGCGTATACTTTTTCATCCTGAGTTCATTCTAAATCCGATTAATGAAGTTGGGAAAGTGCTCCTTTCATCCACAATTTGTAGCGGTCAACACAGTCCTTATCATGAAAAGCATATTCTTCTCCGTTAATGGTCTCAAAGTAAGGCTCACCGATAATGATATCATCACAAAGGGCACATATCTTTTCCTTCACCATCATCTCACCTCCTATCAATTGTTCCATCATCACATACGCCATGATAGAGTAATATACTTAACGTTTGTTTGTAATACCTTATTCTAAGCATAATGGCGAACAACATAACTTTGTCCTACAGTTTGTGCTTTGAACAATTAGAATTTTCCTCACTTCAGTGAAAGTCGATGCGGCACAAGCGTATATGAACTTCAATCGTCCTATGCTCATCCAAGGAAATATATTACGTCCGGATCGTATCTTGCGCCTGAAGTGGACCTCTCTTCGATGAAGCGCGCGCCGGTGTAGGCCTATTGAATTCATATTCAAATAGGCAAAACTTTTAACCTCAAAATTGTAGAGATTGTTTCGGTGAGGACATGCCCAAGTTTAAGGCTACAGCCAAATGGGTCGGAAATGTTCGTTCAATAGTGGACAATTCCAGAACACACAGTGTGGTTTGTGATCTAACAACCCCTCAGGGTGGAGACGATACGGGGCCAACAGCCAACGAATTGGCTATAATGGCTTTAGCAGATTGCGCCGTGACAATATTCGCCGATGTCTGTAAACAGAGCAAAATTGAACTCGTTAAAGTGGAGGCTGTCGCGGAGGCTGAAAAACCTCCTGACTCGCCCAAGCTGAGTGGGGTAACCATTAAGACTACAGTTACCGCAAAGGCAAGAAAGGAACTATTAGAAGCTTCTTGGAGGAGAACCGAAGCAAACTGCCCAGTACTATCCATATTCAGGGAGCCAATACCACTAAAGGTCGAATTCGAAGTCATTCCTGAATAATTCTACGAGACGACACGTACCTAGGACTCAACCCTAGAACAACATCTGAATCATTTATGAAAAATGGTGTTGACAACAAAAGGTGAAACACAAGGGCGTCATACCTTTGACGCCATATCTCCGTAACATTTGCGCCCGCGTATGATGTGCTTTCCTTCCTTGCTGCAGGTACTATGACCTTCAGTTCGGTTGCTGCGATAAGTAATTCGCTCTTACTTGATTCAAACGAAGCCTTGAATTAGAAGTTTGCAGGCGAGATTTGTGAGCGAGAATAACAAAGAGAATAAGGATACTTTTGAGAAGATTGCAAGAGAGTCGAAAAAAGCTAAAGAGTCTCGCCTCATCGTCTCTGTGACTGGAATTAGCTGCGCCACCTGCACTGTCGCTATAGAGAAACAGGTGAAAAAGATCGAGGGCGTTGGCGCTGTTAAGACGGCGATAATGCTGAACAAGGTTTTCATAGATTATGACCCGACTCTCATCGACTCAGCTACAATCAGAAAAGCAATAGACAAGACTGGTTACAAAAGCTACATGAGCGTGGAGGAATAATGAGCGCCCGTAACGCGTGCGCATGCGAGACATTGAAAAATTGACCGCCTCGAAATACCCTTATAATGAAAAGGAGAGGAGGAGATGGCAGAATCCTGAAGCCATACTAGGAGAAATAGGCTTACGATCCGGTCTAACATTCATTGACATAGGTTGCGGCGATGGCTTTTTCACCATCCCAGCCGCTAAGATCGTGGGCGAAACAGGGAGAGTCTATGGGTTAGACTCGGATGATGAAGCAATAGATCTTTTGAAGAAAAAGGCCACTGGAGAACGCCTGACAAATCTAGATTTGAAACTGGGAAAAGCTGAAGAGACAGTCCTATGTGAGGCATGCGCGGACGTGGTCTTCTTCGGTACAGTTCTTCACGACTTTAGAGATCCAGCCAAGGTATTAATGAATGCGAAGAAAATGGTCAAATCTGACGGACGGCTGATAGACTTAGACTGGAAAAAGGAGTCGATGAAGTTGGGACCTCCACTTCGAATAAGGTTCAGCCAAGAAGAAGCAATACGACTTATTGAATCGACAGGCCTAAAGATAGAGGAAGTGAAGGAAAACGGCCCCTACCACTACTTGATTGTGGCCAAATCATAACTTGTGCTGGGAGGACTCATGGTCTCCAATCAAATTGGATTCGTTTACGTGCGCTTCGGCGT
The DNA here is from genome assembly GCA_963807605.1 of Candidatus Bathyarchaeota archaeon. Classification (GTDB taxonomy): domain Archaea; phylum Thermoproteota; class Bathyarchaeia; order 40CM-2-53-6; family RBG-13-38-9; genus JAPKYM01. Next base: position 580,678 of record CAWECG010000003.1, read on the forward strand.
AGTTGGTTAGTCATTTCATATGGTTAATCAACTGGGGATAGAGTCGAGGAAGGATGCGCGCCACAGCCCTGAGATGTAGTGAAACAGAATGCTACCCAATTTTTTTACGAGTGGAAAGGTTGGCATTCTAAAAAGCCGACCACGTATCCTCGGACTTGTTATGGTAATCCTGGTTCTTGCTGGTGGAGTGTTTTATTTCTTTTCGATTCAAGAGCGCCCGCGGGTTAGTCCACCCAAGTCTGTTTCTCTGACAAAAGAGCAGAAAGAGATTGATGATTTTCTGAAGGAGTATTATCTTGCCTATGGTAATGCATCTCTTACCAGGCTCATTGTGCTCTTTGACAATGATGCTATCTTGTCTGCTCCTAACGGTGTAGTATACAAAGGATTCTACACTATAAGATCCTATTATGTAGAGGATATTGATAGTTTCTGGAACTTTACGATCGATAAGACGGCTTCGACAGTTGAGGTTCGAGGGAACGAAGCGTATGCAACATATAATATTAGAGTTGGGCCTTGGTACATGGGTGTGACTGAGAGTGTAAAATTCTTCTACAAAGATACTTTTGAATTGAAGAGAGAAGGGGATACTTGGAAGATCACCGCATTGACGATAGAACAAACCTCAGCCAGATAATCGAGTTTCGTTGTCGCCTCACGAATAGAATCACACATACAAATTCGTCACATTAGGAAAAGAGATCTCAGGTCTGAGATAAGGTCCAGATATACGTGCACGAAACGTTAAGTAAGCATCTGGAGTACGTTGCTAGAGGTGATGAGCTCAGTGATTACTTTGAAATGTCCTATTGGCGGGTGTGTCTTTGAGATAGATGCTCACACCTTTGAGGAAGCAATTAAGAAGGCTAGAGATCATGCGAAGGCACAGCACAACATGACTGATCTCCCTGCCCACATTATAGAGAAAATTGCACAAGCGTTTAAGCCAACAATATGGTGAAGTTGTAGCGACCGCCAGTCTTTTCTTGGCCGACTTGTCCATCATATTGTCAGCCCGGTTCCATCAAGCTTTTCATTTTACAATCCAAATTTCCTGAATGCATAGTACTTGGGGAAATCTACACCTAGTGTGAACAGTGCAGAGAATCCTAGGATGAAGAGAACTTCATATGATTTGAGTGGTGGAATGATGAGGCCGTAGATGCCCAGTAATGCAAATCCGCCTATGGCAAGTATGCTTGAGATAAGCAGTTCCCTTCCAGGGCGCGAGTTCCAGAAGTGTCTTCTCTCCCTTACCACGAGCACTCTAAACTGACTTGTGAATATGAGCATTAACATTACGAAGGTCTGGAGTGCCTCCCAGCCTAGGTGGAAGTAGTTTAAAGCGATGAACACTCCAATCGCACCCTCCACAATTAGCAGCGCGCCAATTACGAGCGACGCCAAAGTGATGTTACGTACATTCCACAGATTTGGGCTACTTGTATGCTTTGCATTGTCGGTCGCCAGTGACATTGTCACAAAATCATTTGCGAATAGTAGGAGAACCATCCCCAGAAGCGAAAGCAAAACCTCATGCAACCAGAAAAATCCCAAGGCAAGTAACCCAACGAACTGTATCACCTTCGCGACCTTGTTTATGACCCACGTCAGCATTCGTTGATAGATCTGCCTGCTCGTCTTTATCGCATCCAGTATTTCCCTTGTACCCGGTTCGGTTAAGACTATACTCGAAGAAGCCTTTGCGACATCGGTGGAATCGCTTACCGCTATCCCGACTTCTGCTTGCTTGAGTGCTGGCGAATCATTGACTCCATCACCCGTCATTCCTACTATGTATCCTCTGGATTGTAGAAGTTTCACAATCCTGTACTTGTCTTCGGGGTATATCTCAGCCAGACCATCGTTCTCCTCAAGAATTCTTGCCTGCTCGCTTTCGGTTAGGTCTTTAAGATCCGAAATCTTGTAGATCTTGTCCCCAATGGACACCTGACGGGCTATCTCCTTGGCTATGGCGATATTGTCACCTGTAAGCATCCTCGGTCTTACTCCGGCCGCTTTCAGTTCTTCAATCATGACTTTTGAGTCTGGTCTGGGTGGATCAGCGAGTGGTAGTAACCCTACAAGCCTAAGATTATTCATGTCGTTAAGTTCTGATCTGGCAATTGCGAGGGTCCTATACCCTTTCTGAGATAGCTCTTCCACTGTTCTTTTCGCTTTTTCCCGAGTTTCTTCGTCGATCCCCTTGCACAGAGACATTATTACTTGTGGTGCACCCTTTACGGCTCGGAACCGTTCCTTCTTGGCTTCGATGATTGCTTCCGATCGCTTGGTGGATGGGTCGAAAGGCGTAAACGAAATCTGTCTGTATGCGCTGGAGTCTATGCCCAATGCTCGGGCATATTCAATTACCGTTAGGTCGATCACATCTTTGCTTTCTTCTTTGGACGCTAAACTCGCTATGGCAGCAACGTCCTCTTTCTTATATCCAGCAAAGGGTATGGGATCGGTAACTGACAATTTGTTCTGCGTTATTGTACCCGTCTTATCGAGACAAAGTATCTCCATCGAAGCCGCATCCTCGATTGAATCAAGTCGTGTGACGAGAACCCCCTTCTTAGCAAGCTCTGTTGCACCGACGGCTAACACCACAGCGAAAACTGCGGGTAAGGCAACAGGAACAGCTCCCATGAGGAAAATTAAGGCAAGAGTTAGTATGATTAGAATGTCTGAGTGTGCCAGTATAGCATCTACCGCCACAAAGACCAGTGCTGCGATGCTCACATACATCATGTATTTGACGACGGCCATCATTATTTGCTCTTGATGCGAGCTCGGTTTGGCTATCTTGACTAGTTCGGCAGTCTTTCCAAAGTATGTATTGATGCCCGTGTTGAGCACAAGACACCTCGCTTCTCCTCGTTTCACTATGGAACTTGAGTAAACGATTCCTGAGTCATGCACACTTACTGGAAGAGATTCGCCTGTCAGGGCTGACTGATCAACGGAAACTTGACCATTGACTATCTTGGCATCAGCTGGAACCAGATCTCCGGATCCAACTCCGATAATGTCTCCGGGGGCGATCTCTCTTGCGTCTTTTGTCACCCATTCTCCATTCCGCAAGACTCTGGCTTTAATGGCGAGTCTTTTCTTTAGGAGGTCTAACGTTCTCCGCGCATTACGTGTATGTACAAAGCCTATCGAAACGTTAGTCGTAAGCAGGCCAAAAATTATCGCAGCCTCAAGATAGTGATGCAAGGCGTATGAAAGTGCGAAAGTCAATTCTAATAGCCAAGGCAAAGGGCCCCAGTAGCGCGACAAAAAGTCAAGAAAGGGATTTCGCTGCTGCTCGATTACTTCATTATACCCGAACTTTTCAAGCCTATTCCTGGCTTCAGATTCGGTAAGACCATTCACCGACGTTTCAAGCAGCTTGATTGTGTCTTCGATCGTGAGCTGCTTATATTCCGATGTCTTTTTGACTTCTTTCATAGCTGACATGTCTGTCCTCAAGCATTCTATGGTAGCACGCGCTAGAAGATAGGATACACAGAAGAAGAACTCAAGTTCCTGAAGGAGCGAATCTAGGTTTCGGTTGTGGTAATCCCGTCGATCTCGCTTTTCTAAGAGAGGGTCAGACTGTTAGCGCGCGCTGCGCGTATCCTCTGAAATCAGTGTGATACGCCTACGTGTGTTACCTGTATTGACTGAAGAGGTGTCTTCCCACGGATCCATCTAGCTTTGAAGATTGAGACTTCAGGTAACTGATCTGATATAACCGTCGCATTCGCTTCTCCATTAATCAGTTTGAGTTGCACATTTTTTGATGAGCCCTTGAAGCGCATGCGTCATTCATTGTTTATTGAGAGTTCCACGGTGTCATCTCTGGTCGTATCGATCTTTCCGTCGTCGGTCACAGCGGCGACTCGAAGTGTCTTCTCAGTCGACTTCTCTATTCCTGGCAAAAATATTACCAAGCGCGTAGCTTCGGGTTGCTTTTTCTCTGTGGGTTCGTGCTTCGCTTTATCCATTTTGTGGATCCCCTTAAGATGACTTACAGTTGCATGTAGTTACAATACAACTATTCTGCATTTGAATTTAGTGAGCGCTGGAACCTCAGCCGCTTTCTCAGGTCTATCCTATCACCCGCGTGCTAGTCAAAAATTAGCGTAATCTAGAATATAACTATGAGCGTGCGTTATATGGCATCATTGTCCCACCACTTACATCGTATCAGGCCCTCTTCGTATTAGGGTTCTTAGCATTATCCACTTTGGTTCTAATTCTTTTCCAGGTTTCACGTCTATAGAAGATTCGGATGTGTGTGTGCCTTAGCTGGTGAGCACACACACTAACATAATCTAACGGTTCAAATCTGGAGGCTCTCCAGCTATGGCGACGACGACGAACGGTTCACTACGCTCACCAAGGGACAGGACACGGGATTTTGCTATTGAGAGTTGTTGCCTTCCCGGTCTTCATCTTCCAGAACTTCTATAACCTTTTCGACAATCTTCGGTCTTGCGTGTATTCTGAATTCGAAGTGGGCTGGCGGAAAATTATGTTGAGTGATGGTTCCATTCACCGAATAGTCTTGCTCTTTCTCTGGAAATCTTACGTAGACAGGTGAGAATTTCCGTAATACAAGATCGTTTCCCAATATATCTGCCCAAGCTAACCGACACAGTCTCCTCCCCCCCAACAGAGGCAGATGCCGTGAAAACTCAATAAGCTTTTGCTCAGTCGTGCAGAGCAAGAGTAACAGGTAATAATAGGATGAATGCTCCTCCGGCCAGAAGAAAGGTATTCTTGATGTTGATCAGCTCTATCAATCTGCCAGCCAACAGGGGTCCGATGGTATAGCCTAGGTCTTTGAAGGTAGCTATGGCTCCTGTCATAACGACTTTGTCCTTACGCATGATATCAGACATTCTTGAATACAATGCGATGAAAATCATCGTGTAACTTATCGTGAAAGCCGTCACGACTGCTATTATGTAGTAGAAGTTGCTTGACAATGGAATCAAGATCCCTGTCAGTGTAGTCAACGCGATCGCTGACGTCAGCGTCTTGCGGATTCCGTGACGATCTATTAGGTTCCCCATTGGCAATTCAAGGCCGACGGCAGGTAACAAGGCGATTGTGAGTATAACGCCAATCAGAGGAATAGAGATTCCTTCATGGTTAAGAAAAATCGAAAGGAAAGAATAGTAAACGTTGATCAGGGCATAGAACACAATTATTAGGAATGTGGTCTTTATGAATCGGTTATTGCGCATGTAGCCTGACAGTTTAACCATTTGAACTTTCAACGGTGCTCTCTCAGGTTTAGGCGTCTCCTTTAGGTAGAGTGAAACTACGACAAATGCGGTCAAGCTTGTCAAGCTGAGCACATAGAATGGCAGGAAGAAAGAAAGAATGGAGATAAAGCCTCCTACAAAGGGTGATAATGCTGAAGCGAGATCATTCATGCTGGAGAAGAATCCGACCTCCTTTCCTTTGGCACGTTTGTCAGTGTACCCGAGAATATAGGCCCATGAAGTCAGCCAGAGGAAAGAAGATGCAATTCCCCTAGCGATGCTCACCAACAGTAGCAGGGGAAAGCTGTTAGCCATGGGATAGAACAGTGCGAGGCCAGAGTAGACAAGCAACACAATCTGCAGAACCCGTTTGATATTCATCCTAACTTCTATAATGCCGAAGGGAATATTGAGAAAGATCCCTGCCATAGTTGTAAGTGAAAGGACAAGGCCGGTCAAGAACGAGTTTCCAGTCACATTGTTTACGTATATCGAGAATACTGGAGATGTCACGCCCCAACCGAAAGTGTAAATGAAGAACGCAACTGAGATGGGGAGGAATACTCTCCGGAAACTCCTGATGTGACGTAGGTCGCTGAACTCTTTGAACATGTCGACTACATTCAGCGCGAGCATTAAAGAATTGCTTGGTTACGTGTGTGTGGCCTAGCTGGTGAGGGGGATATAGATAACTGGCTGTTTGGTGTGGTCATGTGGATACGAGTTTTTGACGTGGATATCCACGCGGACATTTCTGGGATGAAGTGGGTATATTAGCGTGCACCTAACTGTTATTTATTCCACTTCGTACAAATCAATACTAGAAGATTAAGGCATTACTATGAAGGCACTTCTCGACACAAACATTGTAATACATCGTGAAACAAGTATTCCTTTACATAAAGGCATTGGACATCTCTTTCGTTGGATTGACAATCTAAACTATATGAAATGTATCCATCAAGTAACTGTTGATGAAATAAACAAACTGAAGAATGAAGAAAAACTAAGGATTTTCTATTAAATTACAGAGCTACAACATTCTCCCTACAACAGCGCCTCTAAATCCTTCAGTACATTCGATCTCCAAGAAACACGATTTCAACGAGAAAGATGTCAATGACACCAAGCCTCGTGTATACTATGGTTTTGCTTTGTCTTCTGGACGACTGGCAACTGGAGTCTTCGACATTTTTGCCCGACAGATCTTGGAAGAATTGAAAGCAAATAATCGTGCAAAAGAAAATTTCGCTCTAGAGGTTCTTGGAAGGATCGATGGAAATATTGCGAGGACTAATTTGGCTGAAGCGCTGCTTAGTTCTGTTATCACGATGATACCTAAAATAGGGCTATCTTCGGAACCTATTGTTTTTGAAACTCTTAGGGAATGTGGGAACAGCCTCTCAGAAGCACAAAAGGAGACTGTCATGTCACACCTCAAGAAGTTTATTGATGGGGGAGTCCAAGAAATAGTCTTCCTCATTGGGCACCTAGGTGCCTACCTTAGGATGACTCCGCCTGCATCACTACGACATCTGATCGAAAGCTACAGGCGCAGGAACCTGCAGGAAAAGCAGCAGATCCTCTCAGCGGCTCAACCCCAAGTTAGTGCCATAGATGAAACAAGTCGATTGCAGATTCTGGAAGGTCTAGCCGATCATATTAAAGGTGCTAATCTTAATGACGCACGGTTCGCCTTGAAGGTCATTAAGGAAAATGCTTCGGTGTTCCCCACCGAAGAGGAGAAGAAAAGAAGCTTCTTCAAGATTCTCCTCGAGCGTGTTGGGGATGACCAATGCCAAGTGCGAAAGGAGACCTTGATTCTGATAGGAGAGATGATGGACTTCTGGAAGGAAGACAAAAAATTCGTTCGAGAGATAAATGAGAAGCTTCGAGTTTGGGTTGAGAATCCTTTGCTGTCAGAGACCGCCAAAGGAGTATCTGTTAGCCTAAATGAAGGAGATTTACCTAAAGGCGTTGCTCAATAGATATGTGAAACATAACAAAGGATTCCCGTAGTTGTGTAAGGCGTGACAAAGGAATTATTTGTTTTCAGTCAAGCAAAATCCCAGGCTATCCTGGAATTGCGAAATTAGATACGGATTCTTTGTTACTGGCACGTCGTGGTGGGTTCTGGTTCTGTTATAGTTGTACCGAATTCTGACCCTACATGTGTAGGGATGGTTTAAGTATAGAGTAAGTTACCTACATGTAGGCAGTGCTTATAAATAAATTGAATTGCCTACATATCTGTCGAGGTTCGGTCAGCCATGTTAATGAGGGGTAGAAAACGGGAACGTGTTCTGAGAGTGCTGCTCAATGAGCCTGACGGCATCCTCACTAAGTATAAGATAGCAAAGCTTTCGGAATGCTCGCGTGAGTGGGTCATAGAATTTCTCAGGAAACTCGAAGAACAAAGCCTCGTCGAGGAAACCAAGATTCACGACTATAACAAGCTCATAGAATACTGGAGCCGGGTTCGATTGAAGCCTGAGCATAGAGACTATATGCTCAGAGAACCTCTTGAACTTCTCCGGAAGACAGAGCTCAAATATGCATTGACCAGCTATCAGGCGGAGAATCTAGTCCAACACTACCTCTTCCCATCACGTACCGACCTCTATATTCTACAAGAGGAACTGACGAAATGGCACAAAGCGATAGTCGCTGGAGGTGGCCTGGTGGGCAAAGGTAACCTCCGTCTACTCATCGCAGACAGACACGTATTCTATAAGGTCTCTAGGATTCAAGAGTTGACAGTAGTCTCCTTGCCGCAACTTATTGTTGACCTTCTTGCGGAAGGCGGTCCCTGTGTAGACGCTGCACAACTTCTACTGGAAAAGGTGAGCAGGCAAACTGTACCAACCTTATGAAGTTGAGATCTCACAGAATTACATGCAGACCGTCATCTCCAAGCTCAGAGAGCCGGTATGCGTACTTGGAGGCTGGGCCGTATATCTAACGGTAGGAGAGAATTTCAAGCGAGAGCATGGAAGAGACTACCTAGGTTCAAGAGACATAGATATTGGCTTTCATATTGAGAGGGACTGGAGAAGGACTGAGATGGAGAACTCCAATTTGGCCCTCGCCATCATAACGCTGAAAGAGATGGGTTTCGAGCCTCTCAGTTTCAGATTCGTCAAACACTTCCATGCAGACACCAAGTAAGAACTGAAAGGAGAAAACGCAAGAAAGACACCTTCATATGAGATGTTCGATCTGTTCGTGGATCCTGTGGTTGACTATATTCATCCAGAGACCCGTGAAATCTTCGGCTTTGTTCCTATAGATGAGCCTTTACTCAAACATGCATTAGTCGGACAAGAGTTCCGGATCATAGAGCTTTTTAGCAGGAAGGTTCTCCTTCCTCTTGCACACGTCCTGTTGGCAACCAAAATCAAAAGTGTAGGTCAACGGGACAAGGAGCATAAACGAGTCAAGGATATAGCTGATATCTATGCACTGTCATGGTATTCCGATAAATCACTAGCATCATTGAGAACATCTGTTGCATCGATGATCCCTTCTCAAGAGACTAAGGTAGTAGTCGCAAGTTTTACAAAAGATGACCTGAACGCTGTGTCTAACAGTCTGGGCATAGAATCTCATCAAATTCAACGAGTCCTAAACGAGCTTAAGTCTGTATGATGAGCCTATACTACTTCATGGTTGAGAATAAGTCGGCCACAATGCTACGATGAATGGTTCGCCTACATCTGCCAAATGAAATATTGAGTAACCTACTGGAAGAGCCGGAGCGATCTTCGAGAATTCGCTTCCAAGAACCCTACCTATCGTGTCAAGGTCTCCTCCATACTTGGTTCTGAAATGAATGCTGACGTTCATTGACGATCTCATGACTGGGTCAAAGTCACTGATCTTCAGACCATTATCTCCCTTATAGTGTCCAATCGCTTGTGGTCGCACACCAGAAAACGCCATGAGCGAAGCCGCCACCCTAGCATCCAGACTACAAGCCCTGAAAAACTTTGACAGCTGCTCAGCAACCGGCACCTGCTCATCTATCAGAGTGGGGAAATCACCAAGACTAGTGATCTTGATATACGCTCGCACATCAACACGGTTATGAAGTAACCATGACTTGAGAGCCTTAACGACACTCTCAATGTAGCTACCCGCATGCCCCCTCCCCTCCATCTCCGTCACAACATCCATCAAAAGATTGGTAGCATCCTGCTCACTCATCCTTGCAAGCTCACAAAAAGACGTCCCCCGAGCGGCACATAAAGAACCCACACGCCTCAAGTAGACATCCGCGGTAATCCTGCTACCACGCGCCAAATTATCGTACCATCTGCGAATCACTGGATCATCCAACAAATGGCGATACTTCGATTTCAACATGACACATTTATCATATCGCCTTTTAAACGACCCAGCCTCCAAATTCGGCTGCGACCCAAAATCGAGAGAGGGCCCTGAACCCAGATCGTGGTGGGCCGGGAGGGATTTGAACCCTCGACCACCTGCGTGTCAGGCAGGTATCCTAAGTATCCTGCATCTAATACATCCAGACTAGACGACCGGCCCACAATTTGCGGGTAAAAGATGCTTCCTTGGCATATTTAACATTCGCATCGCCAAGCTCTCTGGATTCCTTATCCGACGCAAGAGCTCAGGCTGGGAGAATTACTATGCCACGAGGCGCATCCAGATGTCTCGTGTCTTTAACAGAAAACGATTCTTCAGACGATTCTGACACGGTTAATTTTCTTGTTCTGCCAAGAGTAGCTTCTCATCTGGCTTGTTAGACCGTAACCGCACGCCGCACATCTTCTCTTGCTCAGGCTGTATGAATGCCTTCCACACCTTCGGCAAGTTATGTGCGACTTGCCTTTGCTTCTCTTGCCCATTGAAGGTGTGCCTTTGGTCATGATTCTATCTCCTATTCAATCACTGACGGAGGTGCTATGGTACTGATGGATATGTGGTCGATTCTCTCTTGGTTCTATTCTTCATCGATTTGGTGGGGGACTGATCAGCACGACGTTATCCCCTCTGATGATCAGGGTCCCAAGCTTCTTTGCCTTGTCAACCTCTGTAATGTCCTCAGCGTCCTCCATTACGAGATTCATGTGCTGATCGAAACTGTACAGCTTGCCTCTGACGGTCTTTCCCCCTTTCAATTGAACGAGAACGACCTTGTTGAGGCTCTCTTCAAAGATCTTGGTAGCCATCTCAGACATGGCGTTCACACTTTCCAGAGTCTACCTTTAAGGGTTTGAGTGCGTCATTTAAGGATTATCTTCAGGTCTTGGTGGAAACTTGTCAAGTCGAAGACGTATGCTGAGAAAAAGCGAAATCAAGTCCCTGCTCGCAGAACTTTCACAATTTAAGGATGTTCTGAGCTTCGACGAACGAAATACCAAACTTGAAGTTGTAGAAGTTGGTGACCAAAGGATCTTTCTTTTCGACGGTAAGCCATTCCTCTTTGGGGCTGAAGGAAAACTCTTCCCAACGTTGTTCTTTGAACCTTACATCTTTTCGGCGCCAAAGATCGTCGTGGATATGGGTGCGGTCCCGCACGTCTGTAATGGTGCGGATGTGATGGCTCCGGGCGTCCGGAACGTATCAGGTATTTTTTCTGAGGGAGCTTTCGTCGTTGTCACGGATGAGTTACATAGGAAGTCCATTGCGCTTGGAAGAGCCCTGTTCAACTCTGAACTTCTAGCCAAAACTAGTCGCGGGGCAGTCGTTGAGATACTTCACTATGTTGGTGATGAGATCTATAATATTTCGAAGACTATTTAGCCAGAGTTTTCTGTACTGAGCATAACTTCGTGAGAAAGAAGGAATGGCCTGTTAGTCTATATCTATCTGAGTCTTATTGTCTCCAAGTTTTCTGGCGCCGTAGTCCTAATCTTGAAAAGTGCTGAGAGCACTCCCGCGATTTGGTCGCATTTTCTATATTCGCCGTGATTAATTATGACTCTGGAGGGTTTGGAGGATATTCTCCTTACAAACTCGATTATCTGATTTCTATCTGAATGTCCAGAGAATCCTTCAAGGGATTCTACAGTCAGGTTTAGTTTGACTGCTTCAAACTTGCCTTTGGGACCGATGAGGTTTATGTCTCTGACACCGTTCCTTACTCTACTGCCGAGTGTTCCCTCAATCTGGTAGCTGACAAAGATCAGTGTGTTCTTCTCATCTGATCCCATGAGTCTGAGATAATCTATAGCAGGGCCGCCCTCGAGCATCCCTGATGTGGCAAGTATGACTGAAGGGCCTCCGCCGACAATTCCCTCGCGCTCACTTGGATGATTGACATTAACAAAGAAGTCTGACTGGAATGGGTTTACGTCTTGGTGAAGTATCTTGTCCCTTATCTCTCTTGAGAGATATTCTGGATAAGCGGTGTGGATTGCTGTTGCCTCAGAGATCATGCCTTCGATGTAGATCGGCGCTTCCATCAGAGCGCCGCTCTTCATATGGCTGTCCAAGACCATCATTATCTCTTGGGCTCTTCCCACCGCCGGCATCGGGATGAGTACCTTTCCGCCACGTTTGAAAGTCTCATTTACCGTTGATACAAGTCTAGCCTCAACAGTAGCCCTGCTCGGCATAATGTCTCCTTGGCCGCCGTAAGTGCACTCCGTGATCAGGGTCTCTACTCGCGGGAAGACTGTGGTTGCGGGCTCCAAGAGCGCAGTCTTTCCAAATTTGAAGTCACTAGTGTAGACTATGTTGTGGAGGCCTTCGCCTATGTGGAGATGTATTATCGACGAGCCTAGAATGTGGCCTGAATTGTGGAGAGTCAGTTTCATGTCTGGTGCGACGTCAGTCACGACTCCGTACTTTAGCGGTATCGTGTGCATGACGACTTCGCGGACATTCTTCTGGTCGAAGGCAGTGTAGCCTCCCTCCCTGTTGGCTACGTCCAAGGAATCTAGCTGAAGGAGTGTCATCAGCACGGATGTCGGCTCTGAGCAATAGACGGGTCCATCATAGCCATACTTGTAAAGGAAGGGCACAAGACCGCAATGGTCAAGATGTGCGTGAGAGATTATTACAGCGTCCAGTTTGTCTATACCAAATTCGTCCAGATCGAGTCTCGGATACGCTCTGGTCGAATCCCCTGAACCAGGGTTGATTCCACAGTCGAGGAGGACTGTGCTTTCGTTCGCTTCGACCATTATGCATGAACGACCGACCTCGCGTGAGCCCCCTAAAGGTGTAATCCTGACACTGCTTGCTTTGCTTATTGTTGGCCTGAATATTCGCTCGCCAACATCTCTTAGGATTCGGCTCCTCTCCTCGCTCTCGGTGTATGTCATATGTCTCATTGTAGCGATGATCTTTGAGGGGAGGGGTGGAGCCCGTAAGACTCGGGGTCGCCATCCCGTAGCCTTGATGACTTCTTGGAGTATGACCCCATCCTTCCCGATGGCTAGGCCTGGTTTTTTGGCTTCGATTATGACTTCTCCTAGGCTGGGGTCGAAATTTGCCGATGTGATCGCGGCCTCGGCAGGGATGAGTTTCTTGATTGTATCTTCAGCCTCTTTCTCAGGCATCCTAATGGACGAGTCGGAACGGATGACAATGCGCTTGTGGAGAAGATTAACAATGTCTGTTACAACATGGCTCTGTTCAACGAGGAGGTTCACGTTCTTGACGTATATCGCGAGCCGAGGGCCCTCAAACTCGATCCTGGTAACCTCTGCTTCCTTGGGCATATTCTCCAATATCGCAGTCATTATTTTCGAATGTGTACTATTGAGGCTCTTGGGCACGTATTCTCACTTGAGCGAAACAGAATAGAATGGGTTAGGCCTTGGGTGCGAGTATCTTCTTTTCTTCCTCGCTAAGCTCTTTGTAGCCTTCTTTGGTGACTACTGAGATGTCAAAGCTGTCACCGCTGGCCGCATCCCTCTTCATAGCTGCGCCTACGGCCTTCAAGATAATGGGAATAGCCTCCTTGATCAACAGGCCCTGTTTGAATTGGGATTCAAGGACGCCATAAGCTATCGGTGAGCCGGATCCTGTGGATACGCAAGTCTCCTCGGTCACGCTCCCCAGCGGATCTAGAGCAAAGATCCTTGGGCCAGTAGCGTCTACTCCTCCTATGAGGGCTTGGAGTATAAACGGCGCAAGCCGGGCCGAGAAGAGTATGTTGGCAACCAACCGCGCAGCGGCACTGACAGGCATAACGGCTTCATTCTGCAAGTGGTAGAGTTCAGCGTTCGCCTTTAGGATATCAACCATCGCCTGAGCGTCTCCGACGGCACCAGCAATCGTCATTGCAAGATGCTCGGCAACTGGGTAAACCTTCTTGGCATGCTTATGAGCTATGAAGAAACCCATAGTCGCTCGAGTATCGGTCGCGAGAATGACTCCGTCTTTGCAGACAACACCTATTGTCGTCGTACCTTTAGCAATCTGTTTCTCAAAGTCCACTGGTCCGGGATACATATATGGATGGCCTCGATAAGTTTCCAAGCAGGTTGTAGCAGAATCGCGCAAGAAGTCTTGGCGATTGCTATCTCACAACCTCAACGACCTAAAAAAAGCTTTCGTGAGAGATAAGTCGATGGTGCAGAAAGTCACGCTCATAGGCGAAAGACAAGCTCGCATAGGATTCAGATTTTTGTTCGAAGGCGTCGCTGATATTTGTTCAAGATGTGAGGTCAAGAAAGTATGTCTAGGAAATCTTGAACCAGGAAGGCTCTACGAGGTCAACAAGGTCTTGAGAAGGAGATTCCCCTGCCTCTTGCATTCTGAAGATGCAGTTGTGGTTCAGGTCGAAGAGCCGCCTTTGGAGACAGCTGTTCAGGCTCGAATCGCAGTCAATGAGGCGTTGGTAACATACTCCAAGGATAATTGCAGAAACATCTCCTGCGAATACAGAAGAAAATGCTTTCCGCTGGGCCTAGCTGAAGGCGACAGATGCAAGGTGGTCAAGGTTGAGGGGCTGCTGCCGTGTCCACTGAGGGAGCAGCTTCTTTTGGTTTTGCTTCAGCGACAGTCGAAGGCTTCTTGAAGACCTCGACAAATACCACTCTAGCTATCTCAGGCATAAGCTTCTGTATGTCATTTGAGATCACTCTCTTTGCTACCTGTAAACCTTCGATAAGGAAAGCCTCGTCAGGGATCTCAACCTTACACTCATTCTCAGATAGGGTTAGGTTGAATTTCTCAGGAACAGGGGTTGGCATCCGTCGATGGATAAGCGCCCTAATCTTCTCCTCAGTCGATTCCAGTGTCTTCTCCAACTTGAGATTGTAGACTAGTGTCTTGCCCGCGAGAGGATGGTTGAAGTCTACTTGAACTCTTCCGGCTCCGACGGACCTGACAAGAGCTGATCTACCGTCTATCTCTATCCGAGAACCTGGAACGGGCGTCATCTTTTCCTTGTTGAATCGTCTAATTGGTACGAGCTTCATCTTTGAGGGGTCTCGTAGGCCATAGCCCTTCTCAGGAGGAACTTCGACAGTAAGATCTTTGCCGACCTCAAGGTTGGTCAGGGCCTCATCGAGTCCTTTCGGTACCCACCCTTCACCAACGACAATAAACTGAGGTTCGTAGATATTTTCACTGCGATAAATATTCGCCTCCTTCGCGACGGTCTCCAGAGTTGTGTCAATTGTCTCGTTACTCTCCTTTATCTTGGAGGTGTAGTTGATCAGTGCAAAGTCCCCTTTTTTCAGCGACATCTAGTACACCTGAAAGTTATCATAAAGGCAAACTCGCCACTTATTAATGCTACTTGTGATATTCACGTGCATGCGCACAGCCGGGTTAACAAAATAAGGCTCCACTCTCTATGGTCGAAGATAATGTCCGGAGAAGATTCAACAAGTTGACGGTAACGTTCCTCGATCTCTCTTAATGCTCTAGTTCTCTCCTCAACTAGCTCCTCTAAACTCTCGGCCTTTGACACTCAATGGTCCCTCGTGTCATCCTATCTTCCGTCTCAATTAATATGGTTAAGGATGATGGGTGACAAGAAGTTGTTTCATCAAGGATTTCTGTTTTCGTTACGCACATGCACTTTGATTCTCGAGGTTTGGACCTTGTTAATTTCACTAGGGTCTCTCTTATGCGCGTGCAGCCTCTGTCCTCAACTGGCTAACTCTACGATCTCGCTGACTCTGAAGCAGAGGACGCCGTCCTCCCGGTAGAGGGAGCCGCGGGCGGTGAATCTTGCATCCTTCTTGAGCAGGTTTGACGGCCCTTCGAAGTCCGAAGGCAGCATTCTGGCTCTCCATTTATCGTTTATCCATGCAACGACTTTCCCAGGGTAGACCTTCTCAATGACCACCTTGAATAGATCTTTCGGGCCGCTATCGCCTCTGGATTCCTTCATTGCCGAGGTCGCGGTGACCGACGCTATGCGTTCCCATCCAAGCCTGATAGCGTGCCCTGAATCTTCAAGCCTGTTTACAGCGGCCGTCACGACATTTGGAGATATCCCTTCTTGGGTCAACTTGCTCATCAAGTCCTCTATCATGATGCCCCTCCCTCCAGCTTTCATTAATTCAGTCAGAAGCTTTCTCGATACCCGCTCGACTTCTGCAAGAAACTTCTTTCCCTCATCCTCGACAGCGATCTTGAATTGGACTCCAACATATGACCCCGCTTTTCTCTCCAGATCTTGGAGTTCCTCAACTGTCAAGGGCGAAGGATCAGGCTTCGACCCGAGACGAATTAGCGGTTCTTAGGTTTTGATTGAGTGACCTTGTGACCTTTCGCATCTTCTCAACCCTTCTCTTGCTGGCGTACAAGTAGGCGATGTCGAAAGTGTCCTTTGCAGCCAAGATAACGGCCCTTCCCGCTGCCTTCCGCCCTGTTCTTCCACGCCTCTGTATGTGTCGTATCTCGCTTGGAACAGGTTCGTAAAATATCACGAGGTCAACGCTGGGTATGTCCAGCCCCTCTTCGGCGACACAGGTCGCAACTAGGATCTTGGTCCCTCCGGATTCGAAGTCTCTGAGCATGTTCGATTGTTCATCTTGGGTGAGACCGACATCCTCGTATTTCGTGGCCTGGCCGACAAACCTCTCGACCCCTACGACCAGATCATTCCTCAATCGCCTAACCAAGTTTGTGGCTGTGTCTCTGTATTGTGTAAAAACAATTACTCTTGAACTAGGGTTTCTGCGCAGCTGGTCTTGGATCTCGTCAACCAGTAACTTGACTTTGGGATGGGGAATTTTTCTAAATCGTTTAAGATTGCTCTTGAAGTCTATGTACTGCGGGTTGTTGATTATGGTCCTGTAGCTTCTCTTGGAATGGTCAGCAGATTCGATCTTCTCCAGAAAGGTTGCCAGTGTATCGATTCCCTGAGTTTCCAATAGCTCCAGCGCATGAAATAGGGTAAGTGCAGATGATTGAGCCACAATGGCACTGTAGATGGGGCCTTTTTCAGAAGGGGTACCCCGCTCAATCTTGTCCCTTAAGGAATGACCAATCTCCAAGAGGTCTCTTCGTGTTGCGCGGTCTATGCTCTTCTGCAGATGGCCCATCCTTCTAAGCCAACTCAACCTCTCATCGAGGAGTTGCCTGATGTTCTGTCTTAGTATCCGGTATTCCTGAGGTAGGTCGACGTATCTCCATTCAACCTGGACCGGCTTGATGTAGGGTATGACGTCAATGTCCTCTTCGGATCTATACTCGATCTGTTCAACGAATAGGGCTCTGCAGACCTCTTCGACGCGTTCTTTGTCCGCGCCTGGGCTGGCGGTCGTTCCGAGGATTATCGGCCAGGGCGATCGTTCCAGGTACTTCTTCGCAACGTAAGTGTATGCGTAATCCTTTGTGGCCCGATGGCATTCGTCAAAAACCATCAAGCTGAACTCTTTCACATCAATATAGTTCCGCATGAGGTCGTTTCTTACAACTTGGGGCGTTGCAAATATGATTCGGGACTTGCCTTTCCAGATGACCTCTCTTTCCATGTTGCTGGTTTTACCTGTCAGGGCAACAGCTTCGTCTTCTGGTATCTTAAGAATCTCTAGGAAGGATTCTCGGTGTTGCAGGACCAAAGGTCTCGTAGGCGCCATCAGGAGGATGCGTGTCTGTTTGTAGTTATAGAGGAAATGAGCAGCCACAAGAGCTGTTATGACAGTCTTCCCGAGGGCTGTTGGCAGAACTACGAGGGTATTCCTCAGAGATGCCCTGGCAGCGATGTTTTCTTGGTAGAGCCTGCGCTCTGTATGTTCCAATCTTACAAGTAGTCTTCCGTCATCTCCATCAGTTTTTGAATCCAAATTCAGATCAGCATAACAGAAACTCGTTAAAGTGCTGCAAACGCAATGTTGAGATGGGATTCATCCCATTCGTTTTTACTAAGCCAATCCGCAACCAGGGTCTCTTGCGTGAAAGAGTTCTAGAGTAGATGACTGTTTATCTCTCGATCAAATCCTCTTGACTGATTCCCATTGACGCTCTTCCTCTCGACTCTGCAAGTGAGATTCGTCAACTACACCACGAGTCTAACAGATAGGGGTCTGTGAGGTGACTACTAATAGGGCAGTAATTTTTGTATGTAGTCCGCATACTCTTTGAATTTCTCTAGGGAGAATTCGACGTGAATCAGGTGATCTGCACCTGGAATGTAACCTCCCATCTCTTTCAGTATCGGAAGTTTGGAATCCACTTCCTTCCTCATGGCTTCACCTCCCTTGGCGAGTTCCCTCTTGTCCAAGTTGCCGATGAGGAAGAGCTTGTTACCATACTTCTTTTTGATCTCAATGGCATTCATATTGCAGTTAACTTCTAATGGCCATAATCCTGTTATTCCTGATTCAATCAGCAAGTCCAGCATAGGATTGATGTTACCGTCGCTGTCCACCATTATCCTGTCGATCTTATTCTTCTTCAGAAAGCCGGTTAGATTCTTGTAGTGTGGAAGGCAGTATTGTCTGAAGAGTTTCGGGGACATGTTTGGGCCGTGTTTCTCAGCCATGTCCTCCCACCAAAATACCATGTCGATACGATCCTTGAGTGTCTCCACGGCTTCCCGTACAGTCTCCCTTATGTAATATTCCCAGTGTTCTGCCATGTCATTTATCAATTCTGGATCTTTGTATAGCGCGATGTTGAAAGGAGCTATTCCCATCAGTTCTGCTCCAAAACCGTAGAAGCCGTTGAACCGCATCATGGTTATTCCTTGTTGGTAGTTTTCAAATTGAGAGAGGTAATCGTCTTTGTGCCAGTCCTTGGGGTATCTCCTTGGATCTTTAGGATTCAGCAGTTTCTTGTACTCTCCCCAAGTCTCTTGATCCTTGACGGGAAACTCTGTGAACATAGGCATGCTGTACCATGTTCGTCCTTCACTCTTGATACGCTTCGCGATTGCGCCGGTTTCTGTCCGCATCGTGACGTATCGATCGTCTTCTCCTATGATCTTCTGTTTGAATCGAGGTAACGGTCCTACATCAAGCGGGACCACGCACCCGTAGTAGCTCTGACAACCAAAGTATGAATAGGCATCGAATCCTTTGACGGCTGGCCAATTGTATAGGTTTGTACCGCCTCTTCCCATTTCCCACTCTATTGCGATGACCTTGTCCGTTGGAAGCCCTTGTCTGAACCAAGCCATGATTGTCTCATCGAACATGCTCTCAAGCCATGGGAGAACGTCGGGCTTGCGGTGGTTTAGTACCGCGTTGATTCTTCCTCGAGGCGTCATTAGCCAGTCACCCACTTCTTGCAGATCTCTAAACCCTCGATAGCATCTAGAGCGGCGGCGTCCACGCCGACTTCTTGTGCAAACTGCTTGGTGACAGCATTGCCTCCTATGATGACCTTCACCTTGTCTCTTATACCAGTCTCCTTCAATCCATCAAGCACAATCTGGACCTCTGGCAGGGTTGAGGTCAGGAGTGTGGACATGCCCACTATGTCAGCACTGATCTTCTTTGTCTCTTCGACGAATGTCTTCGGGTCTACATCGACGCCGAGATCATGAACCTTGAATCCTGAGAACTGGGCCATCATGCCAAAAATATTCTTTCCAATATCATGCATATCGCCTCTTACAGTGCCCAGCAAGATAGTCCCTTTCTGCACGAGTTCATTGCTCTTCATATGTGGTCCTAGTACGCCGAATAGGTTGGTCATGATCTCTCCAGCGTAGAGAAGTTCAGATAGGAAATATTCTCCCTTCTCATATCTGGCCCCTACTTCATCCAATCCCTTTTTGAGGCCTTTCTCAATGATTTCTGCAGCAGGGCATCCTTGCTTGAGCGCTTTTTCAACTTGTTTTCTGATCTCGTTTATTCCTTCGAGATCCGAGATAGATTTTGAGATTTCTTCGAGAGTAGAGTTAGTCATTTGCTTGTCCCAACCGTTGGTTTCAAATTGACTTTGATAAGCCTTTCTCGCATGTGCCTTCATTCAGCTTCGAAGTCCGATTATCTGATCAGCAACATCGGATTGACTTGTCTGAATTTCTCTCTCGATTCTTTATAGTTGGATTATGTTATGCGAAATCTGGCTAAGCTCACCTGTACCTTATCATTTAGCTCGATCCTCGCGTATCCCCCATTGTAGGCTGGGCCTGGGTTGACTAAGATAGTGTCTGCAATTCTATCGATTCCCTGTGCCTCGTGGATGTGCCCGCAAACGACCAGTATGGGTTCTTTAGTTTCGATGAATCTTCTTACAGAGTAACTTCCTGCGTGAATTCCTGATCTTGTCAGGTCAAGCTTGGTATTTTTCGGCGGAGAATGTGTCAGCAGTATGAGCCCTCCTTCTCGACATGTTCGAATGGCTTGGTTCAAGAGATGTTCCGCCTCTTCTTCCGTAAACTCGAATGGAGTATTGAAGGGGGTGTTTATGGAGCCACCCAGGCCGACTAGGGCGTATTCGCCGCAGCCTATGCAACGGCCGTGAAGGTTCTTGAGACCGTTTCCAGTCCAGCTGGAGAGTCGGGGCGAATCCATATTTCCGGGCACGAAGTAGACAGGCGCCTTTGATTTGCCTAGGATCTCTAGAAGCCTCAGCGCCTCGCGGAGATCACCATGCGAAATGTCGCCTACCACAAATACTGCATCGGTAGATTCAGCTGCTATTGTCTCGGCGGCGGCTAAAGCTGCACTTTCACTTCTATGGAGATCTGTTAGAGCGACTATCCTCAAAGTTCTCTCCCGGGTGTCTTCGTCTTAAGCTGTAAATTCTCACCTACGGGTTCTTCATAAATCCGTTCAGCCATAGAATGTTGAAGGCAATGGAAGTATGACATTGATTGGTATCTTATCCGACTTTGGATTAAGAGATTCTTATGTGGCGCAGATGAAAGCTGCGATCCTTACCATCTGCCCATCGGCGACAATCGTCGACATAAGTCATGAGGTTGAGAAATACAATATTCAACAAGGTATGTTTGTGTTGGCCTCCGCGGTTCCTTGCTTTCCAGCGGGGGCCATTTTCCTCGCAATAGTAGACCCCGGGGTAGGCGGGGCAAGAAGACCTCTGCTTTTCGAGACTCAAAAGAGCGAGCTAGTTGGCCCAGACAACGGTTTGCTTGCTCTTGCAGCGGAGAAGGAAGGGATCGTCAATGTCTACCATCTCACTAAATCTCAGTATTTTGCGGATAATATCTCATCGACCTTTCAAGGCAGAGATATCTTTGCGCATGTGGCAGGTCATCTTGCTAACGGTGTTTCACCATCCATGATGGGCCCCCAAATTCATGACTATGTTCGATCTGGCTTCTCTTCACCGAAAATTAGAAAAAGTGAAATCCAAGGTGTGGTCGTTCACGTAGACAGTTTTGGAAATATTGTGACCAACATAGATGCCCGGCTTATGGAGCGTCAAAAAATGGCGTTCGGAAGCAGAATCAGACTAAGAATTGGAATTGGTGCAAGAGAGATCACTTACTGCAAGACATACTCTGATGCTGGTCTAGGCGAGTTGTTGGCAACGATCGGTGGCCATGGTTTTCTTGAGTTAGCTGTGAATAAGGGTAGTGCCGCGCGACTGATTGCATTGGATGTTGGAGATGCGATAATCATTCAGAGTGGGGGTTGTCAGTCCGCGAGAGCATCCTGATCCTCTCTACACCATCTATAGAGTCTATGATCTTGCTTACGCTATCGGGAACTAATTCTTTCCAATTCTGGTTCATCAGGACTCTCCTTCTTATCTCCGTGGCTGAGTAGACTTCACGATCGAAGAATGGTATTTTCTCAACTCTGACCCCTGCTTCTTTGAAGAGTTGAGAGGTCAAAGGATCGTTGGAGAACACTAAGTCATATTTGTCGACGTATAACGAGACGTGAGCCACCCAGATCTTATGTACATTGACATCAGGCACGGCTGTAATCTGCACTCGATCGAGGCTGATCTTGGCTTCCTTCAACGCTTCTCGGATCATCAGGACGCGTTCCCCAGCTGTAAAGGGATTATTCTGAGTGTGACTGTACTGAGCGCTGCCGATAATTATAACAAGTTGATCTGTTCTCTGCAGGACCATCTCGACGACTTTAAGATGGCCAAGATGAAACGGCTGGAAACGTCCGACGTAGAGTCCCACGATGCCCAAGCTAAGACCTGCCGAAATGGTTGCTGCGCATCAGAAGTATATATTCCCTACCGCACCACTTATCGCTTTCCCCTTTGTATGACTGTGCCTAAAGTCGAACAGATAGTTCGATAACACCTTCTCGTCTTCAAATCTAACGCCTTCACTTTTCAGAATTCCGCGTTTGAGTTGACGCGCCCCCCTGTCTCCCAAACCTGGTATAGAGTAACCTCCGATCTCAAGGCTTGAGTAGACAATTCTGTGGCATGGAATCAAGAGAGGGTGCCTGTTCGAAGCTAACACTCTTCCGATGGCGCGATATCCCCTCTCGCATCCCAGAGCATGAGCAAGCCTTGAGTAGGTTGAGACTGTACCCCTAGGAATTCTAAGAAGCATCTTGTAGACGACCCGTTGGAAATCTGTAGCATAGGTCAGGTTGATCTTCGGAATCCGTTCAACATCTTCTCCACGGAAGAGCTTCCCAACAACCTCCAGTGCAGGATATCCCATTGAATCGTCGCGCTTAGCTTCAAAAGTCCGAGGGATATATCTGGCGATTTGTCTTAGAACAGTTTTCCTACTCGGTGAGAAGGTTACGGCAAATATCTCGCCGCCACGATTCAATACTACAGCAAGCCAGACACTACCGATTTCGCGCATTGAGAAGGTAATCAAATTCATGTACTTTGATACCTCTTGTCATCGAATTTTTCTTTTCTTCCTTTGTCTCAAAAGGTCATCAATATGTTACTCGAATGGCCTTCACCCTAATGCTTAGTCTTTTCTATCTGTTATGTAATAGTCTCTATCATGTTTTTTGACGTTACCATCTTCAAGCCAGATGCACGAAAGATATTTGATGCTGTTGTTCAAGGTTCCTTTGACGAGGCCCGTCATGCCCTAGGAGAATTATTTCCGAAGTATAGTGAGGTTGGAGGTGTTGCGTTTCTCGGGTATACGGAGATAGTGAAGGCGTGGATTCATTGTTGTGAAAGAAACGCTGTTCCTCTGAAAGAACTTGATCAACTGAAGCTTATCAAACAATGCTTTGCTCTACCGGAGAAGACGCTTGAAAAAGAGATCAACGATTTTACCATTAGTGAAGATATAGCGATTCAACATCTACGTGAATTCATCTCTGATTATGAATCTACGAGGGCGTAATGGTTTCAAAGACAACATATTGGCATCACATATTCTAGAAAGCCTTGTCGGACCTGTTGGGACAGTCAAAAATCTCGGAGGAAGAATACTCTTGATCGAGATTCAAGGCGACATGCTTGAGGGCGGCGGCCAAATCCTCAGACTCTCCACAGCCATCTCAGCCGTAGCGAAGAAGCCGATAAGAATCGTCAACGTCAGGGCCAAGCGATCTCCTTCGGGATTAAGGGCACAACATCTGAACGCGGTGAAAGCGATAGGCCTCCTGACTGCAGCCAAGATTGAAGGCTTGAATATAGGATCACACCAAATTACTTTTGAACCGGGCCCTACTCTGGGTGGAAGATTTGGGGTGGATGTTGGAACAGCAGGCTCAACAAGTCTTGTACTCCAAGCTCTGATGCCTGTAATGGCCTTTTCTCCAGAAAAGGTCTCCATGGAGATAACGGGTGGAACAAACAACCCGAAGGCTCCAGCCATAGAGTATCTCCAGAACATCCTTCTGCCGACTATAGGCAGGATGGGGTATCATGGTTCTATTGAGCTTGTGAGGCGGGGATTCTATCCGCGGGGGCAAGGGCTGGTGAGAGCCCACTCCGATTCGATAGAAGGCTTGCACCCAATCACGCTCACGGAATTCGGAAGTGTAACCAGGATATGGGGGGTCTCCTACAGTTGCAGACTCCCTAAACATATCGTCGAGAGGATGGCCAGGTCCGCACAAAAACGCTTGGCCCAAGAAGGATACGATGCAGCCGTAGAGTTTGATAGCTTGAAGGAGAACGATTCCAGATGCTCAGTCGACCCGGGCTGCGGACTCATTCTCTTCGCCTCACTCTCTTCTGGGGGTCGACTCGGCGGTGATGCTTTGGGGCGACTAGGCAAACCCGCAGAGAAAGTGGGCGAAGAAGCTGCCTCAAGTCTCCTAGATAGTATTAGGAGGCTGGCACCTGTTGACAAGCATCTTGGCGATCAGTTAATCATCTACGCAAGCTTGGCAGACGGGAAATCCAGGATCAGAATCTCTGAACTTACACTCCACACTCTTACCTGCATAGAGGTCTGCAAAATCCTTCTTGGCATAGGTTTTGATGTTGAAGGTAAACTCGGAGAAACAGCCGAGATATCATGCAACGGCTCCGGTCCAGCTGGCAATTCATGTGTCAACTATCGCGCTTCTGGTACATCCGCTTCCTCCATAGCACCTCGCCGGTCTTCATATTCATGAGCATGGTTACTCTGTGCATTGGAATTATGATGTCCTGACCCTGTTCCTCATAGGTGAACCACGACTTGCCAACCTGCTTGACCATTGCAGCAGGTATAGTCTTCTCATCGGACGGTGCTCCTCGGTGGATGTAGGTTATCACATAGTCCATCTTGGACACACGAGAGTCCCAGAGAATCCTGTTGAAGATGTTCTTCAGAGGTAGGACGGGTTGAACCTCCTTTTTTCACGCCACATCATCAAACTTAAATGGTCGACCTAATAAGATGAATCGCACTCTTCGCTGGTGCCAATCTATGTCACAGACTATTCCTTACATCCCGGGGGCTACAACCATAGGGGTTGTCTATCGAGATGGCGTTATCCTCGCTTCTGAGAGAAGGGTCTCCTACGGATACTTTGTAATGAGCAAGACCGCCAAGAAGGTCTTCAAGATAACTGATACCATTGGTGCAGCCTTCGCTGGACTCGTTTCGGATATGCAAGTCCTGTCCAAAGAGACAGCAGCATACGCGAATATCTACACCTACGAGAAAGACCGACCGATCTCTGTGAGAGCTACTGCGAAATTGATGGGGAACTTGCTCTTCCAAAGGAGGATGCTGCCCTACATTACACAGACGATTGTCGCAGGGATCGATGAGGATGGCCCCACGCTCTATGTTCTCGACTTGCTTGGCTCAGTCATGCAGGACAAGTACGCTGTCGTTGGAAGCGGAACCGAGATCGCCATCGGTGTCATAGAGGAAGAGTACAAAGATAACATGAGCCTGGACGAAGCGAGGGAACTCGTCGCAAGAGCTGTAAGAGCCGCGCTTGCAAGAGACTCCGGAAGCGGAGACGGCGTAGACCTTCTCATAATCACGAAGGCAGGAACCAAAGAAGACACACTGAAGCTGACATAAGGCTGCGGTAATTCCTGTATTGAAGACTGTCGAGAACAGAGACTTTAATGCTCCCAGAGATCACTCGCGAGATGATCGCCCAGTTTCACGCACATCACGACAGTATTGATCCCCGTTTAGTCAACCTTCTAAGAAGGCAAAAGTATCAGCTCGTAGGCAACCACTCAGCCGTCAAGAAGTGTCGATGGCTACACAAAAGCCTCGTAGAAGGCAAGGCGTGCTATAAGGCGAAGTTTTACGGGATCAAGTCTCATAGATGCCTTCAAATGACCCCTTCAGCAGTCTGGTGCACGCAAAGATGCCTCTTCTGTTGGCGCCTACAGAATGGCGAGGCACATCTCTCCTGGAATAAATCTGCCACTCCAGTCTGGGATTCCCCAGACAAAATAGTGAATCTATCGATAAGCGCACAGAAGACTATCTTGAGCGGCTATAAGGGACAGATCTCATCTGGTAAGGTCAGGTCAGAGGTCTACGCAGAGGCGCTGCATCCCCGACATGCCGCGATAAGTCTGACTGGAGAGCCTACGATATACCCACATATCGATGGGCTTCTATCTGAGTATCACCATGCAGGGCTCACCACCTTCCTGGTAACCAACGGAACAAGGCCCGAGATTCTGAGCAGTCTAGCCGAAGAGCCTACGCAACTCTACGTCTCACTGTCCGCACCGAATCCTGAGAAGTATCAGGCAATATGCAGACCTGCCACAAAGAAATCTTGGTCGAAACTCTTGGAGAGTCTGGAGCTTATCAAGAGTTTCAGCTGCCCCACAGCTGTAAGAATTACTCTCGTTAAAAGCCTCAACCTCGAAGATTACGATGGCTACGCCAGACTGATCTCAAAGGCTGAACCTACATACATCGAACCTAAGTCATACATGTACGTGGGCTATTCAAGGCAACGATTAGGGTTTCTGAATATGCCTACGCATCGTGAGATCTACGAATTCTCCTCAAGATTAGCCGAATCGACTGGTTACAGCATCATTGACGAATCCGCTGAAAGCAGAGTCGTTTTGTTGAGCCGGCTGCAAAAACCGATAAAGGTATCATCGGACTGAATATTTGACAAAGGTGATCTGTTGCTGCAGAAGTCGGATATCAATATCATCCAGAAGGATCTGGCGATTTTGGATGTAGCAAGAGATGGTGTTTTTGACGTCTCAAGAATCGCAGTCAGGTTCTCAGGACGAGCTATAGTCGAATTGCACAGAGGTGATCTGAAGAAAGCCCATGAGTATCTTGGGAACGCCGCGTCAGCTCTCAAAGATCTCGAGAAGATGACAAGAAAAAAGGGAGGGCTCAGGCATTTGGCTAATGTGACTGTGGCCTACCAAGAATATGCTGAGGCCAAACTGCTCTACCACATGATGATCGACGAGAGGATTCTCTCACTAGACGAGGTGGGTGTTGAGATAGAAGCATATTTGCTAGGACTGCTGGATTTTATTGGGGAGCTGCGAAGAATGTGCCTTAACTACCTGAGAGCCGGCCAAGTCTCCAAAGCTGAGTATTCACTAAAGGTGATGGAGGAGATATACGAGGACCTCTACTCAATAGACCATACCGCCATAATACCTAACTTCAGACATAAGATGGATGGGGCCAGAAGAATCATAGAGACGACAAGAGGTGATGTTGTTACGGAAGTTCGAAGATTATCATTGGAGACCGCGCTGAAAAATTTCGAAGAGAAACTCTTGAAACGGATAAGGCCCTAAAGTGGATGTTCAGGGACTAATCAAGCTCCTTCTTTCTGTAATTGGCAAGCTTGTCCGCGAGGTGAAGCGGTTCAGGGAACCGGTGTCCGCGAAGGCAATCAATTGTGATTTTCGCAGTTGACTTTAAGCTAACCATGTGTCCGGGCGAGGCGTATATCGGTTTACCTATCGCTGGCTTAATCGCCCAGCCTAGTACATCACCGTCAGCAAAGAGTGGCTCGGCCGCCCCAACCTCTGTTGGTAGACGTTCGTAATGGCCATAGAGTCTAGATCCTGCGACTCCGATTGTCGGCTTTCCCAGCTGAACGCCCACGTGCGACGCGGATCCAAATCTCCTCGGATGAGCTGTCCCATGAGCATTGATCATGAAGATTTCAGGCTCGATGTCTAGACTATTGATCACCTTTGACATCGGCGGGCCTTCTCTGAACCAAAGGAAGCCAGGTCGATATGAAAAATCCAATTCGACTATGGTGGACTTCTGTTCAATGACCTCCATGTTCACATAGTTCAAGATGACGCATGCTGCTACCGCTCTGTCATCTGTGAACGCTAGATCCACGCCCCCGATGCTCTTGATCGGTGTCTTGAACCGATCTTTTAGTATCAGACGCCTCGAGAGTGTCGTCTGGATCATGATTAACTCGTCAATACTCTTCAATGGCGATACTTTCTTGCGGGCTAGGTTCGATTCCTTCTAGAATGAGCGTCTGACCAGAAAGAGATAATTGTTTTGCAGTCTAACTTAAGTTGGACGGATTTTGTCGCTGATCGGAACATGGACGAATCAGAAGCGAGCTCGCTGAGTGGAAGTCTTCTTCTTACTCTGTGTAGGCTTGCTGAGCTTGCGATTCCTGGCGGGGAGGTCTCATGCACCACAAGCGAGCTTGCAGTCAGACTAAGTCGTTCGCAGCAGACGGCGTCAAGGCACCTCATCGAGCTTGAACGCATGGGACTCATCAAACGTGTTAGAGTCGCAGAGCATCAGTCAATACGGCTTACCTCTCAAGGGCTGGATCTTCTCAAAGAAATGTATTTTGTGTTGAAGAGGACATTTGAGAGACCTCAAAACGAGATCTATCTTGAGGGTGAGCTCTTCTCCGGTTTAGGCGAGGGGTCGTACTACATAGGCCAAGAAGGTTATCGCAAGCAAGTGAAAGAGAAACTCGGCTTCGACCCTTACCCTGGAACCTTAAACATCAGACTGAAACCAAGTTACGAGGGTGCGACAGGTGTCTTAGAGGGCCTCTCTCTCGTGCCAATCATGGGATTTAGAGCTGAAGGTAGGAGTTTCGGCCCTGCAAAATGCGCCAAAGCAGTAATCAACGATAGTGTCGAGGCCGCAATAGTCCTTGCTTTGAGGAGCCACTACGGCACAGACGTTGTTGAGATAATAGCTGGAGAAAACCTGAGAAAGAGGCTCAGACTTCGCGAGGGAGACACAGTCAGAGTCAGAGTTCTCACCTAAACTCCTCCACTATCTTCCTCTTGATCTTGGAAGAACTATTGAAATCCTCAGGGCCGTATCGTCTAGTCCTGACGATCTTGACCTTTTTCGGATAGCCCCTCAAGGCAACTTGAACAGCTTCCAGTATATCGTTCTGATCGTAGCCGATAGCTATGACATCGGGTCTGAGTCTGTGTATTACAGCGTCTATATTCAGCTCTTCAAAGCCAAGTATCGCCCTATCGACGGGCTTAAGAGCCTGAACCAAAGCCCTCCTCTGATCCTCAGGAACAATAGGCGTTTTCCCCTTGCGCCTCTCTACCGTCTTGTCTCTGGCAACGATGACGATGAGCCTCGAGTCACTGCCTCCAGCCTTCTTTGCGTCCTCAAGGGCCTTCAGATGGCCAAAATGTAATAGGTCGAAAGCTCCGGTGGCAAGAACGAGTTTACGCCTCCTCACAATCCGACACTCCTCCAGCTAAAGTCGACAAACTCCATCATTCTCAATGAGTCTAATAGGCCCTCAGCGTACGATACCGAAGCCAATGCAGTTGCTTCTCTTCCAGCATTCAAGTAGAATTTGGAATCGGTCAAGTAATTCTTGACCGAGTCTATGATTTGTCTAACTTTGTCGCCCAGAGCTTCTGACGGGAAGTTTCTTAGAGTCAACTCTTGCAGGGCCAACTCTACAGCCAAAATGTATTTCTTTGCCAGTGATTGCGTCTCATCACTCATATTAGACCCTCAAGTATCTCTCTTTTTGCTCCGCAGAGAGTCTCCAAAGCCTCGACCTCCATGAAGTGCAGCCTTCCTGGAAAGACTATAC
The DNA here is from genome assembly GCA_963807605.1 of Candidatus Bathyarchaeota archaeon. Lineage (GTDB taxonomy): Archaea > Thermoproteota > Bathyarchaeia > 40CM-2-53-6 > RBG-13-38-9 > JAPKYM01. Next base: position 609,728 of record CAWECG010000003.1, read on the forward strand.
AATGTGGGGGGCCGCCCCAATCAAATCTCAGTAGGTCCTCAACAGAATCGGCTCTTGTTATTCCTTGGCGGGATCCCAATCTCGCTAAGCCAATGGCCACTGTACTCAATGCTACACAGTCGTTTGATTTCCGCTCTTCCATTTCAAGTAGCAGCCTGAGCCCCTCTGGAATTGTCATGTACTTCTCGTTTTCGGAGTCGATGTCCAAGAGGGTCAACGTGTGGAGGCCCCTCTGCTTGTTCTCGCAGATATTCTCGTAGGGGGTCTCCGATGTTGACACTGATTTGAAAGGCACGGTGACGGTTCTTCCGAATTTGTAGTTCTGAAGACCCGTAGCGCCTGATATCGCTGAGGAGATGGATGCAGCGTGCACGACTGCTGTCTTTATTCCCGACTTTTCAGCTCTTAACCGAAGAGCGACATGCGTGGTCGCAACATTCGGATCGCCGGGTGCTAGGAATACACACGGGCTTCTCTTGGCGCAAGAAATGATACTCGTTTCAGCCTCTTCCTCGACAGCCTCTCTTGAAAGGATCTCTACCTTCTTGCCGATTAGGTTCTGTAGGTTCACAATGTTCAATCCGGGCATGTAGCTGGTGTAGAACTCTGCAAAGACGTGATCGGCTTTCTTTGCCTCCTCTAGACCTTCAAGGCTCATTCCTAACTCGCTGTGCAGTCCCAGTCCTACGAAGGTCAATCGTGACAAGAGATCGCCCCTTAGCAAGACGCGTAAGCGAAAGAAAGGGTTTTGCGATCGCACTTAGTTAGATGTTCGGCAGTTGTCTCCCCCAAGATGGAAGACTAGAAAAGATTATTAGAAGTTCATGTAGGTACCCATGGGATGGCGGGCTTGGGCCCGTAAACCAAGATGTAGGTTGGTCGGGACGCTCAGTCAGGTAGAGCGGTGGTCCAGACTTGGCCGAAGCTCTTAACCCAAAGGTCGCGGGTTCAAATCCCGTCGGGCCCGCCAAATTTCTTCATATTCGAATGTATTATTGGCTTAATTTTTCCAATTTTTCATTTTGACTCCAAAGAACTCATAATGTCAGTATTCAACCTGCGACAAAGGTCAAGTGCACGCGTACGTAATATCAATGGCAGAAATCGACTGATCATAAGCGCGCGAATGAGCGTCTTCTCCGTTTCTTCCCTCAAAGATGTTAAGATGGCTACTGCATATAGCAACTTACGAAGACTATCGATGCAGTTATGAAATCTCGGCAAAGGAGAAGGCAGTTGTAACTATACAGAATGTCGTCGCTACGGCAAATTTAAAGCAACACTTAGACCTCGACACTATTATAGGATTATTTCCAGGAGTTCAGTATCGGCCACGAGAGTTTGCAGGACTCATTTTCCGGTTGAAGAACTCTAAGACTTCGACTCTCATCTTCAGTTCTGGGAAGATGGTTTGCACTGGCTCCATCGACTTGGATAAGACTACGTATTCACTGAAGAAGACGATGTATGACCTGAGCAATTTTCAGGCTTGATTTACCGGATGGATGAACCGAAAGTGGTTATGCTCCTCTTCGCAAGCGGAAACTTCGTCTGCACCGGGGCGAAGAAGGAAGAAGAAGTTCACTATGCCGTAATTAAACTCCCAGTGACACTTGAGAAGAAAGAACTTATTGAATACAAGTAGGCAGACGATATAGCCTACTCAAACACCACATCACTTCTCTAGCGTGCCCGTCAAAGGGATTTTGAGAGGGTTATCTCGATTGTCGAGACTGACCTCGTACCGCCTTCTTGCATTGGTAAGTCTTCTGTTCCGAGGCTTACCTTTTCGATTCTTAGGTTCTCCATGAATCTCCGCCTAGTTATCTCCGCAGTATCTACAGCGGTTGTTATAGCTTGCCCTCTAGCCTTAAGGGTGACTTCTTTTGTTTCTCCCCTACCGAAGAGGGTTATCACAGCCAAAACATAGTTCATGGTCGGCTTTCGCCCTATGAACACTGTATTCGGTTCCTTTGACATTGCATCCTCCACCAATGAAGCTTTAGTGGAAGGTGTATGTAGTCTATATTTAAACGCTTCAGAATTTTACTACGTGCGCGGTTAGCCGATCAATCTTTCAATTTCAGATGTAAGTTCCTCGCATCGCATTGGATTCAACACCTCATTTGCTCAACGAAGGGGAGCAGAATGACAGACCATCTTATACAGAGCTATCTGTGCGCAGTTCCAAGCATGGCAATAGTATTCGATTGTGCATCCAAATTCGGCCTTTGTGGCTTTCGTATTGCCCTTATTCAGATTTTCATTGGCTTGATTGATGTACTTTGAATCTCCACCTGCGCGCTAGTAATATGTTAATGAGTCAGAATGTGCCTCATTGGTTTATGTGATCGCATGAGTGACGACTGGTCTAAGGCTAAAGAGAGGCAGATAGAGAGGATAAAGAGCTTACAGCCTCATGATCGGTTAAGTTTAGTTGAGGCAATAACCGAAATAAACTGGTATATTACCAGCAGTTGCCTTGGCTGGGCGGAGTGGATTCATGACCCGATTATTGCCGGCCATTTTAGCCAAGAGAAACTGGAAGAATTATTCAAGAGGTTTACCAAGTTTGGGCTTGAGTTTCTGGAATTTGACATTTCTGCAACTAAAGAGTTTGGGGAGATTCTGAAGAAGTCTGAGAAAGCTAGACGGAAAACCCCAATCTATGCTTGACAGAATCGAATTCAGGTGTATTGTTTGTCTGTTGAAGGATACCGTCGATTCTGCCTATTACATTCGATCTGATTGTGGTAAAGCAGCTGAGGTTCCATTTGAACCCTCTGGAGATAGACCAGTCTACTGTAGAGAATGCTGCCAAAAACGCGGAAGATAATAGAGCGGGCGCTTAGAACATCCGAATTTGAACCGTTAGGTTGTGTGCGTATCCCTTGGTTAGTACACACGGCGACGACGCTAACCAGATATGGCACACACAGCCGTTCCTGCCAATGGCGCTGAGCGCGCGCCTATTATTATGCACCCTTCTCATTTCAGAAATTCTTGACTACGTACTCTGATGCGCGATATTCCTCTGTAAACTACGTCGGATGTATTCCTGCCAACATAACACCGGTGAACGAAGCGAGCCGCCCCTTCTGTGTGTGCCATGACTGGTAAGCACCACCTAGCCCGGAAATTCTAACGCCAAGGCGGCTTCGGTTTCGTTGAACTTGATATTAGTACTTCGCCGCGCGACGATACAGTTGCCGTGAATTCTTCTCTTACGCCTGCTTCGGTAAGGTAAGTTCCTTTGACCTTCCAGGCGCCCTTTTCATCGGGGCCCTTGGTCTCCTGCTCCGTAGACAAAGAAGCGATCTTCCCGTGGCGGGTCCTTGTGCCGAGGAAGTACTTCCTCACGACACTTTCTGCATCCTCCGCTTTCTCTATTCGCATCTTTGTCCAAGCTTCCAGCTCAGTTGAGGAAGAAAGAAATATTAGAACCCTTTGGTTGAACCTTCCAACTGCTCCTTAGGTAAAAACGATTCTGCAATCGAAAACATTCCTCAAGAAAGTCTCCTTGGAACGCACTTGACTATTGTGTTACATCGATCTTCGATGTACCCCTTCGCCATCGATCTGTTCCTTGATTCTAAAGAATGCTCGACATAATAGAACGAACGATTGCATTCAAGCTTCCCAAGGTCGCGCGCGCTAACAGGAAAAGTTCTTTTCCTCTGAACTAGATTCATTACGTGGTGTATGGATTTGACCAGACCTGAATGGCAGAAGAAACGGAAAAGAATGGCAAACAGGATGGGCCAAAAGAAGGGCAGAACGAGATAAATTTCTCCAGACTCAACGTCACACCCACTAGAAACTCTCGCTAGATATGAGCCTGCCCGATTTTTGAGCCCAATTCCAGCACCAAGAACGCTCCGAACCCGTCGGCCCGCCAGAATTTTTCTCTGGGTCTTTTTCCCTGCTGCGTGTTAGTACGCGATAGACTAACCTACTGGCGTGGGCTTTGCTTTTCCCCTCACTTGTTTATGACTAAGGTCATGCGAATATAGACCAACGCGCATAACGTTAAGCAGCAAGAATACCTTTCTAGAGGTGATAAGCTTAGTGATTACCTTGAGATGTTCTATTGGCGAATGTGTCTTTGAGATAGATGCTCACGCCTTTGAAGAATCAATTGCGCGCTATACGTTCGGACCTTCCGAGGCCCAAACCACCAACAATTTTGAGTCCAAAACTAACGGGAAAAATGGCCGGTTCTAGGCGGATCCACCAAATCTATTATGTGAGTTCTGCACTAGCTTAATTCTTGGTTCAAGGAAACTGGAGAAACTGTCGATTTATCAGTATCTCTCTTCAGCAAGGAAGTTCGCTTTTTTGACAGATATATTGACTGGCCGTGAACTCGTGGGCAAAGCGTTCGTTTACCTGACTACGTTAACCAAGGAATGTCGAAAAGCTCTGACTGTGAAGTTTGAGATCGAACATAAAGGGATACCTTTCGATTCGATTGAGACAGCCATGAGGCAGGATATTGAGTCTTGGTTTTCCAGGAGAGACAAGAACATTGCGATAAGTCATGACAAAAGCCTGAAGGGAAGACCAGGGGAGATACTCATGACTTATTCAGGAGTGACTAAGGGGGCCCACTTCAATATCCATGTTGAAAGTCTTTTTACATTGTCCGGCTCTTCAACCAACTCTCCTGCTTATCTGAAAAACCTGAATATCTACATTGACAAAAGAGAGGTTATGAAATAGTAAAACTCAGTACTAGCACTCAATAAAGCGTTGAGATTAAGCTACACTGCTCAGATTGATGGGTTCTCGATGACCGTGAGTTTGCCCGTTTTGCCAACACTCACCTGCAGTTCTCCTCTGAACGCTTTTACTCTTCCGTTCTCAATGTGAACAGTGTCACCGATAGACACCATATCTATTTGGGCGTTCCAAAGTGGAAACTTGATAGACCCAGTGCCATCAGAAATTGTTGAGTTCGATAAACCGAGAGGATTACCCCCGTACCTCGAGAAGACCGTCTTCGCGATTGACTTCTCAATAACCTTTGCCTTAAGATTGACCCATTTGACTCCCAAAGCCACGTCTTTGATCTGCATGTCAAGAGGTGTCAACCCTTCGATTTTCCTGAGTGGAATGGATTCGTTCCATGGAAGGCTTTCAAAGTCCACTTCCGGCAGATGCTTCAATGTTGCCGCGGTAAGACGTAGTTGCGTAATCACCTTCTGATCTTGGGTTACGAGAAAGACACCATCATTCTCAGTCTTTTGTCGGCACTGGATCGATATCCCTCGGTAGGACGATTTCGTATGCTTCCAGGCATCTAGAAAACATTCAAGAAATTTTTGTGTCTCAAGTCCATATTTCTTGGAAACCCAGACTAAATACCAAAGACGCGCCATTTCGGGCATGGATTGCCGCTGGCCGCGAGGTCTACCCCGCTCACAGTGCAAGAACTCTCTTCGTAGAACTCGTAAACCTATCAACAAAATCACCGTATACAGTGGTGCCTTGCTCTTTAACCTTTGATCATTCAACTTTGGGGTCTCTTAGAACGACTTCACAAGGGAAAATCTGGCATTCTTGGTGTCGCCCCTCTTAATGATACTATTTGCGATGCAAGAATCTAGAGATACCAAATATGAGAGAGGCGCAATATGCGTGCGTATAATTGGTGAGCGCACACTCGCCAGTATTTTCCCTTCAGTGGTGAGTCATTGGTACTCTGGTTTTATTGTTCGAGTTCGGTGAAACATACTAGGCCTCCAAGTTGACTAAGACGAACACCCGCCTTCGTTTCTACGTTAACTATCCTAGTCTTGATATGCTTGTTCTTTGAAATCTGTAGAAGTCGGTGAACTCTGTTTTTCTCTCGAGTATTAGCCAGGTATCTGTCCGTAAGCACAATATATTCGGGCTTCAGGTTGCCGTGCCCCAATTGGCTGTTCACAAGTTCCTCCATTTCTTCGAGTGAGTATAGGACTGTACTGCTATCAAGTTCATTAAGACGCTTTTCTAAAGCATCCACGATATGGTCGGCATCTTCCGACGTGATCTTGTTCAATACCCTTCGGAACTCCTCGGTTTTCACCAAATCAGACACTTCGTGGAGTTGACCTGCAGAGCCGACCAGTTCACCAAAGACAGCAGTGTTGGCGCCGTATTCTCGGACAAGCCACGGGTGACGTTTTCGGACGTGATCGAGAAAGTCTCGACCATAATTCTTCTTCATAGGCGCCGTAACTACTATGCTCCTTATCCCCTCCTTTAGCAGGGGTCTCAAGGCATCCACGGCGGATTCGTGAAAATTATACAGATCCTTTTTGTCTTTGCCGCCGAGTTCCACCGTGACATGATATTTTACTACTCTGCTGAATATCTGCCACAGAACTGCTCGTTTCTCTTCGAAACCTATCAGAACCGCTGCGGGGTATCCGCGTTTGTAGTGACGGTTTCTCTTCCTATCTGCCACTGTATTTCACTCTTTGTCATGTTTCAATGGCAAAGCCGCCATTTTAGTATGACAGGTCATCATCGAAGAAGGGCGCGCGGGAGTCTTCTTCATGTTTATACTCAAAAAGACGGCTCTGGGAATTCAGTTGCCTCTGTCTGACAAGACAGCGGATCTTTCGCGTACGCACATGAAATCGTTGACTAGACCTGCTTGCATCAAGCGGTTCCAGAGTGTTGAAAGTGATTGCTGAATATGAGAAAAATCCAATCATCACTCCGAGGGAGGGGCGAGAATGGGAAGCCGGAGGAATGTTTAATCCTAGCGCGGCGGTTCACGGAGGAGGAGCGCGCACGTAATCAATGATTCCAACTTCTGCTGTTTGCTGCTCTCAAATTTCAAAACGAGAAGAAGAGAGGTAAAGAACACATCTGCAGCTTTGGAGGAAGCAACTTGTATCATCGAAGTGCGCGCTGTTAGGTTCTCTTCTTCTATTACCCTCAGACATACATTAGTTGCGTCAGGATGACATAAATAAGACGATGGCATATAAAAAGACACAAAAGAGTCTAACACATATGGCGGAAAATAGTTCAGAGAACAAGACTCCATCCAAACTTGATGTCGACAGACCGCAGGATTTCAAGTTCCATGTCGCGTACGATGTCTATTCTCGAGCTTGGGAGGAAAACACCTCCGAATTCGTTAGGGTCAAGTTGAACGAACTAATATCCGCTCTCGCGAAAGATGAGAATGGTTATTCAGGCTTCTACGCTCAGATAAAGGAATTCCGAAGGGATCTGAACCCCTTCAGGTCTGGGAACACAAGGATAGAGACCCAGAGAAAAAGATCCTGGCAAAAGAACGATACTAAGGATAGAAGAAATCGTCGTTATCGATAAAGAACTAGCAAGCAAAAGGCATTTGAAAACTGTGCAGGGTCTGAAAGCGCTTCTCGTAGAATGCATTACTTCCGGAAATGCATCTCGAATAGATGAAGTGAATGATATCGCCAAGAATGCAGGTTACGATGTGATAGGACAAGTTACACAACATCGTAACTCAATCGATCCAAGCTACTACATAGGCGAAGGGAAACTCGACGAGATCAGAAAGACGGTTGAAAGAGATTCGATTAACGTCGTTATTTTTGCTCGACAGCTTTCCGCTGGCCAGATATTTCGAATAAAGAAGAAGCTCGGGGGTGGAATTGAGGTTCTTGACAGAAACCTACTCATATTGGAGATCTTCGAAAAACGCAGCGCTACAAAGGAGGCTATGCTCCAAGTAACCTTAGCGAGATTGCGCTACACATTTTCTTGGGCTAGAGAATCAGTTCGAATGCGAGGTATCGCTAGCGAACAGATGGGACGAGGCGGCCCTGGCCAATACCCCTACGAAGCCTATGAATCAATGTCGCGCAAACGAATTAGCAAAATTGAAAACCAACTCCGCGACATAAGACTGAAGAAAGCTCATCTTCGCGAACACCGAGGAAAAGCGGGCTTCCGAATCGTAGCCTTGACGGGCTACACGCAAAGTGGAAAGACCACCCTGTTTAACAGGATCACCTCCGAATCAAAGGAAATAGGGATGGGCCCGTTTACTACGCTATCCACATTTGCCCGAAAAGTCTCAACATCTTCGAAAAGAGAATCTGCCGCTTCATTCATCATTATTGACTCTATCGGATTTATCGAAGACCTCAACCCTCTGCTTCTAAATGCTTTCCACACTACACTAAGTGAACTCGCAAATTCGGATCTAATCCTCCTGTTCGTAGACGGTAGCGATGAAATTGAAACGGTAAAGAGAAAGATTCTTTCCTCACGTAAAATTATGGATAAGGAAATCAGTGGAGTCCCCGTTCTGATATGCATAAATAAGGTAGACATTGCGACGCGTGAACATCTGGACAAGGTGCTCGAGGAAACCCGCAAGATATTCAGTACAGAAGAGATAGTGGAGATAAGTTCGAAGACAGGAGTCAACGTGCCAGATCTTCTATGCAAGATTGCAGAGAGGCTCGCCTTGACGACTCCGCCTACACTTGCTTGAGATCTTGCCCGTCTTGATAAGAATTAATAAGATTGGCTGGGAACTCATCTACTTGTCTCATCATAAGGATGAGACTTGGCCTATCCAAAGTACGCATAACGGGTCGAACCTTCTGAGGCTCGAACTCACACAAATTTTTAGCCCTTTTTCAATGCCAAAAATGCTGCCAGAACGCGTAAGGTGAAGCGTGCGCGTGTTAGTTGAGCGCCTGTAAGGAAGGCGGTCCAAGATTGTCGTGATGGGTATGCTAAAAAGCCTCAAGTTAAGAGATATCGAAGGCGGGGAATTCTTCGCAGCGTAAGGAGAATTGGAACACCCACCAAAAAAGAGACCACAACCACCAAGACATCTTCAACGTATGAGTCGATCGCCCCCAATACAAAAGTGGAATACACTGCCTCTGGAGTAAGTCCGAATAGCAGGTATAGTCCGACTGGGATGAACAAGAACACTCGCGTCAAAGCGTCGGTCGCAGTACCCACAAAGGAAAGGAGAACCACAGACACAGACAGATGCCTAAGATTCTGCTCAAGCAGGTTTCCAGCCATCTTTGCAACAGGGTAAACGAGTACAAAAGCAAGTAGGATATCGAGGATCGTCCAAAAGGGAAGCCACCTTCCAAACGGATGGACAAAATAAGCACCCAACATAACTGCGTAAATCACGAAAACCGGCTTCCATCTTCCCCTGGCTAGAAAGCCGCAAGCCAAAACTCCTAAAGGCTCAGCAATAATTCCAAACATCCAAAAGTCAATGGGCTTAATCATTCTAGCGATGACGCTGCCCAAGAAGGCGGCGAGAAAACCCGCCCACGGACCGAGTATAATGCCCTCAATAGGTTCCAAGTATATGGCCCAGTTGCGCCACAAACCAAAGGATAGAAAATATAGGGTTACGTGGAACGCCGCAAATGTTGAGATCAACCCGATCTTCAAAGATCTTTGCATAAACACGTCACGAGAGTCTAATGATGGTTGCTCCGCTTTAATTCCTGATTCTGATCCTTGCGTCTGCAACAGCGCATTCATTAGCAGACACGATTACGGGGTTCAGGTCCATTTCGGCAATCGGTTGTTCGAAGGCAAGGAAGGAAGCCCTCATTATCAGATTAGCTAGGCTTTTCAAATCAGCAGGGGGTTGCCCCCTTATTCCTGCGAGCAACTTTGCGGCCTTGGTATTAGATATCATACTTAATGCTTCCTCTTCTGAGAGAGGCGCCAAGCCGTAGGTAAGATCTTGAAAAGCCTCGACAAATAACCCGCCTAGACCGAAGGCTACCACAGTACCGAAGTCTCTGTCCACAGTTGAGCCTACAATGACCTCCACACCTGCCTCTAACTGATTTTCGATGAGAACTCCGTCGATTGTAGCCTCGGGCTTCTTGCCTTTGACGTTCTGGATGATCTGGTTGAATGTCTCAGAAGCTTCTTCGGAGTTCCTTACATTAGTCATCACGCCGCCAACGTCCGACTTGTGCGTTATATCAGGAGAGAGTACTTTCATGACGACGGGGAATCCTAGTTTGGACGCGCATGAACTTGCTTCCGGTGCCGTCTTAGCGATGTACTCGATTGTTGTCTTTATGCCGTAGTCTCTCAAGACATCTTTGCTTTCAACTTCGGTAAGCATATCGTGACCGTCGAATAGCGCATTCTTGAATATCTGATTTACCAGATCTCTTCTTGCAGGCAACTTATCTGGTGCGTGCCATTTCCTGGTTTTGCCTGCTTCTATCAATCCTTGGATGGCCCTAATGGCGCGCTCAGTAGTAGGGTAAGTTGGTACGCCCGCCTCCTCCAACTTCTTTATCAGTTGCTGCGAAAAGTCGCCCCCCGTCGCCCAACAGACAATAGGTTTAGCCTGCCTCTGGACTTCAGCAATTACATTGACGACATCAGAAGATAATGGGGGATTCAGAAAAACAACAAAATTTAGTATCGCGTCTATCTGGGGTTCTTCCAACACTATCTGGAAAGTCTTTTGATAATCCTCAGTTGTCGCGCTCCCAGTTAGGTCTACGTATTCTCCGATTACCGCGTATGAAGGTAATGAAGAAACCAATTTGGTCAAAATTCCTTTTGAAAAGTCAACGATCTTTAGGCCTAATTCGTGGCAGAGATCGGCTGCAGCCACAGATGGCCCTGCAGCATTTGTGACTATTGTGAGATTTCTTCCTCTTGCGACCGGTTGCTTTTCAATTGCTTTCGATAGATCGAAGAGTTCCTCGAATGATTCTGCAAGAATCATACCTGAACTTTTGAAGAGTGACTTGCATACTTGATATGAGCCGGTTATTGCTCCAGTGTGGCTCTTTGCCGCTTTTGATCCTTCGACTCTGCCCGTTTTCAGAGCTACTATAGGCTTTCTTGCCGTGACCTCTCTTGCTTCTTTGAATAGCTGCCTTCCATCGCTTATGCTCTCCAAATGCAACGCGATTACTTTGGTAAACGGATCCCGACCGAGGTATCGCACCATATCTATCTCATTCACGTCACATCGATTTCCGAGGCTGACAAGCCTTCTCATTCCGAGTCTTGAGTTCGTAGCCCATTCAAGAAACGTAAGGCCGAATGTTCCACTTTGCGTGACAAATGAGACTCCTCCAGGAGTGGGTCTTATCATCCGGTCATGTGGGTAGAAGAATGTGTCAAGTCGTGATGTACTATCAAATACCCCAATACAGTTGGGGCCAATTATCCTCATTCCATATTCATGCGCAGTCGCTACGAGTTGATCTTCGTATAGGGCTTTATCTTCCCCCATCTCTTTGAAGCCGCCAGATACGATTATCGCGTTCTTGACGCCTTTTCGTCCCGCTTCCTCGACCAGTTCTGGAAGTATGTTAGAGCCTGCAACGTATACTGCAAGGTCGATTTTCTCTTGAACGGCATTTATCGACGGATAGCATTTCAAGCCGAGTATGGCTTCTGCATTCGGATTGATGGGATAGACCTTGCCCTTGAATTGGTATTGTGATATGTTTCTAACAAGTTCGTGCCCAATTTTTCCTGGTTTTGAAGATGCGCCTACGACGGCAACACTCTGGGGAGAGAAGAAATTGTCTAAAGGATCCATCTGCTTATGTCCTCACCATATCGTTACGCCAGCATTTCGCTAGCTTCCCCTGTATTCCGAGAGTGGCAGTGCTTCTCCTTCGTACATTCTTCGCATTAGTTGCTCAGCGTCCTTGTCTGTCAAGGTCCGAGGATTATGCGCTAGCAGTCTTTTGACCGTGAGCATGTTCTTAGCCATCGATTGCAATTCCGCCTCCTTGATTTCTATTTGCTTCAAGGAGATCGGGTTGTTGACCTCTTCCATAAGTTTCCTAACAGCCCTTACAGCATTGAATGCGTTCTTTTCGGGGCCAACTCCATCTTCCTTGGCACCCGCCGCCTCAGCTATCGCCACCAGTTGAGGTAGACAGGCTGAAGAGTTGAACTCCATCACATACGGTAGGGCAAGAGCACATCCTACTCCGTGGGGGACCGTTACTGTGAAAGAATAGGCGGCTGCATGCCCGGCGCACACACCAGATATGGCCAGAGAGATTCCAGCAAGCATGGAAGCTAGTGACATATCACGTCGGGCCACTATATCATCGCCTTCACGGTAAGCCTTCGGCAGACTCTGGAAGATGAGTTTGACAGCTTTTACTGCCAAGGGCTCGCAGAATAGATTCAGATCAATCGACATGAGTGATTCAACAGCGTGGGTTAATGCATCTAATCCTGTGGCGGCAGTAACGTTGGGCGGCATGGTTAGGCTTAGTAAGGGATCGATGACGGCTACATCTGCTATGTTATAAGGGGTAACTATTCCCAGTTTCAAATGCTCTTCTTTGTTGGAAATGATCGCGTTCATGGTGATCTCGGCTCCTGTGCCTGCAGTTGTTGGGATGAGAATTTTCGGTAGGCCGGGCTTGGGTACCTTGTCTACTCCAATGAAATCTGTTAGGGGGTTTGGGTTAGTAGCACTTATCGAAGCCAGCTTAGCCATGTCGAGAGAGCTGCCTCCACCCAATCCTATAACCAAGTCATAGGAAGACTTCCTAGCGACCCTCACTACCTGATCGGCCGCAGGCATACTTGGTTCGGGCTCTACTCTGTCAAATACTTCTGTTTTAAGGCCTACTTCTCGAAGAGGCTCTAATATCTTGGTGCTTACTCCGATCTTGCTGATTATTGGATCGGTGATGAGCAGTACAGATTTGGGTCTGAATTCTTGAGCCACTCTTGGTATCTCTTTGACGACACCTTCACCGAACATGATCTTTTTCGGAAGTTGAACCGTAAAGTCCATTCTAACTGACATGTGAAGCAGCCTCAACGAAGATAGTCATAGGCTTGTCTAAATAAAATTATGATGGAGCTGCCAGTATGAACCCTATGGTATGAGTCCAAGGGGGTGTCGAACGGATCCGTGTGGAATCCGTCCGCGTGCGTGTGTTTTGTACTGACATTAGGTGTGTTGTCTTACTGGTTTGTCGCAGATTTCCAGAGAGACGATGCCCTTTAGTCGTTTCCTGGGCCTCAGGACATGGAGAATCCTAGTAGGAAGATTCAGTGTCTTTCGCGTTTATCCTAGTGCAATCAAAGCAATAACCTCGGACTTTTCAGGAATCCTTAATGTCTCATAGATATCTTCTTCATTGAGGTTTCCTGCCCAACATGGTGTCCAAAACGTGCCATTTTACGCACGCGTAATTGGCTACTGTTTAACTGCGACTATGGCCTTCGCAATGTCGTAGACCAAGTCTTTCTCCTTTCTGACGACAAAACCTGCCTTTCGAAGGTTCTCAAGTGTATCCCTGTTTATATTGTCTGTAATCCTGAGGGCCAAGGGGTTGAGACTGTCCATCAGTCTGCCAAGTTCCTTATTCTTGCTCTTGATGTGTTCGAGCATAAGTAATGCGCCACCTCTTTTGAGCACCCTGCGTACTTCCTTCAACCCTTTGATAGGGTCGGTAACGGCGCAGAAAACCCAAGAAGTGAATACTGAGTCGAAGGTTTCATCTTTGAAAGAGAGTTTCTGAACGTCCTGATGCAGCAATTCAACCTCGACATTAAGGTCCTTCAATTTCTTCTTGGCTCGCCACAACATCTCTTGACTTATGTCTATGGCAATGATCTTTTTACTCGGCGGATAGTCTCTGAGACTGCTTCCAGTTCCAACGCCCACTTCCAGGATTTTGCCTTTGGCTTGGCGAAGAAGATCTTTGCGGTGCTTTGAGGATAATCTGTCCACGCCGAGCGTGAAGCTATCATAAAAACGTGCCACGCGATCGAATTGAAATGCAGCGTGGTCTTCGACAGATTTGACGTTCTTCACATGATCCGCCTCACAAATCGATGTACCTTGCATCGAGCCGTGTAGATGCATGATCGATCTATTGAGTTGCGACTCGACGATCGATATTCTTGACGTTTTTGGAGCAATAACAGTTACTAAAGAGCGACTGCCAGCACCGGAGAGGCGGATCGGAAAAGAATGAGGCTCAAGAATACAAGCAGGTATCCTACGGTCGAGGTTCAAAGACTGGTGAGACTTGCGGCGAAGGGAGTCGACTCTTCAAGAGTTGAAGTCCATGTTAAGAATTCGAAATGGATTTTCGCTGGAAGGGCTTGGCATAATATTGGGCACAACAGTATTGTGAGTGTTGCAGATGATGTTGATGATCTTGTGGTCATACGGGTGGGTTCCCCAGATCGGTTCCCAATAGAGTTTCAATATCCAAAGCTCAAGACGGCGCCAATGTACTTGATAAGCAATTGGAAGGAGGCAATTATCACACTGACGGCTCATGAACTCTACCATATAAAACAGAAAAGGACTGGAAAGAGAGCCAGTGAGGTCAGGGCTGAAAGATGGGCTTTCAAGAGGCTACAGGAATGCCGAAAGTTGAATATCACATATTAGTCGGTCTAGGACGTGCTCTTGACTGAAGCTTTGTATGCACGTTCAAAATCCCTTATCATCTCTTCCATGTCGTATCTCATATTCCATCCCCACTCCTTCTTGGCAGGGCTCTCATCTATGATCCCAAATCCTTTCCCAAGCATCTTCACAACTTCGGGATCGGGCTTGAATGTGATTCGGGATGAAGGGACATGCTCCCTCACTATATCGGCGAATTCTCTAGCAGTAAGTGAAATGCCCGCGAGATTGTATATGCGTGTCTTGATCTTCTCCCGTGGAGCGTCGTGAAGCATGAGGAGGGCGTTGGCCGCGTCCTTGTAGTAGATACATGGATTTCGACAGTCCTCTTCGACCCAGACCTCGAAAGGCTTGTCCGCCAGAGAATACTCGATCATCCAAGGCATGTACTGTGACATATGTCTAGTCTTCGCCCCTGGCCCGACCACGGTTGGATACCTCACTGCCCTGAAATCGAGACCAAACTTTTTCGCATAGAATCTCCCAAGATGTTCACCGAAGAGCTTAGTCAACCCGTACATTGTCTCCGGCTTCTGAACAGTAGAATCGTCGATAGGCAGGGTATGTCCCGCATAGACCGCCGCGGTGCTTGTGAAGATCACCTTCTCCACGTCAAATAGTCTCGCGGCCTCGAGAACGTGCATCATTCCATTCGAATTGACCCTATATGCTGCCCACGGGTTAGCATCCGACGGTATGCTTAACATTGCTCCGAGATGGAATATGCTTCTGACCTTATGGTCTTTAACCGCGTTGAAGACCTCAGACCAGTTCGACAGGTCACCACGAACTACGCTTACCTTGTCTTCAATTGGCTTCACAGCCTCATAATTAGGTAATACGTCAAAGAGTACGACTTTCTCTCCTCTGTCAATAAGCATCTTAGCCAGTTCAGACCCGACGAAGCCTGTTCCGCCTGTGATTAGATTCGTCATTTCGGATACCATCCTATGTCGTAGCCGACATGTTCGCACTTAAATGATTGTCCAATTCCTAATTAATCCTTGGAAAGACGCGCGAGCCCCATGTGAAGACTGCCGTGCCTTAACACGATAGACGAAAAACCTGTTTTCTTGTATCCTGATGACCTGAAAGAGAAAACAGTCTCGAACGACAGCAAACCCGGGTTTGTCTTGATCGTTCACAAGACCGAAACATTACTTGGCTTACACGTGTCAAATGTAGAGCTCAGCATTCGTTTTGACTTCTTTTATGAAGTCGCTGATCGTCTCATTGAGGGTGTATCTTCTTCTCCAACCCCATTCATTAGCAGCATCTGACTCATCGATCTTCTGAGCCCAGCTCTTTACTATTCGCGTCTTCTCTGGATCCGGCTTGAAGAAGACCTTCGCGTCTGGAATACTCTTCTTGACCAGATTTGTGATTTCTCCAGCCGTAGGCAGGTCTCCCGCAATGCAGTAGACTCTGGACTTCATCTTGTCAGTTGGAGCCTCATGAAGCTGTGTTAGGCACCGAAGTGCGTCTTTGTAGTACAGGATTGAGCAGACCGTATCCTCTGAGACGAAGACTTCATAGGGTCTGCCAAGCGCCGGTTCTTGGATCATCAATGATGTGTATGCGGACAGACCGCCTAAGCCTCGTCCAGGCCCTATGATGGAGGGAAACCTTACAGCTCTGAAGTCAAGTCCAAATTTCTTGTTGAAATATTCACCTAGGCGTTCGCCACAGACTTTGGTGACGCCATACATCGAGTGTGGTCGCTGAGGGGAGTTGTTGGTGATTGTTTCTGTTTGACCGAGACTGTAAGTGGCAACCGAACTGATGAAGCTCACTTTCCTGACGTTAAACAGGATCGCCGCCTCAAGCACATTGAAGGTTCCGTTTATGTTAACCATATAGGCTCCCAGTGGATTTGCCTCACAAGTCTCAGAGGTCAACGCGCCAGTGTGGAAGATCTCATCCACATCATTGCGTTTTACTGCATCCAATACTTCGGGCCAAGAGGAGATGTCCCCTCTCGCAAACCTGACTTTCGAACCTAGTTTGGCTAAGTCTTGATACTTCCTCGGTGGGGCGACATCAAATAGTACAACATCTCTGCCTTTCTCAACGAGTCCCTTGGCAATATTCCATCCTATGAAGCCGGTCCCACCGGTAATCATTGTAGTCAAGTGTATGCGCCTCTAGTACACTGTGTAGGATGGTTTTTCGCATTAATTATGCTTATGTAACTATGTGGCGCACCTGAAAGAAGAACGTCTCCAGCCCACTGAAACCATCATAGCGTCAGTTAGCGTGTAACAGCCACAAGGTCCCACAATCCGAACCCTTGAAAGCTAACTTTTTCGGTAACAGTCCGAAGCGGGAATGCAGAATCAACTATTGGTGCGTCATTGAGCTTTCAAAAGCCTAATTTGTCAATTCACGTTGCTCTCTTGCTCTAGCCAATCCTGTTGTCAGTTCCTTTATGGTCTGGGCTGAATGGCTTTGGGGATAAGAAAAAACCATATACCGAACGCCGAGCCTCTCAAGTTCATCGACGTATTTGGGTAGCTCATTTTGCCTCTTGAGTATGGAGAATCTATCGGTAATTCCTGAGGGAATCGACTTTAGAACAGATCCGTCGATAGGTCTTGTATTGAGCTCTCTTCTTAAAGGCTCAAGGGTTTCCAACAATGAGAATTCTCTCAGGACCTCGTTTGACGCTCCCAGAGCTACCGCGGCTGAAGCAAATTGGAGTATCCGGTAGATCTCTGGCTTGTACCTTTCATACACGTATGATGGCGCATAAACACCAAGTGAGCCAAGCCTCTCACCGCCAACCTCTCTGATTACATTCAGAGCCCATTCGACCATTTCAGGAGATGAGTAATTTAGGAGAACTCCATCAAAAGAGGACGCGATCCTGAGGAGTCTCGGACCTTGAGCTCCAAGCCATATCTTGCATTGAATATCACGGCTCGCGAGGATGTCGGAGATCTCTCGTCTTGAATTAACTAGGTATTGGGGTATGTCCTTGTAAGTGTCAAGATCGATGCCGACTCGCCTAAGTTCGTCTCTGTCTCCAGGACCTATGCAGAGGTCAAAACGTCCACCGTAAGATTCTATCAATGTGATCAGGGAGCTTGCGATTTGTTGTGGCTTATGTAGGAAAGGGCTGATCAGGCCTAAGCCTATTCTGATCCTGGAGGTTGTTGACGCAATAGCGGAAGCGATGACTGGCGCGTATCTCTGACTGGGAAGATCCGACACCCAAATATAATCGAGTCCGAGGCGTTCGGCCTCAAGACTCTTCGTTATGGAATTGGGTGCAGGGTCATTCACATTCAGGCTTAGGCCAAAATTCATGCTCTCTTTTTCCAAACCTTCGCGACCTCCTCTATAGCATCCCGTTGGTCCCTTCCGTACGGAGGGCCGAAAACTACCTCGTCAACCCCAAGCTTGGAATAGTCGAGGAAGCTATCACAGATGCTTTCAGCATCCCCGCTTATGCAGAACTGGTCGACCAACCGATCACTAACATTCTTTGCCGCGCCTTCGATTCCAGACCTTTTCATCTCAGCTCGGATTGTGTTAACCTCATTCTCAGCAATTCCACCCATTTCAAGAACTGAGTCAGGTGTGTCAGCCGCAACAATTGCTACGGTCTTCTTGACTATCTCTAAGTTGCTTCTGTCGTGTAGAAGGATCGTCGGATTCCAAAGGCAGAAACAGAATCTGGAGCGGTTGAGTCCTAAAGCTTCGCGTCTGGCCAAGACTAGCTTGATTGATTCTTCGATGTATCTCTTCGGACCGCTAAGAATAAGGCCGTCTGAGATGTCGGCTGCCAAGGCTAAGAGCTTCGGGCCTCTGACCCCCATGAAGATTGGGATCTCTTCTGCATTGGCGAATTTCGGCTTATAGTCCCTCAGACCGTATTCCC
Organism: Candidatus Bathyarchaeota archaeon; assembly: GCA_963807605.1. Classification (GTDB taxonomy): domain Archaea; phylum Thermoproteota; class Bathyarchaeia; order 40CM-2-53-6; family RBG-13-38-9; genus JAPKYM01. The sequence goes on from CAWECG010000003.1 coordinate 628,033, forward strand.
CATTGCTTAAAGGTACGTCCTGACCCCGCCATACTGACCTTAAGAGCTCAACCGTTCTCCTCATCAACTCTACAGGTTTCTCTATTCGAATTCCCATTCTGGCAAGATCCTGGATGCCGCCCACCCCTAAGCCGAGCCTGAACCTACTTGGTGATATCTCATTAAGCGTCACTGCAGCTCTTGCTACTGTTGTTATGTTTCGGATGAGCGGGCTGGTCACACCAATTCCCACTTTCAATCTTTTAGTCTTTAGCAGTAGTAGGCTGACTGCGGTGAAGATCTCCTGAGGCCGACCTATGTCTTCTCCTACCCAGCTCCCGTAGAAGCCTAGGTTGTCGGCTCTTTCAGCAACCCACCTTATCTTATTGACAGAGGCGCTAGTGGTCAGACCTACACTCAAGTTCATTGCTGCCAGATGCCTATTCAGTATGAGTAAGCTTCTATGGGGTTGCTCAGAAGTGGCTTCAGTTTCTCCCAAGCTTTCTCGAAGGTGTCAAAGTACCACCATTCATCATTTCCGCCCACAAAGTAGGTCTTTTTGGTTGGGTCGAGAATTCTATCGCATATGTTGATGCAATACCTGCTTCCTGACTTCGCTACGAAGATGAAGCCGCCATTTTTGAATCCCTTAACATCTCCAACTATTCTTATTCCCTCGTCCAGATCCATCCCCTGCATTAGGGAGGTTAGGGCTTCAAGACTCTCTATCCTGCGCTCAGAATATGGTAAGAGCCTCTTTCCGTGAATATGAGTCGTATGCTTGTCGTCTGACAATTCCATGCAACTTGTATTTTTTGTACAGACCATACTCATAAACTATGATCGAAACAAGAAATGCGCGCGTGGTGTTGTAAATATCGGCATGGACGCGAGCATCATAGATTGCGGAAATACCGCCTCGAAGTTCTTTTCCACACGAGGTTTGCGCTGACTATGGAATTATGAATACTGAGAACTTGTGCAACCTAAACAAGGTAGCGGGAAAACGGTTCACCTACGTTGGTTTACCTCTAAAGATCCGCGGAGGGACCGGCTCACCCATACGCGCCGTAGCACTCCTAGAAACATAATTGTTTAGAGCAAAGCTAATGCGAAATGGAAGACCACGTATTAGTGACCTTCCAAACTTCTTTTTCCAGAAGTCTCTGACTCACGATAGCAGGGTCATTCCTATTGGTGGCAACAACTGAGGAAACCAAAGCTTCATGTACCAAATGAGTAGGCATAGTAGCATTTCAGATAAAGGAAATCCCTTGCTTCATGTCCAAGGATGGATGAATGAGCGATGCTATGTGACAACTGCGTACACACTAGGGCTTACTGCCCGAGAGGGATAACAGCACCTAAAGAAGTCGACCAATGCCATTACTACATAGCACAAATCATTGAGGTCAATGAATCACTAGAATCGTCACAACAATACTCTGCGCCACAAACAGATGACCCACTCACCCGCTAACGTCGCAGGGGCCGGTAACGGATTTAGTAACAGTCTGAAGCGTGACTTAACATGAAAGACTGCGACGCGCGCGCAAAGACACTGACAGAAATCAGAAGAATGACCTACACTTTCATTCTGTGAAGGTTTGAGTACATCATTCTAGCCGCTGAGCCAACTGATGACGAGATTATTTTAGAGGCAACTCGCTGCTAATCGATGAGTTCATCAGCTAGGTGTGAAGGGCCTGATAGCGGGAAGACTTTAAAATACCACCAGCGAACGGAACTTTGCCTGCGACGAGTTGACTGGTATGAGAAACAAATTGGTAAGCCTGAGGGAAGCAGCCAACAACATCAAGGACAAGGATAGAGTCGTAATTGGCGGATTGACTATTCACAGAAAACCGATGAGTCTAATTCATGAACTTGTTAGACTGAAAAAGAAAGGGCTGAAGCTTCTGACTCTCGGCGGTGGCCCCGACATAGACTTGCTGATTGCTTCAGGAGCAGTTGACACTGTCGAGGCTGCCTATGTGGGCTTCGAGATCCTTGGTTTCGCGCCCAACTTCAGAAAGGCTGTAGAGTCTAGAGAGGTCAGGTTCACTGAACATACAGAGTATTCCATTATGGCGGGCCTGCAAGCCAGCGTATTTGAGGCGGAGTTCATACCGAGCAAGATCCTGATTGGAACCGATCTTCTGAAGGGACTAGGCTACACGACCTTCAAGAGCCCCCTCTCAGGAGAATTACTCGTCGCCTATCCCAGAATAACACCTGACGTAGCGATCATCCACGTCCAGAGGTGCGATAAGTACGGCAACGCGGAGCTTGAAGGGATAACCGCCATCGATTTTCAATTGGCCAAGGCAGCGAAAGAGGTCATAGTCACAGCCGAAGAGATTGTTCCTGTCAAAGAACTTATGAAAGTCCCTGCGAGAACAAGTCTCGCCTCCACCTTTGTCGATTTCGTAGTTCATTCCCCTTACGGGGCTCATCCGACGAGCTGCTATCCTTACTATACCTACGATCTCTGGCACTTGATCTCTTACATTGACTCCTCACGAAGCGGGAAGGTGGAAGATTACCTACAAAGATACATAAGAGGTGTGGAGTCCTTCGAGTCCTACCTTTCTGCGGTCGGAGAAAAGTCCATGAAAAGGTTGAGAATAAGGGTCGGGTGATGGGATTGAGCGACTTTACGTATGATGAGTTGATGATCGTCTGCATGGCTCGGGAGGTTCGAAACGGGGACTTGGCAATTCAGGGACTGACAACGCCCATGGCCATTATCGCGTACTACCTAGCCAGAGCGACACACGCACCGGATGCCTCGATTATGCAACTGGCAGGAAATATTCTGATTCATTCTGATGAGCCTCTTATAGTCTCGATACTTTACAACGAGCTCAGAGCGATGAGAACTGCCGTGCACTTCGGACCGCAAACAGAGGTCTACGAGGCGATATTCAAGAAGGCGAAATCCATTGTAGAATTCTTCAGGCCTGCCCAGATCGACATGCATGGAAATACAAACAACTCATTCATCGGGAGAGAGAAATCCAGACTTAGACTCCCAGGAGGATTCGGGATTCCAGATGTATCTGCAATCTACCCAAGAACCCTATATTACTGCCCCCGACACGAGAAGAGAGTCTTTGTTGAACACGTCGACTATGTAGGCGGCTTAGGATTGAACAAGGGTGAAGTTCCAGAGAGCCATAGGGAGATCCATGTCGTATCCGAACTTGGAGTCTTCAAAGTCGAGCCTGAGATGACAGGAATGATGGTATCAAGCATTCATCCCGGAGTCGACCTTGAACAGATAAAGGAGAATACGGGATTTGAAATGCTACTTCCAAGCGTGGTTCCCCAGACAGTTCCTCCAACTGACTTGGAACTGAAGCTCATTCGAGAGAAGATAGATCCGTTGAATGTCAGACGACTTGAACTACTCGCTGGCGGTGAGCGAACGAAAGCCTTACTGGAGTTGTTAGAGAAGGAGCTGGCTTCGCCCAGATAGTTCCTGACGAGTAACATGCTTTGCAGAGGCGTTCACACTTTGGAAACAGTGAGGCGAGGAGAATAATGGTGCAGGTTGCAGTTGTTAAGGGTGAAAGGTCTTTAGAGACCGTTAGGAAGGCACTCAGCGCTTTCGATATCCAAAGCAGGTTAGCTGGCAAACCTGTACTAATAAAGGTAAATTTCATAACGACCAAGACATGGGAGACAGGAGCAACAACCGACCCGATTATTGTAGAAGCATTGATCCAAGAAATCGGAAAGTTCAACGATAGGATATACGTTGTGGAGTCTGATGCGACCGTTACAAGGGTCGACCGGGCCGCCGAAGTCACTGGAATGTTGGAATTATGTCAGAGATATGGTATTTCATTCATAAACTTGAGCAAACTAAAGGAGAAGGTGACCGTCAAGATTCCCGATCACGAAACCTTGGACAAGATTACTGTTCCAAAACTCGTCTTGGAGAGCCACATTGTGAATGCTGCGAAGATGAAGACTCACGGGGACACAACCGTCACCTTGGGCCTTAAGAATATGTTTGGATTGTTACCGGATAGATTCAAGGGCAAATACCACATCAAGGGTATCGGGAAGGTAATAGTAGACATAAACACTGTAATCAAACCCTCATTCGTGATCATCGACGGATTTGTGGCGATGGAAGGGAGTGGACCGGTCAGCGGGGATCCTGTAAAGATGGATCTGGTGCTGGCGGGTGAAGATGTTGTTGCAACAGATGCGACAGCAGCCAGAGTGATGGGGTTTGATCCGAAAAGGATCTTCCACATAAGGCGTTCTTACGAGAAGGGACTTGGAGAGATTGATCAGATTCAAGTTGTTGGAGAAAGATTGGAAGACGTAAAGAGAATCTTCAAACCACCATGATCGGTGAATGGCGGTCTACCGAAAGCTTCTGGAAGAGAATTTGTGCATCTAGTGATGGGTTTCAGTTAAGAGTTCGTGATGTTTAACTAATGCGTAAAGTGCTGCTACAGCTCTTTCCGGAGATGAGAAAACGGGGATCCCCATTGAGTGCATCCTTGCTTTCTCGGAATCTTCAACTTCAGCGCCACCAACGTAGCAGACGACCACTGGTTTATCGGTCTTTCCCACGACGTTTTTCACTGCATCCGCGGCACGAGGAAGGGGATCTGCAAAGATCGGGATGAATGCGTTGATATTATTATCACCAAGATTCTCTTGCATCACCAACTGGAACATCTCGGACGTAGTAGTGGTCAAATCGAGCGGGTTACCAATAATACAGCGACTTGGAAGGAGTCTGTGCAATCGTTCCTCTGTACTTTTGGATATCCGCGGAAGCTCTAGTCTCAGCTTGTCAAGCAGATCTGCGGCGAGAATACCGGCGCCGCCTGAGGATGTTATAACGAGTACTCCTCGACCTTTGGGCGTCGGCAAGAATGAAAGGGCTTTCGTGAAGTCGTAGAGCTCTTCGAGGCTGCTCGCACTCATGATGCCCGACTGCTTCAATGCCGCTTCGAAGATTTCACTGCTCCCCGACAACGATTTTGTATGCGAAGCCGCCGCCCTGATACCTAATTCAGTCCTGCCCCCCTTCAGAATCACAATAGGCTTCTTCTCGGCGACTTTTGATGCGACTTCAATGAATTTTCTTCCATCTTCTATGCCTTCAACATACATTGCTATTGCTTTGGTGTGAGGGTCGTCTGCCAGATATGGAAGCAGATCTATCTCGTTCACATCAATTCGGTTTCCAAGAGAGATGCACTTGCTTACACCGATATCTTCTTTCTCGGCCCAACACTCAAGGGCTGTGCCAACCAGACCGCTCTGAGTTATTATTCCAATGGGCCCCCTCTTCCTAACCCGAACCCACATGGACATTCCAGCATAGGGATTGTCTACACCAATGCAGTTCGGGCCTACCACACGGATTCCTGTCTCGCGAATAATATTGATTAGAGCCTTCTCCAGTTCTTCACCCTCTTTTCCTATTTCGCGAAAACCGCCAGAAATGATAACTGCAGACTTTACCCTCTTCCGACCGCATTGTCTCAATATTTCTGGGACGAAGGTCGATGGCACAACGACCACTGTCAGATCCACAGCGTCGGAAATGTGCTCAAGAGAGGCGTATGTCTGAAGGGAGAGAATCTCTTCTACATTAGGATTAACTGGAAATATCTTGCCTCTGAATCCTGATTCAATAATATTTTTGAGAATTAGGTACCCTGTTTTTTCCGGATCTCTAGATGCACCAACGATGGCAATAGATTTCGGTTCAAAAATGGCTCTTATCGCTTCGTCATTCATGCGACTGCTCTCCATCGATTGAGTCTACATACTTCTAGCTCGAGCAACCAAGTATTGGGCAAATTCTCTTACTCCCTTTCCTACGGAGTATTGAGGTCCGTATCCAAGTTCTTGCTGAGCCTTTGTCAAATTGCCCGGTCCTCTGATTGGCGTCTGCTTGGAGATCATGGGCCAGTAACCGGGTCCGACGTGAATCTGGGCATCTGGAATGGCCTCTTTCGCTGCCGCGGCAACCTCCCTGACAGTGACTAATCGTCCACCGTCAATGTTGAATACATCGTGTTTGGAGTTCCTAGTCTTGATTGACAGAAATACGGCTTGAGAAAGATCCTTGACATAGGTGTAATTGATTGGATGGTCTCCACCCTGCTCCAAGATGAACGGTTGCTTCTTGACCACCCTATCGAGGATGATGGAGACGGGGTTTTGAACAGTTATCTGTCCTGGCCCGTACACCCATGACGGCCTGAGAATTAAAGTGGACAAGCCGTAGAGTTGATTGAAGGACTTAACGATTGTTTCCGCCATCATCTTGTGGGAAGCGTATATTCCACAGATCGATTGTGGGACTTCTTCCTCCTTTATCGGTGAAAGATCTTCGCAGTGGAGATTGCCGTATACACTCTGTGAACTAACATAGATCAGACGTAAATCTCTCAGCCTTGAAGCTTCAGCTACATTCAAGGTTCCCTTGACATTGACCTCAAATGAACCGGCTGGATCATTTCTACATGCGACCTCTGAGGGAATGGCGGCGGTATGAACTATCTCCGTAATGGAGTATTGATCGATTGTCCTTAGCAGATCGTCAAGTTTCCTTACATCGCCCTTTACAACAGGTGTTTGCCAGCCCTCGATGAAGTCTATTGGACGAGGACTAAGATCGGAACAGACAACATTAGCACCCTCATCGGAAAGCTTCTTGGCGGTGTATGCTCCAACAAGACCTGTTCCTCCTGTTATCAGAATAGAAGATTTGGGTTCTGCAGCAATAGATCTTACCCGTTGGCTTGATTTTATCGACAATCTCCTCTATGTTCACATAATAGGTTAGCGCTCCAACGCAAACTGGGCCTTCTAGGTTTATGGCCCGACATGGTGGGCAGTTGCTACAACCAGTCCCGACTGTCAGCCCGAATCTTCTTTTCCGTCCTGCTAATTCGAACGAGTTAAATAACAATGATTAGGGTTTATTGCCCGGGAGTCAGGGACGCGGTTTGGTTTCGAAAGTCTATTTCACTGATATGAGATCGAAGAAAGCTGACCAGGCGGTTACTAAGAAGATAAAGAACCTCTTTGATGCGTCTGCAATCAAGGATGTCATATCGCAAGGCGACTTGGTCGCATTGAAGGTTCATTTCGGCACGGGTGAAAACCAAAGACATCTGAGGCCTGAGCACATTAGAGCCGTAGTCGAGAAGGTTCAGGAAGCCGGTGGTAAGCCCTTCGTTACAGAGACTACTGGGATGGGGTTAGCGGCAATCAGGGGAACGGCTTTAGGATGTATTAGGACGGCTACTATGCACGGCTTCACCCAAGAAACCTTGGGCGCTCCGATAATCGTAGCAGACGGTCTGAAGGGGCTTTCAGGCGTCAAGGTAAAGATTAATGGAGTCAAGATGAAGCAGTTTGAGATAGCCCAGGCGATAGCCGAATCGGACGCGATGATATCGATCGCTCATGTGAAAGGCCATCCAAGAACAGGGCTTGGAGCAACCCTCAAGAACATTGGGATTGGATGCCTCACAAAAGTCGGTAAAGCGCCTCTGCACTTGGCAAAGAAACCATCGATAGACCAGAAAAAGTGCAACAACTGTGGTTTGTGTCTTTCATTCTGTCCGAGTGGAGCCATTCGACGAACAAAGGGGAAACTGCAGATCATACAAGAGAAGTGCATTTTGGGATGCGGGTGTTGGGATATCTGTCCTGAGAAAGCAATCATGAGATGGAGTCAACTGCATCACCCGAGGAACAGGGAACTTGTTATCCGTAACGTCGATGCGGCTGCTGCCGTGATCAGACTTCTCGGGAGAGATAAGCTGGCATATTTCAACTTGGCATATGATATAACTCCACACTGCGACTGTGCTGACTACGGTGACGTCCCGATGGTACCTGATATAGGCGTGTTCGCATCGAAGGATCCTGTTGCTATTGACAGAGCGAGCTCTGACGCTATCATCAATGCTCCAGGGATCAAAGGATCCGCTGCAGAGGAGATAGGTGCTATGAACCCCGGAGAAGATAAGTTCGCTAAACTATCTGACTGGCAACCCTTTGAAATCTTCAAGAATACCGATCAAACAAGAGAGTGGAGAACTCAGCTAGAGATCGGGGAAAGGCTAGGTCTCGGAACGCAAAAATACAAACTGATACCAATAGAGTAAGAGATTGCACACAAGTTCCATTGATCCCTTCTCTCTCGCGTGCGCGTACTGTTTTCTCTCAAAAAATCTAAACATGCGTTAGAATCGGGATTGTCGGTTCACATGTCCAAGATTAGTGAGACGATAAAGGAAGCTTTGTTATCTTTTGATCAAGATAGACTGGTTGAAGTGACAAGGAAAGGTCTGGATGAAGGTCATAGCCCGCAGGAAATCATCAACGCACTCACAACTGCCCTGAAAGAGGTTGGTGAGAAATTCGAAAAAGGCGAATTTTTCCTTGCGGAATTGGTTACTGCTGGTGAAGCTGCCAGAACGGTCATTTCGGAATACTTGAAACCTCTTCTTAAGAAATCAGGGATGACCGGTGAGGCTATTGGAAAGATCGCTATAGGAACCGTCGCCGGAGACATACACGATATAGGCAAGGGCATAGTTGCTTCGATGCTTTTCATAGCCGGGTTTGAAGTGATAGATCTGGGGGTTGATGTACCCATCGAGAAGTTTCTCCAGGTTGTAAGGGAGAACACGCCAGACATCTTAGCTATGTCTGCTCTGCTGAGCACCACTATTCCAGTACAGAGAGAAGTGATTGAAGCTCTCGAACAGAACAAGTTGCGGGAGAAACTGAAGGTGATAGTCGGTGGTTCCGCTGTAACAAAGGAGTGGGCTGAAGAGATAAATTCAGATGGTTATGCTGAAGATGCAAGCGGAGCGGTGAAGCTCGTCAAGAGGTTACTTAGAGATCAGTGAGGGGAGCTTATGATCGACCATCCAAAGATAGGAATCTTCGAAGTATTCTCAAAAGAGGATGTTTACAGGATTCACACCGCTACCTTGGAAGTCTTAGAGAGGGTCGGCGTCAGGGTCGAAGAAGAAAATGCTTTGAAACTATTGGAGGAAATAGGATCGGATGTTGACTTTGCGAAGCAGATTGTGAAGATACCTCAACACATTGTAGAAGAAGCAATCAGACTCTCGTCGAGAACCATATTGTTTGCAGGTAGAGACAAGAAGAAGGACATAAGATTAGAGGGAAGGAGAGTCAATTTTGGTCTGGGAGAGGGAGCTACTAACTTCCTCGACTCTGAGACTGGTTCGATCAGACCTGCTACAAAGATGGATGCGGCGAACGCATCAAAACTTGCGGATGCTCTGCCCAACATAGATTTTGTGATGTCACTTTTCACAGCTCAAGATGTTCCCAAATCAGTCTTACCATTGCATGATCTTGATGCGGCGTTAAGGAACACAGAGAAGCCGGTGATGGTTGTGGACTTCGGTCTAGATGCCACCTATCTGATACAGATGGCGGCGGCAGTCGTTGGGGGGGAGGAAAGACTCAAGGAAAGGCCAATACTGGGCATGTATAGTGAGCCTGTCTCGCCCTTAACACACGGAAAGGACCATGTGAGAAACCTCATGACTTTTGCAAAGGCCGAGCTGCCCATCGTGTATATTCCATCGCCTGCGTGTTGCTCGACAGCACCCGCAACTGTTGCGGGATCAGTAGTTCAAGCCAATGCTGAGACTCTGAGCGGAAACGTCATTGCACAGTTCACGAAGAAGGGTGCCAAGTTCGTGTATGGATCGGACACGTCAGTCATGGATCAGAGAACTGGCGTCTGGTCCTACGGATCACCAGAATGGATGATCACTAACCTTGCTATGGCTCAGCTTGGACGTTATTACAGGCTCCCGATCTGGAGCTCAGGAGGTTGTTCAGATTCTAAGATCTTGGATGGGCAAGCCACTTTAGAAGCAGGCTTCAGCCTCTTCTTCGCAGCTGCAAGTGGGGCAAACATGGTACATGACGTTGGGTCCTATTTGAACTTCGGTCTTACCGGAAGTCTGGATCTTGTCACAATTTGCGATGAGATCATCTCTATGATCACTTACCTCCTCAGAGGAATTGAGGTTAACGAGGAGACTCTTGCTGTCGACATCATTAGCAAGGTGGGACCAGGCGGCCATTTTATCACGCAAAAGCACACGTTAGATTTCTTCAAGAAAGAGCATTGGATGCCTAATCTCTTGGACAGACAGATGAGAAACAATTGGGTTAAGAGCGGTTCAAAAGACCTGGTGCAAAGGGCAAGGGAGAAAACCAGAGATATTCTGTCCAAACATCAACCTACTCCCCTTTCAACTGATGTCGAAAGGAATCTTGACGCCGCACTAAAAAAGGCGGAAAAGGAGATCCTAGCACACGGCTGATCAAACCATTCTGACTCTAGCGCGCGCTCTTGACTATGCCTCCGGAGGACTAGGCCTCGAGGCAGCTAGCAAAAGAGTCACATTTTTTGACACGGATATTCTTCAGAAGAGTCTACCTAGCTGAACGTCTGCGCCTTTTCATTCTACGGATCGATCTACCCGCGATCCAAGAATCTTTCGATTTTCCGACCCAAGTACTCATTACAGGGAACCGCCTTGTTATCGGTCTAAGGTTACAGAAGCTTTTCTCAGCCAGTATCCTTATCCTCTAGTGTCTCGCGACAAAAGCAATTGCCCTTACGGGTGAACCTGAGCCGTGCTTTATGTTCAGGGGGAATGCGAAAAGGTAAGCGCCGTTGGGGGGCAACTGCCTGAGATTCTTCAAACCTTCCAAAATGGGGATTCCATGATCACGGAGAAGCACGACGTGGGCGGGTTCAACCTTTCCAAGATTATGTGCATCTAGAAAAGCCGAGATAGAATCCACTGTCGGCGTATCAGTTCCGACCATCCTAACCTTTCTCTTTCCTAGATACGCCGCCGCTTCAACGGAGAGACCTGGAAAATCCCTTAGGTATTTGCCTACACTAAACCGATTCTGCCGTTGGCTTTTGATGGCCCAGTGCTTGTCCCAGCCGTACCTGAGAAGAATAATTTCATCGCGAGAGATGTCACCGTGAGTCTTTTCCCACTTTTTGATCTCTGCGGCTGAGACTTGTTCGCCCATTTTTTTGGATTCAAGATTAATGACTCGGCAAGGACCATGCCATCTGTCTGGTTCTACGTCATCAAGCCACTTGGCGCCGCCAACATGTGAAGGAGCATCTACGTGTGTTGCGTGATGCTCCGGTATCTGCAGGACGTAGGCGTTGTAGCCGTCTCCCATTTTTCTTGACATCCAGACCATATGGTAGTATGGAAGATAGCATGGGGTTCCCTCCTCAAGGACAAGGGTCAAATCGATTGCCCTGTAATGAGTGAAAATTTCATCAAGCTGCAATATTCGACATCTCCAGGGGATTCTTCTCATTGTTTCGTCTTAAATTGTTGCGGATCTTAGTTACTCGGATAGGAAGCGTAGTACTTTACGGTGATCCCCGTAATGGCGTTGGCGATATCCTCTCTGGATCATCCAAATCCCTGCCAGAAAGAGATTTTCCACAGAATGCACAGTCCCACACGAATTAGTTGACAGTTGGCTGACTCAGCCAAGGATTATATTATTTCACATGGATTGATCCATTATGCTTCCGAAGCTTGACGAGATAGAGAAGCGACGCAAACGTCTTAGTTTGAGCCAGAAGGAGTTGGCCCGAACGGTTGGGGTCAGCCAATCGATGATCGCAAAGATAGAAACTGGTAGAATAAACCCATCATACATAAAGACGAAGGCCATATTCGATTTACTTGAGAGTCTTGAGAAGAAGAGAGAGACCAAGGTCGGGGAGATCGTTCAGGGAAAGGTTGTGGGTGTCCAGAAGGATGATCCCGTATCGAAGGCTACAAGAGCGATGAATGAGACGGGTTACTCTCAGCTTCCAGTCTTCGAGGCCGGCAAGGTTGTAGGGAGCATTACTGAGAAGACAGTTCTTAATCAGATACTTGCAGGAAAGGATCCGAAGGAGCTCTCAAGGATCTCTGTAGAGTCGATCATGGATGAGGCGTTTCCTACTGTGGATGAAGATGCTCCGGTAACAGTGATCTCTGCGCTCCTTCAGTACAGCCAAGCTGTTCTCGTCACAAAGAAGGGGCAGATCAAGGGTATCGTTACTAAAGCAGACCTTCTCAAAGTCGTATCGACATACTAAATTTCTATACTACTTCTTGCGTGCTGCTGCCACGATACTTATCACGTCTCTGTCCTTGACTACATAGTCGGTTGGCAATCTAAGGCCAGTTCTCGCGTCTAGGGCATACAACATAGTCTTTGCCAGTTCAGTATGTATCTCCCGAGCGAGATCCTTGACATTAGCGTCGTATGGTATTAGGAGCGCGTCTGGGAGGATCCTTCCCGAGTGGTCGGATAGTCGCTTGGCGTCTTCGACAGGGTACGCCGTATTCATGCCCAGCAGTTTGAATACGGACATGTTAATCGCAAATTGAACTCCAGTGTTCACCCATCTGGTCAAAACCCGTTCCTGGACATAGCTTAGTGCCCATCTCTGATCTTCCGTGAGTTTGCTTTCATCCATAACTTGGAACTTCTCCTCTCCTGGAACGTATCTGATGAATCCTTTCTCCTCAGCCCTTCGCAATGCAAGTTCCGCCTCGCTGCATGCAGGGACGACGAAGGAACCTTTGAATTCCTCTGTCATGCGTTTATAGTTCTCGCTCGCATTCGCGATGTCCATCTTGTTCGCTATTATGATGGTGGGTTTTGCAATCCTCCTCAGCTCTTGGGCGAAGAGTTTGACATCCTTTTCAGTCCATCTCTTTGGAGCTTTCTTTTCAAGTCCTGTATTGACAAGGGCGTCGTCGACGTGTTCGGGCTTAACTTTGAGCCCTGCTATTGATTGATATATGGACTCCCCGAGAGGTATGCCGGACTCAACCCTCTTCCTGATGCTCTTCAAACTCTTAGCGATAGACTTCACAAACCATGATACGATCTCTTCCTCAATGTCGTAGACATCCATGACGGGATTCCCGAGACCTGGCCTGGTTAACTTACCTTCAGCATCAACACCACCCGATGCGTCAGTTACATGGATGAGCGCGTCTACTTGGGCTGCGACGCTTAGAAAGCGGTTGCCAAGGCCTCGACCTTCCCAAGAGCCTTTTATCAGACCTGGCAAGTCCACCAATTCAACAGGTATGAATCGCCACCCTTCGATACAGGCAGAATTTCTCGGCTCATCCTTAACACCCAACTCCTTGCAGACGCAAATTGTTCTCACATAAGCAGTTCCCATGTTAGGCTTCTTAGTCGTGAAGGGATATGTGGAGACCTCAGCCGTGAGAAGAGTCGCGGCGTTGAAGAAGGTGGTCTTGCCCGTATTGGTTTTGCCGATAATTCCGATTCGAATCATTGGAAACCTATTTCTTATCAAGCCAACCTTCTAATAGGATTATCTTGGCTATTGATGTGGCAGTCTTAACTTAGAGGGTAAGCGTTTTCACTCAGAGGCTGAAGGTTAGGAGAATTTGTCTGAAGCTCTAGAAAAGTATCTGGAAGCTGGCAAAATCGCGAGGAGGCTAAAGGATGAAGCTCGAGAGATAGTTGATGTTGGGGTCCCTCTGCTGGAAGTCTGTGAAAGACTTGAGCATCTGACTGTTGAACTTGGTGGCAAGCCAGCCTTTCCCGTCAACATAGGTGTGAATGATGTGACTGCACACTATACATCGCCAGCCGGAGATCTCATTGTGGTCCCGGAAGGGTCAATCGTCAAGCTTGATGTGGGGGTCCACTTGGATGGTTATATTGCAGATACCGCAATAACAGTAGCCTTGAGCCCTGAGCATGAAGAGCTTATACTCTCAGCTCAGGCTGCACTTCAGAAAGCGGTCGAGACGATCAAACCCGGCGTCAAGGTCTCGGAGGTCGGGGCCGCTATCGAAAAGACCATCAGCAGATTCGGTCACAAGCCGATAAGGAACCTGATGGGTCACAGGATTGAGAGGTACAGTCTGCATACAGGTAAGAGTATCCCAAATGTTTCTGGAATCGAGGGAGGCAAGATCGAAGAAGGTGAGATCTATGCTGTGGAGCCCTTCACAACCCTTCAAGAAGCAGCGGGATTTGTCAGGGACTCGAACGAGACTTTCATCTTTAGGTATAATAGGGAGAAGCGGGTGAAGTCCGTCGATGCTCGGACTCTTGTGGATCATGTCAAGAAGGAGCATAGGTTCCTTCCATTCGCCTCACGTTGGCTGCGCTCAGAAGTCCATCTTCCATCTTTTGAGACTGCCTTCCAAGAGTTGGTAGCCTCCAGGTGTATAATCCCGTACAGGGTTCTTGTGGAGGCGAGAGGATTTCCGGTCTCTCAAGCAGAGCATACCGTTATCGTGGAGAGGGATGGTTGTAGAGTAATAACCTAGGCTTGCCTATTGTTTTGGTGACTCTGAATAGATCGCGTTAACCAATAGGTCGCTGCTGCACTGTTGGCACGCCCCAACCTTCTTTTGGACATAGTCTCCAACCTTGAATTCTCTCACCTTCTTGAATCCGCACTTCTCACATAACTCCACAGTGACGGTCTTCAGGTCTTGGGTCTTGATGATCTGGATCCTCCTTCTCATAGTCGACAGAGAAGAGACTGATAACCCGACTCCGATGAAGCCCAAGACCAAGGTATAGTAGAAGCTCCCAGTCCGTTCGGCACTGTACTTTGTGATAGAGTCGAGTATGATGTAGGCTGAGTATGCGAAGACAGCGACGCTAAATATGATTGCCAAGTAGAAGTACAGGCCACCTCTCTTCTTTTCCGTCTCATTCACCTACTGCCCTATTCCGATAGTATTTCCGATCCCTGCGACTATGATTGTCTCTGCTTCCTTGGTCTGCTCTTGTATTAGACTCTTGATCTTTGCTATGACGTTGTCGGCGGCGTCTGTGATCTCTTTCTTCATTGGCATTATTGCCTCTTGAATGCTCTCCTTTACGATGAGCGCGTAGACTGGGATCTTGTATTTGGAGGCTTCTTCCTCTATCTTAAATCGTTCCGTTCCAATGCCACCAATAGCTGCGCCGATTCCCTCGCTGATTTCTCCGGTTTTCTCACCCTCAAACTTGAGGGCTGCATCAACCATTACTACCATTGCGATCTTGCCTTCGCGTTCCTGGATCAACTCCCTGATTGCGTCTCCTGGTTTCCCAACGTTGCCTCCGGGACCTTCAGCCTTGAGGGCGATGACGTGTCTGCCCTCGAGAGTGAGTTCTGATACTACTATGTCCTTCTCGACTTTTCTCTTTTCTTTGTCCTTCATGAGCTTTGAGGCAACGAGTGCACCTAAGCCGTCGCCTATTGGTTGGCCTTGGGCGAATGCTTTTGTTGCACCGACAAGTGCCTCAGCCTCCTGCATGATGAGTGGAAGGATCATCTGCAGCTGCAGGATCAGATAGAAGCTTTGGGTCTTCTTTCCCAGCAAATAGAAGTGTCTTACGATGCGGAATATCGTGTTTAGGGCCAGACTGCCCTCTACGAGATTCTCCAGATTATTTACCTGGGGTTCGTCAGCTTGGGGAGCAAGTCTTTTGATATCATCCTTGAACTTGGTATCGCGGACATCCATCAGATGGTCGAGTTTCCACACTATCCCAGCAGGGTCCATGTCTACCGGTGATATGAAGAAGGATTCAAGAAGTGAATTGATGCGAGACGTTGGATCTTCCTTCGGTTTACCTACCTCGTTGAGAGTCTTGACGGTTAGGGTCTTGGCCTCGTTCTTCATAAACTCAAGTTTCTTCAGGGCCCCGGTCATATTCCAGATCATTGTCCAGAGCTGAATCTTCTGCCCGAAGAGGATGAAGAGAATGAATGAGAGATACATTAGTGTCGAGACTATTGTACTGAGCGAGGAGTTTTCGCCAGTCAACGGTCCAAGCTGGAGAAGGTCAATTGGCAAGAATCTGTGCCTCAAATATGAGTTGTCGTCTAAAAGGATTTAGAGGTAGTTATAAACCTTTCACGTAAAAAATCTCATGAAACTCGTGTTAAGAGGGGTTGGCAGCGGTCCAGGGTTCGCGTAGGCTCTCGCACAACACTACAGCCTGGTTCGCCTGGAAGATTCACTTCCGTGATCGGAACGGGTACGGGTCCTAGCTTCCAGCTATGGCCGCCAACCCCGCCGTTAACACTGATCTTCGAACTTTTAATGATTTTGTTTGTCTGTTTTCAAGTCTGCGAGGTCAGAGTTCTTTGTTTAGAGTCGGAAGATACGCTGTAAGATTTGATCTCTTGTCTGGGTAATGTGAAGATGAATGCTGCTCCCTTCCCTAAGCCTTCTGATTCGGCTAATATCTTGCCTCCGTGAGCTTCCACCAAACCTTTGGCCACGCTAAGGCCCAAGCCTGCACCCTCGATTTGGGTGGGTTTCTCAATAGTTGCGAATGGTTCGAAGACTCTTTCCAAGTTCTCCTTTCTGATCCCCGTCCCTGTGTCTGAGACGATGATCTTGACGGTATCCGCATCTTCTTTGACAGTGATCTTAATCGAGCCCTTTTCCGGCGTAAATTTGGATGCGTTGGTAAGAAGGTTAGTTAGCACTTGGCTGAGTCTGATTGGGTCTGCTTCGATTGGGATGGTTGACTCACAAAGTTCTAGGGAGAAGTTCTGACCTTTTAGATGAAAGAGAGGTTGAATAGCCTGAACGCATTGCCTAATGACCTCGGTAAAGTCCACAGGTTTCAGTTTCAACTGCAGCTTTCCGGATCTTAGTCGTTGAAGATCTAGTAGATCGTTTATTAGATAAAGCACTCTGTCGCAGTTCCGCTTCGCCCCCTCCAAGCAAGACTGAATCCTGACGAGTTCCAACGTTCTGGTCAGGGTGCTTTCGTTTACAATAGTGACTAGAGCATGATTCACGTAATCGTTAATGAATCTTAAAGGGGTTTGTAGCTCGTTAGTAACGGCCGATATGAGTTGGTCCTTCATTCTCTCCATTTGTTCGTGTTGGGTGAAAACGGGCTCAATACCTGGCGCGTGAGTATTATTTGCCTGTCTTGGGCGGGTAGGTTTTTCCTCAGCTGTATTCTCATTGCTGTCCTTCCGGTGTAAAATAAACTCGTTTGATGTAGGCGTGGGTCCTGATACATTTCTTGTGGGAGTTATGGTCGCTTCCAGGTTCTGCCCCCAAGAAAGTTCTGAGGGCTGACCTTTCAACTCGGCGAGTTTGCCGAGTCTCTGCCACTCACGCATTCGATCCACGCAACATCTCCCATCAAGGTTTGCGCAAATTTGGGTTCAATACTTCTCACAATATGGCGCCAAAGTTATACAAGATGAACTTCTTTCTGATTCAAGCCTGAATTTACCGAATAGTGTGCTCTTGAGAAAGCCTTTGCGTCACCTAAGTCTCAGCTAAGGAGTAACAAGACACCTGTGATCGGCATTTTTGGCTTTGCAGTCTGCAGATCGTTTCTTTCTTTAGAATACGAAGAGACAAAACTAGGCAGATGCGACACGCTAAAAGATTGATAACTTACTATTCTTCATTACTTCTCGAAGTTCTATGAACACGATCACTAATCTGTATGGTGTTAAGCAACTAGCATTGAGACTCCGTAACTGGGGCAGATGGGGATCCGATGATGAGCTTGGAACATTGAACTTTGTTACTGAAGAGAAAATTGTTAGTGCGGCGCGTCTGGTCAGGAAGGGGAGAGTGTTCTCGTTGAGCATACCCTTTGACAACGCAGGGCCTCAGCGACCATTATTGGGTGAGAGGCGCTTCAATCCGATCCATACAATGTTGATGACTGGTGCAGATGTGACTGCAGATGCACCAATTCCTTGGCCCTTCTTTCGCGGCGCAGATGACCTTGTCATCTTACCTACCCAAGGCGCGACCCACTGGGATGCCCTAAGCCATGTCTTCTACGAAGGAAAGATGTGGAATGGCTACGACTGCAGCTTGGTCACGAGTGCTGGTGCGCGGAAGAACGGCATCGAGAATTATAAAGACAAAGTCGTAGGTCGCGGAGTTCTTCTAGACATGGCGCGATGCAAGAAAGTCAATTGGCTTGCGCCTGGTTATGAGATAACATCTGAAGACCTGGACGAGTGCTCCACTTGGGAGAAAGTAAATGTCGAGCGGGGGGATTTCCTCTTGATTCGGACAGGTGGCATGAAACAGGTCAAGGAAAGAGGAGGGTGGAAGGACTACGCTGGAGGAGATGCGCCTGGATTAGCCATAGAGACTGCGGAGTGGCTTCACCGGCGCGAGGTTGCTGCAGTAGCCACAGATACGTGGGGCGTCGAGGTCAGACCAAACGCAACCAAAGATTGTATGCAGCCGTGGCATTTGGTTGTACTGCCAAATATGGGTCTCTTGATGGGAGAGATCTTTGATCTTGAGGGACTCGCTGAAGATTGTGACGAGGACAAGGTCTACGAATTCATGTTCATAGCTCCTGTAATACCCTTCACGGGAGCTGTGGGATCCCCCACGAATCCCTACGCGATAAAATAGGAATCGGCTTAAGATTCTCTACGTTGATTCCGTTACGCGTGTAACTCAAAACATCAGCGAGATCCAGCGAGCCATTATAAATGGTTTAGTGGTGATGCACTCATCCGGCGAGCACATACAATAGTATACTGCTCGCTGGGCGAGCAAAGTTGATGATAAAGATTATTTTTCTAGGACTTGTAATGCTTCCCACAAAAACAATGATATGTGCGTTAATGTGACGGTGTAGATCGTTTGCGGAAAGTGAAATTCAATGCGCTGATTAATGTCTTCATTCTCATCTTCTTCATAGTCTCAGGGACGTCGGGAATTATCGTGTGGACAGTCTTGCCTAGCGGAAGTAATGTGACATTGGGAGGAGGCAAGTTGCCTCAGGAAAACCAAGAGCCCCCAGGTCAACAATTCCTTTACTTATCTCGCAATAATTGGATGGATATACACACCTATGTGAGCCTAATGTTCATTGTCCTTGTAGTAGCCCATGATGTGCTCCATTACAGCTGGTTCAAACGGTTGCCCAAGATATTATCGCGCGCTTAATCTTATGTTGAGTCTTTGAATTTTTCATTATAAAGTCGAAGACCGGTAAGTATTGCCTCCTCTGCTTTTCTCGCGTTATCCCCTCCTTTGATCCTCACCCTTTTCTGGGGTCAATATGGGAGTGTCTGGGCTAGTGCAAGGGCTAATGGGTTAGGGATATGGGGATAGTTGGGTAGAATGATATTGTTCGTACTACTATCCTCCCCTACTTTGTACTACTTTAGTAGTATTCAACATAGGTAATTGGAATAGTACGTGTCAAGACTACTCAAGTAGTACTATTCCCTGGGCTATCCAATATTATCCGTCTGCACAAATGACATTATCCTTCGTTATCCCAAGATCTCTGGTACATTGTCCTTTCTTAGGTGACTGTATGGATCGTGGAATTGAGGAAGTTCTACGAGAATTACTGAGCTTGGGAGAAAAGAAGCCCCGATTCAGTGATGACTTGAAAAGAGGCCATAGATGGTTAGGGGATATAGATAACTGGCTGTTTGGTGTGGTCACGTGGATACTAGTTTTAGCGCGCGCGTGACTCACTCGATACGTCTCTTAGCCCAGCGGACGACGCCGAAGATCGCCACCACTATGCCAATCAACAGTAGTACACCTATAGCCACTGACCCAATAACAGCGACAATAACCGGTACGATGATACCAAACATCCAGAATGGAATTATCACGCCAAGACCAATGCGCCGGAACAACGCGATCCCAAAACCTACGCCAGGTACGAGAGAATTCGATCCCACCATTATCAAAGGCGCAACGTACAGACCAAACCTGTCTACAACCAAGTCAAGGCCGAATATCAAACCGAGAACAAAATACCAGTCAAGGCCAGCAAAGTTCCATCCTGCCAAGCCCTTGTGTTCATTATCTGCCCCTGGCGCACCTTGGCCAGCAACTCCGCCCGCAGCCACACCAACAGTAAACGACACCCATCCCCTGTCACCAACCTCCCACATGTCAGATGCCCTCCATTGCGGTCATACGGGTACGGCCCCAATGAGATGAGCAATCCTTGAGCAAGGATTGGCGTAGCTCCGAGGACCGAAAAGGCAACACCCATTGTCGCTTTTTGACAAAGGATTCGAACTCGTCATCTACATTCAATCGCATGTCTGTTGGTGCAAATAGGATGGCTTTTGCATCTTGAAGATTGGCGCGAGTCACCTTGAAGGTCTCTCCAATTAAAGCTCCAGCATTTCCTCTGATAAGATCATCCATCCATATTTCGCCTGTACAATTAAGGCATGCGTGTATATTCGCAGCAGTCAGTCTCTCACCTAGAATTGCTACTGGCTCACCGTCCCCGACGCTCAACTGCATCATCGATTTCTTACTAAGGCGAGCGATGCCATGACCGACATCACGTTCTTGAGCATTTCTAACAATAGGTGTTGATTCCAAAATTGAACCCCAAAAAGGAATTCTCGGCAGATTTCTTTACTGCTCTCCTTGACTAGAGCTATTAAAGGATTTTTCAATTGCGCCATCGATGACCGTAGCACGCGTAGAAGTTATGTCTACTCTTTCCCATATTCAACGTATGAGTCCTTGTTAACGCCAAGTACTTTCGTTTCTTCCAGTTCATTCGCTTCTTTTAGCGCGCGCTAGCATATGGCTCGAAACCAATGCTTTTATTCAGCAACAGAATTAATCGGGAAAATAATCTACACGACTAGGAGTATTCTGTCTCATTGCCCGAAAGTTCTACCGGCTTCAATTCTCGGCCTCGTGTCGAAACCTTATCTGATATGACATTTGGACTAGCTTTGTCGATAGGCGCGCTTTCTCTGCTCAGCAAACCGCCAAGCAACCCAGGGGAGATAAGAAGTGACATAGTCGGGTTTGCATTCAGTTTCCTCATCTTGATATTTGTGTGGGTAAGCTACACTCGCGTCATGTCTGTGCTCCCAATCGAAACTAGCATCACCTTGTTTCTCAACATCGTGATGCTTTTCCTAGTAATAATTGAACCCTACTTGTTCTATCTGGTAAGCCAATTTGGACGTGCCGGCGAATATCGATTGATAGAATATGCTTCCACCTTGTATGCCCTTGATATGGGTGGCCTCATGGCAATTCTAGCCTTCTTTAATTATGAACTCTCCGCAGAAGAAAAGAACCTCGTTCCGCAAGAAGTGCTTCCCAGACACAAACGCATCAGAAATATCCTCTTTGTGTCGGCGGGTTTGTTCTTCTTGACGGCTCTTCCACAGTTCTGGTCTTGGCAGATCGATAAAGCTCCATTGAGATTTTATTTCTGGCTCAGCCCGTTGGCAATCGCTTGGATTTCAAGAGGCCTGAGAAGCTTCCGAGATTCTTGAAACGGACACAATCCTTACGCACGTACGACACATGAGCTTTTCCCCCAAAAAAAGGTAGGCTGGTTGGTGAACACTGACAACGGTTCAAATCAAGCCACCTCATAAGACAAGAGAAAAAGCGCGCGCTAATTGAATATCTAGTCAACAGAGTGAAAGGCTTGCGTCGCGGAAATATTGTGGATGACCCTACGTTTAGATCTAAGACTCAATTATTCAATGACAGGTGTGAGGCTGGAAAGCTTC
This sequence comes from Candidatus Bathyarchaeota archaeon, assembly GCA_963807605.1. Taxonomy (GTDB): domain Archaea; phylum Thermoproteota; class Bathyarchaeia; order 40CM-2-53-6; family RBG-13-38-9; genus JAPKYM01. Next base: position 649,640 of record CAWECG010000003.1, read on the forward strand.
TGGCCGATATGTTCAAGAAGAGATCACCCAGAGACTCAATCGTACTAGCAATCCCGTCGGGAGGAGTGCCGGTTGGCTACTGCCTCTCTCGACAGTTGAAATTCCCACTTGACATAATTGTGGTCCGCAAGGTACCGATACCTGATAACCCAGAGGCTGGCTTCGGTGCGATTGCGCTTGACGGTACGTTAGTCATCAATAAGGGGCTCGTAGAGGAGTTGGGGATCGATAAGCAGACGATCGACACCCTTGCAGGGGCAAGACTTGCAGAAGTAAGGGAAAGGCTGGAAAAATTTCGGGGCAAGAAAGAACCGACCAAACTCGCTGATAAGAATTTGATTCTTGTAGACGACGGACTGGCCTCAGGATATACTATGCTTGTAGCAATAAGGTCGGTGAGGAAACAGTTCCCTAGAAGCATAATGGTTGCTATCCCGACAGCCCATGACAAAGCTCTAAAACTTCTTTCTTCCGAGGCTGATGAGATCTATTGCTTGAACATAAGATATGGGCCATTCTTTGCTGTTGCAGATGCATACAAGAATTGGTACGATCTTAGTGATGAAGAAGTCAATGAGTACCTGTTGAAAGCTTGGAAGGCGCCTCACTAGCTATTCATAGTCAAGATGATGCGGAAGCCAAAGCGCGCTAAGTCGCTTTGAGGATAGAGGAGAAGTTGTTGAGACAAAGGTCATAACTTATGCGGGATCCTCCCTTCCGCACCATAATACTATGAAAGAAGAAATGAGGAGTTCTGAGCGAGTCTACTCCTCGACCCTCATGAAGATTTTTGGTTTCTTTCCATACTCCCAAGACCGGTCAGGGATGAAGTTCTCTTCCTGCTTTGGATAGACTGCGCGGCCAATGTCCTTATCCTTGGGATAAAGGAATTTTATTCCCCATTGTAGGATGACGGTCTTCATCCCTGGAGCTTTCTTCTTGACTATCCATTCCAGTTCTTGGGGGTCGCCTTGAACGATCGCCCAGTTGTCGTAGTGCATCGGTATAAGCACCTTGGAGTCTAGGGCCTTGGCGACTCTGTAAGCGTCGTACGCCGTCATCTTATCTGTCATGCCTGACGGATTATCGCCGAAGGCTACCATGGAAACGTCGACCTTGTTCTCCCTACCATGCTTGAAGAACATGTTTGAGTAATGTGAGTCTCCAGCATGGTAGAAGTTTCCTGCGGGTGTCTGTATCAAGTAATTCACACAGGTTTCGTTCATGTCTTTGGGAAGGTCTTTACCCTCGAAGAGCGCTGTTCTATCTGCTCCCTCAAGTGCCTTCACAGTGATCTCGTTTATCTTGACCTCGTCGCCGGGCTTCATCTCGATGATCCTTGCTTTAGGAACTCCAAATTCCTCGAATTTCCAGCATGAACGTGGGGGACCGATGAACTTGCAGTCTGTATTCTTTACAAGCGGTTTGATCGTATATATGTCGCAGTGGTCCGCATGAGGATGAGTTGATAGCAGCGCATCAAGTTTTTTTATTGCAAAAGGGTCTATAACCTGCGGGTTGAGTCTAAGCCAGACTTGGCTTGTTGACCCGCTCTGCCTCAACACCCCGAAGGGAGTATCAGGTTCTCCTAGTTTCCACCTTGATGCAATGGATGGGCCGCAGTAGTTGTCTATCAGAATGTTTGTGTCCTCGGGCGTCTTGAACCAATAGGCACAAGCACCCAACCACCATAAAGCCACGTTTCCCTTATCAACGACAGTGTCCTCTATCTCTTCATTCAGAAATGTGCCCCACTCGGGAAAGACCTCTTGAAGCCAGGACAATCTATCTACGGGGCGATCCTTGTAGAGAAGTTCAGCTTTCTTGTCTAGACCTCCAAAACGCTTTGGCATCTTTCATCAACTGGCAACATCATGCATGAATGGTAGCTTTATTCTTTTGGAGCTGCATCCTACCGATTCATGTAGTTTAGAGGTCACCAGATTCAGCACATGATCTGTATTCCAGTTTTGCACCTGAGGCGCTTCAAGATGGTTTGACGAGATGTCAAGGAACGGGCTTTTCAGAGATTAGCGCGTGCCCTTTAGAGCTACAACGGCGGAAGGTAAAGAAGCCCAGATGAGATCATACAGATGGTTGAAGCCGCTGATTATCTGAGGGTTCTGTGAGATTACCCCAATATCGCTTCCAACCTCGTCATCGAGATCATCGGGAACTGCTTCGATGAACATTATATTACTTGAATCCGCGGCGAGTGCTTGGAAGTTCAGTTTCGGCGATGATCTAAATTCTAGAATATTGGCTATTTCTTTGGCAACGCTGAGATTCTGGGGTGTAACGTGTGTAATCATTCTCACACGTACTCCCTTTGAGACCAGCCGCTCAATTGATTCGGCGTAGGATCTGTAAAGACGAATCATACCGTTTTCTGAGGCTATAATTGCTGCAGACTCGCTCGATCCTGAGAGCAGTCTCGTGATACCTTCATTGATAGCTGAGCGACCTTGTAACACTGACAATTCAGTCTTTACTGATATTCCCTTGCTTGAGATGAGTTTCGAAGACTCATAAGCCAGTACAAGGCTTTGAACTTTTTCGAGGCTGTCCTCAGCGTCCTTAACAGAATTCTCGGCAAGAGGAAAGAGAAATTCGCTAGGAGATGATGCTCCGAATCTTTCCGGTTTATCGTGAAGGATCTTAACGAGGCCTTTACGCTCAAGCCCCCGCAATGAACCATAGAGTTTAGTCCGCGGAACGCCGCTGATGAAACTGAGTTCACCAGCAGTCTTAGGACCTCCCCTTGCCAAATTACCATATATTTTAGCTTCGTACTCGGTGAGCCCAAGCCTCTTAAGAGCTGGAACATAATCGACGTGAGAAGCCACCTTAACTTTCCCTCCGTATCTGAAGATTTCTTTACCTTGGCTGACTATTACTGTCTTGTCATGGGAGTGGGGAAAAAGTTACCTCTGGATGAGAGTTTTAAATAACTAGCCGGCCACATTCGGTTAGGGTGCTGAGATGTTGTCTGAGCGTGCGGTCACTGGGATAACCGGATTGGACAAGATGTTGGAGGGAGGTATTCCAAGAGGCAGAATCATAATGATAGTTGGGGGTCCAGGAACCGGAAAGACCATCTTGAGCACACAGTTCCTAGTGAATGGAATAATCAACTACGATGAGCCCGGGATCTTCGTCTCTCTAGAGGAGACCAAGGCACATATTTATCAGGCTATGCGAAGGTTCAAGTGGGATCTCAGTCAACTCGAAAAAAAAGGCAATTTCTCTTTCGTCGATGCCTCGCCTATCCGTCGCTCCCCTGCCGAGGTGAAAATCGGCAAATACACAGTGGGAAAGAGGGATTTCTCAATGCTGGGCCTCATAAATACAATCGAGCAGTTGGCTGAGACGACGGGCGCAAAAAGGATAGTCGTCGACCCATTAGCATCACTTATTTATCAATATCCAAACCTATACGAGAGACGAACGGCATTCTTAGACTTGATAGAGAGTCTGACAGCTACTGGGGCCGCCTGCCTGACAACTATGGAATCGCATCATCTTGGAGGAATCGAGAGAGAGGTTCTCGAAGAAGAGTACCTTGCTCACGGTGTAATAGTTTTGCAGCGAGTGCAGATAGGCAAGTCTTTGATTCGTGTCCTCCAAATTAGGAAGATGAGGATGACCGCTGCTGACGATCAGCCCAGACCATACAAGATAGATGAGACAGGAATAAACGTATACGCGGAAGAACGTCTATTCGATCAATGACTCAATAGGCCTTTCAAATAGATCTGAATCGACTCTTGCCAACGACGCTAATTGTCTGTTGGCGATTAGTAAGATTCCATGCTGGGGCCTGACTTGGCCTCCATACCACTAAACGAAGTCCTGGACGTTACAGCCTTCCTTATCTCGATGGCTCTCTTAAGCTACTCAGCGTACAGCGACCTAAAGACCAGAAGTCTCAGACTGGGTTTGGATTGTTTTTCTCCCAGCTGCATCAGTGCTTCTAGGGCTCAGGCTATTTCTGGATTCAGATCTCTTGACAACATCAGTTATCTCGATTCTTGTCACGTCAACTCTCTCTTTTTTATGCTTCGTCTGGACATGTTTGGCGGAGTTGACGCCAAAGCCTTCATTTGTCTGTGTAGCTTTGCCAAGGCATCCCTTGCCTTTGATTCCTCAGCTGGCTTATGTACTCGCTAGGGCGGTCGCACGGAGACCTAAATGACTAACACTCCAGTTTTTCATAGCCCTTATAGAGGAATCAAAGGTCACAAAAACACGTAGAGTTCTCCGGGATTCTGACCACAGATCCAGCGGAAGATCGTTTTATACTCACGATAATCATGGAGTGCGGTTAAGTCATTTATATTGTCTGAGGCATACAATCTAGGTTTCAAATCAAATGTCAGGAGATTATTTAGGATGCCTAGAAAAAAGATAAAGTCGAGAAGGAAAGCCACCAAACCCAAGAAGCTCGATGGGCTGGCAGCGCTCTCTCAGCATATAAAGAATGTTGAGTCAAGCCTTCAAGAAGCCCTAAAGCAACTTCGTGAAAAAACCGGGCAGTTTCTGGACCGGGTGGAGTTCGAGTCAATAATCAGCGAAATGCAATCAAGAATTCTGGAATCAATACCTAAAATGGAAGCCGAAATGAAAAGCTTTGAGACAAAGCTTGCAAGGGCAGTTCAGAAACCCGAGCTTGAGACGCGACTGGCAGGAATAGAACAGCGGCTGGTCAGCCTGACAGCGGAGATCGAAGCTCTGAAGGGAAGGATCAAGGATTTGGAGGTTCCGGAAGTTTAAGAGAGAACAGATACCAACGACTTTGTTCACCACTTACGTGGTGAAGTATTCATAGCGCGCGTTTCTTTAGAAAACGCGGGTGTGTTCATACCTATAACCTCCTTTCGTAAAGTCGAATGCGAGTGCGCCCATCACTATTGTGATTTCACAATCCTTCAGTTGTCTATGCTGAATTCGCGTTAGTTTGATTCCCGCCACATGTGGGACAATACTGCCACCCTTGGGAAAGGCGTGAGCCACAATGGATACAAAATCTGACCTGCCTGTGTTCGTGAGGTGATATCTCGTCCACTATTTTGATCTCTTTTTTGACTCTACGGTACAGCAGGAGGATGAACAGGACTGCCAACGCCAGACTCAAGACGCCTAAGCCTAATGAGACTATGAGATCATAGATTGTGTGAAGGAGAATTGGAACAGCAAGGGCAAGAATCTTCAGCTTGGCCTTTGAATCGAACTTAGAGCGGCCAAGATAGAACCCCATTGTTGCTCCAAAGAAAGCGTGTCCAGGAACGCTCAGCGAAGCTCTAAACAAAGCAACAAGCCATCCGCCTTTCAACACGTAGAGTGTGTTCTCGACGGATGCAAACCCCATGGAGGCAGTTGTGGCGTAGACTATTCCGTCCATGGGCTCATTGAAATCTCTCGAGTGGTAGGCATGGAGAGTCGCCAGTAGTTTGCAGGATTCCTCAACAGCAGCTATCACAATGAGGTTATGGAGAATTAAACCTACTATGTCTGAGAAGGGATTCGTGGGTTCGGGTAAGACATTGGAAAGGATCAGCTCAAGTATCACTGCTGGAACTATAGATAGTGCTCCCAGAACAAACGTGACGAGCAACATCCTTAGGGGCTCTCTCTCGTACCGGTCCCTTTTTGCGATAATCCACAAAAGAACCAGGCAGGGAACGACTGCGGCCACAAAGAGCTCAAGCAAAGAAGTCATGTAATCTTCAGGATCCTAAAGACTCATTTTACAGGAGTCCGTCTTTCATTCTTAAGATCAGCTCTGTCTCCGAATTTCTCTGGTAATAATAGATATGAAGCCAAATTATCTAATCCATATACTACTTACAAGAAGGTGCTTAACTGAATTGCGAATCGTGTGAGACGAGATATGTTCTTAACGAGTTCTACTCAACATATTTCTATTTATTGAAGGGTCTGAGGAAGATGCCTTGTGTAGTTTGATCATTATGGGGTCCGGTCCGGCTGGCCTGACAGCAGCCGTCTACGCGGCTCGAGGCGCTATCCAGACCAGGGTGGTGGAAGGTACTAGTCCGGGCGGACAGTTGATGTTAACCACCGATGTGGAGAATTACCCCGGTTTCCCTGCGCCGTTGAAGGGCCCTGACCTAATGGCTTTGATGAGAAGGCAGGTTGAGCGATTTGAGGTAGAGTTCATATCGGGTGACGCAACTCGTGTCGACTTCGCGTCAGGATCACTGAAAGTCGAGGTAAACGGGATTACTTACGAGGCTGACTCCGTAATCGTGGCAACAGGCGCCACATCTAGATGGCTTGGGCTTGAGTCAGAACAGAGGTTGAGAGGAAAAGGAGTCTCCTCCTGTGCAACATGCGACGGCTACTTCTTCAAGAACAAGGATGTTGTGGTCGTTGGTGGGGGTGACACTGCGTTAGAGGAGGCTATCTTCCTATCAAACATAGTGAGGAAGGTCACAGTCATCCACAGAAGGGATGAGTTGAGATGTGCGAAGATAATTCAGGAGACAGCCTTCAAGAATGATCGAATGGGCTTTCTATGGAACAGTGTAGTTGAGGAGATTCTGGGAAGCGCGAGAGTTCAAGGTGTTAGGGTCAAGGATCTCCGGACAGACCGAATTTACGATTACAAATGTGATGGAGTCTTCATAGCGATAGGACACATTCCTAATACGGGGATCTTCAGAGGACAACTTGAACTCGATGAAGCAGGTTATGTAAAAACACAAAAAGGAACCGAAACCAGTCAAAAGGGAGTCTTCGCGGCAGGAGACGTTGTCGATAGAATCTACAGGCAGGCAGTCACAGCGGCTGGGTCTGGATGCCAAGCTGCACTAGATGCGATACGATACCTAAAGTCGGGGACATAACCCTTTGCTATCGCTAGATTACGATGGGTCAATAAGGCCAGAAGGATCTAGGTGTGAAAGTGGCCACACCTATCTCTTGAGCATACCACGGCGATCTCCAATAAAGTTGTGGTGGCAGAGATGAAATTACCGGGAACGGGAACATTGGCCAGAAGCACGAATACCAGAAGGGGGGATAGTTTGGGCGCGGAGCATCCCAGTACATTAATCTCACCGATAGCTTCTGTAGTCCAACTTATATGTAAATTAATCTGTTACTTTTGGTAGCTATTTGCGCGAGCGCATTGCTAATTCGTTGATGGAGGTGAAAGCTTGAGTTATTATCCATATCCGTATCAGTATTGGCAACGTCTGTCCTTCTATCAGCCTTATCCCATATTGCCTTTCTATGATCCTCGATCAATGTTTCAGGCAATGACTCCGAACTATCAATCAATGTTCGGTCAGTATCCTCATCAGTATTATCAACAGCAAGGACAAAGTGATCCTCGATCAATGTTTCAGGCAATGACTCCGATCAATCAATCAATGTTCGGTCAGTATCCTCATCAGTATTATCAACAGCAAGGACAAAGAGGACCGGGACGTGGAACCAACCTGGTTGGCATTCCGGGGTTTGGATTGCCTCTTTGGTACACTTTACCGGCATTAACGGGGCATTGACGACATAGTATTTGCGAGAGCGCTTAGCTTCCTTATTTTACCTTCTGAATCACGATTCTCGAACGCGCACATGTATGAATTGGTTGACGCGGGCTTGTCCATAGATCAATTTTTTTCGTTTCTTCTTATTATTGCATGGATTGCTAGACCTATTACTGTAATGAGAATGCCCATTGCTGCGATAGACGCATTGAGATATAGCCCTCCGAACGCGAGCCATAGTATCCCCATCACCAGAAACGCATTGCGGGCTTCTTTCTTATTTTCTTCTTTCATTATATCACCGGCTTGGCGGGCAGAACGCTCGCAGACCGATATGCGGGAGTATCTTAGTTTCTTAACATTCGTATTAGAATCTTGTAGTCTATTTGTGCGTAGCTGATTTTGCGGCTGAACCAGTACCGGCAGAGAATTGGAGAAACTTCCAGAGTATTAGCCTGAAAACTTGGCCCTCATCATCGCAATTATGGCTCCGAGATGCCTATACTAGCGACGCCTATCGCTTTCTCACTTTCCAGATGCCTACGGCGATTATCCCTGATGTAATCGCCAAGGCAGCTGCCAAGATTTTTTTATTCTTCATACGATTTCACAATATTATTTGACTGCAAATATTGCTAATAGGCATTGGTCAGTCACAAAGGTTACTTACTCCGATCGATTAGCCTTTTTCAAGCGTCATTAATGAAGACGCATAAGACATCCAACAACGTTAGATTATCTAGATTGGTGAAGTCACAGCGACAGAATGGCAAACAGCAGATCCCTTAAATCGCCGAGAAGACCACTCAACTTGAAGCTTCAAGCCAGATCTGGAAGTCTTGCTAGCGAGGAGGTGAGAATAGATGTCTTACTATCCATACTACCCGATGGGATATCCGAATTATTATCAATGGCCCATGAGCCAGTATTCTCCCATGAGCCAGTACCCCACTATGAGCGCATATTCCATGCCGAACCAATATACCATGCAAAATCAATACTACATGCCTAGCCCGTACTATGGTTACGGCCAACAACCAGGATACGGCTATCCATATCCTTCATACGGTGGTCAAAGCTACGGATATGCTCCACAACCAACACCCTTCTACCTATACCAGAATCCTATGGGCTGCAGTCCCTTCGGATTGTCTGAACAGGCACCAAACCCCTACTACTACATGATGTCGATGGGACTCCCAATGGGTTTCAGCAATCCTTACAGACAATTCCCAATGCTGCCCTCCTACTAGAATGTGCTCCAGTCAGGAGGAGCGGTTCCACTTTTTTCTGGTTTATGATCGGTTTCTCTGGGACGAGTAAGAATACACGCAAGTAATCAGTTACGGCTGTGAGCACGCGTGTCTTCCAGTTGGATGTGCGTGCGTTGCATTTTCTTAGAATATTCAAGGACCTAACCACGCAATCCCGCACGATTCAGTCTACACAGATCTTGAGTAGCATGAGCGCAGAATGATCTGAGCTGGAGTTTAAAGTCTGGCGGGCCCGGTGGGATTCGAACCCACGATCTCCGGCTCTCCTCCTCTCTGACCGAAGGCCAGCATCTTAATCCTGACTAGACTACGGGCCCGAACACCCTTTGAGATCTCTCAGGCTTCTCTTTAATCTTGCAATCATTCAGGAGAGCCATCTATCCGCATCCAGAGCCGATTATCTCTCTTTGATTTAAGATAGTTACTCTATCATTCTATCCTCAGGTACACTGTCTTTATCTCCACTAATATCAGGCTTACAAGATTTCAAATTGTACTATTCACGTCGTCGTTTTCAGGAAGCGAAGAATCTTCTTGGGGACTCAGAAAGGTTTAAGCTATCAAGAAGCTCTTTTCCGCTTCTCCACTGTGATGGCTTATGGCCTTGTCCGATGCAACCATCAGGAGACTCGCCGTGATCGGCGAGCTGGGCATAGACCCATTCGACGATTCAAAATTGCAGCCTGCAGGCTATGACCTAAGGTCCGCTGAAGAGATTATCTTGAGACCTAAAGAACAAAGACTCGTCGCCACACTTGAACGCATCAAGCTTTCGCCGAGTCTTTTGGGAATCCTTCACCTCAAGTCTTCATTCGTAAGGGAGGGAATCTTTGCAGGCCTCGCCCTTGTTGATCCGGGCTTCATTGGACAGTTAACTGTTTCCCTTCTCAACGTTGGTGAAGAGGCAGTGGAGATCGATCGCGGAGAACCTTTTCTCCAGCTGACTTTCATTCGGCTTACCTCTAAAGCCCAGAGACCTTACGGGGGTAAGTATCATGGAAGTATCGGTGTTGTAGGAAGCAAGAGAGCCGATCGCGTTAAGAAATTGGCAAATGGAGCATAGAAACTATTATACATTTTACACAAGAATGTATAGGATGAGGACTTTTCTTGGCAGGTTCGAGGATCACTGATCTTAAGTACAAACTCATGGTCACTGATCTCCTCAACCTTGCCAAAGACTTCTACACCTATCGTGAACTCTCACAACTGATCGGTCTACCAGAGACCGTCCTGAGCAGATATGTGAAAGGACATGTGCTCCCAACCATCGATAGAGCCCAAGACATCAACAAGAAGCTAGACAGTATAATGCGTCTGGAGACAGAGATCCAGCGTAGAATAAGATTTGATGACCTAGGCTACTTCGATAATACTAAAGTCATCTCCGACACGATGCTTCTTGAACGTGTAGTCCAACAAGTTGTCAATAGATTTGCTGGACAGAGAATAACTAAGATACTTACTCCTGAGACCGACGGCATACCTCTCGCAACACTCCTAGCTCATAGACTGAGCGTTCCTCTTGTGATAGCCAAGAAGGCCAGAGAAGTTGGTGTTGGAGAATTCATAGAAGAAGTCTACATACCATCAAAATCGGCGATGATGATGAGCTTCTATGCCCCACGTAGTATGTTCAGAAAGGGTGATTGCGTGCTAATAATCGATGACGTGATAGATAGCGGTGAGACTCAGCGAGCACTGATAAGTCTTGTACGCAAGGCCAAGGCTGAAGTCGCGGGCATCTATGCCCTAGTAGCCGTTGGCAATGAATGGAGGAATAGGATAGAAGAAGTGGCCAACTGCCAAATCGAAGTTGCATATGAAGTACCGCAAAAAATGAGGCATAGCTGAATAAGACTATACGCTCGAAGCAATTTGAGCGAATTTCAAGATCCCATCTTGATCTGGCCGATTCAAGACCCCTCTATCAGTTAAGATCGCATCGACCAAATCCAAAGGCGTGAAGTCAAAGGCTGGATTCAATACCCGAATATTTTTTGGAATTACACGCACGTTCTTTATGAGTCTGATCTCCTCGGGAGGTCTCTCCTCTATCTTGATGTCCTTACTTGAGTTCGAAACGTCGAAGGTTGACATCGGTGCCGCGACGTAGAAAGGGATCTTGTGGTAGCGTGCTGTGATTGCGAGTGTGTATGTTCCAATCTTGTTGAAGACCCCGTCCTTCACAATTCTGTCGGCGCCAACAATCACCTTCTGGACCAATCCCTTTGCCATCACATACCCTATCATCCCATCGGTGATGACTGTCACTGGTATCCCATCTCTTGAAAGCTCGAAAGCGGTCAGCCGAGCCCCTTGAAGTCTGGGCCTGGTTTCGGAGGCGAAAACTTTGACGTGTTTGCCTTGTTTTACGGAGGTTCTGATCGGTGCCAGTGCAGTCCCATAGCCGACGGTGGCCAACGCCCCTGCGTTACAGTGAGTTAGAACGGTATCCCCGTCGGCTATCAACGGAGCCCCATTCTCACCAATCTTCAGATTGGCTTGCACATCGTCATCGGCCATCTTTATCGCTCTGTCAATGACGGCTTTCTTCAAGACGTTGATCTCACCCGAGGTCTCCCTTGCAACTTCGAGGATCCTGGAGAGACCCCAAGTGAGATTCACGGCGGTAGGCCTTGTCGCTGTTAATCTGGTTGAGGCTGACTCGAGATCTTTAAGAAAACTTTCCTTGGTCTTGGCCTTGCTCCTGCAGGCCGCTAAGGCAAGACCCATGGCAGCTGCGACGCCTATTGCAGGTGCTCCGCGGATAACCATGTTTTTTATGGCTTCTTCAACTTCCTTTGGGGTTCTGCATATTACATAGGTTAGCTTTTCAGGAACTCGGGTCTGATCAATCATCATGACTGTCCCATTGTGCCACTTGACCGTTCTCAGCTCAAAGAAATTCTCCACCTTGACCCCTTCAGCGGATCCTATTTTTAGTTGACTTGGGCTAATGTGCGCTCAAGAACATCTATAACCTACCCTAAATAGGATATTTGTTCCCATCTGATTATCGAATGGTGTAGAAGTTTGATCGAGACTATCGAGGGTTACTATAGGAACGGCAAGGTCTACATTCCAGAAACCGATAGGCTCATAGAGCTTCTTGATCGAGGCTTCGGAACTCGCCGAGATAAGAGGCTTGAACTCTCACCCTACGAGACTTTCTTCCTGACTGAGAAGGGACGTATAAGAGTTATCGATAAGCATAGCGAAAGCGCAATGTCACTCCATAACCTTGTTGCCAGTTTGTCAATGGGCAAACAAGAGATCTGGATAAGATATCTCGTCTATAGAGACCTCAGAGACAGAGGATACATCGTCCGTGAGACCAACAGAGTTGACTTTGAAATTTACGGAAAGGGATCGGAGAGGCGTCTCGTCTCCATAGTATACGAGGGCCGAGAGGCGAACCTTCAAGATCTCACCACTCTAATAAGATACGCCGCCAAGCAGAGGAAGGAGCTCATACTGGCTGTAATAGACAGAAGGACAGACCTAGTGTACTACTCTATTGGCGAGATAGAGTTTCAGAAGCGTCAGCAGAAACAAGAATGATTTGAGCTGCGGAAATTGGCTGACCAAACCGGCTTTGCACCTCCAAGAGGGATGAGAGACATTGAGTCAGGTGAAATGGTCAGGCGTCACTGGATGTATGAGAAGATCCAGCAGACGATGCTGTTGTATGGGTTCCAGATGGTAGAGCCAACGGCTATTGAGACTCTCTCCACTTTAGAGGCAAAATCAGGCCCAGATATCAAAAATGAGATCTACTGGTTTGAGGATAAAGCTGGAAGAAAACTCGGCTTGCGGTTCGACCTTACCGTCGGAATGACTAGAATGGTGGCAAATCGCCTCGAACTCCCTGAACCCATAAAATTCTGCGCCATTTCTGAGATGTGGAGGTATGATGAGCCACAATTTGCACGATACAGGCATTTCTCTCAATGGGACGCAGAGATCTACGGATCCTCCGAGCAAGAGGCTGACGCCGAAGTCATCTGCCTAGGCATGGATATCCTAGATAACCTGGGACTCAAAGACTATGAAGTGCGAATAAGCAACCGAAAACTCACTGAAGGATTCCTAAGATCCAAAGGTATAGAGTCAAGAGAGAAGATCGAAGCAACCATTCGAGTGATAGACAAAATAAGAAAACTGTCTAAAGAACAGATCATAGAAGAGTTCAGAACTATTGAACTCGACGTAACCATTATCGAGCAGATACTCAGTTTTGCCAGCCTAAGAGGCAAACCGGACCAGATCCTCTCAGAGAGCTCTGAGCTACTTGGGAAGACGGCTGGAGAGGGTTTTGAGGAGCTTTCCAGACTCGCTGAGATCATACATGGTTTTCAGAGGATTGACCGTTGCGTCTACGACCTTAGCGTCGTTAGGGGGATAGGCTACTACGACGGAACAGTCTTTGAGGCCTACGATAGCGGTGGTGAAGATATAGGCGCAATCTTCGCGGGCGGGCGATACGATGGCCTCTGCAGAATCTATGGAAAAAGAGACATGCCAGCAACAGGTGTGGCCGGAGGAATTGAGAGGATGATGATCTCTATGGAAAGAGCAGGGGTCTTTCCCAAACTGAAAGAGGCGCCTGAAGTATTCGTTGTAGCGGTCAATGACATGGTCAGAAGAGAGTGCTGGAACATAACTCAGCAACTAAGGAGGGACGGTCTCTCCGCAGACTTTGATTTGAAGAGGCGCTCCCTCAAGAAACAGCTCGAGTACATAGACTCAACCAAGATACCCTATGCCGTAATCGTGGGACAGAGAGAGCTTGAGAAAGGCACAGTAAAGCTGAGGGACATGGTCCAACGTTCAGAAACGGAAGCAAGCCTAAACGAAGCTATTAGAGCCATAAGGAAGACATGACGGCACCTGAAAGCTTTTGAGTGAGAAATGCTCGCTCTTCAAGAATCCCATCAAGGAATGCATCTGCCGTCCATAGTGCGGCTATGGCTTCCCTCGAGATTGAGGGAAACCTAGTGCCTGTTCTACCTGACAAAGATCAAACCCAAGAATGACCCGACAGAAAAACCCAAATGAAGAGCGCGCTAGCAGCCTAGTTCTCGGCATGCAGAATTCAAAAAGCATCATAACTTTTTAATCCTAGAACCTTCGGCAAGTGTATTCACGATGTTCAGGTGATCCAAGTGAACGTCTCTCCCGACATGAAACAGGAGGTTCATCTTTTTCTACGCAGTTACACAGGCTACTTGGAGTCAGTGAAGCCTCAACAGCTCTACGTTTCACTCGTCGAAAAATCGAGAGATTTGGCCGAACTTGACGAAGCAGTTGAGAAAACAATCGCAGATGCTAAAGCTAGAAGCGATTATCGACTCGCAGAGACAATAATGAGTCTGCACCAAAGGATAAGACGTAACTACTTTCAGATCACTGGCTCTTGATAACATCATCGCAGACGAACAGTGGATTGCAGAGAGAACTATCCAGACACCGAAGACGCAAGCATTTCCGTCACATGCTCAGATACTTTCTATGGTTTTGACTATTCTCGGAGATAGTTCTTCGCTAGAGTGTGCCTTCAGCATATCTTTGGCTTAATCTCTTGATCATGCCTTTAGTCATGCTCTAAGTCGAATTCTGGCTTCCAATTCCATTCTGCTCGAGCAGCATAGTTATCAATGGAGATTGGCCAGCGCGCGCTATTCAGCCACCAATTCTATCCCATATGCACTCGTGAAGGACCAACATAATCTCGGTTTTCCTGGAAAGGTGAAACGTTTGTTTCACCAAAGCTTCTGAAGAATCTGCTACTTCTAGGAACTTCAATTTCTCAAATGGATCGTTGCACTGATTGATTTTCTACGCGTGCGGAAGGTCTCTGTACGTCATTCCAAACAAGCAATATAAGAGCTGATGATAAATGAACATCTTACCAACAAATCTTTGGGAGCAGATAAATCACAATGAGCACTGAAGGGGGAGACAACCAGCGGATAAGAACAACAGTGAATGAGGCCAAGCTGATAGACACACACGAGCATTTACAGCGAGAGGATAACAGGATCAAAGGAGAAGTAGACGTTCTATCGACTTTATTTCTCCAGTATGCTTCATCCGACCTGATCTCTTCAGGGCTCACCTATCCCGAGTACCAGTCAATCCTTGATCCTAAACAGCCACTCGAAAAACGATGGGAGATATTGTCTCCTTTCTGGGAGCGAATCCAAAACACGGCTTATGCTCGATCGCTGAACGTCGCGTGCCGAGATCTATACGGCGATGAACTCAATGAGAAGACTTACCAGCAGATTAGCAGACGCATGAAAGAAGCAAATAAGAAAGGGCTCTACAGGTGGATTCTCAAAGAGAAGGCTGGAATCGAGATATCCCTTCAGGATACGCTCCTGAAACCTGAAACCTACGCGTTCTGGAATACACCGTCTGTGGCCAAACTTCTCGATGTTGACAGGGAGTTTTTCATACCAGTTCATAGATTCCAGGACTTTCTGCTCATTCAGGATCGTAGCGATATTGAGGGCATCGCGCATCGACTAGGCAGAAGCATACACACGCTGCGAGACTTGGTCAAGAACCTGGAGATGGAATTCCGCGAAATTTCCTCGACTATTGCAGCGGTCAAGCTCTGGGTCGGATACAGGCGCTCATTAAGGTTTGAGAAGATCACCTTCTGTGAAGCTGAGAAAATCTTCAACGAGATCTTCTCTCAAACGAGCTTTGACAGACTGGACACTGATAGCGTCAGAATTACCGTTCCAGAAGACCTCTCCCTCGATGAAGCCAAGCCACTCCACGACTTCATGACTCATAAACTGATACAACTTGCAGGCGAATACTCAGTGCCAGTCCAGATTCACACAGGATATCATGAAGGAAATGAGAACCTCCTAGCAAACACAAACCCGCTTAATCTGACCAATCTATTCATGGAGTACAAGAACGTCAAGTTCGATCTCTTCCACGGCGGATACCCATATGTAAGCGAGTGCGCTGCTCTTGCCAAGACCTTTCCAAACGTTTATCTGGACTTGGTATGGCTTCACATCATCTCCCCGCATGTTGCAAGAGAAGCGCTCTACGAATGGCTCGATACCGTTCCGGTTAACAAGATACTAGGTTTCGGCGGTGACTACGTCTTTGTGGAGGGAGCCTACGGCAACTCGGTCATTTCAAGGGATAACATCGCGAGAGTACTGATCCGCAAAGTGGAGGAGAAGGACCTGCGGGTTGAGGAGGCAATCAAGTTCGCTAAGAGAATGCTCAGAGAGAACGCAAAGACTCTGTTCCTAGACAGACTCGGAATCTCTCAAACAAAGCTTGGGATTGGGAAATCCTGACAATTCCTCTATCGTACATTCTTTACATAAACTGGCGCCAACTCAAAAGGCACTAATAATCGTTCAAGATCCGACGGGAAAAGAGTTTAATGATCCTTAGAGGGAAGAGAATCTACGAGGTGTTTGAATGCCGCCTGTTAAGATTCTCGACGACATATACTGGGTTGGCGCGGTGGACTGGGATTTAAGGCACTTCCACGGTTACACCTTCTCTATCCATCGCGGAACAACCTACAATAGTTACCTGATTATGGACGACAAGATCGCTCTTGTCGATAGTGTTTATGGTCCCTTCGCAAAAGAGCTGATAGAAAAGATCAGCGAAATAGTCCCACCCGAGAAGATTGACTATGTGATCGCTAACCATGTCGAGACGGACCATTCGGGCGCAATATCTGAGGTTATGAAGCTCGCCCCGAAAGCTAAGGTAGTTGGGACAGCCAGATGTAAACAGGGACTTTCCAAACATTACTTCGTCGATTGGGATTTTCAGGTTGTGAAGACTGGTGATGAGATAAATCTTGGTCGAAGAACTCTCAGATTCATTGAGGCTCCGATGCTACACTGGCCTGACAGCATGTTCACCTACATAGAGAAGGATGCTTTGCTGTTGCCGAACGATGCGTTTGGGCAACACCTAGCATCTTCGAAACGTTTCGATGATGAGAACGACGAAAACGTCATAATGACGGAGGCGGCGAAGTACTACGCCAATATCCTCTGGCCGCTCAGCGGCTTAGTACTAAGAAAGATCGATGAGATTCAGAAGCAGAACATCAAGATTAACATGATAGCGCCGAGTCACGGGATCATCTGGCGCAGCGACCCCATGAAGATTGTCAAAGCATACCTACACTGGGCAAAGGGAGAGGCTGAGAAGCGAATAGTAGTTATCTACGATACTATGTGGGGGAGCACGGAGAAGATGGCCAAGGCAATAGTTGAAGGAATCTCAAGCCTGAATGTTGAGACAAAAATACTCAGAATACCGCAGTCAGATCGCGGAGACATCATTGCGGACCTGCTTGAGGCAAAGGGGGTACTTGTAGGGTCATCTACAATCAATAATAGTATTCTACCTACAGTAGCTCCCATCTTGGAAGACCTCAAAGGCCTGAAACCAGTAGGAAAGATTGCTGCGGCCTTCGGCTCTTATGGATGGGCTGGAGGATCGGTAAGAACAATTGAGGAAACATTCAAACAGGCCGGAATGACAACGGCATTGCCTGGATTGGCTATTAACTGGGTTCCCAACAAACTAGAGATCAAGAAATGCTTCGACTTCGGAAGAGAATTTGCCGGAAAAATCGCAGCGCTGTGATCTTGCCAAGCAGTTTTCCTAGTTAATGATTGAACTGTCTAGTGTGCTAGCGAGCCCTCCGTCGAACGCGCGCGTCGCTATCCGGAACATGAGATCTGAGTATGCCTAGAACTTCAGACTAGCCGGTTGAGGTGTAGAGTAGAACACTAATTTATCTAAGAGGTCTATTGATTTTGAAGCACTGTCAAAGCTCCTTGCGAGATTCTTTCAATGCAACCAGTAATCCTTCACGTAGACTTGGATTCATTCTACGCTTCCGTGGAGGAGCTGCGCAACAAAGAGATTAAGGGAAAACCTGTTGTAATCTGCGTCTTCTCTGGTCGATCGGCGGATAGCGGAGCCGTCAGTACTGCCAACTACAAGGCTCGAGAGTTGGGGATAAGGGCAGGGATGCCGATCGTATTCGCGAGGCGCCTTGCCAAGGACAAGGATGTTGCATTTCTACCAATGGACATTGAGTACTACCGCACTGTCTCTGAAAGGATAATGACAATTCTTGAGGAGGAGGCTGATGCCACCCAGCAGGCGAGTATCGATGAAGCCTATCTGGACGTTACATCGAGGTCTGAAGGGAGTTGGGAGAAAGCACTGAAGATAGCGGATAAGATTAAGAGAAGAATAAACGAGGAGGAGAAGCTTACCTGTTCAATAGGCGTAGGTCCAAACAAACTCGTGGCAAAGATGGCTTCAAGCTTCAAGAAGCCAGATGGCCTGACAATTGTAAGGGAGACGGAGGTACAGAAATTCTTTGAACACCTGTCTCTTATTGATATTCATGGAATCGGAAGCAAGACCGCCGAAGCACTAGACGAACTAGGAATAAGAACAACGAAAGAATTAGCAAGCGCTGATTTGAAGATACTTGAAGCGACGTTCGGGAAGAACAAGGCAAGGCTGCTTCAAGACAAAGCACAAGGTATAGACGAGTCTTCTGTCGAGCAGACAGAACCCCAACAGATATCACGTATCGGAACTCTGAAAGAGGACACTGACAGCCTAGAGACGATACTGCAGAAGATCAGCGAACTTGCAGTGGACATGAAGGCAAAGATAGAAAAGAAGAAAGTAACATTCAGGACAATTTCAATAATCACAATAGACACTACCCTTAAAGCCCAAACAAAGAGTGAGACTATCCAGCAGACAGATGACCTCGAAACAATAGTGCGAGTAGCAAGATCTCTGTTGGAAATGTTCTTTGAAGATAACCCAGGGAAGAAACTACGAAGAGTTGGAATACGTGTCTCTAACCTTAGGCGAAAAGAAGGTTGAGAAATCCCCGGAAGCCTGGACAAGTTTCTAAATTGAGAGGACGAAGATCCAATTTCGTGTACTGACTCACATATCGAGGGGGAACAGTCAGCTTCTAGCCTGGGAAGAGGTATGGTAATGATTGGGCAGCAGACGGGGGCATACCTTTTTTTCGTTTGGCTGTATGATGATAAGCTTTGACTTTCTTAACCATTAAGATGCCTGATTGCGATATTACGTTGTAGCTTTCGGGTGCAAGTTTATTCAAAGACTGTCTCAGAGCCCCTCTGACCACAGAGTTTGACAGCACTTTATCGATCTCTATCTTCTTGTGATGTGCTTTGAGGGTCGTCTGCAGTTTCTTCTGTAGAATTCCAGTAAGATCTTCTATGTCGCCCTCAAATTCCGAGGCATCGATCTCCAAGTTCGTCACACCTGTTAAGATTGATCAGTCTCTAGGATAACAAGTTTAGCATGTGAATGGCTCTTAACCATCTCTAATACGGCTAAGACGCAAATGAATATCTGATTACGTGCGAATTAATTCCCCCGTCGTTCTGTCAAGCTTAGCCGGCGGATAGATGATGCGCGTGCCATCCACCTGAGCCCAAGGCGTAATATTATGGGGTTGACGACCGGTCAGGCCCATAATGTGTTCAACTCTGATACCTCGTATGGTCAACGCGTCCGCGATTAGGAGGCGATGGCACCGCCAAGGAACAGCCTCCGCACACATCACTGTGATCTGCTCACGCCTCGCCAGACGAATCAGTACTTGTAGATTTTCCTCAAACTCGTTATTCTGCATGTAGTCGGCAAAACCTCGAAAGGAGGAGTTACGCCAACCCATGTTCATCGAATCGGGTCTGGGATGACGCAGGCCGCCAAGACCTGGAAGATGTATGTAACCTATGTCTGCTGCGGCTAGGTTAGCAGGGAGGGTTTCCTGATTGAATTGTGGAACGTGACGGGAGCGCGGCACAGTACGTACGTCCACAACCGTTCTCACAGCGTGTGCTTGCAGGAGACGAGTGAAATCCTCCAGTGTCCGTGTGGAATGTCCAACAGTCAAGATTGTTATGCCCTGCGTTTCATGAGAGAGACTCATTTCAGGCGCTCCTCCGATACGGCTAGCGCGCGCTAGTCAATCTCATAACTCAGCTTGTATTCTTGAATTAGCGCCAGCAGCGCTTCTGCATTTCCTTTTGCGTCATTCACGGGGTTGTGGTCGTGTGGGGTTTTTCTCAGGTATTTGAACGAACCAAATAGATTCTTGGTCAGGCCTTTGTAAAGGGAGTTCAGATTTTGTGATGAGTGACCGAAGGGGTTTCTTTCCAAGAATGTGTGAAAATACCAACATACGAACATCCAATCAAACCCGTTGTTATCTGAGATGAATATTGGCTTTCTCGCTGATACTTGATGGATCCATCTTTCAAAATCAGTCATCACGTGTAGAGGGTCGTCGAATGTAAGGGTTTGTTCTCTTGTATAGCCTGTTATTGCCAGCGCTTCAGGAACATATACGTCTGATATAGGTCGAAGTCTGCCATGAAAAATACGTTCCAGACCAAGTTCAACGGCTACAGCGCCTAATTCGATCATGGAGTATTTGCCAGGGATTGGTCCGTCAGCCTCCACATCAACCATAACGTACATAGTTCTCTCAACACAGAATGCTTGCTTTACGCTTAAAAGAATCAGCACTACTTAGGTATTGGATTAGCGACCGGTAACAAAGAAGAGGCACACCATGTTTACGATACAGGAGCTGTACAACTATTCATCCCGCGTTCGTAGTAGCTTTGCTGAGAAGCTTACTGAGTTGCCTTGGGCAGAGGTGGAGAAGAATAGGGAAGCAAGCTTCTACAGTATGAAGAATATTCTAATTCATATGATCGACAACGAAGATTGGATTGTAAACTGGGTTATTCACAACAAATCGACAGAGTACAGGCGAAGAAAGTCTGAGGAATATACTAACACGCAAATGATACTTGAGCATCTAGAAGAAGTTGCCAGGAAGACTAGGTCTTATATCGAGAATATTGACGAAAGCGAACTTAAGAGAAGAGTAAAATTCACCACCTCAACAGGACAGATATTTGATCTCTCTGTGGAAGAATGCCTCTTTCAATCATTCACAGAGCAGCTCTATCACATAGGCGAATTGACAGCCTTGCTATGGCAGCAAAATATTGAACCACCCAAGATGCAGTGGTTCTGGAACAATCCTAGAGAGCCAAACATGCGCCAAAGTTAAGAGATGAAGCTTACGCCCACGTGCACTTATATTTCAGGCTGAAGGGGCTACCTTAGCGCGGGCTTCTGATATAGCGCGTGCTGGCGGAATTCTAAAACTGCAATTCGCCGTTGATGAATCTTCTAGTTATTTCATTGCTGGGATGTGTGAAAAAGTCTTGAGGACTTGCATGTTTCAGTATTCTGCCATAATGGATGTGGACTATGCTGTCGGCTAATCGTTTCGCCTGATGTAGGTTGTGGGTGGCCAATATGATGGTGCATTCACTTTCTTTCTCTATCTTCTTGATGGTATTCTCTAGAATTATGGCGTTAGTGGGGTCCAAGTTTGCTGTAGGCTCATCCAGAAGTAGGAATTCCGGTTTCAGCACAAATGCTCTAGCCAAGGCAACCCGTTGCTGCTCCCCACCTGAAAGCTCTTTTGCTCTTCTCTTTTGAAAATCTGCTAGCCCCACGGAAGTCAATACATCAGTTACTCTTTTCTTAATTTCTTCTTTCTCGAATCCTCTGATCGTGAGTCCAAAACTCACATTACCATATACGCTCGTGTTAAACATCACAGTACTTTGGAAAACCAGAGTAGAGATCTGCCGCAACTGCTGCGAGGTCATCTTCCTAGAGTTGAGGAGAATATCGCCTCCGCTCGGATCTTCCAAGCCAGCCAAGATTCTAAGAAGTGTCGTCTTCCCACAACCGTTCATTCCTAGGATTGCTACTATCTGACCGCCTTCAACTTCCAGCGTTACTGAATCTAGCGCCTTGATGTTGCCATATGCCTTATCGACTTTCTCGAGTAGAAGTCTGCCATCCATCCACCTCAACTCCTTCTGAAAAGATTGAGCACAACAGTAATCGAGAAGACTATTATCATGAGAATTATTCCAAGGCTGATGCTTAACGCAATTTCTCCCATCGCTGTCTCCAGTGCTATGGCTGTTGTCAGCATCCTTGTTACATAGCGGATGTTGCCTCCAATCATCATCGCTATACCAAGCTCGGCTATCGCTCTGTTGAAGGATGCAACGATTGCTAAGAAAACGCCTGAGATGGCTTCCCGCATGATCGCGACACTTGTTTGAAGATTCGAGGCGCCTAGAGTTCTAGCGAGATCTCTCAGTTGAACATCCGTAGACTCTATGGTACCACTTGCGAAGCTGATGACTATGGGTGCGACAAGTACTGATTCTCCTATAGCCATCCCTAAGGGTGTATAAAGCAGCTGGAAAACACCCAACGGCCCACTCCTTGAAAACAACAAATAGAAGACAAGACCCAGAGCGACCGTCGGAATTCCAAGGAGTGCATTGAAAACACTTTGCACTAATCTCTTACCGCGGAACGATGAAAGTCCAAGAAGAGCGGCAAAAGGCAGCCCCCATGCGCATGCCATTATTGTGGCCAATCCAGAAACAAATACAGATCTTAGCGTTATAGAAACGACCTCAGGATCGCCGCTCAAAATGAGTTGTAACGCTTGGCGAAACGCTTCCACAAGTGTTTCTAACATTCATATCACGGAGGACGTGGATACCCGCAGATTCCGATGTAGGTAATATCGTATTTCATTGATTGAATTAAAAAACTAGTGAACGAACAAAAGGCGTCTACGGAGGCATTCAGTTAGGTACGTGCAAGGGGATGAAATAACAAGGCTGCCGGCTTAAGTTCGGACGAGAAAAAGGAGGTGGAATCAAGGTAAGATGTGATTTCATCTTACCTTGCTGGCATTGCTTTGTGTCTTCTCCATCGCAGTAGGTACATCGACGCTGCTAGGACTGAGACAAGAGCAAGCAGTCCTGTTGTTGGAAACTCGGGTACCGGTACACCTGACTCGTCAAGATAGAAGTCCTGGCCGCCGGCTACACCTCCCCAAGTTGCGACTACTGACCTTGCTGCGGTCTTGTACCCTGCACCTTGAGTTGTCACGCTGTAGGTGTCTGGCCTAACGTAGGTATAGTAGGTTCCGTCGACGGGACCCCAAGCCTTCACGGTGGTATTGGCGCCTTGAACTGTTGTTGTCTGCCATGATCCTGCGAGGAAGTCCCCCTGCAAGTTACGCGTGTAGACAGTGCCTACGAGTCTGGATAAGAGATCTATTTCGAAGACCACCGTCGCCTTTCCTTCGCATGTCGGTGTGGCTGTCACTGTCGTAAGCTGGATGTATCTGCCCGGATAGTCGGGATACCAAGCCTCCGCGACGATTGTGTAGGTTCCAGGTGGAATTCCATAGCTTCTATAGTCTCCTGAGAAACGATCTTTAGGAACACCTGGATAGGTAGCGAAGGGAGAGTAATATCCGAACCTCTTCTTGTATAATCCTGGGAATTTATTAGTATACCACGTGGTTACATCCTTGTAGAATAATCCGCCGCCTCCCGTTGTTGACGCCGCAGTGGTGCCTGGACCATTTGTGACTAGGTGGTTCTCCGGGGAGGTGAACTCGCCGAAGCCGAAGAGCTGGAAGACCCAGCTCTGGACACCTGTTGGCTGTGCAGGATTAAGGTTTCCAGACCATGGCCACTGGCTTACAGTGTTGCTAGTGTTTACGGGGACGCCTGTTATGTTCGCCGCGATGAGTGTGCCATTCGAGTTGTATACGTGTATCCTGAACTGGAAGCTGTAGACATCTTCTGGGAGCGGTGCAGGTATCAGCTCTGTCTTAAAGTCCAAAACGACATCGATCTCACTGCCGGTCAAGAGGTATAGGGGAATGTCACCTGTAGAGGAGCCCACCACCGCCGAAACATAAGGTATCTGTTCCTGAATGTAGCCGACAGTGTAAGCTTGCAGACTATAGGTACCCGTGAAAAGACCTGTTGGACGATACTGATTCCTTAGATAGTCCTCGAAAGTAACCTTCCAACCGACCAGATTCGCGACTGTTATCTTGTTCTGTCCGGCTATCTGATTAATCTGATCATAATAGCTGCCTGCAACCCATGCGTTATTGCCGTCGTAGACATAAACTCTCAATGGTGAGGGTGGATGCAGCCAGTTTACCGGCTGTGATGGATCCTCGCAGTCACGTGAATAGACTGTTGTTGTTATGTTGGCTCCTTTGATCAGATCGAAGCTTAATGAGCCGTTGCTACAGGACTGGACTGTTGCAGACGGAAACTCCTCCTGAACGTATCCTATATAATAGGCCCTTATATCGTATGTCCCGTCAGGCATACCGTATCCAGCCTGCTTTCGACTCAGTGGCTCAGGGCCGGCGAAGCCACTCAGCTGAAGACTCATTGCGGGCGCCTTGGCTATGCCTCTCCCTCCGACATCTGTAAAGTTCCATGCTCGGACTATGTTGGATGTATCCACAGCCTCCACAATTAGTACTGAGTTTATTGTTGGCGCTACCGGAGCCGCCGGCAATTCTTGGTTGAGGAAGTGAACCGTCGCATTGAGTGTGCCGCCTTTGAAGAGATCCATCTGTTCGGAGACTGAGCCGGGAAACTCTACTGCTGGAAAGACTACTTGCAGAGTCGATGTTTGCCAGTAACCGAAGACCCAGACCTTAGCGTAGTAAGTTGAAGGAGCCAGGCCGCATGTGAAGTGAGCGTTAGCGTCTGGAACGTGACCATCCCATTGGGTCTGGATTCCAGAATAACCCGTAGGATTTCCCAAACAGGTGGTAAAGTTTCTCGGATTTGTGGCTATGTTGAAGTAGTCGTTCCTCCAACCTAGCAATGTATTGTTTACATCGTCAACTTCAACCCTGTAGTATGCATAGGGCCATCCCTGAAGCGGCTGCGGGTTAGGCGGGTAGAGGGTTGCAAGCCTGCTTCCAACCTCTCCCAGACCGTTAGGTCCTGGGACCGCTCTTCTCCCAAATGTAGTGTAGTCAGGCCAATCGACAGGCCCTGTTGGACACTTTGAATAAATTGTCAGACAGAGACCTGCATCTGGAAGAATGTAAATGTCGACTCCATGCACTGATTGGCCTGTATTCACAGTTACCTGGGCAGGCATAATTGTAGGGACGAATCCTGCAGCGCATGCTGTGAGCGTGTAGATGCCTGGTGCCAGACCCTCAATCTCATAGTAGCCATCAGCGGTAGCGTTGAAGTAGCCGACTCCGCAGACAGATCTTCCGGTTGGCTGGCCAGTTACTGGGTCATTAGCTGTCCCATTGGCGATGACCTTACCTGGGCTTTGGATCCCTGCACCGTAGTAGGATCCATAGTAGTATGAGGAATGACCTGCGTACCTTAATGTGCCCGATATGTAGCCTGGGTCAACCTCTCCCTTGACAACCAGTACTGGATAGTTCTCAGGGGGGAAGGACTCGTACTGCTCGTATAAGCCGAAGAGTAATTGCTTTGTGTAAAAGACTTTGAAGAAGTATTTCCCAGCACATGTTGGTGCCTTGAAGTCGTAAGCTATTATCTCGTACATGCCATAGCGCCAGTCCGGCCTCTTGTACGGCTGCCTATCCTGGAACGGATCCTGCCCTGCTGGGTAGAGATAATTTGATGATTTCTTAGTGATTGGGTCGGTTACGTTTGGTGCTGTGATGGCTATGTACCACCAGCCAGGGGCAAAAGGATGATCGGCGGTGAATTTTCCAACTTTGATAAAAGCGTAATCGCTCGTTATACTTGTTACTACCCGCCACTTTGAAGTAGTGTTCGCTACTGGCGTGAACTCTGGAGGAATCGCGATGTAGAGATATTTGCTTCTGCCGTTATATCTCTCGAAACTGATATCCAAGCCAGGCTGTTTAATATTGGAGGCGTTGGCAGGGCTGGAAATGTTGATGTAAAAGCAGAGGGGGCCAGTCGACCCGGTCACTACCGATCCGTTTGGGGAATAGTATTGATATTGGGCAGAGATTGGCTGGTATAATAGTCCTGGACTCACATATGCGAGATGCCCTGCCTCGAAGCCCTGAGCCACAGCGTAAGAATTGTTAGCATGCTGATCAGGCATAGTATTTGTTGGATTCCCCATAGGCGCCTCAGGACCACTCACTCCTTGATGCCCTAATGTGAAATGTGCCGAGACGTTCTCCACACCCACAAGAGTTGATATGACTAGCCCAAGTAGGACCAATGCTCCCAGCATCTTAGTTGTCAGCTTGAAACGCGCTACCATGTTTCTCTTCACATCGCATTTACTCAAGGTACTGGCCACTATCATGCAAGTACGTGATATTTAAGCGCTTACCATAGCTGCTTAAGTAAGCGTGACTGTTTACAAAACAAGCGGGTGCAGACGTGATTTTTCTCTTTGTCATAAATTCCTTTGCCATATTTCACACATCCTAATGAGGTGGGCCAAAACCGTAATCTGCCAGCAACTTTTGGCCTTCGTCTGAAAGCCAGAAAGCCATGTATTTGACGGCCAAATCTTTGTTGCCGGTTTTTTTCATCACAGCTATACCATAGGTGGTCTTTGTGTTCACTTCTGAGGGGATCTGAACGTAGCTTAGGTTGGATCCTTGAGATTTTACATCTGTCGTGTAAGCAAAACCCGCGTCGCACAATCCCGTCAGGACTTTGCTCACTACATTTGAAACCGCAGGCTCATAAGAGACGATGTTAAGAATGACCTTATCTCTATAATGTTCCCATTGGGGACCTTTGTAGTTTGGATCAGATCTGTTTCCCCAAGTACTCTGGATTTTTGCAAGTGTCGTATCCGTTGCTTTTCCTACGGGAACACTCAACTTCGCGACAGTGATCCTAGTATTTGGTAGAGTCAACTCGTCAAGAGAGGTTATGTTCTTTGGATTGTTCGCTGGTAGGATCACTATAAGATTATTCGTTGTGAAGTTCTTGTAATCGTTGTTGAGTAGAAGCTTGGACGTCTTCAGCATGTTAGTCCATTTGAAGTCGGCGGACAAATAGACGTCCGCTGTTGAGCCTAAGAAAGCTATTTGTTGATAAAGACTGTCGGATCCACCAGTGGTAAAATTCAACTTGACATTATTCTCTTTTTCGAATGTTGCCTGGTATTTCTTTACAGCTTTGGCCAGGCTTGATGCGACAAATACCCGCAATTTTGTGGGGGTGCTAGATGGTTGTTGAAGCGCGGCCGCTGGGAGATTGGGAGTTATTTCTGGCGAGTAGAGATCGCCTTCTTGGTATCGATATTGGCTGGGGCATTCTGTACCGTTGAAATAGGCGTATTGTGCAATCCATTGGATAAGCGTAGTGTTGCTTCCCTTTTTGAGCAGGTTGATATACGATCCGAAGAGAGGCTGTCCATATTGTTGTCGTCCATAGTCATCAAATAATGCCTGACCCTTATCTGATACGACGAAGTTAATGAACATCATTGAGGCATTGAAGTTTGACTTTGCAACCTCGGATTTTCTAGGGTTGTTGGCGATTACACTATAAACGTTGAGAGTACTTTTTCCAGGTGGGACCAAGATTACAAGGTCAATATTCTTCTTGTTGTAGTTCGTTAAGTAGCTTCCGAGGTCTGTTAATGTGTAACCTCGTTTCTGATCCGCCAATGTTAGGGTAGCCGTCATCCCGGCTCCCGCTGATAGATACCAGTCACTTTTGCCAAGGATTGTGGCGTTGAATCCGGCAGCTTTCCAAATGCTTTTCTCTTTTGAATTGGTTCCGGAGTTGTCTCCTCGAGAGACCCATAGAGCATTTTTCTTCTCTCCAGCTTCTTTGATCCTCTTGAAGGCGTCTATAGGCGATAGGCCTTTCACTCCAGCGGGGTCTTCTTTGGGTCCAACTATCACGAAGAAGTTGTAACCTATGACTTTGCGGTTCACTCCAAAACCGCCTTGTAGAAACTTGAGTTCAGACGCAGGGTCATGAACAAATATCATGTCGGCGTCGCCCCTCATAGCAGTCTGTATTGCCAGACCAGTCCCTTGGGAAAGGAAGGACACATTGATCGATGGGTTTTCCTTCTCAAAAGCAGACTTCAACACATCTAGGAAGCCGGTCTCGTACAGGCTAGTTGTCGACGAAACGATAAGATGTTGCTTGGGTGTTGCGACCTGCATAGTCAGATAGGCGTAAGCGCCTATTCCAAGAACTATGACCAATATGATAGCGGCAACAAGAAGCTTAGTTCTCCTACGTGTGCCTTTCTCAACTTTTTTGTCTGACATTATCCCACCGTTATGTATAACGAAACAGGTCGCTTCATTGTCAATGCGATATACTTTTAAAAATACCGGTGAAGATCTGACCCTTGAGATCAATGCGACTGTTAAGACAGAGGCTCCACCCGTCCTACAAGATTTGGCTGACGTCGAGAGGGGGATATGTTATCGGTAAAGGTGGCGCTTCGCTCTTCAAAGGCATTGAGAAATACGGCTCGATCTCAAAGGCAGCCGAGGAATTGGGGTGGTCATACAAGTATGCATGGGATCAGCTGAGGGAAATGGAGAGTAAGTTGGGGGCTCCGGTAGTTGTTAGAAAACGGGGTGGAGCAACCGGGGGAGGAGCAAAGTTGACAGAATTAGCCAAATCCTTACTGGGGAAATATGAAGAGATCGAAAGAAGTGTGAAGAGAACTATACGCGCACGCTCCCAGGAGCTGGCGTTACGTTAATAATGCCCTATAGACCGGGGAGCGAGATTCGCACAGTGATTTACTGATATACCACTCCGGAAAGCCAAGGCTGTCAAATTAAAGGACGCCATTCCTAATATTGGCAGACATATATTCTAGCGCGCGCTAAATACTCTGTATCTGAACACACTCTTGCCTAGGTCTTTGCGAATTTTCTGAGCCTGACAGCTCAGCTCCAGTTATCTATACTGGAGAAATGCTCATGGAATCTGCCTTGAACTGGACGTAAATCTTCTTTCCTTCAGTAAAATCAAAATCTTCTAGGGAACTCAAGGTCAGCTCAGAACTTATTGGAAAACCTACATCCACCAACACCTTCGCATTGGACTTCATTCGAACTATCTCGACAATTGTCCCTGCAAGGTTATTACAGGTGCATCCAAACCACTTGTGATTATTAATAGTGGGTTCACATGACAGAATGACATCTTCAGGCTTGATAGTGACCAAGATGTTTTCCCCACTCACATTTCCAATCGAACCTGCCAAGAGTTCTGTCCCTTTTATCTCAATCTTACCAGGACTCATTGAATCATGAACGACTCTTCCATCGTAGACGTTTAGTCCAAGAAACTCTGCTACGTATCTCGAATTTGGCTTCTTCAAGACTTCGTTGCGGTGACCGATCTGTTCTATGCGCCCATTTCCCATTATTGCTATTCTATTAGATAGGGTGTAGGCCTCAGCCAAGTCATGGGTTACGTAGATAGATGTTATCTCAAGATTTCTCAGGAGATTCTTAATCTCGGTTCTCAGGTTTTCTCTGATTTGTGGGTCGAGTGCAGCTAATGGCTCATCCAAGAGCAAGATTTCTGGATTTGTAGCAATGGACCTAGCTAGGGCTACACGCTGCTGCTGTCCCCCACTGAGTTCGTGTGGATAAGATTCAGCATGACTGCGGAGTCTCACAAATTCCAGAAGCGAATGAGTCTGTTGCTTAATTTCACGCTTGGGCAGGTTCATTGCTTTCAGGCCGTAAGCTACGTTGTCACGGGCCCTCATATGTGGGAAGAGGGCGTAGTTCTGGAAGACGTATCCTATCTTCCGCTTGGATGGCTTTACGTGAATTCTGCGTCTTCCCAACCTTCCATCAACGAGAGTGTTGTTGATAGAGACTTCTCCTTCGTCAGGTCGGCAGAGGCCAGCGATTATATTGAGCATTGTTGTTTTGCCGCATCCACTAGGTCCGACCACTGCCAGAAGCTCGTTCTCTCCCACATTCAGCGTGATCCCTTTCAGAACCTCTCTCTTCCCAAATCGCTTCTTGACTTCATTGAGTTTAATCATTGACTTGCACCAAGTCTTCTTCGCTCCACGAGTCTGATGGCTGCGGAAAGAGAGCATGAAATAACAATCAGAATTGCAGGCAGCGAATCTGGTGCCAGAGGATCCTTAGTTATCAGCATGAGGCTCATCCGTCGTTTAAAGGGAGCGCTCTTCAAGAGCTTCTCGATTTCAAGGAGCCTCAACTGTGACGAATCCCCATTTCTGGATAATCTGCATGCCTTCTTCGGATAATACATAAGCAACGAAAGCTTGTGCAATACGAAGTTGCGGTGAATTAGTGAGCACAGCTATCTGATAAGAGGCTTCGACATTGAATTCAGGTGGGATTGATAGCCCGTACAATCCAACCCCTTTGACGGCTACATCCGACAAATATACAAACCCTGCATCGGCCAAGCCGTTCATAACCTTGCTTACGACTTGTTGAGCATCAGGCTCGTAAGCAACCACATTCTTCAAGATCTTCGATTTGTATTTCTCTATTGCCGGTTTCTGGTAGTATTTGCTGTTATGGTCTCCCCAGCTACTCTCTATCTTCGATAGAACCTGGTCTGTATAGTTTCCAAGCGGTGTTTTGAAATCGGCCACGACAATCCTTACGCCTTTCTTCACAAGATCCTCAAGACCATACAGCTTTGCGGGATTATCCGCTGGCGTGGCAATAGCAAGTGAATTGTAGGCAAATGTTCTTGATGTATTCTGGAAGGTCAGACCTTTGCTCCTAATCAGATCCATCTCGCTGACGCTAGCAGAAGCAAAGATGTCGCAGACTTGACCTCCAATTATCTGTTCCCTCAGGCTATTGGAGCTCGCCAGATTCAATACGATTTCAACATTGTTCTGACTCTCAAAATTCTGTTTAAATTCTCCAAATACGTTAGTTAACGAAGATGCTGCATAGACTCTCAGCTGAACTCTAGTGGTTTGCATATAGTAGGCGTAGCCTGCTACAAGGCTGGCCGCCACCACAGCGATCATAATCACTGCCAAGAGCAGCTTCCTAGGTCTATTCAGCGACGTCACGACCTGCACCTCAAATGAGCAGTATTACATGTGCATTATCAACATTTCGCGCGCGTAACATTTCAAATTAAAAAATGTTCCTAGGACCCTCAGGGCCATTGTCACCTCGATATCCCAAGTTCAAGTGCATCGAGACTTGCACACGAGTAAGGGGTTACAATACCGGGCCGGAGAGACTAGCCTTCCCGCAATCTTCATATGCACACGCATATTTTGGTTTGAAGATGAAATCCTGCCAGCATACTTCACTCAGTATAATTACTTGACACCGAAACCATAATCTGCCAGCATTTTTTGGCCTTCGTCTGAAAGCCAGAAGTTCACATACTTAATGGCCAGATCGCGGTTAGAGGTGCCTTTTATCACAGCGATTCCGTATGTACCTATCGTGTTTACCGATGAGGGTATCTCGACGTATTGCAGTTTGGATCCCTCGAATTTCACGTCTGTAACGTATGCGAAGCCTGCATCACATACGCCCAGTTCGACCTTGGTGACTACGTATTCAACTGTGGGTTCGTAGGACACTATGTTGTTTATGATTTTGTCTCTATAATGCTCCCATTGGGGGCCTTTGTAGTTTGGATCAGATCTGTTTCCCCAGGTATTCTGGATCTTTGTTAGCGTTGAATACGTGTATTTACCCACTGGAACAGTCCAACCTGCCACAACGATGTGGATATTAGGTTGAGTCAGATCCAAGAGAGAAGTGATGTTTTTTGGATTGTCAGCTGGAAGTATGAGTATCAGCTTGTTGGTTGTGAAATTCCAATACTGATTATTATCAAGAAGCCCATTTTGTTGCAACATCTTGGTCCATTTGAAGTCAGCGGCAATGAAAACGTCGCATGGTGAACCGGCGTATATCTGTGCATAGAGGACATCAGATCCGCCGAAATTGCACAAGAGCTTAACATTGTTTTTTGTTTTAAAGCTGTCATTAGCATTTACAATATTGGTTAAGCTGGCCGCGACGAAGCATCGCAGTTCTGTGGACGTTTGGTTTCCAGGATGTGTTTGGTTTACAGGCTGTGTTTGGTTTACAGATGGTATTGTCAGAGCAGCGATGGGGGATGGTGTGATAGGTGCGGACGTTGCTCCAAGTCTCGACATGTAGGTTGCGGATCCTGCAGCCGCCGCAACGATGATTATGGCCAACAGGATTAGAGTTATGTTACGCTTGCGCTGTGATGTTTTCCCACCATTCGTTTTTTGCTTATCTTCTGTCACGGTCACTTCACCTTTCTGCTAACGCGCATCTCCTCGAAGTGTTAGTTCTCTAGTGTTAGAGTCTATTCATATATAATGTTTACCTCCAACATATCTGTAAGCTAAACCGCTTACGCAAACCGACCAAATGTTTGCAAATTCACAATTCATGAGCGCGCGTAATTCAAAAAGCGCGCGGACCTGTAAGTAGATTAGGTTACATTAGCGTCTTGGGTAAGCATTATATGTGGCAACTATGAGACATCACACAAGGAGAAGTGAAGGAATGAAGGCTTCGCGGCTGAGCAAGAGGAAGAAACTTGAAGGAGAAGTGCTTGACTCGCACACGACATCTTTCACTTCAATGAGATCGTCAATTGAGTCTACAATACAAAAGTTCATTCCCTCGTTCCGTTACAGAGTCGAAGTGGTGAAGATGAAACGCAAAATCGCTGTTGTGGTGACTAAGGCCTGATAGCGCACGCGTTTGGGAACACATCATAATGAAATGGTTCGCGCGCGTTCGAATCCCTATCAACCCTGAAACCCCAGTCCTAGATATTCCGAAGATAATCCTCAAGAAGGCTGACAATGCCAACTTGAGAATCAGAATGGACTTCATAGACTTCTTACGCGCGCGTAACAGCACCGCCTTATGGCGACCTCATAGTAGAATAGCCCAACCGTAACAGGCTAGGATAATTATGGACAACAAAACGGAGTATCGCAGGCGCGAAATATGAGAGATCGAAAGACCGTTACGTGCGTGTACACACAATTCTTAAGAACTTCTTAGGGCTAGGTCAGAGTGAGGTGCACAAGTTGGCTAAGAACAAAGGAAACAAATACGCCTGTGAAGAATGTGGAGCTGTCGTAGTATACGACTCGGACTGCAGTTGCACAACCTGCGATATTGTATGCTGCGGAGTTCCCATGAAGCCCAAGAAGTGAGGAACCTTTTCCTCATCCTCCCTCATCTCTTTTTTTTGAGTTCTACTTCTAACCATAATTAAGGATTGGTGACCTTACAGTAACGCGTTACGTCGTGACCTCGGACCCAAGTAAGCATCCTAGGGAGTTTCGAGAATAGAGGAAATGACCACGCGCCTACAGATTCGGGGACCCAGCGTAACAGTAGGCAGTAGACGACACACCGTCCCTGCCACCGCGAGAAAATTCCCATCATCCGAGATGACTATGACACCGAAAATTGCTAATAGATGCTGGAGATGCTCAAATGTGTGAGCCAGCGCTTTGCTGGTGCGTAGTGAAATCTTTAGGCGGTCGCGCGGTATTGCAAATGTATGCAGATAAATGGGTGTGTAATAAGTCATCGTGTGTCGTAGGAGAGAGATAACTACAGATGGGAATACTCACAAACGTTAGGCTGCGGATCCAAACATTCGACGTTAGAGACATCTCCCTTGTGGCAGTCTTCAGCGCGCTTATGGCTGTGACCACATCTTACGCTGCCCCTCTTCCTTTTGGAGGGCTCACTCATTTTGGGAATACTGTGATGTGGATTGCTTCCATCCTCTTCGGTGGTCTCATCGGAGGCCTAGCTGGCGGAATTGGCGGGATGATAGTGGACATCCTTCTTGCACCTGTTTGGGCACCCTTCACTTTCTTCTGTAAGCTTGCCAGCGGGCTTGCCTGTGGGCTCGTGTCAGGCCAGGTTACGTCTATCAACAAGAAGGCCGTCATCAGGATCATTCTAGCGGTCATCACAGGCGCCGTCGTTAACCTCCTTGCGTACGCCCCGGTCTATCTCCTCTTATTCGGGCCTGGTGCGATGCTGCTGTGGTTAGGACTCTTTCTCACTCCAGGCCCTGCCTTAGCTACATATGTTGCCACACCAGCGATAACGCTGGCAGTTTTGAGATCCTACCCAAGGGTAACGAGCTATAGAAGCTCCATAAAAGAGAGGATGAAATTCGAATCAATACGATTGAGGAGACAGCAGAATTGAGCTGGTGGAATGAGTATGAGATAGTGGATGCCCACGCTCACCTCCAGCGAGCTTCACCAGACTTTGGAGTCAGCCTCACAGCAAGAGAGCTGAGGAAACTGATGCATCAGTACCATTACAGCAAAGTGATTGTGATGGATAGAGACAACGCCATGATTGCCAAGGCTGTTGAAGGATCAAAGGACCTCTTCGCCAATGTCTGGGTCAACCCCAAAGAAAGACGCAGCGAGAGAGACATCAAAAATTACCTGAAAAGAAGGAACTTCATAGGAATCAAGCTACATCCCCTCTTCGACGGCTACACCCCTGATTCTCCGATAGTCCGTCCCATAGCTAAACTGGCTGAGAAGGCTGGCGTCCCAATCCAGCTCCACTGCGGACACCCTCCCTTCAGCCTTCCATGGAGCTTCGAACCTTTAGCCAGAGCGTTTCCAGAGGTGAATATGGTCCTTGTACACATGGGCCATGGCCATATAGTGTATATCAATGGTTCAATAGAGGTAGCGGAACGTAACAAGAACATCTATCTAGAGACCAGTGGGATGCCCATGCACACTAAGATCAAAGAGGCGATGGAACGCGTAGGCAGGGACAGGGTTCTGTACGGTGACGACCTCCCCTGCGGTCATCCCTCATGGGAACTTGAGAAGACTCATGTCTCAGGCTTGGATAAAGAGAACCTGCGACGAGTGTTGGGGGAGAATGCGAAAAGGCTCTACTGCTTAGAATAGCCTGAGGAACTGACGCTATCAGAAGCTTGAATCAGCTTAGCTTCAAACGGTCTAAGAGATTGGTTACGCACGAGCATTCCGCGATCTGATCAACACGTGCGCTAAGAACTTGTTTCACTGAGATTGATATTGATAGTGAGCGATGATGAGAATAGTTGGTATAGTTGACAGACCCAGAAAAGGAGGGATACTGGCATTCTGATAGGTGAGCCCGCTAGAGTAGAAAGATATTACTCATTGATCATTCAATTTTTGGTATCTCTCTGTCTAAAGGATGGTCTATAGATCACGTAATCTTTGGAACTTGATTCATAAAATCGTTTTTTGTGTGTGCGCATCGATCTGGCTGGTCTTTGGAATTCGGTTTGTTTATTCAGTGTTTAAGTGAATGATACTTGTTTGGCGAGTGCTAGGATTTTTTTCTTGTGTGCTCGCCAAGTAGGGCAAAGATGAACACGAGGGACGTTTAAGTATTGCAGGTACAGAAAGAGTACGACTGTGCAATCTTGAGCGATCTAATTGGTTTGGCAGGTCTCTTTTTAGCGGCCATATTTGCCGGCGCCATCAATTCCGTAGGCGGAGGCGGCACTCTCATCTCCTTTCCATCACTTGTGGCGTTCGGCCAACCCGAGATCATCTCTAACGCAACAAACACAGCGGCGATTTGGCCTGGGTCGCTTAGCAGCGCCCTCGGTTATCGAAAGGACACATCAATCCAGCGGAGTTTACTCATCACGCTTGCCATTCCCAGTCTGATTGGCGGCCTTCTCGGCGCCATAATTCTGGTGATCACGCCCCTAGCAACTTTCAAACACGTCGTCCCATTTCTGGTTCTCTTTGCTACTTTGGTGCTTGCGTTGCGCCAGCTTCTTACTCGGAAATTCGGCAGCATTGCTACTGGCGGAGAGCATGTGACAACGGTTGGGCGAATCTGGGGGTTTCTCTTCCAACTATTCGTCGCTACTTACGGCGGCTACTTCGGGGCAGGCATAGGCATCCTCATGTTGGGATCGCTAAGCCTGATGGGTCTGCGTGATATTCACCAGATGAACGCGATCAAGACTCCCCTCGTCGCCATCATCAACGTGACTGCATTCGTCTTCTTCGCACTCGAAGGATTAGTAGTTTGGCCCCTGATGATTCTCATGACGGCGGGTTCTATTATTGGTGGTTACGGTGGCGCGCGCTTAGCTAAACGGGTGAAACCTTCCATTCTCTACACGTTCGTGGTTGCTATTGGCCTGCTGGTTTCAGGCTGGTTCTTCATCAGGTTACTCTAGCCTACCAAAAACACATTTTTAGCGCGCGCTATACGTTCACTAAATGATGAAGGGAAAGTTCACAGAATGTACACGGGTACTAAACAGTATGAGAAGGTTGAAAGGTATGCTGACGGCTTAATTAAGTATAGGAGTATTGAGAGGTGATCACTTTGAAGATAAGTGCAAGAAACCGCCTGAAAGGAAGAGTCAAACAAGTTGTCAGAGGGGATATAACCTCAATGGTTAAGATCGAAGTTACCAAACCTGCAACGATAACAGCAGTCATTACAAAAGAAGCTGTTGAGGACCTACAAATCAAGGAAGGCGACGAAGTAGAGGCAGTCATCAAATCAACAGAAATAATGATCGCCAAGGAATAGAACACGCCTCCAAACAGAAACGAGTCGCTATCATGGAAGCGCCCGCGTTACGTATGCGGCATCTGCTTTTGATATTCGAGGTTTGAAAAGACTACC
Organism: Candidatus Bathyarchaeota archaeon; assembly: GCA_963807605.1. Taxonomy (GTDB): domain Archaea; phylum Thermoproteota; class Bathyarchaeia; order 40CM-2-53-6; family RBG-13-38-9; genus JAPKYM01. The sequence continues at coordinate 686,098 of CAWECG010000003.1, forward strand.
GAATAGATTGAAACTAGAATTACTGGTACAAGGATGAAAAATACTGCATACTTCGGGAGGAAGATTCCGGTAAAGCGGTCAAACCAGTGATCTTGAAAAGCTTGCCTCCGACTCTATGGGTTTTCTCCCATACTCATTCACTGCCTAGAGACCACGGTGTTCATATCCCTATGAACTAGGTTCTCCTTGCATTCTCAGTAAGAACACCAGTCTATCTTTCGAGAGTATTCTCTTATTGGCGTGCGCTTTTATCTGGAGTCTTTTAGCTCATTTTGAAGTTGTTGAGCTTCTCCCAGTCAAAAACTATTCCATGACCAGGCTTGTCTGATGGTGAAGCACACCCATTAACTATGTCAAAGGAGTTCTGTAGTACACCTGAATCGCGTAGATTGCATCCTGGTAGATGTTCCAATAGTATTGCATTTCTAGCCGCGCACGATGTTTGGACTGCTATCTCTTCGGTGAAATGAGGGGCCATAGGTAAGCCAAGTAGCTCGGCCATATGAGCCATTTTCATCCATTCGGTAACACCGCCGATTCTGAGAACATCGAGTTGGATGATATCCGCGCATCTTCTAGCGATTAGGGCAGCTGCCTCGGAGCGATTGTATAAACTCTCTCCAGCTGCTATTGAAATATCAAGTTTCTTGGTGAGATATTGATATCCGTCGAGAAGATTCGCGTCTATTGGTTCTTCAAGCCAATAAACGCCCAAACGTTCCAGTTCTCTGCCTTTTCCAAGGCTCTCTTTCACCGACCACCTTCTGTTCGCATCAACCATTAGAATGCTACTCGAACCAATCGCTTTCTTCACAGCAGCGACCCGCTCAAGATCTTCGTTGAAGTCAGGTTTTCCAACTTTAATCTTGAAGGCCGTGAACCCTTCTTTCCTGTATTGCGAACACTCTGAGACGAGTTCATCTTGAGTATAGTTGAGGTCGATTGCGCTTCTATACACTCTTACCTTAGCATCTCGGGATCCTCCTAACATAACATACAATGGGAGCCCGGAGGATTTTGCGTTCGCATCCCAAACCGCAAGATCAAGAGCCGCATAGGCAAGCCTAGCAAGGCCCTCGAGACCGAAAGAATATGTTTCGGACAACACGTGTTCGTATAGACTGTTGGGATCTGAGATGCCACTTGAAATTAGTTCCTTCGCAAAATAATCATCAATCAAATGCATTATGGAACTTCCACCCTTACCCTGCGTGTAAGTCCAGCCTACTCCGTCAATTCCGTTACTAAAAGACAACTTCACAATGACGAACTCATACTCTGAAAATCTCCTAAAAGAATTCTCAAGGATTCGCCGACAGGGGATCCGATACAACCCAACGTCGCATGAAAGAGGCTTCATCGATACTAAACCACCTTTACTCTTCGATCTTCCTCAACTTTTGTGTTGAATCTCGCATTCTTTGATCACTGTCTTAAAATCTTTCATCGCTGTGGAATGCGCTAACCATCCCTGGCGGTAACGGAGATAAAGCCTCGTATCAGCAACTCCTGCAAGAGGCATAGTGGAAAGAGTGTTACAATTTGAACTGTCTGGTGCAGGGAATAGGATTCGCGCCCCCTATTACCAGCAAAAAAAGCCACCCACTCGTAAACCTTAACGAGAACTCAAAGGGTAAAAGAGTGACGCGCTCTACAGGGCTTAGGCTTGCTGATCGGTGGTGATACAAACCAACTGTAGGTAGACATAGATAACTGACCGTTCTGCGGGATCACGCAGATACTGGTTTTTGACGCGGCCATTAATGTGTACATTTCTGGAGGAAGTTGCCTAACACGTGTGCAGTACAGCCTTAGCGCGCACGTAACACCTCACATGAACCTCTCGAACCTGTCCCTCTTGGCCTTGCATATTGGACACACGGCCGGAGGACTCACCCTAGCACACAGATAACCACATACCTTGCATCGCCACACCGGATAGGTCAACCCGACCGGCGCCGTTCCGCCCTTCAGGATCTCCATCGTGTCCTGCTTCATCTTCTGGCGGTCCTCGGCAGGAGGTCGCCGCTCAGGTATTGACTTTGCCTCCTTCTTGCCGGCCTTTATGTCATCATCCACGTAGAGTGCACAGTAGCATGCTCCGTATTCCACTAGATCCTGATCTCTATAGTCGCAAGGACATATGATGTCTAGATCCTCATCCTTATTTCCCGAGGCGAGCCTGCAGGGACAGGCCATATACCCGTATCTCTCCTCGTTGGTGAGGAGCCCCTTGATGAGATTCTTCACAAACTCCTTGTCTGGGTGCAGGTGGTAGCCTCCTTCCTCCGCTTCTTTGTCGAGCCTCTCCATTGTCTTGACAACCCTGTCCTCTGAGACAGAGGGGCTCATAATCTTAGAGCCTCCTTTATCTTGTCCTCGTTGAACCCCACTATGCAATACTGATTGTCGATCACTATGGTAGGGTAGGAGCCTACAGGATTCCACTTCTCGACCTCTTTCATGATATTGTCCCTCTCCTTTCCCATCAGGAGATCGACTTCGACGTAATCATAGGCCAAGCCTAGCTCTCTAAGGAACTTCTTTATCTTCTTGCACCATCCGCAGGTGCTGAGGGTGTAGAGAACGATCTTCCCGGCATTCTTTCCCTTTACGTGAACGATGTTCATTTCTATCGCATCTTGATAGATTCACTATTGTGTTTGGAGTAGTATTTTTGTTTGATTATTTTTCAAGCAGAACAATGATAATGACAAGTATTTGTTCTCATTCGATCGTTTCTACTTTCATGCAAGAGGAATAACGCTCGCTTACAGACGTTAGGTCGAGTGATTCATTAGGCTTCAACCTTTAAGAATTTGAACTAGTCAGATTGAGTTGGAGTGATTATGAATGAGGGTGCTTGGTATAGTCGGTAGTCCTAGGAAGGGGGGAAACTCAGACATTCTGGTGGATGAGGTGCTGAGAGGAGCTAAGGATACTGGCGCAGAAGTGGAGAAACTTTTTTTGAATGAGCTGGAGATTAAACCTTGTCAGGCCGTATGTAGCGATTACTGCAAGGGGAAAGGCGACTGTAAGATAAAGGATGATATGTCGCCATTATACAGTAAACTCTATGATAGCGATGCCATAGTTTTGGGCACCCCTCTCTATTGGTACGGTCCAACCGCTCAATTGAAAGCGTTCATGGACCGTTGGTACGCATTCTCGCATCCAAGATACATTCACAAGATGAAAGGAAAGAAAGTAGTCTTAGTGGCACCATTCGAAGAGAGCGATATCTCCGCAGCCGACCCCCTTGTGCAGATGTTCACCAAATCACTAGATTATCTTGAGGCTGAATTTCATGCAAAATTACTCGTCTCTGCAGGAAAGAAGGGTGCGGTAAAGCAAGACCCAGAAGCGATGAGCCAAGCCTACAAAATAGGACTACAATTGAAATCAATTTCGAAGGGCCCTTAGATTGGAACCCCTACTAGATGTTCCCCTCTTCCTCGTTTCAGTTGCTATCATATCACTTTCAGGCGTGATGATGCCTGGTCCAGTAATGGCTGTAACGATAGCAAAAGGGAAAAGCAGCGGGAACGCTGGAGCTTTAATCGCTTTAGGCCACGGGGTTATAGAGATACCTCTAATGGTCTTAATCTATTTTGGATTCGCACAGTTTTTCGCCTATGAGATCGTAAGGAGAGTCATCGGGTTTGTTGGGGGCGTAATGCTCGGTTTCATGGGAACACAGATGTTCAAAACCAAAGACCACGTTGAAGGAGAGGAACTGAATATGAAGTTCAGTTCACTATTCTCAGGAATCGTTACGACAACCGCTAATCCCTATTTCTTTCTTTGGTGGGCGACAATCGGATCTGCTTTAGTCATTAACTCAACCATCTTTGGCATGACTGGATTCCTCCTCTTTGCTCTTGCTCATTGGTCATGTGACTTTGCCTGGGATCTCTTCGTCTCAAAAGCAGTCTATAAATCACGTAACTTCTGGAATTTGAAGATCCATAGGATCGTCTTTGGTGGATGCGCGTCAATTTTGATTATTTTTGGATTTTGGTTTGTCTACTCAGCGATAAAGTAAATGATGCCAATTAGGCAGGGTTACACGAGTATCAGCGTATGGATGACTAGAAATTGGGTGGAAGAAACACTCCCAAGATTGCTATAACGATGGGCTATGCAGCCGGCATTGGACCTGAACTGATTGTCAAAACACTGTCAAAACCAGAAATGCACCTTGTGTGCAGGCCCTTGGTCATAGGCGACAGTAGAATACTCCGGAAGATAGCTGGAATATGCGGTGTGACGATCGAGTGGAATAAGATTGAGAACGCTGGACAGGCTGAATTCAAACCCGGTTTGGTTGACTTGATAGATCCGCAGAACACGCCGATTAATGATTTTGAGTGGGGAAAAGTCATTCCGTCTTTGGGCAAAGCCTCTGGAGAATATCTTGAGATTGCTTGGAAAGCCGCGATCGACAGAAAAGTCGAGGGAATCATATCGGGGGTCCTCCATAAAGAGGCGCTGAATAAAGGCGGCTACCCTTTTAGTGATGAACTTGAATTCTTCTCCAAGATTACTGGAAGCCCAAAGCCCTTTCTTGTCGGTGTAACAGGCAATTTATGGACCATTCCAGTCACCTGTCACATACCTTTCAAAAAGATCCCTGAGAAGATAACCGAAGATAATGTGCTCTTTCATATCAAAGCCATAAACCAAGTGATGCGCAACTACGGCTTTGAGAAACCCCGAATAGCGGTTGCTGCCCTTAACGTACACGGAGGAGAAGGAGGCCTCTTCGGTGATGAGGAGAAGAAAGCCATTAAACCAGCCATATCAGAGGCATGTCGTCTTGGAATAGATGCATCTGGACCTTACCCGGCAGATACCATATTTATACGTGTTCAGAATGGAGAATTTGACTCCATTGTTGGCATGTACCATGATCAAATAAACATAGGAAGGAAACTGATAGGTGGAATGAAGGGCGCGACACTCTTCATGGGACTTCCCGTTCCATGCGGCACAACAGCACACGGCACAGCACTCGGTAAGGCTGGCAAAGGCATTGCTGACTTTTCAAGCATGGAAACTGCGGTCAAAATAGTCTCAAGACTTGCTTGAGACATGATGTCAAGAGCGCGCGTGCTATAGACCCCTTGTTCTACAACAAAATATGGAAACTTGACCAAGAGTATAATCTTGCACAATACCGAATCGCAGAAGAATATCTCAATATTATCAGCGGTTCCACAGTTCAATCGAAAATCGATACCGATGAGCACGTGGTGACTTTTTGTTTTGCCTGTGGCACGCTGCTTGAGTCAGGAGTTATATGCACGTAGCTAGAAGAATTTATGCAAACCATACGCGTGCTAAGAAATGTCGGGTTAATACTTTCCTTTCCATAGTTTTGTGTCTTTGGTCTTAACCACTTTGTTCCTTAGGACCCCTATGCCTTCTATTTCAAATTCTATAATGTCTCCTGGCTTTATCCATTGATCGTTCTCGGATCCACATCCTCCTCCAACCGTGCCTGAGCCGAAGACTTCTCCGGGGTGAAGTGTCTCGTCTTGAGAACAGTATTCAATTATTTCTTCCCAAGTGAATTGCATGGTTCCAGTGTTGCCGTCGGTAACTATTTTGTCATTTATTTTTGCGGTCATTCTCAGATTTCTTATTCTATTACGTAGCTCGTCAGCGGTTACAAGACAGGGTCCCATAATGTAGCCGTTGTTGAAGTCTTTGCCCTTGGCGGGTCCCATGCGGGATTCCATCTCGATCCTTTGCCTGTCTCTTGCGCTTAGATCGTTCAAAATGGTGTATCCTGCTATGTATTCTGCTGCTTTGCTGCTGGGTATGTCTGTTCCTTTCTTGCCAATGTACATGGCATATTCGAACTCGTAGTCCAATTTGTTCGTATAGCTAGGCCATAGGATTGGATCGTCTGGACCAGCAATGAGGTTGGTATTGCATTTATGATATATCGGAATGTCGTAGAATATTTGGGAAACCGTCTCTCCCCGTCTCTTTCGCATGGTTTCGTAGTGTTTCAGAAAACCCATGAAGTCTCTCATATGCGCTGGTTTAGGTATTGGCGCAAGTAACCTCACTTCTTGCCGGCTATATGTTATTCTTTCATCGTTAGGTCCCTTTAATCCGCTTTCTTTCTTCAGACTCGCTTCTACGTAATCAAGTGCTTTTCTTGAGGCTTCTCTAGCAAAGTCTCCACGTTTCAAGTACTCTATCATGTCAAGTGGGATAGTGAATTCCGCCAGGGTATAGGCCTCATCTTCTGCTTTATCGTAAAAAAGATACGACGCATAAGCCGTTCTTAAGTCCACTATGCGATCAAAACTTAAAGCACCAATTCTAGTGAAAATGCCAACAGGTGTCTTCACTTCAAAAGTAACTAGCTTCAACCTTTACGCGTCTCCAGCTTCGATTATTGTAGGAGAAGTCCACCATGGAGAAAATATTAAGCATTTATTTTCGCTTTTCTGGAAGCATTAAGCGCGCCAATCAGATCAACCGTAATTATGCCTGAAGGCTTGAAAGAAGACCCAACGTTTCTGACGGCCAATTTCAAGGTCAGCAAGGAACCGTAGCAGTCCGCCCCAACTGATCTTCAGTATGGGATCGTTTCCCCCTTTTTGTTTTCACTGAAGAACGTGACGCACGTGCGTGAACGCAGGATCTGTCTCCATGAGGCGCTGAAGCACGATGAACCTTGATCTTTAACCGCAAGTAATTTAAACCCTCTTCATTGACATCTTCAAAGGATTAGGTGTCTTTTAAGTTGAGTGAAGAAAAACCTAGCGAAGAAAAGAAGGTTGAAGAGAAGACGACTGAAGAGAAAAAGAAGATCACTAGACGTGCCTATCTGAAATACGCTGGCGGCGCTGTTGCCGTTGCTGCCATAGCTGCTGCGGGATACGAGGCTTACCAGTACTATGGACAACCTGTTACCCCAACTACCTCAGTTTCGCATGTTACACCCCCCCCAGGTTACAAGACAGTGAAAATCGGTGGAACCAAGCCGCTAACCGGTTCTGCGGCACTAAACGGTATAGATGAAGATCATGGGCTGGAAATCTGGGCGAAGGATTGGGTCAACAACCAAGGCGGAATAAAGGCTGGAGACGGAAACACATACATGGTCGATTTGACTATCTACAATGACGAGTCAAAACCTGAGAACGTAAGCAGATTCTATGAGAAACTGATCAGCGAGGATAAAATGGACTTCCTAATGGGCCCCGTTTGGGGGCCTCTTGGCCAAGCAACGGTCGCTGCGGTTGAGAAATACCATAAACTGGAGATCTATGGAAACTCTACCTTCGACCCAGCACAGTGGAAGAACTGGAAATACATAATGATGGTCCAGACCAATGGAAGCGAATACCTGAACATTCTAAATAAGATGATCATCAACAAGATTATACCCAAAGATCCGGATGCAAAGAACATAGCGATAGTCCACACCGACGATGGATTTGGAATCATAGCTGGAACATATGGCTACCAGTGGGCAAAGCAGCAGCCTCAACTGAACATAGTCTACTATGAGAAGGTATCTTTCGATTCAACAGATTTTACTCCGGTACTCACAAGGGTCAAACAAGCCAATCCATCGATACTCCTATTCGAAGCCGGTCTTAAAGCACCACTGGCTGCAAAGAATGTTCGCGAGCTCGGGCTAGACCTGAAACTATTCTACGCCGGCACCTACGGAGTTTACAAAACATTCTACGACGGACTCGGCCCCAAGTACGGCGAAGACATAGTCTCTATAACCCAGTGGGTTCCGGGAGAGGACTACCCATCCAACTATGGACCAACAGAAGACTGGTTCATGACACAATTAAAGAATGACTACAACGTTACAAATCCAGGATACCCGGCAGGGACAGGTTTCACGCAAGGCCTTATCCTGCAAGCCGCTATGGAGAAATGTAGTAACCCGTTGGACTCCGACGCGATGAGACAGGTTGTCGGCAATGTAAAGTTCACTGGTTTCTTCGGGGATATAGCCTTCGATCCGGTGACTGGCTGGCAGACAGGCCACGAGATGTCAGCGCTGCAGTGGCAGGATGGCAAACCAGTCTGCGTCTACCCAGACAAGGTCGCGAAGGCGCCAGTGAGATATCCAATGGCAAAGTGGTCTACACTCTAAACCACAGATCTCCTTTCCTCCTTTTCCCTTTTCTTTTTTCTTTTTTCTTAGGATGGATAGGTATGGTGCTAGAGTTTTTCGCGCAGACAATTGATTTCTGCTTTTGAATATCGGCTTTGCCTAAGATCTAAAGAACACGTGATTCTGTGGTGTTCGGATCGCTGTAGGAGATCGTTGTCATCTGCGATAGATGATTTCACCGTGATGAGATGCGCGCGCCGAAGCTTTCGGCATGCTTTTGGCGTCATTAAGCTTGCCGAAGTGGCTTTATCATATCTCTGAAGCTCTGCCAATGAGGAAAGTTGAATTGGGAGAACCTGCCTCTACGCTGCTGAAATACGGTAGTTGAGTATTCCGGATTCACATCATCGTGACTCGTTGATCGGTGGGTCTTGCGATTACTATACACTTATCTGACAGAACTTATTAGCACAATATTCGTTCAGTTGGTTTAGGCGCTTTTACATGGCTAACGTGGCCAGAGGATTGATAGTCATTGGCATCGGGGTTCTTGTGGTGTTGATGTTTGCTCTCCCGTCTGGTGTAGGTCCCGCGGGTTCTGGATTTTTGATAATTGAAGTTGGTGGAATAATATTATATGCAGGCCTTGCAATACTTGTTTTTGACATCACTGAATATAGTGCGCACACCAAAAAGACTAGTACAAGTCACCGCTCACCGTCCGTAGTCTGTAGGAACTGCGGCAGAGATCTCAAGGCGCTACCTCAGGACGCCAAATTCTGCTATTACTGCGGGAGCTCAACAGTAAGTGACGAAGAGACAAAGATTTACTAGTTACGTAGGTGCTCCTCCCGCTACAATTGCTCAATTGTCACGGTTGATGAATAAGCAATTCTTCACGATTGTTAGAGAACATGTCTTCACAGTAATCATTATTCATATTACAACGTACATAACCGAGAATAATAGAACTCAAGCTTGATCATCAAATACGAATTATGTTTTGACGTAGGTCAGTTGCAACACTTGTTTCAGGCTGGAGTCAGTCTGTCAGGCAAGGATGTTTGATATTGAATAATTCGCGTATCATAGCGCGTGCTTTCTGTCATTTTGGAAACTCTTATACTCTAACTGTAGCAACTCTATTTTGGGGTTCTCATAATGGCTTTTTCTCCTGCTATGAAATGCACAGTCAATCGTTCCTATGTGAAGGCTAACGCAGGTGGGGTAGTGTTTGTAGCAATAGACTTTACGCCACCCCAAGTCGCGACTGTTTACCGACAGAATATGAATGTCTCTCTTGCTGTTGATTGCAGTGGCTCTATGTCGGGGGGGAAATTGACTCAAGCAAAAGAATCAGCCCTAGCATTGAGCCAGCAACTAGGTCCAAACGACATTATCTCCGTCGTTTCCTTTGAGAGTCACGCAAAGGTCAAATTGAAGGCAACGAAAGCCTCCGATTCCGCGGCGATAGATGGGGCTATCGAGAAGATCGAACTGGGAGGGGGTACGAATATGTATGGTGGTCTCGAGCACTCGTACAAAGAGACACTTAAGAATTCTGGCAACGCCGGCACCATAAGTAGGGTTCTCGTGTTAACTGACGGCCAGCCTACCGAAGGAAAAACGAACGATAATGATTTCGTCAAACTCGCCCAGAAGATCAGGGACGACGGAATTACGATAACAACTTTGGGCATAGGTAATGACTATAATGACGCTTTGCTAACCAAGATTGCTCAAACTGGCGGTGGACTTTGGTATCACATAAGAGATCCCGCTAGGGATCTTGGGGAGATCTTCAAGGAACAAGTCACCCAGATGATAGGGACCCTTGTCAGAAATCCTGTTCTGAAGATGCGACTCATGCCGGGAGCGGAGTTCTCTCAGGTTTTCGCCGTGAAACCTATGTTAACGCAACTGCCAAACCCGATTGGCGCTAACAATCAATACCAAATTCCCATCAAGGACCTCATCTCAGAGCAAGAACAGAACCTCGTATTCAAAATAAGATTCCCTCCAAGACAGCCAGGGCTATTCAGGCTACTTCGCGCCGAGTTGCAGAATATATCCCAAGATCTTACAGTAACATATACGATAGATCCGAAGCTGTATGAGCCCGAATTGGATCCCTATCCGCGAGCGTTACTTAGACTAAGTGAAGCAACCGTAGTTATGAGAAGCGGAATAGCGAGCAATGACCAGACAGTTGCTCGAAACGCCGACACGATATTAAGAGAAATCACTGCTGATGGGAACTTGGCAACCGTTGTGAAAAAGAATCCAGTAGTTGGTGACGTACTGACAGCATTGCAAGGTACGAAACTCAAGATGAGTAAAGGCCTAATCAGCGAGTCTGACAAGAAACAGATGATGCAAGAATCAACTTTTATAGGTAAGAAGAAGTCAGACATGAGGAGTTGATGGATCCTGGTCGACTGTCCTTCATGTAACAAGCCGGTTAGACCTGGAGACGGATACTGTGAGAACTGCGGTGCAGCTGTGACCCAGCCTGTTCAACCTGCTGTTCAGCCGCCAAGCCCAACTTCGAGCAAGATTATGTGTCAGAGTTGCGGTGCAGAGAATCCACCCGATGCGATGTTCTGCGAGCTATGTGGAAAGCAGTTGGCTCCGCCAGGTATGGCTCCGAGTCCCGCCCCGGTGGCACTCGCTCAAAGAGGTTACCTGACCTTGCCTGATGGTTCACAAATTGAAATTACTCTCTCCCAGAGAGCAATCGGCAGAGTTGATCTTTCCAAGTTTCTAACGGAGAGCGAGGATATTAACCAGATATCAAGGGCACATGCAACCGTCTGGTCCGAATCTACACCAGACGGGCAAGCAAAATTCTTCGTCGAGGACGGCGTGACAAATGTTCAGAACAAAGCCAGTCTAAACGGTACTGCACTTGTGAGAAGTGGAAATAGGGAAGAGATTAAAGAGAAGGGTAGACGTGAACTTCAGAACGGTGACGAGATCGATATAGCAGAAGTAATCAAGTTAAAATTCACTATCCAGTAATCCACAATCTAGTGCATGGACGTGTCTTTGTCTTCAGGTCACTTCATCGCAGGGAACAAGAACTTATACAGGATAGAGCGTGAGATCACTGCTGGAGGCATGGGATACGTCTACGCAGCTAGGTCGAGCTACGGGCATGAAGTCGTTGTTAAGACCACCCGATTCTATGGAGATAGACTTGATCAAGTCAGGCTCGAGAGGCTCAAGACAGAAGCAAGGATACTAAGTCTTCTAAACCACCCGAATATTGTCCGGTACATCGACCATCGAGATGACGGAGAGAGATTCTACCTTGTCATAGAGATGATCCATGGCCGAACCATGAAAGATGAGTATTTGGGGCGACCTGCTTCTGAATCAGCTGTGAAAGAATACGTTCTGTTTCTTCTCGAAGCCTTAAGATATTTACACGGACAGCAAGTCGTACATCGTGATGTCAATCCTAAGAACCTAATTTTGGACCCCTACAGGCAACTGGTCCTAATAGATTTTGGAGCAGCCAGACAATTAGACAGCCAAACAACAGGGCTCGGCAAATACGTGGGCACTGAATACTGGTCGGATCCTGAACAGTTCACCACAGGGCTAGTTAGCGTTTGCAATGATATCTATGCTGTGGGCTCGACTATGTTCTTTCTCCTTACAGGAGAGGAACCGAGAAAATACCTGACGGACCGAAAACTCTTGACTAGGCTACCACACCAAATCAACCCCTCTGTGAGCCGTGAGCTATCTAGAATTGTCAAGATCGCCATGGACCCTAACCCTTCAGAAAGATTTCAAACAACAGACGAAATGATAAGCCTGATAAAGAATGGGCATACGGCTACCTTGGGTGAACCACACATACTATTCCAAGGCAGAAGATATGAGATTAGGGAAGAGTTTGAGATAGGACGAGCACACGAATGCGATTCTGAATGCAGCTTGAAGAATTTTCATAGTCCACCTGATCTCCCAGTAAGCGACCCTGATAATTACATCGATAGACACCATGCTAGACTCTCCATCGATCGTTCTGGAACATGTTGGATCGAAGACCTTGGTAGCCTGAATTCCCCAGCAATCTCACATGATGGAGGAAGGACTTTTAAGAGAATACCAAGAAATGGGAGGAACCGGCTTCATGAAGGAGATACTGTGGCGATTGTCTACAGTAATCGACGTGGAGCCTACATGACCTTTACATTCAGGACGATGTAGGCAAGTGAACGGGGATAACTCTACAAAAAATGCGAACACTACCCCGAAGAGATCGCCTTTACAAGAAGATATCGAAAAAGTCTTAGAACAGCCGAAAAAGATAACTGAAACAGCCACTCGCTCCGAAAAAAAGATCGGTTTTGCCACACACGTCGGAATGCATCGACAGTTGAATGAAGACAGCTTGGCATCATTAGAGGTTACAGCCGCCTACGAATCGAAGACAAAGAAACGCCTTCTACTTCTCGTGGCCGACGGGATGGGAGGCCACAATGCGGGCGAGATTGCAAGCCGGATAGGTTCCGAGACCATAGTTAATGCTCTTGCGCAACTGCTAAGCTCGAAGGACGAAAACGCTTCCAGATATGGTGAAGCATTTAGAGCAGCCATTTCATTGGCGAATCAAAGGATCCTACAAGCATCCACTCAGACTTCTGGAAGTGAAGGCATGGGCACAACCGTCACCTTGGCAATAATCGACGGCAACCAGCTCCATACTGCTAATGTTGGTGATTCAAGGTGCTACATAATAAATGAGGAAGATGCATGGCAGTTCACGAAGGATCATTCCTACGTTCAACAATTGGTCGATCAAGGAAAGATTACCCGTGAAGAGGCCAGAACTCATCCGAGACGAAATGAGATTACAAGAGTCGTCGGATACTATGGCGTAGTCGAAATTGACACAGGCGTCACGTCTCTGGATGAGAATGATCGTGTGCTCCTCTGCTCCGACGGATTGATAGCTCACGTGGAGGACGATGAGCTAAAGCGAATAGCCCTAGACCATACAGATCCACAGAAGGCTTGCGACGAACTCGTTGAACTCGCGAACAGCAGAGGGGGTAGAGATAACATATCTATTATCATTGCTCCAGCGAACATTGTGATTTAGCACGCGGGCCGTGATGGATTGGCCGAGAGTTGAAAGACGTGGACAAACAGCAATTTCTGGTTGCTCTGGAAAATTCCAGATTCACTAGGTTTCGGAATCTTTCGGAAGGTCTTAACGACTTATTTCAGTTTCTTTCCACATGATGGACAGAAAATGGAAGTCTTTCTTACTTGATTTCCACAGAATCTGCAGAAAGCCCTCTTTTTCTTCGATGGAAAGCTTAGTCTCGGAACAGAGAGTTTGAAGTTGCGTATACTGTTAAGGTATAGAGTGAAACTAGAAATATCGAGCGCCGCCAATGAGCGGAGATATAGGCTTGGAAAGCTGAAATTCAACCCCAAGTCTTTTAGTCGCCTCTTAAGGGGGAGATTCTGCAGGCGATTATTATAAGATTTGTTGGCGAGGTTTCAGTAGATTCTCCGTCTGTGTGTTTATTATCATAATGATAGCATCCGAAGGTGCGCGTTTCTCTATGAGGTCTTGAACGTAATAGTTCTATACGGGCCTTTCTTATCTTTGTAAGCTAGGGCTATTACGTCACTATCTTGTAGTCTCTCCGCTCGGCCAGTTGGAAGTTGGAGCCAAGACCCTCTTCGACCTACTGCAGTGTTGTTCAAGCTATGCAGATCCTCAACCCAGTAGTCTCCCTGGGTGTCAACAAACACCTTGGCGTGGTGCCTGCTGATGCATGCTCCTGGTGGGGGGTCGTCTATGCTGACATCGAGAGGTTGATGGAAGCCTTTACTCGTGCATTCCTTTGTGCATGTGTGCGTCCGTCCTAGTGTGAGGCTACCTTTGATTTTGTACTTCATGCTTCCGACGATTATGTGGGGGACGCCGACTGATACCGACCTGCCCTTGGTTAGCATGTTTATCATGTCACCAGCCGTCTGGTAACGCGAAGCAACGTCCGGCTGCATAGCAGTTGCGACAATATCAGAAATCTCACGGCTCACGGATGGGTTAAGGTCACAAGGAAGTTTCAAAAGCGCACCGGTACTTTTCATATGGAATCGTGGCTCCTCGCCTGTCAATAGAAAGAATAACAATGCTCCCGTTGCGTAGACGTCGCAAGCAGGTGTTAAAACCCCCGTGGTAAACTGTTCTGGGGCGCCCCAACCTGGCGTAACGAGGCCACTGTCGGACATCATGTAGGATTTCTTGCAGCCGCCTAAATCAATTAGAACAAGATCTCTCCTTGGCTCCACAATGATGTTTGCAGGTTTTATGTCGCGGTGGAGAATGTTTAATGGAGGATTATGCAAGTATCGTAAAACGTCCAAGAGAATGATGCTTAAGTGCTTTGCCACTTTCTCCGGAGCCGGGTTGCCCGCGAACCGTTTCATTGTGTCTCCGGGAACGTATTCTTCTACAAGATAAAATGTTGAGCCCGAATCTTTTTCGTCGACATGTCTTACTATGTTGCGGTGCCTTATCGTACGAAGCAGTTGCGCCTCAAACTTAAGCTTCTGTAGCCGAATGTCATCGCATCCATCGCCTGCCACTTTAGTCTCCTTGACAACAACATCTTCACCGGTGTCCGAAGTAGCTAACCATATGAATCCCATGCCTCCGTCGGCTAGCTTCTTCTTGACTTTATACGTTCCGGAATTGCCAGCGACTTGGGAGCCTGCACTCAGAACCATGGCAGAACTATATGAATACCTCAAATTCCAGAATATACTATTTTCGATTCGACATGTCAGTTTTGCTAAATCATTGACGCGATATTCTGGAGCGCGTGTTACCTTTGATTTGCCGTCTCCGAAATCTCAATTTAAGGTGGCGCACGCGTTAAGAGATTCGTGTGCTTTTCTGGAAGGTTATTAATGAATCGTCTTTGTAAGAAATCGTTCCAGCATGAACAAACCTTGCCTGCTCTACCTCTTGGACGACTTCCGTCTTGTTGATGATTGGGGGACCGACCCTTCCAGAGAATACGCTCCTACCGGTCTTCTCAACAATGATCAGTCTACCCGGTGGCTTCATGATCCTAAAGAACTCAGTAAGAACTCTTATCCTGTCTTCCACTTCATGAAAAACATGTACTAGAAGGATAATGTTAACGCTCTCATCCTCAAGCTCAATCTCTGTTCCGTCAGTCCTCAGGAGCTCTACGGTCACACCACTTCTCTTAGCGTAAGGGGTGACCTTATCAAGCATCTTTGAAGAGATGTCTATCCCGATTGTTCTATCTGCAACTTTAGCTATGGGGATCGTGAAGAAACCAGTGCCGCAGCCGAAATCTATGACAACGTCAGTCGGCTTTATCTTCAGCTTTTGGATAAGCGGCTCAGGAGGATAAAGAAGCCTTCTAATCGGGTTGCTTAGTATAAAGGCCATTCTCTCTGGGAAGCGCCTGTGTATATTAAAGGCGTGAGCCGATTTGACCACTACTAGCGCGCGGGCTTGTCCCGATATTCTTTGAGTTGACACGGAAAGATCCATATGGTTTGAGCCCCACACCCTCCTACTTGGAGGCGATTCCAGATAGAAGGGTACGAGACTCTGGAGTCACTGCTGAGTAATCTGGATTTATCGTTTGTTGAACGCCTCATTGTTAGCTGCTATCATCAAGACGGTCCAGGTAAACCTCCACGAAACCCCTTAGGACTCTTCAAGGCACACCTCGCCAGACGCTACCTGAGAATGAGCAGTCTGCGTGATTCTGAACGCCACTTATGTCATGATGAGAGGCTACGTGACATATGCGGCATAAGATATGAGGAGCCAGCGTACGGTAGGACGGTACTCTCAAGATTCAACCAGCGGCTAGGCGCAAGAAGACTAAGACGCATAGTAAACAAACAGGTCAAGAAGTTGCTGAAGAAACACATAGCAAAACCCAGGATAGTCGCTATGGACGCTACCTTCATCAAAGCCTACAGCAGACGCAACATAAACAATAGAACAGGCTTCAGCGACCCTGAAGCCCGTGTAGGAAGAGCCTACCGCACATACAGCCTAGGTTACAAACTACACCTCACAGTCGATGCAGACACAGGGACACCCCTAGCCTTCCTCATCTCACCAGCAAACACTAACGAGAAGAAACTCAGCATACCACTCCTCAAAATGACAGTTAAAACCACAGCAATCAGAATCCGACAGCTAACCGCTGACAGTCAATACTCCAGCAACAGACTCAGAGAGACCGCTAAAAGACACAAAATCAAGACCGCGATACCCTACCCAGCCAACCAGAACCCTGAAAGACAAAACATCCTCAGAGTAACCAGCGACTTCAAAACACACGGCCCAGAAAACCTCAAACGCATCTACAAGAAACGCTCAACCATAGAGCTCGTCTTCGCATCACTCAAAGAACACCTCACCCTCAACAATCACAAAACAAGAGGCTTAGAAAACATCACCATCCACACCAGCTACTGCATACTATGCCTACTCTACACCATAGAAGCCTCACACAACACCAAACAACCCACCAAAACCAGAAGCATAACACACTGGACAAACCTAACATGAAAACGCTAATATCGGGACAACCCAGCGCGCTATAGCTTATTCTGTCGATGAGAGGTTAGGGGTGTTGCTTGAAGTTCATTTCTTAGATCTTCGTTATTTCGAGTTCAGCGAATACGCGTATACTCTTGTGTTTTTCTTCGAATTCTCTTAATAATTCGATTATTCTCTTTTCGAGTCGGGCTTGATCAGGGTCTGGTATAAATGTAACTTTTGATAAAGTGACATCCGGCATAACTGTGCACGTTCTGTATCGTGTGGCGTCTTGAGTTTTAAGCTTTCCTGGAATGCACGCTGATTACAAAAAGACGAACAAGAGGGTGACACTCATTTCAGAGTTTAGTGCAGTCCGACCGGGATACGCGAGCGGGTTTCATCAGCCGTTTTCTATCGGAAGCACGGCATCGACCAGGAGCAGTTTCGAAAGGGAGAACCAGTCTTCGACGACTGCTTTGGAGGCTTTGCCGTAGTATTTTTCATAAAGTGCGAGTTTGGCGGTCCATGCCTCGTCCTCGAGTGCATCTAGGTATCGTGCTTTCCCCATGAAGCGTTCTCCGCCGATCTCAAAGACGATCCGAGCGTTCTTCTTGATATTTCTCATCCAATCGGTCTCTTCACCCTCATGGCTAAGGTAGACCTTATCGTCATTGATGGCAAACCAAAGCTTTACCATGTGAGGCTTTCCAGTTTTTCGTCCCGTGCTTCTAAGATGAATGAATTTCGCGGATCCCAACTCTGCCAATGCACTCGGGTTTGTCATAAGGCTTCTCTCACAACTAGCTCGCGCGCGCTAGGCTTAATCGTTGGTTGAACCGCGCGTGTGTGCCGATTAGGTTCCTTGGGGCTATGTTTCTTTCCTATCTTTGGAGTAGGCTAGATAGGAATAGTAAGGTGCGTTGATATTCATTTTCCAGAACTCGGCGAAGATCTCTCCGTAGTGATGGATTACTTCGATTGGTATGTGATAGAGCACATCGCCGAGGGGGCACATAACCTCTTTACCATCTGGTTGAACTCGCTTAACCCCCCTTTTGAGGTCATTCGTGGTTATGGCGTTGAATAGCTTGGCAGTCTTGGCGTCCACTTCGCTCATGTATCTCTTGATCTCTTGCAGGTTTCTGAAGTCTTCCGGCTTCTGGGTGCCTTCACCCAATCCAGCTGCTCTGTGGTGTAGCCAGTTGTCTTCAACAATCACGGTGTGAACGAAAACATCCTTAATACTCTCGAAACTCAAGCCTCGATTCCTTGTGAACTCTTCTTCAGACATATTCTCGAAGGCATGGAGGAGTCCGTCCCGCTCCTTCTTGAAGTAATCAAACATATCCTGATAATCCAGCAAACCAAACACCAACCAAACATCTACAGGTATTGCTAGATGAATTCTTAACCTCTACCGTCGGCAACACGCGCGCGTAATCTTAGGCCTTAGACGCATTCAACATGAGACGTCGCGGCGCCTTCGCCGTCGAATGTGAAGTTGGGATGTTGTAGGCCGAATTTCAATTTGAGAATTTCGCTTCAACACCCCATCGACGTCGAACGATTATTTATCGACTTGCTACGCATTTGCCAAGACAATTCGACAACAGGAACGACTTGTTGTTGGTGTCTGTTCTTCGATCATCCGCTAGATCAGGATCCTAATTTATGGTTCTTGAAGTATACGTTGCTTGTTGCCAAACCGGTTATGGTGCGCGAAATCTTCTACATTACGGCGCACTCTCATGTATTTAGTTGGCGCAGAGATGGGGTAGCCTAAGCGGCAGGTAAAGGCAATTTTCATGTATTCGGGGATATCGAGAATTCTCTTCACTTCTTTCTCGACGGCGTTCGCACTGAAGGCACTCATTATGTGAAAGCTAATCCCTAGGGACTGGGCCATGAGCCACATGTTCTCCATTACGCAGCCAAGACTCATAATGCCCAAAACATCCCCCTCTGAACCAGGTGCTCTCTTCCTGGAGTCATGGATCACTATCAGAAGCATCGGACTGTCCCGAATGATTTCTTGCAGGGATCTGGTCCCTCTCTCACGAACGACTTCATCCAGCTTTGCAGGATTAGTCCATGACGGCGGGAACATGGCGGCGAGGAGTCCAACCTTCTTTTGGAGTAACTCTTTTTCCGAGAATGAGAGCTGCTGATAGTTCTCCCGAATGAACTCTTCCGAGATCGGGGACTTGATCCTTCCTATCTTCTCCAGAAGCTTCTTGTCGTCTACGACGAGAATCTTGAAGTTCTGCATGTTGTGGGCCGTGGGCGCCCAGCGCGCCGCCTCAAGGATCTGCCTTACATCCTGCTTACTCACAGGGCGCTCCCGATCGAAGGGAACCCTCGACGAATGCCTTTCCTCGATGAGCTTCACGATATTAGTCATGACGACCCTCCCACCTTCAGAATCGCAACTTCTCACTGCCTAGCATATTAACTCGACGAGTAAGGGAGTTCTAGCGCGCGCTAAAAGAAGAATAATCACATCAGTAGAGGAGTAGATCTCTTCTAATCAGGACCCTCTCGCATAACCGAGAATTCCTACATCCACTTTTCCGTAACGCGCGTTTACGATCCTACGATAAGGGAAGGGTTCAACTGATGTCACTATTCTCTCCCTACAAATACTCACGCACTACCTTTGATAAATCGTGGTTTGTATGCGGCTATGTCCCAGCCCGCGTTTTCTTAAGATCGAGAGCACGAAGTACTCTTTCTGGCGTAATAGGTAGTTCGTCGATCCACACACCCACGGCATCGTACACTGCATTCATAATCGCTGGCGATGGCGCGTTGGCTGTAAACTCCCCGATTCCTTTTACACCATACGGTCCGCCAGTAGATGGGCACTCGTAGATCCCTGCTACCAATTCAGGAACATCCATCACTGATGGAATGACATAGTCACCAAGATTCTCAGGCTGCCACTTGAGCTCAGGATAGTATGGATGTAGATGTTCCATCAAGGCAGCGCCCATGCCCATCACCGCGCCACCCTCAATCTGGCCCTCAACTAGCATTGGATTTATTGCCTTACCAGCATCTACAACAGACGTAAGCTTGAGCACATCGACCACACCAGTCTCCGTGTCCACTTCTACTTCCGCTTGCACTGCGGTCCATGCAAGTGTTGTGAACGGGTCGATTCTACCTGTCACTGGATCAAGCTTAGAAGCAGGTCGCATGAAGTATCCGTTCCCAATAAGCGCCTTACCCAGCTCATATATCGCCTTGTTCGCGATAGCATCAATGTTCACACAACGCTCCGGTGATCCTCTGACAAAGATCTTACCTTTCTGAGCTACTAGATCTTTTGTTGAAACATCTAGATCTTCGGCTGCCACTTCAAACAGGATCGATCGCACTTGACGGGCCGCGTTCACCACGGCATTGCCCGTCATATACGTTACGCGGCTCGCAATACTGCCTGCACAGTGTGGACAGGTGTCAGTATCCCGATTCAGAACGTTGACTTGATCATACCCGATTCCTAACTCTTCGGCCGCCATCTGCGCCAACACGGTTTTACAGCCTTGGCCGACATCTGTTGATCCCACAATCAGATCCGCGGTACCATCGGGTTTGATCTTGATGATGGCATGACTTGGATCTCCGCCGCCAGTGAATCCTGTTGGATATAGCCCAACAGCAATTCCTTTACCTTTTTTCTTCATATTCAATCATACCTCTTCGATGAAGACATGTTCTTTAGTTTGTGTGGCAAATCGACACCCGCTTTTTGCGCCAGACTCTGCATGACCTCTATCAATGCAACGCTGTCCACAGAACTCTGGGTCGGTGTCAGATCGCCCTCACGATAAGCGTTTATGAAACGAATTTCCCAAGGATCTATTCCCAAACAGGTTGCGATCTTGTTCATCTGGATCTCGGTCGAGAAGGTGCTAGGTGTGAGGCCAAAGCCTCGCATAGAACTGGACGGAGGCTTGTTTGTTAATACGCAGGATACTTCAATGTCGACGTTTGGTATTAAGTACGGCCCTGTAGCGTAGTAGGCATACTTGTCCACAACGTAGGGGTTCATTCCTAGATATCCCCCGGCTTCGCGGGTGCTCTGAATCTGACGTGCAACGATGCGTCCGTTCTTCTTGACGCCATCCTTGATTCTGATATTCCATGCACCTCGATAAGAAGAGTAGAGTAGCTCTTCTTCACGTGTCCAACGCCACTTCACAGGCCGGCCTGTTTTCAGCGCTACTACAGCAGTCACATGATCGGATTGAATGTCATTCTTTCCACCAAAGCCCCCGCCTATTGTCCCGCCTACAAAACATATCTTGTTAAGAGGCATCTGCAAGATGTTGCTGAGCATCCTTTGATGCCAGTAGGGTGCTTGGCTCATGCTATAGATTGTTAGTTTGCCGTTGGCTTCTGGCACAGCCACGCTGACCTGCGGCTCCATCTGGGCATGTTCGAAAGTAGGATGTTTGTATTCCCCTTCGACAATCTCATCTGCCTGTCTAAATCCGGCATCTATATCGCCAAAGGTGATCTTTCGGCAAGGATTCCCGTCAACCATATAGACGTTGCCTTCCGGGCTCACTTTCGGGCTATCCGGCTCCATTGCTCTTAACGGATCAAACACGCCTTCCTGCTCCTCAATATCCACTTCAACTTGACCAACTGCCTCAAGGGCCGTATCCTCATCCACCGCCGCTACTGCGACGATGGGCTCACCTTTGAAGCGAACAGAATCTTCGGCAAGAACTGGCTGGTCTTGAACACAGGGTCCAAACTTGTTGTTTGGGACATCACGCCCCGTGATTACTCCCACTACTCCCGGTGTCTTCTCCGCCTTACTGACATCGATGTTCTTGATAATTCCCTTGAACACTGGACTCCTGAAGACCTTAATGTACAACACGTCTGGAAAAAGTATGTCGTCTACAAACTTGGTTCTTCCAGTGACATGATCTAAACCGTCATAACGCTTCTCTCTTCTACCCACGACGTTCAGAGTCTCTTTCGCATGTTCTAGATGTGTTAGCACCTGCAATCTTGTCCACCTCATCTATAGTTAATACTGGCTTCTCCCATTTCTTTAGCAGCAGCCATTACCGAATCTATAATCTTCACATAGCCTGTACAGCGGCAGAGATTGCCTGATAATGCTTCTTTGACTTCTTCTCTTGTGGGGTTAGGATTTTCGTCAAGCAATGCTTTGGCTGCGAGGATCATTCCTGGAGTGCAAAAGCCACATTGAGCACCGTAATGTTCGTGGAAAGCTTTCTGAAGAGGATGTAATGCTCTCAGTTTACGCAACCCTTCTATTGTGATAACGCTTTTTCCCTGAGTAGTCAGCGCATTAGTGATGCAGGACTTGACTAGGCGACCATCTAGAAGGACTGAACAACAGCCGCAGTCGCCGGTGTTGCAGCCGATTTTGGGGCTTGTGATGCTGAGTTCGTCCCGCAACACCTCAAGCAGGCTTGTGTCTGCCTCCACTTCCACTTTGTGAGACCGATCATTCACATTCAGTACGAGTGTGTACACTTGTGTCTTCCTCCTTTTATTTCGCCAGCTCTTCCAGAAGGCCTTTCACTAGCGCTCTTGTGGCTCGTCTCCGATACCACGCCGTCGCTCGCACATCATCTATGGGACTGGTTTCTTCTGCCGCCATTTTCGCTACAGATTCCATTAGGCGAGTATTCAATTGCCTGCCCTCTAACAGATCGGCTGCCTTCTTGGCTAGGATTGGTGTGGGCGCCACCGCGCATAGGGCGATCCTTGTTTTGCTGCATTTGCCGTTGTCGAATCTTGCTGAAATCGCCCCCGCGACTACGGAGAGTGTTTCTGCCTGTCGGCGACCAAGCTTCCGATACGCCCATTTCGTATTGATATCGGGTGTTGGTATAATCACTTCTTTCAACAGTTCATCTGGACTTAGCACAGTCTTTCCAGGCCCCTTAAAGAATTCTTCGATTGGAATCATCCTTTCGCCCCTCTTTGAGGTTAGCCTTAGCGATGCTCCCAAGGCAAGCAATGGTACTGCTGAATCGGCTGCTGGAGATGCATTTGCTAGGTTTCCACCGATCGTTGCTGAGTTCCTGATTGCCGGTCCGGCAATATGGCGAACAGCCTCTACTAATAGTGGTATTTTCTCTTGCACTGATTCTGATCGTGTGATATCTGTTAGGGGGGTCGCCGCCCCGATTATGATATTGGTTTCTTCCAACTTGATGTAGTTCAGCCCACATCCTCCAATGTGGACCAGTACTTCTGGAGCGGTTAGCCTTCGATTGAGTTTGACCATCACGTCTGTGCCGCCGGCTAGGATCTTGGCCTTATCTCCATATTGTGCCAGCATATCATAGGCATCCTGCAGGTCGCGTGCGTTGTGAAAGGCTATTTTGGCCACTTTGTATCTACCTACGAAATCATCAATGTTTTTTGGCTTTAAACTTATTTAGAGCAACGGCGTAGAAAGAGCCTTCCGCGCGCCAATGCATGCTTGGTCCTCTTCTTCCTTTCTCCTGAGACACGCATTAATTGCGTCAGGATGACCTAGATACGACGGCACCATGTAACGCGCGCGTTGCTCCCTTTCTTGGCGGAAGCTAATCATTTATTCGTAGTTTGGATTTATACATATTCACGATATGACGGATACGTTTGATCTTGTTCGCCAAGATTAGCTATGACAAGGGGACAATTCTGGTCAGAGGTGATGTGCATGTCCCTAACTCAAGTTGGGATTCTCGCTCAGGCGCCTACAGGGCGATGGGACTATACTACAGGGAGATCATCGATTACCTCAATCTAAGTGGCATCCAGTATAGCGATGAGGCACTTGATCTGCTTCCATGTCCTCATCTACACTGTAAGGTGAGAATGCGAAGTTACCAGGAGGAGGCTTTGAGTGCGTGGCTCAAGGCTGGGAGACGAGGTGTGGTCGTGCTTCCTACCGGTTCTGGCAAGACAGTTATTGGAGTGGGAGCTATCTCGAGGCTAGACGTTCCGGCGATAGTGATTGTTCCGACGTTGGATCTGGTGGAGCAGTGGAGGCGGGTCCTCTCAAGAGAGTTTGAGGTTGAGGTTGGTGCTTATGGGGGTGGAGAGAGTGTTCTGAGGCCGCTGACCGTCTCAACCTATGACTCTGCCTACCTACGGGTTATTGAGCTTGGGAACAGGTTTGGATTGATGATCCTTGATGAGGTTCATCATCTTCCAGCTATGGGCTTCCGCAATATCGCCGAGATGTTTGCGTCACCGTATAGGATGGGTTTAACAGCTACCTATGAGCGGGAAGATAATCTCCATTTGGATCTGCCGCGGTTGGTTGGAGGAAAAGTCTACGAACTCGCTGTTCAAGATTTGGCCGGTCGACACCTTTCAGAGTACGATCTTGAGAGAATCTATGTCGAACTGACTCCGGAGGAAGAGGCTGAGTATAATGGAAAGTATAAGGTCTTCAGAGACTTCTTGGCGAGTCGCGGACTGGTGCTAAGGACTCCGACGGATTTTACTCACTTCATAATGCGGACAGGTAGAGATCCAGCTGCGAGAGAAGCGCTCCTTGCCAGGAATAGAGCGCTGGACATAGCCCTGAACTCTCAGTCAAAGCTTGAAGCCCTGAAGAAGATCCTGTTGGAGAATCCGTCCGATTCGACCATTATCTTCACTCAACATAACAAGCTCGTGCACAGAATCGCTAGAGACTTTCTCATCCCATGCATAACATATATGACGCCCAAGGATGAGCGGACGGAGATCCTTGACAGTTTTCGAGATGGCAAGTATAGGCTGGTTGTGACATCAAAGGTTCTTGATGAGGGTGTTGACATTCCGGATGCAGCCCGAGCAATCATACTGAGTGGCACAGGAAGTTCAAGGGAGTTCATACAGCGCTTAGGCAGGATCTTGAGGAAGAGAGAAGGCAAGAGGGCGAAGCTAGTTGAGATTGTCTCGAGAGAGACAGTTGAGACCCGTATGAGCTGGAGGCGTAAGAGGAAGTGGAGGGAAGATGCTACCGTCGAACCTTCTGATAACCCGATCTAGGGCAGGCAAGATCAAGCCAGTCTACTGTCCAATCGACAATCGTCACCTGGATCTAGCATCTGATCTAATAGAGGCCTTCAGCAAGAATATTGGGAGAAGGAAAGGGGAGCTACTTAATTTTCTGGAACGATTCGAGGGTCTGGGCTACGATTATAGATTGATACGTGGACTGTCCACCCTCCTTGAGCGGAGATGCACCTTCGACGTCAAAAGCCAAGTCGACCAGAGAGAAGCTAGAAGAATAGTCTTCACGGAAGCGAACAGATACCCGCTTGTAGCAACAGAAGAGATGAAGAGTGCTGTTCTGTCAAAGGCAGCCTCCATATTGAATGTTGCAGCTGCGGATCTCGAAGCCTCATTGTGGAGTGACCTGGATGAAGAGCTAATAGTGAAAGAGTTCAGCCCTATGGCAGCTGAAGAGCTGCTCAAGTTATACAATATGAGTCTGACGCAGACACTCATGTTCAAAGCCACCAGAATTGAGTTCCAGGTTGCGGCAAACTACAAAGAGATCTTTAGACGGATCAAATTTCTAGGCCTAATGTATACTATAGAAGAAGACGTTGGATCACTCAAGGTTTCAGTAGACGGTCCAATGTCACTATTCAAACTTACTGAAAGATATGGCACATCATTTGCGAAGCTTCTCCCATCGATAGTTGAGGCTAAAGAGTGGAGGCTCAAAGCAACAATAGTCGCTGGCCAGAAACACTCGCCCCGAATACTCCAACTGGAGCTGAACAGCAACAATCTCAGTAACATAATTACGTCACAGAGTCTTGAGCGAGAAGAGGGATGGGTCTTTGACAGCTCTGTGGAGGAGAAGTTTGCGAGAAGCTTCAGTGTTCTTGGAACTGGCTGGAGATTGGTGAGGGAGCCTGAGGCGCTAGTTGTTGGAAGGCAGGTAATGATCCCAGACTTCGGCTTTGAGAAGGCTGGGATGAAAGCCTACTTGGAGGTCGTTGGCTTCTGGACCGAGGACTACTTGGAGAAGAAGATTCAGAAGCTCAAACAGCTCCGTGCCAAAAACATGATTATCGCCGTTGACAAGACTTTAGGCTATTCAAGATTCAAGAAGTTGGGGATGGAGATTCTATTCTACGAGAGAGAGGTTCCAGTAAGGCCCATCATGGACTACCTGAGAGGCATAGAAAAGGAAAACATAGCAAAGCAGGTTGAAGCCTTGATGGGCGTTGAGTTACGACTGCAAGACGATGTGGTTCCTCTTCAAAAGTTGACGGAGGAGCTTCAGACATCAAAGGCAGCCCTTAAGCGTAGACTGCAGAATGTTCCCTTGAAAGGTTACAGACTGATTGGTGATGACCTGGTCTCTGAGAACAAACTGGAAGATGTCGATAGGAGATTAAGTCAACTGGGAGAGGCAAAGCTCTCAACAGCATCAGGACTCATGCAAGAGATGGGCATAGAAAATCCTCAGGAAGTGCTTGAAGCCTTAGGTTACAGTATAAAATGGCATGGTCTGGATCAAGATAAAGCGCAAGTCTACAAAGAATAGAATACGATAGCGCGCGCCACTCGAAGCCCAGGCTCGCATTGTCGGAAGTTGCTTATTCGAGTGTTAGTGCTATGTTGTATATGAGAGGTGACTAATGTATGGCAGGCAAGAGAAGTAGGGGAGCTAAGAAAGCGTGGACGGCTAGTAGAGAGAGGAAGGTGGCGAAAGCACGCGAGAAGAAGAAAGAACGCAAAGCCGCCCTTTTCTGAGGGGGTACACCCCCTCCCGGTGAATGTCGATGGCCAACAGTCTTACGCACTAGCGCACGCTATCTGAACCTTATTAATGGCGGGCCCGCGGGGATTTGAACCCCGGACCTTTAGCTTTCGCCTGTATGATTAGGAGGCTCAGCCAAACCTGCCTACTGCTCTATCCATACTGAGCTACGGGCCCTACAACGATTCCAGCGGTCTGACAGTGGCAACCAGCTATGGCTATTCCTCTCTAAAAGGACTTCCACACCTAATCAACCTTGTCTGGACTTAGAAACTGGACGATGGTTGTTAGTCCGAAAGCGCACGCTAGCAATGACAATCAACAAATGCGGCCATCATTCTTTCCGAGATTTCTCTAGAAGACTCTTGACTCGGAGTTGCCTAAAGAATTCAAGAGCAAATCCAGCTGTTACTTCCAGTCTTTCTGGCCTCATAATGCTAGGAATATCTAGTGGGGTGTGATATCGCAAATCGGATCCGCAATTAGCTATCCAGATGGAGGGAATTCCTCTTTCAGCGAATAGACGTTGATCACTGCCAGGGCGTGGAGGCGTGTTCCAACAATCGACTACGACACCCATCTGCTCAGTTATCGTCTGACAAAAAGCCCTTATGTCAGCCGTCACCCCCACCTCAACTTTGCTCCGATCAGATCCGACTGTGTCCAAGTTGATGATCGCATTAATATCACTCAAATCTTGTTGATGACGTTCAACATAACCAGCAGATCCCCAGAGACCGAGTTCTTCACCACTGAACAAGACACATTCGAAACCCGTCTCTTCGCTACGGGTTAGTTCACGGGCCAACTCCACAATAGTTGCTACACCAGCAGCATTATCCATTGCGTGAATACCGTTCCAGAGACTGTCGTAGTGGGCTGACAATAATATGCGCGGGCCCGCGAGGTTGGATGGACGCCCGATGAGATTCTGACCCTCCTTCCATTCCATTCTGCCATCGGTCTGAAGGGTTGCTTCCACATGTTCGCCAGACTGCAGACGAGGAATAATCTTACGACCGTCTTCTCCTCCAATACATACGCTAGGTATGCTGCCTGGTTTTCGATCCAGCCGACCAGAGCCGCATCGAATGGTGTTGTCTTGAAGGGTAGTGACCGAGATTAATCCTAGTGCACCAGTTGCCTCTGCTGCGGTGTAGGCTAAGAATGATCTCATGTTATCTGAGACTAGTATTGATTCGGTCAGGTCTATGCCTTGAGTTTTAAGTTTGGCGATTTCCTCTTGTGTGCCAGCTCCACAATACGCAAGGGGTGCAGTCACCGGCTTCCTAGCGAAAGCCGCATTGACTAAGGGTTCGCAGTCAAGCCTTCTTCCATCGAGGTGGAGTGATACACTTTTTGTTTCATAAGACAAATAGCTGAAAGACTCCGTCTCTGCTTGAAGGCCAATTTCTTCAAGCCGTGAAAGAATGTAATCTCTAGCTTTTGCAAGGCCGTCCGTGCCCATATAGCGCGATCCAAAGCTGCAAATGGTTTCGACAATAGAATAGATCTCTTGACCACTAATCGATCCCATAAATCATCTCACCTAGTCGAACAATCAACCCTGCTCAAATGACATGCAGTTATAGTGAATGTTAGAAATAGTTCTCACCATTTAGGATTCCGCGCATCATAAAGGTCATTTCACTTGTCTATTGCTTAGGATTGCAGAAATTGCTCTATCTCTGTTTCAGCGTTGTCTGCTTTGATGAATATCGGTACGTTTTCCATTCCTGTTGCCGTATAGCTTGATAGTAGCCACTCGCCAGGCGCAAACTCCAGTGTCTTTTCAAGTATGCCTTGGTCGATGGTGAAGGTGTTGCTGACGAGGCTTCGATCATACGGTCTGGGCAGGGGACCAACAAGGTAGGTGTGCAACTGTTGGAGAGCGTTAGTGTTCAAATACGCTATTCTTTGAGTTGCCACGCATCCTCCCAGTCCATATTTTCTGCCCTGACGGAGCAAAGTCTCGATCTGTGCGGTGCATCTACTCTCAATTCCTCTTGCCTTATCATAAGCTGGAATAAACTCCTGAGCCTCATCGAAGACGAAGAGTATAGGCGGTTCCACTCTAAATTCACGTTTTCTTCCTATCAGAATCATCTTCGACAGATCTATGGCTAAGGACTTTACAGTGTTCGGATCTACAATAGAGAGACAGATGATTCTGCAGTCGCCTTCAATAAGCTTGGCTATGGCTTGCGTAGTGTAGCCTTCATCGGTTTCTTCTATCTTCGATGAAAGGCTGTCTTTCAGTGAGTCCCTCGTCTGCGCCCATGTGTAGAGGCCCCCGCTCTTCCATATCTTGTATTTCTCAACGATGGCAAGGGCTTTTGCGCTTAGGAATTCAACGAACTTCTCGTCTATTGATTTTCCGCGCTCGATCTTCTTCTCTCTTAGATATTCTAGTATAGCTCTGTTGATTGCGTCTAATGCTTCGAGGCTTGTGGCTCGGTCCGAATTCTCTGACCTCAACAGGTCAAGCTGATGAAGGACATCATCATACGTAATCACGCTTGAGATTGCTTCGGCGTAGCATCCGACTTTGTCCTGATTCAGTATATCCTCAAAGGTCTTCCTAGCCTTAACATTCTTCTCAAAGCCTCTCGGCTTAACAACAACCTTGTAGAACTGGTCACCATCCTGGACAGGCGTCTCCAGGATGATCTTCGAAGGAATCTTTGGGTCTGAAAGTACGTCTTGGAGAAGGAACGGGTACTCCATGGACACGTCGAAGATAACGATCTTCGTATCTTTGGTGTGATAGATCAGTCTGCGCAGAATACTCGATAGGAGATTCGATTTTCCGGCACCCGTGAACGCAAAGATCCCAAAATGATAACGGACGAGTCTTTCAAAATCAACATAGATGGGTATCTTCTCTTCTTCATTCTCGAACATCTTGATCGTGCCAAGTCGCGGATCCTCACGTGCAACTGAACTAGTCTTGATCGTCTTCCACTGGAGGCCCATCCTCTCCAGAACGGGCTTGTTATACATCTGGTGAATAGTATCCTTATTCAGAATGTGAACGCTTTCAGCTATGACCGGGTAGGTGAAGCCTTTCTGATACTGCGCGTCGCCTCCACCATCAACAATCAGGTCATAATTGAGCGGTATAGCTGCGAGCTGAATCATCATCGTAGCTTTATCGTCTGTAGCCCAGTCCTCAACCGACTGCTGAATAATCTCAAACTGGTAGGGATAGTAGCTATGTTCAGACAAGCCCGTCAAGCCGTAGTGTTCAGGACTTATACGGGAGATCTCAAGAAGTGTGAATCGTCTTCCGTCGTGGCGGCTAGCCTTGAAGTTGCGCACAGCAAGGAGCATACCTTCCTCAAGTAGGCCCATCAGATCCTTCTGATACTCAGCTTTGATCCGACAGTCATATTTGGCTGAGATCCCGGTTGTCTCTGATGGTGCCTCTGTCTTTCTCACGGCTAGAACAGAACTTAATCTGGCGATGAATCGGCCGTCGAAATCGGTGAAGAATTTCTTATCATCTGCGTGCGTACTCAACTTCAGCCCTCCGCTCCCGGAAAGTATGCATGTAGAATGTGAACCTTCGCAACTTAGGATTATTCATCAGCATATGACCAGTTGCATCTATAAGCCCATTCACCCTTGACCTCTGCCCCTTCGCAATCTTGTCAGCGATGAATAGAGCTTTGTTGTGTCCGAAGACCTCTGGAATGCTGCGGGCACCCATCGCCTTCAGAATTATCATCACAAGATTCTGCACTTTATTCGGAATTGTCTTGTCTCGATAGAGAATTGGTTCGATAGGCTCGGTTGCTCCTCCATACCGGTGTTTGAAGGAAACAGTCTGATCACCATCAAATTCAGGATGAACCAGCCGATCGATGAAGAGAACGTTACTTCGCAGCTGAGGATCACTCTTAGCCTCGTCAAGCTGGACATAGCTCTTAACGAATATCCGTTCAGCAATGATTCGGTTGCTGATGGCGCCGCTGACGAAGCCTTCTCTACCTTCAAAGTCTGGAACAATCATGCGAAATGCGCAATCATACTCAATGAGACTCCAAGGAGTAGGAATCTTATGATAGTTAAAGAGGCTCATCGCCTGAAGAAGCATCCTATCAGTGCTCGGAATATCTGTTAGCCTATCTTTGTCAGCCTTCCACAGACCTGCGTTCACACAAACGGGGACTAGATGGTTCTGGAAATCTCGAGCAGTAGTGTCCTTAGTTATGCCTAGTAAGAGAACCCTGCGTGCCCAACACTCTTCGATAATCATATAGAAGCAGTAGAGGGTGAGAAAGGCAAGATCCTGCGTTGTCAACCAGTAATAGTGGTCGCCTTTCTTGATGCGCATGGGGTTGCCTGATGTGGATTCGAATAGATTGTCTCCTAAGGTTAGGACAAGTTTCTTGATGCGTTCCCAACTTTTGGCATATCGTGGATTAATTGAATAACTTCCCCCGCTCTCAATAAGATAGCCTTCATCAACAGACTTGCCAAGGTATTTCAAAAGACGATTTCTGCGTTCTTCACCATCGACTCCCAGCTCTTTGCAGATTTGTTCAGCCTTCACTGGTTTCGCTTTCGATTCCAAATAGAAGATGGTTGCGTACCGAATGTAGTCTCCTCTTGCTGGTGGAGTGTGAAGCTTAGAATTAACGACGTGATGTCTACCATAGCCCATCTCGTTAATGTCTGTGGGGACGCCGTCGATCTCGAAGCCACAAATAATTCCATCAGTCTTCCAGTGAGAACGCTTGGAAGTATCATACATGAGGGCGGTATGCATAGCAGAGAGGCTCCTGTCAAGAAAGAGGATCCTAACATCTTCTTCCACAATCATCTTGTAAGCGAGAAACAACTCTGAAAAGGTCATAATCCAGTTGGCTATCGTGGAATTGTCAACCACAGCCTGCTCGGTCAGGGCGTCAGTGACAGCCATCAGTCCAGGTTCCGCCGCAGTTGCGATCCTCTGGTCCACCTCATGGATCCTGTCAACATAAATGGGAATGCAACTCGACACTCCCCGGCCGCGCTCAATGAACCCAGTCGCATACTCTACATGCGGAGGCGTATTCTCTCTGAACTCCATAGTACCTGACGCCGCGTAGGATCCTCCCCAAAATACTGCCAATCCTGCAACTAGCTGCTGATCTTGAGAACCGTCAACCGCTGCAAACTTGACACGAGCAGACCCAAACAACCGAAGAGCTGTCTCGTAAGCCTTGGAAACATCGAACCCAGTGACTAGAAGCTCAGATAACAAGCCCTCGTACAGATCTTTCGCCGATTCGAGTTTGTTCTTAGACTCTTCTACCTGATCTTCAGCTCCCGCTCGAAGAACACTACCTAACCGTTTAACATGCATGCTTAGAATAGAAGACATTTCTGCCCACCATACTGAATTCCAGCTTAAGTAGACTACTGATCGCTGAAACTAGTCGAGACCGATGTAGAGTAGTGTCTGGCGTAAAAGATAAGCTATCAGCCATCCAATGCGCGCGTACCAGCAACAAAGAGTCCGCGCAATCTTCAACACACAAAGACTATAGATAGTGTCACTTCATATCCAGAATTCAGGTGGTCTGCATGAAATTGCAAGGTAAAGTCACAATCATTACGGGCGCTGGGCGTGGCATAGGACGAGCAACAGCAAGAATGTTCGCACAAGAAGGAGCCAAGATTGTGATAAATTACAGCAAGTCAGAGAAGGAGGCCTACAGCTTGGCTAGCGAGATCGATAATGGAGGCGGAGAAACACTAGTTGTAAAGGCAGATGTCTCAAAAGCAGATGAAGTCAAGAAGATGATTCAGAAGACCATTGCGAAGTTCGGTCGAATAGATATCCTCGTGAACAATGCAGGCATAGCAATCCCCGCAGCCTTCCTTGACTCTACAGAAGAGATTTGGGACCGGACAATGGATGTAAACTTGAAGGGTGCCTATCTATGTTCAAAAGAAGTTGCGCCGATAATGCTCAACCAAAAGAGCGGGAAGATAATCAATATAGCTTCGGTTTCTGGAATGGCTGAAAGGACTGCGGTCAATAACACTGCCTACGTCGTCTCCAAGGCTGGCGTGATAGGTCTAACTCGATCCCTTGCGGTAAATTTGAGTCCACATGTAAATGTCAACGCTATCTGTCCAGGCCTTATCGATACCGATATGGTAGAAGCCACTTTCACGCCTGAAAAGAAGACAATGGCGATTCAGGAATATCTTCTAAAGAGAATGGGAAAACCGGAAGAAATAGCCAGCGCTGCCCTGTTTTTGGCATCGGGCGACTCAGACTTCATAACAGGAGAAATACTGACAGTCGCCGGCGGTAAGGCAATGAGATAGAACTAATAGTCTATGTCTGCGCCAAACGCGCGTCTAGAAAACAGCGCTCTCTTCGTTACGAAGTCATGTTGCCCTTTGTCTTTGGGTATGGCACCAATAGTATCGTCAGCAAGGCAATCCCAAGCAGTACGTATGATAGAATGAATGCCCAGTAGTAGCTTTGGTATGCATCGTAGATCAGACCCGCAGCAACTGGACCGGCAGCCCCGCAACCCATGAAAACGAAGTTCATTAGGCCAAAAATGACACCGTACGAAACCAAGCCAAAGGTTCTACTTACAGCCAAAGACATGAAAGGTAGCCAGCAACCCATGCTCAGCCCGAATATGATGGCATAGAGTATCAGCACGATTATGGGTATTGCTGATTTCATAGTCATTAGTAGTGTGATTGACGTTACCTGAGTGCCGATTCCCATGACGAGAATGTACTTCGCCTGTACATGATCACCCAGCCAACCAAAAACAAATTTGCCTACTCCACTGCCAAAACCGGCCAGACTCATGACTGAGGCGGTCGCAGCTATTGGAAAGCCAATGCCTTGCAGATACGGTACCTGACTTTGTAAGATTGCATTATTAGACACGGTAAATGCGGCCAAGGCAATCATCAACAACCAGAAGGTGGGCGTTCTCGAAGCCATTTTGAGGTTTAGACCCATCTCAGGCGTAGCAGTTAGCGGGGTCTCATCATTCGTCTGAGGTGTTTCAACACCATCAGGCAGAAGGCCCATCTCGGCTGGATTTGATTTGATTATTAGAAGTGCCAAAGGAGCGATAATCAAAGTGGTCAGAAGCCCAGATATGACACAGGTATTCCGCCAACCGAAGGCAGGAATGAGGAAGGCTCCAATAATCGGTGGCACAACAGAGCCACCGACGCCGATACCAGTGCCCACAATACCGATAGCCCAACCACGTCGTTTCCGAAACCATTTACTAATGACCGTGCTTGCCGGCACCACCCCAATGGCAGCGGAACCTACACCCAAGAAAATCGAAAACAAGTAGAATTGCCAAAGTTCTCTAATAATACTGATAAGGATGAAGCCAAGTCCCAACAGAGACGCGCCGGCGGCGATAACATTTCTCTCTCCATAACGCGAGATTAACCGACCAATAAAGGGCGAAGCTACTCCTATCGATAGATAGACTATGGTAATAATAGTCATTATTCCTGCCCTACTCCAAGCAAATTCATCCTGAAGAGGTTTCACGTAAAAACTGAAAGAATACATAATGAAGCCATTCCAGAAAATCTGGCATAGAAAGACAAGCAAAATTATCCAGTAACCATAGAAGAACTTCTTTTCAGCCATGCCCTTTCGTCCGACAGCCTGAACTAAAAAGCCTTCGCGCGCCTATCATCGCGCGCGCAAATCCCCATAGTTCGTTTAGCATTATCTTGACGACGATGCCGCTCATATCATTGAGTGTGTGCGAGTGGCAACCTTGATTTAGAAAAACGTTTTCCCAACAAGCGTTACTGCTCTAAATCTTTCTTCATTTCCAAAAATTCTTCTCTGCTAATTTCGCCCCTAGCGTACCTTCTTCTGAGAATTCTAATCTCACGCTCTCCATCCCAATGTCCATGATGCCATGGCCATCTGAATATCCAACTGAGGAACCAAAGTAGAAATAAGAGCGCTACTAGTTTCCAAATCCAGCTTGAAAAGAGTACCGGCTGTTGAGCCCCGCCGAATATTCCATTAGAAATAACACCAAGTATTATTGCAATGACAATCAGGCCAAATGCTATTCTGAAAACAAAGGTCATCCAAAATCTTCCAGAGAACCAATCATCTTCATGTACCATGTTTTGAGTTGGGCAGCCATTCCTTAAAAATACATCGAAGTTGACGCACGTAGGGTCGATTCAAATGCTTCAAACTTGAATGTTGCATTGAGCTAGGCGGGCGCGTTATTGTATCACGAAGAAGTGGAAGAGAACAACAAGAAGAATACGGTAAACGCCGAAAGGAATGAAATTTCTCTTCCCCACATAACCTATGAAAAGTCTGATCGCAACAAGGGCGACCAAGAAAGATATGACGAACCCTGTCAAGATCATACCAACCTGACCTGACGAAAATTCTCCTGCAGAGTTTACCAAGTCAAATCCAGAAGCAGCTATCATCGTAGGAACAGCTAACAAGAAAGAGAACAGCACCACTGTCTTTCGCTTCATTCCTAGCGCTAATCCACATATGATCGTGGGTGCAGATCTTGAGGTACCTGGTATGATGGCGATGGACTGAAGAAGCCCGATAAGCAAACAATACTTGTATGGTATTCTAGAAATGTCATCTAATGTTGATCTTTCACGATAGAACAGTTCAAAGATTACCAGAAATACTCCACCAAGCAGAAGCGCCCACAGTACGACCTGCGAATTACCTAACAGTACCCCTTTGTAAATCCTGTAAAGTGCAAATCCGATAATCGCTGTAGGCATAAAAGCCACGATTATGCGTTTCAAGATATTCCAGTCAAGAAAGCGTCTCCAATAGGAAACGACCACGGCGAGAATCGAACCAAACTCAAGCGATAACTCATAACTCTTAACGAACTCAGTCTGTGCAATCTTCAGAATCGCTGCTGCCAGAATCATGTGGCCACTGGAAGATACAGGTAGGAACTCTGTGAGTCCTTGAATGATTGCCAGAATAATAGCACTTATTATGTCCATGACTTTATGCATCCCACCGATTGTTTTCGTATGAAGGAAATACTACGCGACATAAAAGCTCAGCTGAACTGATAATTGTCGTACTTGCTTCTTGTGCGTGTCAAGAAACGATCCAACACTACGCCAAGTCTTTTTTGCATACCACACGTATACGTAATCGCCTAAAGAGGAAGCTCATAGTAAACTACATATTTCACTCGAATGCATTCCGTACTGATTGCTATGGCTTTTGAACAAGAGATGTTGGAAGAGTTAAGAAAGATCCGTGAAGCAGTGTCGCCAAAACCCGCTCCACCCGAAACTCCGCCCAAAGGAGTCTGGGCAGAATTCTTGGATTTCATTGGAAAAGCAGGCGTCTTGGGTCTGGCGGTAGGCTTCATCATGGGCACCTACATCGGCAAGGTAGTCTCAGCGCTAGTGAGCGATATCATCATGCCGGTCCCGGGGGCCTTTGTGGGCAACGGAGACTGGCGGAAAGCAGTCCTGCAACTGCCGATTGCTAATGGAATGAACTTCGCTCTCGGCGACTTCGTAGGGGTCATTATAGACTTCCTGATCGTTGCCGCTGTTATCTTCTTCATCGTAAAATATGCGAAGAAGATCGGGTTGAAGTAACTTAAGGACTAAGGAGCGCGCGCGATCGAACCGTAGCATTTACACCAATCTTTGCAAAATCAATTACGTAGTGAATTTAGAAATCTCGCTTGGGCATGATATCAGAGTGTTTTTACAGTGAGCTGACTTCGAGACCTTTCACGTAAAAGCCGTTGTCACCTTGCTTTTCTTCATGCCATAGACGTAAACACGTGCCCTTCGTGTGTTCTTTGTAAGTCTTAAGAAGTCATGAGAGGATAAGGTTGGGCGGTAGATACGTTTGCCTACTTGCAACAAATGTGGAACATACAATGCGGATGGATCTAGTTTCTGTATGAATTGCGGATCAAATCTACTGACGAAAGTTGTATATCCACAGTCAACACAGCCTCAAGAACCCTATGGTAAAGATAGCGTCACAATAGATCATCCTCTCAAACTTACTATTGAATTTCAGGAACCTGCCTCTAGGCTTGAGTTATTTGTAAGAATAATCCTCCTAATCGTATATGGGATAGTTGCAGGTGTCTGGGGATTCATTGCTGAACTAGTGACCATCATCCAGTGGTTTTACATTCTGATCAAGGGCAAAAGAAGTCTGCGCTTATGGAATTTTGTCCTAGGTTACTTCAGCTACAGTGCTAGGGTGTCAAGCTACAGCCTCTTACTGACGGACAGGAGACCGCCGATCAGCGCGCACGCGCTTCGACTCACTGGTACATTGAAAAAGAGAAACTAATCTCCTAGTGATGGATGAAATAAACGTGACCTTCACGGGCCTTTGGCGCGCCCGCATACTCCTATTACCAGGGGGCCGCGACACTTATCGTGGCCAGGTTCTGCAAGAAATGTGGCAAGAAACATTAGTTCACACACGAGTGCGTGCTGACGAGATAAGGAGTCTATTACTAAAGGACTACGTGAGCTATCTAAAGGAACATCGATGGGGGATTATAGACGGTGTAATTCTACAGCCTCTGGTGTATCATGTCTTAACAAAACTGGAAAACAGTTATGCTACGATTGCCGCTCTGCTCCTATACTTACCATTCAAGATAGTAAAACTTCGCAGCACTTTCTTAGTGGCATACCGAGATTCTAGAGATCTTAGTGACTACAGAAGAATTGTGAGATATCTTATTATTTTACCAAGGGAGTTTGCTGGTTTCATTGCAAGTTATGGCGTAGATGCTATTCTGCATTACTCTTTTCTTAGGAACGTATTCAATTCCTTTGGCATTAGAAGTGCTTTGGAAGTAGGTGAAAAAACGACGGCTGATACAGTCACTTCTAGCAGTGAAACTTTTGAGAGATTTTTTGTTGAGGAATTGCCAGGGGCTCTTGAAAGAGTAACCAGCAACGTTGTTACACATCCTTTCACAATCAAACTGGTAAAAATAATCAGGGGACTTCGATAACGCATTAATGTGTTCACGCGTGTGTATCAAAGGATAGACAAGAAAGCCGTGAAAACATAAAACAATGAAGCCAGTATCTGATGGTCTAGATATGTCAACCTAGGTCGGTACTGAACTATGGGCCCCTAATATTCTAGCGCGCGCGCTTTACGTCCTCCTCCCTGAAGGGGTTTATCTGTATGATGCGAAAGGGAATCAGCTAACACCCGTGCTGGCTGAAGACCTTCGAACAAAGGCGACGACTCAGGAATTTATGAAAGAAGCGCCAGTACATCTACCTTTGTTGCAGACTACGCCAAATTTAGAATGATTCCCAGTCCCAGAAGGAGCTTTATTCTGCCGTTCACACGGGGTTTATCGGCCAGAATGTGTACCTGTATTGCACCTCCGAAGGACTAGGCGCCCGCTTCTATGCTAGCATTGACCAAGCTTCACTGAAAGATAGTTTGAAACTCCGGGAGGATCAAGCAATCGTTTTTGCTCAAGCAGTTGGGTATCCGAAAGAATAATGCGCACACGCACTCATTGTGTAGCTTTCCAAGCTAGAGCAACGTAAATCAGCTGAGGCAAAGCTATCGACAAGATCAACGCCAAATTAAAGCCGTAATTTGTTATCATGAAACCTGAAACAGTAGGTGCTGCTGCTCCACTCATAGTTGCTATGCCTTGCGTAATCCCAGTCGCTGAGCCCATACGCGTATCCTCAACACAATCTTGGACAGCGGATATAGCAAGATTCCAGTATGCAAAAGATGTAAAACCAAACATTCCCGATAAAACTATCAAGCCAGTAGATCCCAAGTAACCTGAGAAATAAAGTAGCCCGAGAACAAAGCTCAAAAATCCTGAAGTCAGAATGCTAATGGTTCTACTGATTTTATCTGCCAAGATACCGAAAAAAGTTGCACCTAAGACCCCAGTCAGAGCATACAAACCAAAGGCAAATCCTGCCTCTGAAAGATCAAAATTCCACACTCTGACAAGATAGGTCGGAGCCCAAGCAGTAAATGCAACGAAGGCAAAATTTGCCACGGCAATACCCGCACAAAGAAATACTACATGGCGATTATTCAAGAAATCCCATCTCTTCTCTACAGGCCTATCTTTTATCTCGTTTACAGAGTGTTTGAATCCAAAAATCCGCCATAGAAGAATAGACACGCCCAGGGCCAGTATTCCCACTAGGTTGAAGGGACTTCGCCATCCAAACTTCATTGTCAGTATTGCTAGAGTCCACGATCCCACTAGTCCTCCCAAAGCATAGAGGCTGTTCGTAATTCCAATTAGGGTATCCCTAGAAGAAGGCATGACATCGCCTGCGTACGCATAGATGGCAACAGTGAAGACCCCCGCTCCTACGCCAACCATAAAGAGGCAAATCAGTAGTGCCGCATACCCGACAGAATATCCTCCAAGAAATATCCCAACTGACAA
The DNA here is from genome assembly GCA_963807605.1 of Candidatus Bathyarchaeota archaeon. Classification (GTDB taxonomy): domain Archaea; phylum Thermoproteota; class Bathyarchaeia; order 40CM-2-53-6; family RBG-13-38-9; genus JAPKYM01. The sequence goes on from CAWECG010000003.1 coordinate 725,004, forward strand.
AATTGTGAACCCTGAGGATATAGCGACATTTTTTCCCATCCTATCCGATAGTGGCCCACTAAAGGCCATCGATACTGCCATAGCTAGTAAGAGTGATGATAGAATGGCCCCCCCTCGGTCTCAGTAAGAGACCATTCATGCATGACTTCAGGAATAATGATGCCCACGGAAAATCTGAACATCGCCCATATGACGTAGCCTAGAAATGGCAAAGCGATAATTCGGATGCCGTGTTTTCCCAGACTCACTCTCTTCACCATTGAATTCTTGCTGGTAGAGAACTCATTATCTAAAAAAGATTCAAGGTTAAACACCCGTCTCCGATGTGGTAAGGCAGAGCGTGCGTTATGGAACACTAGAAGAATAAATAAAGCTAAATAAGACCCAGAGAGGGGCTAACCAGTCATGAGGTTATGTTAATGAGTGATGAAAAACCTAGCGAAGAAAAGAAGGTTGAAGAGAAGACGACTGAAGAGAAGAAGAATATTACTAGACGTGCCTATCTGAAATACGCTGGCGGCATTGTTGCTGTGGGTGTGATAGCTGCTGCTGGATATGGCGCTTACCAGTTTTACGGAAAGCCTGTGACCCCAAGTGCCATGAATTCATCTGCAACTCCCACTACGACAAGCACTGGCGGCCAGAAACTGACAGTAAAAGTCGGTGGAACCAAACCCCTAACCAGTATTCAGGCATTACAAGGCATAGATGAAAATCGTGGACTACAAATCTGGGCGAATAGATGGGTCAACGACCAAGGCGGAATAAAGGCTGGAGACGGGAACACATACGAGGTAGAATTAGACATCTACAATGACGAGTCAAAGCCTGAGAATGTCAGCAGATTCTATGAGAAACTCATCAGCGAGGATAAAGTCGACTTCCTGATGGGACCCATCTGGGCACCACTTGGCCAAGCTACGGTTGCTGCAGTGGAGAAATATCATAAACTGGAGATTTACGGTAACGCTGTCTTCGACCCAACACAGTGGAAAGATTGGAAATACGTAATGATGGTGATTACAAATGGACCCGACTATTTGAACATCCTAACCAAAATGATCATCAACAAAGTTTTACCTCAAGATCCAGATGCAAAGGATATAGCGATAGTTTACACCGACGATGCATTTGGAAACGTAGCTGGATCATATGGCCTCCAGTGGGCAAAGCAGCAGCCTCAACTCAATGTAGTTTACAGTGAAAAGGTATCTTTCGATTCAACAGATTTTACTCCGGTACTCACGAAGGTCAAAGCAGCCAATCCATCGATACTCCTATTCGAAGCCGGTTCGAAAGCCCCACTGGTTGCTAAGAATGTTCGAGAGATTGGATTGGATCTGAAACTACTGTATTGCGGTACCTACAGTGTGTTCCAACAGTATTACGATGGTCTGGGTCCCAAGTACGGCGAAAATCTAATCTCGATAACTCAGTGGGTTCCAGGAGAGAACTACCCATCCACCTATGGACCAACAGAAGACTGGTTCCTTTCAACATTCAAGAAGGACTACAATGGGGCAACGCCTCAGTACACAGCAGGAACAGGTTTCACGCAAGGCCTCATCTTGCAAGCGGCCATGGAGAAATGCAGCAAACCACTGGACTCCGATGCAATGAGACAGGCGGTTGGTGGAGTAAGCTTCACCGGTTTCTTCGGGGATATAGCATTTGACCCGGTAACAGGCTGGCAGACAGGCCACCAGATGTCGGCGCTCCAGTGGCAGGATGGCAAACCAGTCTGCGTCTACCCAGACAAAGTTGCAAAGGCATCACTAAGATATCCCATGGCGAAATGGTCCACGCTCTAGACAACAAATTCCCCTTTTCTTTCTTTTTCTTAAGCGCGCAAGCTTTCAGAACTCTATCCGAAACAGAGCGACCTTAGACTGCGGGCTGTCTAACTGCTTATGAGGCTCTGAGAGTGAGGCCCTCGGAGACAGAGCTGCCTGGACAGAGAGCTTGACCCAGAATCTTATGCGATGAGCAGGTTACTTGGAAAACTAGAACTCCGCCGCTATGACTCGCGAACGAGATGTAATTGACTAAAATAAGTGACTCTGACAAGGGGTTGAGTAATTCAAACCTAGAGAAGGTAGGGACCTAGCGCGTTACCGATGTTGAAACGTATTTTGTCTTTGTCTCCATCGACTTGGTGAAGATTCATTGAGTGTAGCTCCATACGTTCCATCGCCTGAGAATGTCATTCGAGAGATGCTTGACATTTCCCGCCTCAAAGAGGGAGAGGTTCTCTATGACCTTGGTTGTGGGGACGGAGGCATAGTCATAATCGCGGCTAGAGACTATCTGGCTAAGGCCTATGGAGTGGAGATTAGAAAGGATTCTTGTGGCTACAGCCCGAAGGCAACTCAACAATTACGGTTTACATGGAAAGGCCAAGATTATCCGAAGAGATCTCTTTAAAGTTGACATATCCAAAGCAGACGTAGTAACCCTGTACCTTACTTCCGTCGCGAACGACAAACTCAAACCTAAGCTTAAGAAAGAGCTTAGACCAAACACGAGGGTCGTATCCCATGACTTCTTAATCTCAGGATGGCAGCCATCCGAGGTCTCCAATGAACTGCGTGGCCACACCATATATCTGTACAGAATTGCTTCATTCTAGGCAAAGTCGTTTCAAAACGCACGCGCGAACAGGCAGTTTAGAGCGCTAGCTTATGACCTGGAAGATAATTCATCTGACATGCGTGCCACGCTTGTAAATTAACTGAAAACAAACCGACATGTCTTATGCGCGCGTAACCTTAAGCGCGCGCTATGTCTTGCTGGTCTTTAGTTGATTTGAACAGTCCGTTGCACGTCTTGTCCCATCGATTCAGCTATGTGGTAGAGTTTTTCAATTCTCTTCTTAGTTTGCGGGTGTGTCGAAAAGAGTGAGACCAATGTTGAAGAACTGAATGGGTTCACGATGTAAAGCTGAGCCGTTGCAGGGTTTCCCTTTATGTTCTTGTTCTTTTTCCATGCTTCCATCTTTTGCAGGGCGGACGCGAGTGCCAGAGGCTTGTGTGAGACCTTAGCCCCTCCTTCATCAGCCGCATATTCTCGCGTCCGAGAGATAGCTAGTTGCACAAGAATTGCAGCGATTGGGGCAAGAATCAGCATCAGTAATGCGGCCATGCCGTTATCATTTCTATCGCTTCGTTGTCCATAACCATAAGCAGGTGCAATGAACATTCCAAACCGGGCGAGATAGGTTATCGCACCTGCGATCGTTGCCACAACAACGGATGTCAAAGTATCATAGTTCTTCACATGTATAAGTTCATGTGATAGCACTGCCTCAAGCTCATCCTTGTTAATCATGTTTAAGATGCCCGAGTGAACGCAGACAGTCGCGTGACCCGGACTCCTTCCCGTCGCGAAGGCGTTGGGAACCGAGCTATTTGCTACCGCAACCTTCGGTTTAGGAATCCCCATTCGCTGAGCCAAACCAGCCACAATAGAGTGAAGCTCTGGAGCCTCACTCTCAGAAACCACATGTGCCCCCATCATCCTCGTTACAATCTTGTCACTCATTAAATAGATTCCAAAGTTCATGATGAACACAAGAAGTAGGGCTGTTATCGGTGATACGCCAAGTACCACTGAGAGACCAAATAGAAAACCTGTAAGAAGAGCAAAGAGCAAGCCAGTCTTTATAATATTCCAAAACACGGTTTAGTCACATTGGCGTACGAGTTAAACTAGTGCTCCTGCAACATGTCTGGTTTAAATATTTCGTTAAACTCGCGCCTAACTCTACACACTGCATACACGATACACTAATTTAGCCTAGAATTGCCAGCCTTTCTTGCTTACACGATCTTCCAACAACTTTCTGCAGAGGTCTGCCTCTCCATCCCAGCCATCAGCCTCTTCCTCAAGGTTCTCAGACTTCTTCAGCGCGACCTCACCTAGCACAATTCCACATTTTCCACATACAACTTCACCATCTGGAGCCACGATAATGTTAGTTTGGTCTTGGTTTCCACATTCACATTTCCAGATCTTGACCGTTTTCAATTCCACTACCCTGAAGCCTGGAGTACCTTGGGATCATATCATATAAACTCCTGACTTTCCTGAAAGTGTTGCTGTATCCATCAGCTTACGCGCGGGTGTAGATCTTGTTAATGGCAGCGCAAGATCATGCCAACCGATATGTCTGCTTGCTAACATGGACTAATCTGAGTCTGTATACATTGGAATGGGCTGTGGCGATTTCTTCTTTGCTCCTGTTGCCGAACTCGGCAAGAAAGGGGGACGGATTAGACCTTGATGTTAAGTGCAAATCCGTTAGGCGTGGTTCGGAGGTCAAGCGTTATTAGGGATCAATTCCTAATTGAGAGTAATTAACCACTTGAGATGTGTGACAGACTGATGCCGATTATTGAAAGTGGCTCCGGCGAAATTGAAGGGCTGTTGAATGTAGCTAAGCTCATGCTAATTTCTGCAAGGACAGCTCCCAAATCGGGGGGAAGAGACGATGTGGAGACACTCCTTGTATACGGGGAAGACAAGGATAAGATCGCTCAAGAGATGGAGAAGATAGGAAAGGAACGCAATGTTCCGGGCTTCCTACGCGACGGGAAGAATGTGAGAGACTCGACAGCGATTGTTCTCATAGGTGTGGAAGGGACTAAGAGTTTCGGTCTAGACTGTGGAGGGTGCGGTTATGCAAACTGCGACGCATTCAACAAGGCGAAACGCTCGAAGGGCTTAGACTTCGCAGGCCCCAACTACATCTTCAAGAGCCTTGATATGGGCATCGCATTAGGATCAGCGGTCAAAACTGCAATGGACCATAACGTTGACAACAGAATAATGTACCGAATCGGAACCGCAGCCATAAGGCTTAGGCTTACCAAGAAGTCAAGTATCGTCATGGGGATACCTATTTCTTCTAAGGGCAAAGCCATCTATTTCGACAGGTCATGAAAAGCGTACCAGTACAAACCTATCGACCTGAGCCTAGAACAACTGCCCATTTTTTCTAATCTGTTAACTTAAACAATGATATTACTCTACAGCACGCATTTCTATCTCGGCTAGAGACATAACGCGCGCTAGCTCCTCCGAATTTCAAAACCCCTAGGTGGTTCAGACGGAGTACAAGTGGATTGCACTCGTAATTACCACTGTCGGGACATGCGCGCGCATAATATTCGCTTTTGAAAGCTAAAACATATCAAGTTCCATGAGTTGTTAGCAGTTGAACAAAGGCTTTCAAATGTGATAGAACGAGAAGTCGAGTGCAAATCTCTGCTTAACAAAAGTCACCTCGAAGACTACTGCATCAACCCATACATAGGATGTCAACATGCTTGCATGTACTGCTACGCTAATTCCTACACCCAAAAATTCTCGAACCACACGGAATCTTGGGGAGATTTTGTCGACATCAAAATCAATGCACCTATTGTTCTTGAAAGAGAGATAATAAGAAAACCTAAAGGTACTATTTTCTTCAGCTCCTTAACGGATGCATATCAACCAATTGAGCGAGAATATGAGTTGACAAGAAGGTTACTCCTTATTGTGCTCAAGCATCAATTTCCAGTATCGATACAGACAAAGTCCTCTCTTATCATAAGAGATTTAGACCTCCTCCAAAAGTTCGACAAATGTGAAGTCGGGTTCACAATAACAACGGCAAATGACAATCTGAGAAGGCTATTCGAACCATACTCCTCATCCGTCGAGGAGAGAATCTCGGCTATCAAGAAACTAAAGGAAAAAGGTGTGAAGACATTTGTTTTCTTCGGGCCTATTCTTCCACATATCTCAGATCAGAACCTCGAAGAGTATTTTCAACAGATTGCAGGTGCCGGTACAGATTACATCTATATTGATCGATTGAATTTGAAGCCAGGTCTATGGATAAAAATCGAAAGATTCCTTCAGAGCAACTTTCCACATCTTCACAAGGACTGGCAAGACATACTCCTAGGAAGAAGTGACTACTACCAGAACTTCAAAATGAAGGCGGATAACGTATGCAAAGAGTTAAGATTGGAATGTAGGTTCTGCTTTTGAAAGCACGCGTTAAGACGGCGTGACGACTACACTAAAGGACCGAGAGATGTAGGTTGGTCTCCAAGACTGCCGCTACGCTAGGTCGTCATCGAAAACTCGCCGTAGTAGTCCTGATATTTATCTTGGCCATGTTGTTCTCACTCGAATACCTCGAAGACATTGCGGAGATAGGTGGCACTCAAGGAACTCAATTACTAGTTTCCTTTGCAGCCTCTCTGCAAATTGGTGCTATTGGTTTCGCTTCTAGTGCTGGTTACGGTGGCATATTCATCTTAATGTTGCTGGAGGCTGCGGCTTTGCCCGTGCCTAGCGAGATAATCTTGCCCTTTGCAGGGTATTTGGTTTGGAAAGGGACTCTAAGTTTCTGGCCTGTGGTATTGTTGAGTGTTGTTGCAGCGCTTATCGGGTCTTTCGTAGACTATTATATTGGATGGATAATTGGTGCGCCTCTTCTTACATCAAAAAAGATACCATTCGTTAGTTCTGATCATCTTCAAAGAATTCACATGTGGTTCAATCGCTATGGAACTGGGGCTGTGGCTCTTTTCCGTTTGGTTCCAGCAGCGAGAGTTCTTATCTCATTTCCAGCCGGAGCCTATAGGATGAGCAGGCCAAAATTTGTAATATACACTGCTCTAGGTTGTCTGACTTGGAATTTTATACTTGTCTATTTAGGTTGGTTGCTTGGATCATCTTGGAGTAGAGTCGTTGAAGCCTTCAGATATTTAGATCTCGTCGCCTACGCTCTTCTTATCCTTCTTTCAGCTTACGTTTGCTGGATCCTAGCGTTAAAAAGTCAATGGTTTCAACGCAGATCTTGGTGATTACACGCGCCTTGGAAATATGTGCACTACCTTGAGCGCGCGCTCACCTTTGTATTCCGATGTCATCTCCATTCTCTAGGGTCGAAGGTTGCATCGCAACCGCCTTCTCTATTATTAGTGTGTGCGGCCTCCTCGAGCCTCAGAGCTTGTTCTATCTCGGGTGAACTGAAAAGCGCCTGTGTCTACCTCCGCCATTTCTTTTTGATTGGCATTGCGAAGATTTCCCGGATTTCTAATCTTTTTTGTATGTCTGGGCCAAGCATATCGGCCGTCGACGTTGCTCTAACAATAGCAGCTGAGTCGGAGCCGCCTCCTGTGCCGCCCACCGCAATCACATCCTGTCCGGGAGGAGTTATCCCCTTATCCACCGCGATGAGAACCACCTCGACACAGACTTTCATCCCCTGACCGAAGGTGTAAAATGTATTTCTGACCAAATCCTTTCCAACCTCATGTAGGGGCAGATAGTTCTCAAAATTGCAGATGGTCACCCCTCGATTCCTAAGCTCTTTAATATTTTCAGGCGCAATCTTTTTCCATGAAACTGCTATCAACTTTGCTTTTTCCCTAAGAGCCTTGCCGAATTGAATCGCAGTCTTACCCGTTGAGCTGGCTATGATAACGGTCTTAATTCCTGTCTCATCGATTTTCTCAGAAACTGCCTGAATCACAGATTCAGTATTCTTAGAACCGGGCTCATCAAAACACAAAGTCTTACTGATCCTATTCATTTTCACCCATCCTCCTTGAAGGCCTCGCATGACCCTTCAAGGATAAAATGTTTTCACTTGGTTATTCCCATCAGCTCTTGAAACCTTATATGTGCAAGTGCCAGGTTCACAAACACGAGCCATGACCTCTTTTCACCAAGGCGCGCCAAAACTAAAAGTATAAAATGCCCCGTCGGACTCAGCGTGAGAAAGAAGATACGGGTCGGGGTCGCGTGATAAACAGAGTCTACTCGAATCTGTACCGGATCGAAGTTCCTCTTCCACAGAATCCCCTCAGAGCCACCAATTCCTATGTCATTAAGGGCCAAGATCGGAATCTGATAATTGACACAGGCTTTAATCTACCAGAATGTATGAATGCAATGCGCTCAGGACTGAATGAACTTGATGTCTCTCTAAGAGAGACAGACTTTTTCATAACACATATGCATTCAGATCACCTAGATCTCCTGTGGGCTCTCCCTACAGCCTCCTCGACAATATACCTCAGCAAGCCAGACGCCGAAACCGTAAGATCAAGTGACAAGTGGGTTGAGGTTAGGCGACATTTCGCCCGCATAAGCGGCTTCCCAGAAAATGTTCTTCAGGAGATTATCGAAAAGTATTCCCCTCACAGACACCGTCGAGGCGATCCGCCGAAATTCACGACCATCAAGGAAGGAGACAAAATAAGCATCAATGAGTTTGTATTCGAATGTGTGGAGACTCCCGGCCACAGTAAAGGCCACATGTGTCTTTATGAATCGGAGAGAAAAATCCTCTTTTCAGGAGATCATATACTTAAGGGCATCTCTCCCAACATCTCGCTATGGCAATATGATTGGAATCCCCTTGAGAGGTATCTGGAAAGCCTAGACAAAATGTATAAGTTTGATGTAGAACTCGTCCTGCCTGGTCATAGGAGTCCCTTTAAGGACTGCAAAAAGAGGATTGAAGAACTCAAAAACCACCATCAGATAAGGATTAAGGAGATTTTATCTATTTTAGGAAATGAAGGTAAGGATGCCTTCAAGATTGCGTCAGAAATGAGTTGGGATATGACCTACGACTCTTGGGACCTATTCCCGCCTCCGCAGAAATTATTCGCTACCACAGAAGCCCTATCTCACCTGAAATTTCTCGACGACAAAGGCTTGGTACATAGACAGATGCATGACCAAAGAATGTTATTTTCACTGAAATAGAATGAAGAGTACGCGTGCTCGTAGTATATGTATTTACAGTATATCTTTCTTAAAATCTAGCGAGATCGAGTTCACACAGTATCTTTTGCCAGTTGGAGGGGGGCCGTCGTCAAACAGATGTCCTAGATGACTTCCACATTTCTTGCACACAACCTCTATGCGATTCATTCCAAAACTATGGTCTGGGTGGAGTTCAACAGCATCTTGTGAAACATCAAAAAAGCTTGGCCAACCGGTTCCAGAGTTGTATTTCTTGTCCGACTCAAACAATTTGTTACCACAACCCTTGCAAAAATAGACTCCTTTGCCCTTATTATCGTAGTATTTTCCTGTAAAAGCTGGTTCCGTCCCTTTTTCTCTTAGGACGTGATACTCTTCAGGTGTCAACTTTCGTCTCCATTCTTCTTCGGATGACCTATTTGTTGTCATCGTTCATACGCACCGAAGTACTAGTTAGGTTAGGGATTTCATCAATAAAGATGATTCCCTTAGTGCCGGTAACGACTGACGAACACATTACACGTGCGTGATTTTGCTTATTACCACAACCGCGCGTTCATTTTGACTAGAGTTTATTTCTAACCTCAGGGAAGTCATGTTTGGATGTTCTTATCGTCTTATGCAAAGCTGATAGTACTATGGCTTTATTTTCGCAGAAGGGCCTATGTTCTGTGTCCCGTTTCACTGTAATGCATTCCCCTCGATTCAGGACTACTTTGAATTCCTTGGTCTCCAAAGTAAAGCTGCCCTCAAGGACTAGAAAGAATTCATCTCTTGGATGCGTGTGCCAGAGAAAAGTACCTTTGAATAAGGCTATTCTTACAAGGTATTCTCCGTCCAGCTCTGCCAAATCAAATGGTGAGAAGGCGTCTAATGTAGCAGCTATTTTATGAACGTTGTATCTCTCACTTGACATACCAATTCCACGCATAATGTCGGTATTCTTTTCACAATGCCCTAGCATTTATTGAATTTTTCCATATTACATAGAGTCAGTCGCGCGTGGGCCATACCGATTTCTAAACCAATAGTTCCGACCGTCGATGAATCAATTCTGAGAAAAGCTCGTAGTGTGACGACGGTCATGTTTTTAAGTTGAGAGAGCAGAACATCTAATTGGAGTAGCCTAATTATGTTGTATGAGTGGCGAGTCTATGAGGTGTTGCCCGGCAAGATGGGCGAGTTGCATGCCCGGTTCCAGAACATCACATTGAAGTTTTTCGAGAAACATGGTATCAAGGTCGTTGGTTTCTGGGAGGCGGTCATCGGGGTGACGAACACATTATACTATATGCTCGTCTGGGAGAACATGGCACAAAGAGAGAAAGTGTGGAATTCCTTCCAGTCGGATCCTGCGTGGATCAAGGCTCGACAAGAGACGGAAAAGGAGGGCCCAATTGTCCAGAGAGTTGTCAACACCCTTCTAAGCCCGACACCATACTCTTCTATGAGATAAGTGGGCCCTATGAGGTATCTATCACGCGTGCTGCAAACGATTTTGTGACCTTTGACTTTCCTTATAGCAATTCGCGCTGGATGGGTGTTTAGCAGACTACCCGAGCACTACAACCTCTCCTTCAATCAAACGCGCACGTAAAACCTAAGATCAACGAAGCCTTCTTCATCTTTGCTGATACATCTACCACTTGGATAGCGAGGAAGTACGAATGGTCAGAAAGATTGCCTTGCAAGTTCTTCCCGAAACTCTAGAAAGAGACCTTGAAAGATACAGACAGACGGCTATAGAGTTAGGCGCAACAGATGCGAAGATAATCCCATCCAGTCAAGTGATAATTGATGAGAGAGTTCGCTTGAAGTGCATCTACCCGAAATGTAAATGGTATGGAACAAACATCAACTGCCCTCCATATGCAGTCGATCTAGAGACAATGAAAAAAGCATTGATCAAATACAATCGTGCGATCTTCTTTATGCTAGAGACGCCCTCAAAAGATTTCGTCGGACCTGACGTAGTGAAACTAGGAACGCATGTTAAGTGGACAAGAAAAGTGTATGAAATTACCTCAAGGATCGAGGCTGCAGCCTTTTATGATGGCTACCATCTTGCGACGGGATTCGCAGGCGGCCCATGCAAATCTATCTTCTGTCCCGATGAGGATTGCTCAGCCCTGAAGACGGGAACTGGATGCAGACATTACCTGAAATCGCGCTCCGCTATGGAGGGCGTTGGAATGGATGTCTTCACTATGGCGACTAGGACAGGTTGGGAAGTATATCCATGTGGCGCCAGTCTGAAGCCCGAAGACGTTCCTCACGGAATCAGATGTGGATTGATTCTGATATACTAAGACTTGAGATCTTATGAAAACTCGGTTTCTACTTCATCTATAATAGAGACTCCTTGAACTAGACACATTTTGAGAGAACAAAGCGCGCCGTGGATGATCTGAGCATGTACCAGAGAGGAGTGTATTGGTGTGTGTGAACAATGAGTGTAGCCGAACCGATTCTCGATTATGTCGAGTCTATCCGAACTGAGGCGTCCATCTCTCGTTCCACTAATATGTTTAAGAATCTTCTCAGATATCACAAACCATTTATTCCCATCGTAATTGTTATTCTTGTTCTGGCAGCTGTCAGATCATATGCATTCATACTTGAGCCGCTGTATACCGCGGAGATAATTGATGAGGTAATCATTCAAGGCAAAAATGATCTCCTTTTAGGACTCGTATTGAAAATAGTGGCTGCCACAGGAGCTTATGCGGCACTCAACTTTGCAATAACGTATATTCAAGGTTATGTCGCACAACTCATCCTAAGGAACGTAAGATCAGACTATTACGCCTCTTTGCAATCTAAGTCGTTCAAGTTTTACGATTCTACAGCTGTAGGGGACCTTGTGTCAAGAGCTACGATGGATCTACAGGGTGTAGAAGATTTTCTTAAAACATGGATGGGAGTCTCAGCACACGCAATTTTCACTGGAATTCTGATGTTTATGGTAATGTACTCTATTAATCCTATAATGGCCCTGATAGCTGCGTTGCCTTTAGTGTTAATTTTCTATTTTCTAGCTCGACTTCAGATCAAGACCATGCCTCTATTCAGGAAAATGAATCTAATTCTAGGCAGGCTTGGTGCCTATGTGCAACAGAACATTCTTGGAATGAAGGTTGTGCGAATATTCGAGAGAGAGGCAGAGATGGAAAAGGGATTTAGACAGGTTGAAGACCGATTTGTAGACATAGCGATCACAGCCGGTAAACTTCAATCTAAATATATGCCGAGCTCCCCCGCCATTCTAACTCTTGGAATAGCACTAGTGTATCTTTACGGTGGTAATCTAATAGCTTCACCATCATCTATCTTAACAATAGGAGAGCTGACACTCTTTGCCAGATATATGACGAGATTGACTATTCCACTTCGTGATTTGAGTGTGCTTGTTGGCGTCTGGGTAAATGCCTCAGCTGGACTAGAAAGAATCTTCGAGATCATGAAACGCCAAATAGAGGTCGAAGACAACCCCAACGCCAAGAACCTCGTCATAACCATTGGCAAAGTGGAATTCAGAGATGTAACCTTCGGATATGCAAAGGATAAACCTGTATTGAGAAATGTAAGTTTCACAATTAGTCCAGGCGAGAGAATAGCAATTCTCGGCTCCACAGGATCAGGAAAAACATCCCTGATCTATCTTATTCCGAGGTTCTATGATGTTGATTCCGGAAAAATACTGATCGATGATGTAGATGTCCGAAGTTTCAGACTTTCTTCTTTGAGGAAACAAATAGGCCTAGTGATGCAGAACGTATTCATCTTCACAGGCACTATCAGGAATAATATTGCATTCGGCAAACCTAATGCATCACTTGACGAGGTCATATCCGCAGCTAAGCTTGCTAAAATGCATGACTTCATAGAGGCACTTCCGGAAGGTTACAACACAATTGTCGGCGAAAGGGGAATAACACTCTCAGGCGGTCAAAGGCAGAGAATGACTATTGCTAGAACGCTTCTAACGAATCCAAGAATTTTGATTCTTGATGATTCCCTCTCCTTTGTGGATGCGAGGACTGAGAAGGACATTCAGGAAGCTATAGAGAAAGCCATGGAAGGCAGAACCTGCTTCATGATCGCTCAAAGACTATCAACCATAAAGAACGCTGATAGAATAATGTTGCTTGACGAAGGCGAGATTGTTGAATTTGGGACACACCGTGAACTTCTAGCCAAGGGAGGCATATACAAGCGGATATACGAGACACAGTTCCTTGAGAAGGACCCTGAACTGACACTTCAGACCGAGGAGAAATAAATGTCAAGTCCCTTCGGCGTTTTCTCAACAGCATATGAGGAATCTAGGAAACGGACGAACTCTGACAGGATTCTCTTAGGCAGAATATACAAATACGCTGGTCCGAACAAGAGAAATCTCCAAGCAGGCGTAACTGCTATTGTACTCAGTTCAATAACAGGGCTATTCTCACCATATTTGCACATGATCGCCATAGATCAAATAATTCAACCGAAGAATCTTTCAGGGTTCCTTTGGTGGATTCCTCTTTTCGTGTTCGTGACGATAAGTAGCTATTTGTTTCAGTACCTTCAAGTCTTCCAGATGAGGATTGTCGGAGAAAATGTCGTAGCTAGGATGAGGGATGAGATGATGGCCCGACAGCAAGTGATCTCCCTCAGATACTTCTCCGAGGGAGAAATTGGAAGAATTATGTCAAGACTCGTAAATGACGCCAATAACGTCAGAATATTTCTACGCATGGGATTGACGAGTATTGTTGTAGATACAGCTTCAATTCTAGGCTCGTTGATCATGATATTCATCCTCAACGTAAAGCTTGCTTTCATAGCTGTTGGCATTCTTCCAGTCGCAATAGTTGTGGGGTGGTTTTTAGGTAACTACTCAAGAAGAGCCTACAGAAGATCGCTCTCGAGCCTTGCGGGATTAGCCGGTCGAATACAAGAAAACCTCTCAGGCATGAAAGTGATAAAATCGTTTGCGCGTGAGCAAGAGACAGCAAGAGAATTTGAGAAAGTTCACAGTCAAACTGTTAAGGCAAACCTTAGAACGGTCAAGATTTCAGCTTCGTATCAACCCGCAGTCCTCTGTATGAGGGTAGTTGGCACCGCACTAATACTCTGGTTTGGTGCGATTATGGTCCAAAGCGGAGAGATCAGCTTAGGAACGCTTGTGGCATTTACAGAGTACCAGTTCTTGTACTTCTTGCCATTTATAGATCTGACAACGGTCTACGACCAATATCAGTCAGCCATGGCTGCGCTTGAGAGAATGTTCGACTTAATTGATACAGAGGTCGAAGTCAAGGATCCACCTCCATCCAAAAAAGTAGAAATCGATACGATAAGGAATATTGGATTCGAGAATGTCACTTTTGGGTATGACCCTAGCAATCCAGTAGTTAGGGAGGTAAGTTTCACCCTTGAGGGAGAGAAGAAACTTGCCATAGTTGGACCGACCGGTGCAGGAAAAAGTACAATAATAAATCTTCTGGCAAGATTTTATGATCCGCTTGACGGGAAAATAACTATCAACGGTGAAGATGCTAGGAATATTGGATTATACAACCTCCGCGAACACATGGGAATAGTTCTTCAAGATTCTTTTCTCTTTCCGATAAGTATCAAGAACAATATCAGATTCGGAAGGCCTGACGCATCCGACGATGAAGTGGTCCAAGTAGCCAAGGCCGTTGGTGCACATCAATTCATAATGACGCTACCGGGAAGCTATGACTATGTAATACAGGAGGAGTCTTCAAACGTCTCGATAGGACAAAGGCAGCTGATAAGCTTCGCTCGGACCCTTTTGATGAATCCCCAACTCCTTATTCTTGACGAGGCCACCTCAAGTATCGATCCCTACACTGAACTTGTCATACAAAATGCGTTGAGGAGGCTTCTTCAAAACAGGCTGGCAATAATAATCGCACATAGACTCTCAACAATAAGACTCTGCGATGAAATCATAGTCATAGATGAGGGGAGGATAGTGGAAAGAGGAACGCACGTGGAGCTTATGAAGAAGGGGGGGCTGTACAGCTCGTTTTATAGAATGCAGTTTAAAGAGGAGGAGGGCTTCGAAATGTTGGACACCCTTGCACAATCCCGACCGTGATCTACGTAGGAGTGCACACTATTCGATTGTAAAGTCGCGTTATACGACGGTTTCGCGCGCTTCACTTCCGCTTGTAGTGTTGATTACCTGAGATGGAGACGATTGATCAGTTGGCCTCCGCTTTTTCTTAAGGACGAAAACCCCGGCGAGCGCGCGCTAAAGTAATAGGACCTTACCATTACTTGATCACCGCCAAGTTATAGCTTGAAGTTGGAAAGAAGGGCATGTGACGAAGACCGGATACTGCAGTCAATGTTTGCGATCAAATATCTTTATACATTACGACCATGTGCCTGCCCGGACCGTTGTAGTCCTTCACGGCTTTGACGCCGTCTAGATCTATCAGATCTCCCTCTTCAGAGAGTTTGAAACCTAGATTATGATGAAAGCTTAATGAATGCTTGTTTATGGGGTTAATTATCAAGCAAGCCTTGCGACAGCCCATTTTACTCACAACTTCAAAGAATCTGTTGTAGAGGTCTGTCGCAATCTTCCTTCTCCTCATCTCAGGAATGACGCATACGTCGTGTAGGTATGCTATGGCGGAGTCCAGCTGTGAGACCCATCCAAGAAGAAAGCCCACAATCTTGTCCTCATCTTCCGCTATCAGACAAGTATTGGCGAAATATCTTGTGAGGTCATGGTAGATGGAATCTCTTTCAACAGGCATTGGTGCACAGCTGGCTGCGATGCCCATTATTTCCAGAAAGTCTTCCTCTCGCACGCTTCTAATTCTTATCGTCACCAGGGAGAACCTCCAAACTATTGCACAGATAATTAGCCGGTCTCTACTCTAAACTGACTCGTAAAAAGAAGTAAGAGACACGTTTTCTTTAGGCTTTCTACTTTCTAGGCGCGCTAGCTATCGCTTATAGCCGACAATTCAGAATAACATGAAGAATAGTGCCGAAAAAACTAAGGAAATGATAGCCGTAAAACCTGTACTGAAAGAGTTTACAAACTCGTTATTCAGCGCGCGCGCTTTCCTCAAAAACTCAGCCACACCGATCACAAGAAAAACATAAAAAGTTAACGCGATGCCCAGAATATCTCCCAGATAATCCATGCGATACGACCCCTTTTCTTGTCAAGAAAAGCATGATCTAGGATCTTACATTAATGTCAAACCCTGCTCACTCTTTGGTGATCTCGCTGTTGACGCCCTGATAATGGAGGCTTCTTATTTTAGGTAGAGTTGTATTTGCAAAAGCGTTAATCCAACAGTTAGTAGCGCGCCTGCTGCCACCTGGTTCAGGTCGTGTGCTCCGAGTTTGAGCCTAGCCCAGCCGATAGGAAAAATCAGCGCAAAAAATGGAACCATTATTGCTCCGAGCTGGAGGAGTAGAAAGGTAGCTGGACCTGTCAGTCCTGAAGCGTGTATACTTATCTTCCATGTCTGGCTTATCATCATCATAACAATAGAGTTGACTATGTAACATGCCATCAGAGCAATCAAGCTTTGGGGCGCTTGGACGATTACGAGAATGATTATACCTGCAACGCAGCTGGCGATTGCTGCGATGAACGGTTTTGTACGTGTTCTTCTGTCCGACGCATACATATCCGGAATAATGCCTCTCTTCACCATAAGGCGGATCATGACAAGTGGGAAAAAGCATGCAAACACTGAGGTTATGACTAGCAGCAATAACGTCGAGGAGGGGTGGATGGAGAGGATGAGAATTGTAAATGCGTACAATGCGGTGAAGGGCGCGTTGAAGACTGCCGATATTGCTTCAGCAATTCTCACTTGTGTATCCTTCAGATCGATCCACACGCATTGCAGTATGTCCTTTGAACCGGATATGGTTCGAGGCTTTTCTCTCTTTCTTCAAGACTGTTTTAATCTGCTACGAAGACAGACTTAGCTCTAGATTCCTCAGACCATGATAGTAGTGAGGTGGGCTAAATGCACGCGCTTTCATAGTCTGCTTGGGGCAGGGGATATGAATCCCTCTTTCTCCAGTACTTTCAATGACTTCTGATATTTGGATATCCGACGCTCGGCGCTTTCTCTCAAAGCCTCGAAGCCTAGTTTCACTCTGGCTAGTCCAGTGTCCACTGCGGCTTTTCCTACGGCAGCCGCCACTCTTGGATACAGGGCTGAGTTCGCCATTGAAGGTATGATAATGTCCTCTCTTAGGCCCTGCTCTTTAGCACATTTCGCTATTTCATGAGCCGCTGAGAGCATCATAGCTGTGTTTATGCCTCTTGCTCTTACATCAAGGATGCCCCGAAAGACCCCTGGAAAGGCTATTGAGTTGTTGACTTGGTTAGGATAGTCTGGTCGTCCTGTGGCAACTATCTTAGCTCCAGCTTTCGTTGCTTCTTCTGGAAGTATTTCTGGTACTGGATTGGCCAAGGCGAAGACTACCGGTTTATCGGCCATCATTGAGATCATGTCTCCAGTTATCACTCCTGGTCCGGGTTGGGATAGACCGATAACTACATCCGCCCCCTTGAAGGCATCGTGAATTCCACCCTTGACTCCTTTCTTGTTTGTTATCTTAGCCATTTGAGCCTTGTATTTGTCCAGATCTCCTCTCTCATCATAGATGACCCCCTTGCTATCTACCATAAGGATATTTTCAGACTTGACTCCGGCTTCGATCAGTAACCTTGTTACGCCTATGGCTGCGGTGCCAGCGCCAATGACAGTGACGCGAAGTGCACTCAGCTTCTTTCCTACAACTTCTAGTGCATTCAGTAGACCCGCAAGGACGACTATGGCTGTTCCCTGATAGTCGTCGTAAAACACGGGGGTTTCCAGTTCCTTCGTTAGTCTTTCAAATATGTAGAAGGACTTTGGGGCATCTATATCCTCTAGGTTGATTCCGCCGAATGATGGTGCAATCCATTTAGTCGCCTGCACTATCTCATCCGGGTCCTGTGTTGAGAGGCATATCGGGAAGGCGTCAACATCGCCTAGGTATTTGAAGATAAGAGCCTTGCCCTCCATCACCGGTAGCCCAGCCCTTCCAATGTTACCGAGTCCCATAACTCTCGAACCATCTGTGACGATAGCGACCATGTTCCCTACGTTAGTGTACTCGAAAACTTTCTCCGGATCCTTTTCAATCTCTTTGCAGGGATCAGCTACCCCCGGGGTATACCACACTGCAAAGTCTTCAAAAGACTTGACTGGAACTTTGGATGTTATAGCCAGCTTTCCTCGGTAGAACTTATGCCACTCATTCGCTATCTTTCCATAGGGTTTGGACATTGCCTCTTTCATCAAGATGTGATACTGTGCCCCTTGATATCTTTCTTCTGGACACACTGACATTGGCCGTTGGGATCTCTGTCATCAGATTCACGTCATTCGACGAGACACAAGATCCGCCGTAGGGGAAAAGACGCAAAAGTGAAGTCTTCAAGCCATTATTGCTTGGTTTGGATGATTATGCACGGCGCGTTCTTATGAAGCCTGAAGAAAAAGAAAGATCCCCCATCTGTAAATGTGCAAATTGCGGTCAAATAATCGAATTCTGCACTAGGGACAATCCCTGCCCGATTTGTGGTAGCTCTTCATTCACAGTTGAATACAGCAAATAACAGATAATTCAGCTAAAATCCTTGTTCATAGTTCGCCAGAATCTCCACGAAGAGCCGTAGCCCTCGATCTCACGGGCTAGCATGATCATTGTGGAGTCAGTTTGCTCTGAGCTCCTTGAATGCTAATTCGACAGCTTCTGTAACGGAATCCGCTGATAGAATCTCGTCCCCATCAATTACTGCCCCTGCCATCCTCTCAGCAATGCCTCCTGAGGATCTTAACGCGATAACCTTCTTGCCAGCCTTCAGTGCTAACCCAATCTCTGACAGGGTCCCAGCGCCTCCGTGTACTGCAATCACCACGTTAGCAGACCTGACGTTTATCGCGTTTCTTGCGTCTCCCATACCGGTTACTACGAAAATGTCAAGGTATGGGTTAGCGTCTTTCTCAGACCCAGGGAGGATCCCAACTGTAAGGCCCTTGCTATCTTTTGCCCCCTTGCAAACGGCCTCCATGACGCCACCTCTGCCGCCAGTGATGAGGACGGCTCCCCCACTTGCTATGGCCCGCCCTAATTCCTCAGCCATCTCATAGACTCTTGAGGGAATTTTACCGCTACTCCCAATAACGGCAATCTGCTTCATTTCTACGGCCTCTTCATCCACCTGTCTAGTTCTTGCTGACTTACTAGCTGCAATAGGAATATAGGACTATTATCGGCTGAAAATTAAACCGTGAAATCATGAAATAGTAAAGTCTTCAAGTCATACACGCGAGTTACTGCCAGAATAATTACCCAAGATCTCTTCTTCGTCCTTATGTTTAGTCACTCGTTACGCCCCGACCTATTTGTGCGTGCATGCATGCTCAACCTTTTAGTCTCCGTAATTTTAAGTAAGCTTGGTGCTTAGAGTGCTCAGGCAGCGGTCTTCCGTGTTTTCTCTTGAGCTTTTTTCTCGTTGCGGGTGCCTCACTCTAGCTCTTATGCTCTTGATTGCGGCATCTTCTCCTCAAGGTTTTGCTCAAAACATATCGAACAAAGTGGTTGTTGTGAATTTCTCCTATAACGTTGACCCTGGAACGACATCTCTTGTAAACAGAGTTGTGAAGTTGGCTGAAAGTGAACGCGTCTCAGCCATAGTCATACAGATTAACACTCCCGGGGGCCTGCTGAAGGACACCCTCTCCATCATTTCCAGTATTAGTCAAGCAAACGAATCAGGTGTGCCCACCTACGCCTATGTTCCACCAAATTCTTTGGCCGCCTCTGCCGGTAGCTACATTGCCCAAGCGACCAACCGGATAATCATGGGTGAGGGTTCAGTAATAGGTCCGTCAACCGCGATAGTCGTCGGCGGATCCCCTCTTGAGCAGAACCATACCGAAGCAGCTGCACTCAAACTGATGGTAAGCTTAGCGACAAGATGGGGTAGAAATGCGACAAGCGCTTACAACATGGTCTACTCAGACCAAGCCTACTCGGCAGAAGAAGCCTACCGCAACCATCTTGTTAATGGTATTGCTAACTCCTTGACTGAAGCTCTTGACAAGCTAGGGCTTTCAGGTAAAGAAGTTGTCATTGTGGAAGAGAATGCTTACGAGCAATTCCTTAGCGCGGTCAGCAACCCCATCCTAGCTGGAATACTTGTAATGCTCGGAGTACTCGCCATAGTTATAGATCTCTATCATCCTACTGTACTTCTTACAGTTGCAGGAGTCCTCTCCCTTGTTGCAGGACTGGTAGGGGTAGAAGTAGTTGGGGCTTCAATCTTGGGCTTCTTGATAATAGTGATAGGCGCAGCGATGTTACTTCTAGAACTCAAATTAGGACACGGATTTATGATGATGATTGGAGTCTTAGCTGGAACAATAGGCGTTTACCTACTAGCCCAGGGGCTTTACTATTATGGTTCTTCACCTATCAATCTCTGGGCTCAGACAGAACTCTTCAGCTTAGTTCTTGCGGGTATATTGGGCGGATTGTATATGAAGTGGATAATTGGTCCACTCAGGCGTAGACCAGCTCTGGTAGGTCCGGAGTCATTAGTAGGGAAAACCAGCATCGCTGTGACGAATCTCTCACCAGAGGGCGAGGTCAGGGTTGATGGCATAATCTGGCGGGCAAGAAGTATCTCTGGTAACGTGGTTGCGGGAGAGAGCGTGAAAGTCAGATCTAGGGAGGGATTGGTTCTCTTGGTGGAAAAGAAATGACGTTAGGGTTCGAGAACCCTAATAAGAAAACAAGTTCCTATTGAGATGTAGTGGTGAGGTATTCTTTGGATCCAATTGTGGCTGTTGAAGCTTTCGTCGCGTTGGTCGTACTAGTCATCCTATTAAGTGGAATTAGAATTCTGAAGGAATGGCAAAGGGCACCAGTCCTTACACTCGGAAGATACCGAGGGCTCAAGGGACCGGGAGTAGTCTACATTGCGCCTTTCATAAGCAAAATTCCCGCCATAATATCGACCCGCCTTCAAGTGATGTCCTTCAAGACAGAGCAGACCCTGACTAAGGATAATGTTCCGGTGGTGGTTGACTCCGTCATGTACTTTCAACCCACTGATATTGAAAAGATTGTTCTGAGCGTGGAGGACTATTTTATGGCAACTCAGTTGGCAGCACAGACTACTCTTCGAGAAGTTATTGGTCAGACAACCTTCGACGAATTGTTAATAGAACGCGAGAAGGTAGGCGTAATTGCACGGGGGATAATCGACAGCAAGACAGAAGCATGGGGAGTCAAGGTAACATCTGTGGAGATCAAAGATGTTGCGATTCCACCAAGCCTACAAGACGCAATGTCAAGACAAGCCCAAGCTGAACGCGAAAGACGTGCAAGAGTAACACTCGCGCTTGCTGAATTCGAAGCCGCCCAGAAAATGGTCGATGCAGCGAATCTCTACAAAGATAACAACAGAGCTTTCGAGCTTCGATGGATGAATATAATATACGAGCTGGGGCTTCAAGGACGCAACACTATCATGTTGATACCGTCAAATATTCCCACGGCAGGAGCAAGCATAGCTCCTAGGATCCCTCCTGTCGGAGTGTACGGCATCAAAGACTTGGCAAATAAGGGCAAATCCTCTTCAGACAACCCAGAAGACAACGAAAAACAATGACAAGGAAGAGTGATCGCTTCATTTCCACGTGTGTGCAGGCCGTACAGAAGAAAGAGATTATGTCAGGAAGATCATCAGTCTGAAAGATCGCTAGTCCCGCATGTGCCACCAACAATAATACGTGCCCGTGCAGTAACTGTTTCAGTGAGTGGGTCTGCATATAAGCGATGCCCACCTGATACTTTCAGGTAGAGAAAAGTGGTGAACAAAAGAAATCCAACCAGAGAAACAATAACAATACACGTAGTGCTAAGGGGAAAATTAAAAGAGTGACTCTCAAAACTCAAAGACATGGGACTCGTAACAACCAACACAGACGCAGTATCACAGGGCATAATTCTGCTCTATGAGAGACACGCTGACAAGATAAAAGAACCAGAAACAAGTAGAAACATGAGAAACCCCCTGGCACCCTACCCTAGTGGATTAAACATGTCTAACACTACATATGTAGTACTGTATTACATATGTAGAGCCTCTAAGCATGTAGCCTGTCGGAATATTCGGACTTTACACTCAGACAGCCAATTTGTTTAGGTTCTAAGGTTTTGAATGCTAGGATGTCTAGGGTCTAAGGTTGTGAATGTGTCCAAATTAAGATGCTCTCACCAGCTAGGGACACACACAGACAAAAAATAGTCTGCTCTAACGGTTCAAATTAGGGTGATCTCACTAGCTAGGGGGGATAGAATCTGGCTGTTTTGTGTGCTCACGTGGATGCTGGTTTTTTGACGTGGACATCCACATGGACATTTCTGGAGTGAATAGCGCACGATCCCATTACTTAAGACCAAGATCCACAACGGATTTATTGGAACTTAGGCATTTTCTGTCGACGGTACATGACTCAGGTTTTCATGTCCCACACCAAGCTAGACAAAGAATTCTGTAATCTATTCGATAACGCGTGTGCCCGCGTCGGCATCAAAGCCTTTCGATCTGAGTTTGAGACAATTCCGCTACCTGCATGGGAGACCATTCGCGATGAAATTAGGAGATCGTCGGCGATGTTCCTCCTTATCGGGAGGGAGTTGGTAAATATGCAAGAGAAATCATGTCGCGAGTCCGAAGCAGGACGGACTTGGAAACATACTCAAAACTGGATTGTTTACGAGGTTGGCTTAGCATGCCAGCAAGGCATAGATGTCTGGGTTCTATGCGACAATGTTGCAATCAATTTTCCGGTCCCTTACTTCAATCATTATCAACCTTTCGCAGGTGACATAAGATGGCTAAAAATGGTTCTTGACTAGTACTTAAGGGACATAGAAAACACGCCTCCCTCTCTGCGGCCATGGTCAAGTCCATATGTCCGCATATTCAAACATCTCAATGAAGCTTGCGAAATGGAATTCGCCTTTTGGGCATATGATCACTCTCGACCGTTCGAGGTTCGGTGCCCGCAATGTCTAAAAATTATGAGGTTTGGATAAGTGCGCTCTTCTGAGCATACGGAGATCTTATCCTGCAAATAGCTATGGCTCGTCTTTTTTGCAGACTCAACAGTTCGACTCGATTCGATATCGCCTCCTTGGAATAGGCCTTAGGAAATCGGGGGTTGAGAAAGCTGTTTGGTCTTGTTTCTTTCGATTCGCATGGAGAAGCTTCTAGACGCTCTCGAACTCCGTGTAGGCGCCAGGCTTGCGCCGGTAGAGAAAGAGAAGACATCTCCTTGAGCCTAGCGCTGCAGAACTCTCGACGTCTAGTTGTTTCTCAAGGTTAAGCTGGTAGAGTTGTTTCAGAGCTTGTGGGATCCCTTTTAAGATAATAGTAGCAGACGGTCACATCTTTGCCTGCAGCTATTCCTTTCGGGCAGTAGGCGCGGGTATGCTGGCAGGTATCGCAGAGAGTCAGGGTTAGCATCTCCTCTTCGATTTCTTCGGCCTCCCCATCCACCTGTGATCCATAGACAAAGAGATTTGCAGTCCAGAGCCCACATCTTGCAGGATTCAGTGATAACACTTTGCATAAGAGTCCAGCCAAGCAGCGCCGTGACGATCAACGGCTCGAACTCACCCTGCTACGCAGAGACATGTGGCGCCACGCACACAACGATAAAGACCGGAAAGAAGTCGTAGCAGCCAGCGACTATAGCCTGCATCCAAGGATCCCAACCGTTGCGGCGACGTTCTGGTTCAAGCTTCAGGTATGCGCATCCAGCCCTGACCACACCCTACCCAGCACCGCCCACGGATCCGTACAGCCGAGGATCCTGGACTGAACTGATTGATAAGCTGCCTAAGAGAAAGAAGGATAAGGATACTTCAGTCATTTAGGTTATACTGCCTTGCTCTACGGAGACGTGAGGTGAGAAAAATGCCGAAATGTGCAAAGTGTGGAAGCGAATTAGTTAGTGACAAAGACATGGTCGGTCAAGAACCTAAAATCGGAATGGGGAAAATCCGCCTGAGAGAAAACAGTACAGGTGCATGAACGAGAAATGTGAATTACGAAATTATCCTCAGTCAGGATGATTGATCTCTGTGAGGGTCTGGCTTTATCCTTCTTACCTTCAGAGGGCTGGAACTCTTCGAGCATTTTTTCTATTTGCGTTCTTAGTTTGTCTCTGGTACCGTCGATTAGTTTAAGCCAATCATCCTGCCACTTCTTAATTCGGCGCGATGTTTCGAGCTCGCCTGATTCCTCTTGTTTAGGGATAATAGATTCTTTGAGAGGGTCAGTCATTAGAAGATAATTGAGCTGTGGACCCAACACAGCGTCATACAAAGTAATTAGCTCATTCAGGTATCTAATTCGTATGCGTATATCGGTCATCGTCTTGGCCAAGTCTGGACGATGCAATGCCAACGCCACAGGGTTTAATGGCCTATCATCATAGGTCAGCTTGGCCAAATGATATTCGTGAATCTTCAGCAGATCCACATTGGCTGTCATGTCGGAGATCCATGCTGAGATTAGTTGTTTTCCGAGTTTCTTCTCTTTCCGTGATTCAAAAACAAATTCTTTCAGACCAACAATTATGAAAGCAACGACTGCTGAGATTAACGCGGATAGAATAGTTACGTTGACCGCGTCCATTCGAACCCAAGCTGTCTTATCCTTTGTGTGTAAGTTAGCTTTTCAGTTTTCGCATCAGGACCTTGCGGTTGGTGAGCTAAAGTCCGCCGTTTACCTTGTATCATGCCCTTTTATCTGTCACCTGAGCTCTGACCTATAGAAATGGTGCAATCATGTCTGGGAAGATATTAGAGCGCTTGGTCTCCTGGCTGCGAGATCTCAGAAGAAGGATCAGGCGTCTTGATGTGTTCACTTGTGTTTCCGTTGTTGTAGTGCTTGCATTTTTTGGCTACTTCCTACTTGCCAATTTAAGCGACTTTAGAAGCCAAGCCCAGATACTATTTGCATTCGCGTCTGTTTTACTGACTATCGGCTTAGTCTATTCTAACCTGGTTCAACGTCCGGCGTCAAGATTTCTATCTATCTCGGTTGGACCTGTGGATCGTAATGATTTAGAGGAAGGATACAAGGCAACACTCTATGAGAGCCAACTTGTGACAGCCCCCCCTTTTCCTCCTGAATTAATCGAGTACAGGCTGATTCAACCTCATGCCAAAGTTGTCAAATTCTTCCCTCGTGTTGTTCAGGAGATCCGATGTAAGACAACACCCCGCCAACTCAGAGTGGCGATCGACATCACCAATATCGGCCATTTCATGACAAGCATCCATGAGTACGAAGTGGAGGAGTCTCCTGGCTCCAGACAGACCTACGTCGCGAGACTTGATCTTCCACACCAGAAACGGGAAACCCTGAGTCATGATTTTCCTAAAGAGGGGGGGTTGAGTCAGGGGTTCTATAAGATCAGGTTGACTGCAATCGCGGCCACGCAGGAGTTGTTGGAGACGGTGTGGCTGTGGATCTCGAAAGACAAGAAAACAATACGTTGGTGTAGCAAGAAGAACCCGCTGGAGAAATGTGCGCACATGTCAATTGTTAGTCCTCCTGTTCGATGAGCCGCTTAACCTCAGATGCCCGGAGCTTCAGCCAGTCCCCAGCCGCTAGCGACCGTCTGCCGAAGAGAAAGAAGGATCCCTAGTAGATTGGTACGTTGTATCGGTCGTTCTCAAGAAGGCTTCTGATCTTCTTGACTACTGGCCACCGATTGGTAGGTTCAATGGGATTTGAACCCACGAGTCGTGGGAGTAATGACCATTGCAAAGCCAAGGTGTCCCACACCCGATGTTTGGGTTTCCCACACCCTCTCATAATGTTCCCTCAAAATGGTGGGCCCGGAGGGATTCGAACCCTCGAATATCGTGGGTTCTGGCTGCTCCCAGCGAAGCTTTGGAAGGTTTGGCAACCCCCGCACATTTTTTGGGCGGGGGTAAGGCTCTCCAAACCGCCGTTTCGGCAAGTTCGCCGCACCTCACCCTCCGCGTGCATCAGACTACCTCACAACATCCTAATACCGTTACCGAAGCTGCTGCTCGTCGGTGAGCAACTCCTTATCTTACCAGCCAGTCTGCACCCTCGAAAACCACTTCGCTGGAACTTGCTGGCTTGCGAGGGCAACCAGTGTGACAAAATCCAAATCTTAGCGTGAAGAGAATTCACTTAGATTCCAAGTTTGATTAAGTTCCCGGTCTCCAAAACCTCCAAATGCTCGGGGTGAAGCGTCAGCAGTCAAAACGAGTAACTGCTCAGACCACTTTGTCGCTGGCTATCCTCCAACACCTTTTAGCACTCGATTGCCATAGTATGCGTGAGGATCAGCGATATGGGTAAGTTCAAGGAATTGCGCGATCAGCTCGACCAAGTTGACAAGAGGCAGGAGAAGGCTGCTAGAGCATTTGCGACTAAACTAGATCAGCACGCTAGAAAAGTGAGCACGGACATTAACCGAGAATCGAAGAAAAATGCGCAGAGAATCGTTAAGCTGGAGAAACGTGTTGTCGATCTAGAACGCCGGTTGCGAAAAGCGAAGTAACCAGGCCTATGGGCAGTTCATTGCTAAATAGGGTAACGTCACGTTGTCGTCTGCTGCGTTTGCCTGTAAGTCGGCTGCTTGAAGAACAGTTCTAATCCTGCTCCCAGAACCGCCCCACAGTGATCGGATCGGGGGGATATTCAGTCGCCATGTTTCTTGCCAGCACATATCCAGTTGTTTCGACAAATTCAACCTTAGTAAATATGCCGTAAGCTTCTGCTGTCTCGCTAGGTCTTATATGCACTGCAGGCCGAATTCAAAAGCTTGGCTACTTGGGAGGGGGTGAGTCGGAAATGGAAGTCGAAAGTTGCCTTGTTGGGCGCGGGCTCTGGCGGTCGTGGTAGGGTTAGTTACGCTTGTGGCTGGATTCCTCGTGTTGGTGTTTCCAGCACTAGGTCTTCTCTTTGTCGTGTATATTCTAGCATTTGCACTGATACTCCTCGGCGTAGAGAGGCTTGGAATGGGTATCACGGGTCACGCCTACACGGTTACGGCTAAGAGTAAAGAACCAGCAAAAACCTGATGCACATCTATGCATTATCGGACCCTCCAGAGAACTCGTCGCTCTCCCATCCCTAATGTTTTGTCATCCTATCTACACCACTCACCATTTGTGACAGATTTCAAACGGAAAACCGCAATGTGACTGCACCAAACTCGTCTACAAACTTTCTGGAAGGCAACGGCAACCTCTCATAGCGTGTCTTTACAAGGTACATCATTCCACTAATTGCCTGCAACGGATTACGCAGGTCATGCCCAACCATCGCCGCAGTACTCTGGCTAGTCTTCAAGCTCGGCAAAGTAGCCGACGCATACACGGAGAAACTGAGAACAAAGTAAGAAAAACAGTTCAAGAACCAACGACGACTCAAGACTGAGCTAGAGAGTCTTGGCCGCCCTCTATCATTTCTTTTTTCACACTCGCGAATTGGTGCCTTATTGAAATCAACAACCTCAGCCTGAGTAACTATGTTTCATACTGGCTATGACGAAGCATTGAGTGAACCAAGTCAGACGTTCGCCTTCAAGGTAAGGTCAGCTTATTCGGATGCTCTGCGACGATTCAAGTTCGCCGTAGTGCCTCTCTCTTGGTGGGGAATCAGGTGTAGTCCAGAATGGTTGTCTTTTTGCTTGCTGTTCGTACTCCTGTCTGGCTGATGCGGTTGAGGATCGAACGCATCTTTTGCTCTTTGCGGAGGCTGCTCCAATAGTAGGCTTCGTCAACTGTGTCTTCAGCCATCAAGACTGTGACCTTGCCAATCCTGGTTCTTCCAGTTCTCCCCCTTCGCTGAATGGTTCGTATTTCGGATGGCACTGCTTCATAGAAGATGACGTGGTCTACATCCGGAACGTGTAGGCCTTCTTCGCCTATGCTTGTGGTTACGAGGATATTGAACTTGCCAGATTTGAAGTCCTCCAACGTTTGCACTTGCTCCTTCTGGGATAGGCCTCGGCCGGAATCCTCGCCCGTTGCGTGGCCGACGAAGCGAACTGGGCGAGAGCCCTCCTGTTCTAGTCTCGTTACGATCAGCTCTACGGTGTCTCGATATTGCGTGAACACGATAATGCGACTGGTTTGATTCGACCTTAATTGTTCAATGATCAAGTCGGAGAGGACGTTCAATTTCGGATGTGACGTGTGAATGTTATCGGTTAGCTGGATGGCTGTTTGAACTCGGGGATCTTTCAGCAGGCTTTTGATGGTTCGTTTAGGATTCTCCGACATGCGGCTGAAGTACTGCCTCAGGTTCTGGATGTCTTGCGTTTCAAGCAGTTCAATGCCGTGGAGCAGGGAGATGGCTTGCGCTTGCAGTGTTAGGGCAGCGAAGATGTAACCCGAACGTCTCTTCCGGAGCCTAATGATTAGCTGCTGTCTGAGGTCTAGGAGTAGTTTCTTTGGGATTAATTCAATGTTCGGGAGGACTTTCATGGATTTGAGTTTCTGTATCTTCTCCTCGCTGACGCTTCTAAGTAGGCGGCTTACTTCCCGGTAGCTTTCGGGCAGCGGGACACGTTTCCAATCTATTACGATTGAGTGAACGTAAGGTTGAATGTCCTCGTCGTATTCAGATCGGACTTCAACCTGTTTGATGAAGAGGTTCTCGCAGACCATCTGAATCTGCTCCTTCTTCCCCCCAGGTGAAGCGGTCAAACCAAGAATGAGCGGGTTAGTCGCAGACTGCTGATACTTCAAAGCGAGTTGCGTGTAATCATAGTCCTTCACGCATCTATGCGCCTCATCGAAAACCATCAAACAGACATCCGAAAGCCCGTAACGGCCTGCTCGCACATCGTTCGCAATGACTTGCGGCGTGGCAAAGATGAAGTTGGATTCAGCCCAGACCTTCTGCCTTCTATCAGCGGGTATCTGACCAGTTAAGTGATTGCAGATCGATTTAGTGAAATGGCTGCTGAAAACGGCATGATGCTGAACCACCAGCGGTCTTGTTGGAGCCAGAACCACAACCTTACCGTCTGCCCGTTCTCCCACCCTCTTCTCAGCCACCAAGATCGCAATCACCGTCTTCCCCAAGCCTGTGGGCAACACGACGAGCGTGTTTGCTTTCGACGCTACCTCTGAAATGTGTATCTGGTACTCTCTGCTTTCCACGACGCTCAACCTCTCTTGGGAGAAGGACTCGTGCATGCTAGAGTGGGTGAGTCACATTTTGCTTTGGCTCTCCTGAACTCACTCAACCGTTAGTTTGCTGGAACTATTGATAGGAACTATCGCAAATACTGTCAAGGCTCATGGAAACAGTCCTCCACAAATTGCTTGACCTTCGTGGAGGCATCAGGCTTGATCGGGGGACCGTGACCTGGGAGAAGACAGGCGTAGGACAATCCCGAGATTTTCCTGATTGACTCCTTCGCTCTTTCCAAGTCAAGGGTCATTGGAGGAAGTCTAAGAGATCCGCTTTCTGTTGTTCTAAGAGCATCCCCGACGAGTAAGGCTTCGCCGGGAATGTACACTGAAACGCTTCCATCAGTATGACCCGGAGTGTGGATTATCGTCACGCCGTCTATCTTGTCGGAATCTTTCAAGAGCACGTCTGGCTTGACTGGACTGAATCTTATGAACACGCCCATGACCTTGAGAACGAGCCCTACGGCGCCTTTGACCTCCTTGAGCTTCTTCTCCCCGGAGAGCCTGGGTGCATCAGCTTCATGAATAGCGACTTTGGCATTCGTCAGCTCCTTCAGCTTTGCAACGCTTCCCGAATGGTCGATGTCTGGATGTGTCAGAATTATGGTGCTTATTGATGAGGGCTCAATGCCCAAGCGTTTTGTGTAATCTAGAATCCTCGCATCGTTCCCAGGCATTCCAGTATCCACGATTATGGCTTCGTCTTGGGAATGAATGAGATACGAGTTTGCGCCTCTGACACTCGGTATAAGATGGATACCTTTTGCTACTTCCATGTTTCAGCCCGTCTCTCAATGTCTTAAGTTGAGTCGTGCTTCCTTTTCAGACTTGTGAATCCAAGGAATCTGAAAGCCGGGTTGTAGTTATGGATGGACAACCGGGAGATAGCCGATTTCGTAAGGAAGATGAAACCTACCGATCATGTCGTCATGTTCTATTCAAAACCTGAAGACAAGCGTGAAGTGTTGTTCACTTTCCTCAAGGCTGGCTTGGATCAAGGTAAGGCGGCTGCATACGTGGCAACGCAGGAGTCTCCGGATGAGATCAGGCATGCTATGCAAGCTTTTGGCATAGATGTAGGGCAGCTTGAGAACCGGGAGCCTTGCACGTTTTCTCATACAAGGACTTGTACTTCAAGGGAGGCAGCTTCAGCATACCGAACGTGATGGGTATTTGGAAGACGCTCTATGCAGATGCCACAGCGAGGGGATTCAAGGGATTCAGGGCAGCGGGGGAGATGGCATGTTTCTTCAAGGAGAAGGCGCTGGAGTTTGTCGAGTATGAGAGGGCGCTTGGTAGGGCATTTAGTATGCCTTTGGAGGGCATCTGCGCCTATGACTCGAACTATCTAGTCGACAAAGGAGAACTCTTCCTAGACCTGATCAAGGCGCATAGCTCTGTAATCATCACAGGCCCGACGAGCGGCGTCGCAAGCAGCATCTGACAGCCATCCTTACTGTACCGCCTCCTCCGTCCGCAAGACCGGTCGGCGGCGTCGTGGAACCCGTCAACAAACTTACACTTCTCACACCATATTTGGTCGTCTTCGGAGTGGTCGCGGCTGTTGCAGTCGTCATCGTGACGGATAGGAAACGCAGAAAACTCACAAAACATAGTGGCCCACGTGATTCACCCGAAAGATCACATAGTAATAATGGCTGCAGTCGATGAGCACGGAACCTTCAACCTTGATACAGTCATGAATACTGTTGTGATCGATGATACGTTTCCAATTCACTATCTCAATGCGATCATGAACTCAAAACTGACCTCCTGGTTCACTTACGTCTTCATTTACAACGTCTACCTCACCATAAGAGAATGGCATATACTGACTTCAGAGATGCAAAATGTCAGAGGAGGCGGCACCTCTCTCTAATAGCTCCAAGATACACACTAGCCCCCCCTACGGGATTCATTAGGGTCTATAAGAATGATACCACACAATAATTGAGGGCTTTTCTGAAACGAGGTACAGCATGCGTGATTGCTGTTAGCGATATCATTGGAAAGCGCAGAGAACAGAGTGCTGAGAGCGTACTCTAAAACAGATTCAATAGAGACGCTCTTGTAGTACAAGGTGTGGAAATAATTCCCGCTTACATTAAATCGTGCCGGAATGGGGATCTGAAGAAGAGCAAAGAGAAGCTCTCGATTTTGCTCGAGAAGTGTGAGCTCTGCCCCCGAAAATGTCACGTAAATCGATTGAAAGATGAAAGAGGTTATTGCCGGTCCGGAAAGGACTTAATCGTCTCAAGCTACGGCCCACATTTTGGAGAAGAAGAGCCTCTAGTTGGCACAGGTGGCTCTGGAACTGTATTCTTGACGAACTGCAACCTCCTCTGCGTCTACTGTCAAAACTATGACATAAGCCACCTCGGCTACGGTCACCCCACAAGTGAACAGAAAGCTGCTGAATACATGATCCACCTACAGAAGCAGGGCTGTCACAATATCAATCTCGTAACCCCCACACACTTCACCCCACAACTCGTTGAGGCGATAGAAATGGCAATTCCGAAAGGACTGTACTTGCCAATAGTCTGGAACTGTGGCGGCTATGAAAACGCTGAGACAATAAAATTGTTAGAAGGTATCGCCGACATCTACATGCCAGACATGAAATATGGATCCGAAGATTCTGCAAGAAAATACTCTGATGCTCCAGACTACTTTGAGCGCTGCGAGGAGTCAATAAGGGAAATGCATCGCCAAGTCGGTGATCTAATAATTGAAGACGGAATCGCCAAGAGAGGTCTCTTGATAAGGCATCTGGTCTTACCCAACAATGCTGCACATAGCAGGGAAGTCTTGAAATTCATTGCAGAGGAGATCTCCAAGAATACCTACATCAATATAATGGATCAGTATAGGCCTGAGTACAAAGCATACGATTGCAAGGAATTAGGCAGACGCCCGACGCTCAAAGAGTATACAGAAGTAGTGAGAATTGCAGAGGAGTTGGGATTAAAGAGAGTTTAGACGCTCAGACACACTCGATGAACGTTGTGAAAAGCGCGAATGTAAAGGTATTCGCAATCTGTATTTTTGATTTCAGCACGGTAATTTTTCGGTAGGCGGCATTAATGATTGAGGTAATGCTTCTTTGAACCAAGATGGCATAGATGTCCAGCATCTCTTGACTAGTCTATTAAAACTGCCATCGACAACATAGAATCTCGCTTTGTCGTCTTCAGCTCTTATTGCACGGCCGTAGGCTTGGATGACTTCCAGCATCGCTTGGTTATCGTACCACTGATGGTACCCCAGGTCTAGGCGTCTTTTGACACGTCTGTCACTCAGGTCGGGGAATGGCACTTTCAAGAGAATCTGGGCGTCGCACACGTCGTATTTCCAGTCCTGGCCTTCGGCGAAAGCCACGGACACGAACACCTTTCCACGTGAGCGCTTCCAATCATCAAGCCTCGCTTGGCGATCTCTACTTGTATGAACAATGAGTCTAGACTTCAGGTCCTCTCCGATATACTCTGCAAGCCATTGTTGGTGATGGTAACTATGGCAGTGTATAGCTACGTTTCCAGGTTCGCTTCTCAATATCGTCTCTACGTTACGTAGGGCGTCCTGCTTATTTTTATCCCATTCCTCTCTTGACAAAGGTCCTACAGCCATGTCTATTATAGGTCTGTTCTGAACTGGAAACGTGCTGGGAACATCTAGGAAGCAAATCTCATCCTCCGTTAGCATGTCTTGGAGGCCTGTCAACTCTACATATTCCTGCGGGTCGAGAATCGTGGCTGAAGAAATAATATAGTATTCGGCTCGTTTCCAAACCAGCTCCTTCATAAACTGTTTTGCGAAGACAGGCTGCACCATCAACTTGTCGTTTTGGACTTGGAATATCCACTCACTCTTCGACGAATCGTAGAGATCATGATTTGAAATGAAGCGCTCAATCTTCTTCAAGTCTTCAGCCTGTAAGACTGATAGCCCAGTGGTTTCGGCGATTCTAGAAGCTTGCTTCTTGATCGCCACTAATTGTTCTTTGATTCTTTGAAGAAGTTCCTTCATCTGGGTCTCCGTCTTGACTTTACGTAATTGGGGGAGTAACTTGTTGTAGACATCCCAAGGTATCGTAAACGGATCTACCCGTACTGAAATCTGGTTTAGACATTGTTCCTCGATATTGTGAGCCTCGTCAAGTATGAGTAAGCTCCTCCTTCCCAAAGATGACTCGACTTGACCTTCTGTCTGACCTTCCGCGATGAGGTATGCGAAGCTTAGCAACACGCTCTGCGCATTAACGGCTTTCATCTTCTGGATCCAGTAGCGACATACTCTGAAGCGCTCGCAAGTGTAATCTTCAGTCACGCATCTCCCTGCGTCAACACTTCGATCTGGCTGATGGTAGCACCAGTAGTTCTGTCGACCTTTAATCTCGACAAATATTGAACGTAAAAGTGGATCACAAAGTATCTGATCGATCAGAACCAGTTGTGGAGTTGCGTAGAAAGACTTCGTTACGGAGCAGAAGGCAGCGTTCACGTAGGACTTACCGAAACCTGTTGGTGCGGCTAAGATGAAGCATCTCTTTCCAGTTTTGAATGCTTCGACGACCTTGGCTACGATCTCTTTCTGATATTCTCTGAGTGAGGGACTTGGAAAATTATTGAGTACATCATCCATGTCCAGATCTGAAGGAGATTTCACCAGCGTCGACCTTTGGAATGTCCTGCTTGTCGGTGTCGAAGCGGTGCAACGATTTGGACACTTATTCCAGCCGGGGGGCATGTATCTGCCGCAGCTGGGGCAGAACTTCACCAAGACCAAGCACCGTCAATCATACTAGACGCTCATCCCGAAGTCCAACGAAGCTTTTCTTATATCGGCTCGCGTTTGTCTTCCCGTTTGGGTTTAGTGTTAGACTCAGATCCACACTTAGGCCTCTTCAAGACTAGGTTAAGGGGATGCCATTCGAAGACTCCCCGGTATGGGTTTTCCTCCATGAACTTCTTGAGAGGATTCTTAGCCATGGTCGAGTCTCATGATCCCAAACGCGTTAACATGAGCGTTTAAGAATCATCTGTCGAGCTTAAAGACATTCTCAAAATTTTGTGTCAGTAATCACCTATATGATGGCGTGAATATGATGTGTAAAACGCCGCTCCCACCACGTTCTATCAGGCTGTTATCTAGGGACAGCTTTATGATTTTGTCGTAGGATGGCGCACGCTGTGTCTTCAGAAAAAAATTTTCTAGAGAGGAACGTGGAAAGAGGAGAAGGGCGCTATGTTTTCAAAGATCTAGGAAATCTATCAAGTCAACGCGTTACCCGTAATAATACTGTTGGCCGTACTGGTATGGGCTAGCGTACTGCTGTGGGTAATAGTACTGTTGTTGTGGATAGTACTGCGGACTATATTGTTGGGGAGGATAACAGCCCTGTGGAGAGCAATACTGTTGCGGATAATAGTACTGCGAATAGTATTGTGAATGGACAG
The DNA here is from genome assembly GCA_963807605.1 of Candidatus Bathyarchaeota archaeon. Taxonomy (GTDB): domain Archaea; phylum Thermoproteota; class Bathyarchaeia; order 40CM-2-53-6; family RBG-13-38-9; genus JAPKYM01. The sequence goes on from CAWECG010000003.1 coordinate 759,575, forward strand.
GACATGAAACGCAAGTGCACTGAGTACCTTGTGGATAGCCCCAGTAGGGCGTCTGAGGTGGCCTGTTCCAATACATGTATGGGTTATAACTCAAATCTCTCACTGACATAGACTCTTGTCTAGGTGACTTAAAAGGGATTTTAGTCTTAAACCGAATATTGGAATGAGAAACCCACTGACAGTTTAGCATGAACGTTCAATGTGTGCGCCAGCAAGAATCTATTGAAAGACTTATTCAAGTTTAGAGAGTCATTGATACTTGAAAGGGAACCTGTATGACAGGCTGGTCTCCCAGTATGTTCAAGCCAGATTCTGAGCCTGGCAAAAACGTCTACGATAGACTGTTCATGTGCCTGTTGTTGGCATTTCTTGTCATTGGGTTTTTGTGGCTTGACAAACCTAATAATGCCCTCATATTCGACGAGAAATACTATGTCAATGCAGCAAGGAACATTCTCAAGTTACGGCAGAACCCCGATATCTATCCTGATGCCACGCCGGGATTGGATCCGAATCGTGAGCACCCATTCCTTGGAAAAGGCATCATTGCGTTTTCTATGATGATCTTGGGAGATAACGCATGGGGATGGAGAACAGCCAGCGTCATATTCGGAACTGTTGCGCTCTTAGCCTTCTACGTGCTTGTTAAGAGACTCTCACGTAGGGGTGACCTCGCGTTATTTGCAGCATTACTTTTTGCACTCAGTAACCTCTTCTATGTGCATAGTCGCATCGCAACCTTGGATATTTTCCTGTTGGCCTTTATGCTTGTGGGTTTTTACTGGTATGAGGTTGGCAGACCGTCTCTTAGTGGTTTCTTCTTGGCTTTGGCCACTCTATCAAAACTAAATGGACTATTCGGTTTCGCAGCAATCCTCGTATTCCATTGTGCTAATCTCTTCATCAAATCAAGAGAGACTAAGAAATTCGATTGGAGGTCGCTGCTAGGTTGGCTCGAAAAATACGCTCTGCCTTACTTTATGTCAGTCATCATACTTTTCACGATTTTTGATAGAATATGGGTGGGCTATAACAATCCATTAAACCACCTATCCTACATCTACGACTACTACACTACTTTAACAAGGCCGACGCCATCCGGTATTGAGAGTTATCCTTGGCAGTGGCTTGTTAATGAGGTTAAGATACCCTACCTAACTGTAAACATTGATGTTCGTTACGGGGAGCTGGTCAGCAACCGCCTTGTCATAGCTTTTGAGGGAGCCATCAACCCACTTGTGATATACTTGGCAATTCCGGCAGTAGCTTACTCTGCATATGCAGCCTACAGAAGGGTGGAGAAGACCGCCCTGTTTAATGTGATATGGTTCGTAACAACTTACCTGCCATGGTATCCCATGTCGATCATCGGCCACCGGATAATGTACCTGTTCTATTTCCTCCCGACGTTGCCCAGCGTCTGTCTCGCAATAGCCTATGTTTTCTTCGATCGGAATGCTGATAGAATTGTGTCTCTGACTTATCTATTTGCGGTGTTTCTGGGTTTCGTGATGCTCTTTCCATTCAAGCAAGTCCCTTAGTTCATGATGCACTGGGATTTTGGAGAATCTTCTGATGTGCTCCTATCAAAGAGATTAAAGAACAGCATCAAGACTCCTTTATGGACTTCTTCCGTTCAAGCGTTCTTGTCCTGATGTAAGCCCGCGCCACCCCATGGGGAGGTGCGGGATGTATGATCGCCCGCTAGGTCACCATGGCAATGACCTGTCAACCAACTGCCATTGTATTAGTATGTGCGGGAGTCTATTTGACAGATACTTTATGTTTCTTTGTTTCGGTCGGTATCTTCTTCGGAACTCTCACTTCAAGCATTCCGTTATTTAGCGCCGCCTCTGCCTTGTCGGGTATGACTTCTTCAGGAAATGTTAGATTTCTGTGGAACCGAGAGTATCCACGCTCCTTGCGGACGTACCCCTCCTTCTCTTCATCTATCTTTGTCTTGGTTTCGGCTGATATCTCAATGCCTTTGGGTGTAACGGTTACGTCGATTTGCTCCTTAGGTACGCCTGGCATCTCAGCAGAAACTCGGTACTCCTTGCCAGCATCGATCAGATCTGCAAAGGGCTCTCTGACATCAGGTAGTTCAAACCAGGGGAAAGCGATCTTCGGCCAAGTGGAACGGATTGGGATCAGCATAGAGTCAAACCGTCTCCTGAATTCATCGACCATCCCGTCAATCTCACCTAAGAACTCGGAGGGTCTCCAAGGAACAATCTCGCCCTTTCCTACCTCCTCCTTCTTCTTAACGGAAATCTTCTCCTTTTTAGCAACCATAGTTTCACACCTCCTTTCAATAGAGATTGTATTGGCGATTACCAGATTCGCCACGACTAGGTATAATGTGCGGCGGCATGTAAATCTAACTGCAACTGAGTAGACTTCAGCCTGAAGCTATCAACGCCTAAAAAATGTCTACCCCAAAGTTATTCTGCACCATCTCGATAGTCTGACCAGCCCAGCCAATAGAACTCGTGGCGGTTTTCAGTTGACTGAGTTTGAGACACATGTGAAACAAATCATTCAACGTACTTACAAGCGCGCGCTAACCAACATAATTACGCAAACAAGAAATCCATCATTCTTCTTCAAAATTCGATATATCCACAAACCAGTGATCGTTACGTTGAATTATTCCCTTATTTACTAATTTAATTCGTTGTCTGAATAGTGGTCCATTCGTAACGAAGGTGTGATATTCTCCGTTCTCTCCACATGCATCTATTCTCTTACTTTTTAGATATTCAAGAAACTCTCTATCGATGTTGTGACCCAGCCATTTTCTTTCAATCAGGTTCGATTTTGCGCTCAGAACCATGGCCTCAAAGCCTGAATCTAAGAATCCTGTGAAAATGTCTTCTGTATTTATCTTCCACAAGGGTTCCAATGGTTCAACTCCGATCTCGCTGCAGACTCTTTCAACCCAGTCTCTGTGTTCTTGAAGATATATGTCCCCGAACACCATTCCTTCGACTCCTTCTTCAACTAGACTCCCGACAGCTTCTTTGAATTTTTCTTCGTAATTGTTCCTAGCAGTCTCTTTTTGTAATAGTGAGATATGCATTGACTTTGCTTGTTCGGCAACTAGATTTGGAGTTCCATGAAACGAGACGCGTCTGTATTCTTGAGAGATGAAATTGACCAAGTAGCTAACCTTATGACCTTGCTGGACGGCTTTGTAGCAGGCGAAACAGCCATCCTTACCGCCACTCCATGATGCAGCGACTATCACGATCCCAGACCTCAATTCTTAGTACTGCCTTGTTGAAATGCGGATTATAAGCAGTAAGATATTCAATAGATTTACGCAGGTGTCCCCCAAGAGAATGATGAGATCGAAAGATGGCATATGGCCGTCAAGAGCAACGAAGAGCTTAAAGCGATTGCTGCTCGTGTTGCCTTGCAGGCTGAAGCATCTATGCGAGACAACAACAGCACACTGAGTATGTTAGATAGGCGCAGAATCATATAGCTTAGCAATTCTTACAAGTAGAAGCGAATAACCTTTCCAACGATCGACTTCACGTCAAACCGAGTCTCCGACAACAGTTATACGGTCTGACCGGCCTGACAACCCCCATTCGTAACTATGTTTTATAACCGATTAGAGCGATCTATATTCGATTAGTAACATAGGTCGCGTAGACATCTTCACTCCAATTCACAAAGCCATCCGTTAGCGCGCGCTAGGAAGATATGTCGAATGGCTCAAAACATAGATCCGGTATATTTTCTTCAGCCAGTCATCACAGTTTTGTTCACCGTCGCCCTTGTTGTTTATTGGCACTACAGACGGAGTTTCACAAGAGGTGTGCTCATCTATTCTGCTCTTGCATATGTTGGGGCGATGGCGGCCAAAGTGATTGTCCAAGTCGTGACATTCGGTGCCTTCCAAGCACGCTTCAGCGATAACGCCGCAGTTCTTGGAACTTACTTCGGGGCTCAAACAGTGCTCTTCGAAGTTGGTGGAGCATTCTTGGTGGCGGTATGGGCAGTTTCTCGAGCCAAAATGAACGCTAAGGACGCTGAAGGCTATGGACTCGGCCTCGCAATGTGGGAAAACGCGGGTTACTTGGGAACTCTCGGGTTAGTTAGCCTGATCACAATTTATGTGGTGTTGGCCTCCGGCAGCCCGGTTACACAAGAATTCTATTCGAGCCTGATCAGCACTCGGCCCGACCTCTTCTATCCTCCGTCGCAAGCTTTACCCTTGATCGGATACGCCTTAATGGAGCGGGTGACCTCGCTTCTATTTCATTTTTCTTGGGGATGGCTCTGCCTTCTTGCAGCATATATGCATAAGAGATTCTATTTTCTGCTAGCTTTGCCGATGGGTTTAGTCGACTTCCTAGTGCCGTTTGCAGCTAGTCTCACAATTCCAGTTTTTGAGATGCTAATCTTTGTCCTTGGGTTATGTGCTTTAGCACTAACTTGGGCTGTCACAAGGAACCTACGAGATGGTCCTTTAAAACAAGACTAGCGAAAGATCATCTTGTGATTACCGCTGGTCAGGGTAGGGAGATTCGTGCACCAATTTACCGTATGGCGCGCTGAGGACATATGCCACTGTAGCTCTCCTGGAAAGAAAAGACATCGCATCCGAACAATCCCCTATCAGAAACAAGCCTGAAACCTCTCAGCCCGGTCTTTAGCGCGATCTCTTAACCTTGAAGCCCAGAATCGCCATAGAGAACCTTTAGAAGTTCTATAAGTTTTTCGTCCCTCCACCTAGCAATCTCATCGGGATGCTTCTCTTGGAGGAGCTTCATCTTTCTAATCCCGTTGATAATCTTCCTCTCCGCCTGTGAGGGTATGGAAGTCCAAGTGGCGAGTGTTCTCCATCGAGCTGCCATCGCAGGTCCTAGATGGTGGAGATAGTATTCTATCCCGCCTTTTCCGCCTCCAAGATGGTAGCTCAGGTGAGGGCCGAGTATCGCCCAGCGGATTCCTGGGCCGGCTGAAACAGCCTTATCAATGTCTTCCAGCTCCGCAACATCTTTGTAAACCAAATCAATTGCCTCTCTCCAAAGGGCTGCTGCCAAACGGTTTCCTATGGTTCCCGACATCTCCTTTTTCTGTACAACAGCGACCTTACCGAGTTTGGTCATAAACTCTTTCGTTGCCTTTACAGTCTCAGGGGAGGTCTTTTTCCCAGGTATGATCTCGACTAGGGGCATAAGGTGGGGCGGATTCCATGGATGAGCGATAATGCATCGTGCGGGTTTCTTGGTTGCCTTCTGTACTAAAGTCATCTTGAGAGTTGAGCTACTGCTGGCGAGTATTGTTTCTGGTGGTGCGATTGCGTCCAAAGATTTGAAGACCTTTTTCTTAGCTTGATAGCTTTCATATACCGATTCTTGGACGTAGTCAGTTTCAGCCACCGCTTCCTCGAGGTTTGATGTAATTCTAATCCTTCCCAGACAGTCTTCAACTGTTTTATCCTTGAGAATCCCTTTCTCGGAGAGAAACTTGAGGTTCTGCGTAATCTGTGACAGCCCCTGCTCAAGGGTCTCCTTCCTCAAATCTTGAAGAGTAATTTCATAGCCTTTCCATGAAAAGAACGTAGCCCAGCTATGGCCAATCAGGCCGGCTCCAATACAAGAAATCTTCTTAATGTCCATCTGTTCCTCAACCTGTTTTGAGAATTCTACGCACGCAAAAAGCGTGGAACATCAATTGACTATATTATGCTTATTACAATTCAGGGATTAATCTATTGCATGACTTCGTACTCCAGAGTTCTAACAAACTGGGTGCGCTAAGCAGATAATGCGAAAAGCGATGACTAGCTTCATGAGGAGTAAAAACCTAGTCCGCTAGCCAGAAGATAGGTGGTGCGGGGAGTGGGATTCGCGCACCAATTTACTAGTAAATTTCCTGCCCGCCACGAGTACTCAATCAGAGCTGCGGGTTCAACTCCCGCCCAGTCCACTATTCTGGATTTTAGGGTGTCGGAATATTCGAGTTTTACACTCAGACAGCCAATTTGTTTAGGTTCTAAGGTTTTGAATGCTAGGATGTCTAGGGTCTAAGGTTGTGAATAAAAGTGTCCAAATTAAGATGCGCTCACCCATTATCCACCACCAAATAACGTTGACCCATAGTTTTCTAGGGATAATGGAAAATAGACTAGTGAGTTGCTATGTCAATCAGTCTGAGTTTCGAGCATTATCCTCCCTGCCCTGATTGTGCTAAGAAAGAAGAGATAGATAAATTGTGGTTGGTCAGGCTGATTCGAGTTCGGACAAGGTCAGATTCTAACCCTTATACAAGCGAGCATCTTACATCAAGTTGGTAAAGATGAGTAAATCTGATCGTTCAAGAAAAGAGCAAAAAACTCTCGTACCAACTGAACAACCTGTACCAGCTACACAACCTGTTGTTTGGAAACCAGAAGATGTTAAGAATTTCATAGAAATGATACGTTCTTTGGGAAAAGAGCTTATCGATTACAAGAACAAGGAATTCGACTACAAGGTTCGAAGACTAGGTTCCGTAGGGGCACATAATAGACGAATAACATATTCTCTGCTGTTATTCTTAACTGGACTAATAGTCGTCATGTCCGTGCTAACCTTCTTCGGGAAGGTAAGTGGTGATGCATTGCTTTTTCTAGCAGGAACAATTACGGGTTATGTCGTTTTAATGATTCAAGCACTTACTTATCCCCTATTCGAAGGCGAACCATCCCAGGAAAGTTGAGATAGTTCAAGATGACCTTTTTTGCTTCTAGACTCTTCTTGATGAGTTCTGCCCACATGTTCTTGTCGAGACTATTATAGATAGACCAGATGAGTAGGACAAAATTTTCATCATTTACTGACACGCTCTTCTGATGATTTCAACAAAATCAGAGTCACAGGGTCTCCGACTCGCAAACCACTATGAACATACTCCTCCCTAGACAGAACCCAGTTAACCTCATTGGAACCTCCATTCCGTTGCTGATTAAAGGGATTACCCACAATCATTATCTCCATCAAGCCGGATATTCCTCCTTTGTTGATTGGAGAAATTATCGGTCTTTCTTGATCAGGATTTTCTTGGTCAAGTTCTATGATTACTAGAAACTTCAGATCGTTTTTTAATGTGACCACTTTGATTGTTCCAACCTTTTCTATTTGCGTTGTTCTTCTACCTCTTGTTCCATATCTTTCATATAGTCGAAGGCAGCCACCAAACTCTTCAGCTTTCTCCTCCTTCTGGCAGTACGCCCGCTTGAAATCTTTTGTCCACAGAAGAAGATTCTTCAGCATCTGGCACGAATATCGCTACCGTTATTCCAAGTACCCCTGCTATAGCTGCTAACGTCAGTTCCGTTTCTTGCTAGGTCTGCCGGTGACTTGCCCTCTAAGGCCTGGTGTGGTCTAACACGGTTGTAGTAGATGTTCTGCATCGAGATTATTGGCGTCTCTTCCTTCTTCAGTCCACGCATAACCTTCTCCCTATCCCTCTTCGTGCCGTGTAACCGTTCGATGATGTTGTTGTTCATGTCTCCTGCAAGTCTGATGTGCCTAATATGTTGAGTTCTCGGAGTCTTCATGGTGTAGAATTCCTTGTTGAAAGCGTTCTTGTATGCGTATAAGCCGTCAGTTACAACCTTCTCTGGCTTATTAGCATTGGGCCCCATCGGTTTTTTTGGAGGCTTGTTTGAGTAAACGGCCGAAGTATTCTCTCGAACACCACACCAGTGATAATAGCGGGGATCAGACAGGCCAATTACCCGAACAAACCTTAGAAAGCCTCATTCATTTGACCATAGACCGAATTGGACGTCCACGCTGCCGATTAAGTCCCATCCCGAAGAAATCGTTTCAAGGCTTCATTATCATCAGCCTGCTTGCGAATTATCTCTGGCAGTTGCTTCTCGAATTCTTCTATCATCATTCTCACCATGCTTTCTAGAGATCGAGGGTCTTTCTGCATTATGTTCTTCCGTGAATAACTGTGTACTGTCTTGAGGAAATAGGGATGAAGCTAGCTTCTCTCGACCGAATCTTCGCAGAATAGTCCCAACTTTTCTGTGTAAGGAGGGTGGGAAGCCAAGACACCGTACTCTATCAGAACTCCGGAATTGGTTACATATTCGATGCGCCCCCGTCGCGCGCGCTTGTATGATCACACGACACAAAGATTCTGATAGGCAAGGATTTTCGCCTCAGACGACCGATAGCTTCCATGACCAAGGCGCACTGGTCTTGTCCAAATACAGAACGCGGTTTTCTTGCATCGCCTGCTCGATCAGCTGGTCGAAGACCTGTGCCTCAACTACTCCGCGCAAAAGCAGCTCATAGTCATTTACATCGGCGAATGGGTTTCTCCAATTCGGCAGGTTCTCTTTAATAAGTCGAAGAGCATGAGGATGGAAGGCTGCAGGATCGCCCGTCGTAATAAAATTTACAAGCCAGTCGTACGCCCACAAGCCAGCAATTCTATGAGTTTCCCTTTCGTGCGTAAGACAATATATGATGGGACTATTCACTAATGCAGCATATTCTGCTGTGTTGCATGACTAGACATTTTTGTTTATGGATGTAGGTTTGAGTTTTCGGTTTATTGACGTGGAAGTGGTTGGATGATCTATATTGCCTGTGAGAGAACTATTCCACGATTGTGATTGGCTGCTAGAGATTGGAGACGCATCAATGAGGGTCTCGTGAAGCGTGGGGAGATCCTGCTTGACCCACGCATCCTTGACAGGTGGAACATTGAGCTTGAAAAGATGAATACTGGGAAGGAAGGTGGACAATACGTCTACCCTGAGATCTTCATCAGGCTTCTAGGCTACATGCACCTGCTATTCCACCTACCCTACAGGCAGACAGAAGGATTCCTCAAAGCCCTGAGAAGATTCGACTCAAGGATCCATGTGCCTGACTATTCAACCATAGATAGACGCGTGAACAGGTTAGATGTGAAGCTGGATGAGAAAGATTATGGCGACGACATAGTCCTGGCGGTGGACGCATCAGGCATCAAGGTGGCTAACCGCGGCGAATGGATACGCCATAAATGGAAGGTGAGACGCGGATACCTCAAGATCCATATCGCCGTTGATGTAAAGCGGAAGAAGATACTCGCCTTGAAGGTGACGGATGAGAAGACAGGTGACGGAGGGATGCTCCAGCCGCTTGTTGATGAAGCCTCCAAGAAAGGTAAGGTCGCCAAGGCAATTGGCGACGGAGCATACGATATGAAAAGCAACTTCCGCTATCTCAACGCAAAAGGGATTGAGCCAGCCATCAAGGTGCGCAAGAACACATCCAGCAGGGCCGGAGGATGCATGCCCAGAAAGCTCGTAGCCCAAGAATACCTCAAAGACCCTGAAGCCTGGAAACACAATCATGGCTACGGGTATAGATGGATGGCTGAATCAGCCTTCTCATCGCTGAAGCGAACCTTCGGAGAATACGTCTCAGCCAAAACGATGCAAAACATGGCACAGGAGATGATGATCAAAGCCTCACTATACAACATGCTGATAGAAACAACCACAGCAACACACGGCTAGACGAAACCTGAAGACAGCCAACAAAAGCGAAAAACATCACTGAAACCTAGTCGCGCAACACAGCAGCATATTCCCTTAATTTATAAGGATCATAATAAGTGCTCATTTTTGAGCCACCTGCACTTCCTACTACTGGTGTACGGAATAAGGAGCGGAAGTTTTAACGTTCCGATTACTTCATTAAGAAAACCTACGAGTCTGCACGAATGATTATCGCCAGTAAGCCCTGATGGGGTGGATTTCGTGCACACACCTACCATTTGCTTACATGGTCTATAGGCCAAGTTGTGGAATAAAGGCAAGATAGGCGCGCCGAAGCTCTTCACGGTCTATTCGATCGTAGATGTCTATAGCGTCTCGGCGTCGGTCTCCCCTCAACGCCTTAATAAATTCTCTGTCCATCCCTGCCCGTCGAAGATGAGTGGTAAACCAATGCCTGAAACAGTGAGGAGACAGATGCTCTTCTGGACGTGAAGACTTTGGATCGTGAAGACCTACCCGTTGCGCATACTTGGCAACCATCGAATATACCCCATTTCTGTTGAGTCTGAAGCCGTGTTCGCCAATGAAGAGTGCGTGAGTTGTGGGATTGATTTTTTCGCGCAGAGTTAGCCAGCGTTTCAGCAGCCGGGCTGTTTCATCGTCAAAGAATACGATTCTTCCGCTACGTTTCTTGAATTGTTTCCTCTTAATTGTAATGGACTGTGTCGCCCAGTCAATGTCATCTATATCCGTAGCGATCAGTTCTCCCCGCCGCATACCCGTCTTAGCCAAAAGCGCTAGAATGGCCTTGTCACGGGTGTCGATGACAGAGTTGATGAGGAGACTCATCTGTTCAACTGTTAGAAGCTTACGGGGTGACTCAACATCCCCGTCGTTCTCTTTCTTGTAGCGTCGCAGGTATCGTTTCCTCACGCCTGGCACTGGATTCCTCTCCATGTAGTCTTCGAAGACTAGGTATTCGTATAGTCCCGCTATGCCTGATAGGTCGTTTTCTAAGGTTCTCTGGTCTACACCCTGAGAGTACCTATGGCGAATATAATCGTGTAATACATGCTTGTCAACATTCACCATTGAGGTCCCCAGCCGGTTTAGATAGGCTAGGTATTGGTTGATACTGGATCTGTAGCGACGGATTGTTTCTGCTGTCAACTGTCGGTCTTTGCAGTCTTCGACGAATAATTCTAGGAGGCGCTGAGGGGTGGGCTGAGTTAGAGCTTGCTGATGGGTTAACCTTTCCATTTCCATCCCCTTCTCGTCTTTTCAACAACTCCGTAGGCCTCCAGGTTCTCCAACTGTTTGGCGACAGCCTTGACGAGAGGTGTCTCACGAGGGTCAATCTTCAGAAGCCGCAACAGATGATCAGAATCAACTCTATTGCCCTTCTTCAGCAGTTCAATGAGTCGTCTGTCGTATCCTCGGACACCTTTGAAGTCTTCCTCTAGAAACGGTTCGGCTCTGTATCGGCGCAGCTCATTCTCGACCCGTTCTAGAGCAAGTTTAAGGATTTCATTATCTCTGGTCAGTTTCTCGATATTCTCGTCCTTTTCTCTTAGTTGCTGTATGAGTGCTGCCCGTGGCTTGTAGTCTTCCTCACCTTCCTCCTGTCGTAGGGAGTTAGCTACATGCTCAGTTACGAAGTGTGAGATCGAGACGTTGCCCTTCTTGGCTCTGGTCTTCCAGTCCTCCACCATTTGCACAGAAGGCAGATAGACGTAGATTGACCTCTGCTTGATGGACTGCGTTTTGCCCATTCAAAACCAAGAAATGATCTACGCGATTTGTATTTAAATATACCAGTAAATTGGTGCGGGGAGTGGGATTCGAACCCACGAACCCCTACGGGACAGGAGTTCTGCTGCGCAGGTAGGACCTCAAAGATGGCCGGATGCGCATCCTCAGTCCTGCGCTTCCAAACGCCGGTTTCGCCAGCGTACTTTGACCTGGCTTGGCAACCCCCGCTTTCCAGATCACATCTAGAGGAGTATTTTATAGTGTTTTTCGTTTTTGCCATGTGTTTGTTGCGGGTTCAGGATCTGACTATATAATGAGTGCGTAGTCGCTTCTTCTCTTAATCACGTGCGCGTAATCGATGCTGGGTGAATGTGCTATAAAATTAATAGAAGCGATCAGCAAGGAGAAAGTTATACTTAATCCCGTTAAGTAAGAATAGAAGACTAAGAAGAAAAGGGGCTGAAAGATGTCGTACACCCCAAGGGATATTGGTGAACTCTATACAATTGACGACATTGGCCGCATAGAGATCTATAGATGTCCCTTCTGCTATCATAGTGCGCCTGCACACCTTCCACTCTCGAAAATCAGCGGTCAGATAACGTGGGAAGCCAGTTTTACTTGTACCAAGTGTGGCAAGATTATGGTGAGATACCGTTTGTTTGATCAAGATACAATGCTTCTCACCTTTGGTTTGCCAGGAAGTAAATTCCTAGCAAGAGAGAAAGAAGTCGCTCCCTTAATGGACGATATTTCAATCGAAGCATCGAAAGCTGTTACTCATGGCGTCCTTGGTGGCTATACGAAAGACACAATCCAAGAAGAATTTACTCGAAGGGGTATAATGAAGTCAAAGAAAAATGACCAAGTCTTTGAAGAAGTCCTCAAGAAAGTCCTTGATGACTACGAAATGAAGTTCTGTCCTTACTGCGATAGATACGTGAAAAAGAGCGACTCCTTCTGCAGCTATTGCGGAAGGGCACTTGTTTAAAGATGGAGCCTACGGCTAACCCAGATACCTTCTGTTTTCGTCCTTCTCTTGGCGACTACAGCTGTGAATACGACTACGATTAGTCCGTCTAATTCTTAGACGCGGGCGAATATTCTTATAACGCTTTATGGGAAGCGGGAGCCTTCTGGACAAGCGATGGGAAGGCTCTGTAGCAAGCCCCCAGAATAGGTGGCACGAATACCAAGAGAAAAGGCATCTGATTTGTGAAAGTCCAAGCGAATAGGTACAGCGCAACTGTAAATCGCAACTGATTGCCGAGATTAAGGGGAAGGATGAAGAACTGGCTCAGCAACCATATCCCCAAGCCAACTATTGCGCTTCCACATGCATTACCAATTATCGAGGCAACTGCGAAGGATCGCCATTCGGACCCTAACTTCACTAAAGCAACGCTTAGAGCTACGCTTACTACTGCGAACCCTATGAGAATAGCAGCCCACGCAGGGCTGAAATCAGATCCCGTAATCCAATTTGTGAAGAATAATACTATGATGATCAAGCAACCTGTCGCTAGGCCTAGGTTCATGACAGCAGTTCTGGGCCTAGCTTGTGCAAGTCTTCCTATGAGGTAGAACATGACGAAGTTTGCTGGAACACCGACGGTTAAGCTCAAGATTGCGTTTCCATGAATTAACATGTCGCTGATGAAAATCCCTATTGCGGCGCCAACTCCTCCAACCATTCCGCCGAAGAGGACTGCAAAGACTGCTGGAACAATTACAGCCACTCCCCAGAAACGCACAACCCCAACTATAGGTGCGAATACCCCAAGGAAACTCAAGTAGCCAACTACGACGTAAAGGGCTGCGTTCAGCGACGCCATTGTGATGCGCAGACTTCTCGGAAGCACTCAATGTTCACCTTAAAAGACCGTGGGGCTGCGAAGGCTAAATGATGCTGAAGTAGACTACTTAACTCTTGAGTCCAGGAAAAATCCGCAATCTGACTAGAGGTAAGGAATGACTGCCTGCGGATACTTTCTCAGGAGAAGCTTCTGCAGCTCCTCACTTATACGATGGTCAATTTCCCGGTGTTTATCGGAAAGCAGACTCATCGGGTTATGAGTTGCCATGACAGGGCCTTGAAGGACCAGTGGGCTTCTTGCATCGTTCGAGGCGACAGGCTCAGATCTCATAGCCTTCAGGAGAAAATCTCTAGGATCTTCTCCATTTTTCATAAGTGAGGAAAGTTCTCCTATCTGTCCTTGAGCGAGCGGCCTTAATCCGAACTCCTTAGTGTCGGCAACCTTCAAAGCTTCAATCTCACCTGTCACTCTGGCGCCAAGCCCAATAGATTTGTAGGGGTTGATCAACTCCTCCTTCAATATCCAAACCTGGGAACCGTTAGAGACCAAGATTTGGCTGAAGTTTCGGTTGTCCCTGCCGACAAATACTCTCCAGCCCTTCGGATTGGAGTCGTACGACTTGGCAATCTCCCTCTTTAGCTTCTCAGCAGGCTGCATCTCGCTCTCTGTCAGATAATTCTCACCTAAGATTTTGACAGGTAATCTCGTAGTAAGGGCGAATATTAACCTTTAACCAGAATAATCGAAAAGTTTCACCCTAAAAGAAGCTAATAGCCTCTTTCTGATCATTCCTTAGATGAACTAAGGAGCCTGTGTAATGTGCGGATCCTAGCCTTGGACATCGGCTCGGGAACTGAAGACGTCCTCCTCTACGATGACTCAAGAGAGATCGAGAATTGTGTCAAGATGGTTCTTCCAAGTCCTTCACTGGTCTACTCAAAGAAAGTCCGCTACCTCACCAAGCTCAAATTAGACCTCTTCATTCGTGGACAGACAATAGGCGGGGGGCGCTTCGTTGAGGCCCTCAAAAAGCACCTGTCTAAGGGCTTGAGGGTCTTTATGACAGAGCGTGTTGCTTACTCTGTCAGAAACAACCTTGACGAAGTCAGGGCACAAGGTTTCCAGATAGTATCTGGAGAAGATCAGCCCCATGATTTCAAAGGCGAAATCTTAGAAGTCGAAGAAGTGAACCTGAGTAGACTTCAGACTTTTCTTGACTACTTCGAAGAGGATATTTCAGACGTAGAGGTCTCAGCCGTAGCTGTTCAGGATCACGGGGCCGCTCAGCCTAGCGTTAGCAATAGAAGATTCAGAATAGATGAAATGAGGAGGAGACTTACAAATCATCCTGAACTCGAAAGCTTGGCATATCGCATTGATGAGGTCCCAAACCACTTCATAAGAATGAATTCAGCGATCAAAGCATCAAAATCTCAACTGCCAGAGGCTGAACCCATTGTAATGGATACATCAATCGCCGCCATTCTTGGATGTCTTGAGGATCCAAAAGTAAAGGATTTCAGGACAGTCCTGACGGCAAACATCGGCAATGAACATGTAACAGCCTCGATAATCTCAAAGAGAAGAGTTCTCGCCCTTCTTGAACACCACACAAGCCTTCTAACAGCACCGAAACTCGAATCAACGATAAGAAACTTCATCAAAGGGAAAGTAAAAGATGAGACTGTATTTGCAGAAGGCGGTCACGGTGCTTTCTATTTGCAGGAGGCTGCGAGACTTCCGAGGATAGACATCTTAGTTGTTACAGGTCCCCACAGAGCAAGACTCAAAGAGACTCGGTTAACGACATATTTTGCAGCCCCTGGCGGTGATATGATGATGACTGGGCCGATGGGTCTGGTCAAGGCTGCCAGCTTCAAATTCAAGTGATCAAATCATAATAGTAACAACCAATCGGGGTCAGAACCCTCAGATTAGTGGAAAATTCGATGAGTTTCTGGCGAATTAGGTGTGCTTAATAGAGAGTCATATCAGACTACGTGACAGTTGGGCAACATGAGCACGCCGATCACTATAACGGATGCAGATTTTGATACTGCAACAACAAATAACGCTGCTCTGGTCGTTGACTGTTGGGCACCGTGGTGTGGCCCGTGCAGAGCCATAACCCCTGTCGTAGATGAACTCTCAAAGGCCTACGCTGGGAGAGTGACATTTGGCAAGGTCAACGTCGACGACAGTCCCAAGATCGCACAAAAATTCGGAATAATGAGCATACCCACTCTCCTATTCATCAAGAATGGACAGCTTGTAGACCATGTAGTTGGAGTTGTTCCGAGAAAAACTATCGAAGAATATATCCAGAAACTGCTTTAGAACTTTAATAGCCTAGCCTTTACCGGCAGGAGATGGTCTGGAGACGAGCAAGGAAGGTATCACTCCTAAACCAAAAGACTTTGAAAAGAACTGCGAATTGCTTCGTTCTCTCGGTATGTCAGAGGACGAATGCGCGGTCTATCTTGACCTCCTTGAGAAACCGAAAGGAGAGTCCATCGATAACATACTGACTAGTTTCGGGCCAGCTCCTCAAGAAGCTGAGGTGGCTGTGAGAAGCCTCATCGAGAATGGTTGCATATCGATAAGCAGTAACAGAATTGAAGCGAAACCTCCCAGAGACTTTCTACCGAATATTCTTCGTAAGAAGACGCTCGATTTTGACCTTGAACTGAAGCAGGCTCAAGAAGCCATTAGGTACCTGGAGCTTTCACTAGAACCTTATTATTGGGAGAGGCGAACAGGCCTCAGACCTGAGGAAATAATACGCCCCCTGACGGAACTTGACTCCATGGAGGCTCAGACAATTGAGATGATTACCAATTCGAGAAGTTACATCCACGTCTTTGCAGAGAAGTTTGACTGGTATGAGAACATTCACCATCAACTCAAGGACGCCCTCAACCGAGGGGTCAAAGCCAATATCTTGATGTTGGTCAAAGACCAATACACGACCAAGAGATCAAAAGAATTGCGACAGTTGGGCGCGGAAGTCCGCCACTGCACTGAAGAATGGTATCCTGTTAGAGGAACCTTGATCGATGATGAAAGGCTCGTCTTTCTAATATGGGCTACGAAAAAGAGTGGTGTTGCACAGCCAATCTACTATAGACCCCACTACACAGAGAATGCTGGACTGATAAGAATATTTAAAGACGCCTTCCAAAAGCGCTGGGAAGAAGCTAAAGCGATCTAGTCCTTCACCCTCAGCCATCTTTGGGGTTTGATCCCCAGTTCCTCAAATTTCTCCCAAACCAGCTTTTCAACCTCAGATACTCCAAGACCGCCCACAAATACTAGATGTCCCTCACAAGTGCAGTCGGAGGCGCCGAATCCTCTATGGGCCACTCTGGCTCAATCGTCACTCAAGATCTTTCTAGCTAGGCTGCATTCTGAGGCACCTCGGGTCTCTGAGAATATAGCGGTAACCGGTCTTGCATGAGGATTACGTAGGAGGTAATCTATGTGCCAATGTTTCTTATTGCCTCCGTGAAAATGCCTCATAAGTCGTCCCTCAATTGATGACGAGGCTAATCCAAATCCGGATCCAACGTAGCCGTATGCACCCCTCTCAAGGTTTACCCTGCCTAGGCATCCGATCTTCACCGAGACATCTCTGCTTAAAATGATTAGCAGAGTGTAGATTCCTCTCAATAGTGGGGCTCTCCACTATATCCCTGAGAAACCCAGCTCATATAGAAAATAATATCTCAGCTGAAGGTCAATCTTAAGCCTAAACATCCTTCAACATGCTCTATTGAGGAGTTGAGACAAATCAAGGCATTGATCCTTGCAGGGGGCTTCGGAACGCGCCTCAGACCCCTCTCCTGCGCCCGCCCAAAACTCCTATTCCCGATAGCCGGAAGACCGATGATCGAATGGGTACTTGACGAACTCTTGAAGAACGAAGTGGACACAGCAATTTTGGCGACAAACTACTTAGCTGACATGATCAAGGCTCATCTTGGAAAGAAATTTGACGACATAGACCTCCATTACTCTTTGGAAGATAGACCGCTGGGGACTGGCGGAGCCATAAAGAGGGCAGAAAGGTTCCTAAAGAAGGATGAAGATTTCTTTGTCCTCAACAGTGACATAATCGCCTCACCTCCTCTGAAGGAGATCTTCCAGCAACACAAGTCGCTGAGAGCAACCGCCACTATTATGCTGCATAAGGTTAACGATCCCACACATTTTGGAGTTGCTCAGCTTGGAAGATCTATGCAAATTACGAAGTTCATCGAGAAGCCCCGACTTCGAGACGCGCCTAGCAATTGGATCAATGCCGGCGTCTATATTCTGAACTCTAGTATCTTCAGCCAACTAACTCCTCGAACCAAGATCAGTATAGAAAAAGAGATCTTTCCAGGATTGGCTTCTTCTGGGAGACTTTACGGTTACAAGTACTTTGGGGAATGGTTCGACATTGGTAGGTTTGAGGAGTATAGAAGGGCGAATATCGCCGTTCTGTCAAGAGTCTCTACATCCAAGGCAATGATCGGTCCAAACGTTAAAGTTGATGCTAACGCTAGGCTAATTCCTCCGTTGACGATCGGTCCTCACTCAGTGGTGGGGACCGATGTGACTTTGGGTCCAAATACCTGTGTCGGCGGCAGATCCGTTATAAGCGAAGGGAGCCAGGTCTCAGACTCAATACTCTTTGACACAGTCTCTCTTGGCAAGAATTCATTCATCAACGGATCGTTGATAGGTGAATCCGCAGTTGTAGGAGCCAACGTCAGGATCGGAGAAGGATGCGTAGTCGGAGACAACGCATTCATTAATGATAATCTTACGCTAAAGAACAATGTGATAATATGTCCGTATAAAGAGGTCAGCAGAAGCATAAATCGTCCGGGAATCGTGACCTAGAACTTGGCAACTGCAGCAAGGAAGTTCTTTGGAACCAATGGTATACGAGGGATTGTCAACAAAGAATTAACCCCTCAACTCGTACTTGGTCTCAGCGAAGCCATAGGAACTGCATTCGGCCGCTCGAAGATCCTACTCGGTTGGGATGGGAGAACAAGCAGCCCGATGCTAGCTGATCTGGCAGCGTCTGGAATGGTGAGCGCAGGGTGTACCGTCTATGATATGGGGATGGCCCCCACACCTGCTGTACAATACCTCACAAAGGCTCATAGTTTAAATGGAGCCGTCATGGTGACTGCCAGCCACAACCCTCCTGAATACAACGGAATTAAGGTCATGGACATCGACGGAGTCGAGATCCCACCAGAAAAAGAGCTCCTGATAGAGAGAATCTACTTCAAGAAGCAAACATTTCTGCACGACTGGAACAAGTTGGGAGAGAGGCTACCGCTAAACGATGGACTTGACAAGTACAGGGAGGCCATCAAAAAGCATGTTGATGAGGCTATAATCAGCAGATCAAAGTTCAAGATCGTCATAGACACAGCAAATGGAGTCGGCTCACTAGTGACGCCCTACCTAGCAAGAGAGTTGGGTTGCCAAGTGGTAACGATAAACTCTAACATTGATGGAACATTTCCTGGCAGACTACCAGAACCCACACCCTCAAATCTTGAGTCTCTCTGCCGAATTGTCAGTTCTGTCGGTGCGGATCTCGGGGTCGCCCACGATGGAGATGCGGATCGGGCCATCTTCATAGACGATAAAGGACTGGTCCAATGGGGAGATAGAAGTTTCGCACTCATAGCTCAACACTACTTGAAAAAAAATTTCGGAGAAGAGATAGTTACTCCTGTCAGCTCATCCCAAGTAGTAGAAGAGGTGGTGACGAGCTGTGGTGGAAAGGTCGTATGGACCCCAGTTGGCTCACCATACGTCTCAAGGACTATGATGAGCAGGGGAGCCAAATTGGGTGGAGAAGAGAATGGTGGAGTATTCTATGCCCCGCATATTCCAGTAAGGGATGGTGCGATGGCTACGGCCTTCATGCTTGAGATAATGGCTTCAGCCGGTGAGAGACTTTCCACGCTTATGGAGAGACTTCCAAGATACTTCAATGTCAAGGATAAGCTTCCCTGCCCAAGTAGACTCAAATCAAAGGTGCTCAAGCAGCTTGAGAAGGAGGTTAAGGGCGTCAAGATTGAGACTATCGACGGATTGAAGATCTGGCATACGGACGGAAGTTGGATACTCATAAGACCGAGTGGAACTGAGCCGGTGTACAGGATCTTTGCGGAGGCTAGGTCACAGGGTGAAGCCCTCTCCCTGACCTCGAGATATAAGAAGCTGATATCCAGAGCTATAAAGAGAAGTAGTCGGCGAAGCTGACTTGCTGGAAACTTACTTACCCGCAGCCTTAACATTGATCGTCAGTTTTGTCTTGACCTTTCTACTGCTTCCTCCTGTCTCTAATATAATGCGCAAGTATGGGATCGTTGGGGTTGACGTTCACAAGCTTGACAGGCCTTTGATTCCTGAGATGTGCGGTCTGGCTTTGGTTGTGGGCGTGACAGCCTCGACAATTGTTGTAGGTTTATTCTACAGTAGATATGTTGTTGTGGTTCTTGCCTTTGTGTCCGCAACCTTAATAGTTGCTGTTGTTGGCGTTGTTGACAGATTAGCAAATATAGGTCCGAAGTTGAAGCCCGTACTCACCGCATTTGGGGCTGTCCCAATTCTTCTTTTGTCAGCCTACAGTCCACGTCCTGTCCTGCCTTTTATCGGAGCTACAAGGCTAACGATAATTTATCCCATTCTCATTTTTGTCGCTATAGCAGTCACGTCAAACTCAACAAATATGTTAGATGTTTTCAACGGCTCCTTAACTGGAACATGCTCTGTTGCTGTGGGTGCCATAATTGTCTGCACTTTTCTGGTGGGCCGCGCCGAAACTGCTGCTCTGGCAGCAGCTCTGCTTGGCGGTCTTATTGCTTTCCACATTTACAATAGATATCCTGCCAAGGTCTTTGCTAGTGATATCGGCAGCCTTTACGTGGGTGCAGCAATTGGAGCATTAGCTATTCTCGGTCATATCGAGGTGGCGGCTGTGACAGCTATGATGCCGCAGATAATGAACTCTTTCTATGGGTTGGTGGCAGTAGGCAGATTATATGAGCGGAGGGAGATCTCCTCACGACCCATAAAGATCCTGCCTGACGGAAGGCTTGCGGCTAGCAGAGATGTGAAGGCACCTATAACGCTCTCACGCATGATCTTGGCTCGAACCCCTCTAAAGGAGTATGAGGTCACCAAATACATGGTGGTGCTCTCCTCCGTCTCGGCCATCCTAGCAGTTTTCACGCAACTCTTGATAGTATGGCGGTAGATTATGAGGACGGTAATTGGTCTAATCTTGATAATAGTTGTTGTCTGGATTACCATGCTGGCAGGTTTAGTTCTAATCTTTGTCACCCTGCCTTTTCTCACCTCAACACTCTCAGGGGAATTAGGAAGAGTGTTCGAGCAGGTAATTTTGGCAGGGTTGTCGATTATCGCAGCCTTTGTCTGGTTGACCATGTGGAGAGAACTGGCATTCAGGTATTTTTCGAGAATCCTCAGGAGAAATGAGGGGTCGGATGGGAGCTGAGTGAAAACCCCCTTAGAGAGGCTGAAATAGACTCAGTTTTCATTGGTCCATCAGGACTGGATCAACTGCTCGAAGAATTTCCTGGATCCACTTATAGCATCCTTTGGAGTATCGCTACTGATTGATGTTGTCGATGATTACTTTCAATGGATCCTCCATGCTTCGGAGAAGTTCTCGGGCTCTAATTCTATTCTCTGCTTGATAGACTTCGTCATTCAACCAGCTCAGAGTCTGTTCAGCTATCGATGCAGGATCGGTCAAGCGAGTGAGTAAGCCTTTCTCTTGAAGAAATGACTCCACGCGGGTAGGTCCCGCTGGAAAGTACGATATCGTAGGCACACCCATCATCGCGGCTTCAGCAGTCATTGTTCCGCCGCCGCCTATGAAAACCGATGTTGATGCCAGAAGAGTAGGCCCCCGGATGAGGGTCTTGGGAATAGTCACATTCTTCTGGAGTCTCTTGAACTGTGCCATATGTTGACTGTACCTTGGGAGAACAACAATTCTGGCTTTGCATTGCTTCCTTGACAACTCCTGTACGATTCTCAAGCCCAGATTCCTCCAATCTCCGTTCCTGTTCATCAAATACGCCGCAAATGACTCTTCGAGTCTCAGAGTGACTATCTTAGATTCTGTTCGCAATCCATGTCTTTCCAGTTCTCTCTGGTCCGGCTTGACATCCCTTATCCAGACGTAGGGATCCAAGGCGTTGTACTGTTTGATCTTTGAGAGTGATATGCCATATTGGGTCCAGTCCTCCTTCGGGATGATTGCGGGAGAGAAGAGTCTGGTTGACAGAGGAATTGTAAGTCTTGAGACGGCCTCGGCATGTGGTGAGTCACTAATGCAGTAGAATGGTATCGAGAGGCCATATGCCGACCGAGCGGCTTCGACAGAAGGAAAAGCAACAACGAGATCTACACCGACACTCTTAATCAGCCTAGCAATTCTCGCGGTTCGTGTAAGGCTCTCCTGGAGTTTGCCTTCCAGGGTCGATCTATACGCACCGATTACTGTGGCTTTCATTTTTTTCATTCGGAGCAGTTGGAGAGTCTCATGAAACTTCCTAGTAACCCTGGTTACCTTGTGGCCTTTATCTTCAAGCCTATTCGAGAGCTCTCCAAGGAAAAGTACCTGCTTCGGAGTTAGAATATCCACAAGTATCCTCAATATTCCGGACCTACACTACGGCCTTAACATATGATCCAACCCGACGTGTACGAGAGATATCTCTGTTTCCATAGGCAGGAAATCATTCTGATGCTATCCTTTAAGTGAAGAGCAGTTAATAATTCTGATCAGCACAACGATGTATCAATCACTCGTTTGAATATCGGTGGGAAACGTTGCCTGTAATGAAACATAAGCCTGAAGAGGTCGCCAAGGAACTTGGACGTGGAAAAATTACAGTAGCCGTAATAGGCCTTGGATGGATGGGGCTTCCCTTGGCCTGTCTCTTCGCAGAGGCGGGAGCCAATGTTCTTGGTGCGGACAAAAACCAGAAGTTAGTTGAAAAGATTAACAGAGGCGAGTCGCCGATCGATGAGCCCAAGCTACCTCAGCTTGTGGCTAAACACGTCAGCTCAGGCAGACTCAAGGCGCTAGAGAACGTGGAGAAGGCCGCCTCAACAAGTGACGTAGTGATAATAACCGTTCCAACACTCGTCGATTCTCAAAAGCAAGCAGACTACACTATTCTGGAATCCGCCTGTAGAGAAATTGGCAAAGGACTGCTACCTGGAACCATAGTGATATTGATGAGTACAGTGGGTCCGACTGTTGTTGAGAGATTAATCAAGCCCGTCTTGGAGAAGCATTCAGGTCTGATTGCTGGAGATGACTTCGGTCTAGCCTACAGCCCCATAAGGGCGATGGGCGGAAGAGCCCTTAGAGACATTCAAGAGTACAAGAAGGTCGTAGGGGGACTTGACCAAGCCAGCCTTAAGATCGCCTCGGCGGTTCTTAGTACAATTGTCAAAGGAGGAATAGTTGAGACTAGCGATCTCAAGACGGCTGAGGCGTCAAAGATTTTTGAAACTGTCTACAGGGACCTCAACATAGCCCTAGCGAACGAGCTCGCCCTCTACTGCGAGAGGTCGGGAATAGATTATCTTGAGGCTATGCAGGCAGCGAATAGTCAACCATACTCTCATCTACACTACCCAGGAATAGGGGTTGGCGGCCATTGCCTCCCACTCTACCCATACATGTTACAATCCGAGGCTCACTCTCTAGGTTTGAAACTTAGACTCGTCAAGACTGAAAGAAGGATCAATGATGAAATGCCAAGACATGTTGCACGCCTGGCGGCTTCAGGTCTTCGCCAAGTCGGAAGATCACTTACCAGAGCAAAAGTCACTGTGCTGGGAATATCGTATCGTGCAAATGTAAAGGAGACAAGATATTCCCCAACTATCGAATTGATAGAGGCTCTGATGAGAAGAGGGAGCAAAGTTACGGTCTACGATCCAAAATTCGTGTACACGGAGATCAAGACGATGGGTTACAATTGTGAAGCAACGTTTGAAACAGCAGTCTCAAATGCGGAATGCGTCATTGTGACCGTTGGTCACGACGAGTTTAAGGCAATTGATCCGAAGAATCTAGCAGCCCTTGCAACAAAGGGCTGTGTTCTAGTTGACGCCGCAGGAATCTTGGATCCGAAGGCTATTGAGAAGGCAGGGATGATTTACAGAGGCGTCGGCAGAGGAATCTGGACTAGATAATCAAATTACTAGAGAAAGCATAAGTAAAATAGTGTAGTTCCACAGCTCGACTTACAGTGATAACATTGTCCGAAGGATCAGCTCTGCTCAGAGATGTCCTATCTAGAATGGATGAAGCCGCTACTAGACTGAAGATCGATTGGAATATCTACAAGACCCTAAGGACTCCACGTACCTCCCTTACATTCACGTTTCCAATAAAGATGGACAACGGCTCCGTGGAAATGTTCACTGGATACAGAGTACTCTACAATTACGCAAGAGGACCGAGCAAGGGTGGTGTACGATACCATCCGGACGTCAACCTTGATGAGATTACGGCGCTCGCAGCTATCATGACGCTAAAATGTGCCGTGGTAGGAGTGCCTTTCGGAGGAGCCAAAGGCGGAGTAGCGTGCGATCCACGTAAGATGTCAATCGATGAGTTAGAACGGCTAACTCGAAGATACACCTACATGATCCTTCCTATTTTGGGGCCGGAAAAGGACATCCCGGCACCAGACGTTAACACAAACCAGCAGACTATGGCTTGGATGATGGATACGTACAGCATGCTCACAGGTCACACAGTATTGGGGGTTGTGACAGGTAAACCGTTCCAATTGGGCGGATCAAAAGGAAGAAGCTACGCGACAGGAAGAGGAGTTGCATACACAACTTCAGAGGTATTAGACCACCTGAACATCCCGATCAAAGATACCAAAGTCGCCGTACAAGGCTTTGGAAATGTGGGCTCAAACACAGCAAGATTCCTACACGAAGATGGCTGCAAGATCACAGGCGTAACCAGTCTCAGCGGAGGAGGACTCTTCAATGAGAATGGACTGGACATACCCGCCCTCCTCGAACATGTGAAGAACAAGGGAACGATATCTGGATTCAAAGACTGTGAGTTTGTCACTGATTACCAAAAAGCAAACGAAAGACTCTTGAAATCAGAAGTGGACATCTTGATTCCGGCCGCACTTGAGAACCAGATAACGGAGAAGAATGCAGCAGAAGTCCGCGCGAAAATCATAGTCGAGGGTGCAAATGGCCCCACAAATAGCCTAGCAGATAAGATACTGGCTGAAAAGGGAAAAGTAGTCGTCCCGGACATAGTTGCAAATTCTGGAGGAGTCATAGTCTCCTACTTCGAATGGGTTCAAGACGTCCAAGCGTACCTGTGGACCGAGGACCAAGTCAACCAGCGATTGAAAGAAGTGATAACAGAGGCGTTCAACAGGGTCTGGGACATGACTGAGGAATACAAGACGAGTATGCGCCGTGCAGCCTATATGGAAGCTGTTTGGAAGGTCGTCGAAGTAACCAAGATGAGAGGAATCTTTCCTTAAGAGGTGAGACACCCTTGAAGAAGAAATTAATGGATATACTTGCATGCCCCATAGACAAGCATCACCCACTAGAACTCTACATCTTTGAAGAGAAAACTGAGATCAGTGAGGGAGTCATCGTATGTCCTCAATGCAATAGATTCTATCCAATAATTGATGAGATACCTCACATGCTACCAGACAACCTCAGATCAAAAGAGGAAGACCTGAAATTCCTCAGAAAATGGCAAGCAAAATTCCCTGAGAAAGTGGTTAAAGAGGGAAAACCCTTCAACCTAGCGACGAGCTAACATGCAATAAGCCTTGATTCTGAACGTTGCTTGGCCCCACTAATCTTCGAAGTACGAGATTAGTGGTCCCCTGAATCAGGGAAAGCAAAGATGAAAAGCATCCTCGCAACATGAAAATAGCTGTTTGCCAACAGTTGCTTAGGAATAGCCCGGTAGTGTAGCGGACAAAGGATCGTTTCCGTCTAGGCATAGCGGGCTTTGGACCCGTTGACGGGAGTTCGAATCTCCCCCGGGCTACCACCCCTTTTTTGTGTTTAAGCAGTATTCTGCAAGCTCGCTATTACACAAGTGTGCGTTACTCGTACTTGTGGATATGTCTCTGTAGAAGATAGCCCCCTAAACCATAAGTCAATGACCGCTCTTCTAGTATTTTCAAGATGACTGGAGGCAATGTGTTCACTTTGTTCAGATTAATGTTCAAATGTTCACTATTTTGTTCAAATGTTCAAACGTAATGTTGTCCGGAAATAATTGGAATACACTCTTGCCATATACCCCAGCTAATAGGTAATATTGGAGATTTAATAGTAATATTCCAGAAACAATGTCCGTTCTGATACATCTGAATGAACATTTGAACAAGCAAAGCGTGTACGAGGTAGACAGCACGCGCTATGGTATTCCCATCGCCTTGGATGCCTATCGACGTACGAGTTGCTTCTCGACGTTCCTCTAGCAGTTTCGTACATAGAAATATGTTCATGAGCTTGCACCAAGAGAATGTGATCTTGCGATTATCTGAGAAAGATAGAGAAGCATTCTTAGGACTTGAACAGGCTAGTCAATTCGGGCCCATGCCGGGAAGGGTGACGAAGGAGTATGTCGCTGTTCCCCCACAGATGCTCAAGAATGTGACTATCCTGAAGAAATGGATCAAACGGTCACTAGAGTACGCCTCAGATTTGCCGCCAGAAGAAAAGAGTAAAAGGAAATAATAGCCACGTCGGTGCCCCCTGCACGAAGGGTTCTTACGCAAGTTAACCCAAACAGATGGCTAGCATGAGATCATCAATCTCCCGCCAATTGCCGCAGCTCCTGCTTTGATGAATTGAGTGATAGGAATGCCTTTCTGTGTCAAGTGTGGAAAACAACTCGAAACCGGTGCAAAATACTGCCTATACTGTGGGAAACCCGTCGCGTCACCACTTCCACCCTCACCTAAAGTATCACATGAAGAAGGAAAAATCTTGGCGGCGATACTTATCGTGAGCTTACTAGTGATAGGGGGC
This sequence comes from Candidatus Bathyarchaeota archaeon, assembly GCA_963807605.1. Classification (GTDB taxonomy): domain Archaea; phylum Thermoproteota; class Bathyarchaeia; order 40CM-2-53-6; family RBG-13-38-9; genus JAPKYM01. The sequence continues at coordinate 785,768 of CAWECG010000003.1, forward strand.
TTGTTATTCTTCGTACTTCAACCCCGGGCACCACTACGCGTCATGATACCATTTCCAACGGCACAAAATCCTGAACCTGGACCTACGTCAACCCCAACTCTACCGTCTACACCTTCACCAGCTCCGGCCCAAAACCAAACCCCTACAAATGAAGAGGGGCAAATTCGCAATGTCTTGACGGGTTATTTTGAGGCACTCAATCGGCATTCACCTGAGGATGCGGACACATTCTTTACAGATAATGTTGAGATACAGATCAATCACGGCAAAGATTACAATTACACGGGCCCCAGAGAAGGCGTGAAGTCATTTCTATCAACGGGTTTCAGCATAGCCCCTGACGCAACCATTACCAACCTAACCTTCTCAAATATGAACATAAATGGGAATGATGCAACAGTCCAAGCTAACTACGTTGTTTCCTCTAAATCGTACAATCTCTCGTACAGTGTCACCGAACATATTGAGCTAACCAGAGAGAGCGGAGTTTGGAAGATAGCCAAGACAGACATTGTCTTCTAACATGAGTGGCACGCTCACACTTTATATGGAAAGGCTGCAAATTGGGTCAAACGAGAACTGAAAGCAACTGACCCGCGACATTAAGATGCTGATTAAGTTTGTAGAAATCTACTGCGGTAACAAGCATGAGTCACGTCATAAGAGTCAGTGGAGTTCCGTTGGTGGAGATGTGGAAGGGAAAGGAAATGATGGATCTCAGCTCTGTCAGGAATGCCGCGAACTACTCGACTACTCCATTATGAGGCGAAGACTGTGCCCTTTAGATCCTAAGCCCATGTGTAAGAAATGTAAGATTCACTGTTATTCCAATGAGTATCGGTCAAAGATTAGGGATGTTATGAGATTCTCGGGAACGACCCTTACATTCTTGTTAAGTACTAATTCTGTTAGATTTTGTACCGAGTATTTATTGAGCCGTTTGTCTAGGTGGTTGAATGGCATGATGCGGGGACTCAAGTGCGTCTCTGATTTTTGAATGATTTCCTAGTATTTCTTGAGGCTAAACCTCAGTTTGCCGGCTTGAGTTCTGATGGGTTGATTTGGTTTCAGAAGAGGGCTGTTCGTGAGTTCGTAAGTATGTGTTGCTTATGCTTTGCAGTAGTATGTTCAGCAGAAGCCAGCGCGCGTTCCACTTGACTGTTCAAAAGCCTATTCTTCGGAAAAAGGAATTGACTCATTAGCATTCTACGCTTTGGGAGGATCAAAGTACAGCAAGTTATAGGCTCTTACAGCGTGTTCTATAGCTTCTGTTCTTTTCCCTTGCTTGATCGAGAGATCTAGCAACATCATATTCCTTTCTTGCCTCTGAAAGGGCGGGTTTCTCATCCGAAATTTCAACGAGTTGACCTGCGAGAAGAAGTATTTCGTCTAAGAAGGTGTAGTTTAGGTAGGGGAGTTTTTCATAGTGTTCCATCCTGTCTCTGTATCCTTCAAATCGTTTTCTCTCTTTAGAAAGTTCAGCTAGACTTCGTCCAGATTGGGCGACAGTCTCTAGCGCATTTTCAAAATTGAATCTTGACACGGGCGTAGGGTCTATGCCTCTAATCTGTCTGTGGTAGAAGAAACGGTAGAGAGTCTGTATAGCAGAGCATAGACCTATTCCAGTGTTCCCAGCTACTGAGATGCCTAACCCATATTTTCCTTTGACATCGCAAATCTTCACGGTGTCCATGTAGTTTTTAGTTAGACCATTTATGCTGCCCCAATAGACGGGTGCACCCATGACGTACGCATCAGCTGCCTCCCATAAACTGTTTAACTTATCAGGACAACTGACTTCCTCGGTGTAGAATGGAACCTTGTAATCTATTAAGTAGACTTTCTCAGTTTCCACACCAGTCACTTTCGCACCCTCCAAGCATCTGGTGACGAGTTGGTCAGTCAGCCTGCCTCTTCTGGGGCTCCCAACGATTCCAAGAATCATTCTTACCACGACATAGATATGTGTAACATAAATCATCCTATATAATTCGATCAGTTACACTGAAGATCTACATTCTGACTTGGTATTCATAGCCCCCTGTGTGTTAGTTAGTAAGGTTTGTGACTTACCCAGAGCTAAATTGCAGTTCTTCCTAATTGTTGTGTGTAACGAGCGTTGGGATCCAGCACTACGCCTGACATAGAATTTTGTATATGCGGTTATTGCCCCACTTTCAAGGCTAGCCCCTTGTCAGGCAGGGTTTTCTGTGCAAAAGGAGAAGCCGAGGAAGAAGCCAAGAAGTTTGGTTGCGTATGCAATGCCTGTCCTACCTTTAGCAAATATGGATTGAAGGACGAATACTTCTGCGTCATTGGAAAGTCGCTTTAACAAACCCTAGACTAGTCTGCAGGTATAATAAAGAGGAATGTTAGCACGGGCCACATTAGGGTCTGTTTTACTTTGGATAGGCTTTTACGAGTTTCATGATTGCGACTACGAAGATTGTAGCAAAGATCAGCCATGGGAAGTGGTCCGCTTATGAAGGAACGAGGTGGTCATGTGATTCTTTCTGTAGAAGATGGAATTGTTCTGGTGCCCTGCACCCTTTGGTGTGCGAGCGCACAAACGATTGGCTTGCTAACGCTCATCGAGCATAAAGAAGTTACTTGTGCGTGTCCTTCCGGTCGTACAATACAGTAGATTGGATGAGATCAGGTTGGCGATGCAACGGACCCTTCCTAGTCACGTAGACTGTCTTTCCATCTACCTTTATTCTGAGGCTATACCTTGCCCTTTCATCCTTCTCGATTCTGCGACTTCTCAACCTGAATGCGCGAGCTAAGTTAGCTGCCTTCTTATCGGATTCGCATGAAACCTTGAAACCATCAAGGATACCTTTTGAGACTAGCATGAGTTTCCGTTGCCGCTGACCGTAAGCTACGTACTTGTCAAAAGTTCCTGCGTCATACTCTCTCAATTAGTATTATCTCCATCGCCGTAGAAGCGCGCGGTTGAGTGCAACTTCTCTCGCTTCTCAGTTAACGTTTCTAGCACATAAGATATACCGTATTGCAGATTCCTCGATGCTTAGACCAAAAACAATTAATCATATCCCCAGATTCAACTTGGCAAATTGCATTCGGTATACGCGAAGACAAGGTTCGGTTGGATAATCCTACTTGGTTTAGATGTGTGAGGCGGAGTACTTGGTTGTAGTCTATGCGGGTAGATCAAGAACTCTCTTGGTCAGCTTCCTCTCTAGGTTCGCCTTCATCTTCTCAATGCAGGCTATGCCTCCGCTGTTTCCCATGGTGATGACTGAGTTCAAAGTGAGCTTCACCACGATGAGCAGCCTCCTATGGCTTGTTGCCGTTCCAGGCCTCTTCTTATCGGTTCTAGGTGGCCTTCTGACTGAGAAGTACGGTGTAAGATCAATCCTTACTGTTGGGTTACTGATTTGTGTGGCAAGTTCTGTGCTAATCTTATTCTCGAACCTCTTTGTCATTTTGCAGTTCTGTCAGTTACTCTTGGGTGTCGGTGGGGCCTTGGCGGTGGTCTCTGCTTCGACCCTGCTCTTTCAATGGTTTGAGAAAGAGAAGCTAGGGTTAGCTATGGGCGTGTTTGGTTTCTGCATGCCGGCAGGTACTGTGGCAGCGTTTAACAGCCTAGGTGTCTTTGCCGACAGTCACGGTTGGAGAGCTTCTATCCTAATCGTAGTCGCGGTGAACCTCTTTGCTTTGCTAGCATGTCTTTTATTGACAAAGGAGAAAGATAGCGCTCGTCCTGGCAAAGTTACTCTTGCCCCCTTTAGAAATGTCAACATCTGGATTTTGGGGTTGGGCTGGGCACTATTCAATATGGCAGTCTTAGGCTTTACAACATGGGGTAAGACGATCTTTGTCAGGTATTACGATCTGCCTATGGAGTTCTCAGGTCTGTTGGCGAGCATGATCATGCTGGGTGCTCTCGTGCAGCCTTTAACAGGTCATGTCTCAGATATACTGGGTCAAAGAAGATCCTTAGTCGTCGTCTCTTGCATTGTCATATTCATGATCTTTCTTTTGTTCCCCTATGTGCCGTCGACCTATTTGTTGCCAATAACATTCACGTTGGGACTCCTAGTTGCTTTCGTTCCACCGCCACTATTTGTCACGTCTGGTAAGATTCTCGGACCGGGAAACGGAGCGCTGGGCCTTGGAGTTATGAACACTTTCCTAAACTTCGGCATAATCCTTGGTCCCTTGACACTAGGATATGTTCTGGATGTGACTAACAGTAATTTTTTCACTTTTCTAACAATGGCGTCTTTCGCTCTGCTTTCAGCCATATTGATTGCAGCCCACTATGACTGATGCATATGTGTGCACTCAAAAATTCAGCTAAGGAAGAGGGAACTAAGTTTTGCATCAATTGTAATGCATGTCCCCCCTAAGGCGACCTTCTCTCTAGGATGTGGAGCGAAAAAATTAACCCAGGATTAGTGCGCATTTGGGATGATTGAATTCCACTGCCAAACACTACCTTGTATGAATCCAGACGTTAGAAGTAACATGTTCTGTTTTCAATGCTGTAAAACCCAGTAGCCACATTCTAACTTCACATTCCAATTGGACGCTTTATTATCTGCGGAGTGCGAGAGAATGAAAGACTCGAAGGTTATGAAACCAGTTCAAATGGCCCTTATGTTCTACAAAACGCAGAAAGATGCACGCGCGTAGAATCTGAACGCGCCTCGCTGATTCACCGAAACCAATTCACAACGTACGCTCACCAGCTGGCGGGCGCTGACACACACTCAATGCTTATTAGCGATAGATCCTAATTCCATGACGAGCTGACTTTGCATGTCAATCAAGATCGGCGATGAAGTGACGATTCATTTTACTGCCAAACTCGAGAATGGCAAAGTAGCGGAAACTACGAGTGGCAACAAACCGCAAAGTTACAGGATTGGTTCAGGTGCATTGCTGCCGGGTTTGGAGGAAGCTTTGATTGGATTGAAGAAAGGCGACAGGCGAAAGATAAAGATCCCTCCAAACAAAGGATTTGGAAAGAGAAGAGAGGATCTCCTAGATGAAATTCCTAAATCCATATTTAAGAAAGGGGTACATTTTTCAAAAGGAATGTTAGTCGAGCTAAATTCCAAAGAGGGTGGCAAGATCTTAGCCGTCGTTCGCACCGTGAAGAAGAACTCAATAATTGTAGACCTCAATCATCCCTACGCAGGGCGAACCTTGAGTTTTGATATCGAAGTTGTAAAAGTGTCGGCTCAGCAGTTGACACAAGTGAAGAGCACATAAGCTTAACAGTCTTCTGCCAGTACTACTCACGAGGCGCCGCCTTCTGCCCTCCACCTGTCCAATTCCCATTTCGAATGATTCAGATAGTATTTCAGGAGCTCTTTTACTCGTGTCTCTAAGCCCATTTCGTGTACCCGGTACGGTCGTCGCGTTTTGGAAGCCTGCATGGATAATTGTGATTACCCGTATGATGGAAAAGTGATGCAAGAGGAAGTAGAATGCCCCTAATGAAAAAGAGGGTAATCCTAGGAGTAGCCATTATTCTGTTTTCGATCTTTCTTGCGACTTTACTACTAAATCCCTTCTCGGTAAAACCTAAGCCAATGACTCAGGAAGAAAGAGAAGCCGATCAGTCAGTACTGGTCTACTATGAGACTCTACGCAATGTGACTATGCCAGATCAAATAGATCACATTGTTCAACTATTCACTAACGATTCGGTTATCACTGCTCCAGATGGAAAAATATACAGTGGTACAGAAATGATACGACAGTTCTATGAAGACCGAGTGCGAGGTGTATTCCAGTATGACATCAAAGCCGATCTTTCTGAGGTCACAGTTAGTGATGGCACAGCCACAATAGTCTATCATACTAAGTCCGTAGCATGGGTTCCTGGCTGGTCTAGTACCACTATAAACCCGCCTATTCATGTTCTTCTTGAGAAATTCTTGTTGGTTAGAGAAGCAGGTGTCTGGAAGATCGCTGCACTAGTGATGCAAAGCGAATAATCTTGACGTTGCATTGCTAATCCATTCGGCTCTCGCCGAGAAGGCGCGCGCTACCGCTTGCCCAACTCGAAACAACATATCAAGCAATGAGTTACGCGCGGGCATCAGCCAATCTCAGTTTTATATGGTTCGTGGTCTTCTTTTCTGGTGGAGGCAGCTGTATGAAAGTGATTAGAATAGACGAAGTTGCAGCAGAGAGACATACCGGAGGCTTATTTCTAGGCACCGCGGAGTTGAAAACACTCGTCGGTGAGTCAACAGGTGCTAGGGATCTAAATGTATCCATAGTCGCCTTCCCACCTGGTGTAAAAAACAAACCTCACGTACATATGTACGATCAAGCGCTCTATATACTGTCAGGCAAAGGCGTAGTCGCTAATGAAAAGGAAGAGATAATCGCAGAGCCCGGGATGGTTTTCTTCATCCCAGGAGGCGAGAAGCATTGGCACGGTGCAACCAAAGAGAATTCGTTCTCGCACATATCAATCATGAGGCCGGGCAAGACTGAGTTCTAGTTACACCCGTGTGACAATTTGACTTTTCAACTGGCTGTAATGCCGCAATCGTTATGTGATGATGCATCTCTATTCCAATCCGGCCAGCGGATGGTGGCCTTAGCTGGTGAGCACACACAATAGCCGATTATCCAATTACGTTACCATTGATAGAACACAAACGGTTCTTACCTTATTCCTCACAGAAATGTGAGTAGCTCAGGTAGATCATGAATTCGTACCGTCGCCACCTTCGCCAGTTCTTCATCACTATTGACGGCCACAGCCAATCCGGCGTTCTTCAAGAATCTGACATCGTACCTGCTGTCCCCTACGCACACACAATCGCTCTTGCTTATGTGCATATCATCGAGTACATGATCGAGCGCTTCGTCCTTGCGGTTGAGGTCAACCCTAAAGATCCCGTTTCCGGTCAGAAATCCATCTCTGTCGGTTTGAAGTCCGTTAGCCACAGCAACATCGACTCCAAGCAGCGAGGCAACCTGATCAGTAAGAAGATCCAGCCCCGCGGAGATGATGACGACTTTGTATCCCCTCTGTTTTATTTGTTGGACAACTTCCTTGGCATGAGGCGTCAGGGTGAAACTCGACAATATCGCCTTGATTTGTGAGATATGGAGCCTTCTGGGCCAGAGAGAGATATCACGACGCATGAACTCTTCGTAGTCGATCCGTGCCTGTATATATGAAGCTAGGTTCGGAGCAGCCTTCTCTACGGTTCCAAAGTGGCCATGAATCCTCAATCAACTACTTTTCTCGTTTACTAGAGTTCCATCCAAGTCAAAAGTAACAAGGCGGAACTTAATGGATGTATGGCCGGTGTCGTGTCTATTTGTGAAGCTCCTCATCATTCGCCGACCGGTTGTAATCCTTTTTCCGTGCGTTCGAGTTTGATCGTCCAGTAAGGTGCGAACCCCTCAAATTCATCAGATGTCGCTCGTACTTTGATAGTCAGGCCCTTTGAGTCGAATTCATACACCGAATAGCAATTTTTCCCTATTATTCCGAGATCCTCTCTAACGACACCACTGCTCCCAGTTCCATGAACTGCAAGAGATTGAGATGATTGATATTCGTTGTTCTTCGGAGGTCGAGAGATACAAGATACGAACGGTTGATGACGATGACCATGCGAGACTATGTCGACATTCAATTGCAGTGCCTTGTACATCAGCTGTCCCGCGTCCAAAGTCAGATCATAATTCCGGCTCAGTGTCGTTATTTCTTCTACTGGTGTGGCTGGGATAAGATGATGATGCATTGTCATGATTCTATACATTACACGTTGTCCGTCTACCTTCCAGTTGAGCGAGCTGGCGGCCTGTTCAAGTTGCTCTAGACCCACAAACCCGTAGCCTGCGAATTGCCGGTCTTCTAGCCGGGTTGAGTTTAGCCCCAGCACATCAACTGTAACGTAATTGCTAAGTAAGTATCGGCGCCCCAATGTGAGATGCTGGTTCGGAGGCAATCCGAACGCTGCCAAGAAGAAATCAACATAGTTCTTCTGCGCGACTTCGCTTGAGAATTGAACAGGCTTCTCTGGATCGTACTTGTCATCTTCCTGCTCAGCCCATAGAATATCGTGATTACCAGGCACAACGATGAGATCATAATAAGGGTCCAGTTCAAAGATGGTCCTTAGCGTTGACGCGCGCGCGTGCCAATCGGATCCTCTGTGTCGGATACTTTGATGTCTTTCACTTTTGCTCTGTACGTCAGATGTTTCCCGCTATCCAGCAAGTAGACGACTAATGGCTCAGTCGTGCGAGCGGTTGTCGTGAAATCTGCAAACACGGCGCGCGGAATCTTTTCTTTGGGAAGTGCCCACCATCCCCACCAAACGTAACCGTGTTGAGTGATTAAATCTCGGTGCAGCTTTATTGTGAACCCTAGTTGGGTAGCAAGATCTCGGAATCTCAACACCATCGATGTCGGCATTAATCCTTACCTGTTTAGAGCGAGTAATGACCTGCTGTCAGCCATCTAGCGCGCGCTAGGGTTAGAGATGTCTTTTCCATATGGCTATTGGTGCCACATTTCAAATAAGCATTGTCAGCACACGTCAACCTAGCTACGCACGCATACTTTCTGCCGCCATACTAACCCGCACACAAATCGGGGGCAGTACAGATTTTTCCGGTATCGATCGTACTTCATACGCTTCCCACAGTTAGGGCAGTTGAAGAAGCCCTCCCAACCGCAGGTCAAACCATCCTGGCAGGAGAAAACCCCAGATTTGGTATAGATCAGCTTGCTTCCGCAGTCTGGGCATTCATATTGGGGTGGGTGGTCTTCCATCCACCGTTTGGCTTGTGGTTTTCCCGATTGTATATTCTCGTAGGCCAACCAGCCGTCAACTTTCTGAATAATGTCCTCCCCCAAAGTTGGGAAGGCGTAATTCGGATAATGCTCCACATTGTATTCCCTGCGGTCTTTGTAGTCGTCAGCGGTCAATTCTTTGTGCATGAATTCCTCAAAAGTCAATCCAAGTCGTTGCAGGTGTTGCCTTATTTCGCCCAGTTTTTCAGGGGCTTCGGATAGAACCTTCTCCACGAGCCCTAGCATTTTTGCTCGGTCATGCGACGCCTCATATTCTTCGAGTATTCGCTGGAATTTCCAGGCTTCACGTCGATGATGATCCCTTTCCAGCTCGGTTAGGTATTTCGCCTTTGCAAGCTCCTCTAGATTTGTTGCTGTTTTGACTTCAATCTTCAACTTTTCAAGCTCTTCGTCTGTGGGAGTCTGCGAGGCCTCTGCTTTGGATTCTTCTTCCTCAGCTTTCTTGAGCTTTTGAAATTGGCGGAATATCGTTGACTTTGGCGTGTCAAGCTTTTCTGCAAGAGATCTCAACGAAGCGAGCCCTGCCTTCCATTCTAAGTAGGCCTTTCTCAACTTGTTCTCACCTGGTTGGAAATTTGCGTCATTGAGTCCCGTACTTCGTTCAAGGAGAGTCATGTGATCACCGTTAATTCAAGACTATTTAGCTATTTCCAGTTCATTTATAAGGCTTTTTGAAGTAAAAATGAATAATAAAGAGTAATATGTTGAAATAAATAAGAAATCATTGAAATAATCAACAATCATGAAAATAAGCACTTCTTAAATTAAGGAAAGATGAATTCCCAAAAAATAAACAGGGACAACCCGTTCGTGCATACACTGACAACCGCATCCGTCTGTAGGCTGAGGGAGGGAGACAAAGATTATCGGGGCATGTTCGACTTTTGACGGAACGTGCGCAGCTATTCTTTCTTGGAAGTGGTTCCCCACAGAATTCAAAAGGACACACTGATTCCAGATTATCAGCACGAATCAAGGTTGCACATACACGTAGTGGAGCACTATGACCCCCACTGGGACAACCGGGACAATGAGGACAATGGGACACTAGAATCTGATGGAAAATCGGAGTCTTATGTATTGAAAAGATTTTTTGAATCATCTAAAAAAGTACTTGGGACACGTGAAACATGTGGAACATGGCAGGACATGTCAAAACAGAATGGGACATAAGGCGGCTTAATCAGAGAAAGAAGCCAGGAACGTCAAGGTAATAGTGTTGCTCTTGGCTGACGAAACACAAAACAGAACGTACTCGAAAGGCCAGCTAAACAAGATTATCGACTCAGTCGTGCATCCCCTTTTCAAAAAAGATGCCAAATTCATCATAGTTGACAGCGCTCTCCACGCACTTGTCGAACAAAATCCCACCCTCTCGATAAGTAAATTCCTCAAATACAACCTCCAAGAGATTGTCCAACAAACAGTTGGAAAAGACAAACTCAGAAAAAAGAGAGTTGACAGCCTCATAAGACAGTTAAGGAAATTGTCTAGAGAATACCAGAGCATCCCAAGAAGACGCGTGCGTTCTGGCGGCAAAGCATCAAATGCCGCGCGCGGGTCGACAACCTCGACGTAACTTTTTTTAAGATGCCACCAAAACGAACATAACTGTGTTTAGACGATGAATAATCGGACTGTGGCAGGGTCTCTCCTACTAGTCGGCAGCGCCCAATACATCATTAGTATGATTGTGGCGGAGTCTGTATACCGCGCGCGCTTCTCATTTTTCCAGTTTTGTTGCCCTTCTTGAATTTGCGTTCAGGATGTTCAATGTAGTCTTCAACCATCTTATCCAGTGTATTCCAGTATTGTGTGTGTGCTTTAGCTGGTGAGCGACGACGACGAAACATTAATTCTGTGAGGGAATACCGGGTAGCACTGTGAAACGATTTCGAGTATTCTGTCGACTATGCGACAAACATCCGGAATAACATCGGGCAGGCTGCGTGGAGAGCCTCTTGGAATCCTGTGAAGTCTATGAAGTGGATTACCGCAGAGCGCAAATTCCGCATCACGCAATCCGCCCCAATGTCCATGAGAAAAAGTTGACATCCAAGAATAGAAGCAGTCGTACACATCTTTGGCACCGGCCTCTATACTGATCTTTCTGAGGTCTGCGTTCGCCCAGTGACCCAGTTCAATGGGCAAGAATTCTTGCCAGATGTCTTCGTTGGCGAGTGCTCGAAGCGTATCCGTATTTACATAGCTCGATTTCTCGTTCAGGTGGTTCAGTTTTAGGTAGGATAACTTCACTTGGCCAGCGCCAAAGATCCTATATGATTTCCAGAGGTCATCCGTGTCTTTCACTGCTAGATACTTCAAAGTGATGTAACACTCCACAATAGTTCTAAGAATAATGCGCCCAGAAATGGAGTGGCTCAGGTGATTTCTGCACAGTTCCACGACTAAGCTGAGACAATAAAGCGCGATACCGAAAGTGGTGTCGTGGCGTGGATCTAATGCCGTTGTCGTTCTAGATTTGTTGCAGTGTTCCAAAAGGAGATCGTAAAGTTCCTTCACACGACTATCGGTACCCTCAAGGCTGTGCTCACTCGCTTGGACTTCTGGGATAGAATAGCAAGGAGTGTCACGCAGACATTGCTGCCAGAACGTGGCAGGCCATCTTCTGATCGTTTTATCAACTTGCCTGAAGGTTATTTCCATTGAGCGAATCGTCGGTTTGACTTTTCGCTGGTCTCCACGGTCAGGGTAAAATAGGATTTCTTCTGCTATCTCTCTGTGTTCAGAAGAAAATTTTATTTTCCTAGAGACCATCATGCACAGCACTCTCACCCATCGGCAGTCCGTCGATTCTTGCGATTGATGATTGAGTATACTTGCCACAGCAAGCATTAGCGCCTCCCAATCTGTGCTCGAAGGAGAATCCTTGATCTTACTTGCCCATTCTCTTCTAGAGGGAATGTCCAACAGAAGAAGAGGCCTGAGTATGCGTCTATGTTCGTCGACTTCGACAAGAATATCTAGAATTTCATCGAGAACAGGTGGTCTTAGATTCGAAAGACCAGTGTGTGTTATGTCGTCAGGGCGATCATTCCCCTGAAACTCAGCTACATATTTCACTATTTTTCGCAATACTGTCAAAGCATCTGGGCGAGGAAGATGTGAGAGCAAAAGTGACGTCCAAATGAACTCAGGTAGAAAGTCATCGATCCATGACATTGGCTGCAAATTCGGAATAGTTGCAAGCGACGGAATTAGGGTACCCTTGCTTAGCTTGTGCTGATCAATTGTTGAGTGATCATTCTTTGAAAGTGGTGTGCCTTGATTGGTCAAAGTTATTCTTCCTCAAGCTTATGCTAATCACAAGGTGAACTAATCACATACTCTCGCTGATCAAGTTGAAGTCTCCACATCTGTAACACTTTGGAGGTTGTTTTACACGAACACGCCCGCGAGTAGGGACGCCAATAGCTCCTTCCTAATGGTAGTCCGTTGGGTCTCCGGGGATCCAGTTTTCAAGAGGTTCCTTCAGAATAGTTGGCAATTGAGCATCATTGAAACATCTGTCTATCTGGTACATGTTCCTTTGCAGGTCACTCCCAAGTTTCGCCTTGATTGAAGTCGCAACCGGATCAACCAGAAATATCTTCAGCGCGAGATTTTCCTTGACCGCATTATAAAACACGTTGTTTACCGCTTCGTCTCTAAAGGAATAACCAATGACGATGCACACCGGGGTTCTCTTCAATTTCTCTTGAAACAAATGAAATAGTTCAAAGAAAGGATCTTGATAGATATATTTCGTTTGAATTGGATAGATCAACAATTCTCCGCGAATGTTATCTCCGTAGAGTGTTTTCTCTTGCCTCGCTGGCAGCAAGATAATTTCCCCTTTGTCAGTTATCCACTGGTCTATTGAACCGTGAAGCTTGTGAAGGCGAATGCGTTCGTCTCCGGCGAATCCTTCGTGTTGATGGAGATTCTTGATGTTGAAAATCATTTTGGTCTTGGTTGGATCCGCGTCGAATCCGTTTGTCATTGGTATCATTTTCTTGTTACAGTATAGTTCTATGCAGAGGTCATAGTTAGTGGTGATTATGTCGACCGGAAGGTAAGTGGTTGCCGTGCCCGAAAGTCTGGCTGATATTATGTTGGTAATCCGTTCAGGAGATCTCGAAGCCTTAACTCTGAGAATGTTCAGCGCCTCAAAAAGTGAATCGTAGGTTTTAGTCATCTTGTCGATCTGTTCCTCTTTCAATCGAGAGGTCTCGTAGATGTAGTTCTTGATGGCTTGAATCGTATTCTCAAGATCTGGACGTTTAGGCAGTTGATCAATGGCACTATATTGGGATAAGTACCATGGGAAGGGCCCAGAATCTCGAACGGCCTCTTTGGGGCTCATATAGCTGGTTAGAACGGTCAAGACCGATTCCAGATCGGGTGTAAAACCGAATTCTCTAATCTTCTTTTGAATTGACTCGATATCGTATTTGTTGATAGAGGGTATCTGCTTGATCTCATCGGTCATTTCCTGTAAAGTAGGAATGTCGAAACTCCTTGAGGCTCCTGCACCAAGAAAGACAATCACAAGAACCAACCCCCGCAAGCTACTAAGGCGCACGCTAACTAGGAATAGTTTCCTCTGGGTAGTTTAGTCTGAAGAAATCCCTTACAATTTGGTCTTTGAGCTTGTAGTTTCCTTCCATTTTGAATATCAAATCGAACTCGATGAGTTTAGTCAAGTATCGAATCAGCCACTCCGGCCTTAGGCCCGTTTCTTTAGCAATTTTTGAAACGCTCATTTCTTCTTTTGAGAGAGCTCTTAGTATTCTCGCATAGTTCGTTTCTGTGACTTTAGAACCTAGATCATCGCTTAAAATATAGTTAACATACAAATAGAGGCCTCCAGTAACATTAGTCAACAGTCGCTCATATCTTTCTGCAACAGCCTCTCCCGGTCTTCTCGCTTCTGCCATTACAAGAAGGTAGAAAGGGTGCCCTCCTACAAGTCTGTAGACTTCTTCAGCTTCATTACGATCTACTTCTAGAGCTGCATTCAAGTAGAGCTCCCTAGCGTCTTTTTCCTCAAGAGGCCCAACCTCAATCAAGTTGAATCTGCCAAATAATGGTGAACCACCTTCACCAAATATACTCTTTAACATATGGACTCTGGAACCACTTAAGATGATGGAGACTCCTGCCAACTCATCTATGATTGATCTGAACTGATCCATCACATTTTTCATACCGTCAAATCTAGTCCATTCAATGATTTTCTGAGCTTCATCCAAGATTATGACGACTCTTGTCCCTGAGACAGTGGCCAAATGGGAAGCGTAAGAAAAGGCTTTTCCAAAAGATTCAGTAAATCTTGGTTTTTCGTTCGCAAAAGCAGGTCTAATTGTCCAAACAGGTTTTCCGACATCATCTAGAGTGAGATCGAACTCCACACGCAACCTTCTCAATTTCTTGATTTCTTTGATTGCATCACCTACCTGACTAATGATTTGTGATTTTACGTCAAGTGTTTTTTTATAGGATTCGGTGAGCGAGTCGATGATGGCTTGGTTAAATTCACTAGGATCATAGCCATATTTTGAGAAATCTAGTCTCGTGACAATGACATTCTGGTCAGCTAAGCGTTTCTCCAGTTCCTTTAGGATAGCGGTTTTGCCAATTCTTCTTGGGCCTATTAGGGCATAATGCATTTTCGCGCCCAGTTTCGTCAGCCCTTCAAGAAGTTTTGTCAGTATTTCCTCTCGGTCAACTATGTTATCGAACATATATGTCATCTAACATATATGTTGAATTACATATAAGTTTCCCTGTCAACAATTGTTTCGCCAAGCTTACGAAGGCATGTTTTCCAACACATATGTCGTATAACATATATGCGATATAACATATGTGCTAGTCGTCACCCATGACGTGTGCAATACCTATGCCAATAACCTCGATTCTCTTCTATTGTCCTGTTTTAACCCCGTTACACTTCACTATTCCTGCTTAGACTACAAAAAAGGTGATTTTGTCTCCATAATACTGCCGCAGATCTCGGATACAATTTCCAATACGGGAGAAATGTCCTGATTTTGCTTGATTCCATCAGAAACAACCTCATTCTACTAGCTATTTCTCTGATTCAATTAGCTTTTTGATATATCCCTCCTATGGTATTCTATGATTATGCTATGATTTAGTTTCAGAGATAACATGTCATAATCAGGCCAGAAGTGGACACCTCTATGTCTCCATTTCTCCTACAATTATGGAGCATCTTGGACTCTAGTGGATTCTATCGGATTGAATCTGGAGTTCAAGTACTTGGATAAGTCAAGGAATTCATCAAACTCTTCCCGCGTGACATCAGTCTTTTCCTTCATTAGCGCCAAGGCCTTGAGAAACGTCTTAGCATTCAAGAAGAACCTGAAGCCGTAAAATTTCATAGAGTCACCGATCTTGATGCTGATAGGAACCAGATCCTTCGCGATGTCTTTCGGAAGAATGACATCAACTGGTTGAGTTGGAAATTCTAAGTCAATCTTGTCTCCAACAGCGCTCTTGTCTTCCAGAAGAGAATCGTATATCCTGCAAACCGCAGATATGGGATAGCTATAGCTGAAGAGGAACATTCTGCTTAGGAAACCCATCTTAGCCCAATCGTGTCTGCCATCCTCCAGAGCATCTTCAGTAATCGCGGTCAATAGTCCGCAGTTCACTTCTTTGTCCCAGACATTAGCGTACGTTGTGATTTTTGCGACTCCTTCCTCAATGAGGTTATTCAGAAAAGCTATCAAAGACTGTCTTGTCTTCGCGCTTTTGCTGAGTGGAGTGATCAAGTCTGCTATTATGATGTGTTTGACCTCTCCTGACACTACCTTCGGCAGGACATCACGTGTTAGACCGAAAGCTGTACAATCGGTGTAGTAGACGATTCCCTTGTTCTCCTTGTACTTCTTCAGGACGGCTGTCTTTCCGCTTTCAGGTTTAGCGACAATAAGAAGCGAGAGAGGCTTCTCATCTTTCAAATATGCACTGTAGAGAGTAGCTCTTACTGTCTTTTCCAGTGCATCTAATTCTATAATTCTTGGCAATATTCCTCAACCATTTTCTGTCTCGCCGAGCTTCATACTCGTACTCTCGTTCCAGCTCGCGATCTTCCTCTATGTTCACTGTCCTTATGCTCATGCTGAAGTCTCCTTGCGAGTGATCTTGTGTTCTGGATGGTTGACTGAGAAGATGCACTGCCTCGATAGATAGTCCGCAATCTCTTGTTAGGAGATTCGAAGAGCTTGTTCCATTCCTTGAATCCAACTCGTATTCGCGCGCGATTGAAATCTACTCTTCGACAATCATCACCTAAAAGGAACTGTAATCGATTCGCAAGCTCCGATTTCATCGCAGGGATTATTTTGATGTAGAAGTGGTTGCCTTTGCATCGACTTGGACACATTCTTATTTGGACAACTTTGACCCCATGATTCCTGCAAATATTGACCACTGACCGGACATAGTCGCTTATCCATTCATGGTCTACGACACAGTCCTTATCGACCTTTAATTCATCGACGAGTCCTGCGTCTGTACCTTTTCTTGACATAACTAATCACTCTTGATGGTAGTCGGTGGGCCTTCCACCTCCGACCTTTGCGCTCCATCCTTAACGCTTCAATAGTCAGATGCCGTTGCGTCTTGGTTGCTGGTCTCTCACGCTCGAATGAAATCCTAATGTATTTTTTCGGAATCCAACGTCTATGCTTCCGATACAAATGTCGTTGAAAATATTGAAGCCCTCTTCTCGCAAGACTTCTCCTTACTCTTCTGATGTCACCTTTTCTCGTTGCCGTAATGTACATTTCCTGTTCCTGTGGTATCTTCTGATGCTCTTCATACCACATTGTAGAAACCGTCATTTTGTAGATTCTAGCCGACATTGGACATCCTCTTTTCTTGGTAGCCCGATCCCTTGACTGAGCGGACCTTGTTGGGAGAATTTATCCAGAAAATCCAGCTTTTTGAAGACTTGACTGCCTGAATTCTACCTTCGTATAGGAGTTCTAGGCAATGTTTCAGGGCGGTGTTCCAGTTGCCAATCCTACACGCCACCCTAATCTTCTCTACATCCAATGGTTGCTGAGTTTCAGCGAGTTGCTTAAGAATGGAAGTCTTGTAATCGAAACTTTTCTTCATTCGAATCGCCTTACAGAAGATCTTACATGAATTGTTATATAGAGGCGTACACATGCAATTATCCGAAGATGCGTGGGTATGGACAAGTATGAGGCGCTTGCAGAGAAACTCAACCGTGTAAGAACAGGAATTCTGCTAAATGGTCCAATCACTGTGTATGGTATCGAGAGATACTTAGACCTTCCAAATGCGACGGCTAAGAGATATTTCAAAACCCTGCTAAGAGAGAAAGAGATTATTCAATACAGGACAGAACCGCACAAAAGTGGAAATATCAAGATACTCTATGGGCCGACCCTCTACGGTTATTTAAGATGGTTCAGAATCCCGAAGAGCATTGCCAAGAAGAATTTTGGGGCAGCAATGAAAATTTGGCTTCCAGAAGACAAATTCGAATTCTTTCTACCCAAGAACGAATTACAAGAGGCGCTGAAGAATAGCCAAGTTGTAGTTCATTTATCGAGATTCTGTCAGATGATCGCAGATGTACTCCCTGACGCAGAAGACTTCTCAAGTTACCTAGAAGACCAAGGCTACAGCGAATCCAATCCCTCACAGATAATCAGTCTAGCTATGCAATTTGTAGGCAGAAGCCATGCTAAAGAATGGACTGCAAGTTCAAAAGTTCTCGTCAAATATTTGCCGACCTACCAGCAGCAGCTACAGCAATTCATTCGGAATCAGCGAGAACGACTTGATCGCATGGAAAAAGAGATCTTTGGGCATGAGGGAGGAAGTCAAGAATGAATCCTCTTCATCTTTCTGGTTACGGCGTCAAGGTCAAGGTCGATAATATGCGTCCTAAGTCAGAGCTTGTGATATCTGATGGCAGACAGGACTTCAAGGAAGGCTCAGCCTATCGCTTTAGGCCAAGAAAGATTCCTTATGACTCCATCATCATTGACGGTCACAGCGGCTACATCTCTCTTCAAGCCTTCCACTGGCTATCCAAGAACAAGATTCCAGTCTTCATCCTCAACTTCGATGGTAGCTTGATTTCGTCTATTCTTCCTCCTATGCCTGTTAAGGCTGACTTGAGAGCTGCACAATTAGACGCCTCAAGAGATGCTGAGAAGACATTCAAGATTGCATATGAACTGGTGAAGGCTAAGATTCAGAGAACCCATGATGTCTTGAAGTGGCTTGCAGATAGATACGACATAGAAAAGCAAGCGAGGAAAGTCAAAAAAGAATCCTTGACTCTCTCAAAGGCAAGTACAATCAAAGACCTGAGAATTGTCGAAGGCAGAGTAGCTCTAAGATATTGGCAAACTATCCAGTCAGTTATTCCTGAGACCTTTGATTTTCAAGGCAGAATCACCAAGAAACATCAGTACAATGCTTCAGACCCTGTTAATCTGGCGCTGAACTATGCTTATGGAGTATTGGAGGGCGAATGCCGTAGAGCAATAAACATCGTAGGCTTAGAGCCTTCAGTCGGCTTTTTGCCTGATTTCGCTGATTACCAGACCAAACAATCATTGGTCTACGACTTGCAGGAACCCTTCAGATGGATTGGTGAAATAGCTACAATACAGGCCTTCGAGTCGGGTCTACTGGATATGAAAGATTTCTATTTCATGGGCGACGATTACCGCTATCACCTTGAGATAGAAGCTAAGAGAAGATTCCTACGATTTCTCAAAGAACGATTCAACTCAGCAATTAGGTACAAAGGCAAGGTATGGCAGTGGGATACTGTTATCCTGAATAAGGTTCAAGAGTTAAGCAGATTCTTTCTTGGGAGATCCAAGTTCGTAGACTTCATAGAACCTGCTCCAAGTCTGGTAAGAAGCGATAGTTTGGAATTTCGCAATCGAATTCTAGAGCTGACACAGAAACAGGCTCAAGGACTTGGCATGAGTAAGAGTACTCTTCATCATCTGCGTAAGAATATTAGTAGTGATAAATCGTTTAGAGTATATCAGAAGGTTGCCTGTAGGCTGAAGTAAATGGCTGAGAAGAAGCATTCTAGACGTAGATTTCTGAAGTATGTAGGAGCGGGGATTGTTGCAGCAACTGCTGGAATATGCTACCTAACTAAGGACTATTGGTATTCTCGCATACAGGAAGCCTACAAAGAATTCTATACAAGAATGTTTCCAGAAAGGAGTTCGACTACCACCACAACAGCTTCCACCACAACAGAAACTCAAACTCCCAGTATTATCCAATCACCATCGGCCACTGTAACTCCAACACCAACACCAAAGGAACAGATGTCCGAAGACGAAATAATGATAAGAGGAGTCCTGGCTGCGTGGAGAGATCTCTACAATCCTGGAAAAACGGGTAATACTCTCGGGGTCTATACGGACGATGCCGTCTTGGATTTTGGCTGCAGTAGTGATAGAGTCGGGAGCTTTACCGGGTCGGCTGAAATATCAGCGTTCATCAGTGGACGTGTGGCTGAAGATGATTGCAAAATGGCGAATCAGATAATAGAAACGTTGAGAATACAGGACAATGAGGCATATGTCGTATGCTATGAGGATTTGATGACTAGCAGAGGAACCGCTAGATGGCTCAGCAAATTCAAGCTGAGAAAGATCAGCGAAATCAGGCGTGGAGCCAGCACATTCAAACTCCCAAAACCACTTTGGAAAATACAGGATGAGTATTCTCACTGTGCGCAAGACGGCTGAAATCGTCGTCGTCGTCGCTTTAGCTGGTGAGAGCATCCAGATTTGAACCGTTAGATTATGATTTTGTGTGTGGTGCTACTTGGTTAGAGTATCGAGATCCCCCTTCACTTTGCACATGCCAGAACTCCTCGGAACTATTGAACTGTTAGGTTGGTTCACCTTCGTAAGATATGCAGCATGGATCTTCAGCCCATAGGTCGTTTGACTCAAAATAGGCTCTTATTCTGCAGCCTCCAGTGCAAGTCTTCTTGTTAATGCATCTTCCACATTTACCTTTGAGCTTGTCAACTTTTCTTCTCAAATCTGAGAGAACAGGGTTCTGGGGGTCGTTCCAGATCTTCCCAAGAGATATTTCTTTTAAGTTTCCCACTTTCAGACTTGCGAGTTGGGCGAATTGACATGGGTATATGTTTCCTTGAGGGTCTATGTTGAGTACTCTATCACCCGCACTGCATGTATCGCCAACTAACTCCAAGATTTCGTGAGCCTTGTCATATATGTTAGGTGCCTCTTTCTTCAACCTATTGAGAATATACACGCCATCTTGCGGTGCATCCACAGTGAGTATCTCTATCTGTTCTGGGCTAAGTGACCATGTAGACTCGTATAGCTCGTTGAGCACCCATGCAATCTCATCTTTATCGAGTCTTTTCTTTTGATACAGGTTTCTTCCTCTGCCGCTTGGAACAAGCCAGTATAGGCAGAATCTTGGTACATCTAGGCGTCTAGTGAGAGCCAATAGTTCAGGAATCTCTTTGAAATTGTCTCTTGTCGCCGTTAACCTGATTCCACACTTAATTCCTGACTCAATACAATTCTTCAAAGCTCTGACAGAACTGTCAAAGCTACCACTTTGGCCTCTTATCGTATCATGTGTGGATGCGCGAGCTCCGTCGAGCGATACCCCAACATAATCTACCTGTTCCTCTTTGAGCCTCTGCGCAACATCGCGTGTTATCAGAAGGCCGTTGCTGCTAACTGCCACCTTCACGCCGCGGGAACGGGAGTATTTGAGTATGTCCCAGAAGTCTGATCTGACAAGGGGTTCTCCACCGCTGAGCATTAGTAAGGGAGTTCTACAGGCGACTGCTTCATCGACGAGACGCTGCGCGTCATGAAATGAAAGTTCACTATTCAGTTGCTGATTTCCCGCATTGATGTAGCACTGTGAGCATGAGAGGTTGCATCTGCTCGTCAGGTTCCAAAATATGAGCGGCCTCTTCTGTTCAGAGAAAGCCAAATACTTACTGGGAATCCTTGAGGGGTCTTCTTTTCGGTGTTTCAGAATCTTGGCTACAGTCCCTTCTCCATGAATCAACTCAGTGAATCTGATCATTATGAAACACCACGGTTTCTAGAACTCTATGCTTGCTTTCTTCAGCTCTTCAACACTGAAGAGTATTTCATAGCTCGCTACGCGTAGCTTCTCCATCAAAGTTGCTACTCGATCCTCGACAGTTCTTCGTGTAGGACCATGGATCATGAAGAATAGATTATAGTCCCAGATTCTTGGAACGGTCTTCCTCTCGTAGCAGTGAGTTACCCCCTTCATCTGTGATAGATATCTTCCGACATATGGAATTCTGCTCTTGAGAACCTTACAGACCACCATCCCATTGGCTTGTAATCCAACTCCCGATGGTCTTATCGTGGCACCAAACCGTCGGATGATTCCATTCTTCTTAAGAGTCTTGATCCTTGAGACGACCTCCTCCTGACTTAGCCCTAGATTCCTTGAGACAATGCTGTAAGGCTCGTCTTCAAGTTCTATTCCACCTTGTAGGCTTGACATTATTGCCACATCAAGATGGTCAGGAATGTGTCTCGAGTTTTTCATTGCAACTTAAACCTCACATCGGTCTTGAATGTCCTGACGACGGGGAGGTTCAGAATATCTTCATCACGAAGCCCTGTCTTTTTCTTGAGGAGGTCTACTGTCTCCGTGATCTCTTGAATGTCTTTGGCAGTTATTGTAAACCACAGATTGTACTTGTGCTCTCTCAGATAATTATGTGAGACATTACTGAGTTTATTGACTATCTCCGCAATCTTTTCTATCTTCTCTTGAGGTGCTTTGACTCCGATTAGTGTTGAGGTTTTGAATCCTATTCTCTTCAGGTCTGGGAACGGACCTATCTTCCTGATTACCTTTAGATCGAGTAATCTTTTTACTCTCGGTTTCAAGACTTCGGAGTCTATCCCCAGAGTCTCTGCAAGCGAGTTCCAAGGTCTCACCTCTAACGGGAAATCGTATTGGAGAAGTTGGAGTATCTTGCAATCCAGCTCATCAAGATCTTCGAGGTTTGACTGCTCACTATTTTTCTGGAAGTAGGATCCGATCTCTTTAGCTAGAGCCTCCACAGTGTATTCCGTCGGAACTATCTGTACCTCGAAGCCGAGCTTTTCCAAGGCTCTTCTTGTTGTGGATCCGATAGAGGCTATGACAGTTCTTCGTAATCTGTCCTTGATTTCATCTGAAAATGATGATCTTTCAGCGTTATCGATTAGGCTCTTCACTGTAGAGGGGCTTGTGAAGGCGACTACGTCGATCTTACCAGCCACAAGATCCTCCATGAACCTCTTGATGAGGGATTTGTCAGACGCTTCTGTAACCTCGTAGGCCGCGGCTTCTATTACATTCGCTCCTAGATCCTGGAGCATTACACGCAGAGTGCCGTCGACACCTTGAGCCCTAGGGATTGCTACTGTCTTACCTTTTAGATCTCTCTTCTCAAGTAACCTGACTATACCTCGGGAACTGTATTGATCTGGAATGGTCAGCCTCCTTATCCCAACCTCTTCAAGCTCGTGTCTTGTCTTCGGCCCTATCGCCACCACCATTATCTTCCCGAGAGCCTCTTTCAGGAAGTTCAAGAGGCCGATACGCTTTGCAGCCTGGAGAGTCTGTAGGACTCCATTCCGACTCATGAAGACTATCACATCGACCTTACCTGTGGCGGTGTCTCTGATCAGTCTGAGCAGGGCTTCAGGCTTCCCGGTAGGTCTGACCTCTATGAGAGGCACAAGATAGGGCATTCCGCCTAAGGACTCGATCGCGTCAGCAAAGTCCTTGGCTTGGTCCTGTGGCCTAACGACAGCCACTACCTTACCCTTCAAGCTGGTAACTTGAGCCATGCCAGCTCCCTTCTGAGTTTTACAACTTCGCCGATGACGACCACTGCTGGAGGCTTCGCCTTGTCCTTCCGTGCTTTGGCTACTATATCACGTAATGTTCCTACGGTTACACGTTGACTTCGAGTCATTCCATTCTCGATTATTGCCACTGGAGTATCTTTCCTTCGGCCACCCCTAATTATATCGCCGATTATTGATGGTAACGATGAGACTCCCATCAAGATGACCAATGTGTCGACAGACTTCGCAAGCATCTCCCAATCAACAGGCATCCCTTCTTTTCCATGTCCTTCATGCCCAGTCACGATTGCAACGGATGATGAGTAGTCTCTATGTGTCAATGGTATGCCAGCATATGCTGGAACCGCGGATGCTGAGGATACACCGGGAACAAACTCGAATGGAATAGATGTTTTGTAAAGAGCTTGGGCTTCCTCACCACCTCGGCCGAAGATGAATGGGTCTCCGCCTTTCAACCTGACAACAGAGTTGCCCTTTGAAGCCTCACCTATCATGAGTCGGTTTATGCTCTCTTGAGGAAAGTGGTGCTTGCCGGAGGATTTTCCGACAAAGATCTTCCTAGTTCTGGCTGGAATCGTCTTCAAGATCGATTTTGATACGAGCCGATCGTAGATGACGACGTCTGCCTTCTTGAGCAATTCAAGTCCTCTAAGTGTGAGAAGCCCTAAGTCGCCTGGACCTGCACCAACCAAGTATACCTTGCCAGCCTTTGGTCTAATGTGTCTTTGAAAACGAGCGGTCAAACTATTACCAACCATCAGCTTTTAGGGAGGACTAACATTCAGGTTAAAACAATAATTCAGGAATTCTTCCAAGATTCAATTATCTCGATGGCGCCCATTCTTAGTAGTCGTTGGGCTGCAACCCTTCCTGTTTTCTCAGGAGACTCTAGGTCGCCTTCCTCGTTGACATTTATGCGCTTGGTGCCTTCAGGCGAGATTACGGATCCCATGAGTCTGATGGTTCCACCTTTAGCCTCTGCAAATGCCCCTAACGGGATCTTGCAACCGCCGCCAACCTCGTTCATGAAGGCTCGTTCTGTTGTTGCTTCAACCCAAGAGTTAGGGTCGTTCGCATACCTTAGGATCTTCAGAAGATCTTCTCTATCATGCCGCGCCACAACAGCTAGGAAGCCTTGACCTGGAGCAGGCGTAAAGTCTTGAACTGGAAGTCGCTCGACTATTCTGCTTTGCATCCCCAAGCGTATAACGCCTGCCTCTGCCAAGACTACTGCGTCGTAATTGCCTGCGTCGAGTTTACGTATTCTTGTATCAACGTTTCCACGTATTGGCAAAATGCTCAAATCGGGCCTAGCCCTGAGCAGTTCCGCCTTCCTTCTCGGGCTGCTTGTTCCTACAGATGCACCTCGAGGTAGTTCTCCCAGTCTTGAAGATATTCGTGAGATGAAGACGTCATTCGCAGGTGCACGTGCTGGAACGGCTGCGATCGTCAGTCCTTTAGGTTGCTCTGCGGGAATATCCTTCATGCTGTGCACAGAAAAGTCCACTTCACCGCTGATTATCGCCTCGTCTATCTCCTTCTCGAAGACGCCCTTTCCAGCAATCTCCTGAAGGGGTGCAGATTCCAGCTTATCACCAGTCGTCTGAATTATTTTGGTCTCCACCTCAATCAAGGGCTCATGTTTTTTGATAGCCTGAATAATCGAGGCCGTTTGAATAAGGGAGAGCTTGCTCCCTCGTGTCCCAACAATCAATCTCAGTTCTTCTCAACCTCAGAGTTCCTTGAGGACGGAGTCCACGGATTCTACAGTATTCTGTAAATCCTCCTCACTGTGAGAGGCTGAGACAAAACAGGTCTCAAATTGAGAGGGTGGAAAGAATACTCCTCTCTTCATCAACGCTCGATGAAACTTGTTGAATGTTGATCTGTCAGAAGACAGGGCTGTCTCAGAATCTATCACAGGTTTACGGGTAAAGAAGATCGTGAACATTGACGCTATACTATTGACGTGTACCTCAATCTTGGTGCCTGCAAATAGTTCCATAATATTCGCGGTCAGCCCTGCTGTGATCTTTTGAAGATTCCTGTACAGTCTTGAACGTTCCTTCTCTAGTTCAGTCAGGGTTGCTATGGCTGCGGCCACCGATACTGGATTACCGCTGAAGGTACCGGCCGCATAGACTCCCCCCATGGGTGAGAAAGCCTCCATAATTTTCCGTTTGCCGACAATAGCCGATATTGGAAATCCTCCGCCCATAACCTTACCAAACGTCGCAAGATCCGGCTTGACTCCATAATATTCTTGGGCTCCCCCCAACCCGATTCTGAATCCAGTTATGACCTCGTCAAAGATCAGGAGGGCACTGGTTCTGTCCGCTTCCTTCCTGAGTTCCTGCAAGTAGCCTTTGGAGGGAAGGATTACTCCCATATTCCCAATTATGGGTTCAACAATAATTGCGGCAATAGCATGCCCCTCCTTCTCAAAGGCTTGATGTAATGCTTGGACGTTATTGTAGGGTAAGACCAAGGTGTTCTTAGCGGTCTCTTCAGGTACCCCGAGTGATGTTGGGACACCGAATGATGCGGCTCCTGATCCTGCCTTGACAAGTACACTATCATGTGCTCCGTGGTAGCAACCGTCAAACTTGACCAGTTTCCGCCTGCCAGTGTAACCCCTTGCAAGCCTTATTGCATGCATAGTAGCCTCTGCACCACTATTCGATAGCCTCACCATCTCCGCACATGGTACGTAGTCGGTGAGAAGTTCAGCCAGTCGGACCTCTGCCTCTGTCGGCGTTCCAAAGACTGTTCCTGAGTCGAGTTGACCTTTGACCACCTCCAAGATTGGCGGATGGTTGTGTCCAAAGAGTATGGCTCCGTAGCCCATGCAGTAGTCAATATACTTGTTCCCGTCGACGTCATAGAGCTTTGAGCCTCTAGCCTTCTTGGTGAAGAATGGGTAAGGGTCGAACATCCTTACTGGGCTGTTAACGCCCCCAGGCATCAGGGATGATGCCCTCTCAAAGAGTCCTGCTGATTTCAGGCTTGGAGCCATTCGGCTACCTCCTTGGCGAAGTACGTCAGGATGATGTCTGCTCCTGCACGCTTTATCGCAGTGAGCACCTCAAGGACCGCGGCCTTCTCATCAATCCAACCAATATCTCCAGCAGCCTTGATCATTGAATATTCTCCGCTCACATTATAGGCGGCTGTAGGCATCTTGAAAGTCGTCTTAACCTTATGTATCAGGTCAAGGTAGGCTAGCGCTGGTTTGACCATTACAATATCCGCACCCTCTTTGATGTCCAGCTCCACCTCACGCAGAGCTTCATCAGGGTTCGAATAGTCCAGCTGGTAACTTCTTCGATCTCCAAATGTAGGTTTGGAGTCTGCTGCGTCACGGAAAGGACCGTAGAAGCATGATGCGTGCTTCGCGGAATATGCCATTATTGCACCATTGAAGTGTCCTGAGTCGTCGAGTCCTTTCCTGATGGCTTGAACTTGTCCGTCCATCATGGCTGAGGGGGCAATGATATCGGCTCCAGCTTCGACGTGACTTATGGCTGTCTGGGTAAGCAACTTGAGTGTCTGATCATTAAGTATTTCGCCGCCTTCTATGATCCCACAGTGTCCATGGTCTGTATACTGACAAAGACACACATCCGTCATGACAACGACTTGATCTCCGTACGCGGACTTGATCTTCCTGACGGCTTCTTGCACCACGCCATCACTCTGGTAAGCAGCCGATCCGGTAGCATCCTTCTTCTTCGGAATGCCAAAAATCATGACTGATGAAATGTCCCATGCGACTAGATTACCCACTTCCTTGACTGCAGCTTCCATGGGTAGTCGGTACTGCCCAGGCATCGAGTCTATGGGTTCTGATCTCGATATTCCCTCTTTGATGAACATTGGGTAAACCATATCATTTGCCGTCAGTTCAGTCTCTCTTACTAGATCTCTGATCTTCTTCGTTCTTCTCAATCGTCGCATACGCCGATATGGAAATGACATACTCAATCTTCGCCTCCCTCACTCTTCGAGTTAAAGAGTGTCCATGCAGCCTTATAGAGCTCAACATCTCCATTCTCAGCAGATCTTCTCAGGTTTGTCACAGGATTGTGCAGAATCTTGTCAACAATTACCCTTGTCAACTTCTCAATGACTGCCTGTTGATCCCCATCGATCTCCCTAAGATATTTGCAGGCCTTTCTGAATTCGCGTTGCCTAATATCCTCGGCCATACCGCAGATCTCAGATATGAAGGGATCAAATCTCCTGCGCCTGATAACCATCTCCAGACTTTCAAGCTCTTCTTCAACGAGGCACTCAGCATTCTCAATCTCTCTGAGCCTTGCCTTCAAATTCTCTGTCGCTATATCTTTGAGAACATCTATGTCGAGTAACCTTACATCCTTGATCAAGGAGACCTCAGGTTCGACATTCCTAGGCTGCGACAGATCGAAGATGAGCAATTTACTCCTCTTCCTTCTTTCCATGGCGCGAGAAACCTGTTCCTCCTTCAAGGTCATATGCGGAGCAGATGTTGCAACGAAGACCACGTCGACCCTAGGAAGAATTGTGTCTATCTTATCATAGCGAACGGCTTTACCTCCTAAGAGCTTGGCGAGTCTTTCAGCTCGACCAAAAGTCCTGTTAGCGACGTATATTGCTGAGTGCCTTCTCGCCGCTAAGGCTTTGCCCACGAGCGTTCCTGTCCCTCCAGCACCAATAATCATAACCTCTTTTCCCTCTAGGCCAGCAAGGATCCTCTCCGTCATCTTCACCGCTGCAGACCCTAGCGAGACCGCTCCTTTGTTTATGTCAGTCTCGGCCCTGATTCTTCCTCCGGCTCTGATGGCCTTGGTAAATATTAGATCAAGAAAGGGACCTATAGTTCCCCAGATCTTGGAGTCCTTAAAGCTCTCTCGGATCTGACCTAGGATCTGATCTTCGCCAACCAGCATTGACTCTAAGCCTGCTGACAGTCGGAGAAGATGTTCCAGAGCTTCACGGTCGAACGACTCTTCGACGTGACCTCGAAAATCCCTTCTCGACACTCTGGACTCATTGAGCCAGTACTCAGCCGTAGCCTTCATCATATTTTTAGGGTTCTTGTCTATGACTGCGAAAAACTCGGTCCGATTGCATGTCTGCAGCAGTAAACATTCACGGATACCTGCTCCCTTCGTGACATCGAGTGTTGTTCTCCGCGGGTTCTTGAAAGTCAATGCATCAAGTAAGGCCACGGGGGTTTTCTTGTAGGTGAAGCGCAGATTGACTAGCCTCTGCTTCAATCCGAGGTCTTCTTCAGAATCTCTCAATGATCTCTCTTGCAATCTTCTTAGCCTCCTCTAGTCTGCCACTTCGCAAAAGCGTGACTAGTCTCTTGTTTCTGATCATATCGTACAAGATCTTCTTTCTAGTTGCACTGCTTGTGCCACCAGATCTAAGAGTGTTTCTCACACAGTCTTGGAGTTCGACTTGGAGAATATCTTCATTGGTGATCGATTTTTCAAGTCTCTTTCTGAGGACGCTTGCCATTGCAGGACTCCTTCCACCAGTTGAGACTGCGATCTTCAAGTTTCCAAAGTCCGTCGTTGCAGGGAAATAGAAGTCGCATAGATCGGGGTTATCAACTACGCATATCGGGATCTTGGCTTGCCTGGCCCGTTCTGCCAGTCGACGATTCATCTCGTCGTCGTCGGTGGCCGCGATTGCAAGGTCAGAATCGGAGAGTAGTTGAATAACTTGGGAAGAGGCTCTCTTTCCTAGCTTCTTTAAGTAGACTCTGCCTGTTTTGCCGAGACTCGTCAATCGTTGAGTGAATCCTTTACTTGCGATGGTGATTTTGGCGTCTTCTCGCAGAAGTGCCAAGACCTTGCGCTCGCCAACCTCACCTCCACCTACGACGAGCACCCTTCTTCCGGAGAGCTTCATATCGATGAGCATCGCTATCGACCTAGAGGCACTGTGTGATGGACCTTCAGACTTACATATAATGATTTACGGAAAGATAATAAAGTAGTTATCTTTTTTACGATATCCGTAAAAGTCTAGAGATGAATTATAACTTCAATGTCGGCTCAACCCTGAGAAGACGGGTTATCACCGAATACGACGCGCTTCTGACATTTGGAAATGACTTGATCCTATTAATCAACTGACCAAGATGGTTCAAGTCACGAGCATGTACTATGGCCACTATATCATATTCCCCTGTAATCTGGAAGACATGCTGTGATTCGTGAAGTGACACAAGCCGATGGAATACATAGTCAAGAGATGTTGCATCAACTTTTAGCATCACTACTGCTGTTACCTGTAGTCCTATTTTTCTAGGATCGACAAGAGCTAGAAAGCGGGTTATAACGCCCTCTCGCAACAACTTTTTCATTCGGAATCTGACAGCCCCCTCCGAAAGCTTAAGCTCGCTGGCAATCCTCACGTAGGGCTTCCTAGCGTCCTCCTGGACGATCCTAAGAATCTCTCTATCAGTATCATCCAATTTAGTGGCCAAGATTGCTCCTGCTAACCGTATTGAGATTTGGTGAATTCCAAAGAAAAAGGCTTCGGCTCGTATAGGAAAACTCAGAATGCCAACCAAACAATATTTAAGATTGAATCTCGTGAGATGAATCTACCTTTCCGAACCATCGTGGAATGCAATGAACGATAATTCATTTACACTCGAACCTGTGAAGGCCCGAGAAATCGCTGGGGTTCTTTACCGCGAATACAAGAAAGGCGAAGGCCCCTTTGAAAATTCTGGGAGACTCAGTTATGAGTTGCCACAAGGAATGATCGAGGGATCGAAGGTTCATTCTCTATACCTGACCTACATCTTTACGTTAGATCAAAGCACAAGATCTGAAGAACTCTGGAGCCAAGCCAGACAGTTCTATCAAGAAACACCGTGGTTCTTTGACGCCGAACAAATTCTGACCAGAAGCGATGAGGGTCTCTCCAAGGCACTAACTATACTCGGGATCTCTGACACAAGCACATCGGTCAAAAGATGGAAGGCGATCTCAAAGATCCTTCTTGAAGATTACTCAGGCGACCCGAGAAGAATCGCTGACAAGACACGTGATCCAGTTGTGGTGCGAAAGAGAATCGGAGAAATTCTGGGAACCAAGGAAAATGGACGAATACGCAGATACCAGCAACTGATGACAGCATCTAGACTGCTGAAAGTCACTAAACCGGAGAGCCTCGGAGTCTTTACTGATGAGTACATTGCTGTGTTTACCCTGTGTACGGGAGTTTTGAGATTTGAAGGTGAACTGTTCGAGGGGTCTCTTGATGCGGATCCGATTCTGTCGCTCACAAGAAAGGCTTGGAACGAAGCCACTATGGATATGGGTGTCCCAGCTCTGGAGTTAGAGGATGCTATCAGCGTAGTAAGCAGAAGCCTGTGTCCTGAAAGGAAGTGTATTATATGCCCAATCTATCAGAAATGTGAAAAAAGATTCCGACTGGAAATAAGTGGAAAGAAGATCCGCTTGAGCGCCACAAGTGTTGGGGTAGCTAACCAGATGCAATTCTGCTCAAGCTGTGGTAGAGAATTAATGAGAAATTCAAGATTCTGTGACGGCTGTGGAATTGTCCTTCGGAGAAAGTCGGAATGAAGCTGGGAGAGCAACATTTTCAGAACGCTGTTGTGAGGTTAATATCCCGAGTAGAGCCTATCAGCTAGGAATTTTGGCACAGGTTTCTGCAAGATCTTGTTCGCCGCAGAGTCTATATCGTAATCGACTCTCCTTACTTCAAACTTGACACTACGCTCCTCAATTTCTAGCAGAGCGTAGCTGGCCCGAGGATCTCCATCCCTAGGTTGACCTACGCTCCCGGGATTTAGCAGGTGGCCAGAGCCAATTTTGGCTTTCATTGGGGCGTGTGTATGCCCCACCAATAAGACATCGGCCTTCGCGAGTTCAATCATACTTCTTAAGATGAACTCTGGTGTTCCCTTGAAGATGTACTCGTTGAGGGGATCCCTTGGACTCCCGTGATAAGCCTTCACACTTAGCCCACCATCCTCAAAGTTTGCGTGATTTGGCAGATTTGCCAAGTAATTTAGGTTATCTGACTTGAGCTCACTTCTAGTCCATTCCACTGCAAGTGCAGCGTGAGGTGCAAAACCAGATGTGTATCCAGTTGCAACTGCAAAATCGTGATTCCCCGCAATCAGTAGTTGAGGTCTGAGGTAACGTATCCGCTCAATAACTTCATTGGGTTGAGCACCATAACCGACAAGGTCTCCCAGACAAAATAGCGCATCAAAACTCGTGAGGTTCGAAAGAACCGACTCTAGCGCGTCAAGGTTGGAGTGAATGTCGGATAGAACAGCAATCCTCAATCTCCTTACCTCTAAAGATGAAAATAGAGGCATCTCTTAAATCTGAACTGGCAGAGAGTAACAGAACTGGAGCAAGTACTTTTGAGTTCTCTTGAAGGATCCCGTGAGCACAGTGGAGTTGTTTTCCACCTAAAACTCCTAGTCTTGGAGAATGCTGTGGTCGCATTCTTCTACGAAGGAGAGATGAAACTTGGAACGCTTTCATTCTCAATGCCTCTTGGTGGTGAGGAACATGCGGGCAAATCCTCAGTGCTATTGGGAGGGAAGTATTTGATTGCCTCAAGAGCCCTCTCAGAGAGACTCGCGGCACGTTACAAGAGGATGAGCTTGGTCTCTTTCCATTCCAGCTTTCCTGAAAACGAAGCCTTTCGCATCTACCTACAGATCCTCGAGGAGAAACTCCACTCCTATACATAACGCGTGCTAGTGAACGATCAGTAGGAGACCAAGCTTGAGAGTGGGGCCTCGCCGAGAACATCCACAGCTGCTTTCCCGACCTTCTCTCTATTCTCCTCCTTCGTATAGATGCGGATAATGTTTAGGAATACCCTCAATGAGTCTATTATTCTTGAAAGTTCTCCAAGTTTTTGCGGGATCTTCTCTCCTGCTCTGCTCTTGTAAAAAATCGGTATACTCATCGGTTCGATATCCATCGCGTAATGATACGGAACTGAAGGAAGCGAAGGCACGTCTATAGTAACATCCGAAGGTGAGAGATCCGCTTTTCCTGCGATCTCCTGCTCGATTTGTACTCTGACGGATTCATTGTTGAATATGTTAGTGACGAGTTGATCTCTCACAAAGAATGTCTTCTCGTACGCACATTTGATTAGCTTCCTATTGTCGAGGTCGTCTATGATCGGTCTGCTCTTCGAATGCTTTAGCATATTCCAGAGAGTTGAGTCGTCAAGCTGCAGATAATTTTCGAGTGAGTCTAACTTGAACAGATCAAGTTCATCCTTGGCCTGTTCCAATGCCTTGATAACCATTATCTGAGCAGCTCTTGTGGTCCGATGGAAATAAATCGCCCTAAATGATTCAAGTCTAGCAAGCAGAAACGTCTCTAGTGTGGAGATCGCTGTGGCATCAACTGCTAAATTGCCGTCAAGAATATCCATTGTGTAGATTAAACGGAATATGTCGATTGTGCCGTAGCTGGCACCCGTGTGGTAGGAGTCTCTCAATAGAAAGTCCATCTTATCTACATCGACGGCACTCCGAACGATCTGATCGAGGAAGGGTTTCTTTGATGAGGCGAGGCGCCCCACCGCAAGTAGCGAAATCTCTTCTGGGTTGAAGCTGGCCTTTTCTAGGGATCGGCTGATTGTAGACTCTCTGATGAGCCGTAGGGACATGTCTTCATGGGTCTTTCCAACATATTTGGTGAGGAGGGGTTCGAATAGGTGTGACAGGGGCCCGTGCCCCACATCATGTAGGAGCGCGGCTATTCTGACTTTTTCCCTCTCCGATTCCTCGGAGATAGCTGGAAGATTGTCGGCGACCGCCCCTGCTAAATGCATGGTTCCAAGTGAGTGCTCGAAACGTGTGTGATTTGCAGCAGGATAGACGTATTGAGCACCTGCAAGTTGCTTGATCCTCCTTAGCCTCTGAACAGGCTCGGCATCAATTACCAGCCTTTCTTGTTCTGTGATCTTGATGTATCCATACAGGGGATCCTTTATGAAACCCCAATACCTGCCGAAATCCTTCATCTTAATCCTCCAACACCAAAATTGATCTATAATTACACTACCAGTTTAAACCATTGACCATAAGAACTTCATGAATCGCCGTAATAATGTATGCATGTGACGATACTTGGAATCAAGAAGGGGAGTCTTCATCGTCGTGGAGGGTATTGACGGCGCCGGCAAAACCCTTCATTCAAGAAACCTGTGCTTTCAACTTCACAAGAAGGAATTTGATGTAAGATGTACGGCTGAGCCGAGTGAAAATTTCATTGGAAGATTGGTAAGGGAGGAATTTCTGCACCGGAGGAAGATCGCCCCGGAGGTAGAGACTCTCCTCTTTGCTGCAGATCGATTTCAACACATAAGGAACGAAGTCTCGCCAATGCTTAAGCAGGGATGCATCGTCGTCTCGGATCGTTACTATTACGCCTCGATAGCCTACCAAGGCGCTCAAGGGGTGGATACGGAATGGATCAGATGTATCAACAATTTTGCTCCAAAGCCCGACTTGGCGATCTATCTTGACGTTCCGGCGGATGTAGCCCTATCCAGAATCCACAGAAGCAAGAGTGTGATGGAGGAAATTGAGCTTGAGAAGAAAGTCAGAGAGATCTATCTTGACTTGGCAAAGAAGAATGAGCTTACTTACTTGGATGGAAATCGATCGATCGAGATCGTAGATAAAGAGATGCTCGATCTGGCCTTAGAGGTAATCTCAAGGACCAGAAAAGAAATGCCAAGCCAAACAGGATAGGCGTCCCCCACTAATTCAAGTCACTTAATAAGGCTCACCTGCAAAGATACGACCGAAGCTCTGATGTCTACGAGAACCAACCTACTGAAGGCAGTCATCTCAAGTGCCCTGAACATAATTAAGGAAACCCGCAACCAAGTGGAAAAGACAATTAACGAACTGGGAGCAGATTCACAAGTCGGTTTCCCTGGAACAGCATACAACCTCCCAATCTACCACGGTATTACTGGAAAGACGGCTGAAAGACTAACAGACCTTATGAATATACTCAACGAACTCGAACACTCATTTAAAGAAGAACCGACGATTGAAAATGCCACTTCGGCGGGAGTCGCATCAATAATAGCAATAGAGATCCTTGAAGCCTCAAGATATGCAGGCGAAAGAAACCCCTACAAAAACCCCTACACAGGCTTCATACCAGACTCGACACTCAGAGGACTCGGTGTAAATCTCGTAAACGGCTCGACCCCCGGCATAGCAGTCTTGGCAGGAGCTGCCCCAACACCTGAAGCAGCAGGTATGATATGTCAAGATGCTAGGAAGAGGGGGTTACTCTCACTTCTCTCCGGAGTTATAATAGAGCAAACCTCAAGAGCAAATCTACAGCTCGGACTTGAATCCCTCCTTGTCCCGTTAGGTCTGGAAGCGTCCTCGATAGAACATGCAGCAAATCTGGCAGTGAGAGTCGCCCTGACCTTCGGCGCTGTAAAGCCAGGAGACAAAGACTCTCTCATAAGGTATCTAAGGGATAAGGTCCCTGCGTTCATAGTTGTACTCGGTCGACTTGACGGACTCACGATCTCTTTGGGGCTCGGGGCAGTGGCCCTCGGACTGACCGTGATTACAGATCAACCCAATGTAGATTTGGCGGGCATAGTAGCCGAACCAGATCTCTCTAAGATAATCGCGAAAGCTTGCCAAATTCGAGGAATACAAACGAAACTGATCGAGATCCCGATTCCCATAGCCTTTAGCCGAGCATTTGAAGGAAAGCGTATCAGAAAAGAGCAGATGTACGTGGAGTTTGGAGGCGGAAAGTCACCGTACTTTGAACTCCTCCAGATGAGAGAGCCAAATGAGGTCGAAGATGGAAAGGTGACTGTGGAAGGACCTGAGATAGATGAAATGGAGGAGGGGAAGGCCTACCCTCTCGGAATCCTGATAGAGGTGGCTGGAGAGTCTATGGAGAAGGCGTTCGAGTCCATGCTCGAGCGCCGAATACATGAGATCATCAATTATGGTGAAGAGACATGGCACATAGCTCAAAGAGACAAGGGATGGGTGAGAATATCCAAAGAAGGATTCAAAAAGGGTTTCAAGCTCCGCCACCTTGGAACAATGATCCAACACATCCTCCGCAGTGACTATCCGAACCTCGTACAGAAGATTCAAGTTACCATATTCACTGAAGAAGAGAAAGTCAGGGAGATGCTGGAAAAGGCACAAAAGCTCTACTCGTCCAGGGACGCCAAACTCACGTACTTGGGTGACGAGGACGTCACAAAATTTTACAGTTGCATACTCTGTCAAAGCTTTTCCCCAAACCATGTCTGCGTCATCACTCCTGAGAGAGACGGCCTATGCGGAACGGTCACCTACACAGACGCGGCGACGGGACACAAAATCCGGGGGGGCGCCGGCGCTAACCAGCCTGTCCCGAAAGGTAGACTCCTAAATGAAGAGAGGGGAGAATGGGAAGGCGTTAACACGTTTGTTCAGCAAGCATCCCACGGAGAGACTGAACGCGTAAGCCTTTACAGCCTGATGACTTACCCCACAACCTCATGTGGCTGTTTTGAGTGCATCTCAATCTATCTGCCTGAATGCCATGGCCTAGTCATTGTGAGCAGAGAGTTCAAAGAAGAAACACCCATTGGAATGAAGTTCTCTACCCTCGCGGGAATAATTGGAGGCCAGACCCCTGGAATGCTGGGCCACTCAAAGAGATGGATAACGAGTAGGAAATTCTTCAGAGCCGATGGAGGGATCAAGAGAATAGTCTGGATGCCGAGCGACCTCAAAGAACTTCTCAAGGACGAACTTAGACGGCGCTGCCGAGAAGAGGGAGTTCCTGACCTTTATGAGAAGATTGCGGATGAGAACCAAGCACGTAAGCTCGAAGACCTTCTGGACTGGCTCAAGAGTGTTAAACACCCTGTATTGGATATGCCACCACTTGAGCACTAGATATTCTAGATTATAGCATCGACGCTAAGGTCTAAACTGGAGGATGAGAATCCAAAAGCTTAACAATGCTAGGTGGAAACTCAGCACAGATAAGCCAGTAGCACCATACTTCCTTGACTAGTGGAAAATCAGTGACCTAAATGAAATTCGCCTACGGAAAAAAACAGAAAGTCAATGACGTTGAACTTGACAAGCTCTTCCTCGATCTTCAAGCAGTTCTCCAAAAGCACCCAGTGGTTCCAGCCGAAAATATTGATGCATTAGTGTCAGAATGGATCAATGACATTCTGTTCGTCATAGGTAAGATCACTGATGAAGAACTTCAGGAGGAGGCTAAGGAAGTAGCCGGTAAAGGTGAAGAAGAGGGGGAAGAACTAGAGGAGGACGAAGAGTAACAGGCTTCCTCATAGTCTATGTTATTTTTCTAAGGTCGAGCGTTTGAACTAGACACTCTTCTCAATATTTTTCCAGTGAACCATAGGCAGTCCTGCAACTGGAGAAGTGAAGTAAGGTATTCGATTACCTTTCAAGCTGCCTATATAGACAGTCTTGAGATCAGGCCCACCGAAAGTGATGCTTGCCATCCATGGCGCCACACTGCTTGCGCAGGGTAGCAAATCGTCAACGGTTACTTTTCCAGCAAAGAAGTTCTTATCCAGTCTAGCGATAGCTTCTGGATTTCCATCGTCAAAGAGGATTCTGAGATCCCCCTCTGGAGTTAACGCGAATATTTTCTCTCCGTAGATAAGGGTGCCCCAGAGATTGCCGTAAGAGTCGAAGGCGATCCCGTCGGGATAACCACCAGGCCCAAGATCAGGTGGACCGAAGATCTCTCTATCTGATAGTGTTCCATCAGGATGGACACGCATCCGGCTTATCCTTCGGCCTACCGTCTCTGTAATGTATAGGTGCTCCTCCACTGAATCAAACCTAATCTCATTTGTGAAGTGGAAGCCGTCTGCAACGAACCTGATTCCTTTTTTATCTACCAGTGCGATTGCTCCGTCTGCAGTATCTGGTTTGAAGGCTTCTATCCAGTTTATAGTCTTGGTAGAGATGGTCAACCAAATGCGATTCTTAGAATCGCGAAGTACAAAGTTAACCTTTCCAATTGGCTTTCCGTCGATGTTATCGTAAAGGGTCTTTGTTTTACCGTCCCGCGTCATTACCTCAAGTAGGTCTGTACCAAAGTTGGAGATGAGGATGTCACCGTTCTCAGCGAAGACCAGACCGTTAGGGAGTGTTCCTTGGGTAAATCTCGAGGCAAGATCACTGGCTTGAGAGAACCGAGGGTCAGAACTTTGTGTTATGATCGTTTGAGTTCTATTAGGGCTGATCTTGACAACTCCACCCCTAGCGTCTGCTACCCAGAGTGTCCCATCCGGCTCAACCAATATACACTCGGGCCGCTGTAAACCTTCGCCAATAAACTTGAGATCTGACACCTTAACCTTGAAGTTATCAATCGGGTTTCTAAACATCAAGATTCGACCTTCTTCATTGTCTGGCTTAGGATCTTCCTTGAAAGGGCTTCTGCTGATGAGATAGGGCTATCTCTTAAGCGAAATTATCTTAGGAATACATGCTCTCTGGGTTGGCTCTGGATTGTATAGTTGTAGGCCTTTGGTAAAGACTCACTTTTCAAAAGGATCTTGGATCTCTTTCTGTAGATGATCTTAAGAGTAAGAGTCCGCATCAAACGATGAAATGCCATTGACAGAATGGTTGCGAAGAGAACGCCGTTACAGACGCGTGCGTAGCAGAATATATCCAGCTATGGCGGCTCTATATCCCTCAACTTGACGGTCCCTTGCATACTGAAAGTGATTGTGAATTTTCGTGGCTTTTCACTATCAGGTAAGCGATAGGTTCCGTCCGCTTCCCATGTGTTCCCCACCTGACGGATCTTTCTAAACTCGACGGCGTATCTTTGAGGACAGACCTGCCGTGTCATCTTCAGAACCTTTGTCTTGATTTCCTCTTCAGTTATGCCCGGTCGCTTGAAACGTGGTATTGTACCCAATCCTCAGTTAGACATTGAATATCGTATGCTTGTAAACTTTCTGCAAAGGTATGGACGAACGCGCAAAGGACTATTTACAACTCAAGCATAGCTATTGATAGCCCTAGGATTCGTCGACAAAATTCTGAATATCTCAACTTGATTTGTTCTCGACTACTTTGAGTTTACCATTCTTGCCAACGCTCACCTGTAGTTCTCCTCTGAACATTCCTACTCGCCCGTTCTCAATTTGAACCGTATCACCGACGGAGATCAGACCTATTTGGGCGTTCCAAAGTGGCAACTTGATGGAACCTGTCTTGTCGTTAATTATCGCTGTAGACACACCGAGGGGATTACCGAACCTTGAGAAGACCGTTTTCGTCACAGATTTCTCAACAACCCGCGCTTTGAGGTTCACCCATTTTACTGCTGAGTTTACATCTTTGATCTTCATGTCGATTGGTTTCATCTTCTCAATTCTCGTAGCCGAGGTACGTTCTTCGCGTGGAAGACTTTCAAGGTCTACTTCAGGCAGATACTTTAGCGCGGTTTCGCTGAGGCTTAGTTGCGCGACGACCTTTTGATCCTGTGTTACGAGAAAGACACCTTCGCCTATTGTCTTTTGGCGGCACTGAACCAATATATCCTTGCACGACGCTTTTCCATGAGTCCACGCATCCACAAAAGTTCTCAAAAATTTCTTTGTATCAAGCCCGTATTTCTCAGAAATCCTGATTAGATACCATATGCGAGCCACCTCGGCCATAGACTGACGTTTGCCTCGAGGTCTACCACGCCCATAATGTAGCATTCTTTTTGGAAAGACTCTCAACAGAATCCCGTTGTATTTGGCAGCGTTACTCTTTAACCTTTCAAGGATTTTGTGCGTTTCACCAGATGTGAAGAATACAGTACATGATTTTTCTCCATTCTCGTTTCCCGAAAATATTTCACTACCCGTCATAGACTGTTATGGTTAAGCTGAATGAGTGGAAGATACGCTGGATCATCCATGAGAAGTTGAGGGGGAGGGGTGCAGGCGAATTAGCCCTGATCCAACGGGTCTCACATAGAAGGGTGGAGCAGCTATGGCAGATGTACAAGCGGACAGGTGAGATTCCAGCATTGAAGAAGCCTGGTAGACCCGGAAAGGCCTCTATCAGCCTGAAAGATGCAACCCTCATCCTGGAAGCGCGTGCGCGCTAATGATTTTTCTCTATACAAAGGTTTATATGCGATGCACCTCACTGACCCACGCAGTATACGTTGATTCTACTTTGCAGTATTATCATCCGTATAACTAACTGCAAAAGGAGTGAGTAGTATGGGTTTTGAGAGACGAGGATTCGGTCCAAGAACTATGCATAAGATAAAGTGCTCTGACTGTGGAAAAGATGCAGAAGTTCCATTTGTACCGAAAGAAGGAAGACCTGTCTATTGCAGAGAATGCTTCCAAAAGCATAGGACTTATTAATCGCAAAATCTGAGTTTTCGATTAATGAACCATTTTATTCTATTTTTTTTTATTTTTTGAAGATTAAATGATACTATTCCGACTCTTGGTAGGGCTTGGAACCTAGTGTTGCTTGCTTCATCCACAAGAGTCTGCGCAGTGCCAAGGTAGGCCTTTAGTTCTTGTCGTTCTTATCACATTACTATGCGATAGATCCCGCGCCACTTGTCAATGTCGCAACACCATAATTCCCCTCTTTTAATCGCTAGGCCGTGAGGGGCGGGACCTTCCTTGGGAAGGTTGATGCGGTCAAGCAGATCGCCTGTCTCCATATGGTACTTGAGGATCACTTTGTCAGTGGTGTGAGCGCACCAGATACCTTCCCCGTCGCAGGCCAAACCGTGAGGCCTATCAATCTTGACTGGAAATTCACGAACTACTTTGAAATCTTCGGGGTCAACAAGGACTAACCTCTGGGGATCATAGGCGAAGGCGGTGATCCACATCAGACCGTTGTTCCACTCAATGCCATGAATACGTCCACCATCAGGCGTGGGAAAGCGATCAATCAGCTCCCCGGTGTGGATATCGAGTTTCAACACCCACGATTTGTGAATATCCGTTGGGCGAAAAGGTCTGAGTTCGGTTGTACCATTCGAGGCTGTCCACAGATAACCGCCGCCTACGGTTACGCCGGAACTGTTCTCTGTCGCTGTGCGGAATTTGCTAAGGATCTTCCCTGACTCGTCAAGCAGAATGGCATCCTCAAGAATCTGGTCGACGACCCACAAGCCTTCGTCAGTCCATTGCATGCCGTTCGGTGCCTCACAGGGAGTCGGGAAGGCTGTCACTGTATGCGCGTTTTTTGCAGCGACATTCAATTCCTATTTCCTTCTCCCTGAACGGAATGAACAGGCGCATATTTCCTTTCTGGCCCTAGAATTACTGGGACTCCAAACCTAGTGTAAGCTACAGTTGCCTTGCATGTTTCTGATGTTTGCGATCAGAAATTATAGACACAGTGATCCCGGCAGTAAATAGTGCTACGCCAATCCAGATCAGACTGATAAAGGGTATCACTTTCACTTGTATTCTGAACTTGGACAATTGTGACTCCCTGTTGGTTGAGAGTTTAAGCAATAGTGCTTGGTAAAGCGAGTCTGTGAAGCCTAAAGTAATATAGATGTCACTCAAGGGCGTTCTAAAGATCAGAGGTCTTGAGGCTAAACCGTATACGGTATACAGACCGGTCCACAACTGCCCACTGTGGTTGCTTCCACCCGAAGATGTAACGAGATCAAGTACTAGTGAAGAATGCTCAGGTAAGGTGCCGTTGTTGGTGTAAATGGATCCGATTGGGCCGCTCATCGTTGCATTTGTGAGCTTGATCGTGACACCACCTCCAGAATATACCTCCCCGACCCTTAGCAGTTTCTGGTCACTCGATTCCATTGATGAACTGAGGAATACCCCTAGAAGTATTAGAATCAATGACAAATGAATCAAACTCCTGCCTACATGAGCGAAGAGCTGCGTCCTCTTAATCTTGACCAAATCAGCTAGGAAGGAGTAGAGCGTAAAAGCCAAAGCAAGAAACAGTATTGGCAGACTCAGATTAGCCAGCTGATTAGAAGTTGGCACTCCCAAGATACTGGCTGCGATCCCACCCAGCAGAGAAACAACTATAATGATTGTACA
The DNA here is from genome assembly GCA_963807605.1 of Candidatus Bathyarchaeota archaeon. Taxonomy (GTDB): domain Archaea; phylum Thermoproteota; class Bathyarchaeia; order 40CM-2-53-6; family RBG-13-38-9; genus JAPKYM01. The sequence continues at coordinate 826,670 of CAWECG010000003.1, forward strand.
TACTTTCAGTTTTAGTCTTCTAGGTGTATTACAACTGATGATCGCAGCTACAAAAAGAATCGTGGGCGGAAGCAGCCACGTATTGTAGAACTCTTTTCCAACGCTGTAAGATGTGCCAAGTAGAATCGAGCGGATTGCTGGCAACAGAATACCGAGCAGACATATTGCAGTGATATACAGAAGGGCGATATACGAAATTGTTAGGGAGACTGATTCTTTTGACCTGCTTATGTTGGATAGTCCGAGGATAGGCCTATTGACTTTACCTTTCAGATACGCGAAAAATCCAGCCAAGTAAATAGATAGAAGAATGAAAAGTGTGGCTGTCCCTGAGGCTGAGCCCTCGAAGGAGTGGACGGATTCCAAGATTCCACTCCTTGTGATTAGTGTTGCGAATATTACCAAGAGTGCCACAGCTAGGGTTGTGAACTCCTTGACCAAGCTTCTGCCCTGCGCTGACATTGGTGAGGTGTGAAAGTAGGCTGTTAACATAAGCCAAGGGAGAAGCGAGGCTGTCTCAACCGGATCCCAAGCCCAGTAGCCTCCCCAACCTAGGACCTCATATGCCCAGATACCACCCAAAGCTATTCCAAGTGTGAAGACAAGCCAGCTCAGTTGCATGAAGAAGCGAATGGAACGTTGGTGACTCTCTTTTCTCTTGCTGAGATTCGTAAACGACAGGGCCAACGGGAAGAAGGGAAGAGCGTATCCCAGAAAAATCACCGGCGGGTGTATAGCCATCCAAGGAGACTGCAAGAGGGGATTAAGGCCAAGCCCTCCTCTGGCTTCAAAGCCCAATTGAGCAAACGGATCTGAGAGTATGGTCGCTGCCAAGATGAAGATCAAGTATACGCTTAGGTAAATGTAACTCGGCCTGTTCTCTTCAATAGTTCCTCTATGAAGGGTTCTATAGACCAAGTACAGAAGGCTCAGCATCATTGCCCAGAGAAGCAGAGAGCCACCCACTCCGGCCCAACTGGCGTAGAACTTGTATAGAAAAGGCAGATCAGCTGAACTATATGTGTAGACATCCCTCAACGAGAAATTGTTGCTCAGAAATGAGTTGACATAGATGAAAAAAACAAACAGTATGCAGCAGACCGAGAGAAGAAATGCACCTGACCTATTCCAGTAAGATCCCAAAGAACGGTTATGTCTTGAAAGTTGGTAAATATCGAGAAGAAGGAGAAGGCTCGCAACTGACAACAGTATGTATCCACTGATCATGTTAACCACTTGCCCTTAGCAGACTACGAGAGAAATCAAATAAGAGTAATGGTTCCCTACAAAGAATAGAATAACAATCAAGAAGAAAAGCAAAATTGAATATTAGAACCATAAACCCGTCAGACTTCGATTTCGTAATAGAACTCGCAGCCTCAGAGAAGATAAAATACACAGAGCAGGACCTAACTCGCATTCTTGACTACGAACCAGACGGCTGCTTTATCGCCACTGACGGCGAAAAACAACTCGGAATAGTCTCGACCATAACTTTTGGCAGAGTGGGCTGGATAGGGAACCTCTTCGTCGCAAAACAAGCTCGGAGGAGAGGAACGGGAACAAAACTCGCAAAGGAGTGCCTCAAGTACATGCAGAGTAGAGGTGTAGAATTCCCAAAACTATACTGCTTCCCAAACAGGGTAACCTTCTACAGAAGACTTGGCTTCGTAACCGAACTCAACATCGAAGTCTCAGGAGGATCTGGAAGTAGAACTCCATTTACGGATGTCGAACAATTGCGAGCAGATTCGTTGGATGAACTGATAGACTTCGATGAAGGATTCTTTGGAGCGAACAGATCTAAGATGCTTCGTAGACTCTATGAAGATTTTGGGGAATACTGTTTTGCCGCCTATGCCGATGAGAAACTGGTTGGATACATCATGGCCAGCGGCTCAGAAGGTGACTACGAAGTGGGTCCATGGGTTTGTGATCCGAAATATCAAGACAAGTTCGCAGAAGAGCTGCTGAAAGCCGAGATCAACAAGCTTAGCGATAACCGCTTCGAACTCTCGTCACCCATGCATAACACATTAACCGAGAGTATTATTGAGAATCGTGGATTGGAATCGACAGGTGTAGCTGTAAGGATGGGATTCAAGCAAAACGTTCCCATAGGGATAACGGAGGGTATACTCGGAATAGGTGGCCTCGATAGAGGCTGAATCTATTCACGCATAAAACGTATGAATTCTTCCTTGGATCGGGGTCTGAGCGTGTAGTTGTTCTTCTTTTCGAAGCCAAGAGTGGAATCGGGTCTTGGACCGTAATCGTGTCCTGGATAAACCTCTATTGCATCATCAAGTTCGATGATCTTTCCGAATAGGCTATCGTACAGACTTGCTGAGCTACCTCCTAGCAGATCTGTTCTCCCACATTCTCCCACGAATAACGTATCTCCTGTGAGGAGTTTATTGTTAACTAGCAAACAGATACTGTCAGGTGTGTGACCCGGCGTATGGATAATCTTTATGCTAATTCCATCTATCTTGATTACATCTCCATCCTTGAGCTTGAGGTCTACATCGTAGACCGCAGCCTCATGCTTCAGGATCTTGGCACCCGTCTTCACAGCCAACTCTCTGTTTCCTGCCGTATGATCTTGATGGGAATGTGTATTGATTATGTATCTGAGATTCAATTTGTCTTCTCCAAGGGCAGCCATAATCTCCGTTACGACACCTGAGGGATCGACCACAACAGCCTGTCTTGACTCTTCATCACCGATTAGGTAGGCGAAATTTCTAGAGTTTTCAACCAGAAATCTTCTAAAGATCATACTAAACTTCACCATGACATTTACTGATGGTGTCGACTCTTCGGTCTCATAGTAATGAATTCTGTAACCAATTTTAGTTGGGGGGTCCCACCTCCCTCCGCAATGATCTGAAGCATCTTCTCAGCATCAAGCACCCTTGCACCACCTATCAGAGTTACCCCACGCTCAAAGAGCGGGTCAGGTATGACATTGGCGGACGGCCCTACAAGAGCAACCTCTTCGGCTTTCTTAGACAAATCCAAGATTCTGTCCAGTGTTCCGTTCGCCAGAGTTGAACCTGTCGCGATGACAACATCTGCGTTGGGTAAGAGCTCTTCGGCAGCAGTGTCTGGAAACATTCCTTCCTCACGAAGGAGTGAACTACGCTCGATAATGAATAACGATTTGGATTTTTCCCTCAAAGTCCGAATTAGGGGACCCAGACCACCAATCATAACTACATTGCTAGTAGATTTGACTTGAAGCTCGTCTATCACGTTTGATCGCTTAAGAAGGTAGGATGCAGCTTCGGTGCCAAAGAATACTTGTGACAAGGCGTTGAGGGTAGCAAAACCTAGGACGCTCTGGCTGACATCCCATGACTTAGACATGTAAGCGATGTCAATCGCTTGGCTTCCTGCTATCTTGCCTGCTCTGTCGCTAACTTGGCAACAGTAAGGCGACATCTCATGTGAAAGTGTATGACATAAACCAGCATGCCCAGAGCTTAACTTGACACCAGTATACCCGAGCCCAATACATGCCTTCTCCACAGTCAGCTTCTCAAGCTCGGGTATCCTTTCCTCTACCAAAGCCAAAAGTTCCTCAACAATCCTAATCTGGGCAACCTCCCATGTAATCTGTCAGATGATAATGGAAATTCAATTCGAAATAGAGCCGGCCGCCTCGTGCTAGTCTGGTTTGAGTTTTCTGACTTTATCCAAGGCATCCAGCCATGTCGACAGGGCCTTCCCACACTGTGTAAGTCTCTCATCATTGCTCTCAGTCATTAGTACACTGTTTATTTCTCTTATCTTGGAAAGAATTGTCTGCTCGACTTCATCGAGCACTCTTCCACTCATAATCTTGCCTTCTTCCTCAGTAGCTTTGACTATGACGACGGGCTTGTTGCATTTTGCGCAGATAATCTCGTTCCTCACTCGAAATAGGGGCGAACCGCACTCTGGACACGACTGTGAAAGCATGGTAGCGCCAGACTTTAGAAGCTCGGACATCCTTTTCAGTTCTGAACTCACACTAACCACCGGAGAAAAATCAGGAAGAGTTTTAGGTTGGATCCATAGATGACTTGATTTACAGATATATAAGGTGGGATTCAGGGCATGTCCAAGGCGAAGAAAAGGGAAGAATTTGAAGGAAGAATAAGGCAGGCGCTAGGTGTACTGGGTGAGGTGTCTCAGGATAATACAACACCCAGAAACATCAGAAGATCCGCTAAGAACGCTATGGATGCCCTTCAGCTGCCTGAACACAGCCTAGGCGTGAGGGCCTCAAATGCAATAGCAACACTTGATGAGATTTCTCAGGATCCCAATATGCCCCAGTACACTCGAGTTAAACTCTGGAGCGTAGCCAGCTTACTCGAAGCCATAAAAGACTAGAACGAAGACTTCCGAACCTGCGTGCGCTACCTACCGCTCGTATTCCTATTTCTACTTAATATGGCTTAGCCAGATGTGAGCGCGCGCTTCTGGCTATCTTCAGTCTCGCATTGTATTACTCACTGGTGACCTCCCAACAATCAAACGGAGCTATCAGACTAATGATAAGAAAACCATCTGAACTTCCAAAAGGTGTTGAAGGAGAACTCGATGTAGAGACTGAAAAAGAGGGGTTAGTGGATCCAAGCAGGAATGATTTTGTGAAAATTTCGCTAGTTGACAATAGTTATGCCAAGTTGGGCTTTTCTGATCGAACAGGTACCATATGGTCCTGGATGTTAATGATTAGACTTGAGGCGGGTAAAGTTCAGTTCAAATTTGTAGACAGTCAAATGGAAAGGATTCACGTGTCGGTGGAGTGGATAGAAGGAAAGTCGCCGTTGAAATCGTATGTGATCGAATTATATAATGGGTTGCGAGTCTCCTAGAGTCTTGATGTGGTTCTGTCGAAAAGAATTATGAATTGGGTTAAGGATAGTAACCAAGTCAACGTTCACGAACCTTGACTTGGATTAGTTAAAGTCAGCAACAATTTCGAGGTGGATGTGGAACCGTTTGATTCTAAGAGGAAAAACATGCGCTTCTCGTCTGAATAGTAATTCTTCATGGAAATGTAATGTTGCCAGTTTACGCGTAAATAATAGCCGGGAAGGACGAGAAGCAGGTGCGCGACGTAGACTACGAACTGTCGGCTTTATCCTAGTTGTCCTCATTCTGGTTGCCGCTTTATCTTATCTTTTTGTGGTCAAGCCACGCCTAGCTGCTCCAACTGGAGTAGTGTCTTTGACGACGGAGCAGAAGGAAGTTGATGATTTCCTGAGAAAATATTATCTTGCGTACGGTAACGGATCTGTCAGCAGACTTATTTTATTATTTGATGATGAAGCAATCTTGTCAGCTCCTGACAGCTCGGTTCACAAAGGTCTTTCAGAAATAAGCCACTACTACGCAGAATTATTCGTCGGTTACGAGGGAGCAGAAATCAGAACTACAATATTAGAGATTGAGATCCGCGGCAAAGATGCACACGCCAGCTACAATGTTGGACTGAGGACATGGCATTTCGGTGCGACTGAGCCCCCACAATTCTTCTATAAAGACAGTTTTGATCTAAGAAAGACGGGGGATACGTGGAAAATAACTGCTTTGCTGACAGAGACGAGCCAACCTAGATAGGCACTCCAGTCACCGCACCTAGCAGGCATCTAATCTCAATAATTGCTTAGCAGTTTAAGTATTCTAAGCTTCATCATTTTGTGTGCATGTTATTGTTCGATACACACCAGACGCATCCCTAATGCAGGCGTGTATCAGAACAACTACAAGAACCGGAAGATCTTATATAAAGACATTAGTTCTTCTTGGGTGAGGTTTCAAGATTGCCTAACCCAAAATATTCAAAGTTTCTGGAAGAAAGGGCCACTGAGCTAAAGCAGATTGGCTTCGCACCTCATATTCGGGTTCTGTCAGGTCCAAACTCCACCAAAGCTAATCTCGACGGAAAAGAGGTCTTGGTTCTTTGTGCAAACAACTACCTCGGATTAGCAAACCATCCAGAGATGATGAAAGCCGCCAAAGAGGCCATCGACAAATATGGAGCCGGAATGGGTACGGGCCGGATGATAATGACCTATGACATTCAGAACGAACTGGAGGAGAAGCTTGCAGGATTCAAGTCTTCAAAGGCCTCACTATGTTTCCCGACAGGCTACGTTGCGAATTTAGGAGGCATATGGCCACTGATGGCTGAGGGTGACACGATCATAAGTGAAGAACTCAACCATGCCAGTATAATTGATGGGTGTAGAATGTCCAGAAATGTGAACCGTCTTGTGTACAAACATTTAGACATGATAGATTTGGAAGAGAAACTTAAGACCAGTATGAAAGACCGCTCCAAAGGCAAGAGCATGATAATCTCAGACGCAGTCTTTAGTATGGACGGTGACATATGCAAGCTACCAGAGATGGTTGAACTCGCCGAGAAATATGACGCGTTCGTCTTCATCGACGAAGCACACGCTTCAGGAGTTCTCGGAAAGACAGGAAAAGGTACTGTCGAACACTTCAATCTTTACGGAAGGGTTGAGGTCCAGATGGGAACGCTTTCAAAAGCAATAGCAACTGTTGGAGGATATGTTGCTGGAAGCGAGGACTTGGTCTACTATCTGAGGCGTGCATCTAGACCCTTTGTCTTTTCAACAGGATTCCTAGACCCAGCAACATGTGGCGCAACGATGAAGGCCCTTGAGATAATAGAGAGGGAGCCGCAACGCGTGCAGAAACTCTGGGATAACACTAGATACTTTAAGAAAGGATTGGAGGACTTAGGGTTCAATACAGGAGTCAGCCAGACACCCATTACCCCCGTCATAGTCGGTCCAACGGAGAAGGCCCGCGATCTGAGCAAGTATCTGTACGAAGAAGAAAGTATCTACGTCCAAGCCTTCAGCTACCCAGTCGTACCGAAGGAAACGGCGCGAGTAAGAACCATAGTCAACGCACATCATACACGTGAACAGTTGGATTCTGCGCTGGGTGCCTTCGAAAGAGTGGGAAAGAAATTAGACTTACTCTGAAGGCATTCGACGAATTAAGATTCTTCAGAGTAAGATTTCCTTTTTCTTACGATCGTTAAACGCTTTCATAGATTTCTTTTAGAATCTTGATGTTTTCCTTCAAGGTCTTGACGGGATCTTGGAGGTTTAGTAATTCAAGAGAGTAGTAACCGTCGTATTTCTTCTGTTTCAGGGCTTTAATGAATTTTACAAGGTCGCTCTTGGGCATCGTGCCGACATCTAGAGGTGTATGAATGTCATTCTTTCCATCGTTGTTGTCAAAGTGGATATGATAGAGCTTATCGGTCTTCATGATGGTCTCCATAGGATCCTCCTTGGTCATATTCAAGTGTCCAATGTCTATCAAGGCGCCGAAGTTCTCTATTTTGAATTCCTTTATGAGTTGGTTAAGATAATCTGCTTTATCCACAATCTTTCCAGGAGAATGTTCAATACACATTTTGACTCCTGCCGCTTTTGCATAATCACATGACTCAACTAGAGATTCGCGTAGCAATTCCACAACTTTGCCGATATCGGGCACATCACTTCTGTTAGTTGGAGTGACCAAGTAGATATTATCCGCTCCGAAGTCATTAGCCCAGTCGACGCAATCTTTGACATACTGAATAGTTCTCTCCCTCACGGTTCTGTCAGGGCTCTCCAAACAGAATCGTCCCCCACCCAAGGCTATTGGAGGCCCAGTCGCGACCATCATGCCTTCCAAGCCGAGTCTACTCAAGATATTCTTTGTTTCTCTTCGCCTTTCTGGTGTAAGCTCCTCAGGATATGCTAGGATCTCTACCCCTTCGAAACCGGCCTCCTTACTGAGCTCCAGCCTTTTCTCAGGTTTCTCCTTCAGGAAAGTGACAGTGTTTATTCCAATCTTCAATGTGGATCCGCTCAGATTCTGACTAGCATCCAAAAACAATATATGCTTTTCACAACTTGTCATCAAAAAATTCTGCTAGACTAGTCTATAGTTCACGTAATCTTTGGAAGCGCAAGCGCGACACAGAGGGAATGAATTATGTGTGTGTCCTAGCTGGTGAGGGAATCAGAATTCGGACTGTTAGCTTTGCGTGCGCTTGCCAGTTATGACGTACACAAGAGGATATCAACAACCCTAGGTACGCGCGCGCCTAATCTTGATTTACGAGATCTCGAACTACATGCAGGTAGATAGATCCTATAGGAACAGTAACAACAGTTTATGTGAGAATTGCTATCGCTGATGCCAATCCGTTCAACAAAAAAGAAAAAGGAGGGGATTTTGTGGTCTAGAGCGTAGACCACTTTGCCATTGGATATCTCAGCGGCGCCTTCGCGACCTTGTCTGGCCAGACGCAGACTGGTTTACCATCCTGCCACTGCAATGCTGACATCTGATGGCCTGTCTGCCAGCCAGTCACTGGATCTATTTGAAAATCTCCGTAGAAACCGGTGAAACTTACTCCGCCGATAGCTGCTCTGACTGCATCAGAGTCCAGTGGGTTACTACATTTCTCCATAGCTGCCTGCAAGACAAGGCCCTGAGTGAAACCTATTCCTGCTGGGTAGCCAGGCGCTACGTTGTAGTCATTCTTGAATTGTGAAACGAACCAGTCTTCCGTTGGTCCATAGTTGGAGGGGTAATTCTCTCCCGGAACCCACTGGGTGATGGAAATTAAGTTTTCGCCGTATTTGGGGCCCAGACCGTCGTAGAATGCTTGGTATACTGCTCCTGTGCCGCAGTACAGTAGTGCCAGATCCAACCCGATCTGCTGAACACCCTTTGCAACTAGGGGTGCTTTAGCGCCGGCTTCGAATAGGAGTACCTTTGGGTTGGCTGCTTTGACCCTTGTGAGTACCGGGGTAAAATCTGTTGCATCGAAAGATACCTTCTCATAGTAGACTATGTTCAGCTGAGACTGTTGCTTTGCCCATTGATAGCCCCATGTCCCAGCTATGATTCCAAATGCGTCATCCGTGTGAACTATCGCTATGTCCTTTGCAGTTGGATCGTTGGGTAGAACCTTGTTAATGATCATCTCATTCAAGGTATTCAGATAGTTGCTTCCGTTAGTGCAGACCATCACAACATATTTCCAGTTTTTCCACTGCGCTGGGTCAAAGGTAGCGGTCCCATACAAATTCAGTTTATGATATTTCTCCACTGCAGCAACCGTCGCTTGACCTAAGGGTGCCCATACCGGGCCCATCAGGAAGTCGACTTTATCCTCGCTGATCAGTTTCTCATAGAATCTGCTGACATTCTCAGGCTTTGACTCATCATTGTAGATATCCAAATCGACCATGTACGTGTTTCCGTCTCCAGCCTTTATTCCGCCTTGGTCGTTGACCCACTTATTCGCCCAGATTGTCAACCCACGATCTTCATCTATACCGAGTAGACCCACAACGCCGGTTAGAGGCTTGGTTCCACCAACTTTTACTGTCAGTTTCTGGCCGCCAGTGCTTGTCATAGTTGGAGTTGCAGATGAATTCATACTTGGGGACACAGGCTTGCCGTAAAACTGGTAAGCTCCGTATCCAGCAGCAGCTATCACACCCACAGCAACAATGCCGCCAGCGTACTTCAGATAAGCACGTCTAGTAATCTTCTTCTTCTCTTCAGTCGCCTTCGCTTCAATCTTCTTTTCTTCGCTAGGTTTTTCATCACTCAATCGAAAGAACCTCTATTTTAGGGTCAACAAAGGCGTGCTTATATGAATTGCGGCTCAAGGGTGCTGTCAAGTTGTCGGTTGATACGATTCTAGCGCGCGCTACCTGACTTCAATTCTTACAGTTGGTGATATCATTTTCTCATGATCCATATCTCCAGGCCACAATGCCCTCAACAGATAGGATCCAGAGGCTGTTGGCTTCCAGAGATAGGAGTAATTGCCGTCTTGAGTGGCAACCATATTGAGGTTATCCCAAGTCGATCCTTCATCCTTGCTTATTTGAATGAAAACTAGGGCCAAGTGAACTGGCCATATATTCCCAGATATGCGCACAAAGGAATCTCGATCGGCCGACTGCTCTGATAGCTCACATGTGATCACACTCTTGGCTTTAGGAAAGTAAGGAATATCCATCCATCGTCCCAGCAATAGGCTTGAAGTACCTTAACCTAGCTATTTAAAATTCGAGTAAGATCTCAGAAAAGATGCTTATCGATAATTCGTGGTTTATCGCCGACCTTACTTACAATTATATTATTGAAACCGACCTTCTTGATTCTAGAAGCTATCTCGGCAAGATTATGGGTATGTGAGTTGACGAAAACTGATGGGCCGGTATCTATTGAGTACCATGCGGAAATCTGGTCGGCCCGCATGGCTACAACTTCCTTTATGATCTTCAATGTTTCGGGTTCCCACAAAACCATATGATACTTTCCCGTCATCGTAGTAGCGTGGAGATTTAGTGTATCCTCCTCCGCAAGTCTTGCAACCGAAGCTGCATCTTTTAGATATATTGCTCTCTTCATGGTCTCAACCATTTCCCTTATCCGTTTGAGTCTGATGTCAAATAAGGGTGAACCCAATACTTCTTCGTGTGCTTCATCTGTTCTGACTTCTGAAGGAACTGGAACAATCACCATCCCAAGATCCAGAGCATCTGGTGGGGCAAGTTGCTCTGCGTACGACCTCCCATTCTTGTTTGCATACCACAAAGCATACCCACCAGCTAGACTTCTTGTTGCTGAGCCTGCTCCCAGTCTTACCGTCTCCGACAGTTTCACATAATCAAGCGAGATTCCTAGGGCCTTCGATACAGCAACACCTAGGGCCGCGAATCCAGAAGCTGAGAAGCCAAGCCCCTTGCCCCGTAAAACACTATTCTCTGAAACTACTCTAATCTTGTCTTGAACACGGGCTGCACGCCTTAATTCGTTCAGGACCACCAGAACTCTATCCTTCGCTTTTCCATCGAGATTGATACCATTGACGGTAATCTCATCTTCAGTTAGATGGCTGTCTGTTTCTACAGTGGTGGTTGTCTTCATAGCTTCTGCACATATCGAAATGCTATCGTGGAAAGGGATCCTTCTTATGGGATCGACTAAGCCGTGATACTTGATCAGCCCTTGGATGGGGTGAGCTTCAGCAGTGACCTTCATGGGCAATCGAAGTCGAAGGTTTTTGCAGCTATATTTAAGCACATAGGAAAGCTCGAAAGCACGCGCCGACACGATCAAAAGGTTGATAACTTCTAACTGAACATCTTTTGTCTGAAGTCGCATGTCCAAGCCAAATCGCAGGAAGTTCCTTGCTGCTGGAGCAGGATGTGCACTCGCTATTGGTGCTGCATACCTGCTAAAGGACGAGCTCTATTCGCTCGTGGGAAGCACCGTTTCACGTGAGACTGTGATCAATTCGGCGCCTACATCCGATGTTACACCAGCGCCGAGCCCCACTTCATCACCAGCTTCAACGGAATCCTCAACAAAAGGCCAGACGCCTGCCAAACCGGCTCCAGACTTCACATTGCCTGTTGTGGGACCTAGCGGCCTTACTGGAAAGACAGTCTCCTTATCATCATATCGTGAGAAGGTTGTGCTTCTGGAGTTCATGGCTCCTTGGTGTGTGCACTGCCAGAATATGGCGCCCATTCTTGTGAATCTCTACAATAAATATGGTGGTGACCGGATCGACTTTCTATCGGTCTCAGGCTCTTGGCGCGGGGCAACGGCCGATGATGTGGCAAAGTTCATCCGAGATTACAAGTCAAGTTGGACGTATGCATATGATTCATCAAACAAAGCTCCAAACTTGTACGGTGTATCTGCAACACCAACCTTCTTCACCATTGGAAAGGACGGCTCGATTGCGGATAACTACACCGGCGAGGTTTCTTTCGAGACCTTGGCAGGAGACTTGAACCGTTTAACTGCCTGAGGGATGCATTGTTGCGAGAGAGATTATCTTGGACGATTGTTAGTCTGGCCATCATTGGTGCTGCGATTTCTGTCTACCTCACGATATATAGTGTTGATCTACAGTCAGGAGCTTGTACACTGAGTGACTACTTCTCGTGCTCAGCTGTCCTCTCAAGTTCCTACTCAAAATTTGGAGGGATTCCAACAGCATCATTCGGGATCATCTGGTTTGTAACCACTGCAGTAATGTGCGTATGGGCATCAAAGAATGAAGCTTTACAGAAGTACTTGTTAGGATGGTCGCTAGTGGGATTACTCAGCGTCTTCATTCTTGTCTATACCGAGATATTCTTGGTGGGAGCTATATGTCCTCTATGTACAGCAGTCCACATATTGGTTATCACTATTCTAGTCTTGACTATATGCCTCCGGAGGAGTAGGCCTAGGGACAGGTAGCAAAAGAGTCTACTTAGCTGAACATCTGCGCCTTTTACGCGCGCGTGTCCGGTTGGACAGATGTTGTCCCAGTCTTAACTTGTGAGTAGTAGAATATTGTGCCAATAATTGATAAGATGAGCAATGCTGCGACAGTAGTCTTAGCTACATCTAGGTCAAACTTGACCGTTACAACTTTCCCCGACACCCACGGGCTTCAGTTGAACCAACTAATTAGCACTTAAATTAATGTTCAATCTAGGGTTCCAAATGTTTTACTGAATCTCCTAGTTTCCGGCTTTCAGCACATATGGTGATTGTTGCTCCAAGTTGTCCCTGTCCTCAAGAACTAATCTGAACTTTTGGAGTCCCTTGCCAGCCCAATTTTTGAACTCCATTTCAAGATAGTCTATGTAGTTGAAAAGGTTCATTTTGAAGCCATAATTTGAGGATATAATCTCTGGAATCAGTTTTGGATCTTCAGTCAGCTGCATCTTTTCAATTAACTCTAGCGTTCTAGAGGTCAGTCCACGTAGTTCCTCAATGGCTTCAGGAATATGTACACTTCTTGGAGGGTTAACTTCAACAATATCTTGGATAAGCTTCTTCTGAAGGCTAAGTTCGTCCTCTAATCCATGAAAGATGTCTATTTGATACGCCATTTCTTTCTGTATTTCTAGGACGAATCGCAACCATCGCTCGCGGTTCTCCCTAACAATGTCTGTCTGTCGAGCCAGAGTATCTATAATTTCGTTCAGTTTATCTGTTGTTTCGGAAATCGGTCCCTTGCTTTCAGTCTCAGCCTCAGGTGGCAAATGCTGAACCCTGCGCTTCGTAGTAGATCTTACCTTATTTCAATCTTGTTGCAGTGTTTGTGCGCTAGGATCCAAGATGACCAGACATTATCAACTTGAGAAGTGCCTTTGTCATTCTCTTCATAAACTCTAAATCTTGCTGTTCCAATACGTCCAGACGATAATCAGTTGCCACCAATAAAGTACCTAACAAGATCTCCGGGTTTAGGATTGCCGCACGGCCTATACGACTTCACTGAGGAAGTCCTTGAGAGCAAAATACTGCCAAATAGGGCTGGAAACTACGCTATCGGGTACATCGCTCCTATAGGGGGATTCGCGCCGAAGATCATTGGAGGCTCAGATAGTGATCTGCTACAAGAAATGCTGAGAAAGCTTGACACAGCAAAAGAAAGAGGTTATGACAAGTTCTGTTTCAAATATGCTAATTCTCCAGAGGACCGCTTTGAACAGGAATGTCTGAATTATCATTCTTTCCGGAGGCAATTAGACAATAAGAAGCATCCCTGCTCTCCTGAAGGAACCAAACTAAGTTGTCCGGACAAAGTTTGTGCTCAGTTCTTCCAATACGCTAAAGATACATAACAGATGACTGGACTTAGCTTTCCAGACGATTTGGAGTTAGTTTAAGGATGCGTATGACGCCACGAGAGAGATGGATGACTGCCGTAAGACATGAAGAGCCAGATATGGTCCCAGTCGGTTTTTTACGCTCCACATACGACGCCACAAGGCTGAACCTTGATGTGAAAGAGTACCTCCTTGATCCAAAGACTAAGCTTAACGCCCAGATAGAGTTACACAAGCGCTTTCCCGATTGCGCCTTCATCCCAAGCATATATCCCGATTTCGGTATGGTACCAGAACTCTCAGCGCTAGGTGCTGAAATACGACTCTACAGTAACCAGCCTCCTAAGGCTGTAGCGTTCATCAAGACACCAGAGCAAATTGACAGTCTAGAAGTTCCGGACCCGTATAATGATGGACTTATCCCCAAAGTCCTTGAGGCTTACAAGTACATGCAAGCAAATGCACCTAAGGAATACACGGTCGATCCTCCATTTGTCACGGGTCCACTTTGCTTGGCCAGCGAACTTAGAGGCTTGGGGGGAATATTCTCTGATATGTTCAGGAATCCTTCTTCACTGCATAAGCTCTTAGAGACATGCACCAAGACTGTTATCGAATACGTCAGAGCACTAGACGAAGTCTCAGGTGAATCCCAGTTCCTGTTCTTGGCGGATGATATTGTTGGTTTGGTGTCTGCGAAATTCGCCGACGAATATGGTTTCAGGTATATGAAAAGAATCTATGACTCATTCAGCGGAAGAATGAGAGTTTACCATAACGACGCCAAGACGATGCATCTCCTAGAACGGATACGTGATGTGGGTGTTCAGCTCTTCAATTTCAGTTTCCAGAATGATATTAAAGAGACGAAAGAAAGGATCGGTGACCATGTCTGCCTCTGGGGTAATGTCGAACCGATAGGCATTTTCCGCACGGGTAGCCCCGAGGAGATTGAAGAAATTTGTCGGCAGAAGATAGAAGTAGCTGCCCCTGAGGGTCGGTATGTTCTTTCCACAGGAGCCGCTGTATACGGTCCAGATAGAAGCATAGATGCAATGATAAACGCGAGTAAGAAATATGGCAAATACCCCATCCATAGGTCTTAGCATCAACTCTCTGACGACATTGGACAACCGCTTGGGCATCACTTACTTCCGAATAAATCAATAGAGGCTTTTGAGTCCGGTCTTCTAGATGTGAAGGATTTCTACTTCTTAGGTGATGATCATCGCTACCATTTTGAAGGAGAAGCGAAAAGAAGATTCTCTACCTAGTAAAGAGTATGCTCTTACCTCTGCGAGAGAAACGAGCAGTAGTAATTTGTGTGCTAACTGTCTGCAGTGGACTTCTTTCAAGGTCTAGCGAGTGTCATTTTCTTCTAGAAATTTAGGGCTTGATATAGACACCTTAATTTTTGGAGGATTCATCAGAGTATTGTGAACAGTGCAATGCTTGACCATTCTGATGATAGCCTGCTCCAGATCGGAATTGACGTCTTGCTTCAAGTCAATCCTTGCTTTGACCTCATCAATCCTTGAGGGGTTTTTGGCCATTTGCCACTCCAAATCTATTTTCATATTCTCAGATAGAATCTTGTGGCGATCACAGAAGATTTTGGCGTAGACTCCTATGCAGCAGCCTAGCGAAGAAACGAATAATTCAACAGGAGTCATCCCGGTGTCCTCACCTTCCTCCTCTATAGGCTGGTCTGAGACTATTTTGTGTCCTCTACATTTTGCATTAAACTTCCATTGCCCGATGTTGGATATCTCTACGCGCATATTCACACCTCTATCTACGTAAGCTCCTTATCTATGGCCAAAGCATTTTCCCGTGTTCATTACCCGTTAATGCATATAATTGGTAGGCAAAGGTGTAACCAAGTCCGTCTCGGCAAATGTATGTGTTGCTACACTTCATTCAGAAGGAGTTCGACAGCCCACTTTGCAGAGGATGCTTCCGTATTCTTCTATGAATTTGTCGTGGAGCTTTTTGGAAAGGGTCATACATTTCTCTCTCTGTCTAAGGTTTGGGAATTCTTCACGACCATATCTGCGACTTATCGCCGCCACACCGCCTGAAAGAGCACCGCACGTCCCGTTTCCTGTGCGATCTAACCCTCCAGCCAGTCCATAGATTGCTTTGAAGATCTCATCGTTTCTTTTTCCTAGAACTTCGCTGACAGCTGCAAATACACATTGAGGGCAACTGCCATATTCTCTCCCAAAAATGAAACCTAGCTCATAGACACGTTTCATAAAGTCTTCTTTGTTTGATTTACCAAACATTTCACCATAGGTTGCGTGGGCGGCAGTAGCATGCTTGGTAAGCGCGCGATTTAATAAAACTAGGTGAAGTTAGATGAAAACTGAATGCGAGGGAGAATGTGATTCTTGCGAAGAACCGGATAATTGTGATGCTAATAGAAAATGTATATACGATGAGTAAAAGATGCTTAAGATCAGAATGGGAAAGGTGAAGCATAAGATAGCCGTAATCTGCAGCAAGGGTGGAGTTGGAAGAGCACGCGCTAGTTTGTAGCTGAAGTACATGTTCCTTAGTGTCATGAGGAGGAAAATGATGTGCACGCGAAACTCACGCCACCAGAGATAAGGAGCATACAACGGGTATTTTCTTTAGTCCTCCTTATCGCGATTATTCTCGTAGTTTCTTCCAGTCTGTGGTCTGAAGTCAGATTTGCAACGCCAAATCAGCAGGGCGCCACCAAGCTGATAATTGTCCTTGAGCGTGTCCATGTAGGAGTTGGCGATTCCAAAGAAATGACTATAAAAGCAGTTGACCAAGCTGGAGTCGTCGACAGAAGCCGAAATGACTTGGTGCAACTGAACCTAATCTCGTTGAGCCGTGAAAACACCATTACCAAGCTGAGTGTCAATGAGCTTAGACTGGAAAATGGCTCAGCTAACGTGTATATTACAGGTCCCATAGCAGACCTAGTGAAGGTAACTGTAACTTGGAAGGAGGGAAGATCAAAACTTGAGCCTGGAGAGACCCTCATTCAAATTGGGAGTTTCGAAGGAACATGATCTACACGCACGCTTCGGCGTAGCTGGTTAGTCATTTCATATGGTTAACCAACTGGGGATAGAGTTGAGGAAGGATTCGCGCCACAGCCCTGCGATGTAGTGAAACATAATGGTATCCAAAGTTTTTGCGAAGAGAAAGGGTGACATTCTAAAAAGCCGACCACGTATCCTCGGACTTGCTATAGTAATCCTAGTTCTTGCTGGTGGAGTACTTTATTTCTTTTCGATTCAAGAGCGCCCGCGGGTTAGTTCACCCAAGTCTGTTTCTCTGACAAAAGAGCAGAAAGAGATTGATAATTTTCTAAAGGAGTACTATCTTGCCTATGGTAATGCATCGATTACCAGGCTCATTGTGCTCTTTGACAATGATGCTATCTTGTCTGCTCCTAACGGTGCAGTATACAAAGGACTCTACGCTATAAGATCCTATTATGTAGAAGATATCGATAGCTTCTGGAACTTTACCATCGATAAAACGGCATCGACAATTGAGGTTCGAGGCAACGAAGCGTATGCAACATATAATATCAGAGTTGGACCTTGGTACATAGGTGTGACTGAGAGTGTAAAATTCTACTACAAAGATACTTTTGAATTGAAGAGAGAAGGGGATACTTGGAAGATCACCGCATTGACGATAGAACAAACCTCAGCCAGATAATCGAGTTTCGTTGTCGACTCACGAATAGAACCACACATACAAATTCGTCACTAGGAAAAGGAACTTGGTCTGAGATTCAGTTCCAAGACATACGCGCGCGAAACGTTAAGTAAGCATCAGGAGCACGTTTCTAGAGGTGATGAGCTTAGTGATTACTTTGAAATGTCCTATTGGCGAGTGTATCTTTGAGATAGATGCTCACACCTTTGAAGAAGCAATTAGGAAGGCTAGAGATCACGCGAAGGCACAACACAAAATGACTGATCTCCCTCCACACATTATAGAAAAAATTGCACAAGCGTTTAAGCCCACAATATGGTGAGCTCGCAACTCGCGTTTGTCAGTTTTCTAAAAGAAACAGTTAAGAACACTCGGTCCTCTGGTCCTGTACCGCCCACAGAATGAAGACGAGAGATACAACCCTTGTTAGACAGCCCCCCATTTGTGATCGCCGGCAGGCTCGGTTGTCTTATTAGGAGAAAGCAGTCAAGCTTCGCAACTTTAGAATCTCAATTGATACCTTCTGATAAAATTCTGGAAGCTCAGAATTCGTTTCGTTCACTTATAGGTGTGCGGGAAATAGAAAAGCCCACGTATGATGTTCGAAGTGATTA
Organism: Candidatus Bathyarchaeota archaeon; assembly: GCA_963807605.1. GTDB lineage: Archaea > Thermoproteota > Bathyarchaeia > 40CM-2-53-6 > RBG-13-38-9 > JAPKYM01. Next base: position 844,680 of record CAWECG010000003.1, read on the forward strand.
TGTACGATACAACCAAAAGTATAACTTGACTACAGGCAGACCATCATGGGATCCTACTCTTTGCGAGAAGCTTAAGCAAACTGAAGAACAAAATATGCATGTTCTTGCCCAAGAAAACGTAGCTGGCTACACACTCCTCGACTATGCCTTGGCAGATGCCGCATACACTGTTGCTAGCACTCTAGGCACCGATATCAACTATCCGAACTCTGGCTTCCTCTCGTGGTCTCCTCTTAGAAGACCAACTTGGGAAGATATCGGAGTAAACAAAATGCAATTTATCGACGAAGAAAAGACAGCAAGGCTAGTCAAGAAGCTAGCTATCTGGTTTGGAGCCTCTCTTGTCCGAGTGACATCACTTGACAGACGATGGGTCTATTCCCACTGGTATGATAACAGGTCAACCCCCCATAGAAACCCTCGAATAGTCTTCTCTGATGAGGCAGGCTTTGAGCAATATACTATGCCGACACAGCTTGTGGATGGAACTCAGATAATTCCCAAAGACATGAAGTATGTAATTTCATTAGGCTTTGAGATGGATTATGACTCAATGAAGACTGCACCCACAGCGGTCGCATTTGCCGGTACTCTGATGCATGGTTATAGAACGATAATTCAGACTGCCGCTTCACTTTCAGAGTTCATTCGTGGACTCGGCTTTAACGCTATTCCTAGTTCGAACGACACAGCACTAAACGTTCCCTTAGCTATAGATGCAGGTATCGGAGAAGATGCAAGACATGGAGGATGTCTCATGTCCCCGGAATATGGTCCTAGGTTAAGGCTAGCGAAAGTGATCACAGATCTTCCGCTAGCTGTCGATAAGCCGATAACATTCGGTGTCCACGACTTCTGTGAGCAATGCGGCAAATGTGCAAGGTTATGCCCAGCCAAAGCTATTCCGCACGGTCCGAGGACTTATGGTGAAGAGAAAAATGACGTAGATGCTCCAAACATCTCAGAGAGCAAAGGTCCTTTGCGATGGATAAATAATCAGGAGCGATGTCGAGCATATTTTGCTATAGGAGGTACAAACTGTGGTGTGTGTATTAGAGTGTGCCCTTGGAACAAACCTAGTGGGGTTTTGTACTCCCTCGCAAAATGGTTTGCGATAAATGCTGGACCCCGAACCAAGCGGATGCTCGTTGGGTTGGACGACTTATTCGGTTATGGTAGGCAGATGAGTCCTAACGAGTGGTGGGGCGAAAATCCAGTAGCCTATGGTAAGTGAGAATAAGATGTCAAACATGCTTGAATCTCATAGATCAATCTGATGCTAAGATCAGTATTTTTTTAGCTCAATTATTCACATGAACGTTGGCACCATTTCACTGGGAACAAATTGTGGCTAAGTTGGTGGTTAAAGGAGTACCTCAACTAACATTCACAGTCGATCAGAAGGTCGGTGCCCATGAATGTGCCTAGTGGGCGCTAACCGGAAGAGGACTCGACTAAACGCCGTATCTTCCAGTCTGCAAATCTTACTCTTAGTAATTCCACATCAACGGAGAGACCAGTACCGTTGTATCTTTTAGAGGTGTTGGGCCGTCCACCCACTTCGCGGTTAAGAATGAACTTTGCTGAGAATGTACCTTTATTCCGATACTTACCTGCCCATTCCTGAGTGTGACCCTTGACTGTTCTAGCTGTGCGGTTGTCGTGCCTTCGAAGTGCAGCTCGACTACATCGTTCCTCGTAGTATCTACTTTTCCAGACTCGTCAACAGCTGATACTATGACAGATATCTCAACTTCGCTTACAGGATTTATGACAATGCTGAGTTTGACGGCTGTAGTTTTAGCTTTTGGTGGTGTTGGCCACGAGTAGTATACAGACGTTGACACCAAAAGTATCAGAATGGTTGCTGCAACGACCGTCTGACTGATCCTGACCTTTTTCCATCTTGGAATACTTCTCATAGTATTAGCTGGAGTGAGAAAATGTTTCCACATTCTGTTTCATCAATTCAACTGTAATTACTCAAAAAGTTCCTACCTGATGTTGATATACTCCCGTCATTCTCCACCAATACCAACATGTATTGTTATCATTCCCGGCTTAAGCTCTTATTCCTTGGGAGTTGGGACTTGGACTCGACCTCAGAACTCAGCCTAGGAGCTATAGCTGCAACAAAGATTATCAGAAATATGACTGAGAATAGTTTTTGTGCTTTCCTAACATGCATGGAATTGAGTTTCATAGGTTCTAACCGAACTGTCTTCACAGTCGCTGTAGCTTTTGCTAGCTAGTTAACACTATTAAATATGAAACACCTGTGGAGCTATCTTAACTATCGATAGTATGAACCAGATATACCATATCATACCAGCGGACACAGCTAATGGAATAAACCACGTTCTGACTTTCTTCGATGTTCCGGTCAAATATAGGTCGATTGCCTTCTCTGGACATTGATCAATGCAGGCTCCACATTTTATGCAATCAATGTTGGGTGCATACATTTCATCGATTGTCTGTCTTGTCATAGCGAACATTGGGCATACATATGTGCAGGAGTAGTCTTTGGTACATTTGTGTGGATCGATCTTTATGTTGAATGGAGTTATGCGTTCAATAAGGTTCAACAAGGCTCCAACTGGACATAAGATTGCGCACCAAGTTCTCTTTCCTGTCATGAAAGGCAGGATTACAGCAAACACGGCGAATACTAATATTGCACCGACCCCCCACCATAAGTACTGGACAAGCCAAGTCCAACATAGGATGCATACGACGGGAACCGCAAATCCTACTCCCAGTAGCAGAAGGCCCATGGCTACACCGTATTTTATGTCTTTGATATCCTCTCTGAGCCCGTCTAGGGCTGGATCTTTTTCCCCGATTTCTTGATAATACCTTCTAAAGTTAGTGAGAATCCATCGTGGCTTTCCAGCCTTCCTAAACGTGTCGACGGTTCCGCCAAAATAGCAAACCCAGCCACAGAAGCCTCTGCCAAGAATTACAGCTGTCGCAAGGTAAGGAACTATTACAAGGATTGAGAGATAGAAGAAAGACGAGGGCCAAACTACGGGTATCCCTCCAACTGTTTGCATTCCCGTCTCAGCACCCCAAATAGGAATGCTAACGGTTACACTTGGGAGGTTGAAGTTGCAAGGGACAAGAGCACTCCCTACGGTGGGCATCCCCCCATAGTAATAGACCCGCAGGTGCCCCGCAACCCATTTTGACAGTGACGTAACTCCTATAAAAGAGAAGATTGTGATGGTTCCAATCCATGTTACGCTGGCATAATATATAACGAGTAATCTTCTAAGACGTTGAATCTTCTCGCTACGGAGAAGTGCGAAAGATGCGAGCCCTGAAAAAATTCCTAGAAAGACTCCAAGCCAAAGGTAAGACCTATAATAGATTTCAAAAATGAACAGACAGACTAGCAGACTTGCTGTGAGAGCTACTCCTCTTGTGCTTGCTGTATTCAAGCCACCTACTCCTTGTTCAGCACGTTACTGATATGGCTATAACAGTTCTGATTCTTCCGAAATGTGAAGAAGCGATATAAAACTTAGTTTTCAATAAAAAAAGGGAAATTGATGGCGTATTCTACGCCATCGCATAACTTAGAAGGGCTTTCGCTATCTGTATCTTGTACTTGTTCATGCTCAGTGGTGTTGCGTTATTCAGGGCTGTCGTTACTTCGTCTGGGGTTCCGCTAACAACTACTGGAGCCACACCGCCCAATGCTGCGATTGTTCCTTTAGAGGTCGTAGCCACCGCGGCGCTGGCAAGTGCAAAGTCCCAAGACTGCCTCACTTTAGACTTCTGGAAGCTGGCCTTCGATGGTGCCTCAGGTATTGTTACCCACGTGACGATTTCGCCTGGATTCAATACGTTCCCTAAGGTAACGTAGAAGTCCTTCATGGCTACATCCCTTGACCCACTTGGTCCCTCGATAGTCAGTGTAGCGTTTAGGGCTGTGAAAACTGTTGCTAGGTCGCTTGTGGTGATCGCGTTGCAGACCTTCTGTTCCATTATTGCAGCATATCTGTTGTCTCCGCCAGGTTGGTAACAGACTGGTCCTCCTTTCCGGTAGCAGAAGAACTCCGCCTTTCTATAGTACCAACATCTTACTTGCTGGCAGAGGTTGCCTCCTACTGTGCCCATGTTACGGAGTTGTGGTGTTGATATCTTTGCGACTGTGTCAGCGATTACTTGGTATGTGCCCTTTATTACGCTGGATTCTGCGAGGTCAGTTAGTGTTGTGAGGGCTCCTATCTTTAGGACTCCCCCGCTTGCTGTTATCTGGTCCAGTCCAGGTATGGTCTTCAGGTTTACGACTACGTCGGGTACTGGTAGGTATTTTCTCTTCAATACGTCCAGCAGTGCTGTTCCGCCTGCAATGGGTTTTGCCTTGTCGCCGTACTTGCTCAGTAGTGATGTAGCCTCTTGGACAGTCTTGGCATCGTAGTGTGAGAATTGACTCATGAATACTAGAGACATTCTTTCTTCATCTCCTATGCTTTTCCTAAGGCTTCCAGTATCTTACGTGGTTCAATGGGTACATCGTAGAATCTCACTCCAAGAGCGTCGGCGAGGGCGTTAGCTATGACACTTTGGCAATTCACAATGGTTGCCTCCGATATTCCTTTCCCTCCACCCCAAACACCCCAAAGGTCTGGCATAGGCTTCACGATACCGAACGGGGAGATAGGTCCTGTCGATGGAGCGTGGTCAACTATCACATTGCTTGGTCCTGGAACATCGAGTGCTGATGGCCACTTATTCTCAAGGTGTGTTGTGGACAAGTATACGCCGTTTCCTTGGTCTTGCACCATTTGTGTGTAGAGTCCGCATCCCAAGTATTCGTTTGCCATCTCCATTTGTTGGTCGCAAGCCCAGACATTGAGAGGTCGTGTATCTGAGACGTTAACGAATTTCTCTATGACTACCTGTCCTGTGTCAGTGTTGACTAGAAGTTCAACTGCAGTACCTGCGTACATGTATAGCAGATTGAGTCGATGCCACGTTATCTTTCCACTTGGATCCACTTCTATTGGACATGCATATCCTATACACTTCATTGTGGCTATGTCCTCTGAGTCCAGTGGGAACCAAGGTTGACCCATGCCTATGATGAATGGTTGAGTTCCTTGCATGAAATTTGCCCATGGCAGTGCGTTCTCAGGCTTGCCCTTCACGAAGATCATTCCGTCTTTCGTGTCCAGATCCGCTGGCTTTGCCTTGAATGCTGGAGCTGCTGCAGCGTATAACTTGCTTAGGGCATCTTGACACGCAAACATTATAGCGGTTCCAGCGACGAAGGCTTGCTGGTTTGCGTAAGCTGAGCCAGTGAAGTCGACATAGTCAGTATCACACGCTGTGACTATGCAGTTTTCGGGAGATATATGCAATGTTTCAGCTGCTACCATTGCACCGGTTGTATTGATCTGTTGTCCTAGATCGTGAAGACTTGCAAATATCTCGCAACCCGGGTTAGCATTCACTCTAACGTGGGCGAGTGGTTTGTCCACAAGTGGGTTTATGTAGACGTTGCCTGCGTCGATTGCTCTTCCTCTCTTCCAAGGTGCGCTTGCTGAAGCCTTTGGACTTGTCCAGTTTATGTATTGTGCGGCCTTATCGAGTGCTCCAACAGCACCGCTACGTACTATCTCGTCTGCAATGTTTGTTTCATCGTTTACAAGGAGGTTCATTCTCTTGAACTGGTACTTGTCCATCCCTATTTTTTCAGCTAGCATGTCCATGGCTGAGTTTACAGCGAAACATATTTCTTGGTGTGCGAATGTGTGCATGTTCTGCATCGGTGTCTCATTTGTGTAGACTGCGAAGCTGTCGTATCGGAAGTTCGGGAATCGCCAGGTGCCGGTAAACTGGAAATATGCATTTCTTACGACGCTAGCACCGAATCTTCCCCACGCTCCGTTTGCATCGTATACTGTACACTGACCTGAGGTTAGTGTTCCATCTTTCTTGGCTCCGACTTTGAAGTAGAATATCCAACGTGGCCTACAGGTTATTTGTGTAGCTTCGTCTCTGGTAAACTGCATTTTAACTGGTCTTCCTGTTTTTAGTGTAAGCCAGCCTCCACGAGATGACACGTGAACATAGCTTCTGTTACCGTATGCCCCAGCGACCTTTCTGGGAACGTGCGCTCTACACTTGCTCATAGGCATGTTCATGGCGCCTGCGAATACTGGGTAGAGGTTTTGCCAGATAGACTGACTTTCCTCAAGCGTGTTTAGTCTACCGTCTCCTGGATCTATCCATGTGATTGCGCAGTTTGGTCCGGGTACTGTGTGATTGACTCTGGCGACATTCCACGTCCCTTCCACAATCGCATCTGCATCTGCAAATCCTTTGTCAGCATCTCCAGCGATGCCTATTGTTGCGTTTATCAGGTTCGGTCTCTCGTCGTAGAACCTTGACTTTACCAGTTTAGGCGTGTGCAGTACAACAGGTGGATTGGCGCTTGCTTGCGCTTCGACGTCGAGACCTAATGGGAGTTCATCATATTCTACCTTTATCGCATCTACAGCTGCCTGAGCAATCTCAGGTGTCTCCGCCGCAACGAGGGCAATCGGTTCCATGTAATAGTTGACTTCTCCTCTCCCGATAATTGGTTCATCCCCAAACATTCTCACATCAGGAATATCATCTGCTGTGAGGACTGCTGCTACGCCTGGCATGGCTTTCGCCGCGCTGGTGTCTAGGGTTCTGATCTTGGCGTGTGCTACTGTTGCGGTCTTAATTCTTCCGTAGAGCATCTGAGGCATCATCATGTCTTGAATGTATTCCATGGTTCCTGTTACTATGCCGACTGCATCAGAATTCCATGTAGTTCGAACTCCCATGTACTTCTGTCCGTCGGGTTTACCTTCCCAAGTATATGTGTTAATTTCTGGTGCCATTTTTTCTCATACCTCCTTACATCTTAGCTGCTGCCATTATCGACCTTATAGGGCCGACATATCCTGTACATCTGCAAAGATTTCCTGAAATCCCCATTCTGACATCATCCTCGGTAGGGTTGGGATTCTTGTCAAGCAAGGCTTTTGCTGACATTATCATTCCCGGTGTGCAGAAGCCGCATGAGTACCCATAATTATCTATGAACGCCTGCTGTATCTTGTGGAGTTTGCCACCCTGTGAAAGACCTTCAATTGTTAGAATATCATTTCCATCATTCTCTACTGCCAGAGTCATGCATGCGAGAGCGCTTCTACCATTAATTATGACTGTGCACGCTCCACACTCGCCGTAGTCGCAGCTATTCTTTGTACCTGTTAGTCGAAGCTTATCCTTTAACACGTAGAGTAGTGTCCAGTTTGACTGCACATATATCGATGTGAGAACACCGTTGACTGTGAACGATACAGTCTTTCCTAAAGCCGCTTCTTCTGCGGTGGGTGTTACTGGTGGTGCTGTGGGAACTGTAAGTTGGCTTACTCCGTACCCTATCGCTCCGCCGACGACTAGTCCTGCAACTGTGCCTCCAATGAAAGTCCTTCTTGATACTCCTCCGCTAGGCTTAGTTTCCTTTGCTTCCTCTGCTTCCTTTGTTTCTTTCGCTTCTTTCTTTTCTTCACTCAATTTTTCTTTTCTCCTAATTATTGCCTGTTAAGGCAAGATCTTGCGTTTTACGCTGAGTGTATATAACGGTTGTCGTAATATCACGAACTTTTATGATGCAAGAAAATCTTTGCGCTAGGAGTGAAAGCAAAGATAGCTACGTCGAACTCTAAAGTAAGCTGATTAGCTTACTTCGAATAGATCTATCAATGCACTAAACTTTGTAGTACTACTCTCACCAAAATCACGCTAACCTTAGAAAGCCTTTTTTAGGCAATCGCAAACTATTCCCAGAGAGGTCTGCTTCCTTGCAAGACGCAAAGCTCATCGCAGATCTTAGGGACGCTTTCGTCAATATCGATTCGAATCGAGTGAGTGAGCTGCTCAAGAAAGCGGTCGAAGAAAACATTTCACCCAAAGAAATAATCGAGAAGGCCATTCGTCAAGGTGCCGACGAAGTTGGCAGAAAGTATGAAGCTTGCGAATACTTTCTCCCAGAACTGGTGATGTCTGGTGAAATGATGAAAGAAGCTATCGAATTACTAAAGCCTCGAATGAGGGCTGAAGGAATCTCGACAAGCGGAAACATAGTCTTCGGCACCGTCAAGGGAGACCTCCACGATGTTGGGAAGAACATAGTTATATCAATGTTAAGCGTTGCAGGTTTTGACATAACCGACCTTGGTGTTGATGTCCCTGCTGAACGTTTTCTCTCTGAAGTAACAGAAAAGAAGCCAGACATTATCTGTCTGTCCTCGCTCCTCACACATACGATGACAGAACTTGGCATCGTGATTGAACAGCTGAAAAAAAAGGGACTGCGAGATAAAGTGAAAGTAATGGTGGGCGGCCGTCCAGTTACCAAGGAGTACGCCGACAATATCGGGGCAGACTCCTATGGGAGAGACGCTTACGAGGCTGTGGAAGAAGCTCGAAAGCTAATGAAAACCAGATAAGAACGACCCCCTAAGGCGCTTCAAAATGACCCCGCGCGAAAGGTTCATGGCTGCCACAAGACTCAAGGAACCTGACCAAGTTCCCGTAGGCTTCATGCGTAGTTCATATGATGCTACAAGGATTGGTCTGAATGTCAAAGATTACATCCTTAATTATAAGAAGAAGTTGAGTGCTCAAATCAAACTTCATGAAAGATTTTTGGGATGTGCCTTCGTACCTAGCATAAATCCTGACTTCGGGATAGTGTCGGAGGCTTCAGCATTTGGGGCGGAGGTAATCTATTACGAAAAGGAGCCACCAATGTGCACCCCTGCAATAAGAAGCACCGAGGAGATTGACTCTATCAAGATTCCCGACCCTTACAAAGATGGCTTACTTCCTAAGGTACTTGAAGCTTACAAATACCTCATAGAGAATACCCCCTCAAAATATGAAGTCGATCCACCGGCAATACGGGGGCCGCTTGACCTCGCTACCGAGATAAGAGGTGTTGGTCCCCTCCTCTCGGATATGTACCGAAATCCAGAATATGTGCACAAATTGGTGGCTATTGCAACACAAACACAAATAGACTTTCTTAAAGCCTTAGATGAGGTCTCAGGTGGAAACAAATTCGTTTTTATCTGTGATGATATTCCTGGTCTGATATCTCCAAAATTCTTCGATGAATTCGGGTTCCCATATATGAAAAAGATCTTCCAGACGTTCAACACAAAGCTGAAGATCTACCATAATTGTAAGAGTTCAATGCACATACTGGAGAAACTGGCTGATACCGGCTTCCAAGTCTTCAACTTCAGCTTCGAAAATAATCTGCAGCAGACTAAGGGAAGAATCGGCAAGAAAGTATGCCTATGGGGAAATGTTGAGCCAATAGGCATATTCTTGAAAGGCTCAAAACAGGAAATAGAACGAGTCTGCAAAGAACAAATTAGGTCAGCCGGACCGGATGGTGGCTTCATTCTATCCGTGGGGGGTGGCTGTTACGGACCTGACGAAAGTATGGATGTAATGATAGATGCGGCAAATAAATATGGCCGCTATCCTATAACCGTAGACTAATAGCACTTACGAAACGGAGGAATCCAATTCTGGAAGATTCTCAAAAGACCGAGAAAGGCGCAACCAAACTCGTTGTTCGAGTTCCTTCATATGTCCACCATGGTGTAAAGGAAACAATAACAATCATGGCTGTGAACTCTGACGGCCAAGTTGACAAGACTAGAAATGATGAGATAGAACTAATGTTAACTCCACTCTACAGGCTTGATGACTCTAAAGTCAGACTCCAAAGTAACCTTGTTAAACTCGTAAACGGTGAAGCAACGGTAGAGATAACTTCTCAAGAATCTGATTTTGTGAAGATAGCAGCGTCCTGTAAGGATAAGAACGCCGGTTTGGAACCATACTCAGTCCTTCTAGCAACCGGCGGCTTTCCCTTCCACCAATGATATATCTCAACAGTGTGTATGCGAGAGCATCTGTAGTCAAAACGACTTGTCGGGTGACATCTAGCCTTCAGTCGTTAGACAATCCTTCCGGTTATCCTTCAACTCAGGAAGTGTGGGCAGTGTAGACACTGCGACTATTGTGTCTTCTCGTCTACGTCTGATCTGCAAGACCTGATTCTCTCTGCTTAAGTCCCGATAGATAGTTACACCCTTGCACCCAAGCTGATAGGCTAACATATATACAGTCTCAACATCCTCTGGCGTAGCGTCGTGCGGAAAATTCACAGTCTTGGATACGGCGTTGTCGGTATGGTTCTGGAAGGCAGCTTGGATTCTAATGTGCCATTCTGGAGAGACATCGTGGGCGGTGACGAAGACTCTCTTGACATCTTCGGGGATTTCTAGAAAGTCTTGTATCGACCCTACGTCACCGATTGTTCTCATCAACTCCTCGCTGTAGAATCCTCTTTCATAAGCAATTTTTTCGAATAAGGGGTTAACCTCAACTAACTCTGTGTTGTCCATGACATTGCGAACGTAGCAGATAGCAAATATCGGTTCGATTCCACTTGAGCAGCCTGCTATAATGCTGAGTGTTCCGGTCGGCGCAATTGTGGTTGTTGTTGCATTTCGTCTCGGCAACTGACCAGCAACATCATATACGCTACCCTTAAAGTTCGGGAAGGGCTCTCTCTCTTTTGCTAGTTCCTGAGAGGCTTTGTCGGCTTCTTCAGATATGAATGACATTATCTCTTCTGCTACTTTGATGGCCTTGTCGGAGTTGTAGGGAATCCGCAGTTGGATCAGTATATCTGCAAAGCCCATGACGCCCAGACCAATCTTCCTGTTGCCTCTGGTCATTTCCTCTATTTCTTTGAGTGGATACTTGTTTACATCTATTACATTGTCTAGGAAGTGAACGGCTGTTTCGACAGTCTTTGATAGTCTCTTGTAATCTATCGTACTATTAGTTACCATTTTTGACAAGTTTATTGAGCCCAGATTACATGATTCGTAGGGTAGTAGGGGTTGTTCCCCGCAAGGATTGGTACTCTCTATTTTTCCCAGCTCTGGAGTTGGATTATCACGATTCAGTCTGTCTAGGAAGACTATTCCGGGCTCACCATTCTTCCAAGCTTGATTGACTATTAGTGTGAAAACATTACGAGCGGAGAGTTTCTCCACAGCCTCCTTAGTTCGAGGATTAACAAGGTCATATTCAGTTCCACGGATGACCGCTCTCATGAAATCTTCAGTCAACCCTACTGAGATGTTGAAGTTGTTCAGGCACTGATTCTCGTCCTTAGCTGATATGAATTCCAGAATGTCGGGATGGTCTACCCGAAGAATGGCCATGTTTGCGCCCCGACGCTTTCCCCCTTGCTTGATCACTTCTGTGGCAGCGTCGAAGACTCGCATAAACGAAACTGGACCAGAAGCAACCCCTCCTGTAGTCCTAACAAAATCGTTCTTGGGTCGCAACCTTGAGAATGAGAATCCTGTTCCTCCACCAGACTTGTGAATAAGGGCCGTCTGCTTCACGGCGTCAAAAATATTCTCCATAGAATCATCAACAGGCAATACAAAGCAGGCAGACAGCTGGCCAAGTGACGTTCCAGCATTCATGAGCGTCGGAGAGTTGGGTAGAAACTCGAGATTTGTCATTAATTTGTAGAATTCTTCGCGCGTTTTTTTCAGATCTGCCTTTGGGTTGTAAGGAGTATCTGCTTCCGCCACCGCCTCCGCTACCCGTCGGAAAAGAGCTGTAGGTGTCTCTGCAAGGCGGCCCTTCTCATCTCTCTTCAAGTATCGCCTTTCTAAGACGCTGATCGCATTCGGAGAGAGTTTACTGTCAAATTCGGAATCAAGAAGCATTGTTCTTGCTTCGCGGATATCTCTTCGCTTCTGTCTATGTAGGATGTAAGATTTCGCCGTCTTCGCATGCCCGCTCTCGATAAGAACCTTCTCAACAATATCTTGAACTTCTTCAACGGTAGGAATATGTTGGCTGTCGAACTTCTCTCCGAGATCTTTTACGACCGTGTCGGAGAGTTGTTGTGCAAGCTCTCTGTCCCGACCTCCGACAGATTCTGCTGCCTTGTATATTGCGACCGTTATCTTCTCTTGGTCAAAGTCAACTATTCTTCCGTCACGCTTACGAATCTTCGAGGGAGTCACAACAAGCGATGAGTTGGTTTCACCTCCTCGAAGACGAGGATCCTTATTCGATGTTGGATTCGCCGCATCAGATGCCAAAAGTTCAGCCCCTAGAAGCAAGAGCCCATTTGTCACGACCTCTGCCAGATTAAGAGTTTAGACAGCTACATATAAAATCCTGCAGTGATTCCTACCCTAGATGTTTATGTTGAGTGAATCTTTGGTCAACATGCCTTCTGTTAGCGTGTTCTCTGGTCGGAAACCTTTACTTAAGTTAGCCGAACACTCTCTGTGATGGGAGAGTAGAAGCTCGATGATAATCGAGGTTGTCTGTCCTCTTGACTTGTTCAGGAGATTCATGATCCTAAGCACGTGCAGCTCCTTCATGCCAAACGACTTTCTTGAGGATGAGAGTGTCTTTCCTGAGAGACCAGTGGAGAATGGGACAATGTATGTCGAGGCAGAGGATAAGGAGACCTTGCAGAAAATAAGGGACATTCAGTTTACAAGAGTCTCAAACGTGTTGGGCGTCATCTACAATTCTAAGAGCGGCTTGACTAAGCTGAAGTGGCGACATACCAAAGAAACATTGGGCAAACTCAACGGCGAGGCTAGCGGTAATTCAGTAGTGAATCTGTTTGAGGCAGAAATACTAGACGAAGTCTACATCAGAAAGATGCAGAAAAAGGAGAGGCGTTGAGGTGCCATCTATTAGAAACCTAGTTCTTCACCTACCAAGATCACAGTCGTATCGGTCTTTGTAGGACGTTTCTCCAGTATAGTGATTGCATGGCAATGCCTGCTTGGAGGTTCACAGGCTTCCAAGTCGCAGACGTCCACAACACATGGAGTAGTTCCACCCGCTCGCTTCACATTCATAGGAGTTGCCACATTTCTGATCCTCTCAATACCTTGGTGAACGTCCTTCACTATTTTGTTGAAGCCAGCAATAATTATGACCTTTGGAGGTCCGAAGATCATTGCGGCAACCCTGTTGCCTGTTCCATCAGCGTTGACAAGCTTACCGTCTTCGGTGACAGCATTGCTACTGCTCACAAAGATGTCACAAGTCAGGTGCGCTTTTCTTATGGTGAGATCCTCCTCCGGAGTAATCTTCTTCCATGTCTCAAGAACGTTTACACCTCTCTTGCGGAGTTCCTCAACGAGACCGATCTCACGTGCTGTGACTGATCCTCCAATGCCAACATTGACTTTTGGAGGAATCAGTTTCAGAGTTTCATTTAGTGCATCGTTTTTTGTTGGGGCATAGACAGTCTTGAAGCCGTTGCTCTCCAATGCTTTTGAGGTTCTATTAATTTGACGTTCAATAAACCACTTTTTTTCTTCTCTCATGACAGTCACAGAGCTAGTGATTTCTGTGGTAATGTATTTAGACCTTTCAGCTCTAGTAGCGTCATTGACATCACTCAAGATAATTTTTTTCCTTTGCAGATGGAAGATTTATCTAGGGTCGGCATCTAGTCAGGATAATATCAAAACAAGGAAGGCATCTAGAGAGTGTTGAGATCTGCTAGTTGAGGTTGCTGCTGGAATAACGCTTGGCCTTGGCTTGGGCGTCTCATGTGTAGCTCAATGTGCGCCTATATTAGCCCCTCATATTGCAGCAGAACATCCTGAAGCTAAGAAGGGGCTTGTAGCTTCAATGTATTTCAGTGTGGGCAGACTTTTATCGTATCTTGCCCTTGGCTTATTCGTTGGTTACTTTGGAAGAATTCTCTTCAATCCATATGTTGCTGCGGCAGTGGTGATCCCTTTGGGGATTCTCTTAATGGTGTACGGCTTCTTGATCTCTTTCGGCACTAGAATGAAGTACGCGTCAAGCATTTGCTGCCATTTTGGAAGAGTCAAATCAACTTTTGTCTTGGGAATCGTACTGGGTCTTAGACCATGTATCCCGCTCATAGCGGCCTTGACTTACAGCGCCACTATGTTGAGCTTGCCCCAAGCCTTGCTCTTTATGGCTTCCTTCTGGGTGGGATCCACTGCCTACGTTCTCATTCTAGGCATTCTTGCCGGCACTGTAACCCATTTTGCAGTTGTTCATTCGAATATGGGAAGGATCAGGAGAATAAGTGGGATAGCCCTGGTGGTTGTTGGTTTTATCTTTGCTAATCAAGGTGTTGCGTACATGTTATCGCCCGAGGCGACTCGTCTGTGATTGACCCATTATTAGAGTTACTGAAGGAATGACCTGAATCTTTAAAGTGCAGCAAAGAGCACGGTGCAAAGATCGTAGGCTGCTTCTGTGCCTACATACCAGAAGAATTAATCACCGCCGCTGATATGATTCCACTCAGATTAGTGAGTGAATGCACTTCCGAAGCAATGCAAGCTGGAGAATAGTATCTTAAGTCATACAGTTGGCCATACGTACGCATCTGCATTGGAAACAAGGTTAAGAACAATCCATACTTTGAGCTCCTAGACGCCATCTGTATAGCGGGCACCTGCGACGGCATGAAAATTGTCGTTGTAGCTACTACGCTGATTGGGACGAAATCGACTTCATTCTTGAACCTGCTCTTCATGAGGGCTTGTTTGTGGCGTGTCAGGGATTGTGACTGAAGTTATTATCTTATGTCAAGTTGCCTAAGGTTAGCAATACTTGTTGCAATTCACTTTACAAGAGATTATATGCTAATGCATGCTTGATGACTGAGGTCTGAGTGACAAGTCCGATCAACTTGTCTTCATCATTAACTACAGGTATCCTCTGTATTCCAGTCTTGACCATTATATCAACAATTTCCTTGAGAGTCGTCCTTTCATTCCCTTTCAGGAGTTTTGTAGTCATCAGATCCTCAACTGATAGATTTGAGACATCAGAGCCAGATAGATCTATATCCCTTTGAGTTATCATCCCCAGCAGAACGCCTTTTTCATCAATAACGGGTAACCCTCCAACGCCATGCCTCATCATGTTTATTCTTGCCAAAGCGACTTTGCTGCCGGCCTTAATGGTGTAAACATCCTTGATCATTATGTCCTTTGCCAAGTAATCTTTCATCTAGCCAGACCACAATTAGGTAGTGAGACCTGTCTAAAAAATCTGATTAATACTGCATCTATCAACATGAATTTGCACATGATCTAAAGACCGCTTCTGAACTCTTTCAACGCGCCCTCTAGAATGTTCAGACCGATATCAACAAGGTCTCGCGTTATAATCAGAGGAGGTGTAAGTATGATGGTGGATCCTGAGATTCTTAGCGCAACTCCTCGCTTAAACGCATTCAGAACAATATCTCTCGCCTCATTTATGGCAGGAATCTTGCTCTTTTTATCCTTCACCAACTCCACACCCACCATCAACCCCTTCCCCCTTACATCCCCTATCAATTCATACTTCTCCATCATCTCTCTTAGTCTACGCAGAATGTAGTTACCTTGTCTAGTTGAATTTTCAAGAAGATCATCCTTGGCAATCACCTCAAAAACTGCCAGTGCCGCTGCGCAACTTAATGGATTGCCACCAAAAATGCTCGAATGAACCTCAGGCTCCCAATCCATAATCTCAGCCCCACACAAAGTAGCTCCCAGCGGCAGACCCGAAGAAATTCCTCCTGCAATGCAGATGATATCCGGGATTACTTGCCAATGTTCGATGCCAAACCACTTCCCTGTACGACCTACGCCCGTCTCGGTTTCATCGTCTACCAAAGCGATCTTGAATTCATCCGCAAGCTTACGAAGCCTATAAAAATAATCCGGAGCAGGCGTTATGCATCCTTCCGCTTGAATTGACTCGAAGAATATTGCCGCAACATCTTCCGGAGCAACTACCCTCTGCAGAATATACTCGTCAATGAAATCTATGCATTTATAGTTGCATTCAGGACATGAAAGATCAAACGGGCACCTATAACAATAAGGATAAGGCACGTGAACCACACTCGACATCACAGGTGATAGATATCGCCTCTGAGCAAGCTTACAAGCCGACAGGCTCATAGATCCAAAAGTCTCACCATGTGAAGCGTTGGTGTATGCTAGGAGACTCGTCCTTCTGAAATGCCACCGAACAATCTTGATCGCGGCTTCAATAGCCTCCGTTCCAGAATTGCTGAAGAATACGCGCTTCTCAAAACTTCCTGGTGTAACATCACAGAGTTTCTGGGCAAGCTTCACCGTAACCTCACAATAGAAGCTTTTCTGCGAGTAATGTGTAAATTTATCGAGTTGTTCTTTCACAGAATTAATGACAGCTGGATGAGAATTCCCAACGTTCAAACATGATAAACCAGAGCTAAAGTCGACGAATTCGTTGCCATCAACATCTCGAACTATGCATTCATTGCCAGACTGTACAACTAGTGGATACAGTCTACGCAGAGACGGTGACAGAAGCCTCTCATCACTTCTCAAGAGTTCTCGAGCTTTAGGACCAGGAGGAGTAACCACTATCTTGGGGTGGCTCATGTCTTCCTCTAGAAGCTAAAGAAGGATATAATGAATTGGTTAGATTGGAGTTGCTTTCTGCATTGCTTCCTCTTTTCTGGTCAGAGTTATTTCAATTGTTGAGACGCTGGTTCCGCGGCCGTCGTAGCGCGTGATATCCTCAGATCCAATGTCAACCGATTTAATCATAAGCTCCTTGAAGAAAGACCTCTTCAACATCCCTACGGTGTCTATGGCTTTGGGAATAGCTCTACCCCTAGCTCTCACCATGATCTCTCTTTTTCCAGAGTTAAAGAGCGTGACGCAGGCGACGACGTAGCTGATAAGCGGCTTTTTGCCTATCCGAACCATATCACCTTGATGTATAATCATCGCCATCGATCCGATGGGGCCGTTATCACGCTTGTTAGTACAAAATTCTAACAAGATTAAGTTTCCGGCTAGCTTTACATGAACACCCAACAGTCAATAAAGAAGGAAAGTGGCTTATTTGCGACGGATCACAATCAAAGAACTGCTGGGCGTTGCTTAACCATGACTGAGCTTGGTTGGTGCGGAGGGTTCGTCATCAGAACTCGTGAGAACCAGCTGGTCTTCGATCCAAGCTCAACAGGCAACTTAAGACAGGATTCTTCAATCTTCATATCTCATGCTCATGCAGACCATTCTACAGGTTTGAGGAGCAAGTTCCTAAAGTACTCTTCCCAAGAGACCAGAAAGATCTTTGAGAATCTCTCAGGCAGATCTGTCGTCAACTTTCACGATACTAATTTAGGACGCTCTATAAAGCTCGGAGATGTCGAGGTAACCCCGATAAATGCAGGTCATATGCTGGGCTCAACACAGTTCCTAGTAACTTTGCCAGATACTACAATTCTATACACTGGTGATATCAACTACATAGATACACTAACAACGAAAAGAGCTGAGAAAGTACAGTGTGACATTCTTGTCACAGAGGCAACATATGGGGATCCATTATATGTTTTCCCAGATAGGGAGGAGATCTACGCAAACATCGTCAAGTGGACTTTGGACCAGATCAACAAGGGGCTAGTGCCTACATTTCAAGTCTATGCAGCTGGAAAAGCACAAGAGCTTGTAAGGCTCTTTAACCTCTACACAAACCTTGATGTGACAACTAACCAAAAAATAGCAAAGGTCAATGCAATATACTCAAACAGCGGGTTGAACCTTAACTGTAATGAAGTTAACTCTGAAGTGGATAGTAAGAGTTGTGTTTGCATCACGACAAGATCGAATCCAATGAATACAAGGAATTACGCTCGGGCTGTCACAACCGGCTGGGCTTTAAAGATGCATTCAAGTAGAGCTGGCGCTTTTCCTCTTAGTAGTCACGCTGATTTTAGTCAACTCCTACAATTTGTTAAAGATTCTGGAGCTAAGATGGTATATGGCTTCACAGGTTACACTGACATCTTTGCAACCGAGATCAGAAGGAACCTTGGTATATCGAGTAGGCCATTACCACACTTTGCGCAAAAGACATTACAATGCTTTAGCTAGCTACTCTTTATTTGAAAGATGCGTATGCTACCAAGCTGACGGCTATTAATGCGATACCCATCGCTATAATAAATTCTGGTCTCAATTTTATGCCAGCTGTCTCTTCTTCAAAGAAACGCAACAACCCGGCACTAGCCGCTGGCATAGGAGCTTCTCGGCGTCTCTTCTTCTCGCGTCCACTCAATTATCTCGCCACGAAATGGAATTGGGATCTCGCTTACTTTTAAACCTAGATCGTTAAATGGAGATTAACCGATAGATTAACGTAGTCTTATTCACGATTACTGCCGAAGACATCAGACAGGAAGGATCTTGATGATACTCTCAACAAAGATCATCACAATGGAAGGGGACCCAAAAGAGAGGGGCTTTCAGTACGGTTCCTCAGCCAAATCTCTGATCCAGACAAATGTGGAGACGTACCAGAGGCAGTTTAAGAGATTTACTAAACTGGACTGGGGACAGATTAAAGCGAACGCCTCAGGTTGGATCCCTATAATAAGAGAATATGATAGCGAGATAATGGAAGAGATTGAGGGTATAGCATCCGGAGCTGAGAGAACAGTCGAAGAGATTGTTGCCCTCAATGCAAGATATGAGCTTGCTATTACGCCTCTTTCAGGAAGATTTGATCGAGAATGCACCTCGTTCGCAGCTACCCCGGATGCGCCCTCCTCGACCACAGTCATCCTAGGCGAAAACTGGGATTTTAGAAGTAAGTTCAAGGAAACGTGTGTGCTTCTTAACATAAAGCAGACTGGAAAACCCAATATTCTCACCCATGTTGAAGCTGGGACAGTGGCTCACAAGGGTCTTAACTCATCCGGTCTCGGTCTTTGTATCAATGCGTTACTCTCTAACAAGGACAGTGTAAATCCTGGAGTTCCACTTGTGTCAGTAGTAGCGCGCAGAGTATTGAACTCTGAGACCATTAGGGATGCTATACACTCTGTGGCAAAAGCGAAGAGATCAGCCTCAATAAATTACATGATTGCACATGCTGGAGGCGAAGCTATAGACCTTGAAGTAACACCGAATGACATCACAATTCTACATCCAGAGGAGGGTATTTTGACACACTCAAATAACTTTCTTACTCCAAATATCGATCTAAAGGACTTAGGCAAGACTGTTTTCCCAGACTCGCCCATAAGATGGAACAGAATGAGACGACTCTTAAGACAGAAGAAGAGGCTCGATATCAAATCCATAAAGTCCGCAACAAGTGATCATTTTGATTATCCAAGCTCAATTTGCAGGCACCCCGACCCGAGACTCCACCCTGACAATCAATTCGAAACCATAACATCCGTAGTGATGAACCTTAAGCAGGGGAGACTCTATATGACCGAGGGAAACCCTTGTAAAAATCAATACAAGTCCGTCCCTGTTGAATTGTGACAATGACATAAAAATGGTAAGATACAGGCGTAAAGGGTCCTCTTAAGAGCGTGAATATACATAAAAGTGGTAAAGAACTTATCTTGCATACTGATGTCTAATTTCTTCTTTATATAGATTTTAGCATGAAAAGTTCAATATCTGCAATCTAGGTCAATCGTTGTTGACCTACGTTGGTTAGTCTCCAAACCAAGGAACGCCCCACTTTGGTAGGTTTCACGATTGCCTCCTTCCTCAAGATTCTTAGATGGTAAAGTATAGAACGATAAGATAGACCCGTTTCCTTGGAGATCTTCTTGGCTTGGCTAGGCTGCCCTTCAATATATTCTATTATTCTTGTTCGGGCTCGCAAGCCTGCAAGTACATTTCTCTTGGTCGTAAGGTATGCTTTGGGATGGAATGGGAAAACTGGCATGATAGTGTCACTACATGAAGTCTGCAAGCTCAGGCTGTTTCTTCATGTGTTTTCCTTGAAATAGGGACTCTATCTCGTCTGAGATTAGTTCCAGCCATTGTTGATAGTAGAGTCCTATTTTATAGTTCTTTACTAGATTCTGAGCGACATCCAGATATTTTTCGATAGCGCCTCGATGTACAGTCAGGGAGATCTTTCCGCCGCACCGAGAACAGATTCCACGTAGTGGTATTCTTCTGAACTTGGAATTGCACCTTGAGCATCTGAATCTCTGAGATGAGAAGGCCTTCAGATTCCCTACTACGTCTCGCATCAAGTGAGTTGAAAGAACTTTCTTCGCGACTTCCTGCGATCCAACCGCTCTCACTATGTCAGCCAGTCGTAATTGCTCTTCGATCTTGGCTAACATGGATGGGAGGCGCTTATATGAACTCTCCAGATTCCCTTCGTTGATATCATTCGTGTTGTGAGTAAAGCCTACAGGCGCATAGACATTCTCGCTATCCAGTCGGTTGCCTATTGTGGTGACAATACTGGTTGTGCTTTTTGAGTCAGCATGTTTGCCTGTTTCATAGAAGAACTGCAGTGGAAACCTGTCTACGACTTCTATGTTGAAGGCTTGTCTTGCTATCTCGTTAGGATTGACGATTAGGGAAAGGAGAAGCGGCGCGTCCATTAATCCTCCAATTCGGCTTGGTAGGAATGATTTGGAGAAATTAAGGAGAACGTCAACTAATAGGATAACTGCATCTTCATCGCCGTCACAATCACGTCTTTTGGCAGCATGCCAGAATGGATGTGCAAGGCACACACTAGCTTTTGTGAATCCAATTATTCTGCCAATAACGCCGACTGATGTGTGAGGGGATAGGCCTACAACTAGGTGGCCTATGAAATCTTCCCTTTTCTTGACATTGTAATAGGGTGAAAGGTTGTAAAGCCTCTTTAGCAACTCGTCTATGAACAATGCGGCCTTAACAAAGTAGTCGCCGCAACTCTCTGGGATAATGATATCTTGTATTCCTAGTGAGAATAGTTGCTCTGGTCTATATGCCTGTTCACCATGTATATCGTGAGCATAACCAAGTTCGAGCAACTTGTCGTGAGGCAAGCCAATTTCTAGTGGTTTGAAATGTGTCAGCGGAGCGTTAGTGGCATCAAATCTGACTGTTCCATCCTTGAACACTGAAAGATCGTATTTGGCTCTTAACAACCCCTTTTCTAGAGGTTCAGGCTTCTTGGCGTCGCTCATCATACCCCGCACGCATTTGACAAGCTCTGGAGGGGTTACCATTCCGAGCCTTCTTGCGGCGAGTTCCAAGAACATTCTGATGTTTACGGGTAGTTTTTCATGGGTAACGGCTTCAACTTTGCACACGGGGCACTGTCTACTTTCACAATTCCTGCCGCACTTAGGACAGGTTCGTTGTATAACTGTTGGAGAACCGCATTTTAGGCATAAATTCGTATGTGTAAATTCATGACATTTAGGACATAATCTTTTCTCTATGTCTACTGACACAAATGTGTTAATTTTCGCTGCTTCAACAATGTTTCTCCTAGCTCCGCCGGCTAAGCCTATTGGGAAAAGCCCATGAACCATAGGCTTCATTTGCCTAGGATTTGCTTTCTCAGGTCTTCCCATCCTAGCCCCTATGAAAGTAGGAGCCTTTTCTTGAATAGGTATTCCAGATGCCTTCGTGATATATTCTATAGTTGATGAAAACTCCTTAGGTGGATTCCAAAATCCCCCGAGACCTAAGCATTCATTCAGTATTTTACCTTCTGGGAGTATTACTTGTGTACCCTCAACTTCGTGAGGCACACATAACTTCTCAAGTGAAGTCTTGACTGCGCTATCCAGTTCTGTAAGGATCATCTGTTGTGAAGTGTCGACTTTGTTCAGGGAGTTAAGTAGTTCCTCTCTTAACTGGAGTATCTCGTTCGTGTTTAGACTATTCCAGAAATAAGTATACCTTGGATGTAGAGGTATCGCAAGAACCTTTGAGAGAATTAACGCTTCATGTGGGGATGGAATGTATTCTAGTGGAGCAGTCAAAAGTAAGCTAAGTCTTTCATTGTTGATTCCTAATTTATCACTTGCGGTTGCTATGGAATCATATTTGTTGTGGATCTCCTGACTGAGAAGTTCATTCCACCACTCTTCGACGAGACCAGATGGGGCTAGGGGTTTGTTATTTTCAACGAATTCACCAAATGAGACGAGAATGTCTCCCAGAAAAAGTATATCGGTCACAGAACTCGCTATTTTTTTCGCTAGTTGAGGATCGTCAACTCTTTTGACCGAGCCGTTTACAAGTTTTACTATAGGTGGTTCGATGGAATCTACGGGTGCAGCAACTCCCGCCTTGCCAGGCTTCTCTATTCGAAGTTGTGTACCGGCAGCAATGAAATCATGCAGAACATGCATGGTTGAAGGGTGTATTCCAAGGGCGGTTAATCCTGTATTTCTTGATCTTCCATATCGTAGTCTGAAGCCGCCTGCAGTTGCTGGCATAGAGAAGATTGGTCTCCCGCCGACAACATCCTCAAGATACATAAAATCACGGCTTTCTTCGACTTCTGATGTGCGTGGTCTAAAGTCTTTCAACCAGTTCCATCCGCTGATACCCAGCTTTTCAACTATTTTCATGACTTTCTGAGTGCGACCTATCAGGCCGTCATTGATAACTCGGAGGGCTCCACCACGAACGCCATTGGTCTCGATCCTCGGCAGATTCCTGAAAGATGCCACTTCAATGGGGTCTGTCTGTACACCGTTGACTTCCACAGGAAGATTCATTACAACATTTGATAACTCCTCGTCGGATACTTTATACTGGAATCGAGATACCTCTCTTTCGTAGAGTCTGAGTTCCTCTACAAACCTGCGGGCCTCGACCTCTGTCGCTCTATATCTATTCAGACCCATTAGATGTTGAATATAGTCCGCAATAACAAGGATCAATGCCATATCAGTTCCGCCTGCAGAGCGTATGGGACCGGCAAAATATACCGCTAGATATCTGCTGCGGTCAGGGTTTGTCTTCACCCTGATGCTTGAGATTCCCTGTATGGGCGCTATTGTGACTCCCTCGCCCAGCATCGCCAGAGCAGTCCTGATAGCCTGATCTGCAGCTGATTCTTCACCGATTTTGCTGAAAGTTTGGGCTATCTCCTCGGCTATCTTGAAAGCCACCTCTTCTCTAGGCATGTTCTTGGTTAGTTCCCTAATCCTAGTTGCTATACCAAGTGGTCCGACGGATTTCTCCACCCGCTCAGCTAGATCAACTGCAACAATGGACTCTGGCTCGGGTGAAGGATCGTAACCAAGGGAACGTGCTTTCTGAGCGATCGAGAAACCTTCTTTAAATCGTACCTCTAGCTGTTCCGTGTAACGTCGATACCAATCTGGAATGGAGCTCAAGAGCACTAGCTCCTAGTCTGAGTATGTAAGGCGTCCCATCTACCTAAGCTTAACCTCGAACGGTTGCACTGTGCACCGACAGTATTTTGGTGTGAACAGTTTGAGAAGTTACGAAGCTGCATCCAAATTACCCATGATAAGTTTGGGTGACATCCAGATTCCACGATTGATTCTGGGATACCTCCCTTTTGTGGGAGAGTCATACCAAGGACCAGCTAAGAACGCTGAATATTCTAGAAGATTCTCTAACATCGAAAATACGGTAGCTATCTTGACCAAAGCTGTGAAAGACTATGGCATAACTGTTATTGGTGCTCCAACCCCAATTGAGGGTGATTCGGCAAGAAGATTTGTAAAAGCAATTGAGCAGACTTCTCACAATCTAGAGATAGATGTGGCGCTGATTACATGCCTACGAATCCCTCTGCGCATAGGAGGCAATAAGATAGATGATTACAGGCGGTGGTTGACCTACTACAAAGTTGAGAGGAACCACGGTGGAAAAGATCTCTTAAGCAGATACCTCGGTGATCCGGTGCTCCAAGCAAGAGAAAAGTGGAAGTCTAGATTTCTTGAGAATCTGAAGAATTCGCGTCCGTATTGTGGAGAGCTAGGAAGCCTTGAAATTGATTATGATTCGGTCAACAGAGCACTAACTGAATTAAATAATCTAAATGTCCTCTTTGTTGATCTTGGTTCAGAGACAGACCTCCTTGCCATGGGTGAACGTACGGATCTGCTAGCCGATTTAGTTGATTGTATTTCTGACAACTATGGATATAGATGTCTCTTGAGTTGTCATCATGCAGGGTCAACCTTACCGATCTTGGAATCCTCAAAAGTTGACTTCTATGGTTACTTGACTCCACTAAATAAGTTGGGGGTAATGATGTTTCCAACCCAGAGAGCAAGCGAAGACGCTGTGAAAAACTCAAAGCAACCTGTAATAGCGATAAAGCCTTTTGCAGGCGGCAGACTACATCCTAAAGTAGCTCTTGAGTATGTCTACAACGAGCTTGACATTCCAAGTTGCATGATTGGCGTAGCTTCATTAAAAGAGCTCGAACAAGACGCCTCAACGGCCTTACAAATTCTCTCTAGGTAAGCCATATGAGACTCATTGATACACATGTTCACATAGAGGAGCTTGCTGCCATTAAGGGGGTTCTTGAAAGAGCTAAGGCTACAGAACTTGTAGCCATAGTGGCAGTTGGCTCAAGCCTAACATCAAATATGATGATACTCGAATTGACGAAGGAATATAGCGACTTCATCTATCCAGCTATCGGTATACATCCGCTAGAGGCGGGAACAAATTTGCAAGAGGCTGTCAGACTGATCGATGATAATGTACATAGATGCGTTGCAATTGGTGAGATCGGACTGGATTATAGCTATAAGGTAAATGGCACTCGCCAGAAAGAGGTCTTTGAGAGTATGTTAGAACTAGCGAAAAGGCATCGGAAACCAGTCTCGTTGCATTCTCGTGGTGCATGGGATGATGTTCTTTCTTATGTCGAAAAGCATGGCATCCGTGAAGGTGTCTTTCATTGGTACAGTGGATCCACTGAGACTCTGAGGAGGATCCTTGACAGCGGTTTCTATATCTCCGCAACGCCGGCTGTTGAATATAGTATAAAGCACAGGGAGGCTATCCAAAGGACACCGGTTGAACGCATTTTATTGGAAACTGATACACCCGTAAGATATCGTGGTGTATCGAGTGAACCGAGTGATGTCGTTAAGGTCTTAAATACCGTCGCTAAGATCAAGGATCTTGCAGTCAGCCGTTTGGCCGATATCACGACATGTAATGCTAGTAATCTCTTCAATATACCAATTGACTAAATGTGACTTCCCATGGCCCGTATAGGCTTATTTGAGTTCGCATTCGCACTCAGTGTTGTTGGAGCATTAACCCTGATCATATTTAGCCTGTTTCGGCTTTTTGGAATAGCCGATGTTATTATTCCCTACTACTGGCTGATACCTTCTAGGTACCTCTTTCCTGTGGTGGGGGGGCTAACCGGAGATATCATCATAAACATTGTATGTGGTGTAATTGCACTCATCAGTTCTGGAAAAATTCACAGCCTTGCACGGACAGTTGTTCTAATTGTTGTTGGCGTCATTGCTGGCGGTGTAGGAGGTACACTGGTCCTGTTAGGTGGTATCTTAGGGCTGATCGGGAAGCTTACTTGATGTACATCATAGGGTCGTAACAGTCACTAGCATTTTTCTAAGGACGTCAAGAATTATCGGGGCTACAAAGACTATTATGATTAGGTATGTTGCCAGCAAGCTTAATGTGATCAAAAGGTTACGAACCCATCTTGGACTCCAAGCCATCCCGAACGGGATGCCGATGAGAAAGCCAATTACATGGGAGACATAAGCCACGCCTCCCGAGAGACCGCTGTATACAGCAAAGACATTGTATAGAAAATAGATTATTGCTACCAGACCAACTGGAAGAAAAAGAAAGAGCCAAGAAAATTTAAGTGGTTTTACAAGCATGGCCGTTGCTGCCAATGTGAATATAGCAGCAGAGGCTCCTACAAGCGGGATGTTGGGTGGGTAGAAAGGTATTCCAAAGATTAACGTCGTGACACCTCCTATAAAGAATGCTACTAGTGTATTCCTTCCACCTACAATGTTCTCTAAAGTGTTGCCGAACACATAGAGGAATAACATATTGCCCAGCAAATGAATCAGATTTGCATGTACAAAGAGGGTTGTGATTAGGGTCCAGATTCTCCCTGCTTCGAGGTTTGTTGTGCTGAAGGAAAGCAGGTTAGTTGTCTGCGGGTTTGCTGCCCAAACAAACAAACTGACTAACACGCATATTAGAATCAAGTTATTTGTCTGACTCGTCTTAATCACCTGCGCGTCGAGTATATCACTACAACAAAGACTGCTACAAAAGCTCTCGATAGGCGAGAGGCTAAGGGAAGCGGCCTAATTTGGATTGTCTCAAACTGATCATCTTGGCTCAGCTTGCTTGTACCTCCTCCTTTCGCTCACTAGCAACAAAGGCTCTGGGGATAGCCCTTACACTTGAATCTCCGGTCTTGGAAAGCGGTGATTCTGCAGGGGCTGTCGGACTTATTGGAGGTTGCCCGAAGCTGACGGGCGCTTGACCCTGTGTCTGTTGCATCACCTGAGCCATCTCGGGAGTCCATTGGACGATTTTACGTTCTTGAGGTAGCTGGAGCTGGATCCGCTCGACACCCTTTTCGAGTACGCCCAGTCCCTTCTCGACAAGTTTGATGACGCCCTTGCCTTGAGAGGAGTCGCCCAAGAGGCCAGCCTCTTTGATTGCTTGGACGGTCTCGGTTAGGGTTTGGACTTGGGTCTTGAGTTGGCCGATTGGATCGGGTACACGTGCGCGCGTGCTAAGGCTTTTTCGTTCCAATATATCAGCGCTCGGGCGAAAATGAAATGCTAAGCTGGGTATGCACCAAGTGTGGTAAGACGGTAGCCACAACGCCGACGCTTTTGGATACGATGGATAAACTTGCAGGGAAAGTCAAGCCTGCTATTAGATGGCACGCTTTTGGGGCAAATTTCTATATAGTATTCGAGCGCACGAAAACCCCTCTAGCCATGCTCTATCTTCTTCCAGAGTTCAGGATACTTACTCGCTAGGCTGTCCTCGATGAGCGAGGCCGAGACTTTACTGATATTGAATTCCGGTTGTGTCTTACGTAGGTAGAGAAGGAGAGCTTTCGCCTTTGGGCTGACTAGGGTTATGCGTGGCTCTGCTTGTGCTAGCGTTTGGGCGTCCTTCCATGCGTCGGTGGTTGCTGCTTCAGGCTTCTCTTGGCTCTTGGTAGGTGGAGGCCCGAAGATTGTTTCAAGACCTCTTCCTAGACATGGCTTCTTACTCACTTGCCTACCACCTCCCGCGCTAGTTGTCGGTAGGCTTCGCAGCCTGCGGAGTGAGGCGCGTATACTGTGATAGGCTTCAAGAAGGACGGCGCCTCTGCAAGCTTGACG
Organism: Candidatus Bathyarchaeota archaeon; assembly: GCA_963807605.1. Classification (GTDB taxonomy): domain Archaea; phylum Thermoproteota; class Bathyarchaeia; order 40CM-2-53-6; family RBG-13-38-9; genus JAPKYM01. The sequence goes on from CAWECG010000003.1 coordinate 871,981, forward strand.
CTTCTGGGAATCATCGTCTTGAAGACGTGTCCTGAGAAGTGCTTCCTAACCTGAGCTATGACCTCGCTGTCTAGGCGTCTGCGCTGGTCTACCATGGTGAGGAGAACCCCCCTAAGATTCACAGTCTTGCCCAGCCTGATCTTGACCGTCTCAATGGTCTGGCATCAGTTTAGGCATGGCCTCAAGTCCGCCCCAATACTCGGTCTGACAGGGTATGATTATCGAGTCAGCAGCGACTAGGCTGTTTACAGTGAGCAAGCCTAAGGATGGAGGCGAGTCTATGAGTATGAAGTCAAATCGGTCTTTGATGGGTGCTAGGCTCTCAGCTAGAATCTTCTCCCTACCGATGACACCAGCCAGTTCAACCTCTAAGGCTGCCGCGTTGATGTGTGAGGGTAAGAGCCAGACGTTTGGAACCGCCTCAATTTGGACTATTGCACTTGACGTGGGAGTTTTTTCAGACATGACGTCATAGATGGTTGAGCTTCCAGCGTTCCCGAAGCCGTTGGTTAAGGTCGCTTGTGGGTCAAAGTCTACGGCAAGGACTTTCTTTCCCAGCTCACCCAATGCAGGCGTTAGGTTGTAAACAGTGGTTGTCTTGGAGCATCCACCCTTCTGCATGAGTATGCTTATGACTTCGCCCATAATTATCGTATACAGTATACCATATAACTACCATATATGATATATAGTATACACCTAGGGTTTTCGTCCGGACGAACAAATATAAATTCTTTGGTTTCTACCTTGTCAGAATAATTATCTCTCTTCCGCACCTGTCGCAATACCTCGCTTGTAGATCCTCAAGTTGAGATCCGCATGAGTCACAAAACTTCGACGGGGCCTTCTCAATCAATGGAAGTCTCTCAAAGTCTATCCTAGGCGTTTGGTATCCGGCTAGACCTCGCCACGCAAGACGTGAGATCATCTCCGAGAAACTAGGGATCGGTCTTTCTCGACCTCTCACCTCATCAATCTTGAAAGCCAGCTTCTCGTCCATGTAGATGGTTCTTCTCAAGCCTATTCGCTCTGAGGTATGAAGGTATGAGCTTATCACACTTCGTATGAAGGTATGAGGAAGTCACACAAAGTATGAAAGTATGAAAAGCACAAATACTGACGCAGCAATCATGATCATCAGCGTGAAAATGAGTCGTGACAAGATAACTACTGTAAACAGTAACACCGCTATTATTCCGTACAATTTCAAGCGGTGAGGTGGCTTTCTTCAGCCTTCGATCGAACTCAGGTAAGATTAATGCAATCGTCATAATAGTGATCAGTACAAGCTCTCCGATACCTAGGAGCATGTTACTAGCCTAGGAATTTCATACTGAGGACTGCCCTCAATTTGCCGCATACTGGTCTTTTTAACACAAACCAGTTAAGAATCCCGTATCAGAGGGGAACTATTTTCATCCAACAAGCTGATTCGTGTAAAATACTACGCTTCTTGGGGTTGTTCTGAGGGAGTTTTTACACCGTAATACTTGTCAGTAAATTTGCAGTAGACATCGACCATACTTGATGGTGGTATAACAGGAAATTCTTCCTTGATTTTGCAGGATCCGCATTGAACAAGCGCTTTGTCAGATCCCTTCTTCATAATAACCTTCACAGATTCTTCACCGCATGCTGGACATGTAAAGATCGTTGGAAGTTTCTTCTTTACAATTTTAACTACTCTTCGTTTCCTTCGACCCATCTCTTTTTTTCACCTAAATCTTATTCACATTCTGCCTCTTCCAATGGCCAAGTTCTTGCCTGTCCCGCCCCGTCTGTGTTTAATCACTTCTGCTATTATGCTTGTGGCAATCTCCGCTGGCGTCTCAGCACCTATATCGAGTCCGATAGGTGCGTAGACCCGTTTAAGGCTATCTTCAGGTATACCCTCTTTCATCAACGTGTTAAATGCCATCTCTACCCTGTTCTTGCTTCCGACCATTCCTATGTAAGTTGCTTCTGAATTGATGACTTCTCGTAGGGCAGGTTCATCGTACTGATGCCTAGTCACTATAACTATGTACGTCTGTGGAGTGATTTTAAGCCCGGCAACTCCTGCATCTACGGGTTTGGCTACTACGGTTTCGGCATCCGGGAACTCTTCTTTCTTGGCAAAGGGGTCAAGCACAACGACTTTAAAGTCTACCAATTTACCAAGAGTCGATAACGCTATTGCGATGTGACCGCTTCCGATGATTAAAAACACTGGTTTTGGCTGGAGTACCTCGATAGATAATTCAAGCTTACCTCCACATCTCATGCCCACCCCACCTTTCTCTTCCTCCTCCAAGGCATAGTCTACGATTCGAGACTTTGCTTCCTTTAGTGCTTCGAGAGCCGATGTCACTACTGCTGCTTCAACACAACCGCCACCGATGGTTCCGTAGATCGTTTGATCGTTCATGATAATCATCTTTGTGCCAACGCCCCTCGGAGTAGAACCCTCAGCTCTGATTATGCTAGCGACAGCAAACGTCTCTCCACTTTGCAGAAGTTCTGTAATCTTTTGGTATATGTCCAGCAACCTAATCGCTTCAGTCGGAATCTTTTGTGGTATACTTTCAGTTCCATTCTATTAAGATATCTTCAGCTCCCCAGTGATTGTCTATCGCACGTATTGCTACCTAATGCTTAATTTGGTTACTCTGAAGGTGTATATTGGTGATCGAATAGCCATGCGTTTGACGACAGAACTTTTGAGATTGGATAATCCAGATGGAGCTATCGAGCGTATCGTCAGCTTTCTCAGAGACTATGTTAAGGGGGCCTCGGCTGATGGTTTTGTTATTGGTATGTCTGGAGGACTCGACTCAAGCGTTACAGCTGCTCTCTGTTCAAGAGCTCTCAACGACCGTAACAAGATCCTTGGTTTGTCTATGGCTGAGGAGGAAACCTACAATGAAAAGAATATAGCTGATGCCGAACGTGTAGCACACATCTTTAACATACAATTCAAGAAGGTCGACATAACTTCAATTATCAAAGACTTTCATAAGAACATGAAACTCTTCGATCCGAGGGATCGAATTGCTAATGGTAATGTTAAAGCGAGGATCCGCGCGGTAACTCTCTTCTACCACTCTAATGTTCTCAATCGCCTCGTCATCGGAACTACCGATAAGAGTGAAATGATGCTCGGATAGGATAAGTCCTTCATGAATTTATCCCCGAAGATTTCACAAAGTTTGGCGACGGGGCATGCGACATAGAGCCTCTGGCAGATCTCTTTAAGACAACCGTTAGACAACTTGCAACCACCTTGGGAGTTCCTACAGAAATAGTAGCGAAGCGGCCATCACCCGATCTTTGGCCGGATCAACAAGCAAGCCAAGAACTAGGAGCGGATTATGACGTACTTGATCTTGTACTATGGGGAATTGAGCACTGGTGGTCGATAGACAAGATCGCAAGTGAACTACAGCTCCCCGAGAAGTTTGTTAAGAATGTAGTGGAGAAGTGGAAATTAGCGGAGCATAAGAGGCGCACACCACTTATCCCCAAACTCTTCTTTAGAACTGTGGGTCATGATTTCCGTCTACCCTACATGCCTTAGCATTCTTCTCGTGTTAAAGAATATGTTAATATCTACAACAAATCTGGTCTTATATGCACATGAAAGTAGTTTGATTCTTCTAAATTCAATTTTGTCCACATCTTCATAAATTTCGTTGAATACTAATGTTGGATAACAATGAAGCAAATCAAGGTAGGCCTTGCCCAGACTTCCATCAAAAATGGTGATAAGTCTCACAACCTCCAAGTAATGAGGAGGACTTTAGACGAGGCCAGAAAGAAAGAAGCTAACTTACTTATCTTTCCTGAGTTATCTCTCACAGGATATGTTTGTCGCGACTTTTTCTATGAGCTCGCGGAGACTATTGATGGACCCTCTATAAAACTTGTATGCCAATTTACAAGAGAGAATGGATTGACAACGATTTTTGGAATGCCTTTGGAAGAGAATGTCAAAGGCGTAATTTACAATTCGTCGGTCATGATCGATGAAGACGGTGATGTTGTTAGCTACAACAAGTTGTATTTGCCTACCCACTCGGTCTTCGATGAAAAGAGATATTTCCGCTCTGGCAACGAGACAAAATGTTTTCAAACCAAGAAATGCAGGATTGGGCTGACAATTTGTTATGATGTTTATTTCCCAGAGATATACCGGATCCTCGCACTTGAGGGAGCTGAGCTCGTGACTTGCATCTCTGCATCTCCTTCTACACGTCAAGAATATTTCCAAACTTTGACTAAAGCTAGGGCAATTGAGAATGGAGTTTTTCTTGCTTTCGTCAATCGTGTTGGAATTGAGGATGGACTACAGTTTTGGGGAGGAAGCAACGTCGTGAGCCCAAACGGTGACATTCTGGCGAAGGCCCGATATTATGAAGAGGACTTAACCTTCGTTACATTAGACTTGGAGGATCTAAGGAGAGTTAGACCGTTTGTCCCAACCATTAAGGACCTCAGAATGGAGATCTTGGACAGATTGGTACTGCGAGCCCACGAGATATGAGATCGAATACTTAGTATATACATTTTTTCGCAAATTCACGTAAGTAATCGAATCAGGGATATGCATGTTTCAGTGAAGGCTTTGCAGCGACGGTTAATTCCTTTCCTTGATCAGATTGTCTCAGTATGACTTAATAGTTCTGCATACAATGTTGTATGCATGAACGGGGGGAGCCGTAGTAACGACACACCGTCACTCAAATTGGCTAGAAAATCAGTAATGGAGACTTTTCAAGACGAAATATTGAAGATTCTGCTTAAGAACAGCAATTTGACCAGAAAACAGTTCGAAACCTTGCTAATAGACACCTTGGCTGGTGATCTCCTTGAAGAGGAAGCTACGTCAAGGGCAAGACCAAAGCTACGAACCGATAGAAGCTCACTCAGCCGTGGATCGTTCGATAGAACTCTGATTCAAGGCAGGAGGAACATAATTGAAGCCGTCTATACGATTCTGCTCTTAGGCTACACTGGACTCTTTGAGACTGCTCAATTGGAACCTTTCTTAGAAGTTGGAAGTCGTCTAAAGGTCTACGTTGAGTCTAGAGGGAAACAGAATGTTGACCAAGACAGGGAGATGAGAAGCACTCTGTCGAAGGAGTTAACCGAGATTCTGGAAGGACTGGTAAGGGGTAGAAGAAAAGAGTCAGATGAGACGCTGAATAAGTAGTTATTTTAAAGGATCGGCGATAGAATTGCTATCTGCAGGGTTGACTGACTTAACAGAATATCTCCACTCGAAAGTAGAACCAGACCGCGTAAGGACACCTCTCTCTACAAGTCTAGAGAGATATGTTGAAATTGTGCTTAGAGGAACGTCTTCGCTGTAGACCGAATTGTATGTTCGCTGCAGATCTTTAGACAAAAAAGTCTTGTCAGAAAAATGTGAAAACACAAGAGAAAGAGTCTTCTCAAAACGATTGTTGAGCGATCTTTGAATGAGCCTGGTGGTTGGATAGCTCCCATCAACTCCACCCATTAGTTCGACGTAGTCGAGAACTTTTCCCACTTTTTCTCGAGTCACACGACCTTCGATTGCCATGGTATGTTTTATCCCTTCCTTGTCATAGAACTCTATCTTGACTCGATGTGCCGGCAATCAAAGCACCGATGTTAAGTTTGCTGTTCACAGGTAAATGAAGTATTAGTGAACACTCTTATTTGTTTTGCCATAGAAGCTGAGTTATGTGAACGAGAGTCTTTCGTTTCCACTTGAAAAGACGCGCCTGCAGAGGAAATGGGGGGGTTATGGTTTATTTCACAGAAAGTGAAGCCGTAATGGGTTCTAATATTATTGATAGTTTTTTTTTCACAACAATAAAGAGGTGTTGACAATCGTTCACTCACACATACACCATCGTTTCCACTGGACAAAAGATGAATAAAAGGAGTAACAAAGACTACTATATTGAACATTTCAGTATTGTTTTCTTATGTATAACATAATTATACAATAGAAAGGCATTACCATTCGAGGTATATTTCATTACTTAAACTACTCAACATATAAAAGGTATATTCTTCTCCACAGGAAATGAAGGGGTGGCTGGCACCTCTAAATATCATATGTCTTAACCATTTCTTGGGCCGCAGCCAATCTTGCTATTGGAACTCTGTAGATTGAACAGGATACATAATTCACACCAATGAGGCTACAGAACCTTATCGATTCTGGATCCCCTCCATGTTCACCACAGATGCCCACTTTTAGGTTAGGTCTAACCTTTCTACCATCCTCAATAGCTATTTGCATTAACCTACCAACCCCGCCTTTATCTAACGTTTCGAACGGATTGTATGTTAATATTCCCTGTTCAAGATATCGAGGCAGAAACTTGTTCTCAGCATCTTCTCTTGAGAATGAGAAGGTACCCTGTGTTAGATCGTTAGTTCCGAATGAAAAAAATTCCGCAAAGTTGGCTATCTCACCGGCTGTCAAGCAACTTCGTACAACCTCTATCATTGTTCCGAAGCTATACTTTACTTGAACCCCAGTTCTTGTCATAACTTCTTGGGCAACCCTATCTAGCCTCTGTTTAACACTATATAACTCGGAGGCCATGGAAACTTGGGGAATCATAATCTCCGGTTTAACATGGTAACCCTGCTTAGTCAGCTCAGCCACAGCCTCAATTATGGCTTGCGTCTGCATTTCATATATCTCCGGGTTTGTTATTCCTAACCGGACTCCCCTGTGACCCATCATAGGATTGACTTCAGCCAGAGCCTTTGCTTTCCTATAGATTTCTTCCTTCTCCTTGGTGTCAACATTCTTAGACTTCATATTCATTATCTCATGAAGCAGAACCTCTAATGACGGTAGAAATTCATGGAGTGGAGGATCAAGAAGTCGCACCGTCACTGGTAGACCATTCATTACCCTGAAAATTTCTTTAAAGTCGTTTCTCTGAATTGGTAACAAGGCTGAAAGGTGTTTCTCCCTTTCCTCATAGTTTTCTGCTAGGATCATCTTCTGAACTATCGGCAGCCGATCTACTGCATTGAACATTCTCTCAGTCCTGCATAAACCGATACCTTCCGCACCGAATTCCCTCGCTTTCCTTGAATCTTCTGGGGAATCGGCATTGGCTCTCACACCAATTCTTCTTTTTTCATCGGCCCAACCGAGTACCTGTCCAAACTCCTTTGGAAGCTCAGGTTCGATTGTAGGAACATCGCCAACATATACCGAACCCGTACTCCCATCGATCGTAATGATCTCCCCCTCCTTAACAACTCGTTTTTCTATAAGGAAGAGTTTGAGCAGACTATCGATCTTTATCTGTTCACAACCCGAGACACAAGGTTTACCCATTCCCCTCGCGACAACCGCGGCGTGTGAGGTCTTTCCTCCTCTTGAAGTTAGAACTCCTTGAGCAGCGAAGAAACCGTGGATATCCTCAGGTTTTGTTTCCTCCCTGACGAGGATCACCTTCTCCCCTTTTGCGCCAAGCTGAGCCGCGGTGTCAGCGTCGAAGACTACTTTGCCCGAAGCTGCACCTGGCGAAGCAGCCAAGCCTGAGGCAACAGGCTTTGTCAGAGACTCGGGATCGATGGTCTTGTGGAGAAGTTGTTCAACCTGTTCTGGTCTAACTCTAATGAGTGCTTCGTCTTTAGTAAGTATGCCTTCATTATACATTTCTACTGATGTCTTAACTGTTGCGAGGGCATTCATTTTGCCGTTTCTTGTTTGTAAAATATAGAGCTTGCCTTTCTCGATCGTAAATTCGAAGTCTTGAACCTCTTTGTAATGTTTTTCTAGGATTTCACGCACTTTACATAATTCTTCGTAACTCTTTGGTAGCTCTTTTCTCATTTCAGTTATTGGTTTAGGCGTTCTGATTCCCGCAACAACATCTTCTCCTTGAGCGTTGGTCAGGTATTCACCATAGAAAATGTTTTGGCCAGTAGCTGGATCTCTTGTGAAAGCAACGCCAGTAGCGGAATCTGAACCTCTATTCCCAAAAACCATGGTTTGAACATTGACTGCCGTTCCGTTGGCCATGTCAGGGGTTATCTTGTTGAATTTTCGATAGTCTACAGCCCTCTTTCCCATCCAAGAACGGAAGACTGCTTCAATGGCCATCTCTAGTTGCTTGTGGGGGTCGTCGGGAAACTGTCGGCTAGTTTCATCTTTGCATATTCTCTTGAAGTCCTCAACGATCTGTTTTAGTGCCTCCGACGGTAGATCCGTATCATACTTTGCGTTGCACTTTTTCTTCGATTCCTCAAACTCCTTGTCAAATCTTTCTCCGTTAGCTTGCATCGCTATCTTCGAAAATAACTGTATGAAACGCCTGTAGCAATCATATGCGAATCTTTCGTCTCCCGTTTGTTTAGCAAGTCCAATTACGGTTTCATCATTAAGTCCCAAGTTTAAGATAGTGTCCATCATCCCAGGCATCGAAAGGGCAGCTCCAGAACGCACAGAGACGAGCAGCGAATTCTTAGGGTCGCCAAACCTTTTCCCAGTCTTCTCTTCTAGGGTGACCATATACTCTTTTACTTCACCTAACAACCCGCTTGGTAACTTACCACCATTCTGGTTATACTCAATACAAACCTCTGTTGTAATTACAAAGCCTGGAGGGACTGTTAGACCTATTCTGGTCATCTCGCACAGTCCGGCACCTTTTCCACCCAGTAACTTCTTATTCTTCCCATCACCTTGCTCAAAGTCGTAGATTCTCATGAGAAACCCCTGTTGGTCATTGGCGGATCGAATTTGGCGTAGCCTAAATGATCGAGTTGTATTTAATCAGTTCCCCTGTGGACAGATAATCTGCTAGTGACACCACTGGCGTAGATTGAATTTTTCGCTGTTCTTTATCGGGTTTGATGTACAGAAATTCTTAATATTAGTGCAGGGCAGTTGCGCTCAGTTATCGGTGGACACGTTTTGCCTAGCTCTGAGACTCTCGAAGGCATCTTTGAAAAGTTCTTGTCGGGTAGCAAGATCTTCTCAAACCGAGAGGTTCTCAGACACGATTATATACCTAAAGATCTTCCCCACCGCCACCAAGAAATCGATCGACTGGGAAGGATGCTAGCCCCAGCCCTTACGCTCTCTAAAATCTCAAACCTCTTCATCTATGGTAAAACAGGTACTGGCAAGACAGCCGTCGTTAGGCATGTAATTGATGGTTTAGGTAAGAAAGCTGATGAGTTAGGTGTCAGACTGAGGCTGTCGTATGTTAACTGTAGACTTTCTGGAACCAATTACAGAGTCTTAGCAGAGATTTGCCGTTCTGTTGGGATCCAAGTTCCCTTCACAGGATTAGCTGTTGGTGAGCTTTTTGACAGATTCAGAAATGGTATCAACAAGGCAAAGTTTTGTCTTCTGATAGTTCTGGACGAGGTTGATACCCTAGTCAAGCGGAACGAAGAAAATAGTCTGCTGTATGAACTAACAAGAATAAACGAAAGCCTACGCGGTGGCTGGGTAGGCCTTGTGGGAGTATCCAATGATCTCCACTTCAAGGAGTTTCTTGATCCACGAATTCTAAGTTGCCTGGGAGAGGAAGAGGTTATCTTCAAGCCCTACCTGGCTGACGAGCTATGTAACATCCTACAGGCGAGAGCCAGCATGGCCTTTCACGAAGGATCTCTAAAAGAGTCCGCAATTAGGCTCTGTGCTGCGCTAGCTGCTGGTGAGCATGGAGATGCTCGAAGAGCGCTAGATCTTCTTCGTATTGCAGGGGAATTGGCTGAACGAAGCGGAATTAATCAAGTTACCGAAGATCATGTTACGGCTGCGCAGAGAAAGGTGGAGCATGATCGAATAAGTGAGATTCTAACCTCTCTTCCTTTACATTCAAAACTTGTCTTGTTGAGTGTATTTCTGTTCCGGAATCATTCATCGAATGATGCCGTAACAGGCGACATTTACACTATCTACCAAGAGTTGTGTAAGGAGATCAGAGTTGATGTACTGACTCAAAGGCGGGTAAGTGGTCTGATAAGTGAGCTCGACATAATGGGAATACTTAGCGCGAGAGTCGTGAACTTTGGAAGATACGGAAGGACTAAGAAGATACGTTTAGGGATCCAAGAGAAGTCGATCATTGAAGCGTTATCTGAAGATGGTTTAGTCAATCCTCTCTTTCGTTATGTGCCTCGAACGCTTAGAAGACCGATTAGTTTGACGAGATAGTATCTTCACTATACCTGAAATTCATCATACTCAAATTCATCGTTTGCAGGTTTAGAATGGGCATAACCCCAGGCGTTGGTTCGATTCCCATCCTTTTCTGATACTCCGTTTGATCTTGCCAAGCTCCGCAGTTTACTATGACTGTACCTCGATATACCGAGTTTTTGGCGACATGAATGTGTCCAGCTTGGAAAACATCTGGGGGTTGAGCAATAACTAAGCGGTCTGTACTCTCAGGTGCCAAAGAGGTTCTTGCACCATATTCAGGCGCTAAGTGTCTACATCTCAAAAGGTACTCCATTGCTTTCTCTGGCGTTCTGAGACTAAGGTTCGGAACCCTAGCTATAACATCATCCAAACTCCTTCCATGGTATAACAAAAAATGGAGTCCATGAACTCTGATCTCAGACGGATTTCCCAAGCTCGTAATGTTTCTAGCTTCGTAAACCGGTTCTGCAAACTCCTTGGGAATTGCAGGTTGAGGAAGTGCCTGTCTGACAGCGTCGTGGTTACCAGGAATAATTACAACCTCTATGTAATCTGGTATCTGCTCAATGTATTGGGCTACCATTTTGTACTGTTGGTGGATGTCAGTGATAGACAAATCCTCTTCCTGACGGGGATAGACACCTATGCCATCTACGAGGTCGCCTGCTATTATCACATATTTGGTTTTCGAGGCTGCATCTATCTGTCTCGGGTTTCCAACTTTGCCATTTAGCCACATAATGAATCGTTCGAAGGCATCTACACAGAATGTCTTGCTACCAAGATGAATGTCCGATAGAAGCGCAGCGTTGATTGGCTGGTCAGTACCGATAGGTCTCTTATCGGGAATATCGGGCAAGACAATTTGTTCTGCTATCAAAAGGTCGTTCTTACCGCGTAACGCTTCTATTCCGACGACTTGGTCCAAGAGGATCCTCCGTGCGGTTTCAAAGAGTTCTCGACTCTTGTTTGACAGTACCATTAGCGTCGCGGCATTTTCTTCATCTTCGATCTCGAGAAAGAGCTGATTGCCGTACTCGCGTTTACTCATGACAATAGCTATAATTCTGATTCTTTCGCCATATTTAGCCTCAAGAGCTTTGGTAACGTCACCTGCATCTCTGAAATCTAGTCTCTCACGAAGGATTCTTGCGAGTCTCTCGAATCTGTCTCTAAAGTATTGGTTAAAGTCACTTATGTCTCCGCTTGACTCCGCTTCCTCACTTCCATTTTTGAGGATCTCCATGTCACTGCTAATTTCTTTGGCGAGAGGAATGGATGACCTTAACTCCACTCTCTTTAGTGTGGCTTCTTTTGGATGTGTTACCTTAGTGAGCGCCTTCTCTATGATTTCACGTGTGATCACCATTGGTTTTGGAGTGCGTCGTTCAACCTCATTTATCGATTCGTTAATGAGAGAACTGAAATGTTCCTCGCTCTGTAATACTTTAAGGAGTTCAAAGGCTGTCGGGTCCAGTTGGTAACCTGCAAGTGTTATGTTTCCAAGTGCTTCTTTGACATTTCTGGAAAAGTTAAGTCGACTTTTTGGCATGTTGGATATCAAGAGAGTCTAGCATTCCATTGATTGCTGCCTTAGTATAGCTTAGTTACTTATCTTTGTTCTTAGGAATAGATTTAGTGTATACTCCCGCTTTCACCGAAGTATCTTGAATAGACACATTACATAAAATTTTCCCTGTTTAGTGCAAAGCTTAGACATATAATATTTAACATATTCTTGTCAATGTCTTCGAATAAGAATAACAATAGATTCCACATATACAATCTTCTATGTCCTCCTTAGAGGTTTGAAATTGGAAGATATTGCAGAATTTGCTGTCAACTATGCTGGAAGCTTGGGCTCATCGTATGCTGAAGCTAGGGTCCGGAAGGAGATAAGTAACACAAGTATCATCAAAAATGGGACCCCCCAATTCTCTGGTTTCATGAGAGAACTGGGAATTGGCATCAGATTGATCATTAATGGTGGACTTGGTTTTGCTTCAACAAATGAACTTAGCCACAGTAGCATCACTGAGACCATTTTGTCAGCGGCCACTATGGCTCGAGTTTGTACAGATACACTGAGAACCCCGGTTCTATTGTCTAAGGTGGAAGTTAATCGGGATAGCTGGGAGGTCGGTCAGAAACAGAAATTTGGATCCGTTAGTACAGAAGATGAGCTTAGACTTCTTCTGGAGGTGGACAAGTCCTTCAAGGCTCAGAAGGATGTCAAGTTTCCCTCAAGAATTCTCTCCTTAAACAAAACTATTACAGAGCAGAGGTTCCTGAACACTGAAGGTACATCAATACTGTCAAAGATTCCTAGAATCGCCTTTTTTTACGTAACAACAGCATACAGCCCAAGCAAAGGTACAGTCCAACGGTTCAACCAGATAGGAGAAAGTGGCGGTTGGGAGGCAGTCTCATCTTGGAGACTAACTGAATTTGTTTCAAAAGAAGCCAAAATTCTGGCCTCAATCTTAACCAAGGGAAAACGTCCTCCCAAAGGTCACCTTGATGTAATCCTAGGCAGTGAAGTAGTAGGAATAGTATGTCATGAATCATGTGGCCACCCGTTCGAAGCTGATCGCATTCTTGGAAGAGAAGCAGCTGCCGCTGGCGAGTCATTTGTGAATATAGACACGTTAGGAAAGAGGATTGGTAGTCCCAAAGTAACTGTAATTGACGATCCTACAGTACCAAGATCCTATGGTTACTATCTTTATGACGATGAAGGTGTCAGGGCTTCACGCCGTGAACTGATAAAGGATGGGATAGTGAATAATTTCTTACACAACAGAGAGACCGCTGCAGAACTAGGGATCAAGAGCAATGGAGCAGCTCGATCAGTCTCTTACAGTCGAGAGCCATTAATCAGAATGTCAAACACCTACATGGAAAGAGGTGACTATAGTCTTCAAGAACTCATGGAAGATGTCTCGAAAGGAATTTACATCAAGAGCTTTATGGAGTGGAATATAGACGATCGAAGATTCCGTCAACGTTATGTCGGTTTGGAAGCTTATTCAATAAACAAAGGCGAGTGCACACAACTAATACGCAATCCAGTTCTTGAGATGACTACGCCTGCTCTCTTTAGAAGTGTTAATGCAGTCGGGAAGGATGTGTCTTTCAGCGCTGCGACATGTGGAAAAGGAGATCCGCAGCAAGGAGCACCTGTCTGGACGGGTGGACCTGACATTAGGTTGAGAAAAATAATGTTACGAGGTTCCTAATATGCGACCAACAGACTTCGCTTCATTGGCAGTCAAAGAAGGAAGAAGAGGCGGAGCAGATGATGTAGCAGCTACGTGCGTCAGGGAAGACGTGAAGATGATAAGGTTCTCAAATAACCAAGTCACAGTTAACCAAGCTTGGCATTCATGTATAACGAATGTCATGGTTGCAGTAAGAAAAAGAGTTGGAATAGGAAGTATAGAAGATCTTTCTAGAGGTTCCATCAAGCACTCTGTAGCAGAGCTACTCAAGTTGGCCAACGCAAGTAGACCAAACAAGGATTATGCTCGTCTTCCTCGAGGGCCATTCAAGTACACACCCTTCCAAGTCAGTCTCGGTTCCATAAAGAGTTCTGATCTGATCGCGTATGTCAAAGCTGCTATTTCAGGTGCCATTTCAAATGGTGCAGAGAGAGTCGCAGGTGCACTAATACTCAGAAAGATGGATACTGAAATAGAAACATCTGCCGCTGTATCAGGCCACGATTCCTTATCATCTCTTGAGATATCTGTTAGGGCATTTTCTGATAATGAAGCGTCAGGTCAAGCCAACTCATGTTCAAGGATAGAGAAAGACTTTCTTCCCGAACAGGCAGGTCAAGCAGCAGCCGAAGTAGCCAAGAAAGCAATCAGTCCGGTAGAAGGCAAACCGGGAACGTATCACGTGATTCTGGGGCCAAACGTCGTCGCGAGCTTAATGAACGAGGTGATGAGTGCAGCATCTGCATTCAATATCGACGCAGGCCTTTCATTCATGACTGATATGCTGGAGAAACGAGTGGCTTCCAATAATCTTACACTCATCGACGATGGAACACTTCCTGATGGAGTGAATTCAAGAGCGTTTGATGATGAAGGCATCCCAACCAGAAGAACCGCAGTCGTCAAGAAGGGTATCCTGAAAAGTTATCTCCATAACTCTTTGACTGCCAAGAAGTTCAACAGTTCAACTACTGGAAATGCCGGCTGGATTTTTCCTCAGCCTTGGAACATAATAGTCGATGGCAGTCAACTTAGTGAAGAGAAGTTGTTTCAGAGTTTGGATGAGGGCATATACATTACTAACAATTGGTATACACGATTTCAGAATTACAGAACGGGAGACTTCTCAACTGTTTGTAGGGATGGCTTGTTCATGATCAGACACGGGCAAGTAGTTCAGTCTCTAAAAGGGCTGAGGATCAGTGACAGTCTTCCAAAGATCCTGCGAAAAATTGTAGATGTATCAGACAAACAGTATTGGGTGAAGTGGTGGGAGGTTGAGGTGCCAACTCTAGCTCCTCATATGCTAATTAGAGACGTAAATCTAACAAAGTCGGTCAGCTAAGCATTCGGGATAGTTCCTCAGGCGCCGGGGAGGGGACTTGAACCCCTGCTCTCCTAGTGGAGAACCGGATGTGTTGACTTTTCGTTCTCGAGTCCGGCGCATTGGCCCACTTTATGTTTTGCCACTCTGCCACCCCGGCCAAACAATACCTAGCGTTGCGGCATTAAATTACTTTTCAGTCGTCCTACTCACTGTTACTGGCTGATCTTTACGACCATACCATTATCCAGTTTTATGATATCTTGGATCCGCAATTCTAGTAGTCTATTACGAGATCCTCCACCGCAGTATACAGTTTCGTAATCGAGCAGCTTACTATCTATGATAGTTCTCATTCGTGTTTTGTGGCCAACCGATGGGGTGCCCCCAGGTGCATAGCCACTTATTCGCTCCGCTTTCTCGAAACGAACTAGTTCTACTTTCTTTGCACCGATAGCCTTGGCGGCCTCGTTTAGGTTAACCTTCCTATCTCCTGGCACGATGAGTAAGATATACTCGCCGGCTTCGGTTACTGAGACAAGATTCTTTGTCACTCTGTTAAGCGCTATTCCCGTAGCCTTAGCTGCGTCAGCTGTATGTATTGTCTCAACTTTCTCTACGAAACGGTACCATACGTTATTCTCCGAGAGGTACTGTTCTAGGCTCAATTCAACATCACAATCATGTACTTTATCATATATGTGTAAAAAATCGTTGCAGTCACATACCTTTAGGGAGTCTTACTTTAGTCAAAACTGTAAAAACCGCACATATTTACTAGGGACCTGTCTAATACAAATCTCTGTCAATTCAGACCAGTATTCAACCTATAGATAGACACATTATATTAAGAAGATTGTTTTCTTCTTCATCGTTTGCAAAGGCTATGCCAATATCATATCTTTTCATTGGATATCACACCATGCCCTATCGACTAATAGGATGGGAATAAATGGCTTGTGATGACAATGATTCCTTAACTTAGTGTCTTAACGAGTCAATACCTGCTTAGCCTTTTCTTGGTGGCTGGAGGCAAAGAGAAGACTTCAATACTTCTTTTGATATCATTAGTGTTGATGCAGTCATGATGAAGAAGCTTCTGGTACCGATTGACGGTTCCAAAAGTGCCGACGAAGCAATAAGATATGCATGCACTATCGCTAAGAAGTTCAATTCAGAGATGACATTACTTTGTGTCATTCCTCCACCAATAATACTAGGCGTTGAGGCGGGAATCATTGACTACAGACCACTTGAAGAATCAGGGCGCAAAGTACTTGAAAATACGAAGAAGATGGTCGATTCTGCAGAATTAAGAGCTTCAACGAGACTCGAGACTGGGCAAGTTGCCGACACAATAATTAATGTCGCCAAAGAAGAAGGAAGTGATTTAATCGTTATCGGTAGTCGCGGCTTAAGTGGAGCGAAGCGATTTCTTCTTGGCAGTATTAGCAATAGTGTAAGTCATCATGCACCGTGTCCAGTTCTCATAGTGCGGTAAGTCAAGAGTTCCTCAAGAGAAGTGTACGCGCGTCAAACGTTGGAATGCGAGAACACCGCCTATGTAATCAAAGATTTCGAATGAGGTGCCTAAATCACCTAAAATTCACATCTTTATGTTCAGATAGGGAGGATCAATAACCGCACGGCATTGGAGATTAATGCATGACTGAGAGCATATTTCAACTCTTGCAAGAGCCTGTCAGGCGCCAGATTGAAAGGCAGGGGATAACAGAGGCCAGCGGCATTCAGAAGCTTGCAATTCCGCCGATATTGAAAGGACACAATGTCCTTCTGATCGCTCCTACCGGAACAGGAAAGACTCTAGCTGCCGTACTTCCAATACTCGATCTCTACATCTCTTCCAGAAGAACACAACAATCCAAAGGAATAAAAATACTATACATCACGCCTCTCAGAGCCCTCAACCGTGACCTTCTAAGAAGACTTCTGGAAAGCGGAAAGGATCTTGGAATCGACATACAAGTTAGACATGGGGATACACCAAGAAATGTAAGAACAAAACAGGCAAGAACTCCACCAGACATGCTAATAACGACCCCTGAGACTCTCCAAGCGATTCTCCCAGGAAAAAGGATGAGAGAGCACCTCAAGCATGTAAGATGGCTGATAATAGACGAGATTCACGAGCTAGCGACCGACAAAAGGGGTGCCCAGCTCTCAATAGGCCTAGAAAGACTAAGAAGGCTCGCTGGTCGAGAATTCCAGCGTGTAGGACTCTCGGCAACAGTAGGTGAGACTGAAAAGATAGCCAAGTTTCTTGCTGGATCAGCAGACAATGTTAACGTAATCAAATCGACTGACCTGAGAGGCCTAGATGCCACAGTTGAGTCTGTCAATCTGACTAAGAAGGATTATGAAGAGGCTAGGAGACTGGGCATTCCACCAGCAGCTGTAAGTCGGGCCAGAAGAATATGCGAACTTCTTTCTGAACAACGATCCACCCTTGTATTCACAAATACACGGGAACATGCCGAAGCCTTGGGCTCACAGATAAATGCAATTGGGTGTAAGAATTCGGTTAAGGTTCACCACGGATCACTTTCCAGAGAGATAAGAGAAGAGGTTGAGGCTGAATTCCAAGCGGGCACTGTAAAAGGTGTCATATGTACTTCATCTCTTGAACTCGGAATAGACATTGGGACAGTCGATCTGGTAATCCAGTATATGTCACCCAGAGAAGCCACAAGGCTCATCCAGAGAATAGGGAGAAGTGGGCACCAGATCAAATCGTTACCTCATGGTCGGATAATAGCAGCGTGGACCGATGATATACTTGAGTCAGCCGTACTGTTGAAACACGCCAAGGATGAGCAACTTGAGAAGGTCAAGATTCATGAGAATGCTTTGGATGTGCTTGCTCACCAAGTGGTAGGTATACTCTTAGACGCAAGGAAAGTAGTTCTTGAAGAAGCCTACCAGATCATAAGGGGGGCTTATCCCTACAGGAATATCGATCCTGAAACTTTCCATAGTGTCATCAAGCAACTCCAACAACAGCGAATATTGAACTTAAAAGAAGAAATGTTATTTCCCAGGTTTCCTAGCGCACATAGATACTATTACGAGAATCTCTCAGTAATTCCAGATGTTAAGAAGTATACCGTATTTGACTTCACATTAAAGAGACGCCTTGGAACGCTTGATCAGGAGTTTGTGGCGAGGCGATGTCGTGCAGGCACCGAATTCATTATGCATGGCAACACTTGGCGAATAATAAGCGTTGATGATGAGAAGCTGATTGTAGAGGTTGAAGCTGCGGCTGCGAGTCTTAAAGCGATACCTAGCTGGGAAGGGGAGATAATTCCAGTAGAGTACGATGTCGCTTTCGAGGTAGGGCGTCTAAGAGAAACCTTCTCACAAACAACAACGGGAAGTCAAGAATTATTGAGTCTTTCGCAAACACTGCATATTGATTATATAGCGGCTACAAAGATTCTGGAAACTGTTGAAACGCACCTCCGGGATTATCCTTTACCAACAAATACTCAAATGGTTGTGGAGCGTTTCGAGAATTGTATTATAATTCATGCATGCTTTGGTAACTTGGTTAATGAAACCCTTGCCCTGATTCTGGCCACATTACTGCAGGCGAAGTTTGGAATAAACATCGTCACCCAAGTAGACTCCTACAGGATTGCACTAGTGACACCACTTAAAATGAATCCCAAAACCGTTGGGGATGAACTATCAAAACTGAGACCTGACGAGATTACTACAATAGTAAGAAGTGCCGTTGAGAACACAGAGTTCTTCGCTTGGAGACACTGGCACATCGCGAAGAGATTCGGAGCAGTTGAGGCAAAGGCAGATTACAAGTTGCGAAGAGCAAAACTTCTTGTGGAGATATTCCGTGGGACTCCACTGAGTGAGGAGACTCTACGTGAGATATGCCTAGAGAAGATGGATGTCGGAAATGCAGTTAAGGTTATTCAAAAGCTCATCTCTGGAGATATAAAGATCGAGTTGGTAGAACAGAAAGGAATGAGTTGTTCACCTTTTGCTTTACCGATAGTCGACAAGATTGTTCCCCATAACCTCTTGAGACCCGCGGTACCTACTCAATCTCTAGCAGACATAATAAAAGAGAGGCTCATGTCAACCAACGTAAGGTTGGTGTGCATCTTCAATGCCGATTGGGAAAGCGTAAGAGGTGTAAAAACTCTACCTGAGACTATAAGTTGTCCAAAGTGTAGGTCAACACTGATAGCAGCCGTATACCAAGGAGATCAAGAATTACTGCCCATAGCTATCAAAAAGAAGAATCATGTCATATTAACCCACGAAGAAGAGGAGCGTTGGAGAAGAGCTTGGAGATCTGCTAGTTTAGTTCAAACCGCCGGAAGAAAGGCTGTTGTGACTATGGCTGCGAGGGGGGTTGGGCCTATGACAGCTGCGCGTATACTAAGACATTACGTGCGAAGTGAAGTTGAGTTCTATTCAGAGATTCTTAAGGCTGAGAGAGAATACCAACGTACTAGGCTTTTCTGGGACTAATCAACTCACTTTCATAATGATAACATTACATGGGACTTAGATCTTGTCCATAACGAGTTTGATGTATCATCCAGATTATGTCAAGCACGAACTAGGATAAGATCAGCCAAGAAAGCCAGAAAGAGTCAGCAAAACTATTGAACACGTCAAAAGGAACCAAGAAGTTGAAGAACAAATTAAGAAATCTGAATCCGTTCTCAGTGACTATTGGCAAATTTTCAAGATGCCCATCGTGGAATCGGTATTATGAACCTTGAGAGTATAATAAAGAGGATGTTGGAGCACAGGAAAGACCTCAGAAGGGAGAAATTACTAGAGCTAATAGAAAAAAAGAAGGTCGAAGCGCAAGGCTTACTTTCTGATGAGGGAGCCGCGAGACTCGTAGCTCAAGATTTACTGATTAAGTTAAATGGGAGAAGCTTCAGCGAAGTCAAGATAGCAGACCTTGTAACTAACTTGAATGATGTAACACTAACCAGTAGAGTGATCGCACAATGGCCTCTTCAGGAGTTCCAAAAGAAGGACGGAACTCTTGGGAAGCTACTCAGAGTAGTCCTAGCGGACAAAACTGGCACAATAAAATGCGCGTTATGGAATAGCAGGGCTGAGCAGATCGCAACCGTAGGTGAGCTTCAAGGGAGAATAGTTCGGATAGCACACGGATACACCCGTGAGGGTCTACTTGGTGCACCTGAACTCAATGGAGGAGATAGGTGCGATATCACGATAATGCCCTCAGATTCAGAGGAAGATTACCCTGACGTTTCTGGATTCTTCAGAGGTCTTCATGATATAAAGTTGGGCGACGGAGACATTAACGTTGTTGGAGTAGTCGATCTGCCCCCTAAGATAACGACATTCCGAAGGAATGAACAGGAAGGAAGTGTGCTTAGGACAGTCCTCAAAGATGAGGCTGGAACAATCAATGTGGTTGCTTGGAATGACCAAGTGCAAAGCTTGGTCAAACTCAAAAAAGGCGACATCCTTCAGATCGTAAGTGGTCGGGTAAAGGCGGGTTTGTCCGGATCCCCAGAAGTACACTTAAGGAATGGAAGCGTAGTAAATGTATTGAAAGAGAAACCGCCATTTCTCAAAGTGAAACCGGTAAGATACTGCAAGACCTCGGATCTAAAGCCAAACAGAGATTTATCGCTGCTCGTCAGAGTCCTAAATTTGGGTAAGGTTAGGGAGTTCGCAAAGACAGATGGTGGAATGAGCCGTTACGGGAGTCTGCTTGTAGGAGACGAGACAGGACTTGTTAGGCTTTTTCTCTGGGATGATAAAACGAAACTCATAAGCATGGTACGTATGGGTACTATCCTTCTTGTGGAGGGAGGGCAGGCAAAGGAGAAAGGGGGAGAGATATTTGTCGCCGTTGGTAATTCTGGAAGTCTAACGATCGATCCACAGCTGGATGACGCAAGGACACTCAGCTATCCAAAGCAAGTAGCCCTCGGCCAAGCAGACAATTTCTCGAGACCTATCATTATTAAGGGCACTATTTCCCAAGATGTGGAGCTAAGGAATGTTCAGATTGCAAGCGGTGAAAACATTGAGGTCGCAACTTTGATACTGAGTGATGGTAGTGGTAGGGCTAGGGTCTCTCTGTGGAGGGAACTTGCTCAAAAGGCCAGCAACTTAAAAACGGGTATGGAGATAAAAATCATTGGCGTACAACCAAGGTCCAGTTTGTCAGGCGAAGTAATAATGACCTCAAACGATTTGACCTTACTCGAAATCGTTGATCGTGATCATCGGAGCCTAGGCGATGACGGATTGATCAGCCACTACACCTAGCGTTGACCTCTAACCTACCATACACCTCATCATTGCTCCAATATATCTCTCCGGCTCTGCGATGACTCTGATACCAATTACAGCAATGTCCCAGCAGGCATACTAAACATCGGGGTCTGATAGGTCGACAGACTCTCTGACCGAATTTCACAAACTCTTCGTTCAGGTCCAGCCAGAATCGTTTCTCAACACTTTTACGTAGCTCAAATTCGGTCTGTTCAGCGGTCTTTGTCTTAACTATAGCTAGCCGGTTCGCTATTCTGTGTACATGAGTGTCTACTGCAATTGCTGCGATACGGAAGCCGTAGGTCAGGACACAGTTGGCTGTCTTACGACCAACTGACGGAAGTTCAAGCAACTCGTTAGGATCCCTTGGCACGATGCCTCCGTGTTCCTTCAAGAGTACCTTCGCAACGGATATTATTGACTTAGCTTTCATATGGTAGAACCCTGAAGAGTGAATTAACTTCTCTACGTGCTTTGCATCTGCATTCGCCAGACTCTCAACGTCAGGGTAATGGAAAAAGAGTTGATCTGAAGCCCTTCGTGTATTCTCATCCTTTGTTCGTTGTGACAGTATAGTTGTTATCAGAACCTTGAATGGATCTGCGTCTGATTCTGAAGATACCTCCTGCAGAACCGTGGTTTGCTTCGGCTCTGTCAGGCGATTCATCTTCTGTAGGAGTCTGAAGATTTCCGAAAAGCTACACCGCAATATGTGGATGCTCACCGTTTTAGTTTATAGTCACTTCGAAGCTTCGCAAGAAGATTTGGTCTCTGTGGATACAATCGCTTCAACCGTTTCTCCTTTCTTGTTGAGATGATGTACCCAAACAGAATTGGAGCTGCAATAGTTGCATCTGCATAAACAACCACATTATTACTGGATTCATGCGGATTGACTTTTCCCCACGATATTGCCTCTTGGAAGGTTGCGCCTGAAAGACCGCCCCACTGCGGAGAAGATGTGGTTATTTGAATTAGAAAGTCTTGACCCCCTCCCCCAACATCCAAGATCTGCGATAATTGAGGTTGTGTCTGAAGGTAGAAATTCTTGGGTGAACCCCCTCCTATCTCTACACCACCGTTCTTTCTACTTCCATATACTATTGCAGTCATCTCCATCACATCTAGGTCTGGATCCACTGTGACTGTACCTCCACTCATTTTTGCTGCGCTTAGGTTCATACCTATTGAAGAATCCCCAGGGGAAGATGTGTAAATTGGAACATCATATTTCACCGCTTGGGCGACTATAGATCTCTGTGGATGTCTTGCTTTATCAATAGCAGTTTCACCGATCATTCGGTGGAGTTCTGCTGTTGATAATGGCTTGCTCGGTTTTGATGAGAGGAAAACGTCTCTAAGGAACTTGTCGGTCTCGAGCAGGGCTTCCTCTGGAATAAATATATCGTAAATTCTTACAATCCCCCTTTCTCTGAGTTGGACATCATTAGCTCTGAAATCTCCTTGGTATACGGGAAGATCAAGTGCGAAATGCAAGTTGTGATAGAGATTGGCTCCAGTCGATACTATGAAGTCAATAAAGCCGTACTCCATGAGTTTGATTATCGGGCCACCCATGCCAGCTGGTGCCATGGCACCAGCTAACGTTAGCGCGATTGTGGCATCCTCATCGAGCATCTTCTCATACAGTTTACATGCCTCATAGAGTCTACCTGCATTGTAGGCACGGGAATCTCCAAACATATTGACTAACTCATCTATCGTCATGTGTGGCGTCAAGTTAAGTGGGAATATTTGTTTGCCTAACATAGAACACCGCCTGATGGTCTTCTTCACTATTCAACTACACCTTTACTATAAATATCTGAAAGGTTGTCTCTTGTCTGCCCGATCCAAACAATGAGGTGGACCAATTTCTGAAGCTCGAACTTGGAGGGGTGTTATGACGCCAGAGATCTTGTGTCAATTTTGAAAAGAATTCAATGGACCTCATGCAACTCGATGGGAGATTGGAAACAATTAAGTTAGACCATCCTCAATGGCCTTAATGGGATGGTGAGAAAGATGGCGTCCAAAACCACGAAGGTTGAGATAAAGGTCGATGGGAGGGCAATATCGGTGAATAGGTTTGTGCAAAAGATAATCTGGAACATTCTTGTTGGAATGTTAGATTCACTTCGAGAAGTCGACAACTGGAAAGAGGTCACGATCTCATTAAGAAGGTCTTAGAGGTGGGGGTACACGTACCTAATATCAAACTAGTCGGCATGTTCAAGACTAGAGTCAGAAAAGGTTAGAAAAACAGCTAGCAAGATTCAGGTTCCTATATGTCATTCAAGAAAACGCGGTGGAAATTTAGGCTGGTTCGGACATGGTCAGATGATGAAGGAATTTGAGAAAGCCACTTTTGGTTTAGAGAAAGGACAAGTGACAGAGGAGCCTATCAAGACGCAGTTTGGTTATCATATAATCAAGAGGCTTAAATGAAGCCAAAGATGGGGTCTACTTTCTAGCGGGCTCGACAAGCAGCAAGATGTTCATGAGACCTCTTTTATGTAAGAATAGTTTCTTCTGCGTAATTTCCGTATGGTGAAAGACTTCCATGGTAGCAAATCAAGTTTCACTACCTGAGGTGAGGCAGACCAACATTGCGTGACGGAATCTTGGTCAAGTGTGGCGTGCACATTTCTATAGCCGGAGCAGTTGATAGGGCAGTCGATCGGGCCAAAGAGAAGACATGTGACACATTTCAGGTGTTCACACGTAATCCTCGCAGTTGGAAATCTAAGAAACTCAAGCCTCATGAGGTGAATCTATTCAAAGAGAAACTGAAGGACTCTGGAATTCGGCCGGTAGTTGCACATATGCCGTATTTGGCTAATCTCTCATGTCCCAAACAGACTACCTACAGGAAGTCCGTTAAGACGTTGATAGAGGAACTTGATAGGTGCAACGCACTTGGTATTCCATATATTGTGACTCATCTAGGAAGTCACCTTGGGAAAGGTCGAAAGGTTGGGCTTGAGCGGCTCATTGAAGCAATCGGTTCAGCATTGGATGCCTCCGAAGGTAAAGCAACGTTGCTACTTGAGAATACGGCAGGGACAAGAAACAGCATGGGATCATCTTTCGAGGATATGCAAGAGATTATGGAACACACCACTCAATCTCGTGTAGCTATATGTTTTGATACAAGTCACGCCTTTGCGGCAGGATACAATCTTAAGGACACAGAATCAGTAAACGAGACTATACAGAAGCTCGATAATACCGTGGGGATAGATTCACTCAGAATAATCCATGCAAATGATTCCAAAGGGAAACTGGGTTCACGAATAGATAGACATGAACACATTGGTATGGGATACATTGGTGACGCAGGATTCAAAGCAATACTTCATACTGATGTATTTAGAAACTTACCTTTGATACTTGAAACTCCAATTGATACGCGCGGAACCGATGTAATGAATCTTAGAAGGATACGCAGGCTCGCTACCTAAAGGCAGTTGATTAATCTGCTTTAATTGCACAATTGTATGAAATATGAACCGAATAATGTCAGCGATTATCAACATGCCCTATACTAAATTGAGTTTAGGATGGGTAAGGGAATTCTCAGGGTTTGTGTTTAGCACTCTATTCATGCACATTTGAACGTTTGTTTCCGACAATCTTTTGATGGAAACAACGGAGGCCTAGGTCTCTTGGCTGGGGTTGAATCTGCTTGGAGGGATCCCTGCAAAAGTTTACTAGCAACATGTAGTGAATCAAGCCGATCGAACTGTTGCTATCGGAATCCTGAAAGTGGAAGAATCGCATCAACAATTTGGGCATATTGGAGGAATAGGGTTGCAGCAAACCGTTATAAGCAAAATAGGGTCGCGCAAGGTAAAAGAATTCACAAAGCTTGCTGAGCGCTATCTGGGATACGATTCTCTATACATCTGGAATGTTAACATAAACGGAATAATAGTCCAACTACGCACGAACGACAGCACCCTAGACACATTCTGGAAAGAGAACTGGTATCCAGCGGCCTACAGCCATAATCTGAGACCACATGGAATCATCTACGCAATCACTCAAACGCCACACATCGAGACAGGGACCTACTATCATCCAGAGACAAAGACAGGGATCATATTCAATCCTCGAAGTTACGAGGCCATTCGAGATCTTGGACTCAGAATCGTGATGGATGTTTCATTGGATCAGAAACAAGTCAGTCTCCTGCGTGGGGCTCTAGTCGATATAAACGGTGAAGGAATAATGTTAACTGGAGCAAGTGGAAGCGGAAAGTCAACACATGCCTTCCTTTTGTTAGATCTAGAACGAGCAAGAATACATTCGAATGATCTATTTGCTGTAGAACAATTAGGGGGCGAGAAGGGGCGCCTTTCAACTCAAGCTTGCGAACGCAAATTCTACCTCAAAACGGAACTTTCTAAAATAAGCGCTCGCCTCCAAGAGTTACTCCACAGATGCCAACGGGAAGATGGTCATTTCATGCTCGATCCTTGGTGGATCGGAGGAAACGAGAAGTTTGTTGACACAACCCGAATCAAACTGATCCTATTCTTACAGCCTGACAAAAACAATCAGATAGTAGATAGACGGCTTGGCAACCAAGAAGCTCTTACCCTTCTGTCAGGTGCACCGACAGGCTTGGACATCCCAGACAGTCTGAGTGAGGACGAGAAAGAACCACTTACATCATTCTTCAAAGAGATACTTCAGTTTGTAGCATGCTATAGCATAAACACCGCCAAACCAATATTCGAAGTTCAGAAGAGACTACACGAAATCATACTCTTCAGAGAGTATCTTGAGCCATTAATCTCCCCAAGACCAGCCGAGGTGACGACAGCTCCAGTCAATTTAGACGAGATAAAGAACACGGTTGATGCCTTGAGAACACGCTCCAATGTGACCTTTCTCGATGAAAATCAGGTGAGAGCCATGGCAGAGGAACACGGCACTAAAACAAACTTTGGTAACTACAACTTCACTTCCACGGTGAAAAACCGAAACGCTAACCTAACAGTTTACGTTGGTAGCCCACAGATTCAACAACGAAACTTAAATCCGCGCCAGAGGGAGATACTTCGAAATCTACCTCAGACCATAGCCGACCTTCACAAGTACTTAGAGCGGGCTCCACTAGTAGCAATTGAAAGGACGATGGGTGATAACCCACTATTCACTCCTCACTGCACCCTCTACGTTTCTGTCCAACGTAAAGAGATGGTGCGCCTTGCCTACATGGTCAGCCAGACACTCTTCCCACCAAAATGTAGCGAACCCATTCTTCAGCTAGTATACATTCCTGAGTGGCAAGAGAAGGATCGGCAGATACTAGTTTTCCCAGATATTGGCATAACATACGTACTTGGCACCGACTACTACGGTGAAGCGAAGAAAGGCTTCTTGCGTATGGCAATGTGGATAGCAAAGCAACGTGGAATGCTGGGCTTGCATGCAGGTGCGAAGATAATACGCGCCAAAGCCTCCGACCGCAAGATCCATCGGTATGGCACACTTATTTTCGGATTGACAGCCACAGGCAAAACCACCCACACCTGTCACAATCACGGTTTGACTGAGACAGGAGAAGGCATAGAGATAATTCAAGACGATGTCGTATTCCTAAGGCCAGACTGCTCAGCCCTTGGAACCGAAAAAGGCTTCTACCTAAAGACTGAAGGGGTAACCCCAGAGATTCAACCCCTCATCTACGCTGCGGTTACAAAGCCAGATGCAATCTTCGAGAATGTTCTAGTCGACTATTTGGGGAACGTGTATTTTGGGGATGAAACTCTAACAGGGAACGCACGTGGCATAATGCAGAGGGATGATTTCGGTGAGTATAAGAGCGTCAGCGTAAATCTACCACAGATAGATAAACTTGATGGATTGATTATTCTCTTCATAACACGCCGGAACACAGTTGTCCCAATTGCCTCAAAACTTACAACCGAACAGGCGGCCGCGGCTTTCATGCTCGGTGAATCTATAGAAACCTCAGGAAGCGACCCTCGAAGAGCAGGTGAATCAGTACGCGAGGTTGGAACTAACCCTTTCATAATAGGAGACGAAGCTGAAGAGGGCAATCGCTTTTACAAATTCATCAAAGAACATGAAAGTAAGATTCAGGCATACCAGCTTAACACAGGTGGAGTGGGAGAAATAGTACTCAGGGCTGAGGATGGTAGCAGAGTAGTCAAACAGAAGGTTGTCAGAGTGGAGATACCAGAGATGGCAGCGATAATTCGAGGCATTTCAAGAGGAGAGATTGAGTGGTCTGACGATCCTAATTTCGGTACAAAGATACCTGCGAAAGTCCCTGGAGTAGATATGAAGAAATTTGCCCTCAAGAAATACTACTCCCCAGAACAGGTAGCACACTATGTCCAGTCGCTCAAGAAAGAGAGAGCGGACTATCTAGAGAAGTTTCCAAAGCTCCACTCCGCCATAATAAACACTTGTACCGCAAGTGTAAACTGAGACTGGTAGCTTTTTGGTAGGAGGGCTTATCACAAACAGCTGTGAGATGTATCTTGATACTACATCTCATTCAACGTCAAGAGTCGGTTGAGTCAACTCTTCTCGTAGCCAACAAATAGAAACGCTAGAATTACTGTTGCAATTCCCAGAAACATTATTCCCAATTGAAGTAGCTCATAGTATTCGTCGATACTCATGGTCTTAGCCTTCCCGCTCCGAATCTTGATTTCTGTCTTTAAAAGGTGACTGATCATCCTTACTTTATAGTCTTTTTCCACCGTCGGGTGATTCTTCCATATTCAATATCGTGATTCTCTTCTTTCTCGAATCTGTCAAGGGCTAGA
This sequence comes from Candidatus Bathyarchaeota archaeon, assembly GCA_963807605.1. GTDB lineage: Archaea > Thermoproteota > Bathyarchaeia > 40CM-2-53-6 > RBG-13-38-9 > JAPKYM01. The sequence goes on from CAWECG010000003.1 coordinate 899,821, forward strand.
GCTATTTTTTGCGCTATTATGTGGTAACAAAGTTGCTTCTTTGCATTCATAACCCTGAAGTAGTAATCATCACAGTTGCAGAAGTTTGTGTGTGGCATCACTTGGTACGTGGAATTCTTTCCACGGACTTCCCAGATTACACGGCCACTTGGTTTGAAGAGATAACGCTTTATCGCCCCTCTTTCAACTAGACCAAGTGCTTTCTCATATCTCTCTCCAAAAGATTCCTCCAACTTTTTGGCTAGACTCTTTTCTAAAGAGCGTCGTGACTCTATCTCTTTACATATTTGGGTAATCAACAAAGTCTCACTCTCTCCTGCCGGCTTCATCTCTTACCACAGCATCTATCAAAGGCTCAATCTTTAATCCGTAGAGTTCTGCACATTATTTATGAGGCTCTCATAGAGTTAAACTGGATACTAGGAGGAGTTTCAGCTTCGCAAATCTTGAACCTGTTGCCCCCTATCCGGCCATTTGTTACCAAAGTGGCCGAGAGAAGAACTTGATCATAGGGGATCTGCACATCGGTTGGGAAGCCTCCCTTAAAGAACATGGCGTATATATACCTTCACAGACACCCAGACTTCTTGAGAGGCTTAAAGACATAGTTAAGATAGTTGACCCTGTACGTATAATTATTCTTGGGGATATCAAACACAGTATTGCAAAAATGAGATCCATCGACTGGCATGATGTACCACCTTTCTTTGAGGCTCTCACGAGACTCGTAAAAGAGGTTTGGGTAGTACCTGGAAATCATGATGGAAATCTAGAGGCGCTTGTTTCAGAGAGTGTAAAGATCCTCCCAGTATCAGGACTCACTTTTGATAGTGAAGTGGGAATAATTCACGGCCATGCTTGGCCTAAACCGGAGATTCTCAGATGCAAAAACATAATTATGGGGCACCTTCACCCGATGATTACACTAATAGACACTCTAGGTTTCGTGACAACTCACCAAGTATGGCTTAGAACACACTCTGACGGCGAAGCACTGGCTAGAGGACTCTTGAAGAACTTGCAAATACGAATTGAGGATGATGCCAGAATTACTATGAAAAAGCACTTCAACATAATCCTAAGCAATCCACGTTGCACAATCCTTCCTTCGTTCAACAATCTCCTCAGCGGTCAAGCTATAAACAGGAATTTTGCGGATACTGACTCGAAAGGACCGTATCTGGGGCCTTTGCTGAAATCCGGCGGGATCGATCTGAGGAATGGCGATGTCTATTTGTTAGATGGATCGTATCTTGGCAAACTCAGTCTACTACAGCAGCTCTCCTGAAATCTATATACATTAACGTGTAAATTCCCCTTGTAAGAATGTACTGTTTTTTGTATAGAACAGATATAAGATACAGAGCCAAAGGCGTTAGTGTACAGCGATGAAAAGCTGGCGGAACGCAATATTTTGCTACTGCACTTGGTCTGTCATTAAACATATTGACACTAAGAGGCATGGATTGAACATCGGAAAGGACTGGCACAACAATCAGAAGCATCTACGGCTTGGTTATTTGGAGGCTAGCTGAGATGCCAAGCTTTGTCGTAGAGATAGTTATTGAGAACAAGAAGATGGCCCGAGATCCTGAGGGCGAAACTATAGCTAGAGAATTGATCAATAGAGAGGGATTCTCAGCAATAAAGAGTGTAAGAACGGGTAAATATTTGCGATTACTCGTTGAGGCAGTAGACAAAGAAGAGGCGGAGCAACTTGTCACAAGAATGTCCAATACACTCAGAATATTCAACCCCGTAGTTCACACCTGCAACATCCGCGCTAAGAGTGAGGTAGAGTGAAGGTCGCAGTAATACAATTTCCAGGCTCAAACTGTGACCTCGATGTCTTTCACGTTCTCAGGAATGTCCTCGGAGTGGAAGTGGACTTAGTTTGGCACAGAAGTTTTGAAGCTGAAGATTGTGATGCAGCTGTTCTACCAGGGGGTTTCTCTTACGGCGATTATCTCAGAGCTGGAATAATCGCAGCCCATAGCCCCGCCATGAGACACATAAAAGAGATGGCAAAACAGGGAAAGCCCATAATCGGGATCTGCAACGGCTTTCAGATACTTATAGAATCAGGACTCTTGCCAGGAGCGCTCCTAAGAAATCAAGGTATGATGTTTATCTGTAAGTGGGTCAAGCTCAAGGTTGAGACTGAGAATACCCCATTCACAAAGGCTACAGCAAAGGGTACTATTCTTGACATGCCAATAGCGCATGCTGAGGGGAGATACGTCAACGAACCTGAAGGTCTTAGAGAACTACACGAAAATGATCAGGTTGTTTTCACATATACAGACACGCAAGGTAACCTTACCCAGGCAGGAAACCCAAACGGCTCTGTGGACTGCATAGCAGGTATATGTAACCTAGAAAGGAACGTCCTCGGCCTTATGCCTCATCCTGAGAGAGCTTCCGAATCGATACTCAGTCCATTCTCGGATAATGACGGTCTTCAAATTCTGAGAGTATTCACTGAGATGTGAGGAGCTAGGTTGTGGAAACTACAGCAACGATCAAAATTAACCTGACTCCTAAGGAGCAGACAGAGGCTTACAGAAGACTGGGCAGAGACGCAAACGAGACTGAGCTCGGAATGATAGACATAATGTGGTCTGAGCACTGCTCTTACAAGAGTAGCAGAGAAGTCCTACGGCGACTCCCGATAAGTGGAAGAAGAGTAGTTGTTGGACCAGGATACGATTCAGGTGTGGTGGACATTGGTGACGGCGACGTCATTGCATTCAAGATTGAGAGCCACAATCATCCGTCGGCAATAGAACCTTACAACGGGGCCGCAACAGGGATAGGCGGTATAATCAGAGACATTCTTTGCATGAACTGTAGGCCTATCGGCCTCCTAGATTCCTTACGATTTGGAAATCTAAGTAGCAGTCACAGTAGATGGCTCTTCCATAACGTGGTAAAGGGAATAGCTGACTACGGTAACTGCACTGGAATCCCAACTGTAGCTGGTGAGGTTGAATTTGACGATAGTTTTGAAACTAATTGTCTGGTCAACGTTGCATGCTTTGGCTTCGGGAAGGCTAGAGATCTTACTCTCGGGAGAATGGATCGACCCGGCGACGTCATCATTCTAGCAGGAGGAGCAACAGGCAGAGACGGCATACATGGTGTCACATTCGCGTCTAAGGTCATCAGTGAGGAATCCGAATTAGACAGACCTGCAGTTCAGATCGGCGATCCCTTCACCAAGAAATTGGTCATTGAGGCCACACTCGAAGCTTTGAAAACAGGCAAAGTAAGGGGAGTTAAAGACTTAGGTGGGGGAGGATTGACTTGCGCTCTGTCAGAGATGTCAAGTAAGGGCGGCACGGGTGTCGAGGTAGATCTAGAAAAGATACACATCAGAGAGCAAGGGATGACGCCCTATGAGCTGTTACTTTCGGAATCTCAAGAGAGAATGCTATTCACTGTCGTTCCTGAAGGTCAGGAAGAAATCTTCAATATATTTCAAAAATGGGGGCTTCCATTCTCAACCATAGGAAAGGTGACAGGAACCGGTCGTCTGGTGGCCAGAAATCATGGCAGGTCAGTTGTAGATATTCCATCAAAACTCCTAACTCACTCCCCTCTTGCACGAAGAACAGTAAGAAAGCCTAAGGCTTTAGATAAAGGAGCAACTTCAAAATATCCTGCTCCAAAGAATCTGGCAAGTATACTATATCATATTTTGTCGAATTCGAACGTAGCTAGTAAAGAAGTTGTCTATAGACAATACGATCATGAAGTTGGAGCAAGAACCGTGCTGAAACCTGGCGATGCCGATGCAGCAGTCCTAAGGATGATCGGCAGCGATAAGGCTATCGCAGTTAAAGTTGACTGTAATAGCTCGTATTGCCACCTCAACCCATACCACGGTCATGCTGTAGCCGTAGCAGAAGCAGCTCGAAACGTCATTGCTGTAGGCGCTAAACCAATCGCCATAACTGACTGCTGCAACTTCGGTAATCCAGAGAACCCCGAGGTCTATTGGCAATTTAGAGAGGCAATTCGAGGGATTACATACATGCTAAAGGGCTTGAGGATACCATGCGTGGGGGGAAACGTTAGCTTCTATAATGAGGACCAGAAAACGGGGAGAGCCATCAAGCCTACAACAATGATAGTGATGCTAGGCCTGATCGAAAAGCTGAGTCTTGTGACCAATATGTTCCTCAAGAAAGATGGAGAATCAATAATTGTTGTGGGAAGGACTCTTCCTGAGTTGGGCGGCTCACAATACCACAGAATCATGAATGTAAAGGGAGGTAGCCCACCGCGAGCTGTCGTCTCCAGAGAGAAAGCCTCCACACGGACTGTAATTGAGGCAATTCGAAAGGGGTATGTTACGGCAGCTCATGATTGCTCGAAGGGGGGACTTGCCATATCCCTTGCCGAGATGACCATCAAGGGAGGACTAGGATTGACAGTTGACCTTAAGACTATTCCACGTTCACCAACCATGAGATCTGATGAAATACTCTTTTCTGAGTCATCGGCCAGATTTATAGTGACTACAACAAGAGCCCAGACAACAAAGTTACTTCGTTTGGCGAGGAAAAATGGTGCCCCCGCGGCGAGAATAGGCGAAGTTTCAAGATCAGGTTATGCGATCACTTCGGGATCGAAAAAACTGATCGAATACCCAGTTGAGCGTATGCAGGAGGCTTGGCGAAGCGCAATTCCTCAAGCTATGGAGAGTACATGAAATGAAAGGCTTCGAAAGGCCGAAGAGGGATGCTTGCGGGGTTTTCGGGCTCTTCAATCCCAAACACGACGTTGTCAGCAATATCTACTACGGACTAATGTCTCTTCAGCATAGAGGTCAGGAAGCCGCAGGAATCTCAACAATCAAGGATGGGACAATATCAACCCGAAGGGTCTGGGGTTTAGTTTCTCAAAACCTTAGGCCCAAACTGTGGAGGCTCTCAGGCCACATGGGAATAGGTCATGTTAGGTACTCAACAACAGGGACTTCAACGTTGGCCAATGCTCAGCCGATGACAGATAGAATTTTCTCATTTGCACATAATGGTAACCTTGCCAACTACATGGATATCAGAAGAAGGATGGAGAATCAAGGGCTCAGACTTAAGGCAAAAAGCGATGCAGAACTAATGTTAAGATTATTCAGAGCTAACTATGAAAGGTGCGGAGACTATGTCAAAGCCTTCGAAGAGCTGTCCTACCAGGTCGAAGGTGGATACTCAATCGTAATACTCACAAGAAACCGAGAATTGATTGCGGCAAGGGACCCTCTTGGTCTGAGACCACTCTGCCAAGGAGAAATGGGAGAGGCAGTAGCATTTGCATCAGAGAGCGTAGCTCTGGACAGCAACAACATGAAAATTACTGGGGATGTGAAACCCGGCTCAATAGTTGTAGCTACTGAGAACACGTGCGACCAGTGGCAGTATCTTCCCTGCGAACGGAAGGCCCACTGCATGTTCGAATATGTCTATTTCAGTCGTGTCGATTCGGTTCTTGAAGGAAAGAGTGTATACGATGTCAGGTTCAACTTAGGTGTCAACCTAGCAAAGACCTATGACACCAAACCTGATGTCGTAATTCCTGTCCCTGACACTTCTAGAACAGCAGCTGAAGGTTACTCCAGCTACACGGGGATTCCAGTAGCTGAAGGCCTGATAAAAAACAGATATGTTCACAGAACGTTCATCATGCCGAGACAGAGGGATTGAGATGCTGCCATGAAACTGAAGATAAATCCTCTCAAGTCAGTGGTCTCGGGGAAAGAAGTTCTCATAATAGATGACAGCATAGTCAGGGGTACCACAAGCAGAGCAATAGTCGATATGGTTAGAACTGCTGGGGCCAAGAAGGTGTATATGATGAGCACATGCCCCCCCATCGTCTCTCCATGTTTCTACGGAATAGACATTGCAACATACAGTGAATTGATTGCAGCAAAAATGGATGTCGAGAATATTAGAACAAAGATAAAGGCTGATGGTCTAGGCTATCAAACTCTTGACGGCCTCATCAAAGCCATTGGGCTAACGAAAGAGGATCTATGCCTAGGATGTCTTACAGGTGAATACCCAACACCTTATGCACAGAAGATTCTGGAGTCGATTAAAGAGAAAACAAAAACCAGTAGTGTTAGGCTGTGGGAGACTGAGCTCTCAGCTTGAAGACAGACCAACCCGAGAAAGAGAAGCTTGTGGCTGTCGTGATCGGTAGCCAGAGTGATATGCCCATCGCTGAAAAGGCAATCAGAGTACTAGACGAATTCCGGATACCGTATGAACTTACAACACTCTCTGCTCATAGAAATCCAAAGGAACTTGAAGAATACGTAGAGTCTTCAAAGGCCTTGATTTTCATAGCTATAGCAGGACTATCCGCACAATTACCCGGATTCATAGCGTCGAGAACCTCTAAGCCGGTAATAGGCGTCCCAGTAAATGTCAAGCTTGAGGGTTTAGATGCGCTTTTGTCAATCCTGCAAATGCCTAAAGGAGTGCCAGTAGCAACAGTAGGAATTGACAATGGCGAGAACGCCGCCCTTTTTGCTGCAAGAATCCTGTCAATGCTCAACTAAGATCCAAGTCGGAGAGATAAGGTTGGGCTGGAGCTATAAGAAAGCAGGCGTGGACCGTGACAAGATAAGAACAGCACACTCAACAATCGCAGAACTAATCCAGAGAACGTACAAGGTGAGAAAAGGAGAGTTTGGAGAAGTTCTTGCTGGATTCGGCCACTATGCATCCCTTATTGATATAGGTGAGGGAAGAGCCCTAGCCCTTCATTCCGACGGATGTGGAACCAAAGTCATCATCGCCCAGCTAATGAACAGATTCAGCACTATAGGTATAGACTGTGTCGCGATGTGCGTCAACGATCTCGTGTGCCTTGGAGCCGAGCCAACAACGTTAATCGACTATCTAGCGTTGGAGCGTCCGGACGACGCCATGGTAAACGAAATTATGGTAGGATTAGTCGAGGCCGCAGATAAAACAAGAATCACAATAATTGGCGGTGAGACGGCAATAATGCCTGATGTAATAAAGAGCGTTGTGCCGGGACGAGGATTTGATCTAGCAGCATTCTGTCTGGGCTTGGTCAGGAAAGACCAAATAGTGTGGGGAAACCGCCTTGAGCCGGACGATGTAATCCTTGGACTTAGGAGTAGCGGGGTACACAGTAATGGTCTCTCACTTGCAAGGAAAGTACTACTTGACGAGGCTAAACTTGATCTCAAGAAGAAGCCTCAAGAACTGCAACGAACCCTTGGAGAGGAACTTCTCGAACCTACAACTATCTACCTAGAAGCCGTCATTCACGCAATTGAGAATTCTGATGTACACGCAGTAGCTCACATAACCGGAGGAGCCTTTACCAAGCTCAAACGGTTCGAATCCTATTCCAAAGTTGGCTTCCGCCTAGATAAGATGCCTGAACCCCAACCCATCTTCAGACTGATACAGAAGCTAGGAAGGATAACCGATGAGGAGATGTATAGAACCTTCAACATGGGGATCGGCCTGTGCATCATGACCCCAAAGAAACATGTCAAAGAAGTAACGAAATCTTGCGAGGCCTCAGGTTTTGAGACCTATGATATTGGAAAAGTCACCGCCAAATCTGGAGTAAGCCTTGATTTGAGAGGCAGAACTATCACCCTGTAAAGGAGAAAGTCGACAATACTCTTGACATGAACTAGGCAAGTCAGGTAGACTTATATCGTGACCTCATTGCCATTCTTGTGGCTTTGGGGTAGAGTTATTGATTTACGATGTCACAATCGTCGGCTGCGGCCCTGCTGGCATCTTTTCGGCGCTTGAACTCACAGATCGAACAGATTTGCACATTCTAATGCTCGATATGGGACCACAGTTAGAACAACGAAGATGCTCAGCTGACCGTGGATTCGGATGCGTAAGATGCAAACCCTGCTCCCTACTTACGGGCTGGGGAGGTTCCGGCGCCTTCAGTGACGGGAAACTTACACTCTCAACGAAGGTAGGAGGTTGGCTTGACGAATATGTCGATGCGGCTGAGTTGAATAAACTCATAGACTATGTTGACAACATTTATGTGAAATTTGGAGCTCCTAAACACCTCTACGGGACCGACCTGGGAAAGATCAACGAAATAGAGAGAAAAGCAGCCCTTGCAGGGCTAAAATTGATTCCATCTCGAATACGACATCTAGGAACAGAGAACTGCACCCGTATCCTTAGCAAGACCAAACAAGCTCTTCAGAAAAATATCGAGATTCGAACAGGAACTGAGGTTAAGAGCCTAACAGTGAAGGAGGGGGAGATAAGAGGTGTCGAGACTACAGATGGAGAGAAGATCGAAAGTAAATATGTCATCGTGGCTCCCGGCAGAGTAGGGGCAGAATGGCTGACAGCCGAGGCCCAAATGCTTGGTCTCAAAACGCTCAACAATCCTGTTGACTTGGGAGTTCGAGTTGAGGTCCCAGCCGCTGTCCTAAACGAGTTGACTGAAGCACTCTACGAGCCCAAATTCATTTACTACTCAAGATCCTTCGATGACATGGTTAGAACATTTTGCATGAATCCTTCAGGAGAAGTCATCACAGAGAATTACAGCGACATAGTCACAGTTAACGGCCAGAGTTACGCTGAGAAGAAGACAGGAAACACAAACTTCGCCATACTGGTAAGCACAAAGTTTACGGAACCTTTCAGGGAACCAATAGCCTATGGCAAGTACATAGCTAGGCTCGCAAATCTGTTGGGAGGCGGTATCTTGGTCCAGCGGCTTGGAGATCTCGAAGCAGGCAGAAGGTCAACCGAAGAAAGACTGGCGCGAAACCTAGTCGTCCCAACCTTAAAATTTGCGACGCCTGGTGACCTTAGCTTCATTCTACCATATCGGTACCTTGAAGACATAAAGGAAATGCTTCAGGCCATGGACAAAGTTTCTCCCGGCGTGTATGCTAAACATACCCTGCTGTATGGGGTTGAAGTGAAATTCTACTCATCGAGACTTGAGTTGAATAATAGTTTCGAGACGAAAGTTCGAAATCTATTTGCTATAGGGGACGGAGCTGGAATAACAAGAGGATTAATCCAAGCATCCGCCTCGGGCGTGGTTGCTGCAAGAGAGATTGAAAAAAGAGAGAAAAAAGCAGCATAAACTTCACTCACTTCTGAAAAACCAACGCTCGATCTTTTGGTATGCCATCAGAAGCATTTCCACCTAATGATGGTGGGGCGGGCGGGACATTCATGGTGCTGTCACCATTTTGAACCCGCGATCTCCGGCTCTCTCGCTAAGACCCGAGACCGGGATCTTAGACCAAGCTGGACCACCGCCCCGGACTGATGAACTAAGTGCATCAGCTTTAAAGGCGTTGTCGCTACGAAATTCAATGGTCTTGGAACAAACGCTGAAGCTAGACCGGCAGCTATAGTGCTATCTTTAGTTAGGGCCCGGGAGAGCCCGAATAGGAGAAAAGAAAAGCAAGGAAGATTATTCTACACGCTGTCGAAATAATCCAATAAACATTGAATTGAGAGTCTGCCGGTGAACACGTCAAAGCAACTCCACGAGTAATTAAGCATAGCTCCAAAGCCTCGTTACTTCTTCCTCAATTAATAGAATGTAGCTAGTTTGACCTACAAATGCTACTATGTAACACACATCTACAAATTGTTGGTAGATGAGCCATATGCACAAACCTTGTCAAGATTACTGACTTGAGGAAAGTGTACTTTACTGGAACAAATTGTTTATTCTTTTAAACAAACCTGATGCTAGACCGCCAATAAGAGGATCCGCATTGTCTTTGCCTTTCGAGAAGTCTGGAGTTGATATTCTTAATGCTGCCTCCTCACCCGTCAGGTTACGAATACTGAAACTGCTAAAGTCTAGGGGGCCCCTACCCTATACAGAAGTGATGTCCACACTCGGACTCGATCCGATAAGAGATGCTGGTAAATTCGTCTACCACCTCAAGAGTGTAACTGGAACCCGCTTGGTCGCACTTGATAAGAACTCAAAAAAATATGCGATAACAGAGCTTGGCGAGATAGTAGTCAGTTTTGAGAGGGACTTGGAAGAGTACGTTGCAGCGAAGAAAGGGAAGCTTTATGTCAGAACATCTAGGTTATCGCTAGAAGAATTTGAGCGGGAGAAGATAGTAAACTCGCTTGTAAGCGAGGCTGGTGTCCCCTACGAGCTGGCCCAAGAGATAGCTGCAGAGGCTGAAGAGAGGCTACTAAGGCTTAGAACGAGTTATTTGACAGCACCCTTGATAAGGGAATTCATTAATGCAATACTCATTGAGAAAAGGCTTGAGGACTATCGACATAAACTTACAAGATTAGGGATGCCCGTATACGATGTTTCGGAGCTACTGAAGTACTCAAGCGAGAAGATGCTTAACGCCCAAGCTGTAAAAGATACCGCTGGCAGTTCAGTCATCGAAGAGTATGTCCTTCTAAATTCTCTTCCGAGAAATATTGCTGATGCTCATCTCTCTGGAGCCTTGCATATTGACAATCTGGGAGAATGGATTCTCAGGCCAAGCGAGGTGTTACATGATCTCCCGATTCTTCTTCAAGCATGGTCTGCCAACAAAGAAGGCTCCAAGGACATTCCAAAGTGCCTTAGCGATGGCACAACTAGTCTATCAACTTGCAAGAAATGAAGTAGCTAGCGAACAATGCTTTGACATGTTCAATGTATTCTTAGCTCCATTTGCGTCAAAACTCTCAAAGGAGCAAATAAAAGATGCACTCTATCAATTCTTCACAAGTATCAGACAGGATGCTTATTCATATGACTTCAATAATGGTCTCTCCTTGGGTTTCGAAGTTAACGTCCCAAGATTCCTCGATAACACTAAGGTAATAGGACCCGAAGGTTCCAGTCTAGAAAAGTACTCTGATTACGTCGAGGTGGCGGATGAGATTCTTGAGGCAGCAGTAGACATCGCAACTGAGGTGTCTCAAGAGAAGCCTCTTTTCAATCCTCGTTTCATAATCAAGTTAAGGGGCACGGAATCAGGGGGCAAAAGACATGACAGCCTAATGATGAAGATCCATCAACTCGCAACTAAGACTTTCCTTCCATACTTTGCAAATCTGGAAGATGACGAAAAAGCCGCTTATACTGCTACAGGCTTGAGAATTGATAACTCTTGGACTGGTAATTGGGAAGACGATTGTATGAGAACAGGCAATGCAGATAGCATCTTTCTCAATCTCCCTAGAATAGCTTACGAATCACGTAGAAAGATCGATAGATTCCAAAGCATACTTGAAATGCATCTTAATCTCGCGAGCGAAGCTCTCCAACGAAAGAGCGAGATTCTCAAAGAGAGGCTTCAACAATCGCTTCTTCCACTTCTATCGGGGGTCAACGGAGACTCCTATTTTATCGAGAAGAACTCAACGTATGCAATAAGTTTCCTAGGGCTGAATGAAGCTGTCAAAACGTTCATAGAATCACCCCTGATTGGAAGCGAGAGAGCCTTAGAATTCGCTTCGAAAATAATGAAATGGATAGGTGACTTCGCGGAGTCTGCCTCAAAGAAGTCAGGCAATCGGTTTGTTGTAGCACAGAGACCCCAAGATGAGGCTTCCTTCAGGCTCGCCAAACTTGACATTGCGAAATATGGTCCGGGGCAGATTGCGAGCGAAGGAATCAGGGATTATCCATACTATACAGACTTGTTTACAGTACCGCTTTCAGCAAAAATAGATCTCAAAGAGCGAATATCTCTGGAGAGCAAGTTCCAGGAGAGTTCTTCTGGAGGACACCTAGCGTCTATCTGTCTAGCTCCGATAGAACAGGATCCCAAACAACTAATCAATTTGACAGAACAATTGTGCAATGGTAAGTTGCATTTCTTCACCTACACCAGTAATCTTTCCTACTGCAAAAGATGCAACAAGACATTTCTTGGCACGGCTTCAACATGCCCTCAATGTGGCTCCACAAACCTCATAGTATTCGGAAGATCGTCGGCAACCTACATGCCACTTGAGCTGTGGCCCGAAGCTAAGAGAAGAGATATCGAGAGCAGAACCATATATTCCATATCTTAAATTAGATTGACGACCATCATCAGGCAGAGCCAAGCAAAAGACTGAGCAGCCCCATCCTGACGAGAAGGCCGTACCATACTTGCTTGAAGTATCTTGCATGAGAGGTGTTGTCCACATCAGCATCAACTTCGTCGACTCTAGGTAGCGGGTGCATCACAATGGAATTCCTCTTTGCATCTCTCAGATCCGCCTGAGCAAGTCTGTATGACCCCCTAACAGCCTCATACTCGGCTGGGTCGGCAAATCTCTCCTTCTGTATACGAGTCATATAGATAACATCAACCTCATTCAGGATACTCTTGAGATCTTTTCCTTCCTCAACATCTATGTTGCGGCCAATATCCTCAAGCACCTCTCTTCTCATCCTCAAGAGATCAGGCGATATCAGGAATAGTCTAACGTTTTTGTAAAGAGCCAGGGCGTAAGCAAGAGAATGGACAGTTCTACCATATCGAAGGTCGCCTACCATAGCAACCTTCAAGCCATCTACTGAGCCACACTCACGTTTCATGGTGTAAATGTCAAGGATCGCTTGGGTCGGATGTTCTTCGGAGCCTGAGCCAGCATTTATTACAGGGACACTTGCAACTTCACCTGCTAAACGTGAGGCCCCCTCTAAGGGATGTCTGATCACCAGAACGTCGGCGTAGTTTTCGACAACCTTGACGGTATCTGAGAGGTTCTCGCCCTTCTGGATTGATGCTGTACCAGGTTCAGCAAAACCTAGGCTCGTTCCTCCCAAGCGATACATTGCGGACTCAAAACTCAATTTCGTCCTTGTGCTCGGTTCGAAGAAAAGTGTAGCCATTATCTTTCCTCGAAGCATATCGGAACCTTTTCTTGCTTGGGGCTCCATCTCATCTGCGATTGAGAGCATGTGATCGAGTTCAGCTCTTGTGAAATCTCGTATCGAAATAATGTCTTTTCCACTGAGATCCATTCGTGACCCTCAGATCATGATGCTTGCTTTGGATAAATAACTTAAAGGTCACGCAACGAGATTAAATTCCAATTGGAATACTATGTTCAGCATAGTTTAAGAAAATAGGTTCATTAAAAGGACCCATCTTAACCTAGATTGGATATCGCCTAAGACACTTGATAAGAACGTAGAACACGTTCATGTCATTATGTAGTCTTAAGACCTGTGTTGAGGATGAAATGAGTGGAAGAAGGATCTGGAAGAATAGTCAAAACACAACGCTTTACCTTTGCTCATAAACCAAACGAGATGGTTCTCGAAAGTGGAAGAAGACTCGGGCCTATCACTCTAGCCTATGAGACGTATGGAAGACCTGATTCAAGGAAGAGCAATGCCATACTCATCTTTCACGCTCTCTCAGGCGACGCTCACGTCGCGGGCAAACATCGCCAGAGTGACCCTAAACCGGGTTGGTGGGACAACATGGTTGGTCATGGAAAGGCTTTCGATACTGACAGATATTATGTAATCTGTGCCAATGTCATAGGCGGATGCAAAGGTTCAACAGGCCCTAGCTCAATAAACCCCAAGACTGGTAAGCCTTACGGGCTCAGCTTCCCCATGGTCACGATAAGAGACATGGTGAAAGCACAGAAAGAACTTATTGATAACCTAGGTATTCATCAGCTGCTTGCCGTGGTTGGGGGATCGATGGCGGGTATGCAAGCACTACAATGGGCAATTACATACCCCGATCGCGTAGCTCTTTGCATTCCCATTGCTACAGCAACTAAACAGTCACCGCAGAACATAGCCCTCGACGAGGTTGGGCGTAGAGCAATCATGAGCGATCCCAATTGGAACCATGGAAATTACTATGGAAGGAAGCAACCTGTAAATGGTCTAGCTGTGGCTAGAATGATTGGCCACATAACTTATCTGAGTGATGAGACTCTGCGCATAAAGTTTGGTCGTAGGCTCCAAGAAAAAAAGAGACTCAGCTTCAGTTTCAAACCTGAGTTTCAAGTCGAAAGCTACATCCATTACAAGGGTGAAACCTTTACCAAGAGGTTCGATGCCAATTCCTATCTCTACATCTCTAAAGCGATAGACTACTTCGACATATCAAATGGTTACGGTTCTCTTGAGACAGCTCTGAAAATCACAAAGACAAAATTTCTTGTGTTCTCTTTCAGCTCGGACTGGCTTTACCCACCCTCGGAGTCTGAAGAACTAGTTGCTGGCCTGCGAGCAGCAAACAAAGAGGTGGCATACTATGAGATACCTTCAAGCTATGGACATGACGCCTTCTTAGTTGAGGGTGAGAAAATAACGCATTTGATCTCATACTACCTCGCTCACGCACGAGAGAAAGAACGACTGGAGAGCTATCAAGTTGAGAATCAGCCGCTCAGCTAACTCATCTGAGAAGCAAGGGTACACATACAAGTTATACTCACATATGTTTACTACAACAATTTGATAGTGAAGGTTCATGTTTCAATCTGGCAGAGCTGAACTCTACGTAAAGAAGATTAGGAATGGGACTGTCATAGACCACATCTCTGCTGGCTATGCTCTTGATGTGCTGAAGATACTGAACATCACAGGCAAAGAAAGTAACACAGTTGGCGTTGTCATGAATGTCCCAAGTAAAAACATTGGAAAGAAAGATATCGTGAAGATCGAGGGTGGAGAGCTAAAGGCGGAAGATGTTGATAAAATAGCACTGATATCACCAAAAGCCACGATAAACATCATTCGCGAATATGATGTTGTAGACAAGAAGAAAGTCAGCCTGCCCAAAGATATCAAGGGAATAGTCAAGTGTAGCAATCCCTCCTGCATATTAAATTCTAAAGAGCCTGTAAACTCCCTCTTTCACGTTCAAGATGTGGAGCCTATCCGGCTCCGTTGCCACTACTGCAATAGAACGATGGAAAAGAAGGACATACTCAAACAGTTCTAGGATAAGTCTACAAGAAAAAAAGAAGATTTAAAGGAACAACGTACGTTAGGCATAGAATTACAATTTGGTTGAGTCATTAATGACCACCATAGGAGTGCTAGCCGATCAGGAAACTGCTACCTACCTCAAGATAACCGGGATAAAAAATAGCTTTCCGGTCAACAGCGGAGAGGAGGCCGAGGAGAAATTAACCAAACTGCTTCAAGATCAGGATATTTCTCTTATACTGGTTACAGAGGAAGTGAATGATTGGTTGGGCTCTACCCTCAGCAGGGTTCGAAGAAGCAGAGAATACCCTTTGATAGTATCTATTCCCGGAAAAGGGGGAAAGAAACCCCGCATAGACCTGCTTGCAGATTTGGTGAAGAAGACAGTCGGCATAGAGATAAAGATAGGACAAGAGACAGCACACTCACGTAAGTGATTGGTCATAAATAAGTTCCTTGATATGTCTGCCTTTCAGTAAGGTTCAGAATGAATCTTGACAGTAGAGTCAGGGAAGGCATCTTTCAGCTCCTCCTCTACGTGGCTTAGTACTCGGTGCACTGCCTAAACTATCAAATGCAGCATGTGATGCATCACCTAAGAGCGCGAAACTGTTGGCTATCAGGCCTGCCGTAGACTCTAGCAACTACGCTTGTTATCAACACAAGGGAGATTTCAGCGCACTTACGTTGGTATATTTCATTCCAGCCAACTTTACCGTGAACTGTAGGGAGGGAGATTGCGGGACATCAAAACGAGTCAATGTAGACGCTATCCGCTGGCCATGCTCGCATCATTACTGTACTTTCTTGGCAAATGATACTATCGAGAAGCTACTTTCAGAGCAGTATCTAACCGATTGTTCACAATACTCCAGTTGACGTTCTCAAAAAATGCATCTATGTAGGGTCCCCTCTTAGGTCCTTGGTCTGTGTAGTAGGCGTGCTCGTATACATCCAAGACCAATAACGGAATCGCGTTCAAAAATCCGTACGTGTTGTGGGCATCCAATCCGTTGTTCATGAGCCTTTTGCTGGAAAGATCGTATACAAGGACAGCCCAGCCCCTTAGCGCCGTCCCACATGCCTTGAAGTCCTCTTTCCACTTATCGAATGATCCGAAGGTCTCATCTATCATTTGGGTTAGCCTAGTTCCACGCTGTGTTCCTTGGCCCCCCTTTATGTTCTCAAAGTAGAGTTCATGGAGAACCACTCCCATCCAGTTAAAACTCTCTTCAACCTTCAGTGCTCTGTAATCACTATAGTTCTGGTTCGCCTTGCTACGATCGACAGTCTGCTGTTTTTCCCATATCTCGTTTATCTTGTTGACGTATCCTTTGTAATGTGTCTCAAAATGGTACTCTATCTGTTGATCGGAGATTACCTTCAATCCTTTAGGTTTGAGTCCGTCTTTAGGAGCTATCTTTACGGCCATATTTTTTTCACCTCAGGTATCGGTGTGGCGTGACGTGACCATTCTGCTTGGTCAAAGTCGAGTTATAATATAACATAGTATTAACCGCAATTGACAGCGAAAGCCATTGTGCCAGCGTCGCCTTTGAAGCGGTGCCTCCTTGCAGCTTTCGGTCTGGTCAAACCACACACACGATATCTAATGGCTTCTCATTTAATAAAGACTTTTGAAAGGTGCCATTCGTGGACAATCTCTTCATAATTGTTTCCTTTGACTTAATCGTTAGTAATGGGGAGTACGCTTGCAAGACGGTAGAATCTGAATGACCCTCGGAGGCGGCTTCTCGGGGAAACAAGCTAACGTAAGAAAAACGAATCTATGTGAAATAAGGAAAGGTTCACTTGAAATATTCTGAACTCTACCCCCTTCCATTTCAGGTATTCCAAAAGGAATTGTTGTCCCAGTCAAGTACTAATATAGGAATAATGTAGCAAAGGGGAACCTAAATCGGAAACCAGTTTCACTTACGGTGGTGTGACAATGCGCATAATACTTGTAGGGTTCGGCAATGTCGGAAGGGCTTTTCTCCGCATGATCGCGGAAGAGGCAACATCACTTAACGAGCGATTCTGGTCAGGGCTGAGAGTTGTCGCCGTCCTTGACAGGAGAGGAGGCGCATCTAACCAGAACGGTCTCAACATTGCAGAGCTTCTCGAGACCGACCTAAGGGAAGGCACGGTCGCTGCTACTCCAAAAATTGGCCAATTCGGTATGTCAGCAATATCAACAATCAAAGAAGTTGAAGCTGATGCGGTGTTGGAGTTGACTCCAACAAATCCTGTTAATGGCGAGCCAGGAATCAGTCACATTACGAGTGCTATCAGAAGCGGTAAGCATGTAATCACTACAAATAAAGGACCTCCCGCACTTGCAATGCGAACTCTCCAAGATTTGGCCTCAGTGAACGGAGTTGAATTCAGATTCAGTGGAACGGTGGGGGGAGGAACCCCAATATTAGAGTTTGTAGAGCAAATCGGAGCAACCGACAAGATACACTCTATGAAGGCGATCCTGAACGGAACAACGAACTATGTTCTATCGCGGATGTATGATGTCGAAATATCAATGGAGAAGGCCCTCAGAGAGGCTCAACAACTAGGATATGCAGAAAGCGATTCTTCTCTTGATGTCAATGGCATCGATCCTGCACTCAAACTGACAATAATAGCCAATTACGGTCTTGACCAAGAGCTTACCTTGAAGGATATCAGAGTACACGGTATCGGTGACATCAGTCTGGAAGAGGTTCAGAGATTTAAGAAAGAAGGAAAGAAAGTGAAACTCGTATGCTCAATCGACAATGAAGTTGCGGTTTCTCCTGAACCGCTTGAAGCATCTCAACCAATTTGTGTGGATGGATCGCTGAACTCAATCCAGCTGAAGACCAAATACATTGGGGATGTAACTATGATAGGTCCCGGTGCAGGAGGCTATCAGACTGCAACAGCAATACTGAGCGATCTGTTAACCATTGAGGAAAGAATTCGGGATCGCAGAGGGTAGCTTTTCTAAGAGAAGTAATGAGACATATTACTATATCCAATAGAAGTACTATGGTTCAGAGGACAGTTCTCTAGTTATCTGACATGGGAGTCGCAAGGCCTATCATCACACAGATCATCTAGTAGGCATAGAACACAACTGAATGATGCCATATAACACCAAATTAAAAGAGAACAGAATAGACGAAGAGCTTAAACATACGGTAAAACATCGGCTCAAGAAGTGATGCGAGAAGTGAAGACTGGTTGGTTTGGGGTTTTATGCCTTCTCACAGCCGCTTCTTTCATCAATCATCCCAACTATCAATTAGTAAACAGCACCTCTCAAGGATTCTCACTTAGGGGTCCTACACACTGTTTCAGTGTAGGGGTTGGGTACGATTCCAAATTCCTATTCTCAATAAGATCGCTCGGGTATACTGGACGTATAGATTTTGAAGTGAGTGCTCCAGATGGAATAGAGGTCAATTTAGAAACTCCTGTCTTTCTAAACTCTACAGGAGCTGGAGCCTACTGCCCCATAACTGTGCGTGCGACCTCAAAGGCCAACTACGGGAATCAGTCAATTCGAATTATGGCACGGGGAGAGACTTATACAGACTCTATTACGGTATGCATAGAAGTCGTGAGTTTAACGACGCTTACGATGCAGACATCCCCAATAGGCATCGCAGTTGATATTTTCTTAGATAACACCAAGTACCACTTAGAATCACAACCCCTTGTACTCAGGATCCGTGCGGGTCAGCACTCAATACAACTGATAACAAACTCATCCACCATAGGATCAAATAATTATGTAAGCGAGGAGTTGGACTTCACGAATATTGATGGAAATACGACTTATTATGCAAGCTCAGGTAGACCGCTGACTCTTGACATCTTTGGCAAGAGCACTCTCACAATTCGATTTAGAGAGGAATTATTAACTACAACCGAAACTTCGAAGTTGACAACAACAGTCTCCACTGATATGATCTTGTTCATTGTACTAGCGGTTGTGATCTTGGCGACAATCGCAGTATGCCTTAGGAGAAGACAAACCAGAGTGGCTTCCGTTGAAGTCACGAAGGGCAACGACGCCCCAGCTGCCAGCATTGTTCTAAATTCGTGAAATATATCGTTCTTAAACTTAATATTATTCCGTCCACTCTAAAACATATGGACGACTTTTGTCAAGAGTAAAATTCATCACAACTGAAGATCTCCTTGAGATGCATGCCAACGACCAGAATTTCAAGCTCGTAGAGGTTTTGGCTAGAGAAGAGTTTGGGAAGGGACACATTCCTAGAGCCATTAACATACCTCTTGATCAGTTACCGGAACTCTCAAAAAAGTACCTAACTAAGAGCGACACCATTGTAGTCTACTGCGCAAGTTATCAATGCAATGCCAGTACTAACGCTGCTAGGGCACTCGTGAAAATGGGGTACAAGAAGACGCTTGATTACAAAGCGGGTAAGAAAGGCTGGCTTCATGCTGGTTTTGAGTTAGAGAAGTAACCAAAGAGAGAATTAGAGAATGGAATAATCGCGATCTATAGAACACATATTTGCTGGAAGTTGAATCTGATTCTTAGCTTATTTGCGAGATTTTGTCTCGATGAAAAGTCATAGGTTCGGCAGATCAGATTTTGTGGGTAGACCATTTCTACCACCGTATTCACTGATACATCGTAAGGCCACGAAATTTCCTAGTTTACCACAAATATACAGATCTTTTTCATTCAGTAGACCGTATAGAAAGCCAGCGCAGAAGGCGTCACCCGCTCCAGTTGTATCTTTAGGTTTCTTCTTGTGTGCTGGAATTAGGTAGCTCTCTCTACCGTCGGTGATGTAACATCCTCTCTCGCCCAACTTCACAGCTATTGTCTCTACTCCTCGAGCGAGGAGATCCTTTGAACCTCTCCTGTAGTCCTTCTTCGTCATACTTCTCAACTCGTTCTCATTTGGAAGAAAGACTGATGTTCTCTTAAGAATCGGATCCAAGGCTCGAAGTCCTCTCTTGGCGTAGAGTGCACCTGGGTCAAGACTAACCCACGCCTTTTTGGAATTCTTGACCAAATGGTTCTGGGCATTGAATGGCGCGTCCCCGACAAACGATGTTAGATGAAGGATCTTTGATGAATCTGCATAAGTCACCTCGACTTCCCTAGAGGTGAGCTTATCGTTCACCCCTGGGTCGATGTATAGTGCCCTTTCCCCACTATCATCCACGAGACCTATACAGACGCCGGTTCTTCCATTTTTTGAAATTATTACTCCACTAGTGTCTATTCCCTCTCTTTTGATGTCACCAAGAAGGTATCTGCCTTCTGGGTCATTGGTCAACTTGCCGATATATCCTGTGTTCAACCCGAGCCGGGCCAATCCCACTATGGTATTCGCAGCTGAGCCTCCAGCGGAGACTGTTAGACTCTTTACAAATGTTTCCTCTCCTGCTCCAGCTATCTTATCGACGCTGTATAGCTTATCTAAATTGAGCGCTCCGAAGCCTACCACATCTAGCCTCAAATGAATAACCCTCGTAAGCCCACTCGGTATCGTCCGAGTTTTCCTCCGTAGTTTCCAGCAGATATCTTGGTAACTTCAGGCATATCCCAGATGCTTTCTATACCAGCTTTCATTGCTTTGGAGACCGTAGGTAAGGAGACACCGTTTATGACAATTTCCGGTATATAGTTAACATCTTCAGGAACTTTAGAGCGACTTCCTAGTTTCTCCCTCAAAGACGGACAGTAGACCTCGTTGGTTGTTGGTCCGATCCAAGGAAATTTGGTTTCTGGTTTTGAGCCTGCTGAACATATGTTAAATGGTGTTACTGCCCCATAAATGTGATGAACTGCTTCCAGAGCTCTTTTTCCCGCCTCAAACACTGCTTTCTTGCTTCTGCACATATACCAGAAGTTTCCCCCCATCACGCCAAGATTGTATCCCAAATATCTCTCTATTCGAAAGTTGGGAATCATTATTGGGATGTTTATGATCCTTCTACCCCTGTATTCTTCTTCCCACTCAAAGCCGTCACCGCAGTGACCAACCCTTTCCATGGTGTCTATCTGACCAACTGAGTCTTCAAGTGCGTTGAAGACTGCTGTGAACGGCTTGACAAGAATGTCCTGCCTTATTCTGTAAGAAAGCTCAACCTCAAACTTTTTGATAGAGTCCTGCAAAGGCTTGGATGTGTCTATGCCCCCCCAAAACTGGATGATTGCGCCCTTGCGGCCATCAGGGGTATCTTCATTTGAAATGAACTCCTCGATACCGCCTTCGACTCTTCCAATCACAATGGATGGCGTGCTCGTAGAGTCGTCAGCGGCAGCCTTCAGAGTTTCATCGTCTTCAGCGGTCACGATGATTCTCACGAAGACTCCTTCAAATGCTTCTGCGTATGTATCTTCCAGTTTTTCTATTCCCATTTTCAAACCTCGTTTCGATTACCCCAAGCTTCCGACGACTTCGCCTCTAACCTTCTTTCTAAAAAGGCAACTTTCCTTTGTCAATCTTTCCTTATTACCCTCGGATATTGCTTCGACTTGAGGAAGTTTACTTCCATAGACCTCCACTGATAATGCATACATTTGTTCACCACAGATCTTTTTTATCGATTCGTATCCCCAACTTGACACAAGCATCTTCACAGCCTCTCTTCCTCCGTTATTGAAAGCAAGGCTAAGTATGCCTATTGCAAGTGTATTCTCCGAAAGCACTGCAAGCTCCGCTTCTCTGATTGCGTACTCGTTTCCGTTAAAAGAGATTGGAAGACCCTGATTTTCTTTGACATACCTGAGTGGTGCTGAGTCGGTTATGCTATCTCCGATGTAGATCACTTGTCTTGGCTTACAGAGATTCTTTTCAATTATATCTTTGACGGCTTCGACTTTCTCCGCTCCGCCGACAGGCCTAACTTCCCTGATAATTCTTCCAGCGGCCATCTTCTGGATCTTAGACCAAAAGATATCGTCAAGATACCCAATGGTTTCTTGATCCTGTCTTTCAAGGTCTGTAACGGAGCGTGCATCAATAGGAATGGTTGGCAGTGGCAGTTTAGCCAATTCACTTGCCCAAGATCTGAGTTTATCGTTCTCCCAATTGGGGATCTGAAATTGATCAAGATCAAGCTTGGTACAATAGACACTAATCATAGGAAAGTTCGTGAGTCTGCATAATGCTTGGATGTACTGTTCATAGCTGGTGCTTACTATGAACGAGGGCATTAACCTCCTCACAAGTGAGAGCGTCTCCCTCGCTCTAGGGATCAGAACGACCCCTTCAGCGGAAAGTTCTCTCAGCACTTCATTCGTTGCGCCAAAAGCCTTCAGGAAGGGAAGGATGAGCTTTAATGTATCACCAGGCCTGTAGCCGGGCCTTTTTACCAGATCAGCCTGCACATCATCATATTTGCTGAGTAGCGTGAATAGTGCAGCGCCTTCAGGAATTAGCTTGTCCGTAAGCTCAAATGCGTTATCGTTCTTAGAAATCGGTCCTTCACAATCTGTTACGAAAATCCTCTTCACGCCATCCTCAGCCGCTTCATGTGTTCGATACTCTTACCGATATGTTCTCGGGATGCGATATCGCTTCTATACCACAAGGCGCCTCCACGGATCCTCTTTATTCCCTCAAGAGCAAACTCTCTTGCCTCCTCTATTGTTGCCGCTGTCCCAACTGAAGAGATTGTTCTTGAGGAGAGTGAGTAGAGGTTACCATCAGATCGCACTTCAATAGAACCAGGATAGATCCTAAGATTGAGGAAATTTGCCTGTTCATATTGTATAGCATCACCAAGATATATTGGCGAGTCTTTCTCTTTCGTGGAGACTCTGGTTGGATATTGCGTGAAATAACCGCCATACGACAGAGGAGCTTTGTAGATAACCACACTTGACATAGGTTTGATTCGGACTGACTGGAGTTCACCATCGATCATCTTCAGGCAGATCTCAACAAAATCTTGATCTACTATCGGCAGAATATTCTGAATCTCGGGATCCCCCGGTCGACTGTTTATTTCAAGAACCTTAGGTCCGTCAGCCGAATGCATGAATGCAACGTAGAAGGGAATACCCCTCAGGTTAGCGTTGTTTCCTCCTCCGGAGAACTCTCTGAAGATGTTCTCCGCTATCTTAACCTCCTCGCTCATATCCGACGGTCCCATGAAAGGAAGCAAGTTCCCTGTGCCCTTGTATGAACCCATGCCGCCCGTGTTTGGTCCCTTATCTCCCTCAAAGGCCCTCTTGTAATCTCGAGTCTCAGGGAGAGCAAGCAAGTGTCTTCCGTCACAGAAAGCTTGGAAACTTGATTCCTCGCCGTCTATCTTCTCTTCGACTATGACTTTCTCACTTCCTCCTCCATATATCGAATAGAAGTGGAGGTAGGCTTCCTGCATAGAGAAGAAGTGTTCGCCACCAACGCCAACTCCTTTGCCGAAACCAGGCCTATCAGGTTTTATCACAACATTCTCTGGGCCTCCAAGCTGAGTCAGCCATTCTTCAAAATCAGGTCTGGGCTCAGCTCCCAAGTTCTTTGGGTCAAAGACTTTGAACAAAGGATTCGCTTTCGGTGCACACTCTTGGAGCAGGCGTCTTTGGGAGACCTTGCTGCCCTCGATCGCATACTCACGTGTCGGGCACACAAGTGGAATGCCAGTCTGCTTCTCGATGAGATCTCGGATACCCTGAATTATTGGTCCTTCAGAACCAACTATACCAAAACGTATCTTATCTCTATACTTCTCTGCAAAGTTGCAGATCTCATTAAGCGAGAGATCTGGGATAACCCTGTGTTCTCCACTGTTCTCAACTTTCTTGATATTGAAAGGATTGGATTGTTTGTCAGCTATGTAGAACTCTACATTGTATTCTTCGCTTCGGGACAAGGCGTCGACTATAGCCACGTCTCGTGAGCCATAACTGACAACTAGGACGCCAATCTTTTCCATCCGGTTCATCTTACTTTCTAGTTTGTCAGCAAGGTTCTTGATTTCTCAGTTGCCTTAATTACAGCTTTCATCAAAGTTGCGCGTATCATACCTTCCTCAAGTTGCAGTAGTCCCTCAATGGTAGCGCCCCCAGGGGTAGTGACCATATCTTTCAGTTTAGCTGGATGCTCCTTCGTTTCAAGAACCATCTTAGCAGCTCCCAATGCAGTCTGCGCAGCTAGAAGAGTTGCCAAGTTCCTTTCCAACCCAACTTTTACTCCACCATCACTCAGAGCCTCTATCATAGTGTAAATGTAGGCGGGGCCGCTCCCACTTAATGCCGTAATTGCATCCAGATGCTTCTCATCGACAACCACAACTCTGCCGACCGAACTGAAGATCTTCTCAGCCAACGCAATACTTTCAGGTGAGCAATTTGGTCCTTTGGAAAGTGCAACCATACCCTCGCCAACGAGAACAGCTACATTCGGCATTGCTCGAACTATTGGAATGTCACCTCCAAGAATCTTCGAAAAGAACTCTGCAGACACACCTGAAACCAATGTGATGATAAGCTGCCTCGTTGTGATGAACATCTTGATACTTTCAGCAGCACTCTTCGCGTCTTTAGGTTTCACCGCGATGACGATCACATTGCATTTATGTGCTACCTTGAAGATGTCTGAGTCGCACTTTATGCCATACGCTTTCGATACGTATTGACAACGTTCCTTTAGTAGGTCAGCAGCAAAAAGTCTGGAGGGTTCAAGGACTTTTTCAGATAATAGACCTCGTATCAGAGCCTCACCCATCTTGCCTGCTCCAACTATACATGCCTTCAAGTCTTCAATCATCTTTCAACACTGCTTTCCTATTCTCTATTTGCTCCAAAATAAAAGACCACACACACATATTCATCTGATCGGAGCATAAAAATTCGCAACTAGCTCATTATGCGATAAGTCGCTGACCTTGTGCCTTGGGTAGTGCGCGATAAATTCCGCTGCTGCAGCCTCTGTCAGAAAGTCGTTACTTGCCAACCATAGATAACATCGTTGGTGCTTGGATCTGAAAATGTTTGGTGCTATGGAAATGGTTCTCATCTTTTAATTCATTCATCCGAAGCGAGCCTAACTTCTGTGTTGGCGGTTAGTTGATATTAGCTTCGGAGTTTTGACTTCAGCTTAAGTATGATGTATGGCCAAATATTAGAACCGGCTTTCCCTCTTGAGGTTGTCTAAGAAGATCTTTACGGTGTACTAGAATTCGGTTGACTGCAATCGTAGACTTAGACGAGGAGAGCTCTCTGCATACACTTTGGGCAGATCAGCTCGTCTTCCTTCATTGTGGCACCACAATAAATGCAGAGCTTATTTCCAATGGGCGACGCAGGTAGATACAGTTGGGGTGTCTGGTATACTGGGTAAGAAGGTCTGCGATACGTGGGAGGGGTTCCAGAATAGGCGGGATATGGACGTTGAGGATTGCTGTACTGGGGAGTATAGCCGTATTGAGGATAAGCTGGAGAGGGGTAGGCTTGGGCAGGTTTGTAACATTGAGGGCAGATCCATTTGTTGTACTGCGATGACCAGACTTTGAATCCACCACATTTCCAACATTTCTTAGGTTTCTGATACGGTGAATACAAAGCATTTCCCACCTGAAGAGTCGTACAGTACTCCCTTTAAGGTTTAGCCTTTTCTTGAACCAATTAGTTGTTATACAGACTATTCCTTTCTCAGAGCTATCAATGGGCTGAAGCGCGAAGCTCTCCAAGCGGGGTATAATCCAGCTACACAGCTCAACACCAACGAGAGCAGAGCCACGTATGCGAGATCGATGGGAACGAATAGAGGCTTTACTCCCGTGCTTCCGACGCCAAACGGCAAGACGCGGATCATGAGGTAAGCTCCACCTATCCCTATCATGACTCCAAGCATGCCCCCCAGTATCCCGATCATGATTGATTCTGTGAGGAACATTAAGAGTACCATCAAGCTGTTGAAGCCTAGGGCCTTTAAGAGTCCTATTTCTTTTGTTCTCTCAATCACAGAAGTGAAGAGAGTTGTGATTATGCCGACGGCTCCGACGAACATCGAGACCGAGGCTATACTGGAGATGAACGCGTTGAACGTCGAGAATACACCCTGTATTGTCTCGGTGATCGCTTTAGGAGTAATGATTCCAATGGTCTTACCGAATCTGGTTCTGATCTCCTGTTCAACCTTGTCATTAAGGGCCGGGTCTTTCGTTATGACATAAATGCCATCGTATTGCGAGCCTTTTTCAAAGAAAGTGTTGGCGGCACTCAGAGAAATGTACACGTTAGTGTCGACAGCCATTGTTCCTAGTTTGCTGATGACGCCTTTGATTTGGAAGGATTTTGTCTTTGTCGTCACTTTCTGGGTCTGTCCGACGTTTTCGGTCTGGGCGATCTCCATAATGAGCATTTTTCCTTGAGGTGCAAAGAGCGTGGTCTCACTTGGCGGGAGTGATACGTCCATTCCGACAATCATTCCGCTGGAGTCAGAGGTGGAGACGTAGGAACCCGATGCTAGACTGATTTTTGGAATTACTAGTCGGAGTTTGCTCTGGTCCATTCCGATTACTTGCGCGGTTAATTCTTTGCTTCCAGATCTAAGGGTTGCAGCGCTCTGTATAGTTGGAATGGCTTGTTCGACGCCTGGCATTCTAGCAATGGTTCTCACTGTATAGTCATTTATGATAATCTTTTGGCTTTCTTGTTGACCACCGCCGAACCTACCCAGTGGTTGTGAGGGTGACACGATTACTAGGTTGGCTCCTAGGGAGCCAAGCTGGTCTGCTATGAAGACGTTCATTCCCCCGCTAAGTCCGTTTAGAGACGTCATCAGAGCAGCGCCTATTATTACCATAAGCACAGTTAAGCCAGTTCTAAGCTTCCTCTCGCTGAGGGCGCTGGAAGCCAATTTGAAGAGGTCAAGGGGGGTCAATCTGGGATCACCCTCTCCTTATCTGTTGGCTGTTTACCCCATATCCCGATCGATTCTTTCTCTATCAAACCGTCTCTGAGGTGAAGGATTCTGTCTGTTTCGTTTGCTAATTCAGGGTTATGGGTGACCATTACTATGGTTGCTTTCTGTTCTTTGTTAATTTCGCGCAGGAGTTCCGCTATTTCGCTTCCCGTCTTTGAGTCGAGATTTCCTGTCGGTTCATCTGCTAAGATGAAGGCTGGTTTGTTTATGAGAGCTCTTGCTATCGCGACTCTCTGTTGTTCCCCGCCGCTCATGAAATTAGGTTTTCGGTTGACTTTGTCTCCTAGCCCGACCATTTCAAGCAGATGCCTAGCCCTTTCCCTCCTGATCTTCGCTGGCACGCTACTTACGATGGCAGGGAGTTCGACATTTTTTAGAGCGGTCGTGCGTGCCACAAGATTGAAGCTTTGAAAGATAAAGCCAATTTTTCTATTTCTAAAGCTTGCTAGACCCCAATCGTTGAGGTTTGTTATGTCGATCTCATCTATGATGATTCTGCCCTTTGTCGGCCTATCGAGGGCACCAAGCATGTTAAGGAGGGTCGACTTTCCGCTTCCTGATGGTCCCACGATGGATACGTATTCACCTCGTCCAACCTTCAGGTTGACTCCACGGAGCGCAGTTACTACTACGTCACCGAATTCGAAGGTCTTGTGCAGATCGGTTGTCTCTATCGCTAGTTCTTCTGCTGTATTAGCTTGTGACGGCAAGGTCTGCACGTTCCTATCAGGTCTATGAATGATGCGGATCTATTCGAGCATGGACTATTAGGTTGCACTTTCGAACATGCTCTTGAGTGTTGAGGTGAGTCCAAGTAAGAATGCGTATGATTCTTCTGGTTCTGGGCTCGGTAGCCGGTCGTGAAATTGTATTATGCCTGTATCTACATGCACTGGCGTAATGGAGACCATGCCTTTGTCAATTTGTTCATTCAGGTGGAGTTGAACCTGTTTTTGGTCTAATAGCGGGAGTTTCTTCTCGGCCCTGATCTTGTTTGATCGTTCTGTTATCAGTTGCGCCCACCCCGATATCTTCGTCAGGTCGTATGGGAATTTTTCGGCTGGCAGAATTATGTTCAGTAGACTGTATATCCAACAGCTCAGGAGTTCCGTGTATGATGGAGTATTTATCGCTTGAACAGCTGTCGACAACTCCTCATCATATTCCAACGTTCGTTGCAAGTGATCATCGACTGCGGCTCTGCTTCCGTCGAATGCTATGGTGAGTTTGAGTTTGAATGCTAGAGCTTTCTTAAGGTAATCAAAAGCCTCACTCTTCTTGCCATCTCCCAGCAGGGAGATGAATCCTGAGTAGGCTTGGTTCAGAATCTCAGCAATATTTGATGTTACCGTGTCTCCGACAGTGCCGGCGAATGTTGTTATCGCTTCCTCTTTTTCCTGAGTCAAGCTGGGTGCCGACAGTTCAATTTCACAGGTGTATGGAATCTCGCCCAAAATAGCTTGGTTATATTTTATCTCCCCTCTTCGGGCTTTCACTATCTTCTTCGTGTCAGCCAAAGAGAGTCTGAGCTTGTCACTCAGGTGTAGTTCATATTCTTGCCCATGTCCTGTCTTTGTGTAGACATGTCGCGGGATCTTTCTCTTTTCTGTCTCAACAATAAAGTCAACGTAACCTTGAGACTGAAGTCGCTTCAATGTCTTTGAGAGAGTTGAGTAACTGACGCTGTGTCCACCCGCTTTAAGTCTCCGCCACAGTTCGTTGAAGCCTAATCCACTCTCTTGTGGTAAGAAGTTTAGAGCCTGCAGGTCCTGTTCTTCAATATTGGCTATTGGTCCTGGCCTAGTCATAGGTACTCCCCATAACAGTAGTGCTATCTTAATAAGTAGTATATATAGTGTGGTAGTTGAAGGTACTCCAAATTGTGAGTGGCAGCGGAAAACACAAGAGTCACAATTTCGCCTTGCTACTCACTTCCCCTAGGATGTTACTGTCAAACTGGTCCAGTAATCGCTTCGTATTAGATGCCAATGCGAGTAGACAGTATCATCAAAGGACCCCACTAACAGCTCCTTCAGGCAGAGTCATAACAGAGTCCATAAACATCATTTTAAGACCTGCGAACATCAGTCAAAACCGTTGCTAGTGCCCAAAGATTACGTAGATATTAAATACGAAGTGGGGACAACACCCAACTCTGTGAACAGGTTAGGACCCAGCAATCCGACCTCAGCATTGCTGGCATATTTACTAATCCTGATTTTGGTCATCTGATATGCCAGTGGTCAACCAATTCTGCCCCACCACAGCAGAGCTGGAACCCACCGAACGAGGGAGTAACCGGAGGCCAAAGCCACTATGATATGGGAGGGCGGGCATCGCCGATAGATTGAATGTCTGGACTGCTGATAAGAATGGAAACCCGAAGAAGATATTCAGCCTGAGCGAACAAGTCTACCTCTACGTTGACACACCCACGAATTGGATGGATAATTACATGTGGCTATATGAATATCACCAGTAAAATACATCATCCGGCAGATGGCGCTTCTGGAGAAGGGAGATAGGATTCAGAAGGTTGTGTTCGGGCCATTCTATCCTGACAAGTCGCAGCCCGCTGGAAACTATACGTGGAAGGCCTGGCTGCTAGAGCCTAAGAGTATGGCGTACCAAGATAAAGTAGTGACCTTCACTTATGGGTGAAGTCATACCCGATTTTACAGGTTCTGCCGTATTGATCGTCTTCATCATTCTCTTAGCCTTCCCCTTAGTCCTCAATAAGCTCAATTCTAATTATTTCAGAAGAGAATCGAATAGGAAGAGCTTAGAGAATTTAGCTTATGGTTAATTGGAAATCAGAGCAAATCCCGATTCTATATCTTCTTGAGAGCTTGATTGAAATCTGCGATGATATCCTCAACTGCCTCTATTCCAACTGAGACACGGATCATATCTGCAGTTATTCCCAGCTTCTCACGAGTAGCCAAATCGAAGTTCACATACTGTGAAGAGTATGGATGAATAACAAGAGTTTTACAGTCACCAAGGTTCGCGAGATGATAAACAAGTTTCAAGCTGCGTATGAAATCGAAGCACTCCTTCTGGTCGGCAAGCCCGAAGGTAAAGAGGGCACAGCAACCTCTATAGAACTGTTTCTGAGCGGTCTCATAGCTCGGGCTTTCCTTCAGACTTGGATAGTTAACCCATTTGACCTTCTTATGATTAGACATGAATTCAACAACCTTCTCAGCATTTTGGATATGCCGTTGCATTCTAATAGCTAGAGTGTCTATTCCTAACATAGTCAGATACGAATGGAATGGAGACTGTGAAGTTCCCACATTTATGTGGATCTCTCGCCAGACCTTATCGATGTAGGCTCTCTTTCCTGCTCTCGCTTTGAACAGCTCAAAGTCTGGATATTTTTCGACCGGCCAATCGAAGTTTCCAGAATCTATTGCGACTCCACCAACGGCATCACCATGACCACTGAGATACTTGGTTGTTGAGTGGATCACGATATCAGCGCCAATGTTGAAGGGGTTTAGCAGATACGGAGTTGGCATTGTATTATCGACTATCAAGGGTATAGCGTTTCTGTGAGCGATCGCAGCCAACTTCTCAATGTCTGGGACATCCATCTTGGGGTTGCCAACAGATTCAACAAAGATCGCTTTGGTCTTGGGAGTGATCGCTCTCTCATACTCCTCAAGAATCGTGGACTCAACAAAGTTTACTTTTATTCCGAACTTCTTGAAGACGTTAGCCAGCAGAAGGTATGTTGACATAAACAGAGAGTTTCCAGAGATCACTTCATCTCCACTCTGGACAATCGCAGCTAAAGAATTGTGAACGGCTGCCATTCCTGAGGAAGTTACTACTGCCCCGACGCCGCCTTCGAGTTGAGTAATCCTATTCTCAAGAGCCTCGTTTGTCGGATTGCGCAACCTTTGATAAATAAATCCTTTCTCCTTTCCGGCAAATGCGTCGCTTAACTGCTCCGCTGTTGAGAACTTATGCGCGGCGGTCTGAAATATGGGCGCAAGAGTGCTCCCACACCAATTCTCAGGAGTGACTCCAGCGTGTACAACTAACGTCTCAAATCTGTACTTTTCACTAACCATGCTAAAGACTCCTACGTAATCATTTCAGTGTAAACAACCGTAGTCTTTAATACCTTTAGCCCTATACCGAAAGAATCGATTCTTAGACGATTGTATCCGATCTTAATTATAATTTAGGATGAGAGTTTCATTTTCAGGGCTGACTTGTAACCTCGTTCGGATTTCTGAATGATAACGATGAATTCTTTCTCTTTCTGTTGAAAGCTAAGAATGGTGTCTCCGAGCTGCTCTACTGCAAGACGGATATTATCGGCTGTAGCTCGATCATCAATCAATACTCGTAGCGTCTCACCAGGCTTCATTTGATCGAGTGTGACTTTGGTCTTGAGCTGAGGGTACGGGCAACATGTACCCTTGACATCTAAGACGCGCTCATTAACAGAAGGTTCAGCCAGATTCCCGTCTCCTCTTATTCTTTTATTGATGCGTGTGCGTTGCGGCGTAGAGTGAACATAAGAACTATAAGGACCACTGCAATCAGGGGCACAAGTAGAAATGTCGGAATCCGTAGTATCTGCGGCAGAAGAACCCCCGGCGGATAAAGACCGAACTCAGGACCAATCACGCCGACAGCTTCAAGTGTAATCGCGGAGGCAAACCCCGTCATCAACCCTAGAAAGGCCACAACAGAGCTCAGTTGACCCTCACCTATCCTGAAGAGTATTCCTGCAACGCAACCTCCAGCAAGGATCATTCCAAACCCAAAGAGTAGACCACCGACCAAGTCTCGCTCGATGACTAGGGGGGGTTCAAAGAAGTTCGGGCTTACTCCTACGGATCTCAACAGATTAAACTTGTCAATTAACCCAAAAGATAATGCTAGATTGAAAAGAATCATTGACGCTAAGATCGCACCGATGAGTCCCACTATTCTTCTGTGATTCTTGAAAAAGACCGACTCTGTCAGCATCAGGGTCATGCAAAACTGTCCTTTCTCAAAGAGGAAACCCAGAAGTACACCTGTGACAAATGCGATTAAGAGTATAACCACGAAGTCCGTCAAGGATCACCTAGGAGATCAGACCCCATACTTCAACATCAACCTCAAACAAATGTAGGCTCCAACAATGATTGCTGCAGAGGCAAGTATACTTGCAGGCACTAGCAACGGGGTGCCGCCGAGAATATGGAGCAGATTGCATCCGTGGGTTAGGGCAACTCCTAAGCCCATAAGGAGCCCACCGGCGAAAGATCTTGCCGCAATTTTTGCGCGAGGTCTTCTGAGCTTGAAGTTTCTGCCAGCAAGGGCTGAGACTAAGGATCCCACAATTGTTCCCGCCCCCCACATCCCTGATATGAGGAAAATTATCCAAGTAGGGCCGGAGAGATAGCCGTAAAGAACTGGACTCAGCTTAGAGATGTCTCCGCTCAAGAATAGAACTGGTAGAAGAAAAGCGACTCCGGCTGCACCTGAAGGAGCATATGGAGCAATCAAAATGAATCCACCTAGATTGACTACGACTATGAGAAGAGCTGAGACAAGTGGATGTTTGGTCCAGTCCCTCAAATGCTTACCACTAGCTGTTGGCCTCTGAGTCTAAAAACACATGTTGAATTATAAAAGATTACAGTGTCCTTGTCAAACAATCAGACTCGAAATATACTAGTCAATAACTCCATGATAGAAACTGCAAACCAAACATACCATGAAGCCGCGACTACCATCATGAGAGAAATGAAGAGACTTCGGACACGCTTCTTTGTCCCTCTTACATAGACATCGATTGCACCTCGGGAACAGACCTCTATGCATCTGCAACACTTGACGCAATCTGAGTTGGGTCTATCTTTTTCGGTTAGTATCTTGGGTGAGATTGCGTGCATAGGACAAACATTTGCGCAGGCGTAGCACCTATCACACTTGGAGGGATCTATGCCGATCTTAAAGGGAGTTATTGTGTCCACAAGAGCGATTCCGGCTCCGGCCGGGCAGATCAGACACCACCACCGTTTTCTCGTGTTGAGTGGCAGGATTAGACCCATTAAAATAAGCATCATGATGATGAGAATCGCACCTAGGGGGTAGAGAAATTTGAACATAAAACCCAATGTGCACAGAGTATTCATTCCAAGAAGAAAGCTTGGAAGAAGAAGCGCTATCATAAAGAGGTACTTGATGTATCTGACCTCTCCTTTAAGGCAGTCCAGAAGCTCTTTGCCATCGCTTGGTCTGAATCTTTCTCTAAGACCAGCTAGCTTCCATCTCTCCCTGCCTCTTGAGGCAATAGATTCAGTTTGGTTGCCAAAGTAGCAGACCCAACCACACCAACCCCTCCCAAAAACTAGAACCAAGGCCAAGTAGGGTACCAACACGAAGGTGAACATACCCAAGGTTATGGGAGGATAATGAAAGGGAAAAATGAGAAAGAGAAGTCTTTCAACTGGATACGGAATAGAAAGCTCGATCCATGGAAAAGAAAGTTGCATCAATATAGTGGAGCCTAAAGTAGATGGGAGCTGCCTGACAAAGGGTACATGTGTAAATCCAAAACCGATGACCTTCGATTCGTAGAAAAACCAATGAGTATTCACGTACTGAAGGAAAGAGGCCCAATTCATTTCAACAAGCAGACTTAGAGCGCCAATCCAAGTTACAAATGTTAAGGCCGTTATGTAAAGCAATCTGATTCTGTGGATCTTCCAAGTTCTCAGGAGCGCATTAATTACTGCTCCAAAACCAATCCCAAAGATCAGCCCCAATATCAGGTATGGGCGAAAGTAAATGTAGAAAACAAATGAGCCGATTACCAGACTAGTTATTATTGGAACTGAGTTGAATGACCTATGGTTCAATTTCTATGTCGACCTCCCAAGCACTTGAATGAGGATTGAGTCACCTCTCAAAGTGGTTGGGCCACTTATCCAGCCGACCGTTACTATGACAGGTTCCTCATAGTCATCAACAAGAGTTAACTCTGCCCTTCCATTAACGAGGTTAACTCTTGATTGACTTAATTTCGCATGGCTTTCTGAATTCGCGTAGATCTGAACGAGATCATTTCTTGTCGGGTCGAATCTGCCGTCGTCACTGACCGCTGATATTACTATATGATAACTCTCTCCTACAGTAGCTTGAGGATTAATCACAATCACACGTAAGTTTGTAGCTGTTACTCGAGTTCCTGAAGGGAGAAGCCAGGGTATCGCACTATAGGCTGCAAAAACTACCAGACATGACAAGTAGAGGATCGCTACGCCAATCTGGATTGAATTCCGGAGGTTTATTCGCAGCATCCCTTTATCACTCAGCCTCTTCGCATGGTCTTGAGATAGGTGTCCAGCAACCTACCTGTGAAAACCGTTAGTGTTGTCTGTGAGGACAAGAGTCGATGGATCCAACTTTATATCTCTTGCGAATCATGGGAGCACGTCAGAGGAATTAGAACTCGTAAAATCTTAAGAAAATACTAGGATCCGCCAAGAGGAAAGAGTGGATCTAAAGACCTACGTTCAATACTCCTTTTTATCGGCCCTAACGATATCTCGAGCAACATAATCTATTCGCTCTCAACAAGCCTAACAATTCTAGGCCTCCCGTCAGGCTGCTTCATCTCTTTGTCCACATAGAAGAAACCGTATTCGTCTTTTATTGGATCTGCGACTAAAGCGATGACATACGAGAACTGTTGAAGAATCAACTGTGTCCTGATATCCACATCTGAAAGAAAGGCACCCAAACCTAGATGTGAATGATACCATCCAACGATCCTTTGATTCTTACCATCGTTCATTATTTTCTCAACTATCTCTGCTAGGTGCTGTGGATCTAAGGCTACCTCAGTAGGGCCTGCATAGGATACTCGACCCGGTAGAGCCTCCTCGACGATAACAGTATTTCCCACAACCCTGCCAGTTAAGACTCCAACAACTTCCTCATCCGGCTTATCCCTCTGATTCGTGTGGGATCTGGCGCGTTCCATAATCTCCTCTATGATTCCAGGGACGACTCCCAACTGGAAAGCTAGAGATTCTTCACCCCTGTAGATCGTCAGTTGGGAAGTGATTGGAGGAGGCATCGCGATCTTTCTGATAGGCAAATGACCTTCCACGAGCCTGTCGAAGTCTCTGGACAATCTTTCAAAAGAAATTCTAGTTTCTTCCATTTTTGAATCAAAGTCGCCAATATTCTGTGCGATGTCTTGGATTCTTTTCTCAAAGTAATCCTTGAGATCGCCAAGCTGTGATTCGAGAGAGCGACTGTTGTCAGACAAACGATTCGATTCAGACTGCAAAAAAGATACCGTACTATTGAGCGTTTGGATTTCTAGTGCTAAAGAATCCAGCTTGGAAGTTTCAGCAGCCATCTTCTCAATTAGGACTTTAGTCTCAAGAGTCCTTTTCCCTCGCGATCGTTGCCCCTTCCTATCACTCATATCCTTTGACTTACTCTTGAAGACCCTACTAATTGGGAGACCGACCACACCATTCACAACCATAAGTCACGAGGAAGAGTATTAATAATACTACCCCACCCGCCTATGAAATCCGTTGCAGATGACCGACACATCAGCATATTCAAAAAGAACCAAGCACGAATCTATTCGAATCCAAACACCATTGAAGAGTACATAGGGTCTTGAAATAAAGGGAACTATCCGTCGTAATTGGAATAAGGCACGCGAAAGAGAAGTTCAGTGCACCACTTGAAGAACTGATCAGCATCAATGAAGCTCAGCGGATCCTAGAGGACAAATACTCCGAGCTAATAAGAAGCTTCAGAGCGTGACCCTTCCACTATGGACTACTATTCTTCAAAAACTCCTCCGTGTCCGGGAAAAAGTCGGTCGTCCTTCAAATTACGTAGAAGGTAATAGAGCTCTTATCACATCTCCGAATCTTGGAACCGTCTCAAATTGGTCGACCATCTTCAGCTCTATCCACATAAACTCAGTATGTTCCCAGTCAAGTTTGATCCTAGGAACGTGCGTCTCGAAGAGAAATGGATACACCAAAGCCTCATTTTGGCTATCAATGTCCACCAATATGGGTGACGCCGATCCAAGAAGCTCAATTTCGTCTTCTCGAAGACCCGTCTCTTCTAGGATTTCTTTGTATGCGGTCTCCTTGGGGCCCATTCCATCTTCTATTCTGCCTGCTACTCCACACCAGAGTCCTTGGTTAATATTGACTTTGTTGCTGCGCTTCAGAAGCAAGAGAAGACCATTCCAAGTGATTAAGCACGTGACTGTATTGAATCTCTGTTTCATGAGACAACAATCTCCCCATGGACTGAGTTGTCTTGTCCAACTCTGTACGAACTAGAAGAAACTACTCTATTAAATACTTGAATTGACATGGCTAGATAATGTATCCCAACGGAAGAGGATAGATATGACAGAACAAGAACAATTGGACACATTGAGTAACTTGATCTATCGAAGCCAAGATATGTGTCCTGCATGTAAGGAACTGTTTGACCAGATCACTTGGGAATTAATGAATGAGTTTGAAAAGGTAATCGGCAGTAAGAAAAGAAAACGTGAAGGGGCCAATCAACCAAAAGATCTACCAAAGAGCTCGAGTGAGGTCTTATAATTGCAGCCGAAGAGACCAAAGAGGGGCACCTCATAGGGCATTCAAATGGCCCAGAGTAATCTACTTCTTCTTTTTAGGCTTCTTCACCTGTTTAAATTTACCCATAACCTCCCCTCCTTAAGCTTAGCTACAGAACGGGAAGAACCTCCTATCAAAATATACGATGTTTTCTTATCAATCTTGTGAAACGGGCCTATTAATGCTTAGGTGCGCGATTTCTTGGCTACTAGTCAAGATCAGAGCACCGATAATCTCACGAGAAATACAATCTCAACTCCAGGAGAATAGCTTGCAGCAGGCTTAGATTGGTTTAAGTCTCAGGTCTATCACCTATTTCACCCTCAGTGCGAGGACAGCAACTAGGTTGGAACCGTGAATGTGTTCAGTCCTGAAAGAATAATTCTAGAGGTGCGACTTTGACTAGGAAACAGCTTCATCTGAAACTAGAAGAAGTAAAGACTGATCTCGCTGAAATCAGAGGCTTGGAAATAGCCATCGGCAGCATTATTGAGGAGAAGTGGGCTGAGCCGATGGGCCCGACCCAATACCCATCTCTGACCACTCTAA
This sequence comes from Candidatus Bathyarchaeota archaeon, assembly GCA_963807605.1. Taxonomy (GTDB): domain Archaea; phylum Thermoproteota; class Bathyarchaeia; order 40CM-2-53-6; family RBG-13-38-9; genus JAPKYM01. The sequence continues at coordinate 936,845 of CAWECG010000003.1, forward strand.
GAGAGTGGGACTTGAAACTACTTAAGAAATACAAGCCGATGTATCTTCCGTATTGCGATTCCTGCTGCCTCTGCACAATGGGCAAATGCGATTTAACCAGAGGCAAGAGAGGCGCATGCGGCTTAGACATGTCAGCGCAACAATCACGCATCGTTTTACTGGCCTGCACGATAGGCGCCGCAACACATACTGGACATGCAAGGCACCTAGTGGATCATCTCATTGGCAAGTACGGCCAAGGATATCCAATAGACGTCGGAAGATCAGTTGGCATAGAAGTTGAGGCCCCCATTACCCGGCTAGTGTGCGGAGTCAAACCAAGAACTCTTGGAGACTTGGAAGATGCTTTGGGCTACCTTGAGACTCAGGTAACTCACCTTTTGGCGGCTACCCATACGGGACAGGAAGGAAACGAGCTGGATTTTGAGTCAAAGGCATTCCACGCGGGAATGATCGATCAGGTTGGAATGGAGATTGCTGACATCGCGCAGACCTCGACTCTCGGCTTTCCAAAGGCTGACCCTGAAGCACCTTTAGCAGAGATAGGTCTTGGAACCGTTGATGCGTCTAAACCAGTAATTCTAGTAATTGGACATAACGTTCCACCAGCAGCCGAGATAATCGATTATCTAGACAGAAACGGCCTCTCCAACAAAGTTGAAGTCACAGGAATATGCTGCACCGCTCTTGACCTTACAAGATACAATCAGAAGGCTAAGATAATAGGACCTATCTCATGGCAACTACGATACATCAGAAGTGGGATTCCAGATACCATAGTTGTCGATGAGCAATGCATCAGAGCCGATGTACTGATAGAAGCCCAGAAACTCAATATTCCAGTAATAGCTTCCTCCGAAAAGAATTGCCTCGGATTAAAGGACAGGACTCTAGATCCAGCTGATGAGATAACAACCGATCTCACAAGCGGGAGGGCCCAAGGCGCATTTATTCTTGCCCCGGGGAAAGTTGGTGAAGTTGCTGCCAGGACCGCTATTGGGGTAGCTCCTAAACGTTTGAAGTTCAAAACCATCCCAGACATGGCTGACATCATTAAGGGAGCAAAGAGGTGCGCTCAATGTAATGATTGCAGAAGGGCTTGCCCCAACGACTTGCCAATCCCAGAGGCTCTCAGTGAGGCAGCTTCAGGAAACATGAGTAGACTATCAGATCTGTACGATGTTTGCATCGGCTGTGGTAGATGCGAAAGTGCTTGTCCAAATAGTATTCACATACATACTTTCATAGCTAGGTCGGCTGAGAAGGAGATCAAAGAGGAGAAGTCTAAGATCAGGGTTGGTAGGGGCGCCATACAAGATGTGGAGATAAGAAATGTCGGCGCACCTATCGTCCTAGGCGAGATACCAGGTGTGATAGCACTAGTTGGATGTGCAAACTATCCCAATGGTGGAAGAGAAGTAGCAGAAATAGCAAGCGAGTTCATCAAGCGCCGGTATATCGTTGTATCTTCTGGATGCTCAGCCATGTCTATAGCGATGGAAAAGGATGAGGAAGGTAAGTCATTGTACGAAACGTATCCGGGCACGTTTGAAGCCGGAGGTCTGCTCAATGTGGGTTCATGTGTTGCCAATGCTCATATCGCTGGAGCAGCCGTCAAGATAGCGAACATATTTGCAAAACGTAGCTTGAGAGCCAACTATGAGGAGATCGCGGACTATATTCACAATCGTGTAGGTGCCGTGGGCTTGGCTTGGGGTGCTATAACACAGAAAGCAGCTTCAATAGCAAGCGGTTTCTTGCGACTGGGAGTTCCAGTTGTTGTAGGACCTCACGGATCCAAGTATAGACGTGTGCTTCTGGGAAGACGAGACCGCGAAGAGGATTGGTACGTTTATGATGCCCGTACTGGGGGTCAAGTCTACGCTGGCCCCACGCCTGAACATCTCTTCTACGTAGCCGAGACAAAGGAGGAGGCTATAGTAACGATGGCTAAACTATGCCTGAGGCCTAACGATACCAGCAAGGGGCGGATGATAAAACTCACAAACTACATAGATCTGCATAAGAAACTTTACGGCATCATACCTGACGATCTTCACCAACTTGTACGGAGAGAGACTGACATCCCAATAACAATGAAGGACGAGATCATTAAGATCTTGGAGAAGGGCGGATGGAAAGAACAGACGATTCCAGACCCAACTCTGCTCCCAAGAATGATTAGTACGAGGAAAGCAAGATGATAAGGGCTGAGCCTTGGCAGACAGCCGAGATTGCTGGCTCGATGAGAGCTCTCCCCATCACCAATCCTGAAGTTGTCGTTACCGCCGTTAAACGGTCCAAGCGCCCCGTACTGGTCGTCGGGCATGAAGCCGTCGAAGAGGACCTGACAGACGGAAAGCCTATCGACTATGCGATTCAGATGGCTGAATTGGCGGAAGTCCCAATTGTAGCAACAGCACATATTATCGGTGAATTTTCAAAGCGGGGATTTCAGAAAGCATCTTGGATGCCTGTTGTGGACATTGCGAACAGACTAAAGGATCCCGAATGGAGAGGTCTTGATGGTCAAGGTCGATATGACCTTGCGTTATTCATGGGTCTGCAGTATTACTTAGAGTGGGTTGTACTTTCAGGGCTTAAGCACTTCGCACCTCACGTGAAGACTATATCACTGGACAGATATCACCAACCACATGCCAATTGGTCGTTTTCAAATATGACGGTTGAAGATTGGGAACGGCAACTCAAGGCCATTGTGGTTCAACTGAAAGAGCAATGAAACCTTGAGCTTTATTGGGGAGCTTTTCGGAAGTCTTATCTAAATCGGCTTAAGCATACGAGGATATGGCGGGTGGGTTTCCGACCCGTTCCGCCCAATAAATCCCGGAGTCGGACATGTAGTTTGAATCCCAGAATTGTAAAAGAGATTACAGCGACTGCTATTTTCGCGGCATTATATGCTACAGCAGTCGTTGCACTGATGCCTATCAGTTTCAGCATCTTTCAAATCAGAGTTGCTGACGCCCTACTGCCCTTGGCGATTATGTTCGGCTGGCCTACCATTGCAGGAGTGACCTTAGGAACTATTATTGCCAACTTTTTTGGAGGTTTAGGAATGATTGATGTTTTGGGAGGATCCGCGGCCAATTTTGCTGCAACATTGCTTGCTTGGCGTATAGGGCGCATGAAGGTTAAGGGTAGCTGGGTCTACGCCATCACTATGGAGGTAGTGACTGTGACCCTGATAGTGGGTACGTATTTGAGCTATTTGCTCAACCTTCCACTTGCAATCGGGTTCTCAGGGATCTTGCTGGGCAGCGTGGTTACGATAGGTGTCTTAGGATACATACTTTTGAAAACGATCTCAAGACCATCTCTGGCGGGGGTTTTGAGGTCATATGGACTAAAGCTTTATTTGAAAAGACAAGTTTGAGAAAAATTCTTTTCTAAAAAGATGAAGTCTGTTTTATTCTGCATTAGGAGCACTTGACTTTCTAAGAGCGTCAACTGCTTTCAGAGCCCAGTCTGGATCCGCGACTAGGGCACGGCCTACTCCAACCAAATCTGCAGTCCCCCTCCTCAAAATTGTATCTGCAAATTGCGGCGTTCTTATTCCTCCCGTAGTGATAACCGGAACTCCCACAACTTGCTTAATGTGTGCTGCGAGATGTGCGAAATATCCTTCACCAGAAAGATTCGGAGGTCTAGATCCGCAGAGGCCGCCGGAAACATCGATTACTGATATTCCCAGACTGACGAGTGATTGGGCGATCTTCCGTGCCTCCTCTATCGTAAGGCCGCCAGGCTTCATGTCGTCTGCGCCCAAACGGTAGAGTATAGGAATATCCTTCCCGGCAGTTTTTAGAACTTCGGATGCAACTTCAAGTGAGAATCGCATTCTATTCTTGACAGGACCTCCATACTTGTCAGTGCGTGTGTTTGTGATAGGGGAACAAAACTGGTTCAGAAGAAAGCCGTGGGCACCGTGGATCTCAACTGCGTCGAAACCTGCCTTGACGGCACGGCTTGAGGCAAGACCGAATTTCTTGACTATAGACTCGATCTCATCGACAGCCAGCTCACGAGGGACTTCCTTGCTTTCTGGGTCTGGGACTGGCGAGGGCGCCACTGGCTGGGTTCGACATATTCTAGAATTTGCCTTTCTACCAGCATGGTTGATCTGGATCGCAACTGCTGTTTCTTCATCATGTACTGCCTTAACCAACTTTGACAAACCAGTGATCAGTCTATCGCTGTATATTCCAAGTTGCCTCTCTGAAAGTCTACCAATCGGATCTATGTAGCTATGCTCAACAATTACTAGACCTACGGATCTGCACCGGGCCTTGTAGTGAGCAACTAAAGCTTCAGTAACGTCGCCGGATTCTGTGGCAAGTTCTGTGGCCATCGGTGGCATAACAATTCGATTCTTAATACGGAGTTTCTGTATCGTAATGGAATCAAGAAGCGAAGCCAATATTTTTCACGCAAATCAGTTGATCAAACTGCAGATAAAAATCTCTTGGTAAGCAGGCTCATGACTGCTCAGCAGGCGATACTCAACGGAAAAAGACTGTTAGTTGATATCCTCCCAGCTCTATTTCACTAAGAGTAACTGTTGGAAGGCCAGTAGTCCACTCGATATATTAAGCTAAATTATGGAACGTAGTTTACCCTTTCGGGATACAGTATGTCAAGCCAGACCACACAACGTTTTGTAACACTCGCAATAATTGTTACTCTTACCCTCTCAGTATGGTCAGGATACCTGTACTCTGAGACATACAGGCTATCGCAAGATTCGAACCTGCGACTCGTCCAAGTAGAACAAGATCTTGGGGAGATGCATGTATTAGCCAATGAGGCAACCTCAAAATTGGACACAGCAAATAGGATAATCGCGGAAGCAAACATGAAATTTGACGAAGCAAACAAGACCTTAAGAGAAGCTGGGACTCTACTAACGGACATCAATAATCATGCGATAGTCAACATCACTTCAATTTCAGTTGACCAGGAGCCACAGGTTACCTACCTTAACGGTGAAGCACTGTTAATGACGAGGCTCAGAATTAATGTGTCATCGCCCTCCAGATTTCCAGTGTATTACGAGTCCAATATCGCAGACCCCAAAGAATCAACGATCAACATAAGTCGCGGAGCATACAACTTCGAAGAGCTTACAGAAGTAACAAATGCTCAAACAAGAACAGAATCACCGCTTTGGAACGAGAAACCCCAGACCCTAGGGACAGATACCCCGGAAGTATTCCTCTGGATTGCCTTGAGAGGCTTCGCATTTCAGAGGCAGGGAATAATCCTGACTGAGCCTAAAGAGAATGCAACAGTCACAATTGGTCTGAAGATTCAGATTCTTCAAGCACACACGGGACTCGTCATGGATCAGACTTTAGTTCAGCTAGACTTCGAACTTGGTCCCCAAGGACAGGAAGCTGTCAGAATAGTCAAGTGAGAGTTACGCACGCGTCTACTCTTTCCACATTGCTTACCGTAAGGAGTTCTGGCAACACAAACAGTCTAGACCTCAACATATTAGGCACATCAGAATACAGGGAGATAGGAATAACAACAAGATGGAACGATTCAACGGTGAGGTCAGAGACCGAGAGAAGGTTATGAGAGGACTAAAGACAGAGAAAACACCAATCATTTCAGGCTACCAGATATTCCACAATTATATACGACCTCATGAAGCACTTGAGGGCAAAACCCCTGCTGAAGCTTGTGGAATTAAGGTCGAAGGAAAGAACAAGTGGCTAACAATCATAGAGAATGCTAGTAGAAGGAATTAGAATAACGGTTATTGTTTTAGTCTGTCTTCCACGACTTTACCTGTTCTAGCATCAATAATTATTAGACGCCATTGAGGAAGTTTGAATGCCGTAGAAACTGTCGGAATATGCCATTCGCCATTTACTAATTCTTCCTTCTGCACATCTTGCATCGTGTCAATTTCAGCCTTTTCTACTCCGCGTTTACTTGCTAGATACTTCAATGCAATCGCTCTAGCGTCTTCACGGCTTATCCTAATTCGATCTTTGTTCCAGAGATGAACCATTCCACCTAAGCAAACAACCAAGACGCCTAACTCAATGCTAGTTACGTTTGTGCCACCAATAATGGAATCTAGCCTGCTTTGGGACAAGACACCTTCAACCAACGCCACAACGCTACTTATGGCGACAATCTTAGTCCATATTCCCGTCAAGAAAAGCGACCAAAAACTACAGTAGAGGACTAGCATAAAAAGCATGATTGAGTTGTCTATCAACAGAAATTCAGCCCCTTATCCGACGAAATTTTACAACCCCAACGATCAGACGAAGACTTGACAGAACCCAGCGCGCACAATATTTATTAGAATGACTTGGTCTGCTAATAGCAAGCTCCATATCAGGGTCCTCCACAGCTCATGGTGAGGAGCTTTTTCTCCGCGGAGGAGCGGTTGCTCCGATTGAGTAAGGAAATTAAAAAGAAAGACTTCATCCTAGAACACGAGCTTGTTCCAAAGCATTCAATATTGCCAAAGAAGGAGATAACAGAACTCCTCGAAAAATACCGGATCAAGCCCTACCAGCTTCCATCCATACGCGCCTCAGATCCAGCTGTATTAGCCATCGAAGCGAAGCCGGGGGACATACTGAAGATAGTTAGGAAAAGCTCAACCGCCGGAGAGATAGTCGTTTACCGTTACGTAGTTGAAGATTAAGAATAGGATGGAATAATTGTTGACATCTGAGTCTGAATATTATCTTTGGAATTTAATGAAGAGCTTCATCAAGGAGACAGGTCTCGTAAGGCAACATATAGACTCCTACAACGAATACATCGAGTCTGGCCTCCAGTCCATAATAGATGAAGTCAGCGAAATCCCCATAGAGGTTGAGGAGAACCCCTTCACTATCAAGCTCGGCAAGATCGAGATCGGAACTCCCAGAGTCATGGAGGTTGACGGCTCAGAAAGAAGAGTCTATCCAGCAGAGGCAAGAATAAGAAACCTGACGTATGCGGCACCTTTGCATCTCGAGATGACTCCAGTCGTAGGGGAGAAAGAAGGTTCTACAGAGCTCGTTTACATAGGCGACCTGCCGGTAATGCTCAAGTCCGCAATCTGCCCACTCTCAAGATTGACACCTGAAGAGCTTATTGCGATTAGTGAAGACAAACTCGACCCCGGCGGATACTTCACAATCAACGGGTCTGAGCGGGTTGTCGTCGCTCTTGAAGACTTGGCTCCAAACCGTGTTCTGGTAGATGTTGAGAAGGTAGGCTTGAATCCTAACTATAAGGCCAAGATCTTCTCAACGACGGTTGGGTTTAGGGCACGAATAGAGGTCACTATGAAAACCGACGGCGTCATCTACGTCTCCATGCCTGGGATGCCAGCAGATATCCCCTTCGTCGTAATTATGAAGGCTCTCGGAATTGAGGCCGACGTAAAAATAGCTGAGCTGGTCTCCGTCGATGATGAGATTCAAAACGAACTTGAGGACTCATTCGAGAAGGCTCTTGACGTAACATCTAGTCAAGATGCGTTCCTATTTATAGGAAACAGACTTGCCCCCGGACAGATAGCCGAATACAGGCTAAAGAAAGCCGAAGCAGTCATTGATAGGAACTTTCTCCCACACTTAGGAAGATTGCCAGCTGATAGAGACCAGAAAGCCTACTTCCTAGCCGAGATTGTAAACAGAATAGTAGAGCTGAAACTTGGAAGGCGACAACCTGACGATAAAGATCACTACGCAAACAAGAGACTGAAACTTGCAGGACCATTGCTGGCAGAGCTATTCAGAATAACCTTCAGGAACCTGACCCGAGACCTCAAGTACCAACTTGAAAGGATAACAATCAGAAGACCGGCGGAACTCTCCATAGCCAACGCTGTCAGACCCGGAATAATTACCGAGAGAATACAGCATGCCATGGCAACCGGAAACTGGGTCAGAGGACGAATAGGCGTAACACAGCTACTTGACAGAACAAACTTCCCATCAACCTTGAGTCACCTGAGAAGACTTCAGTCTCCCCTAAGCAGAAGTCAACCGAACCTTGAGGCAAGAGACCTTCACCCCACCCATTGGGGAAGACTCTGCCCCAACGAAACCCCTGAAGGATCCAATTGTGGCTTAGTCAAGAATCTGGCACTCTCAGCAATAATCTCTATCGGAACAGACCCAAGAGCGGTAGTATCAGCACTCACAAACTTGGACCTCGTGACCTTTGAGAACGCTGATAAGAAGGTGAGGAAGAGTGGTGCCAAGGTTGTCGTCGACGGAATAATCGCAGGATACGTTACAAATCCCACAGCTTTTGTTGATAATATTCGGAGTATGAGGAGAAAGGGTGAGCTCAGTTCAGAGATAAACGTATCCTACATACCGCCCAAGCATGAGAAGGCCAACGGCGAAGTATACGTAAATTGTGACTCGGGAAGAGTCCGCAGACCTCTCCTAACAGTCCATAACGGAAAGTCAAAGCTCACGCCCGAGATTGCTCAGAAGACGATTAGAGGAGAGACAGGATGGCCAGATCTCATCAAGGAAGGAATAGTTGAGTATCTTGATGCTGACGAGGAAGAGGATGCGCTAATAGCTCTAAACGAATCCAAGATCAATGGCGCCACAACTCATCTTGAGATTGCCCCCTATACAATCATGGGCATCTGCTCCTCCCTTATACCCTACGCTGAACATAACCAGTCACCTAGGAACGCATACGAGTCAGCAATGGCAAAACAAGCTCTAGGAGTCTTCGCGACAAACTACGCCAACAGGGTAGATTCAAGATCCCACATACTGCACTACCCACAGGTTCCCTTGGTCAAAACCAAACCTATGGAAAGCGTAAACTTCGACGAGCGCCCCTCAGGCCAGAACTGTGTTGTGGCAGTCCTATCACTCGAAGGTTACAATATGGAAGACGCCATCATCTTGAACCGATGCTCAGTCGACCTCGGACTGTTGAGATCAACCTTCTTCAGGATCTACGAGGCCGACAGCCGGCAGTACCTAGGAGGCTTGAGGGACCGATTCGAGATCCCTGAAGCTGGAACCAGAGGATACAGAGGTGACCGGTACTACAGACTTCTTGAAGAGGATGGGATAATCTCCGTGGAAGCCCCAGTCTCAGGAAACATGGTTTTGATCGGCAGAGTCAGCCCACCTAGATTCCTTGAGGAATACCGAGACTTCGAAGTCAGAGGACCGACTAAGAGAGACTCCTCTATCTGTATGCGACCCTCAGAATCAGGAATAGTAGATCAAGTCTTTATGACAGAATCGATCGAAGGTAACAAACTCGTAAAGGTAAAAGTCAGAAATCAAAGAGTTCCTGAATTAGGCGACAAGTTTGCATCCCGACACGGTCAGAAGGGAGTCATAGGACTACTCGTCCCGAAGGAAGATATGCCATTCTCTGAGAGTGGGATCGTACCAGATATTGTCATAAATCCACATGCAATACCGTCTAGAATGACAGTTGGCCAATTCGTTGAATCCATAGCTGGAAAAGTAGCCGCAATGATGGGAGTTCCCATAGATGGTACACCCTTCAGCAACGATGAGCCCTCAACCCTCCAAGAGAATCTCCTGAAGCTCGGCTTGGACTACAATGGCCGAGAGGTATTCTACAACGGAATGAGCGGGAAGAAACTCGAAGCGGATGTTTTCACTGGTGTCGTCTACTATCAGAAACTCCACCACATGGTAGCCGATAAGATGCACGCAAGAGCGCGTGGCCAAGTACAGATGTTAACTAGGCAACCCACCGAGGGCAGGGCCAGAGGTGGCGGTCTGAGGTTCGGTGAGATGGAGAGAGACTGTCTCATCGGCCATGGCGCATCTGCGCTTCTAAGGGATAGGTTGCTTGAGGAGTCTGACCGCTACACAGCAATGGTATGTGAGAAGTGCGGATTGATGGCATACTACGACTCACGACAGAACAAATACATCTGTAGGGTCTGCGGTGAAAAGACTTCAATCGCACCTGTATCGATTCTCATACGCCTTCAAGCTCCTGATACAGGAGCTGATGTCTTTGGGAGTTGCGCCCAGAATTCTCGTTGAGGAGCGTGCGTAAGGATGGCTACAGTATCGGAAGAGACCTACAAGATCGTAGACGGCATAAGATTCTCACTGCTTTCGCCGAACGAGATCAGGAAACTCTCAACCGTCGAGGTACAGACGGCAGACACGTACGACGAGGATGGAGTTCCAATAGTTTCAGGTCTTATGGATGGGCGACTGGGAACTCTGGAACCTAGGCAGAAATGTAGAACCTGTGGAAATACAGCTATGGCCTGTCCAGGTCACTTCGGCCATATCGAACTTGCGGAACCAGTCATCCACGTATCGTTCGTGAAGCTTATCCATCGTCTATTGGCAGTGACTTGTAGAAACTGTGGGAGGATCCTTCTATCGGACGAGAAAATAAAAGAATATGATGATAAGATTAAGGAAGTCAGGGTTCGCCTGAATACAGTGCCCGAATCCCTGTACAAGAAGATACTCAAACATGCAAAGAAGACCATGGAGTGCCCACACTGTGGCACCCAGCAATATCCAATAGAGCTCGTCAAACCAACATCATTCCATGAAGCCGTCGAAGGAGGAGCGCCCAAGATTCCTCCAAGCGCAATAAGGGAAAGGCTGGAGAGGATTCCAGACGATGATTTAAAGCTTTTGGGAATAGACCCACAATCTGCAAGACCAGAATGGATGATACTTCAAGTTCTACCGGTCCCCCCGGTCAGCGTTAGACCGTCCATAACACTTGAGTCCGGAATAAGATCTGAAGACGACCTGACACACAAACTTGTAGATATAATCAGGATCAATCAGAAACTAGGTGAAGCTCTAGAGTCAGGTGTCCCCATAAACATAATTCAAGAACTTCACGATCTCTTACAATACCACGTCACCACCTACTTTGATAACGAAGTATCAGGACTACCTCCTGCAAGACACCGTTCAGGAAGAGCCCTGAAGACCATATGCCAAAGACTCAAAGGTAAAGAGGGAAGATTCAGAGGAAATCTCTCTGGAAAACGTGTGGACTTCTCCGCTCGAACAGTCATCTCGCCAGACCTAAACCTAGACATAAATGAGGTCGGGGTGCCGGTCGAGCTGGCTTCAAGACTGACCATACCAGAGAAGGTTACTGACTGGAACCTAGAGCAGATGAAACAGCTCATACGTAACGGCCCGGACCAGTATCCCGGAGCACTCTACATCGTCCGAACTGACGGAAGAAGGATCAGGCTAGAGTTCGTACCCGAGAGGGAGAGCATAGCGGAAGGTCTGCAAGCCGGCTTCATAGTTGAGAGACACATCAAGGACGGCGACATAGTCCTCTTCAACAGGCAACCCTCACTGCACAGAATGTCGATTATGGCTCACGCCGTCAAGGTTCTTCCCTTCAAAACCTTCAGACTCAACCCATGCGTCTGTCCACCATACAACGCGGACTTTGATGGTGACGAGATGAACCTCCATGTCCCACAGGGTGAAGAAGCTAGGACCGAGGCGCGACTCCTCATGCAGGTCCAAGACCAGATACTGTCCCCGCGATATGGAGGACCTATAATAGGCGCGATAAGAGATCTTCTCAGTTCGGCCTTTCTCTTAACAGCTAAAGGAACTCGACTCACAGCAGAGGAGGTAGGGAGGCTAACTGCCGCCGCAGGTTACGTCGGAGAGCTTCCCGAACCTGATGTTCAAAGGATCAAAACCCACGTGGTCTGGAAAGTCAATATTCAGCCTCTTCATACCAAAGGGCCTCAACTTCACCTCGAAATCCAACATCTGCAATGTGTACAAATGCCTCGACTGCAAGAAAGAGAAGTGCCCACACGACTCCTACATCGTGATAAAGGATGGAGTTTTGAAGCAAGGAGTGATAGACAAGAACTCGATAGGTGCAGAGAGATCCGAGAGCCTCTTCCACAGAATCATAAAAGATTATGGATCCACAACAGCAAGAGAATTCCTCAATTCCATAGCAAAACTCCTTGACAGATTCATAACCTTGAAAGGATTCACATACGCCTTCGATGAACTTGCGATCTCAGAAGAGGTCAAAGACAAAATCAGGAAGGCAACTGAGAAAGCTGAAGAAAAGGTCAATGGCCTAATCGAGAGCTACAGGAAAGGAACCCTTGAGAGACTAGCGGGTCAATCGCTTGAAGAGAGCCTAGAGATATACATAATGAATGAGCTGTCGAGAGTCAGAGACCTTGCAGGTGAATATGCCGACCAGTATTTCCCAGCGGATAATGATGGAATAATAATGACGAGGGCGGGAGCAAGGGGCTCAATGCTGAATATAGGACAGATGACGGCTTGCCTAGGTCAACAATCAATCAGAGGCAAAAGGATCCTTAGGGGATATCGTGACAGAACACTCCCGTTCTTCGAACCTAACGATGCAGGAGCAGAAGCACGGGGTTTCGTCTACTCCTCATACAGGGATGGGCTCAGCCCGATAGAATTCTTCTTCCACGCCATCGGCGGCAGAGAGGGCCTCGTCGACACGGCAGTACGAACCCAACAAAGCGGCTACATGCAGAGACGTTTAATCAACGCTCTGGAACACCTCAGGGTTGAGTATGACGGCACGGTGAGGGACTCAAGCGGCAACATAATCCAGTTCAAGTACGGTGAGGACGGCATCGACACAGCGAAGAGCGACCATGGAAAGGCGGTGAACATTGAGCGGCTGGTTGAAAGAGTCAGACTCTTCTCAGAGAAAGGTGCCGCAGCTAGCAAGAACTACATAGAATCCAAGATCGATTTGATTGCAGACAGACTGACTCCAAGCCTAGTTGATGAATTGAGAAGATACCTGCTCGGAGTGAAACTCACACGCAAGGGCGTTGATCAAGTCCTAAATCTAACTATAGAGAGCTATGTCCGATCGCTAATTGAACCTGGGGAGGCTGCCGGAATAGTCTCAGCACAGTCGATAGGCGAACCGGGAACCCAGATGACCCTAAGGACATTCCACTTCGCAGGAGTCAAAGAACAGAACGTAACGCTTGGACTCCCAAGACTCATTGAGATTGTTGACGCTAGAAAGATTCCTTCAACACCGACCATGACCATTTATCTTGAGAAGAAATATCGCAACAAGAGAGAAAAAGCAGAGGAGGTAGCCAACGCGATCACATTCGCAACTCTAGAGGACATCTGTGAGAGTATAGTCTCAGACATAACGAAGATGAAGATTATGGCAACGCTAAGCCCTACAATGATGAAGGAGAGAGCAATAGCATTACAAGAGGTTCGTGAAGCACTAAAGCCACCGAACTGCCAAGTCAAGATAGACCGGTTCGATGTGGAAGTAACTCCGAAAGAAATGGAGATACCTCAGTTCAAACGGTTCGCAACACGCCTAAGGCAGTTCAGATTGAAAGGAGCCCCCTCTGTCAAGCGAGCACTGGTCCTAGAGGATCAAGGCGAATGGATCATAAGGACCGAAGGCTCAGGTTTGGACTTCGCCCTAGAACTACCCATGGTAGACAAGACAAGAACGATCTCAAACAACGTACATGAAGTCGCAGAGGTTCTAGGAATAGAGGCAGCGAGGAACGTTACAATCAAAGAAGCTATGGGTGTGCTTGAAGAACAAGGACTCGATGTAGACATCAGACACGTCATGCTGGTGGCTGATATGATGACCAACTCAGGCGTAGTTCTCCAAGTTGGAAGACACGGAATCAGTGGAGAGAAAGCCTCAACGTTGGCGAAGGCTGCCTTTGAGATCACAATCCCTACAATAGTGGACGCATCAATCAAAGGCACCAGAGATATGCTCAGAGGAGTTGCCGAGAATGTTATCGTCGGCCGACAGATACCTATGGGAACAGGACTGATAGACGTCTACATGTCAATGCCAGAGAAGGAGACCAACAAATGATAGACTTCAACAGACAGATTACGATAGCTCTAAAGACTGGAAAGATAGAACTGGGAAGTCGGAGCGCAGTCACTGCCGCTAAACTTGGAAAGGCACAACTGATAATTCTAGCCACGAACTGCCCAGAGAAGGAGAAGATAGTAAACGACGCTCAAGGTAGCGGCGTACCGACCTACATCTACAAAGGAACGACTATGGAACTCGGCAGCGTATGCGGGAAACCATTTATAGTTGCCGCAGTAACAGTTAGAGAACCTGGAGATTCAGAAATACTTAGACTGGCTGAAAGGGAAGATGCAGTCACAAAGGATTAGACTGAAAGGGGACGAGATGCGGCTTATAGCCCTCTTTCAGAGCATCACAGGAGCTACTTCAAATGACTGCCTTATAGATGAGGAGAACGATCGCGTCATTCTTGTAGCAAAGAAGGGAGAGATGGGCCTAGCTATCGGAAAGGCTGGCAGGAACATAAACACTCTCAGGAAGATGACTGGTCGACAGATAGAGGTTGTCGAGGCTGCCGATGAACCTGAACAACTCATAAAGAACTCATTGGCTCCAGCCAAGGTTAAGGCAATAAGAATAACTGAGAAGTCGGACTCCAAGATCGCTGTCGTTGAGGTTGATGCCAAAGACAAGGCGATCGCAATCGGCAAGAACGGCAAGACGATAGATAAGACAAGACTCTTGGCCAAGAGATACTTCCAGATAAATCACGTCATAATAGCTTGAACACTGTCTTTTTATCCCAACCATTATATTCCCGCGCCAGCGTATTCAGGAAAACGCTAGCAATCCAAGGTGGAGAGGCCTGAAACTTAACGGCGTGGAGATAGAGGATACCTTCGCAGAAGCATTTCCTATGTATATTGGTAGATACTTAGTTACAGCCTCAACCAGACGTTGGGCCCTAGCATCAGCTCAAGAAATGAAAGGTCTAGGGGTCTCAGCAACACTCGGACCCGGAGAAGCAGGGATCGAGCGCGAAGTAACTATTGAAGAGTCACCTGATCACAGACCAGGATATCTATTGAACGTGGGACATAGAGAGAAGAAAGAACTCAACTACTGGCTGATCGCCAGAATAAGGAAAGGAGTGCTTCCTACTCCTACAACATCAGCCTTCGATGTCATGCCCAAAGAGATGGTTCAATATTACGTTGATGTTAAGGATACGCCCATACAGCTCTTCGGGGATGGATACGAAGAATTAGTTGAGAGAGAGGGACGAGCCGTCTATAAAATCCCGAGGATGGATGGCTTCTGCTATATTGAGACAAGATTTGGGGTTGCGCGAGGCATAGGAGGCGGTAACTTTCTAATCTTGGGCGAATCGCAAGGGTCGGCCCTTATGGCAGCCGAGGTTGCTGTTGACTCCATGAAAGAGGTGCCATACGTATTCAATCCGTGTGCTGGCGGAATAGCCGCATCCGGAACAAAGGTAGGAGGAAAAAGATACAAAGACGCTGTTGCAACAACAAACGATCCTTACTGTCCAACAATCAAAGACCGGGTTGAGGAGAGTAAGATTCCTCAAGGAGTTAATTGCGTCTATGAGGTCTTCATCAACGGCTTGGATCTGACCTCTGTCGAGAAGGCTATGAAGGTTGGGATAAGGGCAGCCACGACAGTAGGTGGTGTGAAGAAGATTTCAGCGGGCAACTACGGGGGTAACCTCGGCAAGATCCTAATCCCGCTTACCAAAGTCCTAGAAATGCATTGAGAATACTCGGTTCATCAGATGGTTGCCGCATAAAAATGAGACTCTACAACTTGAGCTTGCTTATCCTAATGGTTCTACTGGTTTACACTCAGATAATTGGCTGTGGAGCTGTCGAGTCAACTCTGACAATTCAACCATCGACAGCAGACACATTCGTCAATAGTATGTATCTACACACAAAGTATCCTGAAAATCCTCACGGATACCTTTGGGCTATCTTTGCAGGAAACATGTATGTAGAGTACGATTCCTACAAGCTCTACGGATCCGCACGAATCTACATCAAGTTCAACATAACTTCAATCCCAAAAGACGCTCAGATCCTCTCAGCGAACATGTGCCTCTATATGTACGACCCGCCTAAGACCAGCCAAGAGTTTGAGGCCTACAGAGTGCTATCAGACTGGGGAGAATTCCAGCTAATCTGGATAAATCAACCACCATCAGCAGATACCCCGACAGCTGCAACAACAATTAATCCAACCCCTAGTGAAGCCTGGATCTGCTGGGACATCACAAATGATCTAAAGATATGGCACTCAGGAGCTGCAGAGAACTATGGCACGATGATAAAGATCAAACATGAAATGAACGCGTCGGATCAGCTTGCCTCATTCTATCCAAGACAGGGCAACCAACCTCTAGGACTGAAGCCCAAACTACTTGTCAGGATCGATTGGTATAAACCAATAACCTCTCCATCCACTCCATCACCCTCGCCAGCAGAGACCCCAACTCAAACACCGTCACCAAAGCCTCCCACACAAATACTTCCACCAACAAACTCTAACACCGCAACTACAACCATTTCCAATAGTATTCCAGAGCAGACCTGTACGACTCAAAGTCCTACCACGCTGACTTCAATAACTTTGATACTGATGATATTAATCGCGGGGACTGTCCTAATTTTGAAAAAGCGTTCAAGAGCGGCCAACTCAGCAAAGGATAAACCATCAGAAGGATCTAAACCAAACAATTCAACAGAACGAAGCCACAGACAACGTACTTAGCAGCAACTCAATATTATATGCAGCAGCCCAATTCAAGGCAGTTAAGAGCATTTGTCATGCCAGTCAACCTCAGCCTGCAACTGGCTCTGTAATGTTCTATCACAATCATTGAATACGAAAGAGCAATGCAGAGGTCATATCTCGGTCTCGCTTCAGTGTGATTCTTAACAATGATGTCTCACATCTACTGAGAAAATTCTCTATCACGTCCTGAAGAACAGTTTTTATAACCCGAGCTTGAAAGAGTTGGAAAGCTCGTAAATACACATCCGGGATATGAGATGGGAAAGACTTCCAGGGGATTCTTGGCTGCAAGAAGGCTCAGGCGCATACGCCAGAACTTAAGGTGGAAGTATCCACCATATAAGAGACGAATGCTTGGACTAGACTACAAAGCCGACCCGCTGCAAGGAGCACCACAAGGAAGAGGAATAGTTCTAGAGAAGGTTGGGATTGAGTGTCGCCAACCAAATAGCGCAGTAAGAAAGGCAGTAAGAGTCCAGCTCATAAAAAATGGAAAAGTAATAACGGCATTCACACCCGGAGACGGGGCTCTGAACTTCATAGATGAACATGATGAGGTTCAGATATGTGGCATAGGCGGTGCTGAGGGCAAGGCTATGGGCGACATACCGGGCATCAGATACAAGGTCTTCAAAGTCAATAATGTCTCGCTAGAAGCACTCCTTTCAGGAAAGAAGGAGAAACCAAGGCGGTAGGCAACACCTCTCTATAGGTGCAACACACACCTTTTGTCGTTTAATTCATCTTCCGTCCAACCCGAATTACAGACCACAATTAGGCACCGGAAAGCTCATTTGATTAGTGAGTATCACGTTCAAGTATTCTATTACATGCCGGGGTTGCCTAGAGATTCGTAACGAGTCGGGAAACCAGGTAAGGCGTCGGCTTGCTAGAGTTCTGCAGAAAGCCGATGACCCTTACGGGTCACGTGGGTTCAAATCCCACCCCCGGCGCCTAGACACGTTTTCTGCATTGACCGTATTCGATAATGCTATTTTTGTTGATTAGGCGCGCGCTAGTCATGCCAACCTTACGTGATATCATACTTACTGCAGGTCTATCCGTATTCCCTTTTATCCTCCTTGAAGCTCTGAAATCAGGATTAGAGAGACACAAGGCCCACGCACAGTAGTCAATACAATCCGTTATACTTTTCAATCTGTCAATGGAGTATCCTCGCAGACCTGAGTCTGATACAGTGAACTTGGCTCTCAGATAGAAGATCGGTATGAGATAGCAGAAGGTGGTAGTGAATTAGCCCCGGAAATAAAGAACAACGTCAAGAGAAGCGCATGAAGGCCGCACTGGCGTTAGAGGACGGTACAATCGTTGAAGGATGTGGCTTCGGAGCAGCAGGCTTGGTTCAGGGCGAACTTGTCTTCAACACTTCCATGACAGGATACGTTGAAGCACTCACAGACCCAAGCTACGCAGGACAAATACTCATGATGACCTATCCTCTCGTAGGCAACTACGGTGTATGTAGTGAGGATTATGAAAGCGATAAAATACAAGTGAGAGGCTTCGTCGTCAAGAATCTATGCAGAAAACCGAGCAACTGGAGAAACGAGAAAAGTCTCGATCAATTTCTAATCGAATCCGGAGTTCCCGGTATCGAAGGCATTGACACCAGAATGCTAACTTTGAAGGCAAGGGTTCATGGCACGATGAAGGCCGCTTTGGCCGCCTTCGTAGAAGAAGAGATGCCAGAAAGGGAAGAGCTTGTTGAGCTGGCGCGGCGGCAACCACATATCTCAGAGGTCGATCTTGTGGACAAGGTTTGCGTGGAAGAACCAAAGTCCATAGACGTTGGGGGTAAGTACGACGCCGTAATTATAGACTGTGGTGTCAAGAACAGCATCATAACCCAACTGAAACTACGAGGTGTGAACCTTCACGTCTTGCCATACGACACTCCTTCAGAGAGGGTGATGGAGTACGATCCTGACGCCGTATTCATATCCAACGGTCCCGGTGACCCGTCTAGAGTGACCCCAACAATCCGGACAATAAGGGACCTCGTAGGCAACGTTCCGATTGCAGGTATCTGCTTAGGACTCCAGCTCACAAGCCTCGCCCTAGGAGGAAATACCTTCAAACTCAAGTTCGGTCACAGAGGATCGAACCAGCCTGTAAAAGACTTAGAGACTGGAAGAATCTTCATATCAACTCAAAATCACGGCTTCGCAGTGAACTCCGAGTCTCTAGGGGACACCGAACTTGAGCTGACGCAAAAGAACCTTAACGATATGACGGTGGAAGGTATCAGACATAAAGAAATGCCTCTGATGGCTGTGCAATACCACCCTGAAGCAGGCCCTGGACCGCACGACACTTACTTCTTCTTCGATAGATTTATCAAAATGCTGGAGCGACAGTAGACTTGCCTAAAAGAGAGGATATAAGAAAAATCCTCGTAATAGGCTCCGGCCCGATAATAATAGGTCAAGCTGCAGAGTTTGATTATTCAGGAAGCCAAGCCTGCAAGGCTCTCCGTGAAGAAGGCTACAAGGTCGTTTTGGTTAATTCCAACCCAGCCACGATAATGACCGATCCTGGAATAGCTGACAGAACCTATATCGAGCCTTTGACCGCTGAAGTTGTCGAAAGCATTATAGCGGTTGAAAAACCAGACACTCTTCTCCCAACCCTTGGAGGACAAACAGGGCTTAACCTCGCCACCATACTTGCTGAGAGCGGCGTCTTGGATAAGTATGGAGTGGAACTTATTGGAGCAAAACTTGATGCCATAAAGAAAGCTGAAGATAGGGAACTTTTCAGAGATTCCATGATTAAGATAGGTCTCGAAGTCCCTTCAAGTAGCATAGTACGGTCAGTTGAGGAAGCCTCAGCGTTCGCACGCAGACTTGGATACCCCATTGTCGTTAGACCCTCTTTCACACTTGGTGGTACAGGGGGTGGAATCGCCCATAATATCAAGGAACTAAGGCAGATTGTTGAACATGGATTGGGGCTCAGCTTGATACGTCAAGTACTGATTGAAGAGGGTCTGATCGGTTGGAAAGAGTACGAACTTGAGGTTATGAGGGATCTAGCTGACAACGTCGTGATAGTCTGTCCCGTGGAGAACATGGATCCCATGGGGGTACACACCGGGGATAGTATCACTGTGGCACCCGCTCAGACACTTACTGACGTCGAGTACCAAAACCTCAGGGATGCAGCGATCAAGACAATCAGGGAGATAGGGGTTGAGACAGGCGGCAGCAATATTCAGTTCGCTATTGACCCGAAGAACGGGAGGATAGTAGCCATAGAGATGAACCCACGAGTGTCAAGATCCTCTGCACTTGCCTCGAAGGCCACAGGATTCCCAATAGCCAAGATAGCCGCCAAATTGGCAGTCGGCTACACCCTTGACGAGATTCCCAACGACATCACTAAGGAGACCCTAGCATGCTTCGAGCCTACAATAGACTACGTGGTAGTTAAAATTCCCCGATTCGCGTTTGACAAGTTCCCAACTGCTGACAGTACCTTGACAACTCAAATGAAGAGCGTCGGTGAAGTGATGGCGATCGGCAGGACCTTCGAAGAGGCGCTGCAGAAGGCCATCCGCTCTCTGGAGATAGGAAAGTATGGTTTGGGGGCATACGCAAGGGACAGGAATCCATCAAAGGAAGAGATACTCCGTAAGCTCAGAATACCAAATCATGAGCGCCTCTTCTACATCAGGTACGCTGTACGAAAGGGCATTAGTACTGATGAAATCGCTGAACTCACAAAGATCGATCCATGGTTCATCGAGAAGATCAAGAACATTACAAGCATGGAGCAAGACCTCAAGAACTATGATCTTGCCACAATACCCGACGAGCTTCTGAAGCAGGCTAAAGTACTAGGGTTCTCAGACAGGCAGCTGTCCAATCTTCTCAAGTCAACTGAAAACGAAGTTAGGAAGAAGAGAGAGGCGAAGAGCATATCCACAGTCTACAAGATGGTTGACACGTGCGCTGGCGAATTCGAGGCTAAGACACCATACTACTATTCTACCTATGAGGACAGTAATGATGCCGCGCGAACCGGAAGAAAGAAGGTAGTTATACTAGGCTCTGGGCCGAACAGAATTGGTCAAGGCATAGAGTTCGACTATTGTTGCGTGCATAGCGTACTCTCACTAAGAGAGGAAGGATACGAGACAGTGATGGTGAATAGCAATCCGGAGACTGTATCTACTGACTATGACACATCGGACAGACTCTACTTCGAACCCATAACCCACGAGGACGTTCTAAACATTGTTGAGAATGAGAAACCCGAAGGAGTATTCGTTCAGTTCGGTGGACAGACACCCCTGAACATAACTAAGCAGTTATCAAAAAGTGACGTAAGAATCCTAGGGACTTCACCAGACGCAATCGATACCGCTGAGAACAGAGAAAGATTTGCAGAACTACTAGACGGACTGGGCATTCCGCAGCCAGAGAACGGCATTGCGTACAACATTGAACAAGCTACTGCCGTTGCGCGACAACTTGGATATCCCGTCCTAGTCAGACCCTCCTATGTCCTAGGCGGAAGAGCTATGGACATAGTATACGATGACGACACTTTGAGGGAATACATCTCTGAAGCAATCGAAGTCTCCCCTGAGAGCCCAATCCTCATAGACAAATTCATTGAGGATGCCTTAGAAGTTGAGGTGGACGCGCTCAGCGATGGTGAAGAGGTAATTCTAGGCGGCATAATGGAGCACATAGAAGAGGCTGGAGTCCACTCAGGAGACTCAGCATGCGTACTTCCCCCTATCAGCCTTAGTGAAGAGATAATCAAAACAATAAGGGACTATACAAAGAAGATAGCGCTGGCCTTGGGAGTTATCGGGCTGACAAACATACAGTACGCGGTGAAAGACCGAACAGTCTATGTCATCGAAGCAAATCCAAGAGCCTCCAGAACCGTCCCCTTTGTGAGTAAGGCCACAGGCCTGCCCTTAGCGAAGATTGCTGCCAAACTCATGATCGGAAAGAAACTCAGAGAGCTGGGTGTTAAGGAGAGGCTGAACCCAAAACATATGGCTGTGAAAGAGGCTGTCTTTCCTTTCAACAAATTGCCGGGCGTTGATCCCATACTCGCTCCGGAGATGAAATCAACCGGTGAAGTCATGGGCATCAACTACGATTTCGGAATGGCATATTACAAGGCCGAACTCGCAGCAGGAATGAAACTCCCTACTAAGGGTATAGCATTTATCAGCGTAAAGGATAGAGACAAACCAAAGATAATCCAAGTTGCGAAAGGATTGAAGGCCCTTGGATTTGAGATACTTGCAACTAAAGGTACTGCTGAATATCTGAGCGGTGCAGGTGTAGAAGCCAAAGCTGTACTGAAGACAAGCGAAGGCAGACCGAACATAGTCGATTTAGTGATTAACGGAGGAGTTGACCTAATAATCAACACGCCACGTGGGAAAGGTCCGAAAAAGGAGGGATACGACATCAGGAGGGCTGCAGTAGAGTATAACGTCCCCTATATCACTACAATTCCAGCAGCATTGGCCGCTGTTAAGGCTGGAGAGGCAATAAGAAAGGGTAAGATGACGATAAAACCTCTACAAGAATACCATATAGAAAACGAGGCCACAATACTTCAGGTTGAGAAGGAGCAATTTAACAAAGCCTTGCCGAATCCCAACTTGGCCTCGGAGCGTCTGTAAAGTCAACACATAATAAGAAATATCTGGTTATTTGGATTTTTTCCAACTGCGACATTCATGTATTGCACGCTCACAGACCTACTTACTGAACCTATCATACGCGATAGGGCCAACGCCTGTAAAACCATTTCTTGACAATCTCAACCAACGCCAAATAGACGCATATCATCCCTGCAAGAATAAGGAAGAAACTCAAGGGCGGTCTCACGAATTAAACGGATCACCTAATGGTGTGAACGGTATTAACAGTGCAGCGCCAACCACTGCTAATGTGCTAAAGGCTAGGAGACCAATCGGCTTGCTTCTGTAAAATGGCGTTCGCCTAGGCTTTATATGAAGAAGGCTCATCAGAATATAGAGTTTATATTGGCAGAGGCACGTTCAAGCCGAAATGACAGAAGTTTGCAAAGCGGATCCTTTAGAGCCAGATAGGATCATTATCAGGAAAGCGGCAGAGATTATCAAGAAGGGCGGACTAGTAGCTTTTCCCACGGAAACGGTATATGGGCTAGGAGCAGATGCTCTGAACCCTAGGGCAGTAAGGAGAATCTATGCAGCTAAGGGGAGGCCTGCGGATAATCCCCTGATAGTTCACGTGGCCGACAAAGACCAGATTTACAGGCTTGCAAAGAAGCTTCCCGAGAAAGCTGAGGATCTAATCAGAAAATTCTTCCCTGGGCCTCTTACCATTGTCTTAGAAAAAAACGAGGTAGTTCCGGATGAGACAACCGCTGGACTGCATACAGTGGCAATAAGGATGCCAAGTCACAGGATTGCCTTGGCTCTGATCAAACAGTCTGGAACTCCAATCGCTGCGCCTTCGGCGAACAAAGCTGGCAGACCAAGTCCGACAAAAGCTCAACATGTACTCGAAGACCTCAACGGGGAGGTAGATCTGATTATTGACGGAGGTGCGACTGAAGTCGGGCTGGAATCTACCGTCGTAGACCTCACAGTGAAGCCGCCACAGATACTCAGGCCAGGTGGAATCACTATCGAGATGTTGAGAGAGGTCTGTGGGCGATTTCAGATTCATCCGGCGGTCTCGCATCAGTTGAGTGAGAAAGAAGCTGCAAAATCTCCAGGGATGAAATACAGGCACTATGCCCCAAAGGCAAGCCTAACGGTTATTGTAGGAAAAGAGGATGATGTTCAGGGAAAAATTGCCGAATTGATACGCCATTTTAATTCGAAAGGCTTGAAGATCGGTGTGGCAACGACAACTGACAACAAGTATCAGACCGATCATCTAGAGAATCTGGGAGAATCAAAGGAAAAGATCGCGAAATGTCTATTTGACGTTTTTCGGAAGTTTGACAAAGCCGGAGTGGATGTGATACTCGCTGAGGGAGTTGACGAGGAAGGTCTCGGCCTAGCAATAATGAATCGACTTAAGAAGGCATCCGGGTACAAGATCATCGAAGTTTAGATTATCAACGATCTGAACTCAACTTTAGATTCACGCCCTCAACGGTAGACGGGATTTCTTTGCCGGATCCGAGGGGCTGGAAAACCTCGTCAACACTCATTAAGCGAAAAGTGTTGAGGGTGGCTTGGCCTGACAGGACTTTGTATGCTCCGACGCATCGCTGAGAAACTTGCTCGATTACTATGGGGGGTAGGTGAGGGGGAGGGCCGTCGCCTTGGTAACCACTTCTCATGAGAAAGTCTCTCAGAAACTCTTTGTCCAAAGAGTAGGCCTCTTGTCTCTCACCTACGCGATAGCTCTTGCTAGACCAGAGGCGGGCTGAGTCGTGTGTCGGGGGCTCGTCTATCTGCATTAGATGATCTCCTGCACGACCATATTCGAGCTTGAAGTCTGGGATAATAAGCCCTCTTCTTGAAGCTTCAGCCTTGTAGAACTCGTAGAGTCTGAAAGTAGCCTCCTCGAGCGTTCCCCATTCTTCTCTTGAGACAAAACCTTTACCCAGAGCTTCTTCTCGGGACAACGTAACGTCATGTCCCAGATCGCTTTTAGTAGTAGGTGTAAGTAAAGATTCAGGCAACTCTTCAGCCATCCGCAGTCCAGCAGGAAGAGTCACTCCCCCGAGGGTACGTTCTCCCTTCTCATAGGCCCGCCAGGCTGAACCATAAAGATACCCTCGAGCAATCCACTCAACGTCAATTCTCTCAGTCTTTACGACTTTGATGCTTCTATCATCAACCTTCTCAACGAAATGATTCGGAAATACTGATTTGGTCTTGTCAAACCAGTACGCAGATAACTGGTTCAAAGCCCACCCTTTAAGAGGGATGCCATTCGGGAGGACTACGTCGAAGGCTGAAACCCTATCGGTCGAGACAATCAGCAGAAAGTCCGTCAGATCATAGACATCCCGCACCTTTCCTCGCCTAAAGACTGGCAGCGGATAGTTGGATTGCAGTAAAATTTCGTGATTCATTCACCCTCACTCCAGCAACGATTCCTGAGGTAGATCTTTGATTCTAGTCAACAAAGCCACTGTTGCAGATTTGAAATAGAACAGTCCAATACTTGTGCCTTTCTTGGATGAACGCATCTTGTTCCCCTACGCCAAGGGACGGAAATATTATCTTGACGTAGATCGCTGTTGTGGACTCATAAGGTAGAAGAAACGCTCAGCATTGATCGTGGGATCCTGAAACCACTCGGCCTTGTCAAAGCAATAAAGATAACGGGTTGCCGCCTTCCATTGTTTGGAGACCTTATGACATGAGTAGGAGTTGCGTCTAGTCCCACACCCAAAGAGCATGTCAGGATTTCTCTATCCCAAACAGTAGATTTGATCTTTTTAGCCAACTCTCCGGCTTTTACAAAACTTCGAACCCTTTGACTTGCATCTAAGAAAGCTTCATCGATTCCTGTCTGCTCGAACCTGTCAGCGAAGGCTCTAAGTACTGCCATTACCCTCCCTGAGAACGGCTCGTATAGCGCGAAGTCTACTGGCAGATATACTCCCCGAGGACAAAGCTTCCAAGCACGGGATATTGGCATCGTAAAACAAATACCAAATTTTCTAGCTTCGTAATTGGGGCACTGACAACACCGCGCCCGAGGCCCTGTTTGGGATCAGCTCGCGCGCTCCGAAGTGCTCCAAGGCGGACTCATTTGTCGTTGAGTATCTCTATTCCAGGGAGAATCTTTCCTCCGACGTATTCTAGCGAGGCACCCCCCCCAGTTGAGATATGGCTGACTTCAGATTCTGTTACTCCAGCCTTCCCCAAAGCCGAGACTGAATCGCCGCCCCCAACAACTGTTGTCGCGCCACGAAAATGTGCAAGAGCGATTGCCAATGCCACATCGGCAGTTCCGTGGGAGAACTCTTTAAGCTCGAATAGACCCATTGGGCCGTTCCAGAACACTGTTCCATGCGTAGAAGATATTACGGACGTGTAGGTCCCGGAAGTTAGAGGGCCTATGTCGAACCCCATCATGTCAGGCGGAATGTCTCCGCGCACATATCGAAATTGGTTGGCAGAATCGATATTCGGCGCGACTAAATGATCTTCTGGGAGAAGAATCTTATCTTCTCTGTTAAGAATTTCGCTAGCCCATGGTACAAAATCATTCTCGATTGGAGATTCTCCTATCGATATACCCTTTGACGCTAGGAAGGTATATGCTATGCAGCCTCCAATTAATACTTTGTTTGCTTTTTCGATCAACCTTCTCAATGCATCTATCTTGTCGTGGATCTTTGCTCCTCCGATTACTAATGTGAACGGTTGGGTGGGTTCATCTCTTATCTTGGTAAGGTATTCTAGTTCCTTCTGTAGTTGAAGGCCTGCGAGCCTGTACTGTAGCAGGCTGGGCGCTCCATATGTTGATGCATGCTTTCTATGGGAGACGCTGAATGCTTCGTTGACATATATTTCTGCTAGGGATGCGAGTGAACGGGAGAATCCATCATCATCTTTCTCTTCTTCGGAATGGAAGCGTAAGTTCTCTAGAACGAGAATATCTCCATCAGTCAGATTCTTGATTGAATTCTCGACATCTTTGCCGATACATTCACTGATCCATCTAATCTTTCTGTTTGGGAGGAGCTTCTGGAGGCATTCGGCTACGGGTTTCAGTGACATCGTCGGGTCAGGTTTTCCTTCGGGTCTCCCCAGGTGAGAAGCGACGATGAGCCTTGCGCCTCTGGTAGAGAGATAGTTCAATGTTGGTGTGGAGCTTCTAATTCTGAAGTCATCATCAACTTGACCTTCTCTTAGAGGGACGTTATAGTCTACCCTAACTAGAGTTCTCTTCCCTTTGTAGAATTCGTTCGGAAGATCGGCTATGGAAGCCTTCATCTCGTTTCAACACGCCCAATTGAACATTTCGCCCAAATTAGGCCTTTGACAGTCTTCAAAATGCGATTCCAGTTGTCCAGTCATCCCGTACTGTTCACTTTCTGCTTAAGTTGAGAAACAAGAATGGGCATCAGCTCAGATCCTTTGGGAAGGACTCCCAGACTTCCTTTCGCGCACTCTCTCTCACAGAACTTCCTCAGCCCATCTCCTAAAATGTTTCTTCCAGCAATAAGAAGGGGGACAGGATCATCTGAGTGAGATTTCATCTCGCATGGAGTTGAATGATCAGCTGACACGCAAGTCAGAATCTCTTCAGGATCCACCGCACCGCGCAATTTGCCAAAGAAGTCCGCATCGATAATCTCTATTGATCTTTTCTTTAATTCAAAATTGCCATCATGAGCCGGTTCGTCAGGACCCTTGATGTGAATGTAGAATGCATCATGATACTGAAGATTTTCAAGTAGCTTACTGGCCTTGAGTTGGCTGTCGCGACTCAGGTTGTCTGATGGTGGAGGGATCTCTATGGTTGCCATGCCAGCTAGGGTGGCTATGCCTTTCTCAACAGGCATCTCGACTATTGATGCAAAGTCAATGTTGTATTTCTTGTTGATATCGAAGAGTGTTGGTAGCCTATTGCCTGCGTCTCGCGTTAATATTGCGTTGGCCTTCAATTTACCAGATGACTCTCTCTTGATGTTTATGGGATGATACTCTAGGAGCGTGCGGGTCTTCTCTACGAACTCGTTGACCAGTTTTGCGGAAATATTAGCCTCATGAGTCGCGTCCATCGGTTTACATTCTTCTAGAGAAGTCTCCGCTCCGAGCTTGGACTTTGCTACGCCAAACCCCCCGATATGTGTGTAGGCAGCATCTGTATTCGTGATATTCCCTGACAAGGAGCCATTGCTCTTCCTGATGACGAGAACTGCCCGGTAACCGACGGTGCTCTTGAACTCGAACCTAGAAGGTACCGTTTCAAGCCTTATCTCTGAATTAATTGATTTGCTTAGCTCGGTTGCTTCAGAGGTTGTCAGATTTCTTCCAACGCGGCGGTCTAGGATCTTATTGGTACTATCTACCGTTGCAAAGTTGCATCTGAGGGCGAGATCCCCATCATTCACAATCATGTTTGCGCCAAAAGCCTCCAAAGGCCCCCTTCCCGTGTAGAATTTTGCGGGATCATATCCCAATATTGAAACGACTGCAACATCACTCTCAGGAGCTATTCCCTTTCCGACTGTGTACATCAGCCCGAGTTTTCCCTTTGGGACTAATTTGTCGAGGTTAGGGGTTTCTGCAGCTTCAAGTGGAGTTTTATTTCCTAGTTCTGAAATTGGGCGATCGCCCAAGCCATCGATGACCACATAGAGAAGTTTTCCTTCCTTCAGGAGATTTCACCCACTGCAAGTCTTGACTGATGCATTTGTCGGCTTCCTCCAATAACTATATCGTTGGAGTGAATCGCCTTAGAAAGAGAGCGTTTGTAACAACGGTCACTGAGCTGAAAGCCATGGCTGCAGCGGCGAACATCGGGTTGAGTAGTATCTTGAAAGTAGGGTATAAAACACCTGCAGCAACTGGAATGAATGCAACATTGTAAAAAAATGCCCAAAAGAGATTCTGCTTAATCTTCCCGACTGTTCGCTTGCTCAGTTGAATCGAAGCTACAACGTCACGTAAATCGTCTCTTATCAGAACTATGCCCCCGGTCTCCAAAGCTACGTCCGTCCCACTTCCAATTGCTATTCCGATATCTAATTGGGCTAGGGCCGGTGCGTCGTTGATTCCATCTCCGACCATCCCAACAATCTTTCCTTCCGATTGAAGTCTCTTGATGACGTCAGCCTTCTCGGCAGGTAGAACTTCAGCCACAACATTATCTATACCGGCCTGTTTGGCTATGGCACGTGCCGTACGTTCGTTGTCGCCTGTCAGCATTGTTACTTCTATGTCCATGCTGCGGAGTTCTTTGATGGCTACTTTTGAACTCTCCTTCAAAGTGTCGGCGACTGCTATGAGGCCTGCAAGCTTTCCGTCTATAGATGTAATCATAACCGTCTTGCCTTCATGCTCGAGTGTTATTATGTCGTCCTCGACTTGAGCTATTGAAATTCCGTTATCTGCCATAAGTCTGCGGTTGCCAAGCAACACTTTCTTTGCATCGCATGCGGCTGCTACTCCCTTTCCTGGGAGTGCTTCAAAGGATTCTAGGCGGGGTATGGTCAATCCTTTGCTTTTAGCGGCGTTTACGATAGCTTCTCCTAGGGTATGCTCAGAGCCGCTTTCAGCAGAAGCTGAGAACTCCAGAACCTGACTCTTATCGTATGGAGCCAATGCGAATATATCGGTGACTGATGGTTCTCCTTTGGTGAGAGTTCCAGTCTTGTCGAAGACTATGGCATTGAGTTTGTGAGCTTTCTCTAGGTATTCGCCTCCTTTGATCAGTATACCATTCTCAGCACCCTTGCCTGTGCCGACCATTATGGCTGCGGGAGTCGCGATCCCTAGGGCGCACGGGCAGGCGATTATTAGCACAGCTATGAAGACGCCTAGCGCGAAGACTAATCCTAAACCAAGCATATTCCATATGATGAATGATATTGTTGCGATGGCTATTACTGCAGGGACGAAATATGAGGATACAAGGTCGGCGAGTCTTTGAATTGGCGCTCTGGCCACCTGGGCTTCCTCGACGAGCTTAATGATCTGTGATAGCATGGTGTCGGAGCCAACCTTGATTGCCTTGAATTTGAGGAGACCTGCCTTGTTGATTGTTGCTCCTATGACCTGGTCTCCGACCTGTTTCTCAACGGGGATGCTCTCACCAGTGATCATCTTTTCGTCGACAGTGGAGTAGCCCTCAACTACTTCCCCGTCAACTGGTATTCTTTCTCCAGGACGAACAACAATAATATCGCCGACGTTGACTTGCTCTACCGGAATCGCTACCTCGGATCCTTCCCTGATTACCGTAGCGTCTTGAGGTTGAAGTCCCATAAGCTTTCTAATTGCCTCAGATGCCTTGCCTTTAGCGAGGTCCTCAAACAATTTACCAAGAAGTATCAATGCTATTATCACGGCAGCCGTATCGAAGTAGACTGTCCCCTCAGGAAAGGCTGAAGGATTGAAAGTGACGATCGTACTATAGCTCCAAGCAGCTGAAGTGCCCAATGCGATCAAAGTATCCATGTTAGCACTTCTGCTCTGAATAGCATTCCAAGTTCCTTTGTAGTATCGCCAGCCCGCGATGAACTGTACAGGTGTGGCTAGAAGGAAGAGCCAGATGTTGTTCGGAAGATAAGGAAGTATTGGTAAGTACGTAAAGACGAGTGTTGGGATACCAAGTATGATGCTAAAGGCGACGAGGATCTTCATATTTCTCAGCTCAACTTCAGGTCTGAGAAATGTTTTGAGGCAAGTCTCGCTGCAGAAATAGTAAGTTATTCCGCGAACTGTAGCTTTGAGCTTACTAGTCTTCTCATCGACATACATTCCACAAATTGGATCCTTAGCCAATGGGATTGACCTCTAGTTTTCGAATTTGGTGAGGGGCGTAGAAAAGGATGGGATTTTCCATTCTCAAGTGAGGTACTTGGAGGTGTTCTTATCGAAGTCCTCCTTGCAGCCTAGGGAACAGAAATAATAGGTCTTGTCTTTGTAGATGCTCTTGAATTTTGCAGATTTCTCATCAACATTCATTCCGCAGATGGGGTCTTTGGCCAAGCATTTCACCTCATATGTCTGATGCATATGCATTTGTCTTATAGATTTAGTTCGGTCCTAGCTTTTACAACTTGAAGTATGTCACTATGAGTCACTATTCCCAGTAATTTTCCGCTGGCTACAACCAGGGCTTGCCCAACATCATACCTTGACATCTTCATCATGACTTCAACGGCGTCTTGGTCCGGCCTAACTGTGACTATCTTTTCAGCGCGCTTTCTTGGTGTTGAAAGTAGATGGTTATGTTGAGCCCACGAGTACTGGCGAAGAGTAGCTTCAGGCGGAGGCTGGGGACAAGACTACCTCAAAGTCTTCTCCTCTGTATATTACCTGCATCAAGACATAGAGGAAATCCTCTCTGCTTGGTAGTAGTAATCCCTTAGCAAGGAGTCCTTCATAGACTTGATGAGGCTTGACTTCAGCGTTTGAGACAGGGACTATTACTGGCGCGTTCACTTCATCCTCGATGTAGATTTCGCTGTTCCGCCTTACTACCCGAAGTCGTGTCATCTTGTTTCTTGTTTACTCTCCTCGTCTGGTCGAGTATAGTATGATGGGGTTACCTATCAACTTTTTTTGATCTAGATCTCTGTTGCAAAAAGCAGAATGCTTAGTTACTGA
The DNA here is from genome assembly GCA_963807605.1 of Candidatus Bathyarchaeota archaeon. GTDB lineage: Archaea > Thermoproteota > Bathyarchaeia > 40CM-2-53-6 > RBG-13-38-9 > JAPKYM01. Next base: position 967,809 of record CAWECG010000003.1, read on the forward strand.
GATCTTTGAAGGATTGATCTAGTCTGTTCCGAGTCAATGTTATATTTAGAGCTAGAGTGCTCGGGTTATCAGTACCAGACTTCTGTTTAGATTATTTTCTCCTTGAGTAAAGTCCGATTAATTCTGCTTTAGCGAGAGTGTGTTTTTCGACCGTCTTAAGGAAGTTCTTTTGATCAACACCTTCGAGATGGTTGATGTCGAGTGCGTAGATGGTGAATATGTAACGGTGCGTTCCTGATGGCGGGCAGGGACCGCCATAATTCTTATTTCCAAAGTCATTTTGAATTTGCTGGGCGTCCTTGGGCATTTTGCCTTGATCGATGCCTTTCGTGTCCTTAGGAATGTCACAGATAAGCCAATGAACGAAGTCTCCTCCGGGAGCATCAGGATCAACCACGGTTAGGGCGTAACTCTTGGTGCCACTAGGTGAATCTTCCCACGATAGTCTAGGAGAGATGTCAGCGCCATCGCAAGTGAATTTGGAGGGGATCGTACTGTTGTGCTGAAAGTCGCTGCTTGTCAACTTCACGGGCTCGTCACCTTCCAGTTGAATTATTCTCTTTTTCTTCTTTTATTCATTACCATTGTTAACGTGTAGGCAACCCCGATTCCTATGATTGTTAAGAAGGGGAATTGTGTGATGTTGAATTCAGGAATTGGAATTCCACTTTGGACTAGGTAGAAGTTGTATGTGGCAAGTCCTCCGTCGGGAACCATGATAGTGGAGCTTTGTGAGGTTAGACCAGGGTGGTCAACTATGATACTATAGACTCCATGAGGCAGATATGTTTCATACAGACCGTCCCAAGTGTAACTGATGTGGGTGTAATTGTCTTGATAGGTTACGGAGGCCCAGCTTACACTTCTCAGATCCCTTCGGATATTGTAGAATGCGACCGTTCCATGAACTTGTCCTCTCATATGAAGTGAGAATATGGCTGATGAGCCCCCTCCCAAGCTTGCGGGGGGGAGTCTAATCGTCTCTCTCAGCTCGAATGGACCAGGGTGATTATACGGGAGGATAGTTGTCATGTTCCATGTTTGCAACTCACCTTGAAGCATAGCAAATGGAGGAGGATAGAATTCTGTAGGCCTATACCAGTTAGCCATCTCCACCGTCACGTACCATCCTCCAGAATACATTCCTGCTAGCGGAGTAGGGGAACTACCCCAAATTCCGCTGTCAGCTGAGTAGAGGGTAAGCAGAAATCGTGCTTGCGCTTCCGCAGTTGGATCTATATATCTCAGGAGACCCGCCAGACCCTTATATTCAACCTGCTGGGTTCCCGCCGGTATGGCTACTGAACCGCTGGCATTAATCACTTTTTTTCCGTCAGTAAAGAATCCAAGATCCGAGGAGGGTTGGACGGCCCCTATATCAAGTGATGTCGTGGCCGCAGCTACCAAGGCGTCTCTGTCGTCGTAGACGCTTATACGCATGGTCATGTTGTAAGGTAGGGTGGTTGGGAGGTCTTCTTTTTCGAAGTCTATCGCGAAATTGAATTCTACACCTTTGATTAGTCGGATGGGTGCATCTGCGATCTGACCCATACTTACGTCGACAATGATTTTACCGAGGTCACCCAGAGTGGTGACGCCCTCTTGGACGTAGCCATAAGTCCATCCAGTGATTGCGTATCGACCAGGATAGATGGCAACGGCAGATCTAAGGTTCGGAGTCCTGTAAAATGTGGGTTGATACAAGAATCCTATTTTTTCAGCTTGAAAGAAGACATTGGTGGAGAAATACTGTTGAGAGGGGAATGACGGTAATGACGGAAGATCTGGACCATAGCTTTCTAGGATAGTCGAGCCGTTCGTGATTAGCATGCTTGCTGATGGACCGAATACGATTCTCCAATTCGGCCAAGGTATAACTGAGAAAGCCGATTCTGTCGTGGGCAGGGTCCATACATGTCTGATGGAGTCCCAAAAGCTAATAGAATCAACGAAAGAGTCTGAGGCTACGTCGTATACCAGAACTGATGCTGTTGTTCCGTTATAACTCCATAGGCGTCGAATAGGAGGGTTCTCCCAGTTGATGGAGTAGACTGTGGTGTTTATTCCCCCGCCTCTGAACATGTGCGCACTGACCGATGAGTTGCTGCACATCGAGATCGAGAAGCCGACAGCTCTGTCGAGATCAATCAATTCATTACCTGGAGCTAATGCTTGGATGTAACCTCGCATGTACATGTAAAGCGAGTATGAGCTTGGATACATTCCATAATCTCGTAATCCACGATAGCGGAAGAGAGAATACTTGATTCCAGCCCTAGGATCTGGGGGTGGTATGACCCCTGCCATGCCAAGCCCGTTAAGGGTCAAGCTCGCAGAGGCGGAGAGGGCTGATACAAAAGTGAAATTGAAGGCTGACAATACCCCTTGAGAATCTAGAGCCTCAACCACGAGGAATCTTCCAGGATCAGGTCCCCCAATTGGTTTCTCCTGCATACCTCCAATCGCATCATGAAAATGGACTGTGAGGTTTAGGCTTCCTGAAAGCCACAGATCCATCTGGAAGGCGACACCTAGAGTCTGCCCTTGGGTTAACGTGAAGTAGTAATCTTTGAAGTTCGAACCTGAAATGTCTGTCTGAATATAACCGTTCACATATGCGCGAACGAAGTAAGTGCCGGGTCCTAGACCGTCGATCCATGTGGCAAATACTTGAGGAACCATACCGCTGAACCTGTAAGGCGCGCCGAAATAGCGTTGAAAGCCAAACTGGAAGCGAAATGAAGATTTGCCGGATCCTAGGCCGGTTACAGGGTCGAAGCTTCCGGTGGGGCTGACCCACCAAGTCTGGGCAGGACCGACTCCGTTGTAGAGTCCGAAGGGATCCTTGAAGGGCGGAAGGGCAGTAGAGGGGTAATAGCTGATCGGGCCCTCCCAGGGGAAGGCGACGAGCTTCGGAGAGTTCGGGGGGAGCAATATGCCGGAGCTGAATATGGTGTTTCCCGTAACATATGATGTGTAAGGAGCATGTGTGAGATTGAGTGGCGAGTAACTGACGACATTATCCTCGACATAACTGTCGCTATCGTATATGACTACGCTGATGGGGAGATCGCCTTTCCAGGGTGTAATACCTAAGCAACTCTTTGAGTCAATCTCGCCCAGTATCTCTGGTCCTGGCACAAGATAGAGATCAAGGCCGAGAGACTGTCCTCTGTAGACTATCACCTTCTCAGTTGTTATCAGTTCGGGCAGACCTGCTGCGCTTGCATAGATGCTGTAGATACCCGGAGCCACACCCTCTATTTCGAAATGTCCTTTTGCGGAGGCATTGAAGTATCCCCTGGCCTCCACAACCCTTCCCGTTGGAACACCTGTAACAGGATCAGAGGCGACGCCGATTGCTCTAACCCTTCCTGGAAGATCAATCGGCTTGCCGTAAAGCTCTAAATTCGATTCTTCCCCATATCTAACAGTTCCATAAATAATAGCGGGGTCCAGTTCCCCCTTGACAAGGAGAACAGGCCAGTTCTCAGCCGGCATAGTGCTATTGATCAACGGAGCACTTTGACTCTTGACAGGATAATGGTCTCCCAGAAATATCTTGAAGAAGTATCTACCTGCTACTTCCGGTGCTCTAAGTTGGTTTATGCGAATGTAGTACCATTCCTGCCATTTCCTCTGTGGTGTAAATACCATTCCATTTCCTGAGGGAGTGATCCTTACGATCCACCATCCCGGACCGAATGGATCATTCATGTCTGCTTTGGTCACGAGGATACTGCCGTAATCGGCCGTCAAGGTTGTAAGGATGTTTGAGGCATCGCCTAAGGTCCAGTTTATTCCGCCAGCCGGTTCAAAACCATCCTGTACAAGTTCGCCGCTCTTATCTTGGAATGGGGCTGGAATATACAGCGAAATATTGTTGTATCGGAAAGTCGGCGATGGATTGGTAGGCGTTATGAAGGCGTTGGCTTGAGAAAAGTTAATTGCGAAAATCAAATCGCCCACGTTATCATGTGTCGGCGAGGAAGTCAGTATTGCACCCTCTGGGGAATATGAGGAACCTGCAGCCTGAAGGGGTTCCTCATAATTCTCAAAAGGCGATTGGTATCCTGGAAATCCTGCCACGCCAGTATAGAAGTTAGAGCCGCCGCCAGGCCAGACATATCCTAGAGGGCCAGGAACGTGAGCTGTACCAAAGGTGTTGGTAGGGTTCAGCTCGTTATCGTTTGATCGAAAATATGGTGGCTGACCGTTGGGCTCTCCTAGAGTTGTGTGCGCATAGATCGGAGCGGGCAGATGAGTTACCAGTGCCACCAATAATATTACTGCGGGCCATCGAGGGATCAAGCATTACTTGCCCCAAATCATGTGGTACCTGCATACTCAACTACTCTGCTGTTAGATTGCGCCGTTTTCATCCTGCGCCTTCTAATCAAAGTATATCCACCAGCGCCAACTACAACAACTACCGCAAGAACAGCTATTGCTACCGTTAGGGATGCCGCTTGTACATTAAGTGTAACTGTTAATGTATCGTATAGGTCATTGTTATCTTGGGTCCAGTCCAGCCGTAGATCAATGCTGTACTGTCTTGGTTGTGCCTTGGAGTCAACATCAACTGTGAAGAATGCTGCCTTCACCTCGCCAGCAAGCATAGTCCCAAGAAAATCAGTTAAAGTGCCAGAGAAGAAATTGCCAACCTGCAGCTCCACTCTAACCGAATCGGCCTCGACGGAGCCGGTATTCTTCAATTCAACTCGGATGACATCTCCAGAATCGCCTACCGAGAGGCTCATCGGTGTAATGCTTAATATCTCAAATTTGTCTTTCTCAAAGACGTAGAGTGGGACCTCTCCGATAGATGTTGTTTTTTCATCTTTAACAATGTCCAAAGTTGCGAAGTAGTTACTGTAAGTCGCATTTTTGGCAACATCAACAACGAAATCTGCCTCCGCAACCTGCCCTGCTGGGAGATTCCCTACAAAGTACGTGTCTGAACCACTGGAAGCTACAGTGAATGGTGGGCTTAATTCTATTCTGAGTTCAACATCTTTAGCTGCACCTTGTCCTGAATTAGCGATCCACACTTTAACCTGAACTTGTTTGCTATCTGGATATACCTTCGTAGGAAGAGTCAGGACACTCTGAACATGTAGCTCGCCTCTCCAGATGGGAACGTCTACGGTATTGGTTGTAGTGATGGATTGAAGCTCCCTTGCAGATTTGTATGCTATTTGTAAGTTATAACGGTAGATTCCCTCTTTCGCTAATGCATCAACACTCGTAGTGAAGGTTAACGTGAAACTATAGCCAGGCTGCATGTCGCCTGCGACTTTTGAAACAGACGTTCCAGAATAAGGCGTGCCGTTGAGTTCGTAATTGTACTCAAGAGGTGGTCCTAGGAACAACGTTGCACTCACATTCCTTGCAACATCATCACCAACGTTCGATAACACGACTGAAAGAGGGACATTTACGTCACCCGGACGCGCATTTGAAGGGTTGAGTGGATTGGTGCCCCAGAATACTTGGACGACCACAACATTTGCGACGCCAATGGCACGAACGGATGGAGTAATAGATGGCATGGAGATTATTGACATGAGAAATGCCAAAACAATTAGTAGTAAGGGGCGCTCTTTCAATTCAACCACACCAAGACAGATTTCCTTCATTTGTATATAACAAACTTTGCAATCTAGCACACGGATGATTCTAATATCTTTTCTCTTTTCCGGCGGCATATGCACGGTCTCGTTGGGAAGATAAGTGAAGACGATGCTAACGCAGGGAGTTTTGGCAGGAATTAGAGAGCCCGTTTGAATGCCAAGGTTGCTATGCCGACCATGATCGAAGTGAAGAGTGGTAAGTATGCAAAGTCTCCCACAACCGCTGGAAGACTCGCTCCTTTGTACATTTGTACATAAGCGAGCGTAAAGCGTCTACAGCATAGGCTGCGGGGTTTACAACCGCGATACTCTTCATCCAGTTAGGAAATCCATCAATCGGAAAGACCGCGCCGCTTGTAAAGTAGAATATCAGGTTGATTGGGAATGCAGTGAATTAATAAACTTCAGGTGTGGGCGATCTCACCACATAGGCAGTCATTATAGAAATTAATCCAAGAACGGTTAGAAAGATCGTGAACAGGCATAAGCAGAAAACCTACGGCATCTGTCATCGGACGAACGCCTGCAATCACAACCGCCATAAGAAGCAAGTTACATAAGAATTTAAGAAGCTACGACGTACTTGTTGGTAGTACAAAGTTCCGTTAAGTTTAAATCGCCTCTAACAACCTTTTTTCCTCGGTGAACAACTTGAGGCTAAATGCCTTAATTCTTATATGCCTATGCATCTTTTCTTTGTCTACGATTTTCGAGTTAAGTCCAATCCAACCGGTCAGAGCCCAGCCCTACACTAGTTTGTACACACCATATTACTACTATTCCCCATATTCAGGATACGGAAGCTACGGTAAGTACACAGTTACAATATCCGTCTCAGGTCTCCCTTCAGAATACTCTGCGAATGTGAAGATCGACGGAAACGATCAAGGAACGATAGCTGGAGGATCATCGAAGCAATTTCAAGTGAATAGCACCGACGCCCATACATTTCAAGTTGATAATTACGTTTCGGGAGCGAGTGGGGTAAGGTACTCCTGCAGCAATGACTCATGGACACTGCAGAAATCCACAAGTACTTACTCTTCCTACAACTCGTACTATTATCCATACTATGATTACTACTCTCCGTATTATTCGTACTATTCCCCGGCTGCCTCCTACAGCTTCGACGACAGCAATGCAAGTAGCGGTCGTACTGATCGTATTACGCAGGTAGAAATTGCAGGCAGACCAGAACTTCAGCCTAGAGCTACTACAAGCTCAATCTCAGGCTACGAAGCGCAGCTGCAAGTGGAATATGTAGCGTATAACGGTACACATAGCGGAACATACAGCGGAACACATAGCCATACACATAGTGGAACATACAGCGGAACATACAGCGGAACATACAGCGGAACACATAGCCATACACATAGTGGAACATACAGCGGAACACATCACCACAACTACAACGGGTATTCATATTACTATCCTGGTCTCTACTACTATCCCTACGACTACTACTATCCGTACTATTACCCCTCATCATCTTACATGAACCAAACGCAGGTTTCTCACGCATTCTCCTACCTTCCAGAGTATAAGTTGACTGTTACCAATGCTCAAGGCCAATCGGTCAGCCAGGCAGGCTGGAAGTCTAATGATTCAGTTGTAACATTAAGCACCCCAGACACGGTTGACAAGTCAAACGTGGAGAGGGACGTCTTCAAGTCTTGGAACGTCGACGGTACAGAGATGAGTGCAAGCACGATCACCCTAACAATGGATGATCTGCATACAGCCACAGCAAACTACCAAACCCAATACTATCTGGACGTGAAATCTGACCTAGGTAGCCCCCAGGGCTCAGGATGGTACAACCAAGGCGACCAGGCCACAGTCTCCGTACTTCCAGAAGTGCCTATGACAGGATTCTGGGGCTCCCTCGGTGCAAAATATGTCTTTAACAGCTGGAGTGGAGTAACCGGATCCCCTAACAGTCCAACAGCAAAAGTTACCATGGACAACCCTATAATAGTAACAGCGATGTGGAAGCCGGACTACACCACAGCCTACCTCATCCTAGCTGGAGTCATGATCATACTCCTGATTTTCGTAGCCGCTGTGGCAGCTAGAAAGACCGCTTTGCAACCTAAGAAAGAAGAGAAGAGCGTCACAATGGACACTCTAAACCTCAGATACACCAAAGGCGAGATAACCAGACAAGACTACCTAAGGACGAAGAAAGACATAGAGAAATCTTAGACATCCCCCATTTCCCTTTTTTCAAAAAGGCCTATCCCACACGTTGCATACGTTTCTTCCGAAGGCTGAACAGAATCGTCTGTTACGTGTTCCAGACCTGAGCCTATCAACTTTCATAGACGAAAACTGGCTCGTTTTGGTCGTCAGAAATATCCATACTATCTCTCAATAGAGAGTCGTTCCAATTCCTTAGCGCTGGTGATATCGGCGCCCTTCGCTATCTGCAGAAGATGCAAAGGAGGCCGGTCTCGACGCGACGTGGAATGTTAGCCTATGTTCAAGTCAATAACCATGGTCTGCAACAGTAATCTCACAACGTTGTTCTGAATATTAATGATGGTCTTGCTTAGAGTGCTTATGGTAGTCTCTTCCTCTTTGATCATTCTGGAGATGGCCTCTTCGATTCTTTTGGCTCATTATCGATCTACTAAATGCAGATTTGGTCAGCACATTTTGAGTCTGAACTCTTCCGCTGGAAGAATTTCGTCAGTAAGCCTCAGTACTCTTTAATATACCTATTCTGATGTTCACTGAAAGCTTATATTTCCTCTCTGTTTTTCAAGGCACCTCTAAAGAAAGAAGGTATCCAGCATGAAGAGCGACGACAATTTGAAGGAGGCCTTTGCTGGGGAGTCCCAGGCAAACAGGAAGTATACCGCCTTCTCTAGGAAAGCCGAACAGGAGGGTTATACCCAAATCGCGAAATTCTTCAGAGCTGCAGCCGAAGCAGAGACCGTCCATGCCTTGAATCATTTAAGAGTCATGAAGGGCATCGGTTCAACCCTCGATAATGCGAAGGTTGCCAAAGAAGGCGAGGTCTACGAGCACATGAGAATGTACCCTGAATTCATTAAGATTGCTGAGGCCGAGGACAGGAAAGATGCTCGTCAAACCTTCCACTATGCTAACGAGACGGAGAAGAAACACGCCCAATTCTATCAGAGGGCTATTGAAGCCCTAGGAAAGGGAAAAGACCTAGACAAGAATGAGTATTTCGTCTGCCAGACCTGCGGATATACAGTCGAAGGAGAAGCACCTGAAGTATGTCCAGTCTGCGGTTCCCCAAAGAGCATGTACAAACAAGTGGCCTAAAATCCACTGCATGATAGCAGAATCGACTTCACCAGAACTCATCTTTTATAGCGTGCGCTCCATCTTTTCCTGTGATTAGTTTTGGACTTTAAGATTGCGTGGGGCATCACAGGATCAGGAGACTGCATGCCTCAAATAATAAATGAAATTAGGGGAATAGTTCAACAAAATCAGAGAATCAAGATATACATTTTCTTATCCAAAGCTGCACAACAGGTCATCGGATGGTATGGTCTAAGCAAAGATCTGGGAGCAATTTCAGGAAAAATATTCTATGAGGTTGACTCCAACACAACCAAACCCTACTATTATCTCCCCGGAGCATTACAGTTGCGCAAATTCAGCCTCTTTCTGGTATGTCCTGCAACAGCGAACACTGTGGCAAAGATAGTGAACGGCATCGCCGATACCTTGATCACTAATTCCGTAGCTCAAGCAGCTAAAGCAGCCGTCCCCATCTACATATTCCCAGTAGACCATGAGGAAGGCGGTCAAACCACAATATTGCCCAACGGATCCAAACTGGAGCTGACAATGAGGGAAATAGATCTTGAGAATAGTAGACTACTCTCCAAGATGAAGAACGTCAATGTCTTCACAAATACATCGATGCTGAAAGAAATACTGTTGAGTCATTCATAATTAGACCAGTTTTAAGAAGATATTTGATTTCTCCCAAGAGAAGACAACGGAGACTAAGAATGAGTTCCGTTGAGGGTGTCCTGAAGAAACTAAGGACCAAAGCAAAGCCTGATCAGCTGGAAGGAATGGCCCGATACGGAATAGTAACCAAGCGAAGACTGGGAGTATCGGTCCCCGACATGCGAAAGATAGCGAAAGAATCGGGAAAGGATCACAAACTCGCAATCGAATTATGGAAGACGGGTATACCTGAGGCAAAGATCGTAGCAACGATGATCGATGAGCCTGAGAAGTTATCGGAGACTCAGATGGAGGACTGGGTCAAAGACATCGACTCTTGGGACGTCTGCGATCAGGTGTGCGCAAGCCTCTTCGAGAAGACTCCCTTGGCTTGGAGGAAAATCTTCGACTGGTCTAATCGGGAAGAGGAGTTCGTAAAGAGGGCAGCTTTCGCACTAATAGCCTGCTTGGCATGGCACGATAAGGACGCAGAAGACGAGAAATTCATCAGGTTATTTCCGGTGATTAAACGTGGAGCCACAGACGACCGGAATTTCGTGAAGAAGGCTGTCAACTGGGCACTCAGGAATATTGGGAAAAGGAATCAGAACCTGAACACGGCAGCAGTAAGGGCTGCCAAGGAAATTCAACGAATTGATTCAAAGGCTGCCCGCTGGATTGCCTCCGACACCATCAGGGAACTCGAAAGCGAGGCTGTCCAAAGAAGGCTGAGGAACAAGTGATAACACTCCAGGACGCGCACTATTCCTCGCGCACGTAGGCTGAACTTCACAGATAATTCAACCCAGTCTAGGAAAATGCAAACTTCTCCAGCATCCAATGACTTTCCTTTAGCGAGGACTGCTTTATATAGGACGGAGCGTAAGGAGGTAGCAAGTTAGTTTGACGAGAACGAGAGTCGAGAGCCGTTTTTTTACGAAAACGTCGCGCGTACATTCTTCTTGTTTCAACTGGCGAAAACACAAGAGGTGAAAAACTACATGTATTCTCAAATGAAAGACGCCCCAGTAGAGGAGGGCAAGACATACGAGGTCGACATTAAGGAACTAAGTCGACGCGGTGATGGTCTGGCACGTGTCGAAGGATTCGTGGTCTTTGTACCTAACACGAACCCCGGCGATCACGTCAAGATCCAAGTTACTCAGGTTCGCGACCGATTCGCAATAGCTGAAAAAGCGGAGTAAACTTGAGTCTGCCATCCAAGCGGGATGGCAGCGCAACTTTTTTTTCATAGTTACGCAATGTGAGATAGATGGGTAGACGGTTTATTGTCGTTCAGAGTGAGATTCTCTCGTGGGGGCGCCCGTCTAAAATTCCACCATTGAGCTACCTTCTAGAGAATTCTCAAAGCAATCATTCTATACTCGATGACTGGTAAGGCACCTTCATCTTCAACAGCCAGAAGTATCACTTTACAGACTGGTCTATCTATCTTGGTTATGGATTCACGAGCAGCAACATCAACTTGTAAATGAATCCTGATAACTACCCCTCTGTCATGCTCAGCCTCAATTATATACTTGAAGATCCAAGTTCGGTCCTCCGTCAACCTCTAGTAAACCAACCCTACGTCGTAGGCAACATCAACGCCGGCTCACTGTACTGGATACCATACTCTACATGGATCGGAGACAAATGCCCGATAACAGGCACAGGATTCAACTGCTACAATGGGAAGCTCAAGACCCTGCCGATGGGATACGATAACCAGTCAATGAGTCTGCCAACAAGTACATATGTACTGGACGGGATGAAGCCTATACCCGTGGTGAGCTGAAACCCATTCCAATAACTGGACAACATATGCGTGTGGATCGATGAAACACTCAATGTTAATGAATTATTTTTTGTCTATAATAGATTCTCGCCCTTATTGATTTCAAGGGGGTATGTCAAAGTTAAGTCTAAATCCTTCGTTAAGGATCTGGGGAGATTTTAGCCTGAATTGGCCGATCTCTCGTAGGTTCTTCACGTGAGTTCCTCCACAGGGGATTCCTTGAAACCCGCCTATTCTTACAATCCTTAGACGTACGTTCTTGGGCAGGCGAACAAGACTCGAAGCGTTCAAGGAGGAAAGCAGCTCCTTCCTTTCTATCGTTTGTGATGTAACCTCTGCCCCTTCTGCGATCAGCTTATTCGCCATCTCTTCGAGAGCTCTAAGTTGTTCGATTGCCGGACAGGATCCACGGTATCCTACGTAGCTATCGTCTCCAACCCAAGAATCAGTTGTCTCCATGCGTTCTTTCAAGATTACAGAAAAACAGTTGTCCAGAAGATGGGCCGCGGTATGTTTCCTCATGCATCTGTATCTGAAATCCCAGTCTATCTCAAGTCGGGCAGAACCGGTTTGTGGCTCACTCCAAACAACTTTGCCAAAGTGAACTATAATTCCTTCAATTAGCATGACCTTGGTTACTTCAAAGATGAATACTTCACCGAGAATTCTTCCTTTATCCGAAGGCTGCCCGCCAGATTTTGGATGAAATATCGATTGATCCACTAATACATATGCAGTCTTTCGATCATCCTGTTCCACCCTTAATACATTACAGGAACTTGATTTCAGATATGGATCGTCCATGTACAGCATATTTGTAGCAGGCATATTCTGCGCGAGATCCCGAGGGTTCATCATCAATCACTGGAGACTCCGAATTGCGTGCAACCTCTAAAGAAGTATGGCTTCTACAAAAACCATAGCTCATGCTATAGGTCTCAAGCACTGGGTACAATGGGTGAAAGGAATATAGATGCGTGCTAGATACGTTTCGCCCTCCAGACAACTGTCGATATGCCTATTTGTCCTAGTGAACCAATCCTTGCTGAGGTCAAAACTGTGATTGAGGAGATCCGGAGTGTCCCTGTTGTGGTATCGGATACAAAAGAAGCGAGCAAATGGTATAGGGACAAACTGGACTTTGAGATTCGAGAGAGCGACGGCCACTGGGTAACCGTCGCTCCAAGAGGATGGCCCTCAGAGATTCATCTATGTGAGGTTGATACTCTTGAACCTGGAAACACAGGAATATTGTTCTTGGCCGATGATCTCGATGCAACATATCGTGAATTGAAGAAGAAAGGTGTTGAATTCACACAAGAACCTTCTAAGAAAGAAGGGGGAACTATGGCTAAGTTCAAAGATCCTTACGGAAACATCTATTGGCTAATGTCGAAGAGTGAGTACTAGGAATCGATTTACCCTAATGTAGTGTGCTACTCTTGCAACTAACCAATAATTATTAGCTGGTTAGTCGTTATATTGCAAAGGGGGGCGCTGAGTCAGCGGCTGCCCGAGCGATCTCTCATTTGTTCTGGTTACTTCCTTGGAGTGGGATCAGCGAGGAGAATTGGAAAGATGTCTGAAAAGGTATCACGACGCGGATTTCTTGCCGGTTTAGCAGTGGTCACGCGCTCGCGGAATGTTGTAGACATGCGTTCGATGGGCTGTCCACTGTTAAGGGATAACTCATGAAGAACATTGGCCCGCATTCTTCTTATAGTGAAGCTGTTCCATAAATTATCTAGTGATGAGTGAATTGGCAGAAACTGAATCGAGTTATCCGCACATTGGCAGCATCTTGATATTGGTGGGCGGAATCTTGGCAATTGTTGTCTCAGCAATGCGTGCGGTTTTCATGTTTGTAGGAAGAGCGTTACGGCCACGTATTGCGAGGCCGATGGTCTTGCAGAGACCAGGTCAAAGTGCTCCGGCTGTTGTCGGTATGGCCAGATGGGGTTACGGTTTTATGTTTATTGGTGCGATAGTAACCATTGTACTGGGAATAATCGCGATCTACGCTTACACTCGCGTCAAGAATGGGAAAGTGCAAAATGGGGGATTAATCGCCATCGTAGTCGGCACCATAATGGTGGTGAGCACTCACTGGTTAGCGGGCATTCTAACCTTGGTTGGAGGGATTCTCTGTTACACGTGGAGGAAAGCAGAACCCCCTGCTTCTTCTTCAAAACCGTCTTCATCTTGAAGACAGTCCGGTTTCAAGCGGATGCACCAACGGATACACACATCAAAAAGAATCAGTTCAAATTTGTCCGCTCGCACCACCTGACCCACACACAAATAACCTCCTCCGGTGGTTCAAATTATGGTGCTCTGATCAGCTAGGGCACACATACCTTGTTCAAATGTTCATTCAGATAGGGACTAAAACAGGCACTGTTTTTGGAGTATTGACTACTAAATCTTCAATACTGCCCAATAGTAATAGCATATTTTAACTGGTTCTGTAGCAACTACTGCTTTTGAACATTTGAACAGAACTGTGAACATTTGAACAAAGCAGTGAACGTTTGAACGTTAGTCTGAACGGAGTCAACCATAGCTGGTGAGCACCACCACCAAGATAGAATGGCTCGCTTCGCTCACTGCGAGAAAAAACTGGAGCGATCTCGCGCCAAATCGTATAGATAATGAACATGCTAGAGGATCGATGTGATTCAATTGAGCAATCCCTAATAATTGCCTACTCACACCTAAGCTAAGAAAGACTTTGGAGTATCGAAGATGAGCGGCGTTGAGTCTCGTTCTGTAGAGCTTTTTCAAACAGTCCTAGTGCCGGTTTTGCTGATCAACGGTGTCGGCCTGTTCCTTCTGGTATTGCAGACCAGATACGGAAGAATCGTTGACAGAATGAGAACACTAACCCATGAACGACGCAATATCGTCAAGAGCAAGATCTTGAGTCGTTCGGAGATCGAGAAGACCTGGGATCAGAACCGCTTGTCTGACATAGATGAACAGATGAAAATACTTGTCAGGCGCGGTAAACTGTTGAAGGACGCTTTGAAGTACATGTTCATAGCCATATTCGCGTCTATAATAGCGCCTTTCCTCTTGCTTATCGAAATGCTAACCACGGTAAAGCTGACATTAGTTTTTTTGTTTCTGCTATTATTTGTGATGATCATGCTGTTTGTCGCAGGCATAAATGGAATAAGAGAAGTGACCAGTTCCTACACTGCAGTCATGTTTGACATTGACACGCATGCGCTTGAAGGATAGAATAGAAGGCGAGCGCACTCCTACCTGCCTTACCTCGCACCACCATCACAGACGATTCTACGTAGGGCGCACTAAGATTGGGCAACAACACGCGCTCTCATATGTAGTATGCAGGTCTTGCATACTATAGTTCGCTGTTTTATATACTGTTTAAAGCCTGCAGGTATCGTTTACAAACTTCTATTAGACTTACTTCTTTTTTACGAATAATATTATTTCTTCTTCTATTATGCAGAAAATAGGTAATTTTTCTATTAGAAATTTACACCTTTACTTCTTATCTGGTGTCTGTAGCCTATGCTTGTTTACTCGTTTACTTCTTTACCTCTTTTTTCTACCTTGGTTTTCCTTTCCACTATTAGCACTTACCGTTTAGATGCAAATTACACCGTTACCTCTGCAAGCGTAGCGAGCAGTCATCATTATGGTGGTGGTGAGTGTATCCTTTGGTGAGAGGGATATTACATAGTAGCTGTTTTCTGGGGTCAATATGGGAGTGTCTAGGCTAGTACAAGGGCTAATGGGTTAGGGATATGGGGATAGTCGGGGAGAATGATATTCTCCGTACTACTATCCTCCCCCTACTTTGTACTACTCTAGTATTCAACATAGGTAATTGGAATAGTACATGTCAAGACTACTCAAGTAGTACTATTCCCTGGGCTATCCCCCATTATCCGTCTGCACAAATGACATTATCCTTCGTTATCCCAAGTTCTCTGGTACATTGTCCTTTCTTAGGTGACTGTATGGACCGTGGAATTGAGGAAGTTCTACGAGAATTACTTAGCTTGGCAGGAAAGAAGCCCTATGCAATGATGACTTGCGCTCACCCGATAAGGCACGCACAAAAAAATAGTTTACTCTAAGTGCGCTCGCGCTTCAGAGGGTTGAATTTTTGCAAGTAGATTACAATGTGCGCCGAAACGCGATTACGGCCAATGCCACCATCAACCCAGTGAAGACTGCTAGGAAAATGAAATCACCTGCAACCGCTTGAAACTCAGCCCGCTTGTACATTAACAGCCGTAGGGCATGGATAGCGTAGGTTTCCGGGTTGATTACCGAGATTGCCTTCATCCACGTCGGCATTCCATCCAGCGGATATAACGCGCCGCTCGTGTAATATAGAGTCAAATTGATTGGAAAACATGTAACCCTATACAGATCGGCAGCCGTAGATCTAACAGCGTATGCAGTCATCATCGCGATGAGGCCCAGTGATGTCAGAAATAGGGTGAACATTGTGAGTACTATTCCTGACAGGTTTGGGTTTGGGAATATGTTCGTGGGGCGAATGCCGGTCAGTACGACGGCTAATACGAACAATGCTACCGCTGAGAAGAGGGCTTTGATGACGCCTGAAAGTAGAACGCCGATGACAATTTCATATTTCTTCAAAGGCGTAACTAAGTATCCCTCGATTATTCCCCTCTCTTTATCGACTACGAGTTGTACACCGCCCGCGATGATTGAGACGAACATGATCGACTGAACAAATGTTCCCGGTGCCATAAAATCAATGTACCTGACATATCTATATGCGAACCCCAAATCGACAGTCATAGTCGGGCTGTCTGGGACTGATGTCTGGATTAGGGGTGATAGCTGCTGGCCTGCCTGCGCAACTTCGGATCCAATAGCGGCCGTACTTAAGGGATCAGTATTATCCAACGTTACTGTTACGAAGACTTTTGAGTTTTTAGTTAATGAATCATCAAATCCCAAGGGAATATGGACGATCGCCTTAACTAGGCCTTCGTGTAGCATTTGCTGCGCCGTATCCAGATCGGGAACGTCTATTAGTTTGAACGAATTCTGACAATTTACTCCACCGAGTTCACAGCTCTGCTCATTCCGTAAGTATTCAACGAAATTTGATGAATATGGACCATAACTTTCACGCACCACCGCGATTGGTGCATGCGTTATTGCTCCTCCAAACGCGCTCCCGAGCAAGATCAGCGTCAGTAATGGTCCAACAATGGTCGATATCATAAGCATTGGTTGCCTCAAGAATTTGAGGACATCACGTAGACATATGGCTAAGCTGCCGCTGCCCTTCATTCCCGCAAACTCCGACCTGTAAAGTTCAGGAATACATCATCCAGTGTAAGGTCACGAAGAGTAATGGTGCGGAGCTTTCCTCCATTTGAGTCAACGAGTTCAACTATCTTCGGAACTGCTTCCGGACCATTATTCACTAGAATCGTTAAGCCGCCGTCTCGCCTTTTGATTTCCAGAACGAAATTGGCATTCTCCAGAGCCTTGAGAGCGGTATCTGGAAGGGTTGAGAAGTCGGCTTCAACTATGTCACCGCCCGCAACTTTTCGCTTAAGCTCCGTTGGGGTTCCTAAGGCAACAATCTTACCGTAATCTATGATTGCGAGTCTGTCGCAAAGATTTTCCGCTTCGTCTAGGTAATGGGTCGTGATTACGAGCGTGATGTCGTGGTCTTCATGTATCCTCTTAATGTAGTCCAATACGGCAGCACGAGCTTGCGGATCCAAGCCTGTGGTAGGTTCATCGAGGAATAGGATTTGAGGATCGTGCAGGAGGGCTCTCACTATTTCCAAGCGTCGTTTCATTCCACCTGAATAACCAGCTACGGGGATCTTGGCTCGGTCAGCTAACCCTACCACTTTGAGGAGTGCGGGTATTCGCTCTTGGCGTTGTTTGCGAGGCATCCCGTAATACATCCCGTAAAGATTCATGTTTTGCATTGCCGACAATTCAATGTCCAACGTTGATGCCTGTGTGACAACTCCTATTCGCTCACGCACCTTGTCTGCTTCCCGCAAAATATCAGCTCCCGCGACGGTAGCTGTACCCTCGGTAGGCGACATGACAGTTACCAACATACGTTGAAGAGTTGTCTTACCGGCACCGTTAGGCCCTATGAGTCCGAACACTTCATGCTTGATTTTAAGATTCAAATGATCGACTGCTATGAAGTCGCCGAATTTTTTCGTAATGCCAAAAGTCTGCACAGCTAGATCCAGTGGGAGTCGCCATCCGGATTGTTTTCGAGATATTGTTCTATCTTGAGGATTTTTGGGGCTCGTTCTCTTAACGGGGCTTGAGTGCGTTAGCCTCGTCTTTTAGATATATCATTAGATCTCTCAACAGGTTGATGAATACCCCATCCCTTTCCGCCTTCTAAGTCTCCCTTGTGTTTATCCTCTCTAGCCAATGGAATGCAGAATCGATTCTTTTCTTGAAAGCCGGCCTCAAGAAAGTATTGGTGAGCGATCAATGGCAAGTCCATGATTCTGTCGCCCTCGTATGGTTCAGGCAGGTATGACTGCATCAAAGGCTACATAACCGTTGTCCCTCACGGTTTCATAGCAGTGTTTAGCCAGCTTCTTTAAGAAACAAATGATCTTGTCGATGAGTATGAACTATTGTTAGAGTCCCGCCTGCGAGGAGAGAGGAGTTGTCTCATCTTGCCAAGGAGAGGCTAATCTATGATAAGCTCACTGTTGGCAGTACTCTGAGGATCCAGCATGTCAAACCTGACGGTTTGATCTTGGAACTGAGCGAAGGCCAGGTGCAGAGTTTCGAGGGCAGAACTCTGATGTTGCGCAGAAAGATCTTCGGCGATGGAAGATGCGATGGACTGGACGTTCCAAAGGCCAGTACAGACTATGCAGTGACGCCGGCAGAGGAGGGGTCGCCGATTCTTGGGCATTCATACTACTCACGTGGTGGAATGTCGAAGGGTGAGCTTTACAATATCTGCACGTCTATCGAGTTCTGCCCTGAGATAATCCGGTATGTCAATCTTGAGATTGATGTGGTCAGAAGGGTTGGTGAGCTGCCTAAGGTGATCGATTCTGATAGACTTGACGGCGCTGTGGAGTCGGGATATGTAAGCAGTCATCTGGCTCAGACAGCCAAAGATACTGCTCGAAATTTTGCTAGGGAATTCTCACAGTCTGGAGCTTTAGGGCCTTAAGATATCTTCGTCGGAATCCTTCAAAGATATCTTGAGCGTCTTGAGTGGGACTTGAAACTCCATATCTTTGCCCTCCTCTAATCTTCTGATTATCATAGAGATATAATCACTATGCATCCTTGCGTAGAAGTAACAATGCGGGGTGTCTCTACTGAATGATACACTGTCTATCTTTCCGTCAACCAGCAAATCAAGGAGCTTGAATACCGGGAGGTCGTCTCTTGCCTTCATCAGGTATAGCGACTCAAGAACATAGTCGATGGTCGCATACTCAACTTTCTTCTTTGAAGACTTGATGTAGACCCTTGAGATGTCTGTTGTCCGTGTCATCATCCGACCCTCTCTTTCATCTCCCTGACCGCTCGCTCAATATCTACCAAGCTTTGTCTGACCTCTGCCATCTGGGGTGTTTAGTTCATCCAGTTGTCTGCTAATGGTCTCTGTCCTCATTGAGTTGAGTGAGATCTTCCTTTACAGGTTTACGCGCGCGCGCCTCTGCCAACCGCCACGAAGGCATCAGTCACTTGCCCTAACCCTTGGAGGCATCAACCGCCGGGGAGATTTAAAGGTTGATGATAGATTGCTGTAAAAAAGCAGAAGATATGGGGTGGGTCTATTCTTTGGCTTGACGCAGACCGTGTCAATATTAGGCTGGGAGTTCCTCGATGGTAGCTTTGACTCTTTCCATGCCTTCCTTTATGTTCTCTAGACTCGTGGCGTATGAAAATCTCAAGTATCCTTCACCGTACTTTCCGAAGGCTGTTCCATGCACAGCCGCGACGTGAGCCTTGTTCAGGAGGTGAAGCATCAGCTCCTTCGACTTCATCCCAATCTTCTTGATGTTTGGAAAGACGTAGAAGGCTCCTGTCGGAGTTCTACAGGATATTCCTTTGATGGAGTTGAGGGCTTGGACTATCGCGTCCCTTCTCCTCTGGTACTCTCTGACCATCTGGCCTACTGAGTCTTGCGGGCCTCTCAATGCCTCAATCCCAGCCATTTGGCTGAAGGCCGCAGCGCATGATGCTATGTTGACCTGTAGCTTAGTCATATTAGATATGACTTTAGCGTCACCTACCGCGTAGCCTAGGCGCCAACCTGTCATGGCATACGTCTTGGAGAAACCATGGACCATTATGGTCCTCTCCTTCATCCCTGGAACAGATAGCATGCTGTGGTGCTGGCCATCGTAGATGATCTTGGAGTAGATCTCGTCGGACATCATCCAGAGGTTGTGCTTCTTCGCTATCTCAGCAAGCTCCTCAACCTCATTCTTCAAAAGACTTGATCCGCAAGGGTTGTGTGGAGAATTAAGTATGAGCAGCTTGGTCTTCTTCGTCACCTTCTTCCTGACATCAGCCGGGCTGAGTCGAAAATCATTCTGCTCTCTAAGAGGGATCGGCACAGGCTTGGCCCTCACAAGATTCACAACAGACTCATATATCGGGAAGGCCGGGTTGGGCATTATCACCTCGTCGCCGGGGTCTACAGTTGCGAGGATACCTGTGAAGAGTCCCGGTTTCGCCCCTGGCATGACCATGACTTCCTTCTCAGGATTTACGTCAACGTCGAAGTCGCTTGAGACATACTCTGCTATTGCTTGTCTGAGTTCAAGCAGTCCCGGGGCTGCTGTGTAATGTGTGTAGCCTGATGCCAGGGCCTTTCGTGCAGCCTCTTTGATATGTTCAGGCGTATCGAAGTCCGGTTCTCCCATCTCGAAGTGGGTGACTCGTGTCCCCGTCTTCTCGATCTCCTTGGCCATGGCGAATACTTCGAACGCGGTCTCTGTTCCAGTTCGATTCATCCTATCCGCGATGGAGGGTTGCTTAGTCTTCTTCATTGCCATCTCAAACCTCTTTTTTCAGAAGGCGTTATCCATTATCTTGTCTATGCGTATGTGGGGTAAACCCAAACTGAAACGCAATTCGATTATTTAAGTGTGATTAGGACAATCGCCGAAGAGCGTCGATAATTCGATCGTCATTCCAACCCTCTTCTCAGTAGCCTCCTTATAGACCAGCTTTGCAACGACTGCATCTTGTATGGCAAGACCTGTTGAGTCGAATATGGTTATCTCTTTTGGCGAAGTTCTGCCCTTCTTCTTGCCGGCAACGATCTCGCCCAGTTCGCAGTAGATGCCCTCTTTATCGATAAGTCCTTTGCTTGCTGGAACATTTACCTCTCCGCTATGCCAAGCTTGGTCCCAATCGTCGATCACGACCTTAGACCTCTTTAGTATCGCTGGATCCAGCTCCTCTTTTCCAGGTGCATCGGCACCCATAGCATTAATGTGGGTACCTTCCTCAATCCATTCGCTCATTACAATGGGCTTCCTGGATGGTGTGACTGTGCATATTATATCTCGATCCTGTGCAACCTCCTCAACACTCTGTGCACTCTCGATCTTCAAGTTAGGATATTCCCGTCCAGCTCTCTCCACAAACTTATTTCTGGTCTCTTCGTCTATGTCGTATACCTTGACCTCAGTCAGCTCCCTGATATGGTTAATGAATGCCAACTGTGTTCTCGCTTGAGCGCCTGCGCCAACTAATCCGAGCCTAGAGGCGCCTTCGTTTGCAAGGTATTTTGTTGCGACGCCGGCGGCGGCGCCCGTTCTTACGGCTGTCAATTTCGTTCCGTCCATTATCGCCTGAGGAGCCCCAGTCTTGGGGTCAATCAGGATGATGACTGCCATTACTGTGGGCAAATTGAACTTTCGGTTTTCTGGGTGGACATTGACTACTTTGACTGCTGATATGTCCATAGACTCCATGTAAGAAGGCATGACCCTTAGGTCTCCGTTATACTTCTCATAGTAGAGGTATGTCTTCGGCGGCATCTGGACCCTGCCAAGTCCCTTCTCCCGGAAAGCTTGCTCGACAACCTCAAGAACTTCGCTCACCTCGAGCAGAGGTTTGATGTCGCGGTCGGTTAAGAGAAGAATCTTCAAGGTTGACTCTGGAAATCATTCTAGACTAGGTGATATAAGTTGTTGCTGACTGCTCGGAGTAACTTATCTAATAAATTTCGCCCAAACTGGGAAAGATCTCCACTAGGATCATATAAAGAGCCCCGGCAGGCGGTTTGACTATTGGCAATACTTCAGTTCTTGGAGAATCGACGTGTCCGAGAGAGGGGTGTACGTTCTTCTGACCAGCCCAACTCCAATCCTTGATGTGAGAGCCTTACGCTTCCGCACGCTATTTCCGCGACCCCTCTTGGGGGCACATTCGTGTAGGCTCTTAACATTCTCCTCGTTCGATTAAGATGTTCCAAAATCCCGATTCCGATCAGAAATCCTTCTTCGTCGAGGAAACCCAAGATCTCTCCGCCCTCACATCTTGCTGTAAGCAGACTCTCTCCCTTGATTTTCTCAAGTGAGAAGTTCCTGTGGATGGCTTTCCTCAAATATCGCATGTACCCATATTCGCGGAGGCATTTACGTTCCTCTCGGCTTCTGACTTTTATGAACTTGGGGGCTTGAATCTTCACCACTGGGGCAGATGTCTTCTCGAGTATTTGTTTCAACTCAGCGCCCTCAGCAAGTCCCAGTACCGAGTCCGGCTTCAGTTTCCTGATCATCATCACTTTGAAGGCCACGGCTTCATCATTTGCTACCCAACCGTCAGTGTTGATGACCGTTGGTGTGCCCATGGGGATGCGACTTTCGAGTTTTAGGATTCCATGAATTACTTTGTCAACAACCGAGCTTGGACTCGTCTCGCCGATGAATATCATCGCATCAACTCTTGAGTCCTCCAACTCGATCAACGGTTTATCGATAATGCTTAGTCCTAGGCTTCCGGGCGGCCCGAGGTCGGACTGGCCGATGTCAGCATCTATCACAGCGAATCTTCTTCCCAACCTAAGCTGATGATTGGCAAGGAATGTACAGAAGGTACTCTTGCCAGTATCAGTAGAATCCTATCACGACGGCTTTGCCCACCTCCGGCTTCTGGAGCGCCTCAGCAGCCGAATACCATGAGTCAGGGACGGTGGAGCCATCAACCTCCAAGTAACTAGCCCTCTCGCCGACCTCAGCCTCAAGGATCGAATCGTTTACTATCTCGATAGGCAGTTGGCGTTCACTCTTGATTATCAGTCTTCGTTTCAACCGGAGTGGAGCGCCGAATATTTCTGCGGAGCCTTTCTCAAGCCTAAGTGAAGCTGGACCTGAGATGAGCAAGGTCTTCCCGCTGAGCAGTACAAACTTCAGCCGCGTTCCACTCCAGGCATCATCCGTCTAGAATTGCAGAGGCATTGTAATAACTGCTTGGTCAAGTCCCAATCCAATCAAAACATATAATTGAGTTCCCTCTTCAACAATTTCTAGTCCGAACGGACAAAGAAGTGCGCAGCTGAAAGACTGATGAAAATGCTCCCAACCCTTACCCCATCTCTCGACCGGCTGCTTGGGGGGGGCTTCCCAACAGGCTGTCTCAGCTTGGTGTATGGCGAGGCCGAGACAGGTAAGACAACGCTGACCATGCAATGCGCAGTCTCAGCCTCAAGAAGACGTTTGAAGACGCTCTATGTGGACTCAGATCAGTCTCTTTCACACCATCGGCTCCTGCAAATCATCGGAGCGGACAATGCTGACGCTTGTGAGGACATAATCATATTCCTCCCTCAGTCTTTTCTTGAACAGTCACAAATAGTGGAGAGCCTCGAGAACTATATTACAAAAAGAGTTGGGCTGATAGTGATCGATACGGTAACCTCCCTTTACAGGGCGTCACTTGAAGGCGGGAAGCCCTTTGATCTCAACCGAGAACTGAATAGGCAACTGGCATATCTTGCTGAGCTGGCCGCAAGACATCACCTAACCGCGGTGATAACAGGTCAAGTACGATCGACAGTCGATGGGCTGGGATGGAAGATAGAACCCGTTGCACGCCGTACACTCTTCCACTGGCCCAAAGTCGTCCTGAAGCTCAAGCTAACCGCCAAGAGGAGTATTAAAGAGGCCAGACTTGAGAGGCCACTCTCCGACGATCCCGCTGAGCGACATTGCCTCTTGGAGATGGTTGAGAAAGGTTTGGTAGACTTTCTATACGAACCAGCCTAGGACAGGTTGCTTAGCCCTTGCTTACAGAGACAGACATTCTCTTCGCGATCTACATAGCAATCCCCATATACATCGCAAACAGCCTCCCCACAATCTTCAAAGGTGGCCCACCAATGGATTTCGGCTGGCGATTCATAGACGGAGAAAGAATCTTCGGAGTAAACAAAACCTTCAGAGGCTTCGGTTTCGGTCTCCTCTGCGGCTTATTGGCATCATTAACTGAAGGAATCTTCATCGGAAGGGAGATTCTACTACTGGGGTTCCTCGCCTCCGTAGGAGCATTGCTAGGCGATCTCTTTGGGGCCTTCATAAAACGTAGGATGAAGCTGAAGCCCGGCGCGCCCTTTCCTGTACTTGATCAGCTCGACTTTATCCTCGGGGCTTTACTACTCTCATATCCGCTCCACCGTGCAAGTCTGGGCACGGTGATGATACTTGTGATCTTTACTCCTCCAATACATTTGCTAGCAAACTTCGTGGCTTATCGTCTCAAGGTCAAGAGGAACTGGTGGTGAAACTAGCCCGACACTTTACTTTGGAGCAGGATGTTGGAGTAATAGACAACTAGCAGCACTAGCATCAAGCCTACCAGAAGTGCAAGGTATGCTTGGCGGGGGCGGTAGGCCATTCTTACGCTCCTTAGTACGAGGTAAAAGCCTATAGCACCAAAAAAATAGAGCATGCCAGAGATCAGGCCCTCATTTATGGTCTGCATATTCAGGTCTCCAGGATAAATGAAGGTCCACCCACGAGCTACCGGCAACATCGTCAAAGCCTGTCCAGACATGATCTCGACTACGCTGTAAACGCCCCCCGCTAGGACAAAGATTGCAAAAGCCATCAAAAGCACAGTGATGATCGTCAGCGAGGGTTTCACTCTCATGACCCGTGGAAAATGGAGCACTCTGAATCTGAAGGCTAGATTATTCAGGAACCTTTTGAACTTCCAGTTGAAGCCTCCAACATTATTGCTCAAGTCTGGCCATCTTCCCCCTTGGAGTGTCAAATCATAGTTATAAGCTCTTAGAGGCTGAGCCTACCGGATATATTGGTTTTCGACTCAAGGTTGAAATAGCGTCATCAATGTCATTTGTGAGGGGATTACTCTCTTCTTGCCTCAGAAGATCTACTGTAAGAACTGTGGCCACGAGCTCTATGTCGGTCTCGAACTCGAGTCCCCCCTTGAGACTATCCATAAACACGGTGGCTACTGTCCGGGATGCAAGAACAAGCTTGGTTTTGATATAGAGTCGATAAAGATAACTCCTGCAGAGCTTAGACTCTAGAGCTTCTGATCACTGATATATACTGATAAACATCATTACTACTCCCAATCGTTATGAGGTTTGAGCATCTTGAAGGTTGACGACTACGATGTCCCTGACGATCTGCGCTACACGAAAGAGCATACATGGGTCAAGGTGGAAAATGATAAATGCAGAGTCGGCGTGACCGACTATGCACAGAAGGCCCTGCACGAGGTTGTATTCATCGAACTCCCGAAAGCCGGATCTGATGTTGAGCAGTTGAAGGCTGCTGGAACTCTGGAATCTGTCAAGGCGGTTTCAGACTTCTTCTCCCCAGTCTCAGGCGAAGTCATAGAGGCGAATACTAGCCTGCCTGATAATCCAGAGCATGTGAATAATAGCCCATACGGCGATGGTTGGGTCGCGATTATTAAGCCCTCAAACCTAGATCAAGAGCTTGTAGCTCTGATGGATGCTAAGGGATACTGCGAACTCCTGAAGACTATAATAGAGAAGAAGTAAGATTATCGTCGGTTGGCACCTTTCTCGGGCATTCCACTTATTCTCCTGACAGTCTAAAGATGAGCTGTTGCCCCGATTCTTATTGGCCACGATATTTCGCTGATTAGGTCTTGAGTCTGACCAGGATAGAGATCTTTCTCCGTGAGCCTTTTAGCAGAGGTCGTATCATCACTTGGAAGTCTACAACTGCTTTGCGTAATTTGATCGCTATGGCGTGGCAAAAGCAGCCAGTGTTTGCAGATTCCGCATCCAGTGCTTTTGCGGGGTCGACGACCGCGTATACGCGGTCATTTCCGCTTTCAATCATAGTCGGTGGGATAAAGTGCGAGGTTTCCTCGATGTCACTTATTGAGAACGATCTTGGGCTATTCTGCTTGGTCTTTGAGCCAATGAGTTTTTAACCTCAACCTCGGGTAGACTCTGGCGTACTCTAGAGGTAGTGTCTTCATAACCGCGTCACCCCACGCAGCCTCCACTTCGTTCGCTGCATAAGGGCAGTCAATTTGGGCGTGACTAAAGAAAGCACGGATGGATGAGTTTCTAAAATGGACGCCGCAGACATCAACAGAAAGGTCTGCCAGCACCATCGGCTTCGACCTCGCAATCGTGAGTAAGAAAATGAAGCCAAAAGAATCGTTGATTTGTTATTTGTTCCTAAACCTTCTCCAAGGGACGATCCCAACTGACAGATGATGATTTGTTTACTGCTGTTTAGCTCCACATCTATCACAGAACCGCGATTCCACAGGAATCTCAGCGCCACACTTGCTGCATTGCATGCTCTTCGGTGCGGGAGGTGATGCGGGAGGTGATGCGGGAGGTGATGCGGGAGGTGATGCGGGAGGTGATGCGGGAGGTGATGCGGGAGGTGATGCGGGAGGTGATGCGGGAGGTGGTGCAACCTCCCTGATCTGTTTAAGGTCATCCAAGGTCGTCCTAATTTCTGAGACTCTCTTATCAAATTCCTCTCGATCAAGTAGGCCGGAAGCATATGCTGTGGAGGCATCATCGAGATCCGTCCTCAACATCTCTAAGACAGTGGATGTGGGTGAACCTTCAGAAGACGACTGCGTAGGATGCAAGAACATTGGATCATGATGTTGGGAAGCGTCTAAACCGGATCCCGGGTGTGTTCGCCGTCTTAGAAGAAGGAAGACAATAACTATAACCACGACTATCACGGCGACAATCACGACCGCTAACAGCAAAGTAATATCCGGGCTAAACTGCAAAAGAATCGCGGCTAAATTCAGTGGAAGAGCAGACTTCAACATTTGTCTTCCGCATCAATCCAGGTTAATGTCGAACAACACCATTCGATCGGCGAGACCAGGCCCAACGAATCTTCTAACCAGCTTAATACTACAACTAATCACCGTATAAATCGTATCCTCCATTACTATCCATCTTCATCGGCCCCTCTCAACACGACTAAGTGAGTTCTCGCACCACCTCTATCTTGTTCAGCGTCATCATATATAGGAAAAGGGCATGTAAGAGGTCGGCATCGTGTGGCAGCACGCCAAGCTGCTTGGCGACAACAACTGGTAAGCCATAGGTATTCACTGCGTTCGCCGGAACTATCACACGCCGCGTAACATCACGGGCATTAGCCCTCAACCTCAAATCCATAGCCAGGTCGTACGTGCAGAGGTCTGTGCAAACACCCACTACGATGAAAGTGTCGACCTCAGCATGCTGCCTGAGCCATTGCTCCATCTCGGTATCCACGATCGTATGGAGTGAGTTCTTGTGAGTGATGACAAAGTCTCCTGCAAAGGGAAGTGATGCAATCTTAGGGACGGTCTGCGCTTCTCGGCTACCGCGAACGCAATGCTGGCCGTATGCCTTGAATTCTTCAGCTTGCTCGCTGTGCCACTCCTGAATTAAGACGCAGTTTCTGACTCCGAGATTGTGGGCTTGTTTAAGAAGATTCACTATTGGCTCCACGCAAGCCGCTGCACGCGGACTGGCCAAGTTGCCTTCGTAACAGAAGCCATTCAACATGTCAACTGAGCAAATGGCTACATGGGTTGGGTCCTTGACCACGTCCTTGAGAGGTAGTGACTTTAGATCTGCATGCCACTCGCTAAGCCAATCGAGAAATTCCTTTGACTTCTTACTAAGATCTATCTCTTGTGTAATCGTGATGGCAGGTCACTCTCGTCCACCAGCAGATCAGGGGTCGGGTGAATTTAAGATGAATCAATTTCTGAATTCTCCCCATTCTTGGCCCTAGGAATACCTATAAATAGTAGTTGTCCGTGGTCCGATTCTTTCTTGGGAAGAGCTTTGCCAGCAAAGAGATCTGCTGAACGTCAGACGGTCGAGGATTCTCAAGAAAGCAGGAAGGCGAAGGCCCATAAGATACTCGTGGTCGCCTTCGGCGACAGCCTCACTGCAGGAGACCAGGCGCCAAGACCAGGTGCACCTCTGCCAAAATCGACGCCCTACACGGACCCGTTAAAGGAGCTTATTGATGGAGCTCTGGATAAGATTGGAAAGCTCAAGCTAGTCCAGGTTATTATTTACAATAAAGGAGTGAGTGGCGAAACAACATCAGACATGATGCGAAGGCTTGACAGCGACATATTATCCGTCAAACCAAGTTACACCGTCGTACTGGGAGGTTCGAATGACATCGGTTGGGGTGTAGAACCGAAGGAAATCTCAGATAATCTGGTTCAGATGTATGAGAAGTTATCCTCAAAAGGGATTGAGGTGGTCGCCTGCACAGTCCCGTCCATCGTCGGAGCAGATACCTACGTAAAGCCCCGACTTGAACTGAACGAACTTATCTCAGACTACTGTTTCGAGAACGAGTTGGTCTGCGTAGATCTCTTCTCGGCGACATTCGATCCCAAGACTAAGATGCTGGATAAGAAGTACTCAAGTAGCGATGGCCTTCACCTCAGTACCGCCGGGTACACCAAGGTGGCCGAGACGATATTCGAACAGGCTTTCGCCAAACTCGTCCCAATCTGGACCGTGGGACAGGAGGCTCCCGGATCTTCCACCAAACCTCGTTGATGAGGACTCTTGGGATCCCCCACTGATGAGGAGACTACTGTAAGTGCTCTTAGAGAGGGCATCTCAAGATTTGTCCGAGGGCGCGGATGGGAGAGATTTCACAATCCAAAGAATCTTGTCGAGTCTATCTGCATTGAGGCATCTGAACTCCTCGAGCTCTTCCAGTGGCTGACAACAGCTGAGTCCAAGAACTTGAACAAAGATCCTGACAACCTAGTCTTCTCTCAAGCGAATTGGCTGACGTCCTCATCTACTGTTTTGCTCTAGCAAATGCTGTCCAAGTAGATGTGTCGGGCTCAGTCCTCTCCAAGCTCAAAGAGAGCTCAAGAAGATACTCAACATCTAGCTACAAGGGAAAGGCACCTAGTCGCTGCAAATCGATCAGCAGAAAAATCTATTGATGTCTGGAATAGTATAAGCTTGAGAGAGATCTTGACCCGCCCCAGTCTTCCGGATACATGTCCAGGGATCACGAAATTTGTACGACCAACTCCCGAATCGATAGTTTGTCAGAGTTGCGGCAGAAACCTGGAGATATGGAGCGATGAGGATGAGGTCAAGTGTGACGGCTGCGGAGCTCAGGTATCCAAGGAGAAAGGAGCATCATGTCTCGACTACTGCGAATATGCAAACAAATGTAGAGATATAATCAACAAGAGAAAGCTCGGATAGGCGATCTTGGCCTAACTCGGTTGGACTCCGTACAGATCAAGCCTAAAACCCGCGCGCGTAGAAGGTATCATTTGTATCTCTGTTCTTTGTAAGGGCGGCTGAATTGCTATAACCCAGTTTCTCCCAGAAACCTAGTTGATCCTCGGTTGTGAATTTGATCTCGTGAATCCACTTGGTACTCTTATATCCATACTTTTGTGGAACGACCCGCCTTAAGGGCTGGCCACGTTCAGGTTCAAGTTGCTTCTCATCTAACTCACATGCTAACATAACATCCGCGTCTAGCAATACATCCAGAGGCAGAGAGGTGAAGTAACTGTCCTCACACGTGAATCCAACGAAATGTGCGCTGGATTTCGGTGCACAAAACTCAACGATGTTCTTGAAAGTCGTTCCACCCCGCAGGTTGTCCAGCTTGCTCCAGCCAGTCACACAGTGAAAATCCGATTGCCGAGTTGTCTTCGGCAGTCTCAGAAAATCACTCCAGAATAAACTAAGTGGCTTCTGAACCTCCCCGAGAATTGAGCCTCCAATCTTTCTCCACAAACATTGGGGTTGCGGCGATGCTGAAAACTACGATTTCTGTAACCTCGCGCTGATTGGGCGGAAGGTGGGAAGGATTAGATGGTGTTCGCTCGCCTTTGAAAGGCTGTCTAAAGAATATTGATCCTACACTCAAGGTAGCAACCCCTACGGCTATTCCTAGAAGATATTTCAGGAGTCTTCTTCTACTCAACGGTTGTCCGAAGAGTTGAGGCATTCTTCTCTTCCATCTGTGCCTGACGCATATCGGCCTGATTCTGGCATCATATCCAATTAAACACAATTACCGTCAAACTAATTACTTAATAGATCGTTTACCGGGACGCTTACGCACTATTCGGCTTTGTGCTCGTTTCTTCTTGATGGCTCTCTTCTGAATTCGGTGCATTCCGATGAAGTAGTCTCTTCCATCGATCAACCATTCCCTCGAGAGCTCAACCTTGGGTCTTTTCTGTCCTTTGCCAAGGAAATTCAGATTCTTTGCTCTGACCTCTTCGCAGATGTAGTCTTCCTTCTTCTTCAGCGACTCTAATTCCGCCTTCCCAGGGGGAACTACGTAAGCACTGACATAAGCATCGACCGGTAGACTCATCTGCCTCCGCATCTCTTGCATGCGTCTTACTATATCCCTTACGAGCCCTTCTGCCAGAAGTCTCTTTGGCATGGTTGTGTCGACGTATACTCTTCCTTTGCTGAAGGTTCCAGGTATGAAGTTCTCCGCCATCTCCTCTCTGAATGTAACCATCTCGGAGTCTAACGTAACGGTTCTTTCCTCCACTTTCAAATCGTAAGTTCCCTTCTCTTTGAGCTCTTCAAAGATCTCTCTGCCGTCAAGCCTTTTTATCGCCTCGGCGATCACATTAGTCTCTCCTTTGAAGGTTGGTCCCAGAGCTTTGTAGTTTGGAGACACCTTCAGTGTCTTAAGCTTCTCTTCTTCTTCCACCGCAACGAACTCTATCTTCCGAGTATTTGCTTGGGAGTAGATCACCTGTTCAAACTCCTCGGCAGCTCTTTGGACAGTTGGCTCTTCTGTCACGATTATGATTTTTGAGATTGGTTGTCTGAGCTTTATCCTAGCAGTCTGCCTCGCGCTTAGAGCTGCGCTTATCAACTCTTTGGTCAGTTCCATATTCTCCTCGAGTGAAGGTTCGATCCAGTTGATCTTGGGCTCTGGGTATCGGCACATGTGTATGCTCTCAAGGGGTGACGCCTCTGCGGGTTTGATCATTTCTTGGTAGATCTTCTCTGTAATGAAGGGTGTGAATGGTGCGCTTAAGAGGAGCCATGTCTTGAGGGCGTGGTAGAGGGTTGAGTATGAGGCAAGTTTGTCAGGGCTCTCTTTCTCCTGCCAGAACCTTCGCCTTACGAGCTTGATGTACCATCTGCTTAGGTCTTCAACGGCAAATTGGCTAAGGACTCTGGCGGCCTTGTGTATGTTGAGACTCTCAAGCTCCTTCTGTACGAGGAGTTTCAGACTCTCCGTCTTAGAGACAAGCCACTTATCTTCAGGTCGGAGGTTGCCTTCCCAGACCGGCCATTCTTCAGGCTCGAATTGATCAAGGTTCATGTAGATGCTTGCGAAGGCGTAGATGTTCCAGACGACCTTAAGATCCTTCATTGTATCCTCGACTGTTGTTGTCGAGAAGTTGAAGTCTTCCCATACAGTCCGTTGGAGCTCGTAGAGGCGAAGTGCATCTCTACCATACTTCTGAACGATGTCATTTGGTGAGATAAAGTTGCCTTGGGACTTGCTCATCTTCTGTCCTTCGGTGTTGAATGTGTGGCCGTGCATCAGGACGGCTTTGTAGGGTGAACTGTCGAATGCCACCAGGCCTGCGCCAAGTTGTGAGTAGAACCAGCCTCTGGTCTGGTCGTGGGCCTCGATTATTAGATCTGCTGGCCACCACTTCTTGAACTCCACCTCAATCCTTGGGTATTGGAGGGATGCCCATGAGGCGACACCTGAGTCCATCCAGACATCCACTATGTCAGGAACTCGACTCATTGAGCCACCACATTCGCAGTCGAATTTTATTGGGTCGACATCCTGTCTGTGGAGCTCAATTGGTCCTTGAAGGTTTGAGGCTCTCTGTCTTAGCTCTCTCTCTGAACCGATGACAGTTCTTCTGCCGCAGTTCTGGCAGATCCAGATTGGCATGGGGGAACCCCAGTATCGCTGTCGTGATATTACCCAGTCCCTTGCCCCAAGCAGCCAATCCTTGAATCTCCTTGTTCCAGCCCAGTCTGGGGTCCAGCTGATCTTCTCATTCTCTTCGAACAATCTCTGTTTTAAGTCAGTAATCTTGATGAACCACTGTTCAGTGGCCCTGAGTATCAGTGGGGTCTTGCATCTCCAGCAGTGAGGATATGGATGCTCAATCACTGAAGTCTTCAAGAGTAGGGACTTGGCCTTAAGGTCTTCAACAATCTCTGGGTTAGCATCAAAGACATATTTCCCAGAGTATTTTCCCGCCTCCTGAGTGAACCTTCCAGTCTGATCGACTGGACTCATCACCGGTAAGTGATTAACTTGGCCTACCTCAAAGTCTTCCTCACCGTGTCCAGGCGCGCAATGGACGCATCCAGTGCCTTCCTCCATCGACACATATTCCTTGCTTAGAACGATTGTGTGGATGTTGTCTTCTCTTGGCTTGGCTTGGATTGGAACCTCATTCCGGAGGGGTGGGCGATACTTCAGGCCTTTTAGCTTATTTCCCTTGAAGATCTCTAAGACTTCTTCTGGTTGTCCTTCGAACACAGCATGCCTTCTTGCTTCGGCCAAGATGTAGACTTCGTCACCCACCCTGACCCTTGAGTAGTCAGTGTCGGGATTTACCATGACTGCGAGGTTTGCAGGAAGCGTCCAAGGTGTCGTCGTCCAGATCAGTATATACTCCTTCTCCTCACCTTCTACAGGAAACTTGACGTAGATGGATTGGTCTTTGACAGTCCTGTACTCATCTGTCACCTCGTATCCTGCCAAGGCTGTCTCGCAGCGGGGGCACCAATGGACGACCTTCAATCCTTTCTGCAGTAACCCCTTGCTCTCAGCTCTCTGTATTATCCACCATACAGACTCAATGTACTCATTCTTGTAAGTCAGGTAGGGTCTGTCCCAATCCATCCAGACCCCAAGATCCTTGAAGACACGTGTCTGAATTTTAGCGTTCTCTTGAGCATAGCATTTACAGAATTCTATGAACCTCTTTATTGTAATGGATTCTTCGATCTCTCTCTTACTCTTTATCTTGAGATCTTCCTCAACCTTAACCTCTATAGGCAGTCCGTGGCAGTCGTAGCCAGGCTGATCTCTAACATCGCGGCCCATCATCCGCTGATGCCTTATCACAACATCCTTCAGTATCTTATTCCAGGATGTACCTACGTGAGGCGGATTCGTGACATACGGCGGGCCGTCCAAGAAGTAGAACTTATTCCTACCTTGGAGTCTCTGCTTGACCTTCTCGTAGATCCGGTTCTTGTTCCACCAGCGCAGAATCTCCTTCTCCAAAGCACTGGGGGAGTAGGCATGTGGTATCTTGCCAACAATGGATGCAGTCAACCGAAGCCACTCACATCATAAAGGCGTCTGGACCTTATATTTTAGCCTCAGAGGGAACTCTTAACTCGACCACAACACGAATAAGGCGCATCAAAATCTCCCGATAGCATTCGTGAGGAATCCCTGTTGACAACGCCAAGGGCTAAGCTTTTCGGTTCCGCATGTAACCTGAAGCAAGGGATTCTCAGTAAAGCTAGCGATCTTAAGGCCTCACTGGCCAGTATTCCAAGAGCTTCGTACCTCAATCTTCTCTGCATTATTATTATAACAGCTGCGGCGGCTCTTCTCCGTTCTTTGCCTTTGAGATGGGGAAAATATCTGACTGAATTTGACCCCTATGTGCAGTATAGGCAGACCGAATATACAGTCAATTGAGGTAGTTGATAGAAAAATAATTATTGATTAATAATTATGTTATTGTCAGGCCTCGAGAAATCTCCTCGCCAAAGCGCTGTCCCCTAAGGTGGACGTTAGCGCGATTGAGGATAGCCTGGATGCGAAGCCATAATGCCCCACCAGTGGGCGAATAGGCGCATGCCAAACATACTCATCCAGGAACAAAGATAGAAGAGGGGCCTTCACATAGGCGCGCTTCCAGGGGCTCAGTAGACTGCCGGCTCAAGATATGTAGCTGGTAGTCTTCTCAGAGATGCTGCCTTTCAGGGCGAGATCCATCTTATCCTCAGCTTGGCGCACTTTCAACTCTATCTCATCCATCCTCACGATATCCCTATCAATGCCTTCAAAGTTGACATCGATCCCCAGTAGTCTAGTCAAGATCTTCAGGACATTCTTGGCAGCTTTGGGATCTGGCACGTAGCCAACCGTCTCCCCCAGCAGGCATATGGCGGGTAGATCACGAGGCTGTGCTAGCCCCAATATCAGCCCAGATACCCCTACCACCGGTATACCTGACCTGTTGACTACCACGCCTAGTTCAGTCAGCTTATTTACTATCTCGATCTTTGTCGCTGCGCCGATGACCTTTGCTTCATCTTTTTTCTCTGAGCTGTAGCCTCCGACAGTAACTATGAGCTTGGCTGAGTGTTCAGCCGCGTAATTCATGATTATATCCGCGATCTCATACTGGCCTACTGAGGTTTGAGGTTGGCAGTCGCCCGTTATAACAAGTATCTCTTTTCTATCGGTCCTGCTGCGCCAGTGGTATAATTCATTTCTGGGGAGTCTGACCAGTCCTTTTCTATCGACTATCGCGTAGTAAGGGAACTGTGGGGAGTAGAGTGTTGCTATCCTCTTGGCTTTGAGGCTCCTGATGACCTCTTGAGCTACTATTCTACCCACAGATCCTAGACCGGGCAGACCTTCTATGATCACAGGTTCACGGGGTCTGATCTTCGATTCTACCATTGAGGTCTTCATGGCGACTCGGTTTCTGCACTCTGTAGCGTGCATACTTGTCTGTTGGTGAGAATTTTGACGGGATCGGGCTCACAGTCTCAACGTTACACTTGGGGCAGATGTCCTTGAGCGTATATTCTCGGCATCTAGTACATCTGCGTATTTGCCATTTCAATCTAGCTGGCGTCCCGCTCCTCCCAGGTTTCGGATAGAGTTCAAGGCTTCATTCACGGCATCTTGCAGAATCTTCTCAGCTTCAGAATAGTCTCTCGCGATGACCTCGATCCTATACTTCGGAGCCCCGATGGTGTAGATGTCTACCGTGGCATCCTTTGGCGTCTTGATTGTCTTTGCGTTTATGAGGGCGGTCTTGATCTGATCGATCCCATCAGGTTTCAGGCTGGAGATCTCGACTGTCGCCTCAACTTCTGCGGTCTCGATCTTGATCTTTTGCTTGGCAGTCTCAGCCAAGGCTGATGCCCATTCAGGCGATATATCGAGCTTCGTGAATGTCTTCTCGCCCATCTCAGCGGACTCTTCTAGTGCATCGAAGATATTCGTATACTTCGATAGGATCTTGTTCTTGATCTCCTCGATCTTGTCCGGGGTCGTGCTTAATTTCTCGGATGCAAATTTGAGTATCGACTCCGCCCTCTTGTTCTTCTTCCAGTCGAGTAACTTCTCGGTCTTCTCTCTGCCGGTTACTCTTCTAAGTGAGAGGTCTATCTGTCCCTTCTGAGGATTAACTCTGAGGACTTTGAGAACTAGCTTCTGTCCTTCTCTTGCATGGTCTCTTATGTTCCTGACCCAGGTAGTAGATATCTCTGAGATATGTACCAGAGCCTCTCTGCCATTGAACTCATCGAGTTTAACGTAGATACCGTAGTCAGTTAGTCTCGTTACGGTAGCTATTACGACATCCCCGACTTCCGGGTATCCTTGGAACGAGATCCTGATCCTCTCCTACGTTAGTATTTGTATGACCTCGCCCTTTATTGAGGCCTTTCCACCGGAGGGCTCAGCCAAGACCTCATCGCATACGTTACATCTGATTATTGTAGAGCATCTCTCGAACACAGTCTGTTCGTTAGAGCATTTAGGGCATCTTACTGTTAGGAAAGTGCTTTCTGGTTTGGGGATGAGACCTCTCTTGACCATATTCTCAGGCTCCTAGTTCCAGCTTTCTCAGCCTTATGCCCTTCTTCTGAAGTGTGAATCCACAAGTCTTGCATTTGAGCTTAAGAACTTGTTTCTTAGTAGTCTTTGCTGTACGTTTCAGTTCAGGCCATTTCTGGCCCCCATAGCCATGCTTCTCGCGTTCGTGCCTTCTCACTCCCCCGGCTAAGGTTCTTTCGCGTCCTTTCTTATAGACAGCGACAGCGTGTGGAGTGTGGTGTTTACATTTCGGGCAGAAAGTGTTGAGCTCCTTAGTCATCTTCATGCTTACGCACCAAGCAGAGGCATAGTACAACGTCTATATGCGCTATTTATTCGTTTTTAAAGAATATGCGACGTGTCAACGTCTGTATTTACTCGGCTAGATCTGGATTTCTCAACGTTTCACTTCTATCTTCACCGCGGCTTTCTGACGAATCAGTGCCTCAGCGTTATCTCGAGGCAGTGTTGCTACATCTTCAGGCTCAAAGGGCCCATAAGTCTCCATGTCCACCGCCACAATGGCTGGAATCTTGGCCGTGAACCTGACCACGATTTTTTCAGTTTCCAAGTCTGCTTTGGCTCTTGAGTCGACGTTTCCCCCTTCGAGTATTCTCTCTCTCAAGTTATCATGATCCTCAAAGGCTTCCAGCACTCTCTTGTAGATCGCCGCCTCTTCCACTGCAAGTTGTTGTCGAGAAAGATCTTTGTGTTCAAAGCCACCACTGATCAGTTTCTGGAGTCTTGTCTCCATTAATGAAGAGAACAATTTTTGAGCATTGTCAAGCTCCATATTGAGAATACGATACTTTAGCGTCTTCTCGTCTAACATTCTGAGTTCTTCATGAATCTTCTTGATATACTGACTGATCTCCGTGAAGAAATGAGGCTCAAGCGGCTGAAGATCTTCGGAATCGAACTTCTCTTTTCGCCAGGCACTGTAAAGTCTATTATGCAACTTGTTCAATCACCGGGTGTGCTCTACCTTTGCAGAGCATCAGAATGGCAGCTGCAGTGGGAACAGTAACGTCAACATCATTGAATGGTCCATATTCTTCTCCGCCTATCATAAATCGTGGGACCTCCTCAACGTGTACGGTCTCATGACCCTCAAAAACTGTAGCTCGCCTCAGCGGGTTGAACTGGGGAAGTTCATCCATCTTGACCTGCATTGCTCTGAAGCCCGTCTTTCCATTGAGAGTCTCTGGAAGTCTTATCAGTCTATGGGTATCTGTCGTCACGACGGTATCTATGTTTACAGACTCTAAGGATGCTGCCTTATGGATAATCAGCTTCCAGGTGTGTCTTCCCACGCCTTCGATCGGTCGCCAATATGGTCTATCCCCTTTGGGTTCTTCGCTTCTTGATTTCACTATGGAGTCTACTGTCTTGCTCGCCAGATCCATTTTCTTGAGCGTTTCTTGGTCTGCTTCAAACAGGATATACTTCAGTCGTTTGGCCAGTCTCCCTCTCCAACCGGGATCGTTAGGTGTCGGGCCGTCGGCAATGTTAAGTCTTCCCTCGAGGTCGTATAGACCCAAGAGAGCTGGATCCAGTCCTGTACCTGTAATGTAATCTGTCATCTCCTTTCTTTCTTCTGAGCTGAGACTTTTGACGTCTTCAGAGTCTACATGAAGGTGGTAGCCTCTGTGTCCTGAGAAGTTGGTTTTCATATGCTCGAGGCTTACTCCAAAATCTGAATTAAGTACGTTGATAAGCTTCAGGACCTCCTCCCTCGCCTTCTCCAAGCAATCTTGGCACATCCAAATGTCTTCCCTGAAGCGCTGTCCTTTACAGTCTGGACAATTCTGTGGTGCCTTGCCATGACCTGAGGCTTTGCAACTCATGCAGACCCATCTATCATGGATCTTCTTGCACTCTGTGTCGATATGATCGGCATCTATGTCGAAGATGAGGTCTGAGCCAATCCAGCCTTTCCTATCCATGGGTGACTCGGGATCGGTATAGTAAGCAGCCGAGTAGTAGACATCCGATGGGATCCTTGTCTCGATGAACTTTCTCAAGCCACTAATTTGCGTGAATGATCTGTGCCTAATCATTTGACCTTCTGAAAATAAAAGGAAGCCGAATTCTCTCCTTTCCATTGTTTGCGGAGGAGAGATGGTGTCTTCGTTCTTCTTGTAGTATTCAGAGAACCTGAGTTTTATCAAAGATCGAGTTAGTTGCTTTAGGTTCTCTGAGTTCTTCATGGGTCAGTTACCCTTCCATCCAGATCTCCACGTATGACTATTTAGATATCTATGAAAGAGACCTATGTCTTATAATCAGACGATCATCGTAGGTGCGATATCTTTCGGCGGATCTCCCGTACTCGAGTCGCGAAGATGAGTGAGATTCTCGTTAGACACGCAGTTCAGGTTACCTAGGAGGTCAAGCACTCTTTGCTCAGGCTTTCCTCCTCGGAATAGTTCTTTTTCTTCTGTAGTACATCATAGGATGTCTAACCTTACCGCATAGTTCATCAGGCCCGGGGCATAATCCATGGGTCTTCAGCGTATCACATTTGGGAGGCGTATACTTGGTTCTGCCACCTCTTACGCCACTTATGTGCTCGACCTGATATCTTGTCTTCCTTTCATCAAAGTCTGACGCCGACTTGAAGAAGCTCACTACTTCATCTTCTGTAGCACCTGTATTCACCAAGAAAGATGTCAGGGTGAACCTGCCGACGTGAGATAGCCTCCCGCCAGAGGATAGCGTGTCTAGTAATTTCTTGATACAGGGTGGCATATCTGCGACTTCCAAACCAAGAGTCTGCGCTTGGGTTTGGTAGGTACTTCCGCTTGATGCAAGTTCTCTTATGGATTTGATAGCCTCCTGAAGAGCGCTCGGTGGTTCGACAGTGGGACGCCTAGTTTTCTGAAGTATCTTTCTTTGAATCTCCTCCTCTATCAGTCGTGACGCCTCATCGCTTGTCAGTCTTACGTAACCTGATCCGAGGGTGCGGTTTGTGAGTTTCCATTTAAGTTCATTCAAATCGCAGGTATTGCTTAGAAAATCTTTGAAATGGAGAAGGAAATCTCCTTCTTGTCCTCCACCTTCATCAAGATGCCTAATCTTCCAGCTGAAAGTTTCCTTTGCAATTCTAAGGATCTTGTCCGGAGGTTCATCCTTCAGTTTCTTAGAGAAGCTCTTTGACTCAGCGACAGCGTATCTTCTCTTGGAGTTCTCGCTGTCTGAGTACGCCATTAGCATGATGGCTGTCGGAAAAGACGGGACTTCTATGTTCGGATCCTCTTCTTGGGGTGAGAGCTCATCAGGCTTGAGCAGTGACTGTCGGATCCTCTGTTCCGCTCTCTTGAGGATCGCGCCATACGGTTCTGTGATCAAATCGCCAATTTCTATTCCGAGGTTCTTAACAAAGTCTGCTGCTTCATTTGTGAACGGATATCGTGCCTTATCTCTTTCCGAACTCATTTAGTATTCTTACTCTGCCTCTATCCTCGGCGCCATATAATATGTGAGCCTTCCTTGTTGAGGCATCTCAAATTCGAGCCTTACCGGCATATTCGTTGAGAATTCCATCGAAGCAACCTCTGAGGTTGCCGATCCCGCCTTGACCATCTCGCCTAGGTAGTTGAGGTTGAATGTGGCAGCCGCATTTTCCTTGACGTCTAACTCGAGTAGGGCACCGTCATTCTTGGTTAGTTCCATACTTACGTTGCTCAATTCAGAAGTTGCCTTGACAAGGAGCTTATCTTGACTCGCCTCAAACCTGATATTGTCACTCACAGTCTCGCTATCCTCGACAATCTCCTTCAGTGTCTCGGACATCAGTTTGATCTTAGCATTGAAGGTGAGTTTGGGTGTAGGGACCTCTTCTTCTACAGGTTCAAGTGTGGGCATAGTGAATTTCTTCAGTATCTTTCCTTTCAGAGTCAGATTGACCTTCTTGTTCTCCTCATCGTATGACATCTCTAAACTCTCTTCACTCTTGCCCCTTCTCAGGAGTTTGAGCATCGTGGAGACATTGACCCTAATGTTTGTGGGTTTGTCGCAGACATATTCCTCGAAGGCCACTTTGGGCCATTCAAAATCTACCATCGCCACGTGAGAGGGGTCCATCGACCTTAACTTCAGACCTTCGCTGGTGGTGTTGAAATCTGCCTCCTCGATCAGAGTCGATATGGCTGTCAAGAGATTCTTCCATATCTTAGCGTCTTGAACTACTGCTTTGAACATAGATATCCCTAATCCTCCCTACTTGATTAAGCAAAAGGGCTTCTTTTCAGTTTTGGTCTGTCTAGGAGGTCTCACGCCAAGTCGAACCGCAGCGGACACATCTGAAGAACTGAGTTGATGATTCATCGGCGCCGCGTGTCTGCACAAGCCAGTAGAATGCCTCTGGATGGCCGCACTTCGGGCAGACTGCTGATGTCTTCGGTAGAGTCCTTATTTTCTGTTCCTCTCGACCGATGACGACTATCTTCTCCTTTTCATGCTTTATCTTTTCGACTTCTTTTGCGGCTTTCTTGGTTTCATAGTTGCACTTGGGACAGACAAGAACTACTTTTTTCTCTTTCTTAGTAGGTACTAGAGTCATTCCACAATTCGGACAAAACTGCATCTTCTGGAGCAACCGTCCGTGCCATTACCCCGTGAGCCTCATTTAAGGATTACTGCAGATAACGGCAATTTGAATGCAGCCACATCGTTTCACAGGATTGTCTCGGGCATCTGTTGAACTAACGTTCTTGCGAGTAAGCGTGCAACTCTCAAAGGGTCTGGAATGGCGCCTTGAAGGGTGAATCGATCAAGGATCCTTACGGCCTCCTTCCTGTCAAGTCCCAAGTATCGAGCAAAGACTGTCTTTCCAGTGTGGAGCCTCAGTTCTTCCCTTTCCCCATTCTCTTTGTATTGGGTAATCCTCTCTTCAGCTCTGGTTCCAAAGTATTCCAAGAAGTATTTCTCCAAGCCTTCAGATTCCTCATAGGTAGTGCAGATCACGGGAAGGCCTGTGTCCTTGTGGACTCTCCCCAAGTTTATTATATTGAACCAGCTGATGATGCAGCCATTCAGAAATATGAAGTTGATATCCTCTCTGTGGAGCGTCTGGTAGAGCTCGATCACGCAGTCTGTTGCATCCATACCTCCAACAGTTGTTCTTGAGAAAGAGAAGCCATCCAGAATTAGGTCTGCACGCATGACGACTCCGGCAAGAATAGATTTCTTGCTCTTACTTTTAATGAAGCTCTCTGAAATGCCTAGGACTCTAACGCCTCTCTTATCGACATGTATCCTCGGAGTATTCACCGTTACCTCCCCTAAGTAGTGCGTACTCCTATTCTAAACAATAGCTTTCTTGGAGGGTGCGCGGTTGGACTCACGAATTGTGCAGCTGTTCTATTCGTTTTTTTGCGACATTTATCATTTGAGTGAAGCTTTCTTGAGGGTTCGGATTCTTCCTCAGAATTTCAATTGCCTCTTCACAAGCCATGAGCTTGTTCTGCCAAGCATAGACCAGAAGGGCCTCAGCAGCATTCGCAATCTCGTTTCTTCCCGTTCTCTTGGGAAGCATTCCCCTGAGTCCAGATGCCCTGGCTGCATCTGCAAGTATGCGATCGCTGACCTTAACCCCAGTTGGTTTACCTTGGATCTCGGTTAGCGCCAGAGAATAGATGAAATTAATATATGCGTCTCCGAGTCTTGCTAGGCCTTTGTCTACTAGGATCTTTTTGAGTTCGTCCGTTCCCATCACGGACTTCCTGTAGCTTGTCTAAACTTCGTCAGGAACTCATCGGTTCTCTCTGTAATCTTCTTCAAAGCTCGTTCAAGCACTTTGCTTGGATCAGCATCTTTCTTTACCTTGAGGTAGACCACGGATCTTAGCGTCAGGGGATGTGGCATGTCGTATCCAGCCATCTTGATGCCACGCTCCTCCAGCAGAGTATTTTGAAGAAGGTTGCAGAAGGTATGTCCTTCCCCCTCTATCTCTAACCTCAATTCATCTGCAGTCTTCTTGAGAATATTGATCTTCAAGCATATCCCGTTCCTAGGACGCGTAATCTTCAGCCAGTTTTCTCTTCTCGGTGTTATTGCATCTTTCACATTTCAGGAGTCTTCGTCTTAAAGCGAGTGGATGGCCACAATTTGAACAATAGGCCTTCAGCACTCCCAGATTTGGTCCGACGGTCATAAGCCTGATGATGCCATCGGCAGTGCTTGCAACTTTGGCTCTAACTTGGTCTAGTTGCCTACAGACATCGGTCATGCTTCTTTCATAACTCGGGCTCGACGCTGATATGTGTAAAAGTCCAGTGAATGGTGTCGACAGAGCCTTGTCACCGATCTTGATGATGTCTATCACAGCCATCTTTTCCTGAACATGCGTCGCTACGCCTGTTACGATCCCTCCTTCCAAGGGTAGAGTTGGTGTCCTCCTAGGAACTACTGAAACAATCTTCCTTGATGGATCCGCTCTCGCGTTCCCAACGAACTGTGAATATATGCTTCCGTCAATTTCGTATGTGCCTTCGCCGGGTGTGAATTCTTCGATAACCCCGAGTTTTGAGCCCGGAACTACGAATCTTTCACGATCGACATTTCTTGTAGGCATGAATAGACTACCAGACCTTACTGGCTAACTACATTCGGTCCTGACTTCTCACGTTAGTTCTCAAAGTCGTCATATTAACATTGTTATTCTGTTGTGTTTGTTCGCGTCTTCACGCGTGCGTCCCACTACTTTTCTTCTCCAAGGCTAAACAGCGACGCGTCTTAGATTAGGCAATTTGTTTTCGTTAAGCTTTTGTTGGGTTAGTCAGGTGTTCTTGGCTGAATCTAAAAGGTAACGCAGGTATTTCGCAAGCTCAGACTTTGGATGCTCAAGCACGCGCTTTAGCCTTCTTCGCTGATCTCTTTCGTCGAGTGAAAGTTGCCTGCCTAAAAATGATTTTGCCGAGTCTCTAAATTTAATTAGTCGTTTTTTTAGGAAATGAATATACATCTGTCGCCATGGTTGTGTTTACTCAGAAACTTCTCAGGGTACAGGCCTGACAGAGTAGCTCGGTCGCTTTTCCAATACCTGTACTTCGTCAGGATAATCTTTTTTCGCCCTGTGGGAGAGCTCGTATTCCGAGAGCCATCTTTGTGGCATTTTTAGCCTGTTCATTCATGAGTTTTCGCTAAACTTCTGCAAGGCGTCTTGTGGCTTCTAATTTTCCAGCCATCTGTCACATGAGGATCTCGTACTGCTCCATCTTCTCCTGTATCTTCCGGAGGTCTAAGTCGGTAGTTCCAGACATGATATTCATTTTCTTAGCGATTCGGTACTGCTTCAAGAGTGTACGCACGCGCTGGCATGTCCAAGATTAGGTCTATCTGTTTATCGAATTGGATCTCATGACGTAGAGGTCGACTTCAACGTCGTATTTTCTTCTTTTATGGAAGTCGTATGTTCTTGGTATCTGGAGTTCCATTTCGTAGAGGGCTTCTACGCTGCCGGAGTTCTTCTTTATCAGTTTGAGTAAGTAAAGTCGCGTACTTCGCTTATGTAAAGAGTAGGTTACGTCAGCTATCGAAAGGGCCTTTAGAAGGAATTTCCTATCAGCATGCTCCAATCTGGTTCCGAAGGGTGGATTCATTAACACGGTATCAAATGACCCTCGTATTGCGTCTATGTCAGAGTTTATCCAGAATATGCTATTCCGAGTCTGAAGGGACTTGGCGTTCTCCCTTGCGATTTGGATGCTGATCGGATCGATATCTACTGCTGTGACTTCTTTAGCTCCTAGGATGCTCGCCCCGATCGCGAGCCTTCCTGTGCCACATCCAAGATCTATGATGCTTTTGCTAGCAATGTCTCCGCGGATATT
Source organism: Candidatus Bathyarchaeota archaeon (assembly GCA_963807605.1). GTDB lineage: Archaea > Thermoproteota > Bathyarchaeia > 40CM-2-53-6 > RBG-13-38-9 > JAPKYM01. The sequence continues at coordinate 1,011,373 of CAWECG010000003.1, forward strand.
CGAAGCTATAGAGAGCATCTCAGCGGCTGTTCTAGAGGGTATGGTGTATTGTTCCAGCCAGACTTTCGGCCGGGGATGGACGATCAATCTGTCAAGTACAATCTCTATTTCCTTTCTACGGATCATCGATCAAATTTTTTCCTCGTCTTTAGAATTAAAGCTTAGAGTAAACCTTGGTCCACTAGATTCTCCCATGTCAATTCGCCGATCGCTACAAGCGCCTCTCTTGGCAACAAGATGGGCTTTGAGAATCTCTCAGCATCATCAAGAGCAAGTCTAGGGCAAGCCGTATTCACAAAAATCTGCACATCTTCAAAGTTCTGAACGGATTCAGGCACAATTTCATCTGCAGCTATGATGACGACATTCTTACCTCGGCCCGAAATCATCTTCTTGAGTCTGATAACGCCCATAGGGTCGTATTGACCGGGTTTGGTTCCCATTACTATAGCAAAGTCCTTTGCTTTCTTTGCTTTGTCTATAGTTGCGTATCGACGTCGAATGATAGTTTCTCGTATCTTATTCATGTTTGTGACTTGATTTGAGTAAGGGTCTGCTTGGATAACAGGTTTCTTGACAGCCATCGCGGCTCCCAAACCGTGGAATCTGCTTCCAATGATGAGGAAGGCTTCAACCTTGTCAGCTATAGACTTTAGGGGCGTGTAGTCGCATCCAATGATCTGTCCACTATATATGTTGCGACCCCCCTTCGGTGTGACCACAACTTCTATCCCTAGCCTGTTCAAATAATCTCTGACGCCCTTGAGTTCATCTAGATGTTGAAGAGTTGTTGTGAGTCCAATCGTTCTCCAACCTGTGAGTTCTTGTTCTACCTTCTCGAGAACCGGCTTCAAATTCAGCTTTGATCTGGCGTCTAAGAAGACTACAGGTAGTCCATCAACGGCTGCAAATTGAGTGTGGCCATAATGTACGATTAGATCTACGCCCAAGAGTATTGCTTGGTTGATTGCTATATCGCATGCTCCGTAACATGCGCTTGAAGATACGATCACGTCTGCCGAGGTTTTCTCCTCGATGATCTTTGAGAGTTTGGATGCTATGGGTTTGAGTCCGTCGGGAATCTGAATGAGGACTCTTCTTGCATTTCGTCTTGTTATTTCATCGAGCAAACGGTCTATCTCTAGGTCGTAATTGAGAGTCAACGGTGACATGTTCTATCCGTTTGGCTCTTACTGAGCCTAGAATAATATTGCAACTTATGATGATCTCTATTGACTGTTTAGGCCTCTATTTTTTGAGGGCTCTCAGCGAGTTTCTCGACTGCTATCCTACATGGCATCGGTAGTTTTTTTGAGCATTCGAATAGTGCTTCTTGGGCAAGTTTCAGGGTATTCTCATTCACGTAGATGTCAATCAGTTCTTGGTTTTGTGTCACCCTTGCAGCTCGGCTTGTGGGCTTACCGAAGGATTTTCTCATGCCTTCTTGTAGCCTGTCAGCGCCTGCGGTGGCTATCATCTTATTCTCGCGAAGTACTACGTGTGGATAGATTCTAAGATGGAGAAGATAGCCTGTTTCTCCAAGCTTGTCGGTTAGCATTTTGTTGGCAGAAATTCTCGCAGCTTCTATGGCATTGTGGCGTATCTGCAGTCTTCCTTGGGAAATGAGTGTCACTTTATACTTGTAGTCTCCTTGGCCTCCCATCACATATTTCGAGATCTTTGATGCAGGTGAGCCATGGATATACTTGCCTCGTGTGTACGCTTGACCTCTTGATGATCTATAGTTTCTCCCTTTCATTTCGACTCGCCGATTCCAAGAATGACCATTCCGTCTTATTTAAACATCCAGACTGACATCTATTGTCTCCATTACCTTCCCTGCTGTCCGTATATTCTTATTTTGTCAGCGGCTCTCCTTAGTACGCCTATAATAAGCGTCGCTTCCCTCTCTGAAATTAGGCCACGTGAGATTACATTGCTTAGAGCCCTTCTAGCGAGTGGGACTCTATGGTGAGGGAGGTGAACCATTCTTGCGAGGTCCTCATATGTCTCAAGCAGTCTTTCCCTGACTTCTTTGTCTGCATTTTCAATCGAGCTTATCCTTCTAGTTCTTGTTGTTTGAAGTTCGTAAAGTGTTATGGAGACTGCTGTGGCTATGTTAAGAGTCCTGTAACTGTTGCTCGTTGGGATATTTACAACCAGATCGCATCTTGCGATCTCGGTATTCAACAGGCCTTGGCTTTCCCTGCCGAAAAGTATCGCGGCTCTGCTTTTCACGTTAACAGCCTTTCGAGCAAACTCCCTTAAAGTGAGCACTCTTCTGTTAAGGTTTGATCGACTATTTGCAACGATCGCTGTGGTTGCTACAGCGTAGTCGCATTTGTCGAGCGCATCTTCAAGATTCGAGACTACTTTCGCTTTGGCCAGGAGGTCTTGAGCGTGGCTAGCTAGCATCCTAGCTTCTAAACCGAGTTCTGCCTGTGGATTTACAAGCCAAAGGTCATCATATCCAAAGTTCTTCATTGCTCGGGCGATTAGTCCGATATTTCCATCGTGCTCTGGCTCTACGAGGACCACTCGGGTTTTCAACTGATATCACTGAGTCTATCGGGAGAGGGTCTCTTTTCGGGCTACCAGGATAGGGGTGAGACCTCGAGCTATTTCCTCAAACTCCTCTACAGATAACTGAAAGACTCTCTTATCGAGAATACCCAACTCATAGATCTCCTTTGGAAAGGACTGGGTTCTATCTCGGAGATAGTGTTTGAGGGAGACTCTAAGGGTCCTCCTCCTCTGAGTGAATAATCCTCTGACGACATCGACGAAAGGCTCCTCATCAATTCCTTTCGTAGTATCTCCAAGTGTAACCTTTATGATTGCTGAGTCGACCTTGGGTCTTGGGTTGAAAGCATCTCTGGAGATGTAGTCTAGTATCTCTGCGCGGGCTTTGTGAGCGATCATGACTGTTAGTCTACCGTAGTCTTTCGTCCCCGGTTTGGCGACTAATCTCTCAGCAAACTCCTTCTGGAGCGCTAGGATAATGGTCTGGCATCTGCGCCTTAGAAGAAGGAATAGTAGTTTTGAAGAGATGTTGTATGGGGGAGTCGCTACGACTTTGTCGTAGTCTGGGAGGTCTATCTTCAAGATATCTCCTGTTATTATCTCGACTTTTGGATTGTTCAGAAACTTTCTACTTAGAAACTCAACTAATGCAGGATCCTTCTCTACTGCTATGACCTTCTTTGCCTTAGTCTGGAGAAGCTGTGTGAGGCCGCCCAGCCCAGGGCCAACTTCAAGAACGATGTCGTCGGGCGAGATCTCTGCGTAAGACGCTATCTTCTCAAGCCATCTCTTATCTGTTAGGAAGTTCTGGCCGAATCTTTTCTTTGGTACGAATGAGGTTGGGAGGCCTCTTGCATACATCAAGTTGCCCTTACGAACAGTCTGTATTTCGACTCGCCAATTAATTCTTCTACGATTCTCTTAGCGATCGTCCTCGCAGGATCGGTTATTCCAGCTCGAGTCTGGATATCTTTGAAACTCTCGAATGGTTTCTTCTCTCTCGTATCGATGACGTGCCACATTGACTTCTTTCCTATGCCTGGGAGAAGCTCAAGTGAATGCATTCTGGGAGTGATCGGTTGGGCTCTGTTAAAGAAATCCACAAAGTCACCTTCACGTTTCTCAACCAGCTCCTCAAGCATCGATGGAATCTCTACCTTAGCTGTGGCCGTCAACTCATCGTAGCTTATTCTTCCTATGATTCTCTCGACCTTGTCACGCTTATCTTTGCCGACGTACAGCCTTTCGTGAAGGAGCACGTCGATCCCATGTTTAGGTTCTAACTCAAGCAATGTGAAGTAACTCTCCCCCACTGCTTGGACTGTTGGAGCGGCCATATGCCGGTATCTATCATGAGTAAGTCTTCCTGTTGGAAGGTAATCGAGAACGTAAGCATACTCCTCATACGTTCTTCTCGCGGAGACATCATACTCAGGGTCTCTTTGATCTAATCTCCTGTCTCCGTATTGTTTTGTAGGAATTGACATACTCTTCCTCCCGCAGCTTGGATTATTCAAAAAGCACTCTAAGATCTGAGAACTATATTCGTCGGTCCGGACAGCATGCGACGTATGTTGCTGTAGGAGGGTGGCTCCAATAGTGTTACTTCCAACTCCTAGAAGGTGTGCTTCTTTAAGAAAAGGTTTTCCTTAGATCTAGACTTCTCTGGGGAGAAAGGCGACAATTCGGAATCCCGCTTCGCATTTAGTCAGTCGAAGGAGGTAGATTCTCCGCAAAGGGCGATATGCCAAGTATCTTGGTCTTGAAACGGTTGAATATGTGGGGTCGAGCTGCAAATTGGCCATTTTTTAGAGAATTTTGGTGATTTGGTCCACGCTGTTTACCTTTCGGTACTTCTTCATCACCCTTCTCTTAAGCTCGGTCCCGCATACCTCACATTTTCTGTCGAGGTAGTTATGAGGGTATCTCCTGAAACATGCCGGACAGTAAAATGACCAATTGAACTCGTAGCTTATGCCGAAGGTTGCTAGAAAGGTGTAGCTGAGACCCAAGTGCTCAGCAACGTTCTGTATTGCATAGTCGTCGCTGACTATTACAGGATTTCTTCCCTCCATTCTCAGGTCGAGGCTCAGGGCAAGTATCTTGAGGTCGGCTTTCGAGAGGGCATCTCTCTCTCCAAGCTTTAACGATGCCTTCCTCACAGCCCCGTAAGAGGACGGTAGTGGTTCTCTCACCAGTAAGCTTCCATTATCTCTAGATGTAGAGAACCTTAACGCCGGCATACTCTTGGGTGGCAACTCAGACTCGACCTCAGGAACTGAATAGGCTTGACCCTTGATCATCGACGGATTGATTCCCATGATCAGGGCCGATGTATCAAGTACGTGTATTGTCATCCTCTCTCGCGCTCCATCTTTGCGGACGTGCTAGGGTTCGGTTCAAGAAGGAAGAGTTCAGCCTAACGAAGACAGCTTTGTTCTTAGACTTTCTGATGGTCAAGAAACTGCCAGGTGGTAGATGTTTCGTGTAGCGGCCGTCGACTGTAATTACAGCTCTCAGCTTAGGGTCTGCCAATCTAACTTGAAGATCGCCTATCGAGGAGAAGACGAGTGCACGGACGTAGTCTGACGGACAGATGAATACCGCGGTGAAGGCATCAAGAGAAGTCTGTAATACTGGGCCGCCAGCCGAGAGAGCATGAGCCGTTGAGCCCGTCGGTGTGGCAATAATAAGGCCGTCAGCCCTCTGGTCCACTAGATTTCCGTTATCGTGCTTCAATTCAAAATGGAGCATCTTCCAAGAAGTTGCAGGAGTTATAAGGACTTCATTGAGCCCATCTATCAACAATTTATCTTCAAAGTAAATCGACAATTTGGAATGTTCTTGTAGGCCGTGTTTCCCAAGCAGACACTCTTTTAGAGCTTTGAGCGCATTTTCAGGTTCGACCTCCGTCAAATATCCGCGTCTTCCCATATTGACAGCCAATATTGGCGTCTCAGGTTTCTGGATGCTCATGATCGTCTTCAGGACCGTTCCATCCCCACCAATGGTAACGATAAGGTCAGCATTCATCTCGGTGAGAGATACGCCTCCATCGATATTCTTCAATCTTGCAAATTCAATTTCGGGCAGAGCATTGACTCTGTTAGATTTCAGGTATCTATGAAGATTCGTCGCCAGCCCCAGAGCATCTTCGCTGTCTAGGCGTGGAACAATCCCGACACTCCTGAACAATAGTGTCACCTGCAATCTTTGAGAGTGCTAAATGTTATAGTTGCGACTCTAACCTTAAGAGGTTATGTCAGACCGCCCAAAGTCTTTTAGCCTGTTAATGTAGACTGGAATCGAGACGCTGAGGAGATCCTGATGAGCAAGCCCACCGATGTAGGAAGCATAAAGGTAGGCCAGTACATAGTTATAGACAATGAACCCTGCAGAGTAGTGGAGTACGAGAAGAGCAAACCGGGCAAGCATGGGGCTGCGAAGGCAAGGATCGTAGCTATGGGAATCTTCACTGAGCAGAAGAGAAACGTCATAAGTCCGGTCGATGCAAAGATCGACGTACCTGTCATAGAGAAGCGAAGTGGGCAAGTGCTAGCTCTGATGAGCGAGATGGTTCAAATAATGGACCTTGAGAGCTACGAGACTTTTGAGACGCCTCTTCCAAAAGAGACGGAACTTAGATCTAAAATGAATTCTGGGGTAGAAGTCGAGTACTGGAAGATGGCTGGCGGGATTAAGATAATAAGAACTAAGTGATCTTTGTAGCAACCCCTCATTTTCTGGGGCAGGATTTGGGTTGAAGAGATGCCCTACGTAAGACAGATGAAGATAAGGCCTGGGATGCGACTCACAGATGTCATAAGAGAGATGAGTAGAGCAGGCGTTTTGGGAGCTGGAAGGTTTGCCCGGGCCGTCGATATTGTAAGAGAGATATTCAATAAGGACTACACTTGCTTTCTCTCGTTAGCTGGCCCTGTGGTGGCCGGTGGACTTAGACTAATAATACGAGACCTAATACATTATGATTATTTGGACGCTGTGATCTCAACGGGCGCCAATATGACTCATGACGTCATAGAGGCACTGGGATACAAGCACAGCATTGGAACAGCAGCCGCAAGGGACGCCTCCCTAAGGGAAAAAGGGATCGGCCGAATATACGACATAAACATAGGCATGAAGGCCTTCGAGGGCCTTGAGAGATGGACCTACAGATTTCTAGATAAACTACCAGAAGAGATGAGAATTGGTGTGGCCGGATATGAGCTCCTGTGGGAGATTGGAAGAAATCTCAAAGATGAGAATTCCATCTTGAAGGCAGCTTACAAGAAAAAAGTTCCCATAGTCTGCCCCGCCCTACAAGATTCGATGCTTGGAATGAACCTGTGGACCTATAGTACGTTAAGGAAGCTCACAATAAACCAATTCAAAGATCTTACGAAACTCACCGAGATCTCTTCTGAGGCAGAGAAGGTCGGGGCAATAATCATCGGCGGTGGCGTGCCCAAACACCACCTCTTGATAGCTAACATTCTAAGAGGAGGGGTTGACGTAGCTGTTCAGATAACGATGGATCGACCCGAAGCAGGCGGTTTCAGTGGCGCCCCTCTTGAGGAGGCCATAAGCTGGCGGAAGATCCGAAACGAGAAAAAAATTGTTACTCTAATAAGCGACGCAACAATAGCCTTCCCCTTAATAGTGGCCGCTGCGCTAGACACCAAACAGAGAAACCGCTGAACTAATTCAGAGAAAAATAGATTCTGAAAATTGACTGGTGAATTCGTTGAGTGCACTTGACAGTTTAGGGAAGTCACTCGGCGACGCTGTTAAAAAACTCCTCAGGTTGCCAATAGTTGACGAAAAAGCCATAAAAGAATTAGTCAAAGACCTCCAGCGAATCCTCCTGGCAGCAGATGTCAACGTCAATCTTGTTCTCCAGATCTCAAAGAACGTGGAGGAGAGATCCCTAAAGGAAACTCTTCCACCAGGCGTATCACGAAGAGAACACGTCATAAAAGTGCTTTACGAAGAGATAACACGCTTTCTCGGTGAAAAGCCGACAAAGCTCTCTCTCGAGCCAGGTCACACAACGACAATAATGCTAGTCGGTATCCAAGGAAGCGGAAAGACAACTGGTGCAGTAAAGCTTGCAAGGTTCTATCAGAAGCGCGGACTCAAAACAGCGATAGTATGCACAGACACGTTCAGGCCTGGGGCCTTCGAGCAGCTCAAACAACTAGCCGACCGAGTAGGTATTGTAACCTTCGGACTGAAAGACGAGACTAAACCTGAGAGAATAGCTCGAGAAGGTTTGGGGACTCTCGGTAAAGGGGGCTTCGACGTCATCATAATAGACACCGCAGGACGACACAAGAACGAGAAAGACCTCATGGAAGAGATGTGCAGACTCTCAGATGCCATAAAGCCCGACGAGGTCATGCTAGTCATAGATGGAACGATTGGTCAACAAGCAACGACACAGGCCGCGGCCTTCAACAGTTCAACCCCAATAGGATCTATATACGTGACAAAACTGGACGGTTCTGCCAAAGGCGGCGGCGCCCTCTCAGCCGTTGCAGCCACAGGCTCAAAGATCAAATTCATCGGCACAGGAGAAAAGATTGAGGACATTGAACAATTCATCCCGGCGAACTTCGTCGGAAGGCTCATGGGGATGGGCGACATTCAAGCCCTTGTTGAACGAGTGAAAGAAGCTGAACTCAGTCTTCCAAAAGGGAAGGCAAAGGACATACTTCATGGCAAATTCACACTCAAAGACTTGTATGACCAAATGGAAGCCATCAGAAAGATGGGTCCCCTAAAGAAGATCTGGAGTATGGTTCCCGGAGGCTACAATCTCCCCGAAGAGATGGCTGAAGTCGCCGAGAAGAGGCTGGACTCTTGGAGGGTCATAATTCAATCAATGCGCCTCGAAGAGATTGAGAACCCCAAGATGATCGATTCCTCAAGGACACGACGAATAGCAAGAGGGTCTGGAAAGAGCGAAAGAGACGTAAAGGAACTCCTGAGCCAGCATGCAACGATGAGAAGAATGATGAAGTCGATGAGAAGACAGCAATCCAAACTAATTAGAAAACTCCCCTTCCAGACTTAAAACAGGACTTGGGAATTGTTTATAAGAAGACTACACGAAAAGGGTTGAAGTTCTCCCGACACAAACGAGCTAGAGATGGATCATAATGGTAAGAAAGTCCAAAGGTTACCGACGAGATACTAGACAACTCTTCAGGAAGAAGCCACGCCAGAGAGGCAAGATCGGGCTGAGCAGACTCCTACAACCCTACAGGATCGGAGATCGCGTAGTCATAAAGGTTGAACCTAGCCTCCACAAAGGTATGCCGTATAAAAGGTTTCACGGAAGAGTCGGCGTTGTTAAACAGCAACGTGGAAGGAGTTACATGGTAACCGTAACCTCAGGGGGGAAAGAGAAACAGGTCATTGCACGACCTGAACATCTTAGACCCTTCACGGGATGAGCTTATGCCAAGAAAGATCCTTGATGGGACTGAAGCAACGATTGCCGAGGCAAGAAGGTTCCTTGAACGGGCCGACGTGGAAGAGCTGGGAGAGTTTCAGAAGAGAGTTCTTGAGTACACTCAGAAATTCTCGAAATTGAAAGCTGACAGAGCGCGAAAGCTCACCGGAGAATTAACATCTAATTTTGGCATTGAGAAGAAAGAAGCAATCCAAGTAGCGAATTGCATGCCTCAGACCACAGGGGAACTGAGATCCGTATTATCAGTCAAGGGAAAGATCCTCAGTACAGAACAGCTTCAAGAGATGCTCAAAGTCATAGACAAGTTCAGAGAAAAGGAAAAAGAATAGCTACGCGCGCGCTATTATCATTACGATTAAGACTGCAAGAATTGCTAATTTATCCAAGGTAATTTGTCCTCTGGCAAGATTCGTCACAGCTCGAACTTCTTCAATTGTTCAAGCACGTACCGTCTCGTCTGGTCTACAGTTGGCGGTCTTTCAACAATTTGTCCTTTTCTTATTATAGGCTTAAGCATAGGCTCTGTCGAACCTCCACAGCTAGAACATCTAGGTTCACTCCTTTCGAACGGTAAGACAATATCCGTCGTGCACTCACGGCAGCGCCAGACTTGTTTTCTACCGCTGAGTTTACCTCTCTTCGCTTCAGGCCTTCCCTCCTTCTCTACTATATCCAAGGCGAAGTCTATTGTCGGAGCGTTACTGATCGATGTTCCAACGCCGAATCCCCTTGCCCCACCTTCGTAGAGCCTCTTGATGCTCTCCTCGTTCAATCCGCCTGACACGTAGATCTTAACATTGCTATACCCTCGTGTGTCTAGCTCCCATCTGACCTCCCTTACGAGGTCTACGAAGTTGCCTCTTCTTGATGGAGGCGTATCGAGCCTGACACCATGTAGCTTTTCTTTTAGCGTCTCAGCAGCCATAATCGCCTCAGTCTTCTCATCATAGTACGTGTCCACAAGGGCTATTCTCATGACATCTTCCGGCATGACTTCGTCGAAGGCTCTCCAAGCCTTGATCTGGTCGCCAAAGACCATGATAAGAGCATGAGGCATCGTTCCGGTTGGCTTCTTTCCTATCGCGTCAGCTCCTGAAAGGCTTGAGACGCCATCCAATCCTCCAATATATGAGGATCTGTCCACCATTCGGGAAATTCCTGGATGAACTCTCCTGATGCCGAAGGAGATCACAAAACTGTCAATAGCAGCCTTCCTGACCCTTGCTGATTTTGTAGCTATACCAGAAGCTTGGCAGATCAAACCAAGAAAGGGGGTTTCAAAAATGCAAAAGTCTCCGTAGCTTCCTTCGACAGCGGCAACTGGCGCACGTAATCCATGTACATCTCTCGGTCGGAAGATGGTCCCCTCACTCATCGAATACACATTTACAGGCAAACCTTCGAAGAGCTGTATCACCTCATCAACTCCGCAGAGTACGCCCCAAGACCAGCCGTTAGGCAGTTCACCGGCAGTCGCCTCCATCACAACATTCATGTCTGCTAAACCCTTGGCCTGCAACACCTCCTTAGTTCTCACAAAGTATACGTCGGTAGTTCCCCCACTCTTGATCTCTTGTTCAGAGGCGATATTGAATCGTGCCAAATTACATCACACGCAGACCAAAGATTGTCCTTGGACAAAGTTCAATTGTTACATCTCGAAGCGGCAGGATGTTTAAATAGATTGAGCTTATTTCAAAACAGAAATCCGCTGTGAGAGCATTATGAGTGTATTGAAGCTCCCACGCGCGCGTATCACAACTTGTTCAAGAGATCTTATCCAGAAAGATGAGTGTCCTTGACAGAGTTCTTGAGTTACTTTCAACGCACCGGAACATTCTGAAAGGTCTTCAAGCTCTGCATAAGCCAGCGCAGGCCGGGAAAAACGCCTGCACTACACAAGTTGAGATTTCACCATTTCTACTCAGGATGTCAAGTACTGTAGTATCGCTGTAATCTGATCCGGAGTGAGCGTAGTCCCAAATGCTGGCATACCTTTATCGATATTGCCTTTCTCTATTGTATCTCTGTTTACATTGCTGGCAGTGAGCGCGGGGGCTTTCCCTCCAACACCCTTTGCACCATGGCACGCTTCACAGTTGACTTTGTACAATGCTGCACCGTCTGCAGCGACGGTTGGCGTCGTAGACTGAGGCGGTGAGTATTGCGAAGTCGGGGCAGGAGATCTAGAAATATAGTAGACTCCAGCCACAGCAATTATCACTATAACAACTGCTATCGCTATTATGGAACGACTTACCAAACCAAATGCACCTAAATAGAAATTTGTTATTGATTGATTTAAAAACTTTTAAAACATGATAGGCAGCATCAGACTGTACCTTTCGACAACTAAGACAGATTTATCGGGAGTCACAAACGATTAGGTGAGAGAACTACTGGATTTCAAACGATCTAAACGCCTTTTGGTCCCACTCAAATTCACTCGTAAAGCTTTTGGAACGTCCATTTCCATCTATGCAATAGACTCTCCAAATCGAGACAACTGGAGTGATCGATGATGAGAAAGAACTGCATCCAGATGACCTTGATCCAAGTTGACAATTACGGACCCTGGACATTGAGCTTGGGGCACCAACGTGAACCGTATCTCCAAGTACTGCAATCAGAACTCTACGCTGAACTTCAAAGACTCTTTTCCCTCAAAGCGGGTTTAGTTTTTCTTGGCCGATTTGATAACATGTTAGCAGTGACTAACGGGATATCGGTGAAGGATCATTCAGAGATTCAACAGAGCATATGTCAACTTTTTCCTGTAACAGTCAGCATGGGAATCGGCGCGGGGGAGTACCCAATAGAAGCACAACTAAACGCCACTAGAGCCCTACAGAATCGAGGTAGCTCAAGGCACGCTGAACGTATAAACGTATTAGCTGTAGAGCAACCTCTCGACTCAGAAGCAGACGATTTCGTTCAAATTGCACACATAGATTTAAACGACGTGACGACGCTTACAGACTCCATCTCAGCATACGACGCCTTCGTTACGATGATCAAGGTCCACGAGACTTTGGCGAAAGCATTTCTCCAATCGAGGTCACTTGTCTTCTTCGCAGGAGGAGACAATTTCCTAGTAGTATCGAACGGCCTGACAGAGGATAAATATCGGAAGATATTGAAGGAAGTCTCAGGCGAAGTCGGCTTAGAAATGAAAGCAGGAATAGGCATTGGAAGAACAGCCTCAGAAGCACTTGAACTAGCAAGCCGAGCACTTGACAGAATTAGAGCCAAAAGGAACGAAATGTACACCACACCATTCCCACACACGCTCCTTGAGACTAAGTTATGAAGACTTTGATAGAAGCACCGTTCCTATTGTCAGGGGACGAGATGAAACTCACCAGACAAGGATATGTCCTCATAGATCACGATACAATTGCTGAAGTAGGAACCGGTTCGCGGCCTCAAACCGAAAAGACCCTCCGATGCAAGCATTCAATCATTATCCCAGGCCTGATAAATTCACACATCCACCTGGGAGATTCAGCGTTCAAAGACGCCGGCTCAGGAAAGACTCTAGATGAACTCTTCAAACCGCCTAACGGTTTGAAGCACAAGCTACTGAAGGCCGCCACAAGATCCCTTCTATTGGAAGCGGCAAGACACAGTCTGGCAGACATGCTGCGCTCCGGAACTACCACCTTCGCTGACTTTCGAGAAGGCTCCATTGAAGGTGCAAGAATTCTTCTCGAAACATTAAAGGAACATGATATGAGAGGCATAATCTTCGGCCGAACAGACTACAACTTCAGTATAGAACAACTGAACGACAACAAAGGAACAATTCCAAAAAGCGATCTAACAACCTTGCATGAATTACTCGAAATGACTCATGGAATAGCCCCAAGCAGTCCCAATGACGCTACAGACGAAGCCCTGAAACAACTAGCAGAAATAGCCAGACAACATCAGAGAATGAAGGTCACTCATGCAGTTGAGAATCCACATTCCGAGAAAATCTCAAGGGAACGGAGCGGACTCACCGAGGTAGAGAGAGCTGTCAGGTATCTTAACGTTGACATGCTAGTTCATTTAACATATGCTTCACAAGAGGATCTGAACTTAGTAGCTGCAAGAGATATCCCAGTTGCGGTATGCCCGCGAGCAAATGCCTACCTGTCCCTCAAGCTACCTCCCATAGGAGAAATGTTGGATAGAGGAATAACCGTCTGCATAGGAACAGACAATGTGATGCTCAATCAACCGGACATGTTCAGAGAGATGGAATTCACCTTCAAAGCCTACCGAATAGAAAAGACCGCAACCCGGCACCTACGTCCCATAGAAGTTTTACGTATGGCAACTATTAATGGAGCAAAAGGACTCAGAATCGAACATAAGACTGGATCCATAGCAGAAGGAAAATCCGCGGATTTGGTGATCATAGACCTCGATAAAAATCTCAGGGATACCAAAGATCTTCTGACATCTCTGGTACATAGAACGGCAGCAGAGGATATCAGTTCAGTCATCGTGAGAGGTAAGATTGCTTATGACAATCATATGGGAAACTCAAGAGAGAACACCTGAAAACCTCTACAATAGGCCGTACGTTATCTTGAATGCTGCCATGACGCTGGACGGAAAGATAGCAACCAGATCTCGTGACTCAGAGATCTCTTCGCAGGAAGACCTGACACGTCTGCATCAGTTGAGAGCTAGCGTGGATGCCATAATTGTGGGAGTAGAAACAGTCTTGGCCGACGATCCTCAATTGACACCATACCGCGTGGCAGGAAAGAATCCAATTAGAGTGATTCTGGACAGCGTAGCTCGGACCCCGACGACAGCTAGAGTGTTAAGACGGGACTCTGCGCGAACACTCGTTGCCGTCACGGAAAGCGCACCCAAAGAAAGGATCGACGCCTTACTTTCTACCGGAGCCGAAATTATTGTGACAGGATCAGGAGAGAGAGCAGATATCTCCTCAGTGATGAACACATTGCGCAAACTTGGAGTGAATAAAGTCTTAGTCGAGGGCGGCGGCAATGTAAACTGGAGTCTAATTAGGCTTGGACTTGTCGATGAGATACGTGTGTCTGTAGCTCCAGTAATAGTCGGAGGCAAGGATGCTGTCACGCTCGTTGAAGGTGAAGGGATGATGAAAGTGAGTGACGGAATCAAACTTCTCCTTCAGCGTATCGAGCAGTACGGCAACAATATCGTACTGACATACAGATCACTTTGGAAATGACGAATAATGTCGCAGAGATGCGGTCTCGACTCTACCCTGAAGGAGATCCTACACAGGGCCCTTCTCGACAGCCCCCCAACCAGAGGGGAAGCCTATCAGTTGATCAATGCGGGAGTTGAGGATCTACCCGCGATTGTATCCTGCGCGTCAGCTATCAGAAACACGAAGAAGGGCCACTTGATAAGCTACTCCAAGAAGGTTTTCATCCCTCTGACCAATATGTGCAGAAACAAATGTGATTACTGCGGCTTTAGAAGAGGGCCCGAAGATCCGGCATCCAAGATGATGATGCCCGACGAGGTGATGAGACTTGCAAGAACAGCCGTTAAGGCTGGATGCAGAGAAGCACTATTCGTTCTAGGAGAAAAGCCTGAGATAGCACATCTCAAAGCAATGAAGAAACTTAGCAGTCTGGGGTACTCATCGACCGCAGATTACCTCCATGACATATGCAAAATGATCCTGAATGAGACGGTACTGCTGCCGCATAGCAATCTTGGGATTCTTTCAAGAGAGGAACTAGTAAGTTTGAAGGATGTTAATGCAAGCATGGGTCTAATGCTTGAAAGTTCAAGTGTTCGATTATGCGATAAGGGTGGACCGCATCAACACAGCCCTGGAAAGAGGCCAAACCTTAGATTGAAGACCATCGAGGAGGCGGGGAGACTCAAAATACCAATGACAACAGGGATACTGATAGGGATTGGCGAGACACCTGAAGAACGTATCGACTCACTCTACGACCTCAAGCGTTTACACGACAGATACAATCACATCCAAGAAGTAATCATTCAGAATTTTCGCGCTCAGACCCAAACACCGATGGAGAACAAGGCCGAACCCGATCTCTTTGACATAGCGAGGACTGTGGCAGTAACACGAATAATCTTTCAAGGCAGAACTAACGTCCAGGCTCCACCAAACCTGATCCCAGACAACTACCAAATGATACTAGATGCTGGAATAAATGATTGGGGTGGAATCTCCGATGTTACACGTGATCTTGTTAATCCTCAATCACCATGGCCAAAAGTCGAGGAACTCAGAAAGGCTACAAATGCCGCAGGTTTCCAACTTAAGATGAGGTTGCCGATTTATCCGGAATACATAAAGCAGATGCATGGGTACCTCCCGAAATGCTTGGAGAGTAAAGTAATGTCGCAGGTTGATAGCGAGGGATACGCGCTGGAGGAGAGTATTTGAAAGAATCATTAGTGCAAGAGCATTCATCTTTGAGTGGTTTCCTCAGCAAAATCTCCCTCTCGATCGACCCAGTGGTATCGAATATACTCGACAAAGCACTTGATGGAAAGGAGCTTTCACGGAAAGACGCTATTGAACTCTTCAACACTAGTGGAACAGGTTTTGAGCTGTTGATGTTTGTTGCCAACGAAATCAGGCGAAGAACAGTTGGGAATGTTGTGACCTATGTGGTCAATCGCAACATAAACTTCACAAATATTTGCATAGCCAAGTGTGGTTTCTGTGCTTTCAGCAGAGAACCGAATGATCCTGACGCCTACACTCTGTCTGCAGAGGAGGTGGCTGCAAGAGCTGAAGAGGGTTGGAGAGCCGGAGCAACAGAGGTCTGCATCCAAGGCGGATTAAACCCAACTTTTGACGGACATTTATACGCGCAGATCTGTCAGGCCGTCAAAGAAAAGATCCCTATGCTGCACATTCATGCTTTCTCACCCATGGAGATCGTGTACGGGGCAGAGAAAACAGGCTTGACTATAACCGAACACCTGAAGATGTTAAAGGAGGCTGGGTTGGACAGCATTCCGGGGACAGCGGCAGAGATACTTGACGATAACGTAAGGAGAATAATCTGTCCAAGAAAGATAAATGTCCAGACATGGATTGACGTAGTAAAGACAGCCCATAAACTCGGGATACCAACAACCTCAACGATGATGTACGGTCATGTAGATCAGCCCCAGCAGTGGGTAGAACATATCTCTTTGCTAAGAGATATTCAGAAAGAAACCCATGGTTTTACAGAATTCATACCACTAAGTTTCATCCACCCAAACACACCACTATACAAAAATGGGCAGGCCGGACCCGGGGCAACCGGTTCCCAAGACATAA
Source organism: Candidatus Bathyarchaeota archaeon (assembly GCA_963807605.1). GTDB lineage: Archaea > Thermoproteota > Bathyarchaeia > 40CM-2-53-6 > RBG-13-38-9 > JAPKYM01. Next base: position 1,027,686 of record CAWECG010000003.1, read on the forward strand.
AGGTACACGCCGTATCAAGACTTATGCTGAGCGGCTACATAAACAACATCCAGGCTTCATGGGTCAAGTTAGGACCCAAAGTGGCCCAGATGTGCCTAGCAGCTGGTGCCAATGACTTGGGCGGAACGCTAATGGAAGAGAACATCTCAAGGACCGCCGGAGCAACCAATGGCCAAATCTTGGATCCGGCGGAGATGATGAGACTCATAAGCGATATGGGGAGAATCCCAGCTCAACGGAACACAACCTACAAAATACTGAAGGTGTCTCAAAGCAAATAGAAACCATTGCTTCTGAACGTTGCTATTACTAGAGAAGAAAAACCTCACCACAATATCGTGGATTGATGGCCATGCTTAGAAAGAGGTATAGTCCATCCTCCAGAAAAGCCGCGGTGACAGCGGTTCTCGCCGCAACCGCGATCGTCCTATCACCTCTATCCTTTCCGATAGGTCCGACTAGGGTGTATCCTGCCCAACATATGATAAATGGTGTCGGAGGTGTGCTCTTGGGTCCATGGTACGCAACGCTTGTCGCAGTAGTCGCCGCGATCATACGAAATGCCTTAGGTACTGGCACGATATTCGCTTTTCCCGGGGGAATTCCAGGAGCACTAATTGTAGGCGTGATCCACAAATATCTCTGGAAGAAGGACTTTGCAGCTCTCACTGAGCCTATCGGAACCACGATCGGCGCGGTTATTAGTGCCTTATTTGTATCGCCTTTGGCGCTCCAGTTAGGCTTCACTGGATTGACTCTTCCACTGGAAGCCTTCATAGTCGCTTTCCTTGTCAGTAGCGTTCCTGGATCCATTCTGGGGCTTGCGGTGCTGCTGGTGATGCGAAAGACTCGGAGTCTGATCCCCTAGTAAATAAGATTCATAACAAAATACGGTCTCCCAACTACAGATCGGCTCTCTGACATGAGGTTCTGGTGAATTTCGCGTAAGGAAGTGAAGTTATGCAGTCATTCTCAAAAGTAGAGCCTGGGCTAACGTATCCTTTCTCTTCCGTAGCTCATAAGAGAACTCTGATTCTGGGTGATCTCTCCTCGGGAAAAACCGTTTTGACAGCTAGGATGCTTGTCGACGCACTAAAATCAGAAGATCTCTGCGAAATAACGATAATCGATCTTGCTCCCGAAAAGGTCCTGTACAACAGAAAAGCCCTAGGTGGCAGGATTGCAGATGAATTGAGGTTGCCCCTCCGGCTTAGGGTACTTCAGCCAAGAAAGATCAATACGCCCAGATTCTCAGCCAAGAATAGTAGCGATTTGCTTCGTCAGGTTGAAGAGAATCATGCAATGATCGAAGAGATAATCGACCTCTACCTCGGAAAACCAACACCTATACTTTTCGTCAACGATGTCTCTCTTTATTTGCAATCAGGGAAATTCGAAAAGATCTTCAAGCTCATTGAAGAAGCAGACACCTTTATTGCCAATGCTTACTACGGAATGTCTCTCAAGGATGACCTCGGGACAGGGATCTCAGCCTTGGAGAGGCAGCTTGTGGAAGGTGTTGCGAGACAAGTCGATCTTGTGATACACCTCTAAATTCCTGCCACGCACGTTCATGAAGCGTTTAGCATCAAGCATGACGTCCGTAACAGAGTTATTACGCCAGTTCCGAAAGCAATTGCAATTAGAGTCATCACCAGTCTCTCAACTGCTGAGACGGGCAACATGAAGATGAACAGTACAGGTATACCAGGAAGAGTCATCGAAGTTAAGATTGAACTTACGACCTCTAACGGAATGAACGATCCCAATCCCAAGATGAAAAGAGTGCTACAGCGGGAACGTATTCAGGATATTTCATCGCCAACTCCTTATTCTATACACTCGGCGTTCTTTTTGTCCTGGGTACAGGGGTTTCCGATAGTGTACGTGCCATAACCACCCTTGCCTACGGGATCCCAGCTCTGCTGCTGATCCTCGTTGACGAGACAGACAATGGTTTTGCAGACATCAATTGTGCATCGGTTTCGATACAGAACATATGGCCCAAGATCTCACAAAAGCTACTCGTAACCTTGATTGGGCTGGCCGGAATGCTAGTTGCCTTATTCCTTCCTATTGAGCAGTACACCTCATTCCTTTTGTTGATAGGATCTCTATTCATACCACTATTCGGAGTAGTTGTCACCGATTATGTCTTCGTCAAGAGAAGAAGATACTCGACTGAAGACCTATACAGGAACAGCGGGAACTACTGGTATCATAGGGGAGTGAGTCGTCTGGCTATCGGCGCATGGTTCATAGAAGCTCTCTCTTACCACGTCATAGTAACCTATTCATCTTGGCTCGGTGCCTCAGTTCCAAGCTTCATAATGGCAGCTTTCACATATTGGATAGCTATGGAGCTGAAGAAATGACAACCTCTTATGAAGGTCTTCTAGGGATCGGCGCAATCCCTAGAGCATTAACTATAGCCGGTTCTGACTCAGGAGGCGGTGCCGGGATCCAAGCTGACCTAAAGACTTTCGCAGCCCTAGGGATCCATGGCATGAGCGCCTTAACCTCAATAACTGCTCAGAATACACTTGGAGTCGATGCTGTCCAAGACCTACCACCTGAGATCGTAAGGGCCCAGATAGACTCTGTCGCACGTGATATTGGTATCGATGCAGCGAAGACGGGAATGCTTCATACCTCCAAGATAATCAATGCTGTAGCTGAAGAGATCAACCGATACGGGCTCCCAACCGTAGTGGATCCTGTTATGGTCGCCAAGAGTGGGGCGATCCTCCTTGAACCTGATGCAATAGAGTTGATGAAGAGCAAACTTGTCCCACTTGCACTCGTCATAACCCCAAACGCCCCAGAGGCCGAAGCCCTCAGTGGACTAAAAGTCAGATCCTGTGATGAAGCGGTGGCTGCGGCTAAGAAGATCGCAAATCTTGGCCCCAGAGCGGTTGTTGTAAAGGGTGGCCATATTCAAGGTGAAAGCGTTGTTGACCTACTATACATCGATGGAGCCATAAAGAGATTCGAAGCCGAACGCTTCAATTCAGATACGACGCATGGTACAGGGTGCAGTTTCTCCGCAGCTATCACGGCGGAGATAGCGAAGGGCAAAGGAATCGTTGAAGCGGTTGCTTCAGCGCAGAGGGTTGTCAGCGATGCAATAAGATTTGGCCTCAAGCTCGGCAAGGGTTACGGTCCCGTAAACCCTCTTGCTGCTCTCTATAGGGAGGCTGAGAGGTACCGGGTGATAAGGAATGTCTCAGAGGCCTTAGAAGCGCTTCAAATGGATACCAACCTTCACTATCTCATACCAGAATCTCAGACAAACCTAGCCATGGCCCTTCCAAATGCGACCGGACCAGACGATGTTGCGGCTGTGCCAGGTCGAATAGTAAGAATAGGTAAACGAACACACGCATCGGCATGTCCACAATTTGGAGTATCCAAGCATGTCGGCTCAACCATCGTTACGGCTCATAAGTACGATCCGATGGTTAGAGCTGCAATGAACATCAGATTCTCAGAGGAGATACTGCAAATCTGTGAAAGGCTGAAACTGACTATATCTTCTTACGATAGAGCGATAGAGCCTCCGGAAGTCAAATTCACAGAAGGAAGGACAACCGCTTGGGGTGCTGAACAGGCGATTAAACAGATCGGTCGGGTGCCAGACATAATCTTTCACAAAGGCGACTGGGGTAAAGAACCAATGATAACCATCGTGGGTCGAACCGCAGTCGAAGTCGTAAAGATAGCTCAGAATATCGCCGCGGAATACGCCAGAACCCAGCCTAAGAACGAGTCCAAATGAATTTCAATGAATCCCTCGATAATGAGAAACCTAGGAAACATGCTTGACTAGAGATTGTGTGAAGGAAGCAAAATCGTATAGCATAAAAGGAAATGTGATACAAGCAACCAACGCACCAAGGCCAGTAACAGGTATAAGACCTGTAACCAAGACTGCATCTTCACCACCTACAAACTCTTCAGCAATGGCAATTATCAGGTTCCAATAAGCCAAGCATGTGAATCATAACATTGAAACAGAATTACCAGCGTCTCAAAAGAGTACACTCCAAAATAAATCACAAAGCTAACGACTCCTGAACATAAACCGGTTATAACGTTAATTATCCACTTATTCATTCTATCAGGGAGTCAACCAAAAAACAGTGCGCCCACTGCACCGAACACCGATAGAACACTGATCAACATCCCCACCTGAGAAACGTTTAGACCGAACTCATAACAAGAAGCGCGCACAGTATGAATCAACCCATCAATCGGTTCGTAGAATCGTTTTGGTCAAAGCAAAAAGAAAACTATGAATTTTGAACTCTCTCAACCATTATCGTGCAATCCGTTATCAGCGCTGCCAGAGCTCCAACGGCAGCAAAGATCGGAGCGAGGACTGCACCAACAACAATCGTAAGGGGAATCTCTAACAGAGTCTTACCATCCTGTTTGATCACAATTCTCCGAATGTTCCCTTCGTGAATAAGTTCCTTAACCTTATCTACGAGCTGGCCCCTGAGACCTTAAACTCTTGCCACTTGACGCCAGGCTCCTCTTTTAGGATCTTCGAGCCGCAACTCCAGCAGAAAACTGACTCTCGAGGAACAGCTGCTCCGCATCCCGAACAGAATGACACTTCAATTCCCTACATTACCTTTACAGGAAACCAGATAAAACTTGTCAAGGTATCTGGGTATGGGTCGACTCTGACCTAACCGAATTTCTACCTATAATGCACATGACTGAATGCAGAAAAGATATTCAAGCATCATAGGACTATTCGATATGACCAATATTGAATGACAGTAACGTCGAGTTTGACCAAACAGTCAAAGAAATGTTCGAGACACTTACGCGCCGAGATCCGGTCTCTGCCACTTCATTGGGGATCCACAGCTACGATCACCTCCTCCCCAACGGAACCTTGCAAGCTAAACTTGAAGATATAGAGATCATGAAGGCTTACCTAAGAGATTTTGAAGAATTTAGGAATCAGCAGCTTACTCGAGACAGAGGTTTCGACAGAGATCTTGCTATAGATTCTCTGAAACTGTCGTTGTTCTTCGATGATGACCTCGGACTTTGGAGAAGTTCGCCAGAAGCTCCGCACACGGTAGGAACATCCCTATTTCTCTTGGTGACCAGGGAATTTGCTCCACTGGGAAACCGACTTCGAAGCATCAATAAGCGAATCGAGGCAATACCAGAATTCTTGAGAGATTCAAGAGAAAGAATTACCGATCCCGTCGAGCTCTGGATTAAACTCGCGATTCAAGCGACTGAAGGATTACCTCACCTTCTGGAAGAGGTTGCCGCACTAGCTCGTGAGACCAGATTCGATCAAGAAGAAGAGTTGACTGATGCTACCGAGAAGGCTATAAATGCCGTTTCTGCCTACAGAGAATGGCTCTCAGAAAAGACCCTTCCAAGAGCAAGAAAGGACTTCGCAATCGGCAAAGATAACCTCGATAAAATATTACGTTTGAGAGGACTCGACATAAATTCAGACGGAATACTTGAGTTTGCCTACCAAACACTTGACAAAGAGAAAACTAGACTAAGGCAGTTGGCCTCAGAAATAAAAACCGGCGCTTCGATAGAAGAAGTCAAAACGATCATAAAGGCAAAACATCCCAACACATTTCAAGAAGCACTTGAGGCTTACCGCGCATCCATTGGTGATGCAAGGAGATTCATTCTAGAAAAAAAGGCGTTCACAATACCCGACAATGAAGCTGTGAAAGTCAAGGAGACGCCAACATTTATGAGGAGTCTTGTAAGCACGGCGGCAATATTCCAACCTGCTAGGTTTGACAAGGACCAAATAAGCGTCTATCTCATAACTCCACATAAAGATCCGAAATTCCTAGAGGAACACAATTACTATTCCATCCCAAACACAACCGTACACGAAGCCTACCCCGGCCACCATCTCCAGGGGTGTTGCGCCAACACAAACACCTCATTAGTTCGTCTACTAGCGCCATTTCCAGTCGAGTTTGTTGAAGGATGGGCGCACTATTGCGAGGAATACATGAAGGAATTAGGTTTCGATGACTCTCCACAGTCCCGATTTGAACAGACATTAGGAATGGTCTGGCGTGCAACGAGAATGATCCTAGACGTTAAGTTGGCCAGAGGCGCTATCTCTTTTGAAGAAGCCGTCCACTACCTCATTGAGCAAACAGGTATGGAGCGTCAGATAGCTACAATTGAAGTCAACGAGTATGCCGAAAGACCAAGTTACTTCCTCAGCTACTACTTAGGCAAGCATATGATACTCGAGTTGAAACGGGATCTTATGAATAAGAGTGGTAAGAGCTTCGATGAGAAGAAGTTTCATGACGTACTTCTCTATTCTGGAAGTATACCTATGAGATATGTCAGACGGATAATTCAAGAAGCTTTCAATGTCAAACTCAGTAGTACCCTACTTGAGCCGGAGCGGACTTGAGATCAGAGGCGCAGACCTGAAGTCTATCCAAGAGCAGAAAAGCCCCCATTGATAGCCTCTCGACACAGCTATCTGATAGACGGCTGAGTGATCTTGGAACGCGCAGGTCCATTAATATGTGGCCTATCGTTACGAGGTTTGGCACGAAGTAGCAACATGAGAGGTCAAATTGAGATGTTCACGTTGAAAGTCTAACGACCTGCAGTATAAGATCTTCTCTGGCTAGCTCGCTGGATTTTTCTAGATTTTCAAACCTGCTCTTTCTAAGGATCTCAGGAGCAAGTACGCAATAATAGTCGCGGGGATCAGTTGTAGACCAAGATACATCGGTAAGGTCAGATAGTACATAATTATTGGGAGGCCTAGGACCAGCACTATAACAACGTATACCGCCGGGATATCAAGCAGGGCTAGGGCAACGCTCATAGCCGCAATCCGAGTCTTGGCGGATGACTTGGGGTATATCTTTTGGATGACTATGGCAGTGAATCCGGCAACAATTGCGAAGGATGCATTTATGGCGGGCCACAGCCACGATAGTGGATTCGCAGCAGTCAACAAACCTGTTATGGCTTGCACTTCCGTCATCACCAGCGCGCCTATGGGTCCGTAGAGATATGCGGAGAGAAGAACCCACGCATATGTGTTGGAGTAGCCCAAAGGTGTGGCATTTCCACCAGTGATCACGGTATCGACCCTCTCCAGTATGGAAGCCAAAACGCCTGCGGTAACACCGAAGACCATTGAAGTTAGAAGGTCACGCATCCCAAGTCTCAGCTTGGTTCGTCTGCTCATGGAAAGCACCGTTTTACTAAATCATGAGTAGCTACCTATTTATGCGTAACGATTAGGGAAACAGACTAGCCAAGAGGACGCTGACAGACAAATAACGGGTGAAAATTGGTCAGACAAACAGAAAATACAGAATAATGTTTGAGAAGAGCTCAAGTCGGGCACTATCGCTACATAGCCGGATAATGATAAATAACAATCATGCACCACAACCCACGAGAAGATACAGCCGTTGAACTTCTCAACTATTCTCTTGACTCTGGATCCACTTACAAACTCGATCATCTCATTCTTTCTCGCGATCTCAATTTTCTACGTCTTTCTGGCTTGGAATGCCAAGACGCCGTCAAGACCGGTACACTATTTTCCAAGCGTCACGGCCATGGCCTACGCCTGGCAATCTGGAAATGTAATCGAAAGGAAGATCAAGAATTTCCTAAGCCAAGACTACCCCTCCGAGAAGCTTGAGATCATAATCTATGACAATGATTCAACGGATGAGACTCCCACAATTTGCAGACAGTACGAGGAAAAGGGGTTAATCAAATACTATAGACCCAAACGACCCCACGATAGAAAAGCCCCCGTACTTGATGAAGCAATCGAAAACGAGGCGACCGGAGAGATCATAGCACTCACAGATCCAGATGGTGTCTGCGAGAAAGAATGGGTCAAGAAGATTGTTCAACCATTCTCTGACCCTGAGATTGGTGCAGTCGCTGGAATAACTCATTGTGGAAATTGGGATAAAAACTTCTTCACAAGACTCAGAGCAGTAGAAGATGAGTGGTGGAATAACATATCTCTCACCGCGAGAGACGGCAAGGTGAGAATAACAAAGTTTCAACCCCTATGCGGATGCAACTATGCCCTCAGGAGAAGTACTTGGGAAGATATTGGAAGAAGCCACGGAACGAGCCTTCTCGAGGACTTGCAGGTAAGCTTAAAACTGCACCAGAAAGGCTGGCGGCTCGTCGTCGCCGACGCAAATGTTTGGCAGGAGGAAGTTGAAAATATCGACGAGTACTGGCGGCAGAGGAGACGTTGGTACAGCTTCAAATCATTGGACATCATGAACGGAGACGGAAAGCTCGATAGGATAATCGGATCCCTGCCTCAGGGCATCCAGATGACAGCGCTCTTCTCGCTATTGACTTTCTTGGTCATCTTAACTTGGAACTTTTTCTTTTTCAGGATCGAAATCAGCGAAACACTCTTCGCAGCTTCACCTTTTCTGTTACATAACCTCGCCCTAATGTGGGGGTTATTTAAGGCAGCAAAGGCTAGGTTCATCCCCTACGTTCCAATTTTTCTGACCGCCGATGCATTACTTCAGCTTTGGTGTTTCGCTGATGTCAGACTCCGTTGGAGAGAAGAACCGAAATGGGTCAAACTTGCTAGTGGAAAATACTATCACGTGGGCAGCGAGCTTAGAATGGATTAAGGATTGAATCGAGAGGTGTGCCGAGGAGATCCGTTCCTTGAATTCTTAGTAGTTGCTCCATGGAAATCAAAATAAAACATACGCTATGAAGTGACCCCAAGGGAGAGCTTTAGAGATTGAAAACCTTCGTGGTTTCAGGCAAGAACCTTCCACTTGTTTGGGAGGAGGCGGTCCTGAAGACTTGGAGGGAGGGTCTGCTTGCCTATACTGAATACGAACAATGGAGCAAGGACTGCACCATGCTTATGGTCGTGAACGAACCATTTTCCGAGCCGAGAATTCATATGGGAGGCCTGTGTGGCAGCTTAACCGATCTTCACAAGTATGTTGAGGAGGTTGTCGAAGGATCGGAGGATCATTTTGTTTACGAAGGCAAACGCCCCTACGAATATCATGAGCGGCTATTTGACTACAGCGTCCACGAAGGCCGGAGAATAAACCAGATCGACTATATGGTGAAGAAGCTCTGCGAGAAAAAGGAGGTTACACTGAACGGCAGAGCTCTTTCGGTGTATGGCTACACTAGGAGGGCACAAGCGATAACTTGGAAACCCTCCGTAGATCCTAGTCTAGAGCATCCACCGTGTCTTCAAAGGGTATGGTGCAGAATCGTAGAGTCAAAACTAGTCATGGAGACATGTTGGAGATCCAGAGACGCCTACAAGGCGGCATTCTGGAACATGTATGCCTTCACTGAGCTTCAAAAGTACATAGCGCAGAGTCTGAGTGACAATATCGGAGAAGAAATAAGACTGGGCGCCTACGTAGACTTCACCAACAGCTTCCATATCTATGAACGCGATTTCGAGGATGTTGAGAAACGGCTTGTCAAACTTGTGAATGAGAGAAGCTTTGAAGAGAGAACCATGGAGACTCTAGATTACCTCAGACATTTGCGTGAGATTGGTAGATTGCACCAGTAGTCGATCGACTGTCTGCGAAGAAAAAGAGGCGGGAAGTAATTCTCGGGAGATAATCGCGTCAAGCTAGATGGCTACACTTACGATAGAGTGCGAGAGATGCCAAGGCAGCAATCCCGATGAGGAGACCTGCCGCGAACCCTTTGTGATCCATAGCACCACCACTCATTCTTTCGTTACTTGAGGCGATCGGTTCCTGCTCTGTTAGCGGGGTCTAGGGGGTCTAGCAAGTCACTGAAGAGGGGGATTCTGTTACCTCAGACACATTGGCTGAATTATCTTTTGTTACTCTATTCAGTTGTGAGCATTTGCTGCAGCACGCGCTCTCTAGGAAGTCTGACCCTTGACGTGTTCCGTCCATGCAACAATAATTTTCAATGTGTGCACCTGCTAGGCCGCTGAATTTTGTCTTGCCCACGACAATGGTTTTTGACTTGCTCCAAGAGGCATAGATTGCCGCCTGCAAACCCGCCGGGCCCCCCAGTTACTAGGATATCTGTGAGAATCATGATAGTCACCTAAGATATCAATTCGAGTTGAAATGTTGGAAGTAATTTCTTGACAAATCATTCAGAGACTTCTGATATCTAAGAACTGCTAGTATGTTGGCTGACGAACAGAAGGTATACGTGTGGCCGTATTGAATTCTATTTTCTTCTGGAGGATACGACCATCAACCTATTTCTTGCTAATATGTGGTCAAACTTTACAGAGAAGTTATTTACTTGCAGTGGAAGGAATTAAGTGCTAGAAGATTGACTAACAGTTCGGCCAGTACATTCAGTGCGCAGCGAGGCCATTGGTTCCGAGTGCGGGGATTTCACTCATGAAGAAACGTATTCGCACGTTTTCAACGGTTAGGCTCAAGCTGATCGAAGCCCAGCAAGATATGACTTTGCTAAGGGCGTCTCTGCGAGAGACTTTCGCTAGTGAGATCGGAGCAGTCAGAAACTTACTTGTCAGGTATCCATTTCTAAGTGTTAGTTTTGCATTCGTCGCCGGCGTTTTCTTCGGAGGTCTGCTTCAAGCTAGAGTATCACAATTCGTTGTTCTAGCACTCCTAGGAGGCTTTCCTCTTGCCATAGTCTATGGGCACTCCCAAGGTGTACCGACTATCTTTTTCGATAGGATCCGTAATAGTGCTCGACAGCTTCGTTTCCTATTCGCTTCTAAAACTCATGAAAGCTTTGAGCGAGTACCCCCGAATCGAGCCTTACTTATCCAGAATTAGGGTGAGGTACTCAGACAGCTCCCGCCTTTTCATGACCTATTCCGGAAGACTTGGTGCTGAGGGAGCATTGGCCGTCTGCACATTCTTGATAGGATGGTGGATTGCGGCAGTCATAGCGTATCTCATGGATTTTGACACAAGAACCGCTATGGTCAGCATATTCTCAGGTTTGATGGCTGGAGGTCTATTATCTTGGGCGCTCTATGAAGGCTTTGTAAGACTAATCCCCGATCCAGCTATCGTCGTCGTGATATTTCTTGTGGTATTCATTATGTCTGGATTTGTTGTGGGCAGACTTTTCAGAAGAATTGGACAGGATTGATACCAGAATCTTCTATTAATCGCCAGTTTTGGTAGCGGGGGGTAGATTCGAACTACCGGTTGAGCCCGATTTCTCGAGTATCTCAGGGTCTCTCAGTTCATGTCATATGAGCCCTGCGGGTTAAACCTGGTTGGGCTTCTTCATTCGAAGAACCTACCCCACCCCGCTATTCTCTGGACTTGTCAGGGAATTTCAAAGATAAATGTTTTGCCTAAAAAATAGGTTGTGCCCCGCTGAGATTTTTCTCTAGGCACTATTGCTCACAGTCTCGTTAGCAACGCTTATAAGTTATAATATGAGGTTTAGTGCCAAGCTGGTTTATAGTGGACGGAAGCAGGATCCGGTTCTGTACGGTTGACTGTTACTTGTTCTTATAACTGGCCGAAACGAAAAGAGGTGAAAGTGGATAATGGCTTCTTTTGTTAAGCCTGTTGAGGAAGGGAAAGAGTATGAAGTTGACATCAAAGAGCTCAGCAGGCGTGGAGATGGACTTGCACGGATAGAGGGTTTTGTGGTCTTCGTTCCAAATACGAAGCCAGGCGACCATGTAACTGTAAGAGTTACACAGGTCCGAGACCGATTTGCCGTTGCTGAGAAGATCTAGAGATCTTCAGATACTGATATGACCCGACCCCTGTTTTTCTAATATTTTTTCATATAGTCAGGTAGGTGCACACTTGAGCACAACCTCAAACTGTAGCTCTGGGGCTTCTACGTTGGACAAGCTCTTGATTACAGAGTACTCTCCGACTTTAGTATCTCCACTATACGTTGTAGGGCTTTCTGGTGCCAGTGAACTTGGAAGGATTGCAGCTCGCATTCTATTAGAACGAGCTCAAGCAAGACTTTTTGCAGAACTTTACAACAAACACTTCCCAGATCATGCTCTGGTAACAGAAGACGGGACATGCAGATTACTCAGATACGAGTTCTATGAGAGTTCTCGGTCCTCACCCAATATGATAATTGCCTATGGAGACGATGGAATAACCTTTGAGAATCCCGAAAGCGGCTACAATGTTTTCGACGAACTTGTCATGCTGGGAAAGAATTCTGGTGTGTCCAATCTGATCCTGATAGATGCTATTCGGATGGACAGCGGCGAATCTACCTATGTGGCTGCAACAAAGACCAGTCTAACCAAACGTTTTGTGAATAAAGGAGCAACAGTGATAAAGGATACCCATCTATTAGGCCCCGCAGGAATTATTCTAGGGATGTGCCGACTTCATCTGTTAAGTGCTATCGGTCTCTTCCCGACACTAACACCGGAAGGGAGCGCAGAAAAATCTGCCGAGACCGCTGTCAAACTTGTCGAGGATTCCTTCGATATCAAATACCCTAGGGTCCGGTAAAAGAGGATCAAATTGGGAATTGTTAGGATCGGCGTTGACGATACTGACTCAAAGGAGGGCATGTGCACAACCTACCTAGGGGCTGTCACTGCAGATAGGTTAAAGCTTCAAGGCTTCAGACTGAAAGGTTACCCCAAACTCGTGAGGCTGAATCCGAATTGGCACCTAAAGACAAGAGGTAACTGCGCGATTTCACTGAATGTGGAGTGCGACCGGTCAAGACTGCCTACCTTAAGAGAGATAGTCCTTAGCACTGTGAGAGAACTCGCAGAGCTTCGATGTGAGACAACCAATCCGGGGATAGTCCTCTACACTGGTGACTCTGTCCCCCGAGCGCTCAGAATGTTCTCAAGAACGGTCATTCAGGGAGTTGTCGAGATCGAAGACGCAGAAAGGCTTTCACAGGAGATAGGTGCAGAGTACTATAAGTTCAAACTTGGAAGAGGTATAATCGGTGCCATGGCAGCTATTGGAGAGACATTCGAGCAGGACTCAACTTACGAACTTATCGCCTATAGAACTGAAGGTTACAGAGGTCGCGAGAGAATTATAGATGAGGAGAGCGTCTTCGAGATGGATAGGAACACCTTTCCAAGGACTTTTGATAACGTCGATCCCAGCACAGGGGAGATTAGGATTACTCCTCATACGCCGTGTCCTGTCCTCTTTGGAATTCGCTCGCATGATCCTAGGGTGGCGTTGGAAGCATTCCGAATGATACGAGTATATGAGCCCATTGAGAGGCAGATGATTTATCAAACAAACCAGGCAACCGACGCCCACCTATTATGCACCACAATCATGGCTATCAAGCCAATCACTTCTGCAATAGTGAGCGGCAGAGTATCGCAGAAGCCTAAAGTCATTCGTGGAGGGCATGTCATAATGGCGGTGACAGACGGGACTGGCGAATTATACTGCGCGGCGTACGAACCTACACGGAGATTTAGAGATGCGATCAAGAAGCTGCAGGTTGGGGATTCAGTAAGAGTCTATGGTGGCGTCAAGAAGAAAGAGAATCTTCCACTGACTTTGAATCTCGAGAAGATAGAGATCTTGAATTTGTTGAAGATCTACCTAAAATCAAATCCCGTTTGCACAAGATGTGGAAGGCGTGCAAAATCTGAAGGGAAAGGGAAAGGTTATCAATGCAAAGGTTGTGGCCAAATGTTTAGGCCTGGAACAGAGACATTCACTGAGAGACCGCGGGGATTACAAATCGGATTCTACGAAGTTCCACCCAGGGCCCGCCGGCATTTAGCGAAACCTTTGATTCGTATCCTGTGTTGAACGTTTCTATTTCAGACTTGCATTAATGAGACATTGCAACCTGACTGTCCAGGAAGAAAGATCGACTTTATCTTCCCGCTACTATAATCATTGTGAGTGTTGAGCGAACCTTCTCCAGGCGCCTCATATTCGATGTTATCACTTCCTTTAGTCTATCCATCGTCTCAGCCTCAACCTTAGCTACTATGTCATAGACACCGTACACGACATAAGCTTCTGTTATGTTAGGCGTCTTCTCAAGTTCATGCAAGACTTCATCTTCGAATCCAGTCTCAGTGTTTATCAAAACATAGGCTGTATTTGCCATGTGCAACCCCAGACCTGATTTCATGTTCCTTAACTTAAGACTTCTCAAAATCCCGATAGGAACTGGTCACTATCAAATGACGAATTAACCTCATAATCAAAGTCTGTGACCCGCCACTTTGGTTCATTGGACCAGACCACGGTTTCTTCTAGTGTTAGATCGGTTTATATTGAATCCTATTCAAACGATCCCATACTATATTATCAGAGTGGTCTTCAGATGGACCTGAACCAAGTCTATATCACCTCGAGCGACGTCAGAAGGCTAGACCTCAACTCTGAATATTTGGGTATATCTCCACTCCAGCTCATGGAGAACGCTGGTCGAGCTGTGGCGACGGAAGTCGCCTCAAGATTGAAGCCCAGAATCTAAAATCATCGTCTTGGCAGGCACTGGCAGAAATGGCGGGGACGGCATGGTTGCAGCAAGACATCTTGCTTCGATGGGTTATGAAGTCGTTCTATACCTTATTGGCTCTGAATCAAATATCAAGGATGATATTGTCACCACAAACTGGAAGGCTCTGAGAGCGATGTCCTCCAGCGTAAAGACTCAGGTGCTCACAGACTCATCATATCTACAGCCCTTCAGTGCAGACATCATAATAGACGCGTTGCTGGGTGTCGGTTCCAAGGGCACTTTAAGACAACCAATTCTTGAAACTGTGAGAATGTTGAACCGTTCGGAAGTATTTGTCATTTCGATTGATGTGCCAACAGGCATTGACTCTGACGATGGCGGGGTCTTGGGGGAGGCGGTGAGAGCCAAACTCACAGTCACTTTTCACGCCCCAAAAACCGGCTTCACGAAAGCGCAGAAATATTTCGGCGAGGTCAAAGTTGCATCAATAGGCATTCCGCCTGAAGCTGAACTGTATACCGGACCCGGTGATGTAGATGTTGTTCTGAAAAAAAGACCATCACAGTCCAAGAAAGGCGATTTTGGACGGGTCTTGGTGATCGGTGGCAACAAAACCTACAGTGGCGCTCCGGCCCTTGTCGCTATGGCTGCCCTCCGCGCTGGGACGGATCTGGTCTATGTAGCAGCGCCAGAAGAGACTGCTGAAGCCATCTCTTCTATGTCACCAAACATGATTACAATCAAGTTGAGTGGCGAACACGTCAAGCCTACCGATCTGGGACAACTTGAGACCTTCTTGGATAGAGTAACTGCAGTGGCTGTCGGCCCAGGAATGGGCCTGCACAGAGAATCATTCGAAGCGGTTGGAAGGCTTTTGCAGCAGCTTGAAGCACTCAAGAAGCCAACGTTGATAGACGCTGATGCGCTGAAGGCTCTTGGAGCTTCTAGGAGCCGTCTTGTCTTTCCAGCTGTCATTACGCCACATGCAGGTGAGTTCGAAGCAGTCTCAGGAAATAGAGTCTCTGCGGAGCTAAACGAAAGAGTTGAGGATGTGAAGGCACTGGCCAAGGAGATAAATGCAGTCGTCTTGCTGAAAGGGAGAGTTGACGTGATCTCAGACGGATTCAAGGTTAAGCTCAACTGGACAGGTAATCCGGGGATGACTGTAGGTGGAACGGGGGATGTCCTCTCAGGGGTTGCTGTCTCTCTAATGGCTCAAGGTTGCGGATCTTTCGAGGCCGCAGCCGCGGCGGCCTTCATAAATGGTGCGGCTGGCGACTTCGTCTACAAGGAGAAGGGATTTCACATCTTGCCCACAGATCTGATAGACCAGATACCCAAGGTGATGATTAACCCGATGAGTCACAGAGATGCAAAATTCCTTGGAAACCAAGTCTGAAAGGTTAAGAATTCTTGTCTACGTCATGGAGCAAGACGACCCCAGGA
This sequence comes from Candidatus Bathyarchaeota archaeon, assembly GCA_963807605.1. GTDB lineage: Archaea > Thermoproteota > Bathyarchaeia > 40CM-2-53-6 > RBG-13-38-9 > JAPKYM01. The sequence goes on from CAWECG010000003.1 coordinate 1,043,592, forward strand.
AATGCACCTCTGCGAAACTCGCAAGGATGAATTTGGCGAGGAGAATACGTTTTAGATCGATGATCCCCCGAAGAGCGGTTGTTCTAAATCCATCAGCTGCCACGGTACTCTTGCCCTCAGACCGAAAAGACATTGTGAATGGAGGTCTGGTGGCCATCGATTGTTCATGGAACAAAGCGGACATAGTTTTTGACAAGAGATTTCCTGGGCTGAATCGTCGACTTCCCCTCCTTCTGGCAGGAAATCCTGTTAGCTACGGTATAATCGGCAGGCTTAGTTCAGCAGAGGCACTGGCCGCAAGCCTGATGATCACGCACTTTGTTGAGGAGGGGAGGAAAATAATGGGGTTCTTCAAGTGGGGTCGGACCTTCCTGACGCTAAACCACGATCCTCTAGAGGATTATGGTAATGCAAAGGATTTGAACGAGATCTTGGAAACTGAGAGATCTTACTTCAACGGCCGGAGGACTGCCGAGCTAAGTAATGATAACTGAGCCCGGCAGACGCTTCCAAATTCTGGGCCTGCTACGCGCCGCAACCTTGTTCCAAGATTGAGATCACGTCACCCTCCTTGAGTTCCTTGTTAAGGCCGTTTACAGAAGCCGTATTTGTTTCCGTGATCCGTGCAGTCTCTAGATTGTTTATTACAAGGATGACTGGGACCACTTTTCCCTTCTCGTCGTAGAGTATTTCCTTGACAGGGTAGTCCGTGGCAAGTTGTTCAAGTAGATCGGTAATCCTGTTCCCTTTGAGGTTTACTTCAACTCTATCTTTGCCGGTTGCCATACGAAGGCGACCGAACAGTTTCGCAGTTACGAGCATAACCAGAATCTGTGGCAGACATTGATAAAGGTGTGGCGATCATATCCTGCTCCAATATCTTTCGTTGAGATATTCTTGATCGCAAAAACCGCGCCTCAAATACCTATTAACTTAGAAATACTGAGCTAGCTAGTTCACTTTCCCTACAGTTTGTATTAGAATGGGGGATTTCAGTCGATCTCGAATACCTCTCTGCGACATCCTTGTTGTACTAATGAAGTCAAGATAGTGGTTCCCACACATTCGATGCGTGATAGTCATGAGAGTTCTTTCCGTAGCCGCATCCTAGGTCTCAAGAAATTGCTTGGTGAACCAATCTACGCCGTGCTATCTCAGTACTCTATTCCTTTTCTTGATCTGACGCCTCTTCTGTATGGATGCTTCTTCTCCACTATTTCACTGACATAGTCAGCGACCTGTTCAAGTTCTGACGGTGAGTCTCTGCCTGTGATTACTAGCTCCAGACCTCTAGGCTTATCGTTTACAAGTTTGATAACCTCATCCAACGTCACCAAGCCTAGATTGATTGCATGAGTCAACTCATCGAGAATTACCAGGTCGTACTTCTTACTCTTGGTAGCTTGCTTTGCGTGTTGCAGCGCTTCTTGGGCTTCTTCAATATCTATCTGAGTAGGTTTTCCCCTGATCAGCTCTTTTCGGCCGTAGGCGGTTATTTCTAGGCCAGGAACACGTCTGGCCGAATATTTTTCGCCGTACCGATATCGCCCCTTCAGGAACATTATCACGCAAACCCGCATTCCGTGTCCTGCTGCTCTGAGGGCTAGCCCCAAAGCTGCTGTTGTCTTGCCCTTCCCGTTGCCCGTGTAGACATGTACTAGCCCCTGTTTGCTTGCGGTTCTGCTCACTTAATCTCACATCAATTTCAGACTGTTTCCGTCTTCTAGTCACAAGCTAGATCAAGTTTTCCGCGTGTAAGATTGGCTGAGGCGGAGCCAACATAATCTGTGAAGTTGCAGAAAGGTTCTGTTTCTTTTAAGATCCTGATCATATCGAGGCCATTCTCAGCATCAAAGTCTTCAATAAAGTGTTTTCCAACTTCTTGAAACTGGTAAGTGGAAACATAGTACGCTCTACCCGGTTGGGCTTCCAATTTCTTCACGTTCAGGCCCTTCTCACTGATCAGCCCAAGGATAAGCCCATTTTCACCTACTGCTCCTACTATCCTAGGGGTCTTCTTTTCATCCTTCTCGTATCCTAGGACTTCAAGGATAGCCGAGACTTGTCTCTCAAGATCGATTTCACTAGACACCATAGTCTCAACGTAGTCGGTGTGAGTTCCATTCCCTACAAGTAGTACTGTCCTCTTCGCCATTCTGATTATTTTGATGCAATTATAGAAGAGATGTGGTGGATAGGACATAGCTGAACTGCTTCTTTGTACCACCTTTGCGGTTGTCTCCCTAATATCGATCATCCTATCAGCAAATGATTGACTCGACAACAGGTAAGCTGCTACGAGTGTTCCAGTCTTTGTGACGCCTACAAGACAAAGTCTTCCTACGTACGATTGTGGACACCTCAGTGCAGTGATTCGGAGTCAGTCGTGTAGAATTGTCCAAAAAGTCTTAATAAGTCTAAGAGATGCTGACGAATAGGACGGGCCGGTAGCTCAGCTTGGTTACGTTGCTGGAAGCAACATCGAGGAGCACACGGCTGATAAGCAGATTCGATTACGAAGAAACCGTGGGGTCATGGGTTCAAATCCCACCCGGCCCACCAGTATTCTGCAGACAGAGGGTGTGTCCCCGCAAATAGGCGCGCCGCAGTAGAGTGTTGCCACGATTGGACTCGCAGTACCCTATTATAATAGATGTCTCTCCAGCCAACTGCCAGTGTTTCTACCATAGCCCGTAGCAATGGTGACTATCATTATAAGGATCGCCAGAGCTGTGATGATAAAATAGATTGTGGAATAATCCTCTTGCCAGTTGGCAGTTATTGTCTTTGGAGAATCCATAAGTACCTGGGCAATATTGTCAGCTGAAATTATCCCACCTGACCATCCGCCAAAGACTCTTTTTCCACCTAGGACTCCCAGGAGACCTGGCAGGGGCAGTTCTTTCTCTATGCGTATCTGCGTGGTTGAACCCTCCTTATACCAGCCACTACCCGAAGGACTCCCATACGCAGATAAGAGTTGCAAGTAATATTCCCTATGATACTCGGCCTTAGCCTCGACAGGAGAATTGAGGACAACACTCACGCTTGACTCCTTGCTGACAGAGTCTGAAACAATCCACGAATCAAAAACATCTCTAACCCCTTGGGTAACTTGTACCATTTGTGGACAAGTCAGCAATATCGTGAAGCCCCTATCATACCACCCTGTATTCTTGGCTACGTCACCAGCTGGGGCTGATACAGACAAAAAGTATTGAGTTGAATAGTAAAAGGTATGAGCCACCCTTTCCTCTCGTGTTGAGGGAGTGGACTTTCCGAGGTGCCACGAATTATCTTGGCAATAGAATCTCAAGCCTTTTGAACTCTCTATGGAAGATTGGACAGAGAAGGTGTGGTCGACCAGAAGGTCCACCTCAATGGATACTGTTTCCCCTCCGAGTATCGAATGAGTTGACGAATTGTCGACGCTTAAGTCTGCAGTGTACTGAGGTGGAACTCCATCTATGCTAATCGATACCTGAGTTGTTGGGAACCCGTATGTGGTTATTGGTTGTAGATAGAAATTGATAGTTGTGTCAGAGCCATCCGATATGGCAACTGTCTGAGATTGGAAATAATCGAGTGTGACTGTTGAAAGCATTGCAGTCATGTTGTAGGTTCCGGCTGGAAGATAGGCGAAATAATAGCCAGCAGAGTCTGTTCTTATAGTGGTTTCGAAGAATTCACTTCGCACTATTATTGTTGTAAAGCCCGCCGGCACATAATCTCCTAGATAATCCCTAGCGAAGACTTGGCCCCTGACAGCGCCTCCTTGACCTTCAGTTGAAGGAATTATGAATGCCAATGCAAGGACAAGTAGAAAAAGTGAAGATACTACGGACCTGTTGAGTAACAACCTCTATCGAACATGAATAATATTCGGCCCCTAATATTCATCATCTTAAGCGCCATAATAATCAGGTTATTCATTCCAATCGGACGTGATTTAGGGGTGTCCTCTTAGAGGAGCCTTGCACCTTCAAAATCGATCTTTGTCGAGAACAACTTAACTCCTCGAAATTGGCCTCTCAACACTTCAAGAACATGACCGGTCAGGTCTTCCTCAACTACAGCATGGAAGGCCTCCCCTAGCATGTTCTGAGTAGCTCCTATCGCACCAGCACTCTTGGCAGCGGCAATAAGCATCTTGATTTGTTCTGTCATGAAGCCGACCTTCAGGGCAAACTCCTCTGACCGCTGAAGGAAGTTATTCAAATTAGGTTCGGATAGAATTAGTCTCATTGTTCTGCCACCTACTCGACCAATTCTCTGAGTGGTGATTGCAGAATCTAAAACACTACGTTTTGATATTGGTCCATAAGATCCTGAGATGATTCTATAAGAGGATTTGAGCGGGATGCGATCGATCCTGCATAGGCCAGGAGGTCCTCCTTCTCTCTGTATTACACAACCTCCAACCATTAGCGGACCTACAGTTCCCAGACCGGTTTCCTGTCTTATCTCCGCAGCATGGGCGAAGAATCCAGCTTGATCAAATGTCATCCCAAGATCAAGCAGTTCATTCAGCGCAAGCGCTGTTGATAGTGCGCCTGCGGCGCTAGTTCCGTATCCAGCCCCTACTGGAATCTCTATCTGGTGCTCAACCTTTAAGGCAAATCTGCCCTCAGACCGCTTCAATAGCAGTTCCGCTACAGTCTCCGTTGTGTAAGCATCAAGTGTAGGCCTGCCATTTATGAAGACCGCTACACTGTTCTTTCTCGCCCGTCGGGCTGCTACAGACGTTGTTGTTCCTCTTCTGGTTGTTAAGCCGCCCCCCCGAGCTGCCATTCGAATATCTGTTAAGGATGGATCTACCGTTTTCTTTAGCATATAGGGCTGGAAGAAGCTTGTAATTCCGCCAGGGCTGAAGGCCGTCACAGGAACCATGGGAGTCACATTCTGGCCGACAAACAAAATGGCGAAGGGGCTTATCAGTCTTGGTACAAAGCTATGTACTCCTATGCCGGCATTATTAGACAACAAATTTTTCCCAAAAGCGTTTTATTTAAGGTCTACACAGATCGACGCGTTAAGGAACAGGTAGTCTATGGTTTCAGTCACCTTTGCTGGTAAAGTTCTCTTAATGGTCGGAGGAGCCGCCCTCATAGCAGTGGGAATGATAATGTTTCTCATTACTTACTGGTGGTGGGGCAACTTCTTTAGCAGCAGTCTTGTTCTCCTCCTGTTTGTCCCTATGGGAATGTTGCTGCTGTTTACCACATTAATAGTCGGTACGAAACCTAGCAAGCCAAAATATCCGCCTGGCTATGCCCAGTATTATCAGCAGTACAATGTGCCGGGTCAGGCTCCGGGTCAGTATCCGGGTCAGGCTCAGTATCCTCCTCCACCGCAAGATTTTGAGTCCCAACAGAAACTATACAAGCAGATATATGACCAAGCCTATCAGTTTGCATACCAGCAGGGTTACCAGGTGGGACTGCAGAAAGGTATTGAGCAGCTTTACAGGGGCCAGCGTCAACCCTACCAGCAGCCCTTCCAGCAACCATTTCAACAGCCCTATCAGCAGTATTACCAGTATCCCATGTAACTGGTGTCGTGAACATCAACGCAGTCAGTATCTAAAGATCTCTTTCATCAAGTTAGTGGTAACTAAATCCGCGACGAGTTCAACCTTGGCGAAGGTGTCATGAGTAGACATCTGGGTTATTGCCCAAGAAACTCCGACGAGCCTTCTTCTCAACTCTGTAGAAAGGTAGTCTAGTTCTCTGTCTACGGGACTGTCCTCGGTATTCCTCCAACTCTGATGATCTAAAGTTGCTGCGACGCATGCAAGATCTTTGAACCTCGCTGCGAGACAGAGAAGCATCTTAGCCGGGTCTCTTTTTGAGAGATTCCAAGCCTCCAGGTCATCCTTCTCCGTCTTCAGAACATGAAGTGAATAAGCGATTTGATCGTCGATGTATTTGTGGTCCAGAAGAAGTCTCGTAACCTCATAGTCTTTTACACCCATGGAGATTAGGTAGAGAATATCAATAATGAATGTCCTCGGGAGGCTGTACTTCTCCGAGGCCTCAAACAAAGATCTTGGGACGGCAAAAACATAGTATTCAAGTGAGCCATGCAAGACTGAATGAGCGACCTCATGTCTTATGATAGCTCCTATAAGGAGAGGATTCAGTCTCTGTAATCTCTCGTAGCATATCAGAATTCTAGGGATCCCCGTCCACGCCTCATGAGTCGCTACGAAATCTGCCTCCAGCCCGGATGAATAAGCCCCAACAAGATATTTTTCTCTTAAGGAAAATGCCTCCATCCTGGAAGAATTCTCGAATAGAATGACATCGACAATTTCCAGACTGTGGGGACTAAGTCGTCGATAGCAATCTTCCATTACAGTCTGGATTTCGATTACCGCTTCATCGGGTATTCTTCCAAACTTCTGAAGGATAATCTCCAAGGATCGTAACCTTGCAGAGCTAATATGTTCCGTTCTCATAAGATTTTGAATTCAAGGACTGGCGCCTCCAATTCAACATGCTTTTCTCATTGCTCGGAAGAGATCCATAAAGAGTCAGCCGACTGCCACAGGCGATTCTTGTTTACTAGCGAGGAACCTTTTTAAACCGGATTCCCAAAAGAGTACGAATCGTCAAATTGAGGGACACGGCTTGGGTGACCACCAAATTCCCTACTAATATAGTGAACAATCTTCAAAAGAAGGCCTCAGGCAGAACACATTCTGAAACAGACGTGTACTCCGCCTCGATTCATGAAAGAATTCTTGCCAAGAAGACTCCAATGCGATACGTTGAACTTTACGACACAACTCTCAGAGATGGAAATCAGGGAGTTGGGATAAACTTCACCGTAGAGGATAAACTCAAGATTGCAAGGCATCTCTCAGATTTTGGAGTAAAGATTATTGAAGGCGGCTGGCCTAGCGAGGTTAATCGTTCTGAGGCCGAATTTTTCAAACGCTTCAGCCACGAAGGACTTGACGCAACGATATCGGCTATCGGAGCAACACGGAAGCCAAATTCCAGACCGCCGAGGGATCAAAACCTCAAGGACATACTCTCGGTTGAGGCCGACTACGTCACAATTGTGGGGAAATCTTGGAAACTTCATGTAGAGAAAGTCCTAGACACGACTCTTGAAGAGAACCTCCGGATGATAACGGACTCGATAGAATATCTGAGCGAACAAGGTCGCAAAGTGATCTTCGACGCAGAACACTTCTTTGACGGATTCAAGGCGGATCCAGAATATGCAATGCAGACCGTTATGGCTGCTATAGATGGTGGAGCGAAGACTGCCGTACTTTGCGATACACGCGGTAGTTCTATCCCCGATGAGGTCCGCGAGATAACGCTCCAAATTTCAAAAGAAATAAGCGAGACAATAGGAATTCACGCCCATAATGATAGAGGCCTCGCCACAGCAATCTCACTTTCTGCGGTAATGGCTGGTGCCAAACATTTCCAAGGCACTGTGAACGGAATCGGCGAGCGATGTGGAAACGCCAATCTCATAGAGTTCATAGCAAACCTCGAATTCAGCTTAGGCTACAAGACAGAACAAGATCTGACAAAACTAACTCAACTCTCAGACTACGTCAATGATATTGCCAACTTGGATCGTAACAGCTACATGCCGTTTGTCGGAAGGTATGCTTTCGCTCACAAAGCAGGTCTACACGGCCATGCTGTCTTGAGACTTGCCAAAGCATATGAGAGTATTGATCCGAGCCTTGTTGGAAATACCCGAATGATAACCGTCTCCAGTCAAGCGGGATTAGCAAATATAATCTCAAAAGCCCAAGAGTTCGGATTCAAACTCTACAAGGAGAATCCCAAAGCTAGAGCCATCCTCTTAAAGATCAAAGAGATGGAGGCCGCGGGTTACAATCTTGAGAACGCCAATGGAACCCTTAACCTCCTGTACGCTCGGGACTTTGGGGTCAACCTAGACTTCTTCGACCTAGTCAATTGGCGAGCCTTTGTAACGGGGGAGGATGGAAACGTCAGAGCAGAGAGTACAGTCAAGATGATTGTGGACGGAGAAACCATCATTACCGCTGGAGAGGGAAATGGGCCTGTCAACGCGTTTGACATGGCACTTCGAAAAGCCCTCCGGGTGTATTATCCTGAACTCAAAGAAGTCAAGTTGACCGGATACCGAGTGAGAGAAATCAATGTTGAGAAAGGAACTGCCGCAGCAGTGAGGGTCTTCACAGAATTTGAAGCCGAAGGTATGCGTTGGTCAACAGTTGGAGTCTCAACGAACGTTCTCAAGGCAAGCGAAGAGGCCTTGATAGATGGGTACATTTACTTCCTATACAAATCTGAGAACGAAAGACCGAAGTCAGGAGAAAAGAAAAACTGCTCATACAAGTGAGTGGTCTCAGTCCGCTACGAGAGTTTCACGGATCAAGACTTATATCTGGGGAGCCACAATATCCTGTCTTGACCGCAGAAGAATGCGGGCCCGTGAAAAAAATGGCGGCGTCAACCCGACGGTAAGGGCTCTACAGCCCATGAATGAAAGGTTGACCTCCAATCGCGGGTAAAATGATGAGGACCAAAACAAACCTGGAATATGCCTCTAGGAACGCTTTGGTCTAATACTGGTTCACAGTCTATCCTGCCAATCTTCAACCCAGATAAGGGTTAAAGTAGACTGTATCCCAAAAAGTCCCAACTTTATGGGGAATATTAAATCAACTCCGCTTGATCCTGGCGGACCCAACTGCTATCGGGGTGAGACTAAGCCATGCGAGTTGTGCGTTCCTTGGCTACGTTAGGGACGCAGCATACGGCTCAGTAACGTGTGACTAATCTACCCTCGGGACAGAAACAACCCCGGGAAACTGGGGCTAATTTCTGATAGATGAGGGAGCCTGGAATGGCTCTTCGTCCAAAAGGTACTGAGGACATGCCTCTCAATATCGCCCGAGGATGAGGTCGCATCCGATCAGGTTGTTGGTGAGGTAAAGGCTCACCAAGCCTATAACCGGTACGGGCCGTGAGAGCGGGAGCCCGGAGATGGGCACTGAGATAAGGGCCCAGGCCCTACGGGGCGCAGCAGGCGCGAAACCTCCGCAATGCGCGAAAGCGTGACGGGGTTACCCCGAGTGTCATCCGCTGAGGGTGACTTTTGCTTGGTGTAACTAGCCGAGTGAATAAGGGGAGGGCAAGTCTGGTGTCAGCCGCCGCGGTAATACCAGCTCCTCGAGTGGTTGGGACGATTATTGGGTCTAAAGCGTCCGTAGCCGGCCGGAAAAGTTCCCCGTTAAATCCGACGATCCAATCGTCGGGCTGCGGAGAATACTCTTTGGCTTGGGGGCGGGGGAGGTCGGCGGTAGTCCTGGGGTAGGGGCGAAATCTTATAATCCCAGGAGGACCACCAGTGGCGAAGGCGGCCGACTAAAACGCGCCCGACGGTGAGGGACGAAAGCTGGGGGAGCGAACGGGATTAGATACCCCGGTAGTCCCAGCTGTAAACGATGCAGGCTAGGTGTCGGGATGGCTACGGGCCACCTCGGTGCCGCAGGGAAGCCATTAAGCCTGCCACCTGGGAAGTACGGTCGCAAGGCTGAAACTTAAAGGAATTGGCGGGGGAGCACCACAAGGGGTGAAGCTTGCGGTTTAATTGGAGTCAACACCGGGAATCTTACCAGGAGCGACAGCTGTATGAAGGTCAGATTAAAGGTCTTACCGGACTAGCTGAGAGGAGGCGCATGGCCGTCGCCAGTTCGTGCCGTGAGGTGTTCTCTTAAGTGAGACAACGAACGAGACCCGTGCTCCTAGTTGCCATCGGGCTCCTTCGGGAATCCAGGCACACTAGGGGGACTGCTTCCGCTAAGGAGGAGGAGGGAGCGGGCCACGGCAGGTCAGTATGCCCCGAATCCCCTGGGCCACACGCGAGCTGCAATGGCTGGGACAATGGGTTCCGACCCTGAGAGGGGTAGGTAATCCCCAAACCCAGCCTCAGTTGGGATCGAGGGCTGTAACTCGCCCTCGTGAACATGGAATCCCTAGTAACCGCGTGTCATCATCGCGCGGTGAATACGTCCCTGCTCCTTGCACACACCGCCCGTCGCTCCACCTGAGTTTGGTTTAGGTGAGGCTTGGTCTTGTTGGCCATGTCGAACCTGAGTTAGACAAGGGGGGAGAAGTCGTAACAAGGTGGCCGTAGGGGAACCTGCGGCCGGATCACCTCCTTAGAAAAGCCATTATTTGGGCTGAGGGGCATAAGGAAAGACTGCGAACCACTGTTGATGCAGCCTCCAAACTTTTTGGAGGCGAAGGGTTGAGTGGGCTTCCAAGGCTCACAGTGACGACCATGCATAGGCCTTCAACGCGAAATCGATGTGGGTTCCTGAGCAAACTTGGCATGATACGCCACCTGATGGATGGCTTGGCTTGGGCGCTGATGAAGGGCGTGGCAAGCTGCGATAAGCTCCGGGTAGGCGCACGCAGCCTTCGATCCGGAGATGCCCTAATGGGACTTCCTGCTGCAGGTAATACTGCAGCACTCCTAATAGGAGTGGTAACCCCCCGAACGGAAACATCCAAGTAGGGGGAGGAAGAGAAATCAACCGAGATTCCCTGAGGTAACGGCGAGTGAAAAGGGAAGAGTCCAAACTGAACCTGCATAGGAAACTATGTAGGGATGTGGTGTTGTAGGGCCCGACCGCGCTCTCGCCTGTGAAGTTGAAGTGGCCTGGAACGGCCTGCCATAGAGGGTGAGAGCCCTGTAGACGTAAGCAGGCAGAGTTTGGGTTGGTGTCCCTGAGTACTATGCTTTGGTTCAGGCATAGGAAGCTGGGAGGAAACAACTTCCAAGACTAAATACGTCCCAAGACCGATAGCGCACCAGTACCGTGAGGGAAAGCTGAAAAGCACCCCGGAAGGGGGGTGAAAAGTGCCTGAAATCAGGTGGTTACAGACGTGTACGGTCTGAAAGAGTAGATCCCATTCAAAGGAAACCTTAGCAATATGGGAGTACGAGGATGGGGGATCAGGATCGTACGTTCCGTTTTGTACCACGGGCCGGGGAGTTCATCTTCGTGGTGAGGTTAAGGGTTCAAAGCCCGAAGCCGTAGGGAAACCGACGGTCCGCAGCACTGGATAATCCGGTGCAAGGGACGGGATCTGAAAGGGTCCGGAATCACGGGGATGATACTAGAAACCGGGTGATCTAGCCTTGGGCAGGGCGAAGCCCAGCGAAAGCTGGGTGGAGGCCCGAAGGGATGTTGACGTGCAATTCACTCCTCTGACCTGAGGCTAGGGGCAAAAGACCAATCTAACCCGGTGATAGCTAGTTCCCGCCGAAATATCTCGCAGGATAGCCCAGCCGGAGGCTTCTGGCAGGGTAGAGTACTGATTGAGAAGCAAGGAGCCGAAAGGCTCTCCTTTTCGTTCAAACTCCGAATATGCCAGAACCGTAGAAGGCTGGAGACGGGCATGGGGCGTAAGGTCCTATGTCGCGAGGGGAACAACCCAAACTAAGGTTAAGGTCCCAAAATCCTAGCTAAGTGTAGAAATCGAAGGTTGTCCTCAACCAAAGACAGCTGGAAGGTAGGCTTAGAAGCAGCTATCCTCCAAGCAGTGCGTAACAGCTGACCAGCCGAGGTTGGGGGCGCCGAAAATAGACGGGGCTAAGCTAGGTACCGATACCCTAGAACACGGCAGTCGCCGTGTTGGTAGGCGGGCGTTGTGGTTGGGCGGAAGCTGGGCTGTGAGGTCCAGTGGACTGGCCACAAGTGTAGATCCCGGCGTCAGTAACAGCTAAGAGAAGTGAGAATCTTCTCCGTCGCAAGGGCAAGGGTTCCCCGGCAATGCGTCGTCAGCCGGGGGTAAGTCAATCCTAAGGGAAGCCGTAATTGAGCATCCCGAAATTAGGGAAACCGGTTAAGATTCCGGTACCACGGAGATACGTGCGGCAACGCAAGTCTGCAACCTGACACTTCAAGATAGGTTGAGTGGGGCTGTCGCCTCATTTAACCTCCTAAGCCCGGGGAGTACCGTAATGGTGAGAACCGGGCGAATGAGGGAATAGCCACCCGTTTAGGGTGGTTCAGCCGATGTCTAGGAGTCAATGAAAAGGGCTGCAGAAAGGAGTCTTCGTGTCCGTACCAAGAACCGACACAGGTGCCCTAGGTGAGAAGCCTCAGACGTATCGGGTCCAACTCAGGGCGAGGGAACTCGGCAAATTAGCCCCATAACTTCGGAATAAGGGGTGCCTGAAGCCTTGGCTTAGGCTGGGGTTTCAGGTCGCAGTGACAAAGGGGAGGCGACTGTTTAATAAAAACATAGGTGGCCGCAAGCCCGAAAGGGTGTGTACGGCCGTTGAGTCCTGGCCAGTGGTGGTACCTAAAACTTGGGTCCAACCGAGCTAAGGGCCACTAAACGCCGGGAGTAACTCTGACTCTCTTAAGGTAGCCAAATGCCTTGTCGTGTAAGTTACGACGTGCATGAATGGACCAACGACCCCCCCGCTGTCCCCGCCTGGGGCCCGGTGAACCCACATAACTTGGACGAACAGTCCAGGATCTCCCAGCGGGGCGAAAAGTCCCCGTGGAATTTTACTGCAACTTGCTGCTGGGGTGTGACTGCGGGTACAGAGTGTAGGTGGGAGCCTTCGAACCATCCTCTCCGGGGGGTGGGGAGGCGCCAATGTAACACCACCTATCTGTGGTTATATCTCTAACCGGAGACAACTCCGATACAACGGCAGGCAGGCAGTTTGGCTGGGGCGGCACCCCCTTGAAAAGATATCAAGGGGGCCCTAAGCTCGACTCATCCGGGACAGAAATCCGGAGTAGAGGGCAAGACCAAAAGTCGGGCTGACTGGATCCTCCACAGCAAGGGATCCAGAGGCGAAAGCCGGGTCTAGCGATCATTCATGCCCTTTTGTTGGGGGCTGGATGTGACAGAAAAACTACCCCGGGAGTAATTGGCTCGTCTCCTCCGAGAGTCCCTATCGACGAGGAGGATTGGTTCTCCGTCGTCGTCCCTTCCCATCCTGGGTCCGCAGCAGGGCCCAAGGGCGCGGCTGTTCGCCGATCAAAGGGGAATGCGAGATGGGTTTAGACCGTCGCGAGACAGGTCGGATTCTACCTGCTGGGAGTGCTGGTCGCCTGAGGGGAAGGCGCCCCTAGTACGAGAGGAACGGGGTATCGTAGCCTCTAGTTTACCGGTTGTCCGACAGAGCAGTGCCGGGCAGCCACGCTGTCGAGGATAAGGGCTGAAAGCATCTAAGCCCGAAACCTCTCCCGAAAATAGGCGGCCGATCCAAACCAACATGCATGCCTGGTAACAGGTATGACGGTTTGGACGAGAGCTCTCAAAGAAGATGAGGTTGATGGAGCAGGGGTGTACGCGCCAAGGCTTCGGCCGAGGCGTTCAGCCCGCTGCCCCCAATCGCTCAAGGTGCCAAGCCTCAAAAGGAATCACCATCGAAGCGAAATCGAAGGCCTATGCATGGTTAACTCGACCTGAAAGCTTATTCACACAACCACGCCAGATAGTGATCGGTTGGCGAGCCGGTGAGCAGCTTCCGAGCTTAGGCTTGAGGAAACTCCACCCACAATGCGGAAGCGTGGCACTTGAAGTGTCGGATGAGAATTCGGGCGCGGGCACAGAAAGCAGACCTCACCAAGCCATAGACCATGATGCGGAGACGCTGAGCGGCTCGGTGAGGGTGAAATAGCCGGCCCACGCTGTGAAAGGAGTAATAGGCGTCAATGAGGACCGCATGAGACGCGGGTACTCCGATTAGATGAATGCTGCCTAAAACAGAAGGTGGGTTACGGCCGGCACGCCAACCAAAGTCACACTTCAGTAAAGATACTATTGCAGTATTGCAGTTCTAACGCTTATAGTGTCCAATTTTCTGGAAACCATACCCCCCACACCACCGGTATATGTTTGCAGAGGCAGTAATGTTCATTGATGATGCGTTTTTTCAATCATTTATGGATTTATTTGCGTCTTTATGTTGTTTTTGTTTAGATTTATGCCAGTTTAATATCTGAATAGCTAGAGTGGACGCAGGCGACATCAGAACTTTTGAAAGAATAATAGCTCCAAGACACTGGCAGGCTGTTCAATCTATGATTCCTCGACATTTTATTTTCAAGGCAGAATCACCAAAAAGCACCAGTATAACGCCTCTGACCCTGTCAATCTTGTGTTGAACTATGCTTATGGAGTGCTTGAGGGCGAATGTCGCAGAGCAATCAACATTGTAGGATTGGAGCCCTCTATCGGCTTTCTACACGACTTCGCTGATTACCAGACCAAGCAGTCATTAGTCTATGATTTACAGGAACCCTTCAGATGGCTTGGCGATGTTATAACAATACAGGCTTTCGAGTCTGGTCTGTTAGACATAAGGGATTTCTATTTTATAGGCGACGACTACCGCTATCACTTTGAGGTAGAGGCAAAGAGAAGATTTCTTGAGTTTCTCAAAGGCAAGTTCAATTCCGGCGTTAACTACAAAAATAAGACCTGGAAGTGGGATACAATAATCCTCAACAAGACCGAGGAACTGAGCCGTTTTCTATTAGGAAAATCTCAGTCTCTGAACTTTGCCGAGCCTGCTCCCAGTTTGATAAGAAGCGACAGTCTAGATCTCCGTAAGCGAATACTAGAGTTGACACAAAGAGAGGCTCAAGAGTCAAGCATAGGAAGAACCACGCTTCACTATTTGCGTAAAAGTGCAGAGGGTCAGAGACCCTTCAAGGTCTACAGGCGGGTCCGTCATAAACTTGAATTGCCTACTCCATGATTGATGACTGGGAGGTCATCGAGTGCCCAAATCAGGACTGGAAAGTATAGGTGAAGGCGAGTACGGCTGGGTTCTCTTAGAACGCTTAGAAGACGGGTTGATGGAATTCGCCGACGTGATTGAATTACGAGACAATCACTTAGGAGTTTTCTCCAGACGAATAGCTCTGAAGTTGTTTGAAGTAGGAACGATAGCTGAAGGTCTTTTCAAGAAAATAGTAGAAGACGCCCTGCTTGAACAATCTAACGTGAACCCGAATGATTTGAAGGAAGCACGGCAGATGAGGAAGCCTTTTCCGGACATACGGAACTTCCAAAGAGTGCTGGAGCCTGTTTTCAAACTCAGCAAACGGTCTGTGACTTTTCGCTACATCAAGTTCGCTGAGAAGTTTAATCCGTTTTCAAGTTTTGCCAATGATGATGTAATTTCACCTCCTTGGTGGCTTACCTACACTGAAGTGAAGCATGATTTCTTCAAAAACAGTGAGAAGGCTACGCTTGGAATGCTTATGGAAGGTGTATCAGCGGTTTTTCTTCTTACTGTTTCCTGTCCAGCATACTGGCCTGTGTTAGCTCTTAACAATAGGTTTGTTTGGAGACAGCCAGGTGAGATAACAACAGCCGCAATCATGGCAGGGCAATTGTATAAAACGGTTGTCTTAGCTCACTTCGGTGAGAAAGCAGTGGAATCACCGCCGGCACCTTACGAGGTAGGCCCCTCCCTTTAATCAAATAGTCGCCAACAGTCGACTTTTTTCAGCATCGTTAGCTGTATTTTATCCTGACACGAAAAGATGGGAGATTCCACGATGACTAATGAAAGAGAGCTCCTTTTTAGTGTGCTCACCAGCTATGGCACACAAATATAGTATGTCTTGCCTCACAAGTTCCTCAACAGCTGTCGTTATCCTCATTACTTGGTGCCTTAGAAAGCCAGATAAGGTCTCGGTAAATCTCAACAAGGACCGAGCGAGGGAAAAGCTGAGAATCAAATGACCGACAATTCTACTGAACTTGAAAGCAGACCCCAGGAACTTCTCCGACTTGCACTGATGGCATTTGCGGCTCTTTTCAGCTGGCTCGGATGGTGGAGGTTCTTCCTGCCAATAGATCTAGTAGCTTTAGCGTCTACGCTGATTGGGGGATATCCAATCTACAGGGAAACACTGCAATCTCTCAAACATAAGAAAATCAACATGGAAGTCTCGATGACCATAGCCATATTTACGTCTCTGTTGATTGATCAGTTCACTGCGGCTGCGGTTATCGCATTATTCGTGATTTTGGCAGAACTTCTTGAAGAGATGGCTGTTGACAAGGGTAGGGCGACTATAGTCAAACTAGAGGAAAGCATACCGAAGAAAGCCTTGGTGAAGAGAAACGGAGCGGAATTAGTCGTTGATCTTGCAACTCTATCCTTAGGCGAAGTTGTAGTTGTGAGGGATGGTGAGCGGATCCCAGTAGACGGTAGCATCGTTAGAGGTTCCGCGTTAGTAAACCAAGGGAACATTACAGGGGAGACGGTATCAGTAGAGAAGAGTGTCGGGAACAGAGTCTTCGCTGGGAGTGTAGACGAGTCTGGTCTCTTAGAGGTTAGCGTTGAAAGAATCGGCAAAGAGACTATTTTTAGCAAAATAATTGAATTAGTCCAAGAAGCTGAAAGCCAGAAGGCTCCCATTCAGAAGATTTCCGATAAGCTTGCAACTTGGCTAGTTGAATTCGCCATCCTCTTCTCAATAGTAACATTCGCCGTGACGAGGAACCTCATCTCCACAATCTCAGTTATCGTTGTTGCAGGCGCCTGCGGCGTTGCGGCAGGTACACCCCTAGCGATGGTAGCTACGATGGGAAATGCTGCTAAGCGAGGAGTCATCGTTAAGGGAGGCACCTACATTGAGGAAATGAACCACATCGATACAGTTGTAATAGACAAAACCGGAACATTGACTTTCGGCGTGCCCGAAGTTACCGACGTAACAAGTGTGGACAGGTGTGATCAACGACAACTTCTTCAATTTGCAGCCACAGCCGAGAGACATTCGAATCATCCGATCGCTAATGCAATCGTCGAAAAGGCAACCGAACTCGGCATAATGCCGAATGAGCATTCCACGTTCAGCTACACGCTAGGCAAAGGAGTTGAGGTTGAAAGCAACGGACACAATATCTTGGTAGGAAACAGAACCTTACTTGCAGACAAAGGCATCACAGTCTCCACTCAAGCTTCAGTCGTAGCCTCCCAGAGGGCATCTGAAGGTAAAACAGTCGTCTACGTGGCTCATAGTGACAAGATCTGTGGGCTCATCGCAATCGCCGATAGAATAAGGGACGAGAGCTTAACGGCGATAGCGGACCTGAAGCGAATAGGAATCCGAACCATCATGCTGACTGGCGATAATAAGGTCGCGGCTCAGATCGTGGCAAATGAAGTAGGGATAGATGAAGTGTACGCTGAATTGCTCCCTCAGGATAAGGTTGCCATCATAAAACGGTTGGTAGCTGAAGGGCATAAAGTGGCCATGGTTGGAGATGGAATCAATGATGCTCCCGCACTCGCACACGCGAACGTTGGAATCGGGATGGGTGCAGGAACAGACGTTACCATTGAAGAAGCAGACATCGTACTGTTGACCAATGATCTTCAGAAGATTTCATACATCGTCAAGGCAAGCAAACGTGCTTATGGAACTGTAATGCAAAACTTCTACGGAACAATTACCATTGATGGAATAGGCGTAGCCCTGGCATTCCTAGGATTCCTCAACCCACTCTCAGCTGCTGGAATTCATGTTCTTTCAGAGTTCATTTTCATTTTAAACTCTGCAAAACTCATCAGGTGACAGTGGTTTTCAGGATGCTTGCAAGTGTGTGTATCCGTCGGTGAGTGTGTCGTAGTTTGAATCGTCGTTCGTCGCCAAAAAAAAAATAAAGTGTGTGTGTGTGCCATAGCTGGTGAGAGCACCCAGAATTGAACCAGCGTTTTCGATTTTTGGTAGCACGCGACTACATGAAGGTAGATACACAGTGCTGATTCTTCATGTATTTTTGAACTTGGATAATGCTGCAATGTGCGAGAACAGATAGAGTATTAGTCGAGAAGCGTGGAAGAGGCCATCATGATTGATTAGTCCCTTCGACTAAATATCATAATGACTGTCTCTTGCCAGAGGAAACAAATCTTCCGTCCGTATCTCCTGAAATGATCCTTTCATGGACGAGCCAGCTAGCTTCCGAGAGCCGTGATTGGGGGTGGATCGATGAGTTCTATGTCGAACCGTCTTCCGTAAGACGAGTCCTGCGCCAACTTGACATGATGAAGGGCGGAGTTATCGGCTTGGTTGGTTTACAGGGTGTTGGAAAAACCAGCGCCTTGAGGGCGATCTACAGAGCAACAAACTCTATACGAGGTGGCGGCCTTGGTGCTTTTCCACGTAGTGCCATCTTATTCAAGTGGCGTCGGAAGGACAGCTGTTTCCACGTCTTTTGACTACCTCCTTGCGTATCTTTGAAGAATATGACGACCCTTTTTTATCGGAGTACAGAGAACTCCTTCTGCAGCATCTAAACCGTGAAACTATAAGGCGGCCCCAAATTACCCCACAGGATCTAACTCAAATCTCACACGTTCCACCTGTATCTTTTCCGTTCAAATTAGTTGAGCAGATGGTCGGTAGTGCTGCCCAATCATTACGGGAACTAGCTTGGCAGAATGCCCTTAGCAGAAAGAAGGTAATCCTGATCGATACTCCGGACTACTCAAAAACGGATAAGCGATTGATGGCCAAGGATCTTGAAGAAATCTATTGGTTGTGGAGCTCCCTTACCGGCCGAGCATCAAAGCCAAATCTTGTGGTGGCGATTCAGAAGGAGATGTTCGGCGGCCACTTCTTTCTTGATAAGATGGAGAAGATAGAGCTTGAGCCTTTGAAACCCGAACAGATGCTTGAAGCATATGTGAAACGTTTCAAGACAACTGAACCGTTTACCGAAGAGGCACTGCTTACTCTGGCTCGAATGAGCCGAGGAATCTTCAGACGCTTTTTGAGATACATCACACTAACAATAGAGCGTTGGCAGGCTCTGAGACAACCACGTAAACCAATAACTCCGGAGCTCGTCAAGAACACAGTGACTACAGAGAGACTGGCTGAGGACATTGAGTTTGAGCTGTCAGAGATCTTCCCAAAGCAGAGCGACCTCAGAATGCAAACTGTCCGAATACTTCTTCACCTTTCAGAGATGGGCCCTAAAAGACAGAGCGAACTAGCAGAAGAGCTGAATTTGGAATCATACGCCGTAAGCAGACTGCTCTCAAAACTGGAACTCCACGACTACGTGACCCGAAGTCGAACTGGAACAGACAAAATAGTGAGCCTGAAAGAGATCAAATGACGTCTTGGCTTGTCCACGCCCAATTCTGTAGCTTTGTTCCATAAACACATTTTGTAGCTCTCACAAATAGTACTGCAATATTGCAATAATTGAAACTTAGACAGGGGCTGTGCCGACTATCCCTAGCGAGCACTCCAACGCGCTCACCGAGATGAGTACGTCTCTATTTCAGCCTCTAGGCTACAAGGTGTGTATGTAAATAGGGTACGGGGGGTTGAGTGAATAACCACAAGGGGTTACAGTGGTTCCAGTGACCCGTCAGGTAGGCAGTTTCGTTTGTCTTGCAGTCCTGTACATCTCTAGAATATTGTCAATCGGCACGTGTTTGTCAACGGTATGTGTTGGAGCGATGATCAGTCCTCCATTTCTGCCAGCAGTCATAATCCGTGTCTCAACTTCCTTCTTGACTTCGTCTATCGTTCCAAATGGAAGTGTCTTCTGTACAGAGATCGTCCCATGTATCGTTATCTTGTCGCCATACTTCTCCATTATAGCGGCGGGGTCCATACATTCTGGCTGGACAGGATTCAGAATATCGATCCCTGCATCAATCAGATCTGGAATTATCGGTTCAACCTTTCCATCCGTGTGGAAAACGACGTAGGATCCGATCTTCTTCAATTCGGAGAACCATATGCGGTAACGTGGGATGAAGTACTTTCTAATGAGGTCTGGAGACAGCATCAGACCTGTCTGGATACCGAGGTCATCCGATGCGAAGACCGCATCCGCACCACATTCAATCAACCTTTTGCATTGTTCAATCTTCCATTTCAGCAGTCTGTCGAGAAGCTTCGTAACAAACTGCTCGTTAGTGTAGAGGTCACGTATGAAGGTTCTATAGCCTCTGAGCGCCCAAGCCTCCTCAAAAAGACCGAGCGTAGCATTGCCTACCACGAAATACTCGCTGGAGTATTGCTTAGCTAGTTTCTCCGCCCTGTCAAATCTTCTTGGTGCTTCCAAGTTCGGGAAGACGTAGTCGTCAATCTCCAGATGCTCAAGAGGATGATAAGTGAAATGCCAGTATTCGCTTGTAGAACCTGCCTCCCTCTTAATTCCCCACTCATCAAACATCGTGGCGTAGAAGCTCTCAAAGTCTTTCGAGAGCTTCTGAGCTGGTAGCACATTCAGCGGTTCAAAGCCCTCGGGTGGATCCATCCTGATCTCTCGGAAATCTATCCCCAAGGCTTTGAGTACGTCCTCATTCTGATCTGTCTTGAAGTATTGCCGAAGATTGGCCATCGTCTCGGGTCTAAACCAGCCGTCGAGTGGGGTTCGATCTATTTTGGAGCGTTCTATTGTGTTGATTACTCTATCTCTAGATTTCATGGAGATCCCACCCATCCTTTGATTATCTCTACTCCTTGAATAGCATCGTTGACCGCAGCATCGATCCCTAGCTGCACAGCATATTCAGGTCTCATGGCCGCTCCCCCAGCAATGATCTTGACTTTGTCTCTCAAGTCATTATCCTTTAAAATCTGCACCACCTTGGATACTGTGGGCACAGTCACAGAGAGCAGAGCCGAGATACCTACAATATTCGCCCCAGTCTCTCTGACTCTCGCAACGAATTTTTCAGGTGACACATCGATACCTAAATCGTGAACCTCAAAGCCTGCAGAAAACAGAAGTGTTGAAACGATGTCTTTCCCTATGTCATGAAGATCTCCCTGAATAGTCCCTATGACAACCGTGCCCGTGGCTTTGGGCTTGTTCAACTCCAGAAGTGGCTTGAGAACCTTCAGAGCTTCCTTCATAGTCTCTCCGGCCATAATCAACTCTGAAAAAAAGTACTCACAGCGTTGAAATTTTAACCCGACTTCTTGCATCCCGGCCTCAAGATCCTTCAGTACCTCTGTGGGCGATGCACCGGAATCTAGAGCTGCTCTAACACAATCTTGCATCTTGTCTATAGAGAGATTTACGAGCGTATCTCGGCAAGTGGACAAGTTTGACCTCTCCCGATTATCAACTATCCGGCTCCCCTTTTCAAATATTTGGTGAGCGGATACGCGCCAATCGACTACAACGTCACACGTAGCGAAATTCTTCCACGAGAATCCTGCAAAAAGGCTAAAACTCGGTACAATGAAGTTTGAAAGTGATTTTCAAGAGCTAGGTAAGGCCTTCGTGATGTCTCAAGATGAGTTAGATCGAGAGATCAAAAGTATACTCTCAAAGTACAGGACTGTGGCCGTAGTAGGCCTTTCAAAGGATTCAAACAGAGACAGCCATGCTGTTGCTGGCTACTTGAAATCTGAGGGATACCAGATAGTCCCTGTTAATCCATTCTGCGACGAAGTGCTAGGAAAGAAATGTTACAAGAACTTGTTGGAAATCCCGGAAGAGATCATCAAATCAATAGACATAGTAGATATATTCAGGCGCTCATCAGATGTGCCCCCGATAGTTGAACAGGCAACCCAACTCAGAAAGAAGTATGGGAAACCTGCAGTGGTCTGGATGCAGGCTGGGGATTATGAACGAAGAAGCCGCCAAGACCGCCAGAGATGCCGGAATGATCGTTATAATGGATCGTTGCATGAAGATCGAGCATACTAGGATAAAGAGTAGAGCGGCAACTCTGTAGTCGAATTGCACTTTCGCAATTACAACGTGCTAAAGAAAAGGCGAGCGGACACATTCAACATTCTCTTATATCTTCTACTTGAAAGTCGGAGTTGTGGAGGAAACCGACTTGTTGAAGGGTGCCTCGCAGAACAGGCTAATATAGTCCGCTTAAACTGGTCAACCCTTTATCGAGTAACGGTGTTGCCGACAAAGATCAGTCCTAAATATTGCGGACGGAGAGTAAGTTGATATAAATGGCTCTTTGGAGGTGACTGTATGAGTAAGGAAGCCTTGCTTGATATATTGAACCAGTCGATTGCACGTGAGCTCGCTGTAGCGATCCAGTACATGTGGCACCACGTCATGGCCAAGGGTTTGGAGAGCGCAGAGGTTGAAGAGATCTTCCAGGAAATAGCTGTAGAAGAGATGAAGCATGCTGAGAAGTTCGCTGACCGGCTCGACTATCTAGGTGGAGTTCCAACCACTAAGCCTTCGCCGATAATCACGGGAGGAAGCGTCGAGAAGATGCTGGCTGACGATGTGAAGGCTGAAGAGGAAGCCATCGCCTTGTACAAGAAAGCGATCCAGATAAGCATTGACAACAATGATCCTGTTTCGAGACTCCTCTACGAGGAGACCTTGTCAGCTGAGGAGGATCATCACAATAAGTTCAGCACGCTCTTGGGCAAGTAAGACCACAAGACGAATCATTTGACTCCCGTTTTGGCAAACTTCCCTTTCTTATCCAAAATCTTTTCTTCGAAATAGATGTTATCTGGTAGAGGTTTTACCTTTGAGTTTCTCCCTTTCAGCTGCACAAAAAGATTTGAAGCTACGTGTTCAAGAGTTTGCCGCCAAAGAGTTGGCTCCTAAGGCTAGAGAGGTAGATAGAAGAGCAAGATTTCCACGGGAGAATGTCAAGGAAATGGCTGATCATGGTTTATTGGGCCTACCTCTCCCGCTCGAGTATGCCGGCTCCGGCATGGACATGACAAGTTACTGCATCGCTCTTGAAGAACTTGCAAAGGCATGCAGTACCACAGCCACAATAAACCTGTCTCATGTCCTCTCAGCCTTCAGCATCTGTCTGTTTGGAACTCCAGAACAGAAGGAATTCTATCTAAAATCAATGGCCAAGGGCGAAAATCTAGGAGCCTTCGCAATAACAGAACGTACAGGAGGCTCTGACGTAGCGTCAATCCAGACTGAGGCAAGAGTCAAAGACGATAAATACGTTGTAACTGGCGAGAAGAGCTACATCACGAATGCTGGTCAGGCTGACCTCTACATAGTCCTAGCCTCGACCGACAAGAGCAAAGGCTCCAAAGGGCTCAGCGCATTCATAGTTGACAGTGACACGGAAGGCCTATCCGTTGGCAAGATTGAAGATCTTACCGGAATGAGAGGGATATCGATAGGTCAGATTATCCTCAAAGACTGCGGCGTCCCGAGAGACCACCTTATTGCAAGGGAAGGCGATGGTCTAAAGATAGCCCTGTCATGTATTGATAGGGGCAGAGTCGCTATCTCCGCCATAGGCGTTGGGCTTGCGCAGGCAGCCCTTGAAGCTTCGCTCAATTATTCAAAAAAGAGAAACCAGTTCGGAAGATCATTATCAGAATTTCAGGCAATACAGTTCATGATAGCAGACATGGCGACTGAGGTGGAAGCAGCCAGACTCTTGACATATTACGCGGGATCCTTGGTTGGGGGAGGTTCAAGATTCACAAAGGAGGCTTCTATGGCTAAGCTCTACAGCTCAGAGGTCGCGATGCGTGCAGCTCTCAATGCTGTCCAGATTCACGGCGGATACGGATTATCAAAAGAAGGTCCTGTTGAGAGGTACATGAGAGACGCCAAGGCACTTGCTATAATGGAAGGGACGTCTGAGATTCAACGAATGATAATCGCCAAGAATGAGATCGGGTAGCTGGAACAGCCTATTAACGGATAGTTTTACTCGTCTTTGTCCGTCCTGATAAGTTGGAGCATAGTTGACTTTGTAGTCTTCATGAATGGTAGAGCGTAGCTTATGATCCTTGTCGATATTATGCCGACGACTTTTCCTTTCTCATCCACGACGGGAAGCCTCCTGACCCGCATCTTGGACATGGTCTCTGCTGCCTCCCTGAGCGGTGCGTCCTGAGAGATCGTCAAGAGGGGAGAGGACATTACCTCTCTCGCTATCATAGATTTAGGGTCGAGACCTTTTGCTACAACCTTCCTAGTCAAATCTCTCTCGGTTAAGATCCCCATCTCTTTTCCTTTAACTGTAACAAGAACCGAACCGACGTCCCTCGAGGTCATTACTTCAGCCACCTCGACAATAGAGGCTTCTGAGGTGACCGTCGTCTTTGAGCGCATCCAGCTCTTGACTAGGGTCGAATCCTCCGATTCCATATGTTTCCAGAGATCTCTTGGTGCTATTAATCTGTTGGGGGTTCTTTAGAAGGAGTCTTTCTCGTCTTCCTTTCAGCTCTTACAGCAACTACTATTGCAGCGAGGGCTATGATCATGGCCGTTGCTGCAGCCACCTCGGGAATCGGTAATCCTTTCTCAGGTGGTCTTGTTGGTCCGGCTTGCTGCATCAGCGCGGCCTCAGCCCTCATCCTAACCAGATGTTCCTGCATGGGTGCGAAGCCCTCCCAGTGCATGTAGTCGGCGCTCTGGTGGAATGCTCCCATGAACATCCGGTTATGCCATTCCTCCAGCATAAGATAGAGATCCTGCTCGATGGGGGTTGGCGACTTGTAGAATGCTAGCATGAAAGGATAGTTGTACGGGTATGATCCAGGTTTCTGTATTGTGCCGTCCTTGTAGAGTTCGGCGACGATCCGAATACCTTCAGCAAGCAGATGTATCGACTCCTTGGTCACGTTATCGTAATGCTTGAACTGCTGATTAATGTAGACTGTTGAGTGACATCGGTAGCATATCTCCATCTGCTCTGTCCTTAATCTTGTGAATTCCTCATCTGAGAGTCTGGCAACCCTCATGTCCTTGGCGAACTCAAAAAGCAGGCCTGGCTGGCCATCCGGGGTGAGAACTCCCAAACCCTTGAGCACTTCAGCGTTGTCCTGCGCCCACTCAGTGTCATTTGCAGCGGGCCCGACGTTGGGACCTAGGATACCATAGAAGCCATACGCTGTGATGACTGTATGGTTACCTTTGTCCATGTGACACGTGATGCAGACCGGCGCTTGGTTGGGCCACCTCTCATTGTATGGGTAGGTCCAATTGTATTCTCCTCCTCTTGTACTGTATATTATTCCATGTTTGGAGCCTATATACATCTCATAGGCTGGATGGTCGAAGCCCATGTGGCAGTTGCTGCAGGCTTCAGGTTTTCTGGCCTCGACTACGGAGAAGGTGTGTCTTGTGTGGCATACGTCGCACTTAGATCCCGGAGTAGTAGCGACCCCAGGAGTATTAGGTCCCCAGTTTGTTGTGTTCCCTGAGGAGCCTATTCTGTGACAGAGTCCACATCCCTTCACGATTGTTGACTCGTCCAGTCCCAGTATCGTTGTCACGGGGACCATTGATACCCAAGCAAGGTGATGTTTTCCATTGTTGAATTGATCCACTTGGGCCGGATGGCATGATCGGCACTGTTCTCCTGTGGGCCAGATCAATGCATCGTGGTTCGACCCGTGGCAAGCGTTACAATATACCCCAGATGAAGCATGTTTGCTTGCATTCCATTGTGCGACTATACCTGGGGTTACGGATGTGTGGCAAGCTAAGCATTCTGTTCCTTTGAAAACCCCTGTGGGCTCTGGGATTCTTCTCAGCGCCAATCTCTAGAGTAGACGTGTTATCTTCTCTCTCATGTGAGGGCAGTGCAGAGGAAAGAAGAATAGGTTGAGAGGCAAGCATCAGAACCATGACAAGGGCTAGAATTCTTGTTACTAGTTCTCTGTTTTGACTTAACCAACGTCCACCAAGCTTCAAACTCAGAAGGAATGCGCCCAAAACGACTGGAATGAAGGCCAATTGGTTTGGCGACAGGCTGAGAATCACTGTCGAATAGTTTAACTCATGGAAAGCCTTAGCGACGGCTGACCGCAATCCTTCGTCTATAATAAGCGAAGATGAGACCAAGGCCAAAACTATTGGTAGAAGAAGGACATTCGTCGTCTTACACGGGTTCAGGCCCATGGTTAACCCTCGGTCAGACAATAAACGCCTAACACTTAGTATTAACTATATTTAAAAAGCTAAGCCTCCGATGGTCTACTAAATGAGGGTGCCGAGAGGTTCGGTCAAGGTTTATTTGGGCTTGCCCCCCTCAGATGATGCAGACTACGGATGGTCAGGCCGCAAGATCTACTGTGAAAAAGATTGCACTCTTTCTTCTCTTGCTCTTGACAGGAGCAGTATCGCTGCAACAGGCAGTCGGTCTTGAGAAGGCCCCCGACTTCGCCCTGACAGACACAGAGGGTCACAAGGTATCACTTTCGAGCTTTGCTGGGAAACACCTGCTAATAGACTTTTTCGCAACATGGTGCTCACCCTGCGCCCTCCAGGTTGGTCATCTCAAGGATTTGAAGAGTAAACTAGGGTCTAATATCAGCATAGTCTCAATAGATATTGACCCACTCTCGGACAAGAATCAAGATCTAATCGACTACAAGAAGAAATACGACTTTAACTGGACTGTCGCTCTGGATACAGCACATGTTGGAATAGAATACAGAGTTGTCGCCATTCCCACACTTGCATTGATAGACCCCTCAGGAAACCTCATGCGAACGTACGTTGGCGTTACTGACGAGTCCGTAATCCTTCAAGAATTGCCCTTTAAGATATCTGAGCCTCCGAAGAATCAGGAAACTCCGAGCACAACCACGCCTGTTCAGGCTAGCCCTACCAATACAGCAGGTTCAGTTAATTCACCAACAGGAAGTCAACAATTCACAATAATTGCTGCAATAGTTGTTGTTTTGGTAGCTTCACTGTCAGCGGGTGTCATGATTCGGTGGCGGAGACAGTCTTCACGAAGAAATAGAGCGAAAACTACTGGGTAGTTTGAGCCTGAGCGTGACAACTCAAAGTCACTGGCTTGTGATTAGATTGTGGTGTGGTTCTGGAACGTGAAACCTTACCTCATACCCCCTGATAGAATAGCTTAACAATATTACCTATTTGGTGAACATAGTTACTGTATTCAGTTGCTAAAGAGGTCAATTTGAAATTTGGTTTCAGGTGTTTATCGATCACGTTTGAGTAGCGGGCCTGACGAATCAGCTGAGAAATTCATGTCTTCGATGAAGGACGATAACAGAATTCTGCTAGAAGACATATTGGGCACAATGGCCCACGACATAATGCTATACGAGCAGAAGATAATCTCACATCAAGACCTTAGAGAGATCCTAACGGCCCTTGATGAGCTTCGTATACTTTGGCTTCGAGGTGAAGTTACTCTCGATCCAGGTTTTGAGGACGTTCACGAGTTTGTTGAGGATTACGTCTTAAGAAAGATAGGCCTACAAATCGGGGGAAAGCTCCACACAGGCCGTTCAAGGAATGACCAAGTCGCTCTCGATCAGAGAATGACCATAAGAAAAGAATTGAATGAGATTAGCCAGAGGATTCTTCATCTGATCGAAGTTTTGCTTGAGAGGGCAGCTGATAATTCAGAAAGCTTGATGATAGGGTACACGCATACTCAGCATGCGCAGACAACATCATTTGGACATTACCTCATAGCTTACGCGGATGCGGTATTCAGAGATTTTGAGCGCCTCCGTCAGTCATACACAAGACTTAACCATTCCCCCCTAGGAGCATGCGCTCTCGCAGGATCAAGTTTCCCCTTAGACCGAGAAAGGACAGCACGAATGTTGGGCTTTGACGGTTTAGTGGAGAATTCGATCGATGCCGTAAGTTCACGAGATTTCATCGTCGAGTCGCTCGCATGCCTAGCCATTCTTATGACGCATCTCAGCAGGTTCGCAGAAGATCTGATTCTTTGGTCAAGTAGTGAGTTCGGATACGTGGAGGTTTCTGACGCATACGCATCAACTTCAAGTGTAATGCCTCAGAAGAAGAACCCCTGTACCCTTGAGCTGATCAGAGGCAAAACCGGGATTGCATGTGGTGAGCTGATAAATCTGCTTACAATTCTCAAAGGACTGATGACCGGATATAATCGTGATCTCCAAGAAGTCAAGCGCCCCATCTGGACGAGCATAGACAACACCAAAGACTGCCTAACCATTCTTGCGGGCGCAATAAGGACACTGAAGATCAATAGAGAAAGGATGCTCAAAATCGCGTCTAACAGCTACGCCCTAGCCATAGACCTAGCTGAGGAACTCGTCAGAAAAGGCCTCTCCTTCAGGGAATCACATAAACTTGTAGGAACCCTCGTCAGGAACAGTGTTGAATCAAAAAAGACATTGAGTAGCATAACCCCCGACATGATAGACGAATACTCACAGAAGATCCTTGGAAAACCGGTGAAGATATCGGCAGATGAATTGAAGAGGGTGCTTGATCCCGTCAAATCATTGAGTTCACGCCTGACGGTAGGAAGCCCCAACCCAGAAGAAGTTAAGAGAATGGTCGACGACCGAAGGAAGAAGTTGAATGATTCAAAGGAATCACTTGAAGCAGAAGTCAAGAGAATAGAAAGAGTGTGGAGCGCACTCCTTGAATTGGTGAAATCTATCAAGGAAGCAAGGTGAAGAGGTTGGAAGAAAGAGGTAGAGTTGCACTTGCATATTCAGGAGGTCTTGATTCAACACTCCTTATGATCCTTCTCAAGGAACACTACAGATTCAGCGAAGTCATACCTGTCCTAGTCGATGTGGGTCAAGGAGAGGAAGAGATAACCATAGCCAGAGAGCGGGCTGAGAAACTAGACAAGAGAATCGTCTTTTTCGACTCTAAGACGGAGTTCACAAAAGACTACACCTTCAAATGCATAAAGGCAAACGGTAACTACGAAGGGTACCCAGTAGGAACCTCAATGTCGAGGGTGCTCATCGCCTCAAAGGTCTCAGAGATTGCTAGACGAGAGAAGGCGGAAGCTGTAGCTCACGGCTGCACCGGAAAGGGAAACGACCAGTTCAGAATGGAGAACGCCTTCAGATACTATGTGCCAGAGATGAAGATCGTAGCACCTGTAAGAGAACTAGACCTTTCAAGACCTAAAGAAGAAGAGATCCTCCGACAACACGGGATCCAGCCTGAAAGGAGAAGAGGAACGCTCGGCGGAGACGTGAACATGTGGTCCCACTCGATCGGCAGTGGCCAAGTCGAAGATCTGACATCACAGTACCTGAAAGATTACATCTGGGCTGTCACACCTGAGGACGCCCCAGACAAGCCAACTGAGATGAGCCTCACATACGAAAGAGGGATTCCCGTGGAGCTGAATGGGGTAAAGGATCCTGTGAGAATCATCTTGGAACTAGACAGGATAGGAGGAGCCAACGGAATAGGGAGAATAGATATCATTGAAGATGGCATACTCGGGCTCAAGTCAAGAGAACTCTATGAGGCTCCAGCAGCAAGCATTCTTCTGACAACACACGCCGATCTCGAGGGCTTAACCTTGACAAAAGAGCAACGGAGACTTAAACGCGAGCTGGATAGAGTGTGGGCTGACATGGTCTACCACGGAATGTGGCTTCATCCGCTAAGGCGGGATATAGAGGCCTTCATAGACTCAACACAGCAGTATGTAAGCGGGAAGATAACCTTCAAGATGTTCAAGGGTACGCTTGAGGTCGTGAGACGCGAATCCGACAGATCACTTTTCGCACCCGAACTGCGTTCAGTCAAAAAGGGCGGCTTCGATCAAAGAGAGGCTACAGGAGCGGTCAAGCTCTCAGGGCTACAATACCAGCTGTTCAGAGAAAAGGGAAGATAAGACTCCGCAATACCCGAGAGGCCATTAGTAGATATCTTTCTAGATCGCCCGCAACGCCACTGCTTTATCATTCAGATCCTTGAAGAGAATTGAAGATAAGTACCTTTCACCAGTATCAGGAAGTACCGTTACTATTAGCTTGTTCTTGTTCTCTGGCCGCTTCGCAATCTGAATAGCCGCAAATACTGCCGCTCCGCTGGATATACCGCACAAGATTCCTTCTTCCCTAACAAGTCGCCTAGCCGTGTCGACGGCCTCCTCATTCTTCACCCTGAATATTTCATCGACAAGATCTAACTTCATAACCTCAGGAATGAAGCCGGCTCCGATCCCCTGGATCTTGTGAGGAGCCGGTTTTCCTCCTAAGAGTACTGGTGAGTCGAATGGTTCGATGGCCACTATTTTCAAACCAGGTTTCTTAGGTTTGATCACTTCGGCAACACCTGTTATGGTTCCGCCAGTTCCGACGCCGGCCACGAAAATGTCTACTCGTCCCTCAGTGTCTTCCCAGATCTCGATGGCTGTTGTTTCCCGGTGAATCTTAGGGTTTGCGGGATTCTTGAATTGTTGCGGTACGAAGGACTTGGGAATGGTCTTGGCTAGTTCCTCAGCTTTCTCAACAGCTCCTCCCATGCCTTTTGCTCCCGGAGTCAATACGAGCTCTGCACCGTAGGCCATCAGCAAGGTTCTTCTTTCCAGGCTCATCGTGTCCGGCATAGTCAAATCAGTCTGTAGCCTTTCACGGCTGCGACCATTGCCAGTCCTATGCCGGTATTGCCACTAGTGGGCTCAATTATTACTGAGTCTTGTTTCAACAGTCCCTGTTTTTCAGCTTCATCGATCATGCTTAAACAGATTCTATCTTTTACGCTCCCACCTGGATTTCGAGCTTCAAGCTTTGCAAGAATTGTCGCGTCAAGTCCCGCAGTCAACTTGTTCAGTTTGACTAGGGGAGTTGTTCCTATCGTCTCAAGGACGTTTCCATAGATTTTACTTGTCATCAAACCGTCTCCAAACATCTTTCCCGGAGTTCCGGGGTTCTTAGTCTATATGCCTAAATCAATATCTAGTTGCCTGTGATACTCCTTTAGGAATTGTGTTCCGATAAGAACAATGTACGTATTTCTTTTTTGATCCTCAGCAGGAACTCTAGCGCGCGCTAGCTTGAGAGTTTCGGAGCTAACTTAGCCGTCATGCCCAAGACGAGTGTGTTATCTCTCTCGGCCGACTCGTTGACATTGGGATTGCTAAGTGTGGGTTCTAATGATCTGCTCGAACGAGACATCGCAAACATACGCACAATAAAGGACAACATGAGTATGCAATAGTGTCGCCAAAACTCTTCCTTCAAAGCTAATTCTTCTAGCAGATCATCTTAGCGCCGCATTTTCGACATTTCTTCTTGTGTGGAATGTTTACCGCGCCGCATTCCGGGCAACGTCTAAAAGTGCGCTCAGGCGTGAAGGATCTTCCACAACTGATACAATTCTTGATATCAGGTGGGTTCTCAGTTTTGCATTGAGGACATATCAAGACTTTCAAACCTTTGAGAATCGCTGGGGTAAGACGATTAAGTCCTGTGAAGCAGGACAACTTACATATGAACTTTAGCTGGTTCAGGTCAGCTGTAGGCCTACCGTCTATAGCTTAGCATGCCCCTTACGGACAAAAATTGAATAAAATCATCCCTCTTAGCCCCAGAATTAGCCGAGTTGTAAATCCAGCATTCTCACTGTAGGCTAGCCTATAGTAACAACTAATTAATACATGAATTACTGCATACATAATGCTAGGAATCGTAGATGAGGCGAATTCCCCTTCAGTCATACTTTACAGTTTTTTTGGTCATAACCCTCCTTTTGCTTCCGCTTACTAGGCCACTCGGTGTCCAAGCGCAGAGCGTGAGTACGGTACACACATATGTGAATATTACACCAACTTGTGCTCTGCCTGGTCAGAAAATGACAGTGACAATCAACGTAAGTGTCACAGGCACTGGCGGTGGGGGTGTTGCTCCTGTTGATGTTTCTCTGGTGATTGATAGAACAGGCAGCATGTTTGGACAGAAATTTGCGGATGCTCAGGCTGCAGCAGAAGCCTTTGTTGAAACCCTACAGAATACAGATAGAGCTGATGTGATAGGTTTCAGTACGACTGTCCAGATCGCAAGAGATTTTACGTGGGCTAATACGACTGGAAAGGCTGCACTTGTGACTGGTATAGAAAATATAATACCTCCTTACGGCTACACAAATCTCTACGCTGGATTGCAGGCAAGCGTGCAAAACACTACAGCTAAAGGAAGAGCCGTTGCCAGCAAAGCTATAATCCTCCTAACTGACGGTAGACCGAATGTTGGTGTAACTACATCTTCAAAATTCATACAGTTAGCCCAAAGTGCTTCTGCAAACAACATTAGAGTTTATACAATTGGGCTTGGTGGGCCTTTAGTATCAGATCCTGTGAATGCATCGTTGCTGCAGGATATAGCGACCGCAGGTAATGGGCAATATTTCTTTGCTCCAACAAGCTCTCAGCTTAAAACCATATACCTCCAGCTTTCTACTCTCATCAGAGGACCTCCCGCCGAGAATGTCCGTGTCACGGAGACGCTGCCAACCTCAATCGTAACCTATGATAATGATGCATCTCAGCCGCCAAACTCTACAACTACGAATACGCTCTTCTGGCAAATCCCACTTATAGCGGTGGGAACCTATTGGTCGGTCACATTCACTGTCACCGCGCAGAAACGTGTAGCCGTCGTGCCGACCATCAGCCAAACAACTGTCATCTACGATCAAGCTGGACAGCTAGACATACGGATAGACCAACCACCGGCCATGACAGTTACACAAGTTGCAGTAACCAGCATGGGAGCATCAACTACCACTGCAACTCAAGGCACCGTAGTAAATTACAACGCGACAATTGTAAATCTAGGATTGACCGCAGAAACCTTCGTTGTAGGCCTCATTGTCAATACAACCAGCGTTGGGCAGACCTCAGTCACCCTTGCCAACGGGACTTCAACAGTCGTACATTTCAGCTGGAATACTACAAACACGTCTCCCGGAACTTACAACGTCTACATAATCGCCGACCCTGGCAAGACCATAAGCTGCGAGGACCTCACAAATACCACCAGAACAACGACGTTGACTATTACGCCGCAAGCTGTAGGCTCAATACTTCCATTGTTGCTGATAATCTTAATTCCACTGGCGATAATTCCTATTGCTGCCGCAGCATTGTTGGGTAAAAGGAGAAGGTACGGATCGCCCCCGCGCTCGGTGCCTCGGGCTGTCAGTGGCCCCCTTAGCATGGTGCCTGCGCGTATGCTCTGTGCTAGGTGTGGCGTGCCCTTGGTGTACTATCCTGACGCCGGAAAGTGGTATTGTGCCCGCTGCGGAAAATATGCCTAAGAAATGGAAATCGGGTCAGGCTCGCCCCAAACCTCCCCATCTTCTTTGCTCGTATTGAATAAGCAACTAACCTACTTACTTTGCTTGCGAGCAGTTGAGTCCCAGAATCTTCTTGGCTTTTTGGGAAGCTTCTTCGTGGATCTCTCTGAATGGCCTCTTCAACTTCAGAGCTAGATCTCTGATATCGTCATACTCGGGTTTCAGGTTCGTAATCTTGCCCAGACGATCCTTAGCTATCTTCACATTGACCTCGACCTTCACCCCCGCAATATCGAGTTGAACTTTTCTATTCTCGCGCATTACGATCCTTCGGTGGCACGGATGTACTCTAACGCCGAGCGTCCCTGTCTCCAACATCAGTATCTCCGTGAGTGAGTCCACATCTTTCTCTTCAGCCATAACGCTGATGATCCAGCCGGGACGAGATTTCTTCCCGTAAATTGGTGTGATCGAAACGTCCCTGGCACCGGCTGAGGCAAGCCTCTCTACGGCATAGCCAATAGTCTCGCCAGTAACATCGTCAAGATTTGTTTCGAGTAGAACCACTAGATCCTCCGGGATCTCTGTTTTACATGCTTCTCCAACCACTATCCTGAGAATATTAGGGACGTCGTCGTAATCCCTCTCTCCTGCACCGTAACCGATGGTCTGAGGCTTCATGGGTGGGAAATGTCCCAGACTCTTTTGAGCCAGATTCGTAAGGATTGATACGCCTGTCGGGGTGGAAAGTTCAAAGTCTACCGGTCCCCCAATGATTGTAAATCCCTTTCTGGTCAGGATCTCAAGCGTCGCTGGAGCAGGTGAAGCTACGGTACCGTGTGAGAAATGTAGTAGGCCACCTCCAACTGCTACAGGGGTTGCGTAGACTCTAGTGTTATTGAAGGCCGCTAGATCATCTAGGGCTTTGGCTGAACCAATTATATCCACGATAGTGTCGACGGACCCTGCTTCATGGAGAATGACTTCCTTACTACTTCCTCTATGGAGTCTGGTCTCTGTTTCAACCAATGTTCTAATCGATTTCTCAGCAAAGTCTCGTGCTGGTGTTGACAGCTTCAATGACCGAGCTGTCTCTGCGACAACTCTGATTAGTTCAGAGCCAGACCGGTGCTCTACAGTCTCAGTAACTTCGATCTTGATCTGTTTAGCTCGGAACCCACTTCTGCTGACCTCAGTGAAATTAACATCGATCCTGTTACAACCCTCGACATGTTCTTTTATCGATCTAATGGCATCCAGAACTTCATCTGGATTGGTGCTCAAGTCTAGAAGTGCAGCAACCATCATATCCCCTGATATGCCGGCTGCCTGACAATCGATCACCACTACTCTCTGACTGTCGCTCATTTCCATCAGATTCTCAACCAACTACGTGTCCTCGTCATTACTAAACAGCAAAAAAATCTTGAATGAGAAGGACATCAGAACTTCAACGCTGACTTCTTTAAAGCTTTATTTGGTCTGGCCTCGATTTATTGTTTGAAAAGTTTTGGATCTCATTGCGGATTTCAGAAAGTCTGTCGAGGTTCTAAGATCTAATCTCCTACTCTTTCTTCCAGCGCTAATAATATTCTACCTCATCCCGGTGGCACTTCTGATAGTGGCTGCTTATGTCTTTGTGCCCATAATTGTTGTTGCTCTCAAAGGGGCATCTCCTCTGTCAACGTTACCTCAGGGACTGCTCTTAGGTGCCACCATAATCATTGTGCTCGCTGTGTTAGCTTATGTCTATGTTCTTTCTGGAGCGGCTAATCTGAACCATAAGGCCGTTCAGACAGGAAGAACATCGATGGACGATTTCTGGGAGGGCTGCAAGAAGTATTTTGGCAAAGTCCTTGGAGGGGTCATTCTGCTGGGCATAATCTACGGCATAATCATAGCGATAGGCGTTATTCTGACATTATCGATAATCCTTCCAAACATAGCAAGTATGACTTTTCCAGAGAGCCTAGGTGAATTTCCAATTCGAGCCTTTGAACCTGAAAGGTTTGCGAGACTTACCTCTTGGTTGCTGGAAGTCTTCAAGATGATTTCAGACCCGCTTTGGATCTGGCTTGTGCTCTCTACCGCCGCCGGGTTAATCTTCATATTCACCCTATTCTGGGTTCAAGCCTTGGTAGTTGATGAGGTCGGAATTCTCAGAGCAATAGGTAGAAGCATCAAATTCGTAAAGAACAATTTCAAGACAACTCTCGGAATAATTGGCTTGTGGATTATTGCTCAAGGATTCACACGAGCAATATTCCCTGGTGGAGGGATGGGGGGCGGAGGGCCAGGATATGGTTACGGATTCGGTTTTCCGCCTCCACTTCAAGCAATCTTTCAATTGCTCATTGCAACATTCTTCACGCTTCTACTATACACTGTGTATATGGACAAGACCGGAAAGGTAGTGTAGCCGCCGCGAGTACACTCAACAGTTAGGTTGCATAGGTTAGAACCGGTTTGTTGCTCTCTCGGGTCTGACTCTATCTATGTAACTATCGCCAAGGAATTGCAGCCCAAGATCGCACTAAGAGTATATACTGGTAGTTCACCCCGCGCGAGCTTCTTGCAATATTATATTTTCTGTGTTAATTTTGTGAACTGGATTGGTGACCGCATTTTATCGATGTGTCCGTGCTTGATCGCGGATAAGGCAGTTGCCAGTAGAGCCAGCAGACAGAGAAGTACATGTGATATGACGTTTCTTAGGCCGCGTGTTCGAAGCTGAGACAATCCGAAGTGTGTCTTGAGTCTTGAGAATGTTCTCTCCACTGAGGATCGACGTTTATACAGTTGTTTCAGACGGGCAGGTCCGTGTGAGCGGAACTTCCGGTCGATTCGTAGAACCTGTTTGCCCTTCATCTGGTTTCTAGGGTAAGGTATGATTGGTTCTATGCCCATAGATCTTGCCTTGTCTCTGAAAGCTTCGCTGGAGTATTGTGAGTCTGCAGTCATGCTCTTCCACCTATGTTTCTTCTTCAATGCTTTATGGAGGAGGTGGGGTGCAACTTTTTTCTCATTTACATTTGCAGGTTCTATGGTGACTGCCCGCGGCATCTCGCTGATGGTGTCTACAGCAAGGTGTATGCCGTAGCCTAAGATCACGTTTCTACCTTGTTTTCGTAATCTGGCTTCAGAATCGGATAATCCACACTGGGTATTGTGAGGATCTCTTCGACTGTAAGCTTTGATGAATGTGACGTCTAACGCTAGGATTTCAGAGTCCAGAATGTCCATGTGGTCAAGCTGTTTGATCAGACGGTTCATGAGGCGGTGAAATCCTTGAGGGCCTATTCTACGTCGAAACCTCAGAAGTATTGATGGGTGATATGGATTCTCTGATTCCTTGATGTCGCAGAGTTTGCAGAGTTCACCGTCGCTCCATAGAAGTCGGTATAGTTCCTCGTAGCTTTCTATGTGTCTTAGCCGTTTGACAAGCTCTGCTTTGAACATTCCAAGTAAATTTCTATGGGGTCTGCCGACGCTGCTTCTTCTTCCATAGCTTCTTTCTAAGACTTGTTCTACAAACGTTAAATCCAAAGCCTGAAACAGATCATACAGAGCCTTACACTCGCTCACTTCTTTTTCACCAGAAACGGCATGAGTGGGTGTAAAGCTCATCGATCTTATGATCAAAAACACGTATACATCTTCATGTTAAGCCCAAGAATATTGCAAGAGGCTAGCGCGCTACCCAACAATATTGTGGGTACAACCCTTGCCAGAATGATTCTTCAGCACCGGCCTAAGTCGACAGCACGGGTCCGTCCCAAAGCTCCTGGGGTGGGATTTGAATGGGAGAGTTAGCTACAGCTTACGTAGTGGTGAATAGCAACGACAGCTGGGAAGCCTCAGCGTCTTCAATTGAGCCTCCATATCGCGATCTGTTCTGTCCTTCTATACTGAATCTTCCTTTCTGCCGCCTCTACTGACAGTGACGAATGCACTTCTCGTATTACCTTCTCAAGCACATCGTCTGGAATGTCAAGAGTACGCCTGAAAGCACGTTTCTCGATGTAAGACAATCTGTCATTGATGCTTGTCTCAATCAATTCATCTTGAAGGTTAATCAGTTCCGTTGGCGGGATAGTTGCCAGAAGCTCTCTTTCCTTTCTTCGCCACTCACCGGCATGGATAGACAAAGTATATCCAACCTTTGCCGCGGCTTCTTGAAGAGCTTGCCACATCAAGTTATTGCCGCCCCCGTACGGTTCGCTATCTTGTTGTTTCCGGACGAGTGCGACGATCTCCTTCGTGACCACGCCGGTAACACTTCGAAAGATTCCGACCGGGTCTTCAAATATGTGAAGAACGTGAACGAAAATTGCCGCATCAAACGACCTCGCTTTTATGGGCAAGTGACTTGCATCTGCCAGAATTAGCCTCTTGATTCTCTTTTCTCTCGCCCTCTGAATCATGCCTATAGAGATGTCCACACCGACAATCTTGAGATTCCTGTCCTGAAGTGGTTTCGCAACTCGTCCCGTTCCTACTCCTAACTCTAATATGGTGCTACATCCGTCTCTTGCGAGAATGCTAACGATCTTTTCGACGGTTGCCTTCTTCAGTGGAGTTCTCGTCTCATCATAAACTTGTGAAATCCTATCAAACTGGGTAGCCGTGTTTATGACTTGGCTCATTTACCTTTCACCGGGCCGTCATTGATCTGTGCTCATGAAAGAAGATGAGTTTAGCGTGTGTGTGTGTGTGTGTGTGTGTGTGTGTGACTTCCCTGCCCTAATCAAACTTGCACTGCTGGGTCTCTTACACTTTCCGTCGTCCTACCATTATCGGATTTGACAAGTGCGAATGGGTTTAGACAGGGTCCACGTTGAACCCGTTCCGCAGTGCTCGCCTCAGATGCCAGAGTTTTAAACACGCTACTTGTTACCTCATGAAAAGTTTTGCTGGCATGGTTGATTGCTCCGCTTGGGGTGGAAAAATTGAACGTGATGACTTGCAATATGTGAAATGGGTGAGGGCGTAAGACCTGAGCAATCATAAATGTCAAGATTCCATGATAGAAGTTAAGGATCTGACCAGGAGTTTCGGGACGCTCATAGCCATCAGCAAACTGACTTTTGCGGTCAGCCAGGCGAAGTCTTCGGTTTGCTGGAGCCGAAATGATGCGGCGTCTTGAGATTGCTAGGAAGCTCATCCATTACCGGAATGTCCTGTTTCTCGCGCGCGCGTAGTCTAAGCCTACTATGAGGCCTATTCATCTATCGAAGCTACTAGTTCATGGGGTATATGAGCGTAGAATCTACGCACAAAATCATAGTATGATAAGCATAGGTTCATAGTGCTTCTAAGCTTCATCAAAGCTTGCTCAAGCTTAACCTAAGCTTAACGCCAAGCTTCCCCAGCTTCAGCTAGAACCATATACGAATACAGCTAATATAAGCTTAGGAAGCTTGAAGAAGCTTATCTTAAGCTTATGATAAGGCTTGAAAGCTATGCTTTAGAGGCTTCATCATACTAACTTTAAGGCTTGATAGTATGCTTTGGGATGATGAAATACTATAACTTTTGATGATGAAACTATGCTAATCATCATCTATAATCATGATTGAAGCGCGCTGGGTTGTCCCGATATTAGCGTTTTCATGTTAGGTTTGTCCAGTGTGTTATGCTTCTGGTTTTGGTGGGTTGTTTGGTGTTGTGTGAGGCTTC
Source organism: Candidatus Bathyarchaeota archaeon (assembly GCA_963807605.1). Lineage (GTDB taxonomy): Archaea > Thermoproteota > Bathyarchaeia > 40CM-2-53-6 > RBG-13-38-9 > JAPKYM01. The sequence goes on from CAWECG010000003.1 coordinate 1,082,285, forward strand.
TATGGTGTAGAGTAGGCATAGTATGCAGTAGCTGGTGTGGATGGTGATGTTTTCTAAGCCTCTTGTTTTGTGATTGTTGAGGGTGAGGTGTTCTTTGAGTGATGCGAAGACGAGCTCTATGGTTGAGCGTTTCTTGTAGATGCGTTTGAGGTTTTCTGGGCCGTGTGTTTTGAAGTCGCTGGTTACTCTGAGGATGTTTTGTCTTTCAGGGTTCTGGTTGGCTGGGTAGGGTATCGCGGTCTTGATTTTGTGTCTTTTAGCGGTCTCTCTGAGTCTGTTGCTGGAGTATTGACTGTCAGCGGTTAGCTGTCGGATTCTGATTGCTGTGGTTTTAACTGTCATTTTGAGGAGTGGTATGCTGAGTTTCTTCTCGTTAGTGTTTGCTGGTGAGATGAGGAAGGCTAGGGGTGTCCCTGTGTCTGCATCGACTGTGAGGTGTAGTTTGTAACCTAGGCTGTATGTGCGGTAGGCTCTTCCTACACGGGCTTCAGGGTCGCTGAAGCCTGTTCTATTGTTTATGTTGCGTCTGCTGTAGGCTTTGATGAAGGTAGCGTCCATAGCGACTATCCTGGGTTTTGCTATGTGTTTCTTCAGCAACTTCTTGACCTGTTTGTTTACTATGCGTCTTAGTCTTCTTGCGCCTAGCCGCTGGTTGAATCTTGAGAGTACCGTCCTACCGTACGCTGGCTCCTCATATCTTATGCCGCATATGTCACGTAGCCTCTCATCATGACATAAGTGGCGTTCAAGATCACGCAGACTGCTCATTCTCAGGTAGCGTCTGGCGAGGTGTGCCTTGAAGAGTCCTAAGGGGTTTCGTGGAGGTTTACCTGGACCGTCTTGATGATAGCAGCTAACAATGAGGCGTTCAACAAACGATAAATCCAGATTACTCAGCAGTGACTCCAGAGTCTCGTACCCTTCTATCTGGAATCGCCTCCAAGTAGAAGGGTGTGGGGCTCAAACCATATGGATCTTTCCGTGTCAACTCAAAGAATATCGGGACAAGCCCGCGCGCTACCCTAAACATGGTGGACCGGGCGGGATTTGAACCCGCGACCTTCCGGTTTCTTGATAGACGCTTGCAAACCGGACGTTCCTTGGTCTATCTAAACTAGCATACCAAACTGAACTACCGGCCCACATTCTCTGTCTAGGTGATAACCTCCACAATTTAATCTTTCTTTGTTTTTTGTAGGCAAGATCCATTTGTTGTCTATACCTCGCAATTCTTCTCATGATTCATATCGATGATTAATTCATGGTTAGGGTTTCACAACGCCTAGGTGGTTCAGACAGAGTACGTGGGTTGCCCTGACAGTCACAAACATAGGGACATCCATGGTCACTTTGGACTCCAGCATACTGATCGTTGGTTTGCCAATCCTGCTGAATGAGCTAAACGCATCTCTAGTTCACGGCGTCTGGATAATTCCACGGCATCTGGATAATTACGGGCTACAGGCGAGCCATTACAATCCTTCTGGTGGCAATAGGATAGATTGCCGACATGCTCAGCAGGGTAAGACTCTACGTTTTGGGATTCGCAGTCTTAACACTTGCTTCGGCAATATGTGGCTGGTCGCAGAGTGGCGCGCGCTATCAAGCGAAAGCTCTTTGGAACTGCACACGGTCGGATGACTAAGTTGAGATGAGGGCCGCCGCGGGGAGTTTCACATCAACTCAGGATGTTTTGAACCCCGCCTCCAGGCTCCATTGGCCAAGGCCTTTCCTGGGCCTTTCAGGCCTGTACGCTACCAAGCTCCGCAGAGATTTGCTAGGTCCCTTCTACGTTACGGCGGCCATCGTTCTCTTTTGAGGAAGCTGTGAGAAATTTAAGCGTTTAGTGAACCCAGCGGGGAATTATCTCCGACTTTATTATTCAGACTTGACAATTTCTCTTGAAGGTCTTGTACTTGGACGATTTTGGAGTCTTGGTTGGTTCCAGAAGGATCTATGACGGCAAGGTCATCAGCCTAAGGATCGACAATTTTCGCTCTCCCAGCGGGAGTGTCTTCGAGCGTGAAGTTGTTGAGCATCCCGGGGCTGTTGCGATCCTACCATTTCTGGATAATGGGCAATTATTGTTAATCAGGCAGTATCGGCATGCTGCAGGCAAAGTGCTTCTTGAGATTCCTGCTGGTACGCTGGATGACCGTGAGAAGCCTGAGGATTGTGCACGACGTGAACTTGTTGAGGAGACAGGTTACGAAGCGCAGGTTATGAAAGAAGTACTAAGTTGCTTCTTGGCGCCTGGTTACAGTAGTGAGAAGATTCACATCTTCCTCGCATCCAAGCTGAGGATGGTGGGTTCTAGGCACGAGATCGACGAGTCGATTGAAATTGAGCCGACAGATGTTAAGAGGGCTGAAGCCATGATAAACAATGGAGAGATAATTGATGCTAAGACCATAGCTGGGATAGCCTTCTTTCTATTGACAAAAGGCTCGCGAAGATGAATCCCAAGGTTTATTTTTTGACTAGATAGATTCATGTTGGTGCGGGGGTACCCGAGACCTCGCAGAAGTTTGCGAGGCAGGAATCAGGCCAAAGGGGCAGGGTTACAGGCAAGCAAGCCTGTAATGCCAGACTTAAGATCCTCACAAAAGGTATGAGCCATCCTGTGGCGTAGGCCTTCGTGGGTTCGAATCCCACTCCCCGCACCAATCTAATGGTACTCGTAAATACCATTTCCAGCGCAATTAACGTGCGCCAGTAAGTTCACGGACAGCGCCAAGAATGTAGTTTCGACGAACAATCCCGAAAGCCTGAGGAAGCATTCAAGACACGGACAATGCTAAAACAAAGAAATCCGCAAAGCGATCTGTGGCATCACAGCTATTCCTTAGAAGCAGGCATCAACACGTTTTCTTGCTGGTAAACTGGTGCATGTGCATGATTCCGTCCCAGACCATTTTATTCTATGTAGTCTTCCTCCTGCACCTTTCACAGATACCATAAATGTCTAGGCGTTGGCCTGTGACGGTGAACCTTGCGGTTGCAGCTGCTCTTGCAATAGTCTCTCGTGCGCCTCGATCATCGATGTCGTTAACGGCCCCACATCGCAAGCAAACAACGTTCAGGTGAGGCTTCATATACGAGTCGAATCGTGACACGCTATTCGAAAAAGGCAATTCTTGGACTAATTGCAGCTTTTTGAGCACTTGAAGTGTCTTGTAAACTGTGGCAAGGCTGACGGTGGGATGTTCTTTCTTAACTTCTCCGTAGATTCCTTTTGCTGTAGGATGCTCTCGACTAGAGAGTGCGAGCCGGCAGATGGCTATTCTCTGCGATGTTGCCTTGTATCCTTTCCGACGGAGTGCTTCAATTATCAACTGATCAGATGATATCTCACTGAGCCTCATTTTGCTCGTTCGTTATTATCTAATAACCACTCTTAAATATTTCAAGAAAAGAATCTCTACTTGAAATGTGGTAATGGAATCATGAGCGGAAAAAAACAGTTGACGACGAATCAGGGAGTTCCGATCACTGACAACCAGAACTCGTTGACCGTCGGTGAACGTGGGCCGGTGTTGTTACAAGATGTCGAATTCATCGAGAAGATGGCCCATTTTGACAGAGAGCGTATTCCCGAAAGGGTTGTCCACGCTAAGGGAGCAGGCGCACATGGATATTTTCAGGTTTACAAGAGCATGGCACGTTACACTAAAGCGAAATTCCTCCAAGATCCGAAAAAGAAGACTCCTGTATTCGTAAGGTTCTCCACTGTTACAGGAGGACGGGGTTCTGCAGATACAGTAAGAGATCCACGGGGCTTTGCCGTCAAATTCTATACCGAAGACGGAAATTACGACCTGGTAGGGAACAACCTGCCCGTGTTCTTCATTCGTGACGCCATAAAGTTTCCAGATATGGTTCACGCCTTCAAGGGCGCACCAGATAACAATATTCCATCAGCCTCTTCCGCACATGACAGTTTTTGGGATTTTATCTCGCTGACACCTGAATCGACCCACATGATTATCTGGCTATTCACCGACCGCGGGACACCAAGAAGTTACAGGATGATGGAGGGCTTCGGTGTTAACACCTATCTATGGGTGAATTCTGACGGAAAGCCGACCTATGTCAAATACCATTGGAAACCGAAAGCGGGGGTACAGTGCCTTGACCGTCATGAAGCAACTCGACTGGCCGGTGCGGACCCCGACTACCTTACGCGTGATCTCTGGAATACTATTGCTGGCGGAGGAGAAGTCGAGTATGACCTCTACGTCCAGCTTATGGAAATCGCTGACGAATTAAAACAAGAATTCGATCCACTTGACCCTACAAAGACTTGGCCTGAGGATAAACTCCCGCTAATACCAGTGGGCAAAATGGTGCTAAATCGTAACCATAACAACTTCTTTGCTGAGGTCGAACAGGCAGCCTTCTGCCCCGCCAGTATCGTTCCAGGAATAGAGTTTTCTGCTGACAAGTTACTTCAAGGCCGAACATTTTCCTATGCAGATACTCAACGCCATCGATTAGGACCGAACTACCTACAACTTCCCATTAACAAGCCAATAGTCGAGGTCAACAATAGCCAGCGTGATGGAGCAATGCAGTTGGGTAATTTTAGCGGGCCAGTCAATTATGAGCCCAGCAGCATAGCTGATGGTTCACCCGTGGAGGCTCCAGCGGGCACGCCACACATATATCGAGTTGAGGGAGAAATCACTCGTCAGAAAATTAATAAGACTAACGACTTCGGGCAAGCTGGGGAAAAGTATCGTTCTCTTAGTAAGACAGACAAAGAGCACCTAGTGGATAACCTAATCGCCGATCTTATGCACGTTGATAAACCGATTCAACAGCGAGCAATTGAGAATCTGACTAAGGCTGACCCTGATTTAGGTAAATCCGTGGCTGCAGGTTTGAAACGTTAGAGTTCGCACAGAAACTTCACAACCAACTTCCACCAACAGCACTGTGGGATACAACAGCACGTATCCCCCGTCCCACATTCGAGGTTCGAACAGGCACGCCAATACAGATGAAGCGCGCGCTAGAAGACATACCGACTACGCGCGCGCGTACTAGATGAAGAGGCTTCCTCGAAATTACACTAGACCTGGAAAAAGATCCAATACTCTCAACATTAATCCTCCGATCAGTATTGCAAAGCCAATCTCGAAGAGGGTTATTGCGAGGGCTCTCTTGGTGCCGAACTGTCTGATCAATACGGTGATAGTTGCCAAACAAGGAACATATAGCATTATGACCGTGGCGTACACGATCATCTGTATTCCTGTCAAAACAGTGGCAAAGTTTGAGGTACCTACCAGTGCCGCCAACATGACAAGTGTTAACTCCTTTCGTAAGATGCCGAAGATGAGGGGTGTCATTGTTATTGCCGGTAGTCCAAGCCAAGAGACAGTAATCGGGCTGAAGGCTTGATCGAGGATTGGCAGAATGTCCAGTAAACTGAGCAGTTTAAGAACCAAGTTCCCGACGATTATGAGTGGAAACGCTACCCAAACGAATTCTTGAAGTCTGAACCAAGTTTGCTTCAGTGTTACCTCAAGTGAAGGCATTTTGTACGACGGCATCTCCATTATCAGACCGATTGGTTCCCCCGGTAGCACTTTGAAGGCAAGTCGCCCGAGGACGAATATTATCATGAGATCGAAGGCGTACAGGAATAGGGCCCATTTCAGTCCGACGTATCTACCAACGAGACCCAGAATGATAACGGTTCTCGCTGCACAAGGGACGAGTGTTGTGACAAAAGAAGCTAGGAAGCGTTCTCTCTCAGTTTCCATGATCCTGCATGCCATACAGCCTGGCACACAGCATCCGTAGCCCAATAGGAGAGGTATGAACGCCTTTCCATGTAGACCAATCTTGTGCATGACCGAATCCATCAGAAAGGCTACTCTGGGAAGATAGCCAGAGTTCTCAAGAATGGAAAAAGCTACATAGAAGGGAACAATGTAAGGGAGGGCTATCGTAACCCCCGCGATTACTCCTTCCACCAATCCGTCCCAGATGAATTCGGAGACAAAACCAATTCCAAACGTAGCAAAGAAGGCGGTCTTTGTTCTTTCAAACACACCCGACAAGAGACCCGAAGTGAAATCGCCAAAAACAAAGATCCCATAGAAGACTGTTGCCATAACGAGAGCCATGACAACATACCCCCAGATCCTGTGAACTGTAAACGAGTCCAACTTCTCATCCAAGCCAGGCTTCGCGGGAGGCGTAACAACTGTGCTTTTTCCCACAATCTGGTTCGCTACATTGTATCGTTCAGACGCTATGACAGTGGAAGTGGGTTCAGAATGAATTTTTTCGATTTCCTGTGCAAGAGAGTCCACTTTGTCGGCGACATCTTTTTGTTGACTGTAGACAAGTTTCTCGATTTCTGGGTCGCGCTCAAGTAGTTTGATCGCGATCCAACGGGGGGGATAGCTCGACTTCACTCCTCCCAGTGCAGCCGTTAGCTTGTCGATTCTTTCTTCTATCTCCAGACCAAATCTGAGTTGATGAAGGGATTGAGGATGTCCTTTTTCATGAATTTCTATTGTCTTCCTAAGTAGCTCTTCCATTCCTACTCCTTTTGTTGCCACACATGGAACAACGGGAACTCCAAGCAGATCCTCAAGATGCTTGTAATCTGTCTTTATGCCCTTTCTTGCGGCGATATCGATTTGGTTGAGAGCGACAACCAAAGGTACTTCCAGTTCTAGAAGCTGAAGTGTGAAGAACAGGTTTCTTTCAAGCTGCGATGCGTCAGCGACATTAATGACGACATCCGGTTTCTCCAAAGCAATGTACTCTCTGGAGACTAATTCTTCCAGTGAGTATGTTGAAAGGGAGTAGATACCCGGCAGGTCGATTACATCTATTTCGTAGCCTCCGAATACGAGGCTTCCCTCTGCTCTTTCAACAGTCTTTCCAGGCCAGTTTCCGATGTGTTGGTGCAGTCCAGTGAGATGATTGAATATAACACTCTTGCCGACATTCGCGTTGCCCGCAAGAGCGATAATGATTCTCTTCTGCGTCATTTAAGCTAAGATTCCTCAACGAAGATTCTTGTCGCGAGGTTGTGTCCAATTGCCATGCTGGAACCCCTCACCGCGACCTCTACTGGCCCTCCTAGAGGAGCGCAGCTCTTCAGCTTCACCTGAGTGCCGTTGGTGACTCCGAGATCACGGAGTCTCTTGACCGCAACTTTTCCACCTCTGATGAAACGGACAGTGGCTTTGTGTCCCGGACGGATGGAGCAGAGCGGTTGCAACGACTCTCGACGTGATTTTGGAATCTCACTTGTTGGTTCGCAGGTGACGCAACTCTCTTGGTCTCTGTCGCAGATCGGTATCGGCTTTCCGTCCGGACATTTATCTGGAGATTGAAGCATTTTGCAGAGGCCGTTCTCCGCAACATCAGATAAGACGTGTTCCATGTCGCATGCCTGCCTATGGGCATTGCTTCCTCGAATATTGAGGATATCATGAAGAAAGCGTTCCAGAATTCTATGTTTTCTTGTGATCTTCTTGGCGATACGTCTCCCTCTCTCTGTCAGTGAAACATCTTTGTAGGGTTCGTATCGAATGTAGCCTTGTTCAGCTAAGCGCTTCAGCATCTCTGTCACGCTAGGGGGGCTAAATCCTAGATGCCTCGCTATCTCGACAGTGCTGGCTGGTTTGTCTTCTTCCTCAAACGAGTAGATCGTCTCCAAATATTCCTCAGTGTTGCTAGTTGACATACGGACAAGATTTAGGAGTGCCTAAATTTAAGCTTTACCCATTTGTGCATCCGTCGCTAACAAGTGACAGTGATCAAGTGCAAGGGGTAAACATACGCATTTTTCCTAAAGCAAATATCTCAACATGTCGAACAAATAACTCAACATATTAGAAATAGAATACCCAAATTAGTGAACTGGGCGGCATTTGCACCCAAAACTGCTTTCGGTAACTCAATTTCCGTCACAAGGTGAGATTCACGTCGGCAGACGGGTGCACGAACCCCGCTCCCCCCAACCATTTTACTGTCTTTTACGTGGGCGTTTCTTGGTTGTACGGGATGCACCTTGATCATCTAAACAGTAGATAACGCATAACTAAAAGACAGCAATTTGATGAGGCTACTACTTAACTAAGCAAAGACAGTATAACTTCTGCAGGTATGATTAACTTGAGACTTCAAGGAAAGGTTGCTCTAGTGACAGGTGGTGGTCGCGGGATAGGCCGTTCAATATCTAAGCTCTTTGCGGAAGAGGGAGCCAAATTAATAATCAATTACAACAGGTCTGAGAGAGAGGCTCGGAGTCTTGCAGAGGAATTAATGAAATTCGGACAAGAGACACTCCTCGCAAAGGCTGATGTCTCAAGGTCAGACGAAGTCAAGGAAATGATTAGTCAGGCTGTTAAACGATTTGCGAGAATAGATATTCTGGTAAATAATGCAGGAGTTCTGCTACCGGAGCCATTTCTCGAGTCCACTGAAGAAACATGGGATAAAACTATGGCTGTCAATTTGAAAGGCGCTTATCTATGCTCCAGGGAGGTCGCGCCTATAATGTTGAAACAAGGAAAAGGCAAGATAATCAATCTCTCTTCTATCTCTGGACTGGCCGAGAGGACAGCCGTGAGAAACACGGCTTATGTAGTTTCTAAAGCTGGAATAATCGGCCTCACACGTTCTATGGCCGTGAATCTGGGTCCAAAAATAAATGTGAACGCAATATGTCCCGGTCTTACAGAGACGGATATGATAGTTGCTCTTGGATCTGAACCTGTGAGAGCAGGTAAGGAAGACGCGATCTTAAAGCGGATCGGCAAACCTGAAGAGATTGCGTATGCAGCTCTTTTTCTAGCATCAGACGAATCAGACTTCATCACAGGTGAGATGTTAACAGTATCTGGCGGCAGGGCAATGAGATAGTGAAGCGCGCACTAGTGTTATCCACACACAGAAGACCATACATCCCAGTCTTGGAATCGTACACCTAGGATTTTTTCCGGTCCAAACTCATCTGAGAACTTCTCTATAATCAAAATGCATCCAAACCCGAAGAATTTCTGTAGATTCGTAAATGTTTGAAGATTCATTGAGTCTATGGCAGGGCCAGCGATACAAGATACATAGCTAATACTGCAGTCAGCGGCACTGTAAAATTATCGAATGGTTTCAGTCGACCCACTGTGCAGGCCTCAACTACTGTTCCAACAACCGCGCCCGCAAGTGAGAGGATGATCATGTTGTTCAGTGATGCAGTTACTATGCCCGTCTGAACTGCGACAGTCATGGCCAAGAACGCTCCTAGAGTGGAGAAGACTAGCATTGCAAACGAACCCTCAAGACTCTTTGCAGAGTGTGGATATGTGTGTCTATGTTTGAAGCGGGGGCCAAGAACGGATGCGAAACCGTCTCCCCATGCCATTATCATGACAGCCGCCATAGCTAGATGCCTCATATTCCACGCAGTGATTACGAGGATAGCTATTGCGACTATGTAGTAAAGAGGTCCGTATTTGTGGAGTCTATCATACTCATCATCGATCATCGTTCTAGACATGATGTCCGTCCTGCGGTGGAGAAAGGAGTATATCGTAAGCAAGGCTAAACCGAAGGGAATTAGGAGTGGATAATACAGGGCTGAGAAGAAAGGCAGAAGGAGCATATTGTCTCCAGCGAGGAGATGTATCACATGTCTGGTCGTCGTTGCTCTTAGATCGAATCTCTTTCTTGCATACTCTGAGATCCCTATTACTAGAAGTACAATTGCGTACACTACGACTATCAGTGTCACATCGACAATAGAGATCATGGTCTGGAAGTATTCCCATCAGCTTAAAGAATTATTCTTTACTCAAAGAATCAAATACCCCAGATAATCAAAAATATTATCAAGGCTCAGAATGAGATTAGACTCGCTGTTACGGCTGAGTTGGCACTGCCATGAATATCTTTACAGTGATCGAAGCATTTCTAGCGTGCGGAATTTTAGGGGTCATCTCATTCAGATTCAAATTCGTCGACGATTCGGGGCTTGCTGCAGCTTTCTTGATAGGCATTCTCATCTTTGTCTTGCCACCTGACGGATGGAAGTGGTTCATAGTCGTACTGATCTTTCATGGAGTCGCAGCACAATTTACCAAGTACAAGTATGCAATGAAGCGACGCATGGGGTTTGCCCAGGAGAAGGGTGGAGCACGCGCTTGGCAGAACATTGTTGCGAATGGCGGAGTTGCGGCCCTTTTTGCCGTTGGCGAGGGTTTGTCACACTCGAACCTTCTCGCCCTCGGTTTCATAGGTGCAGTATCAACTGCAACTGCCGATACTCTGGCTACGGAGATAGGCCTCCTCAGTCGAAGTCCACCCAGGCTCCTAACGGATCTTCGCAGGAGAGTCGCGCCTGGAACCTCTGGAGGGGTCTCGCCTATGGGTGAGCTTGCGACTCTTCTAGGTGCCGCACTCATCGGCCTCACCACTAGTTTTCTAGGTCTGGGAAACATAGATGGATACGGCCTTACTAGATTATTGTTTGTAGCCGTAATTTCGGGGTTTGTAGGTTGCACAGTTGATAGTCTCATAGGTGCGACTGTCCAAGGTATGTTCAGATGTAAAAAATGCGACAACATAACGGAGAACAAGAAACACTGTGGAATCGCAACGATTCCTATCAGAGGCTCTGGGCTAATAGACAATAATATGGTTAACTTCATCGCAACCGCTACTGGAGCCCTATTTGCAGTTACGATGTTCCTATTCTTGTAGTCTTAGTTTCTTGAAAACATTGGCTTCGTTCCGTTCAGATGAATCTATAGGCAAGTAGAATCCATTCAAAGGCGAACAAAGACAGGTTAGTCATGATTTAAGGTCAAGCTATTCGAGTATTGTCAGATGATGGTGTGTTGCTTTGCAATCTGTTATAAGACGCATCATATTTTACGCGCGCGTGTAGTCAATGGCAGTGCGATAATACGATTTCATTTGGCTATTCTGAAGGTGTCGTATGAATGATCAACTCTGTTCTGCTGGCGGTTCTCAGCATGGCTGCCACAGGGTTCTCGGATTTTTTCTATAAACGAGCTAGGATTGGTGGCGCTACTCCAGAGTTCTTCCTTGCATTTCAAAGCATATTCTTCAACGCGACCGGCTTAGCTTTTGCCGTATTTGTAGGGTGTCTTGAAATATCAGCACAGACAGTCTTTTTCGGAGCCGCCTGTGCTTCGCTTGTATATATTTCATTTTATCTGTTTTTTAGGGGTCTTGGTGCAGGACAGGCGACCGTGAATGTTCCAATATTCCGATTAAGCTTTGTTGTAACGGCTGTCATGGCATTCGTATTCCTCAACGAGGCTGCAACATTTGGAAAGGTCCTCGCGGTAGGTTTATCGGTTCTAAGCATACTCGCCCTATCTAAAAGTCTACGCACCGGATCAGCGTCTCTGTCAGCACTATTTCAGCTTGTTTTCGCGACAATTATCTATGGAGTCTTCGGGCTTCTCTACAAGATTGCAATATCATTGGGATCAGCTCCGACAGGAATACTAGTAGTCCAAGGTGCGTTCTTCATAGTGTACGCCTTCGTTATCGCATATCGACGGAGTCTAATCAAGACTTCTCGAACGATTACTTTGCACGCGCCAGTTTGTGGGATTCTTTTATCATCGGCATATCTGCTCCTCTTGGAATCCCTCAAATATGGAGACGTCAGTGTCAGTTTCTCCATCGTACAGCTCAGCTTTGTGATCACCAGCGTCCTAGCAATGCTTGCTTGGCCTGAAAAAATAAGGCCACTGAATGTCTTGGGAATAATATTGGCTGTACTGGCAATCGCTTCATTCGCATACCTGTAATCTAATTTGCCCGCTTTCTCGATTTATGTGTGAGTTGATCTCGGTCAAGATAGGGCTAAATATGGAGGGCATCACTGAAAACTAAAGATTACTGGCAAGACCAAAATGATTCAGACTTAAATTGGAATCCTTCGCAAATCAGACAGGCAGATGTCCGCAGTGCACGAACTCAAATCGATTGAAACAAGGACGTTAGTGGGGACTAAGAAAGCCCTTGCCTTACTCTCCGGGGGCTTGGACAGCACACTCGCTGTAGCTTTGTTGACTAAGCAAGACATAGATGTGGAAGGGATATTCTTTTCCTCACCTTTCTGCAAGTGCAATAGGAAAGGTAGCTGTCAAGCCGTAGACGTGGCCAGAGCACTAGGCATCAGACTAAAGATGATTACTAAGGATGAGGAGTATCTTGAGGTTGTCAGGAAGCCTAAACATGGCTATGGAAAGGGCATGAATCCCTGCATTGATTGCAGGATCTTCATGTTGAGAAAAGCCAAGGAGTACGCCGACGAAATGGGAGCATCTCTGATAGTCACTGGTGAAGTCTTGGATGAGAGACCGATGTCGCAACACCGTAGAGCCCTTGACTTGATAGAGAAAGAATCTGGTCTGACAGGGAGGATCCTCAGGCCCCTTTCAGCCAAGCTGCTGCCTGAGACTGAGGCTGAGAAGAGCGGCTTAGTCAATAGAGACCAGCTTCTCGATATAAGTGGCCGGTCAAGAAAGAGACAGATCGAGTTGGCAAAGAACTTCAACATCACAGGATATGCTTGCCCTGCAGGAGGATGCCTACTTACAGACCCACCTTTTGCAAGAAGGTTAAAAGACCTCTTCAAGAACACGAAAAAAGTCACTATGAGAGACATCGAATTACTGAAAGTAGGCAGGCATTTCAGACGCGGATCAAGCAAAATAATCGTTGGCAGAGACGAAGACGAGAACAAACGTCTGTTGACATTAAAGCGAGAGGATGACTATTTCTTTGAGATTCAGGGATCTGGCAGTCCCATAACTTTGCTTCAAAGTCCGGTATCGCAAGGGGCCATCGAGACTGCCGCGGCCTTGACGTTATATTACTCAGATTGCAAGGAAAGTAGAGGAGTCGTAACGTACGGAAAAGAAAGGTTGGATAGAAACATAAGTATCTTCTTTATCAGTAAGGAGGAAGTCGACAGACTGAGAATTTCCTGAAAGCCATTTTACATTTCCCCAGGCTTTCGACATTGAAATGCTGACCAAACACGCAAGTCCTTTACTTCCATCTAAGAGCTTTATATATTTAGCAAATATGACAAAGTCGTCATGTCAACAGAATCTGATCGTGGCTGGAGCCTCGTAGAAAGATTCTCATAATTGCAGCGGCTGTTTTCTTAGCAGTCATGATACTACCTTATCTTAGATCCGTTGTTTTTTCCGAGTGCATATCCAGGTTTCGCGCAGTCGGTGTGCTGCGCTTCTAGCCGCAACGGAAGAAACCCTGAGAATCCGGAAACTCGACAGCAATCCAACAGCCTCGACGCCGCCAACGATGCTGCCTTGACATATTATCGACAGAAGTACAACGACTCATCGGTAACTGCAAGTTCGAAAGACTATGGCTACCACATAGAAGTAATCATAAGTGAAAATGGACAACCAATTAAAGACTTCACATATCTCAATGGTAGAATATACAAACAACCATAAATGCAAGTGATCTTTCGCAGGGCTTCAGCGCTACGAATTGTACATCTACTGAAAGAGATACCAACCGCGGTCGATTCCGCGTAATCGCTAGGCTATTTTTCAGTATTGATGAAAGGGCTGTAATCACCGTTATCGGCGACAGCTACAATGACTCATCCAGTAAGGGAGTAATCAAATCACTGTGTAAGAGGATGCAAGTACACACAGAATCGATATATTCTGTAACGTCGATAAATGGGATCTACCGCGTTCAGATATTCATCTCAATTTCTTTAATAATCCAACTTTTTGTTGGTAAGAATCTCGCCGGCTGAGTATTATGATTACTGTTCCGACAACATCATTAACTCGCATAAAATCAAGAGGCAAAGCTTAAATTATATACGATAATTGTTATAGTTCAGATGCAATATGCCAAGGAGAAAGGCTTCTAGCGCGCTATCAGATGTTTTGAGTTCTGCTGAAAGGCTGAAGGATAGCATTGCGGCTGTGCCAGTTGAAATTCAAGATAGGATTAGAGAGCTGGCTATGGCGATAGTCAGCAAACCTGTAAAGCGGCGTGGTCGTCCGCCGAAGAAAAGAGGGAGGCCACGGAAGAGAGGCAGACCGCGCAAGCCCAAGACAGAGACGCCCACTCAAGTATAGAAAGAACCGATCTCAGTAACTTTACTTCTCTATCTGTACAACTTTTTTTCTAGCCTTTAATCCAGAAATTATTCTGACCTGAGATGAAGAGACGCCAAAGCGTCTAGCCAACTTCTTAATCAATTCACGGTTTGCTTTACCATCTTCAGGTCTTGATGTTAGACCAATCGTGATCTTATTTCCATCGATATCAACGAAATCTTTATGGAATTTAACTTCGACTTCATATATCATTTCGATTAAGGTCCCCTTTTGCAGTATCCTCAGTCCGCTTCGTTATCATCGCCGGCGTATGTGCGGACTTAGATGAGATCTCTGATAAAAAACATAACTGTCGGCATTGTATGATCCATTTAGGTTGTCACAGTGTCTGTGAAATCTAATCCCAAGTCCGATAGGGTTCCTAATCGACTTATATTTGAAAAAAGCCCCTATCTCCTACAGCATGCTTACAATCCTGTCGATTGGTATCCGTGGGGACCTGAGGCCTTTGATAAGGCTCATAGGGAAAACAAGCTGATATTCCTGTCTATCGGTTACTCGACCTGTCATTGGTGTCACGTCATGGAACGCGAGTCTTTTGAAGACCCCGACGTGGCAAGATTGATGAACCACGTCTTTGTTTCAATCAAAGTAGATAGAGAGGAACGACCAGACATAGACAATTTGTACATGGCTGCTTGCCAGATGCTCTCAAGCAATTGCGGATGGCCGCTAAACATCATTATGACACCGGACAAGAAACCCTTCTTTGCAGCCACCTATTTTCCCAAGGAAACCCGTGCCGGCCACATCGGCCTACTTGAATTGGTCACACAGGTCGAGGAGCTCTGGATGACCCGACCGGAAGAACTACTCAACTCAGCCGACGAAATCACTGCTAAACTCAGCATGATCTCAAGGCTTCAAGGAGGCAAAGAACTTGGAGAGGACGCACTCAACGCAGCGTACGAACAGCTAACTCAAGCTTTTGATGAAGAGATGGGGGGCTTCAGCAGAGCGCCTAAATTCCCAATTCCTCACCATCTTTTCTTCTTGCTCCGCTACTGGAAGCGTACGGCCAATGAGAAAGCTCTTCGCATGGTTGAGAAAACCCTTCAATCTATGCGTCGAGGCGGACTCTATGATCACGTCGGTTTTGGTTTTCACCGATACTCCACTGACTTCAAATGGCTAGTTCCACATTTCGAAAAGATGCTCTACGACCAGGCTCTGTTGACAATAGCTTACATCGAGGCTTATCAAGCAACACAAAGGCAAGAATATCGGAAGACTGCTCAAGAGATCCTTGCCTATGTACTACGTGACATGAAAGCCCCTGAAGGCGGCTTCTACTCCGCCGAAGACGCTGAGAGCGAAGGTAAAGAAGGAAAGTTTTACCTCTGGACAATAAAAGAAATCCAACAGATACTCGAAAAAGACGCTGATCTCGCTGCCAAAGCATTCAACATCGAACAAGCAGGCAACTTCATCGATGAAGCTTACGGAGAGAGAACTGGCGCGAATATCCTGCATATGAAAAAGTCGCTTAGCGACTTGGCCTACGATCTGAGAGTCTCACAGCAAGAACTCCAAAAACGCATGGAGAGTATTCAACAAAGGCTATTAGCCGCACGTGGGGTGCGTGTGCGCCCCCACAAAGATGACAAAATCCTTGCAGACTGGAATGGTCTGATGATAGCTGCACTGGCCAAGGCGGCACAGGTCTGTGATGAGCCGACGTATGTTGAGGCTGCCAAGAACGCCGCCCATTTTATTCTTAACAATATGCTTGATGCCGATGGGCGGCTTCTACATCGCTACAGAGAGGGCCAATCTGCCGTACCTGCCTATGCAGACGACTATATCTTTCTAATCTGGGGATTGATCGAGCTATATGAGGCTACTTTCGACGCTAATCATCTCCAGATCGCATTATCTTTGACAAATGACTTAATCAAACATTATTGGGACGAGCAGAACGGGGGGTTCTATTTTACCCCTGACGATGGCGAAGAGACCCTGATTCGCAAAAAGGAGATCTATGATGGGGCAATTCCATCAGGTAACTCCGTGGAAATGCTGAACCTGCTTCGTCTGGGACGAATGACTGACAATCGTGACTTAGAAGATAAGGCTGAACGGATAAGACGTGCCTTCTCTTCCAACGTGAGGCAATCACTTGCATCCTTCACCCAACTGCTGGTTGCACTCGACTTTGCGATTGGGCCCTCATACGAGGTAGCCATAGCCGGTGATTCGCAGACAAAGGACACTATTGAGATGATCAGGACACTGAGATCTCGGTTTCTGCCAAACATGGTAGTGCTTCTCAATCCGACAGAACAAAAATCACCCGACATATTTCGACTCGCTAAATTTCTGGAGGATCAGACTAGTATTGATAACAGAACAACAGCCTACGTGTGTATCAATTACGCATGTAAACAGCCGGCGACAGATGCGAAGAAGATGATGGAATTGTTGGGAGTGAAAATGTGAAACAAGATGATCTTAATCCGACTCTATATTACGCGAACTAAGAACGAACGGCAAGCACGATTTGCGAAGAATCACGCTTCTATTCTGACGTAGATCTGTTGAGACATCATTTCCGCTTTCAATTCATGAGAAGCTGTACTAATGAGTCCGTTTCCCAAACTGGGTCTCTTTCTTTGGACGATCAATTTAGCAGTTAGTCTCGAAGGCTCAACTATTATTTACGGAAACGCTTAAATTTGAACCTGGTGTTTGAGCAGATCATTCTTCCTAAAACATTTCATAGCCAATCAAATAATGCGGGGGTATGATAGATGTCGAAGAAAGCCAAAGTCGCTCTTCTGAAAGTCAAGGACTTTGATAATCCATATGATGCCATAAGGGAGGCTGTAGGACTCGCTGGTGGATTTGAAGAAGCGATAAAGAGAGAACCGTACACAACAATTAAGCCAAATCTTGTACGAATTCCGAAATACCGACAGGCGCCTACACCTAGAGGAGCAGCTACAAGTTTTGAGGTTTTGAATGCTGTAATAAAATTGACAAAGGAAAAGACGTCGAACGTGGGCATAATAGAATCCGATGCCATGCTTGGACCGGCTGAGGAAGCTTTCGAGAAATACAAGCTCTATGATTTGGCCAAGAAGTATGATCTCGATTTGATTAATGCTTCTAACGATGAGCTTATTACATGCGAGGTCCCCGACCCCCAGTTCTATGTGGCTATAGATGGATTGAATTGGTTAGATAATCCTGAAAGAGAGATGTTTGCAAGCGAGTATGTATTGAGGCTCTCAAAGAAATATCTGAAAAGTAATAGAATATCCGTTCCGTCAATGAAGACGCAGGCCGATCCCTACTCTGCTATTACTTTCTCAGTCAAGAATATGTTCGGAGTCTTGCCTGAGGTTAAGAAATTCCTTAAGTTCCACGAAATAAAATCGTGGAAGGGCCACAAATTTAATTTTGGAATAAATGTAGGTAGGGCCCTCTTGGATCTCTGCCAGGTAGCACCACCTGATTACGCGATCATTGATGGACTCTGGGGGCTTCATGGTCCAGGTGCTCCTGGAACCGGATATAGCGTAAGAATAGGTGTGATAATAGCCTCCAAGGATGCGTGGGCTGCAGATACTGTTGCAGGCTCGGTCGTCGGATTTGATATGAGGAGGTTATTCTACTTTAGAAAGGCAGAGAGGATGGGATTAGGAGTAACGAATATTGAGGATATAGAGGTGGTGGGAGAAGAAGTGGAGTCTGTAAGAGTTCCCTTCAAACTCGATGTCAGCTTGGAAGCCCAACGCCTTCTTGATGAAACCTGCGGTCGTTGAAAGCAGTTTTGGAGGCAAACGCTATCGGAATTGCGTAGGCTTCGTCTTTCATCAACTAAGGGTCTCAACACTACCTCAAAAATTACCTCATTCATCAGAAACATGGAAGGGCTTTTTCTACAAGCTATGCCGACGACTTTGTAAATCGATCGACACAGCGTGATCTCTTTTTGACACCTAGATGAGCCCTTCTAATCGCAGCCACATTTTCGTCGAATCCAAGAGGCTCCTGCAATCGCTCTTGGCAAAGTCGTAGTCGTCGGTTCCAGGCTCATTATTCTTAAACGTTGCCGCGTCTCGTTTGAGATGTTTCATGCTCCCTTCCAAGACTTCCAGGTCATGGGAGGATCCTGCTTCATCTCTCTCCCCTTGAATTATGGTCAATACTTCTGAGGCAAAAGATTCCAGTCCTGCGGGGCTTAACGCTTCAAGCTCGCCTTTGTTTTCCAGGTATAATGTAGCGATTCTTTGTTTGAGTTCATGGGAGATGCCTGCGGGTTGCATGGTTCAATCTCTCTCTTGCTATGGTATGAGCACTGCCCTACCTATCATATCTCCGTCTTTTAGTTTGCGTAAGACCTCTGGGGCTTGGATGAGAGGATATGTCTGGGTAGTTATTCTGATCTTTCCTGACGCTGCTATTCTCAGAACCTCCTCCATGTCAAGTCTTGTTCCGATAGCGCTACCTTTGATCGTCTTTTCCATGAAGGACATCAAATTATTGACATTCCCAGTAACTCCAAGAACTAGCGTGCCTCTAGGTTTGGTGATTCTCTGTGCTCTATCTATCGCATCTTGAGAGGGTGCGAAGACTATTGCAGAGTCAACATAACCCATTTTCTTCATCTCAGGTACAAGATTATCATCTTGAATGATGGCTCTATCTGCCCCCATCTTCATTGCTAAGTCTAGGTTCTTCTGGCTTCTGCTGATTGCGACGACAGTAGCTCCCGTCATCTTGGCAAATTGCACTGCAACGTGCCCGACTCCACCGATCCCAAATATAGCCACAGTTTTACTGGGGAAAAGACCGGCCTGCTTTACAGCTCTATGGGCTGTGACTCCCGGGCAGAACAGAGGAGCCGCCTGGTCATCTTTCAGATTTGCGGGAATACGATAAACGAAGTTGGCCTTCCCCCTAATGTACTCGGCATAGCCGCCGTCAACAGTCTCACCCGTGATCAGTCTATGAGGGCAGAGGTGTTCCCTACCACAGGCAAAACTCACAGTTGCCGCACGCCCAGTATAACGGTTGAATTCCAGCTCTGTCGCCAACATTAAGATTTGTAACCTTTGAACCAGTACTCTCAATCATCCCCGAGATCTCATGATCCGGAATGATCGGCAATCTTGAAGGAATCCCTAGTCTACTGTATACCCCCTCGATCACGTTCAAGTTGGACCGGCAGACTCCACATGCTTTTACTCGTATCAATACTTCATCATCAGCAGGCTTAGGATCATCATATTCTGCGTATCTGAGTGGATCCTGTTCGATCACTGCAGGTTTATCCAGAAGAACCGCTTTCATCCTAGGATCTACGCGCGCGCGTATCAACAGTACACCAAGAACCCTATATTTGAGGGATCAAGCATAGATTCCACCTTCCTTAGGTTGTGGACTATTTGTTAGCATCACGAATCCTATTCTTTGATTATGCCGGAAAAGAAGACGTACTGGATGGAATAGGCGAACATTTCAGAAATATAGTAGAGGGAGTCGTCTCACCGGGCGACAAAGTCGCTATTAAAGTGCACATGGGTGAGTATGGAAATCTAACGTACCTGAGACCGCCCTTTGTCAGCTTATTTGTGAAGTTGGTAAAGGAGGCCGAGGGCAAACCCTTCGTGACAGACACTACAGCACTCTATCCCAAGCATAGATTCACTGCGGAGCAGTACCTCCAAACCGCATCGTACAATGGCTTTACAGAGCAGTCGCTCGGAGCGCCTATAGTGATCGCTGATGGACCGCTAGGATATGATGGCGTAAGCCAAAGGTTGAGAAAGGTTATTGACGGATGTGATTTCAAGAAAATACCTGTCGCAAAGGCCATAGCCAACTCAGATGCGATGATCGTTCTCACTCATGGTAAAGGGCACATGCTCAGCGGATTCGGAGGAGCAATTAAGAATTTGGCTATGGGCTGCACGACGAAAGATGGAAAAGCAGCGCAGCACCTTGCAAATAGAGTCATACTAAACGTTGACAAATGCAATGGCTGTGGCGAATGTGTGGAGGCCTGCCCATTTGGTGCTGTCGAAATTAGAGCGGGCAAACACGTGAAGCTTTTGTCAAAATGTATGTCATGTATTAGCTGTTTTTTCGCCTGTACAGAGGGCGCTCTACATCTGCCAAGCGATGCCAAGGTAAAATTCCAGGTAAACCTGGCCCACGCAGCTCAGGGAGTCATAGCAAGATTTCCCAAAAGCAAGATTGCCTACCTCAACTTCCTCCAGGATATCACCAAGCTCTGCGATTGCGCTACTCCATCGGGAAGGCCACTTATGCAAGACATTGGGGTACTCGGCGGAGAAGATCCTGTCGCAATAGATAAGGCCTCAATAGACCTCATAGATAAAGCACCGATGTATAGAAGAAATTCGCTGAAGCGTACGGACACTATCGGAAGACTGAATGAGACAAGCAGCTTTATTCATATCAGAACGGCAGAGAAGCTTGGATTGGGAAGTACGCGCTACCGCCTAGTGAGGAACTAAACTAGGAGGCTCACGCGCGCGTCGAGTATTGAGGAAAATAAGAAAGTTGGCAAGTAGTGCGCAGGTGAACGCGTGCGTATCCAAAATGGGTCAGACTGAACGACAATCTCAAGATATCGCAAACTGACCGTAGCTTAAATAACCACGACCTAAAAAACACAGAAGAAAAGAATGGTCGTCCGTTCCTAGCGAGCGCTAAAGTTATCTACTGAACTTCCCCGCATTTTGGGCAGTACTTGACTTTTGAAGAGATTTCTGCTCCGCAACTGATACAGAATTTTTTGGGTTCAGTAGTAGCAGGAGGAGGCGCTACCCTCTGAACGACCTTCTTACGTCTCGCTCGCACTAGGATTGTGAAAATGAGCCATGCTATCACGCCATATATTATTCCATTAAATACAGCGAAGATTAAGATCGACGCGGGTATTCCAAGCACCGGATATGAGGTTTCAGGGACGTTTAGAAGGCTGTAAAGTTGCCTTCCAGGAGGCAAATCAGTATAATACCGCAATGTCACTGCTCCGAAAATTACAAAGAATACTAGGAAGACTATCGCGCCTTTCATGATATGTCTACACTCATTAGCTACCGATCAGATTATTAAAATGTGTGATAGATTGAAGCCCAACTATATCCCATGAGATTCAAGCAGTGGAGAAGGGAATGAAGAACCACCACTATCGGCATAATCTATTTTAGATATTCCCAAACGCGTGAGACACCACTTCATGAGGCCGTGTTTGCAGCTACTAAATTTATCTATTCTCCAACGTACATACGTCAGGCAGAAACAGTTATCTTAAGTAGAAACAAAAGTAGAACACAATAGCCTAGGAGCGTTTAGCTTAATGGAATCCAATATGTCGACTCCAGAGGAAGTTGCATGTCCCGTCACCACCAAAGATACCGGCAAGTAAATTGAGTATTTTTTTGTCACAACCAATTTGTTCTTTCAGATTTCTTGTATTTTTGACCGGATTACTTTGTTGTATGCGGTTTGACGCCAAGACCTGTTGACAAAGTGCGCGCTTTTAGAACTCTAGGTAAAATGAGTGGAATTGTTGAATAGAGGTTTAACTGATTTCATATTGGATGATGTTTCCATTTCCGTCAAAAACTCGTATGTCATTTTCTGAGTCGTAAGGGTATGCCGTAATAATCATTATGCGGCCGTAGAAGTGGTTCAAGTCATGTGTCGAAGGCGCCAACACTCCAGAAGGATGCGAATGAGCGACACCCATTATTGACAGGGCGCTTGGAAGCATCGACAGAGGGAAGCCAGAGAAAGCTTGACCGTGAGTAGCCAGAGGTGGAATAATGACATTGTCTATCAATATTTTGCCCCCACCTGCCTTTCCTTGGAGTATTAGAATGGACTCCTTAGGGTGGGCCATCTTTGCATAAGTTAGGATACTATCAATGACCGATCGCTTGATGGTCAATGATCTCATCGGCATGAGAAATCCCAACGTTTTCCTATGGCGTATGCAGAGTTAAGCTGACTTGGAATGAATAAAGCTTCGCAAATTGACTCTCACAATCTTCTTTGATAGCCTCGAGTATCAAGAAAAAACGAGAGAATCTGAAGCGTCCATAGAAAGATGTGGGGTGTTAGCTGGAATTTTTCAGATCGAGCTCCCAATTCAGTCGTTTAAAATCACAATTAGAGCGGCAAAGTCAAATAGGAGACATTTGACCTAAAGAACTGATCTACTTATCCGAAATAAAATGGGAATATTCTGGCGTAGACGATTCTGATGTGTTTGTGAGAGCTTGGAAAGCTTCGATGCCATTATCATTGGGGCTGGACCAGCCGGAGCGACGGCTGCGAGGGAGTGCAGCAGACAAGGTCTGAGGGCCGTCCTCATCGAGAAGGAAAAGCTGCCGAGACCAAAACTGTGTGGCGGTGGCATTACTCTGAAGGCCATGAACCTAGTTGGTGAAAGGATTCCTGAACACGTCATTGAGAGTGATGTCATGGGATTCCGTATCTATTCTCATTCTATGGATTCTGTTGAATTTGTTTCAAGAGATCCGATTTTGATTTCTACTTCTCGCGACAAGTTTGACGAGTTTTTGACCGAATTGGCTGTGCGTGAGGGTTGCGAGTTGATCGAATCGGATAGAGTCGTCGATATTTCAGTTCTGAGTGACGAGGTCATATGTAGACTGCAGAGTGGACGACTTGTCAGAGCAAATTTGGTAATTGGAGCGGACGGTGTCAACAGCACAACTGCCTGGGAAACTGGAATTCGCAGACACTGGAGAAAAGAGGAAGTAGCCCTGTGTCTGGAGACGACAATTCCGCTGAACCGGACAGATATGAAGAATATTGATCCGGAGGTCTTTGAACTATACTTCGATGACAACCTCTTTGGATACAAATGGCTAATTCCGAAGAGGTCTGCGATCTCTGTTGGCGTAGGCGGCCTCCTAGCTCTCTTACATAAACCTCAGGATATCCTAGAGGATTTTTCCCAGACATTATCGAAGCTTAAAAAGATCGACATTAGAATATCACATTTTGGAGGGCATCTCGTTCCTGCAGTTGGTTTTGTACGTGAAGTAGTCTCAGATCGCGTAATTCTCGTTGGAGATGCTGCCGGGTGTGTCGACCCCCTAATGGGAGAGGGGATCTATTATGCCATGAAAAGTGGCATTTTGGCAGCAGCCGCCTGCAGAAAGGCAATAGATGAGAGAAACACGGGCTCCTCCTTCCTAAGAAAAAATTATGAAAAAGAGTGCATGAGAGAATTCGGAAAGGACTTGAAGGTTGCGCTAGACCTGAGATACAGAGTCTGCAACGACTTCGACACTTTCTTCGGACTAATAGAGACTCACTCAGCCTCAATGCTGGCTGATGTAACTTGTGGAAAGATTAACTACCAAGCTCTACGGAGAAAAGTATTCTTGTTGCTAGCCGCTAGATTTGTCGAGAGTAAAGTAAAAGGTGTGCTTCAAAGAAGGCCAGATCTTAGATAGGCCCTAGGCGTGCGTTCTAACCCAGGCTCTGTGATATTACCGATTGAATTGAGGAAGCTGCTTCCAAGAGCTGTCTCTTCTCATCAGCGTTCAATTCCAGTTCTATTATTTTTTCAACACCCTTCTTTCCCAGTATTACAGGTAGGCCGATTGCAACATCCTTGAGGCCGTATTCTCCATTTGGAACAACGCAGGCACTAGTTACTCTATTTCTGCCATTGAGTACGGCATCAGCCATAACAGCAACTACAGATGCAGGGGCATGAACAGTGGCACCCTTTAGTTTGATCACTTCCATTGCACATGACCTTGTCGTCTCTACGACTCTTTTGATACTCTCAGAGCTAAGCAACCTTCCTATCGGAATTCCGGATACGGTGGTGTAGTCGACTAGCGGAATCATGAGATCGCCATGCTCTCCGATGACTAAGCCTTGGATGTCTTGCTTCGATACGTTGAATTCAAGTGCTACGTATGAACGATATCTTGAAGCATCAAGCATTCCACTCATGCCAAAGACTCTGTTGCGCTCTAAGCCCGACTTCTTGTAAGCTAGATATGTCATAGCATCTACTGGGTTCGTTACCAGCATTATCTTACATTCCGGGGCATATCGAACAATTTCTTCAACTACCGAAGAAACTATGTTAGCATTATTCTGCGCTAGGTCACGTCTTGAAGTATTGGGTTTTCGAGGATATCCAGCAGTCACGACGACTAGTTCGGAGCCAGCGACATCTGCGAAATCTGAGCTACCTTTGATCTTCCTGTCAAACCCAAGAGAAGGAGACGCCTGCCTCATGTCAAGCGCCTCGCCTTCGGCGAGGCCTTTCTGAACGTCAATCAAAGTTATGTCTGAGATATTCATGTGAAGGATACTTAACGCACAAGCGCTACCGATTCTTCCCGCGCCAATAATCGATATCAATTGATGTCAACCGAAGCTAGAGTCGTTGCCCATTAGTGCCGAGACAGATATTGTGGGCATCGCTCACGTACTAATGTCTGTATTTATGCTTTTGTGGCGGCTGTAAGAGTGTGACATCGACCTCATTTCATTCGGAAACAACAGACATATTAGATCAACTTAACAACCAATTATTAGGAGCTGAATTGCGTGATACGTAGCATCGGAAGTGTAGCTGTTCTCGTATCTGATGCCCAGAAATCCAAGAAATGGTATGTTGAGAAACTAGGCTTCACAGTTGAATCAGATGAGAAACACTGGGTTACGGTTTGTCCAAGCGGTTCTTCCACAGTACTACATCTGTGCGAGACGGACTCATTAGAACCCGGAAATTCGGGAATCACTCTACAGACAGATAATCTTGATGCCACGTACAAAGCTTTGAAGCAGAAGGGAGTTGAATTCGCAAGGGAGCTAGCTCCCTCTGAATGGGACGCGAATATGAAGTATGCAATGCTCAAAGATCCTGACGGGAACGAATTCTGGCTAGTGGCCAGTGATTAATGGATATCGTAGCACGCGTCTGCAACCCCATATTCTAGACCGCGCGCTAACGAGGTCAATATGGAACACTTTTTTCTGAAAGGATTTGTTTTACTGCTATTCGCCTAATACTTCCACGACTATTCTCCGGTTTCTGGGTCCGTCAAGTTCGAGAAGGAAGATGTTCTGCCAAGTCCCCCTCAACAGCCTACCATCTTTGATAGGCAGGGTTCTTGAAGGGCCTATGAACGTTGAAGCTAAATGTGCATCAGCATTGTTGTCTATCCTATCATGGCTCCAGCCAGCGTTTTTTGGAAACTCTTGGTCGATCTTGCGGAGAATGTCATTCATTAATCCTCTCTCGTTCTCGTTTACTATTACAGCCGTCGTAGAGTGTAGGCTCGATACCAAACAAATTCCATTCTTGATGTCACTATCGTTCACGAATCCTTCGACCTTGTCCGTTATGTCAATAAGTTCGGTTCTGTTACTTGTGGAGATATTCATCTCTTCAAAAAGAAACTTCAATCTCACACCTTGAGATTGTGTATATCATTGCACTGGTTGCATTACCAATGCTGATAATGTACTATTTCGCTGAGTGGTCTTCTGTCCGAGCGCGCGCTATCTCACTTGTATTCTTGACAAACGGATCGTGTTCATGGGCGACTCGAAGGGCCTCTATGAGAGAAGGGTCTGTAACAACTATGAAGTGCCAAAGTTGCTTGTTTGCGGCCGAGGGCGACAGTCTCCCAGCCTCAAGGATACGCTCAAGCTTTCCCTTCTCCACGGGTCTTGATTTGTATCTTCTTATACTTCTCCTTACGCGTATCGCCTCGAATACATCCATTTTGAACTCCTCTTTGCAAACTAATCTCTGGCCCAAATACTTTAGGATTCCAGTGTCAGCTTGATCTTCTTCTAAAGATGCGTCGAAGACGCAGACGTTCAGTTGAAAAAAAGTCTTGAGCTGGTTTGAAATCATCGGTGAGAAGCTAGCTAGCTAGGTCGTCGAGTCTTTTTCTGCGAATGCCCTCTTTGATCTCAAGAGCCATCCTCCTCCCCGTTGACATAGGTTTGGAGAACAGATAACAAGAGTATGGTGAACCTTCAGGGTAGAGATTTGTACCCGCAACGATCCTCGCTGACACCTCAAAAGTTACGAATTCCTGTTCATCAGTGCATATCGTCTCCAGGCAGAACGGCCCGGTTATTCCTGGTGGAAAGAGTCTAACGGATGCATTTGTGATTCGCCTGCCAAGATCTAGTACCTTGGGAAGGAGCGATTCTCTGAGGACTATGGGCATATTGCCCGTAACGACATATGATGGTTCGATAGGCTTTCTTCCGCCAAGCTCAGGGATTCTGTAGAGGTCGTCCACATTGGTTTCCACTCTCCTGTCGATTCCCAAGAGCTCGATTCTGCCCTCTCCAGCCTTTACCTCTCCATCAAACATCAATGAATAGAAATAATGAGGGTAGTAGCGTACCCCAATGACAAGCTCTTGTATTGTCAGTTCCTTCACGTCTGATTCCGTCATGATTCCTCTTTTGACGCGGTTCTTGATCTGTTTCTCGTATTCTTTTTCCGAATCGACTACGAAGAAGCCACGTCCTCCCCTGGCGCCGTGAAACTTGACAATACAAGGCCGATCGATCTCGGATGGTTTCGAATACTCCTCAGGGACCTTGATTCCTGCTTCTTTGAGCCAAGATCTCATCTTGCGCCTATCACCCTCAAATTCCAGCGCTCTTCTGTTGCCGAAGATGGGAACACGGAATTCTCTCCTGAGGTTCTCTGGTCCAACATATTCGACGAACGAACCGTGAGGGATGATAATCACATTCTTGCGCAGCAATTCATCTTGGAATCCTTGGCAAATCAGATCGCGGTAGTTATCAACTATCATGTACTCATCTGGCTTGCCAAACTGAAAAGCTTCATAAACGAACCGCCGATCCGGGGTGCAAATCCCTACGGTTTTGAACCCTTCTTGCCGTGCTCCATAAAAGATCTGTAATGCAGAATGGGAACAAATGGTCCCTATTCTGATTCTTGCAGGATCATAGCTCCTAAGATTTCCAAGAATCTCCTCTTTCTTAATCATGTCACAACTTCACTCAATCTACCTTGATGTTTGGCTCTCGTAATTTCTAACGCTATCCTCCTTCCCGTACTCATGGGTTCTCCAAAGTACCATCTTGAATATGGGCTGGTTGTTGATATTATCGGCGAACCTGGTACGCGAGGGCTAACATCGAAGATGCAGATATCAAGTTCTTTTGTGACGGCTCCTTGAAGCGCGAAAGGACCTATGATCCCCGGTGGATATTCACGCTTGCAAGTCTCAACAAACCTTTCGCCGATCTCGTACACCCTTTCAAGAATTGACTCTCTAACTGTAGCCCCCTCATGTCCAACCTCAATATTCTGGATTACTGAGTCTAATTCCAATTGATCTCTGGCAGGCAACGAGAGTATCCCGTCCAAGTCAGTCTGGATCCTTCTGTCAACACCTAAGAACTCCACTTGGTCCTCAAGTGGGGACCAGAAATAGTTGAAGTTGAATTTCGCACCCATGATGAACTCCTCGATAGTTGCTTTCTCCAGCTCTGTTCTTGAGATTATCCCTTTTCCTATTCTGGTCTCTGCCTTTGTGCGGAAATCCTCAGGGCTGTTTGCGTAGAAGAAAGCTCTCTCCATCTTCCTCTTAGCCTCAGGAACCTTGACAATAACCAAACGATCGATCTCGTTTGGAGAATTGAATTTAATCGGGAATTTTATTCCAGCCTTCTCAAGAAGATACATCTGATTACGAGGTGAGTCCCTTTCCTCTGATCTCAACATCGTCCTGTTTCCGAAGATGGGGATCAAAAACCGGTTCTCTATGTTATCATATCCCACATAAGTGGAGAAGGATCGGTTTGCCGTGAAGATTACATTGAGTCTTCTCAGCTCTTCCTGAACATCCTCTTTGATCATATCAGCGAATGTGTTAAGAATTATGACTTTACTGATTATGCGCTTATACTTCAGATAGGTCTTCTCCCGTCCTCTCTGACAAATTACAACAGTATCTACCCCCTCCTCCTTTGCACCATCGCATATGTCCAATGCAGAATGACTTCCAATGGTTCCCAACTTCAGATTTTCAATATCATATCTTTCAAGAACCTTGACTATCTCCTCTCTATTTAGCAAAACCCTCTCTCCCCAATCAAGTTGAAAATTACCCTGCAGTGATTCTTGGAATCACCTTCTATGGATTGACTAACAGTGAGTATATGAGATTTGGTGGAGGTAAAGGAGCGAACTAAGTATCATCTGACTAACCAACATTGACAGAACGGCTACTTGTAGCGGCTGCTATCCTTTGGACGATATCCATAGATTGTGCCGCTTGTCACAAAAATAAAGATGGAAAACGCGCGCCGTCAAGGCATGACTACGGCTCTTATGGCTTCTCCTCTTCTTACCAACTCTAGGCCATCATTTACTCTGTCCAGAGGGAGCCTGTGGCTGATCAAGGGTTCCAACTTGAACTTTCCATCTCTAACGAGGTTAACGACCTCAATAGTTTCGTACTTGGAACTGGCACGCGAACCGACGATTTGGAGCTCCCCCCTAACGAGTCTCCTTGGGACCAAGGTGAGATTGTCTTCTGAGTATCCAATGAAGACCAGCTTTGCTCCTCTCGCCAGTATACTAAGAGCGTCGTTCATTGTCTTAGTTCTGCCGACAAATTCATAGACGATGTCAACGCCCCGTGCACCGACGAGTCTCTTAACCTCTGTTGGCAAGTCCTTCTCTTTTGAATTGACTGTGTAATCTGCTCCCAAGGACTTTGCTACCTTCAACTTATCCTCTTGAACATCTATCGCGATGACCGTGGCGCCACTAAGCTTCGCCATCTGAAGTGTGCACAGTCCGACGCCTCCAGACCCGATTATAGCAACTGTATCACCAAGTCTCACTTTCCCGACCTCTCTTACCGCATGGTAGGCCGTTGAGCCAGCATCAACGAGTATGCCCGCCTCGTACGGCACCTCGTCAGGCAGCTTGACTATGCTTCTGGATGGAGCTTTAGCGTATTCTGCATAACCACCATCTACAGTAAAACCAAACTGTTTGAACTGTGAGCTGACGCATAGATTCTCTCGCCCCCGCTGGCAGTAGTAGCACTCGCCGCAACTGAAGTAAAAGTGAATGAGTACCCTATCTCCTACCCTGAATTCTTTGACATCTCTGCCGACCTCGGCCACTTCTCCAGCAGCCTCATGACCCATAATCTGAGGAATCTTCCCGGGCTTGTACAATCCCTCATCGACGAAATGGAGGTCGGTATGGCATATTCCACAGGCATTTATTCTGACCAGAACTTCTTTTGGTGATATCGTTGGCTTTTCAACATCCTCTATCCGAAGGGGTTGACCAACCTCATAAAATCTAGCAGCCTTCAAATCACATCGCGGGTTGAGATACCCGCCTCGAAAAATAAAAGTATCTGTCGAATCCTGCACCACGCTTGGAAATGTTCTTTAATGGGGTTCCACGTGCTACTCTTGTTCGTGTAGGATAGCCGTCTGCGATCTATGGAAGTCTATCCAGTGGCGTGCAGTCAACTTGATCCGCAGCGTAGTTTGGCAGCTAAAGAGCTTTGCATAGCGCGCGTTCAAAGGACGAGATGAACTTTGACAGCGTTACCGAGAAGATTCTACGAAAGAGATCCCGAAGTGGTTGCTAGGGATTTGCTTGGAAAAAAATTGGTCAGGAGACTGTATGGGAAAAGCCTCGAAGGAATTCTGGTCGAGACAGAGGCCTATTATGGCTTAAAAGATCCCGCCTCGCGAGCATATAAGGGCATTAAAGTCTACAACAAACCGTTGTGGGGCGATGCGGGAAAGGCCTTCATCTACAACGTTCACAAGTACTGGATGCTAAACGCAGTTGCTCACCAAGCCGGAGAAATCGGTGCAGTTCTAATCAGAGCCCTGCAGCCAACCGAGGGCATAGAGATTATGAAGAGAAACAGAAAGGTAAAGAATATCATTGAACTCACAAGTGGACCGGGCAAGTTGACGGAGGCTCTTCAGATCGATAAGAAGTTGAATGAAGAGTGTCTTACCACTGACGAGGCTGAAGCGTTCATTGCACAGAACGAGATGAAATTCAAGATCGAGAATTCGCACAGAATTGGTGTCAAAAGAGATCTTAAGAACAAACTCAGGTTTTTTATAAAAGGAAATGAATTCGTTTCAAAGTGATGGAACCCGCGCGATGCTCACACCCCTATTGTGCTCTCCATATTGCTTGGGGTGTACGCGTGCCAACCGGATCGATTTTGAAAACAAAATTCCTTTTGGAATAGCTATGGCAAGAATTTATTAATGGTTCACATCAGGCATTAGGCAAACGGCGGGTCAATTGTGCCTGAGATAATCCTTGATGAACTGAAGCAGAAACCTCTGCAGGAGCAAAGGACGGAGATCTGCGAACGCAAAGGCCTAGGCCATCCTGACACGATATGTGATGCGATTATGGACGAGGTCTCCAAGGCCCTCAGCAAGGAGTACATAAAGAGATTCGGTTCTGTACTACACCACAACATCGACAAAGGCCTCTTGGTCGCTGGAGAGACTGAAGTGGCGTTCGGCGGAGGCAAGGTGCTAAAGCCTATGCTTCTAGTCTTTGGAGACAGGGCGACCTTCACTGTCGGGTCCGAGACTATTCCGGTGGAAGATATTACCATTAGGACCACTAAGGAATGGATCAAACAGAATCTGAGGCTTGTGGATCCCGACAGGCACGTAAACTATCAGATTGAGTTGAAACGCGGTTCCCAAGCCTTGACAGACATCTTTGAGAGAAAAGACAAGTTTCTTGGTGCAAACGACACCTCAGCCGCTGTGGGTTTTGCTCCGCTCACGGCAACCGAGCAGATAGTTAGAGATACGGAGTTCTTTCTCAACGACTCCTCCTTCAAGAGTGATTTTCCAGAAACTGGGGAGGACATCAAGGTAATGGGCCTGCGTAAGGATGGCGAACTCCACCTGACAGTGGGGATGGCCTTCGTCGATAGCTACATTGACAATGAAGCCGCATACTTCAGATTGAAAGATGAAGTTGTGGAAGAGATCCAGAAATATGTTAAATCCAGAGTTGAGATGGAGGTCTATATCGACCTTAACACCGCCGATAGGCTCGGGCGTGGTCTAGGCGGGATGTATCTCACTGTTCTGGGAACTTCCGCTGACGGTGGAGACTGCGGACAAGTGGGTAGGGGAAACAGGGTTAACGGCATCATTCCTTTGAATAGGCCGACGTGTTCAGAGGCAGCTTGCGGCAAGAATCCTGTGAGCCACGTGGGGAAGATATACAATGTTCTTACGTACAGGATGGCTGAAGAGATCTATGGCAGTGTTTCAGGTCTGAAAGAGGTCTACGTATGGTTGCTAAGCCAAATCGGGCGGCCGATAAATGAACCAAAAATAGTCTCAGCTCAGCTAGTACTTGAACCCAATGCTTCAATGAAGGAGATCGTAGGTCCAGTCGAAGAGACTATTCAAGCCCAACTCGATAAGCTCGATGTCTTTTGTATGGAACTAGCGTACGGCAAGATGAAGTTGTGTTGAGGTTGAACTGTTCGACTTTTCAAGAATCTTCGTACGATCTATTCCTTCCGTATTTCGTCCAGGACAAGTTGGCAATTCCAATACTTTGAACAGTAAACCGTACAGTATTCCGGGTTTGGTCCACTGCAAGTGGTATAATCCGTGTAGGCCTTCAAGTGATGACCTAGATTATGATTGTTGCTAGTGGGTAGGCCATCATTAGACTCAGCAGTCTTCCCACGCCAATCGCCGAGAATCGGTATACTCACAAACATCTGACACGCCGGGTGATTCTTGCTCACCTCAATCTCGATCTTCGGACAGAATCCACTTCTACATTTAGTGAAGGTCTCACACTCGCCGCACCGTTTCCCAAGATTGTTAGAAACTAGACTGGCAGATTGACTGAGCCTTAAGGACCTGTTTTCCGTCTAGAACCCACTCCTCAGGTGGGGTGAGAGCCAAATATTCATTATAGAACTTCTTTAAAAGAAGATGTCAAGCAATCGCGACTATTTGGAAATATGTTGAGCCTTTCTTGAAATCAAATGAGCGCTGATGAGCTTGATGCAATGTCGATATGGACAAACTTAGCAGGCAACTGTCATTCGTATCCTTCCAAAAAAACTTGAATTGTCTTGAAGGTATATTCTATCTGCAACAGTTGTTAAGTCAGTTCGGAGATGATTGAGGGTGGTCAAGACCGATGCTGCTTTGAGAGCTGTTTCAGCATACGCCTCGAAAGCGACCGTGCTTTTCCTCGTCTCTACATATATCCTTTCAATGTTGATGGGCTTGTTCCTTATGTTGCTGAGTCCACAAAGCGACAGCTTCAGTAAGAAGTCCGTCGAGAGCCTCCCGATAGGTCTCTTAACCATATTCGTCATAAGGGTGCCTGTAGCGACAACTTTCGGAGCAGTCTTCATAGTCTTATGGATTATTTATGCCATCTGCTTTGTACTCGCCTGGACAATCAACGGTGGGTTTGTTAAGGCGCTGCAAGGGAAGACGTTACAGCGGCCCACTTCACCCACAGGAAACCTCCTTTTTGCCTTTCCGGCACTTTCCAGCTCGCTGTTGATCTTAGTAGTTCTAGTCCAGAGTTTCCAAGAAGCAGTAGGATTGCCGACGGGTGAAATTAAGATTACGTCTATCTATCGTGAACTCTTCGAACTTGCATACTCTCCGATATTCGAAGAAGTCATGTTCAGAATCTCTCCCTACGCGGTCTACGCTGTCGGACGGCTAGGCCTGATCTTTGCCACAAAAAGAACACAAGATCCTAGGTTCTACCTGAAGTCAATCTTCCTATCAGTATTATTCCCTGACCGCGCGAAGGAGGGTCTTGGATTGCCAAGCATCAGGCTGAATGGAATTCGCCGAGCGGTCAATTCAGGGGAATGGGTTCTTATGATTTTGACCTCCGTGATCTTCGGCTTAGCCCACTACCTCTCAGGATCCGGGTGGGAAATGGGCAAAGTGACATCATCGTTTCTGGCGGGGTTTGCGTTCTTCCTCGCATACCTAGCGTTTGGATTTTATGCACCAATACTACTTCACTGGTTTTTCAATTATTATTTCGATGTCTACGAGATCGCAACCAGGGTCTATCAAGGATTATTCGAGTCGCTTGAAACCGCAATTGGCATGGTCGTCCAGATTGTGGGACTTGTCGTGATCCTCGTTTATGTAATCTACCTTCTCAGAAGGATACATGATAAGTTCTCTCAGCAACAGGTTGAGACATCGATAGAGTAGGTTCTATAATCTAGATAGTCTTTTCTGATCGATTAAGATTCACAGTTCTCCGGGATGGAAGCTCTTGACTGAAGACCAACTAATATTCTTGGGGACTGGGGGAGGGCGCTTCGCGATGATCACGCAGAGACGACGAACGGGAGGCATAAGAGTGATAGGTTCAGCGAACATACAGATGGATCCGGGACCAGGATCCATCGCATACTCTAACCAACTCAACCTAGATCCTACAAAAGTCGACGCCTTATTGGTGTCTCATTGCCATCCAGATCATGACAGTGATGCTGAGATATACATTGAAGCAATGACAAACGGAGGAACACGAAAGAGAGGAACCTTGATAGCCCCTCGAGGAGTCCTTCGAGGAAACAGAGTCTGTGAACCTCGCATATCAAGCTATCATAGACATATGATAGGGAGAATGGTTGAGGCAAGCATTGGATCCACAGTTGATCTTGATACGGTCAAGGTTAGGGTTACGGCTGCGAAACATGAAGACCCTGACGCCGTGGGCTTCAGGTTAAGTCTGCCATCAGGTGAGATTGGCTATACATCCGATACAGAATACTTTGAGGGTATTGAAAAGGAGTTCAAAGGTGTCAAGTTACTCGTGATGTGTGTTCTCCGCCCCAGAGGAGCTGCCATAAAGGGACATCTGTGCACGGACGATGCCATTAGGATCCTAAATGGAGTTAAGCCCGACTTCTGTGTCATAACGGGATTCGGTATGAAGATGATATACTCCGACCCGAAAAACGAAGCGAGATTCATGGAGGAATCGACGAGGGTTAAGACTGTTGCTGCAACAGACAACATGAGGCTGAACTTAGGAGAAGACGCAGAACCTCAGAAGGGACAGGAATTCTTGGGTAGATTCCTGGACACGCCCTGAACCCTCTAAGATCTGAGCATTTTGGAAATGCTTTTGAAGCAAATCCAGTAAATTGGACTCTCAAGCTTGATTAACATGGCGATGTAGTGCTGGTGTAGTTGCTGGAAACCCGACACAATTCAGAACTGCCAAAGACTTACGATCCTTTAGCCAGCGAAGCTAAATGGCAGCAACTCTGGAGCCAATGGAATCTATACGCCTTCGATCGTCATGACAGAAGTCGCCTAACTTACAGCATAGATACGCCTCCTCCTTATCCCAGCGGTGAGTTCCATATGGGGAACGCCTTGAACTGGTGCTACTTCGATTTTGCTGCAAGGTACAAACGGATGAGGGGTTTCAACGTCCTCTTCCCTCAGGGCTGGGATTGTCACGGTCTTCCAACAGAAGTCAGAGCGGAAAAAGTCTATGGAATACGGAAGCGTGAGGTCTCGGTCCAGAAGTTCAAGGAACTCTGTGTCAATCTCACCAATGAGTACATAGAGAAGATGAAGAGAGCAATGAATGCTATGGGTTACTCAATGGATTGGAGCCTCGAGTACCGAACAATGGATCCAGCGTACTACCGCGCTACTCAACTCTCGTTCCTCATCCTCCACAGGAAAGGCTACATCTACCAAGGAGAACACCCAGTCAACTGGTGTCCCAGATGTGAGACAGCTATAGCCGAGGCTGAAGTCACCTACGGCGAGCGAGAGAGTGAACTTACATACGTGACTTTCGGTTCAGGAGGAAACCAACTGGTTATAGCCACTACACGTCCAGAGCTTCTTCCGGCATGCGTCGCTGTAGCTGTAAACCCAAGCGATGATAGGTACAAGTCGTATGTTGAAAGTGAGATTGAGGTTCCGCTCGTTGGGCGAAAAGTCAAGATCCTAGCCGACAAAGATGTAGATCCCGCATTTGGAACCGGCGTTGTAATGGTATGCACCTTCGGAGACAAGACTGACGTAAAGTGGCAGAAGAAGTACGATCTCCCAATAATCCCACTAATAACTGAGGACGGCCACATGAGCGAAGCCAGCGCGAAATACAAAGGCCTCAGTATAACCGAAGCCAAAAAGGCTCTGACCACAGATCTCAGGGCCAATAACTTGGTGGTAAAGGCAGACAAGATTAGGCAAAGCATTGGCACCTGTTGGCGATGCGACACACCAGTTGAGATAATCTCAAAGATACAATGGTTCATGAGGACACGGGATATGACCGAGGATGTCATAGAGTGGACTGACAAGGTGCACTGGATTCCCGAGTTCTCAAAGCATAGATTGATAGATTGGGCGAGATCTCTTGATTGGGATTGGGTCATCTCCCGGCAGAGAGTCTTTGCAACTCCAATTCCAATATGGTACTGCAAGGGCTGTAGACAGGTTCTTGTTGCTGAGAGTGAATGGATCCCAATCGACCCCCGATCGGAGCCCCCGAAAATAGACAAATGTCCAAGGTGCGAGTCCACGGAGTTCATTGGGGAAAACGATGTCATGGACACTTGGATGGACTCATCGATCACGTGTGCTGTCCACGCCGGCTGGCCTGACGATGAGAAGTCCTTTGAGAGACTCTTCCCAGTCGATCTCCAGCCTAACGGGCTCGACATAATCAGAACTTGGGACTACTACCTGATGGTCAAGAACCTAGCCCTCTTCGGGAAGGCACCATACAAGACTGTCTTGATAAACGGCATGGTAAGAGGTGCTGATGGCCGGATGATGCACAAGTCTTTTGGAAACTACGTGGAGGCGTATGAGGCAACATCAAAGTATGGAGCTGATGCATTAAGGCAATGGGCCGCCGCAGGCGGAGCCACCGGCTATGATCTACCCTTCAATTGGGGTGAGGTTGAGTACGGCAAAAAGTTCCTGACCAAACTCTGGAACGCATCCAGATTCGTTCTAACAAACCTTAAAGATTTTGAAAACGAAGAAGTCAAGTCCGAACTCATTGATCGATGGATCTTGAGTAAACTAGAGAGAATGACCACACAAGTCACCCGAGCCTACGAGAGCTTCCAGTTCAACACTGCGCTTGAAGGCATCAGGAACTTCACTTGGCACATCTTCTGCGACCAATACCTTGAGGCAGTTAAACATCGACTTTACAATACCGATGCCACAGCCGCCCAGCGTCGAAAGGCCGCCCAGTATGGGCTACACTGCTGTCTACTCAGGATCGTTCAGTTACTCGCCCCAATCTGCCCACACCTATCTGAAGAGATCTACCAGAACATGATATCTCTGAATAGCAAGCCGAAGAGCATTCACCTAACTGCTTGGCCTCAGCCAGACCAAGAATTAGTCGATGACAAATCTGAACGAGACGGCGACGCCATTCTAGCTCTAGTTTCCGAGATAAGACGCGTAAAATCTGAACAAAAGATATCTCTCAAAGCACCAATCAAGACCATACAAATCTATTCAGACAAAGACTACTTTGAAGCGATAAACAGTTCCGTTGAAGATATCGCTAGCATTCTACACTCCAACATCGTTAAGATTACGCCCCTAACGAAAGGTAGTCCGGGCAGAGAAATCCAAGACTATCCCACAATCAAGATCACAGTTGACATATAGACGTAAGTGCAGGTTCTTCCAGCAAGTTTTTAATAGGAAAAACATTGCTGTAGGAGTCGTAAGTTAGGAATTGCCAGATGAGAAGTCTTAACCGATATGCCGGCGTGAAGGCAAGACTACTTTTCATCTCTATCCAAACCTTCCTAGCTTAGAGAGAGGAGGAAAGATAATAGGTATGGAAGAAGGATCTGTAGGCTCCACGCCGAGATCAGAGAGGGGATTCCAAAAAGGTCCGGGAAGATTCGGCCAACCCGTACCTGTCAAAGAGGGCGAGGAACACGAGGTTACAATTGAGACCGTAGGAAGAAAAGGCGATTGCATAGAAAAAATCCTGAACTTCATAATATTCGTGCCGAATACCAAAGCTGGAGATAAAGTAAAGGTTAAGATAACAGGGATTCGAGGATCCTTTGCGACAACTATAGTCCAATAAGGAGCAAAGAGAATGAAGATTAATGAATTAAGAGAGGGCATGAGAAGGGTCGAGCTAGAGGGTAAAATTCTAGACATAGGCGAGGTAAGGGAGGTTACAACTAAATTTGGAGAACCAGGCCGAGTGGCAACTGCGACTTTGGAAGATGATTCGGGCACAACAAAACTATCACTATGGAATGAAATGATAGAAACCGTCAGTGTCAACGACAAAGTCAAGATCGAGAACGGCTACGTCACTAGCTTCAGAGACGAGTCTCAACTCAACGTAGGAAGATACGGAAAGCTAACCGTTATCAAATGAGTTACATTAGGTCTTTGTTCTAGCGACACCGAGAAGTCAGTTCACTAATCATCACAACAGTTGGACCCAGTGCAGTCCGTTGGGATAATCTAAAGACCTCTCTCACGCTAGTAGAAGGAGCACACGTAAACGGTCCAGCTGGGCTGTACCGCCGGATGAGAATAACCGTAACATTTTAGCTTTTCCGGAAGAAGGATCTCGATTTAGTAGCCACACTTCTTTCAGTGGTTTGATGGTGTTTCCACCGAATCTGATAACATTTTTTCTCAAGAAAAACATTTAAGGGTGCAATTCTGGGAAATAAATCAATTCAGTAGAGTGGCGAAGAAACCTTAGAACTCGAAGGATAATCATCTGGTATCATTGATTCAGAGTAATTATGGAAGAAGACATATGGCGAAAAGAGTTAGAACCGTTCACGGAATGTTTCTTCCCAGAGCGTATTTTGTCACCAGCGGCGAAGGAACAAGCACCGAGTCGCATCTAAATGCTTTCGATGATGCATTGAGTGAGGCAGGAATTGATGAATGCAATCTAGTCTACATCTCATCCATAATTCCCGCAGATGCGATCGAGGTTAAACGTATACGCATAACTCCAGCATCCATCACCTTCGCTGTGGTTGCAAGGACGGACGGAGACGAGGGGGAAGTCATCGGCGCCGGGATAGGTTACACAAAATGTCGGGACAGGAAAGGTCCTAGTTATGGGTTTGTTGCAGAAAACCACGGCTACAAAGACGAAGACACAATAGCTTCAGAACTTCTCAAGAGGATGAAGAGAATGGCATCCGATAGGAACATGGCCCTAGTGGACCCAAAGGTTCTGGTAAGGAGTATGCGCGTCCCCAAGGATCGTTACGGGTGTGTAGTTGTCGCACTGGTATATGTGCCCTTCACCGCCGAGATAGGTGAGAGAATACAGAAAGCTGGGGAAAGATAAGAAGAAGACGAAAAAAGACTTCTCGATGATTCATCTGGAAGCGCGCACGACGGTTAATAGTATCGATGAGGACGTTGTCGTCAGAAGAACACAAGAGAAATACTTCTGCAGCGCCTTCAATATTGAGATGGCGCCGGGAGAGGGATTCGAACCCTCGCGGCCCGTAAGGGCCACAGGCTCTCTCTGGATCACTCAAGGCTTACGCAGATTTTCTGCGCCTCTTGACCCTCATAGATCTAAGGTTGATCCGCTCGGCCATCCCGGCTAATTGGGGGTTGAGGGTACTTTGCTATAAGACTGTCTACTCTAGCAGTACAATTAAGCTCCATCATTCTTGGGCAATCGAGGTCTTCCTAGACCTGCTGTGTTGCATGACTAGACATTTTTGTTTATGGATGTAGGTTTGAGTTTTCGGTTTATTGACGTGGAAGTGGTTGGATGATCTATATTGCCTGTGAGAGAACTATTCCACGATTGTGATTGGCTGCTAGAGATTGGAGACGCATCAATGAGGGTCTCGTGAAGCGTGGGGAGATCCTGCTTGACCCACGCATCCTTGACAGGTGGAACATTGAGCTTGAAAAGATGAATACTGGGAAGGAAGGTGGACAATACGTCTACCCTGAGATCTTCATCAGGCTTCTAGGCTACATGCACCTGCTATTCCACCTACCCTACAGGCAGACAGAAGGATTCCTCAAAGCCCTGAGAAGATTCGACTCAAGGATCCATGTGCCTGACTATTCAACCATAGATAGACGCGTGAACAGGTTAGATGTGAAGCTGGATGAGAAAGATTATGGCGACGACATAGTCCTGGCGGTGGACGCATCAGGCATCAAGGTGGCTAACCGCGGCGAATGGATACGCCATAAATGGAAGGTGAGACGCGGATACCTCAAGATCCATATCGCCGTTGATGTAAAGCGGAAGAAGATACTCGCCTTGAAGGTGACGGATGAGAAGACAGGTGACGGAGGGATGCTCCAGCCGCTTGTTGATGAAGCCTCCAAGAAAGGTAAGGTCGCCAAGGCAATTGGCGACGGAGCATACGATATGAAAAGCAACTTCCGCTATCTCAACGCAAAAGGGATTGAGCCAGCCATCAAGGTGCGCAAGAACACATCCAGCAGGGCCGGAGGATGCATGCCCAGAAAGCTCGTAGCCCAAGAATACCTCAAAGACCCTGAAGCCTGGAAACACAATCATGGCTACGGGTATAGATGGATGGCTGAATCAGCCTTCTCATCGCTGAAGCGAACCTTCGGAGAATACGTCTCAGCCAAAACGATGCAAAACATGGCACAGGAGATGATGATCAAAGCCTCACTATACAACATGCTGATAGAAACAACCACAGCAACACACGGCTAGACGAAACCTGAAGACAGCCAACAAAAGCGAAAAACATCACTGAAACCTAGTCGCGCAACACAGCACCTAGACCGTAACGCACTTATCGAGAACCCCGGACTTCTTCAACATCTCCAAGGCATCGTTGTACTTTTTCTCGTCTTTGAATATCTCATTAAGCATCTTCTCTTGCGAGTGTGCTCCAGGCTTGACTGAGACCTCAACTTCCTTTCCAGTCTTCTTCTCCAAAGCGTACTTGATTAGAGCGCCGATTATACCTCCCATAGGGCAGAACGGTGAGGTGGGAGTGAATAGAACTCTGATCTTACCATCATCAAGAGTGATGTCTTCTTCACTGACTATCTTGAGGTCTATTACCGAGAGAGGATACTCTGGATCGTAAACCTTGCTCAGAACCTCGACCAACTCGCTCTTATTCAATGCTAAAGGCCTCAGAGTAACTTATCTGACCGCTTTTTTATCTTCATCGGCTACTCCATATATACGTATTGAAACAGATCAGAACTTCTTTCAATAGATTTTTGAGTCTACCTGCCAACTAAACAACTGATGAGATTGTCAGAGTACGAGAGTCCTCAAAGAGGCTTTAGGTTTCTTGATTACATGGGGGATGCATATGTAGAGGCCTACGGCTCGAGTCTTGAGGAAGCCTACGCAAACGCAGCTTTGGCAATGTTCGAAGTCATGACAGATGCCTCCAAGGTTGAGCCGAAGATCGAGGAGTCAGTTGAGGTTGAGGGAGATGATCTCAAGTCTCTTCTTTACTCTTGGCTGGAAAGCCTCTTGATAAGGTATGGAATTGAGAACAGACTCTACTCAAAGTTCGTGGTTGAGAAGATTGACATCGACAATAGCCACGCTAGGTTGAAGGCAAGTATCTTCGGAGAAGATTTCAATCACTTGAAGCACCCATCTAAGACGGAGGTAAAGGCGATTACCTTCCATTTGATGGAGATAGAACATTCAGAAGATAAGTATCGACTAAGATTTCTCCTTGATCTATAATAAACACGAGAGCTAAACGCAAGATCGTCTTCGAAATTGCACGTGTCTGCTTCATAGTTCTTATTTGTCGTGATTCGATGTTGAATTTGCTCAAAACAACTTAAATCTGTCTGCAGTCCAACAATAGTCAAAACGCAAAGGAAAGAGGATGCTTATTGTCTGAGAAAGAGTCGAGACCACCAACAAGGCCGGTTGAACTGAATAAGATTAGTGAGAACATCTGGGAGATACCTCAATCTTCACGGACTGGAATGAGGGTTCCGGGGAGAGTCTACGCAGATGATACGCTGATGGAGAAGATGAAGCTCGACAGGACACTGAATCAATGTGCCAATGTTGCCTATCTTCCCGGAATCTATAAGTGGGCAATAACCCTCCCAGACGGTCACGAAGGGTACGGCTTCCCCATAGGCGGAGT
Source organism: Candidatus Bathyarchaeota archaeon (assembly GCA_963807605.1). Lineage (GTDB taxonomy): Archaea > Thermoproteota > Bathyarchaeia > 40CM-2-53-6 > RBG-13-38-9 > JAPKYM01. Next base: position 1,123,701 of record CAWECG010000003.1, read on the forward strand.
CGCAGCTACCGACTACGATGAGGGCGTAATCAGTCCAGGAGGAGTCGGCTACGACATTAACTGTGGAACCAGACTTCTGAGGACGAACCTGACAGAGTCTGAGATCAGACCAGTGCTTCCCAGACTTCTCGATACATTATTCAACTACATACCTTCGGGATTAGGAAGTAGGGGCCAGATCAAAGTAAGCCATGTTGAGCTTGACAAGGTATTATCAGACGGCGTTCAGTGGGCGGTCGATAGAGGCTACGGGTGGTCTGAAGATGCGGCAAAGAGTGAAGAGGAAGGCTGCATGGAGACTGCTGACCCAAACAAAGTCTCTCCAACAGCGAAGTCGAGAGGATCCCCTCAGCTGGGCAGTCTCGGCAGTGGAAACCATTTCTTGGAGATCGAGAAGGTCGACGCTATCTTCAATGCCGAGGCAGCGAGAGTCTTCGGAATAGAAAGAGTCGGTCAGATACTGGTCTTCATTCACACTGGCAGCAGAGGACTGGGTCATCAAGTCTGCAGTGACTATCTCCAAGTGATGGACCGCGCAATAAGCAAGTATAAGATTGAACTGCCAGACCGTGAACTCGCTTGCGCACCGGGAAAGAGTCGTGAAGCTGAGGACTATATCCCAGCCATGGGCTCAGCCTGCAACTTTGCCTGGGCGAATAGACAGATGATTACCCACTGGACCCGAGAAGCTTTCGAGAAGGTCTTCAACACACCTGCGGACAAAATTGGTCTCCAACTCATCTACGATGTAGCCCACAATATAGCGAAGATAGAAGAGCACCAAGTGAACGGGAAAAGAGCAAAGGTGTACGTGCATCGCAAAGGAGCGACAAGAGCCTTTCCACCAGGCCACAGTGCCCTACCGGCAGCCTACCGTGAAGTGGGTCAACCCGTACACATACCGGGCAGTATGGGAACGGCATCATGGGTTCTTCTTGGAGCGCAAAAGTCCATGGAGCTAAGCTTCGGCTCGACAGCCCACGGTGCTGGAAGAAACCTCAGCAGAACTGCGGCCAGGCGTCGTTACCTAGGTGAAGATGTAAAGAGGGACTTGGAGAAGCAAGGGATCCTCGTCAAAGCCGCAAGCATAACTGTTGTCAGCGAGGAGGCTCCAGGTGCTTACAAGGATGTCGATCGCGTCGCGGATGTCAGTCACAAACTTGGGATAGCGACAAAAGTCGCGAGGCTTGTGCCGATAGGAGTTACCAAAGGTTAACCTAAGAGGGAGCTCTTCAACCTCGACTTCTCATGCGTCCGAGATTCCACCTTTCTCTTCAACTCCTCGATAGATGGAACAGGAGTCGGGTCGAGGCCCCTCGCCAAAGCAAGGTAGACCGAGACAAAGTCTCCGAGATTGATTGGCAGGAGAAGTCTGCCGAGCTCTGTCTTTGCTTGCGTCCTCATCTCGTGAATATGTCTGAGCCCAGCCGACATAAGTTGTTCCTTTATCATCTCAATTCTAGAAGACTCCAAATCACTTTCTCTGCTATCTCTGACTAGTATCACCGGAAATCCTGATGAAGGCTGTCTTGACAGCCACTCTGGTGACCAGCCTTGAATCTCGTTGTGGCAAGCCTCTGGAACGAGATCAAATTTTGCGGGAATCTTGCTATTCTCATTCAGTTGATCCTTGAATCTTCTTGCCACTGAACTCATTCGTTCAAGGGAGTAAATGGTTGGGATGGTGTTTACCAATTCCTGAGCCAGCCTCTTGGATTGGTTTAATTGCGAGTTGACCGAAGGCATTAGTCCATTGGCTTGAACCCGCAGCTCTTTAGCCGTCTCAATGATCTCGTTGCGGGCATCGCCTAATACATTAAATGTAGTTAGCGCCATGGTTGACGATGAAAGTAGGAGCGGTAGGGCAGCTCTGGGAGGAAGACCCGCTTTCACTGTTATCAGGGGCAAGTTCAGCTTCCTACAGAGTTCACTCATGAATCCCCCTGAAGTGATCGCCACCACGTTACATCCTACCTTGATTGAGGCGTCAAGAAGTCTCAATGACTCAGCAGTCTCCCCAGAGTAACTTACACATATTGCAAGTGTCTCTTTGCTCGCGTAAGCTGGTAACTCAAGGTCTCTGCAAACCTCAACAGGTACGGTCGATTTCCTAGAAAGCCAATTTCTCAGTATATCACCTGCTATTGCTGAGCCTCCGTAACCCACAATCAAAACGTTTGATGGAACCTTCCCGAGTTCTCTAGGCTCGACTGCCCAGCCATGCTCCAAACCCTCAATTAGGAGGTCAGGGAAACTTGCTACCAGTCTTAGCATTCCAGACTTATCGATTGATCCGAGAAGCACAAGATCATCAAGATCCTTCATGTTGAATCAAACAGAGATTATTTATTGGAAAACTAGTAAACCTTCCTAGACTCGAAGTAGATTCGAAAATGTCAATTCCCTATCCCACCGAAGTTTCCTGTGCGCCGCCAAAGAGAAAGCGAAGCCTTTCGATAGCAATTCCAGCATCGCTCGCCGAGGATACTCCGCACCTCAGGGAGAAAACCTACAAGATCGGTCTCATCGGTCGGGCCTCCTCCATATTCCGGGTTGAACGGATCATGATTTACTTCGACAAGCCCCAACAAGATCAGGTCAAAGACGCAGAGTTGACAGCCGCCATTCTAAGGTATATGGAGACTCCTCAGTACCTTCGCAAGGCCCTTGTGAGGATTGAGCCCCAGCTTCGATTTGTAGGTATTCTTCCTCCCCTGCGGTCCCCCCACCATCAGTTGACACGGGATCTCAGAGACGTCAGGATCGGCATGTTGCGCCAAGGGGTCGTCGTCGGACGCAGAGATGGATCTTCTATAGTTGATATTGGGCTTGAAAAACCCGCAGTTGTCCATGGAAGTCTTCCCACCAATAGAAGGATCACAGTAATGCTTACCAAGATCGATAGCGGGATCGAGGCTGCAAAACTCGACGAGGCTGAGATAAGGATATATTGGGGGTATAATGTTACTGTCACGAAACTTCCACTTGCAGAGTCGACAAGAAAGTTTGGATTCGACCTGGTCATTTCAACCTCAAGATATGGAAAAAGCATAAACGAGGTATTTCCCAAGTTGCAATCAGCATGCACAAGATCAAAGGAGATATTGTTGGCGTTCGGTTCACCAGCACAAGGACTAAAGGAGATATTAGCCCAAGAAGGCCTGGATCTGGATGAGTACGCGGACTTTAATGTAAACATGGTTCCAGACCAAGGTGTAGAGACGATAAGGACTGAGGAGGCCATCTGCAGCTCGTTATCGCTGCTCAACCTTTTGGGGTGATTTCTATTGGGTAGAAGAAAGGTAAGCGCTCCAAGACGTGGCTCTCTAGCCTACCTTCCCAGAGGCCGCGCGGCCAGCTGGATCGGAAGAATAAGACACTGGCCTGAGGTTGCGGGTGACCCCCGACCATTGGCCTTTCCCGGCTACAAGGCAGGGATGACTCATCTTGTTGCTCTTGATCAACAACAAGGTTCGCTGACGTTTGGAAAAGAGGTGTCGGTCCCAGTCACTGTGCTGGAGACTCCCCCTCTGGGCGTTTGCGGTCTGAGAATATATGGAATGGAGGGTGGCGAACTGCGTACACTTGGGGAGGTTTGGACAACAGATACTCCCAAGGAGCTTGAGAGACTACTAACAATAACTAAGAAACCCAGCAATCAGGAATCTCTCCAAAAAGTCGAGAGTCTTCTTGATAAGTCTTCTGAGGTTAGAGTCATCGTGGCGACTCAGCCGAAACTGACAAGTGTGGGCCGAAAGACGCCCAGCCTAATAGAGATCAAGATTGGAGGAGGAAACGTAAAGGAAAAACTAGAGTATGGAAAAAAGATACTCGGTAAAGAGCTAAGACCATCAGATGTCTTTAAGGAAGGAAACTTTGTCGACGTGATAGCCATCACAAAAGGCAAGGGAATACAAGGACCTGTCAAGAGGTGGGGCGTAAGCATACTCCCGCACAAGTCTAGGAAGACAAAAAGAGGCGTGGGGTCGATAGGCGGATGGACACCCAACGCAGTCATGTACTCCGTTCCCAGAGCTGGTCAGATGGGTTTCTGCCAGAGAACTGAATTCAACAAGCAAATACTGAGGGTTGGCGAAGATGGGAAAGAGACAACTCCAAGCGGCGGTTTCCCAAATTACGGAAATATCAAAGGGCAATACGTCATCTTGAGGGGAAGCACCCCTGGGACTGTGAAGCGACTGGTCATGATGCGATCGCCGGCAAGGGCTAGGAAGCCTACTGAAGAGGTCCCGAAGATAGAGTATCTCAGCCTTGAGTCGAAGCAGGGAGACTGATTATCACCATGTCAACTACGACAATTGATGTTTACGATTTGGACGGAACCCCAAAGAGCAAGATACCCCTCCCAAAGATCTTCGAGACCCAACTCAGGCCGGATATCATAAAGAAAAGCGTCGTTGCACTCCAGACACACAGGCTTCAGCCTCAGGGCAGAGATCCAATGGCTGGAAAAAGGACAACAGCCAAATCCTTCGGTGTAGGAAGAGACCTGTCAAGGGTTCCCAGGGTAAAGGGTGAACGCCATCCTAAGGCGGGTAGTGCAGCCTTCGCACCGAGCACAGTAGGTGGCCGCCTCACACATCCACCAAGAGCACAGAAGAGAATCTGGAAGAGGTTGAATAAGAAAGAAGCATCTCTAGCACTCGCCTCAGCCGTGGCAGCAACAGCAAGCAAAGAGGTCGTTGGCAAAAGAGGGCACAGGGTCGACCAAGTTCCATCACTTCCTCTGATTGTCGGCGACAGCCTGGAGACCGTCTCGGAGGCCAAAACAGCCAAGGAGGTCCTAGTGAAGCTTGGCCTTTGGCATGATGTAGAGAGAGTCCAAGACAGCGCCAAAAGGAGATCTGGAAGAGCACGCTTAAGAGGAAGGGGTCGTAAAACGGCTAAGGGGCCGCTTATAGTCTGCGTGCAGGATAAGGGTATCTTCAATGCCTTCAGGAACATTCCAGGTGTTGACGCGGTAAGAGCCTCAGACCTTAATGTTGAGCAATTAGCTCCTGGAACGCATCCTGGAAGACTAACCGTCTGGACCGAATCTGCGGTCAAAACAATCAATGGTAGATTGACAGGAGGAACTTGACAAGATGGGCAAGGTCAAGACTCATGAAGTGATTCGTTACCCACTCATTTCAGAGGATTCAGTAACCCTCATCGAGAGGGAGAATAAGATCACTTTCATTGTGAACCTCGAGGCCGGCAAGAATGATATCGAAAGAGCTGTGAGAGAACTCTATGAGGCTGATGTCGAGTCAATCAATACCCTAGTAACCCCAGAGGGTAGAAAAAAGGCGTTCGTCAAGTTCAAGCCTGAATTCAAGGCTGCAGACTTGGCGGTTAGGCTGGGAATCCTATAGAAGGATGTGAAATCATTTGGGAAAGAGGATACTGGTCAGAAGGAGAGGGCGCGGGGGAATATTCCAGGCTCCCACTCATAGAAGGATAGCCGAGATCTCCTACCCCACGCTCGATGAAGGAGGGACAATGAAGTCGATGAGCGCTGTCGTCACCAAGCTTGTACACGACCCCGGAAGAGGGGCGCCCTTGGCTCTGATGACTCTTGAAAACGGTAAAGAGTTCTATATTTCTGCTCCCGAAGGTCTTAGCCTAAGTCAAACGGTCTCGATCGGCGAGTCTCCAGTCGTTATAGGAAACGTACTGCCACTTGGGAAGATCCCTGAAGGAACGACAATCTGTAACGTAGAGTGCAGGCCAGGTGACGGTGCAAAGATCGCAAGGTCATCGGGGGCCTACGTGATGCTGGTAGCCCATACCCCAAGAGGCACAGAGGTCAAGCTCCCATCAATGAGATCCGTATACTTGAACGACAACTGCAGGGCAATGATTGGAGTCGTCGCTGGAGGTGGCAGAACAGACAAACCATTCCTCAAAGCAGGTACGAGGTGGAAGCTCATGCGGATAAGGGGCAGAAGATGGCCTAAGGTGAAAGGGACCTCGATGATCTCAGCGTCCCACCCCCACGGCGGAGGAAGACACAGACATGAAGGGAAACCCACCACAGTCTCAAGAAATACACCGCCTGGAAGGAAGGTTGGGCTGATAGCTGCAAGACAGACCGGCAGAGCAACCAAGACACGAGCAAGTGCCAGATCCCAAGAGAGACACTAATCGGATAAGCGACCACAGGTAGACTTAACTAGACCGCCAAAACAACAGGATGATTTGAGAAACATGCCAAAAGAATTCATTTACAGGGGTCACAACATACAACAACTTCGAGAGATGTCGATGGATGAGTTCATCAAGATACTGCCATCAAGGCAGAGGCGTTCCCTTCAAAGAGGGCTCACACCCTCACAGAGACGACTGCTCGAAGAGATAAAAGAGTTCAAGCGTGGAACTCGATCTGAGGCAGATGTCCTGAAGACTCACACGAGAGACATGATCATCCTTCCGGATATGGTTGGGCTCAGGATCTTGGTCCACAACGGAAAGGAGTTCTCTTCAGTAGACATAACACCAGAGATGATCGGTCATTATCTGGGAGAGTTTGCGATAACAAACAAGAAGGTTAGCCACGGCACCCCAGGTATAGGCGCTTCAAGATCAAGCATGTACGTCCCATTAAAGTGAGTGTCGAATTAGGTCAACAACTGTTCCTCTATCTGACTCCAGTAATCGACTTGCTTAATTCTTAGAACACTTCCGGCACTCCAGCATCAAGCGAGATTCTTCACTGAGAATCTTCTTGACGCGATTCTTTGTTCATGATCCTACTTGCCGTTTTGTGAACAAAAAGAGCAGTTAATAGTGCAGCTATGAGAGGAACGTAAATGGTCACCTCGTTGGGACCCTCTGACTTCACCATGGTAATCTCAGTTCTCAACGTCTTTGCAGACTGCATCGCAGCAGGTGCAGCGCTTGGGGGGGATTCCTTAAGGTTTACTGTGAATGAGACGACTGTTAGGGCAACTACTATTCAGAGGAAGACCGGAAAGAACTTAGGCCCCAATTTGTCTCAGTCCTTGTAGATCTTATCTCAGACTTAACTGTTGATCTTCGCAGAAATGTCCAGTGATTAGAACAGTCTCTCTCGCCATGCTCGAACAGCCTCATATGTGGTTGCAGCCACAGCACAGGCAGTCAGGACCACGGCTATTGTGTCCAGCCCAAAGCCTAGAATCCAAGACTCAGCCAAGTACGAGATCAGGGCTGTCCAGAAGAAAGCTGCATAGAAGATATCTTGGAAGAATTAGTTTTCCAAAGCGTACGAATTGGCGCAAAGTGCCGACTTTGATCTCTTCTACCACGGCATACTGGCCGTAGGAGTTTTTCTCAACCAGTCCCAGTCTCCTGAGCTTTTCCAAATGGTAGAGTGCAGTGCTAGGACTTGACAGCTTGAGTGTCCGCTGGGCTTCGCGCACCCCCGTGGGTTGGTTCCTGCTGAAGAGTGCCCAGTAGGTTCTGAGAGTCGTTCCACGAAGCTCAGACTCCAATCTCTTTCGATCAAGTTCGAAATTGTCCAACAGTCTCTCTAAGGAAGCCTATGCAATATCCAAGTCCACTTATGCCTTTCTAGACGGGCACAAGACTTTTTAGATGCCCAGCTCTTTACGTTCGAGCGCCTCGGTGAGACGGCTATGCCAATATGGGGATACTCTGTTAGGGATCTTGATCCGGAAAGGACCGTAAAGTGTGCCGGTCGAGAGATAAAAATTTCTCCAAAGGCTGCAACCGAGATCTGTAAGACAATAAGAGGTATGAAGCTAACTGAAGCAAAGAAGCTTCTTGAGGATGTTGCAGAGAAGAAGAGGTCCGTACCTTACAAGCACTACCGTAAAGAAGTCCCTCATAAGGGGCACCAGGGATTCGACGCAGGACGTTATCCTGTGAAGGCAGCCAATAGGATACACCGATTGCTTGAGGAGCTTGAGGCTAACGCTGAGTACAGAGGGCTTGATGTCGACAAAGTGAAGATACTGCATGCGGCGTGCCATAGAGGTATGAAGGTTAAGAAGTACATCCCCAGGGCATTTGGTAGGGCATCACCATACTACAACACAATGGCACATGTCGAACTTGTCGGTTTCGAGGCAGAGTAGAATAGCGCGCGCTAGCCGCAGTTCTGTCTGGATGGAATAGTTGCATTAGCCGTTGATCGGCGTTTAAACTTCTCAATACGTCTTCCTAATTCTAGGAAGTTTAAATATGAGTTGAAGGTATGTTGCTAGGCTTACATAGGTAAGAGTGAAGTCAGCTCACTTCATCACGAATAGTACTTACGGTGGAGTCAAGTTGGGTATCGAAAATTTCGATCAGATTTCATGGCTTGTGTCTTACGCTAGTCTATCCACTACTAAATGATGACTGACTATGTCCGTCTACAAGTACTTTATCAAGGATGCATCCAAAAAGAGTCAGATTGACGAGTTTCTCAACCGAGAATTGAGGAAAGCTGGTTACAGCAAAGTAGAGATTACCAAGACCCCTATGGGCGCTAGGGTTGTAATCTTCGCAGCCAAACCGGGCATGGTCATAGGCAGAAGAGGCCAAAGCGTCAGGGATCTCACCAAGACATTAGAAGAAAGGTTCAGCTTGGAGAGCCCCCAGATCTCCATAGCGTCGGTGGAGCTTCCCGAGCTCGATGCGAAGATAATGGCGACACAGATAGCCATGGCTCTTGAGAGGGGTGTACATTTTAGAAGGGCAGCATATTGGGCGATGGGAAGGATTATGGACGCTGGCGCCTTGGGTGTTGAAGTTATAATAAGCGGCAAACTGACGACTCAACGTGCCAGGACTGAGAAGTACCGCCAAGGTTATTTGTTGAAGGCTGGCGACCAGGTCACCAAGCAAGTCTTGGCTGCGATAGCCCACAGCCAGCTGAAACAAGGAATATTCGGCGTCAAGGTCGCTATTTTGCCTCCGAATTTTGAATTTCTTGACAAGCCCACCTTCAAAGTGATTGCACCTGAACCTACTGCTGAAGCACCGGAGATCATCGAGGAGAAAAACGAAGAGGTTTCCGAAAAGGAAGAGGAGAAGGAAGTTGCCGATTCTGCGCAAGCGTGAACTTAGACAGATGCTTCCAGACGAACGTGACAAAAGGCTTACAGAGTTGAGAACGGAACTTGTGCGTCTCAGAACGATGGTTGCGTCAGGGGGCACTATTGAGAATCCAGGGAGGATAAAAGAGCTTCGGAGAACAATCGCAAAACTTCTAACCATTGAAATCCAACAGAAGAAAGAGGGAAGCACCAAATGACCCGGATCGCATATTTCAATGTAGCCAGACATGAACTGATAGGCCTTGATGCGCGAGTCTCAAAGAGCTTCAACAGACAACTCGTCGGATTAAGAGGAAGAATAATTGATGAGACTCGAAACACGTTGGTACTGGAAAGGGAGGCCAGAGAGGTCACAATCCCTAAGGATATAGTCCATCTTCGCCTCCGACTTCCGAAAGGTGAGACGATTGAGCTCGATGGAAGAACGATAGTTTCTAGACCTGAGGATAGAACTAAGATGAGGGTGAGAAGATGGTGATGCGCAACGTAGGTCTGAAAGTCAAGGGACCCCGTAAGAGTTGTGATGATAAACTATGCCCATTCCATGGAGAGCTGGGAGTTCGCAGAAGAACTTTAACTGGAACTGTTGCGAGCATCAAGATGAATCGGACAGTGACCATTGAGCGAGATTACCTGCAATACGACCCAAAGTATCTGAGGTATGAGAGGAGACGGAGCCGGATAATGGCTCACAGCCCCCCTTGCCTTGAAGTGATTGAAGGTGACAAAGTCACCATCGCAGAATGCAGACCGCTAAGCAAAGAAGTCTCTTTCGTCATTGTCGAAAAGCTAACTGCTACAGAGTGAAGTGAAATCCTATGCCCGCACCCAAGACCAGAGCTGTAAGCGCCAGAGGGGTAATCGAATACAGGCCTCGAATATCGAGAGGTCTCCCGACCGGAAGCGCGCTAATCTGTGCAGACAACACCGGAGCTAAGAGGCTAAAATTGATAAACGTAGTTGGTTACAAAGGTCGGCTCAGAAGATATCCCACCGCCTGCATCGGAGATATGGTCATAGTCTCGGTATCAAAAGGCAAACCTGAACTCAAACGCCAAATGTTTCCAGCAGTAGTCATAAGACAGAGGAGACTGTTCAAAAGACCGGACGGCGTACGAGTCCAATTTGAAGACAACGCAGCAGTCATAATGACTCCTGAAGGCGAGCTCAAGGGAACTGAGATACGCGGTCCAGTAGCAAAGGAGGCTGCTGAGAGGTGGCCTCGCGTAGCGAATCTCGCCAGCATGGTTTTTTGAGGTTTCAGACTTGACCGCGAAACCAGGAAGGCAGAGAAGATTGATCGCCTCAGCAACCGCAAAAGAGAGACAGCGAATGATGGGATGTAACCTTTCAGAAGAACTGAGGGAGCGATATCAAGCTAGATCTCTACGGCTTAGAAAGGGCGACACGGTGAAGATTCTAAGAGGAGACTTCGCCGGGATCGAAGGGAAAGTAGTTGAGACAGACCTCCGACACCAACGAGTTATAGTCGAAGGCGTTACAAGAGAGAAAGTCTCCGGAGAACAGAAGAGAGTACCAGTGCATGTTTCAAAAGTCGCGGTGACAGGCTTAGATATGGGCGATAAATGGCGATCAGAGAGACTTGAAAGAAAGCCGGAAGAGCCAAAATCAGAGAAGTCGGAGGAGACTGCGTAACAATGGGCAAGAAGGGTGGATCAAGACACATGAAGAGATTATCCGCACCTACCTTCTGGCCTATACGTGTCAAGCAGTTCAAGTGGACGACAAAACCAAAGCCTGGTCCTCATCCCATGACACGAGCGATTCCATTATCGGTCGTCCTCAGGGATGTCCTTCACCACGCAAAGACAAAGAAGGAAGCCAAGATGACCTTAGCAAGAGGAGGAGTGAAGGTTGATGGCAGGATTAGGAGGGACGACAAGTATCCAGTAGGACTGATGGACGTCGTGGAGATTCCCGACGCCAAATCATTCTATAGGATGGTCCCCTTCCCGGCGAAGGGATTATCCTTACTCAAGATAACTAAAGATGAGGGCGGATTCAAACTCTGCCTCATCGATGACAAGATCCCTCTTAGTGGCGGGAGGACACAGCTCAACTTTAGCGACGGCCGGAATATCGCCCTTAGCCAAACTGGTGCCCCAATGGGTGACTCTTACGCGACAAGAGACACAATCCAACTTGGAATACCCAGCCAGAAAGTCCTTGGCCACATAAAATTTGCAGAAGGAAAGTACGGCCTCGTTGTTGCCGGAAGGAACATCGGCAGACATGGAAAAATAGTAGAGATAGAGAAAGCCAAGACCTCAAATCTTGCTAAAGTAACAATTCAAGACGTTCAAGGTCAGACCTTCCGAACAGTAGCCAACTACGTCTACGCAGTCGGTGACGATAAACCTACAATCAAGTTACCTGAGGAATAGATGAAGAATGACTGAAGTGGCACCTCAAACGGAGAATCCAATGCGGAGGATCAGAATAAGCAAGGTCACCGTCAATATCGGCGTAGGCAAGTCTGGAGAACCACTCGAGAAGGCCAAAAAAGTCCTCCAGCAGATCAGCGGCCAAACCCCAGGCTCATGCAACGCAAGAAAAACCATCAAAGACTTCGGAATCAGAAAAGGAGAACCTATAGGATGCAAAGTGACTTTGAGAGGAGAGAAGGCTGCAAATTTTCTCAAGACCTCCCTCGTCGCGGTCAGCAATAGACTGAAAGAAACTTCCTTCGACCGGTATGGAAACTTTGCCTTCGGAATAAAGGAACACATAGAGATACCAAAGACACGGTACGTTCCTGAACTCGGGATTTTTGGAATGGACGTGACAGTCACCCTGGAAAGGCCGGGGTACAGAGTGAAGAGGAGATCCTATCACCGCTCAAGAGTCGGGATATCTCATACAATAGAAAAAGACGAGGCCATCGAGTACGTCAAGCAGAACTTCGGAGCAGAGATTGTCGAGGAGGAGGCTGCATGAAACAGAAGTCAAAGAAAGAGAGAAGCATCGGAAAAGGGAGCAGACCTTGCAGGAGATGCGGCCAGCAAGGCCCCGTCATAAGAAAATACGGATTGATGCTCTGCCGCCAATGCTTTAGAGAAGCGGCGAAATCCCTAGGATTCCGAAAGTATGAATGAGGATTATTAGTATGACATTACTCGACCCACTAGCAAATGCACTCTCAACAATTGTTGAGACTGAGAAGAGACGGAAAAGGGAATGTCTAGTATGGCCAGCATCCAAATTGATGGGACAGGTACTAAGAGTCATGCAGAAGAACGGATACGTCGGCGAGTTCGAATTCATAGACGACGGAAGATCTGGAAAATTCAGAATCCAGCTTCTCGGCAGAATAAACAAGTGTGGAGTCATCAAGCCCAGGTACTCCGTGAAAATCGATAAACTCGAATTCTGGGAGAAGAGATACCTGCCTTCAAGAAGCCTGGGTACACTAGTCCTCACAACCTCTGAAGGGGTCATCTCAAACAAGGAAGCTAAGGAGAAGCGTGAAGGCGGTAAACTCATCGCCTACGTCTATTAGGAGGCCCAACTCGATTGGTAGTCAGTAAAACGGTTGAGAGAGTCATCGAGATTCCACCAGAAGTTGATGTCGAAATATCAGGAAGAACAGTTAAGATGAAAGGCCCACGAGGAACCTTAACCGAAGACCTCTCACACCTACCAATCAATCTTGCCCTCAAAGACAAGAGACTGACAGTTGAGGTGGCCTGGCCCAGGAAGAGGGAATACGCCATGGCAGGGACCGCCGCAGCACACATCAGAAACATGATAAAAGGCGTGACCAAAGGTTTCACGTACAAATTGAAGCTAGTTCACTCCCACTTCCCAATAAACGTCAAAGTGAAAGAGGACAAGAAGGTACTTCTGATAGAGAACTTTACAGGCGAAAAATCTCCAAGAATCATCAAACTCGTCGGTGACGTATCTGTCAAGGTTGCACAGGACGACATAATCGTAGAAGGTACAAACCTCAGCGACGTAAGCCAAACCGCCGCGAACATAGAGCACGGCACAAAGATCAAAGACAAAGACCAGCGGGTCTTCCTAGACGGCATCTACATCTTCGAGAAGGCATAGTGAGACGCCATGACCACAGACAGACCACGACCCAAAGCTCATTCGAAGCCGAAGATACGGCGTCAAGAGAGCTGGCGCTACACAAGAGTGTCAGAGAGCTGGAGGAAACCAAGGGGCAAGACCAGCAGGATGAGAATAAGAAGAAAAGGATGGCCTGCCATCGCAAGCATCGGATACAAGGGACCTCGAGAGTACAGGATGGTACATCCATCAGGTCTGCGTGAGAAGCTCATCCACAGACCAGAAGAACTCACAGGATTGTCTCCGGATAAAGAGGCCGTCAGGATAGCTGCCACTGTTGGCGAACGCAAGAGGGTCGCAATAGTAGATCAAGCCCAGCAACTTGGGCTTAGAATACTCAACCCTAGAGCCCCCAAGGCTGAGGCCGAAGCCCCTACACCTAAGGAAGAGGCAGCGGAGATAGCCGAAACCACCGAACCAATCAAGACTGAGGAAGAGACCGAAGAATCCAAGTCTGAGACGGTGAATAAAGAGTGAGTCTAAAAAGTCAAAGGCGCATGGCCGCTTCACTGATGAAGGCTGGCCAGTCTAGGCTCTGGATAAACCCAGAGGAACTAGAGAAGGTTGAGTCAGCGATAACCAAAGATGAGGTACGAAAGCTTATACACGAGGGTGTGATAGCCAAAAAACCGAAACGCGGCGTTAGTCGGGGCAGACATAGAACCAAGGCCAGAAAGAAAACAGGTAGAGGCCAAGGTTCGAAAAAGGGGTCAAGTCACAACCGAAAAAGGATCTGGGTAGATAAAATAAGAACTCTCAGATCCAGACTCCGAGAACTAAGAACCAAAAGAGTCATAACTAAACAGATCTATCGCAAACTCCTTCCAATGGCTAAGGGAGATGCCTTCAGAAGTGTCTCCCACCTCAACGCATACTTGGAAGCTCACAACTTAGTAAGGAGGAGATGAATGTGGCAAGAGGACCAAGATACAGCCTGCCTTTCCGCAGAAGAAGAGAGCAGAAGACTGACTATGAGAGCCGAAGAACTTTGCTAGCTTCAGGCATCCCACGTCTTGTCATCAGAATAACTGGAAAGCACACGATTGCCCAACTTACCGAGTCGACACCTCTGGGCGACAAGGTCTTAGCACACGCCAACTCGGGAGAGTTGACGAGCAAGTACGGGTGGAAAGGAGGGTCTAGGGACCTTCCGGCAGCCTATCTTACAGGACTGTTAGCGGGTATGAGAGCAAGCTCAAACTCTGTGAATGAGGCGATCGTAGACGTAGGATTAAGAAGGGTAACAAAGGGCTCAAGAGTATTCTCCGCCCTGAAGGGTGCAGCAGATTCAGGACTCAAGATTCCCTACAGCGAAGACATCCTCCCCGACAAAACAAGAGTAAGAGGGGAACATATAGCAAACTACGCCAAGGCATTATCATCAGACCCAGAACAGTATAAGAGACGATTTTCAAGATATCTAGCTTCAGGGCTCAAACCTGAAAATCTCCCGGAACATTTCGAACAGGTTAAGAAGCAGATGATGGAGTCTCAGAGGAAGGAAGCGCAATCAGCATGAGCCAGACATCAACTAGGACTGCAGAAGCCGGTTGGACTCCCAAGACCAAAATCGGTAAACTGGTACAGGAAGGGAAGATAACATCTCTCGAGGAGATATACATGCAAGGGCAGAAGGTGCTTGAGCCAGAGATAATCGACGTTCTCCTGCCAAATCTCCAACAGAAAGTCTTGGGGATAGGTCTGGTACAGAAACAGACAGATGCTGGTGAACGTTCAAGATTCAAAGCAGTAGTCGCCGTTGGAGACGGCCAGGGATACCTAGGGGTTGGATTGGGAAAGGCCAGTCAGGTCAGGACAGCCATAGGCAAAGCAACCGTCCAAGCGAAGCTGGCGGTCATACCCATCAGGCGAGGTTGCGGAAGCTGGGAGTGCGGATGCAGTCTCCCACACTCGTTACCCTTCAAGGTTCAGGGTAAGTGTGGAAGCGTGAGGGTTGAGATGATTCCAGGACCTAGAGGACTGGGACTCGTTGGCGGCGAGTTCGTCAAGATCATCCTCGGTCTCACTGGAATAAGGGATTGCTGGACTAGAACCTTCGGCTCGACAAATACCCTGACCTCGATAGCATATGCAATCTATGATGCACTAAGGAACACTTACACAATGGTTAACGTAACCGGATGAGCAAAGCCAGCCGACATGTTGAGGAATTTAGGTAAGGTTTTATGACGCAAGAAAAGACAGGCTGTCTACTAGCCGTAAGGGTGAGAGGCTCGGCTGGGCTTCGACATCAGGTCGAAGCGATACTTGAAGTGCTTGGTCTGAACCGAAGAAACCAGGCTATCCTTTTGAAGGACAGTCCGGCAGCGAGGGGCGCTCTCAAGAAAGCAAAAGACGCACTCTTCTGGGGTAAAGCAAGCGAGGAGATCATCACCTCACTCCTGACTTCAAGATCGAGACTTTCCGGTTCCAGAAGACTGACCGACGCTGAGGCAAAGAAGAGGTTCGGTGTTGAGAGCATTAAAGCCCTTGCAAAGTCGCTCAGCAGCGGGGATCTAACGTTACACGAACTAAAAAGAAAGGGCCTCTCCACAAGATTCAACCTTCACCCGCCAAAGCACGGTTTTGCAGGGAGTCTAAGAGATCCCTTTGGGAAAGGCGGCGAGCTTGGATTTAGAGCAGAATCCTTACGAGAGATTGTTGAGAGAATGATCTAGGAGAATATGCGACGATGGCTACGAGAAGGAAGAAGACTAGGCGAATGCGGGGGTCAAGGACACACGGCTGGGGAGTCTCAGGACAGCACAGAGATTCTGGAATGAGGGGTGGAAGAGGAAAGTCAGGAACTTTCAAACATAAATGGACCAGTGTCGTTAGG
Organism: Candidatus Bathyarchaeota archaeon; assembly: GCA_963807605.1. Lineage (GTDB taxonomy): Archaea > Thermoproteota > Bathyarchaeia > 40CM-2-53-6 > RBG-13-38-9 > JAPKYM01. The sequence goes on from CAWECG010000003.1 coordinate 1,139,685, forward strand.
TACGGCGAAGTCAAAAAGGGCGGCGCGCGCGCGCGCGAAAAGGGTGGCTTCACGAGTCCAAAAGGCTTGAAGAAGAGAAGGGCGATAAATGTTGGTGAACTCAATCTGCTCACACAAACAACCCAGAGTGGAAAAGGCCCCATCACCTTGGACCTAACCTCGCTTGGCTTCGATAAACTTCTAGGCCGAGGCTTAGTCCAGATGCCCTTCAATATCAAGGTCGCAAAGTCTTCAAGATCCGCGGCCAAGAAGATTGCCGACGCCGGAGGGGCCGTCGCTACAGGTGGCTAGGTGAGGCTTTGCCGAGATTCATAGAGTTATTCAAGCCCATAGTAAGATTCTTTCCGGATGTGAAGAAGCCTGACCGGAGGGTTGCCTTCAACGAGAAACTCTTCTGGACGGCGATCGTTCTAGTAGTCTACCTTGTGATGAGTGAAGTTCCCCTTCTCGGAGTTGGGTTGAATGGAGCCCAAGATCCTCTCGGCTCATTGAGAGTGATCTTCGCTTCAAACAGAGGAACCTTGATGGAGCTGGGGATCGGCCCGATAGTCACTGCTGGGCTGATACTCCAGATACTGAGTGGCTCCAAGATGATAGATGTTGACATGTCAGATGCTGAGGATAGGTCTCTCTTTACAGGGGCTAGCAAGATACTGGCTGTCTTGATGACGCTCTTTGAGGCTTTAGCTTACATAATCGGTGGGGCATACGGTCACCTCACGGTTCAAAATCAACTTGGAATCTTAGGCCAACTTTTAGCCGCAGGCATCATACTGATGCTTCTTGATGAGTTGCTGCAGAAGGGCTGGGGTATAGGAAGCGGCATCAGCCTCTTCATAGCTGCAGGGGTCGCCCAGAGGATATGGTGGGATCTTGTGGCGCCCGTAGGTCCGATGGCGGATAAGAAATTCCTAGGCGCCCTTCTAGCGTTCGCCCAGTCCTCCCAGAGAGGCGAGGGACTGCAGGGCCTCACTCGGACCGGCGGCCTCCCAGATATGGTCGGCCTCATCACGACAGCCATTGCCATAATTGTCGTAGTCTGGATGAGCGGCCTGAAGGTTAGCATTCCCGTCTCATATGCAAAGTACAGAGGCTTCCGCGGCACCTTTCCAATAAAATTCCTATACGTCTCAAACATCCCCGTCATCTTTGCAGCAGCCCTCTTCGGAAACGTCTACTTCATAACCCAACTCATCTGGCAGCGGTACAACTCGCTCAACACAAACTTCTGGCTTAACCTTCTCGGAACCTTCACGTCAAGTCAGAATAGCCTCAACCCCGTAGGAGGTCTGGTCTATTACCTTTCGCCACCCAGAAGCCTAGTTGCTCTTGTTGAAAATCCTCTAAGGGCAGGAGTCTACCTCCTCCTCTTTATAGTGGTCTGCGTCTTCTTCGCAGTGACGTGGGTCGAGGTTGGTGGAATGGATGCAAAGTCTGTGGCACAGCAGCTTCTCGAGTCGGGAATGCAGATCGAAGGCTTCAGAAGATCGAGTGCACCAATCCAGCAGCTCCTCTCACGCTACATCCCAACTGTGACGGTGCTAGGAGCTATCGCTGTAGCTGTCCTAGCTGCTGGTGCGGATTTCCTAGGAGCCTTCGGCTCGGGTACAGGAATTCTGCTGACCGTCGGCATCATAGAACAATACTATGAACAGCTCGTCCAAGAAAGGGTCAGTGAGATGTTTCCGGCTGTGAGAGCCTTCCTCGGCGAGTGAGAAGATAGTGGGACCGACAATAATCATTACAGGCGCACCTGGAGTCGGCAAGACCTCCATTATAAGTGAACTTACAAGGATCGCAAAGAAGGAAGGGAGAAAGATCAGAGTCATAAACTTCGGGACGACCATGAAGGGGCTTCTAGAATCCGCTGAGGAGATGATTCACCGGGACCAGATAAGAAAGGAGAATCTCAACCTTCAGCGAAGGATCCAGTCAGAGGCTGCAAGGGAGATCTCGAAAACGAAGAACGAGGATATTCTGATAGTTGATACTCATCTGTTCATTAGGACAGTCGCAGGAGCCTTTCCCGCACTGCCAGAGACAGTACTGAAGGAGCTGGAACCCTCAGTCCTAGTCTTGGTCGAGGCCAATCCCGAGGATATAGCCAAGAGAAGGAGTGGAAATGGGAACAGACATCGAGATCAACAGACACTTGATGATGTAAGATTCGATCTTGAATGGAGCAGGAAGACGGCGGCAGCCTGCGCTGTAATCTCAGGAGCCCCGGTCTTAATGATTAGGAATGAGGAGGGGCGTCAAATCGAGGCTGCCCAACGAATACTTCAGATCGTCAAAGAAGGAGGACTTTAGGTTGTTCGAGGATATTTGGACTTGGCTAATGAATTCGCTTCAACCTTACGCTGAGATGCCGCACTCAACAATATTCGTAATTGCAGTAGCCTTCGCCCTCTCACTTACAACAAACCTGGCAAATCGCTTCCTCGTCGATGTCGATAAGATGAAGTCTGTAATGGCCGAGGTCAACGCGTGGAGAAAGGAATTCGACCAAGCCCGAAAGACCGATAATAAACAATTGATGGCCAAGGCTATGAAGAGGCAGAAGGCAATAATGCAGCTCCAAAGCAAGGCAATGTGGGACCGAATGAAGGTCAGCTTCACCTATCTTGGACCCTTCTGGATAATCTTCTATGTGTTAAGCAGCTTCTTTAAGACGAGGCCAGTAGCCCATTCCCCATTCACATTCCCCTTCCTACTCAGCAACGACATGCTCTTCACCGCTTGGTACATAGCCTGTTCATTAGCATTCAGCCTACCACTCTCACGAGCACTAGGCGTCAACCCCGAGATGGGATGATCCCCCCTAACATAATTCCAGACGAGCTTGGTGGGATTGATGGCCATCGTCATCACTGTGGGCGGGCTGCACGGAACAGGAAAATCGACGTACGCAAGAATATTGTCTGAAGACCTAGAACTCAGGCACACATCGGCTGGAGAGATCTTCCGGGCAATGGCTCATGCCAAGAATATGAGCGTGGAAGAGTTAAACAAGGTAGCTGAAGCAGATCCGGCTATAGACAGGGAGATAGACGAGAGGATGAGGAGCGAAGCCTCCATAGGAAACGTTGTTCTAGATGGGCAACTCACTGCCTGGATGGCTGGCGATGAAGCTGACCTTAAGATACTTCTCATCGCTCCTAAAGAGGTCAGGATTAACAGACTCGCCGCAAGGGACGGCCTCAACCTCAAGGAGACTGAGGACAAGACTCTTGGCAGGGAGGAGGTTGAGAGAGAACGCTACAGAAGATACTACGGAATAGACGTGTCAGACCCCTCGATATATGACTTTATAGTCGACACAAACCTTTACCCCCTTGAGGAGATGGCGAAAATTCTTAAGAAGATAGTCAGAGACTACATTGGCGAGATCACAAAGAAAGGGAAGAGACTCAATGTCCCCGCTTGAGATCGGTTCAATCTGCGTCAAGACTTTTGGCAGAGAAAAAGGCAAACGGTGCGTAATAATAGACTTGATAAACAAGAACTTCGTCCTAGTCACAGGCCCGCCCATGACAACCGGCGTCAAAAGAAGAAGAGCAAACGTCAGGCACCTCGAGCAGACGACAGACAAGATCAACATCAAGAAAGGCTCCACTGATGAAGAAGTAGCACAGTCTCTTGAGAAGAGCAAGATCCAAACGCCCAAACCACAATCCGAAGCCAAACGCAAACATACCCGGAGAGAAGGCGAAGAGCCAAAGAATACTGTTTAATTCTCAGCCCCGCCATCCATGGACTGAAGTTCCATGGATGATAATGCACCAATCTGGGAAGCGAAGAGGCAACTGAAGATCCTCGCCAATGCAGAGACGGATCCGCAATACGGAAGGAGACCTGCCGAGAGATCGATTGAGGAATATCTCCGGCTTGGAGCAGTAAACCTAGACAAACCGCCAAACCCGTCAAGTAGTGAGGTCGTAGCTTGGGTCAAGCGAATCCTTGGAGTCTCGCACGCCGGCCATGGTGGAACCCTAGAGGCTGAGAAGCCGGGGAGACCCGATGGTTACGGGCGTACTCCCCATCACGCTTGAGGATGCAACAAAGGCCATACAAGTATTCCTCCTCTCAGGAAAAGAGTACGTCTGCCTAATGCAGGTCCACAGCGATAAGCCTGAAGAGACGATCCAGTCTATACTCAATGAGTTCACGGGTGAGATCTACCAGAAGCCACCTCTGAGAGCCTCGGTGAAGAGAGAGACCAGAAGGAGGACAATATACAAGATAGACCTCCTCGAGATCGACGGCAGAAGGGTTCTCTTCAGAGTTGCCTGCCAAGCTGGAACATACATCAGGAAGCTATGCTCAGATATAGGAGAGGCCCTGGGCTGTGGAGCCCATATGAACGAGCTGAGAAGGACAAGAGCAGGCCCATTCAACGAGGACGAGAATAGCTATACTCTCCACGAGCTTCAAGAGGCCAAGAGAATCTACGATGAGGAAGGCCGCGAAGAACAGTTAAGGCTGGTAGTCCAGCCGGTTGAAGGAGCCTTCAAGTACCTCTCGAAGATCTATATTCGAGACTCTGCAGTCGACGCCATCTGTCATGGCGCAGAACTTGCCATCCCTGGAATAGTCAAGTTAGAGACAGGAATCAAATCAAAGAGTCTAGTAGGCATATTCACGCTTAAAGACGAGGTTGTAGCCCTCGCAGAAGCTCAGCAGTCCACAGAGAATATTCTGGCTGCTGAGAAAGGCATCGCAGCGAAAACCAAGAGAGTCATAATGAGAACTGGAACATATTCTAGAGAATGGAGAAGCAGACAGAAACCTGACTAATGACTCTGTTGACAAAGGAATTTGAGGGCGACTCCAAGCCAACGAAGAATTGCTCAAACAGATCTCAGACAATTGTTTTTGTGTGTCTGACCGATGAGGACGATCCATAGACTCTCACCCGACCTATGCTAGTCATAGGCCATTCATCATCGCACTCAAGAATTTGAGGAAAGGATTATGCTGACTCTTGATGTTGGATGCGGCGAGAACAAGCGTGGCGACATTGGGACGGACGTAAAGCTAACGCCATGCGTTGATGTAGTAAGCAGCACATACCATCTGCCTTTCAAAGCCCAGACATTTGACAGCGTACACTTACTTGAGGTTCTTGAACACCTTGAAAATCCCTCAGATGCATTGAGAGAGATCAATAGAGTTCTCAAGCAAGATGGCATCCTCCACTGCTCTACCCCTAACGTCTACTGGTGTGGCAGAATACTTAGAGTCCTTCTCCACAAACCTATTGACGAGTGCTACACTTCTCACGAACACATCAATTCATGGACTATCTATGAGACAAGACACTTACTCAATCACAATGGATTTAGACTTCAAGATTACCGCTACGCTAACTCAGATTCTTACAGGGGGGTAAGTCGACTTTTTGAGATTCTCCGATTGAATAGAATCCTCAAGGCCCTAACGAATCACCAGCTATTCTTCTCGGTTAAGAAAATAAGTCATGAACCGTTCTGATCGAATTCTATGGTGGAGCGCATATTCCTGAACAGACTAGAAATGGAGAAATAAGGAGAGCAGAAGGATCCAGACAAGGCAATTTTCCGCGATGAGAAACAACTTTAAACTAAGCCCATAGACCACGATATTTCAGCCGGGATTCCCGAGCCTGGTACGGGGCAGTTTCGATTAGAAGCCCATGCCTGGAAACAGACTTGAAAGCCTGTGGTCCTCACGGGCCTCGTGGGTTCAAATCCCACTCCCGGCGCCAAGATGTAATTCAGCAACCGGAAGATTTGCAGAATCCCTGATGATCGATGGTTTGAATAATATCCGTGGAAGCCTCTCCCTCGCAGATGTTGTAGTGGGTGACTAAGATCATCTGTGATAGTTGCCTAGAAGCCTTGAGATCCTATTTGAGCCTTAGAGGGCCAGGTGAACTTACCCACCCCTAAAGGGTGTGGGATTTCCCGCTCACCTTTTTTAAAGAGGGAGAATTAATCTGGCAACATTTAGGATCTATTGTTGGAATGCAAAAGATGATGCTTAGACTAGGCCAACGAATCAACGTTGTCCACAGAGTCAATAATAGTGATTCTGGCACAAGATACGGCTTTAATTTACACGAGATGCGGGATATCGCTCGGAGCTTATGGCATGAGAACGGATCCGATTTGAGTGTCGCAGAATTCACTCTTAGGCATTCAATCGATAAAAATGGGTATGACAGAATAATGACCTTGTCGCCGGATTATGCAATTAAAGAGTTCAAAAAGGCTGAACCCTACCTGAACTTGATGAGCGAAACGACGAGCTCGGAAACTCAGAGCGAGGTTTCGGCTCTAAAAATCCAAATCGCCTTACTGAATCTCAAAATGGAGGAGACAGTATTCTTTAGGAATCTAGAAAATTATCTAGAGGACCCTGAAGGTCTAATGATCCCCGCCGAGATCTCGTCGTTTGAGGCATGGACTAGCCAGAATTTGAACTACAAGTTTTTGCTAGAGAAGGATGCGGAGATCGCTAAAAAATATTACTCGGAGTCTGAAGTCAGACAGCATCTAGAATATCCACGGATCAATAGGAAGGTTTTGAATGCCTACTACAAAGTGCTTTCCAAGAGACCTGAGCAGGAGATCTCCAAGCTGAAGGCTAAACAATTCAAGCAGCGGTATGGTTTTGCACCTAAAATGTTCTTCGAAACCCTGACGGTTGAGGAGAAAGATCAAATTCGCCGATTCAGTAGACCTCAACGAGGATGACAATAAGATATTCCAAAGACTAGTTAGAGAGCACTAACGCACAGCGAGGTAAGGATCCACTTACAGAGCACGCGTGAATAGTACAAGCCTAGTATAAGACAAGTGCTGCTTTACCAAAGTACCGAGTTCAATACTTACTCTACAAGTATAATAGTAGTTTGTACAATACAGTACTGCCCAGTCCATACATGGTTCTGGCTAACTACAAAAGTAGTAGTTGTTAGTGCGTTATTACTACTACTAGTTACTTGTTTAGCTAACAAAGTACTTCTTCTTAAGAACGTTAAATATGGTATACAATGTTATACGTGACTCTGCAAACTCCGTGGATATTTAACATCATATACCGACAAGAACTATACACTCGCCCAGTACAGGATAGCTGAGAAGTATCTTAACATAATCTCAGGATCAGCTGAGGTCTCCCAGCTCCAGGAAGAAATGCAGAAACGCGACGAGGCTGTAAAGAAGCTCACAGCGCGCGCGTAACTCTGGCGCGGGGTTTCAATCGCTCTATGATAGAATTGAAAGGCTCGGATTCGACGAAGGAAACGGACAGCGAGATAACCAAGTTCTATGAAATAACCTAGGCCTTTTAAAGGAAAAACAATGATTTGGAAATAGTATCCAACTGGGATCCGTAGCAGCTATGGCATAAGGAAACCGTGAAGTCTCCAAGTAAGCTAGACCTGACAGAATCGGAGAATAACCCTAAGGAAAAACAGTAAAGTATCCAAGGGGAAGCAATAGTAGACCTGACTCGAGATAATCGAAATCTATTTAGAGAGAGTCAAAGTCAAAGAACCAAGAATAGCCGTGTACAAAAATGTGAAAAGAAGCAAGTGACCAGATGCTAACTAGGGCACGGGATCCGTAGGCAATCGATCTAGGGTAGAATTGAAAGGCCTCGAGAAGTATCCAGATCAGGGTTCTGTTAAGTTGATGGGACACGACTCTGCCTGTTAACAGTCGGGACATGGACAAAACAGGGTCAGTACGAACGGCTCAGCTAAGAAATGAAGAAAGTCCTTCAAGAATACATGGAAAGACACTAGCGACACACCGTTCATGTTCAACTACCCTTAAAAAAGGTGAGCGGGAAATCCCACACCCTTTAGGGGTGGGATGAAAACGAACTGGTATCAGCATTATAAGCGGAGTTTACAAAAAATGTAGTGAGTACAATGCAGTCTTCAGTGCGCTATAGGCTTTACCCAACAAGGGAACAAGAGGAGGAGATATCTGCATACCTTGAGCTTTGCCGGTGGCTCTACAACTACTTCTTGGGAATAGTTAGGTGCAGTGTAAAGGCGCCAAAAAGGAAACTTCTACAAGAGATGATCCCTGCCCTATGCAGATACAAGCCTGAGCTTGAGAAGCTACACTCAAAGACACGGCAATACGTCCTCTACCAACTGTACTCCAATCTCAGGGCACTCTCTGAGATGAAGAAGAGAGGCAGGAAGGTTGGGAGGCTAAGATTCAAGGGACGTGGATGGTTCAAGGCCTTCATCTACAACCAATCTGGATTCTTAATCAAGCATGGTGCAAAGCAGATACGACAGATGGGATTGCTCCACCTCAGCAAGATAGGAGACATCCCAATACGGCTGCATAGGAAGGTTGAGGGCGAAGTCAAACAGATCATTATCAAGCGGTCTGCGAACGGCAAGTGGTATGCAATAACCTCCATCGAATATGACCATCCGATAAATACTAAGCCAGTGGACAGAAGCAAAATTGTTGGGGTAGATGTTGGCATAGTAAACTATGCCTACGATTCTAATGGAAGAGTGACCCCTCATCCGCATAACATCGACAAAAAACTGAAAAGACTCCAAAGAGAGCAGAGACGGCTATCAAGAAAGAAGAAGGAATCAAGAAACAGGATGAAACAGAAGGTCAAGGTCGCATCAATCCATGAGGAGATAACAAACTGCAGGAATGACTTCTTGCACAAACTCTCAAGATACTACGTTGACAAACACGATGTAATCTGCATGGAAGATCTGAATATTCAGGATTTGATGCAGGGGATCCGTAATGCCAAGAATATGGCTGATGCTTCATGGGGAAGATTTGGAATGATGGTAGGGTACAAGGCTGAAACTGCCTGTAAACTACGAATCCAAGTACCGCCCCAGAACACCAGCCAGGATTGCAGTGGATGTGGCGCTAAAGTTCCTAAAACTCTTGCAGTGAGGATACACAAGTGTCCCCATTGTAGGCTAAAGATTGATAGGGACTTCAATGCATCACTCAATATAAGACGTTTAGGACTGGAAAGAATAGGGTGGGAACCATCCGAATACACGCCTGTGGAGATGAAGCCGCTACCCACCATTATTGGTGGGCATGTTTCGTCGCTGAAGCAGGAACTTCTCTATCCGCAAGGGGAGAAGCCCACACCCTTTAGGGGTGGGTAAGTTCACAGATACACAAACAAGAAACTAATTCTCTAGGCTTTTGTGGGAAGTGGGTCTCAGGGGTCAGACTCAAGATAAGGTTCTTTAGTCACATTCATTGGATACCCGATCGTGACGACGAATAGTCAGAGGGTGGTGATGGATGGTGAAGAAGTCGTGGTTCGTTCCGGGGACGATTCTAGTCATCATCTTGATGATTGGAGCGGCAGTCTACATGGGCTCCGTGACTGAGACTGTCCAGACTCCTACGCCTACGACGCCAGCGGCCACAACTTCAACCCCGACGGTGACCACACCGCCCCCCTTGAACGATACCGACGCGATAAACCGGTTGTTGTCCAACTTCCACGAGTCTGTAAGAGCAAAATCGCTAGACGGCGTCATGTCGCTTTTCACTGATGACGCCACTTTCATCGCACCGACTAGGGAAAGATTCTTAGGAAAGAGTCAGATTGCTGGGTATTTTGGCTATCGTTTCCAAAATGAAGCTGGACCAATAGATCTACAAGTTCTCGACACCTCGGTTAATATCAAAGGGTATGGAGCAACAGTCAAGACAAAGATTGCAAGCTATGGGAAATTCGGCACGGAGTTTTTCGAGCTGGTAAAAGTTAGGGGAATCTGGAAAATTTCAAGTCTGACATTATTCAGTTACTGACAACCCACAAACAAGGGATCTGCAGGCTGAGTCGTCAGAGACCCACGGTTAAAACCGTGGGCTTGAAATGGTGGTATTGATGCAAACTTTGACTAGACGGCTCGGCTCGCAGAGTCGGGTTAGCGGCGTGGAAGGCTACAAGCACGGCAAGTTACGAGACCTAGACTTGCCCTCTGCGTCAGAACCACTAAATGGCACGGCTGTCAAACGTGATAGTCTAAGCCTTTCATGCAGCGTCGAAGGTCACAAAACTCCGAAAGGAGGGCGAATATCGCCAACCCTCAAGGTTCCAGTTGTTGGCATTGATGGGAAACCATTGATGCCTACGACTCCCCAGAGGGCAAGAAAGCTGTTGAAGGATGGAGTAGCGGAGAAACAGTGGAACAAGCTTGGGCAATTCTACATACAGATGCTAAGGCAGGTCGGCATTGGGAAGCAACTAGTATGTCTTGCAGAGGATCCCGGAAGCAAGTGGGATGGAGTAGCTGTAGTTTCCAAGGAGTTGGTTTTGACATGTGGAATGCTTGTGCTTCCCTCAAAGGTGGCTGAGAAGGTTACCCAACGCAGAGAGATGCGTAGAGCTAGGCGATTCAGGAATACGCCGAGAAGAGCCAAACGGTTCGATAACAGACGTAGGCCAGATGGATGGATTACTCCAAGCCAGAAGGCAAAGGTAGACTTCCGAATTGAAATCGTAGACGAGCTATGCAAAATCTATCCCATCAATCAATTTGCTGCTGAGGATGTGCGATTCAACCACTACAAGAAACGTTGGGGAAAACACTTCAGTACTGTTGAGATCGGTAAGGCAAAATTCTACAGTCATTTGAGAGGGCTTGGACAGTTGACTCTCTATAGGGGTGTAGATACTGTTGAGTGGCGTGATAAACTTGGTTTGTCAAAGAATAGTCGAAAGAACAGTTTAACTTGGGACTCTCATGCTGTAGATGCCATCGCCATTGGATGTGCAGAGTTAGGCTGTGAGAATCCTTATCCGCCTGAATTCTGGGTTTGGAAACGCTTCGAGTACGCTAGGCGTCAGCTCCACAGACTTGAACCAGATAAGGGTGGTATCCGTAGAAGGTACGGTGGCTCATGGAGTATTTCACCATTTAGGAAAGGTGACGTGGTACAATACCCGAATGGAATTGCTAGAGTTGGAGGCTTCATGGACGATTTATCACTGCATAGATTTAGTCTGGCAAACAAACGTTTCACACAGACTGCGAAACTAGAAGAGTGTAAACGACTTTTCAATCAACAAATATTCAGCAGGTATGAGGTCCCCCAATTCATCCCACCCATGAATAGTGTGGGTTTCCTTGGGGGATTTTGATGAAGATTCGGGTTGTCGCAGGGAATTGATTTCAGAGTAGTTTTGTCAAGTTGTTTTGAACGCGGCTGGAACCGTGAAGATCGCTGTGGGTGCAAGAGGTTCAAATAGAGGAAAGCCTAGCAAGATGCTGACAGAAATTGGGCCGTAGACTCAGTGCAACGCTGATCGGGTCAGTCCTAATATTGGTCTTGGTCACGCTACTGATCATCGCCAGCAATTCCATCAAAGAGGCTGAAACATTACGCCTGGGAGAGGCTAAAGACCAAGTCTCTAAGGAGATCGGTGGGTACTACAGATCTGTTCCGGTTTCCTTAAGAGTTGACAACAGGACACATCTGATTTACATCTACTATAATCCATGCCGAAGTTGCGATCAAGACCGAAGGAAGATGATACAGGGAAGTTTCTCAGTCTGGACTTCAAACGTCTCCTCCTCAAGTGTTCAACTTGAGATCATAAACTCTTACCAGTCGCCTAATCAGACTGAATCGTATCTGGAATCCTTCGGTATCCATGGTTACAATTGGGGCTTCACTACGCTGATAATATACAGGAACAGTGAGGCCTATATTCTAAACCCCCCATTCGAGGACGAAAATGTTCAGAAAGCTATCTCTTATCTGAATTATGGGATTGTCCCTACCTCAGTTAAGACTCTTCCACTCTCCACACCTCTTGTCTACGCCCTTGGGACTGTCTCAGGGCTTAATCCATGCTTTGTAGCGTTAGCTTCAGCCTTTCTCGCAACCTCAACCCAAGATCAAGGGCGAAAGGTAGCGAGGAGACTTGTCTTGGTCTCTCTGGGACTGATCTACGCCTACTTGATCTTCTTCACCCTGATACTTGCAAGCCCCGGCGTGGTAAGTTATTTGCCGAGAGTGACTTGGATGGTTGCGCTAGTTCTGCTCGGTGTCGGTGTACTCTACCTTGTTGAGGTTACCTATGACTTGTACGCGAGAAGATGGGGTGCAGGCAGTCATATCGAGGCAAAGATACCTATATTCAGGACACCAAAGATTTTCAAGTCCAGAATCAGAAGATCTGAAAGTTCAAGCGGATTATATGATTTCGGTCTAGGAGCGTTCTTCTCTCTTGTCAAGTTGCCATGTATAGCTGCTTATCTCTTCATACTGCTAGTTAATTCAACGAATCAACTTGTGGATATCGCCGTTTTCACTCTTGGAGTTGTTTCTCCAATAGTTTTGATGGGAGGCTTGATCGGTCTGGGCATGGTTAAGATTAATCAATTGACGGAGCTCCAATTCAAAGGCAGAATCATTCAGCGAGCTGCAATAGGTATTATATTAGTCGTCTCTGTCATATTCATCCTCTAAAAATGCCACAGAAATGCCTGAGACTATTTTCTCAGGGGATGGTGCCAGAGTTTGTCAAAGCAAGAATGTCGAGAATGCCAGAATGCCGCTTGGAAGTTTTGGCTTCCAGCAGCCTTATTTGGGGTCGCATCTTTTGGGGGATGGGTTCTAGGCGATAAGCCTCCGTTCCCAGATTGGATGGGACTCAGCCTACTCATAACTCTGAAAGCGAGTCCTCTACTTCAAAGTGATTTGTGTTATGTGGCTCAAGTCTGGGTGGAGAAGCAGATTGTCGTATTAAGTTTCTTCAATATGAAGCTGATCGTCGGCGTGGAGGAGGTGCTCATCGCCTCGTCATACGTCACCGTGACGGTGAAATTCCCGTTGCCGATGTCGTCCTGAGTGACCGTCGGCACGTTGGTCGTCACGCTGCTGACGGTCGGCACAGCGGGCGTAACCGTGACTTGCGCGGAGGACGGGGTATTGAGGCTGGGAACGTCGGCCGTCTGGTTCTCGGCGTCGTGCCGCCGCTGCGTTGCTCTCGGTGACGCTCACCGTCTGGCCTTTGGCGACCTGGATGGCGGTGAACGTGTGCGCCGTCGATCAGCGTCGCTGGTGCCGTCGGTCGTGACCGGTGACGCTCGTCGCCGCTGGGCAGTGCACTCTTGGCCGATGGGGTTGCCGTCGGCGAGCACTCCACCGTCGCCGCTGGTGACGCCGGTAACGTTGAAAGTGGAGGGCCTGGCGCTGCTGCGAGTTGTTCAAGTTGGTGGTCTGGCTGCTGCCGCCGCTGGGCGGCACGAAGGCCACGCTGCTCGGCGCCGCCGGCGTGACCGTGGCGCAAGGGTTGGCCGGCGTTCGACGACGAATCGGCCGCGATCGTGACGGTGAAGGCTGCGGCGTCGGCGTGTCCGTGCCGTCGTTGGCGGTCACCGTGACCGTGACCGTGCCGGTGGCCCCCGCCGGCGGCCGCAACTCCAGCACGCCGTTCTGCGTGTCCGTGAAGATCGAGGTCGACTTGATCGTCACCGGAGTCACAAGTATACAATGCCGTTGGGTCCTGGGTGGAGCTTTCGTCCGCCATCGCCGCGATGGCCTGGTTCGACGGCTCGCCCGCCGTCTGAAAACCGAAGATCGTGTAGTTGAAGTCGAGGCCCCGGGTAGCCTCCTCCGTGACAAAGAACTCCTCGAGTTGGTGCTCGGGGTCGTTACCCCGCCATGGCCAGAAGGCCGGCCGAGGTGAATTGGAGGTCGGGATTGAACTCCTCGGCCATCGCCGGCTGGTCGGGCTTGATGGCGCCGGTGGGCGGGTCATTGCCGCCTTGGATCACGAAGCGGGTTGCCGCTGGCGTCCATTGCCGTTGCGGTAAATCTGCGCCCGTTGTAGAACCCGCAATTGACCAGACTCTCGATCGCCGCGGTAGTGTTCGGCGCGAGATTGTCGAACAACTGGAAGTCCATCGTCTCGGTCGATGCCGTTGATGTCGACGTTCCAGTTGCAGGCTCTTGTTGGTCTGCGGCATGATCACCGGCGTGAGCTTCGAGTAGTCGGAAGCCGTCACCGCGAAGTTCAGCGTCGGCCCGGACTCGCTGCCGGCCAGGGGAATGAAAATCGTGGTTCCCGCCGGCATGCGTCACGTTGGCGATCGACCCCAGGCCGACCGGCTGAGCAGGCAGCGGCTCTCGAGCTGGTCGAACCTGGCCTGCCGGCGTATCCAAAGCGCCGGCAAGAACCATGGATGCGCGAGAGCGATCGCTTCGTATGAATCGAATGAGACTTCTTCACGGTTGACTCCGCCAAAAAAGGGACAATAGGGACTTCTCTCGGAAGAGAGCAAAGCCGCCTACCCAAGCCGGGGAGTCTTATAGCCTTCGCGGGTCGAAATCGCCGTTTCGCCTCGGGAAACGTGTCATTACGTGCCGCGCACGGTATAGGATGCCCTCCCGCCGCGCCGCCGGCCGTCCGGATCGGCTCACGCCTTATCAGAAAAATCCGTGAAAACGGTCGGCCCCTGGAAGCCCAGCCGGAATTGCAGACCCTCTTTCTCACCCGGCCTTGCGTTGTTCCGATTCACCCATTCTAACCTATGAGTCGGAAAGCCACAAAGAAAAAATGAGGGGCCGGCGTCGGCTTTGCCGGAGAGTCTGCCGCGCCGGGGCGTAAGGGGGGGGCCGCCTTTGCCGATCCTGTTGATGCGAGGAAATTTAGCGATTATTCCTCGCAGCACGGCCCAGGCGGTCTCGATGTGCCCAAGGGGGCGCTGACTTGAATGCCGGCCACCCGCCGGCGGACCCGGGCGACCGACTCCCGCGCCACGGCCACGCCCACGGCCAACTGCTCCTCGCGGCCGGCCGCCGCGGCCATCCGCTCCAGCACCGCGTCGGGCACGACCACCCCCGGCACCTCGTTCCGCATGAACAGGGCGTTGCGGTAGCTCACCAGCGGCCAGACGCCGGCGAGGATCGGGATGCCCAGCGGCTGAGACTCGTCGAGCATCCCCAGCAGGGCGTCGGGGTGAACACCGGGTGGGTGATGGCGAATTCCTCCCTCCTGCACTTTCCGGCGGAAGCGCTGGACTTCGCGGCGGCGGTCCAGGTCCGTAGGGTCCAGGCCGACGCCGATCACCGCCATCGTCTGCGGGTCGATGGCCTGGCCGCCCAAGTCGATGCCGGCGTTCAGCGGCGCTGCACGGCGACCATGCCGATCGAGTCGGCGTCGAACACGCCGGTGGCGTGCGGATAGTCGCCCAGCTTGGGCGGATCGCCGGTCACGAACAGCAGGTTGCGGATGCCGCAGGCGGCGCAGGCCAACAGGTCGGCCTGCATGCCGATCAGGTTGCGGTCGCGGCAGCAGAAGTGCAGCACGGCCTCGATGCCCGCCTCCCGCTGGATGCGGTCGGCGGTAACCAGCGGCGAAATGCGAGCTGGCCCGCGGACCGTCGGGGATATTGATCGCCGAGACGCCGCGCTCGCCGAGCGTGCGGCTTTTCGCCACGGTGCTGCTCAGGTCGTAGCCGCGGGGCGGCACGATCTCGCGTCTCGAAGATGATGAAATCGGCCCCTCCCTCCCGCAGGGCGCCGGCCTGCTCGGCAATCATCTCCTCGACCAGCCCCGTAGGGCGGGCGGCGAGGGGAGCGGCCCGATCGAGCCGGCCACGAGAACTCGCGGCCGGAAGCGGCGTCTGCCACCCGCCGGGCCGAGACCGCCCCGGCGCGGTTGATGCCCGCACCTTGTCTCCCAGGCCGAACTTGGCCAGCCCCACGGGTTCGCCCCGAAGGTGTTGGTGGTCAGCACGTCGGCCCCGGCCTCGCAGTATTCGCGGTGGATGGCCTCGATCAGTTTGGGTCGGCGAGGACGACTGGTCGAACGAGCGGTTGGTGAAACGTGGTGCCGGTAGATCTCCGTGCCCATCGCGCCGTCGAAGACGAGCACGCCGCGCGCGGAGGGCGTCGGAGAAGATCGGCGGCTCGGCACGGGCGGCGGTCATGATAAGCCGTTTAGCGGGCGGGCTTGCCCGCCGGTTACTCCGTTCCCACGGTCCTCCGTGGGAACGCCGCGAGTGGCCGCTCGGCGGCCCTTCCCGACTCGGGGACGCAGAGCCCACTCAGTGCGTTCCCACGCGGAGCATGGGAACGAGAAAATAGTACGCGTGCCAGAAGTCGCCACCACCGCCGCCGCCGAAATCACCGCCGCCGCCGCCGAAGTCACCACCACCACCACCACCGAAATTACCACCGCCGCCGGCATCGCCGCCAAAATCACCGCCGCCGCCGGGGTCGCCGCTGAAATCGCCGGCGCCGGAATTCCCGGCGACGAGCCCGAGTCGCCGGACATGATCCCGCCGCCCCCCTAACGACCCCCGGCCGCCGCGAAAGGAGTCATAGAGCCAACTGCCCGCGGCCGCGCCGAACATCCCGCCCGAGCATCGACTGGAAGAAGCCGCCGCCCCCGCCGGAAAGGCCAGGCGAAGCGGCGCCCTCAAGTGCCACCGAGCCCAACAGCGAAAGCAAGCGGGACATGGGAAATCTCCGGGAATAAGGCATTTGATCTGCCATCGTCCGCACCTCTATGAGTGTGCGGTTTCACCCATCGCTGAGAATTCTAGCAAACCCAGGCAGATTGACAACGCCCCGGCCGGCAACGACAATACGGCCAGCCTTCGTTTTTTGCCTCTTTCCGATCGAAAGGGTTTTGGCGATGATGCTCAGAGTCCAGATGGCGGCAGGCAGTCTTCGCGTCGGGAGTTTCTTCAGCGGTCGGGCAGTGCGGGTGGCGGCCGCGGCCCGGCGGGCCATTGACGGCCCGCGGCTACGCCGGCGAAGAGAACACGATCAAGATCGCCCTGGTGGGCTGCGGCGGGCGGGGCACGGGGCGGCCGCCCAGGCCCTGAGCAACCGAGGGCCCCACCAAGCTCGTGGCCATGGCCGATTTTTTCCCGCAAAGATGCCGGGCAGCATCCGCCAGCCGCGCCAGCATTCCCCAAGCAGATCGACTCCCGCCGGAGCGGCAGTTCACCGGGCTGGACGGCTACCGCAAGGCCATCGATGCGCTCCCCCGGCGACGTGGTGCTGCTGGCCACGCCGCCGGGTTCCGGCCGCTCCACCTGGAATATGCGGTCCAGAAAGTCGTGCAACGTGTTCATGGAAAAGTCGTTCGCCGTGGATGCCCCCGGCATACGCCGCGTCCTCAGGGCGGGCAGGAAGCCGGCCAAGAAGAACCTCAAGATCGCCTGCGGCCTGATGACCCGCCATTACCGCCCGCTGGAAGAGGCCTCGGGCAAATCCACAAGGGCCTCATCGGCGACTCATCACCTGCTGGGCTTACCGCGAGCACGCCGGTGGGGCTTCCCGCCCCGGCCGCCGGGCGCGAGCGAAATGGCCCAGCAGATCCGCAACTACTACTGCTTTACCTGGCTCAACGGCAGTTTCATCCTGGACTGGCTGATCCACAATCTCGACGTGTGCTGCTGGGGCAAGGAGGCCTGGCCGGTCTCGGCCCAGGGGCAAGGCGGGCGCCAGGCCCGCACCGAGCCCGATCCGCTGTTCGACCACTACGCGATCGAATACTGTTCGCCGACGGCACGCGGCTGTTCGCCCAGGGCCGGCACAT
>CAWECG010000004.1:0-732006 GCA_963807605.1 Candidatus Bathyarchaeota archaeon
CGGTTATCACAAATGCAATCAATGCATACGCCCAAATGAACATGGCGAGTCCCCAACCCATTGCAGGCAGTAGGATGCCGTATACGGTGATTATTGTCGCAATTATCTGCGTTACAACTACTGCCGTTAACAATTGGATTGAAGGCTTGATTGACCAAAACGATTTCTTTGTACGAGCAACGAACACCGTCAAGTGACCCGCCACAGAGAGTTTCAAGTAGATAAACGATTGAAGAACCGTGGGAGTAAGTAGGAACACTCGTTGGCCGATGTATAGGATCAGAAAAGATGAGACTACTCCAATGAGCCCAAGAAAAGTGGCAATACCCAACGTACGCCTCATATCCCACTTTTCCGGCTCGTTAGAGTACCGTACGTTGTCATATGCAATGGTCATTATAGGAGCATCGTTCAGCAAAGCTAACAGAACTATCATCAATGCTGTGACCGGGTAGAAGCCGAATACGATAATGGATACTGTGATGAAGAATAGCACGCGAATAGTCTCTGCAATACGATAGATGGAATAGTTATCCATCCTCTGAAAGATCTTCCGGCTCTCCTTAATGGCGTCAATAATAACTGACAGGCCTGGTCTTGTGAGGACGATGTCTGCGGCAGACTTCGCAGCGTCCGTTGCGCCTGCAACTGCGATTCCGCAGTCAGCCTCTTTAAGGGCTGGCGCGTCGTTCACGCCGTCACCCGTCATTCCAACGATGTGACCCTTGTGCTGTAATAGCTCGACGATGCGGTACTTGTGTTCTGGGAAGACTTGTGCGAAGCCGTCGGCGTTCTCAACACTTCGCTCCGCCTCTCTGTCTGGTTTACCGACGAAGGCTGAGGCTAAAACAATGTTATCCCCCAACTTCATCTCTGACGCGATTTCCTTCGCTATTGCCAGATGGTCGCCCGTGACCATCATGACGCGCACGCCCATGAATTGAGCCGTCCTGATTGTAACAGCGGAGTCTTCTCTGGGGGGGTCGTAAAGCGGAATTAAGCCCGCAAACTGCCAGTTTCCTTTGGAATCAGTTCGAGCCACGCCTAGAGTTCGGTAGCCCTTTGTCGCAAGTGAATTGACCTTCTCGTCGACCGTAGCCTCAATCGGCTCTTTGTTGGCTACCAGTGACATGATGACTTGGGGAGCACCTTTTGAGACCTTGAATTCGTTCCCTTGCGTATCCTCTACGGTGGCTTCTGTGCGCTTTGCCACGGGGTCGAATGGATGAAATGCAGTCACTTTAAATGAGCTTAGACGTGCTGCGGCTCCTGTGGTTGTCTGCGCCTTGCTTATCACCGCATTATCTATCGGATCCTGATCTTCCTTCCTTGATGCAAGCGAACCGAAAACGAGTACATCGTCCTCGGTGAATGCGTGGAAGGCATTGACCTCGGCTACGGAAAGCTCATTTTTGGTTATTGTGCCGGTCTTGTCGGCGCAGAGGACATCCATGCCAGCCATTTCTTCTATTGCAACCAGCTTGCTCACAATCGCTTCCTTCTTAGCTAGGGCGGTTGCCCCCACCGCCATTGTGACGGTTAGTACCGCTGGCAATGCGACCGGGATCGCGGCTACTATGAGGACGAGTGTAAATTGAAGGGTCTCCGGTATGCTCTCATGCCGGAAGAGCGCTACGAGAAAAATAACTGCGACCAGTGAGACTGCGAGAAGGATCAGGAAATCTCCAATCTTGATAACGGCCTTCTGGAAGTGACTGTGTTCTTGAGCTGCTTCGACGAGTTTAGCAGTCTTGCCAAAGTAGCTATTTGCGCCCGTGGCAGCTACTAACGCATCCATTTCTCCCTGCCGAACAATCGAACCAGCATACGTAACATCGGAAGTCATCTTCTCCACTGGCAGAGATTCTCCGGTCAGCGCGGATTCGTCTACTTGCAGATAATCGCCCTTCACTAGCTTAGCGTCGGCTGGAACGATGTCTCCGAGACGAATTCGGATTACGTCGCCCGGTACGAGTTCTCGCGCGGACACTTCTTGCCAATTGCCGTCGCGTAGAACCCGTGCTTTCAGGGCCAACTTTTGCTTCAACAGCTCTATCGCATTGTCCGCTTTCTTCTCCTGCCAAAACCCGACCACAGCATTCAACAGTAGCAACGCCGTGATGACCCAGACGTCCTCCCAGTGACGAATATACGCAGAGAGGATGACTGCAACCTCAATCATCCAGGGGATCGGTCCCCAGAAATATTTCAAGAATTTGAGAAGAGGGTTAGTCTTCTTCTCGGGAATCTCATTGTACCCGTTCTCTTGAATTCGCTTTTTTGCCTCGGCGACCGAAAGTCCACCTTCGCTTGACGACAATTTGCGAAAGAGTTCGCTAACCGTAGCCTTTTTTGCATCTTCTTCATCAGTCATGGCATATGCCTCTGTCGTCGTTACAGCACTTTGAGCATCGACCACAATACTGACAGAGACCCTTCGGAGCCTCTTCACCGCAGGACGGACACAAAGGAACCAAACGCATCAATATCTATTCGTACGAGAGAGTATCTAAACCGACCTCGTTTTCTGATAAAGAATGAATCCTAATCATCATGAACGAGGGGACTAGCCTCTTCTCAAAGTGCATGTCGTGCAGTGTGTTCCGCCGTAGCCACCGGTTAGGTTCCTGATGATCGATGGGTAGGCGTTGATGCCTTGCTCGTAAATATCCTTCTTATGCGGGAAGAAGCCTCCTTCACGTTTGAGGTCTTCATAATCTTTCTTGGCTTGGTCTAGTAGTCTGCCGTATCTGACAGAGTCATTGCTCGCGCTCGATGCAAGGTTTGTAAGGACATCTTTTACGATTCGTTCAACTTCGACAGCGAGTATGCTGCCATCCCTTATGCAGAGGAAATTCGACGCATACAACATTTGTTCCAAGGTGCTGATGTTTATGATATCGAAACCTTTCGCTTTCATCTAGTCATGCAGATTAGGTTCTTCTTTCTGTTTCTTATAGATGCCTTCAGATTCGCGTCGGTAAACCTCCATTTGACCTCTCTTCAGAAGCAGTTCCGAACCAACAACGACGCCGCTTGAGGCCAAGTTGAAGTATGTGTCGAGATGCATGTCGATCATCGGATCTCTCCTCTCGCCGGGGATAAGCGGATGATTGGGCTGATGCGCCACGCCAACTTAGCGCGATGATATGGGAAGTGTTTTTGCAGAGGAGGCGTTCATGCCATTCTATGAGCGCCTGCATTTATGGATTGGATCTGAGTGGCTCAATTCATGCAACAATCTTGAGGTAGCTGGTAGAAAGATAATTATTGATGAATGGATAATTATGTTATTGTCAGGCCTAGAGAAACCTCCTCGTGAAAGCGCTGTCCCTTAAGGTGGACGTTAGCGCGATTGAGGGGAGCCTGGATGCGAAGCCATAATGCACCACCCGTGAACGAATAGGCGCATGCCAAACATACTCATCCAGGAGAGAAAGATAGAAGAGAGGTCTTCACATAGGCGCGCTGGAGTATTTGCAGTTCGGTTCTTCTTCCACGCATATCTGGACAAATACATCGGAATGGAACCCAGAGAAAAAGCGCGCAGGGGGCCGAAAGCGGTAACGCCTGAAGATAGGCAGAAGTGAAGTGATAGGGATCAGTTGTCTTTCGAAATACAGGAACTTTCGGACGTCATAAGAGTAATTGTTCTGCTGAGAATGAGAATAGGAAGGCCGGTACAGAAGACCGTCTTGAAGGACCGTATCGACAGAAGGTACGCCCGTTTTGTTCGAGTTGAGATGCGTGATCTAGACAAGGCTCTAGATGAGCTGGCTTCCGAGCGGCTCATCACCATAGACGGTGAGATGGTTCAACTAACAGAGCAGGGCACTCATCTGGCCGGGCAATGGCGAAGCCTGCTGCTAAAGCGAGAACCTATCCTCGAGGTTGTCGCAGGACTCGCTGACGGTTCCATAACAGCGCTAGTCGTCATCCTTTCATCCTTCACGGCTGGTTTAACAGTCAGCGCAACTAGCTTCACGGGTTTACTCACTACAGCAGTCGTTGCCATAACAAACTTCTCCAGTTTTCTACTTGGCGGAATGACAGCTGACCTAGCAGACATCATGACCTTACAGACATTGATGAACTACAGTCTTAGCGACATTCCGGATAAGAAGGAGCGAGAACGTTCGCTCATCCTGGTCAAACGTTTGTTCAGTATTCTACATCGGGAGGTGACTAATTCCAATATCTCCGGAGCTGTAACCTGTAGCATCACGACATTTCTCACAGGAATTACCCCCCTCACCGTCTATCTGGTTTTACCTCCACCGCTTGGTATCATCGTGTCGCTTGGCATCGTTGGGGCTGTCGTGGGTATCTTTCTTGTACGTTATCGTTCAAAGAAAGCTAGACTAAACTGGAAGATAACGTTGCTCCAGACAGTCACAGTTATCGTAATTGCAGTTATCGTTTCACTGCTGCTCACTAAAGTCAGATAATAGAATGTGCCTCGTGTTTCTGATCGCGTTTCATTAAAGTGCTGATTTCGTTAGCACGCGCTATAACTAATGCGATCATGGGGAATAAAGCGATCACATAGCTGGCCAACCCTATGCTGACCGTAGCCCCTACGACTAGACTCTCAAATATCCATAACCAACCTGTTACGAACCCAGCAAGGGGGGAGATCGTTTTGTTAAGGGTAAATATAGATGCTGCCTTCTTCTGGGAATATGGAGCTGAGTCTAGCATAGCTGTAGGCTGTGAAGGAGACAATACCTGCAATGATTATGGATATTGTAATCGCTGGTCCGGCTAATCCGGCGGCAACCCCTGAGATAACGAATACACCAGCGCCTATCATTGCGCCGATAGCCAACGCAGTGGCATCAAAAAGGTTTAGTGTCGTCTTCAATTTAAAATCTCTTATTCCTGATGCTATCCCATTTCTCTCCATCTGCTTTACGTTCTAAATCGATGCTAGTACGGTGGAGCGTGCGTTACTCGCATTATATCGGCGCATGAGGCCACAAAAGTTTTCGGCCTTAATAATCCTCAGCCGATGTTAATCCGAGTTCAGCCAAGTGCTTGAGCAAGTTTTGATATTCATCGCTTTCTTTGTAAACTTTAGCATGAAAAGTGGAATGTGCGATGCCCAGCTCACGCAGAGCAATTCTTTCCTTTCTTGTTAGTTTATCTGAGGCTCCTGTAATTATGATGTGCTGTTTCTCACTCTTAACATTTAATGTACTACACCTCTTCTTTATTGCTTTCTTTATCAGCTTGACTCTATCATCTATGCCCTCTGCGATTGGTGGTTTTGCGTGTGACATGAGCCATCCTCTCGATTCATGACTTCTGAACAAACCTCTAGCATGCGAGATATAAGAGGAATCTTACCGAATCCAAAGAATTCACTTTCTACATGGCTATTAGAGCGCGACCCCCGCGCCCCGTTGACCACCATGTCATCTGAATAGCGCACGCGTGAAAGCAAATTCAGACCGATTATCGCT
Source organism: Candidatus Bathyarchaeota archaeon (assembly GCA_963807605.1). GTDB lineage: Archaea > Thermoproteota > Bathyarchaeia > 40CM-2-53-6 > RBG-13-38-9 > JAPKYM01. The sequence goes on from CAWECG010000004.1 coordinate 5,466, forward strand.
CCAGAGAACCAAAAACGAGTCGTAGTATTGTCTAGACTTTAGGGAATGATACCCTTCCGCTGAAGCTGTATCGGACAGGCGCTGTGTCTGACGCTTTGTATTCAAAATTCTCTAGCTTTCCAAGATCCGCTAGGAGATGTCCCTCTTTTGTTCTAGCCTCACAGTCGACAGGCACTCCTTCCTGCCTTATAGCGTCTAAGCCGTTGACTATTCTCCGGCCTGTATCTTCCAAAGCATGTCCCTTGAACTCAAAACCTGGAAAGCCCATCCCTAGATTGGTAACGTAGTTGAGGCGTATTTCTTGTATGATTATATTGCCTATCTTGACATGCAATTTTGATACTTATCATTATTGCGCATCTACGAATATAGGTGTTTGCTGCCTGACCGCGATAACGCGCGCGTTATCGACGGTTAGTATGAATGGTGCTGCATCCAAGTTCCTTACTGTTATGTTTACATGTTCATCTTCGTTTACAGAGACTATCTGAGGACAAAACTTATCGTATCTCTTCCCTCCAAGGTCTAGTGCGCGCGTTATTAGTGTAGGCTTCGCGTGTTCCTAAGTTATGCCGGTGCAGAAACTTTAAGCTCTATCTCGCTAAGAGGCATGATAGGCATCTTCAACGCGCGCTTCACCCTTTAAAGAGAAGTCAGCGATGTTTGACTTAGCGAAAGATAATCCGATATTTTATCATGTGCTGGTTAGTGTTGTAGGTGTCGCTGCGGGCATCCTGACTTGTGCTTTCTATCTGGTATACCTGACCTTATGGTCAGAGATCACCAGAATCATAGAGTACTATAGACCCTTCGTTTTTGTTTCTGCCTTTCTAGCCTTGGGTTTGTCTTACTTACTAGTCAGACTTTTCGCAGAAACAAAGATCACAGGGAGTGGAACTCATACTGTCCTAGAGGTTTTCCACCTTAGAAATGGCGATGTGAGTTTTCGCGACGCATTGATCAAGCCCTTAGCGTCCATGTTTACCCTAGGATTCGGAGGAAGCGCTGGACCAGAGGGTCCCAGCTTGCTTCTCGGTGGGGGCGTAGCCTCGGGAATCTCAAAAAAGTTCAAAGTCAAAACAAGTTTCATGCGAAGCATATTTATCTCTGGTGCTGCTGCTGGTCTGTCCGCGACGTTTAGAACTCCCCTGACCGGAATACTTTTCGCGTTGGAAATCCCTTATAAACGAGGATTTGAAAGGGAGACATTTATCGATGCTTCCATCGCCTCAATTGTGTCTTATCTTGTCGCAGTGACAATTCTGGGTAGTGAGAGGATTTTCAAGATTGTAGAGAATGTTCAACTATCTTTAGACAATATTCTTTTGTCTCTACTCTTGGGGCTGCTATGCGGCGTCTATGCCCTATTTTTCGTCAAGACTTTCAATCTATTCGGAAGATTTGGATCGGAGATTAGAAAGAAAGCTGGAAGTTACGGAATGATCGCTTTGGGTAGCATCATGTTGGGGGCAGCAGGATATTTCTCTCTTTTCAGCATTGGTGTAGGCCTGAATTTTGTCGACGCTCTCGTCTATGGGGAAGCCATGACATTGACCTTTTTAGTCATTCTGATTCTAGTAAGGACTTTTGCAACCTGTGTAACCTTGAATTTCGGTGGTGGTGGGGGGCTCTTTTTCCCAACAATAGTTATTGGTGCAGGCATTGGTTACCTTTTCTCCACTATTTCAGGGACACCCTCGCAGGAGCTCTTTATTGCGATAGCTATAGCTGCTTTACTGGCTGGAACGCACAAGATGCTTCTTACGCCCGTCGCTTTCATAGTTGAAACATTGGGGGGCGGTTATGCCATACCTGCCCTGCTTGCTAGCAGTGTAAGTTACTTGGTGTCGGGAAAGTCTTCGTTCTATCCCCTTCAACTTGATACAAAACTGAAGTATGAAGAGCTTGCCCTTCAAAGGTTCTACGTCGACGCGAAGAAATCGATTCCAGAACGCTTGCGTACCACTATGGCAAAGGACTTTATGACAAAGAATGTCTTAGCTCTAAACTTGGGAATGAACGTTAAAGATGCCTTAGGGAAGTTCAGTACGACACACTTCAGAGTCTTACCCGTTATAGATCAAGAATATGACGTTGTTGGATATGTGACTCTAGAAGATCTCGGACACATAAGAAAGATGCATTATGAGAAAGATATTTCAGAAATCTTGACTCATAAGCCTTTAACCGTCTATGAAGAGACTAGTCTGGAGAAAGTTGCCGATTCTATGATTGAGCGTGACGAAGACCACGTCTTCGTGACGGATAATAAGGGGAAACTCCTAGGAGTAATTGCAAGCATTGACGTGGTAAGAAAAATATTGGAGCTTTCCGCATAAGGAATCTACGCGCGCGTAATCCGTATGAAGCTCCTTCGCCACCGTAGCTACCTTAGCCGCGGCGCCAGAAGCATGCACTAGCCTAAGAAGTCGCCATCTGACTTGTCTTGAGATTTGCTGGAAGCATTGACATGTTATCTATCTTTATTGATTAGGCCAAGTATATCCAAATCTCTCAAAGCGTTTTTCGATTTTCTGTAGCCGTGTTGTGCAGTAGATTTCCAAGACGTGGAAGCCAAAATCTAAAAGTAGATTGTGTCATTCAATTGTAACAACAAGCAATTGTCCAGCGTGATAGCGACCTTTGAAATCAATGGAAGTGTACAGTGAAGAGAAAATCGAGAGTGAGCATCACGCGCGACGCACATTTCTTTCCGATTTCATCTTAGGAAGTCAAGACGGTCTTGTGAACGTTCTTGGTATCATTTTAGGAATGTCTGCGGCTACTCAGAATCTCCGGTTGATCTTCGTCGCAACTCTGGCTGCATTAGGAGCGGAATCGATATCGATGGGTGCGGTCGCGTACACGTCAACCGCCTCAAGGCGCCGTTTGTACTTGAGAGAAGTGGAACGCGAGAAGGGCGAAATGCGAGATGTTCCTGACCAAGAGCAACACGAAGTGCTAGAAATACTGAAAGGATGGAACTACAAGGGGGAAGAACTTGAGGAGCTGATGCGTCTGCTCGCCACAAACCCAAAAGCTATGTTAGAATTAATGATGTCATACGAGCTTGAGCTTGCCCCGGTTGGAGAGCATGAAGCTCGAAGAAGCTTCCTAACTGTCCTAACATCAACGTTGATGGGATCCTCTGTCCCTATCCTACCGTTCCTGTTCATTGGACACAATGTCATGGCCGGAACCTTCAGCTCCGTCATTATCAGTGGCACGGCCCTGTTCCTAATCGGATGGTTTGGAGCTAAAGCCACCATGGGATCACTCTGGAAAAACGGTCTAGAAATGGCGGCAATCGGTTTAGCCGCCGGGATCGCTGGCTTCCTAATCGGCTACTTACTCGGTGCCACTCCCGGATTATAATCCTACGAGTGGTACAGATTTTTTAGCGCGGCTATTACGAGAAGGTGGTGCAGATGCATGGATTATCAAAGCAGTATCCTAGACGCAAGAATCCCACTCGCTGCACTCCTCTGCCCAATATATTTCCTGAGTCTGAGAAAGTGCAGGCTGAAGGTTTGAGCGCGCGCGCTCTACTGATGAGCGAATGTGCGCGCGTAAGCAAGTTCTTCTAACGTGCCAGCTTCCCTTTTTAGGTTCCTGGAAGGTCATACCGAAGTCGATTAAGACGGTTTTGGCTTCATTGCTGTGTTGCGCGACTAGGTTTCAGTGATGTTTTTCGCTTTTGTTGGCTGTCTTCAGGTTTCGTCTAGCCGTGTGTTGCTGTGGTTGTTTCTATCAGCATGTTGTATAGTGAGGCTTTGATCATCATCTCCTGTGCCATGTTTTGCATCGTTTTGGCTGAGACGTATTCTCCGAAGGTTCGCTTCAGCGATGAGAAGGCTGATTCAGCCATCCATCTATACCCGTAGCCATGATTGTGTTTCCAGGCTTCAGGGTCTTTGAGGTATTCTTGGGCTACGAGCTTTCTGGGCATGCATCCTCCGGCCCTGCTGGATGTGTTCTTGCGCACCTTGATGGCTGGCTCAATCCCTTTTGCGTTGAGATAGCGGAAGTTGCTTTTCATATCGTATGCTCCGTCACCAATTGCCTTGGCGACCTTACCTTTCTTGGAGGCTTCATCAACAAGCGGCTGGAGCATCCCTCCGTCACCTGTCTTCTCATCCGTCACCTTCAAGGCGAGTATCTTCTTCCGCTTTACATCAACGGCGATATGGATCTTGAGGTATCCGCGTCTCACCTTCCATTTATGGCGTATCCATTCGCCGCGGTTAGCCACCTTGATGCCTGATGCGTCCACCGCCAGGACTATGTCGTCGCCATAATCTTTCTCATCCAGCTTCACATCTAACCTGTTCACGCGTCTATCTATGGTTGAATAGTCAGGCACATGGATCCTTGAGTCGAATCTTCTCAGGGCTTTGAGGAATCCTTCTGTCTGCCTGTAGGGTAGGTGGAATAGCAGGTGCATGTAGCCTAGAAGCCTGATGAAGATCTCAGGGTAGACGTATTGTCCACCTTCCTTCCCAGTATTCATCTTTTCAAGCTCAATGTTCCACCTGTCAAGGATGCGTGGGTCAAGCAGGATCTCCCCACGCTTCACGAGACCCTCATTGATGCGTCTCCAATCTCTAGCAGCCAATCACAATCGTGGAATAGTTCTCTCACAGGCAATATAGATCATCCAACCACTTCCACGTCAATAAACCGAAAACTCAAACCTACATCCATAAACAAAAATGTCTAGTCATGCAACACAGCAGGCTTCATCAGGGGCAGCAGGTCTGAAAACAGTCTTAACTTCAGGTTTCGATGCGTGCGCACACACAGGGGGCTACGTCACCACGCTAAGCCTCAGAATCATACCTATGAGTGCCCACGACAATGAGTCTTTGAACTCTTTGGGTTCCATCCACCCGTGACAAACTTTGTTCCTTATGTTTGCAAATCTCTGCGTTAGTCTAATCTCCAGATAGTCAACCAGATCATCGTTCAATGCTCCATTAGCCCTAGCCTCCGCAAGCAGTCCTGCAAGCAACTTCTCCTGCAACAGATCAACACCGACTCCTACCTTTGCCGCTGCTAGCTTCCGATCTACCAGAATCTTCCTCAATGTTTCCTCGACTTGCGGAGTGAGTACATGGACCGAACTAACGTAGTCGTTCGCAAAATGCCTTTCCAGTCCTATCCTAATTATCTCTTGGCCGTTGTCGGATATGTTCTTCGATTGCCGTAGGAAATCGGTGAACGCTTTGTCATCTAGTTTCGATCCATAAAGTCGACTCATGAGATTGGCAAATATCATTTCAAAGACCTGTGATTGAATATTGAACTGCTCAGATGTTTTGTATTCGAGTATTTCATTTTCCTGCGTCAAAGTGTGGGTTGGTAAGTCTCTGTGACTGACGGTAATTGGAATCAAGAAGGTAAGGGGTGCGTTCTCTCTCATCTGTTTAACAGTTTCTTGGACTTTCGTCATCTTAGGAATCAGTGATCCGTCCACCGAAACTTGTTGTAGAATCTCACTAGCAGACTTGTCCATCAATCCACGTCTGATATCCTCCGCAACCTCATCGACGCGAATGCCTGTTGATACACTAATCTCGCGGAACTCCCCTCGCTTCTCGGCTTCTTGATGGCATTCACGAATTCTCCCGGTCAATTCTTCGACTTTGCCACTCATTCCTAGCTCGGAGTAGATTCTTAGGGCGTCCTCCAGAAAAATCGACTCAGCGATCTTGCTTGATGCTCCTCTGCTGTCTGCTTCGTCAACAAAGGATTCGGCAACAGCGATTCTCAGTCCACGTGCCCCTGCTGAATCCGTCAACTTAGTGAGGAGAACACCATCCTCCAGGTAGCTCCGTTGCCAGTGTCTCTGGCCCTTAGATTGCCACTTGCCTGCAAGAGTTGTAGCGTTCTGAAGGGTTTTTGTGTAAATTTCCCGGACTGTTGCATTCTCTCTGAGGTCTTTGTTCGTGTGAATATCCTTGGCCAGACTTGCAAGGACTTCGATAAAATCGCTCGTACCTCTTCCATTGACACCGGCAGAAATCGATTTGTCAATCGTCTCCCGGATAGTCTTGAGAATCGCTAGTGTGTCGAGGGGTGGTTTTAGGCTAAGCGACAGTGACAGTCGAGCAGCGAATTCGAAACAGAACGCGGTCGTTTCGTATTCATCTAGATACCAACTCTTGTTAACGTAAAGTTTCGCTGCTTCTAGGAAATATCTTGTCGCTTCTTCAATGTACTTGACCTCCCGAGCGAAGCACCAGACAACATAGGCATACCGCGCGAGTTCCATCGGATCTTTGCTCTCGTTCAGCCGCTGTTGGTAGTATGGCACGTCGTCTCTTCTCCAACCTCGAAATGGTTGGTTCAGGTTGCACATGCACCATCCCCAAAGATTACGGTCGTCACCTCTCCTGCCCAACCCACTATTGAGCAGGTAAAACTCTGACTTGGTCTGTTCCAACTTCTCCGCATTGCCTTCTTTCTCAAACTTCTGAGCAAGCAAACCATACTTCTCCCGTTTCTGATATGGGTAGTAGCCCTCAGGCTGCACTTCTGAGTCTGCAACGTTCGTAGGTTTGTACAGCTCCTGAGCGTTTGTTCTGATTGTGATGCTCATTTCCTCGGGATATCTCTTCCCTAGACACTTGTTGAAGTCTGTAGCGCGCGCGGGCTTATCGTTTGCTCCTAACCAGAAAGGCTGGGAGCTTGATGCCCTGAAAGCCTTCGCTCAGGCCTGGACTTCCTGAGATAACTTGTGGTCGTTTTCGCCATTTTAGTCGTCAAGAAAGTCGTCACTATCGTCGTCAAACAATAATTAGCAAAAAAAAAATTTTTTTGTATTATGCGCTGCATGATTTCTTGTGAGCAGATGGTGACGACGATGACGATGTTGACGGATTAGTTGACGGTGAAAGTGACGAAAACAGCGACACTGCCGAGTAGCACGCGCTGATAATGGTGAGTGGAAGTTAGATATCGTCAGAAACCAAAACAGTGATTCATCAAACAATTGGATGGCGGGTTAATAGTCACCGAAGAATGCTACTGCCATGTTAGCGCGCGCGACCGTGTCGACAGTGAACTCACAGGGATACAGTCCCGAGGTAACGCAAGGATTCAACACACGCGGGCATTCCTAGCCGTCGAATCGCGCAGTAATGACACAATGGATTCTATTAAGCGCGTTTAATACTACATGAGACAGCGGTATTGAATCTTCTGATTAACTTGACGTTAAGTGGTTTGCCTGATCAGTTTGATCTCGTATATGCTAGGCCACAATTTTCCGGTTACAAACAACCGATCATTTTCAGCGTCATAAGCGATACCGTTAAGTTCAGCGACAGGCTGACTGTGCGCTCCTAAAAGTCCTTGAAGATTTATCCATCCGATCACTTGACCTGTCTGAGGATTAATCCTAGCGATGAAGTTGGTTAGCCAGACATTAGCGTATATCTCCCCTTTGACGTATTCCAGTCCGTTGAGGTTGGTCACAGGCCCAGCATTGTCATATACTTTAACCTGACCTATCTCCTCAAAGCTTAGAGGATCTAGGAAATGAAGTGTCGATGTACCGTCGCTTACGATCAAATGCCTTTCATCATGTGTCATGCCCCAGCCCTCAAATGGATAGCTGAAATTCTGTAGCAACTCAAAGCTATCTTTATCGTAGACAAAACCGACATGGGATTGCCATGTCAACTGGATGATCTTGTTTCCATAAATGGTTACGCCCTCGCCGAAAAATTGGTCTGGCAACGTACGAATCTGCAGAATCTTTCCTGTCTCCAATTCCACTCTGCGCAGAGAGGAGCGTCCATTAAGCCCAGTTCCTTCATACAAAAAGCCATTCTCGTAAACCAAGCCTTCTGTGAAGGCGTTTGGGTCATGAGGATAGACGTTGACCACTCTGTACGTATAAACTGGAACAAGATCAGAATTTGTGAAATAAGTAAAGGTTGAAGTTGAGTAAGCCTCGGTTTGCAGGGAAGTGAGATTAGAAGTTGTTGAAAACGGAGTTTGCAGAGGTTGATGGTTCGATAAATCTGAGAAAGAATAAATCAAGAAGGCCCCTGATAATGCAAGGAGCCCTAGTAATGATACTCTGAAGAGATTATGCATTTATCGAAAATAGGCCCCTTCCACTTACTCTCTGTTTTTCATCCAATCGCTTTCCTTTAGGTTGGGGAAGATATTGCGAATATCAGGCTTCTCTTAGGCTCTTTCTTATGAAATCCTACCCTTAAAGACTTGCGAGTGCTCATGCAAATGGTAGCACAGCTGGCATGGAAATTATGTGCGTGTCAGCGCGCGCGAAGGTGAAATTAATTGGTCTGAACAATTGAAGAGATCGACTTCTGAACTCACGAGCATGTCAGGAATTATGAATTTAACATCCGAAGAGGCATGGGAATTTTGTATGGATCCCCCTAGGGAGAAGGGGGCATGTTACGGATCCGAGTCAGTATGATAAATTCTTCAAAGACCTGGGCTATACCATCGGACCCCTGTTGGCTGGCAGATTGATAGAGTTGATCAACGTCAAGAATACCTTTCTTCTGGTCGGAGGAACATTCATCCTATTATTACCTGTTAATCTTGCTCTGCACGACTGAGCAAAAGCTTATTGAGTTTTCATGGCATCTACCTCTGTTGGGGGAGGAGACTGTGTCGGTTAGCTTGGGAAAGATTATGGGGATCACTGTGAGGATACATTACACGCTATGGTTTGTTTTTCTTCTTATTGCTTGGTCGTTAGCGACTGGTTACATGCCTTTGGAATATCCCGGTCTCGGCACAGTGACTTATTGGAGCATAGGTGTAGCCTCAGCGGTAATCCTTTTCGCATCGGTCTTAATTCACGAGCTAGCTCATTCGTATGTTGCCAAGAGGTATGGTCTTCCGATAAGGCGGATTACCCTCTTCTTCTTTGGGGGCGTATCGGAAATGACTCAAGAACCAGCTGATCCTAAGACAGAGGTTCGTATGGCCGCCGCGGGTCCCTTAATGAGTTTTATTATAGCTGCATTCTTAGGTGTGCTTTCGCTAATCTCCGGTGATATACATGCGCCGATCGCAGTGACTGCAACGCTGAGATATGGCGGATTGATAAATGCTGTCCTTGGTGTTTTCAATCTACTGCCCGCCTTCCCGCTTGATGGTGGGAGAGTTCTTCGTGGAAGCATCTGGAAGAAAACGAGAAGTCTATACCGCTCAACAGTTTCAGCTACGCGCATCAGTGAGTACTTGTCCTATCTAATGATGGGCTTAGGATTGGTCTCCGTAATCTTCGGCAACTTTCTCAGCGGGATATGGTTGGTCTTCATTGGCTGGTTCATAAAATCCGGAGCAGAAGAGAGTATGCAACGGACACTCATTGATGAGGCATTATCAGGCGTTACTGTTGAAGAAATAATGGCTAAAGACCTGATTACAGTCCCCCCTAGCATCACAGTCCATCAGCTTGTAGCCGACTATTTTCTTGTTCACCGTCACGGAGGCTATCCAGTCATCCAGGACGGAAAGCTATTTGGAATAATTACCATGCAAGGTGCACGTTCGATTCCCAAAGAGAGATGGGAGACGACAACTGTTAAGGAAGCGATGGTTCCATGTGAACGTACTGTAACGCTTGAACCAACCGCATCAGCGTTGGATGCCCTCAACAAGATGGCTCTCAAGAACATCGGCAGGATCCTAATAGTCAAAGACGGACGTTTAATCGGCATCGTAACACGGGGAGACTTGATGCGCATCATAAGAACAAAGCAAGAGCTAGGGCTTGCCTGACGATCAAACAGCGCGCGCTGGAAGCGGATCTAGACAAAATAAGGCGCCAAAAGACAAACCTAGATATTGGACGGATTCTAATAAAGATCTGATAGGCATAAAATAACTAGTGACGCGATCCTTATGCGAAATGAGACGGGTAAGATTATGAAATGGTGCATCCTCCTTCTACTACTGTACTGTGTTATGAATATCCCACCAGCAAAATCCTATGCAGTCTCAGTTGCGACTAATAGTTCAGTATACAATTTGGGCGATCCCGTTGTCATAAGTGTCAAAATTCTTGAGCGCGACTATGATAGCATACAGGCCACAATTGTCGTTCGCACCCCCGAGAAGGAGGTGTCTTATCTTCTCGGATACATGACAGAAGACACGCGCAACTTGACTGCAACTGGCATAACAACTGTATACGGGAATTACTCTGTAATCGTGACTGCAGAAGCTATAAGCTATCCTCCAACAGGCAACCCAACAATCTCCCATGTAGAATATGCCACAACAACATTTTCGGTGGAACCGCCTGACTTTAGCGTGTCAGCACTTCCTCTCCGCCTGTCGTTAAATCAGGGTGAGAACAGCAGCCTAGACCTGGAAGTGACACCTATAGGAGCCTTCGACAACCCCGTCACCTTGACTGTTTCAGGACTTCCAAGTGGAGCATCTTCTGAAGTAACCGTACAATCAGGCAAGCCACCTTTCAAATCCCGGCTAACAATAAGCACGTTAGCATCGATGCCTGAAGGTAGCTACACAGTAGCGCTAAACGCATCCGGGGGAGACAAAACTCACGCCTTGTCGATTCAGCTGATTGTAGAAAAGAAGCCGAAGCTGGAGAGCAACACCACCATAGCTATTTCTCAGGACCTGTTAGGTAAGGTCACTGTTAAAGGATCTCTCATACCCACTGTAGAAGGAACCGAAGTAATTCTGACATATTATGGTCCACAAGAAGAACAAATAAACAGGAATGCTACCGTGCTGAAAGATGGTTCATTCACAGATGTCTACACTGCCGATCTAGCTGGCAAATGGACTGTGAAAGCAGTTTGGGCTGGAAACGAAGAATATACGGCCTCTCAAAGCGAGGAGAGAACGTTTATGAAAACAAGCCTAATTCCAGAATTTCTTTCTGGCCAAAACATCCTGATAATCATCATCGCAGTAGTAGCGATATTTGCCGTTATTGTAGTCTGGAAGCAGAGAGACAAAGTCACTAAGCTTAAGGCACTTCTAATGTCTTCAATCCGAAGTAAACCAGAGAGGTCCGACGTTGTACTAGATACGAAAAGGTAAAGGCAGAGCGTGATGCTATAGAGTGAGCGAGAACTTTCACGGGGAGCAACAAGTAACAATTTTGTGAGTTTTCGAGCGTAGCGAGCCATCCGTAAAATAAAGAGAGGGTTTGGGAGATTCTTCTCCCAACATGAGGAGGAGGAATAGATTGTGTGTGCTCACCAGCTATACTGACTACTGTAGCCTCTTCGCAACTCATCCTGAGATTGAGCGGCCATGCAAACGCAGACCAGACCTGCTCGCGAAGTTGAAACGCCAGGAGAGTCTTAACAGGAAGAATCTATTTTTGATCAGCTTAGGGTTTAGGTCTCCTTGGAGATATTGCCGACAGCAAGGATCATTCTGCTCTTCGCAGGATGTCGTTTCCTTTAATTCTCACTTCATAAGATGGTTCGTCTTTGATCGTTGGGCGCCGAAAGAGCATCTTGGGGCCTGAAACGACTTTTCCTGTGGTTACATCGAATTTGCATCCGTGCCTTGAACAAGTCAGTATGTTACCATCTAAGGAACCTTTCGAAAGGTCTCCGCCAGCATGAGTACATATGCTTCCTATCGCGTAGTAGTTACCCTTCACATTTGATAGCAAGATTTCCTTTTGCGAATTCATCTTCATTTTCCCAGCTGGAATCTCAGAAGTCTCAGCGATCTTAACGAACTCCAGACTCTAAACCTCCCTGCAATACATTGTATAGCAACCGACATAAAGTCGATCTCAGCTTAGGGTCTTTCGGATCTGGGTCTCTCCATGTGTCTGTGCTTTAGCTGGTGAGAGCACCAGGAATTGAACCGTTAGAGCGAGCTTTGTGTGTGTGTGTGTGTGTGTGTGTGTGCTCACCAAGGGACAGGGGATATAGGTAAGGAGGGGGTTTGCTGGGGTACGTTGAACCCTCTGTTTTCGACGTTGAACTTTAAACGTTGAAGTGGTTTTTGGCTTTTTTGGGTTTTGACGGGTTCAGCGTTGGCGTATTTTTAGTGGCTGGATTGAAATTGTCTTGTTTGATTAGCAACTTAGCAACTGATAACATGCAAAGTTAGGCATAATTAGCAAGATATTTCTTTATAGCGAGCCCCGCTCTGAATTTGTGGAACGCGTCTGCTGCAGCTTTGTTGACTTTTCTAAGTGATTCCACTACCATGTCTGACAGTTTCTGCGCATCAACAACAGCCATCTTCTCCACTTTCATACTTACTTCCTTCGCTACTTTTTCGGACTCTTCAATGGTTGCACCAGCCTCCTTGCACCCCGCTATGATCTTTGAGTCCAGGTATTCCTCTGTTTTTCCGATCCTTTTCTTCACATCAACCATACTTTATCACCTCTCTATTCTTTTTGATTTCTGAAATAGAAAAACGGGGGAAACTGGGAGTGTATGCCTCCCAGGTTACTTTCGGTTTATGCCTTAACGTAAGGCTGGTACGCGAATAGTGTTTCGCTTCTCCAGATGCCCTCGGTATGGGCGATCTGTTCGTCAGTCGCTTTCATGAGCTGCTCATAGTTCTGAGCCTTGTAACTCATGATGATATCGAACTGACCTGGGAAACTCCACGCGTCGTGTAAGGCTGGTAGCCTCTTCAGCTTCTGTAAAACTTCCGGTAATGGTTTGTTGATTGATAATAGGCTGAATGCCCAAACGCCCTGCGCGTCAAGCTTCTGACCGTTAACGAATCCATCATTTGCCGTGTAAGTGTTGGTAGCGTTCACTCCATGGATGCTGCGTATTTTGTTAATTGTGCTGTATAGTTGTTCTGGGTTACTGGTCTTTATTCGCATGACAATATCGTATCGACCGGTCACTTGTGCGGAGAACTCTATCTCGCTGTACTTTCGTAATTCCTCAACCACCTGTGGCACACGGTCACGCTGAACCTTGGCGAACACGTAAGTCGGGAACATTTTATTTTCTTGCATTGCATTCACCTACTAACCTTGAGTATGAGTTAGTATCGGTTATATATGCATCAGACTTATAAGTCTTGTTACTTAAAGATATGTTTGTAACATTCACCAATTCAGGCATGAGCCATGAAAATTGTAAGACCAACGATATCCGAAGTCGTAGTGGATCTCTTAACGCGAAACCATCCCGTTTCCCAACACATTCGGATGGGACTCATCAACTACCATGCCCTAGCTGCAAGAATCAAGCCTACCGTAGATCGGATCACTGGAAGGAACGTGAACGTTAACACAATAGTCGTGATTATCAAGAGGTTTTCGGACGCACAGTCGAAGCTTCGGCTACCACCCACCATGTCCATACTTAGAAATTCAAAGATGACGTTGAGTAGCGGAGTGGTCGACGTAACCATCAACCCTAAGAGAGAAGCGTTCATCAACGAATTAAAGACGCTCGCGGAATTATCTACCGAACTGAATGAACGCCCACATATCTTTCCGCTCGTAAGCTCCATCAAGATCGTAGCCGACGCAAACGATTATGAGAAGCTGAAGGCAGCACTGAAAGGCCGATACCCCCTAAAGCCTCGAATGAAAACGGCGAAGATTACGATACGTCTATCTGAGGAAGCTGAGAAATCTCCTGGAATCGCAGCGCACATAACTGACCTGCTCTACCGTAACGGAATAAACATCATAGACGCATTCATAGGATACGAAGACATCATTCTCATACTCGACGAGCCAGATGGACCACGAGCATACATGATACTGGAAGAGGAGGCCAGCGAGGGCCGTAAATAAGCTTGCCATTATGCACGATGTCTCATAGTGAATTGTCGATGAACACTCGGTACCAGGAAATGCGAAGAAAATAGGAAACAGGCAAACCTTCGGAATCAGCCAAGCGTTGACAGTCAAGAGGAAACGTTTGTGTGTGTGTGTGTGTGTGTGTGTGTGTGTGTGTGTGTGTGTGTGTGTGTGCTCACCATATAGACGTCATGGACTTCCTTTCGAGTTTATAACGCATAAAAACAGGATCAGAGACCATCTACCCGAGATTATCATGGCGACATCGAAGGTCAGTATGAGAGACGCCTACAACATGCTTAGAATAACGCAGAAGGACAGGAAATGGAATTCAGTAGAACAGTTTTATCCAGAGACAAATACCGGTTACATTGAAGCCCTCGAAGAAATCTGGAATTACCGCGATAACGTCTAGGAATCCATTGTGTGTGCTCACCAGCTATGGCACGCACAAAAAAAAACTAAAACCTAATGGTCCGAATTACGATGCCTGCACCAAAGGATACACACACGTTCAATAGGCTTCCGGGGGTCTACTTACTCTTCTAACAAGCCTAGCCATTCTCCTTCCGAACTCGACACACGACTTCTTGCATCTATCATCGAGTTTCCCAATAGCAACCGGTCCATAATGACCATCTTCTGGAGAACCCTGTATCACCATACCATGGATCAATAACGCATCCAAAATGGTCAGGATCGTCGTCTCACCGCCCCCCGCAATATTTCCTGAAGATGAAAAAGCCCCACCAACTTTGCCCTCCAGTTTTCCATGGAGTCTAACGCTCTCGTCAATGAATGCTTTTATCTCCCCAGCCATTGTACCGTAGTATGTCGGAGATCCTATCACCACGACCTCTACATCCAAAAGCTCCTCAACCTGTGTCTCTTCAACTGGCTTAACGACGACACTAATACCATCCAACTTCATGCCTTCAGCAATTAGTTCGGCCATTCTTTTCGTGTTGCCGGACTTTGAGAAGTAAATAACGATACCTTTGGGCATTCTTATCCTCTTCAAAATATAATCTTAAGCACGCGCGCTGCGTGTGCTTGTTATGTTGTCTCTTTTGGCTTGATTCCGCTGACTTTTATGCTCAAAATTGAATTTGCGAGTTCTTCTATCTCGTCGCGTTGCAGTCCTGATTTCTTGATGATCTCCTTCGCGTTCGGGTCGTTGGATATATCTCCAATGGGAAAAGGTGTCTCGTCGACGGTCTGTATTTTGTGAAACCCTGCTTGTTGGATGGCCTTTAGGTATTCTTCTTTCTTGATGGCTCCAGCAACACAGCCAACGTATGCCTCGATAGACTCCTTTATGGCGCTGGGAAGTTCTCTCGTCAGGACTATGTCTGAGATAATGAATCTGCCTCTTGGCTTCAACACTCTGAATGCTTCTGCAAAGACTCGCCTTTTGTCAGTTGACAGATTGATGACACAATTTGAGATGACCACGTCGATCGAGTTGTCAGCCGCAGGAAGGTTCTCGATCTCTCCGATTCTGAACTCCACATTCTCATAGTTTTCCTTCTCAGCATTTTGCCGAGCTCCTTCTATCATCTCAGGCGTCATATCTACGCCGATGACTTTTCCCCTGTTGCCAACTTTGTTTGCGGCGAGGAAACAATCGAACCCGGCTCCCGATCCAAGATCCAGAACCGTCTCTCCTTCTTTCAGCGACGCGATGGCAACAGGGTTTCCACAACCCAATCCCAGATTTGCACCTTCAGGGACTGCCCTAAGCTCATCGTCCGTGTAGCCTATCTTCTTGCTCAGCGTCTCCGGAAGACTGCAGCAGCTGGCGACGTCACAACAGGATCTCTCCGTTCTAGCTAGTTCTCCATATTTCTGTCGTACAACCTTCTTGATCTGATCCTCTTTCATCCTAAACACATCCAATTCTATTCCTGTAATATCTCCTTCATCATAGGCCCAAGCATATCTCGCACCATGGCTGCCATATCTTCAACTTTAACCAGAGAGATGCAGCACACTTTTCCCTGCTTCTCCCAACTCACGACTCCCAGCTTATCTCCAACGTGGATTCCGGCCTTTTCTCTGACGTCCTTCGGAAGCACCATCTGCCCTCTATCATCTACGCTAACAACAGATTCCACCTTGCAGCAGCCAACTCTGCCACTTTCTACTATGCAAGTAGGCCTAACCCTGTGTTTTCCAACCATGATTGTTCTCCACTAAACTCTCCGCATCGGCTAATTAAGTATTCTGATTATTCAGAAAAATCATAATTTTCTACAGATTGAGACTGAAGCGCGCGCGTAGTTAAACATTTGAGGCTATATGTCTTGCTGCCCGTGGACAAGAGATACCCAAGATAGAGATTAGTGAGCGTGCGCGCGTGCTAGGGAATACGCGGTTAGAGCTAGAACACTTCGACAAAGACTTTGATAGACTCACAGATCCGAAGAACAAGGTCAAACGAGGATACCTACTATTCTTCGTGAGAAGACAAGACTTCAAGGGCTCAGGTATGCTGCCGATAATCAATCAGTTGCCGAAAAGATTTCAAGAGAAAGCTGAAAAGAGTCGAGACCGCACAAGCAACCTTGCGATCGTCTACGCTGAATCTCAATGCCGAGACTCCGGTCGTCCCATAGTGATACCTGAAGACCAATCATCTTGGATCGGATAGCGCGTACGTTTTCGCTCAGACCATCAACGAAATGCTGATTATCCCTTAGTCCGAATATGTAGATATTTGAAGAACCCTAGTCGAGATGTTCCTAACATTGGAATATTGGGTGATCTGAAGCGTCGCCGCGCGCGCTTTCTTGCATCCGTTTTGACTGGGGGCTAGTCTTCTTCTTAAAGACCTGCCAGTCCTCCCCAGCCTTAAGATCCCCCGGCCTAGTAAGCGATAATGCCGGCTTACTCGAAATCTCCTTCACGGCAGCATCTGCCAAGTTAGGATCCAGTTTCTTAAGGGCTAGGTAAGATTCATTCAGCACGCGCGGCAGGAGCCTCTACGAGCAAGAGGTTAAGAAATACCAAATCCCTGAATACGTGTACGCACTGAGACTCTTCCATCATGTTACCGTAATCGTAGAAACAACCCTTAGAAACCACCACAGTCATTTTGTTGAATATGTGGATCCCGGGCGTAAAATGGAACTGCGTCAAGATCCTAAATGACCTGACAAGAGGTCAGATGGTTTGAATAAAATCAGGAAAGTTAAACCTCTCGATGCCTACCCTCCAGAGGATGGCAATTATCTTAGAGGAAACGACTATTCGCCTGTCGCAATAATCATTCTACTCCACACCGATTACGAAAAGATGCCTGATTTTCTGAAAGAATTGTCCAAAATTGCTATAGAGGCTGGTGCGGCCTTAGCAGGCTTCCTTCAGACAGAAAACGTAGGCATAGAGAAGATCATCTGCAATGTCATCGCTAACCCTAACATTAGATATGTAGTGTTGTGCGGGGTTGAGTCGGCAGGCCACCATCCCGGACAGACTTTTGAATCATTTATGAAGAATGGTGTTGATGATAAGAGGCAAATCATAGGGGCGGTGTCTCTGACTCCATTCCTCTATAATGTTTCACTTGAAGCCTTAGAGAGGTTCCGCAAACAGATACAATTGGTGAGCCTATTAACTGATGACGACAGAAGAATCAGGATCGATCCTGAAACAGTCAGGAAAGTGATCGATGCCTGCATACAGGAAAACCCCACACCGATCCTAACCTTCACTTTACACGATCTTGGAGCCTACCCTGAGGCGCCCATATGCCAAGAGATTACTTGGAGAGTGGAGAGACCTTGGGCCAATTATCCTCAAGAAGAATCCGAAAAGTTGGAAAAGATAAGGGAGATTGCCTCCATTAGACGAAAAGAGGAAAACGAGTTGGAGAAGCGTCGTCAAAAAGATGTAGAGTTCCTGGGGTTGTTGTTTCCAAAAGGGATGCCCGAAAAGAAGAATGAAAACAAGAAATAGGCCATGGGAGGTCTATCGAAATCTCAAGAGATAGACATCGCGGCATGAAGAACAAAACGATGTTAGCCTGCTCAAAAGTTTCTATCGATTCTTTCTGAGTTTCTTGATCGAAGCCTGTAATCGCATCTGAGTCTCGCTCAGAAACATCTCTCGTGTTCGAGAGCCCTTACTACTATCACTCAGGTTTACACTCTGACTTGTTGTGTTCTAAACGCGCGCGCTAAAACTAGTGCGAATTCAAAGTATTGTCGTACAGCAAGAATTATATATTTAAGAACGTTAATCTGGAGCGCGACTGGTAGCAGATGAC
The DNA here is from genome assembly GCA_963807605.1 of Candidatus Bathyarchaeota archaeon. Classification (GTDB taxonomy): domain Archaea; phylum Thermoproteota; class Bathyarchaeia; order 40CM-2-53-6; family RBG-13-38-9; genus JAPKYM01. The sequence continues at coordinate 23,513 of CAWECG010000004.1, forward strand.
CATGGAAATAGTGGAGAACCGGCTAAAGCGGCTTTTGGAGTCCGGCCTTAGAGGTTCATGCAGACCGACCGAACGCATCCTGCAACTGAAAAGGATATTGCGGACTCTGGACGAGTCGAGATTGAAGCACGTGGCGAACGTCTTTTCGGGGCTTGGCGACAGAACTCGTCTGAAGATCCTTAGACTCATAGCTAAGGAGGAACTTTGCTCCTGTGAGGTCATGGCTGCACTGGAGTTGACGCAACCAACCGCCTCCCATCATCTGGGAATTTTGGAGAGAGCCGGGTTGGTCTCTAGTCGTCGTGAGGGAAAGTGGGTCTTCTATAAATTAGCTGATCCTAGAGTTGAAATCTTACTGTCAACGGGCCTAGAGGTCGCAGAGGAATGTTACTAACGTGAAAGAACGACCAGCTGATGTTTAGTCTCTGAGAGCGAGTGAGTGCCGATGGAAAAAGAGACTGGATTAGGATGGATTGAGAAGCTTCTGGCTTTGTGGGTAATAATCTGTATTGTTATTGGCCTTTCTCTGGGCAAATATCTACCTGAATTCAGTAAACATCTTGAGATCGGTATTCCAATTGGTTTGTTTCTGATGATTTACCCAGCAATGACAAAAATAGAGCTAGAGGAGCTTAAGGAGGCTATTAGGAGCAAGAGACAGGTTGGAATAATCGCGTTCTTCAACTATGCCATTAATCCCTTCTTGCTCTACGCGTTGGGATTCGTTTTCTTTGAAAAAATCCTTCCTTACTTCGGTCTGATTACATCCGAAGCTGCAAGGTACCTTTGGACAGGATTGATCCTGCTGGGGGTCGCTCCATGCATTGCCATGGTCCTCGTTTGGACTGATCTTGCCAAAGGAAACGGACCGCTTGGAATAGTGCTTATGGCTTGGAACTCAATAATCCAAGTTATCACAACCCCACTCTATATCGCATTACTAGTGGGCACATACATAGCCATAGACATATTCTCCATAGGTCAGAGTGTTTTGCTATACTTGGGCCTCCCACTACTATTTGGGGTCATAACTCGCAGAGAAGTGATAAAACGCAAATCCGAAGAATGGCTGAACAAGGAGTTGATACCGTACTATAATGTCATACAGTTGCTTGCGCTTCTTTTTACTATGGTTGTTATGTTTTCCCTGAAAGGTGGAGTAATAATAGATAATCCAAATCTCATTTGGCAGATGGCTATACCTGTGGTCATTTTCTTCTTCCTGCTGTTCAACCTTGTCTATTTCACAACTAGACGTTTAGGCTACAACTATGAAGATTCCACCACGATGGGATTCCACTGTACGGGCAGAAACTTTGAATTGGCCATTGCAATAGCGCTAACTGCATTCGCATCTATGCCAATGGTCGCAGTCTCTACAGTAGTGGGTCCCCTCATTGAGATTCCGGTAATGCTCACAATAGTGTGGATAGCCCTCAGAAGAAGAAGACAACTTGAAATGAAAATCGAATTACCGCCCACCAAGAAAGTCGGAAAGGGCGGAATCTGTTAATCTATAAGCAAACCGAAAAGAGTTCACAATATGATGAGCAAGCGCGCGCTAACATAACGATTATCAAAGAATGAACTCGGAGAAACAGAAAAATGAAAAATAGAAAAATAAAGAGAATCGTTAGAGAAGGTTACGCCAAGCTCGCTAAGCAGCCCAGTTCCTGTTGCACTCCTACTAGTACATGTCGCGGAAGCGTTGACTTGGTCGAGGATATCAGTAAGAAGAACGCGCGCGCTTAGGCTCCAGCGCTCACTAAATTCAAATCCAGAATAGTTGTATTATAAACACCTGCAACTGTAAGCCGCCTTAGGGGGATCCACAAAATGGATAAAACGAAGCACGAACCCGCAGAGAAAAAGCAACCAGAAGCTACGCGCTTGGTAATATTCTTGCCGGGAATAGAGAGATCGACTGAGAAAACACTTCGAGTCGCCGCTGTGACCGACGAGGGAAAGATCGATACTACCAGAGATGACACCGTAGAACTTTCAATAAACAATGAGGGTCGCATGCGCTTCAAGGACTCATCAAAAAATGTGCAACTCAAATTGATTAATGGAGAAGCGAATGCGACGGTTATATCAGATCAGTCACATGGAGTCTCAATCTTCAAAGCCAGGTGGATAGGTGGGAAGACACCTCTTCAGCCAATACAAGTAACTTCTATCTTTGTTCCTGGATGAGTATGTTTGGCCCATAGTTGGTGAGCAAGTATGAAGCGACTGTTATTCGTGTGTGTCGAGAACGCTGGGAGGAGTCAAATGGCTGAGGCTTTCGCCAATCACTATGGAAAGGGAAAGGTAGTTGCGTCTAGCGCTGGTGTGAAATTGGCTGAAAGGGTGAATCCTCTGGTCGTTGATGTGATGAAAGAGAAAGGAATCGATATATCTGGAAACAAGCCAAAGCTGCTGAGCCCAAAGATGGCGGAAGTGGTTGATCAAATCATATCGATGGGCTGCAGCGTGGAAGAGGTCTGCCCGGCAATACGCGCGCGCGTCAGGAATGTAGTGGATTGGGATCTAGAAGATCCGAAAGGAAAGCCGATGGAGAAGGTTCGAGAGATAAGAAACGAAGTAGAGCGAAAAGTGTTGAGGTTACTCGCTGAAATCGAAGAGCCCGACTGAAGCCGATACTTAGCACGCTGCACAATAGGCACGCGCGCGCGTAGTGTGTTCCTTGGTGAGAGCGTCGTAATTTGAACCCTCATGGGAGGAATAGTGTGTATGCTCACCATCTAGACTACACACAATTACCTTGGCCTAATCCTCACGTCGAGCCGAAGCGTTCCTCGGCTTCATACACAGGGGGAGGACCCGTCAGAATGTTTTGTTTGAGTATGGTCTCTGCGTACGCGTTCTGGGGGGAGAAAGGGTTTGTCCACTAATGCCGACCATTGTCAGTAATATTTGTGACTAACCCAACGTTAAGTAGGACCCTTGTGTCAGTTGTTATGACTGGAGTATACTTGAAATCAAATACTATCTTTGCCATAGTCTTACTCTATCGTCTGGGGATGCGCAGTTCATGAAGCTTAGTAGAAGAGCGCTGTTACGTTCAATTCCATTCATAGGTGCTGCCATTGTTACGGGTTCATGGTGGTTTCTGAACGAGAGAAGACAGAATACAGTAAGTCAGATTCTAACAGGGGAAACGACTGTCCAATCCCGAACCATGACTGGCTCATCTGAAACTACAACGATTCCAACTGAAACAAGTACGTTCACTGGAAAGCCTTTCGAGTTTCAAGTAACATGGAATGGAGACGGGCCAACCGAGGTAAATCTGGCAGATTACCGGCTAACAGTCGATGGAGACGTTTCAAATCCTCTACAACTTACCATAGAAGATCTACGTCGTATGCCCGCCGTCAAAAGGACTGTGAACATCGCATGTGTCACGGGATGGAATACCGACGTCCCATGGGAAGGCATACTCTTAACATATCTTCTCGACCTAGCAGGAGCGCCCACGAGCATCGATCACCTCACGTTTGAAAGCGTCACAGGTTACAAAATAGACGTTAGCGGAAGTCAGCTAGCAAATCCCGATAATATGATTGCCTTGAAGGCCGGTGATGCTCCGTTAAGTGAAGCACATGGATACCCAACTAGACTTGTAGTCCCCACATTCCCCGGTGAAGACTGGGTAAAGTACGTGAAAAGAATAACCTGCACAAAGACGTGAATGCTTTTCTAAAATCAGAGCGATCACCAGACTCGTGAATTCAGTAATAACTGTGCTCACGTAGCCATAGCCTTCAGCTTGGCTAGTAAAAGCTCTCTGACCTCTGGATCCTCCAGGAGATTGTCCATCACGCTATAGATCTTCGATTCTTCTTCATGTAGTTGGATGGCCGTTTTCATGTCTAATGGGAATCCACACCGTGAGCAGAAGCTGCTGGTAGGCGAATTTGACTCTTGACAGCCCAAACACTTCCTGATTTTCAACTTGTGCTCTTCGTTGTTCACTTCATCTTCAGTCTTGATGCTCAGGTATCTTTAGCAAAAACCCTGGTTTCTTTTCGCCGGTAGACGGAAGCTGAAGGACTCTCCGTCCTCTTCAATGCTCTCTATAGCGTCTTCTCTTTGGGACTACTGGCTAGCTTGTGGTACCTGCTCATCTCAGAGCTCATCAGAGCGAGAAGAATAAGCCAATGGACAGGGAGGCTTCAGATGCCAGATATTAAATTATTCTGCGATCGCGAGTTTGAGTCTAAACGGCGAGTCAGGGGAAAGGATTCAAACGCGTCTTTATCGGCAAACCCTGCTGCTAATGTGTGATGGTGGTCTCGACGGTTATGTCTACTAAGTGATACCCGGTTGAGCCGCTTGGAAATGGGCTCTGGATATTGGCGGTCTGGGTTTTCCCCGTCTTGTCCGTCGCTCGTACAATGATATGGTAGTCGCCTTTTGTCGGGGGGTTCCATTCGGTTGCCCAGAAAACCCACGTGTATCCTGATAAAGGGTCTTTGAGGCTGGCGGTCTCCCAGGTTGTGCCACCGTCTGTGCTAACCTCAACCTTCATTATTCCGCGACTGCCTGCGAAAGCTATGCCGGCGATCGGCGCCATGCTGCCCGCCAGCACTTTCGAGGAGCCCAGCTCCACAAACCTCCTTCTAACCGGGCTATCTCCGGGGATGACTATGGTTGATTGAGTATGGTACTCGGCGTTGTTGCTCCAGCCCCTCCTCTGCCAGAAGCCTTGATGAACCTGGTCGACAATTTCAATGTCCGTTACCCATTTCGCGTTCAACATGCCATATAGGCCGGGAACAATAGCCCTCAGAGGCCGGCCGTGTTCCTGTGGAAGAGGCACGCCGTTCATCTCGTACACCAATAGGGTGTCATCAAGAAGCGCTCTCTCCATAGGGATTCCAACATCGTAGTCGTCGGCGCATCTGAAAACCACGTACACCGCCCCAGACTTAACCTGCGCCTTCTCAAGCAAATCCTTCAAGCGGATTCCTTTCCAGAGGGCGTTGCTGATCAGATCACCTCCAACTTCGTTGCTTACGCACTCAAGCGTGTTGTACTGATCGACCGCCTGCATCGACTTCAAGTCCGCGTAGCTGAGAGTCAGCGGGTTGTTGACCAAACCGTGTAGAGAAAGCTTCCAGGCATAAACGTCAATCGCCGGCGGTGAGAGGTTCACGTCCACCCTGTAGAATTGATCGTTAGCAGTCACTTCTGACGCAACAAATGAAGTTAGCATCGGATCCGCGAAAATACCTTTAGTTTCTGACGGAGGCCTCACAACCTCCGATGTTGGGGTCTGCTGGCTTGACGGGAAAAAGATATCAAGTCCATAGAAGAGAATAATGGACGCGACTGTGCCTGCGGCAGCCGCGCGGATAAGCAGCCTTCTTCTGTAACCCATCCCTGACAAAGCTGTAGGTGTTCCCTCTTGAACAGCGCTCGCTTCGTGGAATGTCATGGCAGATAAGTAGGTTAGGGAGAAGCCGAAGACCAACTGGGCGGGGAGAAGATAGAGAGCCGCTAGCTGAATTGAGATAGACTGGGTCGAAATCTCGGTTATCCCTAGAAAGGTGACCGATGCGAGCAGCAAAATCAAGTAAGCGAGCAGCGAGAATCCTAGAGCTTTAGGCACGTATCCCTTTCCGGCAAACCTGGGTCGTAAGCCTTGAAGAATCGCTCCAAGAACGCCGTAGATAGCAAGATTGACACAGATCGCGCCTATCAACACAGAATACTTGGCAACAGAGCCAAGCGCCTCCACGGCTCGCGACTCTATTTGCACAGGTGTTATGGAGAACAGGGTTTGTGCAGCAAGTTCAGGAACAAACAATCCGCCCGATAGGATCCTGAGAAGAAAAGAGAGGAAGATCGCAAAAGCCCCTGCCGTAACCCCTATCCAGAACCCTCGAGCCTTGTCGTCCATCGCGTACTCCTTACCGCTCTACTAGCCTCGCCAATAAATAAATGTCGGTTGACCCTAACGATAAGGCGTGGTCGGATCGAACCGTCGATAGTTTCTGAAAGGGAGATAGTACACATCAGCCCTAGACAGGGAAACTTTCTCTCTTGATGTTTGTAAATTCTCTTCCGCTTTTCTAATTGCTGATGCGTTAGATCAATGCTGAAAGTCTCCCTCAGTAGCCTTGCACAAAAGAGCATCCGTTGTGTAGCCTGTTCTACACTCTACGTCTAATATCTGAAGTCTTTCGCATACCCTAGTTCTATGACAAGATCTCTCATACCCTCCTTGCAGAAATTGTATGTTTACGCAATCATGGATCTTTGAGAAGTAGCTGTGGAACATTATTGCCCTACATTCATCCGCAAGAAAAGGAAGTTCTCGACATCGAGTGGTTATCTTCTTCGAAAAATCTTCTTTCAAAATGATGATATACGCAGCGCGCGCTAATAATAATCACACTAAAATACCAAAATGACAGATATTTAGTGCGTCGTCGCTCACCAAGGAATAAGCACACACCTAGCCGTTTAGATGGTTGAATATGGCTTCTGGGTTGTGTTGTGCTGATCTGTAAAGTTCTTGGGCTTCGCCTATGATTATCTCCTCCTTATCGGCCCTTACTCCTTCTATTATTGCCGCTGCGACTTCTTTGGAGCTGATTCCCCGGTAGGCTTCCTTTTCGCCGGCGAAGCCGCGGTCGAGTTCGGTGTCGGTGGTTGGGGGGACGGCCTCAAACACTCTGATCGACGTGTCTTTGAGTTGGTGGCGTAGTGAGATCGTGAAGGAGTGGATGGCTGCCTTGGTTGCGCAGTAGATTGGCATCGTGGCGATTGGTACAAACGCTAGTCCAGATGAGATGTTTATGATTGCGGCTTTCTGCCTTCTCATGAGCTTGGGTGTGAATAGGGCGCAAAGGCGTATGGGTGCACAGAGGTTTATCATCACTTCATCGTTTTTGGCGAGTGTAGGCTTGGCTGCTGTTGGTGACGTGAAATCCCTCTGCCGTTGAATTCCAGCATTGTTGACTAGCATGTTAAGGTGTGGAAAGTGTGCTATTGCCCAGTGGAGTAAATCTTGTCTCTCTGATTCGATGGAAACGTCGCACTGCCTGATATGGATTGCCGGTAGCTTGCGCTTTGCGTCCCGCAGTCGACTCTTACGGCGCCCGCACACTATCACCTCACTTCCTGCTCCAACAAACTTCTCAGCCAGGGCTAACCCTATGCCTGTGGCGCCGCCAGTAATCAGAATAGTGTTCTCATCAATGTTCAAACATGCTTCAGCTCCACGGACCTTTCTGTCAACATGTCCAAATATTTCTTGCTGGAGGGATTCTTCCCCTGACTATTGAAGAAGGTAGAACCAGAAGATGAGGTGTCTCTTTTTTGTGTGTGGCCTAGCTGGTGAGCACACACAAAATTCATGACTCAACGGTTCAAATTACTGGCTTCGAAATCCCGCCAGTGGAAGCGTACGGGTCGTTCAATGTTAGGAGATGAGTGGAAATACTGTTGGCCATTGACATTCACCGGGAGGGGGTGTGTCCCTCAGAAAAGTGCGGCTTTGCGTTCTTTCTTCTTCTCGCGTGCTTTCGCCACCTTCCTCTCTCTACTAGCCGTCCACGCTTTCTTAGCTCCCCTACTTCTCTTGCCTGCCATACATTAGTCACCTCTCATATACAACATAGCACTAACACTCGAATAAGCAACTTCCGACAATAGCGCGCGCTATGTTATGACTGTCTAGAATTCAGAAGAATGGGCCTCTCCAGTCATGAGTATAGACTATCTGACTATAGTTACTGAGCAAAGTGCGTGACGCGCGACCTTCTCGGCTACGCTACCCAACTGGAATCGTGTTTTTCCAAGACCCGTGCTTCCTATTATCACTAAATCGAAATCTCTTGCATACGATACTATCTCTTCTGCAGGATCTCCAGTAACAGCAACGGTCTCGAATTCTATCTTATCAGACTTGGCTTTGTCACCCGCGATTCTAAAGATGTCTGCACTCGCTCTCTCTGGATAGGTAGCAATAGCAGCATTGATATCATCCAGCTTGTAGAATTTCTTGATCTCCGCATCATTTAGAAATTCTCTAAACTTCTCTTCTTCAGTCACATGCATGATACAGATCTTCGCGTGCTGTCCCTTCGCCAAGTCCAAGGCGAAGTCCAAGGTCTTATACGAGTGTTCAGAGCCGTCTAACGGCACAAGAATCTTTCTTAACAATTCTCAGAAAACCTCCCGCTAATCACTATCAATACTGATTTGCTTAAAAAATGCGTCGTAGGCCCTATAGAGGTGTTATGGTAATAAGCGAGCGCGGGCGATGTACCCCTTGCCACACCTGGTGAGGGCGTTTAGGATTTGAATCGTTAGAGCGAACTATTTTTGGTGGTGGTGTGCTCACCAGCTAAGTTTAATTATCTAGTAATACCTCATAACGCGTGGACTATTGACGCAAAGGTGTTGAATCGGGTTGGAGAAAAGAGAATTCCTCAAATTCGCGGGAATCGGAGCTATAGCAGCAGCTGCAGGAGCGGTGGCTGAATACATATCTTCACCATGGGTACCACGCTCTACGCCGACCTGGCTAGCGGAGAAGACGGAGCAAAACCTGAAAAACGCCTTTTCAGGCGAGAGCCAAGCCAACATAAGGTATACACTCTTCTCGACAACAGCTGCTGACGAAAACCTCGATAATGTCGCAAGACTCTTCAAGGCGATAGCTTATGCAGAGCAGATGCATGCACGCAATCACTTCGAAAACCTCAAGAACTTGAAGGAGGCGGCTATGACATACGGCATGGCCGGCTTTGGTCCCGGAGATACTTCGAAGAACTTGGACATTGCAATTGACGGAGAGACCTTTGAGATAACACAGATGTATCCTGCTTATCTGGAGAAAGCAACTCAAGAAAACAATGGAGACGCAGAACAGTCTTTCCACTTTGCATTGGAAGCCGAGAAAATACACGTGAACATGTTCAAAGAGGCAAAAGGAGCAGTCGACTCAGGCAAAGACATCAACATTGAAAAGATCCACGTATGTAGTGTGTGCGGCAACACAGGAGAGGGTGAAGCCCCAGACGTTTGCCCAATATGCGGCTCACCAAAACAGAAATTTGTACTATTTCAGAATTAATACCTCACACCAAAGGATACACGCGCAGGCTATACAAGTAAGAAATGGGTCCAAGTTCCGCCAGGCTTTCATGCATGGAACTTGTTCAAGATTGCCGTGATTTGAGTTTCATACCGCATTGTTAGCTTACCTATTACCCAACCCACAGCAGATCCAACTATTACGTCGAAAGGCCAGTGCACCCCCACGTAAACTCTGCTTATGGCTATCAAAAACGCCAGTATGTAGAGTGGTACCTTCAGACTCTTCCACTTGGATCCAAGGATCACGGCAGTTGTAAAACCATTTTTTGCATGTCCACTTGGAAAACTTCCTCCACCCTCAATGTCCAATGCTCTAGCTCCTTGTACGGCCAACGATGGCCGCGCTCTCGGAAACACGACTTTGACGGGCAAAAGAATCAAACCTCCTATGACTATACCGACAGCCAACAGTAAAGATTCCCGTCTCCTCTTTGCCACCCAGAGAAGCACCGATACAAACAACATGAAAACTGTTGAGCCCACGTGAGTGATAGCTACCATAACAAGATCTAGAGAAGGCCATGATAGACGTTCATTCACCATGACAAAGCTTACAAGATCCCAATTTCGCAACCAAAGAGGAAACAAGTCTATCTTCGTCGGTTGAATCTTGGTAATGTAAAGTTCGTCAAATAGCTCGACCCCTACGAGCATTGCAACCATAAGCAAAAAGATGACAAAAGATCGGTACCTTGATCGATTCAATTTGAGTCTTTCACCAAAATTGAACCACAACGCAAGCGTTATTGTCTCTTTGCTATTGCCAAGAAGAAGCGCGCGCTAAGGAGGAGACCTGCCACTTCTTAGTTAGCGTTTAGCCCTTTCTTGATCATGCTGTAGGAATGCATTGCCATCGCAGCCTTCGCAGTTCTGGAAGGCGATGGATAGGTTGGGACCCCTTTTCTTCTGAGAACCTCGATTCCCTCTTTCGTGCTTCGTTCTCCCATCCAGAACGCAAGCACGGGTTTGCTGTGCTTGTCTGTGACCTCCGCGACCGCACGTGCAGGTTGGGCTGCGGTCACTATGCCCTGAGATACGAAGATGCATATTGCACAGTCGATGATCGACTCACTCAGGATCGTGTCTAGCACGTTCTTGTAGCAGTCATAATCTGCCGCCCCGGTCATGTCTACTGGGTTTGAGGTTGAGGCTATCGCAAGGAGATTGTTTCTTATCTTGTCTTGGGTCTCGGCAGGCAAGAGTGGAATTTGGAGGCCGAGCTTGCTGCACCAGTCTGAGACCATCACGCCCAGTCCCCCCGCGTTGCTTATGATTCCGATGTTCTTTCCGTTTGGCAACGGCTGGTTTGATAGTGCGATTGCAGCATCGAATATCTCTTCAACATCGTGAACCCTGAGTATACAAGCTTGCTTTAGGCCTACATCGACAACGCCGTCTGAGCCTGCGATCGAGCCTGTGTGCGATAGGGATGCTCTGGCTCCTGCCTCGGAGGACCCAGCCTTCAGAACCACTATCGGCTTCTTTCTAGCGATCCGCTTTCCGACATCTATCAGTTTTCGTCCGTCTTTGATGCCCTCGATGTAGGCGCCGATGACCTTTGTCTGAGGATCCATTGCCAAATAGGCTAGGATATCGGAGATGCTGATGTCGGATTCGTTTCCGAGGTTTATGAATTTTGAGAAGCCTATCTCTCTATTGTAGGCCCAATCCAGTGTTCCACAACACATCGCACCACTTTGGGATACAAAAGCGATCGGACCCTTCAGGGCACCAGTGAAAGTGAACGTAAGGTCTAGATTTATGTCGGTATTTACTATTCCAAAGCAGTTTGGACCGAGCAGCCTTATCTTCTTCTTTCTGGCGATGTCGACCAGTTGCGCCTGTAATTCCTTGTTTCCGCTCTCGGCGAATCCTGCTGAGATTACTATCGCGCCCGCGGCGCCTTTCCTCGAGACTTGCTCTAGAGTCTCAATAACTAGGTTAGATGGAACGATTATCTCGGCCAGATCAAACTCATCGGGTATCTCGTCGACAGTCGTGTATGATTTTTGCCCGAAAATCGTGGTCAGTTTGGGATTGACAAGGTAGATCTTGCCTTGATAGCCGCTGTTTAATGCGTTTCTTGCTATCGCACCGCCAACCTTGTTGATCTTGTCCGAGGCGCCTACTATAGCCACCGACTCAGGCTCAATCAGCCTCTTCAGTTGCTCATAGGTTTGTGCAATGAAGTTGTCATCGTAAGGCTGGCTCATATCCGAGTTGCTCAAGGATCACATCGTTTCGAAGGATATATAACAGGCTTGCAGGAAAGACCAATCGTCTCTGGTGATTATATTGATTTTCATCGTTTTCGCAAGCATTGAGGCTGCAAGAGAAAAGGAAGCATATCTCTCCGTGGCAGAGATATCAAAACTCCCCGGCGTTAAAAGTGTATACTTGACTTTTGGCGGTCACGACTTTGTCGTGATCCATGAGGCGCCAGACCTTCCAGCCGCGGTCCAAACTGCCGTCAAGATCAGAAACATCCCTGGCGTGACAGACACTGAGACCATAATATGCATGGACATTCACGAAGTATTCAAGACCTGAAATATGGATCTCCATGAATATGCTGAAGCAGCCGGCTCAGCGTCTGGACCCCCCCTGAAGCGGGACTTCTTAGCGCGCGCGACTCACCTTCTGTCAATGGGTGCCCGCTAATTGTTTTTTGAAGGTTGAGATAATTATTTGGCGCTGCTTAGGAGTGAACTTTATAGGAAGTTCAAACTGTAGAATTATTCTGTTTAGCCAGTCCGGGTTGTCTCTTCCTCGATAGTTAGAGCCTTAATCGGGCTTAGTTCAATTCCAGAGCCGGATTCATCGACTATAAGATCTTTCAGCACCTTCGTAACGTGTTCAATTTCGCTCTCTTGGATGCTCTCATCAACGTATAGGTTTATTTTGCCGCGTGGAGAAATCTGAACATGAGCCAACCTACCAAAACCTTTTCTTGATTTTTCACGGTTCTTTGAAGTTTCTGAAGGTCTTTTCACTTCAAAGAAGACAACGTCTTTCTCGGAGTCTAAGAATACGACTCTTTTATCCCGAGATATTCTCGTCACTGTCTTGTCGTAATGGATTTGCCTCCTTGCTTGATAGACGACCTGTTCTTTGTGTGAATGTTGCTTCTTCATGATCCAACAGTAAGATGGGGTAGGGGTGGACCTGTATAACTATATTCAAAAAACAAGGGAGGTGATTTCATATGTTTGTTGATAATATTCGGGAAGTCGATGTTTGGGGGCTTGATCCTAATCCTTTCCAGGCTAGGATCGAATATCCCGAGTCAGAGTTGAGGGATCTTGGCAAGTCTATCAAGGAGAAAGGTATGCTTGAACCAATAATAATACGTTCAAAAGGTGATCGTTACGAGATCGCTGTAGGAGAGAGACGTGTCAGAGCTTGCAGGCTTGCGGGCATAAAGAAGATCATGGCTATAGTAAAGGAGCTGTCTGATGAGCAGATGGCCGAGTATGTACTGATCGAGAATCTTCAGCGAAAGGATCTCAATGCTATCGAAGAAGCAAAAGGGTTCAAGACTCTCCAGGAAAGGTTCGGCTGGACACAGGAAAAGATCGCTGACCAGCTCGGTCGAGGATTGACCAGAGACATAGTAGCACAGAGACTGCGTCTCTTAACCATCCCACTAGAGTTGCAAAAACATGTGTCGCACGACACAATTACGCCAACACACGCTGAGACTCTAGCCAGGCTGGACGATGATCAATCCTTGCTCAAAGAGACTACCGCCAAGGTAATCGAACAGAATCTGTCGACAAAACAGACAGAACAACTCGTCAAAGACGTTATCGGTAAGCAGGAAATTCGTAAGCGCATCCAAGACTACGTAAGCAGTGAAGAATTCATACTTCTCTTCCAGCATATTGCTAATGCAGCACTCCTTGAATCAGGCTCCGTATGTCCTGTTCCCAGCTGTAACCGTAGAGTGGAGTACTCAGAGCGCGTAGACGAGAAAGAAGGTATTATTATTGGAAGACTTGTGTGCGAGGTCTGCGGCTATGAGTTTGGAATCTCTTACGGACCACTATTTGATCTCCTACTCAAGATAGATGAGCGGCGTGAAGCCGAGAAAGCACTTGGAAACACGAATGAACGGAACAGACTAGCCGAATAGAAGCTCTATCGGAGTTCTGGAAGTACACAGATAGCTGATATGTCTTTGCAGGTCAACATCGAGTGCGTCTCCCAGTCCGAACGCGCTTGGCAAGCAACTTTAGGAGGAGCACGTGCTCCTCCCTTTTTTCATATTACTGATCAGATATCACTGTGCTTTTCCGGTTTGAATTCTACGCGCTCGCTTTTTGTGGCGGACCGGGCGGAGTCGTCCTACCAACTAACAAGCTTGAGATCCTAACACCCTACCTAACATCAGCAGGACTAGTCGCTGCGGTATCCGCAGTTGTAGTGGTTAAGAGAAGAAGAGCCTAGTCGCTCGAGTTCTGTCAAGTCTACGGGTGATTTGTCTCCCTGTTAACAGCCGGGTGACATCATCGGACTAGCGCGCGCGTGGTCGGCCTTTTTTGGCCGCTTCCTCATATCTCTTCAGTTCGCTCAGAGTTTTGCCTTTGTTGTTGTGGTAGTCGGGGTTGTTTGGATTTAGTTTGATTGCGATTTCGTACTCACTGTCCGCTTCCCCAAATCTCTCCAGGTAGATCAAAGTGTTGCCTTTGTTGTTGTGGTAGTCGGGGTTGTTTGGATTTAGGGAGATTGCCATGTCGTACTCCTCAACCGCTTCCTCAAATCTCTGCTCACACAATTATTTAGAAAAAGCAGTCCCTTCAATATATGCGTTTAATCTGCTTTTTATATCTCATCGTGGCTTCGACCATTATTTGTTATAGATTTAGTATACCTAAGTATTCTTCATTATGGCTTCAGGAACATGGCTTCGCTCAGCCTTATAGTAAGTGGATGGTATGCAGATTATGGGTGTGCTCGACTCTATGCTGGGCAGCTATAATGCTGGGGGTTCAGTGTGTAAGATAGAGCGTGCACTGAATTTTATGTCGAGGATTATGTGGAATCAGTCCTTTCGTTTTTATGATTCTTTATACTTGCATAAAGACGGGCCTCCTGACACCGCTCTTCTAAAGCTCTTTGTCGGATAAGTCTGGAGAGCCTGTCGGCGGGCTAGTGACGCCGATGAACAAGCTTGAGATTCTAACACCCTACTTAGCGTTAGCAGGACTTATAGCATTATCAGCGGTTGTAGTGGCTAAGAAAAAAAGAGCTTAGTCGCTCGAAAGGCAATTATCCAACGTGGCGACTACGCTTTAGTCTATAGCGCGCGCGGCCGTGGTCTAGTCTGGTCTAGGACGGGAGATAAAGAACTTTGCCCGAGCTTCCCATTCTAGGAGAGAGCTCTTAGCCCGGGTCCGAATCCCGGCGGCCGCACCATTCTCCTGCGCATTGACGAGCGGATTAGTGAGCTTCAGGAGTTCTCGCACTATCTGTACGGCACCATTTTTCTTGCATATTCGGATTCACATAGTTAGAGTCTCACAAGCGGATCCTGCCTATGCCAAGGAGCAAAAATCAGATCGATTATCTGCAAAGGTTAATTGGAAAGAGAGATGATTAGCTTAATGACCTTGGGCCATAAATCACTGATCGAATGGACTGATTCAACATGAAATCTTGCCACTCGGTGTACTAGATACGTAGCACGACTATGAAGTCCTGCGGAGAATTCTGATAATCTGTGTTGCCAAGGGTGACTGGTTTGATCCACACGTCGAACTCGATTATCAATCCTTTGTCAGCGTCGACAATTGAACCACTGGATTCTGTATCCGTTTCTAGAACCAAGATTCCTCGATTCCCTTTTGTCCGCCATGAGTGAGCCGAGTCTTCAGTCTCGTCTGCTAGTTCAGAGAAATATCTTCAATGCCCGCCAAGAATCAACTTGCGCTGTTTTCTTAATTGCAGAGGACTATCCCTGTTGGGTCTATCTTGTGAAGGATCTTCAATTCTTTTCTCGTAGGGACTTCGCTTATTCCCACATTTTCGGGCACTATCAACTCGAAGCAGCAGTTCTTCCTAATCTCATCAATATGTACGCCTGGATGAAGGGAGATCAGCATCATTCGTTTTGTCGTCTCATCAAATCCATACACTCCGAGCTGGGTTATGACTCTGTAGGGACCGGTATCTTCTGCAAGTCCTATTCTTTCTCTCTCGCCAGGCCCTGTCAAGTACCCAGGGGTCGTCATGAAATCTAGTCTGTTGACAAACCTCTTCTTGTCTTGTCTCATTATTATAATGTTCTCATGGCATAGGGACCCTATGTCGTTTGCCCCGCCACTGCCTGGAAGGCGTACCTTTGGTCTTTCATATTCACCAATCACAGTTGTATTGATGTTGCCGAACATGTCTATCTGAGCTGCACCCAAGAAACCATAGTCTACAAATCCAGCTTGGAGGGCCGACATAACGTCATGCATACTTGAAGCGGCTACGCCCTGATAGAAAGTTCTGGAATCCCCCACAGATACCGGCAAGACAGGACTTTGAGGACCTATGCCTCCGGCCTCATACATTACAAGTAGGTTTGGTGCATGAGTCTTCTGAGCCAGCATCGCAGCTATCACAGGAAGACCAGTTCCTACAAATACTGATTTTCCATCCTTCAACATCTTTGACGCTATCGACGCCATCAATTCGACTTGGGTGTAACTAGTTCTTCCCTCGCCCATCATCTCGTCCTCTTCAAGTTTCGGCCAGCCGTTCTCTCAATACTCTCTAAGCGTCTCAATTTCTTCTGTCCGCCTATGAGCCTAAGATACTGACTAAACGAGTCAACTGAATAGACATATTTCTCAAGATACTCTCTGACACCATCGTCGCTCTTGGAAAGGCTAAGCCATTCAGAGATATGTTCTTCATCAAAGAAGTATTGGAGGGGCATTTGACATGGGTGTGCGCCGTAGGGCGCCTCGACAACCGCATCGACGTAGTAGAATGGAATTGTGGTCTTCCAGGGTTTACTACTGACGTCTCTGTGAGGAATTATCTCTTCTGTGGTGAGAATAAGTCTGCGAGAAGCGCGTGAAAGCTCGAAATCTTCAACCAACGCACCATCAATTTGAGCATTGCCGTACTTGTCGCAACGATGAACGTGAACAAGTCCGACATCAGGATTGCATGAGGGGATCAAGGTCAAAGGCTTGCCCGTGAACGGGCATCGAATAATCTTTGCTGAACTCTTCTCGAATGTATTCGTTCCAGACAATATTCTTGAAGGGACGAAGGGAATGCCCATCATGCCTGCCAAGAAACGCCACTGATATCCCGCATTGCTTATCTCAGAGACAACTCTGCATTTCCCAGCCTCAACTGCCCTTCTGGATGCATTAGATAACCCTCTTAGCTCGTGTCCGAAAGAGTAGGCCACCTCGACCTTGTCTACACATCCTGCAGCCACCAATAGGTCGATGTCGTGTACCGCTGTCTTGCCTGCCATGGTTAAGTCATTCTTTTGCTGTCTGATCAATTCATAGACGATAGACATCGAGACTCTGATTTGCCCGAAGCCGCCGGACGCTATGAAATCTCCAGAATTAACAAATTTCGAGACTGCATCTTTCGCGCTCATTTGCTTGTCAATGAGTTCTCTCGACTTGTTCTCGAAGTTCCATCTTCGGTTTTCATCAGGATCCCTGAAACCAACCAGTTTTCCGTGACCTTCAGCAATAATATCCAATCAATCGACACCCGAAGTTTGGTGGACTTCACACTCTCCGTGACTTAAACGTTGGTTTTCCTGGAGAAGGGAAATGCGCGCATTGGATCCTGACCGGTCCACCAAGCTCAAGCACGCGATAGTCGACAAGACGGATGTGCCAGATTCAAGAACTTTGCTCTTCAGACTATGGTGCTGATTCAGCTCACCGCTACCATAATGCCTCCTCTAGTCTTATCGAACACCAGCGATGAGTCCATCGTAACTGTATCTGACGTATCCTGTCGGTCATGTTAAGCTGAGCGCACGTTCAACGACGCTATCCAACCTAGGTACTCTATGTTTCTAGACAATATGCTATGGTTGCTTCTACGTGTGCGCTTAAGTTGCTGTTACAAGATAGCCGCGGGCACCATGAAGCCCGTTCTTTTTTTATTAATACTGTCTATTGTGCTCACGCCGTCTTTCGCTCCATCAGGAGCGCTATCAAACTCTGCTTTGAGGTTTAACAAGACTGGAACGAGTTTAAACTGGTCAGGTTATGTGGTCGAAACAAGTCTTACTTCACCACAGAAGGGAGCTGTAACAGATGTTAAGGGCACGTGGATACTTCCTTCAGTTCATCATTGGATCATGCCGAACGCTGCTTCCTCTGTTTGGATAGGGATAGATGGTAATTCCTCTATTGAACAAATAGGAACTGATTCTGACTATTCTTCAGGAACGCCAACATATTATGCTTGGTATGAAATATATCCAAATAATGCTGTAATGGTAAACCTGAAGATTTCTCCTGGAGACAAGATATCCGCCGAAGTCAAATACCTGGGACAAGATAACTTCCGACTGATGATTAATGACACAACGACTGGGAAGAGTTTTTCAACAACTCAAAAAGCGCCCGCAGCTCAAGAATCGTCTGCTGAATGGATAGTGGAGGCGCCATCTTATGCATATTTCATTCTGCCATTAGCAAATTTTGGAACTGTTACTTTCACAAACGCTCAGGCAACTCTGAACGGACATACCGGTACGATAAGCGATGCTGCATGGAAATATGAGGCAATAAATATGACTACGTCCTCCGGGACCATCAGAGCCCAACCATTGACTCTCGCAAGTAGCGGAACAAGCTTCTCAGTGATATGGCATCGGTTATAGAGCAGCACCTTTTCTTGAAACGTTACATAGCCTCTCTCGTTTCCCAATTCAACATGCGCGCGTTCAAAGATGATTTAATCGGTCATAATATGTGTTACGCGCGCGCTAGCCTCTTGCAATATTCTTGGGCTTAACATGAAGATGTATACGTGTT
Source organism: Candidatus Bathyarchaeota archaeon (assembly GCA_963807605.1). Classification (GTDB taxonomy): domain Archaea; phylum Thermoproteota; class Bathyarchaeia; order 40CM-2-53-6; family RBG-13-38-9; genus JAPKYM01. Next base: position 41,650 of record CAWECG010000004.1, read on the forward strand.
TTTGATCATAAGATCGATGAGCTTTACACCCACTCATGCCGTTTCTGGTGAAAAAGAAGTGAGCGAGTGTAAGGCTCTGTATGATCTGTTTCAGGCTTTGGATTTAACGTTTGTAGAACAAGTCTTAGAAAGAAGCTATGGAAGAAGAAGCAGCGTCGGCAGACCCCATAGAAATTTACTTGGAATGTTCAAAGCAGAGCTTGTCAAACGGCTAAGACACATAGAAAGCTACGAGGAACTATACCGACTTCTATGGAGCGACGGTGAACTCTGCAAACTCTGCGACATCAAGGAATCAGAGAATCCATATCACCCATCAATACTTCTGAGGTTTCGACGTAGAATAGGCCCTCAAGGATTTCACCGCCTCATGAACCGTCTGATCAAACAGCTTGACCACATGGACATTCTGGACTCTGAAATCCTAGCGTTAGACGTCACATTCATCAAAGCTTACAGTCGAAGAGATCCTCACAATACCCAGTGTGGATTATCCGATTCTGAAGCCAGATTACGAAAACAAGGTAGAAACGTGATCTTAGGCTACGGCATACACCTTGCTGTAGACACCATCAGCGAGATGCCGCGGGCAGTCACCATAGAACCTGCAAATGTAAATGAGAAAAAAGTTGCACCCCACCTCCTCCATAAAGCATTGAAGAAGAAACATAGGTGGAAGAGCATGACTGCAGACTCACAATACTCCAGCGAAGCTTTCAGAGACAAGGCAAGATCTATGGGCATAGAACCAATCATACCTTACCCTAGAAACCAGATGAAGGGCAAACAGGTTCTACGAATCGACCGGAAGTTCCGCTCACACGGACCTGCCCGTCTGAAACAACTGTATAAACGTCGATCCTCAGTGGAGAGAACATTCTCAAGACTCAAGACACACTTCGGATTGTCTCAGCTTCGAACACGCGGCCTAAGAAACGTCATATCACATGTACTTCTCTGTCTGCTGGCTCTACTGGCAACTGCCTTATCCGCGATCAAGCACGGACACATCGATAAAATGCGGTCACCAATCCAGTTCACAAAATTAACACAGAAAATATAATATTGCAAGAAGCTCGCGCGTTATGTCTTGGCGGAGCTTCGCCTCAGACAGGGGTCTGCCATAGTGCTGGTGATATTTGGCCAAGATAGTCTATCGATCGACCCCTTCACCGTCCGACAGGAGCGGCTTAAGGATGTACTCAAGGCGCGCTGGAATATATGCGCTAGGGGACGCTGAATGATAACTGAAGAATTCTGAAATAGGTCAAGCTACAATGAGCTTTACGTATTCTATCCTATCGTTTTTTTGGAATATACCTTTTAACTCTCTTATTCTGCCTGCCTCACCATCGAGTACGAATAGTTCCAGACATTTCCCTTCCTTGAACCGGTTATGTAGTTGAGTATAAATTATGTCTAAGAAATCATGCTTCACATTTGTGACTAGGTCTTCGGCATCATGTTCGTGAATTAACAGAAGCACTCCGCGCACCCTATCTGTTGGCTCCTCCTTCTCCTTGTTTTCAGCTAGCAGGATTCTTAGTCCTGCTCTGATGACTTCTGATCTGCCTGAGAATCCCATTTCTCTACGAACTCTGTCGACTTCCTTAAGCATTGCATCGTTCAGAGATATGGTCACTATAGCCATGATTTCACAACACGTATGGACATTAATAACATACATATAAGTAAGGTGCAGTTTAATATTAAGATTGTAGCTCAAAGTTAATATGAATCCTGGCGCATATCCTTCTCAGTGAATTGAGTTGGCATATCTTCGTCTGCCAAGGTCAGTCAAGCTCTCACTTGCGAGGAAAAGATCTTGAGGCGCCTCGCGAAATCGCTTGTTGTAACCGGAACAGCCATTGTTGTGATTCTTGCTCTAATATCAAATGTCAGCATTAGAACCCCCGCTGAAAATGGGGTAACGATAACAGCGACATTCTTCCCGATTTACGACTGGGCACGAAATGTTGCTGGCGACAAAGCTACTGTAAGAAACCTGACGCCGTCAGGAATGGATCCACATGACCTAGATCCAAAACCTGAAGATCTAGCAGTCATAATTGCATCTACCGTCTTTGTTCACAGCGGAAGCGCGGGCATGGAACCATGGCTTTCCAAAGTACTCCCGATGATAAATCAAACCAAAACAACCGTTGTCGATGTTAGCCTTGGAGTGGATCTCCTTTACGGCCAGGGTGGAGTTGCTGACCCACACTTTTGGTTAGATCCAAGTGGAGCCGTGACCGGAGTACAGAACATCGAGCTCGGGCTAGAGAAGGCGGATCCGACAAATGCAGTGTACTACAGGCAGAATGCTCAAACCTACATAACGCGTTTAGAGGCTTTGCATGAAGCCTTTGTCGCGAATATAACGACTGCGAGAATACGCACCATCTTAACATTTCATGAGTCATTCGACTACTGGAAGAGAGCTTACAACTTGACCGAGGCCACAATATACGGATACGAGCCTGAAGGTGAGCCAAGTGCAGCACACATGCAGGAGCTTGTTAGACTGGCCGGCACGTACAAGATCACGACAGTCCTGGCGAGCAACTTGGATGATCCACGGTGGTGTCAAGTATTAGCAGATCAGATTGGTGGTAAGGTCCTCATTCTGGATCCATTGGAAGGCCCAACCGCAGAACAGGCGAAAATGGGAAATTACACATACATAGACCGTCTGTATTACGACTTAGGAGTGCTGAGAACAGCTCTGGCCTAGCAAGGCTAGAGATTCAAGCCGTGACTCGAATGGAACCGATTGTCGAAACAAGAAATCTATCTGTCAACTTGGGCGGTGCAACCGTTCTCGATAATATCTCCTTGGAAGTTGTCAAAGGCGACTTCATTGCTTTGATGGGACCGAATGGGGCGGGAAAGACCACTCTGATTAGAACGATTCTTGGGCTCATACCCTCTTTCAGTGGGAGAGTCCTGCTATTTGGAAAGGACATCAAGCAATTCAAGGAGCACTATAAAATAGGGTATGTCGCACAAGGAGTCTATTTTGAGAAAAGCTTTCCAATCAACGTATCCGAGATTGTATCTCTCGGCTTGGTCGCGAGGGTTGGGCTATTGCATCGACTTGGCGAGAGGGAGAGACTAAGTGTCGAGAGAATAACTAAGAAGATGGGCCTAGACGGCCTTGAAACAAAACGCGCAACCGAACTTTCTGGGGGGCAACAACAGCGCGTCCTTATCGCCAGGGCTTTGGTTGGCCAACCCGACCTTCTCATCCTTGATGAGCCAACGGCGAGCACCGACGTAGCGTTCAGGGAGAGATTCTGGGAAACGATTGGAAAACTGAATACAGAGGAGAGTATAACGATAATCATTGTGACCCATCAGTCTGACATAACCCCGCCGCTAAACGCAAAAATTGCGATATTGAATAAGAAGCTGATTCATTTCTGTGGGTGGGAGGAATGTAAGAATTCAACTGTGTGTTCTGCACTAGCCGGTATCCATGCCGAAGGTCACTCGAGAGGTTAGGAATTGGAACTCGGACTACTAGGGTCCATATTTGTTCAAAGAGCCCTGATTGCCGGTGTTATGTCCGCAATCATCGCCGGAACAATTGGAGCATTCCTAGTCCAACGCAGGCTATCCCTTTTAGCAGACAGTCTATCTCACACGTCATTCGGAGGAATAGCACTTGGCCTTTACTTGGGAGTCAACCCCCTAATCTCAGCTCTTGCCGTGTCACTTCTTGGAGCGGCTACACTTAGCGAACTGCGACGTCGAACTACCATGTCAGGAGACGCTATGACGGCTGTAATCTTCTCCTCAGGCCTCGCGTTGGGCGTAATAATTGTGAGTTTAGGCAAGGGATTTACCGTGAATGTCTTCGGTTTTCTCTTTGGCAGCATTCTTCTTATCGGTTGGGAAGACCTGATGATAACGACCGTAATACTGCTTACCGTCCTAGTGGTAATCATCCTCTACTACAAGGAACTGGTGTACATGATCTTTGACGAGGACAGTGCTCGAGCCAGCGGTGTGCCGGTAGCAGCCCTCGATTACCTGTTGATTGGATTGGCCTCAGCAGCTGTTGTGGGTTCGATTAGAGCTGTGGGGGTGCTGCTTATTTCAGCTCTTATCGTCATGCCAAACTTGGCAGCCGCTGCAATAGCCCACAGCTTTAAAGAGTCGATCTTCATTGCTCAAGCATTTGCCATAATCTCCGTCTTGGCAGGGATACTGGTATCATTCTATCTGGATTTAGCAGGCGGAGCTACCATAGCTTTGGCAGCGATCCTAATCTTTGCGGGAACGGTCACAATCAAACAAGGCTGGACTCGATTCTATTCGTTCAAGCCGAAGAACGAAACATGAAGCAGAAGCGACACGCGCGTAATTTCAAACGCAAAACACTGCGAGCCCCTAGGCCCGCCACTATAGAAGCACGCATTGGCCCTGTTAGCGAGCGCTTGATGCTACAACTGCTTTAAATAGAATTCCAACTTGGACAAGGTCTGGTCCCTCCGTCAGAAATGCACCAATTATCACGTGTTCAGGTCGTGGGCTCCAGCTCGCGTGGTGACAAGCTGCTATGGGAGCTTAGCAACGACGGGACTGAGAGAAGCCCTTGCATCTTATCGGGTTGATCCCCGACATAACTTTGGCAACAAACATATTAGTTCTCAGTGACGGAATGTTCGGAGTGGAAGAAGATGATAGATGGTATGATTCTGGAGCATGTCGGCATAGTGGTTAAGGATCGTGACGCATCTGTTGACTTCTACACTAAGGTAATGGGTTTCACGATCCTTCGAAAGTATGAGACAGATGAAATGCGTGTAGCGTATCTCTATTTGGGTGACGAGCTCCTAGAACTCAATGAGTATCACGCGAAGGACAAACCTCTGGGGTTGTCGCATCTGGGTCTTAGGGTAGACGACATGGACAAAGCTATGGCTGAGCTCAAACAGCATGGCGCAGAGTACATCAGTGGCCCAATAAAATTCCAGCCGAAGATATATGCCACCGCAAATGTGACTAGTGAGAAGCTGCTGAGAGCACTTAGACCCCCAGACGAAAAGCCTTACTGGAGAATATCGATGTTTCGTGATCCGAATGGGGTGATCCTTGAGTTGTTGGAGCGCTAGGAAAGAGCCTCCCCTATGCACTATCGTTTCTTATTGATGAAGCGAACCTGCAGTATCGGATCGTGGCCGCTGTCCTTATAAAGAGGAATCCTGCATATACGCAGCAAAGGTCATTCGGTGGCGTTTTCGCTAACAAGAATGAACCATTGAAGACTAAACGAGCTCTCACGCAGCATTTCCCGCAGAAACGTCATAGTGCAAAACTGAATTATTCGATCGGTTTGGTTGGTCGCATTTTCGGGCTAGCACAAGAGACTTGCGGCTTTTGTTGCCGAGCCAAAGTGAAAAGTACAGATGAGTAGTTTCGAAGACATGGGCTTGAGCCCAGAGATCGTAGATGCACTTGACGATCTAGGATTCAAGAAGCCGTTTCCAATCCAAGAGAAAGTAATTCCGATTCTTTGGAGTGGAAGCGATGTAATTGGGCAAGCGCGTACAGGTACCGGTAAGACCGCGGCTTATGGTCTGCCTCTCTTAGAGATTATCGATGAGACCCAGCATGCTGTCCAAGCGTTGATAGTCGTCCCAACACGTGAACTTGCAGTTCAAGTAACACAGGACATAAACTCCTATGCGAAGAAGACCAACAAACGTGCTCTGGCATTGTATGGAGGCGTATCCATCTACGCTCAGCTAGACGGGCTGAGGGATAATCCGCAGATCATCGTCGGAACGCCTGGCAGACTCCTAGATCATCTAGAGCGCGGTTCGCTTAAGTTAGATCACCTCTCATGCGTGGTTTTGGACGAAGCCGATAGAATGCTTGATATGGGCTTTATCGAGGATGTCGAACTGATCCTGCACGCCATTAAGGGAAGACATCAAACCGCCCTCTTTTCAGCAACCATCCCAGAGAGCGTGCTTAAACTCGCTCGGAGGTATATGAAGAATCCTCGCGAGATTCTGACCGAGTCCGAGGATCTCAACGTCAAGGAAATCGACCAGTACTTCCTCGCCACAGACTCGAAGAAGAAGATGGAATCGCTTCTGAAACTCCTACGCTCCAAGAATATAGGTCGAGCAATAATCTTCTGTCGCACCAAGCAAGATACTTTCTGGTTAGACCGAGTGTTACATTCTAGGGGTCTGCCATCAGTAGCCATAAATGGCGACCTCTCCCAAGATCAACGTGACTGGGCCATGGACGCCTTCGAGAATGGACGACGACCCATACTGGTAGCGACGGACTTAGCGGGTAGAGGTCTGGATATCGAAGGGATAACTCACATCATAAACTTTGATGTACCAGATGACCCTTACACTTACTTCCACAGAATTGGTAGGACTGGAAGAGCGGGGAAGAAAGGAATCGCGATAACCTTAGTCCCTCCTGAACAACGCTCCAGTTTTGAGAGTATACGAAAATTGGGTGGCGACGCAATCAAGCCGCTCAGTTGGTAAGACGAGATTGAGAATAAGTGACATCAATGTTGGAATGAGAAAAGTAAACCTCCAAGGGAAGATTATGGATATGAATGGTTTCATGATAGTTCTGGATGATGGGTCTGGCCGAACCTTTGTAAGATACCGAGCAAAGGACGTTGATGGAGAAATACAGACTGGTGATCGGATTCAAGTCCAGAACTGTCGGGTTGTCAATTACTCTGGAATTCTGCAAGTCCGACTGGAACGCGACGGACGGATAGTTAACCTGTCAAAATCTCCAGCCAAGTTACGCATTTCCTGAGATCTTTCTTACCGCCGTGTTCAAACCATCCTTCTATCTTCGAGACCTAAAGGTCTCATATCTGTTCGTCCTAGTCGGTTACTCAAGATTTGACGGTTGGCATTCTTTGGGCATCCAGTTTTCGAATGAGTTTGATGACTTGGAATGAAATGCGCGGCGTGATTTGGAACTTATCTTGATGTGGACAATAAGCATCCAAAACCACCTTCGCTTCGTCTAAATCGAAAACGAATGGGTACAGTCGACAACCTTCAGGCCGATCCTTGTAAATAGTGCATCGACGACCATCATGAAAAACACATCTGCCCATCGAATTCTTTAGCAGCCACACCCCGCTCCTCTTGGTGATGAAGAAATCCCTGAAACCCAGTCCTCCTATTCGCAAGATGTCTGAATCACAGAGCGGCATCTCGGTGTTCAAGCAGCATCTGATGCACTCGTAATCTGTACAACAGTTCGCCACCTTGTTTATCACCGGACTCATCCTAGCCGTTTTGATAGGATTGCGCTAATTTCGTCTTGGAGCTCTGCTGGGCATCTCTTCGTTAACGTGGTACTCTTTAATCTATGTTCTCAGTATGACGCTTGACTTGGGCATGCTCTAGTGGGCGCATTTACTTGCCGAGTTAGTAGACGTGAAATCCAAGAGAAGGAGACTCTCAAGAAGAATTAGGCTAGCTCTTCATAGCTTCGCGGACGAATCACCAGAATTAAGGCTGACGTTAAGCTTTTGAAGAAAAGGTATCACGTCCCATCTTGCATCCTTTCCAGTCACATCGATCCAGACTTTTCTTTCAAGGATTTTTTCCAGTTCGATCTCAGCATAGAGTATCTCATCCCTATTGTAAGACGGTCCTGCAAGGTAGTTTCCCGTAGGATCTATGATTCCGCTTCCACCGTAGAAATCCCAGTTCGCGTCGGTGTCATCAGAAGAGTCCGGTTTACCGCTCAGGTACTGAGAGGAGGCAAGAACATAACATTGACATTCGATAGCATACTGCCGAATCGAAGTGTCCATCATATATCTCGGAAGCAGACTCCAACCAGGATAACATGCAACATGGATCTCCTCGCGTTGGATCATCATGACTGATTTTAGCACAGGATTCAGATGTTCGGCGCATATCAAGCCGCCAACCCTTCCGAAAGGTGTGCTAAAGACACACTGCAAGTCCTCTGGTGAACCGCTTGTCCAGAAGACCTTCTCGCGATAAACTGGTGTAAGTTTCCGGTGCTTGCCTATCAGCTTCCCCTCAGAGCTGATGAATACCAGTGAATTATAAATCGAATTCACATTGCTGTGATCTCTCTCGTTAACCCCCAAACAGACCATCGATTCCACAGACTTGGCAACTTGACAGAGTTGGGTGATTTCAGGTCCGGGAACAACTATGGATTCTCTAACAAATTCCAGCCATTTCCTGTTCCACGCAACGGGTGGTCTGGCCTCAATTGCCCAGTTCGGATATCCAGGAACAAATGTCTCCGGAAAGACTATTACCTTGGCGCCTCTTGCGCTGGCATCCTCGATGAGTTGACAAACCTTCTCCAGAGACGCCTTTTTGTTTTGAGGATAGTGAGGGGCTGTTTGGACCACAGCCACTTTGTATTTCTTCTTTTCCATGAGAATGAAACCTTTGATTCTGTAAGCTTTCATGCGACTTATCTTTTTCTCTCGCGAGGAAAGTTACTGGTCGCTGGCTGCCGTGTTCCAGTGAATGCGTCGGGAAAATCCTCGAAGGGTTTGGAATATGCCGGAGTGTAATTCGAGGAATAATGCTTGCTCAAGAAAGGTTCTTGGGTAGGAACAAGGGTACAGGTTCCTCTGAACCATCAATTTCCAGGGGATATGATCCAATTGGATTACAGTGAGCGAGTCTCAAAGGCAAAAGAACTAATGGGCACTGAGAGGCTTGATGCCTTAATCCTCTCCCGGCCCAACGAGTCTCGGAGCCTTTACTACCTCACAGGTGTAGACAGATTCTGCGCCCACCTGATACTCCCTAGGGAGGGAGGCAATACGCTGCTTATTCTTGACCAGGATTTTTTGGACGCCGAGAAGATAGCCTACGCAGATGAGATTCAAACATTCACTTCCGCAAAATCACAATTTGAGGCGATTGCCGAAGTACTCAAAGAAAGCGGACTGAAGGAAGGCGCAGTCGGTGTCGAGAAACCCTTCCTTAACCAGAGCTTCTATGAGTCGCTCAGAGCGGTACTTCCATCAACCTTTCAGATCAAAGATGCGACAAAGGTAACCGGTCAACTCAGGCTCATTAAGACTGAGGATGAAATTGCGCGAATTAGGAAGGCTTCGGCCATTGCCGCCAGGACTCTTGAGGTCGCAAGGCAAGCGGTCAAGCCGGGAGTGACGGAGAATGAGATAGCGGCAACTGTCGAGTATGAATTGAGGAGAGGCGGTGCAGAGACTACTGGAATGTCAACGTTTATCTCTTCCGGACCAAGGACCAAAGCTGCTCACCCACCAGCCTCTAGCCGGAAGCTCCAGAACGGTGAGGTAGTCTTCATCGATCTTCACCCAAGAGTCCAAGGCTACTGCAGCGACCTTGCAACATCCTTCATGACGGGACCAACAGACGCCGAGACAACCAGACAATTCAAGCAGGTTCTTGAATCCAGAGATGCCGCAATTCAGGTGGTAAAGGTCGGCGACAGATTCTCTTCGATTCATCTTGATTACTTCAAAAGGCTGACCAGCTATGGAATCGTCATCCCGACTATTCCATTCTTCAACAATCTTCACGGCGTCGGCGTCGCAGCCAACGACCCGCCTTCATTCTGGCATCCCATCGATGCACATATCACGCTTGGAATGGTCTTCGCCTTGGCCCAATCACCAGTTCAACCCAAAACGCCTGAAGGGATTGGAATAAGATTCGAGGACACTTACCTTGTTACAGAATCAGGGATCGAGCGACTAACCTCATTTGAGCACGGAACTAATTTGTCCCGGTGAAGAAGGTCAAGGGTTACGCGTACGTTTCCAACACGTTTTTATTGGAATATGCTATAACATCGTTATAGCCGAGTGTCATAGTTGAGACCTCCATGCGAAGAGATAGTTCAACAATTTCTCCCAGCGTTCCGGTCTCTTGTGGCAAAGGAACTTATCGAGAGGCACAACTTCTCACAGGTTGAGGTGGCGAAGAGATTGGGAACCACTCAAGCTGCAATAAGTCAGTACCTCGGCTCAAAAAGAGGCTTTAAGGATACAACCAAACTCAGGTCGACATCCAAAGTGAGAATGGCCGCAAGCCAGGTTGCCAAAGACCTAGCAGAGAATAAACTAACCGATTTTGACGTGATTATGACTTTCTGTAAACTTTGCATTGCTCTTCGCGACAACCAAGACCTGTGCCGAATCACCTAGTTTTAGTCTTATCGCGAACATTCAATCGGTCAACGGTCTGATTAGATCCTCACGCGAGCTTGCAGGCGTTCTATGAAACCCTTCGGGTCCCATGGAAATTCTATTCTTAGCTCACGGAATCGGGAAACAAAGAAATCAGGTAGACGATCGAACCCTCACGCATAACGTTTTTTGCCTTCAACACACCCTGAGTTCACGGTAAGGCATTTGTCAGCAACAGCAAAGGCCGAAGTCTATAAGGTCAACGTCGGGGAGGACCTGGCCTCAGTTGTTGAAGAGGAAGTTGCGGTTGAGGCTCCAGCCAACATCTACCTTAACAAGCAACATCTGGTCACCCTGCTCTCTTCTCCCACCATGCTCTGCGAGTTGGCAGTGGGACACTTGTTTTCGGAGGGGATACTCAAAGACAAAGAGACGATCAAGGAAGTCTTGGTTGCCGGGACAGACGTTCACGTGAAACTCAAAACTGGGGCCAAAGTTGAACTTGAACGTATCAAGATCGGTAGGGTTGTCACGACAGCGTGTGGTTCACTCGTCGATTATCTGGCATTGCTCGCACAGATCAAGACAAAGATCTCAGCACAATATTCAGTCTCCACAAGTGACATAGAGAGAATGATCACTGAGCTCAACAATAGCTCTAGAGTCTTCAGGGCTACGGGTGGGATCCATTCTGCAGCCATATTCAAGGGCACGACGATGGTTGCTTTCGCTGAAGATGTTGGACGCCACAATGCTGTGGATAAGGTTGTAGGAGCCTCTGTTCTAAAAGGTGTGAATTTTGGTACGTCCGTCCTTGTTACCTCTGGAAGGCAGACGGCGGATATAGTCGCAAAGGCGGCTCAGATGGGGATACCGTTTTCGATATCCATCTCTGGGCCGATCCACTCCGGGATAAAGCTCGCTGAGAAGGTTGGTATAACCCTCATCTGCTTCGCGCGAGGAAGAAGATTCAACATCTATACCTCACCAGAGAGGGTGAGATTGCCCAACGGTGCACCGATCAAGACCAAGCCCCAATCTTCTTAGGTTTTCGATAGGCGAGCACGTTCAAATCTTTCTAAAGAAACTCCTTCATCTCAGTAATTCGTGAGATGAAGGAGACTCCTTCGGCCTTTATGGCGTCGATCTGAAACGGATTATTCGCAACAGCTATCACGTTGATGCCCGCTTTCCTGGCAGCCGTCACGTCGTATATGGAATCGCCAACGATGAGACAGTCATTAGGTTCAACGCCTAACCGCTCAGATGCGAGGATGAATATCTCAGGGTTTGGTTTGGCCTCTTCAACGTCATCTGCTGAGAGGATAATGTCGAAGTATCCTTCAAGGCTGAATTCCTTGAGAACTCTTAATACGCTTAGCTTATCGGCTGAGGTTGCCAAACATAATTTGAGCCCTTTCAGTCTCAAATATCTAAGGGTCTCCTCAACGCCCTCAAAAACTCTGACAGCGCGTGTTGTCTGAATGAAAGCAATCCTCTTCTCTTTCACTATTTCGTCAATGTGTCTGTGCTCTGTCTCGGGTAAGATCTCTGTAAGTATCTGTTTTGCAGGCTTACCGAAGCGTCGGTATATTTCAGTATCCTCTACGCTCAGTCCAAACTTGGATAATGCTCTTCGGAAAGATTCTAGGTGAGCCCGATAACTGTCCACTAGAGTTCCGTCAAAGTCGAAGATTACTGCTAAAACCAGTTCTTATCCCGGCACTTCGGTGACGGCCGTATCCATAAGCATCTGGTTAGGAGCAGCCAATATCCAAAAGGACGGCCTAGACGGATTTTGATTGCTCTTCGAGCTTCCGGGCGCAGGATCTGCAACAAAAAGAGTGTTCTTTTCCATCTACGGTCTTCTTGTAGGTTGCGAGCTCGCAGGCCTCTCCCTCAATCAGAGCATTACAGAAATGGCACTTTTCACTCGAAGTCATTTTTGTTGCCCTCTCTTCTTGAGGTAATCGTTTATCGCTGCGTGAAGGGCATCAGCCGCCAAGTTCGAACAATGCATCTTTATCGGTGGAAGCCCACCGAGATTGTCCGCGACATCTGATCGGGTAATCTTCAGAGCTTCATCTAAGGTCTTACCTCTTGCAAGTTCCGTTGTCATGCTGCTTGTGGCTATAGCTGCACCGCAGCCAAAGGTCTTGAACTTCAAATCAACTATTCTGTCATCCTTGACCTTGATGTAGATGGTCATTAGGTCACCGCATACGGGATTTCCTACGGTCCCCACGCCGTCGGCGTCTGGAATCTCGCCTACGTTTCTTGGATTTCTGAAGTGTTCGATGACTTTCTCGCTGTACATTAGTCCTTCACTTACGATCTTATTCTCTTGAGCTCACGAGTCCGTGAATAGTCTCTGCCTCGCTATGCTCATCGCGTTCTATTCAATCTCACGTAAAGGATCGTATAAGCTCTCTTATGGACTTTCGTGACGGTACTTCTTTCTTATCGGTAGGAAACTCCGGCACAGTTACTTGCGTTCGTCTGAGTCTATTTATTCTTCTTCATGAATACGTGGATCTCTTTACCTTTCTTTTGGATCGCGAGTACCTCTTGGCCTGTGCTTCTTGCTAGGCTTTGAAGGTCTGATTCCGCCGCGGGGTCGTCCGCAACGATCTCAAGCGTTTGCCCCACCGCGATCTTTTCCAACTCGACCTTAGTCTTGAGGACCGGTACCGGGCAGTACAAGCCCAAATAATTGAGTTGCTTATCAGCCTTTAGTGACAAGTCTTACCATCAATCACTTCTAACCTCATACTAAGTTCTAAACTTTGCTTATCCCAGACATCTGCGAGAATGATCCAAAAAGCGTTTTTAGTTCACATTGAAGATCCTCCTTAAGGTGCAGCTAATGGAACACCTATGGGCTCCCTGGAGGAGGACTTACTTTGAACAGCCAAAAAGTGACGAATGCATCTTTTGTCTAATGTGCAAGAAGCAAAACGATCCCGTTGACTACGTCCTTTATAGGGGAGAGGCTGTGCTCATCAGCCTGAACCGATTCCCCTACAACGTCGGCCACACAATGATCATCCCGTACAGGCACCTAGAGAATGTCGAAGAACTCAGCAGTAAGGAGTCTGCAGAGATCTTTCAACTATTAAAACTCTGCATCTCTATGCTGAAAATCGTCCTGAAGCCGACCGGATTCAACATTGGGGTAAACATCGGGAAGGCTGCGGGGGCTGGCGAGCAGCACCTTCATTTTCACATCGTTCCAAGATGGGTTGGCGATACAAACTTCATGCCTATTCTCACAGACACAAAAGTCCTCTCAGAGAGCTTGGACAAAGTATGGCGTGAACTCTCGCAAGAGATCAAGAAGCGTTGACCGTTGAACCTAAGTCACGTGGGGTATTGCTGACCATTATGCAGCGAAAAATGTCTCATCTTCGTATTGGGCTGAGGTTGAACACCAAGACTCACCAGCGGGCAGATCCCGACCAGGCACTCCCCCTGCAAGATCCCTGGCGTTGTCGTCAAAATCACCGAAAATGCTAAAACTACATAACAAAAAAAGACCCTCATGGCAAAGAAACCGACACATAGACTCAAAATAAGAGTCAGAGCCGGTGATACCGACTATACGGGGCTCGCTTTCAACGCTCGAATAGTGGAATGGTTCAGCACTGGAAGAATTGAGCTTCTCCGGTCGAGAAAGATCACATATTTGAACGACGCACGTCTTGCCGTCGAAGGGAAACCGCAGAAAGTCTCCTTAGTCGTCGGTGAGGTCTACGCCAGATTTCACGCCCCTGTCAGATTCGATGAACTTGTCGAACTCAAGGTAAGCATCATTGAGGTGAGGGATAAGACGGTTAAGTTCGATTACATTGTCAAAAGCGTTCCAGACAAGAGGCTCCTTGCAACGGGCAACAGTACATCTGTCTGCGTAGATCGAGGAACAATCAGATCAGCCAAGATTCCCCCAAGAATGGCCGAACTGCTTAATGCCTAGATTTGAACTTTGACTGATCCGTGTACCTTTCGATTGAAAACCTTTAACGCCGAAGTCCGCGCGTCATACTCTCGATAGATCAACAGAGGTTGGTAATGAATCGAGACGAAGATTACGCGACTCAAAAAAGTATCCTGCTCACTTGCAAGGAATTTTAGCAGCCAAACACTCGAATTGTACGTAGGTAGAGGATAAATACTGGGCAGTGGGTGATAGTGGGATAACTCTGGAGAAAAGATCGATTGGCCGAAGTTGCGAAACAAAAGATCCTAGTGTTTGACAAACGTGTCTGCACTGGCTGTAGACTCTGTGAACTTGCATGCTCCTTCGCGAAGTTCAATAACACATACAGCTACCAGAAGACACACATCCGACATGTTATAGAGTTTGATCGAGGCGAGATCGAGTGCCAGTACTGTCAGCACTGTGAGGAACCATTATGCATGGCATCCTGCCCAGCCAAAGCCATACACAAAGACGAGAATACTGGCATAGTGAAAATCAACCACTTGGAATGCATCGGTTGCCAAACGTGCAATATAGTATGTCCGGCACGCATACCAAAATTCTATGCTGAAAAAAAGATATCGATGAAATGCGACCTCTGCGATGGCGATCCAGCCTGCGTCAAATACTGTTCACCTATGGCGATAAGTCTCGTGACAAGAGAGGAAGCGGACAACTTACTAAAACAGATCTATGGCGGGAGAAAGTGAACTCCTTGATAGACGGATCAAAATCACGCAAGGGGTATCGTTCCAGAAATCCGGCACATGAGATAATATTTGACCGCGGTTCTCTTCTACAGAGTTGCTTAGCATACTGACTCTCGAGGTGCTGCTGAAGTTGGCTCAAGAAAAAGAAGTGCTCCAAAGTTTACGGAAAGAGTTGGCAACTAATTTCATCGCAGAATCGAGAATGTCCACAGACAGGCCAGTAGCCATAATCAACAAAGAAGCTCTACTTCAAGCTCTCAGGATATTGGTGGAGAAATACGATTCGAGATTGTGCACGATAACCGCCATAGATAACGGACTAGACTTCGAACTAATCTATCACATGAGCATAAAAGGGCTAGTAATCAATGTAAAGACCACAGTCCCCAAAGAAGAGTCAGAAATAGTCTCCATCACAAAGATCATCCCCGGCGCAGCCACGGCTGAAAGGGAGATATGCGACCTCTTCAAGATTAACTTCAAAGAACTCGCCGATTCACGAGCACTCATAGTCCCATACGAGTGGCGAGACACCAAGGTTCCCCTGAGAAAGCCAATGGGCGGGATAGTCACAGAGTACCAGAAACCGACAGTTGAGACCCTCATGCAGCAGGGCCAAGTCTTCACCATGCCTTCCAGTGTCAAAGCTCACAGACAAAACCTGAAACTTCCAGGAGATCCAGACGACCATGGCCAGACCCGAAGCCCTCAAGGAACTCCACGAGATAGCTGAGGAAGTCAAGTTCGACAAGAGAGTAGGCTACGACTGGTTGAGGAAGAAGTTGAGGTACTGATCCTTGGAGTCCAAGAAGGAATACTCCATGTTCTGGGGTTGCTGGGTCCCCTCAAGACAGCCAAGCATAGAGGCTGCCTGCAAATCAGTCTTGAGCAGATTCAAAATTGGAATCAGAGATATGGAAGGGGTCTCGTGTTGCCCCGACCCCGTCGTCACCGAGAGACTTCAACGCGAGATGTGGTTAGCCTTGGCCGCAAGAAACCTCTCGATAGCCGAAAAGTCTGGAACGGCTCTAGCTACAATCTGCAATGGATGCTATGAAACCTTCTTCGAAGCAATAGAGACAATGAAAACCGATGAAGGTCTGCGAGGAAAGGTAGAGAATGCCCTTGACAGAATAGGAACGACCCTGCCTCAAAAAACAGAGCTCAGACACATAATCGAGATCCTAGGCCAAGACATCGGAGTCGAAGAGATCGCAAAGCTAAGCTCAAAAAGGCTTAGGAAATTGAATGTTGCCGTACATCCTGGCTGTCATCTGTACAGATCTCACAGCCGGGAGGAAGTTCAACACAAACCAGAGATGTTTGAGCAGATCGTCGCAGCAACAGGAGCAAACCTCGTAGACTATGGAATAAAGAGGTTCTGCTGTGGATACCCCCACCGAGTGGTTGAGGAAGAGTTCTCCCTGAAGATGATGCTTGCCAGAAAACTCCAAAGAGTCTGGGACGCAGATGCAGACTGCGTCGTGGTATCCTGTCCAGCATGCAATATACAATTTGAGTTTGGACAGCTTGAACTTAAACGAAAATATAACATAGCCTTCGGCTCAGGGATCCCCGTAATCCACATAGTCGAACTCGTTGCCCTGGGTCTGGGCATTAAACCCGAAGAAATCGGACTTCAGACACACAGAGGCCCAACTTCAAACATTACCTCAAAGTTGGAGTAGGTTAAATATGTCATTCATTCTTCCAATAGGCCCCTTCCATCTGGCACTCAAAGAGGCAGCATATTTCAAACTTGAAGTTGAGGGCGAAAGATAGTCGGCGGAGACTTCAAATTCGGATACATGCACAGAGGAATCGAGGATCTTGCGACAAAGAAATCCTACCACCACAACATCTTCCTAGCAGAGAGAGTCTGCGGAATCTGCAACACCGTCCATTCTACGTGTTACACTCAAACAGTTGAGGCCCTGATGAACATCGAACCTCCAGAACGGGCCAAGTACATCAGAACAATCGTCTTCGAAACAGAAAGGCTTCAGAGTCATCTGCTCTGGTTCGGAGTAGGAATGCACGAGATCGGCTACGACACTGCCTACATGTACATGTGGCGAGAACGAGAAAATGCTGTGGAAATACTAGAGGCTGTTTGTGGAAAGAGGGTGAACCTTGGGATAAACACGATAGGCGGGGTTAGAAGAGATATCACACCTGACAAAGAGGGCTTGATAAAGACAAAACTAGATCTCATTGAAAGGGCAGTCAATAAGATTGGCAAATTCCTCATTGAAGATAGAGTCTTGAAAGCACGAGTCAAAGATGTCGGGGTGCTCACAAAGGATGAGGCCAAGAAACTGTGCGTCGTTGGCCCAACGGCGAGGGGCTCAGGAATCGATATGGACACAAGAAGAGATGACCCATATGCTGCCTACCCTTATATTGACTTCAACGTTCCAGTGGAAGAGAACGGCGATGTGCTCTCGCGAACATTGGTCAGACTTTCAGAACTCTTCCAATCGATAAGGATCATCAGGCAAGCCTTGAGAGACCTTCCCAAAGGCCCAGTATCGGTGAAGGAACTTCCATTTCCTAGAATCAACGACGCATTTGGGAGAGTCGAAGCTCACCGTGGGGAACTTCTATACTACATCCGGTCAAACGGCACGAATTATCCTGAAAGAGTAAAGATACGCACGCCTTCAGTAGTGAACAATAATTCAATTTTGCCCATGGCTCTTGGCGAGACGATTGCTGATTTTCCAATAATATTGGCGAGTATCGACCCCTGCTTCTCTTGCACAGACAGGGTAACCATAGTCGACACCAAGAAGAATGTGAGCAAGACTGTTGCTCTATCCAGCCTCGGCAGGAGTGGAAATCAATGACCTCAGTCCTTGAGATCTTAATTGGCGTCTTCGTCTACCCAGGACTAATATTCTCCCTCGCCATCGGTGGAATGTTCTATTGGCTCTACCGGAAGATTCGGGCAAGATTACAGGCCAGACGAGGGCCACCATGGTACCAGTTCTTCATCGATCTAATCAAGCTCTTTTCAAAAGAATCCATAATCCCCTCCTCAGGGAGAGGCCTCCTAGTAGTGCTAGCACCCATAATTGCAATCATCGGCCTCCTCTTCACTATCGTGATGTTGCCTCTGGGTTCAGCTCCCTTAGTGCAATTTGACGAAAGCCTGATAGTAGCACTTTACTTCCTTGCGTTCCCAGGATTGGCGATGATTATGGCCGGAGTCAGCTCAGGCTCACCTTATGGCACTGTCGGGTCAAGTCGTGAGGCTCGCATGATGATAGCCTACGAACTCCCCTTCGTCCTTTCCGCATTGACATTGGGTTTCTATCTGAAATCACTTAGCATCGCATCGATAACGCAGTACCAATTGGATCATGGGATGTTTGTATTCAAGTATCCACTGTCAACAATCGCCTTCATTCTCTGTCTACTTCCTAAGATCAGTCGGCGTCCCTTCGACGCTCCAGAGGCAGACACCGAGATAATCGCAGGACCATTAACAGAGTATTCAGGGGCGCTACTAGGTCTATTTGAAATAGTCAACGGCGTCAGGTGGTTTGTCCTTCCAGCTTTCGCTGTCACACTCTTCCTAGGGGGAGGAGCGAATATCATTGAATTCTTATTGAAATGCCTAGGCCTAGTCCTAATAATATCATTTATCGATGTAATTTATCCACGCTTCAGGGTCAATCAAGGATTTGGATTCTTCTTAAAATGGGTTCTCCTGCTTGCTCTGATAGATTTCATAAGGAGTCTAATCCTGCCATGAAGAGACACATAATCTCAGATGCTCTCCGAAGTCTAGTAAACCCATCTACAACAAAATATCCCAAGAAATCTTACACCCCTCCAGATGGCTACAGGGGCGCGGCTGAGTATGATTCGGAAAAATGTGTGGGTTGCGCAGCCTGCTCCCAAGAGTGCCCACCTGAGGCCATCACATATAGTGATGGAGAAAAGACACGCAACATCAAGCTAAGCTATGGCCTCTGTTCATTTTGCGGTCGTTGTGAGGAGATCTGTCCATGGGACGCAGTCCACCTTACAAAGAAATTTGAACTAGCAGTCTTCAACCGAAAAGAGGCTGAAACAGGGGTCGAGGTACCTTTCTTTGAGTGCACTGAATGCGGAAGGCCCTTCTTTCCTTCCCCGCAAATGAAAGCCTCGATCGAGAAAGTTAGAGAGACTCTAGAAAAGTATAAGATTAGAAAGGACGAGCTGGCCGGCCTAATCTCCATCTGTCCAACTTGCTCATTTGCTGTTGACAAAATGCCTGAGAGGCGAATGTTTCTGAGGAGACTTGTGGGGTGACTTGATGACGGAGGGTCTGCGATCATTTGCTAGAAGAAAATCCCCCTGGGTTATGCATGTCCCATGCGGAGGATGCAATGGGTGCGACATAGAGATTGTTGCCTCACTCACACCAAAATATGATGTTGAGAGATTCGGAGTACTTCAGAAAGGCAGTCCACGACACGCCGACGTGCTACTCGTCACAGGTATAGTAACTGCCCAAGTGAAAGATAGGCTTAAGAGACTATATGATTTGACGCCAGGTCCCAAGCATGTTGTGGCGTTTGGCTCCTGCGCCTTAGATGGAGATATTTTCCGCCCCGGATATGGATTTGCAGGGCCCCTAGACGAGGTCCTACCGGTCAGCATCTACGTCCCAGGATGTCCACCACGACCTGAAGCCCTGATCGATGGCCTTAGCAAGTTACTAAGGCCGGCGCCTCGCAAAAAGAGAATTGTAACTGAAGTCTTCACCGGCGGAGAAACTGAGAGACCGTCAGCTGAACCGACGGATATGGGTGTCACGACCAAACGTGGTACCCGGAAGGGCTTCAACGAACAATTAGCCGAATTCATCTTATTCACAGGGCTCACACTTGCAGCACTAGGATTGTACTACGAAGGCTTCAATATTCTAGTTGTCGCAGCAATATTTCTGATGGGGCCTATTGTGAAGCTGCTGTCGAGTATTTTCAGGAGATGAGATTCTAAGAGAATCTGCTGCTGCATGCGAACAATCTATCTTGGTCAAATTTATCTGAACCTCGTCGTAGAAAACGCGAACACAAAGTAGTGTGACGCCAGACTACAGGTCTTATATTCATCCTGTACAGTTCTGTGTAGCGTATTATCGCTGTGAGCGGAATTTGCCTCGAATATTCGATCTAGGCAAAACGGGATGTAACAATGGGACTGTTCAAGAGACGAGATGAAAACGACGTATTCGCAGGAGGGGAAGAGGCGCCTCCTTTAGATAAACGAAGACGTCATATGCGTGCACGCGTCTTCATGGCAGTCACGCTCGTTTTGATAACCTTAATCGACTGGTATGTAACCTCCTCCGTGCTATCCAGCAATACTCCATTTACATTTTGGCTTCTTTCTATTCTGCTGACAATACACATAGGCTGGATCCTGGTAGCCATCGCAATCCTTGCCCCATAATTCAGGAATGTAGAATGCGATTTGGAAAAACGACTATGCACAAGCCAATTACTAGCACGAAACTAGGTACAGCCAAAACATCTGATCATTGATTGGTAATTGAATGCAAACAGCTTTCTGGGAAGTTGTGGCTAGTCCCATTGCCCTCGGGCTAACGACAAGTCTTTTAGATTGAAGTCAGGAATTAGCGTAGAGATATCCTAGAGCTGAACATAATGGATTGGATTTCTATCTCTGAGGTTTTTGGAGCATTTTTCGCACTCGCCTCAATTATTCTTTCCCTGTGGATAATGGCCAGAGTGAAGCGTGGGGCCTCCGCATGGATATACCTCGGCATAACTTCATTTTGCATGTTCTTCGCTATGATTCTAGGTATTGCTGGAATGCTATTCCCCGTCAACCAAGATATCCAGCGTCTTGAACAATACATGTTCCTCTTGGCTGGTGCCTTGTCATTTGCCATTAGTGGAATCAAGCTCCAAGAGACGTTTACGTACAAGGAGCTTTAGAGGGAAGTCACTTGAGTCCAATTGAGCCGCTTATCGACGCCGTGGTAGCTGCATGTTTTCTTTTCGGAGCAGTCTTCTACTTGATGGTAGCTTACGGTGAAAGGCGGGGCATGGCATGGAGATTCCTAGGAACTGCAGGCGCAATCTGGTTCGTAATACTCTTCCTAAAATTGATCAATAATATGGCCGAGTTTCCTTGGGTTTATGGAACGGTCCGAGCCGCGGTTGCACTGACTCTGGGAGTCTACCTTCTTGGAATAATCATCTTGGCAAGGAGTTTACAGTAGATCCAGAAGACTGGACTAATCCAACTCATACAGCACACCCTTTTAGGTCACGTAAGCTCGCACGCATTAGAGAGCCCTCCCAGAGAACTGGATAGGGTACCTTAGCGCGTGCTCATTCAACATGGAAAACGTTGTACAAGGTTAAATATGACTTCGATCGGCTAACCAACTTCGAGGCTGTGTTAATTGAGTGAGGGTAAGATTAGTCGTCGCAAGTATCTGAAGTATGGGTTCAACCCTCTGTTATCTCGCCAAGTATGCGTTGCTCACTGGATTCTCGGATCATTGTCATCAGATCATCTTTGGCATAGCCTTAATAAGTCTCGTACGGTGCTTCCGTACAGGAATCTTCGGACTCGTGAACAAGCTAGTCAAAAGAGAAAGAAGGTTGGAATAGTATGCAGCAAGAGTGCATTCTGCACGTGGACAACGTGGTGAAAAAATTCGGGGGTTTGTATGCCCTCAGGAAAGTATCCTTTGATGTTGAACAGGGAAAGGTAGTTGGCCTAATCGGTCCAAACGGTTCCGGAAAGACTACCCTTTTCAACTGCATATCCGGCATGTATGCTCCGGACGACGGCTCAATTCTTTTTCAGGGAGAGAATATAGTCGGGCTCAAACCTCACAAGATTGCGAGAAAAGGGATTGGCAGGACTTTCCAAATTGCCCGACCTTTCAGCGACATGACCGTAAGGGACAATGTCTACGTCGGGGCCGCATTTGGATGCACGACAAAACATGAGTCAGGGAAAATGAGTGACGTATGTATTGATGTTTTACGGATGACTAATCTTGAATCCAAGGCAAATGAACTTGCAGACTCGTTAACATTCGGCGAGAAAAGAAGGCTGGAAATAGCGAGAGCCTTAGCTCTCCGTCCTAAGCTACTCTTGCTCGATGAGACCATGGCGGGTCTTACCTCCACTGAAGTGGATCATACCCTCGAAATGATTCAGCGAATTACAAGGGAACTTGGATTAAGCGTCATGGTTGTCGAACATGTTATGCGAGCCATAATGGCCGTGTCGAACAAGGTCGTGGTCTTAAGCGAGGGAGAAAAGATAGCTGAAGGAACTCCTAAAGAAGTTGCTGAAGATCCTAAAGTACTAACCGCTTATCTAGGTGAAAGAGGCGACTGATCGATGGACGTACTGCAAATTGAGAATTTGACAAGTGGCTACGGAGAAATTGAAGTCTTATGGTCAATCTCCATGAATGTTTCGGGCAAAGGTATAACTGCCCTTTTAGGATCTAATGGAGCCGGCAAGTCCACTCTCATGTACTGTATAACAGGGTTGCAGAAGATATGGTCCGGTGCCCTTCGTCTAGAGGGATCTGACATCACCAAAGTCAAAGCTAACAAACGAGTTGACTTGGGCATCTCTTTGGTTCCTGAAGGTAGAAGAATCTTCCCCGATATGACAGTCTTTGAGAATCTCCAGATGGGCGCCTACACGAAGAAAGGAAGAGAAAAACTGAATGACTCACTTGAGCTGGTATACCAAATATTTCCGGTGTTGAAGGAACGTCTAAGCCAGAGAGCAGGCACCCTTAGCGGAGGCGAACAGCAAATGCTTGCGATCTCCAGAGCACTAATGGCGAGGCCCAAACTCTTGATGTTGGATGAGCCTTCTACGGGACTAAGTCCAAGACTAAGCGTCTTGGTCATGGATACTCTAGGTGACTTGAGCGAGGAGTTGCCCATACTGCTGGTAGAGCAGAACGTTAAGAGATCATTAGAGATCTCAGACACCGCTTACCTTTTAGAGAATGGAAAAATAGTGCTGCAGGGAAAAAGCAAAGAACTCAGCGTCGACGAGAATATTAGGAAGGCTTACATCGGAATTTAGGGCGCATGACACTCGCGTCTTTCGCGTCGTGCGCCGATTTGCTTTTCTTTTTGACGATCAAATCATAATTGTAAATCTTAATAATTACGAGGCTGTCGCGAACAAAAAACGGAGAAGGCTTTATGCCTTCTCAAAATCCAGTCTTGTTGCTATCTCCGTTTCGGTGTCGTACTTCCGGGTTATGTTGAGCCCATTCACTTCGATTATAGTAATGTCCATCGTGGCCAGCACGAGGTTTGAACCCGGTGGCACGCCAAAGTCTCCTCCCAACACATAGTCCGGCTTCGGTTTTCCGCCTTCGACACTCGTTCTGTTGACGAGTCCATGCAGATGGATCTTGCGGGTGCCGTCTTCGCCTAACGTTATAACCCCCTGTCCTCCAAGGAACTCAATTGGTCCATCGAGTGTGTACGGTTCACCGTACCCGGATCCAAGTTTCAGTTTCGGGTTGGGGATCAGAAACTTGAAGACTGCCTTCCGTAGGCTGCCGATGCAGTCTACGATGACTCCGTTCTTGATGTTGTACTGCTCGCAGAGTTTGTTTAACCCTTCCATCAAGTCTGTTCCGGGCAGGAGACGTCCGACAATTATCCTACCGATTCTGCCCTCTCCAGATGCAAAACGTAATTCGCTCATAGTATTCACCTTACGCTATAACGATATGACTATGTCATTTAAGACTTCAGTGCGATTAAGTAATCACATCTAACAGATTCTCTCAACCCTCTTCCTCACTATCCTGTACCCTCAAAAGTACAGAACAAGAAGCGATCGTAGGACTTGGACCAAAACGAGACTAGAGAACCAAAAAATAGACAGAAACCTTAAACTGAAAAGTGGCGCCGCCGGAAGGATTCGAACCTTCGACCAACGGGTTGCCGCGTCCACCGAGATGGAACTTAACAGCTTCAGCCCCAACTAAGTTGAGTCCGCTGCTCTACCACTGAGCTATCGCCTACTGTGCGCTCGGCGTAAACGGCGGCATGGATTTTTCGGCGGCACCTCAGCATCAAATTTTGGGTGATCTATTAAAGCTATTTGGTCAGTCGACTATGATGTTTGACGTACAGGGATATTTTGTCGCAGGATACGTAAGCTCTCAGAGGAGAAACACTTTATAGTCCATTCAGTTTCTTGGATAATTCTGTTGGATTGGGCCCGTAGCTCAGTCTGGTCTAGCACCATAATGCGCACAGAAAGAGCGACAGAAAAAGTCGAGGCTCATAAGAGGCTGAGTGACCTGTTGGCCATGGGTTCAAATCCCACCGGGCCCACCACACTTACGGTTCAAGTCCTCCTGATTTTTTAGTGGAAACAAAACAGAAGCTTGCGCCTTTTAAAAGGCGTCCTGACAGAGATGGTATGTCGAAGGCGAAGTACCTCTATCTGCTGGAGGATCCTCCGGTTAAGCGTTGGTACAAGAATGTTGCTCGGGGCTCCGAGATAACTGCTGATGTTTATCTGCGTAGGTTGGGGAGTTTCATTTTTTCTAGGGGTTTGTCGGCTGGTGAGCTTGTGGATAGGGATGAGGGTGCTGCTGATCTCTTGTTGGATGCTGTTACTGAGTTTGAGGAGCAGGGTTACTCTGGTGGGTATATTGCGAGTACTGTGAAGGCTGTCAGGTCTTGGATTCGCCATAACAGGGTGAAGCTTCCTGTCTACATCAAGATTGCTGGTTCAGACGATACGCCTACGCTTGAGGATGAGCAGACGCCGACGCATGAGGAGTTGTCAAGATTCTTCAGGGCGTGCTGGCTTGATGCTAGGGCTGCTGGTGGATTGATGGCTTTCTCTGGTGTTAGGCCGCAGGCGATTGGAAACTACAGGGGAATTGACGGGCTAAGGATCGGTGACTTTCTTGAGGTTGAGATAGATAACGCCGACAAGAAGGTTGAGTTCAAGAGTGTTCCAGCTTTGGTTTGTGTTAGGAAGGTCTTGAGCAAGGCAGGTCACCAGTACCTGACGTTTCTATGTGAGGAGGGCTGCCGCTACTTGAAGGAGTACTGGGAGTACCGGATGCGGCATGGTGAGGTGTTGACTTCTGAATCGGCAGCAATCAAAGCTAGGAGGGTCTGTAAGAAGCATTTCATTCGGGCCACAAATGTTGGCGACAAGATAAGGAATGGGATCAGAGCAGCTAACTTTCCGTGGAGGCCATACATTCTCAGGTGTTACTTCGATACGCAACTGATGGTTGCTGAAAGCAACAAACTCGTTATCAGAGACTATCGGCAGTTCTGGATGGGTCACAGAGGCGATATTGAACGCAGATACACCACAAACAAGTGTCACCTACCTCCACCTGTAATTGAGGATATGAGGAACGCTTACAGGAGATCGCAGAGGTACCTCCAGACAGAACCATCCAGCGAATACGTGAACACCAAGATAGAGTTCAGAAGACAGCTGCTGCAGGTGGCAGGCTACGCCGAGTCTGAAGTCGACGGAATCGATTTGGAGAAGCTCAGCGACGAAGAGGTCCACCTCAAGACTCGAGAGCGGTTCCTCAAGAACAACAACAGCAGCAACATCAAGCAGAGGGTTGTTCCACTGGACGAGGTGGAGAAGTATATTTAGTCAAATCAAACGGGAATGGCGGAGAGCTTCAACCACAGCCTAGCCTTACTCAGGAAATCAGCAGTGGATAGGTTATCATCCTCCACCATCAACACCTTCTTCAGCGGATGATCCTCTGGAAGCTGCAGTGCATACTCTTTCAACTTTCTAATATCTATATTATTGCTCATAAGAAGTCTGTAAGGGAGAGTATTAAAACGGGTGGGAGCTCTAAAGAAGCAGTACACCAATTTTGACAGGTTATCAAATCTTTCACAACTACCTGAGACCACATGAAGCCTTGAGGGGTAAAACGCCAGCGGAAGCATGTGGAATCAAGATGGAGGGAAGGGACAAGTGGCTAGCCCTTCCAATATCAGCAACCTCCTCCCTCGTATGAATAGGTTCACTTTTGGCCAAATTTGGCGAAAGGTCAGTCCTCTTTCCCTATTGCTTCTCTGAAGTCAGTATATGCCATTCTCTTATGGTGGGGTAGACGTTGTAAAAGAAGACGTAAGTGAACCGGGAAATTAGTTTTGAATTCATGATCGCATTGAGATAGTGAATTGGAAACGTATCATCGATCACAACAGTATTCATGACTGTATCAAGGTTGAAGGTTCCGTGCTCATTGACTGCAGCCATTATTACTATGTGATCTTTCGGGTGAATCACGTGGGCCACTATATTTTGTGAGTTCTCTGCGTTTCCTATTCGTGACGATGACGACTGCAACAGCCGCGACCACTCCGAAGACGACCAAATATGGTGTGAGAAGTGTGAGTTTGTTGACGGGTTCCACGACGCCGCCGACCGGTCTTGCAGGCAGTACAGTAAGCGTGGCTGGCCCACCGGGGTCAGTAATTGTGCCACTGGCTGATGCGGTGAAGGTTAACGTGATAATGGTTCGCATGGAATCAAGCGATGCTGATGGAAACTGAGTCCACGCACCAGACTGAAACTTCCAATACGAGAAGGAACCAGCGGGCAACGGAGCAGGCAACGTGAGGGTTACTGTAACCGTCGCCCCCGGTGCGAGGCCTGAGATTGTGAAGGAGAATAAACCGTCAGGAAACGTTAACCCCGCTGGCGGAGCGGTTGAGACACTCGACAATGCTGAAGCGGTTAGATTTGTGAATCCTCCAGCAGTACTCGGACTCATAGTGTACGTCACCGTCCCAGTGCCCGTGGCGCTGGCCACCTGAACCGAAGTAGGCGCAAACGCATACACCCTACCATCATTTGAGCCTACGTACACGAGACCGCCCGAAACAGCAGGAGAAGAAGCGACAGGGCCACCGCGCGCGCGCTCCTAACTAATTGGAATTTATCGCGGTTGGTGATTGTAGCGTGCCTAGGCAACTCCACGATCGCTTCACGTCTTCTTGCTGAGTGCAAATGCAAAGAATGCCAAATAGGCCAATCCTATTGCTAGGTAGCCGTACGCTTCTGGCCATCGAACAACTGTTCCATGCTTGACGTATACGTCCAGGAGGGCACCCATAGGTATGAATATCGGCCACTGGTTCAAGACACTCCTGGTCGTTCTGAAGACAGCCGCGTAGACTATCCCTACAACGAACAGCGTCATGATATTCTCGGGTGTCACCCATCCTGGATAGCCGATGTGATAGAGTGAGTACATCGCAGATGCGATCAATATGCCAGGTATGATTCCGAAGGCCCCATCAAACCTCAATTGAAGGAATCCTCGGAAGAAGACGGCTTCAAAAAATCCACTGACAAGGACAAGCATCAACAATGGCAGGAGTATACTCAGATCCCCCAGCCTTGATACACCTGCGCCGATAAGCGGGGGTATCACGAACACTATTGTTGCCACCAGTCCTATCAGGATGCTAAGCTTCCATCTCTGCTTGGTTATTCCAATCTCTCGAAAGGCTTCTCTCCTCAAGAATCTGATGTAACCTACCGGGATGAGCACCCCAGCAAAGAATAGGAGACCAACATCGTAGAATATTATGGCATCAATCATTGACCCTCGGGCGAAAGCAAGATAATTGAAAAGCACGACGAGAGCCCACGCCCCAATTGCAACCAGCAAACTCTTGTCAGGCGAATATCTGACCGCCAGAACCTGCTTGCATTTCATGCTTCGTTGGTCGATTTGAGGCTGGTGAAAAGGTTTGCGATAGGATCGATCCTTCGTGAACTCTGAAAAGCGAAGCGTCGTCGATTGTTCATAGGTGGCTCGTCGAGGAGTCACAACGGTCCAGACTCGCCTTGCAAAAGACGGAAAGGCTCCCAACAGTACCTCCGACATGATCGCCAGAAGAAAGGAAGGCGGAGCCGAAGGTGGACGGGTGAAACGATACATCGAGTTCGAATACAAGTGCAGCCACATACCGTCTTCGATATGTCGTTGTCAAGAACCCATGACTCTGCAGATGCCTGGCCAACGCATTGATCACGGTCTTACCTCTTGGTAGCCGAAGGATCTCAAAGATTCCAAGGTCACCCGTCATGAGATTCTTTGAGCTGGAAGTTTGAGTTTTCGGGCAAATACGGAGTAGATTGAGCATGCAAGTTAATAGAATCAGTATAACCTAAGGAAGTGTCAACCGATGGAAATGTCGTGGTTGTTAAATGACTAGATCAAGAAAAACGGTCTTAAACGAACGTGTGATAGTCAAAGCATTAGCCAGAAAACTGGAGACAAGAAACAGACTCCTCGGAACGCGCGTGCTGGACAAAGACTTTTGAGCTTGAGGGGTGATCGCTTGATTGGTGTTTGAGGTTTGGAGTCTAGGCTTGCCGACTTCTTGAAGTCCGGTAAGGACTGGGAGAGGAAGGCTACGTCGGTTCCGGGAGTATTCATTTTAAAGATGCCACCGTACAGAGGTGCTCCGACAAGGTTGGCTGTGGAGTTGAATCCGGTTGATGAAGCTGGTAGACCCACAAAGAAGAGAGGTGTTCTTTTAAGATCCTCCAGGAGTTGGCTGAATACAAGAAGATTATTGATGATGAGCGGCTTACTAATTTGTTGAAGAACATTGGACTCGATAAGCCCGAAGCCTGCGAAGAAAGAGGAGGAGAAGAAACCGGACATCATTGAGCTTTAATAGAGCAAGACTATATGCCCCCTCAGAAGGAGTGCTGAGAAAAATTTTGTTGAAGGATCCTCTAATTTGGCCTGGCAGGGTTGAGGTGAGGGCTATACCAGCAGACCATAGCTGAGAAAGCCACCAAAAGAAACACACTCGTGGTCTTGCCGACAGCTCTAGGCAAGACAGTGATATCAGCGCTGGCCGCTGCCCACTTCCTCTACAACTACAAACAAATGCGAATCCTAGTCATGGCGCCGACGAGGCCTCTAGTATTACAGCACAAAGAAACCTACATGAGTATTCTGAAGCTCACGGAAGATGATGCGGTTGCGTTGACGGGTAAGATGCCTGCCGCGTATAGGAAACAGATCTGGGATGGGAAGGCCCAAATAGTATTTGCGACGCCTCAAGTCGTTAAGAACGACTGGGAGAGTGGAGACCTGTCATTGAAGGACTTCAGCTTCATCGTCTTTGATGAATGCCACAGAGCAAGGAAAGAGTATGCGTACACAGATGTCGCGAAGAAGTATATTGAACAAGCATCATGGCCTATCATGCTTGGAATGACAGCAAGCCCAGGAGCGGACAAGAAGAAGATAGCCGAGATATGTGAAGCCCTCTTCATCGAGCAGATCGAGTATAGGTCAGAAGAAGACCCAGACGTTGTTCCATATATCAATCCAGTGGAGGTTGAATGGAAGTATGTTGATCTTCCAAACGAGTATAGAGAACTCAGCCAGATAATTCGATCCATGCTCAATGACCGATTGAGCTGGCTCAAGCGGGCTGGTATCATTCAAAGACCGGTGCAATACATAACCAGAAGAGATCTCCTCGAGGCTGGCGAGGAGCTTAGATATCGTTTGGAAGAGAGCATCGAAGAGGAGAGAGGCCCGATCTACAGTGCTATTGTAACCCAATCCGTCTCCTTGACTTTATTCCATGCACTGGAACTCTTGGAAACGCAAGGAATACCTACGCTCACATCCTTCCTAGATAGAATGGAGCAGGAAAGCGATGAGAAAAGAAGCTACAAGACCATCATCAACGATCCACAATACACTGAACTCAAGACGCTCCTCAACCAGAACATGAAACTGGAGCACCCAAAACTTCCTCTTCTAAAGGACGAGGTTGAGAATCAGCTCAAGCAGCGTCCAAACTCGAAGGTGCTTGTTTTCACACAGTATAGAGACACAGCATCCCATCTCGTCGATAAGCTCAGAGAGGCAGGCCGGCTGTCCGTTGAGAGATTCGTAGGTCAAGCCTCAAAGCAGGACGATCCAGGATTAAGTCAAGATGAGCAGGCTGAAATACTGATAAACTTCCGAGATGGAGATACAAATCTGCTTGTTGCAACATGCATAGCAGAGGAAGGCTTGGATATCCCAAGCGTCGACTTGGTTGTCTTTTACGAGCCCATTCCAAGCGAGATCAGATATATTCAGAGGAAGGGTAGAACCGGGAGGAAGACAGCTGGTAAGGCTGTGATCCTAGTTGCTAACGACACATTCGACATAGCCTACCTCTACGCGAGCAGACGTAGAGTCGAGAGGATGAGGAGGATCACTGCAAGCCTCAACCTAGAACTGAATCCACTGCAGAGGCTTGGACCGAGAGCAAATCCAAACCCGATGACAATTGAAGAGATAAAAGAGATAGAGAAGTATGCAACAGTCACCCGTCTCGAGCCACAACTTATCAAGCCTGAAGAGGAGAAGGCTAAGCAGTTTCTGAAGGAAATCGATAAGGCATCCAGATACATATGGACGAAAGCGATGAGGGCTGGAAGCCGAGGTCTACTGGTGGAAGACCTGATGGAGGAGGCTTTCGAAGAAGGCATAACATCGGCCATAGCAAAGGCTGCAATAGAGAAACTCGAGGATATAGGTAAGATAGGAAAGATCGGATGGGATAGAGTGGCTACAATCGAAAGCATGCGAGTGCAGAAGAGTGTAGGTACCGTCGAAAGAGATGCATATGAGATCACGGTTGAAAAGATTTATCCTGGCAAGGCTGTCGTCCTGATAAACGATAAGTGGAGGGCTCGGATAACATCTCAAGACTTTGAGGGACCAACCAACATAATCAAGAAGGACGCGAGATTCAAGGCTAGAGGCACCTTATACCATGACGGAGACACATTATGCTTCAGATTAAAAGAAGTCATACAACTATCCTAGATGAAATTCAGAATTGTCCAATGAGGCTTTCGAAATAACGGAGCGAGGGATTGTTCTTAGCGCAAGGTGATATAGGCGGTAACGTCAAGTTCTCGTCACCTAGGCTCGGTCTAAATGGGTTGTCAAAAATCGTCACCTTATCCAGTTGGTTGATAGCTGCGAGTTTGGTTACTTTTGGTTTCTTTCATTTCCGAAAGGGACTCTAGGGCTTCTTTTGCGACGAATGCAAGTATTACAGCCGTTGCTACATAGTCAACCCATGAAATTCGCCATAGGTAATTGATCAATAGACCAACGAGCAAGGTCACTGACATTAAGAAACAGGTTGCAGACTCAATTGCGTCTATGATCAAGGGCAGACAGTGGGTAGCTTCGCCGATCCGTTTCTTCTCATACCATAATAACGGCATGAATACAACTGCAGCAAAAGCAACCGCAATACCGAGCGTGGATGCTTCTGCCTTGATCCCTGTCACGTAGGAATACGCTGTACCGAACCCGATTATTGGAATTAATGTGAACAGAAGGAAAGCGGTGATTCGTTCAACCTTCTCGTCGCGCTCACTCTTTTCTCCTCTCTTCCTCCTTCTCAGATAGTCAGCTACAGTGTATGAAGAGATCAGTTCGATGAAACTATCTCCACCGAATGCTAAGAGCGCAAGGCTCCCTGAGAACAATCCTGCACCTGAGGCTACGAGACTTTCGACCATCATCCATACTACGCTGGCGTATTCTACGAGCAAGCCGCGATGAAGTAACTGAGATTCTTCAGTCATGCATCTGTTTCTTGCTTGCATTCTGTATTAGCGTTATCCATTTGTTTTCGCCCTCGATTTTGATACCTGCTGCCTCAGCGGTAACTTCTTGCGTATTCTTCAGTACGTACATCGAAGGGCACTAGTCATCATCCGGAGTATGCTTGTGTCTATGATGAGTATCTGGCCAATGAACATGAGTGTGAGTCACTTCAAGGTGCGTATGGTCGTGAATGTTCGACTCAGAAACTGTTTCAGAATGTTTGTGTAGATGATGCATTTCACCATGATCGTGCAGATGAATATGGGTCATCGTGTCATGATAATGAAGATGTAAATGCTCTTCACTCACTATCAACCAAACTCCAATTATCATAAATCCTGTCGCTGGAAACATCACCCATCCTATCCATTCCCTGAGTATGAGTAGGGAGGTCACAGCGGCGATGAATGGTGCGAGACTAAAGAATGCTCCAGTCCTGGATGAGCCTAATCCTTCAAGAGCTTTGATGAAGAATACCAAACTCGCACCATAACTAAAAGCGCCCACCAGAAGGGCAAACACAATCGTGGCATCCAGCGGTATCCTCGTTCCAAGCATTAAAGCAAATGAAAGAGACACGGCTCCAGCGATTCGGCCTTTGATTTCAGCGAGCTGTACCGGATCTTTGTCGGATAGGTTGCGAGTCAAATTATTGTCTACACCCCAACATACCATTGCAAAGACAAGCAATAATGGACCTAGTGGCATGAACCTGCCTTGGCTAGGATCCCAAGTCAAGAATACCCCTGCTACGGTCATACATACCAACGCTATCCACAGACGTTTTCCCACGGTTTCACTGAAAACGAACGCGGCGATTGCAGCGGTGGCGACCCCTTCTAAGTTTAGCAGTAGGGACGCAGAAAAACCAGAGACAAGCCTCAGTCCCATCATCATACTTATTGGCGCCAATATTCCACCCGTGATTGTCGCACCGGATAACCAAGGAAAATCCTTCCTGCCCAACGATGCCACTTTATCATTCGAGCCAGTCATCATCCTTCTTCCAATAGAATACAAGTATAGACCGACAAATGCACCAAGATAGAGCAAACCAGCCAGGGCCACAGGAGGAATGTCCCTTACAAGTAGTTTAGCGAGGGGCGGACTGATTCCAAACAATGAAGCAGATATTATGACGAAGACTAATGGTTCTTTATCCAATTACCTCACATTTGTTGTCGCGTTTGAGTTGAATACGTTGTTCTTGAATGTTACCTTGCATTCATCAGATGATGTTGCTACCTAGAAATGGTGTGGTGGTGCTCACCAAGGGACACGACGACGACACACACAGAATCTAATTGTTTGATTTTGGGTGTCCTCACTAGCGCCTATGTGAAGGCTCCTCTTCCACCCTTGTTCCTGGATGAATATATTTGGCATGCGCCTATTCGCCCACAGATGGGGCATTATGGCTTCGCATCCAGGCTATCCTCAATCGCGCTAACGTCCACCTTAAGGGACAGTGCTTTCACGAGGAGGTTTCTCTAGGCCTGACAATAATACAATTATTCATTTATCAATAATTGTCTTTCTATCGCAGTCTAGAATCGTTGAGTAGTGTGACTCCTCATTCACATCCAAACCATCAGAAAGGGCGCTCATACAATGGCATGAGCGCCTCCTCTGCAAAAAAACTTCCCATACCATCGCGCTAGATTGAATAACGCGAGCGGTTCAAGGTAATCATTATATCTAAGCTAGTTAAGGAACAGAATGTGGTAAATATGCTAAAACATCCAGGACATGAAAAACATCTCTGCAAAATGGTAGTCGGCGATATGGAAGACATCGCAAACATCAAACCGCTTGTAAATAATCCGAAGTACATCTGCAGTGGATGTGGAAGAGTGGCCAACAAAGCAGAAAATCTCTGCGCCCCCACTAGTCTTTAAAAAACTACGTCGAAAACAAGATCGTGATCAACTCTTCTTTTTTCAAGCGCCCGCTATACGCTCAACAGTTATATTCACAAAGAATTCAGAAAAGGGTCTAGTGCTTGCGCTTAGCACGCTACCTTAGCTATTGCGCTAAACACAATCCCGAAGGCATTCGAGATATGATTTAATAGAAGCAACGACTGATTTAGATTCTGGTCGATATTGAATGCCGATAGATCCTGAGTTCATGACCAAGGTCAAGAAGCACAGCCAACATAACGGACATGACGTTTGGGGCGAAGTGAAACCCCCTGAAAAATTGGGAATCCACGGAACCAACGTGGCTGTAGACCACGACCTATGCGACGGTGACGCCACGTGTGCGCAGGTCTGCCCAGTCAACGTATTCGAAATGATCGATAGCCCTGGTCACCCAACCTCAAACAAGAAATCAGATCCTGTAAGGGAGTCAGAATGCATATACTGTATGGCCTGCGAGATACAATGCCCTCCCAAAGCAATCAAAATAACGCAAAAATAGGAAACCTCAAAGTATTATGCGCTATGTTGGCGCTATTCTTATGCGATGATATATGGTCATGAAATGACAAGCCATTGCTGCCATCATTGTAGTGTTGGCCATTATTGGTGTCGGGTCCATATACATGGTTCAACAACAGAAGCCTTTACCAACATCATTTCCAACACCGAATGCAGCACCCACATTAACACCAACTCCGACTCCCACGTCAACACCAACTCCTACTCTATCCCCTACGCCCACCCCAACACCGACCCCCACACAATCAGCTGCTGAAGAAGGCCGCATCCGTGACATTGTGAAGGCCTACTATGCCGCATTCAGCCAACATTCAGAAGGAGCCGTAGCAGGATTCTTTACGATAGATGGACAGAAGCTGCTCAACAGTGGAAAAGATGGTTCGTTCATAGACCGTGACGCAATAAGGACAGGATTGGCAGGGGGCTTCGGAAATGGCAGAGACGTAACCATCAAGGAGTTAAACATCACTAAACTACCCTGAGCTAAAGCTCAGGGGGTTCTATGCTGCTTAGGCTAGGTATTCGCTGAGGGATTTCTGTTTGAATTGTAGGTAGACGTCGTGGTCCACGGCCTTCCAGTGTTTCCTCTGACTGTGTTCAAGGTAGTACCTGATGACTTCATTCGTGGTGACGCCGACCGAGCGGTAGAAGTAGCCCGCTGTCCAGAAGGCGTCACCCTAAAGCTTCGCCCTGACCCTGCTCCGGCATTTCTGGCGGATCCGCCTTGAGCTGACGCCTTTCAGGAGGCGTGCCAGCTCCGAGACGGCCAGATTCTTGCATGCGCCAAGTAAGATGTGGACATGGTCCGGACCGAACTCTATGGCGTGAAGCGCAAAACCGTATCGGGCCGCGGTCTCGCGGAAGCTCTCCTCGCAGACAAAGCATTCAACATGATTAAATCATATGCTAAGTGGCACTTGGATCGTCTTCGTCGGTAGCGTAGCAGTTTGCATTGTCGTTTACGCTGATCTAAAAGCTCGATTCTACGAGCGCTAAGAATGAACACCAACGAAGAACCCAGATATGATGAAAAGGTGCAGTTTGCCGAGTTGGTTGGCAAGAGCTTTGTGGTGCTCAACTATGAAGTGTTCCCATCCAAATTCGAGGGCTGTGAGGAGTTCGCGGTCATTCTGATTAGG
This sequence comes from Candidatus Bathyarchaeota archaeon, assembly GCA_963807605.1. Taxonomy (GTDB): domain Archaea; phylum Thermoproteota; class Bathyarchaeia; order 40CM-2-53-6; family RBG-13-38-9; genus JAPKYM01. The sequence goes on from CAWECG010000004.1 coordinate 76,801, forward strand.
CAAAACGGTAGCGAGGCTATCACGACCACCAGCTCAAGGGTGATACTTGACCAGCTTGGAAAGATGAAGGATAAACTGCCGGTAAAGGTGAAGTTTCTGAGAAAAAATAGATATTTTACATTTAGCTAGTCTTTTTTCTACAATACTCGTTTTGTCAATCTAGCTTAGGTCCGACGGACATTATTTCAGGCGCGCTTGTTGCCTACGGATGTGGATTCAAACAAGCGTTAATCTAAAATCTTTTTCCTCGCAATCATATCCCTGTTTCTGCCGAATATCCAATAGCTGTAACCGCCATGCTCAAGCTTTCCACCAGCACTCTGGAGCTTCATGAAAAGCCCCATTGCTTCTTGCATGCTCGCCCACTCCCCTGTTCCCCGCTTCCAAGGCTTCCAGTCAATAGCTTGAATATCCAATTCGACTTTCGGCTCTGATACAGCCTGAACGTTCATCTTGATTTGCTTTGCAGCCTCCACAGGCTTATCGAGCGATTGTTCTGGCGTTGAAGTTATCGTAATTCTAAGCTTCTCGCCGCACTTTGGGCACCTAACGACTGCTTCACTCAAGGATAGTCTCCCCATAGAAGACATAATATCATGAGCAAAGGCTTTTGAATTAACCTCAGCACTACCAGTGACTCACCATTCTTGCAACGCCTTCAACGCAACCTTCTCATCTTTCAGCTCAATCTGCAAACTTTGATTACCAAGTGGCCTGATTCGCATCGAGAGTTGAGATGGTTCTTCATGGGAATTAGGCAATAAAGTGATAGCCTGTCTGACAATGTCTGACACCTTCAAGCCTTGGGATTGGCTCTTCAGCAACAAGTGGTTCTCCCAACTCAGTCGGCTCTAAATCATCTTGTTCTACAAAGGCTCAATATTATTGAAAAGAGAATAGGCAGAATCAGCGAAGAATCTAAAGCTGAAACCAAGCAAGCTCAAGTTGCAAAGCAAGAACTCATCAAATCTCTTGAAGCGCTTCTCGAAAACGTCGGGCGGAACGCATCGGAGCATGAAAAAGTCCTCAAGAGGCTTAAGGAGCTACCTTCACCAGACGAAAGACAATTTGCCTAGATGATCTCAAATGGATGATGATTTGGCTTTTCAGTTTCTTCCAAGATAGAAAGTTCCTACATGAATTGTTTCAACTTGTTGCTGAGGAATACAATAGAATTCTGCTTCAGTTATGCAGATTCTACCAGAACCATAGGAGTGCATATAACAAGCTCAAACATGGTTTGATGTTTGCTCTCATTCAAATGGAGACTGGACAGGATGTCGTGAAGACGGTCATGACATATGATAGATATGATAAGGAAGAATTCTACAGACTTGCAGACTGCTATCGCCCGCCAAAGAATCCCTCTCCACCTGGGATGGACTGGTTCAATCTAGTGTCCTATTTGCTGCAAGAGAGCCATGTTTTTGAGAAGTATAAGTACGTGAATTCTATGGTGTGGAAGCTGGCTAAAACACTCATCAGGAACTATTTTGATTTCGGCTCAAACTGTGGTCGTGACTATTTACCTGAGGGTGTGGACGACATTCTGCAATCGAGAAACATGCTGAGAGAGCTTGACAGGTACAAAGAAATAAAAAACAGACTCTATCCCAAAATGATTTCTCTCTCAATTACACAAGAAATCATACACAATCTTAGAGAAGAAGCATACAGGAAAACTACAGAACATTGGAACGCCAATCAGATTTCGAATCATTGGTACCCTCCCGTAGAGGAAGATAAGGAAACGTCTTTGCCTCCTAATGAGCCGATTATATCAACGGACTACAATGTGAAATAGCCAACAGACACAAGAGCTAACTTTTTGGGGGCGGTCTCACCAGCTAGCGCACGCTAAAGGAGCTCCTAGGATTCCTATCCTGATGTAAACATGACCTTCTCACTACATGGTAATGGTACTCCAAGAGGAGATGCGGATTGACCAGAAAGCTTGACCTTGCAAAAACAACCGATGAGAAATGGGACAGTCTGAATGACAGCTATAATAGAATAGTCGACAGAATCAATGAAATATCATGCAATCATCACCTACAAACAGCCGCTTTCAGAACCACTGATGGAACTGCCATAAATCTGAATGAATTCAATGAAAAAATGCTTACCCTACACTACAAATTGAGATATGCCTGTGTCAGTTTGGAATACCTAAGAAATGTATATCGCCAGTTCTCAGATACGCTGGACAAGGCCATGAAAGCTATGACCGAATCGATTTCTGAGGATTTCATTTTCCATACTGATGTTTTCTTCATTTTTGGGTACAGCGCATTTGACATCGTAGCTGGAATACTTGATATGATGACACAAACTGGTCTTCAGAAGAAGGAAGTCAATTTCTATAACGTAATAGAGGCACTTGCGAGTTCAAATTACTCCGACACTCATCCAATTTTCAGGACACTGAAACAGGAAAATAAGACAGGATGGATTCGTGAATTTCGACGCTACAGAGTGTTCTTGGTTCACTACTCAACCATGCGTCTTCAAAAAGAATTTAAATACACTGCAAGAGACCAAACAATTGAAATCAACTTTTTCCTCTTACCAGATGACCCAGAGAAGAGGCCTTACGAATATAACTCCAAAAGAGAACTTGTCCCTTATTGCGAGAAAGTAATGGAAAAAGAACTTGACGCCATAAAGGAACTTTTTGACTTCACTAGAACACTGATTTAGCAGCAATAGCCGGTCTTCTCGACAGGGGAAGAGGGCTTTCTGGGGGGTCTTCCCCTAATGGGGATAGTCAGTCTTGGTGTGGTGGTGCTCACCATCTACAGTACGCACAAAGAGTATTTCGAATGGATGAATTGCGATTCTACTGCCGCTCGATTCAATTGGAACTTTGTTTGAAGTATTTTCTATAATTACTTTCAAGGTCACGAAGAGCGTCGTTCTTCAGCCACCCTCTTAGTCTTCTTCTCACGTCCTGCAAGTTCGCTCCTTTCTTGCTAACAACGGAATTGCACCATTCATCACCAGTCCTTACCTTTGAATATGGAAACCTTGTGAGGTAAAATCTCCCTTTGCTTGCCAGAGGCTTAACCGGTATGGGAGGCGGCCCTACCGTTACGATTCGGATTCGGCAGTTGCGCTTTGCTTTCCTATTCCGCTTTGCTTTACTGTTCCAGGCTACAAATTGCTCTAACCCTAAGTCCATAGTGGAATACATGACGAGATTCTTTGTTGGCAGCGTCACGTTTTCAAATCGGGCTCTGATTATCTGTACATTCTGCAAAGCTTTCCGCTCTACGTTTTTCTTAGCTCTCCGGAAACGAATTGGGTGGGACTCTATGCCGATGGCTGACTTGCAACGTCGTGCAGCCCAGATGCAGACCCATCCGTCGCCGCATCCCAAATCGCAGAAAACGTCTCTCCTTGTCAACTTCGCAAGTTCGAAGACTCGAATCGCTTCATCATGTGACGTAGCGGTGGGTGAACCTCTCCAATCGCGCATCAAGTTCACTTTGCTACGCATTTTCACCATGCTACACACACCCTGAAACGACAATGGTTACTTACCTAGACCTCCTTTGCACGTTTCTAGGCTTCTTTCTCCCCCTTTTCGTTGTTGCTCCTTTTTACAAATCTTCCTTCTTCTCATGTCAAACACCTCAAGAAGTAAATCTCGAAAAATAGTCAATTTTTTGCCATTACATTCACTAATAACAGCAATTCGGTCAAATAGAAGACCAATGCTAACTCATAATTCTAAAAAATCAACTAAATACTAGATTTACTGGAGGACTAACCTTGCCCAGAAGAAAAACGTCTGACATAATAGCTCACGTTTTGAGTTCTGCTGAGAGTCTAAAGAATAATATTGCTGCCGTACCAGTTGAGATTCAAGACAGAATTAGAGACTTGGCTCTAGTTATAGTCAACAAACCTGTAAAGAGGCGGGGTCGCCCACCCGGAAGGAAGAGGGGTAGACCTCCTGGAAGAAAGAAAAGGGGCAGACCAAGGAAGAGGGCAAAAGCAGTAGAGACGCCAACACAAGCCTAATCGCGAAACATATTCTTTTTTGTTTCTGCAGCTTCCAGAGGATCATCTGTTGAAGAAGGTATTGATGGTGAGGATGATAGCCTATCCACTGCTGACTTAGTGTAATGTCAGGGTTTTGTTCTCAATTCCTTCTCCAGCATGTCGTCTTCGAGTATCTTGCTTCGCATCAATTTCAGCGATTGATACGTGTCACGCTTCTGAGAAGCAGGGAAGTGTCCACGCTCCTCCCGTACAGGGTTAATGCGCCTCTATCTTTCAAGACATCTCGGAGGGTATCCGTTACGAGGTCCGTGAGGCCGAACTCCACTGCAAGAGCGCGGATCTGCGCGTAGTCCATCGCGTCCTTCATTATGCTTCTCCTTTCTTTGGGGTCAAGCAACGCAATGATGTCAGAGCCATCCTTGGCAACCTTGCCTCTCAGCCACGCTAGCCTGGCAGCATTCATAGTGGCGCCTTTGGTTCTGATATCGTACTGCCTGTCACGCCTGGCCTTTACCTTGAACAGTGCTAGAAGTGCCTTGCTCGGAACGTAGCAGGCGCAGTCTCTCGCTATGCTGATCTCCCTCTTGCAACCATCCCTCTCACAGAGGGAATAGGGAAGGGCCTTCGAGCCACCCTCGTGGAATTGACTCGCACCGCTGCGTTCGTAGGTGCACGCATCGATTTCCATGTCTCCTATCTTTCTCCCTCCCTTCGAGTAGATCGGTTTGCTGGCTGTTATCTCTGTCCCGAGCGCATCCTGTTGCAGGATTTCGTACCCGTGAGACTTTTCGTATCCCTCGATTATCTCGTCGAACGCGTCCCTGTGGCTCGAATCCAACCACGTCGATGTCGACGGAACCGTAATAGGGGTTGTAGAAGTATACTGCCCAGCCCCCTACTATGACAGGTGCTCCGAAATGTCGGAAATAGCGAACGAAACTGACGAGTTCCCGGTAAGATGTCCTTACCGGCGCTGGCCCTTTCGGAGTTCCGCTCATCTTCCTTTTTTTATCTCCTCGTATAGCTTCATCGCGCCATCCCTGCCCGCTCCTCCCAGGCAGAACAAATCTATAACGACCTGAACAGGTTCGACCAGAACAAATTCCTTGATTCGTCTCGCGTTCTGCAGGATTAGCTCCGAGTCCGGGCTGAGAACCTGTATCGTTACGTCGCCTCTTCCCCTGGGAATCCGATTCGCAAGTTCGAGTGGCTTCTGGGAGTAAACGTGCACCGACGGATACGTGATGTAGTACTCGACGTACTTGGCGAGCGCGGAAAAGGCAGTCAGCGCATACCCGCCCGTATGCACTACAGCGTTCCTGACCATTCTTTCGATTTTCGATATCTCCGACTCCTCGGTTCTGACCTCCGAAACAACTAGCTTGGAGAGCGGCCGCTCCGTCGAGAGAACCTCCAGCAACCTGAGTGAATCACTAAGCTCCAAGTGTCCCTTCCCTCTCTGCGCGACTATCCCGGGCGCCTCAATCTCGCTGATGACGTGATTTACTAGATTCCTGGAGACGCCTGCCTTCCTTGAGATTTCAATCTGGGAAGTCTGAGGGTGTGTCAGCAGGTATGCTACAACCTTGTAGGTCTGCGGGGAGGTTAGTCTGACCAATTCTCTTCCTGTCGTCCTTCGCGCTGGGTCATATTTAAAGAAATCCCATATTCATGGGATTATCCCATAAACATGGGATAACCAACGGCGCGAAGACGCGTTGCGACCCCACTTCGGCACTACTGCGGTTAAGAGCACCGCACCACCTTACTCTCATGAAATCAAAAACTACGCTCCAGAACAATGGGACTGTAGGCATACGCGCGTTCAAGAATGGGCTCAAGAAGAAGCTCCCTCCCGACAGCCCCGTCCTGATGGACCTCCTCCATGAGCCAGACTCGATGCCCCTCACCAGGGCTGATGTCCTGATTCCGCACTACCTGCAGAGGCTGGAGAGGGAACTCGAGAAGTACGAGTCGTCAGGACCCGTGGTTCTGCGTTCATGATCTAGCTAGCCCGTCTTTATCCCAATCACGACCTTGTCATTAGGCAGGTCTCGCTTGTAGTCCCAGCCTTGCTCTATCTACAGTTTCAAATGTGTATGCTCAACTACCAGTATTGCCATCAGGTACAACGGTGGCCAGCAACATCAATGACTACCTTATTGCTGTGACATTGGCTGTCTTTCTTGCTGCTAGCACAGATCTCCTTCAGAATTACTTCGTACTTCATGAGAGCTGGAAGACGTTTGCATTGGCCAGCTTCTTTACCGGATTGATCTTGCTCTTGATGTTCATAATGTGTTTTTTTTGGGCGCAGTATTGCAGAAATGCAGACGCTGAAAGATGTCGCAATGTTGCCCTCCCCACAGGTCGTTGACCAAGGACAAGTTGCGACGACTTTGGCTAATTTCAAAAAGGAGCTAGAAGATGCGATCGCCCTAAGTAAAGAAGATGCTGACAAAAATCTTCGACTACTGGAAAAGATCAAGAAAGCTCAGGTCAAGATTTCTGACAAACCTTAGCGCCCGCTAACCAAACATATATCGAATTTATTGTGAATACATAAGCAGTATATGGTTATGTGTCCGCCCTCGCTGGTGAAAACATCCAGATTTGAACCGTTAGGAATTGATTTTGTGTGTCACACCTTAGCTGGTGAGCAAACTCAGATTTCTATAGCCTATTCGCGGCTTCAATGCTTCAACAGTCGTCTCACAGCACAAGTGAAAAAAATCTTGACAATTGCTATAGTGAAGCAGCTATATCGGCTGCGATTTGTCTAAACGTTTCTTCCGCACCTTCTTCGAGCCGTGCCTCTTTCGAATTGAATACGGCTGAGGCATGTGGTCGGACAACATTCATTCCTAGTTTCTCTAGCCTTGCCTCTATCTTCTTTCCAGCACTGCCAGCGAATTTGCTCTTCAGTTTGGTGTCAAACGCGAATGCTTTCTTACCATGGAGATCTGTACCTTCCAGTTCTTTAAGGAGGATCTTCATAGGTTTGGACAGACCAAACGCGTGCGTCGGTCCACCTACCGCCAGTAAATCATACTCATTCAATCTACCGATCTGGACCTCTTTGACGTTAATGCAGTCGGCTTCGACCCCTTTCTTCGTCATTCCTTCTGCTAACGCCTTCGCTATCTTTTCTGTATTTCCGAATTTTGTATCGTAGATCACCATCGCTTTCGTCATCTATGATTACCGTTGAAGAGTTCTGGCGGTGACACTATTTATGATTTGAATTTGGTCTGAAGCTGCGCTATGGGTTTTGATCTTAGCTGGTGGTGGCACCCTTGGCGAGAGCGTCGTAATTTGAACTGTCAGATTTGATTCGTGTGTGAAGAGATGAAAAGTCTAGTTCTAGTGACATGTTGATTCTCTGTGGTTGGTAAGCCTTAAACCAACCCGTCACTCCACGGTACGAAAATCATAGTATGTAACTCACTCTAAATGTTTACTTGATATACAGTCACGCTTGCATCTTTGATAAGAAAGCTTTTGTGAAACAGAATATCAATAACACTACATGATTAAAATTGAGTCATACGAGGATGTAAGACAGATCACTGCTAGCGTTACGCTATTTGGTAAAGAAGTCTTTTCTACTAATTCTTATGTTGTAGCCAATCTTCTAATTGATACCGGTCCCGCTAAACTGTCTGAGAAATTTCTGAAAGTCTTGGAACCTTTTACCGTTAAAAAAGTAGTGAATACTCATGCCCATTCAGATCATATTGGATCAAATTATGCATTTCCCTTTGTTTTTGCACATCCTGAAGGCTTTGAAAGGTTGAAGAATCCTAAACTCGAAATGATAATAGAGAGATTCCTACTCGGTCTGCCTAAACCATGCAACCCTAGAGAGGTTCCGGCAAAGATTGCTGCGGATAACTTCACATTGAACGTGTTACATACACCAGGGCATTCACCAGATCATATATCCTTGTATGAACCGGATCGGAGATGGGTTTTCACTGGAGATTTGTTGCTATGGAGTCGTACCCGAGAAGTCTTTAAGGACGTAAAGATATATGATGCAATCGAGTCTCTGCGCCGTTTATCTAAGTTGAAAATTGAAATACTATTTCCCGGACATGGGCCTCCTTTCAAAAATCCGAACGAAGCCTTGAGAATGCAGGTGGAAACTCTAGAAACATTTGAAACACAGATAAGAAAGGCTTATGAAAGGGGATTATATGCTGAGGAAATTCGGAATGAAATGTTTGGGAAAGAAAGAATGTTTACATATCTTTGTGGAGGGAAATTCTCTGCTTTAAATTTAGTGAATAGTTTCCTTAAGAATGGGGAAGGATGTTAGACCCTTATTGATTTGGGGTTCCGTATGAGAACTATGTAAGATTCATTGTATGATGAGAACTAAGGTCTGGAAAGGAAATCTCACTTCAATCTAGAAATGTTCATGTGGATGTCCACGTCGAAGAACCCGTATCCACATGGACACCCCAAACAGCCAGTTATTCATATCCCCCTATAGCTGGTGAGTGTGTGGGATAGCTGGTGAGAGCATTCAAGATTTGAACTATCAATATATCATACGCATATTGAAAGGAGTGGTATTAAATACGGTACGAATGAACAAGATAATAGTGCTATCAATATGCCTAGACGGAAGAGTTCAAGCATAATATCTGAAGTGCTAACCGCCGCTGAAAGCTTAAGGAACGGTCTAAACGCTGTCCCAGCTGAGGTTCAAGACAGAATTAGAGACTTGGCTCTAGTTATACTCAACAAACCTGTAAAGAGGCGGGGTCGCCCACCAGGAAAGCGAAGGGGAAGACCGAGAAAGAAGAGGGGAAGACCAAGGAAGAGGGCAAAAGCAGTAGAGTCGCCGCCACAAGCCTAATCGCGAAATATATTCCTTTTTGTTTCTGCAGCGATCTTTTCAACTATCGCAATTTCCGCCATTTCTCTCTCGTCCAACGGTCGTTTTTCTACCACAGCAATATTCTTGATACCTTCAACATAACCTTCTATGTAACCATCCATATTGTCCATGAACTCCTTCTCGGTCTTTGGAATCCTTCTTCTACCTCTAGTCGGAACAGTTCACTTGACCGCAATAATATATGGCACAATTTCACTAGTCAATACGTCTCTTGCATCCCCATAGTTGCTTTTTTGATTGCAGCACTATCCTCAATTTCATTCTACGTAGTCTGTCCAGTGACAACAATCAGACTCATTCATAGGAAGGCAATCCAGCTCCACCTCCCCACATGCGAAGACCTTCCCTCTTCACCTTCCCAATCAAACCTCTAGCGTCCCTCGGCCCCCTCTCGAAGAAAAGCTGCCCAGCTGAGAGAGTAGAAACGATCCTTGACCGTTCCAGGATCATTGAAAAAGGAACTGTGGATTGAACACGCAGAACTCGCAGTAGACTAGAAAGCTGCACTCCTAACTAACTGGAATTCAACGCGGCTGGTGATTGTAGCGTGCCCAAGCAACTCCACGATCGCTTCACGTCTTCTTGCTGAGTGCAAATGCAAAGAATGCCAAGTAGGCCAATCCTATTGCCAGATAGCCGTACGCTTCTGGCCATCGAACAACTGTTCCATGCTTGACGTATACGTCCAGGAGGGCACCCATCGGTATGAATATCGGCCACTGATTCAAGACACTCCTCGTCGTTCTGAAGACAGCCGCGTAGACTATCCCTACAACAAACAGAGTCATGATATTCTCGGGTGTCGCCCATCCTGGATAGCCGATGTGATAGAGTGAGTACATCGCAGATGCGATCAATATGCCAGGTATGATTCCGAAGGCCCTGTTAAACCTCAGTTGAAGGAATCCTCGGAAGAAGACGGCTTCAAAGAATCCGCTCACAAGGACAAGCATCAACAATGGCGGGAGTATACCCAGATCCCCCAGCCTTGATACACCTGCGCCGATAAGCGGGGGCATCACGAACACTATTGTTGCCACCAGTCCAATAAGGATGCTAAGCTTCCATCTCTGCTTGGTTATTCCAATCTCTCGAAAGGCTTCTCTCCTCAAGAATCTGATGTAACCTACCGGGATGAGAACCCCAGCAAAGAATAGGAGACCAACATCGTAGAATATGATGGCATCAATCATTGACGCTCGGGCGAAAGCAAGATAATTGAAAAGGACGACGAGAGCCCACGCCCCAATCGCGACTAGCAAACTCTTGTCAGGCGAATATCTGACCGCCAGAACCTGCTTGCATTTCATGCTTCGTTGGTCGATTTGAGGCTGGTGAAAAGGTTTACGATAGGATCGATCCTTCGTGAACTCTAAAAAGCAAAGCGTCGTCGATTGTTCATAGGTGGCTCGTCGAGAAGTCACAACGGTCCAGACTCGCCTTGCAAAAGACGGACAGACTTCCACGATCCCCACCAAAGAGCCAAATTACCTATATCCCCCTCACCAGCTTGGGCGCACACACAACGATGTACGAATAAGGGCCTGGAGCGATGGATAAGGAATCTCCCAGCGGCCTCCCCATCTGTCTCAAGTTGCGGTGAAATGTTATTAGCCACCCGTAAGAGTGGTGTTGGGGGTCGGTTTTCGGCAATGTCCGAGAAGTCCAGAATTAGGACCTTCTCAGATTATGTGTTCGGACTTGTAGTGGTCTTCAGCAGCTTCTCACTGACTAACAGCGTCATTCAGGCGCCAGTCGATCTTGTCAGTAGTATAGCGTTGTTTACTTTGAGTTTTGCGATCTTGATCACAGTGTGGCTCATATATGACGGCCTGATGGCCAAACTTCGTGTGGAAACCAGCACGGCCCTGGCTCTAAACATCATATTATTGTTTCTCGCGGTGTTGGAGCCTTTCCTGTTGAACATCGTTTTTTGAACCCTAGGGTCTCCGATTTCGCGTCTACTTGCTATGCCATTGATATGGGTGGTCTGCTTGGAATATGTGCTCTGCTAGCTCATATGCTTGCAATAGACAGCCGCAACGCGCTTTCGGTGGAGGTGTCAAAGACTCTCAGGTCCGAGAGGAATCTGTTCGCGATTGTTGCTGCGATTTTCGTTGTGTCGACCGCGCCTTTGCTAGTGACCTTCACGTTTTTGGGTTGGACATTGCGAGCATGGCTATGGGTGGCGATGTTGTTCGTGTACCCCATCAGAAGAGCGACTTCACGATAACTAGCGCGTGATAGCGCGCCCGAGGTTTGCGGTTGTTCAGGCCTCCTCGTGGCGTGACGGTCTCTGTTAAATGGTATCGGAATAACTAACAAGTGTTTTATACCTGTTACAAGGAGAGCTTGTTGGTAATTCTGATGTCTATTACGGGTAAGCTTCCACTAACCCTACTATTGATGATGGTGATTGTCTCAGCAGGCTCCCTCATCCAGTTGCAGCCTGCCTCCGCAACCTTTCCAGGAGCTAACGGCAAGATAGTATTCTCAAGAATCATCGGAACCCTTCCAACTTTAACCACTCCAACTATTTTCGCTCCAACCCCTCCAACTATACCCTATCAACTTGAGATCTTCACTGTGAACCCTGACGGCTCAGGCTTAACTCAGCTTACCTCGACCGGGCCAGGCATGGCTAATTCATACCCACGTTGGTCTGCGGACGGTACAAAAATAGTATTCTCAAGCTTCAGGACTGGCGTATCCGCGATCTGGGTGATGAATGCTAACGGATCAGGACAGAATCAAATAACCCATCCACCACCTTCTACACGTAACTATGAACCGGCCTTTTCTCCAGACGGATCAAAGATTGTATTCACAAACGCATCATCAACTACTACTAACATTTGGGTGACTAATGTTGACGGCTCAAACCAGAAGCAACTGACTATAGGATCTGAGACAGACACTTTTCCTGTCTGGTCTCCTGACGGGTCGAAGATAGCATTTATGAGATATCCGGTATCCGGCAACGAACACATCTTTGTAATGAATCCTGACGGCTCAGGCCAGACCGACATAAGCAAGGATCCTACTGCACAAGACTACTACCCTGAATGGTCCCCCAACGGAGGGATGATTGCATTCAGTAGCTTCCCCAGTCTTGCGATATGGGTGATGAATGCTGACGGATCAGGCAGAAAGCAACTGAGCACTCCTCCTAATGGAGTGTCAGATTTCTATCCCGCTTGGTCTCCTGACGGAACAAAGATCGCATTCGCCAGAGGCGAACTCGCTAGCATAATTGTGATGAATGCAGACGGCTCAAACCCGACTGATATAACCCAATCACAGCCAAACTCAACCACAGACACTACTCCAAATTGGCAGCCTCTGTTCCTGCCTCCGCCCGCAAGACCTGTAGGCGGTGTAACCCTACCAACCAACAAGCTTGAGATCCTAACACCCTCCCTAACCTTAGCAGGACTAGCCGCTGCAGTATCCGCAGTTGTAGTAGTTAAGAGAAGAAGAGACTAACCAAAACATCCTTTATCTTTTTTCGTAACTTCCTAGGATACTTTCTTTTTTGAGGCTGTCCTTCTTGCCTATCCTCCTGTGTCGTTATGCCCCTACATATGTAGAGACAGAATAGGTTCGGTTCAACTATAATCGAACCAGATCTCACCACGACGTGCCAGTAACAAAGAATTTAAGATGGAAAATCGTATTATTTAGAAACGTTGAGTCTGGAATGACTTTTTCCATGAAAAAAGGGCAGGATTTGAACCCTAATGGGTTCAAATACCACCGGGTCCACCACGTAACCCGCACACAGATCATCGCAGCTAGCGAGCGCTAGAAGCGACTGTCATTCATTCTTTTTGTCATGTGAGCACGAGAAAAACATCATTTATATCTTGGGATTTCATCGCTCTTATCCCAATATGTCGAGGTAAGATCTTTGCCTTCGGAAATCTCTGATGAAGAGTCTTTCATCAAACTCTCAGAGTCCGCTCTGGAATGTCGTGTTAGAAGGGCAGGGGACTCTGTTAAACTGAAGCTTCGTACCCCTAGAAAACTCTATACTATGAAGGTGGCCAGTTCAAAGGCCGAGGATATCATTAAGAGACTTGTCTGCGAGGTCGTAGAAGTCTAAGCGAGCCCTAGCCTCCATGAGCAGTTGGGATAAGCGTCAAGATATCTCCGTCTGAAAGAGAGGTCTCAAGCCCCTCCAAGAGACCTATTTCAACATCATTGACCAGAATTACCATACTAGGCCTAGGATTCGAAGGAGTTCTCATCGCCAATAATTGATTTCAGCTTAGTGAACTCAGATACGAGTGTTTCGATTACGTTCCTGACTTTCCCCCATCCCTCAGTTTCCACTTCGATCTGCTCTCTGCCTGAGGCCCACCTGAAGGCCCCGACAAACTTTACCCTGATCTTGCCCAAGACCCCTCATCTACTGTAGAGTCTCGACAACTGACTCAGCTGCATTGACAATTATCCTCGTGGTCTCAACCACAGTCTCCTTCTTCGGAGGATGCTCTTGCTCAGAGAGGCTTTGTGCGACTTCTCGCATTTTAATGAGAATCCTTGCAGAAGCTTCCTCTAGGCTTAACCCTCTTAGACTCTGCTCATCTGCAATGATCTCAGGATACTCTGGTTGACTAAGAGCATACTTGACAGCCAACCGTGCTTTCCTGATGGCAATAAGCGCCAGCTCCATTACTGTCTCGGGGTTGTTGAGTTCTTGTGCTAAAGAAAGATCGACTATGGCTTCTCTAATGTACCTCAACGCCCATACTCTATCCGATTCAGGGCAGAAGCTAAGAAGTTTCATAACTTTCTCACAAAGTGGAATCGGGCCAACTTTCTGATAGTACTATCTGTTATAGGTATCCGTTTTTGGAAAAAAGAAGGTTATCACAGAATCTCAGATGGCGAGCTGGCTTAAAATGGGATAATTGGAGGCCCGGCCAACCTCGTGGCTCACCAATATGAGCCTCCTATCTACTCAAGATTGGGGAATGAATTATCTCTCAACTGGATTTTGTGAGAGTTATCTCGATTGTAGAGACGGACCTAGTTCCGCCCTCTTCCATGGGTATGTCTTCTGTCCCGACGTTTACTTTCTCGATCTTAAGGTTTTCCATGAATCTACGTCTAGTTATCTCGGCGACATCAACAGCGGTTGATATGGCCTGCCCTCTGGCCTTGAGGGTGACTTCCTTCGTCTCTCCCCCGCCGAAGAGGGTTATCACAGCCAGCACATAGTTCATGGTCGGCTTTCGTCCTATGAATACTGTATTCGGTTCCCTTGACATTGTATTGTATTCCTCCTCCAATGAGTTTCTAGTGAAAGGTTATGTCGTATCATCGATATTTAAACGCTTTTCAGAGCGTATTCAGCGACTTCTCTCTTCTTCAGGAGGTGCGACCGCCGCAGGAGCCATCATGTGTTCTTTTCTATGCTCTTCAACGCGCTTCAGTCCCGTCAAGTATCCGGCGATTCTGTTGCGCATCTTATTCGTACTCGTCTCGACATACTGATCTACCAACTGCTTGTTGGCGTCAAAGTCCGTGGTGACTTTGTCTCCATGTGCCTGTATGATCTCGTCCGCCGTCTTCTTGATGATGTACGCCCTTACCTTCCCCAATCGTTGTCATCTCATTCTTGATCTGTCTAGGCGAGAAGGATTCCAAACAACACTAAAAATGTTTGGGTACGTTTCCAATTGTCAGAATTTTTAACCTCCTTCACTTTCTGGAGGTCTCTCAACGTGTTATTCACACTCTCCAGACAACTTTGAGGCTGTTGCCGGAAAAATCCTTAAATATCAAGCAATTTTTTGGAAATAACAGGGAACTCTATGACTGATAATGAACTCTCAACAGCTGCCATACACCGGCTCATCGAGAAAGCAGGAGCTGCAAGAGTCGGCGACGGTGCCGTGGAAGTATTGAGAGAAGTACTTGAAAACATGGCCGTTCAGATAAGCAAGGATGCAATCGATTTTGCATCTCATGCAGGCAGAAGAACTGTGAGAGCTGAAGACATCAAACTTGCAGCAAAGAAATTCGCATAAGAAGAGCCCCACAAACATGAAGTTTTCCAGTACACTGAGGATCAAGATCCTCTGAGCGACGTTCAAGCCAGAGATATCAGCACGCAAACGTATTTAACGCCAAGCTATTGTTGAGTAGTGTGCTCCGGTAGTATAGCCCGGTCAAGTTCAGCCGAAAGTATGACGGCCTCTCGAGTCGCCGACGCGGGTTCAAAAGCAGTCACAATGCCTGCTGAAATTCCCGCCCGGAGCACCAACTGTGAGACGGTGGCGATAAGATTGAGTAAGATAGTGGTGACTGGGACTCCTGGTTCCGGAAAGACAACCGTCGCTAGATTGATGGCTAAATCACTCAACGGCATCCATATAGACTGTGGCAGGCTAGCCCTTCGTGAAGGCCTGATACGCAGATACGACCCTGCTACCGGTTCATACGTAGTTGACTCACAAGGCCTTTCGAGACGACTTCACAAGATTCTGAAATATGTGCAGAAAGATGTCATCCTTGAAGGGCACGTGATCCCGAGCATACCAGGATTCGCACCCTCAAGAGTCTTCGTCCTGAGATGTCATCCTGACCTCTTGATCGCGAGGCTCAAACGAAGAGGCTACTCAAGAAGAAAAATCGTTGAGAATATTGCCGCTGAGATCTTGGACTCTTGCCTCGAAGAGGCTGTCGAATTATTCGGGATTAAAAGGATCGTCGAGTTGGATTCCTCTAATAAACGTCCCGCACAAGTCGCGTCGCTAGCATTCAGGATCCTCTTGGGAGAAGTTAAAGGAACACGTAATCATATGGACTGGATTCGAAGACTCGAGAGGGAAGGTAGGCTATATGAGATTCTGAATTATGTGGAGACAAAGACTAGCCGCGATTATCTTTAGTTAGAACGTGATGATATTGCACTCGAGTTCTGCCAAGAACAGATACGCTATAATTCGATGCCCTAGGTGTGATGGTCTGCAGGTTGTTCGTTCAGGAGTGAAATCCCATGGGTGTTCCTACTGCGACAAGATCATTAGGCTTGAAGGGTCAGCAACCAGACCACTATTGCTAACCGATTCCTCTCGCGAGGCATCGAGAGTAGTCATGAAGCTCAAGAGCAAAGAGACACTTGACCGGACCTCGGGACGGACCGTGCCAAAGTCATAAAAGGGAACGGGTAGTATTGATGAAATGGTTATGCTTGAATGTCATCAGTTGTCGAGCGAAGATTTAGGGAGGAACTATCGTTACTTCTCCAGAAGCCAGTTACTGTCCGAACATCTCTTGGCAAAACATATACAGGGATCCTTTACGGCGTGGATGCAAATACCCTCAGCCTCTGTCTGGCGAACGTTAAAGACGAATCCGGTCAAGAAGTACCTCGATTGTTCATCAATGGGAGGGCAGTCTTCGAAGTTCACGGGCTGGAGATGTCGTTCGACCTTCGTAGCTTTGCAGAGCGACTTGAGAGAGTATTTCCAAAGATGGTAAAGATAATCGATGAGGCCGGAGTCGTAGTTGTTATGGACAAGATCAGGGTTACTGAAAAAGGAGTGATCGAGGGAAGAGGTCCCGCTACTGAGCGGGTTCAGAAGGTTTACGAAGAATTCATGCGCGAGAGAAAATCTCCCTAGATCTCTTATCTGTCGGTTGTGAGCTCTTTACTCTCTTTGCCTAGAAGCATCTGTGTCGCTTCAACAGCCTTATCCAAGCCGGAGACGTCCACAGTCAATCCCAAAAACCTCGACAAGAAGTCAAGTGCCACCCGTGCCGCCAATGCATCTGGGTATAGGCCCAGTGTCTCAACGAGTATACAGTAACCATTCATCTTTCGAAGTCCTGCCAGACCGGGTAGAATACCTGCAGCCCCGTAGATCCTTCCTGTGAGTTTTGAGGCACCCAGACGTAAGGTGCCTTCAAGACTGTTCTTGTCCGTCGCAGTGCAGTAGACTTTGGGAGACGCTGAGGATGAATCCCTCTTGAGCCCACCGATCGTAACAACAGTCTGGCAGCCTAAGGATCGGACGACGTCTAGAATCCTCCCAGCAAGTTCGTATTGACCCTCAACACTCAGAGCCTGTGTATTACCGTAGAGAATGATGACATCATTCGTCGCTTCGGTCTTGGCGTAAAAGAGCTCGTTTATCGGAGACCTTATACCTCCATTTTCAGTGGTCAGAGCAATAGCCTGGAATGAGGGCAAGTGGATCGTACAGAAACGTTTTGCTTTGGTTTCCTTGATCAGATGCAGTCCAACAATATTTGCCACGAATCCTATGCCGGGTAAGGCCTCTATTAACACGGGGTTTTTCAACTGTGGCTTCTCAGAGAAGACTTCAATGTTCAATTTAGGAGATCCTTCTGGGACTCCGAGCTATCAAGAACCTTCAGGGCTGCTTTTTGCTTCTGAGGACTCCGCTCTGTGCAAATTTTGCCTTGGGCATCTCGTGGAATTCTATCCAGACGATCTCTTTTGAGACCCCAAGTATCGTTACGAAGGCTTCTGTGATTGCTTCCGCAAGTTTCTCTATTTGCTCTTGGCTTCGTCCTTCGACTAGATTTACCTGAACAAAAGGCATCGATATCACCAAGACGGGTACTCATCGACTTCCTTAACAAGTTTCCGAGTAATTGTGCAGCTTATATGCAGCTTGACTATCCCGTAACAAATGTCTTGAGGAAGATACACATGGCGTCGAAGATGAATTTCAAACCTCTCTTAAGAAGGGATGACATTTTCGAAGTCACGAACAAAGACATGTTGGGCAGAATAGGAAGGCTTCACACAAAGAGTGGAACAATAGAGACTCCAGCACTTCTTCCCGTGGTTCATCCAACTGACCAGATAGTATCTCCAAGAGAAATCGGTAGCATGGGATTCCAAGCAATAATGACAAACGCCTATTTGACTCGTAGGGCTTTCGGTCGCGACGTAAGCAAGAGAATTCACGATCTTCTTGATTTTCCAGGGATAGTTGCAACAGACTCCGGCGCTTATCAGATACTAACATATGGCAAGGTGGACATCAGTCAGACAGAGGTAATCAAGTTTCAGGAGCGGATAGAATCCGACATTGCCGTCATACTCGACATACCCACAGGCCTAACCGCAGATAGGAAACATGCAGAGAGCACCGTCAAAGAAACGATAGTGCGAGCCGACCTAGCCATCGGGACAATCGAGGAGCAGAGGATCCTTTGGGTTGGCCCAATTCAAGGGGGCATTCATCTAGACTTGGTATCGCAATGCGCAGCAGAGATGAGCAAGAGGCCCTTTTCAATTCTAGCATTAGGCAGTCCGACCCAAGTGATGGAGCAATATATGTATCGAACGCTTGTCCAGATGATCGTTGCTTGCAAGCAGAACATCAGACCGAGCATTCCCCTCCACCTCTTCGGTGGGGGACATCCGTCGATGTTTGGCTTGGCAGTCTCTCTGGGATGCGATCTCTTTGACTCAGCTTCCTATGCAATATACGCCAGAAAGAATCGGTATCTCACACCGAATGGAACAATAAGGCTAGAGGAGCTTCAGTACTTGCCATGTTCTTGTGAGGTATGTAGAAGTCTCTCCGCCAAGGATCTGATCAATTCTCCTCCTCCTGAAAGGATGAGAAAACTCGCGATCCACAACCTCAATGCCTGTCTTGAGGAGATACGCAGGGTCAAGGAGAGTATCATAGAAGGAAGGCTATGGGAGCTGGTCATGCAAAGGGCTAGAGCTCACCCCAGACTATTTGAGTCTATTCACGAGTTTGGAAAGTACAGGAACCTGTTCGAAGGTCACTCGCCACTATCAAAGAAGAGGGGGCTCTTCTTCTTTGACCATCTGGATCTCGATAGGCCTGAGGTCTTTAGGTTCAGAAAACGTGTGGCTAGCATTTACCACTCACTTGAAGGGTCAAAAACGCTGGTTCTGCTTCCACTGCCTCCAACTAAACCATATGTTGAAGACAGAAATCTGAAGAATCTCCTGAAATCAATTGACAGATCGGAAGATTTCCACGTATGTTTTTATGGCATTCCTCTTGGAGCGATTCCTCTAGAGTTGGGAGATGTCTACCCAGTCGCCCAGACAGAGGCTGATAACGAGCCAAACAGTATTGTCGTACAAGACACCGCCAAGGTCCTGGCCCAATACTTGAGGGGCTCCGGGTGTAGAAAGATAATTCTTCACGTTTCAAACGAATCTTGGCATCGTGAGATAGAATTCAGAATCAAGAAGGTATGCAGGGAGACCCATAGGAATTTGGTAATCTCGCGCTGTGGAGACGATGTTTGGGGTGCTGAAGCATTCGCCAGACTATCCTCTCATCTGACCACGTCGAGGAAAGGTCGCAAACACGCGTGCGTCAAGTGACAGAGAGTAGTACTTCTTAACCACAGCCTTTGCATGAAAAAAGTCGTTTGCTGCAAGGTAACTGATGCGTGCGTAGGAAGTTTTCCACGGAAAACCTAGACGAACATTCCTTGAAGCGATCTATGTGCTTGCTTCATCCTTTGCTCAATTTCAGTCTCAATTTCTCTGGCATCTCTCTCCAGGTCGGCGACGTTCACTTTCATGTTGTATGTCTTACAGAGACTTCGTATTGCGACCGCGGCAGCCGCTGGATCTGGTCTCGTTAATGATGCGTAAGGAAGAATAGCCATGGCAGGAAAGTTGTGTATCTCAAATTCACCCAGCATTATTGCCAGTGGACCGTAAACGAAGAGTTCCTCCTCAAGCCTGAGAGCGTTCAAGGATCGGTTACGTATAGGATAGGCTTTGGTATGGACGACCCTAAGGGTGGAATTACTGGTCTTGAAACTTGAGTCGAGGCCACCAATCAACACAGCATCTTTGAATCTCTCCTTCACAACCCATTGGGATAGAGTCTTGACAAACTCGGCTTCTTCGCTCTTGTGAGGTGAGAATTCAAACCTGGCAATGATCATTCTGCCTTTCTTATAGATCTCGAATGGCGTGACTAGTGCCTTAGGTGTCGAATTCACAAAGGGCGGAGGATGTGCAACTTCGATGAACCCAATCCTTTGAGCCTGCAACGCGTGAACCAGAAAAGAGGTGGCAATGTACCCAGTCTCCCCGATTCCATGAAAACCCGTTATCAATGTGGAACCCTTGTAGTTGTCTCTGCTAACGTTTATCTGAACTGTCATCCTAAAGACCGGCCAATGGGCTAGTGGCAAGAGGAAAACCTATCATTAAAGTATTGCTCTGAAGGTTTTCGTTGTGTGTTAATTCGAGCATTTTCGGATTGGTCTCTGGCAGTTCTAGTTTGTTCTCTAGGCTAAATTCTTGGGGGTCGAAGAGTCTGAGGGTGGAGAGGTCAAATTGAATGATAGGTGTCAGGGGGCGATTGAGGCGTTGGCTAGCCAACCTTATCCGCCAAGATGTTTATGCCGCTTCCTCGTAAGGAGCGAATCAATCAGCAGAACGCTTAGTTCTTCTCAGACGGTGGTCTTTCTGGGACTTTGGCTTTTGACCTTTTATGTGTAGGAAAACATGCCTTGCTGATTCGTCCCTTGGTTCTCCTGCTTACGCTGATTTTTTTGGACTCCTCCCCGGATTTTGATATGAATCCATACTGGAGCGGCAGTTCTACAGAATCCTAATAATACTGACGAATATCAAAGAAGCAGGAAGCCGTGATGTTGGCTTCGTTTCGCAAAAAAAGTTAAGCGAAAGTGCAGTTAGGTTTTCAGAAATAGACGACGGCATTGCTGTACGTTGAGCTTCGCTTTCCGGAGCCAACGTACATTCTCGTGAGAATCTCTCTCACGGCCGCTACGAATATGCAAACTGAGATGCACTATATAAGCTGATCTCGAGCAATTCATTACCCTGCTGGCGACCTCAGTAGAATTTGTGCCTTGACTTGTTCGTACTTCACAGCAATTAACAGTAGCACGGCGGCAGCCACCAAGAATCCCAAGCAAAGAATGATACTTTGAGGGCTTGGATTTGGGTTTGCGAAAAGTATTATCAAGTCTGCTACTACGAGCGCTACACCAAGAAATCCTGTGACCATCCTCCAAAAATTCGTCACTTTCTGTTCAGCGGCCAGATCAGACTTCAGGTTTTTGATCCGGTCGCTTAATTGCATCACAGACTGCTCGTGTTGGCGGCTAAGCTCACTTATCTTCTCATCAAACACGTAGCCGATGTGAGAATTGAGTTCTCTTTTCAACTCCTCCATCAAAGGTTGTACGGCTTTTCCCTCTTTTCGTGCAGCTGAGACCTTCGACGTATACGCGCGCGCGTTGCGGCTGTCAAGAAAAGAAGCAGAGATAGATTCATCGATCTATTTTATTGACGATCTCCTAAGCTGAAGCAGGGGCCTTCTAACTTCTCAAAAGTTTCCTTCGCCATGTTTCTCTTCCACGGGGGACAATTTGGCTCCTACACGGTTCTCAAGGGCATCCAGAAGCTTCTCAAATGCGGGCCTGTTCCGTATGATCATTTCGATCATGTCCTCGGCATTCTGCAGTTGTGGGCTCATGGAGGATCCTGACATAATGTTGAGGTATTTCTCAGCTACCCGGTAATGCTCCAGAGTGTAGTTCTTGTCCATGTAGAACTTGTCGTATTGATTCGGATCCGCGGTGTGTCCCATCCAATACTCGACGCAGTCAAGGTCTAAGCCCTCGCCTTTACCCTTCAGGTGTAACAGTGTTCTCGCGACATCTCTGAACTCGTGGAGATTGTAGCCGTAGCGGGCAGCCTTCGAGTGGCCACGCTGAACATATTTGAGCCGCTCGAGCAGTCTCATGTGGAGCTGCCGATATGATTTCTTCGTGCAGCCTCGGCCGCCGTTGATCATCAAGATCTGCTCACCCTCTCGAGGCCAGCTGCGGATCCTCTCAAAATACTCCTTCCAAGCCGCCAGAGCGTCGCGGCCTATGAAGGTCTGAAACTTCTTCTTGTTCTTGTTTCGCTTCCTGCCTGGGTACTCGAACATGAACGGCGTCCCGACTCCCTCCTTCTTCAGATGCTTAGTCAGCGCCTCACCGCATGAGTTGTTGAACTGTAGAAACCGCTCCAAGTCCATAAGGCCCTGCCACAAAGTCAAATAGAATGCCTTCCTTCCAAGAGGCGAACTATCAACCAATGTCTTAATGATCTCAACTGTCAACCTCCCGCTTGAGGGAGGCCGATCCGCATGAACCTGGAAATCATCACTCGGCAGAGCCGCTCGGTTCTTCTTGAAGAAACTCCTGACAATCGCATACTGAACGATCAAACTGTTGTAGGTTCCATTCTTCCCCTGGAAATAATTCTGCAAGGCGTCAAGAATCACAAACTGGCTGTTCTTCTCAGCGTTCAACTGAAAATCAATAAGCTCCCTCGGAGTCAAACCCCCAAGCCGCTCATGACCCAGCAAGAACTCGAGAAACCCAGCCAACTTGTACGCCCGGTTTCGTCGATCGACGGCTGGATAATGGCTTAACCACTTGGCAACCGCTGGATCACCTGACAGCGGCTCCACCTTGGATGTCAACAGTCAAACCACTAACCGTAACAAGATTCAAATTAAATATATAACAAGACTGACATCGTTAAGGTATTACTGAAAACACATCGTAGAGTGGCGGTCTGTTGATGACTATTTCACATTCTCGCTCTGTTTAATAGCAAGACGGAATAGTGGAACCTTCATATCGCCTTGTGAAGAGTGCATGATTTTGAAGCTTCAATTCCTAGGAGCATGTCGTGAAGTTGGCAGGTCAGCGGTGGCCGTTGAAGTAAATGCAAAACGTCTCTTATTGGATTACGGCGTGCTTATGGATGAGCCTGTAGGTTTTCCAACACATATATCCCCTAAAGACTTGGACGCCATCTTACTTTCGCACGCCCATTTGGACCACAGCGGCTTATTGCCGATCTTCTACTTGCGACGTCACCTACCCCTATATGGTGTTCAGCCTACGTTCGACTTCACAAACTTGCTGATCAAGGACTTCATTCATATCAGCGGTTATTTCCTTCCCTACGAGTATGTAGATCTTGATACTATGATGAAGAACTCCATCCCCATGCCCTACCGAAGAGAGTTTGAGATTGAAGGGACTAAGATCACCTTCCTCAATGCAGGACACATACCTGGCAGTTGCCAAATCTTGATCGAAGGTGAAGGCAAACGTATCCTTTATACCGGCGACTTCAATCCTGGCGAGACGAGAACGCTAGGCTCCGCGGATCGAGACTATGGCGACTTGGATGCGATAATCACTGAATCAACGTATGCGACAGAAGACCATCCTAACAGAGCCGTTGTAGAGAAAGAGTTTGTTTCAAGAGTGACAGAAGTGGTCGAGAGAGATGGCATTGCTTTGGTTCCAGCTTTTGGAGTGGGCAGATCACAAGAGGTTGCAACAGTACTTGCAGCGCACGACTTCAAATATCCGGTATTTATGGATGGGATGGCGCTGGATGCTACCGAGATCCTAACAAACTATCCAAGTTCGCTGAGGGATGAAGATCTATTCAAAAGAGCTGTCAAGAAGACTCGATGGGTCGGCAACTGGAACGAGAGGAGAAAAGTCGTCAAGACCCCCTCAGTAATAATCTCGCCTGCGGGCATGCTTAAGGGAGGAGCGGCGATGTTTTACATGGAGCAGGTTGCTAAATCGGAGAAGAACGCCGTGTTTCTTGTGAGTTTCCAGATACCTGGAACTCCGGGGAGCATCCTTCTTGAGAAGAGGAGATTCGTACTGCAAGGCAGGCCCAGAAAAGTAAAAGCAGAGGTCGACAAGTTTGTCTTCACTTCCCACGGAGGTCGCAGTGACCTCGAAGCTACTCTATCAAAACTCAGTGGAAAGGCAAAGGTCTTCACCGTCCATGGAGCAGAAGCGAACTGTCTCAGACTTGCCAGCTGGGCATCGAAAGAACTTGGTCTGGAAGCTTGCGCGCCCAAAGCCGGCGAAAGATTTGAAGTATAAGCTGGGACTTTTACGCTTGTTGTTGTGATCGCAGAAGAGCTGATTCAACAGTCTGTAGATATCGTCTAGAAGTCGAAGGCATGCTATGAGGTTCCAACAGCGCTGCAAAGACACAAATTAAGATGATGGGAGTGTTCCTAAAGGATGCAGGAAGAGGCTTCAGATCAAACGGGTGGACGAGCCTTCGAGGTTCGTCTGGAGTATTTGTTTCCCCTAGTGTGGGCACTCGTGCTTACAGGCGCTCTCTCAATTTACCTAGTGAGAATGGAGAGCTACCGTGAGCTGCTAACACTGTTCCCGGAGACGCCAGAAGGTGCATCCCTAAACTCACTCACGTTCGTCTTACCACTCTTCGTATCCGCAACGATTATGTACCTTCTAGTAAGGAGTCGCCATCTGAGGGTTGTGAAGCTCGTTGTGAGGATTTCTCTGGTCTTGGCAACTTTTCTATTAACGACCTGGTATACCTTCAAAATAGTCTGGGGTCTTCCCATATCAATTCCTAGTATGTACGTATCGACTTTGGCGTCAGCATGTCTGACTGCCCTGATGCTCCTTGCAGTGTACAGAGCAGGAGGGCTGATGCAAGCCCTCGCTTTGGCATCGATAGGTGCATTAATAGGAACTTTCTTGGCCTTCTCCATACCAACATTGTCGGCCGTCGTGCTTCTTGGAGCCTTGGTGGTGTACGATATTCTCTCCGTTTACAAGGGCCCGATTGGTAAGCTTGTTGAGAATGTCAACCTGAAAGACTTCGTTGGTACGGTCTATACTCTAGGGGACGTTACCGTCGGCATGGGTGACATGGTCTTCTATTCGATGCTTGTCTCCATAGCCATCTCCAACTTTGGTGTTTTTTCATATGTAATGACTTCTTTAGGAGTCCTTGGAGGTGCCTACTTTGGGATGCGACTGCTCCGAAGGTGGGACTATCTGCCGGGTCTTCCCCTAGCCATACTTGGTGGACTCGTGCTGATGTTTCTGTCTGCACTTATGCTCGGCAAACTCACTTGACAATGAATCCGCGCTAAAGATCTGGCATCTATTGGGTTGACGAAAGGACTCGTCTCCCTCCAACCCGAAGATCAGGCCAGCGTCCTCCGTTCTAGTCTTTTTCTTTAAAGGAGCTGCAGGAAATAAGCATATTCGCAAAACGAAGTATGCGACCTGAATGTAGTCGCGTCGAATGAGGCAGCTCGATTAGGACTAGCTTTTCGAGTTCGGGCTGGAGAGCCTGAAAACCATATATGCATACTGTGAATCTGCATTGCCTTACAGGGTCAGACTCCATGCTTGAGAAATTCAATCTACTCGTGTCGACTTCACGTGGTAATGAGCGAAACGCGTGCAGAGAGATCTGGTATCTGTTGAACGAGCTGGGTGACAAGAATCCCGAGGTTGACACTTCCCCTGCGATAGGCTTGACGGTTGCATTGACATCGCTTGAACCGGTAGGGGTCGTATCCAAACTGCGCAGTATTCTCAAGGATAAGCCATGGGAGTTTCGATACATCCTGAAAATCGTCCCTTTAGAGCATATGGTCCCAGCAGATCTATCGGAGATAGGGAGAACCTCACGACAGTTGGCTGAGAAGATAGGAACCGACGAATCTTATCGGGTCACTGTAAGAAAAAGACATAACGAGTTAAGATCCAAGGACATAATCGAGGCTGTTGCATCCGGCATTGATAGAAGGATTGACCTGGATCATCCAGACAAGACAGTGCTGGTAGAGGTCATTTCGGGATTTGCTGGGATTTCCCTAATTACACAGGACAATATCTTGGGGATCGAGAAGGAAAGGCGGACTCTTAAGCGCTGACTGATAGAAGTGCCATCATCTCAACAACGAGTTTCTCCAAAACCACTCTTTCTGAGGAGTCTTGCAGGCCGATAGACCGAAGTTCTGCATCGGATATTCCGAATATTCTTCTTAACCGATCCAGTTTCTCACGGCTCCAATCGTTGAGAAACGAGCTGTCGAGGTTTAATGTCAGGATTTGAGGGATCGACTCTTTGAGCCTCTCCAGTTCTGCCCTATCTTTAGATACCGCTACCAAGATTAGTTGCGCGACATCTCCCTTGACTCCAAGCATTTCAACGCTGTTCTTGATTTGACGTTGAGCCGAAGCGTACACAAGTATTTCAAGGGAGAGATCATCGCAGATCATCCGGCCGTTTTGTTTAGCTTCCAGCGCATTGAGAACAGCGAAGAGGATATGGTCGTAACCCAGAATCTTGCTTCCGTCCATAATTTGAATTGTGCTACTCGGGGCAATCTCTCTGAATCTTTCCATCAGTTCTGCGAATTCGATTTTGTCATTTGAGATAAGACCCTCGATCAATAGCGTCTGGTTGTACTGAGGGAGTTGAGTTATCATGATCTCACTAGGTCATTGGTTTTTCAGATTATCTTGGGATGAGAGGAACATGTGGCGTCCTCTAGTCTCAACAGCAACCTCCAAGTGGCGGATAGCCTCCTTTAGAAGAAGACTGCAAGTTTGCTCATTCTCTCCAAAAGCCAGAATCTCGATAGGAAGGCCGGTGGCCGGAACATATCCGCTAACCAAGGGCTTTAGGTAAACAGTGCCGAGTTTGCTTTCGATCTCTTCAGTAAGCGGAGTGACTTCCGACTCGAACATGTCCACAAACACCCTTTGCGAGCGAGCTCTGTGCTCTCCGTCTTTTCTAATGAGGTCGGATATCGATGCCTCGAATATTGCTTGAACCTCTTTCGGAGGACCCGGCATCACCACGAGTGTCGTCTCAGCTATCTTGAGAACTGTGCAAGGAGACACCCCCAATGGGTTGGTGACAGCGGTGCCTCCCGAGAGAGTTCTAGCCATTCTGATAAAGTGCTGTGGCAACTTCTCTTGGGGAATCCCTTTACGCTCTGAAACCTTCTCAAGTGTCAACTGGTTCGTAACTATACTTGAGTGGGTTAACTTTGAGATCGCGTCTATTGTCTTATCATCTTTTGTTGGACCAAGTCCTCCAGTAACCAGTACAAAACTAGGTTTCCTGCCAAAGGATTCTTCAAGAACTCTGCAGATTTGGTCCTCATAATCTCTGACGCAGGTTATTCTGGTGACTGTGCCGCCTAGAAGTGTAACCTTATCGGCTAACCAGAATGAGTTTGTGTCGGCAACCTTGCCATAACAGAGCTCGCTGCCTACAGCTACAATCTCGATGTCCATTGATTTGACTTCCAACCTGCGACTGCCTTGTTTCATGCATTTTGAACCTATTAATCTTCGCACAAATGTTTGCAGAAGAAAGCTCATTCAGAGAGACAAGGACAGGATCTCGACGATTCTGTCTGTAGTGGAACATTGTAGGGTAGAAGCGAAGAACGGTCCGATGCCCTTTTGGAGAAGCAGAAATCATAATTAAATCTGGGAGGAACAAATCCCTAACTAAGGAGATTCACTTGGGTCTTAGAGCACTTCTCTTCGACTTAGGAGGAACCTTGACAACGAGGGATGTTGAAGATCGAGTCGTAGACGAGGCCGCCCTAAGTTCGCTGATGTATTATTTGGCTTCAAAAGGTATCGAGATCTCTGAAGAAGACTTTCTAACCAGATATTGGGCTCATTACCATATGATTCACGATCTTCGTGAACGTTTCATGATTGAGATACCCATGAGCATCTGGCTCGGCGGATTCGTCTACAGATCATTTCCTAAAGTTGCGAATGAAATCCTGAATACTATTGAGGCAACGATCGTTAATTCGAGAGTCAAATCAGCGATTCTATTTACGGAAACCGTGAGTGTTCTTGAAGAATTGCAATCCAAATACCTACTTGGCGTGGTCACAAATACGTCATCTGACCAGGTAGCCCGGCAGATACTAAGATCACTGAGGCTAAACAGATTCTTTGAGTGCGTGATTACCTCAGCAGAATTCGGGGTTCGGAAACCATATCCAGGTATCTTCCTTTGTGCTCTAAGAGAACTGTATGCAAAAGCCGAGGATGCAATGTTCATTGGCGACTCTTTGAAATATGATATCGTGGGCGCAAAAATGTCTCATATCAAGAGTTGCTTCATTAATCACAAAGGCGTCAAGCCGCCACGTGGATCCGCCCAGCCGGACTTGATCGTGGAGAATCTGGCTGAGTTGCCGGTAGCCTTAGAATCAATCTCTCCATGAGTACGAATTACCCCTTCTGTCTCTCTCGCATAGCCCTGCCTTAAGAAGCGGGCAATCCTAGCTGACCATAAACCTTAAAACATTCTAATCCAGCCAGATAAATTCCTTAGTTTGTGAGGAGGTTCGCCTTGATAATAGACAGAACGAAGTGGAGTGTGGAAGAAGAGCCTGGCGAGGAGGAAGAGTGGGGCGAGGAAGAAGGTTGGGAAGAAGAGGAGTGGTAGCCCTACCCTCGCGAGTCTCCTTCTTCAATTTCGTGTAACTTTTAGTTTCTCTACCGGATGAATCCCATGGCAAGAGTTGCAGTACTAGACAGGGACGCCTGTAAGCCAAAGGAGTGCGGATCCCTATGTGTCAAGTTCTGTCCTAAGGTTAGAACCAGAGTCGAGACTATAAAATTCATAGAGCATGAAAAAACGCCCATAATAACTGAGGCGCTATGCACTGGTTGCGGAATCTGCGTGAAGAAGTGCCCTTTCAAGGCTATAACGATAGTGAACCTTCCGGAAGAACTGGAGGGTGAGTGCAGTCATCGGTTCGGGCCCAATCTCTTCAAGCTCTATCGCCTTCCAATGCCCAAAAAGGGCCTTGTTACGGGGATCTTGGGCAGAAATGGAACAGGTAAAACTACGGCTCTGCAGATTCTTGCCGGCGAGCTGACGCCTAATCTGGGAGATTTTGAGACCCAACCAGATTGGCAAGAGATAATACTGAAGTACAGAGGGTCAAGCCTCCAAACATACTTCGAGAGACTTTCAACAGGCAGACTAAAGGTTGTTCACAAGCCTCAATACGTTGACAAGATTACATATCCAGTCAAAGGTAAAGTCGCAGAGATCTTGGATGCTGCGGATGAGAAGGGTGTGATGCAGAAGCTCGCTCAAGACTTGCAGCTCCAAAAGATAATGGATCGGTCGATCGAAGTCCTAAGCGGTGGCGAGCTCCAGAGAGTTGCTATAGCAGCAGCGGCCGCTCGGCGAGGGGACGTCTACATATTTGATGAACCGTCGAGTCACCTAGATGTCAGCCAGAGGATTCGGGCTTCCAGAATAATCAGGGAGCTTGTCACAGAGAACGTGATTGTAATAGTGTCAGAGCACGATCTGGCTATGCTTGATTATCTCTCCGATCAGGTTTGCCTCATCTACGGTGAGCCAGGAGTCTACGGTATAGTCTCACACATACATGGACTGGGCGAGGGTATAAACATCTACCTGAGTGGCTTCATACCTGACGAGAATATGCGCTTTAGGGTCGAACCTATCAGATTCCATGTTAAACCGGCCAGAGAGGCGAGAGAAGAGGGCGGTGAGAAGATCCGGTGGGAAAGAATGACCGAACATCGAGGAGACTTCACTTTAGAAGTTGGGTCTGGTGAGATCGGTCAGGGCGAAGTTGTTGGAGTGTTGGGTCCTAATGGTATTGGGAAGACCACCTTCATAAAGCTCCTAGCAGGCGTGGACAGCTCGAGCAACACCAATCAGATACCTCTTTCTTTCCGCACTGTAAGCTACAAGCCACAATACATAGCGACTCAGTACTCCGGTCAAGTCCGTGAATTGCTTTCCAACCTTTCGCCAAACAGTTACGGAACAGATCGCTATGAGAGTGAATTCCTGAGGCCTCTTGGACTGACGAAGCTCCTTGACAGAGATCTCAAAGATCTTAGCGGAGGAGAACTCCAGAGGGTAGCAATAGCAGCCTGTCTGTCCAGAAGTGCAAAGGTATTTCTCCTTGATGAGCCCAGCGCATATCTTGATGTAGAGGAGAGGCTTGTCGTTGCCAAGTTGATTCGGAGAACTGCAGAAGAACGAAGCGCTTTCGTTTTCGTCGTAGAACACGATATCGTTGCGCAAGACTTCGTTTCAGATCGCTTAATGATATTCGAAGGGCAGCCTGGAGTGAAGGGCAAGGCGAATAAACCCGTTTCCTTGAGGGAGGGCATGAATACCTTTCTCTCCATGATGAACATGACGTTCAGAAGAGATCCAGATTCTGGCAGGCCAAGAGTCAATAAACCTGAAAGCAGACTCGACAGGACGCAGAAAGAAATAGGCGAGTACTACTACATCCCTACTTCTCAAGATTGATTAAACCTATGCTTAGGCTCACAGCAAAAGACACAAATTAGAGTCCTCCATCAAGGCCTTTGAGATGTATCCAGAACATGGCCAATTACTGTCCAGAGTGCGGCGGGGAACTCGGATATGATCCAGTAATCAAACAATACGCCTGCAAGAGCTGTGGATTGACATTCACCTCCCAACAACTCATGGAGGAAAAAGACAAGATGTTTGACAGGAGGGAGGGCGTTCTAGATCAGAAGAAGAAGAGACAGGATGACTACTTGAAGTGGTGGCTCTCAAAGAAAGATTAAGGTCAGAACTCGTTGGATTAGAATGACCTGTAAAGTGGAACTGCTGTGCATCGGTAACGAGCTGCTCATCGGCAAGACCCTGAATACTAATGCGCAATGGCTGTCAGAGAGAATAACGAAGCTAGGCGGGGATGTGACCAGGATAACAGTAGTAGGCGACGACATCAAGGCTATCTCATCGACAATCAGGGAGGTCTCGGAAAGAAAACCCGACGTGGTTATAACATCTGGAGGGTTAGGACCCACATTTGACGACAAGACTCTTCAAGGCTTCTCGAACCTATTCAAGAAGCCGCTAAGGCTCGATCAAAATGCGCTTAGACTGGTAAGATCAAGATACTCAAAGATACTGGGAAAGCAAGACCTTCAGCTAACGCGACCTAGATTGAAGATGGCCATGTTGCCTGTCGGAGCAAGAGCTATACCTAATCTCGTTGGCACGGCTCCTGGGGTGACATTGATTGAAGGAGAAACGAGGTTCATTATTCTCCCCGGCGTCCCCGCTGAACTTCAATCGATATTCGAAAATAGCATTGCGCGGCTGATCAAGAAGATTGCTGGCAGACAACACTTCTATGAGGCCAGCATCATCGTCTATGGACTGCTAGAATCACAAGTTGCCCCAATAATAGATCAAGTCATGGCTGCCATTCCTGAGGTGTACATCAAATCCCACGCGAAAGGCGGAGAAGGAAGGGTAGGAGGTTTCATTGAACTGCATTTCTCATCGAAAGGGACAGAACGCAGAACTGTGAGACACAGAATCATGAGAGCGATCACCATGATGAGTGAGCTTCTGGGCAGATCCAGACCGACACAGCAGCCAGCACAGAAAAGGATCTTCAAACAAGTGACGACGCTTTCGGCAGATTACCCTAAGGTCACCCCTAGATGAACCTAATATTTATTGTTGGTATGGCTGGATCCGGGAAATCCTCACTCGTCGGATTCTTCCAAGAATGGCTGAGACTCAATGAACAGAACACTGCCACTGTTAATCTCGATCCAGGAGTCACCAATCTGCCATACAATCCCGACATTGATGTCAGAAGCTACATCAATCTTGGCGAAATAATGGAGAAGTATCAGCTAGGTCCCAATGGTGGTCTTGTCGTGGCAGCGGATCTCATTGGCGATAATATCGAATTCATAAGTGACGGCTTAAGCGAAATAGAACCCGACATTGTCTTAGTAGACACCCCTGGACAGATCGAGCTATTTGCACTGAGAGAGAGCGGACCATTCATAGCCAATGAGATCGCGAAGTGTCCGAAAGCCGTAGTTTACCTATTCGATGGACCATTCTCTTCCAAACCACTGAACTACATTTCCAATACCTATCTTGCAGCAGCAGTCTACACAAGACTTCTCAAACCCCAAGTGTACGCTCTGACAAAAGCAGACCTTCTGGACAAAGAGAGACTTCAGGAGACGCTTAGCTGGGCCAAGCGTCCTTCAAGATTGATCGAGGCTCTAGAGAAAGGCCCGAACAAGACCGCTTCACTCGTGGGAAGTGACCTCTCAAGAGCCATATTCAGAACTAACCTGAGCTTTGATCTTATCCCAACCGCCTCAAAACAGTACTTGGGATTTTTGAATCTAAATGCGGCACTGACGCGGATTTTGACTGGTGGGGAAGAACTTCGGCCATGACCGCCAAGAGATGCTTGACCTTGACGAAGCGAATCTCGGATTCTGCAAAAGAACTCCCTTGAATGCATAATTATGGCCGGGCCAGCTCAACATAGAAGACATCTGATTAGCTCGCAATTTGCGATAGTTGATATCTCGAAGAATTGCCAAGCTACTTTCACCCGAATCGATCACCAAAATGAATAGAGAAATCCTTAAGTGTTGACTTTCTGCACTACCTTGGAAAATGACGGATGGTTGATACATTCCGTCAATCAAGTCTTTGCTATACACGTGGTTTTGACTTGACAAGAAATGAACGAAGATATTGCCCGAGCTAAGTATACGGATGTGTATGTGATGGGAAAAACGTCTACTAAGATAATCGAGAACGCCCTTGATGAAGGCAGACTTAACCTGCTCGAACCAGAGGCAAAGGCCATATGCATAGATTACGGAATTTCGACTCCAGATTTCTCCGTAGCCTCGAGCAAAGATGAGGCTTTGGAAGCTTCCAAGAAGTTAGGTTACCCCGTAGTCCTGAAGATCGTCTCACCCGACATTCTTCATAAGACGGAGGCCGGGGGCGTCATTGTAGGCTTGAATAGCGCCGAAGAGGTCGAGAAGGGCTACGACCAGATAATCCAAAATTCGAAGCGTTACAAAGTTGACGCGAAGATAAACGGCGTCTTGGTCCAGAAGATGGCTCCTAAGGGAACAGAGGTAATCGTGGGTGGACTTAAGGATCCACAGTTCGGACAAACCTTAATGTTCGGTCTTGGTGGCGTCTTCGTAGAAATATTGAAGGACGTCACATTCAGAATAGCCCCTATAGATGAGTCTGACGCACGATCCATGATGGCTGAGATAAAGGCGTACCCGCTCTTAAAGGGATATAGAGGCCAAGAACCCGTTGACGAGGATGCAATTGTCAAGATATTGCTGCAAGCATCCAAGCTTCTAATGGATCTCCCAGAGATAAATCAAATGGACCTTAATCCCATCATGGCTTATAACAAAGGAGCCAGCGTTGTAGATGCCAGAATGCTACTGGAAAAGCGGTAGAGATTCAGAATAATTCTAAGATAACGTTGAGTCGTTTATGCCAAAATACGGTCAGATTACTGGAACTGCTCAGTGGATCTGACCGTGACCGACTTGAAAGTCTACGTTGACGGCTCAGGGAAGAACGGTACCTACTGCTATCTTGTAGCAGGGTCTAACCCTCGAATATTCACAGAAGGAAATCTAACAAACAACCAGGCCGAGTACAAAGCAATAATTGCAGCACTTAGAGAGCTTCCGGGAGAAGACCTCACAGTGTATTCTGACAGTCAACTGGCTGTAAGACAACTGAACGGCATATACCAAATAAAAGACCCTGAACTTAGGAATCTGGCTTCAAGGGTTCATGGATTATGTCAAAACAGAGAAATCCACTTCAAATGGCTTCCGCGTGAACGAAATCTGGCAGGAAAGATACTTGAGAAGTTTGTTTGAACTTGAGCAGCTTCATAGACTGATGAAGAGAACCTGTCATGCCACGACAATAGCGCAGAATATATAGGAAAGATGACTCAACAGAAAGAAGACCAATCAAAGCATTTTCGAAGGCAGGATAAAGTGAAAAAGGAAGAGAGTAACAAATGCCCGCGTTGCGGAGCAGAACTATCAAAGAAAGCTTCGATAAGAGATTATAGCTACATGTTTATGCTAGTATGCGAGAAGTGTGGATATACCTCAACGGAAAAGCCTGTAAGTATATAGTTACTTAAATACCCACAGATGATGCACACGATGCAAGTCGAATATCTGCAGGGTCACTCATGGCCATCAAGACTGTAGAGTTCATGAACAGCCTCCACGAACCAACTAATAGCGAGGGATGAGGCTTCAATGGAAGACAATGAAGCTGAAGCCAGGTATGAGCTGATAGATGCCGTTGAGGCCGGACTCGAAAAGATTAGGACTCAACGAGCAAAACTTCAGGATGACTGCAAAACATGGGTCGAACGTCGCAACAACTTCAACGGCGAACTCAAGGAACTGAGCGAAAAGATAAGAAATATCAAGAATGAAAGGGATGCTGTGAACTCCGAGGTCAAGGCTCTCAAGGAATCCAGAGACAAGATCCGGGCGGAGATAACAGAGAAACACAACAAGATTGCTTTGATTCTAATACCTCTCAAAGAATTCCGTTCACAAGTTCAAGGTACTTTCCATCAGACAAAGAGCTCCTTTGAAGAACTCGAATGGGAATTACAGACATCATGTCTCGATCCGAAGGAAGAAAGCAGGCTCTTAAGACAGGTCAAAGAACTGGAGTTGCAGCTTGTGAAACATCAGCGAGTGAATGAGCTTAAGGCGATAATTACGGAGCATAGAGCTGCCATTGAACCCCTGAAGCCTAACGCTCAATCAATTCACCAGAAGATCCTAGCGACTGCTGAAGTGAGTGCACGATTGCATGGAGAGATGATGCAGCTTGTTACTAAACTGAAGGAGATTAAGACCGCAGCGGATGAAGCGCATAGAAAGTACGTAGAAGCACGAAATGAGTCCGAACGGTTAGAACAGGAGCTTGTGCGCATTGTCTTGGAGAAAAAGAGACTTCGGAGTGAGATCCTAGGAGACGAGGAGACCGAGCGCTTGAAGAAGCGAAAAGAATTCGCTGACAGACTTGCCGAGTCAGGCTCAGCAAAGCTGAGTCAAGGAAAGAGGTTGTCTCTTGAGGAGTTCAAGGTTCTGATGGAGCAGAAGAAGATCTAGTCACTGATCATCAATTGACTAGCGTAGTTCAATGAAGCCTCACATCAGTAAGGATCCACGAACAGAATGCCATCATATTCTTCAAGATTCGACGAAGTGTTTGGAAAGGGGATTTAGGCGTGCTCACAGGTTTTCTACGAGCAATAGGTGTCTACAAAGTATACGAAAAATGGTTGACCGAGCAGGTAAAGAGAGCCGATATGCCCCGGCACATTGGTGTCATTTTAGACGGTAACAGGCGGTGGGCCATAGAAAGGTCACTGACCGTTGCTGAGGGCCATTTTAGAGGCGCAATGAAGGGGGAAGACTTTCTTGATTGGTGTCTGAGCCTGGGTGTAAGGACAGTAACAATATATGCTTTCTCGGCGGAGAATTTTCAGAGATCATCAGATGAGGTAAAGAATATTCTCTCAATTATAGAAAGACAAGCTCTACGACTCACGTCCGATTTGAGAATACATGACAAAAAAGTCAGAGTGAAGGCGCTCGGGAGGCTAGACTATCTTCCTGAGGGTCTAAGAAGGGTTCTCCAAGGAATTGAGGAGGCGACAATGGCCTACGACGGACACTACCTCAACATTGCGGTAGCATACGGAGGCAGAGCGGAGATAATTGACGCCACAAGGAATATCGCGCGCGACGTGAGCGAAGGCAAAGTGGCCATCGACCAAATAGACGAGACCTCTTTCATGAAATACCTCTACACAGCTCATCTTCCAAACCCCTATCCCGACATGATAATTAGAACATCAGGTGAAGAACGCCTGAGCGGATTCTTACTTTGGCAATCTGCATACAGTGAACTCTGTTTCATCGATGTCTGGTGGCCTGACTTCAGAAAGATAGACCTACTCCGGGCTATACGAACATATCAGAAGCGCGTGAGGAAACTCGGTAAGTAGATTAAATCGAGCTTCAATATTGCAGGAATGGACGGCT
This sequence comes from Candidatus Bathyarchaeota archaeon, assembly GCA_963807605.1. Lineage (GTDB taxonomy): Archaea > Thermoproteota > Bathyarchaeia > 40CM-2-53-6 > RBG-13-38-9 > JAPKYM01. Next base: position 112,535 of record CAWECG010000004.1, read on the forward strand.
GAAATTCAATGTGCCTCGCGAGAATTCAAGAGCGAGGAGCCGAAGAGGGGGCATTTGCCACAACCCGCTTATCAGTTCAGAAGCGAAGAGCCACAACTCAACCTAGAAGTCGCCCAAAGATCTCTGGGCGGTGATTTGGCAATATGGTTTACATAAAAAGGATCGACCTCAGAGGATTCAAAACCTTCGGCAAGAAGGCTACGCTGAAGCTCAGTCAAGGATTGACAGTCATCACTGGGCCGAACGGTTCTGGCAAGTCAAACGTTCTAGACTCGCTTAGGTTTGCGCTCGGAGAACTGAGCCCCAAGGAACTGAGGGGGTCTTCACTCTCAGACCTCGTATCAAAATCAAATTTTTCGAACCCTCCCAGATCAGCGCACGTATCAGTCCAATTTGATAACGCTGATAGGAGACTGCCCATGGATGCAGACTCCGTCACAATATCGCGCGAATTCTACAGAGGAGGAGAAGGCGTATACCGCCTTAATGGTAGAAGAGTCTCTCGAAAACAACTGACCGAACTGCTTTCATCAGCCGATATTCACGTGGCAGGATATAATATTGTTCCACAACATGCCATAACAAGACTCGCCGAGGTTACCTCCGAGGAGCGACGTAAGATAGTGGAGGACCTCGTAGGTCTGGGGACATATGACCTGAAGAAAGCTGAGGCCCAGATCCAACTCACTCAAGCCGATACAAACCTCAGGATCGCTTCAGCTAGAGTTGATGAAGTAAGAATTCGAGTGGAATCTCTTGAGAAAGAAAGAAACGACTTCTTGAGACACGCCCTTCTAACCAAAGAGATCACAAAACTGCAGGCACAGACTATATCAAGTAAAATAGCAACTCTGACAGACGATATCAAAGCCCTCAGAGAACAAACCGATAGTAAAGAGTCGCAGCTAAACAATTTGAAAGCCGAAAGAGACAGACTCTCTCTCTCACGACTACAAATTGAACAAGAGATGAGAAACCTCCAAGAGAAGCTTGTGGAGAAGGGAGGACAGAAGATACATGAACTTGAGAGATCTCTAAGCGAGATAAATTCCACAATAGGCAGCCTCAAGGCAGAAATTGAGGCTAAGAAACTGAATCTTCAACTTCTCAAGAGACAGAACGAGGGCTTAGAACAAGATAAAGGACAATACCTGTCTGAACTTGAAGCGACAAGGACCGAACTTGCCAAACTTGAAAAGGAAGAAGTTCAGCTTGAAACGCCCCTAAAGGAAAAGGAAACCAGCGCCCACGAGCTCTCAATCAGAATCCAAGCAATGAAGAATGAACTGGCAGAAAAGTCTAGAGTTCTTAAAGAGACTGAAGGAAAACTTGAACTAGCAAACAAAGAATTTGTCAAGGCCAGCTCACAACTCGAAGCTGAATCAACTAGAATCACTATAGTAGAGGATGAATTCAAGACAGCCCAAGTTCGAGAACTTGAACTTCAAAAGTCTCTTGAAGATGCACAGAAAAGAAGAGACGAGCTTAGCGATGCACGGCGACGTCAAGAGGAAACATTGAACAAGACCGATCAGGAAATAACCCAATGCTTGACCCCGACGGAGCAGAGACAAAAAGAACTGGGTGAGGCCACAGAGATTGCTGAAATGGCCAATGAATCGATACTTGAGTTCGATGCTCAAAAGAAAATCGTGAACATATTAAATCCAGAAGAGTTGACTCTGACTGGAATTGAGGAGTTGCGAGCCTCCAATATCCTGCATGGTGTTGTGGGTCGCCTGAGAGATCTTCTACGACTTGACAAGAGATATGAGAGAGCGGTTTACGCTGCCTGCGGAGATTGGCTAGATTCAATAGTCGTCAAGGATCTTGCTACGGCCATCACCTGCGTCGAATGCCTTAAACGTTACAGGCTCGGTCGGATCAAAATAATCCCTCTCGACGTCGTGGCAGGCACGTCTCAGATAAGTGAGACGCCCGATGTTGAAGGCGTGATCAGCCGGCTAGTTGACTGTGTAAAATACGATGCCTCACTTGAATCTGCGGTGAACTTTGTTCTCGGCGACACAGTAGTGACAGAGAGTCAAAGATCTGCTTACCTGTCATCCATCCGAGGGTTCAGAGCAGTCGTTCTGACTGGAGATTTGTATGAGCCTGGAGGCGCTATAGAAGCTGGCTATTATAGGGTGCCACTTGACATAGGCTCCATAGCGCCGAGAGCCGGGCTCCTCAATGACCTTAAAGAGACAATCGTCTCCCTCAACGATCTCGCTGAGAAGGCTGGAGCCCGCCTACTGAGCCTCAGATCAAGAGTTGAGAAACTCAAAGAGGAAAGACACGGAATACGGAGAAGTCTAGACCAAATTCAGAACGACACTGAAGTAGTCGAAACCAAGCTCGTCTCCGTAAGCGAGGAGATGACGAGAGTAAAGGGTAAGCTCAAGTCTCTGGAAGAGCACATCGAAAAATCTGGAGAAAGCATCAAAACCTATGCGGATAGGAAATGTGAATTAGAGAAGACCCTGAGGATTCTCGGGGATGCAAAGAACGCGCTAAATAGTATTGTTCATTCGGAAGAGATCAGGAGCTCTGAAGGGCAACACTCACTTTTGATAGACGAACTGAATAGAATAAACGGAATGAAAGCAGTTATTCATTCGAGAATCTCAAGTCTCAAAACGGCCATAGAGTCGAAAGGTCAGATCTTGGAACGCACAGAATCTCAGTTAAGCTATATTCAGGGAAAAGAGCACGAACTCGCATCAGGACTTGGATCCGCAGAAATCGAGCTTGAGACTTATAGCAATAAGCTATCTGAAGTCACACTGGAGAGAGATAACCTTGTCAGGTCACTGGAGTCCTTGAGGGAGGGCACGGCCAACGCCCAAACAAGACTGGATGATGTAAACGAGTCTCTCCGCAGGGCTGAGCAAGAGTTAGAGCCGCTAAACTCGAATCTAATCATGCTAAGACTTGAACTCAATAAGAAGGAGCTTGAAGAGAACTACCTCCTAGAGGAACTTGGCAGGCTTGGATACGAAAGAATCGCTTGAGGTCTCTGATCTAGATCCGAGAACAGTTGAGACTCATCTCTCAACTTTAAGAGATGAACTCCAGCAGATAGGCGCCGTAAATGCCCTCGCCGTTGCACACTATGAAGAGCAGAGGAAGAACTACAAGCAGCTATCCATAAGGATAAACCAGCTCGAAGAAGAGAAACGATCTATTCTGAGGTTTATGGAAGAGATAGATCGAAAGAAACGCGATACTTTCATGGATGTCTTCGATAGATTAAGTCGCAACTTCGATGAGATCTTCTCAAAAATCACTGATGGCGGTGAGGGTAGACTGGTGCTTGAGAACCCCGAAGATGTCTTCAGTGCTGGCGTAGACATGCACCTCGCATTCCCGGGGAAGGCAGAGTTATCCATAGGAAGCGCTAGTGGAGGGGAGAAATCTGTAGCCGCAGTCTGTTTCTTACTAGCTCTACAAGGGATACATCCAATGCCGTTCTACGTCTTTGACGAGATCGATGCACATCTGGACATGGTCAACTCCCAAAGACTTGCCGATCTTCTCAAGGATCGCTCAACCAACTCTCAATTCATAGTCGTCTCCCTAAAAGATACGACCATCTCAAGGGCCAGCGGGGTCTACGGAATATTCATACAGGATGGCTTCTCCCAAGTTGTATCACTTCCAAAACCAGAGGCTCAAAATGATGTCAGAACTTGAGAAACCCTTCTGGATGAGGCAGCCTTACCTCATCCTCTTTGATCTCTTGAGGCTACACCGCGTCAAGCCTTGGGATGTGAACATCACGAACCTTCTCCATGCATTTCTGGCCGAGATGAAGCACAGGGGGCATGTAGACTTTTCAGTCTCCGGAACTGCCCTCTTGAGCTCATCCATAATACACAGAATGAAATCTGAGTTGGTTCTCAAGATGGAGGAACCGCCGAAGCCTCCAATCGAAAAGCCTCAAGAGAATATCCCGCCCCCACTTCCACTTCCGATCAGGTTCGAGTACACTGCGACCCCGTTGGCCGAAGTCTTACAGGCGATTGAAGAGGTTCTAAAGAGTGAGATTCAACTTTTGTCCAGAGAGGTTTCAAGCCTAAAACCCTCACCCGTCGTCGAGGCGCTCGACGACTTCGTTACGAACATTCAGGATCATCTAGAGGACTTATACCATCAGCTTATCCATCGCTACGAACGTGGAGAGGAAATATCATTCAGAATACTTACAGTAAGAATGAACATCCAGGAGATGGTTAGGACTTTTCTCTTGATACTCTTCTTGGCAAGTAGAGGAAGAGTCAGACTGATGCAAGAGGAGGAATTTGGAGACATTAAGATCGAGGTGGCTGGATCCAGTGAAGGCGTCGGAGCAATCAGATAGACTCCTCAAGGCTAAAGAGAAGAACCACATCGATCTTATCGAAGCTGCTCTTTATGCGGCTGGGAGACCCCTGGACTTGGAAACCCTCTCTTTGCTAATCAATGTAAAATCGAGTGCGATTGTAAAATCCCTCGCCGAGCAACTCATGAAAAGATACGAGGAGACTAATGGGGCTTTGGAACTGCTGAGACTCCAAGACGGAAGATATGTGATGCAGTTGCGTACCGATCTGGCCCAAGGAGTCATGAAACTGGTCACGAAGAGGCTTCTTACGAGAGGGCCGCTCAAAACCCTATCTTTCATCGCGATCAAGCAGCCTGTCACGCAGGCCTACGTCGTGAAGGTGAGAGGAAATCTAGCTTATGGTCACGTAAGGTCTCTATACGAGAAAGGTCTCATATCCGAGGAACGCCTCGGCAGAACTAAGGTATTGAAAACTACGTCTGCCTTCGCCGATTACTTTAACCTAAGCAACGACCCCAGACTCATGAAAAATCAGCTGCAGAAGATCTTTGAACAACAAACTAAGAGCACAGGACAATACAAATCAACTCCCGAAATAATGCCTAGGCGCATTGATAAGGACGAAGAAAAGGTCTGAGAATTCAGCGACACACATCCTGCACAACCCTTATATTAATAAGATCTGTGGAAACTCCGAAGTCTAAAGGTGTATGAGAAAGATGCCTCGATGGCATGGCGGTTTGACAAAGCGCAAGAAATCTGGCGGAAGACGAAGGGCCTACAGAGGGAAAAGAGCATTTGAGATCGGTGGAGAGCCCACAGAGACTGCTGTCGGCGAAATTAGGAGAGTCAAGTCCAGAGGTTACGGCGGAAATGTCAAGCCTAGACTTCTGAAGTCCAACGTTGCCAATGTCACAGATCCGTCCACTAACATTACTAAGAAAGTTCAGATTACACGTGTAATCAAGAACCCATCAAACGTAGACTACCAAAGACGGGGCATAATTACCAAGGGCTCAGTGATAGAGACACCAATTGGTGAGGCTCATGTGACGTCAAGGCCAGGACAAGATGGCGTCGTGAATGCCCTTCTGCTTAAGCCGCGTTGATTGACGGGTGTCGCCTTGAAGCAGCCGGGAAAGGCTGTAATCTGGCCTGCAAACTGCGACTCTACGAAAACGACCAAGCAGGGCCGAAGAGTTCGTAAAGAGCTCTGCGTCAACTTCCCAAAGCTGCAGGAGATAATGGCAGCAGCAGGCAATTTGGGTCTAAGATTTGAGCTTGTGAAGGATTCCTCTAGACCCAATTCTTGGTGGGAAAAGACAGGGAACTTAATAGTTGAAAAATCTGGACTGAGAAAGAGGGCTCTTCTGCTGGTGTTAGCTAAGGAGATCCGACGCCTGAGAGTAGGTAAGGCCTAGGAAGCGCCGAGGTTTTGACCCACTCCTCTTGAACTCCTTCGTTACGAACCTACTTTGAAGAGATCTGAAAAGAGATTGAGCGAACGAAAGATCTTCAGGACGTTGATGACACTAGACCAGGTTAAATCCATACTCGAATCACACGCCCTTATTTCAGTTCCAGATCGAGATATGAAGATGGAAGACTCACGGGGGCATGTCTTGGCCGAGGATATCGTCTCTACAATAGACGTGCCAGGCTTCGATCGGGCAACGATGGATGGATATGCTCTCAAGGCTCAAGATACATTCGGAGCTAATGAAGTCCAACCGCGCGTCTTGAAGTTGGTTGGGCGAATCGAACCTGGAGAAGAATCCGTCTTCACACTGAGCAGAGGAGAAGCTTCGGAGATCGCTACCGGCGCAGCTCTGCCAGTCGGAGCTAATGCTGTTTTGATGATCGAACATAGTAGAAGCTCAGGTGAAGTTGTGGAGATCTTCAAATCTGTTACACCGGGGGAGAACGTGATGGCTGCAGGATCCGACCTCATGGCTGGCGAACTGCTGCTCAGAAGAGACCAACCAATAACTTCGCGGGAGGTCGGCATTCTAGCAGCGCTCGGAAAGGGGAGTGTGAGGGTACATGGTTCGCCAAAAGTTGCCATCATCTCTACAGGAAATGAGTTGGTTGCACCTGGATCAACGTTAGGCAAAGCTAAGATCTACGACATAAATGCCCCCGCGTTAGCTGCCGCAGTACGGGATTCTGGAGGAGTCCCAATTATGCTTGGCATAGCCCAGGATGATGAGAAGAAGATATCGGAGCTGTTGGAAGAGGCACTCAGAGTAGCCGATATAGTTCTGACTTCAGGAAGCACTTCCGCCGGAAGGCGAGATCTCCTACCAAGACTAATCTCTTCTCTCAAGAACTCTCAAATACTGGCCAATGGCTTGGCGGTGAAGCCGGGAAAGCCCGCCCTCACGGCTTTAGTTGGGGGAAAACCTCTATTTGCACTTCCTGGAAACCCTACCTCCGCCCTCATGGTATTCCACGCGCTGGTCAAGCCGACAATAAAGGGTTTGGCTGGAATGGCAACTCAATCCGATGAACATCTAGTAGAGGCTCAGGTCGCATTCAAAACCTTCTCAGTTCGGGGCAAGCAGGAGTTGTTGCCTGTACATGTGGTAACAGACGAGGTCGGGGCCTATCTAGCCTATCCAACTCTTGCCGGATCTGGAGCAATAACATCATTCGCGCTAGCTGACGGATTCGTAAAGATTCCTGCTGACAGGGATATCTTGCTTGAGGGCGAGAGAGTCCAAGTACATCTTTTCAGTCCTACGATCGAAATAGCTGATCTTGTGATAATTGGAAGCCATTGCATTGGGATCGATGTGTTGCTCAGGATAATGTCGAGACATCAGCGACAGGTCTCGAGCAAGATCATAAACGTGGGATCCCTTGGCGGCCTTCATGCAGTGAAGAGAGGTGAGGCTGACTTGGCAGGAATACATCTCTTGGATGAAACATCTGGAGATTATAATACGCCATTCATAAAAAGGCTCAAGCTTGAAGAAAAGGTCGTACTCGTAAGGGGTTATGCTCGCGAACAAGGATTGATTACTGCAAAGGGTAATCCGAAACGAATACAAAATTATGAAGATCTACTTCGACCTGAAGTCACCTTCATCAATCGCAACGCTGGTTCAGGAACCCGGATCATCATAGATATGAGTCTTACAGCCCTAGCGAGGGAGAAAGCTATTTCTTTTGAAACGCTCACACAGCGAATCGAGGGCTATGATCTTGAGGCCAAGTCTCACAGTGCTGTTGCGGCAGCAATTCTACACGGTAAGGTAGATGTCGGCTTAGGAATAAGAACCGTTGCAGAGCAGAATGGTCTTGACTTCATTCCACACTCCCGTGAGAGATTCGACTTTGCGATTGGCAAGAGTCGTATTCATAAGAATTCCATCAGACTATTCCTTGAAACCTTGAAATCTGAAGAGTTCAAGCAAACCCTTGATAAAGAGGCGCCAGGACTCTGCGCGGATGATGAGACTGGTAATCAAATTCTCATATCCTAGGAAGCTAGGATCTGGACGCGTACCACGAAGACGCGTGCGTAACGAGCGATAAGAGGTGATGTGACGAGCCTAAGCTCAAAAGAGCCAAACGCTATCTTAATATAATTTATCCCACTTCGATTGTCTAAATCACTCGGCAAGTGCGAATTCTTGAGGAGGCTTAACAAGATTATCCATCTCTCAAAGAGCGGCAACTTGATAGTCCGACTTGACTCCAACATGTACCCGAAGCTTGGAGAGAAAGTCTTCGACAGCAAACTCAGAGAGATAGGTAAGATCCAAGATATTTTCGGTCCAGTCCTCAAACCCTACATATCCATAAGTCCCACGACCTCTGACCCGTCTTCTTTTGTCGGGAAGCTTGTCTACTCAGAATAGTGGTAGTGAGTCGTGTCAGAAGGGAACCCCGGGTCTAGCGGAGTCGAGACTAGTCCTCAGAGAGTTCGGATCTGTCCTGAATGCGGCAGATCAAGATTCATGAGAGACTACGATGCTGCAGAGGTGGTCTGCATGGACTGCGGGTGCGTAATATTGGAGAAGATAGCTGACTCTAGCCCTGAGTGGCGAGCCTTCGACGATGAACAGAGAACCAGAAGGGCTAGGGTGGGTGCCCCCATGACCTATACAATTCATGACAAAGGGCTATCGACTGTAATAGATTGGCATGATAAGCGATCATCTGGTAAGAGGCTCACTTCCGCGCAGAGAATCGAACTCTACGTCTTGAGGAAGTGGCAGAGAAGAGTACGAGTCTCAGATGCTACCGAGCGGAATCTCGCGGTGGCCCTCTCCGATCTGAGCAAACTATCATCAACCCTCAACTTGCCAAAGAATATCCTGGAGACAGCCTCAGTGATATACAGGAAGGCGATCAAGAAGCGACTGATAAGAGGAAGATCAATACATAACGTTACGGCTGCAGCGATCTACATGTCCTGCCGTCAATGCGGCATACCCAGAACCCTCGATGAGATTGCGGAGGCAGCAAACCTCAACAAGAAGGATATAGGAAGAAGCTACCGATTCATGGTCAGAGAGCTAGAAGCATTCGTTCCTCCTTCAACCAGCAGACACTACGCCGCCAGATTCTCAAACAAACTCGTAATCTCTGGCAGAGCCGAGGCTATAGCGATAAAGATCCTTGATACCGCGAAGAAGATGAAATTGACAAGCGGCAGAGGCCCTACAGGAATAGCTGCTGCCGCAACCTACGTGGCCACAGTCCTAACGAATGAGAGGAAAACCCAAAGAGAGATCGCCGAGATAGCTAATGTGACTGAGGTAACAATTCGAAATAGGTACAAGGAACTTCTTGAACGTCTACTCATAGAGGTCCCACTCTAGAGGAAAAGCTCTCCTCTCCAGAATCCCGGAAACGTTCACGATAAAGTAAATCGATTGTGATTTGGATGGGTCTTGCAAGGGAGGTAGCGATTGTCGGGTGTGGAATGACAAGGTTCCACCACAACCTACATTTGGACAAGAACAGCCGTGAGATATTTGCCGAAGCCGCAGACGAATGCTTGAACTCTGTCGATAATGGAATATCGACTAAAGAGATCGACGCCCTTGTCATTGGGAGTACAGTAGGAGAATTCTTCGAGAAGCAATCTCACTATGCATCCTTGATGTCTGACTGGACAGGATTGCTTCCTGTACCTTCATTCCGCATCGAGACTGCCTGCGCTAGCTCATCAACAGCGGTCGAAGTAGCTGCCTTAGGCATAGCCTCGGGAATGTATGACACCGTACTGGTTGGAGGGGTAGAGAAGATGTCGACTCTAAAGACTGAGATGATGACAGAGGCGCTAATGTCTGGTGTCGATGTCGCATACGACTATCCTGCGGGCGCAACCAACCCTGCACTCTACGCCATGATGGCCAACGCTCACTTTCACAAGTACGGATCGACCTGGGAGCAACTCACCGCCATTACAGTGAAGAATCATCACAACGCAACTATGAACCCGAAGGCCCAATACCAATCCGAAGTTGTAGCATTAGGAAATAAGATAGGAGCAAAACAAGGCCTATCTTTCAAGGACCCTCTGAGTTTCCTCAGATCTGCGGTCAACCCGATCGTCGCCCATCCCTTAAGACTCTTCGACTGCTCCCCGACAAGTGACGGCGGTTCGGCTATAATAATGACGGCATCTAAGAATGCAAAGAAGTACACTGACACACCGGTTCACTTGGTCGGTCTGGGGCACGCTTCCGGAACGATGTCCCTCCATGACAGACCTGACTTGACATCTATCCCTGCCACTATCGAGGCTGCCAGAACGGCTTATAAGATGGCAAAGATCGAGGCTAGAAAAGTCGACCTTGGGATGGTGCATGACTGCTTCACTGTGGCTGAGATGCTGGCCACGGAAGATCTGGGATTCTTCAAGAAAGGTGAAGGTGGCAGAGCGGCAGAACAGGGAAGGACCGCGATAAACGGTGAGATTCCCATAAACACCGACGGTGGTCTCAAGGCCAAAGGCCATCCAATCGGTGCTACGGGTGTCGCAATGGTTCACGAGGTATACAAGCAACTGAGAGCAGAAGCTGGGGAGCGGCAAGTTAAGGACGCTGAGACAGGTCTTATTCACAACGTAGGCGCCACTGGTGGCACCGCGATAGTACAGATCTTCACTACTTGAGCAGACAAAAAGTACAGATCGAGAAAGCCCCAAATCTCGCAGTCTGCTCGTGCATATCTTGAAGTTCACCTGAGGCGGATTCTGTGTCAGAGCTCAAGTTGAAGACGGTTGAGATAGAGAGGCCGGAAGGCGTAAACATCATTCTAGGACAGTGTCACTTCATTAAGAGTGTTGATGATCTTTATGAAGTCATTTCAGGAGGCGTTCCGGGAGCAAAGTTTGGAATCGCGTTTTCAGAGTCGTCAGGTCCGTGCTTGGTCAGACGTGCCGGTACTGACCAGGAACTCGTAGATCTAGCTGTTAAGAATATGCTGAATATTTCAGCAGGCCACACCTTCATCGTCATGCTTAGGAATCTCTATCCGATAAACATCTTGAACTCGGTAAAGAACGTTCCAGAAGTCTGCAACATCTATTGTGCAACAGCAAATCCCGTGAGAGTCATAGTTGCGGATATCGGCGAGGGAAGAGGCATTCTTGGAGTTGTCGATGGCTACTCGCCAAAAGGAGTGGAGGATGACGCAGAGACCGAGAAAAGAAAAGCGTTTCTCAGAAAAATTGGATACAAGCTTTGATGCCTATGCAAAGACGGTACTCCAAGAACATGATATGACTAAGATAAATGGTGCAACACATTGGTTTTGCAAGTATTCAACACAATGACTGGAACCGAGGAAGAGTTCAAACCCATCCACGGAAACAGGGTGAATATGTTTGTATGCGGTCCGACAGTGTATGACCACGCGCATATCGGCCATGCGAGAACGTATCTGGCCTACGACGTGATAGCTAGATATTTGCGATTCAAGGGTTACAGCGTCTTCTACTTGATGAATATAACTGATGTCGATGATAAGATCATCGACAGAGCCAAAGAAAGAGACACCCATCCTCTAGCTCTCTCTAAGCACTTCACGCGAGAATTCATTCGCGATCTAATGCTGCTTAATGTATCATCTGTAAATCTCTTTGCAAAGGCTTCGGAGCACATTCCTGAGATAATCGATCAGGTCAAAGTACTCCTGACGAAAGACTGCGCCTACGTGGTTGACGGCGATGTCTACTTTAACATCTCAAAATTCCCAGACTATGGTAAGTTATCTCACCAAAGACCTGAAGAGCTGAAGAAACATAGGATCGAACCAGATCCCAGAAAGAGAGATCCTAGTGACTTCTCACTGTGGAAGAGTCGAGAAAAGCGCGAGTTGGGGTGGGATAGCCCGTGGGGTTGGGGAAGGCCAGGGTGGCATATAGAAGACACCGCAATAACTGAGACATACTTTGGTCCCCAATACGATATTCATGGAGGCGCTATCGAACTCGTATTCCCACACCATGAAGCAGAGATTGCTCAAGAGGAGTCTGCAAGCGGAAAAAAGCCGCTGGTCAAGTACTGGATACACACAGGGATGGTGAATGTAAAAGGACAAAAGATGTCGAAGTCGCTGGGGAACTTTGTAACAATCAGAGAAGTACTCGAAAAGTACAGTCCAAACGTCCTAAGAGTCTTCTTCGCCTCAAGCCACTACCAGAGTCCCATAGACTACAGCGAGGCAAATCTCCGGAATGCTCAAGATAACTATCTCCGGATAGCAAATGCTCACTCCGAAACCCAGAAGTCATTGGCTACCGCAAAGTCCAAGGAAAATCCCGAAGAGGTCAGCTTCCTGAAGATAACCGAAGATTTTGCGAAGCAATTCATTGAAGCAATGGACGACGACTTCAACACTCCTGTCGCCCTCTCAATCATGCTCTCCTTCGCAAAAAAGCTTGAGAATTATGCTAAGGAAAACCCGGAGAAGAACACACTCTCCAAGGCACTAGGCATCCTCAACGATTTCACCTTAATACTCGGAATCGAGTTCTCTGGAAACCATGTTCCACAAGTGGGAATTGTCGAAGACCTTATGGACCTAATTGTGGATGTGAGAGAAGTGGCTAGAAAGAAGGGTGATTGGGAAATGGCTGACGAGATAAGGCGAAGGCTAGACTCTCTCAAAATAACTCTTGAAGATACCTCCGCAGGGACGCGCTGGCGAAGAATGGACTAATTCTAGATCCCTCGCCACATTTCATAGCTCTTGAGCTTTTTCGAACCGGATGAGAAAATCTAATAGACGAGCATAGTGAACTGTAATGTTTAATAATTATATTGTCTTTCTATCACTCAGTAACGGTGTTTTTATTGGCAAAAAGAGGTTCGATGGAGCAAGACGTCCTCAATATGGTTATGAATGCAGGCGACAACGGGCTTCTCCAGTCAGAGCTTTGGAAGATAATCACGGCTGACAGTAGAGAAGGCTCACGAGCCATACTAAGGCTTGAAAGAAAGAGGCTGATCGAGCGTCGAAAAGAACTGTTTGATGGAAGATGGACCTATAGGATCTTAGCCAAGAGAAAGATTCCAAGAGTGGACTCTATAATAGCCATACCATGTGCATTCTGCGATCTCGAAACTAGATGTAGTCAATCGGGTCTTGTCTCCCCTGCGAAATGTGACAGATTAACTGTCTGGTTGAAGAATCTCGCAACAGCTAAGTCTGCTTAAGTATCATCCTTCGCGGAAGCACTTACGATTCCTGCAACTTCGCTGACACAGTGTATAGTCTTACGTGGGCACTAAGAGATGATCCCCTTCAGGGAACACGTTCCAAAGTCGGAATATTGTAAATGACCAAAAACTCCTCTTGGATTCAAAGACGGCGCAAAGACCAGTACTATAAACTGGCGAAAGACAAAGGCTATCGAAGCAGGGCCGCCTTCAAACTTTCACAAATGATTGAAAGCTATCGATTCATCCAGAGGGGTGACCGGGTTATCGAACTTGGGGCCGCCCCCGGAGGCTGGACTCAAGTAGTTGCTAAGACAGTTGGAACGGGGGGCTACGTCCTAGGAGTGGACATCAAACCGATTGAGCCACTTGACCAGCCCCAAGTAGAATTTCTAAAGCTCGATATAACTTCCGATCCCATAATCGAAGCTCTCACAGAGAAGTTTCCCAATAAGGTTGACGCCATTATTTCGGACGTCTCGCCGAACATCTCCGGCGCATGGGATGTTGACCATTCGAGACAGATTTACTTGGCTCAGAAATCACTTGAACTGGCACGAACTCTTTTGAAGCTGAAGGGAAACTTCCTTGTTAAGATCTTTCAAGGTAGCGAAACGGATCAATTCCTGAAGGAAATTAGAGAGAATTTCCGCATAGTCAGAATCATTAGGCCGCGTGCTACCAGAACATCTAGTTCTGAAATCTACGTTCTAGGTTTGGTTTTCCTCAACCGACCTAGATCACAGATGGAACCCACAGATCCTAACTCGCTTTCCTAATCAAAGCCTCAATAGAATCAACAGATGCATTCGTCTTGAAAGCCCTTCCGTCAAAGTGAGTTCTCGTTGCAATATGGCCTTGGCTCTTCAAACCCTCAATTATTACACTTGGACTCGGAGTAGCCAAACCTAGCCTGTCGCAGATTGCATCGACTGTGTAAAAGGTTGGAGGGGAATTGGCTTCCTCCAATTCTAGAAGAAGCAGCCTAGAGAGCCTATTATTCTTCTCTCCCCCTATGTGAAATGCGATCAACCTTTTGCAGAAATCTTCGTCTGATAATCTACCCAGAAAGAGCGGTCCTGCCAAAGTAGTTGGGCGATCACATCTTGTGCATTTGTTGTATTTGATCGGGCCAGCGAAGGTCGTTCGCGCGAGACAATTGAAACAATGAGATATGTGCCCCATCTCAACAAGATTCTTATCAGCGCCTTTGGCTGACCGGCTTACTCTAACGTATGTACGAACATAATGGTCTGTGCTGTGTGAGAATTTTACATCAACTGCCATATTATGTCTGGCAGCTGTCACTATCAGTGATCCGAGGAGTAACCTCAGTGCAACTTCACGTGAGTACTCACTTCTCAATGGTCTGCCTCCATATCTTCTGTAGCAGGTGCGAGGTTTGGCTCCACAGAGAACGGCCATATCGGTAGCCGTCATGGCCAGAAATCCGCCATTGATCAATGCTCTGAGGGCCGAGTCCATGTATGGTACGGGCGAGCCGTACGGATCAAGGTCTATGAGGTGCAGTCTCTTTCCGGGTACTGAGTGTAGGTTAAGGAAGACATTTGCATCCATGCACTGGACATCGATCTTACTTGCGAGGTTATTGACAACAGAATTGTAGTAAGTGACTGCAGCCGCGTTTGGTTCTATGTCGTTTAGTAAGATCTGTTCTGTATCCGCCACTTCCGACGCATACCTCAACCCGCGTATTCCTGAACCAGTCATGGGATCAGCGATCCTCAGTTTTCTCTTGAAATCGGACCGAAAGGATCGGGCGACTAGAATCGAGATATCTCTGTTCAAGATCATTCTCGGATTGTAGAACACGTTTGAGCTGTCACCCTTAGATTGCAGTACGAACTTAATTGAGCTCTCAACTAACATTCGCGTTCCGAATGAGCGATTTAGAGCGACAGATGAGCACCTCAGATGAGAGTTGGGTTTGCGCTGGTTCTATTAGGGTGTGGGTGGATAAGCCCTTGATAAAAGCTCTGCCAAATAGGATACGGTCTCGTTGTTTGAAGCTATTCTGGTCACCGGGGTTCCAGGTGTAGGCAAGACCACCTTAACCCTGAAGATTGTAGAAGCCGTTAGAGCCGAAGGGTACGTCGTCGGAGGAATGATTACAGAAGAGATTAGGGAAAACGGGGTAAGGACTGGTTTCGAGATACTGGATCTGCTCACTGGTTCAAAGGGATTACTGGCGCATGTGGATGTTGAAGATGGTCATAGCGTCGGAAAATACAAAGTTGATGCTAAGAGCCTTGAAGGAGTTGGAGTCGCTGCAATTGTTAACAGTCTTGAGCGGCAGAATGTCGATCTCCTCGTGGTCGATGAGCTGGGTCCTATGGAGTTCTCTAGCAAGAAGTTTAGAGAAGCGGCGAAAGAGGCATTGACTGGAATCAAGCCTTTTCTTGGAACGGTTCAATTCAGACTTCGTAAGCAGCTCCCTGAGATTCTGCTCTTAAGCCAGATTCCTCTGACACTTGAGTTAACTCATGAAAATCGAGTTGAGCAAGTCCGAACAATAACTGAGAAGATAACGTTGCAATTGATTCAAAGAAAATCGCTTAGGCAGACGCTGTAGGGGGCTGAGATTGACAAGATCTATTTACGGTGCGGAGCTGCAATAGATGGTTGAGATCGCAGGCGTGGACGAGGCTGGGAGAAAGCCAAGCTGTACGGCTTCCCAAGAGGTCCACTTCTCGGTCCGCTAGTAATCGCGAGTCTGACTCTAAGAGATGGTCCGGCATCTCGCCTAAGCGGGCTTGGTGTTAGAGACTCAAAGCTACTTACCAGATCGGCAAGAAGCTTGCTGGTCCCAAAAATTCTCAATCTAGCAGAGAAACACCTTCTTGCAGAGATTGAACCGCCAGAAATTGATTCCGTGGTTTTAAGAGGTCGACCACTGATGAGACTGAATCTACTTGAGGCAAGATATGCTGCGAAGATCCTAAACGAGCTTAAACCCGAGACAGCCTATGTAGACGCTCCCGACACAAGCCCGGAGAGATTCGCCTGCCAAATCCTTCAACGCCTAGACGCCCCTCTCAGAATAATATCAGAACATCATGCTGACAAACTATACCCCATTGTCTCCGCGGCCTCCATTTTGGCAAAGGTGAGAAGAGACGAGATCGTCCGCGAATTACACAAGGTCTACGGTGATTTTGGATCAGGCTACCCTTCAGATCCCAGAACAATCAAGTTCGTTAAGCAATGGATCCTAAGTAAGAGGTGTGATCTGCCTATAATGAGGAGAACATGGACTACCTTTCGAAATCTGGAACGCGAGCTGCTATAACTCTGATGCAAGACCTTCCGGCGTTCCAAAGCCGATGATAATCAAAGAGTGAATTTTGCGGATCAACTCGGACAGATAAGGCTTGTAAATGTAGAAAGGCTCTTTTGCCTTGTAGTTGCTAAAGTCTTGTTCTGCAAGTCCAAGGAGGGATTTCAGCACGAATTCCTCAATTTCACCTCCAGACACGGTGTAGACAGCTCTTCCGAGATCGAATCTTCTCTGAATGACTATCGGAAGTTGAAGCCTCTCCTGCAGATGGGGAGGCAGTATGCCGGCTAACCCCTCAAGCTCTTCCCGTTTCATCAGAATCCTTCCCCCATCGATAGTCTCAACAAATGGAGTTTTCTCCTCCAAGAGAGTCTTCAGTGTCTTTCTTGACTTCGGCAAATGTTGATTCAGCTTCCTGACTTCCTCCTTCAACATAGCTCTAAACGCTCTCTCTAAATGGCTCTCAGCGATGTTCCTTCACTTCCTGAATATCGCAGTTACCATAGCATGATCCTTATCATAAGGCTCAAGCCGAATGGCTTGAAGCACTTGGAACCCGCTTTTCTTGAGTACTTCAATCTCCTTGTCGAAAACCTCAACTGGCCTGAGTGTTACGTCGATGCTCCTTGACTTCACAGAAAACATGACTCTTCCATTTTGTCGCAGAAACATCTCGGAGTTACGCACCAGAATCTTCGCCTGCTCTGGTTGCGCCACGTCACAGTATATGGTATCGACGAAATTGACTATCAGGCGATATTGCATTGGAATTCTAGCATCGGCAAGAATTGGGTGAACGTTGGTTCGGTGCCTACAGACTCTCTCAATAAGGTCTCTCATGCTCCTTTGCGAGAATTCTACCGCATAGATTTCCCCCAGGTTCCCAAGTATGTCGCTGACATGGCTCACAGTGGTTCCCGACGCAGCCCCGAGGTAGAGGACTTTCCCACCCAACGTTATGGGTAATTCTGTAAGCCCCTTGTTTATGGCTGCTGCAAGTTTGCTTCTGTACGGGTCCCAAATCCTGTACTCAACACCATCGGCATGGATAAGTTCCTCCCCATAGACGCTTACGCTTGCAGCCAGATTACGGGTAGCCAGTCTACTCTGCCCACTTACCGTTACTCGGAAGACATCCGGAAACTTCTCATGTTCACGGAGTTCAAGAACGCTCATCTCTCTTTCTCACCGAAGGTGGGGAGGGATATCTTTCTCGTATCTCCTTGATTCTCTCCTCAAGGGCCTCTTTGAGTTTGTCGCCCAGGAACTCGCCACCGAATGAGTCTATTCGTGCTGCGATCGAGAGTTTGTTTGAGAGTGCCCTGGCTATTTTTCCTCGTTGCCATCTCGGCGCGTTGTGGAGGGATTGATGCTGGAATATGATGCCGTGCTTGGGGGGCCTAGAACCAGTCTTTATAGATCGAAAGAGAGCTTTCTCGGCTCCCAAAACCTGAACCGTGCTTGCGGGCATCTTAGCGAGTCTATCTAGGCCCCCAGCGATTGCTATCAGCCTGGCTGATAGTAAGGGGCCAAGAACAGATGTCATGTTGGGTGCAACTTCCTCCATTAGAGAGTTGAGGGACTGCTCAGACACCTCCCTGCACCTGCTGAGTTCCAAGGTATCTCTTGAAAGAGTCTGAAGTACTTCGAGATCGCTCAAATTAGAAGCAAAACCTATGGAACTCCGAGCCTTTTCAGACACAACCTTCGCCTTATCAGTTGACAATCCTTCGGATTCAAGCCGATCAAGTGTGTAGTTCTCTCTGACCACTAGATCCGCTACGAGTCTCGCATAGGTTTCGTGTTTTTCGATGAGTCTGTCGAGCTCCGGAAAATGTAACCCGTACCATTCTCGAATTCTTCCAGCGAAGAGGTTGAGCGTCTTATCTAAATCATCGAGGGTTCGAATAACTTGTATCGCGTGGAGATCTCTCCTCTGAGCCGCCTTGGTAACGCCCACCTCTGCCATTGCGACAGTTACGTTGTGCACATACTCTCGGTAAGCTTGGAGATCTTTGAATCTCCCTAGCTCAACTGCTGCTCCGGCTAGTCCTTCTCTAAGACCTACAACTGTATGCGGTTCTTCAGCAACCCTACACTTGATGCCGACTACCTTTTGGACGCCTAAAGCCAAGCCTTTCTCTTCGAAGATCAAGTCGTCATACCCCTTTTGCTGGAGCATCTTCGAAAGCTGAAGGAGTTCATCAACTACCTCGCCACCTTGAAGCTTTTCGAGTTTGCTCGCTGTTTCTTTAGGATCGGCTGAAAAGAACCGCGCCTCTATTGTCTTCCCCTTGCTATCAAGGGCAAATATCCCAACTGGCGTGATTGCTATCGTTGCCTCCAAATACTCCGCTCCAAATACAGGCTAATTGGCGAGAATAACTGAGAGTAACGTTGTAGGACGAATAAACCTTTTCGCGATACTCTTATCGATGAGTTACCTTCAAAAACCCTCAAGACTTCTCTACTGTCCGTAAGGAGCGCTGTTAGCTTGGGGCTGGCAAGAATTGACCTTTCAGTACAACCTGCTGGATTGAGGCTGAGTAATCCCATGATTCTAGCTTCTGGCATACTTGGAATTTCTGGTGCGATGTTGATGCGAATTGCTCAGGAAGGAGCTGGGGCTGTTGTCACCAAATCCTTCGGCGTTACATCTAGAGAGGGTTATCCTGGACCTGTCATAACTGAAGTCTCAGGCGGCTTCTTGAATTCACTGGGATTGCCCAACCCCGGTGCTGAAGAGATGAAGAATGAAATAATGGCAGCCAGGAAGGGTGGGGTACCCGTCATAGCCAGCATCTACGGATTCAATGAAGATGAATATGGAAGAGCGGCTTCACTAGCCAGTGAGGCTGGGGCCGACGCCCTTGAATTGAACGTATCTTGCCCTCACGTGAAGGAGGTCGGCGTCGAAATAGGGCAAGACCCCTACTTGGTTTCAAAAGTCACTCAGAAAGCCAAATCAAATTTTGGCGGGCCGCTTATTGTGAAGCTTTCACCAAATGTCTCCGATATAGTTGAGATTGCTCAAGCTGCAAGCAACGCAGGAGCTGATGCTCTCACGGCAATTAATACGGTGAAAGCTATGGCTATAGACATCGAGACTAAACGCCCAATTCTTGGCGGCAAGTTTGGTGGGCTTTCGGGCCCTGCGTTGAAACCGGTTGCCTTAAGGTGCGTATACGAGATCTATGAACAGGTAAAGCTGCCAATAATCGGTTGCGGTGGCATAAGCAGATGGCAGGATGTCGCGGAGTTCCTGCTTGCTGGAGCCTCAGCTGTCCAGATAGGTTCTGCCTTGATCGATAAGGATCTCGCTATTTTCAAGGAGCTGAACGAAGGGCTGAGAAACTACATGTCGATGAACGAAAATGTAAGACTGAGAGATATTATAGGAGCAGCCCACATCTAGATGGAAATGAATTCAGGATGTCTAGCTAGCAGACTCATGACAGTATCTCCTTGCCTGACAGCGCGTAGGTTTCTTCAATTCATTCGCCTATAGAGAGCTGGATGTCTCTATGTCAGTTTCTTGCGAGAGTATTTGTTCGTAAATCTTCTCGACGAGACCCGCAATTCTCGACCAATCTCTTTGACGGGCTATCCTGGAGCCATTCTCGATCAGTTTCTGTTTTAGTTCTTGATTGTTCATCAGCATGACTACTGAATCTTCCAACATCTTTATGTCTCCTGGCTCGAAGAGCAAGCCGTCTCTGCCGTTCTTAACAAACTCTGAGATAGTTGGTAATCTTGACGCAACGACTGGTTTTTCTGCAGCCATCGCTTCGAGGATTGTGAGGCCTGTAGCCTCTCCAAGAGATGGCAAGATTACAAGCTCACAGAGGCCATAGGCCCTTAATAGTTCTTGTTCGTCAAGTTCCCCCGTGAATATGACCTGATCTCTAATCCCTAGTCTACTCGCGAGCGATTCGAGCTCTGCTCTGTATCCCCAGTCAGGGCCAACAAGGAGAAACTTGACATTAGGGATTCTTGCCTTGATCCTTGGTGCTGCTTCAAGCAAGAAGTGCAACCCTTTCTTCCTTTCGATGCGCCCTACAAAAAGTACCACTCGGCTTCCACGGAGCTGATACTTGGAGATCAGCGGCCCTGAACTAGGTAAGTCTCTGAACTTGGAGTTTTCAACTCCATTAGGAATGATTGAAACTTTCTTGTCTTCGACTGAGAACTTTGATGTCAATAGCGCCTTTTCGTAGCTTGTGGCCGCTATTATATGAGTTGCAAGGTTTAGAGTCAGTCGCCCAATCAGGTTATCATAGAGTGTGCGGAGGATGCTTTTTCCAATTGAAGTGACTTCACTTCGATCGTAATGGGTGGTAATGACTACGGGAATCCCTCTGGTGTTACCAATCAGGGAGGCGAGATCGGTGTGTGCGAAACCATATGTGTGAGCATGAATTATATCTGGATGGACCTTAATGAGATGGTTTACCATACTCCAGCTTAGCACTGTAAACCCACTTCCCCATTTTATCTCGAGGCCTTTGTATGCCTCGACATTTATTCCGTCAACTGTATAGGAAGAAGTCTCAGAACCGAACGTCAACACTGAGATCTTACAGTTTCTTGAGAGGTGTTTTGCGAGTTGGAAGAGATGATTTTCTGCCCCTCCTATAGAGGGTAGAAACTTTTGTATCAAGAACAATATTTCCAACAACGTCGCCTGCTTCAGTTGTGGCTATTTTACTATTCCTCGAAACCCCCGAAGGTAGCCGAGTCTGAAAGCAAATTCGATGAAGACAAGGTACGCGGGGTAGAGAAGGAAGGTGGAGAAATTGCCTTTGACTGCCACTCGTGTTATTCTCTTTAGATAGCTTATGATTGAGTTGAGGGAGATCGCTTTTTCTGCTCCTTCGTCCAGCTCACTGTTAAGCAACCCCTTGCCATAACCGTGAAGGTAGTGCTGAAGGTAGACCCCTCGGGAATCCTCACGATGATAATGGTAGACTACGGGATTCCGGGCCATGAGTACCTTTAGACCCTTATCACGGAATTTTGAAAGCAATTTAAGATCTTCAGCATACGGATACTTCACGTCGTATCCATCTATGTACTCGAGCATACGTTTCTTGAAGAGGCCACAAATGGTTGGGTCCGCGTCGCATTCAACTACATCAAAAGATTTGAACTGCTCAGCATATATTTGTTGGAAGTAAAAATCCTTCAGCCGAGGCAGCAATTTATTCCTATTAGCACAACCAACACGGCATGCAACTCCGGCGACGTTAGGTTCCTTAAGTAACGTGAAGAGACTGGACACAGTATTGTTGGTTATATATGCGTCAGCATCGAGAAACAGTACGAAGGTGCTATTTGAAGATCTCCATCCCAAATCTTTGGCTCGGGCTATTCCCTTGATTCCCCTTATGATCTTGACATCTTTGTACTTCAATGCCTTCTCTAAGGTTCTGTCAGAGGAACCTCCATCAACAAGCATGATCTCTTCGGAGCCGTTGTTTCGAAGGCTCTCCAGCGCCTCATCTATGGTTTTTTCATTGTCTCTGCTAGCGACAACCGAAGAAAAGCTTCCCAATCGAATGCCTCCAGTCAAATTATGATACTCACTGCCAGTGCTGAATACTCGTTTCAGGTGAAAACCTCGTAAAGCAGTATTAGATCAACCCTCTTTCTCATACCATTATTTCTATGTGATCTTGGTTGAACCCTTGAGATGAGTCTGCGAATTTTGGCGCTATCAGCTTAATGCAGGAAATCTGCAAAGAGGTCGCTACTATCAACGTACCCGTGCGTAACGTAAAAGTGATGCCCAAACCGCTGAGAATCAACGTTGTGGCTGTAAGTATGGTTGACTAACCTACTCATATCCTTCTGCTAATGGATTCCGCAGGTGTTCTTCCTAAGAATCCTAGCGTGCAGAGTCGTTTCCTATCGAGCCACGGCAAAGCTAGGAAGAGCACACGCTTAATTCTACTTCAAGAAATACTGCTCACCGTGAGTACTAGATCGAACTCCATGGAACAAAGAGTCCTTCTGAATTGCACATCCTAAGCTTTGGGTGGCGGGCACTGTCGTGAAAAAATGGTGGAGGGAGAGTTCTTGGGATCGTCTAGTCAGTAGAGGCGGTATGGTGGCTGCTGGACAAGATACCTGAAGGGCGGGGGTTGATAGCAATACTCCTGTGGAGGGGGCAGATACGCTACAGGTTGTGGTGGCGGCTGGACTAAATATTGGACTGGGGGCGCCTGATAGGCCATCATCTGTGGCATCGTTGGGACGAGGTATTCCATAGGAGGTGGTTGATACAAGACCTCAGGAGGCTGAGGAATGATACATTCCTGAGGTGGCGGTTGATAGTAGTTTAGTTGCGGAGGTTGCTGCACTGCGACGTAAGCTGGTGGTGACGGCACAAGGTAGGGCTGAGGTGGCTGAACGTAAGTGGCTCTCTCTGCAGGCCTAGGAACAAGATAATATGACACGGCTATATTCCCTCGACTTGTATGAACTAGATTCCTATCTCGAAATAAGAAGCTTTCGTAAATGATAGGTTGGATTGAAGACTCGAATAAGTTAAAGCACCACTAGAGGATTGTTAGACAAAGAAAATACGTTTCAGTTCGCCATGTCTTCGTGGTCTAGCTTCCATCGTGAATCTGCAAAGATTCAAAAGGGATTTTCACGGAGGTCTGAAAGGGAAGTCGAGTGATGTTTCGAAATTATCTCGTCTGCACGCTCTTTCTGACAACATTGGTTGGGGCATCGGTAGTTGCTGCTTCCTTGGGAACGACAGAATTTGTGGCCAACGGCGGATTCAAGTCGGACCTTGACGGTTGGAGGCCATATGTTTACGACGACACATGCGGACGGGTGAATGAGACCTAAGGAACCAGTCATTCAGCGCGCGCTTTTGGGATGATATAAGCGTCATTGCCGAGACTCAACCACCAACTTCCCTTGTGCCAACACAGATCGCACCCACCGTAACTTCACCAAAATCTCCCTTTCCCAAGCAAGTGAGCGAGACAAGCTCTTACACGGAGAGAGACGCGTTACCCATTGTTTTGTTTGTAGCAATAATTATTGGGTTGACGCTGGTCGTTCGGAGGATAGGATCTCATAAGAGTTCGAAAACTGATGCTGCCACGAACTACTGCTTCAATTGTGGCGCAGAGACTGCTCTCAACATTAAATACTGTACACATTGCGGAGAAAAGCAGTGAGTTTGCGGTTGTCTAAACAGGTGGAGGTTCAACGCGCCGTTTATTCTCTGGTAGTCTTGTCCAAGCTGTGAATTCTTGACTCGGAGGCTCTTCAGCGTACAAATCTTTCCTTCTACATTCCAACAGTCTAATAGGTGAACCCTTGTAGTCAGCAGCTGATTGCACAGTGTTCTTTCTGGAATGGGCCGCCTGCAATATTGGGTCGACAAAGTCTCTCCAATCAGGACTTCTCATCAAGTGGTGATCCACTACTGTAGTTGGCACCTTTTCGCAAAGCCTAGCGAGGTTAACTCCAGCAAGCCTGATGAGTTCCTCCTTCACCAGAGTTCCAGACAGGTAGATTGGAGGACCCCCGACAACAAGAAGATTCGGATTCTCTGAAAGAATGCTATCTAAGGATGTCTCGTCGATCGGTCCTTGAACATCGGAAGCATGCGTAATGCTTTCGTCGTCGCGGCTTACTGTAAGCATTATGACCCAGCCCAATCCGGATCCAGTTTCGCCATGGAAAACAGGCTGAGAGAATCTCAGCGACGTACTCCCAAAGTGGAATTCTCTTTTGTCTGCTGTGAGAATCTTTTTGGCGTGTTTTTCTGCAAATTTCCAGAAAAGCCAACCCCTCCGTCTCTGAGTTGTGTTTACAGATGTATGGTAGTCTTTGACAAGTAAGATTTTATCTTGGATGATTTTGGTCGCCTCTTCTGGACTGGAGCCGATGAGTGCGCTGTCGGTGAAGTTGGGGGTATAGTGGTCGTGGTGATAGTGTGAGATTGTCACCACGTCGGCTTCTTGAGATTTTTCCACAATAATGTTGCGAAGCTCAGCTCGAGTCCGATATTCTGCAGGATGGGGAAGCAGCCCAAACCTTATCCCGAGAGAAACGCCAGGATCGATCAGAATTCGAACGTCAGGGGTCTCTATAAAAGATGACATCGACCTTGCTCCAAGGCTCTCAAACGCCAGCGGATCGAATGATATCTTCCCCATTATGTCTCCCACAATAGACGTTGACTGGGAAGCCTAAGATCTCGACTAGCTATCAAGACTATCTACTGGCGGCTGCCAACTTTTTCGATGCGGGGAAGTAATCTCAGGTGTTGGGAGACTCTCGAGGAAACGCATAAGAACTGCTCTATTCTTCTTAATTGATGGTAGGCAATGACGAGTCTGGCCCAATTGAATGAATGATATGGATCTTGAGTGCGGGAGCCTACCGCTTTTACTTTAGCAAATCTATATAGTGAGATCATCCAGTCTTCTTCGCAGGTCTTGATGATGCGAAGCTTCCCAATAGGCAAGATTCCTGCCCGTGATCTTCAGAGAATTGTCTTTGAGAACTTGGGCGTTTTTAGCAAAAGTCTACTGGTCGGACCTGGAATCGGTGAAGACGCGGCTGTGGTTAGAACGGGCGGGAATCTGATAGTCTTGTCCACAGATCCTATTACAGGTACGTCAGCCAACATTGGTTGGCTATCGGTTCACGTAAATGCAAATGACGTTGCAACGCGGGGCGCAAGGCCGGCTTGGTATCTGTGCTCCATCATGCTTCCCAAGAATACAAAGGAGGCAGTCCTAAGAGAGATTATGAAGCAAACAGACCAAGCTTGTGTTGAACTTGGTGTGACAGTGGTGGGGGGCCACTCTGAAGTGACGCCGCTGCTGGAACAGCCAATAGTTGTAGGATTCATGATGGGGGAATGCAAAACAAGAGAGTACATCACTTCTGCAGGTGCGGTAGTAGGTGATGTATTGATACTTACAAAAAGCGTTGGAATAGAGGGAACAGCTATAGTGGCTAGAGATTATGCAAGGTTATTGGAGAAGCACTTGCCCATACGGACGTTGAGGAAAGCCCAACAGCTTTACAAGAGCATCAGTGTAGTTGAGGATGCTATGGTGGCCGTTGGCGTTGGAAACGTAGATGCCCTGCATGACCCTACTGAAGGCGGCCTCCTTTGCGGAGTCTGGGAACTTGGAGAAGCGTCCCACCTAGGAGTAAGAATATACACTGAGCAGATTCCAATATCTGGAGAGACTGACGCCGTATGTCGGAGTCTCAAGATCGACCCTTTAAGGATAATGAGTTCCGGCTCGCTTCTGATAGCTGCTAAACCATTTTCAGTGAAGAAGATAATATCTAGGCTTTCAAGGAGAGGGATCGCTGCGACGCAAATAGGCAAATTCACTGAGTACGACCAAGGCAGAACGGTGATCGACCGCGATGGTAGCAGGACAGAATTGAGACCACCTTTCCCTGAAGAGGTTTACGAAGTGAAAGGAAGGCTGGAATCGTCGAACGAATAGAGGGACTGACAAATTGAATGTCCTTCGAAATAGATGGTTGATCCTTTCGCTTGGTTCCGGATTAATCACAACAGGGTTGGTCCTATACTATATCTGGAAGTATCCCCAACCATCGGTATACGGTGAACAATTCATTAAAGACGAGTTTTCACCTTTGCTGTTTGTGCAGTTTAAACCGATTACCTTGATCTTCATCTTCGGCTTTCTATTTTACGCCTCGCTGATTCAACATTTTGAGAAAAGAATAACTGCCGTAAGTCATGATGTTCGAATCTTCCTTTTCATGCTCTCTTTCCTGATAACAGTTGGCTCTATCTACGAATTATTCTTCAATTTCGCACTCTGGGGATCTCTGATGTCGATTACGGGAGTGGTTAATCCCGATATGCTAGTCAACAGATTTCCAAGTCCTAAGACTGCTGTCTCGCTAGTCTACGCCAGCAAAATCGTGATTCTCGTCTTTGCTGTTTCGTCGTACTCAATGTACTTTCTACATAGAATTGAGCGAGCTCCTGAAGCTCGATCGCGGACAAGTTCTGAACCCTGACTTTGACTGATGAACTATTCTCTTCAAAGGGCCAGAAGGAGAAGGTTCTAGACATGGGTCATGAATCTGTGTCCCGTCTGGCATCGTCTTAAATTAACGGCATGTCGAAATGGAGTGCGTTTTAAGGGGGAGTCGAATTAACGTTCAGATTGATACTTTCGTCGTTCTCTACTGTTTATATCCTTTAAAATGTACAAAGGCTAGCTATTTGCGATTAGCCCCGATAAGGGTGAACGGTACGGTTGGAGCCACAAAAGCCAGAGACAACCTGATAAGACAGGTTCTACTCAGACCGACGGTTTTCAAAGATGAAGCACCACTTTCGCTAGAATATATTCCGGCAAAGCTCCCTCACAGGGAAGATAAACTAACCTTCCTAGCACATCTTTTCAGATCCCTCCTTGAGAAGCCCGGCTCTACAAGCCCGAGAGCCCTGATAACAGGTCCTGTAGGTACAGGAAAAACAGTAATCGCCCAAAAGTTTGGCCTAGACATAGTCAAAACTGCAAAGGAAAAAAGAATAGGTCTGCACTACGTCCATGTAAATTGTCGTGAGTGCAAAGGAAGCCTGTTCGCAGTCCTGAGGAAGGTAATGAATGAATTTGAAGGGCAGTTTCCAAAAAGAGGCTTCTCGTCAGAAGAACTATTACAAGCAATCATGCATATCATGGATAAAAGGGGCCTCTTCTTAATACTGGCTTTAGATGAGCTTGAGGCTTTACTTGAGGCTGATAAATCGGCCCTCTATACCCTTACAAGGGTGCAGGAAGACAGAGTCACATCACCTGCACGCCTCTCACTGATATGTATGCTTAGAGATCCCAGATACTTGGAAAGCCTTGACCGAAGCACTGTAAGTACACTCCAACAGAATTTCATCGAGCTAAGACCATACGCATCCAGCGAACTTCTCACAATTCTCAAAGACAGGATTTCTCTAGCCTTCAAAGAAGGCTCAGTTCAAGACGGCACAGTGGAGATAGCGGCAGATGTAGCCTCATCGAGTGGAGATGCACGATACGCCATAGAGCTTCTCTGGAGGGCAGGTAAGTATGCTGACTCTGAAGAGAGTAAGGAAGTCAAACCTGAACATGTAAGAAAAGCCGCTGGAGCAGTCTACCCAACCCTAAGAAATGAATACTTAACCTCGCTCTCCCTCACTGAGAAATTGTTTCTCCTAGCGCTGTCAAGATTTCTAGAAGAGACCAACATGGCCTATGCGAGCATGGGCGACCTAGAGAACGCATACAAGATCGTCTGTGAAGAATACAATTCCCCGCCTAGGGCGCATACACAGCTTTGGAAGTATATGCGACTCTTGAGCGCAACAGGCTTGATCTCGACCAAGCTTTCAGGAAAGGGCACCACAGGAAGGACCACACTAATAGGTTTAACATCCACACCTGCCTCTACAATGAAGAAATGCATCGAATCTGCTCTGGAAGCGCTCTCAGAAAATGCCAAAAGAGAAAAACTTCGAGCTTGACGAGATCCTGTCCTGTCGAGGGAAGACTCGTATATTGATGTTGCTCTCGGAGACGGGCGAGTTGAATATCACAGAGATAGCGAAGAGCGTAGGTCTTAATCATTCAAGCATAACCAATCATCTCAAACAACTTGCAGAGACCGGGCTTGTTGAAGAGAAGAGATTTGGCAGAATCAGAATCTATAAGTACCGAGATGATGACCCAAGAGCTCAAGCACTAAGAGCGCTAATCAAAGTCTGGGACGACGTGAGCAACCAGAAATTCAGGGATTAAGCGATGCAACAAACAAGCAGATTCAAGATGGTCGACATATCCACTAAGGATACAGTTACTAGGGAAGCAGTCGCAGTTGGCAGGCTAAAGCTAAGATCGGAAACCGCAAAGAAACTCAAAGAGGGAAAGATTGAGAAGGGCGACCCGATCGCCGTAGCGGAAGTGGCGGCCACACTAGCGGCAAAGAATACAAGCCAACTAATACCTCTTTGTCACAACATCCCCATATCGAGGGTAGAGACATCTGCGTCCGTTGGCGAGGACTACATAGATGTGGAGGTACGTGTCAAGGCCACCGCCAGGACAGGAGTGGAAATGGAGGCTCTCGTTGCAGCCTCGCTATACCTACTGAACGTCTGGGATATGGTCAAGAAAGTTGAAAAGGACGAATATGGCCAGTACCCGGAAACCTGGATTGAGTACATTAGAGTAAAAGAGAAACTGAAGGCCCCGAAGTAATGAGTAAGACCTCCGAACTTCACAAAGCAGGAGCCAACCCCGGGAAGGGGATTTTCATAATAACCTGCAGCACCTCAAGGTACAATCTCTTAGAGTCCGGAGCGGAGCCCGAGGATCCCTCAGGTGACTTGATTGAAAGCAAAATGAAAGAGCACGGTCACACTGTATGCGGAAGAAAGCTACTGCCAGATGATCAAACGATTCTCTCCTCAGTCCTCTCAGACGCTCTTCGAAATCCCGACATCGACTCTATAATAGTGACTGGAGGAACGGGCATCTCTCCGGATGATGTTACTGTGGAAGTTGCTGAGAGAATGTTTGACAAGAAACTCCCAGGCTTCGGCGAAATTCTCAGGAGGATAAGCTACGATGAGATAGGTTCTTCAGTGGTCTTGACTAGGGCAACCGCAGGAATAGTGTCGAAGAAACCAATATTCTGCATCCCCGGTTCGCCAGACGCGGTCAAGAGATCACTTGACAAACTGATTCTACCAGAACTCCCCCACATACTCAAGCACGCTCAAGGGCGTTAAGAGAAGCTTGACTACTGACAGGTACGGTCGACCCCTCATCAATCTGCGAATATCCTTGACACAGAAATGTGACCTAGAGTGTTTCTATTGTCATAGGGAAGGTCAGGAACATTCGCACGTTGAGATGACTCCTGAGGAGATTTTCAGAATAACGAAGGTTGGAACTAATTTTGGGATAAGAAAGATCAAGCTTACGGGGGGAG
Organism: Candidatus Bathyarchaeota archaeon; assembly: GCA_963807605.1. GTDB lineage: Archaea > Thermoproteota > Bathyarchaeia > 40CM-2-53-6 > RBG-13-38-9 > JAPKYM01. Next base: position 141,849 of record CAWECG010000004.1, read on the forward strand.
AACCACTTACCCGAGGAGATCTTGGAGAGATCATTCGTCTCCTTGCAACTCTGTCAAGTATACAGGAGATCTCCCTCGTCACCAACGCTCGGCAACTCACATTCGAGCGGGCGCTGGAGTTGAAGCGTTCAGGACTCAATAGAGTCAACATCAACCTTCCCTCGATAAACGAGAAGACATACAAGAAGATAGTTGGCAAGGATCTGGACACAGCCTTGGCAGGAGTCAAATCCGCGGTCCAAGCACAACTTAACCCTGTCAAAATAAACATGGTTGTGCTCAGAGGACTGAACTCAGATGACATCCAATCCATGATGAATTTCACAGAGGATATCGGCGCCGTGCTTCAGCTGATAGAGCTTGAGCCGATAAAGAAGGCTGAGAGCTTCTACCGGCAATACCATTATTCACTTGACGAGTTTGAACGGGAAATATCCTCTAAGGCGAGTCAGATCAGAGTGAGGCACTCTATGCAGAAAAGAAAGGTCTACACACTTGGCAAGCTAGACGTAGAGATTGTAAAGCCCGTGGAGAATACGGACTTCTGTATGCACTGCACAAAGCTGAGGCTGACAAGCGATGGTAAGTTGAAACCTTGCCTCATGACTCAGGACAATCTGCTAGATATTCTGATCCCACTTAGGAACGGAGAGGATCCCACGGTGCTGCATCGGATCTTCAGTGACGCGATAACCGGTCGCAAACCATACTACCCAACTGTTCGACTTGGTCCCACATAATCCGAGAGGGAAGAGACTCTGAGACCTCTTGGAGCCATGCACATGAACCTATCTTCAGGCTAGTTATGTGCGTAGTAGATCCTTACTGATTCATCCTTAATCTCGTCTATTCGCCCAAACCCAAATCTGACAAGTTGGACCATTCTATCCGGTTTCTCTTCAGCCAGCAAGGGTTCACATAATCCAGATATTGTCATCGCATCCGGCATCAAAACCTCCAACTTAATGTTACCTTCTAGAGGTAGCCAATGGATGAGTGGAGCACCCGTCCTTCGGGCCTCAAGGTAGTCTGTGCTGTGTAATGTAGCCCAAACGGTCTTCCCATCTGACCTGACGTACTCGACATTGAAGAGCTCCATAAGTCTGACAAAGCCTCTCTTCAAGGTCTCCAAGTCACTCCTCGAAACAAGCAATCTCGCCGTATGGTCATTGCACTTGACATTGAGGGTACGGTGTCCCTTAGATCGATCGTTTGGGTTCACCAGTGGCTTGGAGACATAGTCTTCATTCAAACCCTCTACAACCAGTTCTAATGGCTCGTGAATGAAGAAGTATCTGTTAGCTATAGGATCGATGATTTTTCTGTTGATTGCATATATGTTCTCCCAACTTAGTGTTGCATCAACTGGTCGGGGGCCTATCTCCAAAGCGATCCTGCGTAATGTCTGTGGAGTGATGCCTCTTCTCCTCAAGGCTATTAGTGTGGCCAGTCTCGGATCATCCAGGCTCTTGACTAAGCCGTCAGAGAGCATCTGCATTATCTTGGATTTACTGAGGGTGGTTCCCTCGACCTTGAGTCTCCCATAATGGATTGTTTCGGGATAAATCCATGCGAAATGCTTGTACATGTAGATTTGCCTAGTCTCATTTGTAAGATGCTCTTTTCCTCTTATGATGTGTGTTATGCCCATCAGGTGATCGTCTATGCCTGTTGAGAAGTTGTAGAGCGGCCACACTTTGTACTTAGAACCAACTCTTGGGTGTGGGTTCTTTTCCGTGTCAATTATTCTAAGGGCAGGCCAGTCCCTTACAGCTGGGTTTGGATGAGAGAGTTCTGTCTTTACCCTCACTACAGCCTCTCCTTCACGAAGGTCACCATTCAGCATTCCTCGCCATCTCTCCGCCTGCTCTGCCTTGGGGAGATCCCTGCAACCGCAGGCCTTCATAGCGAGTACGTTTTCCCTGAAGGACTCAGGCTTACATGTACAGACGTAAGCCCCTCCGATCTGAAGGAGCTTTGTTGCATGTTCATAATAGATGGGTATCCGGTCGCTCTGAATAAACTCCGAATCCCATCCGCAGCCCAGCCAGGAGAGGTCCTTCCTTATCATGTCATAAAACTCGAGTGCAGATTTCTTCAATCGTGGATCCGTGTCTTCGAATCTAAGGAGGAACTTCCCCTCATACATTCTGGCATAGTCGTGGGACAGAATTACCGCTCGAATCGAGCCCAGATGGAGGGCACAGTCAGGGTTTGGTGAGAATCTTGTAACAACTTCTTTGTATTTCTCGACGTTGGCCAAAGGAGGAAGGGTTTTTGGCCTTTCAGCCTTGGCTAACTCATGCGCCTCAGGCCAGCTTTTTGCCAATATGGCTTTCTGCTTCGCAAGAGTAAGAGTGTTTATCTCCTTAACAATCTCGGAGACGAGTTTGGCAACCTCTTTAGCATCCTTTCGAAGCTCGGCTCTCTCTCCGAGGACCTTGCCAACAACTGGTCCAACATCAGCATTGCCGTCATGCGCAATCGCGTTGAGGAGTGAGTACCGCCTAATGATCCCTCTTAGCTCCTCGGATTCCCACAAAACAACCACTACAATTGCCCGGTTGGCAGATTGTGAACTGAATAACATCAGAACCCGATTTAAATAATCATCGAATTTCCAATTACCGAGCTTCAGCAACTTACATGGAAGCTACATTTGTCGATGATGTTCTTTTATTTGCCAAGCTAAGTAATTTATGAGACGCCTATAAGCACCCTTAAAGCGCTAGGGTTGTAGACCGATCTCTTATTACATTAGCGTATGAATTCTGCTCGTGCCCTTGAAGGCGCGCGCGTAATCTCAGTATGCGCTATGGTCAATCTATGTGCCTGACTTCCAGCTCTTCAGGTACTTGGCCTGTTCCTCAGTTAACGTGTCTATAATCATTCCCATGCTCTCAAGAGCCATGTGAGCAACTTTCCTATCGATTTCTTCAGGAACCCTGTGAACTATCTTCCCAAGAGAACGTCCACTTTTTGCGATGTACTCTGCACAGAGCGCTTGGTTTGCGAATGACATCATCATGACCTCACACGGATGACCTTCCGCTGCGCCAAGATTGACCAACCTACCTTCGGCAAGAAGGTACAGCTTCTTTCCCTCTTTCAGCGTATATTCTTCAACGTTAGGTCTAACTGTCCTTTTGGATCTCGACATTGACTCCAGTTCGTCAACTTTGACCTCAATGTTGAAGTGACCTGAGTTAGCCAGGATTGCGCCGTCCTTCATCTTCTCCATCTCTTTTCTTGTGATCACGCCAACATCGCCTGTAGCTGTAACAAATATATCTCCAATCTCGGACGCTTCCAGAATCGGCATGACACGGAAACCATCCATCGCTGCCTCAAGCGCTCTCAGCGGGTCAACCTCTGTGACGATAACGTTTGATCCCATTCCTTTGGCTCTTGTCGCTATCCCCCTGCCGCACCAGCCGTAGCCGCACACAACGAAGTTCTTCCCTGCAAGAAGTAACGAGGTTGCCCTCAGGATGCCATCTATTGTACTCTGTCCGGTTCCATACCTGTTGTCGAATAGATACTTTGAGTAGGCATCATTAACCGCTATTATCGGATAATTCAATGCGGCAGAATTTGCCATAGCCCTAAGCCTGATTACTCCGCTGGTCGTCTCCTCTGTCCCAGCTATCACGTTCTCGCCAAGCTGAGGAAACTTGGTGTGAAGGAGACTAACTAGGTCCGCTCCATCGTCCAAGGTTATGTCGACATCATGTTCGGCTACCTTTTCAAGACACCAGTAGTATTCCTCATTGTTCTCCCCGCGCCAGGCGTAGGTGTGTACTCCTTCTCTGGCCAGTGCGGCAGCAATATCATCCTGGGTGGAGAGTGGGTTCGACCCACAAAGTGCGACCTCTGCTCCTCCAGAGATCAGGGTACGTACAAGGACTGCAGTCTCCTTGGTCACATGCAAACATGCGCCTAATTTCAGATTTTTTAGCGGTTTTCTCTTCTTAAAGTCCTCTCTTATAGTCATCAGAACGGGCATGTGTGCTTCTGCCCAGTCAATGGACTTTAGTCCTTCCTCAGACAGTGTCTCGTCCTTAACCTTGTATTTCATCAAGATCATTACCTCTATTCAACTGGGTTTTGTCTCAAGATAAAACTCGATTTTGTTTGGGTCAAACTCCTCGTCGTTTAGAACATTGATTATGAAGTTGAAGATCTTTCTTCTCCTGGCGGTCTCTAGTTTCGGATAGTAAAGTGGATGAGCAACAACTGCACCTCTGAATGCATAAAAAGGGGCCATCACCTTAAGGATCTCCCAATCTTCTGTCCTCTCCAGATATTGATTCAAAAAAATATCGAAGAGCTCCTTAAATGGCGGAACCAATTCTCCGTGTTTCCACACACTGAAGAAGAGATAGTTGATGCTAATACTGGTAAGATCATCTGCCGGTTCACCATACTCCTCCCTCGCGAGATCAAGAGCCAACAACGAGTTGTCTTCCTTGAATCTTACATTTCCAAAGGGATGTATGTCCCCGTGAATGCGGCTGCATCTGTGAGATAAATATTTGATTCTATTCCTCCAGTGGACAGCTTCGGTTTCTATTCTCTCAAGCTCTTTAGCTGAGGTGAAATCCAAAGTTTCAGGATGGGGATAGGTATCTATTACCCCCATCAGCATTTCACCGTGACCTATCAAGTCGCGGACGTGCCGCATGTACAATTTTGGATCAGGCTTCTTGACTGAGTGCAAGTTCGCCAAGTAATCCGCTATAGCTCTGACACGAATCTTATCATTATCCAACAGACTTCCTCTATCAGAGACTTTGAACAGATCATTTGAGTATGAGATCCATTCCGCATCCTGTACTTCCTCGACAAAATGGAAGAACTCAATCGAATCGCCGAGCGATGTGATTGACCCACTTGATGTCAAAGCAGCTACATCAAGCGATTTTGAGCATGTCCCCGGAGGAGCCATTTCAAACAACTTGTGCTGGAGCAAAAGAACGCCGCCACGATCTCCTAAGTAATCATGCCCCCAACCAGTATCCCCCCGAACGACTCTCATAACGAGCCTCTCAGTACCGGTATCCGTAGACAGGACGATTAGAAAGCCGGCATTATGGAACCCCTCACCCAACTTCTTTGAAGATACTAGCTTCACGGGGCGCTTCAGCAACCGGCCAAAATAAGCCTCCAGACTCTCAGGTGTAACCTCGTAAGTGACCGAGCCAACGGGAAAGCTCAAACTCATCAGCAACTACGCCTCAATTCTTTCTGAAACCAAGACTCTATCGCATGATCGGAATTGATAACCCTAATCGGCTGATCTCTAAGACCCATATTACTTAGGCTCCTCTTATTAGGGCCTTCAACAGCATGCTGAAATGGTCTAATTGGAACGCCCCAAGACTAAGGGTTGGGCAATCTGGATCACTGGATTGCCCGGCAGCGGAAAATCTACTGTGGCTCATCTATTGAAGAACACTCTATCTGAGAAAGGCATTATGACGCAAATGCTTTCCTCAGATGCCGTCCGAAAAGCACTGACGCCCACCTCGACTTACACCGAAGAAGAAAGGGAGTTAGTGTACCGCGCGATCACCCTCCTAGCTAAGATACTGACCGAAAATGGACTTGGCGTCGTAATCGATGCGACCGGGAACAGGAGAAGGTATAGAGACAGCTGCAGAGAGCAGGTGCCTCTATTCTTCGAGGTCTACCTTAAGTGCCCATTAAATGTGTGCATCGAAAGAGAGCAGTCCAGGAAAGAGACCTACCTGGCTCCCAGAGATATCTATCGAAAAGCCAAGACTGGTGAGAGCAAGACAGTCCCGGGAGTAGGTGCTCCATACGAAGATCCTGAAAAACCCGAGATAACCGTCAATGCCGAGAAACAGTCTCCAGAAGAGATAGTTCACGTAATAACAAGCAAACTATTAGAACGGCTTGGGGCTCCTCGCCAATGAATCGACATATTCAGTTCGTTCCATAGGCACTGAGTTACAGTGACTTCCTGAAAACATTAAAGGCAGTTCAACAGTAAGTTTTCGCCTCAAGCAGCACTTGCACATGTAGGAGATACGCGTCGATGTCTGTAGAGAAACCGTTCACAGTAAAGTCGTATTATGATTTCCTGAGAGAGAAAAAACTGATGGGTAATCTATGCGAGGACTGCAAAACTTTCATGGTTCCTCCGAGGATAACCTGTATGAAGTGTAGAGGAAAAAGACTCAGGTGGACTCAGTTTAGTGGAAAGGGATCGCTTGAAAGTTTCACTGTTGTCCACGTGGCTCCAACCTTCCTAAAGGACAAAGTTCCTTACGCAGTAGGTATAGTCAGACTGGAGGAAGGCCCCATGCTAACGGCCAGATTGGTGGGTGTTGACGTGTTGAAGCTTGAAACGATAAAGATGGGGATGGCGATGGTGGCTGATTACGTGGAGGAGGATGGAAAGCCTCTTCTCGTATTCAAACCGTTGTGAGGGATCGTCTTTTTTACACTAATCTAGTAAACTAAATTCTCCTCAGATCTCAACTTCACATATTTATTCTGAATTGCAGACGCTCAACCTGAAACGAACACAATTCTCTACTCCGTCTCGGTCTATCGCCTCAGGAATTGCTCCTCAATAGTTGATAAGGGCAATTGGTCCTTGGTTTTTTTAACAAATTCCTTTCACAAATTCTCAAGTGTTGTTCTACTCTATTGGTTTTTCACAACTTAGCTTGTATGATATACAGTTGCAGAGGAAATGGTTGAATGCCAAGAAGTATCATTGGAAACTGGGACGGCGATAGTAAGGAGCCCATCATACCATTGTCACGGTTGTCAGGGCGTATTCGCCCCCAGATGCCCCTCAAAGAGAAGATCGCTCAATCAATCTATCGTTTGAAAGTTCAGCAGAGCAAACTTGAGAACTCGTCTCAAAGAATGCAAAGGCATGACAAGAACCTCTTCGATAAATGCATCTCCGCTCAGATGACAAAGGACAACTCCAGGGCAGCATTGTACGCCAGCGAATGCGCCGAGATCAGAAAAATGGCATCAACGGTTTTGCGATGCGAGCTGACCTTGGAGAAGGTTATTCTGAGGCTTGAGAACGTGCAGATGTTCGGCGATACGGCTGCGATGCTTGGGCCTGTAGCAGGTGTGGTCAAATCTATTAAGTCTGAGATTAGCGGGGTCATGCCTGAGGTCTCTTATGCTCTTGGTGAGATCGGTGAGACTCTAAACGGCGTAGTCATTGAAGTCGGTGAAGCCACCGGTCAACAATACGATGACTTCGCATCCAGTTCTGAGGCTCAGCAGATACTCGGCGAAGCGTCAGCCGTGGCTTCACAGAGAATGACTGAGAAGTTCCCTGATCTGCCGAGAGTTTCAGTCCCGATCGGTTCAAGATTTACAGAGACAAGTTCGACCCAGTAGCCCTGACTCAACATTGGAGGTTGAAAGAATACGAGCCTAACAATGGAGGACCTAAAGAAATTCGTAGGGAAGACTGTAAAGGATCCTTATGGAAAAGATCTCGGCAAGCTCGTAGGAGTCACTTCCAGCATAAAGGGCGAGATTAGCAACGTGAGTATTGAGCTCTACAATGGAGATTTCGCAATCTTTCCCAGCAGACAGCTCTCAGTAAACGGAACGATACTATCCCTGGCGCAGGACTGGGCTGTTGAGGCAGATGAACTTACCAGGGAACTTGACTTACTCAGACGAAGAGACAACGCACTAAATGAGCTATCTGTAAGCGGCGATGTCGAGGAGACTATGTACAAACAACTGAAAGAACAATTCAGACAAGCAAGAGGCGATTTGCTGAAGAGGAGCGAGGCAGCCGTTGAGAAACTTGCGGAAACCTCACAGAAGCTCGATGAACAGATGAAGATCATCCAAACCATAATGGCCAATAACAAAATGCATTATACTTCAGGAGAGCTGGGAGAAGAGGCCTATAACTTGGCGAATGAGACAATTCAGAATGGTCTGCGCCACTTCTCCTCTGAGAAAAAGAACATCGAAGACAAGATCAACACTCTAATAGCCTCAAGGGATAGCGCTGAAGACATCGGGACATCAAGAATTGAGCCACAAACCAAACCCCCACCGGTGGCAGAGCCTACTGTCTTGACAAAGACTCCCGGACTCACGAAGACTGGAGGCCCAAGAGATATAGTCATAGTCCGAATGGAGCCGTAAGAGGGATCAGCAATTCTTCTGTCCAGACGGAAAGGCTGGAGGAGTCGCATCCCGCCTTCCCTGAAGGAACGTCTCTCGGACATACTGTATAAACTAAACATCCAGAAGGATAAGCTCGAACAGACAACAGAGAGACTCTATCAGAGAGATAACGAGATCTTCCAGAGATGTATCGGCGCACAGATTGGCGGCGACGAGAACCACGCTAAGATATACGCTAACGAGTGCGCTGAAATCAGAAAAATGTACCTGACCGCAAAGAGCGTTCAGCTCGCACTGGAAAAGGTAACTCTCAGACTCGAAACAGTAGAGCAGTTCGGGGAGACTATTAGCCAGTTAGCTCCTATAATGGAGGTTGTGAAGGAAACTAAAGGTGAGATAGCCGGTCTAGTTCCAGACGTGGCAGGCGAACTGGACAGAGTCACATCAGTGCTCGTTGAACTAAGTGCAGAGACCGGCCAGGTGACCCCAAGTGACTTTGAGGTCCAAGTTACAAACAACGAGGCAAAGAAAATTCTGGACACTTCTCGAAAGATAGCAGATGAAAAAGCACGGGAGAAGTTCCCAGAACTGCCTTTTGCGCAATTTGAGGTGCCCGCTTCCGAAATTAGGAGTGAGCAACCTTCAAGTGGTCAACTGGATCCTTCAATTCTTGAACAAGTCCTATTCTACATAGAATCTCGTGACGGAAGGGTATCTGTCTCTGAATGTGCTAGTCGACTTTCAAGACCCCCCAGTGACGTGATCAAGGCGATAGACCAGTTGAAAGAGAAAGGAAGGCTCGCTTTGGAACAGGAAATGGAGTGAGCCGATCTGGAATCTGTTATCAAAGACGATGGTTGTTGAGCTTTGTCAGCATCTGAAGAACTTGAACGAATAGCAGTGAAGTATGCTACCGAGGCCACTCGACTTGATAAGCAAGGATCAAGGGGTCTTGCAATAGCGAAGTACCAGAGAGCCGTCGAAATCCTTCTGAAACTGTGCGCACTGTACCCAAACTCCTCACAGAACTCCATCTACATGGAGCACGCGGAGTCCTACAGAAAGAGAATAAGAGAACTCCAGAACCAGGAAAATCACCAAGAACCCGTAGAGACTGCACCTTCGGGGGCGGAGGCTAAGTTTGAACAACTCGTTCTTAATGAGAAACCAAGCGTCAGATGGGAAGATATCGCCAACCTGAATGCCGCAAAGAGAGCTATAGAGGAATCGATAATATTTCCTGTCAAAAGACCTGATCTTTTTCCGTTAGGGTGGCCCAGGGGCATACTCTTCTTCGGTCCGCCAGGATGTGGCAAAACGCTCCTAGCCGCGGCAGTCGCAACGGAGATCGATGCCACATTCTTCTGTATCGACGCCGCATCGATAATGTCAAAGTGGCTAGGCGAGTCTGAGAAGAATGTTGCACATCTATTTGAAGAAGTCAGACGGATGAGCTCAAACGGCAAGCCTGCAATAGTCTTCATAGACGAAATCGACTCTCTGGTTGGAATCAGGTCCCAAGAGGTCGGAGGGGAAGTCAGGGCTCGAAACCAATTCCTGAAAGAGATGGATGGCGTAATCGACAAGAAGAGATTGCTTCACGCCTATGTTATTGGCGCCACAAACAAGCCTTGGGTTCTGGACGACCCGTTCAGAAGGCGATTCCAAAAGAGGATCTTTGTGCCCCTCCCAGAAGCAGATGCAAGGCTCGAAATGTTCAGAATATTCTCAAAGAATCTCAACATGGGCGAAGATGTGACTTTCGAAGAACTAGCGAAGATAACGGACGGGTACTCTGGCAGCGACATATACGACAACTTCCAAGCAGCCCAGATGAAAGTCGTAAGGGAGTTCTTCGAGAAAGGCAATCCAGAAGATAAGCAGGCTAAGCCCAGGCCAATAATTATGAACGATTTCAGAGACGTATTTCGAATACGGAAGCCCAGCGTAGACCAAAGCACGATGCGTTTCTATCACAAATGGTCAGAGGAATTCCAAGCCGCCTAAAGGTGTGATCGAAGGACGACAGTCATCAACTCCACTGACCTCAAGATCTTAGCTGAGCTTGTGCACAACTCCAAGGCCACGCTAGCTGATATCGGCAAGAAGATTGGGCTCCACCCGAATGTAGTCGCCTACAGAATAAACAAGATGGAGAATCTCGGCATAATAAGAGACTACACAGTCAATCTTGACCTTGAGAAACTTGGACTGACAGAACAAATCTATCTCGGCACAACTTTTCCTGCCCACTCTGAACGTGATACATTGCTGAAACAGATATCAGCCCTGCCTCAAAGCATCACAGTGGTAAGCTCCTTCGGATCCCCAGAAGGGATAGTTCACCTCGTAGGTAAGAGCAAGGAAGACATAGACAAGGTCATAACAAGACTGAGAGAACTGAACGTAAAGATCGAGTACGCTGCCCCTGTCATCAAGACCTATCAAAGTGGAAACCTCGGTAATTTCCTCAAGATGATGGCCGAAGCACACTAAGCCACCGGCAGGTTATGAAAAATGCCCCTTTCCAAACTGCTTATGAGACTCCTCACGAGGCCACAACGGCACACACTGTTCTCCATGGTTACCGCTACCATTCTGACTGTAATCCTTGTGGTGATCCTTCCTAAACCCAACGACTCCATTATGACAATCGCCATTCAAGTGATGATCTCTGCAGCCATCTCATCCGTGGTACTGAATGAGCTCTTCCTTGGACTGGTAGACAGGAAGCGTGACATGGCTATTCTGCTGGTAATTGGAGTTCGGAAGCATCTTTTAGGAGCTATCCTGCTCGGAAAAACGATTCTATATGCTTCCGTTTCCTGTTTCCTCGGGGTAGCTCTTGGATACATACTGATGCTGTATAATGGCGGGCACCTGACCTTGACGCTCAATTCTTCCATGACCTTGTCTTCTTTAGCGATCTTCGGTCCTGCTCTTCTAGCTGGTGCATACACCACATTGTACATATCCCGCCTGAATGTCTCTGAGGTGCTCAGACATTGACAGAGAACTCAGCCATAATTTCCGTGAAAAACCTACACAAAGCCTTCAGGGACGGGTCTTCCACAATTCGGCTTTTCAACGGACTTACCTTCGAAGTATCGAAGGCTGATTTTGTTGCTGTTACAGGTGCCTCAGGAACCGGAAAGACCACTCTCATCAACCTTATCTCGGGTCTTGAAAAACCAACTCAAGGCTCAGTCAAGGTTCTTGGCAAGGAACTCTCGTCTTTAAGCTCAAGTGATCTCGCGGTAATCAGGGCGCATTCAATAGGCATACTATTCCAGACGTTTGGGCTGATAAACGACTTGACTGTTCAGGAGAATATCGAGCTCGCTCAGGATCTTTCAAGAAATAATGGGTCGAGGCGAGATAGATACGCGTCTGAGTTACTTGAGTTCTTCGGCATCCAGGACAAGGCGAACTTCAGCCCCGCCAGCCTCAGCTTCGGCGAAGCCAAGAAAGTTGGAATAGCAAGAGCTCTTGCAGCCGAGCCAGAGATCCTCTTGCTTGACGAACCAACCGGAAACTTAGATCCGCCCTCAGTGAATGTCCTCCTACCGATCCTTAGAGGGTTGAGGCACATATACGGAAAGACTATAATCATGACTACAAACAGTCTTCGCGCGGCGAAGATTGCAAACCGCGAGATTCGTTTGGAAAGGCCCACAATGATGATGAACCAAATTATGTGATGTATATGTTCAGATATAAACCAACATTGGGAGAAAGAATAAGAGAAACCTTTCACCCGACACCAGTAAAACGGCGACTAAACCATACCATCCACCGACTGCAGATCCAAATGCGACGACTCGAATCGAAGACCTATCAACTCCAGTCTAGAGACAAGGCTCTATACGCAAAATGCGTCTCAGCAATACAAGGAAAGAACAATACCCAGGCATCGATGTACGCGAGCGAATGTGCAGAGATCAGAAAGATGGTCCTCACCACTCTGCGCAGCCAAATGGCAATAGAACGCGTATACCTACGACTTGAGACAGTCAGGGACTTTGGAGAGATAGCATACGCAATGAGCTCAGTAGGAGCTGTCCTAGGCAAAGTGAGGACCGATCTCCAAAACTTGATGCCTGAGATATCGACAGAGCTCGCTGAAGTTAACGATACACTGCAGTCAGTAGTCCTCGAAGTAGGTCAGGCAACGGAACAGACCCTCGATTTCAACGCACCCACAGAGGAGTCCGAGGCGATAATGAAAGAAGCCGGAACCCTGGCGGAGCAGAGGATGAAAGAGAGATTCCCAGAGATGCCCAAGATTCCGACAGCTGAGGAAGGCTCTTCCCTACCATGATAGGTGGAAAAGCCAGGTAAGATGTCGCAACTTTCTGAGTCCGAGCTCAAGAGCTTCCTGGGAAAGAGGACCACCGACCCCTATGGTCGGAACCTCGGAAAGATCATAGGAGTGACGCTGAACGACTATGGTGAAATGGAAGCGGTCGAGGTGGAGAAGGGAACAGGGGAGCTTGAAAGAATTCCAGTGGATCAACTCAGTTTTAGCCGAGAAGGAATAACGGTCGTCTCCAAGTGGAAGATCGAAGTCGAATCCCTGATTAAAGAGATTGAGTCGGCAGAACGTCGCCTCACCGCACTCAACACCCTTCTAAAGAAGGAAGAGATTCCAAGAAACCTATACGAAGAACTGTCCGGAAAACAAAAGAGAGAACTTGAAAACCTACAAGCGAAGAAGAATCTCGCTATCAACATACTGCAGAGAAGAGGCAAAGAACTGGACGGGCAGATCGAGGAGTTAACAAAAGTTCTCATTGAGATCAGAGCTGGGAAATGGTCCAGTGACTTCTCCGACAAGGCGTACGAATTTGCATCAAAATCAATTGAACCAAACCTCAGCTTTGCGGCCAAAGAAAAGAGAGAGCTTGCAGACAGCCTCGCCAAGCTAACCAAGCTAATCTGACTGTTGCTGCAGATCTAGTTGGAATCATAAAGATGTGGGCTTCGCCTAGACAACGTTTTCCATTCAGCTAAACGGCAAATGGGAACATGCCTACATGAACTGTTCGAGACCAGTCTTACTCACGGTTTGTTCGTCTGATTCATCGATGTTAGAAGTAGAGAGTTCAATCCGGCCATAAACCCCATCGTAGCCGGGGATCACCTTGACCCTATTCTCCCTGACCCTTATTATGGCTTCAGCTAGATTAGGTCCCACCGCATCATTAAGCGAGTCTCGGCTGGCATCCAACAGGACACTGTATTCACTGCCGAATCTTGCAATCAACTTATTGTAGGTTTCCCAAACCCTTGGGCTTGACGGCTGTTCAACTCTAATGACCGCCGCAACGACCTCGGAAAGTGGCAGCAAACACACAAAACCCGGTACTCCCTTCGGCTGGTATCCTTCAGGTCTGTCAGCAAGTTCTTCGACTCTTTGTTCAACGCCCTTGGTCAGAGGACGACGACACTCGGGACAGATATTCTTAGATTGAATCGCTTGGCGAGGGGACAATGACACGCCACAGTTCCTATGTCCTGTCCAGTGATACTTGCCGTAGGCAGGATCCGTCTCTATTGTAAACTTCAGTCTGCTACTATCCTTCTTCCTTATCGCTTCGGTTATTCCTGTAAAAGTCGGTCGCTCAAGTTCGAAGACATTAGCTTCCCTACCCATCCTCCAAGGCCAAGCTGAATGGCTATCAGAATTGGAGACCAGCGTGTAACGGTCAAGCTTGCTCAGCCGCCAATTCATCCTTGGATCAGAGGAGAGGCCGGTCTCAAGTGCGAAGATGTGTCTGGAAGTATCACCGTAACACTCCTCGATGCTGTCAAATCCGGAGTTGGCAGCTAGCACACTGAACCAAGGCGTCCAAGCATGAGCGGGAAAGATGAGATTCGCGGATGACGTCTCCATGACCTTTTCAACAAGCTCAGAGGCCGAGATGTCGAGTATGGGCCTCCCGTCAACTGAGAGATCTCCGTATTGCTTCAACCTGTCCGCTATCTGCTCAGCAACCTCGATTGAAGGTGACAAGACTACATGGTGGATCTTCTTTGTCCTGCCATTAAAATCAAAAATAGTGCAGAGCTCAGCTGTAATCATGAGACTAACTCTTTGACTGCCTGAAGGTAGGATGTAAAGTCCCGTGTCTTCCAAAGGCTTGAGCTCAGTCTTCAGCTCTTTCATCCAGAGCGGGTGTGTAAAATCCCCAGTGCCTACTACTGAGAGGCCTTTGATCTGGCCGTACCGCTCAATCTCTCTAAGAGTCATATTCTGACTTGTAGCTCGGCTGAACCTTGAGTGAATATGCAAGTCCGCGATAACTCTCAATACGTAAACCACGCATGCCGAATTGGACAGAACCTTACATTCAGATGAGTTAAGTCATTCTGTCCGATGTTTCCAGAAAAAACCCTCACGCACGGGCGTTAATGGGAATTTATATCTGCAACCCTGCCAATAGGGGTCGAAAAGTAGATAGACTCGAGGAAATCGGATTAATCTTCCAAGAGACTCTGGGAGGGCATGAAAAGCAATGAGCACGAAGGACATTGGAATAACGGTACGCAAGTCTCAAGACTTCTCAGAATGGTACACCCAAGTCGTAACAAAGGCAGGGCTTGCAGACTACTCAGTCGCCAAAGGCTTCATGGTTCTGATGCCCTACGGATACTCGATGTGGGAGAAGATACGCGAATTCATAGACGCAAGAATCAAGGAGACAGGACATAGGAATGCCTACTTCCCGGTATTGATCCCTGAGAGTCTGTTAAAGAAAGAGGCTGAGCATTTCACAGGTTTCACACCTGAAGTATTTTGGGTCACCCACGCAGGTGACACGGAACTCGGGGAGCGGCTGGCTGCAAGACCTACCTCCGAGACAATAGCCTACTACTCATATGCGAAGTGGATCAAAAGCTGGAGAGATCTACCTCTTCTGCTCAATTTCTGGAACTCTGTGCTCAGGGCAGAGATTACGGCTACGAGACCTTTCATCAGGACGAGTGAGTTCCTCTGGCAAGAGGGTCACACAGTTCATGAAACCAAAGAGCAAGCAGATGAGGAGGTCATGATGATCCTTAGACTCTACCGTGAATTGATAGAAGACTTCTTAGCCATTCCGGTCGTTGTGGGGAAGAAGACGGAGCGCGAGAAGTTCCTCGGAGCACTCTATACAACAACACTTGAAGCTATAATGGGCGATGGCAGAGCGCTCCAAATGGGCACCTCACATAATCTCGGTCAAAATTTCTCGGTTCCATTTGAGATCAAATATCTCGGCCGCGATGAGAAGGAACACTTCGCCTGGCAGGCCTCTTGGGGGGTCTCATGGAGGCTGATAGGAGCGGTCGCCATGGTTCATGGTGATGATAAAGGCTTGGTTCTTCCACCAAAGATCGCTCCGATTCAGATAGTTATAGTCCCCATCTTCTTCAACGACGAGGAGAAGAAGATAGTCGACGCCAGGGCTAGAGAAGTCTATAACATGCTTAGAGAAGCACGGCTGTCCGTCGAGTACGACTCTAGAGAACAATTAACGCCGGGCTGGAAGTTCAATGAGTACGAGATGAAAGGCGTTCCCTTGAGGATCGAGATAGGGCCAAGAGATGTCAGAGAAAGTAAAGTTGTAGCTGTAAGAAGAGATACGAGAGAGAAATCGTCAATCAACTCAAACGACTTATTGAGAGAAGTCTTGAGTCTCTTGGATTCCATTCAGAACAATCTGTTCCAGAATGCTAAGCGATTTCTGGAGGGCCACACGGAGATGGTCAACAGTTATGATCAGTTCAAGAGGGTCCTTCGTGAGAGAGGCGGATTTCTTAAGGCCTGCTGGTGTTCAGGACAAGAATGCGAAGATAAGATAAAAGAAGAGACTGGGGCGACGATAAGAGCCATCCCACTCGAGCCTGAACACGTCTGGTCAACATGTCTTTACTGCGGGAAGACGGCTGACAAGGCTGCGTACTTCGCTCGTGCGTACTAGTGCACGCGCGGGTACGATTGCTTATCCGAAGCTAGAAAGCTCCAAAGTGTAACGTAAGCGATATTTTCAGATGTCAATCCCTAGCGAAGTTGGGTCTAAAACAAGTACTCAAGGGTGAGGTCGCGCCTGCCTTGTGGCAGGCTCTGTCAAGTCTTCGTCTGATCGTTGGGACTGTAAAAATTCGTCGGATAAGCCCGTTCGTTCAAGTCTCTTGTGCTTTTCTTATGAGTGGCAAGCTCTCCGAAATCAGTTTGTAAAAGGCCTCTAAGTCGGGAAGGGACATGTGAATGTTTGCATATATTCTAGGAGGCTTGTATACGGCTTGTCCAAATGAGAGCCGAATCATTCCCTTCTTCCAATTAACTATAAAATAATCGGCGTAGGAATCAAACCTAATGTCTTCAATGGGTTTCTCTTTTTCTGTTGCCAAAGCCCTCATTCCTTGCGACTACATTTATAAGTACGCGATTCCGAGAAAGATAAAGGGTGCGGTGGCTTGGAGACATTTAACGGAACTGATGAAACGCCCGTGTCTGCTTATTCAATGTCTGCACCTCCTCCAATACCTCCTTCGTGGAAAAGTTCATGCGTTCCAGAACGTCCTTGGAACAGCAAGGTGGAGATGTCAACGATGATTGAACAAAAGGCAAACCTCGTCCTTGATACTTGGAGGGTTCGCTATGAATCACCACCGTTGACCGAACAAGAGTTAAAAGATATTCACAGTGGAATCGAAGAAATCCGTTCCGGTAAGGCCAAGCATTTTGTAAGTATTCGTGAGACACTTGAGTGGCTCCATCGCAAACGCACAGAGTAGCATTTGGAGTTTCGACATAACTAGAACTTTCGACGCTGGCTACGCATCAAAGGACAAGGAGAACCAGCTTCGGGTTGACGATGCCCTAACGATGTTAAGTTCCAGCAAACAACCGCAAAGACTAGGAGAACTCAAGAATACGCCAGACGGGCGTGTTCTCGTCTATGATATCGGGCTTAAGTACCGTCTCAGTTATCGTGTCGCATTCACTACTCGAACAATCCAACTTCTTCGTGTCTGTGACCACAAGACGGTTTACGGCAAGGATTAAGTCTTTTTGATTTTTGCGTTTTGTATTAATGTCATCCATTTGTCTTGCCCCTCAACTCTGATTCCACACGCTTCCGCTGGTGTTCTTCCTTCTAGGGCTTCGTGTGGTCTGATGTAGTTGTGAAAGATTTGATAACCTGTCAGAATTGGTGTATCAGACTTCTTTAGACCTCGCATAACCTTCTCTCGGTCTCGAATCTCACCGTTGAGCCGTTCCATCTTGTTATTGTTCCTGTCACCTTGAATCCTGATGTGACTGACGTGTTGAGGTCTCGGCTGTCCGTGTTGCCAAAACTCCTTACGATAAGCATCATGATACGCTGGCAGTCCGTCAGTGATTAACAACATAGGCTTCTTACCTGCAATTTCCTTGCCCATTCGAAATAGTGCCCTAGCATCATGGGTGAATTTGGTTTCAGCTACTTCTTGAGCTATCCAGAAGCGTGTCTCATCATCCATCAACGCAAAGAGGTACTTCATATTGCCTCTGACTTTCAAGTAGAGTTCGTCGGCTCTCCAAGTGTCTGACACTTGAGGTTGAATCTTGTCGAGATACTTCTTCATAAGAGCCATGTACTTGCCTATCCAGTTGTGTATAGTTTGGTGACTAACGCTTACTCCGATAAGCCTCAGAGACTTTGAAGTATTACGCAGTGACTCTCCACTGAAGTACAGTTGCATAGCGGTTGTGATTCCTTGCGGGCTATGCTTCATCTTCTCGAAACCAATATTAATCGTGAAGTATTTTCTGCAATCTTTACAGTTGAACTTCTGAATGTCACCATGCCTGTTATGTCTGACTCCATCCCTCACGACCTTGGATGAACCGCAGAAGATACAACTGTGAATGTCAGAAATCGGCTCGATAACCCTAGCTTGAACTTCCCTTCTTAACTTACGGCTGAATTCAACTGCCCAAATATGCTTGCACTTTACGCCTCTGTGGATGTGGTCTGGACATGAACAAGCCCAACCTTCCCCTGCTAGTCGAATATCATAATCGCCATTGCCTGACTGAGACTTCACTGTGTAGGCATATTCATCTAGTCGCTGAATCTGGTTGGGTGACTCGGCTATTGCCTTGCCCCTTTCCATGCGGAAACTGTCAGTCATACTACCATACCACAAGTAGTATTATTGTAAGTAGGTCGTATTTAAGCCTATACTATAAAACTTTTATATGATAACAATACATTACTATGGTAAGATGCGATATGTCCGAACAAGAAACTACCAAGAGAGAAACCACATCAATCAGAGATCAAACCTGCACTTTGGAAAGAAACCAAAATCGAAGCCATCAGGGAAGGCAAGACAACTTCTGAAGTTGTGGAGGCGGTGTTGGAAGAATGGCTGAAGGAGAAAAGAAAGAAGTAGAGTCAAGCCCAGAAAAGAATTGGAATGAGTATTACAATAATAGGCGGGATTATCTACAGAAGCTAATAGGTAAGTTCGAATTAGCAGGCAAACGAGGAGAGTGTGTACATTCTAGCGATGGAGCCCTTGCTTTTGGATGGATTCGCAGACTACTCTCGAATACATAAACGAACAACACGAAGTCAACAAGGGATTAGAAAGCAAAATCGCTGACCTGACCAAGATTGTAGAGACATTAAAGAATAAGATGAAAAAGTACGAGTTAACCATGGACGAATTGACAGGGTACTTCGAAAGACAACGAGACAAGATCGTCGATGAGTGAAGATATAGCTCGACGTTTGAAGAGGCTTCTGGAAGAGTTAGAAAAGGAAGCGGAACAGGAAAAGATTAGAAGGGAGAACAGAGAAAGACCAAAACTCGTTAGATTTGGTCTGAGAGAACATGAGGCAAGAGCATGGCTTGAACAAGAACCCGACTACGATAAACCCATCATCCGACGAAATTTTACAGGAACAAGAAACCGACGCAGACTTGACAGAACCCTTGTGGCACAATGTTTTAAGGAGTCCTCTTGGGATGGTAAGGAAGATTCGAATGACGAAAAAGAGGAAATCCGGTGGAAGAAGCAAAGGTGGAAAAGGTCGAAGTGAGCTTGTCCAGTGCACGAACTGTGGGATGCTTGTTCCTAGAGACAAGGTCAAGCGGGTGACTAGTAGGTTTTCACTGGTTGATCCGGCGCTGGCAAGAGAGCTAAGGGCAAGCGGAGCCTACATCGCAAGACCGTCGACCTTCAAGTACTACTGTGTCTCTTGTGCTGTTCATTTTGGTATCTCCAAAGTCAGAGCACGTGACGAGCGCCGCAGGCTCTACTGATCCAACCATCTATGGAGATCAGTCAATTGAGATGCCTGTACGCGTAGAGAATTCTATGAACGACCGTTACCGTCGACAGAACAGCGAGAACTATGATGCCGTACTCAATGCTTCGCAGGAATGAAGCCGTTACTAGAATGAGTAACCTTTCCGGCCTCTCTGCAAACCCGATACCTGACATCTTGAGCCCCTCAACTTCCACTCTGGCCCTCACATAGCTAACCATCAACGAAGCAGAGATAGAAGCCAACCCCCAAAGGGGGCTAGCCAAACCTCCAAGAACGATCCCTGATAGAATAAAGATCTCTGCAAATCTGTCAAACGTCGAATCCAAGATGCCGCCAAATTTTGTCTCGCCGTAAAGTCTGGCTAGTGATCCGTCGACAGCGTCAAAGAATCCGGAGATAAGCACTAGACATGGTGCGACCACGAAAGTCCAGAAATCGGAGACCCCGAGAAAAAAGACTAAACCCGCGACAGCCGCGAAGACTAATCCTAGGGCAGTCGAGGAATTAGGAGTTAAACCCGCTTTATGAAGGCCGAGAGCTGAGCTGTTGAGAAAGAAGACGAACTTTTGTCTTAGAGCAGAAAGCAAATTCACTAGCCCTGTCAGAATCTCCCAATCTTGGATTTAAGTACTTCAACATTCAACTTGATACATCCCAGATGCGTATAGTTTTTCAAGCATTCTGAAGCATAAATCACAGCAATTGTGGATCGGTAGAAGGTGACATAAAGAAATGGGCAGAATAGAAAAGGGCGAAAAGTGTACAGTAAAGGGATGCGGCAATCCCGCCGTAAGATCCCTCGCAGCCGAAAAGGTGACAAGGACAGGATTGCAGGTCGAAAGCTCGAAAAGGGCTTACCTCTGTAAAGAGCACTACAAGGAAATGAAGAAGAAATCAAAGAAGGATAGACTTCTAGAAAGATGGCGGATGATGGGGTAAAACTCATAGAAGGGGGCTTCACTGTCTGAGAGTTCTATTCATACATTCAAGTCACTTCGAGTATGAAGTAAAAGACAAAGCGGTCGAGGAAGCCGAGTCCATTGATGAAGCGGAAAAGAAGGGTAGCATGGACGAAGTCCTTGTTGCCTTCTGCTCCGTGGAGAAGACTGATGAGTCTGACTTGGAAACAGTGGCCCTCAAGACCGCAGAGGAGATTGCGAAAATCGCTTCAACTGTGAGAACGGACAATGTTCTCATCTATCCATACGCGCATCTGTCGAGCAACCTAGCTCCACCGTCAGTAGCAATCCCCCTTCTGAGGCGAATGACTCAGATAATCGCTTCGAAGGGGTACAACGTCAGACGAAGCCCGTTTGGGTACTACAAGAGCTTCAAATTGGAATGCAAGGGCCACCCGCTCGCAGAGCTGTCAAGAACCATTACGGCTGAGAAGGCAGAGGAGAAGGCCGCGGCCGTCGAGACGGAGTACATGGTGCTCGGAACCGACGGTAAGTTATGTAAACCTGAGAACTATCTCTCCTACCCTGACTCTGAGTTCAAGTCACTTGTCATGAAAGAGGCTCTTCGAAAGGAACTGCCCGGTGGCCAGCCGAAGTTTCTGGACTATTGCCGAAAGTTCGGTATCGAATGGGAACCCTACTCAGATGTCGGCCACATGCGGTATGGACCTGAGGGTACCCTCTTGTTTGACCTGATCAGTGAGTATGCTTGGCTACAAGCCAACTCTATTGGCATACCTTTGGTTCGAGTCAGAGGCACTAACATGTTTGACTTGGCAATCAGACCCGTCAGAGAACACGCCAAGCTCTTCGGAGATAGGCTGTACGAGATAAACGTGGATGAGAAAAGTTTCGTCCTGAGGTATGCCGCTTGTCACCAGCAGTTTGCCATGGTCAAGGATTGGTCTCTAAGCTACAAGCAACTTCCTTTCGGGACTTTTGAAGTCGCAGACAGCTATAGACTGGAGCAGAGCGGGGAACTATTGCTGTGTTTCCGGGTTAGAAAACTCCACATGCCCGACCTCCATGTCTACTGCAAGGGCGTTGACGAAGCGAAGGAACTTTCTAGAAAAGTTCACGATAAGATCTACAGTGAAATAAGGAAACTTGGAAGGGAATACGTCTCGATATACAATACCACCAGAGAATTCTTCGAGTCGAACCGAGAGTTCTTTATGCAGCTTGTAGAGGTTGAGCAGAAACCGATACTATTGAACTTCGTGCCTGAGGGAATCTTCTATTGGGTCCTGAATGTAGAATACACAATAATTGACGACTTGAACAGGCCTCGCGAGATAGCGACTTTCCAGATCGACATTGGCAACGCTGACCGATTCAACATTGCGTACACCGATTCCAAGGGTCTGAGGCAGTATCCTGCAATAATACACACTGCAATCATCGGGACGATAGAACGATACCTCTTCACAGTCCTCGACTGTGCAGTGAAGGCAGAGAATCGAGGCGAGAAACCTAAGCTTCCAGTTTGGCTTTCACCGACTCAGGTCAGAATAATCCCTGTAACTTCAAATCAGATGGAACACGCCAATCTCATAGCGGCCGGGCTCGAAGAACGGCAAATAAGAGTAGATGTCGACGATCGTGAAGAGACGCTTCAAAAGAGAATTAGGGATGCAGAAATCAGCTGGGTTCCGTATGTCATCGTTATTGGTCGAAAGGAGTCCGGAGCAGGTGAGTTTCCAGTTAGAGTAAGGGAGGAGGGGAGATCTCGAATTATGAGTACTGACGTGATTGTACGAGAGCTAAAGGAGAGAACCAAGGGTTATCCATTCATTCCCTTACCTTTGCCAAGGCTGTTAAGCACTAGGCCAGGCTACAAGCGAATCTGAACGGAAGCAGTGAGTTTCCCTACCGCTCTGAAAGTTTTATATTGTGACTAAGCCTTATTCACTGAGAACTAAGTGATGTGTGATGAACCGAGATC
The DNA here is from genome assembly GCA_963807605.1 of Candidatus Bathyarchaeota archaeon. Classification (GTDB taxonomy): domain Archaea; phylum Thermoproteota; class Bathyarchaeia; order 40CM-2-53-6; family RBG-13-38-9; genus JAPKYM01. The sequence goes on from CAWECG010000004.1 coordinate 164,219, forward strand.
AGATCTACGGTGGATTGATACTCCTCATCTCATTGATCGTGGCAATCATCTATATCGCGGCCTTCTTTGCGCCTTGGGTCTCCATGCTCTTCTCAGCGTGGCCTGCATGGCTTAACTGGTGGGCAGTGGCTATCCCTGTCTTTCTCTTCGTTGTAGCCGCACTGCTGATCTGCATGTGGATAGGTTGGACAATGTTGACAACCCCCCCTCCTGCTCCACTCGAGACCGAACCAACTTCGGCGCCAGCCACTGAAACCAAAGAATAGAGCTCACGATTTGACAGCCGGATGCTTTCCGTCTGAAATATCCTCTTTTCATTTCTTCTCGTTCAAACTGCCAGATGGATCCATGACAGAGCTAGAATACACTCTCTCTAGAGTAAACCTCGATCCCGTTGGAGGTTATTCTGTACGGTCTAATCTGGGTATCTATGGGAGTCTCTCTCATTTTCTCTATCTGAAGAACCCGTGTAATCGACTTCCCTACCTGCAATGTCTGAAGAACGATTACACCGTGAGCCAGATACTCCTCCAGTTGCAGGCTTCTCTCTAACCCTGATGTTCTCATTTCAGTGGTCATGAGCGTTGTCGCTCCAGTAGCTGAGAGGACGTCCATAAGGTCTAAGATTATAGCTCGGCGTTGAATTATATCTGGGTACTGAAAGACAAGAGAGGTTATGGGGTCAAGGATCAGCCGTTCGGCACGAACAGATTTGGCGCTCGACCTAATGTTTTGGAGTGCGCTATTCAGCGAGAACTCCCTCCTACCTATTGCTAGCTTTCCGCTTCGAGACTCACCCTCCGATTTCTGGGTTGGCGAGAGATCTGTAAATGCCCACTTTTTCGCTCTCTCGAATTCTAAGATATCCCAGCCGTATGAAACCATTTCTCTTGTCAGGTGATTTCTGCTTTCGTCCAAACTGATGAACAGTCCAGCTTGACCGTAGTCTTTGATTCCATTGATAAGGAATTGTGCACACAATGTGGTCTTGCCAGTACCTGGACCACCGACGACCAAAACGACACGACCCTTAGGAATGCCACCGGCCAACATCTCATCCAAGCCGGAGATCCCAGTTGGCACCCTCTCTATCTTCGACATGCGATATCCTCGTTGCGTTATACATTAGTTGATGATAGACGATTTAACGATTTTGAGACAGAGAAGTCGAAAGATAGAGGATAGAGTGAATTCAAGACAGCCGATAGACGACGGCGGTTCGGATTGTAGGCGGTTATTGTAAACCTATATATCCATCAGGCAAGAAATGATAGATCGTTTCTGATCTCTCGCAAGAGACTGGTGTGCATCTTGGTGAAAGAAGATTTTGAAAAAGCAATAAGCGCTGCAGAAAAGCAATCTTCCTCCTTCAGAGCAGAACAGGTCGCGATGAGAGCTGCTCTTGACGAGCTCAAGAAAATGCGTGAAGGGCACGAAGTGGATGACACTCTTTACGAGGAATTGTATCAGAAATACTCACAGCGCCTTACGGAAGCAAATGAGAAAGCGGAAGAGCACAAAGGCATCACCCAGAGCCTAAGAAACATAGCCAAGTACGAAAGAGAATTAGGCCAACTTCGAGAGTCTCAGCAAGAGTTTGCGGAAAGACTTGACAAGACTGATATCAAACTTGACGAAGAACGGAGCAAGATCATGGAGATGGCGGAACGCTTTGGAGTGGTTCTAGGCCATTATGAAGGGAGGCCTGCGCGCGCGCGCTCATCGAGAGAGGTAGCGCAGGCAGACTCTGAGATCGAGCGCCTCAGAAAAGAGATCTTGACAGAACTTGAGAGGGTCAAGTCACAAACGAAGAAATGATCGTGTTGGAAGGGGAAGCGGGTCTTCCTTGCCCGCTAGCAAAAGGAAAGAGTCTTCTAGAAGGGTGTAGGGACGGTGCTTCCAATCTAGCTGTTGGAGGGAAACTATGTTAGTCTTGAACCAAATCTCGATGCAGCTAGATTGGCAAACCCTGACAATAATTCTGCCCTTCGGAATGGTTGTCGTGGTCGTAATTTTGGGTGAAATACTGTTTAGAAGAAGACACAAGCGCGTCGGTTCACACGAGGTCGAGTTGGAAAGTGCCGACATTCAGGCCCCACCTATTCAGGGTCCACCAAATGAGTCGTATGACGAAGACTCGGAGGAGAATAAGCTTGAGAGACTCGAAGCCGAACTGGAAAAGACATCAAGACTCTATTCTTCGGGAGAAATAGGACGAGAAGAGTTCTCAGACCGCATCCGCATAGTCGAGGACGAATTGCTAACACTCAAACCTCCTAGCCCACCGGCTGAAGGGCCTAAGATTGAGGAGCCTAAGATTGAACCGCCTAAGATTGAGGAGCCTAAGATTGAACCGCCTAAGATTGAGGAGCCTAAGATTGAACCGCCTGAGATGAGACGTTGTATACACTGCAACCAAGAAATTCCACTCGACGCAGTGTATTGCGATAGGTGCGGTCGCTATCTTGGCGTTTCTTAAACAAGTTGAACTTAAGATCGTGAGAGAGCCGGACAACTTTCGGTATTAGCAATATAAGATATAGTCATCGATCCCTAGGATCTGAAGAAGTAGCGAGGCCATTGGGGCCAGCCTTCAGTCTGTGTATTTTCGAAATCTACAGTCAGGTCCATCCCTATCTTGGCTTCCATTCCTTCATCCAAGGAGATTCGACCTGGAAGAGACACTCCTTCCTCAAGTCTGACTATCCCGATAGTGTACGGGACTTGAGAGTTGAATTTCTTAGGAGCTATATGAACGACTGAGTATGTCTGAAGTTTCCCTCTCCCACTGAGTTCTGTCCATCGGAAGCTCGAGGAATAACAGTCTGGACAGACTATTCTTGGAGGAACAAAAAGTCTTTCGCATTTGGTGCACTTGACGGCCATGAGTCTGTCATGTCCGCAGAATTTGTAGAAGTTCTGAATAGTTGGGCAGATCTCGCCCTTCTCATCACGGTCAAAACCGATCTCTTCCATCCGTTATTCCTCTGAGATTTAATTCTGCGATAGCATCAATTTAAGTCGTACTGTGACCAGGTCACACCTTATCTGATTGCTTTGCTCCGCACTTATCACAATAGATCGCCGCATCATCCATTATCACATCGCAGGAGCTACAGTGCCTCTGTTTCGTGCGAGCAAACTCGGAGACAGGAATTCCGCCAGAACTGCTTCCGATCTCGACTACTCGAACACGGGGCGCCTGACGCTTTTGTTTGGGTTTTGAGATGGGGTGTTTTGAGATGGGGTGTCTTGAGATGTGGTGCTTTGAGATGTTACGGATTCGTGCACGGAGATCCGAGAGGTAAATTACCACTACAATCGCAACTATAGAGACTGCCAAGATTTGAAAGAGCAAGTGGTACGAGAATGGTACTAACAGACTTGAATAATCGGATATCAAGCAGTTTCCACTATCAGCTTTCATCTAGCCTTGTAGATATGCACAACTGCTGTCGACCCGTGACCTCCAAGATTGTGAGTGAGACCTATTTGAGCACCATCCACTTGCCTCTGATCAGCCTGCCTAGTCAGTTGAAGATAGATCTCGTAGGCTTGAGCGCATCCGGTGGCACCGACTGGGTGCCCTTTCGACTTGAGGCCACCACTTGTATTCACTGGGATTCTCCCAGTGATCTCAGTATCACCAGATTCAATGAGTTTTCCGCCCTCACCCTTCCTGCAAAAGCCAAGGTCTTCATAGGCTATTAGCTCCGCTATTGTGAAGCAATCGTGAACCTCAGCGACATCGATGTCTTTAGACTCGACACCTGACATCTTATATGCTTCTCTGGCAGCTAGGGAAGCCGAGCGAATAGATGTCAAATCGTCTCTCTCATAGAGACCAATAGTATCGCTGGCCTGGCCACTTCCAATAATGTCCACAGGTTCATCCGTATACTTACTTGCCAGCTCTGAATTCGCAAGGATAAGGCAAGAGGCACCGTCCGAGATCAGTGAACAGTCGAATAACTTGAGGGGGGATGCCACGATCCTTGAAGTCAAGGCTTGGTCGAGGGTTATCTCCTTCTGTATATGCGCCTTAGGGTTCTTTGCGCCATTCCGGTGATTCTTGACAGCAACCCGTGCCATCTGCTCTTCAGTGGTTTTGTAAGAGTGCATGTGAGCTCTCGCCATCAGAGCAAAAAGAGCTGGAAAGGTGAAGCCATGCCACTGTTCAAAGAGGTTATCAGCGGACATTGCAAGATACTCTGTTGCATCAGAAGTTGACAGGTGTGTCTGCTTTTCGACACCGCCGACCAGAACAATGTCCGAAAGCCCCGACATGATAGCTTGGATCCCACATCGGAGAGCAGTTCCCGAGGAAGCACACGCATTCTCAAGCCTGACAGCAGGAAGAGGATTCAGTCCTAACCAATCTGCTGCCAAAGGTCCACTGTGCCCTTGGTGCTCAGTGGACTCCATCATGTGCCCAATAAATAGTGCTCTGATGTCCCTCTTTGGATTAAGCTCAGGGCATCTGTCGAAAGCCTCTTTCGCTGCCTGCGCAAGAATCTCTCTCCCAGAGAGACCGTCAAGTTTTCCAAATCTTGAGAGCCCCGCCGAGATAATGGTAGCCAACGCTTTGCCAGCCAAGTCAGATCGTCTCACTAAGGTTGAGTAGATGAATTTCAATTTATCTCTGCGAACATGTCGATCGTTGCCACGTATCAATCCTAAGAAGCTGACCTGATCGAGTCTAACTGAAACTAAATAACATAGGGATCGCACAACTAACGCGCCGGCAAGTGAGTAAGATGAGTCTGAATTCAGAAGATTCAGAATTGAAGGCACAGATAATACACTGCATGAAGTCCCTCCATCAGAGAGGCCTCATGACTGGCATAGGGGGAAATGCAAGTGCTCGCCACATGAACTCTGAGGAGGTGTGGATCACTCCCAGCGGACTCTATAAGCCGGAATTAAAGCCCTCTGATCTCGTAAAAATGGACCTTGAAGGAAAGACCCTCGAGGGAATCCTAAAGCCATCAATGGAATGGTATTTCCATACGGCAATTTACCGAAGGAGGGCTGACGTGAATGCTGTATTGCACACACACAGTCCTTACACGACAGGTCTAGCACTCGCCGATATGAAGATTAGACCCATAACACTTGAGGCTGCTACGATGCTCGCGGACGTCCCGATTCTGCCTTTCGCCTATCCAGGCACAGAAGATTTGGGCAAACAGGTGGGTGAGGCAATATTGGGCAGGAGGGCCGTTGTCCTACAGAATCACGGGGTCGTGGCCGTAGGTTTCGATCTCATAGAGGCGCTCTCCACAGTTGAGATTCTTGAGGAGGTCTCAATAATGACATTCGTGGCGAGTCAATTTGGCAATCCCCGAGAGATTCCTCCTGACCAGATAGAACTAATCAAGAAACTGTACAGAATATGAATGGTATGCTATGATGTTCGGATATATCGGCGAGATTCTACGAGTCGACCTCACAAAATCAAGAATCTCGACCGAACCACTGAAAGAGGACGATCTGAAGAACTATATCGGAGGCAGCGGCCTAGCCTCAAGAATCATCTACAATGAATTGAACCAATTCATCAGTCCCCCTTCACCCGACAATATCCTCGTCTTCATGACAGGTCCACTAACCGGAACAGCCTCACCTTCATGTGGGCGTTACTGCGTCTGTACAAAGTCCCCCCTGACAGGACTTTGGGCGGAGGCCCACGCGGCTGGGTTCTGGGGACCAGAACTCAAGTTCGCCGGATATGATGGAATAATAGTTGAGGGCGTAGCGAATCAACCTGTCTACCTTTCGGTTATTGACGGTCAAGCAGAATTGAGGGATGCATCTCGCTTATGGGGTAAGGACACCTACAGCACAGAGGAGCTGCTCAAGAAGGAGCTTGGGGATCCCAATGTAAGAGTCGCATCGATAGGTCAAGCTGGAGAGCAGGGCGTACTTTTCGCGTCGATAATGAATGACTACGGACGAGCAGCAGGAAGATGCGGAGTCGGGACCGTCATGGGCTCCAAGAGACTGAAAGCGATCGCGGTTAGGGGCACTGAAATCAAAGTGATCCCGGCAGCCAAGAACGAGATGCTCAACGAATTCCTTCGAAGAATCTACGTGACTATAAGGTCCCATCCCACAGCACAAATTTACGCTTCATACGGAACAGACGGAATAATGTCAATGATGCACGAATACGGAGACGTTCCAATAAAGTACTTCACAAAGGGTTCATGGCCACAGGGTGTAGAGAAGATATGCGGGGAAGCCATGGCCAAATCAATTCTGAAAAAACAATGGGCCTGCTATAGATGCATAATCGCCTGCGGGAGACATGTAACAGTCCATGCATCGGATGGTGAGAGAGAGGGTGCCGGCCCTGAGTACGAAACCTGCGCCTCCTTAGGCAGCCTTTGCATGAATAGCGACTTGAACCTGATCGCAGAAGGGAATGAACTCTGCAACAGATACGGAATGGACACAATATCCGCCGGAAGTGTAATCGCCTTTGCAATGGAGTGCTACGAGAAAGGTTTGATCTCCGCCGAGGATACAGGAGGATTAAAACTCCCTTGGGGAGACCGCAAAGCGATAATCGGGCTGCTCAACAAAATAGGGACAAACACTGAATTTGGAGCTGTCCTTGCGAAAGGAGTAAGGGAAGCTTGCAAGAAGATTGGCAAAGGATCCCATGACTTTGCTCTTCATGTAAAAGGCCTCGAGATACCCATGCACGATCCAAGAGCCTTCAAGGGCCTAGGACTCCAATACGCCACGTCTCACAGAGGCGCGTGCCATCTGAGAGGGCTCGTTTACCAGATCGAGCAAGGAGAGCGGATGCCTGACATCGGAATCCACAAAAGATATGAACGGCAAACAACGGACGACAAAGCCTTCCCTGTAATTGCGGTTCAAAACTGGCATGATGTCTTAGACTCTTTAATAATGTGCAAATTCGCCATCGTACCACCCGCCTCTGTTCTCTCAATGCTGAATATGGTGACAGGCTGGGAGATGAAGCTTGATGAGTTGATCAAAGTTGGCGAGAGAACCTACAATCTGAAGAGAGCCTTCAACCTAAGATGTGGTGCCACAAGACGCGACGATACCCTTCCCAAACGATTCCTTGAGGAGCCGCTCGCGGATGGGGGAAGCAAAGGCGAAGTGGTTGAGCTTGAGGCTATGCTGAACAAATACTACGAGCTGAGAGGATGGGATGAGAACGGTATTCCCACCAGAGAGAAGCTTGTAGATCTTAACCTGTCAGATGCAGCTTCAATAGTCAATTAGTGAAGAACACAAGCATCAAAAACGAACTGATCGTTATCCCCTAGAGTAGAAGCTACCACAATAATGGCAGCACCAATCTGTGCAAGGAGTGTTAATCTCTTCGATGCCCACTGACAGGATGGTTAAAGGCGTTACAGGAATAGAGGAAGCTGGAAGACTGTTCCATGAATCACTCCAATTAACAAGGCGTGAAACTGATCTCTTGCCCATTCAGGATTGCATAGACCGTGTCTTAGCCTTTGACTCAATTGCTACCGATGATATTCCCAATGTCGATCAATCCGCAGTCGATGGCTATGCCTTACAAGCAAGAGACACGTTCGGTGCTTCATCCGCCAGTCCGATTCTCTTGGGATTGAGATCAAAAACCACCGGATCCCAACTGACTCTCAGCAGTGGGGAAACTGCATATGTTCATACAGGTGCACCTCTGCCAAGAGGTGCCGATGCTGTGGTCATGATCGAATTCACAGAGAGGGTTGGACCTGACACGGTAGAGGTTTACAAAGCGGTTGCTCCAGGCGAAGATGTTTCCTGGAAAGGCGAGGATGTGAGAAAGGGAGAGGTGGTACTAAGGGAAGGTACAAGACTGAGACCGCAAGACCTCGGCATGCTAGCTGCCTTGGGTCTTTCTTCAATTCAGGTTTATAGAAAACCTCTGGTCGGAATCATCTCCACTGGAAGCGAACTTGCCCCCTTAGGTGGCAAGAAGACGCTGGGCCAGGTCATAGACGTCAACAGCATAATACTTTCGGCTATGGCTATTGAGTGCGGAGGAAGGCCGTTGCCGATGGGCATTGTAAAGGATGAATTTCATGAGATAAAGTCAAGAATTTCAGAAGGCCTAGTGAAAAGCGACTTCTTGATTCTTAGCGGTGGGACTTCAGAAGGGAAGGCCGATCTTACAGTCAAGGTCATCGATTCTTTAGGAAAACCAGGTGTAGTTGTGCATGGGATTGCGATGAGACCTGGGAGACCGACGGCCTTGGCCTCAATTCAAGGCAAACCGGTAATAAGCCTATCAGGATATCCTGTTGCAGCGATGATGGGCTTCTACCTTTTCGCAAAGCCGCTTCTGGCGAAGATGTTGCGAACAAAAGATCCGCTTGAACCAGAGGTCCGTGCTAAGGTTACAAGGAGGATAACTTCAGCCCCTGGTTTGAGAAGTTTTGTGCGGGTTGCAGTCTCTAAGAGCGGAGATGACTACGTTGCCGATCCTGTGAGGACAACAGGTTCTGGAATATTATCGAGCATGATAAGAGCTAATGGACTGATAGTGATTCCTGAAGATGTCGAAGGGGTTGACGAGAATGATGAAGTCAATGTAAGACTCTTCAGGCCAATTGGACAACGATTGGGTGGCAGTTGAGGCTGCGGTAGTGATTCATGCAACTTGGAACAGGTTCTTCCTAACCTCTACCAAGAATCCAAGATTCTGAAGCTGAAGGATTGCGGTTACGGCTGAACGCTCATCATCAATATCTGTCTCGGTCTGGATTAAGCTGACAAGCTCTTTCAATGAGAGCTTCTCTCCTTTGTGTGAGCCTATGATCTGTAGAGTTTTTGGAAGATTCTTGCCCAAATCGGGCCGCCCGTCGACCACCGTGCTCGCCAGCCTCTCAAGTTTGTCAGCCTCCGGTTCGAGGCTGGTTCGCGGTTGCGTTGCTTTCCTCTCGCCTTTTTGCTCCGTCAGTTTGAAGCCTAGTCCCTCCTTCTTCGATTTTGCCTTGGCTTCTAAGACCTGCTCATGGTGCTGGTACTCCGCCTTTGCACTCTCTACGAGGTGGCCCAGTTTCTTTGGTACGTCCATCCCTGTCAAGATGCCAATGTAGGATGTCCATCTCATGTGCTCCGACGGGTAGATACCGAGCATAGCATCCTTTCCCGCAAGGAGTTCATGTAGTGTCCGTCTTATCGCATCAACTTGTAGGGTTGTGAATAAGTGAGTCGGTCCTTGCACTCCGAAGATCACTCCCGAGGCGGAGCTTGGATCTACTTCAGCAAATAGGCTGGTGTTCCAGCTCCGGCGGAGTGTGGCTGCAACATCCTCAACCATGTTAGCTGGAGTCTGGAAGTTTGCAAGGGTTGCGAAACCTGGATACTTGAATATGGATACGAGTTCGGACTCGTCTTATTCTGTCTGCCCTGCTGGGCAGATTGGCAAAATCTATCAGGTCAAGAAACGTCTGAACAGCGATCTCCATTTACTTTTTCGTAGGCCTCGGTCAGGATTTTCTGTGGAAGTGGGCTGTCAACTTATCATTCTCAATGCAGATAATTGCTTTTACAGCCTCATGCCTGTAGAGCAGGTCTATTCCCATTGAGGCATTGACTTTTGCCTTAACAGATTCCGTCTCGAAAGGGAGGGTCACAATGGAGATGCAGGTCCTTCCCAGCTCGCCTATGATTTCAGCCATGATGGGTGCTACGCCTGAGCCTGTCCCGCCGCTTCCCCAAGGGTGAGCAGAATAATGTCAGTATCACTGCTTAGTAACTTTGAGACTAGGGCTTTGATGTTTGTGCGACTTTGAATGGCCGCCTCATGTCCTTCCTGCCAGTTCTTCGCTGCGCCCTTTCCACTCCCGATGAGGAGTTTATTCTCCGCGGGGATGTTTCGATGTGTCGCTAAATCGGCTACATCACTGTTAATCGCGCATACATCCATTATCATTCCTTTCTTGTCGATGGCGGTCCTCTTGAAGTCGTCCGCGATCTTTCCGCCACAATGACCAAGGCCGATCGTTAGAAACCTCAATCTAGACGCTCCTTTTTGTCAGACTGCTCCAGGATCTCGTTGTACTTACCTTCTTCGATTACGCCAAGTTGATACATTATGCTTGCTATCTCAGTCATGCTCATGAAAGAATGAAGCTTCACGTTAGACTTCTGTAGCTGCGCTTTCCCACCCTCCTGTCGGTCTATCAAGACTACGGCGTCGGTCACAATGCCTCCCTCAGCTCTGAGCACGTCGATGGCGTCAACCAGGCTCTTCCCAGTGGTGATGAGGTCATCAACGATGACAATCCGATCGCCTGGCGTCACAACTCCTTCTATTCTTCGTTCTCTGCCGTGTGTCTTTTTCTCCTTTCTAGAGTAAAGGATTGGTTTGTAAAGTTGAAAGGCTAGGACTGACGCGAATAGGAGTCCTGAAGTTGGTACGCAAGAGATTCTGTCGAATTCTTCTATTCCAATGTCGTCCTTAACCAACTTCTCGTAGATCTCTATCACCCTCCTAAAGGATTCAGGATGACTAGGTATCGAGCGAAGATCAACATAGTATGGGCTGAGTTTTCCGCTAGTCAGCTTGAACATGCCAAATTTGAGCGCCCCTGTCTTCATCAGAATTCTGCATAACTCGGTTTCTTCTTTCTCAGTTCCATGAAGTTTCTCATCCACTTGGAATCCCATTGTGAGTCCATCCAGTTAAGAAAAAGGTTCCTTATACGTATTGATTTGAAGCGACGAGTCTCTCTCCCTCAGAGGCACGGAAGGATGGGAGGCAAGGTTTTTGAGGTATGAATGAGTTGAAGATCCTGATGCTAGAAGTGTGCGTGTAAACTGCCCCTTCATGATTCTACAACTTATTGTCGGTGAGATTCAATAGTGGAGATATGGATCCCTTACGGTGGCACAGAGGTTCGGGTTGGCGTCCCTACTGAGAACCTAGTTGGACTTGCAGAGCCAAAGGCCACAGGCACTTTGAATAATTTGCGTTATGAGATCTCTCAAGCGATTTCAAATCCCATAGGTGTAGCCCCACTGTCGCAGCTTGTTAGCCGAAATGACCAAGTGGCGCTAGTTGTCGATCTGCCGCCTAGTAGTGTGTCATTCCAGATTGTTGACTCTCTGATCCTTGAATCGTCTAATCTAGTTGAAAGTGAAAGTCTCACAGTTTTCTGGACCCACGCACAAGACTGGCTACAGGCTGAAAAAGGCACCGGCGACGGAATAACAAGAGGCTTCAAGGTCGCGGACTTGACCAGTCCCAGCATCCAATCCGTGCCTATCAATGACAGTCTCGGAGCGAAGGAAATCAAGGTTAACAAAGAACTTGCTGACTCAGCGATCAAGATACTGATCGGCAGAACCGGCTTCGACGCCATATGGGGCTACACCGGCGGCGCAACAGCTCTACTGGATATGATTGATGACGATACAAGGGCTCAATTCTACCGGCAGGCCGTGAAATCATACTTGGAAAAAGGCTCCGACCAAACAAACGAAGCAACCAATAGGCTAAGATCCTTAGCCTCTTCTCTGGATCCCTGCCTCACCTTGAATATCGTGACCACCACGAGCGGCGATGTGATAAAACTATTTGCAGGCACCTTTGAAGAATCGTCAGTTGCCTCCACGAAATTCTTCGATGACCTGTACAGAATTGGGTTTGATAAAAGGGCGGACGTTCTCATTGTCGGAGCCGGCGGAAGGCCTTATGATGAAACCCTCTCCACAGCTCTTGACTCAGCCCTGTTGAACAGAGATGTTCTAAAGAAAGGTGGCGCAATGATACTTGTTGCCGAATGTATGGGAGGTTACGGGGACAAGACTTTTCTACAGTGGATGTCCAAGGGCGAGGAGGCGAAGCAAATCAAATCCGCTTTGAAGAAGGACTTCGAGATCGGGCAGAGAAAGCGTACTTTTTAACAGAGCTCTTGGAAGAGTTCCGAGTATATCTTGTTTCAGTCATGCCCGATTACTACGCAAGAAAGATCTTCAAGCTGAAGACTTCAAGAACGGTGGACGATGCCCTTCAATCCTCCCTCAGAATCATGGGAAAGGACTCCAGCACTGCCGTGGTACCGCACGGATCACTCACAAGGACATACATAAGCGCTGGAGCGTGAGTGCGTTCGGATCGACAAAGCAGTTATTGATTATACTACTGTTGATCTCAGTCTCTTACTCTTTCAAGACGGTGACAGCTTCAAGCGATGAAATGAGGACTGAAATGGCAGTTACAAGAGTTTCAGATGTAAGAGTAAGAGTCGTCATAGTAGGAATACCCACTCAACTGGTGAACGTAACATACCTGAAATGGAATCTTCCATCAATAAAGTACCAGAAGTACCTGAACCCGGGAACAGAGACCGGTGTACAGTACAGAATCACTTACAATTTCACGTTTCCCTCAAACGAGTTTCAAGATTCATTCGGCCAATATTTGAAGTCCAGAGGAAAGGTAGATCGGACTAGGAACCCTTACTTAGGAGCCAATTTGACAAATACTCTCTATCCCGCCGATCTCACGGAGAATTGGCTGAAGTATCACGAGTCAGACTACAGCAACTCCTCAGAACCCGGATACACGCTAATGCTGGCTAACCTGACCAGCATACTGCCCTCAGTCCTGCCCAGTCAGTACGATGATTATCTTAAAGGAGTAACTAAAGCGATCACTCCTCACTATTACAATATGACTTACGTCGATTCGGACCTATACGCCACAATCAGGAGGCGTTGGATGACTTCTTGGGGCGGGTCCAGCCGGATCTACTTCATAGACTTGTCCGCGGGGCCATCAAACACAACAAGACAGCTTCCACTACAATGGGCGATAAAGGCAAATAACATAACTTTCCAAACCCCCTACGGATCCAGATGGCTAACTCAATATCTATCCGACTACGTGAGCGGCGCGGTCGAAGATCTCTTTGCACCAGACCTGGAATACCCGTTGAACATCGCCAACAAGTACAGTGTTGACATCTTAGTCATAGATAATAGAACTGACCTCAAAGTTCCAGCGGCCAACCGGACATTAGATCCCTCGCGGATCAGGAATGAGATTAAGAAGCTCCTGCCTTATGCAGATGTCAGAGTCCAGACAAGATTCATCAACATCACATCCTCTACGCTACTGACCAAGCTGATAGTGGCCTCGACATCTCCAAGCAAATATGCCAACACGTCAATGGTGGACGCTAGGCCAGTATATCATTGGCTGAACGAGGAGGGTGAAGGTCACCTAAAGGACTTTTTCAATACCACAGGGGACCGTGAAGAATACCGTATTCCGGTAATGGCATTCCTTTTTACGGGCGAGTATGAATTTGGTTTTACATTCAAAGAAGATTTGAGTAAGCTTCCCGGGCCCAGGTCCATATGGGGTGTTGCTCTGGGAGATATGATCCTCGTAAGCCACTCATCCCACGACCTTATACGAGGTAACTTTACTGCGATTAAACAGCCCAATATGGGTCTTGGCCTGACAAACACGATTATACATGAGATTGGCCACACGTTTGGGCTCATCCATCCTTTCACCTCTGACCCCACCGAAAACTTCGTCGCCTCAGTCATGGCGTACTACCCATACGAGAACAGCTACAGTCAGTTTGATAGGGACTACCTTCAAAGAAGTTACGTTGACAGAATGCTGATGGATGCGAAGGGCGACCTCCAAGGGCTCGCCCCGAATGCTCTTAATTACAGACTCCTATCGTCGATCAACGAAGAATTGGATTCCGCCGAAAGATGCTACGCCAACATGAGTTATGCTAAGGCGCTGCCGGTTTCCATGGAGGTTAAAAAAGCGGCCGCCTTTGCCCGCTATATGGACAATGCGGTATCCGTCATAGGCCGATCAGCACTAGTTGTCCTAACAGTGGCAGTCGGCGTTATCCTGGTTGTATTCGTTTCACGTTACTCTCTACAAGCGTTGGCTGAAAAACGAGTCCTGTCCGCATCTGCTCGCTGGATACAGGTCGGCCAACTCCAATGCTCGCCCGCAAAGTAATATACAGGACTGGTGGGTGTAATACACATGAGAAGACGCTTCTGCATGACACTTGACGACACGCTGATGACCAAGATAGATGGTCTTGTCGACGGGTCAAGATTCAAGAATAGGTCACAGACAACCGAGTTCCTGATTAGGGCGGGTCTAGACAGTCTCCAGCCTGAGAGAACGGCTGTAATCCTCTGTGGTGGACTAGGAACAAGGCTGAGACCACTGACATACGTGACTCCTAAACCAATGCTTCCCATAGGAGGCCAACCTCTCCTAGAGTATCAGATCAATTATCTGAGAAAATATTCATTCGACCGCATAGTTCTGGCAACCGGCTACCTGCAGGAACAGATAGTCCGCTACTTCTCAGAACGTGATGATATCGGTGAAAATATCGTCTACAGTTTTGAGAAGGAACCACTCGATACCGGTGGAGCACTAAAGAACGCAGAACACCTCCTCAGGGGGGACTTTCTCACACTGAATAGCGATGTCATATTCGACTCCCTAGATCTTGATCGCCTTTTGGAATTTCACAGATCACACAAGGGGTTGGCCACAGTAGTTCTCGTCAGAGTTCGCGAACCCTCAAGATTCGGTCTGGTAGAACTCACACAGGACAATCTCATAACGGACTTTATCGAAAAACCTCGAACTATCATTCCCGAGGCCACGTGGGTAAACGCTGGCGTCTACGTCTTATCAAATAGGGTCTTGAAGCGCATAAGGAGAGGAAGAAAGACTTCACTCGAGAAGGACATCTTTCCTAAACTCGTTCGTGAGAAAAGTGTCTACGGCTTCAAGTACAACGGCTACTGGTCCGATGTGGGAACCCAGTCAGACTACATCAAAGTCTGTAAAGATATTCTTACGGGCACGCTGAAGGTTTCGTATCCCGGCTGAGCAAGCAAGAAAGACTGCCGCAAGAAGAGAGGAGGGTCTGAAATCCTGCCCAAGAATTGGGAATCCTTCTAATCGTATGACAGAAAATGCTAAGTTTTATCATAAATTGGTAGAGTGATTTCGACAAAACTGTTCAAAATATTCAAGCCATAAGTAGAGGATTAACCGGCTGTTTCGATTGGTGAACAAGCCCATGATTGGCGAAAACGTCTGTGGCGAGTGTGGAAAGCAGTTTGTGCCCTTTTCAGAAGGGCAAAGAATCTGCGATGAGTGCACTCAAATGGACGATTACATAATGGCCCGAAGCAACAGATGGTGCAGAAACTGTCTGTCGTGAACCCCAGTAACCGGATGAAATAGACGCTAACCTCTCATCTCTCTCGATTAGAGAGAGCAGCCTAGGTTTCTTAATGGATGTCGAAAGTGGTTTCCTCAACTAGCGTGTGGGCTCTGTCCTGGTTTCATCGATCACCATTCACCAATACCAGCTCTCATCATCGCCCACACAAGAATCACATAGTCTGCTATTTACAGGATGCTGTTCTCGGTTTCACCCTCTTTGAAGGCTTGAGCTGATCTTCTGCTCTGCTTCCGATAAGACTATGAAGCAGAATTTATTCTCATCCTTAGCGCAAACCAATGATTGGAGGAGATAGCTGTGAAGTTGACATATCTGAGTCACGCCTGTTTCGAACTCAAGAATGGAAAGACAATTTTGATAGACCCTTACTTCTCAGGCAACAAGTCTGCCCCAAAATATGAGGGCAAACCGGATCTGGTACTCGTCACTCATGAACACTATGACCATTCGGACGCATCGAAGTTCGACACCCTAGTCATTGCTCCCTCGACTTGCAAATTCAATAGAATGATATCGATGAAATGGGGGGACAGCGTGCATATTGGCGATGCAGATATTCAAATGGTCAAGGCGACCCATCACCAGAGCAAATACGCAACGGGCTACATAATCTCATACGACGGGAAGAGATTCTATCATGCAGGAGACACTTACTTAGACGGCGTTATGAGCTACAAAGGGATCGATGTTATGATGGTGCCTATAGGTGGCTACTACACAATGAATATCGATGAAGCAATCGAAGCCCTGAAGATCGTCAAGCCAAAGCTTGCTATACCTATGCATTACAATACTTTTCCCGAGATCAAGGCTGACCCCAAAGAGTTCCAGTCCAAGGCAGAAAAAGAAGGCTTCAAGGCACAAGTAATGGAGTTCGGCCAGGAGATAACCCTCTGACGATTTTCCGACTTTCGCGGGCGCACCCTTAAATCAATCTTGCCATGACTATCGCATTGCGCCATGCAATGTCTGGAAGAGGTCGTTGAATTTTGGCGGAGATAGGAGTAATTGCTGACGACCTTACCGGCGCCAATGATACGGGGGTTCAATTCTCAAAACAGGGTCTTAAGACGATTGTTCTTACGCACATTCAAGCACTCAAAGAAGTCTCTGATCAAGTCGATGTAATAGTCCTTGACACTGAGAGTAGGACTCTGCCAAATTCCGATGCATATAATAAAGCCAGGGAGGCTGCTACCCAACTCATCGACGCCCGGGTCCCGATAATCTACAAAAAAATTGACTCGACGCTCAAGGGTAACATTGGCGTAGAATTGGACGCTATAATGGATGCCACGGCAGCCCAGACTGTGGTAGTCGCTCCCGCGTTCCCGGCGAACAAGAGAATCACAGTAGGTGGCTACCAGCTTGTGAACCAGATTCCACTGGGAATGACAGAAGCCTCCAAGGATCCCATCACGCCGGTAACAGAATCACACGTTCCTACACTTCTGGCAAGTCAATCCAGAAGGAAAGTAGAGCATGTGGGGTTGGCTGCTGTCATGGACGCCTCAGCCCTCAAGAGAGAGCTAAGCGAATGCGTTAGAAGAGGTGGCGAGATAATAGTCGTTGACTCAATCACTCAAAATGATCTTAAGAGAGTAGCTAACGCCGTAGTTGAGCTAAAGTTGCATAGGTTGACATGCGGTCCTGCAGGTCTGGCTGAGGAACTTCCAGAAGCTTTGGGTCTCATATCAGGCAGGCCGGTAATCACAGTCTCAGGCAGCATCAGTGAGGTTACAATGAGGCAGATAGCCAGCGCTGAGACCGCTGGATGCATTGTCTTGGAACTTGATACTCTCAGGATCCTTGACAGTGGTAGAGATCTTGAAGTCAAGAGAATAACTGAGGAGACTGGACGGATCGTCTCAAGGGGTGATGATGTCATCATATCGTCAGCCAGATCTAAGAACTCGGTTGCAGAGGATTTCAGGAAAGGTGAAGCACTTGGAATGTCTGGCGCAGGCGTAAGTGACCTTATCGGTTCTGTATTAGGTCAAATTGCAGGCCAAGTGGCTAAGATCCAAGAGATCTCAGGCGTGGTACTCACAGGAGGCACGACAGCAATGCGTGCCTTTGAATTGATGGGGGCAAGCGGCACACAAGTCGATGATGAAGTCTCCCCCGGCATACCCTCCGCAATAGTGGTCGGCGGGTATTGCGACGGCCTGCGGATAGTCACCAAAGCAGGGGCCTTCGGTGACGATGAGGCGATCACAAGATCAATAAGATACTTGAAAAGGAAAGGTGGTAGGTGAGTACATGTCCCGAATCGAGGCAAGACCGATAATCGGAATAACCATGGGTGACGCCGCGGGAATAGGCCCTGAGATAATTGACAAAGCTCTCTCAAAGAAGGAGATATACGCTATCTCGCGACCTATCGTAATAGGCGATGCCTCCGTTCTTGAAGATGCACTGAAGGTAGCCAAAGTCCAGGTGAGAATCCAACCGGTGGACAATGCTTCATCAGCCAAGTTCGAACACGGCACCATCAAGGTTATCGATCTCAAGAACATACGCTTATCCGAGCTGAAGATGGGCAAGGTTCAAGCCATGGCAGGCAAAGCAGCCTTTGAATACGTGAAGAAGGCCGTTGAGATGGCACTCAAAGGTGAGATTGACGCCATCGTGACAGC
Source organism: Candidatus Bathyarchaeota archaeon (assembly GCA_963807605.1). Lineage (GTDB taxonomy): Archaea > Thermoproteota > Bathyarchaeia > 40CM-2-53-6 > RBG-13-38-9 > JAPKYM01. The sequence goes on from CAWECG010000004.1 coordinate 182,121, forward strand.
TCCACTCAATAAGGAGGCCATGAACTTGGCTGGTTATAATTATGCAGGCCACACCGAGATCCTCGCAGATCTAACTAAAACGAAAAATTACGCCATGATGTTGGTGGCCGGAAAGCTCGTAGTCGTTCACGTCACCACGCATGTGTCTATGCTTCAAGCATGCGCCCTGGTACGAAAGGAGCGAGTCTTGAACACGATCAAGCTCACCCATGAGGTTCTTCTGAAGCTCGGGGTCCAAAATCCAAAGATAGCGGTGGCCGGACTTAATGCCCATGCCGGAGAGCGCGGAATGTTCGGGGATGAGGAAATCAAAGAGATTTCACCAGCCATAGAGGCTGCAAAGAAGAGTGGTATCAATGTCATTGGTCCAATGCCGCCTGACACAGTCTTCTTGCGTGCCAGCAAAGGTGAATATGACGGCGTCGTGGCCATGTACCACGACCAGGGACACATCCCTGTGAAGATGCTTGGCTTTGAATCAGGTGTGAATGTTACAATCGGCCTGCCCATAATTCGCACATCAGTTGATCATGGGACCGCCTACGGAAGAGCTGGCTTGAGACTGGGAACAGGGGATCCCACAAGCTTGGAAGAGGCAATCAAGCTCGCAGTTCAAATGGCCAAGCACAGCGTTGCTATGAGAAAAGAATGAATCCTCTTCTATGCTTGCGTATGTACTAGCGTGACGGCGGAGACCAGAACGACTATCCGTTCAAAATCGGATTTGTCAGTCACACACACATTTATAATGACCTCAACAGGTCTAGATCGAGGTAAGAAGTAATCCGGAGAAGTTTAACTTGCAAGCGGTTATGAAAGTTGATCCTAAACCCGGCATCAAGATATTGGATGTCGAGAGACCGAAGCCCGGGGCAAGAGACGTCCTAGTACATGTCAGGGCAACAGCTTACTGCGGCTCAGACATGCACCTGTACAAATGGGACGGCCAAGCTCTGAAATGGAATTCACCACTCCCTAGAATTCTGGGGCACGAATTCAGCGGAGACGTGGTTGAGGTAGGAAAGAATGTCACCACGGTGAAGGTCGGAGATAAGGTGGCAGCGGAGACACACATCCCCTGCGAGCAGTGCTACATGTGCAGGACTGGAAGGATGCACATCTGCGAGAATATGAAGATCTTCGGAGTACATGTTCCAGAGGGTTCCTTCGCAGAATACGCAGTGATACCAGAGACCATCGCCTACAAACTGCCTCTTGACACGCCCTATGATGTCGGTGCTCTGTACGAACCTTGCGGTGTCGCAATGCACGCTGTCCAAAGGGCTCAACCTAATCCAGGAGATACAGCGGTAGTTCTCGGGTGCGGACCCATAGGGATCTATGTCCAGCAGATAATGAAAGCTCTCGGTTCAGATGTCATAGCTACCGACGTAAAGAAATATCGGCTAGAACACGCGAAGAGAGTCGGAGCAGCTCGAGAGGTAATAGACGCCTCTGAAGGGAACGTGGTTGAACGAGTAAAGTCCACAATCGGTCAACGAGGAGCAGACATCGTTTTTGAAGCTGCGGGTGCAGGAGAAACGGTGAAGCAGTCCCTGGATATGGTGGCAAAGGCAGGCAAGGTAGTGCTGTTCGGAGCCTCGCCGGACAACCCAGTACTCGACACAACAACCTACATTGTGTATAAAGAGATTGATGTGCTGGGGATGACTGGAAGATACATGTTCAGCACTTGGGACAGAGTTCAACGATTCGTCAGCAGAGGGCTGGTGGACCTCAAATCCGTAGTGACCCATCAGCTACCTCTTGGGAAGGCTGAAGAAGGATTCCAACTCTTGCTGAAAGGGGAAGCATCCAAGATCATACTAATACCATAGAACACTTTGAACGAGAAAAAGAGACGATAGCAAGAGGTCTTAATCCGAGCCCTTTAGAACACTCTACCCGTGTTCCAGACTCCCTCTGGGAGACCGAACATTCAGTCCCTGCAACCCTCGAAACAAGGTTGAGTCGGAGTTAACTGACCGTCTAGGAGAAGAGCAGAGCCACGAGGGAAAACCATTCTTGAGTGAAGAGATCGAGAAATCCTGGCGTGAACGTTTGGTTAAGAGCCATTTGGACTTAATAGTCCTGTGGCTACTCAAGGCTAAGCCGAGATGGGGCTACGAAATAAACATCGAGATCAGGGAGAGATTCAAAGTCTACCTAAGTGCCGGAACCCTTTATCCCCTCCTGCATAACCTAGAAGACAAAAAATACTTGCAGGGTGTCTGGGAATCAGAGAAAGGAAGAGGTCGTCGTATCTACAAAATAACGGAGGAGGGGAGCTTGTTCTTGGACGCAGGTGAACGAGTATCCCGAGAAACCACGCGTGCGCTTTCACGTGATCCCAGCTGAAGCATATTTAAGGTTCGAGATAGATCTAGCACAATTCCAGTATGAAGTGATGAAATTTGGCCCAACCAAGCGGACTTGCGCGTTGGAGATCGATGAAACACAAGGACGTCATAAATTTCGTGATACTTTGCCTCTGCGTTGTCTCGATATCATATGGTGGATGGGCCGTCCTCAGACTAATGACGGCAACAGAACACCCTGTACTAGTAGTGGTCTCGGGGAGCATGGTTCCAACACTCAATGTCGGCGACATGATCTTCATCAGAGGTATGCCCGCCGAAAAGATCGAAGTCGGAACAATAATCGTGTTTCACAGTCCGGCATACTTGCAGTATGACACGTTGGTGGTCCACCGGGTTGTGCAGAAAACCAATAACAATGGAACAATCTACTTCCGGACTAAGGGAGACTTCAACAGATACACGGATGACTGGACAGTTCCAGACAAGAATATTGTAGGCGTATATTCCGCAAGAGTTCCATACGTTGGCATTGTGGTCATGTGGTTACGCACATGGGAGGGAACCGCCTTCATAGTCGTTCTGATAGTCATCTTGATCGGCTTCGAAGCCTACAGCTCGAGTGCAAAGAAGAGAGATCAATCTGGTGAGACGAGAGAACCGGAAGCATCAACCAGGACCAGACGTAAGCTGAGTTCAAGCTGAAGAGTCTAAGTGAAGACTGCAGTGCTCAGTTGAAGATAAACGTTTTATGAAGTGCATTTATATATCGAGAACTTGTTGTAGTCGTGCCTCAAGAGGCTGGGCTGATTGGCTGAGAAGAAGAATGAGAAGAAGACCTTCATAAATATTGAGAATGTTGTCGCCTCAGCCACACTCAAACAGAATATTGACCTCAACTCGATAGCGCGAATTTTTCCAGGTGTTGAGTACCGACCTGAACAATTTCCAGGTCTGGTATACCGTCTGAAGAAACCTAAGACAGCCACCTTAGTCTTCAGCTCAGGCAAGATGGTCTGTACAGGCGCAAAGTCTGAACGTCAAGCGAGGAAAGCTGTCATGAAGGTCATTGAAGAGCTTAAGCACAACGGCATAGCCATTGTCGGCAAGCCCGAGATTAAGATCCAAAACATCGTAGCGTCAGCTGGTCTCGGCGGCTACATCGACCTTGAGAAGTCAACATACTCTCTGAAAAAGACCATGTACGAGCCTGAGCAGTTTCCAGGCTTAATCTACAGGATGGATGAACCCAAAGTAGTAATACTTCTCTTCGCAAGCGGAAAACTGGTCTGTACTGGCGCTAAGCAGGAGCATGAGGTTCCTGATGCTGTGGCTAAACTGCAGAAGATTCTAGAAGAGAAGGAACTAATCTACTACGACAAGGTATAGATTCGCCCCCTCGCAACCGTTGCCCGGTGTTGATTAGTTCGACCCGTTTCATCTCTTTTCTAAGGTTTTCCCATTCATTCAGATTCTTGATGCATCCTACCTCTGGTGCTAGGTGGTCGGAGAAGTAGCCCAGAGAGCGCGAGCTCTACATCCTCCGCAGACGTATCTGTTTTCGCAACTACCACACCCCGGCTTTAGCAAGTCCTTGTTCCACAGTTCTTTGAGAATCTCGTTTTCTTGCCAGATCTTTTCGAAGTTGGAAGTTCGGAGATTGCCCACAACCAGGTCTGGCATGAAGACGCAAGGAGTGACGAGACCGTTAGGCTGAATCGCGCAGTAGAGTCTACCGGCACCGCAACCTCCAATGAACTGAGCCAGATCCCGGAGGCCCCAGTTCCTGCTTTTTCCCACATAGAAGTGTGTAGGTGCGGATAGTCCTCCACAAGACTCCTCCACAGCGACTCTTCCGAACTGAGGCGCCGTGGAGAGGACTTCGATACCTGGGACTTTAGACTCTTTGATAAGAGTCCTGAGCAGTTCCTCCCTCTCCTCAGGCGTTATGTCCGCTTGAATGATCCCGCGACCTCTGCCAGTGGGGATGAAATTAAAATGAATGAAACGGTCGACCTTCATCTTGCGTCCTAACTTGATGATGTTGCAGACTTCTTTCAGATTATATCTAGTTACTGTGGTAGCTATCGATGTGAAGATCCCTGCCTCTACACAGTTCCTTATCCCTTGAAGCGAGAGAGCATGCGAACCGGGGATCCCTCTGAAGACGTCGTGTAACTCTGGGGAGGCGGCGTCCAGGCTGACCTCCACGTAACAGACATCGATCTTCCTAAGCAGTCTAGCTGTCTCCGGTGTGATCAGTGTGCCGTTGGTAGCTAGGGCAACGTACATGTCGTTCTCTCTGGCGGCTTGGGCGACATCAAAGAAGTCAGGACTCATCAGGGGCTCGCCTCCGGAGAATGCGATCGAGACAACACCTGCGTCCCTAAGCTCCTTGATGACGCAGAATTTCTCCTCTAAGGATAGTTCATCTCTGGTCCTTTTACCGGCGTTTTGATAGCAGTGTCTGCACCTCAGATTGCAGGCGTTCGTGATGTTCCAGACAGCCAAGAAGTGAGCTTTCAAGAGCTGGGGGCGTGTAATGCCGTAATATCCTATGCTGCTCAGTACTGCTACTACTGCCCTTCTGACGATTGGATCCCTAAGGTAATTTCTGATTGATTCCACATTTGTGTCAAAGGCTTGGCAACCAGTGCTGAGTATCATCTTGACCAGAAAGAAGTAGATGCGGTCGGTCAAGCCTCCAGAGGACTCCTCAAAGGCAAAGTTCCTCAAAGCTTGATCTAGTCTTGATTGACCCTCTGATCCGGTTCTGTCGCCGACTCGTATAATAGATCTTGAAATGGGATTACTCATTCCCGACCGTAGAAGCCTCACAGTATCGAGGAGCACAACTCGTCCCTTCATCAACGTAGACAGTTGAGACGGGGCAGGTGACAGAATCAATAGAATAACAGTCGTCGGCACTAAAATAGTTTAAGTTACCGAGTGTCGCAACAGCACTATTATTATAGGTCGCTTTGCGCATGGAAGGCGCTAGCTGGCCAAGGTGGTCTTGCTGAAACGCATATTGAGGAGTACTCGGAGCATCTGCCCTGAATGCATGAAGGTCCTTGATGCGGAGATCTTCATAGACGATGATGGCAAAGTCAAGATCTCAAAGACGTGCGATACTCACGGGTTTTTCATCGATACGTACACGTTCTCGAATCCTGAACTTTACGAATGGGCGGAAAAGTATGCCCATCCTGGAATTCCGATAGAGAACCCGAGGACGGAGACAAACGAGGGTTGTCCGTATGACTGTGGGATATGTCCCAACCACAAGTCTCACACTGTTCTTTCAATAATAGATGTCACAAACAGATGTAACCTGGAATGCCCAATATGTTTTGCGAATGCGGCTACGACCGGCTATGTCTATGAGCCTTCTCAAGGTGAGATTGAGAAGATCATCGGAAACCTAAGTTCAAATACTCCCGTTCCCCCTCCTGCGCTACAGTTCAGTGGCGGGGAGCCAACTATAAGGGAGGATCTTCCGCTGCTTGTCAAGTCGGCTAAGGATCATGGATTCAGGCATGTAGAGGTCAACACCAATGGGGTGAGACTTGCAAAGGATCTTGACTTCTTCAAGGAACTCATTGGGGCCGGCTTGGACACGCTCTATCTCCAATTCGACGGCCTCGACGACGGTGTCTATGAGAAGACCCGTGGGCTTCCACTTTTGAAGACGAAGATGAGTGTCCTCGAGAACGCCCGTAAGCTTGGTTTCGAGAGCATCGTTCTCGTAGTGACTCTTGTTAAGGGTGTTAACGATGATCAACTTGGCGAGATAGTAAGATTCGCCTTCGAGAATTCTGATATAATAAGGTGTGTGAACGTTCAGCCAGTATCCATCACCGGTAGAATAGACACTAAAGCGCGAGAGGCTATGCGAATAAACACTACCGACTTCATGGAGCTCATTCAGGAACAGACCTCAGGCCTGATAAAAATTAGTGACTTCTTCCCTGTGCCCTCTGTGATTCCTGTAGCAAAAGCAATTGGGAGAATGAAGTCGAGGAGCTACTCTCTATTCAGCACAGTGCCGTGGTGTGGTGTAGCAACTTTCATGGTGCAGGGGAAGGAAGGTTGGGTTCCGATAACCCGGTTGGCGAATGTGGACAAGTTCTTCAAGACAATGGATAATGTATACCATGATCTGGTTGAAGGCCACAAGACCCGAGCCAAGATAAGGACCCTAGCTGCCGTGAGGCATGTTAAAGCCTCATTCATTAAGGAAGTTATGTGGCCTGTCCTCAAGACCGGCACCTACGATGCGCTTGGCGGCTTCATGAGGAAGGTTGTGATGATCGGCTGCATGCACTTCATGGATCCATACAACTTCGATCTACAACGACTTGAAAGCTGCGTCATACACTACGGGTTGCCTGACGGCACGATAAGACCCTTCTGCGCAGTCAACACACTCCATCGGGCCAAGGTAGAGAAGCAGTACTCAGTCCCACTTGAGGAATGGAAGAAGTCCCTAGCAAAATGACGCATCTCTTAAGCAGTAGTAGATTTCTTTAACGTCACTTGTCGCCAGTCCTCAACATTCAGGAAGTTATTTGTTGATCAGCGTTGAGGCAAATCTGGAGGCGGGTCGAGAGGCAAGTTCCAGAGGAGACATAGTGATAGTCGTTGATGTCCTGAGATTCAGCTCTACCGCTGTAGTGGGCTTAGCTTGTGGAGCTGAGTCGATTATCCCCGTTAAGACAATTGGAGAAGCAAGGCGTCTTTACAAGGGAAATAGGAAACTAGTTCTGGCGGGTGAAAGAGAAGGAATCAAGCCTAAAGGATTTCATCTTGGGAACTCCCCCACCGAGTTTGAGAGAGCAGATCTCTCGGGCAAGAGAATAATCATGACGACCAGCAATGGAACTGCGGCTTTGGAATCTTCGAAAGGCGCCAAGTCTTTACTGGTGGGTTCGTTCATAAATGCGGGGGCAGTCTCTGCGGCAGCCTCAACACTCTCCAGAGATGTGAAGGGTATCTCAATTGTCTTGGGGAGCCGACGCGGAGAGATCTTTCTTGAGGACTTTCTCTGTTCAGGTCTTTTGGTTTCCAACCTGATAGATAAGACTCACCAGATGAATGATGAGGCGATTGCCGCAAGACTCGCGTGGATGAGTGTTGAACACGATTTGGAACTGGTTGTAGGGCAGGCCGCTCATGCGGTTTACCTTGAGAGCATAGGCTATGGTGAAGATGTGAAGTTCTGTTCGCGAAGAGATGTCTATGATGTTGTTCCTTACCTGAAAGAGAACAGATTATTGAATTTAGCGCAGCTTAGATAGGATTCTAGGCTAGTCTACAGGCAACTGTCGACGTGAAGTGAACTCTTAAGATAGTGCTAGAGGGTCTTTCCGAAGATACATGGGAGAAACATGGCGAGACGTGCACGTTGTGGCTTAAGTCGGCATAATCACCTGTTTACCATCCGACTTGAAGGATGGAGGCAATCGATAGCGTTCAGCGGAGGAAATCTACTCTCTGGCAAGAAAAGTTCGAAGCGCGCGCGTAATAGAGAGGTTATCGGTGTCTTGAATATAAGTTCTCGTCAAGGCGAGAACATTAACAGGGTAATGACATACCCTGAACTTCTAGCATGGAATGGGATGAGGGGCAGCCTAGAAAGGCGATGATCCACCGACCAATGAACATAATAGAAGCTAGAATCTCCAGTCTTTGGGCGGGAGAGTGTCAAGCGTAATGAAGGCTAACGTGCACTAATCAGGGCGCGCTTTTCAAGACCCCTCTATGTCCTTCTTCTTTTGCAAGTATTCTTTTCTGGTTATCTCTCCTCTGGAATATCTGAGATCCAACGAGTCCAGACCTGTCTTCGCGCTCTCTCTTCTAAATTTGAGGCCTCTTCTAGATAGCATGAATGAAAGAATGATGACCACCGCTATCGCTGCAATAGCTATCACTAGAATCACACCTGGAGTCGAATAGTCTGGTTGCCACGCCGCGGTTATAGTCATAGGACTGTCTACTGTGACAGTGGATGTAGGGTTTGGTAGATCGCTTCCCGTTGTTCCGCTCCATCCGTCAAAGACATAGCTTCCGCCGAGGGCTCCCCAGAATCCGGACATCGGTACCGCGGGGTCAACCGAGATCGTGGCTGTGGAACCTTGATCATACCATCCGGATCCTTGAGGCTGACCAATCCCTGACTGTACATCAACATAGTATTGAACTTGGTACGTCGCATTAGCAGTGTGTGGCATGTTCATCGTCAGCGTGACCGTAGAACTAGTCACCTGAGAGCCGTCCACATCCCAGCCTTTGAAGATGTCTTTCTCTTGGTTTGATGTATTGATAGTCTGCGGAGTGGTGAGGGTTAGGACTGTATTTTGCTGTTGCCATCCCGCCTTATCTATGGAAGCTCCCGCAGGATTCTCCACAGTCAAGTTGTACTCGGGCACGTAAGAGAACGTATGTGAGGCTGCTTGCGGTGCCCCAGTGTAACCAGGGTAGTAGTATGGGTAGTTGGGATTATAGGGATAGTTAGGGTAGTAGTACGAGTAGTTCTCAAGATAGCCATAGGGAGATTGATGAACAGGATTCACGTATAATTGCTGATAATTGGCCGGTGAAAGATCCTCTGAAGTATCCTCGGGATACACAATCCCTCTATCTTCTTGCCCATAAGCTTGTGTTGTAGGAGCTTGTGTTGTAGAAGGTTGTGTAGTAGAAGCTTGTGTAGTAGACGCCTGAATTGAAGATGCAGCTGTAGTCGTTATAGACTCGCTCGAGGCTTCCGAGGTTGTCGTCAATACGTTCGACGCTATCGTTTCCGTGGGCGTAGTTGTGCCTGTGGCTGTAGTTGTTGACTCGCTTGAGGTAGTTATTGTAGTCGTCGGACTAGTTGTGCTTGCTGTTGTAGTCGTTGACTCGCTTGAAGGCGTTATGGTAGTCGTCTCAGTAATAGTGCTTGCGGGTGTGGTCGTACTTGTTATGATCTCGTTTGAGGTCGTTATCGTAGTTATCTGAGTAGTGTAACTTGTTGTTGTGGCAGAAGTAGTCCTGCGATGGTACGGGGGATAGTTGGAGTAATTGTAAGGATAGTTAGTGTAAGGATAGTTAGGGTATGGATTGTAGCCACCGTAGCCACCACCTGGATAGGAGTAGCCGTACGGGTTGTAGGAGGACTGCGACTGTTGCAGAGTCCAAGAGGAATTAGCACAGGCATACCTTGTCCCTGCTGGTCCTGATACGTAATCATCAACTTGGAAAACGTGTGATTGTGTGTTATTCACTTGGAAGACTCCTGATGATCCTCCTTGGATACTTCCTTGTCCATTCCCGTCGATCTTGATATTGGCAGAATATTGGGAAGGCAAACCTGAGATAGTTATGGTTACTTGGTAACTGGAATAGCTGTTATAGGGGCCGGTGTAGATCTGCGTCGCCGCCTCTTGAATAGGGCTTGTCTGCAAAACATTGGATGCAACTATAGTTGATAAGATGAGAAGAAGGAATACTGCTGATGATTTCATTGTTCATGACCCCCTTTCTAAGTATTGGAGTGCGCTCCGCTTGCCTTTAATATTACGCGAGGGTTTGAGCCTGATAATATCTGCGGAATCGTAAATGGTCGTGTCCCCAGTTCCATTTCTCAACATTGGACAACATACACCCGCGTATTTGTTACTGTTGTGCTTCTGCATGTTCGTCGATCGATGAGCGCTCATAATGAACGTTGTGGAACATTGTTAAACAACCTGCTGAAAACGAGCCCGCAACAGAATAAGGACCGAAGGCCTTCAGGAACCCGCGCTGCAACGGCCACAAATGAGAATACGGCGGCTTTGACTGCGACTGAAGCACAGACTGCTACCGCGTATCATCGACCGTCTCAATCCAAGTGGGGTCGATGTTCCGATGAGGCGCTTGATTTGCCTCCCCTCCGTCATCTACACGCACAATTCAGGATCCTTGCGCAGGAGTGCTAGAGAAAAAAATGGTTTGCTCTTCCTCATCAACTGTCTGAGTGCATTGTGCACGCTACAATATTCAAAAGGCTTATTCTTCTAGGGTACTAATGAGCTGAAAAGGAGCCCTTCACAGTGTCGGTAGTAACAAAAGCGATACTTGTCACCGTATTAACTTCTGTGCTTGCGGTTCTTGCATACGGGTATATCAATCACATAAGAGATCAGATATGGCCTCCGAAACCTCCTCTGCCTGTAGAGATTGTTGATCTGAAGATAAATGGCAAGAAAAAGAAGGCAAAAGCCGGCGATGATTCTTCAGCAGAGATCACGTTCGACCTGAAGCATAATGATGGAGTCGGTCACAATGTGACGGTCATTTTTGATCTAGGAAATGAAGGTATTCGTCATGCGTCAATTGCAACATCGCCAAAATACCCGCTTCCTCTGAATGGAACCATGTTCTACTACACGCGACCTATCTACGCTGCAGACTCGGTCCTAACTCAGAGAGTGTTGGCGTTGACACATATCAAAGACCTAGCAAGTGCAACTGTCGTCATCAGGATCGCCTTATCCTTGGATGGAAAACAGAATCGTGGCGAACAAAGTGTCAAACTTCAAATCTCCAAGTGAGGCTCACGCGTTGTGATGCACGTGCGTGTAACAATGGAATCGATCTATCAGGTGAGCTAGCTAGCGATTCTTTAGCATATGTCTTCCAGTGTTACGATTTCTCGGCAGTGACTGCAATAGAACCATCCGTGCTTTGGCACATGCTCGTAAGGAGTTTTATGTTTCGGACAGTAACGATAAGCGCTGTATTCGTAGATGATTGGTTTTCTTGTTGTAATGAAACCTTCTTCCTTCAAGAGAAGTAACGTCATGATGAACAAGACGACGAATGGCAGTAGAATGACAACGTATTGCAGATTAAGCATGGGTTAGGCTACTAGCCCACTTGCCCATTTAGTAACAGTGTTGTATGAAAATCATGAAGAGTCTGGAACTAGAAGCCTAGGTCTCGAGTAACGTTAAGAAAGAGACACGTATGTGCAAGGAACTTTTATCCGCACTTCTACCTCTATCCGTGAATCGTGGAAGTCCCTTCTACGATTGAATGCCCTAGGATCTTCTGACCTATTTCTGAGCCGAAAATACGAGAATCCGAGATTCGATCATACTAACAAAAGGCTTTTGAAAGGTGGAATTCGGTCTGAAGTTTTATATGGAGGCATTTTAGGCTCGAAAGCCCAAGCCACAAATGGGTAAGGTCGAACAGGTTTGAACCCTGGAATCGACCAGAGAAAAGTCAGAAGATTTCAGTACTTGTATTTATGACGGCAGGGTGTGCAAGGTAGCAGAGCCAAGTTGGGGCTTCTATTGGTGCTTAGCATGTCCGCTTGCACTTGTGCAAGTGGCAACTCAGTCTAATGCCTTCAAGTCATCTTGAGTCTTGTTAACTCTGAGTCTTCATCGTTGCCGTCTTGCTCTTGCACTTCTTTGGAGATAAGTATTGCTCGATCTTCTTGATGGTTCTTGTATCGCTTCCCTGGTCTCGGCCAGCTTCTCAGCTATCACGCCCAGCGAAACCTTCTGCTGATCTATCGATATGGTCATCTTAGGCGAGAGGTAGCTGTTCTTGATCGATCCAAAACAACCCGGATACTTTGAGCCGTAGAAGGACTCCCATTTGAGATAGTCCTCCAGACTGAGATGGGCTTCGAAAAGCAGCAGGTTGTAGCGGCCTTCACTCACCCTATAGGCTAGGCTGACATGCGGATCCGAGTGGACATCTCTTATGAATTGTTCAGAAGGTTTGCGCATCTCTATCAGAGAGAAGACTAGCATGAAATCGGGGGGCACGAAGAATGATGGAAATCTGCATACGGGTCCAAGTATGATCTCTGCCTCTGTGAGTTTTCTGATTCTCTCGCTCACTGTTCTACGGTGGACACCCAACTCTTTAGCGAGAGAGTTCTCGTTGACTGATATGCCCTCGCCGTTGGTAAGGCGAGTTAGTATGTCTAGTGAGAGTTGATCAAGGGGGCATCCATTTATTTCCCGTATTCTCTTCTGTGAGAAGTACTCTCTGATGAGTTGAACTGGTGCGCTCGGTTCATACTTCTCGATAAGAACGTTGGAGAGGTATACTGCAGTTGATGGGATTCGCTCACCTCTACCGGGTATCTTTCCATCTTTGACGAGGGCCTCTCTCCACGTATGATAGGACCACAGGCTCTCGTGAAGTTCGAATAGCATCATGTTATACTCCCCCTCACGAATGCGAAATGCCGCGAAAACGTTGGCGTCGTCGATCAGCCATCTTTTGACTTGTTCATTGTCGGGCAAGTCCGCGTAAACGGCAACGAGCAGCGGTCGTTCCTTGTACAACGCTAGAAATGGGGTGATTGGTCTATCAATGACGCCGTGATCTGTGAGATCCCTGACTCGCTCACGGATGGTATTCCGGTGTCTCCTGAGGCGTTTAGCTAGGTGGCTGAGGTTTATGCTGAGGCCGTCACCGGCACATAGTTTGCTCAACAATTGTAGATTCAGTTCATCATGTAGCATAGTAGGTACTTCTAGGGAAAGACGTTTGTTGGACATAGCCATCTCCTCTTTGCTATTATATCATTTCTGCCATAAAAAGATACTTTAGAATATAATTATGATATATATCCTTGATCTTCACAGGTGTTCAGTCAGTAAGGTGCTGCAGCCATAAAGGACAAGCACTCATTCATCAGGTGGCAGGTTTTGAAGAGAATATACGCAATAGAAGACCACTGCATCGGTTGTCGACTCTGTGAGGTTCGATGCGTTACTCAGCACTCCAGATCGAAGGATATAGTGAAAGCCCACAGAAAAGAGACTCCTGAGCCAAGCCGGGTAAGAGTCCAAGAGCAGGGGCCTGTCTCATTTGCTGTTCAATGCAGGCACTGTAAGGAGCCCGCCTGCGTCTACTCCTGCCTTACGGGCGCTATGAGTCGGGATCCATCCTCAGGTATTGTTACACATGATAAAGACAAGTGCATCGGCTGCTGGACATGCGTGATGGTCTGCCCCGTGGGAGCAATAGTTCCGGACTTGAAGACGCACAAAGTGGCTTCCAAATGCGATCTTTGCATTGGCGTCGAGATACCTGTCTGCGTTCAGAATTGTCCTAACAGGGCTCTGGTATTCCAAGAGGTAGCGCCATGAAATTCAAATACGTCATTATAGGCGGTTCTGCCGGCGGCATTGGGGCGGTCGAAGCTATACGGGCAATCGACAAGACAGAGCCTATCGCAGTCATATCGGATGAACCTACACCTCAATACTCCAAACCCATGATCTCCGAATACTTGGGAGAAGGAAAGAAACTGCCCGAGATAATCTACCGTCCGTTGAAGTTCTGGGAAGATAATTCCGTCAACATCATAGGTGGAAAGAAGGTCGTCAAAATCGATGCTCCTTCCAGACAGGTCATCTTGGAAGACGAGGGCAGGATTGGTTTCGAGAAGCTTCTCATAGCCACCGGTGGAAAACCAATAATCCCCAAGACAGATGGGGCAGATAAGAAAGGAGTCTACACATTCACAAGCCTTACTGACGCTCAGATCTTGGAAGAGAAGCTGTCAGGTGCAGACAAAGTTGTTGTTGTAGGTGGAGGATTGATTGGAGTCAGTCTTACAGAGGCTCTGGTAAAACTCCGAAAGAATGTAACGGTAGTTGAGTTGAAGGATAGAATCCTCAGTCTAATCTTGGATTCCGAAGGATCTACCCTAATGACAGAGGTAGTAGAACAAGCAGGTGTCAAGATAATCACAGGGCATTATGTGGCAAAGATTCTTGGAAGAAAAGACTCCGACGCGCAGGTTGGGGGGGTCATTTTGGATGACGGGACCGAGTTGGCCTCCGATCTGGTGGTATTTGCTATAGGGGTGACCCCGAGGGTCGAGATAATCAACCCAGACCAAATTAAGATCAATCGCGGAGTCGTCGTGGACCGATCTATGGCAACATCGGCTCCCGACATCTACTCTTGTGGAGATGCAGCTGAGGCCTACGACTTTACTTACGGAGATTCTAGGGTTCTTCCGTTATGGCCACTTGCATATGTAGGCGGCAGGGTTGCAGGCTCGAACATGGCCGGGCTGAAGGTCGAGTATCCGGGTGGGACCCAGATGAGCGCCCTGAACTACTTCGGCATCCCTGTAATCACAGTCGGAATTGTGAACCCGCCATCTGGTGAGGAATATGAAATCCTCTCGAATATGCATCGAGAGAACAGAGTATACAGGAAGATTGTGTTACGGAACAATGTTGTAGTAGGAATGATTCTGATCGGTAAAGTGGAGAATGCAGGCGTAATCTTCGATCTCTTGAAGAACAAAATTGATGTCAGCACGATGAAAGAGAAGATCATCTCCGAAGACTTCGGGCTGCTCCATCTTGACGAGTCCATCAGGCGTGAGATGCTCAGGAGGGAATGAGATGAGCATCTGGGAGCATAACAACCCATACAACGATCCCAAAGTCGTAGATGCTTGCAGCCTATTTGGAATGATGGATCTATCAGGGCAGCGTTTCGGATCAAAGGACCCAGTGAAGGCTATTGCCAACATGCATGACCGAGGCAACGGGTTGGGAGGAGGGTTCGCAGTATACGGGTTATATCCAAAATTCGAGGATGATTATGCGCTTCATATAATGTACTTGGATTCAGAGACAAAGAAGATTGTCGAAGCCCAACTAGAGAGATGGTTTGACCTTATCAAGAGCGAAGAGGTCCCATCAAGAGAGGCGAATGTTCGCGACCCGCCAATAATATGGAGATACTTCGTACAACCAAAGCACATCCGCATCCTACAGCCACCAGACGATTACATCGTAGAGAAAGTGATGAAGATCAACACTGAGACGGGAAAGGCGTTCGTCTTCTCAAGCGGGAAGAATATGGCGGTCTTCAAAGGCGTTGGATATCCCGAAGATGTCGCAGACTTCTTCATGCTCGAAGAATACCAAGGATACCTGTGGACATGTCACGGGAGATTTCCCACAAACACCCCTGGATGGTGGGGAGGAGCCCACCCCTTCAACATTCTGGACTGGACTGTCGTGCATAACGGTGAGATATCGTCCTACGACGCCAACAGAAGATATCTTGAGATGTTCGGGTATGACTGCAGAATGCAGACAGACACAGAGGTTCTAGCTTACGCCTTCGACTTACTCATGAGGAAACAACACCTGCCAATCGAAGTTGCTGCAAAGATACTTGCCCCACACCTCTGGAGCGAGATTGACAGAATGGACCCGAAAGAGCGAAGACTCCATACGGCCCTACGTCAGACCTACGCCGCCCTACTGATGAACGGGCCCTTCTCAATAGTGGTCGCAAGACATGGGGAGATGATGGGTTTGACAGACAGAATAAAACTGAGGCCGTTAGTTGCCGCCAGGAAAGGCAGTAGGCTCTATCTATCGTCCGAGGAGTCTGCTGTCAGACTTGTCTCTCCAGTTTTGGACAAGTGCTGGGCACCGAGAGGGGGGGAGCCAGTGGTAGGCAGGCTGGGATCAACTGATATTGAGGGAGCTCTTATCCCGGAGGTCACTGTATGCTGAAGAGCTATCTCTATCCCGAATATTACGTTGACCGAGACCAAAACAGATGTATCCGCTGCAAAGTCTGTGTTAGGCAATGCACCTACGAGACACACAGCTACGACGCTGAAGAAGACGTCATCGTTAGCGATAACGAGAAATGCGTCAACTGCCAGAGGTGCGTCGTCTTCTGTCCGACCCGCGCACTAACAATAAGAAAGAATCCAGTTGCTTATCGCGAGAACTATAACTGGACACAGGATGCGATATACGACTTAAAGAAACAGGCAGAGACCGGAGGCATAGTCCTCACAGGAATGGGATCCGGCAAACCAAACTACACCTACTTCGACCGGCTTCTACTCAACGCCAGCCAAGTGACTAACCCCTCAATAGACCCGCTTAGAGAGCCTATGGAACTCGTCACATACCTCGGCTCAAAGCCAGACAAGATTGAGCTTGACCAAAAACCTGACAGCGTAAGCTTGAAGACGAATCTCTCACCCCAACTGAGACTAGAAACACCGATATTGTTTTCCGCGATGTCCTACGGTGCTATCAGCTTCAACGTCCACGAAGCCCTAGCTAGGGCCGCAAGTGAATTT
The DNA here is from genome assembly GCA_963807605.1 of Candidatus Bathyarchaeota archaeon. GTDB lineage: Archaea > Thermoproteota > Bathyarchaeia > 40CM-2-53-6 > RBG-13-38-9 > JAPKYM01. Next base: position 198,573 of record CAWECG010000004.1, read on the forward strand.
GGTACGTATTTCAATACTGGGGAAGGTGGACTTGACAGAAGACTCTACAAATACGGTAAAAACACGATAGTTCAAGTTGCATCAGGCAGGTTTGGCGTCCACAAGGACTACTTGGAGGTTGGAGCAGCCGTGGAAATAAAGATCGGCCAAGGCGCAAAACCCGGAATTGGCGGACACCTTCCAGGGGAAAAAGTCACAGCAGACATTTCAAGAACCAGGATGATCCCCGTTGGAACAGACGCCCTCTCACCTGCACCCCAACATGACATATACTCAATCGAGGACCTGTCGCAGCTCATCTACGCACTAAAGGAAGCTACAGACTACGAGAAACCAGTTTCGGTTAAGATAGCTGCTGTCCACAATGTCGCAGCGATTGCAAGCGGAATAGTCCGCGCAGGAGCAGATATCGTTGCCATAGACGGTGTCAGAGGCGCTACTGGAGCAGCACCAAAGGTGATCCGTGACAATGTTGGGATACCCATCGAGTTGGCAATTGCAGGTGTGGACCAGCGGCTCAGAAGCGAGGGAATCAGAAATAGGACCTCAATAATTGCAGCGGGCGGGATACGAAGCAGCGGTGACGTCGTGAAGATCTTGGCCTTGGGGGCGGACGCCGTCTACATAGCCACAGCGGCGTTGGTCTCCATGGGATGCACAGTATGCCAGAAATGCCACACAGGAAAGTGCCCATGGGGCATAGCAACAATGGATCCGTACATAGCCAAGAGGATCAACCCCGATATCGCCACGGAGAGACTCCTCAATCTTCTGACAAGCTGGAGCTTGGAGATCAAAGAGATGATGGGCGGGATGGGAATCAACGCTGTTGATAGTCTAAGAGGAAATAGGCTAGCCCTAAGAGGCGTCGGTTTGACAGAGGGAGAACTCAAAGTTCTTGGTGTCAGGTTGGCGGGTGACTAATGATCGAGGAAACGAAGATGCAGGTGCCGATGAGAACAGAACTCAACCCTGTAGATCTAGCGCGAATATGTGCGTTACCGCGATGCAGCATCACGAATGGAGTTGCGAGGCTAGATGCTGCAGGCCTACACTACAAGGACTTGAACAACAGACTTCGAGAAATCGCGAGAGCCAACCTTCGGACGATTGAACTTCACAATATCTACGGTCAGAGGTACATCGGTACTTCCCTCAAGGGCAATTTTGAAATCTCTATATCGGGAACTCCCGGGAACGACCTTGGGGCATTCATGGACGGTCCTAGAATTCACGTCTATGGCAACGCCCAAGATGGATGCGGGAACACAATGAACAGCGGCGAGATCATAGTGCATGGGTCGGCAGGAGACATCCCTGGATACGCTATGCGGGGCGGCAGACTCTTCATACAAGGCAACGTAGGATACAGAGCTGGAATTCACATGAAAGAGTACGGCGACCAGAGGCCCTCAATGGTAATAGGAGGTACCGCCGGTGACTTCTTGGCAGAGTACATGGCGGGCGGGATAATAGTCCTGTTGGGCTTAAATCTGGAAGAAGGTCAAGTTCATAGATCATTACATGTCGGGACTGGAATGCACGGTGGAAGGATCTATGTGCACGGGAAAGTGGCTGATCTCGGAAGAGAGGCTGTTGTGGAAGAGCTTACTGACGATGATCTCTCGATCCTCCGTCCACTGGTAACCGATTTCAGCAAATACTTCGGCTACGATTCAAAAGCGCTATTGAGTCTTAAGTTCTCCAAGATATCGCCGAGTTCTGAGAGGCCGTATGGACGGCTCTACGCTTACTAGGGCATAATCATTAGCCTCAACGCAACCGCCCTTTTCAGTTCTCCTGATGCCCCAGCAATTGCGAGCCTGATGTTTCGTATCTCAAGTAGCTTCATTACCATTCCCGAAGCAATTGTGGAGGCTCTGAAGGGGTATCCAGCGAGAGTCGAGTGAGCTTCACGTGACATCATGCAGTAGGAGAGTCCGTACTTCATGTCTTCTATTCCCCCTTCCGACTCTTCTTTAGCACAAGGTCCATAACGACTATTGGCTACCCAAATCATCAGTTGATCGATATTTCTGGTTCTTAGGGCAACTTGGCGGAGGTTTTCTTCACTAAGCCAGCTGCTGAATATTTGAGGTTCTAATCGGCATAGCAAGCTTGTGATTATTATCTCTAGGTTAGCTCCATCGATGGCTGAGGTGATCAGTCTTGTCAGCGAGGTTTGATCTTGAGAAGAGATTTCTGGAATGATATTCCAGAATCTCGTGGCGCAAAACGTGATTATTCTTAGTAACGGAGCCATACACTTGTAGCTTCTTGCTAGCTCCAGTGATTCCGAGATTACAGCGTCCAGACCGAGAGTCTGAAGAGTCCTGATTTGTTCTTCATTTGACAACTCCGATTGCTGGTAATATGTGGTGGGGAGGGCTCCTAGAGGCACAACGCCCGCGTCAGCAATTACATCTTCACCGATCATTGTGGCCAATGAGTTGACAATGCTTTTCGATTCCAGTAGAAGCCTGTACTCTTGAAGAAGGGTCTTTGCATTGTCTGGACATGACGCAATGAGGGTGTCCAAAGTCTTAGAAATCGTCGATGTCAGAGACTCCTTCAACGTTGTGAAGCTGCTGTTTTCAGTCTTCTGAAGAAGCTCGCCGTAGGGCGTCTTCTTCAGAACGTGAATCAGATCACTGGGTCGTGTGCAGCCTAAGATGGCTTCGTAGTCATGGAGTTTTAGCAGATTTCCTATTTGGCCTCTAACTAACGCATTGACGTATTCGTAATTGCCTGTAGGCCTTAAGATATCCAAGTTGTCCACATCTTCTTTTTTCCCGACATAAGTCCAGAGAGTCTCAGCATATCGATCCAGACGAGAAAAGTTCCGAGGAGTGTGCCGGCAAGGGCACCAAGGATTTCATGATGATATTGTCTCCCAATGACGTAGCCGGCGAAAGCCATTATTGGTATTGTTGCTGTTACTCCCAGATACCAAAAAGCCTTGCTCGTTTCTGGTCGTTGACTCACTCCAAGCATCCATCCAACTATCTGCTAAGACATCTTTGGGCGCGGTCGACTATTTGCTTTTCGTAAGCGCTAGCAGTTCAATATGGCGCTAAGATTTGGGGAAAGGTCAACGTGGAAACTTGTATGTTAGCATGGAAATAGGGTCAGGCTGCAGCCTCTTCTAAGAGCCACCCGCAAGAGTCACAGATAACTGTCAGATTTGGGGAAGTAGATGCTTCAACTAGGACTCGCCCACATTTCGGGCAATAAAGAAATGTTTCAGGAAACAAAGTCTCTTCAGGATCCTATCCGTATCTGAGACATTCTCCTCCAGCACATAGAAGTGCATTATCTCTCCGTCACGGTCCAACATGCGTGACAGAGCCATTCAGCCATAGAACAATCATGGTAAGGCTAAGAAGACTTAAAAGAATAGAAATACAATCGGAACGAAAAAATGCAGGACGGAGGCTGGGCCAGAATACGATAGCTCAAACCACTAACAGAACCAGGTAGACATTCAAAACAACAAAACAACACATACGAAGGTAGCATAGATAATGCCTGGCTATTCCTAATTACTATAGAAGGCCATCGCAAAGTAATTGAAATATAGGTCAGACATCACTAATGCCGCGCTGTCTTTCAAAAGTAGACATCTTCAAAGGAAAGGTTATGAGTCTATGACCCGAGCTGACAACTACGCCTATGCAATCGCCTACGTCAGAGCATTGAGATCTCACTTGCTATCTGGTCAACAATATGATACATTGTTGAAAGCTAAAGATGATCAGGATGTGCTTCGCGGCTTAGGTGATACGGTCTATTCCACACATCTATCAAAGTTTTCGGGAAAGGCTCTGAATCTGGCCGATATCGATTCAGTCATCTTTGAAGATTACTACCACATTCTGAGAGAATTGCGGAACGCCCGTACAACTGAGCAAGCCAACCAGCTACTGGAGGTGACTTACCTCCGCCATGAATTTTCATGCCTAAAGATCATTATGCGTATGGTAAAGGCAGGGGCACCTTCAGAGGAATCCACTCGGCTGGTCACTCCAATTGGAAGATACACTCGCGAATACGTCCTGAAACTCCTGAAAACAAAGGATCTTCGTCAACTATTCACAGAGATAGATGACCCTAAGATAAAGGCGATAGTCCTCGATAGGCTTGCAGAGTGTGAGAAGGTAGGTTCTGCCCTTCCGGCAGAGATGGCTGTCGATAGTTACCATCTAGATTATCTGTGGAGTATTGTCAGTAAACTCGACAACTGGGACAAAGACGCCGTACGAGACATGATCGGGACTGATATCGATGCTACGAACATGAGCTTAATTTTGCGAGGCAAACCACTAGGGGTGCCCTTTTCCATCCTCCGAGATCTGCTAATTCCGATAAGATACAAATTGGGACAAGAGGCAGACGCTGCTGTCGAGGCCACGTCAACGGGGGACGCACTGCGGACCTTATCCGCAGGTTATTACGGAAACATCATTTCCAACATCACAGCCGAATGTGAGCAAAAACGAACTCTGGTGCCCTTCGAAGTCGCGCTTAAACGCTACTTTGCAGAAAGATGCTCCCGGACCTTCACAGGTTACCCATTCGGTGTCGGACCACTTCTGGCCTTTCTCAATCTAAAATACTATGAAGCTCTGGACATCCGTACAATATTTCTGGGAAAAAGAGACAAGATCAATCCTCAAGTTCTCCGTGGTCTTCTCTTATCCCCCTCAACAGAAGCTCACGATTAAGACGGAGGATGTATAATGAACAATTCTCCGAAGAGATCTACGTCGCTGTCTGGACAGAATACAACTCTGAGTGTGGCAATAATCTTTTAAAGAGGTACAAGAGAATCTAGAGCCTACAATTTGGGGTTTAGCTCTTGAAATTACACAAGCTCTTCGCATTGCTCTTTCTCACTGCTGGAGTGGCTCTTGCAGTCACGGGTCTTGTTTACGCCCAAGGTGGTACAAGTGAAGCTGCGGCATCAGGCTTCAAGCTGATTGGTGCGGGAATGGCCATCGGTCTTGCTGGTTTGGGAGCTGGGGTAGGCATGGGCACAGCAAGTGCCGCCGCCATTGGAGCCATGGCTGAAAAGCCCGAGACCTTCAGCAAATCACTGATCTACATAGTCTTCATAGAAGCTATAGCGATCTACGGTCTGGTCATCGCCTTCATGATAATGATGGCGTGAAGACTTACCAGTACCCAGTCTAGGCTCTCCAGATGGTTCTCCTAACTAGAAGTTACGCTAGATGGCAACTGGTGTGACTTAGCTGAATCTCAGGGGTTCATACGCGTAACCGTCTCCGGTGTAGAATTTTAGAAACCACTCAACCCAATGCAACCTGAGAGTCTGGATAAAGGACAACAGTCCTTCAAAGCAAAGTATCAAAAGGAAAGTGAACATTCCCCACATTACAACGCCAACTATGGCCAAGGCAGACCCTAATCCTAGGAACATCAGAAGGATCTTGCTGAAAGCCCCATGCGTCAAAGCCAATGCCAGAATTCGGGCATATGATATTGAATTTGAGAGTGACGATATTAGAGATTCGAGAGCATGTCCAAAGCCATCCATGCCGTGCAAGCCTGTCCTTGCAAGTACCATGACGATGGCCGGCAACGCTATGTAAATTCCGAGGATATCAGCACGTTGAAGGGCTACTGTGAAGAGACCTGACTTGAACCTGAGGAATAGATATGCGCAACTCAAATAGAACCAGAGCCATAGGCCCGGGCCAATAATCGCTTCGCGATAGTCTCCTTTTCTTATCTGATTGATCAATCCGAGGACCAACCCGAAGGTTATCTGAATAATGGCAACGTAAAGGGAGACCAGAAGAAGCAACATGGGTTTCTCGAATGGGCTGAATGGAAAAGGAACAGGTACCGAGAAGCCTGCGACCCCCGAGAGAAAAGTCTCAATAGAATGCGATGCTGATCTCACAACCTCTGAGATGATGACGCCGGTGGCACCGTGAATAAACCCCTCAAGAACATGATAGTATTCCGGTGAGCCGAAGAGCTCGCCGTAAAGGAATCCAAAGAATATCGCGGCTATCGAACACATTATCAGAAGAGGAGACCCTTTTATCATATACTCGAAGAGCTCAGACGTTTTGATACCCTTGCGGTTAACGACATATAGCAAAAGACTTAGGATAAGAAAGATGGCTCCGTGGCCGACATCCCCAAACATGAGTCCGAAGATGATGGGGAACGAGATGAACATGAAGACGGTGGGATCTACTTCAAAATAGTTCGGCAGACCGAACCCCGTAACGATTTTCTCGTACACGAAAGTTATCTTCGGATTTCGAGTCAAAGTTGGTGGAGGTTCAAACTTCTCCTCAATTGGTTCGATTGCGGTTCCAGGCTCTCCAAGCTGGAAGGAAGATTCCACTTCTTCGTGGTGATGGCTATCGCCTTTGGAGGGCGGTAGATACGAAGTGGCGCAGTAGCCATCCGATCCTTTTTTCAGGGCTTCTTCAAATTCCACCTTCTTTTCTGTGGGGATCCATCCGCTAATAGCGATGGTTTTGGCGGTCCGGGCACACTTGGACTTTGCCTCCTCAACTACTCTAGTGATATCGAGACATTGTCTCCAAGCTAGAAGTTTCCCCTTGCAATTATTCGATAACTCTGACAGTTGCTGTTCTATCTTCACCTTTGTCTCTGGACCCGGCTTCGTCGGTTCTGAAGCGATCGCAGAATACGATTGCTCGACCTCCAAAAGCCCTCGATCAATTTCATCGATCTCTGCGTCCCCAAGCACTTTCAAATTGTTCCCAGAAGTTCGCGGAAGATCCAGTTTTAGGCCTGAAAACACTGATTGCAAACGTGAGATTATCGATGTGACTTTGAAGAGTCTCTCGGATGGCTCAATGGGCTTGACGCGGGGCTCATATCCCTTGAGGCTTGTGAGCACTTCCGTCTGATGCAGCATTCCGGCCTTGGCAATCTCAAGAATTACATTATCGATATACTGTTCATGAAAGTAGGCTCTTGTCTTAATCATTGATTGAGTTTTGAGCAAGGCTTGCGATCCCAACTCGGAGGTTGCGGCTTAGTTTCAAATCATTTTTGATATAAAGTCTCTGGTTTCACCAAGTTATTTTTTCTAAAGTAGCGGAGTCCGAGAGGGGTAAAACTTGGCTTGCAATCTCCGCGTGCACTAGTTATGCTTCGAAAAGCTATTATGCGTGTGTTATGTGGGCATACTAAGATAATCATGGTCGACCAGATCATCGCGAAGATCCTGAAGGCAGAGGAGCAAGCTGGGAAAGAAATCTCAGAGGCTTCAACCGAAGCGGACAAGATCAAAGAGAGCATAAACGTATCAGACCAAGAAACCTTCGATAAGATCGTAGCCTCCTGTAGAAAAGAGGCTGAAGAATCACGGGAACTAGCCAAACAGAAGGCAGTAGAAAGATCCAAGAGGGTTATGGATGAATGCGAAGGCGAAGTTGCCAAATTGAGGAATCTTGACGAGAAGAAACTGATGAGGGCAGTGGAGCTGGTCATACACGAAATCACGTCTGGTGAGAAAGAGCCTTGACCGAGGAATCTCTAGACCGACTCATTTCAAAGATACAGGAAGATGCAAGGGAACAGGCAAGTGTGATAGTCAATGAGGCGAAGGTCTCATCAGAAAAGGCTCTTGAGGAAAAAAGGAGAGAAGTGCAGGAGAACGCTCAGAAGGCCTGCCAAGAAATACTCCGCTCTGCCAAGGCTGAAACAGAAAACATAATCCATCGAGAGTCCGTCGACGCCGTAATCAAGTCACGATGGATAATACTATCAGAGAAACAGAAGATTCTAGATGTTGTCTTCAAGAAAGCTCAGGAGAGGCTCCAATCCTTCACCAATGAAGAGAGTTACAGGCCGATGCTGGAACGACTCATAGAGGATGCGGCCGCGGCGGCCGGGGGAGGGAAACTCGAACTGCTCCTTAACAAAAAAGATATGCAGTTAAGACTGCCCCTTGAAGAAATATCGAAGAAGATTAGCTCTAGCTTGGGTGTCGAATCAACTCTGGACATGTCAGAAGAGACGATCTCGGCTATAGGCGGAGTCATTGTTCAATCAGCCGATAAGAAGACGAAGATCGATAACACGTTAGGTTCAATCCTTGAAAGGGAAAGGAAAAGTCTAGAGCCAAAAATAGCAGCCATACTCTTCTCTTCAAAGGCCGAGTAAAAGTATCTTGCAGCCCATCTGCTCGTTCCTGGGCGAAGACGATAAGACAGCCTCCTCACGTCAAAGCCACCTCTACCTGTCCTAGGATGAAATCCAATTGCTAGCTGACATACTGGTAAAGGGTATTGTTCAAGGGGTTGGCTTCAGACCTTTCGTCTACCGGCTTGCCACAGAGAATGGGCTATGTGGTTTTGTCCAGAACCGTGGCGACGCCGGAGTAAGAATAGAAGCTGAGGGAAAAAAACCTCAGCTTGAAAAATTTGTCAACGAACTGAGAACAAGAAAACCACCTTTTGCCGAGATACGTGACTTGATAGTGTCCTATCAGGATCGAGAGACAGGCTGCTCACACTTCAAGATCAAAGAGAGCTTCAAAGGAGGAAACGAAAAGGGGTCCACAATCCCTCCAGACATCTCGATCTGTGTTGAGTGCCTTCGAGAGATGAGCGATAAGAAAAACTCGAGGTACAAGTACTTCTTCATAACCTGCACAAACTGCGGACCAAGGTACACTACAATTCGAAGCCTCCCATACGACAGGGTCAACACCAGCATGGACGAGTTCAAGATGTGCCGCAGCTGCGAGATAGAGTATACTTCTCCCGCCGACCGCCGATTTCATGCACAGACAAATGCCTGCCCGAGATGTGGCCCACGGCTCATTATCACAAACAATATGGGGAAGCGTATAGCGAGCAGAGACCCCGCTGCTGACGCAGGAAGGCTCCTTGACGAAGGGTGTATCCTGGCAATCAAGGGAAACGGAGGCTTCCACCTAGTCTGCCCCACAACAAAACCGAAACCTCTATCCCGACTTAGGGCGGCCAAAGAGCGCAGGACAAAACCCTTCGCCATCATGGCTCGCGACCTAAGGACAACAAGATCATTTGCTGAAGTCAACGATTTTGAAACTGAGCTCCTTGAATCATATGCAAAGCCGATCGTTCTCTTGAGGAAGAGCGCGAATTATTCCCTATCTGAACTGGTCTCACCAGGGCTCCACACTGTAGGCGTGATGTTACCATATTCAGGTCTCCATCACCTGCTATTCGACTCGACGAAGGAACCCGCCCTGGTCATGACGAGTGCAAATCCCCCTAACGAACCAATAATAATTGAAGATGATATTGCTCTCAAGCAATTAGGAAATGTCGTCGATTATTTCCTCTTCCATAATAGGCGTATAGAGCAGAGGTGTGATGACACCGTCCTTCGAGCAATGGGTCAGAACAAGTCCTTCATCAGGCGTTCAAGGGGATATGCGCCAGCCCCCCTAGCCTTGAAGACGGCTTGTTCAAGAGATATCCTTGCACTGGGCGCTGAACTGAATGCTACATGCTGCGTTTTGGTTAATCAACAGGCTTTTCTTTCACAACACATCGGCGATGTGGAGACTCCTGAGACCCTGAAGTTTCTGGAAGAAGTCATCCAGCATTTGTTAGGCCTTACCAAAGCAGAGCCAACCACCATCGCTTGTGACCTACACCCGAAGTTCAATACAACATTCCTAGCTAAACGTCTCGCAGATCAGTGGCGCATACCAGTTGTTCAGGTCCAGCATCACCACGCTCACCTATCCAAGCTGTTGCTTGAAAACGGGATAAATGAAGCCGTGGGAATAGTCTGCGACGGATACGGCTATGGTCCTAACGGAGACGCATGGGGAGGAGAGATACTTTACTCGAACATTAAGAGCTACAAAAGGATCGGTCACCTTAAAGATCAACCGATGGTCGGCGGCGATCTCGCAACAAGATACCCCATTAGAATGGTTGCCGGAATCCTTCGTCGTTACATCGATGCCCACTCTTTCCTGTTGAAAGAGGTTGAACATCTTCCTCACGGCAGGGCAGAGGTAGACCTGATAACGAAACAGCTTGAGGCCGCCAGAATACAAACCACCTCTAGTTGCGGAAGGGTTCTCGACGCAATATCCTGCATCTTGGGAATATGCAACGAGAGAACATACGAAGGAGAGCCGGCTATGAAACTGGAGGCGGTAGCATCATACGGTAATGATGCGTTGAAACTGGACGCGAAGATAGACGGTAACGTCGTGGATACAACCTTCCTGCTGGAGCAGCTCTACTCAAATCTTGGCAAGGTCTCTATCCCCGACTTAGCTTTCTCGGCACAGTCGTATCTTGCCAGATCTCTTGCAAAGATATCTGTAGAATATGCCTTAAGCGAGGATATCTCAGCCGTTGGATTCACTGGGGGAGTTGCGGTTAACGAGGATATCTCCAACATCATCCGGTCAGTGGTTGAAGCGAATGGGCTGGTCTTTTTGTCTCACGATAAAGTCCCTCCTGGCGATGGAGGAATATCCTTGGGTCAGGCCATAGTTGCAGCCGAAGCTACTTGACAGTCTTCGCAGTTAGTAAGTCGTCGTAATTCAGGAATGGGTGGAGAACAGTTTATATCTGCGCCGGCGGAAGACTCATCCCAGCTCGGTGAAACCTCAGGTCATATCCTTAAGGCAATAACGGCAGTCTACGGCCGCGATGTTTTCTCAGCAACAGATTCTAAGTGAGTGCATCTATAGGAATGTGTCTCGCAATACCCGGAAGGATTACGAGCATAGACGGTTCAATGGCGTATGTCGACTTTGGGGAGGGAACAAAACGAGAGGTCAACATCTCACTTGTAGATGTGAAGGTAGGACAGTACGTGATAGTCCATGCCGGATTTGCAATTGAAATCCTCGACGAGGAAGCGGCCAAGGAGACTCTGAAGCTGTGGGAGGAGATTTTAAGCCTCCAATAATGCTTAGTGAGATGAGCTATTCTTTCAAAGTAAGTAGTGTCTACTAGCGTGAACGCAATGACTCGGCTGATCAAACATAACGAAGGCGAAGTTTTCGATGTCGAGCTAGAAGAAAGTATACTCAAAGACAATGCAGAAACGGCGGCAAAGAACCATCAACTTCTTCAAAAGCACGGCATCAAAGCCATAGATATCATGGGCTCCATCGGCTCGGGAAAGACTTCTCTAATTGAGAATATGGCTGAAAAACTGAAAGACAGACGTAAGATAGCTGTCTTGAATGGTGATTTGACGACAACCATTGACGCCGATAGGGTTGCAAAACACGGCGTCGAGGTCGTCCAAATAAACACTGGAAAGGAGTGTCATCTGGATGCCAATCTGGTCGCCAAAGCCCTTGCAGATCTGAACCTGGACCGGGTGAACCTAATCCTAATAGAGAATGTTGGGAACCTGATCTGTCCAGGAGAGTTCAGGCTCGGCTCTGACAAGAGGATTGTCATGATAAGTGTGACCGAAGGCCCGTACATGGTTCTGAAACACCCCTTCATCTTCATGGAGGCTGACGTCGTCGTCATAAACAAACTCGACTTGGCTGAGGCGATGGGCGTCAGATTTGAAAAGCTCCGAGATGACGTTGTGAAGATCAATCCAAGAGCGAAAGTTGTTGGGACAAGCTGTAGAAGAAATCAGGGTATTGAAAATGTTATCCAAGCTTTGCAGCTTGACAACTGACAGGGAATTATTGAATGTTGGCTGGCTTCTATGCATGAGCTCTCTATGGCAAGCAGCGTAGTCGAAACGGCTCTGGCTGAGGCTAAGAAGAGGAACGCCAGCTCAATCTTGCAGGTTAACTTAGTTGTTGGAGAGTTCACTATGCTAGGGTTGGAGCAACTTCGTTACTGCTATCGACTTCTGACCAAGGACACAATCCTTCAGCATTCAAGGCTCACAATAGAGAAGCAGGAAGGGAGGGTGCGTTGCGAGAAATGCAAGTTCGAAGGACCGATTCAATTCAAGGAGGAGCCTGAGTATCATCTTCTTTTCCCAACGCTTGAATGTCCCAGATGTGGAGGGGCGGTTGACTTGATTGCCGGAAGAGACTGCTACATCAAATCGGTAAAATTGAAGACGAATCAGATCTCTCCATAGCACGACGTGACCGCTCTATCAATTCATGAAGCTGACCTTTTCGGCTACCAATTCGCTCTCTTTTTAGAATTAATATTATAGCGTTAACTATGATTTAGTTGAAGGAGAACTCTGCCATGCCCAGGACCAGCCGTTTTGAGATGAATTATGCGTGCGCCATATCAAGTGTCAGACGATCTCATCAAAGATTCTGATATTGCATTCGCTTCGAATCTATTCATCTATAAGCTCCGTGCGAGGCATAACCGAGCTAACAAGTCAAAGATGTATAAGGTGATAAGGCCTTGAAGTTGGTGACGGCGGTTTCACCATCAATATTCGTATTGGGACTGACTTTATTTGTCTCCTTTGTTACGGGGCATCCAGAAGGGTTGTTTCTCACTCACTCTATCAGAGGCATTCCGACAAGATTCGTTATCGTGACCATAATCGTTATTCTGCCCATTCTTGCCGTTCCCAAATTTCTAGCTCTGGTAGGAAGGTTAGGAAAGAATGAAAAGTCTCCTGTTCAGCTTGTCAGAGCCTTGACAATTCCTCATGAAGAATTCAGCAAGGCTGTTGACTGGGTTTTCAGACCTCTCCAAGGGATCGCTCTCTCCTTACTTTTTGCGGAGAAATTTCTAAACCTGCTAGAGGTTTCAATTGGACCAGCTATGGCTGCCCTTCTTGCTCACGCATCTCTTTTTCTGATAGGAAGTGCGTTAGTTTCCATATTTCTGGCAGTAGTCTGGACCTTGGATGATCTAGGCGTAAAGATCTACAATATGAAGACAGGTGAGGTCCGTATGTTTGGCACCAGCGTGGGTACTCTCTTCCCTCTACTCGCTGCAGCTATCGGAATTACTGGGCTGTTTCACCTGAATTCACCTTTAGATGCCTTGCTGGACCTCGTCGAGATCGCAACTGTGCTCTACCCACCCTACTTGTGCTTCGTCATTGTTCATCACGAGTTCATTGAGAAGCGCAGTGCGGTTCTCTCGGAAAAGCTTCCTATAAAGAGGATTGAGACAAAATTGTTCTAAAACGCGCGTATACTCTGTGTTGGACTCTGACATCGATTATGTGGCCTGATGCCCTTGAACCACGAGATTAAATAACGGCGTTATGCAGTAATTTCAAAAGTTAAATGTGACTAATCTTCGTCCCGCACCTTTGTTCCGCATCAACCCATTCTCAAATCGAGGACTGAACAATGCTTCAATTCAGAGATCGAACTACTGCGAACAGGATCCTTGAGCGGTTAGCATCGATGAAACTCAGCTTGACCCTGATGCATGTCTGCGGCACCCATCAAGACACGATCGTCCGCTACGGATTAGACGCGTTGCTTGAGAAATGCGGTGTGAACATAAGACAAGGCCCGGGATGCCCTGTCTGCGTAACCACGACCGCTGAGATTGAAGAAGTGGTTACGCTTGCTAGATGCGGGAAAGTCATAGCGACTTACGGGGATATGCTCCGGGTTCCAGGAGCCTCAGGATCTCTTGCGGATGCACGCTCGGAAGGTGCTAGGGTTAGAATTGTATATAGCATTACAGATGCGGTGAAGATTGCTGAGCAGGCTGAGGATGAGGTAGTTTTTGTTGCTATAGGGTTTGAGACCACGGCTCCGAGTACCGCGGTGACCCTGCTTGGTGATCCTCCGAAGAACTTCTCCATAATCAGCTGCCACAGATATCTGCCTCCGGCTCTGGAGGCGTTGCTTGGTATGGGTGAACTCAAACTGCAAGGCATCATAGAGCCCGGTCACGTCAGCACCATAATCGGGACAAGACCCTATGAGGAGATCTCCAAGAGGTACAAGCTACCCCAAGTCGTCGCAGGTTTCGAGCCATTGGATGTATTGATGGCTGTCTATATGATAGCGAGGCAGGTCCAAGCCTCCAAATCGATTGTTGAGAACGAGTACAAGAGGACCGTAAGAAAAGAAGGAAACCTCAAAGCTCTAGAAGTTATGTCACAAGTCTTTGAGCCTTCTGACTCGAAATGGCGGGGGTTCCCCACGATACCGGACTCCAGGATGAAATCGAAGAGCGAGTTTGCTTCATTCGATGCCGAAGAGAAGTATGCTGACGACTTGAAGGCGGTTCTTGAGAAGGATTTTGTTGAACCTGTGGGATGCGGTTGTGATAGAGTACTCAGAGGATTGATGGAACCACAGGAATGTGCCCTTTTTGGTAAGGCCTGTACTCCGGAGCATCCAGTTGGTCCATGCATGGTTTCGATGGAAGGTTCATGTAACATCGAATACAGATACCGAAGGGCAGGCCTAGTCTAGACTCATGGCCGGCGCTTCAAAACCTTTGGTCTCCCCGCCTAGCCGTGAAGGCTGAGATACAAGATTCATCATTTTTATATCTCTGCTGTTGTGTCAATCCTCAGCGGTGTTGCACTTGGACGCACTGGAAGCAATACAAAAGCGAAGAAGCATTAGGAAGTACCGATCCACTCCTCTATCCAAAGAAATAATTGAGAAACTCGTAGACGCTGGAAGATTAGCTGCGTCAGCAGTCAATATTCAACCGTGGGAATTCGTGGCAGTTACACGTCAGGAAACCCGCAGAAAAATAGCTGACGCAGCGGACTATGGCAAGCATATCGCTGAAGCACCCCTGTGCATCGCCGTATTCTGCAAGGAGACCCCATTCTATCTTGAAGATGGGAGTGCTGCAGTTGAGAATATCTTGGTTGCAGCAACCGCCCTTAACCTGGGGACCTGTTGGGTTGCCGGAGACAAGACGTCATACGCTAATACCATACGAGAACTCTTAGCAGTTCCCGAAGGCTACAAACTGGTCGCCCTTATCGCAGCAGGCTATTCTGATGAACCAGATATCAGGAAGAAGAAACGCGAGCTGAAGGACGTACTACACTACGAGGAATTCTGATATACCATCGTCACCACATTGACTGCCCACTTGACACACCCCTGCCTAAAGCAGGGAGCCTTCTTGCTGAATTTGGTAAGCGCGCTTGCTGTCTCTGGACTTGCAGATTTCTAGCGGCGTACGCATAGACGACTCAAGAACAAATGGTGTTGACTCATGGGTCAGTCCTTGAGTTTGGCGTTGAGGGGGGCTGTCGATGTCACCGCGGTACCTTCTGAGCTTCTTACGCAGTTGATTGCCGGGTTTGAAAGCGGAACTGGGATGGTTACTGTTGAAGCGTTTGTGGAGGGTATCCGCCGAGCATTCTACGTCTCAGGATTCATGGCGGCCTTAGGCATCTTAACATCGCTTGTCAGAGGCAGAGTATGATGATGCTCAGCTGCGCGGCGCTTTTAAATACTAATAGGCGTGACGGTTTTGATGGTGTCGGAGTATGAAGATACTAGTGTCCATCGATACGTCAAAGGCTGCTAGGAAGGTTGTAGCCTTCTCATGCGGATTGGCTAAGAAGCTAGAGGCAAGAGTCACTATTCTTCATGTGATTACAGTTCCTACAGGAGTCGCAGTCGGAGTAGATCCAACATCCTTTCTGAAGGCAGGTGAGGAGTATCTGGCCAATTTCAAGCGCCAGGCAGAGAAGTCTGGAGTCAGAGCATCTACGCGCCTGGAGACTGTTTACGGTAATCCTGCCCACAGGATTGTAGAATTGGCTAGGGATGAAAGATTCGATCTGATAGCATTAGGGGCTATGGGAGAGAGTGAACTGCGAGACCTTCTTCTGGGGAGCGTCGCACACACAGTGTCCAGAAACGCCTCATGTCCAGTCCTGATTGTCAGATAAGTCGTGCCTGAACTAACCAGCAGTAAAGGCGTGTGAGAAGCACTTTACTACGTATGAATCACAGTTCAAATTTAGGCGCTCTCACCAGCTACGACACACACACAAAAAAAAGAATCAATGCCTAACGGTTCAAATTACGACGCTCTCACCAGCTAAGGTACACACAGATTAAAACGATAACGCTTGTTTTCTGACTGAAGATACGGAATGGTAATGACTGGCTCTGCGTCGAAGAATTCGACGCAAAACTGCAATGAACTTAACGTGAGTGGTTTAATCTTAGTGTAGTTTGGCGCCGCACTTTATGCAGAAGTCGTTGGCGTCGGGATTTTCTGTTCCGCATTTTCCGCAGTAAACCATTCCAGGTGTTAGGGGTGTTTTCGTTGGTTGGGTGGGGGTTGATTTTCGTCGACTCCGCAACGCGACCACAATGATGACGACGGCCAACAAGACCATGCCTGCAAGTATGAGGAGTTGGTTTTGCTGGATCACACTCATCAGGTCGCTTGATGTTTGAGTTGAGGAGGTTGAGGTTTGCGTTGCTGTTGCTGCGTTAACTGCTAGGACTAGGTTGCCGACATGAGTTAATCCTCCTCCACTCCCGGTTACCGTCAACGTATACGAACCAGTTGGTACATCGCTTGGCAATGTAACCGTGAGCGTCGAAGCGAAGTTTGGAGTTCCGGAGGGACTGCTGAAGACTCCGCTGGCGCCCGAAGGCAATCCTGAGACGGACAATGAAACCTGCGAGTTGAAGCCGTTGAGGGCGGTAACGCTCACGGAGTACGATGTCGTCTGTCCCTGAAGCACACTCTGAGAGGGGGGACTCACACTAATTGCAAAATCAGGGGCAGCCGAAACGATGAGAGTTACGGAGGCTGTATGGGTTACCCCACCTCCACTCCCAACGATGGTTAGCGTGAACGTTCCAGGCGAGACTGAGGACGCCACAGTAACACTTAGTGCTGAAGTAAATGGAGGTGTTCCTGAGGTTGGGTTAAATGACGCGGACACACCGCCGGTAACCCTGACACGCTGAGAGCAACACTCTGCTGTGGCCCTGTTACCGGGTTCACGGCGACAGTGTAGCTTGCGCTCCCACCAGGAGTGGCGCTCTGCTGGGTGGGTGAAGTGGATAATGAAAAATCAAATTGCGCTACCGGTTGCGTTGTCGTTGGTACTGCTGGTCCGACAGTGAACGTGGTGCTCATTACGTTATTGCTGGGGTTCGGATCGTTAATCGTCGAAACCGACCAGGTTAACGTGTGTGTTCCTAGCGTTGCCGAACCACGGCGTCTGCGTGTTTACACTAGCCGGGGTTGCCAGTTGGTCCAGGGTAGGAGAGGGAACCCCCTCCCCACGAAGCACCATCAATTGTGCATTCCACATTAACAATCTGCGGATATGAACCCGATGTCGAGAGTGCAACAAACACCGCGCTGAAAGTTACGGAGTCACCAACTTGAGGGATAGAAGGAGTTAGTGAGACTGACTGGATCGCCCAGTCCGTAGATACAGATGCCGATCCAACCACTGAAAAAAGTTTCTCTCCTAACTCAGTAGAGCCTCCGCCTGTTTTCAAGAACGAGACTGCCGCAAAGTAACTTCCCGGAGTGATTATTCCAGGGACATTCACCTCGTAGTCTAACCCACCACTGATGCTCATCGGTGAGGCCTCCCAGATGGGCGTAACGCTGAAAGTAGGCCGAACAAAAACAACGGCCTTGCCGTTATACCCTGGGTCAGTGTAAAACGAGATCACGAAGGGTAAACCAGCATGTATGGGAGCTCCTGGAACGCCTACGTGAACGTGCAAAACCCCTTCTACATTCTGAAAGAGCATTACAGATGAGATAACAACCACAAGTAAGATTGCAATCGTCGATTTAGCTAGCAAACCTTCCAATTCTCGAGATTAAGTAGATAGGTCACGAAAGTATTTGAGGATTTACAAGTGTTCCTTTGATTCTCTGGGGAGGTGGATTGTAGGCCTAGTGGTGCGCACACACAAAAAATTAAAGCCTGGCAGTCCAAAATAGGATGCTCTCATCAGCTAAGGCACACACAACACTCCCAAGATTTACCACTTACTACTACACAAACAACGAATCCTATCCCAACTGATACCGAACGGAAAACAAGTTTAGCACGCCATAATCGCCGGTTTCTCCAATGTCGAAGGGTTTTGCCACGTTCTTTTGCAGACTAGAGGATAGCGTTCGCAATGTGGGCTCTCTTCGGTCCGTGAAGACCGTCTCGGCGATCGCGGAAATATCGAGCATCAGCATCCGTAGCTGATAGGAATGACGCTCTCGAAAAACCCAACCCTTGCAACTTTGAGACCAGGTCATTTGGCTCGAATCGCGTAAGCCATGGCTCACCCTGCGCTGCCGCAAGTGCAGCAGTCGAGTGCGAAGGTTCGGTGCTCGTTTCTTTCACCTCTGAAGTCGGAGAGGCGAAGTCAAAAATGATCTCGCTTGACCGTGGGAGTGAAGCTACGAAGCGGAATACGACATCAACCGTGCTCGTCCTTAGGTACATCATGACACCGAGCCACGAAAAAAATGCAGGCTTTCCAAAATCGAAACCACTGTTACCCAAACGCTCACGTAGGGAGGTGGTCTCAAAATCAAGAGAAACAAACTCGACGTTAGATGGAGTTTCTATCCCCGCCAAGGTCAACCGTTCGCGTTTCGAGCGTTGGCTCGCCACATGGTCCACTTCGAAAATGCGCAACGTTGTCGCCCAATGAGGTTGTCGATAGGGGAACGAGTCTAGGCCAGCGCCCAACATCAAATACTGCCTAACCCCATTGCCGACCGCTTCAGCCAGAAGATCCTCCGCATACCGGCTGCGCAAAACGATGTGCGATCGTAGCCCTCTCATCCTCGACGTGCGAAATCTATTCGGATTCAAGCGAATTTGCTCGAGTATTGATGTGCGAAGGAGCTGAAGCACGATAGGATCATCGAGAACCCTTGGTTCGTCATCAATAAGTTGGTGAACCGCACGAAGCACCGCCGCACCCAACGCGGTACGGCTAGGACGACGTTCCATCACATGCATTCCGCCTCAAGAGCGGTGCAGAAATACTTCAACGTAACAACTTCCGGATCTGAAGTCGCGAGCTACGCTAAAAGTCTTCGATACAGATCTCAAACATCATGAGGGAAAGAAGTTGGAGACACATATGATGTTGAACTCAACTCCAGTGTGTGTGCCTTGGCTGGTGAGAGCACCCAAAGTTGAACCATTAGATTTCTCCGTCGTTGGATCGCTTGGTGGGAGTATCGGGATTTGAACAGATGAAGAGAATCTATTGTTGCCTAGTTACAATCAAAGGTTCAGTCCCCGAAAATGTTGCAGAAACCAAAATCCTATCATAAAATTATGGAACCTTAAAATAATCTACCTTGACACTTGCAGCAAGAACCCGTATTTCATGATCGAGGAACCAGCTTAGGAGCAAACATGAGGCCTGGGGAGAGGTTCAATGGTTGAGTACAAGTGGGTTGTTCTTTCGAACACTACACTCGGCACGTTGATGGCTTCAATAGACATCACTATAGTAGAGATTGCGCTTCCAGCCATCTTCAGAGGTATCGCGATTGACCCGTTCACGTCCTTCGAATACTTGCTCTGGATACTCTTCGGCTACAGCATAGTAACTGCAACCCTACTCGTCACCTTCGGTCGAATATCAGACATCTTCGGCAGAGTGAAACTCTACAACCTGGGCTTCCTAGTGTACACTGTCGGCTCCGTGCTGCTCTACCTGACGCCTAACACTGGAAACTTGGGAGCCATTGAACTGATCTTATTCAGAATCGTCCAAGGAGTAGGAGGGGCCTTCCTATTCTCGAACAGCGCAGCGATCATTACCGATGCTTTTCCAGCAGAGGAGAGAGGCAAGGCATTGGGACTCAACCAGTTAGCTTTCCTCGGAGGCTCGTTTGTCGGGTTGGTGCTTGGTGGGGTACTGGCCGTCTATGACTGGCGATACGTGTTCCTAATCAGCGTGCCATTCGGGGCTTTCGGGACAGCGTGGTCGTATTGGAAGTTGAAGGAGCTAGCAACCATACGAGAGGGGCAGAGGATCGATGTGTGGGGGAACATTACGTTTGGCGTGGGCTTGACGGTTTTCCTCATAGCGATAACCTATGGACTACTACCTTACGGCACCTCGACGATGGGATGGGGCAACCCATGGGTAATAAGCGGCCTGATCTGTTCAGCTGCACTGCTAGTTGCATTTCCGTTCATCGAGACACGTGTTCAAGACCCAATGTTCCAGTTGCACCTTTTCAAGAGAAGAGCCTTTGCCGCGGGTAACTTCGCCGCTTTCCTAGCGTCTATTTCGAGAGGTGGGGTATCGCTACTCCTGATTATACTGCTGCAAGCGATTTGGCTGCCGCTGCACGGCATCAATTATGAGGATACTCCTCTTTGGGCCGGGATCTACATGCTTCCGTTTACCGCGGGGTTCATAGTCATGGGCCCACTCAGCGGCTACCTCTCCGACAGGTATGGTGCGAGAGGCTTCTCGACTGCGGGCATGCTCACAACGGCAGTTGGGTACTACCTGCTTTCAACGTTCCCATACAACTTTGCTTATCTTTCGTTCGCTGCGGTCATCTTCTTGATGGGAATCGGTATGGGTATGTTTGCTTCTCCGAATACAGCATCCGTAATGAACTCGGTGCCAGCCGAGCATAGAGGCTCCGCATCAGGAATGCGGAGCACCTTACAGAACACAGGTTCGGTCATAGGCCTTAGCATATTGTTTACGTTAGTTCTCTTGGTCTTATCGAGAGACATGCCTTCTTCACTTGCAGCAGCTGCCTCACAGGCTGGCGCCCCACAGTTATCCTCCGCGTTAACCCAGATTCCTCCAACAGCCGCAGTATTCGCGGCTTTTCTAGGCTACAACCCGATGGGCACGGTACTGAAGCAGCTTCCTTCGAAACTTACGAACTCATTGAGCCCGCAGGCGATCGCAGTGGTCACCGGAAAAGTGTGGTTCCCAACAGCGATCGCTAACGCATTCATGTCATCCCTAGGATTTGCTCTGTACTTTAACGCGGCATTAGCTGTTGTGGCTGCCGCCGCATCAGTGCTTCGCGGGAAGAGATATGTTTACGGGACGGGAGATGAAAAGCTGGAAATAGCTACACCAATAGTGAAGACTTCTAAAAGGGCAGACCCGTTGCCTAACTCAGAAAGTCGCCCAAAATGACTCTAGACTAAAACAGAAACCGGAAGCAAGGCTCAGAAGAACTCCAAGTGAGACCTAGCACGCGCTTCTATTCACTTTACAGTTCTGAGGATCTATGTGGAGACAAAACAGTTCAAGCGGATACAGGTGGCTGTTAATGGCTTCGAGAACGCCACTCGCGCAGCCAGGGTTGCCATTGCGTTAGCAAAGAAGTTCGGAGCGTAACTCATTGTATGCCATATCATTCCAACGCCAGTCTACTCTGCTCAAACAGTTTTCACCGTTCCAAGTGACACAATGCGAGGCTTACGGATCGAACCGATTTGCGGAGACGTTGGAAAGGCTAACTTGGTAGACACAAATGAAAATATGGCATCTAACTGTGCATTCTATGCCTGGGAACTGGCTTGTTGAAACCAACGCCACACGCTCTGTTTGTCCGACTTCGTTGAGGAACACAATATAGCACGCGTGTTTCTAGATAAATGAGTTGAGTGAATCGCTAACGTTTAATAGCGTGCATGTTGAGCACAGCGGCAGTGAATGATATGCTAAAATGGGAATATTGCAGATTGTCCCTTCATGGTCAGAAGCCGATAACTGCCAAAGCAGTGTATTACAAAGCAGATGGAAAGCACACTGTGGACATCTCTGAAGGTGTGGACGCTGATGACGTAAGAAGCTCTGCCGCAGCCTACATGGCGAAAATGGGCGTTGAGGGTTGGGAGCTGGTGAGTGCTTCCGACACTATTGGGGCATTGGAGATAGTTTTCTATTTCAAGCGTCCACTTGAAAGTTAACAAGCCATACTATTTGGTAGTGGTGCCATATCTGGTTAGCGTGTGTGCCCTTTGGTGAGAGCACCATAATTTGAACTGTTAGACAGTTGTGTGTGCTCATCAGATAAGGTCCAATCAAGCTGTTTTCTGGGGCTAATATGAGAGTGTCTGGGCTAGGGCAAGGGACTATGGGTCAGACATATGGGGATAGTTGGATACAACGATATTCTCCGTATTACTATACTTCCCTTACGTTGTGCTGCTCTAGTAGTATTCAACATAGGTAATTGGAATAGTACGTCTCAAGACTACTCTAGTACTATTCCCTGGGCTATCCCCCATTATCCCTCTGGCACAAATGACATTATCCCCCGTTATCCCAAGATCTCTGGTACATTGTCCTTTCTTAGGTGACCTATGGACCGTGGAATTGAGGAAGTTCTACGAGAATTACTGAGCTTGGCAGGAAAGAAGCCCCTATCCAATGATGACTTGCGCTCACCAGATAAGGTACGCACAAAAATAGTCTACTCTAACCTTAGCTAGTGAGCACACATGCACAAAACCGTTCATTACGTTGGGAAAAGAATTCCGCGAACTCCTTCTTTGTTTTACGAATGGCTCGCTGCGCTTGGAGAATGCTACGAAAAAGAAGTGTCTTAGGAAGTCTAGAGAGATGGAGAAGGAGGTTTTGTCTAGTCTTTGGTTTCTCACTTGACAACTACGACTAGTGATGCGACTGCGACTAGTCCTGCCTAGGCATACGGAGCTGTTCTGATCAGAACCGGAGGTTTTGTTTGATATCCTAGGAGGCAAACATTACTTCGGGATTTAGGAGACCGAGAGGGTCAAAGAACGATCTCTGAAGCTTTCGTAGCCTTCGTCACCCCACTCATTCCTAGCGGGCGCTGGCTCTACCGCTTGAGCTTCTCCCAGTAATACTTGCGCAACTTGGCGACTTTTGGCTCGATGACTATCCGGCAGTAAGACTGTTCAGGATTCTTTTCGAAGTAATCCTGGTGGTAACCCTCGGCCCTGTAAAATGCCTTGAACGGCTCGACTTGGGTCACTATGGATGAATCCCAGACTCCTGTGCTATTGATTTCCTTGATGACCTGCTCAGCGATTGCCTTCTGTTCGTCGCTATGGTAGAAAATCACTGAACGATATTGAGAGCCCACGTCGTTACCTTGACGGTTTAGCGTAGTTGGATCATGCACAGTGAAAAAGATCTGCAAGATTTCCCTAAAGGAGATTACATTAGGGTCGAAGGTGATTTGTACGGCCTCCGCATGTCCTGTTCTCCCCGTACATACTTGTTCATAAGTCGGATTCACGACTATACCGCCAGAATAACCCAACTCTACTTTCTCCACACCATTCAACTGATTGAAAACAGCTTCTGTGCACCAGAAGCAGCCACCACCAAGCGTTGCCACTTCCATGCCTCTGCGAGAAGCGATCTTCAATCGTTCTTGGATCATAATGCCACTATCCATTTGTCAATAGCGTCCTTGCAGTTGTTACACGACGGGACTGAGTATTAGATGTGTTCGCTCGTTTTGCATCACGCCTCTTCCTTGTCATTACGCTTACGAATACAACCGCGGCCACTCCAACTAATGCTAGATAAGGTGTCAATTCTGATGGGACGTGGAAGCCATGGTCCTGTATCTTGATTTGATTTCTTATTCTAGAGATCAAACCGTCATTGTAGATCAAAAGTGTGAGGGCGGTTGTCTCTGCATTGGCTGATCCGATAGGTTCACCATGTCCAGTGCTTAGGGTGGTGATTCCCCCGTTGGCCTGTTGCTTGCTCCAGAGAACCTCTTCGAGCTTTTCAAAGTCCGGTAGGTATGTCCCTGTGACTTTGACTGCGTACAATAGTAGAGCAAGTTTGAAGTTAAGTCCGAAGCCGATGTCTGAGGGAGCGTTGTTAGGCCAGAGGAATTGTTGTCGAACTCCAGAATCTACGAGACACGTGCCGTTCCACATGCCGTAGACTTCTCTGACTAGGGCTTGTGCTTCTGTTTCCTGTCCCCTGTAATACTTGGAGAGCGCTTCACAGAGCATGTTGTCTGCGTACTTGAAGAAGGGATTTCCGAGTGTCCCGTTGTGGATCCTGATGAGAATCGCATAGTCTTCAGTTTGTTTGATTATGATATCTTGAGCCTGCGTAGCCGATCCTACCGGGTAACCCAAGATCGCTTCAAAATGGTTGCTTGGTGGAAGATCATATGAGTTAATGGTTCCATTGACCTTCTTAGAGATCTCCGGAGCGTAGGGTTGGAGTGCGTAAGCTGCAAGCAGATTGTCTGAGTAAAGCCAGAAGGTCCGCTGATAACTGCAGTTATAGTTCGGATACTCAACTCGCCTTAGCCAATGAACTCCCTTATCTTCGCTCTCATAGATCAAGCCAACTTGAGGGTTGTAATGGCTGACCAGATAGTCGACTGCGCGATGGATGCGGCTGTCGCTATTAGATGTCACAGGTGAGCCTACTGAGGTCAGCAGAAGAATCAGTACAAGAAATCTCATAACAAGACGCAGCGAGACATCTCACAGTCCTTTGTCTGCTAGCAAATTCTTGGTACTGGATCCCCGATAGGTGGAAGTATGATTCTTCTTCCTCCGACAGATGTCTGAAGGATGACTTGGTTGAGCTCACTCGAAACCTCGCCAATGATCGCAGCGTCTTTGCCGAGTTTTGATTTTTTGAGGGTTTCCAGAATCTCATCCGCCTTCTCTTTAATCACCGCCACGGCGAGTTTTCCCTCGTTTCCAATCTCCAAGGGGTCTATGCCCAGCATTTCACACGCTGCCCTGACACCAGTTTTTATGGGAATATCTTCCTCTTTGATCATGATGCCGACATGTGATTTCTCGCGCCACTCATTCAATGTGTTGGCCAATCCGCCTCGTGTTGGGTCTTTTGCCTTCACTACACCCCCGACTTGAAGGAGATCTTTCACGAGTTTGTTCAGTGGTGCTACATCAGATTTCACGTCGGTCTCGAATCCGTAACCTTCCCTAGATGAGAGTACACTTATTCCGTGATCTCCAATCGTTCCTGAGATGATTATCTTATCCCCTGGAGCAAGGTTTGAGTCAAGAAGCCATCTGGAACTAAAACGTCGGTGCTTCTTTACTTCTTCAATATTCCTATCAAGCTCAGGGATACGCTTTCCAATCCCTGATGTGTTCATTACGAGCTGGTCTAGTGCGCCTTTCTCCATTACTTTTGTATCGCCGGTTAGAACGTAGACTTCTGCTTCTTGGCAGGCCTCATGCATACTATCAAGTATGCGTTCAAAATCTTCAAGCGGAAAGCCTTCTTCGATGATGAAGCCTGATGTTAGGGCCAGCGGCTCGGCGCCCATGACTGCTATGTCATTGACTGTTCCTGTTATGGCCAGTCTGCCGATATCTCCCCCTGGAAAGAATAGAGGCTTGACCGTGTGAGAGTCTGACTTTAGAACAATATCGTCTATCACGGCGGAGTCATCAAGCGCCTCTAAAGGGACCTCAGCACCGCTGCCTCCGAGGTATTTGAGAATATATTCTTTAATCAGTCCCTGCATGACAGCGCCCCCTCCGCCGTGTGACATGGTGATCTTGCTCATGACGCGTTCCTTCACTTGTGGAGAAGTCAACAATGCTTGCTCGTTAATATTGCTAGCAGGTCGAGAAGAGATGGTGTTAAGAGAATACAGTGGTGGGGTCGGCGGGACTTTCATGACAGCGTCAATTTGAACCCGCGACCGCCAGCGTTCTGGGTAGCTCCCCAGGTTCACCGCGCAGTGCTCTGGTATCCTCTTGGCGGTTTAACCCAAGACCAAGCTAGACGACGACCCCACAACCTTAGCTCTATCTGATTCAGTCTCGCGCTAATAAGATCATTTCTCGTCCACTAACGGGCATGAGCACGCCTATTCCAGACGGAGATCTTTGAAGGTCTCCTTGAACAATCTCGTCAAGTAATCTTCAGTTCGAAAGCCTCTACCCTTGGCTAACATCTTTATGCTCTTGTCAACACCTGTCGAATACTGCATCGCCTTCTTGGGGGTATCAGCAAGCTTCTCGGGCAGACCAAGATCTCTGCAGGCTTTCCTAAGGATACGTTTTCTCAAACCATCGGTCGGGCTTTCAATCTTCATACTGACAGGTATCGAGAGACCATACATGATGAGTTCCCAGTCAGCGAATGGATGCAGCATCTTCACTCTCTCAGGCGCGGTGGCTTGTTCACATGCCTGATAACTGTCCTTGTGGGCATCTAGAACCCGATGGAAGATAGCGTCTTCGAGAGCCCGCTCTCCGCCCTGCTTTAACACTTTAAGAAATCCATGGTAACCTGCAAAAAGCTCGTCAGCGCCTTGGCCAGTAAACACAGTCGTGACACCACAGCTCTCGGCCAATTTCGCAGACCAAGAGAGAGGAATTGAGACGCCCAACTTCACTTGGTTCGCCTCCTCTATTCGCCAGAGGCATTTCTTCAGTTGTTCCTCGATCTGGTCCAACTCGTACTCCTTCGTCTCTGCCTTGATCCCTAGAAGTTCCGCTGACCTCATCGCCAACTCTGTTGCAGGGTGCCCCTTGACTCCAACAATAAAGGCGCAGGTTTCAATCTCCAGTTTTGACAAGAGGTACGCCGTTATTGAGCTATCTACACCTCCAGAGAAACTGACGCCAACTCTTTTGAGTCCTCGTGCCCTTTCAGAAATTGACTTGTGCAGTAGTTTGCCTAGTCGCTCAGAGATCTCCGTCGTTTCTCCACGCAGGGTATTCGATGGTGTGATCTGCTTGATCGGCCACGGGGGACGATTCGGTTGCAGCTTCCATAGGTGACCAGGAGGAAAGATTAGCGTGTTACGTACTCCAAGCCTCCAGAGGCCTTTACTCTCCGTCGACACGGCGGAGAGGTTCTCGTCTGAATAGTAATAGAGTGGTTTTAGACCAACAGGGTCCCTTGCTGCAAAGATCTCTCCGTTTGAGAGAACTGCTAGCGTGTACTGACCGTCGAATTCCGACACAAATCTTGCCAGAGCCTTCTCCGGGGTCTCTTCGGAAAGATACTCAAGCAACTCATCGAACGTTCCTCCGAAATCAGTGTAATCACTCTCGACGATGATGGAACGATCCTTAGAGGTTCTGGGTTGAGGGAAATCTCTCGGTTGAAGTCTCATTAGATTGTATGCTATTGCTGATCTAGTGCTTTGCAGCTCATTGAGGTCGCTGAGGTCTTCAGTGAAGAGCGTTTCTCGTTGTGTAGCAACCCCGAATACGTCGTTACCTCTGTGAAGTTGATTCTTGATCAGCTGGATGAGGAGTGGAACTGCGTCTGTTCCCTCCTTTGTTCTTATCGCGCTTATTGCTCCCATTCGTGTCAACCCGCAGACCAGGCCTAAAGCTAGAACCAGACCTCTGGATGATTTAGGCGCTTCTTACCTATACTTACTGCTGCTCATTGGACTGGCATTAGAGAAGCCTACAAGACCCGTTTAGGTGAAGACTACCGCGCGCTGGGCCGTCCAAAATCCCACCTTGACGGCGTCACGAGTCTGGCTATAGTTAGCCTTTTTTACGACTACAGGTTCTCTCCTTCATTATGCAGTCATTCAGCATGAAAGATCTCACTCTGCTTCTTGCGCGGATTCTCCTTTCAGCCATCTTTCTTGAGGCTGGTTATGGCAAGATCATAAACCCTGATGCCACAATCAAAACAATTGCCGCTCATGAAGTACCCTTCGCAGGTTTCTTTCTAGTCGTTTCAATTGCATTCGAGATCATCGGCGGGTTATCAATCCTGCTTGGTTACAAAACTCGTTGGGGAGCTCTGGCGTTATTCTTGTACCTAATTCCCGTTACTCTCATCATTCACACTCGCTTCTCCGAAGCAGGCCAGATGACCAATTTCATGAAAAACCTGGCGATAATGGGCGGATTTCTAGCAGTAACGAACTGTGGCGCAGGCAATCTGAGTCTGGATTCGCTATTCGCATCTCGAAAAAAGGTAGAGTAGAAGGCGCTCAAGCAACTCACATCCAAAACCGGTCTAGAGCGACTTCTCATTCATTTGATGAGTGCAGTATTTCGTGTGCCGCTCAGGCAATACATACTCGGTTTTGAGAGGAGTCTTTTTCTGGCAAAATCGAGGCTGAAGTTCCTTAAGCATTCTTGGCGTTAGGAAATATCAATAAGTCCTAAAGCTGGACAATATACCCAGAGATATGTTATGGCTATCCTTCCAATAGACACAGGTCGCTACGGCACCGATAAGATGAGAAGTGTCTTTAACGAAGAAAGCAGACTCCAGAAGATCCTAACGTCGAAGCCGCCGTCGCATGTGCTCATTCTCAGGTTGGCAACATCCCAAAGGAAGCTGCTGAGGAGATCGTGCAGAAGGCGAATACCCGCTACGTGAAGCTGGAGCGATGCAAAGACATCGACCGACAGATCAATCACGATCTAATGGCAGTCGTGAAGGCTCTCACAGAGGTCTGCTCGCCATCAGCCGCCAGATGGGTACATTTTGGTCTCACCAGCGCAGACGTAGAGGATACTGCCTACGCCTTGCAGTTTAAAGAGGCACTTGCACTCGTTGAAGACGGCCTAGTCACTCTTGAGAGGCTCTTGATGGGTCTTGTTGAGAAGTATCGATCTACGATTATGACTGGCAGAACTCACGGCCAACATATGGCAGCAATGACCCTCGGTCTTAAACTGGCGGTTTGGATGAGGGAGATCTCACGACACCTAAGAAGACTGACTCAAACGAAAGAAAGAGTTCTCGTCGGAAAGGTAATGGGGGCTATAGGTACAGGGGCTGGCCTCGGTGAGCACGCCATCAAGATTCAGAGTATTGCGGTTGCAAGGCTTGGATTGAAGCCGGCTGATATGGTGACCCAAGTCATCCAACGGGATCTTCATGCGGAACTTATCTCGACACTAACGTTGATCGGCTCAAGCTTAGACAAGTTCGCTCTTGAGATACGCAATCTCCAGAGAACCGAGATAATGGAGGTGATGGAACCCTTCAAAGTCGACAGTCAAGTTGGAAGCTCAGCCATGCCAGCAAAGAGAAACCCGATCAAATCAGAAAGGATATGCAGCTTAGCAAAACTCATGCGAGGGCTGCTCATTCCTGCCTACGAAAATATCCCACTATGGCATGAACGTGATCTTACGAACTCCGCAAATGAGCGCTTCATATTTGCCATGGCCTTCATCCTCCTCGACGAGATGATCTCGTGTATGAATAACATTCTAGCCGGTCTGAGCGTTTAT
The DNA here is from genome assembly GCA_963807605.1 of Candidatus Bathyarchaeota archaeon. Lineage (GTDB taxonomy): Archaea > Thermoproteota > Bathyarchaeia > 40CM-2-53-6 > RBG-13-38-9 > JAPKYM01. Next base: position 227,679 of record CAWECG010000004.1, read on the forward strand.
CCTGATAATATGAAGAGAAATCTCGCCATTACAGGAGGTCTTCTCGTGTCTGAGAATATTGTAAAGACACTCGTCGAGAGAGGCATGGGAAGACAGGAAGCTCACGAGACTGTTAGAAGGTGTTCCATGGAAGCTATCGCAGAGAGAAAACCATTCTCCGATGTCCTCGCTAAGGAACGCCAAGTAACAGGCCTGATCCCTGCAAGAGAGATCTCGGAGTTGCTGGACTACTCTAGGTATCTGGGCGTGACCCAGAAACTCATAGACAATGCCCTAGCCTCAACTCAGAGTGAGCTTGCCGTTCACTAGGATGACTTACCCTGGCTGAAACAACGATTGAGAAATGAAGACAAGAGCATCCTCGGGACACAGAAACTCATAGTCAGAGCATGGGATAGACCATAAATGAAGGGCCAAACACACACGTGTGAAACGCCCAAGACATTCATACCATTGGAGTTCTGAAGATCAGCCATCCCGCTACTCTAGTATTCTGTCATAAACTTCTGTTCGTCAAACGTCTCGCCCTTCTTTAGGGCCTCCCATTCCTCAGCTTTCAGCTTCCCTCCGACCTGGTCCTTGATCTTTTTGGCCACGATTGTTCCAATGGTCGGCACGGCGATTAGCGAGCTAAGACTTGCCTTCTTCAGGTCGGCTAGGGTTTGGAACCCATTATTATAGAGCATTCTGGCTCGAACCCGCCCCACACCTTCAAGTTGGACGAGCTCAATCAATTCCTCCTTGATTCCGCCCTGAATTCGCGTCCTGAGCTTGTCAAGTCTCTTCAAGAGATCTTTATGTTGGAAGAGTTTCGCGAGTTCGTCAGTGGCGTAGAATAGCCAGTCAGCAGTCTGGGTCAACCTTAAGAGATCTCCGGGCTCAACATTATGATTTCTCAGAAGATCTTCTTCACTTGTCTCCTCAATCCAACTTGCCAAGACCGCGACGCACTTTAACTCGGAGAGAAATTCTTCGTAATCATACTCGTATGAGAGCATTGCACTCCATAGTTCAGGTTGTTTAAAGATGAGCTCCTCTGAATGCTCCCTGGCGTAAGCGCCTAGTTTTTCAGATTCCTTGCCGCGTGGATGAAGTTTGGGGAAGATATCTGGGGTATGAGAGATGAGCTGCAGAAGGCTAAGCTCCGTGAGTCTGGTAGGTCTATTATAAAGGCCATCTCTGATGATGACGGCTGAGAGTGGGTCGATGTAAAGTTCGGAGACTCTCCTGCCGAACTTGGTGGCAGATAAGTTTCTCGTCTCGATCTCGATCATCTCTTCTTTTACTAGAAACTCAAGGATCTTTCCAACCTTGGATCTCAGCATCTTCAAATCGTATTGTTGAGCGTGGAATGTTCGGGAAAAGAAGTTGTAAAGGCTCTCTTCAGTATGTGCAAATCCAGTTGCGATGGTGGAGAGCACGTGTGGCCTGAGAACTCTCTCAACTGAGAGCTTAGACCATATCTTCTCGGGATCTGCACAGACGTAGCTTTCCATAAGGTGTTCTTGCTCGTCAGTGGTCTTTGCGATCAGGATTGCTTCTCCAAACTTGTCATACCGTGGCCTGCCCGCTCTGCCGCAGAGCTGCTTGTACTCGAGGACCGATATGGGATAGCTTCCGTATCCCGCCTCGTATCTGTGGTAGCTACTTATCAGGACGGCCCGAGCTGGTAGGTTGACTCCTGCTGCAAGCGTTGGTGTAGCGGCTAGTATTTTGATCAGGCCGGCTTTGAATGAGTCTTCAATCAGTCTTCTGTGGACTCCGGCGAGTCCAGCGTGGTGGAAGGCTGCCCCAGATGAAACCTGATCCGCTAGGAATTCGCTCAGTCTCGTCTTTTCACCGGAGGCCAGTATCTTCTGAGCCAACAGCTTAAGGCTACGTCTCTGGGTGTTAGACAATTTTCCGGAGAGGGCAGCTGCCGCTTTCTTGCCGTTTTCTACTGCGGCGCGCCGGGTCTCGGCGAAGATGAGAACTTGTCCTCCACCACCTATCACATCTAGAGCAATGTCAAGTATCGGTTTGCCAGTGTCTTCGGGGATTCTTCTCGCTGAGCCGTCTTTGAACTGGATCTCGCCGCCGTAGTATACCCCCTCTTTCAGAGGGATTGGTCTCCACTCAGTTGTTATGGGTGCGCCTCTGATCCATCTCGCGACATCGTCAGCATTTTTGACAGTGGCACTCAACGCCAGTAACTGCGCTTTTGGGTTTAGTTCCATCAGTTTTGTAAGTGTGACTTCCAGTGTAGGTCCTCTGTCTTGGTCTGTCAGCAGATGTATCTCGTCGGCAACGACTGTCCTGACTTCGCTCATCCACGGCGTCTTATGTCTGAGGAGGCTGTCTACCTTTTCATTTGTTGAGATGATTATATCATATCTGCCCAGCCATTCGTCTGAGCTGTCGTAGTCGCCCGTGGAGGTCGCGATTCTCAGTCTGCTACCGTCTGGTTTCCTAAGTTCTGTGTATTTCTGGAACTCTTCATATTTCTCTCGAGCCAAGGCGCGCAGTGGAGTGAGATACAGGCCTTTGCCCATTGACTTTAGTGTGTTGTTTAGAATGCAGAGTTCGGCGACAAGCGTTTTGCCACTGGCAGTCGGACTCGCAAGAACTACATTTTTTCCTTCAAGCACTCCAGCAGTGATCGCTTCTTCCTGAGGTGGATATAGTGAACCATAACCTGCCTTGAGAAGGATCTCCTTCACTGCTTCAGAGATATCGAGTTCAGTAACTCTCAATTCATTTTCCGCGCAAAAAACGTTGTCAAAAGTCCTCTCAGATTTTCTTGGAGATGTCTCGGCCTAGACAGAGGTACCTGCGGTCCTTTTGACCTTGCCATCCTCTGGTGAATAGATCACTCCGTCTTTTATCAGTCGGCTCACAATCATTTTTGCCTGCTCTTCGCTCATCGACTTCTTCTCCTGAAGAGCCTCGTATAATTTGGTCTCTTCTACTGTGCCTGTCTCTTTCTCCATCTCAGCAATAAGGTCGAGGATGTCCTTCATCCTATCCACAAGGCTCTTGGGCTTTCCTGTCATGATGACGTCGATGTCGATCCTTCCAGTACTGGTGTCAATTCCCACATCTTGGAGCGAGACCGTCATCAGTCTGATTATTGCTCTGGAATCTTCCACAGTCACCTTATCCCTCAAGTAGGCTTTTGATCTGGCCTCGCAAAGTCTGATGAGTGCCTCGAGTTGCCTTGGAGTTATCGCTATAGGTGATTCTGTGGCGGCGCCTGAGCCTGCCCTCATCTTCAGGTAAAAATCCTTAAGCTCAGCAGCCGCCTCATCTGTAAGAGTTGTCTTAATCTTCTTAGCGTAGCTGATGTATTTTCTGAGAAGGTCCGGAGGGAGAGGCGCGGCGTCTGCAGTAGCCCGCATTCTGTGGAGTGTGAGGATATGTTCAGACATCCTGCTGTCGATTTCAATCTCAGGGATGTCACGCATCACGAAGATCAGGTCAAATCTTGAAAGAATGGTTACTGGAAGGTTGATGTTCTCGTTGATATTCCGGTAGGGGTCATAGCGTCCTAGGGATGGATTTGCCGCTGCGAGGATCGAGTCTCTAGCGTTAAGTGTTGCAACGATTCCGCCTTTTGCGATGCTTATAGTCTGTTGCTCCATCGCTTCATGGATTGCCACACGGTCATCTGGTTTCATCTTATCTATCTCGTCTATCGAACAGACTCCACGATCGGCAAGGACTAATGCACCTGCTTCCAAAACCATTCCCCCGGTCTTCTCCCTGACAACAGCCGCTGTCAGCCCGGCTGCTGTCGATCCTCTACCACTAGTGTAGAGGCCTCTCGGCGCAACCCTTGAGACATACTGCAGCAGTTGACTCTTCGCTGTTCCCGGGTCGCCCACCAAGAGTATGTTTATGTCCCCCCTAATGGTTATGCCATCGGGAAGCCTCTTCGGCACCCCGCCGAAGAGAAGATAGAGAATAGCTTCCTTCATGTCGTCGTAGCCGTAGATCGAAGGAGCTATCGACATGATGAGTTTACGATGTATCCACGGATCCTTTGAAAATTCAAGGATCTTCTGTTCTTCCTCAGGGGTTATCTCAACAACCTCAACCTCTTTTCCAGAGACCTCGACGTGATTAGCATCCATATAGAGGTTGAAGGTTCGAAGTCTTCCCTTCCTGCCTATGTACTCCTGCTCGGCTCTAACAATACCCGTGACTGTTACCCGATCCCCCGGCCTGGCGACATCGGCAAGGTCTTCCAAGACCCGTACGTCCATAGACCTAGGAAGTTGTCCGGGCGGCAGATCCTCAGGACGCTCCTGTAATCGGATCTCTTGAGAGTTCACATAGCTCGATTCTTTCTCTTTGAAATCTAGAAACTTGCCCCTGCATCCAGGTCTAGGGCATGAGGTGGGCCCCTTCATGAAGAGACCTTTCTGGTCAACATGAACAGTAGCTCTGCATCTTCTACACTCAAACGCTGCTTTGGTAAGGTAAGGTTTTACCTGTGAGGCTCTGACTACAATTCCGTCCACTGAAATGAATCTGCCTAGGTGTTGGGAACCGACTTCCCTTAGTGATATTCGATTGGGCTCGAGAAGACCACGAAGCCTAGCAATGAAGTTCTTCGTACTCTCAGCATAGTCTGGATCTTCTATCTTCATCTGTGCCCAGATGGCTCTGTTGCAGTAATCCAAGTACTCCTCTGGGTTGGTGATGAGCTCCTGAGCGAACTGGCGATCGAATGCGATAAGATCCTCAAATTCTATAGTCATTGCTTTTGAATTTGAGATCGCCATCTGCGATATGCGTCGCCTGTACTTTTCCTTGGAGTCAACCCTGAAGTCCTTGAGGAAGCTCTGGAATCTTTGTTCAGGACTTTTCTCGCTCACTTTTGCTCCTCCAGAGATAGAACCTTCTGCCTCCATTCACTAACTATGGCGCTGAGTTGGTTATAGAGTGCTCTCTCCTCCGCTGTCATCTTTTGGAGATTTGTCTCTCTTTGTGGAGGCGCTGCAGCCAGATGCAGTATCTTCTGTACTCGACAATTGACTATGTCTTTGAATTGGCTCTGGGCTTTGTCAAGCTCGACTTTTCTTGACGGTTCGCGATTGGACTCTTCTGTTAGGTCGTCAATTAGGCGTCTCAATTTGTAGTAGAAGTCGTATTCCATTGGGGGGATCTCTTGGAACTGGGGATGGATTCCCTCCAGTGGATCTTGGATAGTGTAGACATTTCAAGTGGTTCACGTTCGAGGAGCTTGACTATCATTTCCTTGGCCAATTCCTTGGCCATCCAGCTTGGCACCTCGACCTCCTCCCCCTCTTTCAACGGGCCGAATTTTTCACCACCAAGGAACAATTCGGGCGAGTCGTGGAGAACTCTAACTTTTACGGGCGAGGAATCTAGATCTAGTTCAATGTCGGTTACTGACAAAATCGATTCACGTAGGATCCGTATGTGCACCCTAATGGACTTTCACGCAAGAAAATAAACATTGAGAACAATCGTAATAGCTTTCGTGGTAGCGGACGGTGATGAGCGTAACAGACGTGTTTATTCTCCGTCAGTTGATGCATATTAAAGTAAAGTTCGTCGAAGCGCGTGTATTCCTTCTTTCTTGTTTTCACGAAGCTCTTACATGCCTTCAAGGAGGTCAAACATTGCGCCGTGCAATTCCATACTTCCATGTGCATGCCTTGTGCGTGCGCCTAGTAAGGACGGATCAAGCGCCAGCCACACAAGAGTCCTAGCGTGTATCGTGGTAATCGTGTCGTGCGACACACATTCCAACAGTTTGGATAAAAAGGTCAGTGGCATTAATCTCTGCGCTATGATGTCATTAGTAAAGCCCCAACACAACTAGTTGGATTCCCTGTCATGCCTCCCTACGCGGGCCATCTCTGCGTGTCAATAGCTTGAAGCGTACGTAGGCGTAATGGCATAACCCTGTCCTTCCGTCCTACTTTTCCTGTAGTTTCTTATCTTCATTGGATTAGGATGAGCCAAGATTTTGATAGAACAAAATGCTTTTTTGGAGGAGAGCGGACTTTTTTGTCTCACGCGAGAGTGTAATAAGCCTTATTTCGTTAGTAGGCTATTCTGGCGCTATACCTCGGAGCCGAGGTGCCCAACGGTTTTCAATTATGACCTTGATCCTCGAAAAGAAAGAGCTGGGGCCTAGCATCAAATCTTACACTTTGCTATCGCCCTTGATCGCTAAGAAGCAGAAACCTGGCCAATTCATAGTCCTAAGAGTCTCAGAAGAGGGCGAGAGGATTCCCCTAACCATCGCTGACGCCGACCCTGAAAAGGGAACCATAAGAATTGTTTTCCAGGAAGTTGGCCGGACGACAAAGCAGCTTGGGAAATTAAATGAAGGGCAGGAAATAGCCGATTTGGTCGGCCCTTTAGGCCACGCCTCCGAAATTCGACCTTTTGGGACAGTAGTTATTGTTGCGGGGGGCGTGGGAATAGCAGAGGCGTATCCTATAGCTAGGGCTTTGAGAGCTGTGGGGAACAAGGTTGTCACAATACTTGGGGCAAGGCAGAAAGAGCTGTTGATACTGGTGGAGGAAATAAGCAGAGTCAGTGATGAACTCCTGACTATTACAGATGATGGTTCAAGCGGTCGGAAAGGACTGGTAACCGATCAACTCAAAGATATCCTGGAAAGGGGGGCGGTCATTGATCGGGTAATGGCAATCGGACCAACTATCATGATGAAGGCCGTGTCTGAGTTGACCAAGAAGTATAGCGTAGCCACGGTTGTAAGTCTGAATCCGATAATGATCGACGCCACTGGGATGTGTGGTGCATGCAGGGTCTCTGTAGGTGGTGAGACAAAATTCACATGTGTAGACGGTCCGGAGTTTGATGGACACAAAGTCGACTTCGACCTTCTTCTCTCCCGACTCAGCATGTACAAAGACAAAGAGAAGGTCTCAGACCATAAATGCAAATTGGAGAATTGATTAAATGACTGGAAAGTCTGAGCAGCGGCCTGTCTCACGCTACGTTCAACGGCAGGAGGTCCGCAAGAGATCTCCATCAGACCGGATAAAGGACTTTAAAGAGGTCTCATTTGGACTAAGCCAAGAGCAGGCCATTATCGAGGCCAGTCGTTGCCTCCAATGTCCAACCCCGACGTGTGTTCGATCATGCCCGGTTGGAATCGACATACCAGCATTCATCAAGCATATCAAGAATAGTGATTGCAAAGCCGCGGTTAGGGTTCTGCGAGACAGAAATAGCCTTCCTGAAGTCACTGGACGAGTCTGTCCGCAAGAGAGATTATGCGAAGCCGTCTGTGTCCTCGCGAAGAAAGGTGAACCTATCGCTATCGGAGCACTTGAGAGATTTGCGGCAGACTCCTCTGAAGACCTAGAATACACGGTTCAAAAATCGACTGGGAAGAAGGTTGCTGTTATCGGGTCTGGACCTGCAGGCCTGACAGTTGCCGCCGATCTTCAGAGACTCGGCCATCAGGTAACTATCTATGAGGCCCTTCATGAAGCTGGCGGAGTACTCACTTACGGCATACCATCATTCCGTCTGCCGAAAGAAATCACCAAGAAAGCAATCAATTACATCAAACATCTCGGCGTGAAAATAGAGAAGGATATTGTGATAGGAAAATCACTAACGATAGATGATCTACTGAACTCTAACTACGATGCCATCTTTATTGGAAGCGGCGCAGGCTCACCAAAATTCCTGGGTATCCCTGGAGAAAATCTCAATGGGGTCTTCACCGCCAACGAGTTTCTAACCAGATGCAACCTAATGAGAGCCTACAAGTTCCCAGAATACGACACTCCAATCTTCGTTGGAGAAAGAGTTGCGGTGATTGGGGGCGGAAATGTGGTGATGGATTCAGCAAGAACTGCACTCAGACTTGGAGCAAGAAAAGTTCAGGCGGTCTATCGAAGGACAGAAAAGGAGATGCCAGCGAGGGTTGAGGAAGTTGAGAACACCAAGATCGAAGGCGTGGAATTCCTGACTCTTACGAGCCCAGTCGAGATCGTAGGCGATGAAGCAGATCGTGTCAAAGGGCTCGAATGTGTTAGAATGGAGCTCGGTGAGCCTGACAAATCTGGAAGAAGGAGGCCTTTGGAAATGAAGGGGTCAAACTTCACACTAGACTTGGATATGGTCATCATCGCCATTGGTCAAGGGCCGAATCCTATCATTCGTAATACAACACCCAATCTCAAGGTGGACGAAGATGGATACGTAATCGTCGACGGTCGCGGAAGAACCTCCCACCCTAAGATCTGGGCTGCTGGAGATATCGTGCCCAATTCTGACACCGTGATTGAGGCTATGGGCGGTGGAAGAAAGGTAGCGAGGGACATCAACTTGTTCTTGACAAGTACAGAAGTCGAGGCTGCGGCGTGGACAGATTAGTCAATGTGCATATTCATCAAGTGAGAACCTACGCGCCCGCGTCATCACCTATGGGGAAAGCAGGTATTGCTAGCCCCTTTCTCCGAAATCCTGGTTGACAAATGTCAATCTGTTTTGCTGTTGCCATAGAAGTATAAATTGTGCGCCTAGATCTGTGCAGGAGCGTCACTATTTTAGCTGTTTTGTATCATATGTGCTGAAAGACTAGCGCCTTTAATGTCATTATAATACATATAATTCTTTACTATACTTACGTTCAATTTGGAGACCCTGATAGAACGAGTATTCAGATTCGACAAAATGATGAATAGGAAAGGTTGATGTGTATTGGTAGAACGTGTACAAAGAAATTCGGCATACCTCGACGGTAAGTCGACATCCGGAACCTCAACTAGAGTAAGAGACACAAACTGCACTAGTGGTATGTGTCCTATATGCATTAGAGAGTGTCAAAGTCTATGCGAAATTAGTCTCGCAGCGTTCAGGGGGAGGGAGGCTCTCTACCCTGATCCCCAGCAGTACGGGAAAAGTACCGCCAGCGCACTCAAAGATTATGGTCTTGACTGGTCGTATTTCAACATCCAGTCGTCACTTCTTGGAGCTGATGGGATAGAAGCAGACTCAGACCAAGCAGTCTTTCCGAATGTAGATATCGAGACAAGCGTAGGCGGGATTCCGCTAAAGATCCCCGTGTTGATCGGCGCATACGGATCAACAGATGTTGCAAGAGTCAACTGGCAAGGTCTTGCCAAAGGCGCAGCCCTAGCAGGGATAGTTATAACAATAGGCGAAAACGTCTGTGGCATGGATCCTGAGACAAGACTCACCAACGGAAAGGTAACCTTCTCAAAAGAATTATCGTCCAGAATTAAAGCCTTCAGAGAGTTCTGGGACGGCAAAAATGGAGAGGTGGCTGTCCAGACCAATGTTGAAGATCAGAGGCTCGGTGTAGGCACCTACGCCCTTTCTAAGCTTGAAGTAAACGTGATAGAGACGAAATGGGGACAAGGAGCCAAAGCGATCGGAGGAGAAGTAAGAGTCAACAACCTAGAGAAGGCTCTAATGCTCAAGAAGAGAGGATATTTCGTAATCCCTGATCCAGAGGACAAAGCCGTTCAAGAAGCCTTCAAAACGGTGTCTTCACAACATTCGAGAGACACAGCAGAGTTGGCATGCCAAGCGAAGAGGGCTTTCTCGAAGACATTGACCAGTTAAGAGAACAAGGTGCAAAATATGTCACACTCAAAACCGGTGCGTACAGAGCCTCTGCTGTCGCTTTGACGATGAAGCTGGCGTCAGCTGCCAAAATCGATTACGTGACATTCGACGGAGCAGGTGGAGGAACAGGTATGAGCCCAGTACCCATGATGGATGAGATGAACACCCCCACAGTGTACCTAGAGACTCAAGTCCTAAAATGCGCCGAGATACTGAGAAGTAAAGGGCGACATGTCCCCGACATTGTGATGGCAGGCGGATTCATAGACGAGAGTCAGACGTTCAAGGCAATCGCGATGAGCAACTTTGGTAACGGGCCGTACGTAAAAGCAGTCCTTTTCGGTCGCTCACCTTTGACCGCGGTGATGAAGGCCTCATACTTCCTAGAGCTTAACTCGAAAGGCAGTCTTCCCAAGAGTTTTGTCGATCGGTACAGCAAGACTCCTGAGAACTTCTTCTACTGTGCGAGCGAGCTTAAGGCAAAGTACGGAGAGAGATTCAAAGACATACCTTGGGAGGCTGTGGGACTCTACAGTTACTTGCACGACAGAGTGAGGGTAGGCCTTCAACAACTCATGGCCGGAGCACGCAAATGGAAACTCGGCCTCCTGTCAAGATCCGACCTGATTGCCTTAACTGAAAGAGCCTCCAAAGTCACTGGGATACCAACACCTGAACAATCAGAAGTAAACCTGATCGACGAAATACTGTCATGATCTCACGCCAATAGCGCGGGTTAGAAGCTTCCAACAATATTTTTAGACTCTTCACAGCCTCTTCTCCAACTATCAAGTTTGAAGTGGATGGGGTATTTTGGAAGCTGCAATGTGGGTTGAGAAGTACAGGCCGCGCGTACTCGGTCAAATAAGGAATCAAGAGGAGATAATGGAGCGGCTTAAGAGATTCGTGAAAGCGCAATCCATGCCTCACTGCCTCTTCGCCGGGCCACCAGGAACCGGCAAGACCACTGCTTCACTATGTCTGGCTCATGAATTATTCGGCGAGAGGTACATGGATGCTTACATGGAATTGAACGCCAGCGATGCACGCGGCATAGATGTGGTAAGGACCACAGTGAAGGATTTCGCCAGAATATCAACCATCACTAGGGTGCCCTTCAAACTTCTAGTTCTAGATGAAGCAGACAATATGACCTCTGACGCACAGCAGGCATTACGTCGAACAATGGAGAGATACGCAGAAAGCTGTCGCTTCATCTTATCGTGCAACTACTCAGGAAAGATAATCGAACCTATTCAATCCAGGTGTGCACTTTTCAGATTCACAAGACTCAAGGAAGAAGATGTCTTAGCGCATCTCCAAGAAATCGGGAAGCAGGAACATGTCAACTCCGATCTTTCAGGGTTGAAGGCAATAGTCTCTGCCAGCGAAGGCGATATGAGACGTGCGATAAATGTCTTTCAGGCAGCAGCATCATACGGTAAGAGTGTTGATGAGGAGTCAGTCTACAAAGTGCTTGGAAGGGCGAAACCTCAGGATGTCGCTGAAATCCTTTCGCTAGCTTTGAGTAACAAATTCATTGAGGCAAGGGACAAGCTTCGGACTATGTTGATAGAATATGGTATCTCAGGCCAAGACGTTCTGAAACAAATCCATTCGGAGATCTTCCGGATGGAGCTACCGGAGAAGGAAAGGATTGAAATTGCCGAAGCTTTGGGTGAGGTCGACTTCAGAGTATCTCAGGGGGCAGACGAAGAAGTCCAATTAAGTGCTTTACTGGCTAAAATCGTATCGACGCACCTAGGAAGATAGTGTAGAATTTTGCACGTAACTTGGACACAGAAATATAGGCCACGCCATCTTAGCGAGATTGCGGGGAACAAAGAGGCTATCCTAACACTCAGAGAGTGGCTTGCCTCTTGGAGCAGATCGCCACCAAAGAAGAAGGCAGCACTCCTATGCGGCCCAGCCGGGACTGGAAAGACCGTGACAGTCGAGGCTGCCTCGAGGGATCTCAACTTCGATTTGGTCGAGATGAATGCAAGTGATCAGCGCACAACCGCTTTAATAGAGAAAATCGTTGGAACCGCAGTAGAACAAAGCACACTGACCGCAGGTAAGAGGTTAATACTGCTTGATGAGGTCGACGGAATAGACCCAAGCGCAGATCGAGGCGCAGTAGCCGCGATGTCTTCCACAATAGAACGCACGAAATGGCCTGTCATCCTGACGGCTAATGATCCATGGGATCCGAGACTAGCTCCTCTTCGCATTCTTTGCTTGACGATACAGTTCAAGCGCCTGGGATTAAGAGATACCATACCGTACCTCAAGAGAATCTGTGAAAAAGAAGGAATAGCGGTCGAGGAGAAGGCGCTGAGATTCATTGTCGAAAGAAATGAGGGAGACATGCGCTCGATCCTGAACGACATGCAGACACTTGCAACCGGAAGGAAGGAGCTTACCTATGATGACGTCACATGGCTAGGATGGCGGGATCGAAAAGATAGCATTTTCGACGTGTTAGCTACAATCTTCAACGCAAAAACCTGCCTGTGGGCACGGAAGGCTATCGATCTTGCAGATGTGGATTACGAGATGCTTTTCGAGTGGATATATGAGAACGCTCCTACCCAGCTCGCAGATCCTAAAGATAGAGCGAAAGCTCTAGAAGTTCTGGCGCAAGCTGACCTCTACATGGCAAGAATCCGAAAGACCCAAGACTGGAGCCTGCTCGTATACGCCCTCGATCTGATGACCGCAGGGGTCGCCATGTCTAGGGAACAGACGAAACCAGGATGGATCAAGATGAGGTTCCCAGAGCGGATCAAACTCCTGAGCAGGCTAAGAAGGCACAGGGCATTAAGAACGTCAATCGGCAGGAAGATCGCATCCAAATGTCACATATCCACTGCCGGAGCTATTCGATACTACGTGCCATACGTCAAGCAGTTACTTGAAGGCGATCCAGAATCCGCAGAGGCAATATCTACCTGGCTTGAGCTTGACGAGGATATGAAAGAATACCTTTCAGACGGGCCAACGGCGACTAAGAAATCAGTTACACAAACCAATCCGTAACCCTCGCACCCCATTGTTATAAGAATTAACCACCATCGCCATTGTGTAACTCGTTCTTCGATTAAATTCTAAGTCATGTGAGAAATGGTAGGCCGGACTATGTTCCTTCTTAGTTCACCGACTAATGATTCTGCGATCTTACGCGTATCGAAGGGCTTCTTTCTGTTATGAAACGTCGGCTCTAACAATCTGAAAAGACGACGGATTGATTCTGAGGATACCGAATGCCAAGATCTCATCGGGACCATTTGGAAGATTTGCGAAATAGCTCTTCAATGCCAAGGCCAGGAAGTGATCCTCTGTAGATCTTACGGAAAAGTTTCAGACCATCTTCTTTTGAAATCATGCATGATCTGGACGCCTTGATAATTACTGAAGGAATCCCTTCTGTGCTTATTTCGAGAAGCCTGGCGAGCGTATCGACTTCTCTATCATTCGTCACAACCGGCTCGGCATCGTATTGGAGGGCGAGGGCAACGCATGATTCTTCATGTGGCGACAATCTTATTCCGCTTCTTGACTCGATTCTGTCTACGCGCATGAAGGAGTCCGTATCGGCATCAATTAGCGTAAGCCAGCCGTCGGTTAATGCGTTGTCGAGTGAGTTACTTGGAATTTCTTGTATGATTGATGTAGGCAGAATTACTTCGTTGTAGGCGCCCTTTAGAAGATGAAGGGCATTATGCTTCAGGAGCGGTATCAGGATAGTTGGGTCTGTTGTTGCCGTCATTCTCAATCGACTCCTTGACCAAGAGGTCAAGGTTGTAGCGAGGGGTGATCCCTTTCTTTCGCATCTCTTCAAGAAGTTCGGCCAGACTTACCGCAGCCATCTCAGCGGCGCGTCCCACAGAGATGGATCCTCTTTCATACTGCTCGAGCGCGAAGCGAATCCTGAGCTCTCTCGCGCCCAGCTTGATCGATTCGACTAGGAGTGCTGACCTATTCACTCTCTTCACGCGTGCCAGTTCGTCTATGCTTCTTAAGAGTTCGCTGGGAATACTGAAGGAAATACGTGATCTCAAATCGACTACCGCCCGAGGTCATATCTCCTCAATATCTAAGAAGATTCCTGTTAGTAAGTTTTCGAGAAGGAATTTCTCCTAAATGGCGTTTGCTTATTCCTCAAGTCTGAGTGTGGCCACAATTTCCTGAAATCTCTCCTCTGATGGGTCTTTCTTGTATTCCCTAAGCCTTTCCTTGAAGCATTCCAGGGGAATCGGTTCGTCAGTAAGTCGAGAATTGTTCAGGATCTCTCTCTTCACAAACAGGAATTGGCATATAGCGGTCAGATTCTTTGCTCGCCTGGTTCTACTTGCAGATTCAAAGTCGATTATGGTGGGACTTCTATCTAACCCTCTGAAGATTACGTGTTCGGATGCATTATGCAGTTCTCCATGATCGAGGCAGATCTTGTCCATCAAGTGGCATTGTGTCAGCAATGATCTAATCGTTGGCTTGGCTCTCTTCACCTCACCAGTTCCGGCTCTATCTAGCCAATCTGCAAACAGCGGCCCATCCGCGTACTCCATCACCATCAGGTTCTCTGAATATGCCCGGAGCTTGGGTCCGATCCCAAGACTGTTTGCTATTATCAGCATCTCTGCTTCATGGAACATGTCTGTTCGGTTCGCATCCGTTCTTCTGATCTTAAGTACGGCTAATCCTGAATCGATCTCAACGAGGACGACTACACTAACGCATCCCTTGTTGATGATGGGGTACCCGTTAAGCTTCTTTTCTCCTCTTAACAGAACCTTCTCAATGCCTATGGTTTCTAGCTCTCTCAGTCTCTTCTGTCTCTGCTCCTCACTCGGTCTTGGGTAACAGATGATCTCATCTGGCATCTCTAGGGTGTTCAAATCAGACGCATCCCTGAAATGAGATCTTAGCCGCCAATCTATCGTAGCCAGTGATTTCTTCCCTTGAGGTACGATCCGATGAACTGTGGAAATCCTCTAATCTCCAGGAATTTCTCAAGTTGACGATCGACTAGCAGCTCGCACTTTTCTTTCTTTATTCTATCAGCGATCAAACCTGAGACGCCTATGCTACGACCCCCGTCGGCAAGGGATTTCTTGAGCAGTTGGATAGAGTCAGTGTATTTCCGGGTCTTGGCGGTTACCCATCTATCTTTCTCGATCCACGGTCCTGAAAGGGTGTCCCTGGATCTCAAATGTGCTGAGACGAATCTATCGGACTCCATCATCCTCTCCACAGGCGGGCCCGAGTGTTTGATCGTCTTGGGTAGGAATCGGCTCTCCAACTCAACCATTATGATGTTGAAGTCATTTTCATCACTGAATGAGGATGATCTGATAATCGAGAATCCTTTGCCCCGTAGCAAATTGGTTATGCTCCTCTCCGTCTTGAAGATTTGACTCCATAGGACATCCACAGGGGCTTCTATTTTCCCGAATTGAAGGCCAATCAAACTCGTTCCTCTTTGAGAGAGGGCTCTGGAAAATTCCTTGCTTTTGATTCCTTTAGCCTTTTGAGGGTAGAAAAATCGGAGGTCAGGTCGACATAGGAAAAGCCTTGCAACAGATACGAATTCCCATAGTCGCTCATGCCTTACTGCTGCTGCGACATTTCGGTTCTCGTCGACGGGATCGATTACTATCAAGGGTTGATCAAAGAGATCATAGACTTCTTCAAGGTCACCGCCAAAGAAGTCCTCAAGATCTATGACGATTCTATCCTTCCATTTCGCGGCGGCTTGGAGAGTTCTTTCCATGGTGCCGTAATATAGAGTAAGAGTTTCGCAAAGCATACCGCTGAAACCTCCAACTCGAATCTCAGCTCCATAGGTCCCGTTTGCTTTCATCAGTTTCTTAAGGAGCCTGACTTCGTTTTTCAATCCGGAGTCGAGGTGTTCCTTCATATATTTCGTGTGGTAAGGCGTTCTGTCTGTCGCGCTTTTCCACATCCCTTTTTTCACATTGTAGCATGGGACTATGTTTACTCTCAAACCTTCAATGAAGGTCTCGATATAAGGGTGTTCGGCAAAGCGTTCGATTATTCTTGTTTTGTGTCCTTTGATGGCATCCTTCGCAACTGTGAGGCAGGTAGTTTCGAGTTCCTTTCAATCGAGGGTACTATCTACTTTGAGGAATATGTCGATATCCGCTTCACCTGAGAGCCAGGTATCTTTTGCAACGGAACCCTCTAGGCTGACCTCAGCCTTTAGTGAACTCTTACGGGCTGCTGAGGTAACTTCTTGAATAATTGTTTCCGAAAGTTCCTGTGCCCTTCTTCTTTCCTTATCTTTGGGCACGATTCCCTTCAGTACTTCTCTTTGGATTCGAACGGTATCTGGATTCAAGCCTTTACCTCAAGTATTGTAGAATAGATTGGCCCTTTTGGAGTGAGGACACTTTTCTTAAGTGTGACAGATTCAGTTCTCATTGAGCCAAAATCCTTCTCGCCTAATTCGCTTAGCAGTCTCGCGATCTGATGCTTATTTCGACTTGTCCTTACTCGCGCAATGGTGAGGTGTGCACTAAATCCCTTACTGTCTTTGGGGATGCCGATCTCACTTAAGCGCGGTTCCAATGCTTCTGCGATTGCTTCCAGTTCCTCTGCTCCCTTTCTTATGGCTATCCATATCACATTCATATGTGTCAAGCTCGGAAATGCTCCAACACCTTTGAACTGAATCTCAAACTGCTGAAAGTTCAATTGTTTCATTGATTCAACAACCTTCGGGACCACTTCTTCTTCGTCGACTTCGCCCAAAAAGCGCAAAGTCAAATGTATGTTCTCAGGACTAACAAGTTTGAGATCCGCTCCTTCATCCAGGAGCCTCCTTTGAAAGCCAACAATCTCCTTCTTCAGTTTCTCTTCGTCAATGTCGACCGCTATGAAGGTCCTGATTTTTCCCAAGTCATCTCACTAAAGTAAGTAGCACCCAAACAATTTAAGCGTGGGTATCCTATCGACTGGTAATTTAGTCGTAGAGACTGTGATTACCTTTGGACAGTACGAAGACTGTCATTGCAATAACTGGCATGCCGGGCTCCGGTAAAGCTCTGGCTTCGAGTTTAGCAGAAGAATACAACATTCCAGTCTTCATATGTGGTGATGTAGTGAGAGAAGAAGCCTCTGCAATGAAGATTCCCGCGACCCCAGAAAATCTGGGAAGCTTAATGCTGAAAATGAGAGCACAATATGGTGCAGATATCATAGCTAGGAGATTGATTACCAAGATCAACTCTCCTCTATCAAAAACAATCGTAATCGAAGGTCTTAGAAGTCTGGACGAAGTTGAGCTGCTCAGAGAGAAGTTTGATGTCAAACTTCTAGCCATTTATTCTCCGCCAGTGCAGAGGTTCCAGCGCTTGGTTCGAAGAGGGAGGAGTGATGATCCCAAAACCCTAAAGGAATTCAATGAAAGAGATCATCGTGAACTCGTGGTGGGAGTCGGTTCCGTCATAGCGTTGGCGGACAAGCTAATAGTCAACGAGTCGACACTCGAAGCTTTCAAGCTGAAGTTGACTCGATTCTATGAGGAAACAGCTCTGTGAATAACGTTCATTTTACTATTCAAGCTGAAGTCCATCCGACGGAAGATGAATCTAAAGTCAAGCATGCCATCATGACTCTTTTCCCATCTGTTGAATTGAAGCGCATTCCTGATTCTGACGGACGTTTAGCATTGATAGGAGAAGCTGCAGGGCTCGAGGGTTTGACGGAGTTCCGAAGCCTCCTAAGAAGAGAGAGAATAAGAGCAGCTGCCAAGTCACTGATGTTTTCATCGGCATTAGATCACCGCCTTATCGTATATCTAAACAAACAGGCTGCGTATGCAGGTCACGTCTCATTTGCGACAAACCATGGAGAATCGCCTTTGGGACCGATAACATTACAGTTAGAGTGCTCCGACCCTCGATCGGTAATTGAATGGCTTGTTCAATCAGACAGGCTGATTCAAAATCGCTGAACAATTCTTGATTTAGAGATCTTCCGGAGTGCGTAGGTGATACTGTAATGTTGCAGTTCACCATATTCTCCATACGCTTATCGGTCAGTCTTTGCGAATACTCATAACAATAGCCTCTTCTGATATCGAGAATTTTGAAGTAGTGGATGATTGATAGGTTGAATGGATCTCGCGTCTGAAGCCTGAGGCGACTTGAGGAAAGCTAGACGTTAACGCGCGCCAAGCATCAGTGACACGATCGAGAGCTATCTAAGAGCTAGGGTCACATTAGGTACTGACTTCCAGCCTCATCATGTCAGATGCTAAGATCGTATTTTGGAAGATTGTCTTTGCCTCCTTCAGAAGAGTGCTCGCATCCTCATAAATTGCGCTTATGTGAAGTAACACTAGCTTGTCTGCCCCCGCCGTCTTGGCTACCGTTGCTGCTTCCTCAGCCGAAGAGTGACCGTACTCCCGTGCTTTCTCTTTCTTTGAATTGTCAAATGTACAATCATGCATTAATAACGTCGCACCCTTGGCTAGTTTGATCCCAGAACTGCAAGGTCGTGTGTCCGTAATGTATACCACCTTGATTCCTCCTCTCGGCGGACCTAGGACCTGGTCAGGCCTTATCCGGATTCCTCTAGTCGTGATGGTTTCGCCCAGTTGTAGTTTCTTCCACAGAGGGCCTTCGGGAATCTCGAGGGCTCTGGCTTTGGCAGGGTTGAATCTTCCAGGCTTGTTCTTCTCAGCTAATGCGAAGCCCAAGCAGGGAACTCCGTGCTCAAGAGCTGCAGTCTCAACAGTGTACTCTTTCTCGTCCAGTATGGTGCCAGGAGTCACTTGATGGATCTCCAATTGAAAACGCTGGTTGAACCTTACTGTCCTATTGAAGGCATCGATAAAGTCTGCTATGCCTTCGGGACCGTAAATCTCGAGCTTTCTTTCTCGTCCAAGGAATGACATAGATTGAAATAACCCGGGCAAGCCCAGAACATGGTCTCCATGCATGTGGCTTATGAACACCTTCATCTTCCTGTTGAACCCAAGCTTCGCGGTTGCCATCTGCCTTTGTGAACATTCACCGCAATCGAACATGAATAGCTCGGCTCCCCTTCGAAGGACAGTACTAGGCAGACCCCTATCCCTAGTCGGCATGGTGCCGCCAGTCCCTAAGAATATGAGCTCCATGGAAGTCTCCTTCTATGCTCTTGTTTGCTTAGGCTGAAAACAATGATCTCTCGTGTAAGACTTCTGTGTACCCTTACGACGTGACTCTCAACAATGTTTAAGCCCGCTCCTAGAACGAGTCTGCGGACGTCTGTTTCAAGTGCACTGGCGAGACAGACGAATCCATCATGTGATAATATCGATGGAACTTCACTCAGGAAGTCCTTGACGAGTCTTTTCGGTTCTGAGCCCATAGTCGAGGCCTCACGGCCGTAAGGAGGATCCGTTGCTATCGAGGGAGCTTTTAGGTATGGAATTCTTCTGGCGTCTGCAAGGATGAGCCCGTCAGGCTCTAGGTTGAAATGCTTGATGTTTTTGCAAGCGCTGCGAACCATCCTTAAGTTCAGATCTGAACCAAGAATGCGACAACCCATTATTCCCGCTTCAATCAATATGCCTCCGACCCCGCAAAAAGGGTCTATTAGAACTTCACCCTTCCTAGCCCTTGCAAGATTCACAAGACACCGTGCAAATCTTGGTTTAACGGTTGAAGGATGAAAAGCAGGTCGCCGTTTTGGTTTACGCTGGTCTTCGCCTAGGTCTTGTCGTCGACCGACTACCGAACAAAGGGCAAAATACCCTTCACCAATTATTCCGACAAACTCGTGTTCGGGCGTGTTCAGATCTACTTTGGATTCGGGAACGGACTTTGATACTCTATCACCAATCTTCGACTGTAGTTGAAGCCTACGTAGGTGTCTGGACGAGCCGAGGATCCTTATGACCTTCACAGAGAAGCTTCTCCCTGGATCTAGAAATTCCGCAAAGGGGGTCCTTGAAGCGGCTTTTAGTATAGCCTTCTGATCATCAGCGCATTGGAAAACGAGATGGCCTGCGGCTTCACACATTCCTGATCGTTGTACAACCGCACAAATGCATTCTTGGTTCGCGGTAAGAGTGAGGAGACTCGGCGCCAACTTTACGTCATCATAGTCAAATTTCTCAGACTCGAGTATTGCCAGCACCTCTGCCGCTGGGAGAGTCTGATGCTCGCCAGAGAGTTGAAAGAAAAGCCTTGAATTCACAGAATCTGCCTCAGCGACTCTGCAACTGCCGGAGCTACAGAGATCTTACTGAGGGAGCTGGGCACAGTATCTGTCCCTATTATTTCCATAACACCTTCTTTTCGCATATTCTCTTCAGCATCTCCGATTAGCAACGCGTGGGTACATGCGGCTATGATCTTTCTTGGTCGCTTCCTCTTTACGATCCTAGCAACATTTGCGATGGTCGACCCAGTCGAGATCATATCATCGAGAATCACCACATCTCTTCCCTCTAGTTTGAGTTCTCTGTCGGTCGTAACAACCTGCCCAGTAATTCTGTCCCTATGCTTTTCGAAATACGTGTGGTCTGTTCCCAAAATGGAAGCTACCAGTCGAGCATGAGTAGCGGCGCCGCTGTCTGGCGCCAATATATATGGTCGCGAAAGCTTCAGGTTCTTCAAGTACTCGGCTAGCAAGGGAATCGCTGACACGTTTATCGTCTTCGTCTTAAAGGACTTTAGTGATTGTTCGTTGTGGACGTCAACTGTCACCAGAAGATCTGTGCCCACAGACTCGATTAGTTTTCCGACCGCCACGTTACTTATAACCTCGCCAGTCCTGAAACGTTTGTCCTGTCGGGCATAGGCGAGGTAAGGAACCACCGCAATGGTGCGCTTTGCCCCGAGTTCTTTGGCTGCATTTAGAGTTAAGAGCAATTCGATGAGTCGCTTGTCTTGTTGGGGAAAACAGGATTGGACAACGACGAGATCTTCATCATTGAAATTTCCTGCAAATCTCAGATACGATTCTCCGTCTGGGAAGCTCTTCGATTCAATCGCTATTCGGTTCGCCCGCAATTTCTCAGCTAGCTTGGTACTCAGCATCTCGAATTCAGGTCTGCAAGCAATAATCACCAATTCAAGTACCTCCTCAGATAGGTTCAGTGTAGTGAAAAGCCTGGGTATGTCAATCAGATCTTACGACAACAGTTCTTGCAAGAGTATCTCCAAGACGTTTTCTTCCCTTCGTAGATATTAGCGATATGAGCCCTATTATGTAATAAGTTAGCAGGAAGTCGAGAATTCGGAGTATGTTTCTGACCAAGGTTTGGCGCATACTGCATCTTAACCCACCTTCACTGACTACCTTAATGTTCATGAATTTCTTTCCGAGTGTTTGCCCGCTAGATCCTTCAAAGTACATCTAATAAACGATCCATACTGCTGATAGCAACCCAAAGAGAACGAGACTCAAAGGTTGACCCAGCAGCGACCAAGGTGTGGAGAGTGAACGAAAAGATCTGCCGGTGACAAGCAGGAAGAACACAAGTGCGATTGCTAATGTGATGACGAAATCAATCATACCTGCGATTAGACGACTTCCTATGTTGGCATAAAGTGACATAGGCATACCTGCAAACAATGACAGTGTATGTCGCGGTGACGGTATAAACCTCTAACTCTGGCTCACCACCAAGAAGGCCACTGGCCAGTTTTTCAACTATGTGTTTAACTATTTGTCATAGCGTGCGCATTTCCCTCTTAACAAAAACATGAGAATGATGACGAATCTGGGGACAATGTCTCATACCGAATTACCATCATCTTAAATAGCAACTAAACTAGTC
The DNA here is from genome assembly GCA_963807605.1 of Candidatus Bathyarchaeota archaeon. GTDB lineage: Archaea > Thermoproteota > Bathyarchaeia > 40CM-2-53-6 > RBG-13-38-9 > JAPKYM01. Next base: position 249,076 of record CAWECG010000004.1, read on the forward strand.
TGATGGGCTATCCCAATCAGCACACGTGATACCCGCCATGTCCTTTTCACCTGAACAGATTGGTGACTGGAGAAAATACTTCACCCAGCTTCCCCTGAAAGTAGAGCCGATGATAGACGACTCGACCCTCAGGGATGGCGTTCAGATGCCCGGAGTAGCCGCGTCACCAGAACATACAGCAGAGATAGCGCAACTACTGGACGAGATAGGCGTGGATAGGATTGAAGTACACCACTTCCAAGAACCTGACAAGAAAGCTGTCAAGCTGATACATGAGAAGAACCTCCGAGCTAGAATAGCAGGCTGGTGTAGGGCAGTAAAAGAGGACATCGATAACGCCATAAATCTTGACTTCAAGGAAATCGGGATATCTCATCCGGTATCCTATATACACATAGCCTCGAAGTGGCCGGGCACTTCCTCTCAAGACATTCTCTCCAGAGTCACTGATGTCGTAGAATATGCGGCGAAGGATCATGGACTTAGGGTGTTCGTCCACGGCGAAGACAGCACGAGAGCTGACTGGGATTTCGAAAAGAGATTCATCAACACTGTTGCGGAAGCGGGAGCCGAAGTATACAGGATCTGTGACACAGTAGGGGTCGCACTCTCAGACCCCGCAGCAGCGCTGCCAAACGGAATACCTGCAAAGATAAAGGCCATCCGAAAAGAGACAAAGATAGATTGCATCGAGATTCATGCACATGATGATCTAGGGAACGCGGTTGAGAACACGCTCGCAGCAGTCAGAGCCGCCTCCGGTCTATATGAGAAGATCTATAGTAGCACAACCTTTCTAGGAATTGGTGAACGTGCCGGAAACGCAGAGACAGAGAAAGTTATACTGAATCTCTATCTTCACCATGGGGTAAAGAAGTATGAAAAGCAACTCCACAAGTTTAAGCAGGTTGCAGATTTAATCAGCAAAGCTACAGGGATAACGATCCCCCCAAACAAAGCTATCGTGGGAGATTACGCCTTTGCGCATGAGTCGGGAATCCATGCACACGGCGTTTTGAGCAACCCGCTTACTTACGAGCTCTATCCCCCAGAACTGGTTGGCAATCGCAGACTAATGACCGTCGGCAAACAATCAGGCAGAGCAGCAATTAAACACAAGATGGAAGAGATCCTTGGACAGCCGATAGATAAGAATGAACAGGCAGTCGAAGAGGTTGTCGTAAGAGTCAAGAAGATCTATGAAGACGGCAGGAAAGCCTCCCTGAGTGATGCAGAGTTCGATCAGATCTTGATGGAATTCGGGTACCTAAAAAACCGGGGAAAAGTTAAGCGCCCTTAGTAATCCTGAGATCTTCTTTTACTGTTGTAAGCACGACATGCGTTACTGTTCTCTCAACATTAGGCATCGCCAGAAGCGACTTCACAAACTGGCTGAGCTCACTTCTTGTCGTGAACTTGCATATGACCATGGCATCCGTCTCTCCAGTAACATCGTAGACCTGATGTACCATAGGATTCTTGGCAATCTCTCTCTCAACCTCTAAAAGTCTGCCTTTAGAGACAACAAGCTCAACTATCGCAGTCTCATAACCAAGTCTCTTCGGATCGACAATAGCTGAATAGCCTTTAATGACACCTTTCTCCTCGAGATTCTTCACCCTATTGATGACCGTCGCAACAGATGTTCCTACCTTAGCAGAGAGTTCTCTGAAAGATCTTCGAGCATTACTCTGCAACTCGAACAATAACTTATAATCCAGCTCATCCAGTGCTTCGATCAATTAACATCTGTCCATAATTGAAAATACGTGTGGATAAATGTCTATCCAAGGAATAAGCCATGCAGTCGATTGGTAACGGAAGACCGAGAGGGAACTACCAGTTCAAGCTTTACGAAAAACCTATCCATATAGAAAAGGAAGAATGGTGCCGCCTGAACGTTTGGCTGGCACCCTAATAGTACTACAAACTGTCGGTCAAGCCTATGATCCACAAAGAAGAACCCGATACAATACTTGTTCTCGACTTCGGAGGGCAGTACGCGCATCTCATAGCTAGAAGAATAAGAGAACAGAAAGTCTACTCTGAAGTCGTACCATGCGACATAACAGTCGAAGAGATAGAGTCCAAGAAGCCTCAAATGAACATCAAGGGTCTAATTCTCTCTGGTGGTCCGTCAAGCGTATACGGGCGGAATGCTCCTAGTTGTGATGCCAGAATACTTCACGTGGATCTTCCGATCCTAGGGATCTGCTACGGGCATCAACTCATAGCGCAAGAAGCTAAAGGCAAAGTCAGACCCGGAGAAAAGACTGAGTATGGATTGACATACGTCACGATAGATCGTCCAGTCGGCATCCTCAAAGGCTTGGAAAAGACCGAGAAGGTCTGGATGAGCCACAGTGACACCGTATTTGCTCTTCCGAAAGAATTCGAGGTGCTGGCGCATTCAGACATCAGCCCAGTGGCAGCCTTCAAACATAAATCGCGACCGCTGTACGGGACACAATGGCACCCAGAGGTTGTCCACACAGAGAAAGGAATTGTGGTGCTCAGGAATTTCATCTTCGATGTGTGTGGATGCAAACCTAACTGGATTGTAGACGACTACGTAGAGAACGCCATCAATGAGGTAGGGAAGACAGTCGGTCAATCCAAGGCCGTTGTGGCTCTAAGCGGGGGTGTAGACTCAAGTGTTACCGCAGCCATCGCATCTCGAGCCATCGGTAAGAACCTAAGCGCGATCATGATCGACCATGGCTTCCTTAGAGAGGACGAGCCAGAAACTGTCAAATCGATCTTCAGCAAGTTCGAGATGAACCTCATCGTCTTGGATGAGAGAGAGCGTTTCTTGAGTAGACTTCGAAAAATTACAGATCCTGAAGAAAAACGGAAGGTCATCGGGGAAGAATTCATACGGTCATTCGAGCGCGCCGCTGAGAAACTTGATGCCGACTATCTAATCCAGGGGACAATATATCCTGACAGAATAGAATCTGGATTCAAGAAGCACTCCGACAAGATCAAGACGCATCATAACGTGGCTGGCCTACCGGATGCTATCAGCTTCAAGGCAATAGTCGAGCCGATAAGAGACCTCTACAAAGACGAGGTTAGATTGATAGCAAAGAGGTTGGATCTCCCCAAGGAGATATGGGGAAGGCAACCTTTCCCAGGACCAGGACTCGCAGTAAGGATAATCGGTGAGGTTACTGAAGAAAAGCTGGCGATACTGAAGCGAGCCGACCGGATCGTGACTGAGGAGATAGAGAAGGCAGGTCTCGAAAAGGAACTATGGCAATACTTTGCAGTGCTGACCGACTCAAAGAGTACAGGCGTAAAGGGCGACGCTAGAGCTTATGGGTACACAGTAGCTGTCAGGGCTGTCAAGAGCCTAGACGGGATGACCGCCAGCTTTGCAAGTCTACCATACGAACTGTTGGGGCAAATATCGTCGAGACTGACGAACGAGGTCCAGCAAATTGTCCGCGTAGTCTACGACATAACACACAAGCCTCCAGCAACCATAGAGTGGGAATAAAAAAGAAAATTCGGATGCATGTCGAAGCATTCTCTTTAGCGCGCGCGCTCGTTTCCGAGAAAACCCGAAGCCTAAAGGAAGATGATAAATATCAGTTCTGTACCTCACTTGCCTCCATTCCGTGCGAAGAGAATAACGAGGAATATACGAAGTGTGGCCAGAACTTTTCACTTCACTTCCCTTTGTATTCATGGTCTCTCTTGTGACTTCACTTCTGCTCTATTGGTATGGCGGCAGAATATCTCCTAAAGTTGCAAAGAGCCCTGGTAAGCTTTCCCAATATGCTTGTGGCGAAGAGATGCCCGCTCAGAAGCTCCAAGTAAACGTTGAACGTTTCTTCATCTATGCCGTTTACTTCCTTGTCTTTGATATCCTCGCATTTATGTTGGCAACAAGCCTTGGTAGCCCAGGATTCATGCCTGCGCTTTATGCCACTATCACGCTTCTTGCCGTAGTTCTTCTCCTCCCAATGCTGAAGAGTCGCATAGGCTGAATCCAGATGAATCTCGTAAAATGGTCTAGGCTAAAGTCTCCGTGGGTATTTCACTTCAATGCTGGCGGATGTAATGGCTGTGACATTGAGATCCTGGCCGCCCTCACCCCAAGATACGACATAGAAAGATTTGGAATGATCCTGCGGGGAAGTCCTCGCCACGCAGATGTAATGTTGGTTACCGGAACAGTGACGAGGCAGATCTACAAAAGACTCAAGAGAATATACGAACAGATGCCCGATCCAAAGTTCACATTGGCGCTTGGTAACTGCGCTTGCACAGGAGGAGTCTTTCAACAATGCTACAACGTTCACCAGGGAGTAGATAGTGTGATTCCGGTAGATGTCTACATTCCAGGTTGTCCGCCCAGACCTCAAGCAATCATAGACGGGGCCGTCAAACTACTTCAGAAGATTTCGAATAGCTGATGACAATATGTCGGAGACATCCAAAGAGCAAGAGATAGTTGAAAACCTCAAGGCTAGACTTGGCCAAAGCCTCCTTGATGTTCGAATTCAGAGACCACGACGTATCTTCGCAACAGTGTCACAAGCCGTCCTCCTAGAAACTATCGGTTTCTTGTCAAAAGAATGCGGCCTGCGTCATCTTGCAGCTATTACTGGGATCGATTTGGGGAATGATATAGGTGTGTACTACCATCTTCGAGACCAAACGATTACGTTTAACCTTAAGGTCACTACTCCAAAGACCGACCCCAAACTCCCAACAATTCTACCCATGATCCCCGGTGCAGTGCTCTATGAAAGAGAGATCCATGACCTATTCGGAGTGGTCTTTGAAGGCCATCCAGACCTATCACCTGTTATCCTTCCGGAGGGCTGGCCCAAGGCCGTCTATCCTTTGAGGAAGGAATGGAAGACAGCTGCAATAATGGCAGAAGTTGCCAAGGCAGAGCTCGATGGGATATGAGCGAATCAACATTCTCAATACCTGTTGGCCCCCAGCACCCAGCGCTCAAGGAGCCAGAGAACCTTACATTCACCGTGGACGGTGAACGCGTTGTCGATGTGAAGATTAGGCTGGGATACGTTCACAGGGGCGGAGAGAAAGCCTTCGAATCCAGAACTTACGTTCAAGGGCTATATCTCGTGGAAAGAATCTGTGGCATCTGTGCGATGGCGCACCAACTCTGCTACGTCAACAACATTGAATCACTGATTGGTGCAGATATCCCGAGAAGAGCGGAGTATATTCGAACGATAATTTCCGAGCTGGAGAGAATTCACAGTCATCTCCTCTGGGTAGGTGTAGCCGGCCATGAGATAGGTTGGGACACGCTCTTCATGTATGCTTGGCGCGACCGTGAAGTAGTGCTTGACCTCATGGAACTCACGACTGGAAACAGAGTCCTCCACGCCATGAATACAATAGGTGGGGTGAGGCGCGACTTGACATCAGAAATGGTTGACAAGATCAAGAAAGGAATGAGACACCTGGAAGAGCGCACGAGATACTACAAAACAATGATCCCTAAGGAAAGGACCCTCATGAAGAGGGCAGTTGGGGTTGGAGTACTAAGACCCCAAGACGCGGTCGCCTTGTGTGCCGTTGGGCCTACTCTGAGGGCAAGTGGGATAAAGAGAGATGTGAGGCGCGACGACCCGTATTCTGCTTATGATGAGATTCCATTTGAAGTCATCAGTTACGATGGCTGTGATGTGGCCGCCAGATTCCTTGTAAGGATTGACGAGTTGTTGGAATCTATAAAGATAGTCGATTATGCCCTAGAACATCTGCCATCTGGCCCTATTGGGATACGCTTGCCTAGGGCTGTTCCCGCTGGAGAAAACGTCAGCATCGTCGAAGCGCCAAGAGGTGAAGACCTACACTACCTAAAATCCAATGGAACGGATAAGCCAGAACGCTATAAGGTTAGAGCCCCGACCCTTGCCAATTGGCCTTCCGTGGCAACAATGATCAAAGGAGGCTACGTTGCAGACATACCGATAGTTCTAGCGGCAATAGATCCGTGCATGAGTTGCACTGACAGAATGACGTTTATTGACATGAACTCGATGAAGAGCTGGCAGTGGACTCGTGATCAACTTAGAAGGTACTCGTTAAGATGGCGTGGCAAGTAGCACTATTTGATCTGTTTAGCGTCATTATCTATCCAGGTATAGTCTTCCTCATCGCCCTAGCACTACTCTACGAGTGGGTAGACCGAAGATACTTTGCGAAGCTGCAGAACAGGTACGGTCCGATCTACACTGGTCCAAGAGGAATCCTTCAACCTTTGGCCGATCTAATAAAACTTCTAGCTAAAGAAGACATAGAACCATCAGCAGTGGACAGACCTATCTTTAGGGCAGTCCCGATACTGATTTTGACACTGCCACTAACAGCTCTATTCATGATCCCGATTACAGGAACTTCTGCTCTGGTTTCGTTCGAGGGCGATCTCATCTTCATAATATTCCTCATGACATTGGTCGCAGTCCTAGCCTTTCTCGGAGGATGGGGTTCAACGAATGTGTTCAGCACTCTAGGAGGAATGAGGGTAGCGTTTCAAACACTCGGATACGAAGTCCCGATGGCCATCTCCTTCATGGGCCCAGCCATTTTGGCAGGTTCACTTTCAATAAGCAAGATCGTCCAGTGGCAATCCTCGCAGGGTCTCTGGGCCATTTTGTTCAACCCGATTGGTTTCGGAATAGTAATCGCAGCCTCACTGGCGGAGCTTGAACGAATTCCGTTCGACATCCCCGAAGCCGAGACAGAGATAGTGGCTGGTTGGCAGACAGAATTCAGCGGAAGAAAGCTAGCCTTGATTAGATTAACCCTCGACATTGAGTTGGTACTGGCATCCGGTTTGATCACAGCGCTCTTCCTCGGAGGGCCGACAGGTCCAATACCCTTTGTACCTGGAATCATCTGGTTCATCATCAAGACTCTGGTAATAGTCTTGATACTGGCGAATCTCAGAGCCTTATTCGCCCGATTTAGGATTGACCAGATGGTAAGCGGATCATGGAAGTATCTGGTTCCACTCTCAATATTTCAAATAGCCATTCTTGAACTTATCTTGGAGTGGATATAAAATTGGCCATGCAGAATGAGCTCATGAAGAGTCTCACAAAAAAGCCCGCCACTTTGCTCTACCCCTTTCAGAAGTATGAGTCAATACCCGGCTCAAGAGGCAAAGTGGTCGTGGACATATCAAAGTGCATCGGATGCAGCCTCTGCATTCGTGACTGCCCAGCCTTCGCATTGGAGATGGTAGGCAAAGGCGTGGACTGTGACATGAAGTGGTACGCTGACAGATGCGTATTTTGCGGTCAATGCGTAGAATCTTGTCCAAGGTCTGCAATAGCACAAGAGACGGTCTACGACTTATCGAGCACAGACAGATCTAATCTTGTAATCGACTACAAACGGGTCAGGCAATCTCAGCAGTGATCGCCTATGTTTGAAGATGTGATTCAACTCGTACTCCTAGTTGCGGCGTGTATCTTCGCAATATTGACTGTTGAACTTAGAGATCTCCTGCACACTGTAGTATCTCTCGCAGCCATGGCCGTTTCACTCGGAGCGATATTTTGGCTTCTCAATGCGCCGTATGTAGCAGTTTTCCAGATACTCATCTACGCAGGCGCCGTTATAGTGCTCTTCATAGCAGCTGTCATGCTGACGAGGAGGAAGTGAATTGGCCTTCAGGGAAGAACATAAGGACAGGATAAGTCTAGTGGGGCTACTCATATCAATTCTGATTCTGATAACCTTTCTCTATATCAGTTGGAATGGCACATTCGAGCTTACATCTTTTTCAAAATTCAGCCCAGAATTTGTAACGTCAACCTCAGGTGTGGGCATGGCGACTTCCAAGTATCTCTGGAGCTATAGGACACTTGATGCTGTAGTTCAGGCAATACTCGTGTTTGCAGCAGCAGCCGGTTGTATTGCGATGTTGCGACCAGATAAGGAGAGTGAGAGAGCTTGATTTCCTTAGGGTACTACCTCACAACCGCTCTAATCCTCTACATGATCGGGATGTACTGCCTGGCCGTAAAACGCAACATGATCAAGCTGATAATAGGAATCGAGATTCTGACGAGCGCTGCTAATCTAAATTTCATAGCATTATCGGCCTACGGGAAGCCTGGTGAGGTTGATCCTCTTGGTCACACATTCGTTATTATGTCAATAGTTGTCGGTGCCTGTGTCGTTGCCGTTGCCTTGACCATAGCGGTAAACGCCTACCGACACTACAAGACGCTTGATGTTCGGGAGCTTAGGAAATTGAGGTGGTAGAGTGAATGATACCGTTTGATGAATATGCGCCTTGGCTAGTGTGGTTGATACCTCTTGTGGGCGCCATTCTGGTACCTATTGTAGCTTCGATCAACGCAAAGTTGAGAAACTGGTTTGCGGTTGCCGTAGCTTTCCTCGGGGCAGCTTACGCTGTATCCATGGTTCCCCAAGCACTCAGCCTCCACGGAGAAGGGAAAGACCTTGTCGTATCTTGGATACCTCAAATCGGGTTGAAGGCGGGAGTCCTCCTTGATCCATTGAGCGTATTCATGGCGAATGTAGCGTCCTGCATAGGTTCTTTGATAGTGCTGTACTCGATCGCGTACATGGCACATGAGGAAGGACTGACCAGATACTACTTCTTCATACTCTTCTTCATAGGCGGAATGAATGGTCTTGTCATGGCCGACAACTTTCTCCAACTATTCATGTTCTGGGAGATAGTCGGACTCTGTTCGTATGCTTTGATAGGATTCTGGTATAAGAAAGAAAGCGCCTCAAGGGCCGGAATCAAAGCTTTCCTTGTGACCAAGGCTGGTGACATAATGCTGCTCATAGGAATACTCATACTTTTTATGCAGACAGGATCCTTCGGATTCCTTAGCTCAAAGACCGCCATTGAATCTGGTAGGGTAGCACTATCTCTGTTGACTCCAATTTCATTACTAATCTTCGGTGGTGCGATAGGAAAGTCCGCTCAATTCCCCTTCCAGATCTGGCTTCCAGATGCTATGGAAGGTCCAACAACCGTCAGCGCACTTATACACGCGGCAACAATGGTCAAGGCAGGAATATACCTTACAGCTAGGACTTTTATGTTGTTTAGTGGAGTAAGCCAGTGGCTGACCACGGTAACCTACATCGGTATCCTGACCGCCCTTATGACGGCTACCTTGGCGCTGGTCGCTAGCGACATAAAGCGTGTGCTGGCATTTTCTACCATAAGCCAACTTGGTTTCATGATGACAGTTCTAGGTATTGGGAGTGAGACCGGATGGGTTGCGAGCCAATTTCATGTCATGAGCCACGCGCTATTCAAGGCGTTACTCTTCCTCTGCGCTGGCTCTGTTATGCACGCGGCCGGCACCACCGACCTTAGAGAGATGGGCGGTTTGAGAAGGTATATGCCAATAACATTTGTTGCAAGCGCAGTTGGTGTCTGTGCACTCTCAGGGGTTATTCCGTTCAACGGTTTCTGGAGTAAAGATCTGATATACAGAGCGATCTTCGACCAGCAACTCTACATATTGCTTGGTTTGGTCTTTCTAACTGCTAATATCACGGCGATATATGCTTTCAGATGGCTCCACCTTGTATTCTTAGGCAAAGAGTCGTCAAGCAAAGGTACACACCTTCACGAATCACCATATGTTATGATAGTACCATTGGTGATTCTAGCAATATTCGTGACAATCACTGGCTTCTTAGAGGAACCGTTCTCGAGGTATTTGGGATTTGAAATAGCTGGTCTTGAAACTGTACCCTTGATCCTCTCTCTAGTGACTCCTATTCCGGGGATCCTATTGATTTACTTGATCTATTCTAGGAAAGTGGTCGCACCAGCTAGATTCAGAGCGGGAGCTCTGTCTTCAATTCATAAGCTGCTGACAGAGGGTTACTACTTTGACCGAATGTACTACGCGGTCTTTTTGAACGGTTTTCCAAGACTATGCAACTGGATGTACAGGTGGATTGAGACCGGAATCATCGATCGTCTCAATTATGCTATTGCGGGTGGCGCAAAATCGCTCAGCCAGAGCTTCAGGCCCTCACATACGGGCATCCTCAACTACAACATGTCGGCTATCCTCTTTGGCCTTGCAGGTTTCGTCATACTTGCTCTAATTCTGATTGGATGGTGAGGTAATTGACAGGTATTACTGGTTTTGACATGCTCTTAGCGGTCCTAGTCCCACTAGTAGTGGCTCCTGTGTGCTTCGTCGTAGGAAGAAAACTCGGTAGGGTTGGAACTGGCCTGCTCGCAACCGTCGCCTTGGCTGTCTCCACGATATTGCTTCTGGGCTCTTGGAGTCAGATCTTGACAGGTGGCAAGGTAATTGAGAATTACGGTGTTTGGATAGGCCTTTTCAAACTCGACGTGATCTTCCTTCAGGACTATCTAAGTTTAGCCATATCCGTGTTGATAGCGGGCGTTTCCACTCTGACCGCGATCTATTCCATCGGGTATGTTAGCCATGAACATAACCAGGAAATGTACTTTACAGCACTATTGCTGTTCGTAGCGGGGATGATTGGAGTAGTTCTCTCCGCAAATCTGATCCTCTTTTACCTTTTCTGGGAGCTTATGCTGATCCCATCGTACTTCCTGATAGCTTACTGGGGAACTGGAAGGCCTAGAGTGGTGGCTTTCAAGTATTTTATGTTCACACATGCAGGGGCAGCGTCTTTACTATTCGGTATACTGCTGACTTTCTCGGTGACGGGAAGCTTCAACCTAATAGACTTGCCTCGTCTCCTGACCGGTGTTGCTTCGGGGACTCTGCGAACCATTATGATTCTTATGTTCATTGGCTTCGCGGTCAAGCTTGCTGTTTTCCCGGTTCACACATGGCTTCCTGACGCTCACGCCGAAGCACCGACGCCAATCAGTGTCTTGCTAAGTGGTGTGATGATCAAGACAGGTGCCTACGCAATCATCAGAATGATTCTGACGCTCTTTCCTACAGAGTTGATGAAAGTAGCCTATTCTCTAAGCATATTGGCCGTTGTGACGATGCTGTGGGGTGGCATCATGGCATTTGCCCAGACAGATCTGAAGAGGCTACTCGCCTATAGCAGTGTCAGCCAAGTTGGTTACATCCTTTTTGGAATAATGAGTCTAACCACTCTCGGAATCGGAGGAGGTCTCTTCAACGTGATAACTCATGGGGTGGCGAAGGGGCTGCTCTTCATGTGCGCAGGGGCAATAATGTACAAAACAGGAATACGCGATATCAATAAGCTTGGAGGCTTGGCTGGGAAAATGCCTGTTACAGCCATCGGCATGCTAATCGGCGGGCTGTCTATTGCGGGAACACCGCCGTTCGCCGGATTTGCCAGTGAATGGATGATCTTTGCTGGAGGCTTTGCTGCTGGATACACCCTCTTGGCCTCTCTTGCCATTGCCGCCACCATAGTGACTGCAGCCTATTATCTGCGAATGATCAAACGAGTCTTCTTTGGAGAGTGCCCAGAAAACTTGAGCGGAACGAAGGAAGCCCCCATTAGTATGCTAATACCAATGTCCGTGCTGATCTTCCTTACAGTCGCCTTTGGAATATTCGCATTCGCACCACTCCAAGTAGTTTACCCCGCCGCGCAGGCGGTCGCCAAACTCTTTACGGGGGCCTAGAGAAATGATTCTAACTTGGCCTATCGATATTCTTGTGCTATTCGCCGTAACCACACCGATAGCCTACTTCGCAGGAAATAGGATTAAGGCAAGAAAACTCGTAGATGTCTGGGCGACGGCAGGTTTCCTTCTCTCACTCATCGCCGTCTACATTCTTTACATGAGGGTTTCTGCAGAGAAGATAATCACGTACTACTGGGCTGGCACGCAACTCCGAGGCGTGGCGCTTCTTGAGATAGATATGTTGAGCATCTACATGGCCGGCATATTCGTCTTCATAGGTCTACTCATATCTATATACTCAGCCCGATACATGGAACACGACACGGGCCTAGGCGAATACTACACCCTCCTTCTTCTCATGGTAGCCGGCATGGTGGGCGTGGCCTTTGCAGGGGATTTCTTCACCTTCTTCCTATTCTGGGAGCTCATGTGCATAGCATCGTACGTCCTAGTCGCCTTTAGGAAGGAGAAGTGGGAACCAATTGAGGCCGGATTCAAATACCTTGTTATGAGCTCCGCAGGAAGTGCCACAGTACTCTTTGCTATGTCGATCTTATACGGCATGTCGGGATCACTCAACTTCGCCTATCTTAGCAATGCGCTTTCTAAGACCGCCACCCCATGGTCAGTCCTAGCACTAGCAATGATCTTTGTAGGTTTAGGGATCAAAGCTGCCATAGTGCCATTCCACACTTGGCTACCTGATGCACACCCCGCTGCACCAAGCTCAATAAGCGCTATGTTGTCAGGGGTTGTCATCAAGACCGGTGTCTACGGGCTTATTCGCATCATGATACTTGTCTTTGCCCCTGCAGCATATAATTGGCAAATTCTTCTAGCGGTATTCGCAGTCCTCACAATGACAGTCGGAAATCTCATGGCGCTCCTACAATCCGATCTAAAACGGCTTCTAGCCTTCAGCAGCATCGGACAAATAGGATACATAATTTTTGGGCTATCAACAGCTACGATCTACGGGTTGACGGGAGGCCTCTTCCATATTATGAACCACGCTATAAGCAAGTCACTCCTCTTCCTCTGCTCAGGCGCATTCCTGTTATCTGTTGAGAGTCGAAACCTAGATGATTTAGCAGGCATTGGAAGGAAGATGAAGATAACGGGGTTAGCCTTTATTGTGGGCTCTCTCGCACTGGCTGGCGTGCCACCCCTTAATGGATTCCAGAGCGAGTTCATGATCTTACTCTCGGGGATACAGAAGGGGGCTGCAGACGGTGTTTGGTACTGGCTCTCAGTAATAATGCTTTTGAACGTTCTGTTCTCAGTGGGCTACTATCTGCGTATAGTACAGATAATAGTCCTTAAGGAGCCGTCAGCTCTAGCCGCTAAAGCCAGAGAAGCGCCCGCGCCTATACTATTTTCAATAGTGGTGTTGGCGATACTCTGCGTCGTGATAGGAGTCTACCCGGGACCCTTCGTCGCCTTCGCAAATCAGGCAGCTCAAGCAGCGTTCAACCTTGAAGGATATGTCAAGGCCATAATTGGCTGAGAAGGAAGCGATCTGGGAGTTCCTGGGTAGGCTGAAATTCTCTCCTTCCGTCAAAGCATAATTTTAATTCTGATCGAATAGAAACTCGGTCGTGAATCTTCAATTCTTCTCTTAGAAGGTAGATTCCTGCATGGATCGTAGGGCCTTGGCAGCCGCTATGAGTAAGTGGCTATCTAATTACGATCGCCTCGTTATTGCAGGTGTCGGTAACTCGCTAAGAAGTGACGATGGTCTTGGAGTCGAATTTGTCAAAAGATTATGTGGCAAGATCCCTCGGAATGTACTGTCTTTGGATTGTGGGACAGTTCCAGAGACCTATGTGGGACCGATCAGGAGGTTCCGCCCCTCCCATATACTCATGGTCGATGCAGCTGACATCGGCTCTGAAGCCGGCTCAATCAAGCTTGCGACTCCAGAAGAGATCGTTGGCCTAGCCCTATCCACACACACTCTGCCCCTGAACGTCTTCGCAGATTATCTGAAAGCAGAGACCAGCGCCAACATTGCGCTTCTCGGAATCCAACCCAGGAATACGAATTTCGGGGAAACTCTTTCACCAGAGGTGGACGGGACTTTGAAGTGGGTTTCCAACGTGGTTCTTACTCTACTCAAGGATGGCAGTCTCGGCATGCGAGCTTAATTATTCGAAGGAAGGATCTACGAACCCTCTGAATGGTCTACCGTTGCATTCTTGAGTCGGGCATAGTCTTCCTCTCTATCTACGTCGAATAGAATTTCAGGAGAGTCGATTTCAACAATCTCGACATCATTCCTGTGCCTTTCCAGGATTCCTCTTGCCCCCACATCCCCTGAAAGTGATAGAAGATCGCTCTGGTACTTCCTAGAAATAATGACTGGATGTCCCCTTGCCGATCTATAAGCTAACGTAACGATTCCCGTGCTGCCCGAGGCGTACCTTCTAATTAGCAAATCGATAATTTCAGTTCTTATCAGTGGTTGATCGGCTAAAGCGAATAGAAAAGCCTCGGTTTCAGGATTGCTAGAAGTTATTCCACATTTTATGGAAGTACTGATTCCTTCCCTGTACTGTCTGTTCACGACGTATGTGATCCTTGGGTCGCAAGAAGTCAGTGAATTCTTCAGCTTCTCGGCGTCATGTCCTAGCACTATTACGAGCTCGTCGATCTTCGAGGCGAGAAGGTTCTTAACAGTCTCTCCGAAGATTGTCGATTTTCCAAAGCTGAGGAGCTGCTTTGTTCTCCCCATTCTTGTCGATTCGCCAGCAGCTAGCAAGATTGCCGAGATCAAGACGACTCTCCATGACAGCAGCTAGCAATTCTATTGTGTAACTTTGGCTAGTCCTTTTGTACTGAGCGTTCTGATGGCTTCAAGGACACCTTCACCGATAATTGCTGAACGTTCGGCTATTAGGAAACAACGTTCTTTCTCATCTCTAGGATCGATGTCTCCAAGCTTGAGATTCATTTTCACTATAGACCCGTCACGCATGATCCCTCTCAAAACACCACCGACATTTGCTTTGACGTCCAGACCATCAACCATGGCTACGGCTTGACCTGCCTCCACGTGTTCTCCGATCGGCACGATTAGACGTAATGTGCCGTCTTGTGGTGCCCTTAGGATCCTTTCATGGCTCTTGCCGTTAATTTTGCACGGGGTGCCATGAAAAGACTGGGCAGTTCCATGGTAGTAGGGTTTTCCCAACTCCGGCCCTTCACTTGTTTCTATGACCGCATGCACGTCTTTTCCGGCTTGAAAACCTGGGCCGAGTCCGATTGTAACAGGTGCGTCACTCAGTTTGGTTCCCGTGTTTCTTTTGGCCATTATGGCGTCTATGACTATGTTGGGTTTGAGCTTCTTAATGATCTCTGCCTTTGGATCAACAATGATTGGAATTTTGCCCTGCGCTATCGTGCGATCAATCTCTTCGGGGTTTACCCTCTTTGCCCTCAGGCCCTCAACTTCCCATTCGTTTTCGTAGACAGCTTCAGAAAATGCGACGGCCCTTCTCTCTGTTGTTGGAGCAGGAATTTCCGTCATGACAATTCGGAAATCCTTTCTGATTAAGGCGTGGGCTACCCCAGTTGCAACATCTCCTGCACCCTTGACGAGGACCGTGGGGGTTTTTCTCTTGTTCATTTTCAGCCTCTTCCGAAAGGGCATGTGGGGTAGGTACATTCGTTGCACTTCAAGCAGAGTCCACCGTGGCCCAAGGCAACTATGTCCCTCCGAGTCAAATGTTCCCCCGCTAGAATCCTCGGAAGAACCAAGTCCAGAATGGTTGTGTCATAGTACATCGCGCATGCCGGTATACCTAGAAGCGGAGTGCTGTCGAGGTAAGAGATCATGAACATGAATCCGGGTTGAACAGGCGCTCCGTACTTCTCTATTGAGGCATTTGCTTCCAAAGCACTGCGTAGGGTTACATCATCAGGATCCACTGCCATGCCTCCTGTGGCGATTATTAGGTCCACGCTTTGCTTTCTCATTTTCGAAATTTCACTTACGATCTTGTCTGTGTTGTCTGGAACATACACTACCCTCTCTATACTTGAACCAAGTTTTCCGATCTTTCGTTTCATGACGGGGGCAAACTCATCTTTTATGAGGCCGTTATAGACTTCGTTCCCCGTTATTATCAGGCCTACTCTATTCTTCTTGAGCGGAATAACGTTGACGATGGGACCGGCGTTCTTGCAGATATCCGATACTTTTCGAATCTTTTCTTCCTGAATTATGAGCGGGAAGATCTTGGCAACCGCTACCCTTTCTCCGGTCTTCACCAGACGGTCTGTGTGTTGTGTGGCGACACCGAGGCCGTCTATTTCATTTATTTCTTGCAGTCTCTCAACATCTATCTTAAGTATGCCATTCTTCTCTGCCACAATTACGGAACTCCCCTCGTTTGGGCTGAGTGAGCTCACGTTTTTGCCGGAGATTGCTGCAGCTAGCTTTCGAGCACCGTCTTCTTCGTGAAGTTCCCCTGGTTCGATCTCGAGTATGTATATGTTTTCTCTACCGATCTTGCGGAGTTCTTTCAAGTCCTTCTTCCGTATTATGTGCCCTTTCTTGAAGAGAGTCCCTTTGAATCTTCCACGTCTGGTTATCCTTGTAACATCATGACTTAGAACCTTCCCGACAGAATCTCCAAGACTTACTACGATCCTTTTCAAAATCGTTCACACCTCTATGAACTCCAATCATGACTCAGTGTATCAATTCATGGTGAGCTGGCGTCAATCTCCTCAGACAAATTGCTCAACATCCTTCTCCGACGACTGCAAAGCCAGATGTTGAACTATCCTAGTAATCTTTCTGTTAGTTTCTCCAACAATCCTATAGAGTTGGTACAGTATTCCAAAAAGTATGATGATGGAAAAGCTTGTCACAAATTGTATTGGTGTTGCCATCCCGAGAGCGGAAGTCACGATAAGATACATTTGCGGGTAAATCCCTGTGAGCATGAGGCCCACCCAGATCGCTGTCCAAACGAGGAATGTCGACAACCCTATGCTGCCTCTCCTGTATCCTCTGAATGTGTATGCGGCCATTGCGAGGCCCAGTAACACAACGACTAGTCCGTAAGTTTCTAACATAGGGAATGATGCCTCCTGTTTTCGGCTACTTAGGGTTTAAGGCGTTATAAAGGATCTTTACTGCGTCGCTAATACCGACTCCCCTCAGGCGTCTCTTGAAGTACAGGGTCTTTATTGGGACAGCGATTATTCGAAGTTCTTTCTTAGATGAGACAATCAGCATCTCAGAGGCCCAACGGTAGTCTATTGATCCGTGCTTGGCTATCTCGGCAACCTTACGGGAAAACGCACGAAACCCCGACTGTGAGTCGTCAATCTTAGTCCCGCAAGCTAGTGAAGTTGCGATTGACAGGGCTTCATTACCGATCCTCTTGTAGAACGGCATCGCCGAGCTGCCCTTCAACATTCTCGAGCCGATGACTATGTCTGCCTTTTCGTCCAGTAAAGGCGCAATTACCGATGGGATGTCGGTTGGATCATGCTGCCCGTCTCCATCAAGGGTCACAATGATGTCGGCGCCGTTGCGTAAAGCCAGAGATAATCCAGTTGAGAGAGCAGCCCCCACACCTAGCCTAGTTACGTGCCTAGCTACTCTTCCTCCCGCGTCTCTGGCGTTTTTTGCTGTTTTGTCATTACTTCCATCGTCTACAACTAGTACTAGATTACAGTGACTCCTAGCCTTCTCTACAACTGCTCCTATGGTTGATTCTTCATTGAAGGCTGGGATAACACAGACTACTCGCACTCAGAAGCACCGGTCTCTTATATTATCGAAATAGTCGGAGGCAACGAGACCTTCGAAACACTCATTCCAGAAAAAGATTCCTATTTCTGGCTTTGTCAAGTCTCCGTCGGTTCGGTTAGTTCTAGGCGGCTGTCAAAAGTCGTCGGCTACTGCAAGGTGAACTAGGTTTTGAATGACACAGAACTAGAACAGAAAATCGTACTACTTGAGAGAAGAATAAAAAGGCTGGAAAACCGTTCCAAAGATGAGTTCATATTCCGAGCGTTTGTTGGACTACTGTTCCTTCTCTTCTTGCTTCTCATTGCGTTTCGCTAGTTTCTTCTTGATTTGGTTGTAAAACTCTATATCCGAACCCCAGATCGAAGGAATGACTTGAAACAAAAGAAAGTAAGCCCCTATTCCTATGGCTCCAAGGGCAAACAATGGATTATAGACAACATCATTGATAATGAGATAAATCGGGTTTTGACTGGTTTCAACTGTGATCGAGACGGTTGTTGTGGCGAGATATCTTGTGACAAAGCTAGGACTTGTAGGTGTTAGTACATTCGCTGATACGTGGTCGCCCATCCCTATCGAGTCACTGATTGTGGGCTTGAACGCCATGTGATTGGGTATTTGATTCACGTCTTGTTGGTATATGAATTGGGCTGCATCTTTGGCATTTATAAAGTAGTCACCTGAAATGTCAGCCGTGAGTACAAAGAGAATCAGGGGAACTTCTATTTTTGAGTTGGCGTAGGTTAAGACGTTCTTTTCCAGTAGGACGTATTTGCCTAGAGTGGCGAATTGGTAGGGGAAGAGGTTGTTGAATGTATCATTGTAATCCATCACAACATTTGGTCGGTTTGATTGAATTGTGGCAAATATCAACGCGACATGATCGGAGTTGTACGGCGAAGATTGTAGAACGACTACTTGGAAGGAATGTTGTACATCGTGGTATAGTGTAAGATTTTCCTTTATACTATCGAAATCTGGTCTGTTGATATAAGTTGAGTTCTTTAAGAGTTCGTTGTAGCTGTCTATTAGATTGAGTACATATCCCACAGTTTTGTTGTGTTCTGGCAGCCTGTATTGAGCGAGGACTTTTCCTTGAATGCTAGAGAACATTAATAACACAAGGAATAAAGTGAGGATGGTTACTTTTCTCAAACATGATTGATCAGTCAACCAGATTCTTTCCCTTGAAATATTCCCCAAGCACAGCACGGACGGTTTCTGGAATAGTTTCTAGTTTACGTGATTTCCTTTCGATCTCTAGTGCCTTAACCATTTCGTCTGACATACTCACCATTATCTTTTGCATTGGCATATCGATGACACTACCATTAGATACCTATAACAACCTTTATAAATCTGTTGCTACTAGATATCTAATGGTAGCGATTGGAATATGCGAACCGAGAAGCCTGTTGATGAAGGTCGTTTGATGAGAGGACAACAAATAGCGAAGCTAGATCATCAAATCAAACGGCTAGATGACAAAACCTACCAAGTCAACTCACAGTCAGGTCACGGCTTATACACAGTGGTTAAGGGTTATCGTGATTGGCGTTGCAGTTGCCCCGACCACATGTACCGAGAATTGAAGTGCAAGCATATTTGGGCAATCGAGTTTAGCCTCAAATTAAGGGATAGGGTAAGAGAAAACGTTGTAATTCAACCTGTCACAATTAACACATGTCTGTACTGTCAATCCAAGGACATAATCAGAGATGGCTTACGACATAACAAGTGTGGAGACATTCAGGTTTTCAACTGTAAATCTTGTGGTCGATACTTCACATTAAACCTCGGCTTCGAGCACATGAAACATAATCCGCATGGAATCACAACAGCCATGCAACTGTACTTCTCAGGGGAGAGCCTCCGCAACACAGCTAGGTCGCTACGCTTGATGGGAGTTCAGGTTAGCTATCAGACTGTATGGAATTGGATTCAGAAGTACACGACTCTGATGGAGAAGTATCTGGACAAGATCACGCCTCAAGTTTCTGAGGTTTGGCGAGCAGATGAACTCTACGTGAAGATTCGAGGCAATATGAAGTATGTCTTTGCCATGATGGATGATGAGACACGCTTCTGGATAGCTCAGGAAGTTGCGAGTAGCAAGGAAGCGCATGATGCAAGAAACTTATTCCAGATGGCTAGGGAGAGAGTGGGAAAGAAGCCTCAGATTCTAGTAACAGACGGCTTACGCTCTTATCATGATGCTTGGTTGAAAGAGTACCGAACCAATAGGTTAGCTGATAGTACCATTCACATCCACAATATCACACTTGAAGGAACCCACCATAACAACAAGATGGAACGCTTCAACGGCGAAGTCAGAGACAGAGAGAAAGTTATGCGAGGACTGAAGAAACCTGATACGCCGATTCTGAAGGGTTATCAGATATTCCATAACTACGTAAGACCGCATGAAGGATTAGAAGGTAAGACCCCTGCCGATGTGGCGGGAATCAAGGTTGAGGGAGAAAACAAGTGGGTCACACTAATCCAAAACGCAAGTCGTCTCCCGAAGGTTGACAGCAGAAGCCCCTAGATCATCTAGTTGAAGGAACCAGAATTCCCACTAGATTCTAGAAAGAACATACTGTGAAAACTTAAAATCTTGGGACTTTAATCATTTTTGAGTGATTTCTTTGGAACTTGCAAGGATGATCTATGATGTCATGAGGATACTAGATGAAGCTACGAAATTTGTTAACAAGAAGATCAGCGACTCAAGAGACGATCATGAAAGACAATGCTACGAGGATTATAGGAAGCACATAAGGGAACTTGGCACGTCTGTCTATACGTTGATAGGTAAGATGAGAATGGACAGAATACTAGATCCCAAAGAAGTGGAAATGCTGGAGCAGATGGGAGCAATGGGTCTCCAAATAGCGGAGGAGCCAATTGCATGAGTTCGACAGATAAATTCAAGAATGCTGTTGAAAATGCGAAGAATTTTCTTTCCGTGCAGGGAGGGTTCTATTCTACATTTCTCCAACTAAAGGAAGTTGTTGAATCTGACAACAAATGGATCATAAAATTCGACTATACTGCGTTTACTGAAACAGCAGTACTTCAAGTAGATGTTGACATGGAAAAGGGAGAAATAGTCGGTTTCAGGCGTGTAGGATAATCATTGAAGAGCGGGAGTAACACTGACTAGCCAGAGGGCGTGTTGAGACAGCTCTATTGTGATGAAGAATGTCCGAGTCGAATGCAGCCATAGCTGGTGCAGTTGTTGGTGGCATTATCGCCATATGTGGAAGCGTTGTATTCTATTTCGTAACTCATAGAGCCGAGTATAGGGAACTTAAAGACCGTTCGCTAAAAGACCTGATTGCAGAACTTAAGCAGAACAAACGGTATCAACTCAGAAATCATTACATTGACCTAGAAGACAGTGCGTACAAACGACTTAGAGAAGGCGGATTTTTTCATACGTTTTCCAATGATTTGCAAAGCGACTTACAGGAACTCTATGCTTTCATTCACGAAAAAAACGGATTGATTGCTTACTACAATAGTGTTGGTGCAATTGGCTTGGCAGAGTCAAAAAATCTGAGCGCAAACTTTCTTCCACCGTGGAACGCTGCGCAGAGTAAGGCGCTTGGCGACATTTTAGGCATCATCAAAAGTAAAGAAGAAAAAATCGCCTCGTTGATTGATAAAATCCTTCCCGCCCTTAGAAATCTGCTTAGAGACCCAATCACTAGCAAAGAGACCCAATCCCAATCACTAGCAAACTAACTTCTACAACTCGGCAACTTAACAGAACCCTCATTTGTATTTTTTCGCGTCCCGCCACTTGACACCCTAACTCTCATTCAGAGCGCAAGTCCCAACACGTAACAGGGAGAAGCATGTCCTATGAACGTAACAGAACCCGTTGCTGAATACCAACTTCTCAAGGCATTAACTGAGCCAAACCGATGAAAGTTGACAACAAGGAGAAACTAAGGCAACCGACGCAGACTTGACAGAACCCTATTTCTGGTTCTGTTAAGTTGAAGGCTCATTCATTGTCTTTGTTTAGGTTTTCTAGGCTGTTAACCGTCAGCCCTTTTCGTTATCCCAGTTGGAGGTGTCATTCCAGCGGTGTCATATATGCGTACTAGGAGACCTCTTACTTTTCGTCAAATACTTGCCTTGATCGGAGGTAGCTTAATTCTTGGAAGTATTACGGTAGTCCTTTTTGTGTCCAACCACATTGCTGCGACATACTTCATGGCGTACAATACCACAGCGTACGGTGTGATATTACTAGATCTATTCAAGGAGAAGCCTGAGAATCATAACCGACACAATGAGAGTTAGAATAATGCCCGCTACCCTCACAACTGCGTCAAGAAGTGGCGAGACAGCAAGAGGAGGAAATAGGTATTCACAGACATAATCTAACATAAGGCCAGGGATAATCCCCACTTGGAATGCAATTCCGGCAATGAATGCGATTCGCGCCCCGTTAGTACACTCCCTAGCAACTGATGAGGGTATCCAATCATCTGAAACTCCAAGTGCCATCAGCAAGACATACGCACTCCAATATGCCATCAAGAAAGCTACCAGAGATCTAAGATGTAGCCCGCCAAATAAAGTAACATCGAAGAGATCCCGGATTGCTAATAGCGTTCCAAGAACACCGAGTACGAATATGCCTCGAATTTCCTCTCTAACAAGTTGGGAGTTTTCTTTCATGAATAATTGTTACGCAATCGGAAGGTATTTCATTGTTTGCTTGCGTTCTGGATTATTGTCAGCCACTTGTTCTGTCCTTTGATTTCTATTCCCGCTGCTTCTGCTGGCGTTTTGCCGTCTAACCCTTCATGTGGACGAACATAGTTATGGTAGATTTGATAACCTTTGAGAATTGGTGTATCTACGTTCTTCAGGCCCCGCATGACCTTCTCTCTGTCTCTGATTTCACCGTTGAGCCGTTCCATCTTATTGTTGTGGTGTGTGCCAGCTAACGTAGTGTGGCTAATATGGGTCGTACTAGTCTCTAGCTGGTTAGTTCTGAATTCCTTCATGTAGGCTTCATGGTAAGATCGTAAACCGTCAGTTATGAGAATCTTGGGCTTCTTCTCCGTCACTTCTTTACCAATCTGGAATAGGTGCCTCACATCATGTGCATATTTTGAATCAGCCACTTCCTGAGCAATCAGGAATCTTGTTTGGTCGTCCATCAGCGCGAATAGGTATTTCATGTTGCCCTTGATTTTAATGTACAACTCATCAGATCGCCAAGTGCCTGAAACTTGTGGTGTTATCTTGTCTAGGTACTTCTCCATCAGACCCGTGTATTTCTCTATCCACTTGTAGACAGCAACATGCGAAACCTGAACACCTTGAAGCCTCAAGAATTTCTGAACATTCCGTAGTGATTCTCCTGTGAAATATAGTTGCATGGCTGAAGTGATCGTTTGTGGAGTAGCTTTCATTCGTTCAAAGCCCAAATTGATCACAAACCACTTTCCACAGTCCTTGCACATGTACCGTTGAATGTTTCCACTTAGGTTATGGCGTAACCCATGTCTCACGATATTCTGAGAGGCACAAGAGATGCAGACTTGTGTGTCGAGAGGTTTGATTACTACTTGGTTGCTGACTTCGGCTCGTAGTGCTTGCGAGAATTCGACAGCCCAAATATGCTTACACTTAACCTCACGATAGATATGGTCGGGGCAACTGCAATCCCAACCTCGACCACGCTTAACAACTGAGTAGAATCCTTGACCTGATTGTGAGGTTACTTGGTAGGTCTTCTCATCTAGACGTTTCACTTGATTCCCAATTTTGACTATTGCTTGAGCCTTCATTACGCGGCTTTCGGATAGGGGTTGTTCGGTTCTCATGTGAATACATCTGTTGCTATTGATATCAATAGATACTACACAAGTTATTTATAAGAGTTGTGGCTATTGATATCAATAGGTATCGAACTTGGGTATGAAGCGATTCATGCTCTCAATAACTGAAGAAATGGAGAACGCACTTGACAGAGAGCGAGAGAAGCGGATGCTTGGATCGATACCAGAGACGGCAAGAGTAATTCTAGGTGAGTATTTGACAAAGGTTGATCCACTAACTCCAATGGTAATCGGTGATTTCTACTTCGAATTTGGAGAAATCGAGGATGTAATGAGAGTAGCTGCATTCGTAACCCCCAACAAGCCAAACATCCTATCAAAGCCGATTCCAAATGAAACTACGCGTATAAACAGACTGAAGAAATTGTTCAGTGATCTCGCAAGACTACAACCGTACAAAGTAGAAACTGGGCAAGTGGAGATGATATTGGCTCAAGGAACGCAAGTGGATGTTCCAGCAATCAGAGCCAACCTCTCAAAAAAAGACAAAACGGAAATGACAATGAAAGAAGTTGTAGACCTAATTGGAAAACATCTCTAAGAGGCAATGCCTTGCCAACAAAGCGAGAGAACGAAGGCGCTATGCTTAAAGATCATATCCAGAATGTTTACCCATGTCACACAGGATTGTGTGACAAAGTAACAAAGAAGAAATATGACTGTCAAGAGATGTCCATGCGACGGAAGTCCATTGTCTTTCAAAGTTTACTGCCCGCAGTGTGGACACGACCATTTGCTCTAGCAAATTCCCCTATTCTTCTCGTGAGTGGTCTGCCCTCCTCACCCAGTCTGATCTGAATGCAGGTGAAGCAGGAATGGTATGAAGTCAGTGGCGGACTTACACCAATTCTGTTGCACAACATGATTTAGACGAATGGGGCGTCTACGAACTGATTTCGCCATAACGAGACGATATAGCGCACGCTAGAGCCGAAGACGCAAACGATTAAATATGGATTAGAAAAAAACAATTCTAACGGCTTTATTCTATGCTACAACGGAGTCACAATGATGTTGTACGGAGTCACAATGATGTTGTACGGAGTCACAATGATGTTGTACGGAGTCACAATGATGTTATACGTAATTTGCTTGTGTTATTTCTGATTGTATTGCTCCTCCCAATTATTGTAAATCCTGCTCACCCGGATTCGCAGTATATTCTTCATGTTCAGACGCCTATCGGCGAGTTCGTTACCATATCTTATAGTGGAGACTATGTCGGCTCCAACAGCACACCTTTCACTATCGGCCCTAAATCCGCCCCTTTCACTGTAACATTGACGGCTCCCTCAAAATACGTCGATCAGGTGTTGGAGGGTTGGATTCTTGATGGTGTGAGTATGGGAAATTCAAATACATCAACAGTCACGGTAAACGAGAATCATAGCGAGAGGGTAGCTGCAGCTGGCTATGTTACTAATTTCGCGGTCGTTGAATGGGTTAGTTTTAGCAGCACTCCTATAATCGACGTTCCCATGAATTCGGGCGCGACTTACTATACCCCTTTTTACAGAACGGGCGTCCCCTTGGGGGTACACGCTAGTGTAACTGCTCCTCTCACCTACAGAGGTTACACTTTTAATGGCTGGCTCGCTGACGGGCTCTGGATTCCTACCCCATCAATAAGTCTCTATGCGATTGGCGTCAATGAATCTAGATCGGCTACAGCGTACTATTCGCTTATCACACCACCAAGCGCCCAAACAAGACCGGTCGGCGGCGTCGTGGAACCCGTCAACAAACTCACACTTTTCACACCATACTTGGCCGTCTTTGGAGTGGTCGCGGCTGTTGCAGTCGTCATCGTCACGGATAGGAAACGCAGAGAACTCACAAATAGTCAGTGAGCTGATTTCGGAATCCCTGCTGGTTTTGTGTGTACCTTAGCTGGCGAGAGCATCTAGAAATCAAATTCACTTTGCGCCGAGCGTAAATTGGTCATAACTATTCGTATCAATTATTGCGTATTTAAGCCCCCCACAAGTAACCCTGCCGAGAAGGGTTCCTAAATTAGCTGTCAAGCTACTGGAAATCCCTATGGGGAATCTCCCGAACTTGACAGAACCCTCCGATGAGCCGACGGTTAACAGCCCAAAAAACCCAGTCGATTTCCAAGCATGAGCCGATATCTTAACAGAACCCTATTTCTGGTTCTGTCAAATTGACGGGAACATAAGCAGCCGTCAGTTAGGGTGTCACCTGGCGGGACATGAAAAGGTTCTGAGGTTCTGGTAACATCACGTCTTCGACTACCTAATAGTGTTGTAACAAATCGGGTTGATTCTGATTCAGAACGCAAGTCAAAAGTAGTAAGTGGCTTAAACATATGCCCCGAGAGGTGAGAGAATATGAGCAGTAAAGAAGGCTCGATTCATCTAGAATGGAAATACGCTGACGATTTCAAGCGTGTTTACGCC
Source organism: Candidatus Bathyarchaeota archaeon (assembly GCA_963807605.1). Lineage (GTDB taxonomy): Archaea > Thermoproteota > Bathyarchaeia > 40CM-2-53-6 > RBG-13-38-9 > JAPKYM01. Next base: position 274,759 of record CAWECG010000004.1, read on the forward strand.
ACTAATGCATTTGGGATCGTTGGAGAGTACGACTATAGGCTACTGTTTGGTGGGGGCAATGTGCTTTTGCAGCAAGACCCCAATTCCATACCCAAGGCGCAAGGAGAGTACAATGTTGAGTTGGTTTTTTCATTTAGGACTCTGAAAGAGTTGCGAAACATGGTCGATGAAGCAGTTAAGAATGTGGAAATGCGCTTTGGCGAGATCAAGTTACCGAAGAAGCCAGAGGACTACTTCAAGCAACCTTAACAAATTATCTATCACTAGGCAAAAGACTACTCGGAAGAACCTGATGATTTCTGACCCGTCATCTTCTTTAGCAATTCCAAAGGCACTTTTGTTTTGACGATGGGTTGAATCTTGTAGGTATAGATTCGTTCTCCTTTTGAATCATAACATTATGTTCTAGCAGCATTCAGTAATTCCAACTTAACACTGATGGTTACTTGATCTGTTGTACGATAAACATTCCACTGATCTTGTGTCTTGACCTTGATACTATCATCCAGTTCTTCCTCTGTGAACTGAACAAGTTCATCCGGAGTATAATGCTTAGTAGATGGTTCACCCCAAAACTTCTCTGGCACCACAACTACGCTCTAGCGTGCGCTTGTATCTTGCCTGAGCAGGACTTCAGGGTTCAGGGTGGAATGTAGTTGAGGCATCTTAGGGCATAGTTGAGTGAAACGAAGAGAAAAGTGACCATGAATAGGATCTGACAAAGTCTACCCAGACGCCCACCCAGCCCGCCAAGTCTTGTCGATACAGTTGCAGCCCCAAAAACAGCGAGGATTTGGTATGGAACCATATAGAGCAGTCTCCACTGCCAAAACGAAGTCTCCACCAGTAGTGGTATTGAAGTCACCAAAAGTAATGAGAATAGCAGTCTGCTCAGGTTACTATTGAAGCCTCTCGCCGAAGCTAAGCCTACAATAGAGAGCAAGATTAGGATCGGATTTGCGAAGAAGCCGCCTACGTAGTATTCGAAGGTGAACGAAAAAATGGTGAGAAAACTCGATAGATTGTTCAGACTTATAGATGCAAGTCCTTCGCTCGCGAGCCGGATAAACTCCCCCGTTGAGAACAACGAAATGACCAGTAAGAGCAGCGCGAGATTAGCGGCCACGACTATGATGCTCGATTTCAGAAACTGACTTTTGGGCAGAGAACGTTTGGTTATCAAGGTCCGAGGAAGACTTAAGACTACAAATACTCCGAGAGCCGTGAGCACAACCGCCCAAGTCCAAGCATGTATTACAAGAGTGACTACACTGCCAAAGATCACCATCAGCACGTGCGAATTTGAAGGTTGCTGCCACATCAATACCAGAAGGCTGAAGAAAAGTGCAGTCCACCCGAGCGCAAGCCAATTCGCGAAGGTACCTGCAAAAATTCCGACGGTTGTCGCTATCGAGAACAAACCAATAAACGCCGAGAAGGAGGCTAAGACATCGTCTCGCGTGATAGTCCTGAATAGTAGTAAAGTTGCTACTCCCACTAACGTTGCTGGAACTGCTGGACCGATTTTGACCACGAGCTCAGCTGGAAATGAGGTTAGAACTTTGATCGCATACAGTATTAGCAAGTAGGGTACTCTACTTGCACCGCCGTAACTAGAGATTATGTGGTGGAAACCCTCTGAGGTTGACATTGCAATAAGATTCTGATAGTACCAAGGTGTATCTACGCCGATGAGTCTTTTTGTGTAGAAATAAGGATAGTATACAAGGAACAGGGAGCTGCATACTATCGCGGGGATGGTTAGATACACAAGATATTTGTGATTCCTGGACGACCGAGTGAGGGCGTCGTTGTTTATGGAGTAGAGAGGTTTATCAGTTGTTGACATACGACGAGGTATCACGTTTTCTTGATGATGAACCCCAGCCGAGAACCCGAGTTGTTTGACAAGAGATCGTAAGCAGGGAATCCACAACCATGAGAACATTAGAGCTGCCAGAGCGGGCAGAGCAACAGGATAGAGAACACCGAGAAGTTTCACCTCAAGCGAAGCGAAGAGCCATCTTGGTTCACCATCAAAGGGAACGTGTGGATTCAGGGTGTTGTATAACCAGCCAGCGGCAGAGCCTATCTCTATTACGAGGGCTGTCGTTAGAAGTGAAGCTACGAATCCCAGCGCGAGGCCTTTAGGGTTTTCAACTACTTCGGCCCCACGAAGCAATAAGGGAAAGAATGCGGTTACCACTGCCGAAACGATTCCAAAGAATGCTGCAGCCAGGTTTATGCCCAAGAGATAAAAAGCAATAGAAGAGAATATGAGCAGAATTGGCAGAATTGTGACTCGTCTCCTAAGAAGCACCTTATTTTGGAGTGCTATCCAAGCCGCCGCCACGGTAAGACTGAAAGCGACCCACAGTAGCCCATCTGTCTGAGGACCGAAGAACTGTACCTGGACTATGTTCGGAGTATAGGCTAAGTAGGATTTTATCCCAATTGAACTTGTAAGTATCGGGAGACTGAAGAGGAGAATGAATGAAGTTAGGACCGAGATTAAGACATGCAGGACTTTGCGTCCGAAACGAAATGCAAGAATGAGTATCGCTACAAGGACAAGTCCATATAGCGGCAGAGCAATGCTTGCTGGCCCAAATTGGCTTGGAGTTCGTGTCAATAGCGATATAGTACGCGCGCGCGTCAGCACAGCAATGAGCTGAACTGTCTGCATGTATCTGCCAAGCATAACCAAGTATCCAGCCGGTTTTGGGAATGAAGTATCTTAATCTTCGTTTAATAAACCAATACTTCACTCATCGCAGCGATTGGGTTTGGACTGAGCCCCCCAATCAAGGGATAGCCGGCTTCGAAGAAGTTGACAGGTTTTACCTCTTTTGTGACTGTACGTGGCGAGAGGAAGAGTTCAAGAATTCAAAAGTCCGTGAACCATCGGATTTGGTGACAATGACACAAGCATTCTTGTACTGCATGGGACGAGCTGAAAAATACAGCTTTGTTATTCGTCTTTCTTTAAAATCAGTCTTGTAACGCCCGAAAACACGGGGCTACATACTATTCTGTCTTCCAAGCGCATTAGTCATGCTGTTGCCAGTATTTTGCAAGGGTGTTTGAGATTCTCAGTGAAGGGAGTAGTCCAATCAAGATTCCAGTTGAGGATGCTAGACTAGCGGTAAAGACTGTGAGAAGATAGTGGGAAGGACTAATCGGATCTGTTACGTTCAATTCCTCGAGAACTAGATAGGAGAAGCTGAGTACCCAAACGACAATTAATAGTAATGTCACTCGTTTGCTGATCGATCGCTTGGTCACGATCACCGCCAACAACAAGATGATCGAGGCCCAAGGGAAAACATAGAAAAGCCCGATAAGAGCTGACCCTGTGATGATTGCGACGACTGGCCCTAAGGGCTTGAAATGGGCCAGAGAGAAGTAAGCAGCGTCTGAGACCCACATGCCAAATGTGAAGAAGGCTTTTGATGCGTCCGCAACTGGCTTGGGACCATTTAACTCGTCATACAGACTGGAAGAAGTGTCGCCGAATGTCGCCGCCAACTTCCCGAATCTCAACATGCTCTGGCTGATAGCTACAACTTGTGGGTCGCTTGTGGCTGCACTGAGAGAGGCATCTCCAGGCATTACTGCTCGTATCTGAACAAGGCCAGTTCTGTCAGGTTCCCACTCATATCGATACTGCCCTTGCTCGTCTGTTTCAACCCCTGCTAGAATTCTCCATGGCTCTCCACTGACCCTGCACTCAATATTGACCTTGGCCTGAGCGGGAGGGGTGATTCTTCCCGTTATCATCAGTCGTCCCGTAGATAGAAGACTCGATATTGAGACGCTGCAGAACAATTGGGTGGGCTGTTTGTGATTGGTGAAGACTGCAACAAGTCTCTCCGGTCCAGTCAGTAGTATTGGCGAGGTGACTTCTGCTTCATATTGATTCCTCCAGTCCTTCAAGAAGAAGGTTGATTCCGTCTGAGTTCCCGGGAATGTGATGTTGAAGTATAATGTCGAGTTCTCTGGAGCCCATTCTTGCATGTTTTGGGCAGATTGAGAAGATGTCTCTTGGCCGTTCAATGTATATGTGATTAGTGTCCCCTCTGGTAATCCTTCCGTTGCCAGCACCACTCTGAAGAAAGTTTGCCAGTTTGCGTGAAGAGTTTTGGGGCTGTCCATCGTCACAGATGTGGAGTTATTTCCCGTATCAACGTCGCCAGACCAACCTTCAAAATAACCTTTCGTATCCTCATTTTCTATGAATCCTGGCGTAGTAATCGGAACAGTCTGGCCTTCAGGATACCATCCGCTCCCCATGACACCTGAATATGCGGACTGTATTGTCAACAGAAATTCCTTGGAGAACTCTGCCGAGACCGTTTCGTTAGATTTTACGTTTAATGTTAGAGGGTTTCCGGTACTACCATCGGACCAATGGTTGAATTTTAGTCGTACGCCGCCATTTCCGATAGTAATATTCTCCACACCTACGGCATGTAGTCCTTGATTCAAGGCTATGCTGAAAGGGCTGTTATCTCTGCGTTCAAATCTGAAACCGTCGACCCAGAAGAGTCTAGCATCCTGAGGAGTGTTGACAAAGAGCTGGTAGGTGGGAACTTTGCCACTCCATGTGCCCGTCAACGATCTTTGTTCAAGAACGTAGTAGTCATTTAACCGGAGAGTGTGGCCAAGAAGAATGTTATTTTTGTCTTTGGCGTTCATATAGATTATGCTGAAGTAGTAATCGCCTGAATTGCCCACCAAGAGAGCCCAGAGTTCATTCCATCCCGACTTGGGATTTATTGTGTTGCGAAGAGCATAGAGGTTTAGAACTGAAGAATTCTCTTTGAGATACCCATAGTTTCCCACTATGAATATGTCTGGCCCAGTCGCGTAGATCTTGTTCTCTGTCTGGCTAAGAGGCGCCAGTGATAGTTTTCGAAACGATGTCGGTCTCGGTCCTGATTGTGTTTGGAAGACCGTAGCTTTGCCGCTATAAGAAAACATCTGGTACGTTGCCGGGGCGTACTCAAAGATTCCTAGCTCAAAGCTTGTCGATCCGTTTACGAAGTAGAGAAAGGCTATGCAAAAGTTGTTCTCGGTCACGTTGGCCAAGAAGAAAGCATCCATATTCTGCTCGGTCCAGAAGAGATGCTTCCAAGGTTTGAAGTAAACTTTGGTTCCGGAAAGTTCAATGGTTCCACCATCTTGAGTTAACGAGACGCCTTCGCCCCTGTAATTCTGCCCCGTTGCATTGAAACCTGAAATCTGATTGTCATAAGTGCTACCTAGTCTGTGAAGTAAGTTCTCAGTCGTGCCATTCTGGGTATCACAGACTGCAAACTCCGATAGCGACAGAGTTCGAAAAGATGGCGGAACAAGGCAGAGACAGAATAGAACAATTATGCAAAGTCGTACACTTCTGAGTCGGAACATTCTTCAATTTACCTCGGATTTCTCTTAGACTTAGATGCTCTCCTTGTGACTCAGAAGACTCTGATGGCGGATCATTGCTCAGGTCGTGCGGGTTTGCGCGGCTATTATTGCTCTTATCTCAGACGGGCGACCACCAGAGATTGACATTGCCATCGCGAGACTCTTTCGTACACCTTTGTGATTAGGCGGGGAAGCTCTTTTGGTTTCTAAGTCTTTTTCGTAGAGGGTAATGGAGTTGACAATACAGTTTCGTAGACTTCTGGCATGGTATTCGCCGCATGAAGTAATCTTCTCTTGACCTGTCCAATCTTTAGCAACTTTGCCCAACCCTTCGTGCAAGGGTGTGTCTTCTCTAGCACTCCATGTCGGAAGGTTACATACGTACAGCCAGTCAGAGCAGTCAGACCGTTTATGAAACGCCACGGCTGGAGCTGGCTAAGGCTTAACTGTGTGCGTTCTGGAAATCTTAAATTGAGTTCGCTGCAACTAGTTGCATGGTTTGAAAGAGCAATGGAACGTATTCAGACAGGGGTAAGAGGGCTCGATGAGCTACTTGAGGGCGGGCTTCCCAAAGGTAAGTGTATCCTAGTGGTTGGTTGTCCTGGCGCAGGGAAGACCATTCTCCTTATGCAGTTCCTACGAAGTGGAGCCTTGGCGGATGAGCGCGGACTCTATGTGGCGATGGATGAGACGCCCGAGGAAGTCAAGGCAAATATGTCCTCTTTCGGCTGGAACCTCGATGAGCTTGAGGGGAAGGGCCGACTATTGTTCTTGGATGCCACCATGTTGCGGCACAGAGGTCTTCGAAGAAGTTCCGTTCTTGTACCGGGGATAGAAGAGATCTCGGCGGAGCCGAGGATGACCGTTAAACTCTTGGTTCAGACTATATTGCGAATTGTCAAGGAAGAGGGGATTCAACGAATCACCATCGACCCTATAACCTCAATAATGTTGCGATATGGTGAGCCTTACAAGAGAAGGCGCGCCATGTTGATGTTCTTTGATGCTATGATAGAGTCAGGTTGCACCTCACTCATTACGACAGAATTGAGGACGAGCGTACTGAGGAGATCATTCCAACTGGAAGAGTTCCTCTCCCAAGGGGTAATCCTCTTACACATGTTTGTACACGCCGGCAATGTTGTAAGAGCGATCCAAGTGGAGAAGATGCGTGGGATTCCTCACGATGCTCAAATTAGACCATACCAGATTACATCAAACGGGATCGAAGTCTATCCAAAAGATCGTGTCTTCTAAGAGAACTCTTGAGGATTCACACAACTCCCTTGGCCCTGCTTGATCTGAAGACTATTCCCTTATCACTGTCAACTCTGAACTCTGTCCACGTCTCGACATGTTTCTTCTTCATTTTCTTTATACGCATTCTTCTGCGATACTCGCCTGACTCCTCGATTGAAGAGGTCTCGATGACGCAGTCCGACACCGCCTCTATAGTGTTCAGACCTTCTTTCTCTATCCCGGTTCCCAAGGTGTAGAAGAACCGGCCGTTAATCCCCTTCGTCTTTGCGCCAACTGAGAGGACGAAATTTGCGATGTAGTCATTCCTTAGCATCGTGAATAGCGGGGTTAGTGAGTCGATAAAGACGTCGGTGTTCTGGCCAAGTTTATCCAGGCACATGGAGACTTGGACTCCCAGCCCCGTCAGATCTCCGATGGCTGAAACCTTATGATCCTCTAGTGATGCTTGTCCTCCGGAAGCTGAATAACAATCTATGAAGATGAGTTTTGAGGATTTCTCATATTCTTCGAGGTTTGGCTCAAAGGTCTTCAGGTCTCTTCTGAGGTTCGACGGATAATCCAAGTTTGTGATGAAGATACAAGGGTTACCGCCTCTTAGACTCTTTATGAGGAGTTGGGTAGACAGAATTGTCTTGCCAGAACCTGGCAAACCTGATATCATCACTGAGGATGATGGAGGTATCCCTCCTCCTGTCAGAAGGTCAAAGTAGCTGAAATCGTATTCATGAACCGCCCGTTTCCTGTGTCTTAGCAAGGTTGCTGCTGATGTGGTAGTGACAAACAAGAGAAAGATCGCCACTCCGGAGTTTATTATCCAGGGCTTGAGAACCTGTAGCACAACTTCTCGGCTTACACTCGACGAGAGCTGCAGTGTAATGTTCTGCGACGTGGATAAGGGGATGATCAGAAATGTGAGATCATACCTAACTTCAACATTGTATTTCGATTCGGGTAGTTGAGCGAAGCGGATACTACCGTCACTCGACGTATTGCCTTCGCCAATTACGGAGCCATTCGTGAGAAGCGTCACAGTTGCTCCCTCAACGGGGGAGCCAACAAGATCCAGTGCGAACAGCTCTAGGCTGTATACGTTACACTTAAGCTGTATCTCCGAGTCTCCGGAAATGTTATGGAAACTCTCGTTAACAATTTTGTCCCTCCATCTAACGATAATCTGAGGAGTCGTTTCTATACCCTTTGGTAATAATGCCCTCACCCACCCTGTATCATTTGATCGGCCTGTCCAAATGCGGGCATCTGCCGTCAGTATTGTGACGTTGGCACCAGCTATTGGCGTGTTGCCCGAATCAAGCGTCTGTATACCGAGAGCGTTGAACTCTTCTTCGATAGGTAGTGCAACACATGTGTCCCACTGCTCTTCATCCCAAAAGATCACTAGTGATGATGCATCCTGACTGGGAATGATGGAGAATACAATTGTCGAGCCGTTACTGAATGTATGGCTCAGCGGGATTCCAATAATGTATTGACTGGTCTGATCACTAACCGGAAGGGATACCAAGGCGCTTGAGACATGTTTGCTTACTCCTTCAGCATCGACTTCATAGAGTGAAAGGTTGAGGTGCACCGTTCCCTTCGCAAGTGAGCGTAGGTAGAGTCTATAGTTCACAGAGCCTTGTGTTGCAAGTTTTTTGGTAAGAGACGGATAAAGGATAAAACTAATCTCTCTATCTAAAATTGCAGATTGAGGTTGGCCGTAGGGTGGGGCAGTACTTAAGATCTTGTTTCCTTTAACGCTGACTCTGTAATCGGTGTGAGCGTACAAGATCGTCATCTCCGCTAAGTCTGTTCTCTGCTGAGCCACAACATTCGCGCAAAAGAGAGGGCCCAGAGCAATCAAAAAGAAGAGACACATTGTTAGGATTTCTCGGGTCAACAATCTGTCGCCTGCAAAAAATTGGTGCACTACTCACTTCGAAGGTAATTCTGATTCGAATCTACTCTTCGAGTCTATCATTTTGATATAGTCGATCATGAAGCATGAGATGACGAGTACCAAAAAGACCAGCTTTGTCGCAAAGACGATATTTATTGGGATCATGTGATGAAGAGGCCAAGGATTGACTATCATATCAGGATTTTGGAGCCCCTGTACAGAGAGGGCTGCTGTCCATACGACTATGTGGTAAACCAATTCGAAGCCGCTTGCCAGAACCCCAAGCCACACGATGGAGTAAAGAATTCTTCGAACATCCGGCAGCATCTGTTGGAAACGTCTTATTGATGATGGTGTGTAAAGCCCGAAAACGAACCACAGGAAGAAAGAGAATATGACGATCGTTATCGGCTTCATGTAGAGTCCTGGCAAAACCTCGACTTCGACTAGTACCAGGTTGTCGCCGACGATGTAAGGTGGGGTGGCTTTTATAGGGTAGATAATAATCACAAGGGCAGCCGTCATGCCGAATATCCAAGATAAGAGCGAGTACAGATAGCTCGTTACCCGCCTTATTTTTGGAAGTATGAAGATCGATATCATTATGCTGCCGCCGATAAAGATAAGGTAAGGTGGCGTAGGCGTCAGAGCTAAGATGACTGCACAAACGACTAGGACGACTGCAACATGCCAGAGATCTGAATACATTTCACTTCTCTCTGCAAGTGATGCCTTGAGACGCTTCACTACTGTCAACTCTTTCAGGCGAGTCTTCCAAACTTCACCCACTTAGATCATGGCATGTTATAAAGGCGGATATTCCAGGGCACTTGCAGGCTTCAGACGTTACCGCTCTGCCCCTACCCGCATTTCTTGGTAGAAACCAGCAAAATTACCGGGCACCATCTTTGTCGCTCCACATATTAAAATGAAAGATAAATCGCTAGGCTCCTTCCAACCTGCCTCCATGTACTGCTTGGAAACATCGATCCGAATTTCAGACCAGCGGTTCAGCGCGCACTTCTGAAAACCTTCATAGAAAAGGAACCCTGAGGCGAAAAGGCAAAAGATCCTCAGGATAAAGTCCTTGTGTCTGACTAGGCGAATAACGCTCAACTCTGAGTTCAGACTTTCCATTTAAGTTGTGCCTTTACAATCTTCTTTTACCGATCTTGGGTGAAAAACAAAGCAATGTCAGTACTATTAGGGCTGTCAGCGAAAGATAGAGGTAGGGATTGTCCGGGTTACTGTGGAGAATTACGATTCTCGTAGGCGCAGATTCAATTGGAATGAGCATCAGTCTGTCTTGCTTGGTTGCCTGAATACTTGTTCTTTCACCGTCAATGTATGCAGTCCATCCAGAGTGGTAAGCTTCCCTCACGATCAATTTCGCATTTCTCAATTGACTATCGATGTCAATGATGATCTTGTCAGGTGTGGGTCTATCATACCTGACTCGGATTTCTTCGTGTGTGTCCAAGAGCTGAATCGGCGAATTCCCAATTGTATTTTCAAGTACTGTTAGGTTGTCTCCGCCATATACTAAAGAAAAGTCCTGTCTAAAAGTTGAATTGCATAGATGGTTGATAAGGGTCGAGTTTGAGTTGCCAATCAGTACCCATCGAATTCCAAGTTCTTGATTTTTCTCGATAATTCTTTCCCATGTTTGAGTTCTATTGTTTGTGTTTTCCAAATCGTCTATTCTGTAGTCGTTTATGTTTAGTAGGAAAGGCAGTAACTTCTCTTGGGGATACCAGCCATCTATCAACGGCTTTCCCGAATAGCTAGGGAGTAGATACACCCAAAACGGGCACCTTACAGGGAGGATTCTTCCAAAGCCCTCTTTTGATTTGAGATAAGACAAGAGTTGTTGTGGGATTTCCGAATTCTGTGTCGTGTAGGGAAGATTCGGGTTTACATTCTGAGTCAACGAGTACGCAGCCTTCACGCCAGCTCCAACAATAATGAGCGCCAGAATCATGACCATTGCTATAAGAGATGTCTTCTTGGCTGAGGGTCGGGCTATTCTTACTAATGCCTTTCCAGCGAGGAGCGCGGCAGGAATTGAAAGGTATAACCAAAACCTATGAATATCAAGGCTCCTCCATACCAACTGAAACAAAGGAAAATTTGCCAAAGGCACAGCGTAATATCCCAAGCCAAGCCAAAAGAAGACTGTAAACCAAAGGACTAGGAAGAGCCCCGTGGGGTCGGTGTGCTTGATTTTCTTTGAAACGTATAGTGCCAAACCGAAGATGGAAATGAGCCCCAAAATAACAAGGGCTTGTCCAATAACCTGCCAAATTTCACTAATAGCCCCACCGAACTCGAATACTCCCATGCCGAGGAAGATTGAAATGATAGGCAAGATCGTTGGGGTCGATGTGTGATAGCCCTTCGAGAACCATATGCCAATGGCAACCATGGCCAAGATGAAGTGGATCATCCCTTGCTCAACAGTCAGATAATTGTTCAACGCATAGCTGAGTCTTATGAATGGAAATTGGACGTCCCTATTGTAGAACGGATTCTCTAAGATTTGGGCGGAAGCCTGGATGAAGTTGAGCAGCCAAGGACTCGATATTGCAACCGCGCCAACAATTACCGCAAGGAAAAGAGGGAGGGTTTCCTTGAGTTTCTTGAATGAGTTTGTAAACGAGAATAAGGCTAACGTTATGATGATCAAAGCAAGAAATGCTGAAAGGTGATGGATGAGAATCAATATCGCAAGCAGAACAGTCGAGATAACAAATGTTTGTATCACCTTTTTACCCTGTAACATCCTTGAAAAGGCCGTTAGGAAAAGACACGCAATTGGCAATGCCACTACATTCGGGAACCTATCGTAGAACAGATAGTTACCTACAACCGTAGGTGTCAATACGAATAGTAAAGAACCAACTGCGGCCTCCTTAACGCCCAAGTTGAGCTCCCGGCCTAAAAGATAGACTGAGAGAGGAGCCAACACGAAGAAAGTACTGTCCACGAGTTTGTAAGCTGCCACCGCGTCTATTCCCGCATAGGTGACTGCAAATGTTAGGAAATAGCTCAACGGTGAGTATAACAGAAGAAAGGGGGATCCGCCGTACCAGTCTGGATACCAAGATGGGATGTAACCCAGTTTGGTGCACCATTGAGACATGAATAAGATCTTACTGAGATGGCTAGTCGAGTCAACTCCTTCCGGTATCCCTGGGGCCAATCGCGGAATGGATATGACTATGCTTGCTACAATTGCTGTTAGGAGGTAGGCAGAATCACGTCCAAATATTCTTCTTTCCATCTACCGGTATTCTCCACACTCAAGCCTCTCTAAATATCCGAGGCGGAGGGTCGACGCCGAAGAGAAACTCTCCTGAAAATCATGGCAGTTATGAGCAAGATTGAAGCGACCAGCGCCGACAACCTACCGTCGAACTCTGGAATGACTAGGTTGCTATCCATATCAGACGCCGATTGAATGGCATAGGGTCCATATTTGCCCATAGAGTTCTTGTCAAATGCTACTGCTATGACAGCAAGGTTTGCAGTCTCGTTGCCTAGTGGAATTGACCAGTTTCCGGATATGACTTGATAAGAGTTAGGTCTTAAGAAGACTCCCTGCCTTATTATTTGGGCCTTATAGATCCAATTCCATTGTACCCCATCAATAGTAATCCCATTCTCCACAACATAGGCAACTACCTCGCCGTCGAAGGGGTAACCATTTCGTTCGGCTAGAGCAACCTGTGCATTCAAGACGTTTCCATTAATTGCTTTAGTTACGGTCAGCTCCACTAAGTGAACACTTCTTGAGGCCACGGACGCTATCTCCGAGCCATTGATTATTGCGCCGCTGGTTCTGGTGTAGCCACCATCATACACATGAGAGGGCACGAAGTTCAACCCAAGTTCGGTTGCTCTTTCAACCGCGTCTGTCGTAGTCCAATTGTCCTGGAGGTGGAAAACTATGAAATGAGCGATGTAACTGCTATTCGTTGACAGCCCCTGAATCATTTGTTGTTCCTGTCTGCAAGGTTCACACCATGTGCTACTGAAGATCTCAACGAACACCGAGTGGGTAAATGCTTGTGATTTCACAGAGGGCATCCAGGAAGTCTGAGCTAGCATCACGACAAGTAAAATGAACAGCGCCTCACAGATCCGAAAGTAGGGGGGCTTCTTGGATACCGAGAGAATTGAGGCTCGCATCGATGTCATTCCATGATTCTGCGTATTCCGGCATCGAAACGCAATTCGGTCGACAACATTTTCAGGAGCTGTTAGAACGGTCTCACTATAAAAACATCTCCGGCGACCTCATATCTAAGGTCTAAGCAGCTGTAGTTCAATGGACAATAAGGCGCGGACGTAAGGTCAAGACGAATGATAGATGAGAAGACAACGAGCTCTCTTACAGAACTGGTGTCCAGAGTGACTGGGGACCATTTCCTAGTTGCAGCGCTGACCTACGGCTCAAGGGTAGCCGGTTATGCAAGAAAGGACAGCCTCTATGACTGCATAGCAGTGTGCGATTATCCCGGTGGCACGAGATACTATAATGAAAAGCTCGAAGATAAGGAACTGGCTATTTTAGAGATAGATAATGAGCTTTTCCAGCTTGATGTCAAGAAAGGTGCCTTAGGGGAATTTATTGCGGGCAGAATGCTTTTCCCGTATGTCGCTTTGAAGGGCACAGAATACCTCACAGAAAAAGAAATTGAGCTTAAAGAAAGAGTGGTTAAAGAAGAGACTGAAGACTTGATTCGCCAATATGGCGAAGCCTCAAGGGGCTTAGTGATCAACCCAGAATACTTTGCCTTATCACATATGTTGAGAAGATCCAGAACCTATCCGCCGTTAAGGTACAGCTACCTAAACACGTTTTGCAGGAACTTACGCCAAAGAAACATGTCACGAGTAATGCCCGGTTATCTAAAGGCAATCGACAGGTTAGTCAATCAAGCAATTCTGGATGAATCCAGTGAAGGCGTAATTGTCCGAGACGAATTCATTGACAGAGTTCTTTCGCGGAAAACAAAGGACACGGTTATAAACGTTGCAGAGGTCAGCAAGAGAGCTCTGTACTCCTATCTGATGCATGGAAGAGCAGGTTTTGTCTCGCCGGAACTAATTTCACGAGAACTGGCTTCCAAGGTTCGACGAGAACTTCTCCTTACGGGCCTAAGCCTACAGGTTGAAAATCCCACGGTTCACCTCTCGCTGAGGACCGCCAAAGGCTTGGTTCCTCTTGACGAACGTGGAACCATCAAGGACATCATCATAAAGATGAGGCCTAATTCCAAGATAGTGATCCGCCCCCTTGGGGGCGTTCTGAACGAAGTCTATCTGGTTTCGGCGAATGGTGACAAGTTAGTCGTCAAGGTCTTCACTGACTGGCATGGTTTTAAGTGGTTTACGCTCAACCTTGTGACTCTTGGCACAAAGGTATTCTCCGTCTCTGGGAAAGCTAGGCTCTCGAATGAATTTGGAATGAGCCATCTGCTGAGAAGATCCGGGATACACACCCCAGAGATACTGCATGTTAGCCTACCGAACAAAATGCTGGTTGAAAGATACATCGAAGGGAGCACGCTTGTTGGAACCGTAAGACAAATTGTTAGATGCGAAGCTTGTCCAGAAAGGTTCTACGATGATGTTGTAGAGATCGGCCAGATCATTGCAAAGATACACTCACTCGGCATCCAGATAGGAGATAGCAAACCTGAAAATTTCCTTAAAGGTCCTACTGACGCAATTCACATTATAGATCTTGAACAAGCGAGAAAAGGAGGCGACTTTGCTTGGGACATTGCCGAGTTCTTGTACTACTCAGCTCACTATGCAACAACCCAAGTCCCTGGAATTCGTCGCCTGGCGGAGGCGTTCATAGAAGGGTATGTTGGGGAGGGCGATCCAGTGTGTCTCAGGAAAGCGGCCGGATTGAGTTACCTTAAGGTTTTTTCATTTTGGGCGTTGCCACAAGTCAACTACTCCATACCCGATATCCTAAGGAAAGCCAGTCAATGAAGAACATTGAGAACACAATTCGCAACCACACAAGACCAAGGATCTCTATGAACATAGAAGACAGTGAAAAACTTAACAGTAAGTCAGCTTTTTTGCGTCAACAAGTATTGCTCTTGCTTTTTGAAAAGGGTTAAGGATGTTTCAGTTGGAGCTTCGTAACTCTAGAAAGCGGCCGAGGCTCGTCATTTTTGATCTGGACGGCACAATCACAAGGTTTCCAAATGTCTGGAGGCATCTTCATACAAAACTTGGAACTTGGGAATTTGGAAAGATGCATTCCCAGAGGTATCTTGATGGCGAAATCACCTACAAAGAATGGGCAGAGTTAGACTGTGCTTTATGGAAAGGAACAAAGGTCGATAAGCTCTTGGAGATAGTGTCCAGAGTCGAATACTTTGACGGGGCAGCCGAGACGATTAGAAGGATCAAGGAAGCGGGCATGGAAGTTGGTATAGTGAGCGCAGGCATCTCACTGTTTGCCGAGAAGGTCGCAGAGGATCTGGGCGTCAAGAGAGTCCTATCAAATCATTTGGTGATATCGAATGGCGTCCTTACTGGCGACATCGAAACGAATGTTCTCTCTGGATGATAAGCCCAAGATAATCAGAGACGTTGCGACGTCGCTAGGTATCCCCATGTCTCAGGTGGCCGTCGTAGGGGATAATGTCTTCGATATGCCGTCGGAAGCAATGCTCAAAATAGCGTTTAATCCCAGGAGCAAAGAGGCAGAAGACGCGGCTGACTTTGTTGTCAAGGACGATGATTTGAGAAAGGTCCTGCCGCTAATACTCCGGGAAGCTTGGGACTGACTGATCCCGAATGCAGTTGCTTTTTAAGACTTGTTCCTTTGTAATAATGGACACCATGTGGATCCAAGCCGATAACATCGATAGTGGGATGAGCACCCAGAACTTGAATTGTCAAACCTGATGAAGTAAGCTATGTTGAACGGATTGCCCATAGTTGTCTCTCTCGCCTGTCTAACCACAAACACCTTCATATCTATGTTTAGAAAATAGACAGAACGCAATTTTTTGAGGCCAGAATTTGAGGTTCGTAGGCGATGCGAAGTAAAGTCATAATTCGAGAAGACGGTCTAGCAACCATAGGAATTCCTCCTCTCCAAAGCCGAACAATTCGCCTGAGGGACATACAGTCCGTCGAAGTCTATAGTAAGAGCATAGTCCCCCCTTTGGTTTCAGCCATATTCATATCGGTCGCGCAAATATTTTTTCTGGCCCTGAGGGGTGTCACGCCTGCTCTTTGCACCCCGGATTTGTTTAATCTCATTTTATTGATATTCAATGTTCCTGTTCTTCTATGTATTCTGCTCGCCTTTTTCAGGGCAAGATGTGTAACGCTTAGAATATTTTTTCAGAGCAGTGACAGACCGTTAGCAATGCGTTTTGTGCCGCGTTCAGTTGCGGAGAGCTTTGTCGATGAATACTCAAGACTTCACGAAGGTTGAAGTGAAAGCGGTGGTGAGCTAATTGAGTGAACGAATCGACGTTGGAACAACCGTATTGCTATGGCTAGATAATAGAAGAAAATGGTTGGTGGAAGTCAAAGATGGGAAGCAGTTTCATACACACAGAGGAATTATCGAACTCACTGAACTCGTAGGCAAGTCCTTCGGTGACACGGTGACAACCTCAACTGGATACAGATTGTACGTTTTGAGACCATCCTTCTACGATCGTCTATCCTTCCTTGAGAGACCCACACAGATACTCTATCCGAAAGATATAGGGCTCCTGCTGCTGAGGCTCGACTTGGGACCTGGCAAGATAGTGGTTGAGGCAGGCACTGGAAGTGGCGCGGTCACAGCAGCAATGGCTAATATTGTTCGGCCGACGGGACACGTCTATTCGTACGATGTTAATATGAGCTTCCTTAGCAAGGCAGAGTCCAATTTGTCCAAAATGGATCTGCTTCCCCATGTCACTCTTAGATGTTCAGACGCTAGAAATGGGTTTGAAGAATCCAATGTTGATGCCGTGTTTCTTGACTTGGGCGATCCTTGGAATGTTGTCGCCCAAGCCCACCTCTGCCTAAAAGGCGGAGCAAATCTCGCCTCGTTCAGCCCCACTATGAACCAAGTCGAGAAAACCGCCGTATGCTTGAGGCAACATGGGTTCGTTGACATAGACACCTGTGAAATTTTTTTGAGGCATATCCGTGCCGAAGAAGGAAAATCAAGACCTGAAACACGTATGATTGGTCATACAGGCTATCTTACCTTCGGAAGAAAGGCTAACAGAACAATTGAGCCAAGCCGAGATCCAGCATCATCTTTACATCCTTGAAACAGAACTAAGTGCATCAAAGCTTGACCTAGGATGATTGATTAAAGTTGTCCGTCGGAAGAAATATTGGTGTTGTGGGTCTGGGGGCCATGGGTTTACCTATGACCAAGAATCTCCTGCGTAAGGGTTTCAGCGTGAGCGTCTTCGACGTAAGAGATGAGCCCCTTGCGAGTCTTAAAGCGATGGGCGCCAAGCCCGCAGGATCACCAAAAGAAGTCGGGGCTACATCCTCGATTGTGCTGATGTCCCTCCCCTCATCGAAGCAGGTTGAGGAAGTCGTCTTAGGAAACAACGGATTACTCGAAGGGATGAAGAAAGGGAGTGTGATAGTTGACACAAGCACAGTAGATCCGGAAGTATCAAAAAGATTGACTGTGGAGTGTAAGAAAAAAGGAATAGCAATGATAGATGCTCCTGTAAGCGGGGGAACTATCGCGGCTGAAAAGGGCACGCTCTCAATAATGGTTGGGGGGGACAAGGCCCCTGTTAACAGTTGTATGGATGTTCTTCGTGCTATCGGAGTGAACATATACCATGTCGGAGATTCAGGTCAAGGGCAAGTCTTCAAGTTGATAAACAACCTGCTCGTTGCAATCAACCTTGTTGGAGTGAGTGAAGCTCTAGTCCTAGGGCTGAAGGCGGGCGTAGATCCTGATCTGCTTTACGACGTGATCAAGACCAGCGCCGGCAACTCTTGGGCATTAGAGCAGAAGCTGCCTAAGATGGTAAAGAATGACTTCGCACCGGGCTTCAGAGTCTGGCTGCAGCATAAGGATTTGACCCTCGCAATGAACTTAGCATCACAACTCGGGGTGGCGCTCCCAATGACGAGCTTAGCTCATCAAATGTACCAGTCTGCAAAAGCCACAGGTCTCCAAGACGCGGACCATTCCGCAATAGTAAAAGTCCTGCAGCGGCTGTCTGGAACTAATTCCAAAGACTAGCAGTGCTTGCTATTCTCGAAGCCTTCAGTAGGCTCTTCTCAATTTCACTCTATGCGCTAAGTTTTCAGGTATCTCCATCGGATCGATGAACTCTTCAGGTCTAGCTTCGAGCTCCCTGGCCTTTATGGTTAGGCCACAAACCCCGTTCGACAGTAGTCTTC
This sequence comes from Candidatus Bathyarchaeota archaeon, assembly GCA_963807605.1. Taxonomy (GTDB): domain Archaea; phylum Thermoproteota; class Bathyarchaeia; order 40CM-2-53-6; family RBG-13-38-9; genus JAPKYM01. The sequence goes on from CAWECG010000004.1 coordinate 292,748, forward strand.
CTTTCACACATCTTGTATATTTGCAGCTGCTCGGTGTGCACTCGTCATCAGCAAACCTGCAGTAGGCGGCTTGGCCTCTTACTACAACTGCTCTTTGTTCACACCTGAAGAATTCGCAACGAGTGAAACATGATCTACTCGTATTTGACAAAAAATCACCTAAAAGTACTTGGTCGGATACGTGTAGCCTGAGGGTCTTGTGCAGTTCTACTTGTTATTTCAGCTATGAATTGTGCATCTAATATTCCGATATAAGCTTTTCCAAATCGTAGCCATAGCTACGCCTTCGTGAAAGCGCCTTCACGTTTACCGTACCAGACCACACTCATAAGCACAAGGATCAATGCCAAACCAGTAATGCCACTGAGAAGGGGTTGTTCACCAAACTTCAGGATCATCGGTGCAAAGATGAGCGAGATCAAATTGATAACTTTGATCATAGGGTTCAAGGCGGGTCCCGAGGTGTCCTTAAGCGGATCGCCTACAGTGTCACAGACGACTGCGGCCTTGTGTACTTCAGAACCCTTGCCCCCATAGAATCCATCCTCGATCTTTTTCTTTGCGTTGTCCCATGCGGCTCCAGAGGAGGCCATGAACACGGCTAGGAGTTGTCCAACCACAATTATTCCTGCCAAAAAGGCGCCCAGAGCAGCCTCTTTCAATATGAATCCCACTGCCAACGGAGTCAATATGGCAAGAAGTGCCAAACCTACGAGTTCTCTCTGAGCTGCAGAGGTGCAGATCGTCACGACCTTTGCATAGTCAGGAGGCACGGTTCCGTCAATAATGCCCGGAATCTTGAATTGATTTCTCACCTCCTCGATGATGTAACCTGCTGCCCGGCTCACTGCACGAATGGAGACGGAACTGAACAGAAATGGTAGCGCCCCGCCTACAAGCAATCCAACGAAGACGATGGGATTAGCGATGTTAAGCCCCACCTTCTCTAAGCCCGTCGTCTCAGCAAAGGCTCCAAAGAGAGAAACAGCCGCAATCACAGCGGAAGCGATAGCTATAGCCTTGGTCACCGCTTTTGTCGTATTGCCTGAGGCGTCAAGGTCAGCCATGATCTTTCTAGCCTCAGGTTCGACACCGGCCATCTCACCTATACCGTTCGCGTTGTCGACTATCGGGCCGAATGCATCCATAGAGATGTTATTACCGGTAAGAGTCAGCATTCCTATCCCAGAAAGGGCAACACCGTACATTATCAGCACGACAGAGGCGCCAGAGAAGAAGAAGACTGAAGCGATTATTGCCATGCATATGATCAACAGGTTCAATACGGTGACTTCGAAACCCAAGGATAGTCCCTCGAGTATCCCTGTTGCAGCTCCGGTTCGTGATGCGCGGGCGAGTTCGTCAACTGGTTTCTTAGAGGGATTTGTAAAGTGATCCGTCATTTTATTGAATCCGATTGCTAGGAAGACACCTACCGCGGTGGCTGCGAACACTCTCAGATCGTGCACATACAATACTGAAATAACAAAGAAGCCCGCCACCGATATGCTCGCTGAAAGGTCATACGATAGGTCCATAGCTTTGAAGGCGTCACCCTTTATCATTCTATGAGGCCATAGGGAGACGCAGTAGGTTCCGATTATTGTGCTTACCACCCCGATGGCCCTGACGAGAAGCGGGTAGATGATCCATTTTGCATCAAAGGGCACCAAGGCAAGACCGAGTATCATGGCTGATACTATTGTCACCTCATACGATTCGAATATGTCTGCGGCCATACCGGCACAGTCGCCCACGTTATCCCCAACAAGGTCTGCAACAACAGCAGCATTGCGTGGATCGTCCTCAGGGATTCCCTTTTCCACTTTCCCGACAAGATCGGCTCCAACATCAGCGGCTTTGGTATATATTCCGCCACCAACACGCATGAACAATGCGATGAGTGTACCGCCGAATCCAAAGCCCAAAAGAACCTCAGGAGCGTCTCTAAAATAGATCATGAAGATCAGTGTGCCACCAAGAAGCCCAAGACCGTCCGTCAACATCCCCGTTATCGTGCCTGACCTGTAAGCGATCCTTAGGGCATCGTGAAAGTTCCTACGCGCAGCCTCGACGACTCTAATGTTGCCCCTCACTGCCATGTTCATTCCAAGGTATCCCACTAGGCCAGAGAAAGTCACGCCCATGACAAACGCACAAGCTCTCCCGATTGAGATCGATTGAGGGCTACCAACGAATACCGCAGAAAGATAAAGAATGAGAGCTAAGGCCACAATAACCAGAAGGATAGATCTAAACTGTTTCTTGAGGTAGGCATTTGCTCCCTCGGATATTCCCCTCCAGACATGGAGCATCTTGCCCGTTCCCGTGGCCTCTCTCAGGATCTGACGTGTCAACAAGATGGCATATGCAAGAGCGCCCAAGGCTGTAGCGACCACAACCCATAGCATTGTGGCTTCAAATGTCAAGCTCATAGTTAGAATCACACATGGGAAGGCTACAGATTTCTGCTGGTTATTTTATATAAGCCGTGTGCCTAGGACCGGAATTCCCAGGCTGCAACTCAGTATGATAAAACCCAATGAAGAACTTTCCAAAGGTATTATGTTTAGCGAGAGACAGGTTTTACCTCTCTATTCTGATCCCGAGGTTTTGGCAGGTTCTTCGCGTAGTAGCCCTCTGAGCTTGCATTCAGCCTGCAGCTCAGCCAAAGTCTCCGAGTCTATCGAAATGTCAAAATGATCTTTTAGCTTTGATCTCGTACCTTCGAGGTCTACTATATTGTTTCTAGACACGATCGCCTTAGGGATTAGATTGCACAGATCCTCAATGTAATTCCAGGGAAAGATAACCCATCTCCACTGAATCTTCTCTCCGTAGTAATCGGGTATGAACTTAGCACCTTCTATATGTCTGAGAGTAGCTGTCCTTATCTCAGCGGGTCCAAGCGACTTTACGTGTTCAACAGACTTCATCATACTTTCTCCAGTATCTGTTATGTCGTCCACCAGCAAGACCCTCTTTTCAGAGAGGTCAACAGAAAGCGGATACTTGACTCGGGCCTCACCGTCCGGACTGGCGGTTATTCCCCAGTGTTCGACCTTGATACTATGGAGTTCCTTTATCCCGAGAAAGTCACAGAGGACGCGAGAGAAGATCCAGCCTCCGCGCGCCAGTCCTATCACAACTTCTGATTTGTAGCCTGACTCCTTGATCTTCTTCGCCACTTCTCTCGATAGCGAATAGAACTTGTTCCAGTCCATTACTTCACAACTAAAATCGGACAAAGGGTTCCTCACTAAAAGGTTGTGAAAGCATATCTGCAATTTCTTCACAATCTAGTCTAGCAGTAATAAGGATTCCTGCGTCTTGAGAGGCACATGTTGCCTTAAACCCGAGTCGCACTTGAAGTTTTATAGAAGAGCCCCGGCCAAAGATGTTGCCATGAACGACAGTGTTGACGTGGCGATAATTGGCGGTTCTGGCCTCTACGACCAAGACCTTCTAGAAGATCCACGGGAGGTGAAGGTTCACACGCCTTACGGGCGGACAAGCGACCTTATAATCCTTGGGAATTATGAAGGGAGAAAGATCGCCTTTCTTCCTAGACACGGAAGAGGCCACCAGATCCCCCCGCACAACGTGAATTATAGGGCGAACATTTGGGCTCTCAAAAAACTTGGCGTTAAACGGATACTCTCATCAAATGCGTGCGGTTCGCTCTCAGAGAAACATAAGCCTGGTGACATTCTAGTCTTGGACCAATTCATAGATAGAACGAAGTCTCGGTCCAGTACCTTCTATGAAGGAGGTCAGGTCTGTCACATCTCGGTCGCGGATCCCTTTTGTCCTGAACTAAGCAAGTTGCTTGTTGAGGAAGGTACGTCTCTGGGAATTCCCGTTCACGACGGTGGAGTCTACATCTGCATCGAAGGCCCGAGATTCTCCACCAAGGCAGAGAGCAACCTATACAAACGGTGGGGTGCAGATGTTGTCGGCATGACTATCTTCCCTGAATGTGTACTCGCCCGAGAAACTGAGATATGTTACGGATCGATAGCGCTTGTAACTGATTATGATGTGTGGGCTGAGAAACCAGTCAGTGTCGATGTGATACTGGACGTGATGAGAGCGAATGTGAACAAAGCTAAGCGGCTGTTTGGATCAGTTATTCCCAAGATCCCAGAAAAGCCGGCATGCAATTGCTGGAGTGCTCTTAGTAACGCACTGCTGTAGTTGCCCTGCCAGTGTCCCCGAACTGTTCAGCTTCTATCAGTGGGGCCCTTCCTTACTTGACCTGTGAACCGCATTTCGCGCAGAATTTGGCACGGGATGGCAAAGTCGTTCCACATGTTTTGCATGTAATTGTTGAAGGAGGCGGTGGGCTTGGAGTTGGTGAAACGACTAAGGCATCTTCAGGCTTTGCCAAGAGAACGACATCCTCGATAGAACTGACATTTGCAAGGGGAACCTCTATGTCTCCGCTGACCTTAGTGCCCACGATGAGCAAGACCTCTTTGTCGGTGATGCTTATAGCAAAGTCTTTGACGCTTCCAACGATTGCGCCTTTGGAATCGACAACTTGCATTCCGATGAATTTTTGACTTGGAATGTAATTTCGTAATTTTTCGCTCAAGCCAGGTTCAACCTTAGAAGAGATCGGTTTCATTGATTATTAACATTTGCCGCGCGCTCTCAAAGAGGTTATACTGCTTTTTCGAAACTGTGATATCGGGGTCCTATTACTAAAGGGGAGAGGTTGCTGACATGCTTTCCTCTAGACAAGTCGTGCTTATTGTGATCTTAGCGGTTGGAACCCTTTCGGGGTTATCTGTCGTGGAGGCGCCGAAGGCAGTGCATTTCAGCGTGGATATTTCTGGCAACAGGGTGATCGCGGAGCGAGATAACTTCCTAACTATCAATGTGACCAACATAGGTGACGACGTATACGACGTCGGTCTGACGTTGGCGCTGACCTCACCTTTGATTCTCGCAGGTGATAATAATTGGTACTATTCATATATTCCGGCAAACAGCTCAGTAATAATTGATATCTTGCTGCGGGTGCCAGCGAGCGCTATCAAGAGTACGCTTGGCACAACCTTGACCATTCGCTACAAGGAGATCGGTTATGTTTACTATGGTTCAGAGGATCATGTGATCGGCTTCGCAGTATACGGTTGGATTCAGATACAAGATACTGACAGGTTACTGCAACCTAATTCAACAGCACCGGATTCAATCATAACGATTTCCGGAAACATCCTTAACATTGGGAACACAGCTGCCATGTACTCAAACATATCGATCCGGAATAGCACTGAGCTCCAATTAAGCGGAGACAGTAGCATATATGCCGGAGAGATTGACCCCAACTCGCCTTACCCTTACAGTCTCTCAGCAGTTGTCGCGTCCGATGTTAAACCGGGATCTTACAAATTTGAGGTCGAGATGAATTACCAGGACGATCAGTATGTATGGCACAGATATCTGATCACAATGCCCTTAGAGATATCTGCACGACAGGCGACTACGTCTGGGGAAGAAAGCCCGACAATCTCCGGCCTATTGCTAAGGAATCTTCCGTATATTGTGGCGGTGACCGTGATGGCGATCTTGATAGTCACTGCTTTGACTGTCAGACGAGCTAGGAAGCGGTCAAAACTTAATCCTGAGACGGTTTCGATGAAGGTTTAACTCAGTTTGTTCGGAGTGCCCTTGAGACAGAGAGCTTTTGGGATAGAGCCTTCCGTATCGAAGAGCATTGTGCACTAGCAGGATTCTTTTGTGCGATAATGAGAAGCTTTGTGTGTATCAACTTCAGATGCTCTGGTTGAATTTGTTATGTTCATAAAGCACCGATCCCTCTTGGCAGTCTTACTCCTAATCTTTGTATCTCCACAGTTGCCGCACAACGTTGCCGGGGATTCGGCTTCAGTATCACCTGGAAGATTCTCGTTGAAGCTGGGTGCAAGCGATCGAGTTGTCCAGAGGCAGTATAATTACAGCATGATCCTGACTGGGACGGTGGGCGATTTACTATTCGAGATCAATCTGAGCACTCCGAGAGCAGGCATTCAAGTGTATGTGCCTCCAGAATTCGGGGGACTGTTGCCTGGAAACACGACAAATATCTGGACTAGTATTACAAACGATTACAGAAACATACAGCTTGAAAGATTAAGATATAATGATACTGTTGCACCTTTCTGGTACCGAATAGATCTTGGAAATCAGACAAGCTTCTCGAGTGCACCTAGCCAGATAAAGACAGGCACGCATTTCCTCAAAATGTTCAATCTCCAGGCTCCACTAATTTGCGGACGCTATTTCTTCAAGATATTCGTCCAAACATCATTACTAGCCCTCCCTACTTCTATAGGCTCAGGAAACTTCCCAACAGTCGTTGTATCGGCAAGTCTGAACCCCGCCTTCATAGCCGGGCGACTTCTGGCCTGTCAGAGGGGGTACTATCCGCTTTATGGATTTGGTGAGCCAATTGCCGTCCCGGGAAAGGTGGTTGTCAATGGCACAACATATCTTGGAACGAGAGTGACGGGGATGGCCTACGTCAACGCAAGCTTGCAAAGCAACTACACTGTATATGGTCTAGAAGCTGGAACATACAACATCACAGCAAGCGCCGACGGATATCCTTCAGTTACTCTAGACAGACTCCTGAACGTCAGGGAAGGTCAGTCTCTCGAGGGTATTGACATCTACTTGTGCAGGGGGGCAAACATATCTGGAATAGTCTGGTCAAAATGTGAACTAACTCCTTTGCAGTGGGGCAACATCACATTCCTCGATCCATTATTTCCCAAAGCTCTTAGAGCTGTAAATGGAGGCTTTGCCGTTGATTCTCTTTTAATAAACAGCCAATCAAGTTTCCCAGTTACACTGGTTATCGGTGTCAATGCAACTCAAGTACAACCAGGCGATCTACTTTCTACATTTCCTTTTTCGAATGTAGTGTTGGATACCGTATTGACAAGTGCCGAGATAATTCCAAATCCAACAAACTCTACTATTTTTCAACGCAATGCACTCGTTGTCCGTGGGAACAACACGGCACCAGCCCTGAGATGGATCAGTGTCCCTAAACCTTTCAAAGTAATTCTCTATGTTGCGGATGGTCCGCCGGTCGTCAACATCACAGGAACCACGAATCCTAAGGCGATGAACTTCAACTTTAGCGCTTGGTTCTCGCAATATGACGGGCATATCCCCCAGGATCTGGCGGGATATGTATCCGGGATCGGCTACGGTGATTACACAATAAAACCATTCGTCAATCAGTACGTTCAACTGGAAGAGTGCCGGGTAGGGGTATTCAATCAGACATTTTCGATGTCCTTAGTCATAGATCTTCATCGAACTGGAAAAATAGTGACGACAGTTCACCTGAAGGATGTTGAAGGCGGGGCTCCTGCACCATCGACAATCGATCACGTCTTGGTGACCGATGTTTACGATCAGAGCGGGGCTTTGGCTGGGACGAACTTCACACTCGTTCCGCAAGGGAGCACTCAGACTCAGGTCGTAGTCACTGGGTTCTCTTTTCAACAGTACTTCGTTAATCAAACAGTAGACCCCATTCTCCCTCTAGCTATGCAGGAGTTTCTCAGAGGGACTGTCGATCCACCGGATTACGGGCTACTTCCAGGAACATATTCCATCAAGACGTTCTTGGGAGGTTATGTTCAAGGAGCTGTCGCACGGGCGACTGTCGGCGACTGCGATAGCACAACGGAAACTAGCTTTGAAATGTGCAAAGGCGGTCAAATTATTCTGACCTTGCGATCCGTGAACTGGCAGCAACCCAGTGTTCCAATCCCCTGGACCAATCCAGCAAAGAACATAACTGTATTTGTGTACGATGCGTCCGGCCAGGACTATGGATATCTCCTCTTGAGTCAGAGGCGGAACGCCTACATAGCCTCTGGGGTATATGCTGGACTTGACTATTACAACCTGACAAGCATGTTGCTCCCGTACATCTTAGGTGCTCGTGATCGTCCGCTTGACCCAAGATTGTATCTTCTAAAGGCTTACACAATAGGGTATCTTTCAGGTGAGACCGCCGAAGTTGTCATAACCGGAGGCGGACCCGGGGTAGGGATAAGTGCAGCTGATCTTCAGATAGACCTCAAGGTAGGGGGAACAATAATCATCGATCTCTCCTTCAAGACCGAGGCCTTGTTTAGTCCTCTTGCTGGATTCCCGTTTCGACACGACTCGAATGGATCCACCCCCATAAGGATTGAAGTATTCGATGATCAGGGTGAGCTCGTTGGTGCCTCGGTTGGGTACGCACCGAAAGGAACGGTTGAGCTTAGCTATCCTAGTGCTCCCTTCCTGAGAATCATAGGACTCGATAGGTACTATGGAACCTATACAATATCTTGGGTTAATTATTTTCATACAACCGATAGTGTAGTGCTGCCCGATAGAGGATTGCCTTCTCAATCGTTGAGCATTAGGGTCTTCGTTCCAGGCTATGATGAGGTTCAGCTTCCCGTCGTGGCCCTGACGCCTCAGGGGCAGATAACGGTATCCATAGCTTTGGAGAAGATGGCTCACCTGAAGGGGATGGTTTACTATCGCAATATGTTCAATTTAGTCGTCCCGCTCTCATGGGCAGCTGTGTCTCTAATCGACCAACATCTTATGGTCGCTCCCACCTTGGATGGCTGCTACGAGATGTGGGCCCCAGAGGGGTCGTACCAGGTCACTGCAGGACACATCGCTTATCAACCGCTTACTCAGCCAACACATCTATCGGCTGCGGCTGAAGCCGAGTTGGATTTCTATATGGTGAGCTATGTAGACGCCGTTCCAGAGATTGCTCAAGTGCAGGCCTGCCTGATTCTGCCTTTGTTACTGATCTTCTGCATTTTGTTAACCCTAATACGCAGGCGCTATGCTGGAGTATCCAAAGAAAAATAGAACACCATGCTGCACCTTTTTTCTGGTCTGCAAAAACAATCATTATATGATGCGAAGTTCGATTCCTCACATGTTGAATTCAACTGGGGAGCCTGGGCCTCATGAGTGAAAAAGTCGGAATAATGGGATACGGTGTCTACGTACCCATAGAGAGGATATCGACTGAAAAAATCGTCAGGAGGCGGGAGGCAAGGCGTAAAGATCTCGAAGAATTTCTTGCAAAAGTCAGGGACGGCCTGCTTTTGAAAAATAAGTCGATAGCGAACTACTCGGAAGATACGACAACGATAGCCACAGAAGCAGCTGAAAATGCCATAAAGATGGCCCAAATCGATCCGAAACTCATAACGTCCGTAGCCCTTGGAACAGAATCCAAACCCTACGCTGTCGGGCTGGCTGCAAGACACGTCGCCTCGTTCACCAGTATGGGAGAGAACGTCTTCGTTTCCGACTTGGAGGGTGCATGCAATGCCGGAATGCAGGCTGTGAATTTCATAATGGGACAGATCAAATCTGGGCTGATAGATTACGGCATGGCCATTGGCTCGGATGTCTCTCAGGCGCCTGTAAGGGATGCTTTAGAGTATAGCGCAGGCGCAGGCGCAGCAGCCCTAATAATGGGACGAGAAGAGCTCGTAGCCAGTATAGAAGATATGGCGCCTTTTTCAAGTCTCTCGCTCGATTTCTGGAGGCGAGACGAAATGCTCGTCCCGAAACATTTCGGCAGGACAACTGTCGAGATCTATACCTCTCACGTTGTGGGCGCCATGGAAGAGCTTTTGAGAAGGCACCCTGATCTGAAACTGTCAGACTTTGACTACATCACATTCCACCAACCATCCGGATACATGCCGCTTAAGGTCTGCAAAGCCTTAGCTCAACCCAGAATGGAAGTCGGATGCGATCCCAATGTTCAAGACCGTCTAAGGATCTCCATGGATGATGTAGAAAAGAAAGTCAAACCTTGGTTTACCGTTCTGGAGACAGGCAACACATATGCTGCCTCGACGCCAATCGCCATTTCCACAATCCTAGACGAGGCCAGCCCAGGAGAAAACATTCTAGCTGTATCATATGGCTCTGGCGCTTACACCATCGCGACTTGGCTTCATGTCGAAGAAGGCATCACTAATAAGAGGGGGCGTGTTCCGACGGTCCATGAATACCTATCCCGGAGAAGAGAGATAGACTTCAAGACCTATGCTGACTACCTCGGCGAACGTATACATAGAGGGAAAAGTCGCCTGAAGCATCCCCGCATTGTGGGAGAGGTAGAACCAATCGGCACAGAATCGCTTGAGGTCGTCATTTGCCCCAAGTGTAACAGGGTATATTATCCTGCCAGGAAGAAGTGCCTCCAGTATGATTGTGCAGGTCCGCTTCAGAAGCTCGTGTTCCCTAAGCGCGCGAAACTGAAGAGAATCAAACAGCTTCCGCCGCGGCAAAGCAGGATCTTTGACTGTAATGTTCTAAGACAGGGTGGCGTCTACCTGGTCGATTCCGACCTTGAAGAGCTGAAACCGGGAACTGAGTTAGAATCCGTTACCAGACGCCTTGATTATGAAGGGAGTGACGGCCTCATAATATATGGGCCATGCTACAGACCATCATTCAGGAATACATAGGAATGAGGAGCAACGTACTGGTTCCTAGGTCAGAATTACAGTACTCACTGAGATTCTAAGCCTTAAACCACCTGAACACCAGGTAGTCTGCCCTTCTCGACTTTGCCTCCGGTGTTGCAATGATAAACTGTTTTCTGACTGTTGTTGCGAGTCTTCCAGCTCTAACTATATCGAAGGTGCCCATCTTCTCATTCCTCTTCTTAACGGAGATGATGAAGGGCGCGTGGTCTATTCCAGGGCCATGTTCGTAAACGGCAAAGTCAGCTCCGAACTTAATTCCAGGTGTCACAACATATCCTTTGTCTCTCAGGTTTCTGTAGACTAGATATCCATTCTCGAAATCCTTGTAGGTCTTTGAGGCTACTTCAAGGAGCTTTTTCCTTGAAACCAGTTTCCCCATTTCCGCATCTCTTACCTTTATTTGACGCTTCTCAAATAGGTAGATGCCCTCCATCAAATCAAGCATTAGTGGCGAATCAAAAAGTTGATCGGGTTTTGGCTTAGGAATGCCCACTGGCTTCCCATAGAAACCGGACTTGTAGAGTGACATTCCCGCCTCAGCATTCCAAACGACAAGTCTTGAACCCATGAGCTCGGCTTCAATCATCCTAGAAACCACCATCTAACTGGAGATAGCGAGCACTCGTATCTGATCTAAAGCATCTATAACGAGGTCGGCCATCTGCTCAAGCCTTTCAAGGATATCCTTGAGAGCTAACAAAGTGGGGATCGCCATCTTACTGTTCAGGATCTCTACGTCCAACATTCTGTAAGTTGTATCTATCTCTCGCTCAACTTCTTCGACTGTGGAAGCCATCTCGAGAGCCTTATTAGAATTGAATGTCAGAGTCATCAACGTCTCTCTCATCCTGGATGCTTCTTCCAAGAGGAGGCTCGCAAGCTGTGATATTCCAATCAGGAACTTGGCATCTATCAATACCTTCCTCTCCCACGTGCTTGCGAATCTGAAAGCAACTCCTTCAGTTGTATCCACAATCTCAGAGAGTCTGAATGTTAACCGAAGGAAGTCCTCCCTATTGATTAGAAACAATCCGAGTGATGCGACCTCTTCCAATAAACTGGATTTGAACTTTCGGGATAGTTCAATCAAGCTCAACATTTCTTTGTAATGCTCTTTTGCCTCGGCGCCCTTTTTCTTCGTCATCGAATCTATCATTAATGCAAGCTTTCTCACGATCTCGACTAGGTTTCTGGAGTTGTCTTGGCAAATGTTGAGAATCCTTCTTCGTGCCGTAGCCTCGGTTTCCAGAGGAAAAGTCAACCTGAGCACCCGAATCTTGAGACGGGTATCTTGTCAGGTCTACAAATTTAAAAGACTATCTCGGTTGTTTCTGTCAAGTTTGTTGGGGCTAGTTCTAGGTATGTCTTCTGTTTCTTTAGTGTCAGGGCTGTCTTTAAGCGGCACGTTCCTGAAAAACCTCGTTAGCCACGCTCATGGCGTTCAGAGCCGAAGGAAACCCCGCATAAACAGCAGTCTGCATGATCACCTCAACGATCTCCTCACGAGTGCAACCAGCATTCAGCGCTCCATGAATGTGTGCCTTGAGTTGGGTTTGAGCGTTTCCAAGAGCCGTCAAAACTGCAACTGCAGCTGCCTCTCTCGACTTTAAATCCAGACCTGGACGAGAGTAAATGTCGCCAAATGTGAATTCTATTAGGTAACGCGCAAAATCAGGCGCTATTGACTGAAGATCTTCGATGACACGCTCACCAGTTTTGCCATGAATCTCTCTTAGCTTTTTCCAGCCACGTTCGTAGCGACTCGTATCAATCATAGATTTCTTCCTCATTATGTGAGAATTTTCACATTATTTAAGTTGAAACCCTCGCCAGCCTGGTTTGTCTTCAGGACCAGTTCTGACAAGTTTCAAAGACTAACTGGAGGCGACCCGCTCAGCGTTGTTCTCGCTCCTATGTGTTTGACAGTTTGTGGATAACGTCGGGTAATTCTTCCTTGTGGACCCTCGTCTGTTCCCATGTGTCTCTATCCCTAAGAGTGACCGTTTCGTCGGTCAGAGTATCATAGTCGATTGTAATTGCGAGAGGGACCCCAATTTCATCTGACCTAGCGTATCTTCTTCCAATGGATCCCACGTCATCATAGTATGTCTCGAGCCGGCAATCGAGCAGATGTCGGTAGATTTTGTCTGCCTCATTGACTAAATCAATCTTAGTGACCAGAGGTAAAACAACTGCCTGAAATGGAGCAAGGTTTCGAGGAAGTTTCAGAGATCACTCTATCCTCCTTTTTTGAGTATGCATACTCCATCATTGCGTACACGAGTCTATCTGCCCCGAAACTCGGCTCAACAACATGTGGGGTTATTCTCCTGCCAGTTTCTTTTCTCTTGAAGGAGTATACCTTGAAGTGGTCAGGAGTTATTGTAAAGTTGTCGATTCTGAACGAGCCCGTCTTGAGAAACGATTCCTCTACAATCGCCGGATCTGCCGATTTGACGACTTCCATAACTCGAGCAGAGTTCTCTGCAAAAGTTCTCTTAATGGCCTCCGGATTTGGATTCAGACGTTTCACTTCGACCTCGATTGGCTCTGAGTACGGTCGGAAGACCCGTTTGTCTACGCCTGAGTAGTGCATATGTCTTGAGATATCATAGGATGTCCTGTACGCATGACCTGAGATCTCCGTCCACCCCCATCTGTCTAAGTAGATTTCTTGGTCGAAGGTTTGAGCTGAGTAATGTGCCCTTTCGGCTGGAAGCTTCTCCAAAAACCGCTGTTTATCCGGCGGAATTCCAAGCTCGGTGATGAACTGCTGCGATAATGCCATGAAATAGGCCATCCACTCAATCAGAATAACTTTTCTGCGCACAGCCTCCTTCACTGTGATCTGAATGGGTTCTTCCGATCCTGCTGAGCGTACGTGAATCGGAATCATACGTATCTCTGTATCTTCTACTTCCTTGAGCCAAGTGCATAGTGGCTCCTCTGGGTCGAAGAAGAATTCAAACTCCATTATTGTAAACTCTCTTAGTCTCAGGGGGCCTTGGCGTGGGGAGATCTCATTTCTGAGTGCGTGTCCGACTTGACCTATCCCTAACGGGAATTGTTCTCGGGCGACCTCGTATATGCGTTTGAAGTTGACGAATATTCCTTGAGCAGCCTCAGGTCTTCCGTATCCAGTGGCATCTGCTCCGATAGTTGTCTTAAACATTGTTTGAACATAGGCAGGCGCGGAAAGCTCTCCGCTACACTCTGGACAGGCTATTCCTCTTGCCTTCAACTCTTTGGTGAGTTGGGTCAAATCTAATGATTCTGTATGTAGTGCTCCGGCATCTGAGAGAAGATGATCTACTCGGTATCTCCTATTGCAGATTTTACAAACGACCATAGGATCCTTGAAGTGCTCGATGTGACCTGAAGCTTCGAAGACTCTTTCGGGAGTTATTGTCGGGGTCTCTATCTCCAGAAAGCCATGCCTCTTTAGAAAGAAGTCCCTCCATTTATTCTCAATTTTTCTTTTCAGCGTGGTTCCCGTAGGTCCAAAATCTAGGAATCCTCCTACACCGCCATAAATCTCGTAAGAGGGCCAGAAGAACCCTCTCCGATGAGCAAGTTCAATGACTCTCTCATATTTGTCAGTCTTTTTCATTGGGGATCAACCGGAGAACGTATATTCACCAGATTGAGCGCCTGGTAAAAGGATTGAGTCTTATGATGTCTCATTTTGCTTACTCAACCTATCCCAGATTGCATCAATCAAGTTTGGCAAGTCTGCCAAACTCCCTATTATGAAGTCTGGCTCCCGAGACTTGATCTCTTCTAGGAATATCCCAGTCACCACTGCGACTGATACTGCATTCGCTCTTCTGGCTGCGTCCACGTCTGTTGGCATATCGCCAACAAGGACGCATCTCTGGACTGGCAAATTCAATGTCTTTGCCGCCAGTATTATCTGCTCTGGCGACGGCTTAAAAGTATGAACGTCTTCTCGTGTTAAGATAACATCAAAACAGTCGATCAGATCAAGGCTGCGAAGTTTACTAATCACGTATCTTCGGTTTCTTGATGTCACAAGGCCTAGCTTGATGTTCGGATCTTTCTTGAGGCTCTTTATCGCCTCAACCACTCCTTCTACTGGCGGGGCCTGATAAGCAGTACGTTTCAGCTCAAAGTAAGATGTCAGGGGCAGAAGCGCCTTCTTCCATAAGGGCAATCCAAGTATTCCCCCAATTCTCCAGATAAGTCGCAGTTCAGAGAATCTTGTGGTCCGACCTCCCATGATCATTCTGAGATCTTTCCCAATACGTTTCTGTTGCTCTTCCCCTATTGTCACTCCAATCGCAGATGAAACTTTGATGAAAGCCTGCTTGAGAGGGATCATGGAGTTCACAATCGTACCGTCTAAATCGAGAAGGACTCCTAGTGTCTGATCTTTTCCCGTTTCCGACATCTGTGTATTCGTCCTGGTGTGTCACCTAGTCTCTCATGCATCATGCTCGTCAACTTAATACATGAATGTCTAGATAATTGTAATCCATGCCAAAGCTTGTCACCGGCAACGAAGTGTTCGACCACATAGCTGACATTGATGCTGGCGCCTCGATATTGGTCTTGGATATCACTAGGTTTGAGTCGATGCACTTTCTGAATTCGCTTTTTCGGAATTCGCCATACAAAGATAAAGTCCTAATCGTCTCATGCGAACCGATTGATACCCCTTTTCAGCTTAGGAAGATAAGTCTCGATACATTCCATGACCCTACTGAACTAAGCATTGAGATTGAGAGGTATAGACAGGTTGTCGGCAACCAGGGCGTTATTATACATCACTACTTGCCGCATGTATTGGTTAAGGAGAGCGAAGAGCTTGTTCTCAGAATGATAGAATACTGGCTCATGAAACAACCCAGCGTCGTCACTAGTCAGTTCTTCACTTTGCCCAAGGCAACCTTCACTTTTTTTGAAAAGAAACTCCAATCCTTGGTGTCTGGTGTTATTTCTATCAGCGTCCTAAGGACGGAGAAGGAGAGAGGCCTTTCATTCCAGATCGTGGGCTCTTGCCGTCCTGAATATCATATGGAAGAATTTCCTTTTGTCGTTCAGAATGGGTGCCTGTTAATCAAATGGAGGGAGGCTTTTACCGATACACTCCCACGTGAGGAGGAGACTGCAATAGCAAATAGAATCGATTACCTTAGGACGAATTTCAACTCGACCAAGATCATCCGAGATGATTCCTCCTTCACAACTGAAGGCTTGAGCCCATACGATAAGTGGTTACTTCTGCAATTGATAGGATGGAGGCTGGAAGAGGTTGAACGGTATTTCCCTGAGAGTATGAATGGCATTCTAAGGAAACTGGCGCTGTGGAATCTAAAGGGGTTGGTTAGGTTCGAAGCGACCGAATTTCGAACTCCATCCTCTGTCAAGATAGGATTGAAAGCTACGACGAGGTTAGCACTCTTGCTACCCACCATAATCTCTCTTCAGGCTCTGAGGAAGCGACGACACACAATCCCAATGAATGTATATAATGCCCTCAGAAGGTCAGTCCAAGCTTTCGCTTCGGACAGGTTGCGTGAAGAGGATCTTAAAAAGGAGCTTGCAGAGTTCGAGACGTATTTCCAAGATGTGACTGCAAGAACGGCGGTTATCGAGACATTTGCCGAACTTGGGGAAGATTTAAGATCAAATATGGATCTCAAGTACCTGCCCAAGATACTCTCCCTTGCCATCTACTATGGTTACGGTTTGAAACCGAGGATATCTAAGATATCCGAGGAGCTTTACGAGATCGAACTCCGAGATTGTTTCATCTGCTCAGATGTGAAGAGCGAGGATCCTGTATGCCAGCTTCTTATCGGCACAATTGTTGGTTGCTGCAGCGTCGTTTTCAGAGAGCATTTCTCGTGTGATGAAGTCCAGTGCAAAGCCTCTGGAGAGAAATCATGTGTCTTCTACCTGAGGAGACGTTGACCTGGTCAAAGAACCTGCTGAATCATGTCCCGTTGCCAAGTCTTGTTTCAACTCCATGAGCCAGCGAGGAAAAAGTAAGGGATCCTCTGGAAATCTCCTGCAGTGTGACGATACAGCATCCATTCTTCGCTTTAGTGTCAGAAGACTAAACAAGAGGCGTGTCCGATAAGACATCTTAAAGAAAATGCCTGCCTTGTTTCGTGAAGACAGTTCTCCGAAGAGATCTCCTGAATGGTACTCTCGTCTTATTCCAAGTGCCTTGAAGAACTCGGCCATCTGTTGGGACTTGAGACCTCGAATGAAATCACTAAGCACCTTGTTTGTTGTGTATCTGCATCCTTGTCTCTTCATGTATTCGACGTTAAACTTCCAAAGGGCTTTGGTCGAAGTGTCGTCCTTTTCCAGACAAGCGGATGCAATGTCGCCTGCGATTCTCGCTGCGCCCATGGCGGGCCCGATACCGTCTCCGTTGAGTGGATTTGCGTGATAAGCGGCATCACCGATGGCCAAGAACCCGTCAGCGACGGCATTTGGCAATGGTTGACGAAGCGGAACTAGACCGATTTCGGATCTGACGAATTCAGAACCTTTCAAAGCTGGGTTCTCTTGAACGAATCTGTTGAAATTTGATTGGAGTTGTGTTGATGTAGTCTCATGTCTCCAAGGGATGAGAAGACCGGTATTGACCACGTTGCCCTGTTTGGGTATAATCCAGCAGTATCCGCCGGGGGCCACATCCCAATCATAGTGTAGTGAGCAGTAATCTTCAAACTTCTCAGTGAGCCGGCGATACTCTCTGTATCCAAGGCCGATGTCGAAGCGATTCACGGTCCCGGAGACAGTCCAAGACGCCGGAAGGGTAGTCCTTACCGCTCCTACAATCCCTGTCGCGTCAACTGTTATTGGAGCTTTGAAGATTTTCGTATCTCCGGCGTGCTTGGAGACCACGCCTATGACTCGGCCACCCTCCAACACAGCCTTCGTTACCCTGTGTTCTGAAAATAGTTCTACGCCTTTGTCTTGAGCCTCCTGCAAGAGATGTTGACCGAAGGCATGCCTGTTCAGTGTAAATCCTTTGCCATAAATTGTGAATGTCGGTTCATCCGTCCCCGTGTAGAACCTGACGCCTTGAACAGTCCTTTCCACCTCTGTAGTTGGAGGGTCTATGCCCGCCTCGTGGAAGTCGTGGAGTCCCACACCGTCCCCGCAGACCTTGAGCCCTATCAGAGAACTCTTTTTGGACTCGACGAGAGCAACTCGAAAGCCATTGCGAGATATCAATCTTGATACAATTGAGCCGCCTATGCCCGAACCTGCAACCACTGCCTCGAACTTGTATTCGGTCAATTTGGCTCCATTGATAATAGTACTTCAGGTATTTCTCCTTAACAAGAACCCGACTCAAAAATTGTGGATGAGATCCTCGTCCTAAACATATCTAGTGTAAGTTGCTATTTGATCGGAGATTTTGTACATCTTGCAACTGCCCAAAGATACAGCTGTCTTCAATAGGCTATTAGCGGTACGTTCATGCAAAAACCATTTTCTTATGGCAAACATTCGCAGAATCTTCGCGCCGAATATCAGCGCATCTACGTCTATTGTTTGGCCTAACTCTTTCGCTTCCAAAAGAGGGTTGATCCCTTGGAGGAAAATCAGATCGGCTAACTGAAGAGCCTCCTGTATTGCCTCGCGTTCCACTAGAATTTTTTGAAGATCCTTTCTATCCCGACTCAAGTCATGTTCGTCTATCTTGCCCCTATCTAGAGCAAGAAGGGGGACGCTATTCAATATCCCTAGTTTGAGATCCTCTTCTAGATCGGCAATGTCGTCATACAAGTTGCAACCCTTGAAGAAATAGTCAGCTGCTCTCCTGACGCAAGAAGCTGACTTTAATTCATTCTGATCAAGTCCACTCAGCGACCTTTCTAGAAAGCAGAAGTCTATGTCAACCCATATCTTGCCGACGCTCTTCTCGTTGACCTTCTGAATATAGTCTTGGATTGTCATGTGTGCGCCCGAGCCGGCGGCCTTCTGATCCATAGATCTTATCTGGCCATTTATGTAATCCGCGAAATCTCTGAGATAGATTTGCATCGTGTCTGAAGTCCGATTCAAGTTTCGACTTACCAAGTCATAGGTCCATCGTGCCATTTTCATGCAGGAATTCTCAGCGCTTTTCAGAAAGTTGTCGGCAGCATCAAAATCAAAAGACTCTTCTGTAAACGCCCTCAAGTGCTCGTACTGAGAATCAACAGCTCTCTCCTTGTCACACAGTCGATCATGAATGTTGTCCAGTACTTTGATACTGGTAATCGCCGATGTCTTCGCCAACATGGAGGATAGAATCTGGAAATGATTCGCAGATTTCGCAAGTACTGGTAGAGAAGTCAAAACTGATAGGTAAGCCCCATAATAATAGTGCTTTTTCTTAAGCAGTCTGTGAAAACGAAGCTCATCAGGCGAAAGGCAAAGGGTCTCATCCAACCCAGTTACGAGTCGTTGTCTAAAGATATCCACTGACTCTGCCACTAGCCTGACGCTGTTTGGGAATTTGGTCGATTTGAACCGGTTCATACACATGAGCAAAGAAATTGCTGACGCCTTATACAGTAAACTGGTCCCCTCATTCCTACCGGTAGTTGGTTCTGAACCGCTCTCCATCACGACGCGAGCGTAGGCTGGCAAAAATTCACCTGAATAATGGGTCCACTGCACCGAGAAGATAAGCTACTGTAACCATACCACCGCCATACAGCATCATCTGTGACACAATCCTGTGTCATCTATGTGGCACTAATTCACGTTGCTATGTCAACTTCATATTTAACAGTTATTATTATCGACTTTTCTCGACTTGGCACCGGTCCGCCACACTGTGCCATAAGGACTTGGAAAGAAGCCGTGAAAGTTGGTCTTTAGATTCATCTTCGAGGCCTGCTTCCGCTCCCAAGTACTATAGCAGTTGCGAGTGTTTCGGTGAAAAAGGGAATAGTGGAAGGTGGGTTTCGTTCTACCGGTAGAATGATTCGAATAGATCTCCCACAGTTGATTGAGAGCTTAGGCAAAGGCGCAAACTTTTTTCGAATGAAAAGAGGTATTTAGAGGCACTGGACAGCATTCTATTCTGTCGGAACATTGGTGTTGTTCGGTGGGACGCCTCGTCGGGATTGTGGGAAAGCCAAACGTAGGCAAATCAACTTTCTTTACAGCGGCAACCATGGTCAGCGTACCTATTGCAGCCTATCCCTTCACCACCATCAAACCAAATCGCGGTATAGGTTACGTTCGGGCCGACTGTGTCTGCAAAGAGTTCGGAGTCAAGGATGAACCTGTCAACTCCTTCTGCAAAGACGGTGTTAGATTGATTCCAGTGGAGCTTGTTGACTGTGCGGGGTTAGTTCCCGATGCTTGGCAAGGTAGAGGACTCGGAAACCAGTTTCTTGACGAGATAATGACTGCCGATATGCTGATTCACGTTATCGATGCGTCCGGCGGGACAAATCTAGAAGGCAAAATGTGCGAAGCCGGAACTCACGATCCTATGGAAGACGTGACTTTTTTAGAGCATGAACTGGATATGTGGTTACTTCGAATTCTCAAAAGAAATTGGGAAAAAATAGCTCGACAAGCAAAGGTTTCGAAGGATGACCTCATTGAGGACTTAATGGAACGCATGAGTGGGCTTTCCATCACGCGTGGATCGATAGAAGATGCTCTTAGGGAATCGCAACTTGATGTAGGAAGAATTTCCTGCTGGTCTGATACTGATTTGGTCACACTTGTCCACAGAATACGATTGCTTTCCAAACCGATGATGATCGTCGCAAACAAGATCGATCTACACGAGGCGAGAGAGAATCTAACACGACTCTCAACCACAGGTTACAAAGTTACAGCTTGCTCAGCTGAGGCAGAGCTGGCACTAAGAAGATCAAGAGAGAAGAACCTCACCGACTATATTCCAGGAGACAGTGACTTCAGAATACTTAATCGTGAGTCGTTAACGCAGGAACAGTCGAGAGCTCTGGAGAAAATAAAGAAGGAGATTCTGGAGCCATTTTGTTCTACGGGGGTCCAGGAAGCGATGAATTTCGCTTTTCTCAAGCTTCTCGGAATGGTAGTAGTTTATCCAGTTGAGAATGCTGAGAGTCTCACAGATCATAAAGGGAGAGTGCTTCCTGATGCTTATCTTGTACCCCCCGGAACAACAGCCAAGGAATTTGCGAGCATGGTGCATTCCGATCTTGGCAAAGGCTTCCTTTACGCTACCGAGGCTAGGTCTGGGAAAAGGGTGGGAGAAGAGTACGTCGTAAGAGACAGAGATGTCCTGTCAATAACCAGTGCTTCGAGAAGAGGCTAGCGAACGCAAATTACTCCGTATGCGTGTCCACGATCGATAGGTTTCTGAAACGTTCGGTGGCGACCTTGGCTAGCTTCCTGAAGAAACTCTTGTTTAGTCTCTTTCCTTTGTTGGTTCCAACGCAGCCCCCTCGAGCCAGTGTGATCTTTACCAAGTCTTCCTCACTTTTCATTTCGAATGGATAATATCGGCAGACAAGGGGCCTATTAGGATAAATCTGACAAACGGTTCCTTCCAGGAACCGGCATTTCCCACCGTCCTTTCGCATCTCATATCGGTACGGGCCGTTTGATGAATGTGTCGCTAATTCTTCCACTGGAATGTCCGTTCTTCTTGAGATCTCGGATACCTCTGCCGGAAGTAAGCGTATGCGCCTTGCGTGGCCGGCTGTGTCTTGGCAACAAAGGCCACATCTCTGGCATTCCCAGCTGACATCGTCAGGATATGAAACGTCATACCCGAGAACTGAGAAGGGACCCCCTTTCCTTATGGTCATCTTGCCCTGCCTAAGAACGCCAAACGCTTACGTTTTAACAGAGTCTTCTCTTACCTGGCCTTTACGTGTTTGACTATGGGGGCTCGACACTTTTTCAGCACTCTGTAGCCACAGATAGGGCATTTGACCTCTGGGGTCACCGATAGTTGTTCGGAAGTGACCTTTGCATTACAGTTGATGCATTCGTAAGTCATTCCCGCCCCAGTTTTTTTCTCTGTAGGTTCCATATGTAGAGTCGTTCCTCAAAGCGCAATGGCCAAAATTAAAGGTATTGTTTCGGGCTCGGCTAAACTGGATCCGCTGCGTGCGGACATGCGTGATTTTCCCCGGGTTTGACAAGGCTATTTCTTGGTTA
Source organism: Candidatus Bathyarchaeota archaeon (assembly GCA_963807605.1). Classification (GTDB taxonomy): domain Archaea; phylum Thermoproteota; class Bathyarchaeia; order 40CM-2-53-6; family RBG-13-38-9; genus JAPKYM01. The sequence continues at coordinate 314,455 of CAWECG010000004.1, forward strand.
TAGTCGTGGGTATTATTCGCATGATGATCTCGTTGTCTGAGTCTCATGACCAGAGCGTCGTCGTCTTGGATCGCGAAAGAACGTAGAGAAACAAGCATCTCTAAAAAGGCAAAGGTCAAACATGCGGCGACATCATGAACTCGTTGATCGAGCATGACAGAGCTGACATGCTTTAGAAGTCTAGGAGCTCAGGATAAAGTTGACAAAACCAGGAGCCTTGTTCACGAGATTTGATATAATGCAAGAGTACAACTCAGCCGTGGGCGTCAAAGGTTTTGTAAAGCATAATGCCAGACTATTAGGGTGGTCTATGAAAGTGCGTTTCGACGTGGTCGGAGACATAGCCATAATCAAAAGTTCGACGCAAGAGGCAGAGACGCTGATAGCAGAGTCAATTTTGCGGAATAACCGTCGGTTAAGGGTTGTTCTGGCCCAATCTGGGCCTGTCCAAGGAACGTTTCGCCTTCGCGAATTAAGGCCAGTGGCTGGAGAGAAAAGAACGACTACTGTTCACCGTGAGAACGGATGCATCTTCCACATAGACTTGGCTACTACGCATTTCTCTCCGAGGCTGGTTCACGAGCGTAGACTAGTTTCAGAGAGTGTCGGCCTGGGAGAGAGTGTCCTAAATATGTTCGGTGGCGCCGGGACTTTCTCCATTGAGATAGCCAAGAAGAATCCGTCATCCACAGTCTACAACGTAGATATCAACCCAGATGCCATACGAATGACTTTGAAGAATGTGCTGAGTAACAGACTTAGAGGAAAAGTCATAGCAGTCCTCGCTGATGCCAAGGAAGCAGCGATCGAGATCTTCCCTAACAGGTCAGACAGAATTCTCTTACCACTGCCAGAGAAATCACGCGAATATTTGGATATAGCCATCTTGGCATTGAAACGCCAGGGAGTCATCCGGTACTACGATTTCGTTGATGCTGGAAAGGGAGAATATCCCGTAAGAAAAGGGTTTGAGAGAATAGCACCTTTGATCAACTGCAAAAGCGTTTTCTTTGGTGGTGGCAGGACCGTGAAAAGCGTAGCGCCAAGGAGATACCTCATCTCCCTTGAGCTTCAGAAGAGAGGCGTGAAATCTAGTTAAACACAGCTTGAAACTCAAGACGTGCTAGTATAATCGAGTTGTTCCTGCAAATCTAGGGCAACTAACCAAGTTGACCTGAGCAGTGAACCTGCCCCTTTATTCTTCGTACAAAACTACTACAAGTGAAACATTCCACAAAAGACTTTGTCGTCATGGTGACCGGGCATTCAACGTACTCCTTTTTCATTCTCGCTATTGTCTTGCCGCCGACGACCCCTTTGAGCTGTTCGACCTTTTCTTTTGGAACTTTGGTGCGGGCGGTAGAGGTCTTGATCTCGATAATGTGTTCTTCGACATTCACCTTACTCATTCAGACATCATTTCCTCGAGAAGGAATTTTCCCTGCCGTCTGCTGGGGGAAGCGGAATGATATCTCATGTAAAGCATTTCAGATGACGCCTTAGTACCGTGGAGAATGAATATAAGGTTGTTTGCCACTGCGATTCGGTCTCTTCAATTCGATTATCGAACTTTGTCGCTCGCGCGAGACATATTTTGCCTTCGGGTCTCCTGAGAGTGCAGTTAGTTTGCAAGGTTGACAGCGGGCGCTGTTGCAGCCAAAAGGAATCCACGCAAGCTCCACTTCCTGCGCATAGAAGCTTCAGTGCAATAGTCAGCTGAGGCGGAGCAAAACGAAGCGAATATAAGGTTATTAATACGATTAAGCCGACACTGTGTGAATAGATTTGCGTCAAAGATTGATTCTTATCAGCACGATCGTTATTCTGGCGTTTATCGACCTAGTCATTGAATTGCAAGTCTTGCCCTGGCTATACCGGGGCATCCCTATTCCATTTCCCGAAACCTCTAAGCCGATCGGGAATACCTTGTTTTCTGCCACTTCGTTGCACATGGCACTGATCGGGTTCGATCTGCTGGTGCTTATGTTCGTCCTTCCGAGAACGGGTTACGCGAGTCGGTCAATACCTTCCAAGAGCAGTGATTGGTTGGATCTTCTTGCATTCTTGGCTCTCGCTATTTCAGGCATCGTCATGTGGTTCTATCCGGTATTCATGTTGGTCTTCCTGAGTGCTGGGATCTATCTCTTGCTTACCGAGATGCGCTGACTTCAGTCGAATAAATCCCTAAGTCCGATGCCCAAAAGTCCGAGGATCATCACAATGCCAACTGGGAGAGCGCGAAGAAATCTCTTTACAGAACGGTAGTGCCAGACTCCGACTCCGATAAGGGGTGCAAGAAGCACAATAAACATGTGGTTTACCAAGCATAGTATTGGGAGAATGAGATAGGCGCCGTAATAGGTGTAGGTTCTCCTGAGTCTCCGGGTCAGTAGCCCTTCTTTCAGTAGTAGATAATGGTATAGAGGTACCTCAGACATTCGCTTTCTCACATGATCACTGTAGCTGAATGGCTTCATGTGGGTTACCCTCATCTGGCTGTAACTCACGAGTTTGAATCCAAGCCTTTCTGCCATAGCCCCCAACCACAGGTCGTCGGCTTTTGCAAATCGTTCATCAATTGTCCAGTCGACTCTGTCTAGTAGCTTTCTAGAGATTATTGTGCAGCCTAGGGTAATGTCGACATCGGGGGAATTAGCGGGTTGTGAATTGTCACTTGAGTAGATGTAGGGGACAGAAGCCATCCCAATAAGCAAATCTCTTTGAAGAAGCCCTACAAGGGCTTTCATGGTTCCTTGACTTATGGCAACATCGGAATCTATGCTAACAATGTATTCCGCCTCGGTCTGTCTAGCCAGGTGGAGGCATCCATTTCTGGCTCTTGCAATATTGCCCTGGGATGGATGGGCCTCTCTTTGGTGGACAAGCGCATAGTACTCAAATTCGTGTACCTGTATGAAGTCTTGGAGTATTTGACTTGATGAGTCTGTCGAGCCATCGAAGAAGATCAAAGTTATCTTCTTCTTGTTGTAGGAGTCGTTGTCTATTCGCTCGAGTGTAGTTAGCAGCGTGCTTTTTCTGTTGCTAACAGGAATGCACACTGCAATGTGGGGCCAGTTCTCCCCATGATTGCTAGCAGGATCAGTTGGATTGTGGCGTGATTCCATCAACAAGCCAGCCGGCGATCATCATCCTATAGGCATCAGCTTGCCATTTAGCCACATTGATATCTCTCGTTAGAGCGTATATCCAAGCTGCCTTTGGCACTCCCAAGAGAGTAAATAGGAGAATCCTTTTCCAGCTATAGTATCCGTAAGCTCTGGCAATCTTCCCAAACTCAATTAGATCTCTTATGTTCCTAGAGCTTAGGTTTGCATAGTGATAGCATGGTGCTGTCTTTGTGGAAACCCAAACGAATCCTTTCCTCACGATGTGCTGTTTAATGTATTCGTCTTCCCAGACATGTAATCTGGAGGGGATTCTTATGCCCCTTACAAGTTCGGTGCGAATGATCGTATCATGGAGCATGCCACGTCTTCGTCCTTCTATAAGCATCGTGTCTTCGAGGGATCTCCTGTAGAATTTTGAAACGGCAAGGCATCTTTTCAGATCGCTCGGAGCGGTCGGTATTGCGACCCCCCAGACGGCACCAGTGTTGCTTGCGATGTGTTTTCTAATCCTTGTGAACCAATCTTTGCAGAGAACCAAGTCGCTGTCGACAAACGCAAACCAGTCAGTCTCTACTTCTTCTATTCCTTTTTCTCTCGCCGTTCCTCTGCTCCCCTCCACTTGTATGATGGACACGTTGGGGTAGGACTTCAGAATGCGAATCGTATTATCTTCACTATGACCATCCACGACTATGAGTCTGTTAACAGGCACATTTGCGTAGATGCTTTCGAGACACATTTTGAGGAGTGGTTTTTCACTATTCCTTGTCAGGATAACTACATCTATCCGCCGAGGTTCATTGCTCATTGAACATCCTACTTCGATCGTTGTGGTCAGACGATGACCTTCATTCTTATAATATATGCCTATTCAGAATACCTAAACTGGTGGTCTTTGATCCCCTGGTGCCTCGCTATGGATTGGAAACGGTTTTTGGTGGAATACCTCTCTGTGATTCCATTCTCTGCTCCGAAAGTTGCACTATATCGTAAACTTGGGGCAAGAGTAGGAAATAGAGTTAGCATTGGAAGAGGTTCATTTCTATGGTCGCCCAACTTTCAAAGAGTAACCATAGGCGATGGGGTGACTATTCGAGACAGCACCAGATTCTTCTGTGACAGACTTACCGTCGAGGAAGACTCTTATGTTGAGCGCGACTGTTTCGTTTCCGGTTCGGAATTCTTCTTAGGATTTGGAAGCTACTTCGGCCAGAGAATGTTCGTTGATTGCACCCAACCGGTGAGGATCGGTGCGGAGGTAATAATCAGCTACACAAACATCTACACTCATGAGATGAACTACACATGGGCTACCGAAGGAAGGGTTAGGAGAAAATCTGGGCCCGTCATAATTGATCGAAGGGCCTCCCTCGCCCCAGGAATACACATTGCTGCAAATGTGAAGATCGGAGAACATTCCATCATTGGCTCCGGATCTGTTGTCCTCAAAGATGTCGCCCCTTACACATTAAATGCAGGTGTCCCGTGTAAGGAACTCAGAAGTATCAGAGAGTATTTTGAAAACACACAAGACATATTGAATGAAGTCAGAGAGGACCTTGAGAGCTACATCAGGCGTCGCTATCCAAAAGAGAGAATCCAACTCGTCTTCGATAAGTCCTTTGGCATCTCAGCACTCCAGGAAATACCTAAAGGATATCTCCTTTTGGTCGGCAATTCTGTCGATAACGAAGTCTTCAGGACCTTAAGGTCTGATAGGGAAAGACGTATCACAGCGTTTGATCTGGAAAGGCAGATTTATTACAAGAACGAATCCAAACTGGTGCATGAAGTAAAACATAGAATGCGTCGGTTCGGCTTAGTCTTTAAACCGTATGGGGTACGATCAGATCAGTAAACAACGCAATACGTCTTCCAAGTTACAGTGATGAAGGGATTGCTATGGTGGAGAGCTTGGTTTCAGATGAAACGAAATCTGCCGAAGAAGACTCAAAAACATAGGCGTAGATTTAAATAGGTTTGACGCCGAATCTTGGCTCAGTAAGGTCAAGAAGGAGTCGTACGATACTGCACAGAACTTTCTTCCGGATGCAACTACAGCTGGCCCAAGCGAACACGGAATGCCCCTTAAACGAGCTTCGAAAAAGTCCAGAGGGTTTGCTTGATTTCTGCTGGTGCAACGCGAAACAGGAGGGCAAATACGTCTCATATGACTGAAGTCTGCACCGTATGTGGCCTTCCGAAGGATCTTTGTGTCTGCGGAACCATAAGCATGGAACAACAGGTAATAAAGGTCCGCCGTGAAATGAGAAAATGGGGCAAGCCCACCACTATTGTAGAAGGCCTTGATCCGAAGAGTGTCGACCTGAACGGCCTTGCGACGAAACTAAAGGCTTCATGTGCATGTGGAGGCACTGCCAAGGATGGGCAGATAATTCTCCAAGGTGACCACAGAGAGAGGGTTAAGAAGCTTCTAGTGGGCTACGGCTTTTCAGGCCCTAGCATTGAGGTTCACTAGGTGGTCGGCTTCGAACAAGCGACTGGTTGACCTGACAAAGACCCTAAAGGCTCTAAAACTACAAAGAGATGGCACATCTGTTTGTCCGCGATGTGGTAGCTCCTCGGTCTCTAGAACCAGCTCCCTTGATGGCTGGCTAATTCCTGACCGCTTCGTATGTGAAAAATGTCGTTATGTGGGATACCTCGTCGTGAAGTTCAAGAAGTCTGAGGACGTGGATGATAGCTCAGGATCAGGCGTTCAGACCTAGAGCTTCCTTAAGGCCCTTGTATCGATTTCGGACTGTAACTTCAGTGACATTGGCGACCTCGGCTATGTCCTTCTGTGTCTTCTTCTCGCCTTCCAAAACACAAGCCACGTAGAGCGCTGCTGCGGCCAGACCCATCGGGTCCTTCCCGGCGGCAATTCCTCTCCTCTGTGCTTCCTTAAGGATCTGATCGCGCTTCTCTGAGTCTTCATGGATATGGCCACTTTTGAGGCGATCTTAGACACACATCTGACAGGATCCTCGACAGGCATTCTGATGTCAAGTTCGCGAAGGAGAAGTCTATAGCAACGAGCGACATCTTTCTTCTTTATTCGACTGGCGGCAGCGACCTCCTTTAGAGTTCGAGGAGTCTCAGTTGCCCTACAGGCTGCGTAGAGTGAGGCAGCTGCTATCGCCACTATGGAACGGCCCCTAACTAGACCGCTATCGAGGGCCTTACGATAAATTATGGCCGCTCTCTCCTTTACAGAAGCGGGAATGTGCAATCGATCAGTTAGTCTGTCAAGCTCAGCCATGGCTTGAGCTAGGTTCCTATCAACTGAAGAGTGAATTCGCGTTCTAATCTGCCATTTTCTGAGTCGCAGCATTTCCAAGCGTGTGCTGAGTGGTAGCTGTCTACCATAGGCGTCTCTATTTACACGGTCAATCACAGTTGACAGGCCTTTATCATGGACCGAGAAGGATATGGGTACACCGACTCTTCCACGTGATTCTCTTTCCTCCTGTGTGAAAGCTCTCCACTCAGGCCCCTGGCTCATGGCATGTTCACTCAAGACCAAACCACATTCTTGACAAACAATCTCGCCTAGATCGAAATCTTCGATAAGGTTCGTACTATTGCACTCTGGACAATTGGTGAGTCTGATCGGTCTTCTTCCTGGAGTTGACATTATCTACACCTTTGAATATTTGAGCACCGGATGTCAGGGATGCAACTGGCTAGTCAGAAGAACTCCAGCTAGCCTGACTATCAGGCAAACCGCCTCTTGGTGCGAGGCATATATATAAGCATTACTTTTATTTAAATCTATTCCGAAGACTTCTCCTGTACACGATATACGGATGTCAAGGCCAGTCTCGGGCTCTGCGGCGTGGGACACAATGGTCAAGTGGAAAGCTTAAAGACTTCTTCTCTGATTCCATCATTGGCCCCGGAAGCTCGGGTGTCGGTTAGCCCGGTCGTCTAGCGGTCAACGTGGGTTCAGACACGATCAAGGATAGCGGGCTCTGGATCCTCCGTCAAGGAGAAGATACCCGTCGACGGGAGTTCGAAAAGAAATCGAAAATCTCCCCCGGGCTACCACTTTTTGTGGCATGCCTTTTAGTATTCCTCTAGTGCTGATGCATGTTATCCGACTGATTTGCAGTAACGTTTGATGGTCACTAATCCTTCGGTAGCATTCATGGTTACCATGTCGCCGTTTAAAATGGTCTCTACAGGATCTTGTTGAAGCGTATCCATCAAGGGGATTTGTGCAATAACGCAACCTGTCGCAATGATGGCCTCGGATCGTGTATTGATTATTCCACACGGCTTGGTGCCTCTTCTTGCCATCGCGTAGAGTGTGTATGATCCTACAGTGCTTCCTTTTCCGTACGGGAATACTAAAATCTTGTTCGTCACCTGCGCCCCCTCAAGCTCATGATTCTTCTCGATAACTATGCCTGTTCGTGGATCAACTCCGCCCAGAAAAGAGAGCGGCTGATTGGTGACGAGCGCTTCCCCTTCTGCGAGACCCTTAACAAGGCTCCTCCCTTTGAGCTTAATCTCCATGGGCAGCATACTCCAAGCATTCCTCTAGAGATTGAAGGCCAACACTCGCGTCGCAAAGTGATGGCAAGTAATGAGCTGCCTTTGTGGAATTAGTAAGTACTCGTGTTACACCCAAGTCTGCAAAGGGTGCCACTACCATGCACGTGTCTCTTATGACCTTCCCACCGGCTTCAGTTATGCTTTCGAGATAAGCCCTTGCCTTTGCGAGATTCCATACATATCTGGAAGTGAAGACCAACAAACGTTTAGCAAATCGTCTGTCTTTGCTCAGCTGGGAGATTCTCTCTATTTCCTCGATGCTGCAGTGTGGGCAGCCTATACAGATGTGTTCTGGATGAGATTCCTTGGAAAGGGACTCCTTCGTACGGTCAAGGTCGTAACGGTCAACGGAAACTCTATCTTGAAGTGTGTCTTTGCCTAGAATGTTCCACTCGGGGGTCAGCCCCCCAATATGGTAGAGTGCCTGGCCGCCTGAAGTTGCCATGCCGGCTCCTAGAGCCTTTAGAGAGGTGTTGTCGACTGGGCCCCTGGGAAGCTTTATCAGAGGTACATCATGGGGTATTCTCCTTCCTATGAAGAATCCTAGGAGACTGAAGTCCAACTCACTCGTAAGTTCTGAAGAAACAGTGACCTCAGCTGTCGGGACCCTGTTTTCGTTCATGTGGAATCCGTACAGAGGCGTCTTTCCGATGATGGCACTAGCTAGTGCCATCGGACCTCCTTCTCGGTTAGTTCTCGCACCGAGGATCGAGTTTGCATAGATCACGGCAGAAGACTCAGCCCAGGCAAGATGATCCCCACACACCGGCCTTCTAGTCAAAAGATACGGAGTACAGGTACAGGTTGGACTTACACCGATCTCTTTGAGGGCAGATACTATCCTTGACTGCTTTACGGCAAACTCCTCTGGAATGCCCATCTCCCTCCAGTTCTCCAGATCCATGCCTGCCGGGTTCATTGTAGCGTATATCGAGGCCTTCGCTTCTAACTTAGCGAAGCTCTCGACGAATTCGAGTCCCGCGTCACCAATAGTCTTGTAAGATATTCCAGATATCTGGGCGCTTTCAACGCGGATGAGTTTTATTGCACCAAAAACCTCCCCCACGGTGACTAGCAGTTTCATGGCAGTGGCTGGGGCTTCACCCTGCTCACCATCAAGAATTTTTTCTTCTTCTTTTGTGAGATACAAAATGCGAGAAGCCTCAAGCGCTGGGTTCAGCTGGGATCTTTGCCCTTTCAAACTTCTCCTTGGGCTTCAGGAGGGATCGAGTGGCATCAAGGCCAACCTTCGTGGTGAGACTCAATTCTTGGTTTCCTGAAGCATCCAAGCTTGAACCGCGAGCATCATTTATGATGACCAAGTCTCTGTTCGCTTGGAATCTGGTCGCTATCGCCCACTCAACGTCTTTGGAGCTATTCACGTCGATGTCTGCGTCAACCACTACAACGTGTTTGAGTGATGGGTGTCCAGACAGGGCCGCTAGGATGGCGTTCTTGGCGTCACCCTCGCTTTGCTTCTCGATTGAGACGACGGCATGCAACCAGTGACAACCTCCGGGGGTCAAGTTTACGTCCCTGACCCTCGGGACTACCCCAGCCACGTTTTCAACAATCTTGGCTTCTTGCGGCAGGCCCATCAGAAGACCGTGTTCGCTTCCGGATGGGAGGAGGGCATGGTAAACCAAGTTTTCCCTGCAGAATATTCTTTCCACCTCGATCAAGGGTTGTTTTCGGATGATGTCGTATGTGCCCGTTATGTCCACGAAAGGTCCTTCGTCAACCTGCCTATCCAATAAAATCTTCCCCTCGATCACAAGCTCAGATTCCGCGGGGACGCGCGCGTCGACTGATCCGCACTGGGCGATTTTGAGATCGTTGTTCAAGAGTTGATTAGCCACTGCATATTCGCTAACGCCGAATGGTGCCGGTGATGAGGCGGCTAAAAGGATGGCTGGATGAAGACCTAATGCGATGCCTATGTCGAGAGTGGATTTTCCTGCTTCCCTGACCATGGTACAGATTTGATGGAGGTGACGTGGGACGATTCTAATAGCCATGTGTCTGTCATCGATGATCATGAGTCGATGGATAGACACATTCTCACCCGCTCCGTTGGGTAGTCTTGCGGAAACTATCGCTGAAGTTATGTAAGGCGCAGCGTCTCTTTCAAAGTGGGTAAGGATAGGTAATTCCCGAAGACCTGTGAGTTCTTCTTTAGCTTGCAGAGTATCAGTTGAACTTGGTTCTCTAGGGTTTCGAATAGCGTCCATCAGACGGGGGCGCATCTTCTCAAGAGCCACGCCCAGAGCTTTGGTCAATCTGTTCTTGGTTCCGCAGACGCCAGCCACGACCTTGCCGTAGCCTTTGACCTTTTCAAAAAGGAGTGCTTCCTTCCCATCGTACTTCTTCATTATCGCTGATACTTCAAATCTAGGTGACACTTCTCCATCTATCTTGAGGAGGTCTCCTTCTTCCTCCAGGGACCTGACAAAGGATCTTAAGTCATGCATCGACTTTTCCACTATTGCGGTCTGATAGCAGTGGCTTTCGATATTAAGGTACAGTTCCCTTCCACGGTTTCAATAAGTCTTGTTCAAGACCGAGTTGCATAAGTATTCGACCAACAATAAAGTCCACTAGGTCGTCTATCTTACTTGGCTTATGATAGAAACCTGGGCTCGCAGGTATTATTACAGCCCCCGAGCGTGCTAATCTAAGTAGGTTGCTCAAGTGGATCGTGCTGAGCGGGGCCTCTCGAGGAACGAGTATTAGTTGCCGTCCTTCCTTAATGCATATGTCCGCTACCCTTAGGAGGAGATTCTTGGAGATACCGCTTGCGATGGCTGCGGCTGAAGCCATAGAGCAAGGTACAACCACCATCGCATCGAAGACCACAGAGCCGCTGGCAATTGGTGAGGCAAGGTTTTCTATGTCATAGTGTCTGGTAACTAGGTTATAGACCTCATCTGGCTCTTTCGCCAGCTCATGTCTTAAGATCTCTTCGGCGGGATGAGTCATGATCGCCGAGACTTCGACTCCTCGCTTCTTGAGAGCTTCGAGTAGCCTCCACGAGTACACCATCCCGCTGGCTCCAGTTATTCCAACTACAACTTGCAGATCTCTCTACCTCGGACTTGCTATGAAACGAGCGGACCCAAAGGATGATGATGCCTTGACCCAGCCTCTTATTAAGGCTTAGAATAAGACATACACTCTGATTCGGTTTCAAGCCTTCTTTGGAGCGAGATCCATCTCAATGTTACAGATTGGTCAACGCACTGTTGCTCTGGGCGGAACGTTTGAGCAACTCCACAGCGGACACCGAAAACTCATCCTAAGTGCTCTGCAAGTCGGCGACAGGGTTATCATCGGTTTGAGTAGCGACGGTTTCACAATCAACCTGAGGAAGAACCACTACATCAGTAGCTACGAATCCAGGCTTGCGAAGCTGAAGACCCTCCTTTCGGAGATCAACGCATTGCATAGGGTAACGATAGTGCCTCTGAACGACTGCTACGGCCCAGCGGTGACCGATGAAACTATCTCAAGAATAGTAGTTAGCCCTGAGACTCTGGAAACCGCTTTTGAGATTAACCGGATCCGCGTTCAGAAAGAAATGGGCCCTCTTGAAATATACGTCGTTAGTTTCATTCTCGGTGACGACGGAAAGCCTATCTCCACCTCTAGAATTAGTTTGGGTCTAATAAGCAAGAATGGGAGACTCCTACAAGAGACCTCATAGCGCTTGCCTTGGCACCATCATTTTGACGTGCTATGATCTTCAACGGATTATTCACGGGTCTTTCATAAACTGGAGAGGGTTCCGAAAAATTGGAACAATCCGCCTCGTTTTCTCTAAAAAAATTGTTATTCCTTTAATCCTGTTTTCTTGGTACACTAATAACTTACGTAAATGTCATAGGAAAGATCGACAAAGGCAAATGCAACTATTTGAGGAAAAGACTCCTTCATGCTCGCGTTAGCAGTCCAATATTTCGAAAGGACTTCAACGTTACGAAAAATCGAACGCTGAGGCAAGGATTGACCGATAGGGATTGGCCGAGGGAATCGGAGCATTTTATGATCTGCTGTCACGTGCGTGTGTCGGTAAAGAGATCTTCAGGAGAATTCCCTCTCCCACCTGTCGGAGATCTTATCGAGACTTTTTCGGAATTCTTCGAACTCTACGAAAAAGCCCTCCTTGAGAGAGTCACCGACGTACCTCTTGCTCCAAGACACCATACCCATGCGGAGTAGGTCGCGCCAAACATAATAGACTAGCCGCCTTGATGCTTTGAAGGGTTTGTTCCTCCAAGCGAAAGTGCCACTTTTGACGTTAGTGGCAAAGGCATTGAGAGCGTGTTTTGAAAAGTGTCCTTTTTTCTCCCTCAGTTCATTGATCAGAAAATGGAGTACGAGACGTTGTTTTGTGTTAGCAGGATAGATGATGCTTGCAAAGTCAGGGTAAAGATTCAATGATAGATTTTCCTTGTCAAAATGGATTCCCCTAAGCCGCGGTTGTGCATTTCCAATTGCACTTTTCAAGTTCATAAAAGCTCACACTTGGCCATCTTGAAGTTTTGCCTATAGAAGCTTATTTTGCAACGGTGATTGCATATACGCTTTTTCAAGATTCAATAAGCCGTGCAACTATTGTTGCATGAGCGTAATGCCACTTAGTAATGATACTAGGTCACCATTAGAACCGGACTTTCGTATCTAAAACCTGGCCCTTTTCTGAAGAAATGCCGCGTCCAAAAGATTGGGCAGTGTCTCGTTCGGGGGGCGTCGGTTCCTAACGTCAAAGCAGCCTGTGTCCAATTTATTGGAGGTTCTGAGTCATTTCGAAAAATTGGAGGCCTAGGTTGTGTATCTGGTTTCCGACTTTTGTTTGGGTTGTTCTTGGGTAGCTGGAAATGGTGGAATGGGTGGCGGGACGCCTATGGTTTTGGCCAATACGATCGCTTCGGCGATCGCAACGCTTGAGACTTGCTGAACGACCATATTAGGAGGGGGCTTCTGATTATTGAAGTCAGCCATTATCTGGTCAAGTTCGGTCTTTTCTCCCAGGGTTTGAGCTTTTCCCCTTATGTTGATCTGAGCCACGGAGGGCGTGAAAGATACAGTAAAGACGAAGGGTGCCTCAACCATTCCAGGGGTCTTTCGTTCAAATCCTAGCAGATTGACATTTACAGCTATCTGCAGCTGGGATGGAAGTGAAGTATCTATCCCCCAAAGTCTCTCTCCTGAGAGTTGAGTAACGAATACCCTAACGTTGGCCATCTTCAACACGCCAATAATGATCCGTTGGCTATTGGCTATAAGCGTTCGTAAAGGGCGTCTTAACGTGCCGCTTGCGTTTTGGCCTTGGAATCTTTTCAACAACCAGCTTATCTCCAAGAACCCTTGCGAGAAGAGACTGCCCTTCTCTGAATGGGAAACTCGAGTCATCGGTCAACTTTGTAGGCAGATATATCCTCGGGGAACGGTATGACAGTTTACCCTCTTTATTCTTCTTTCTCACAATCGTAAGTCTTACAGTCGTTTTGTTAACCATTTCCTTCACCAATTGGTAAGCTAATTTATAATTGAGCTGGACTATAAGACTTTAGTGTTGAAAGAGGGCGCCAACGAAGGATTTTGTGTTTGAGGACTCGTTTGAGCCGCGTAACCTTTTCATAGTGGAGATCATTCCAATATTTGCAAATCGACCAGTGAATGGGTCATGTTGAACGAGATACGTTGGCACGGAAGAGGCGGACAAGGAGTAGTTACGGCTAGCAGAATGCTTGCACAGGCCGCGCTTCTGGAAGGGAAGTTTGTACAGGCATTCCCAGAATTCGGCCCAGAGAGGACTGGTGCGCCCATCTTGGGGTTTACGCGAATCAGCGATGAGAGAATAAGGATTCACAGCCATGTCTACACCCCTAATCTAGTCGTTGTTTTGGATCCTACACTTCTTGAATCTGTTGACGTGACAGCAGGCTTGGTGAAGAGTGGACAATTGGTAGTCAATTCTGGCAAGACGCCAGACCAAATCAAGTCAGAATTAGAGGCTACCACGGCAAGGGCTTTTACAGTAGATGCGACTAGAATATCGCTTGAGATCCTAGGTAGGGCAATAACGAATACTGCAATGCTTGGAGCAGCCATAAGAGCAGTGCCGATGGCTAATTTGGAATCCGTGAGGAAAGCTGTCAGGGAAAGGTTCACCGGCGAACTCGGAGACAGGAACGTGAAGGCAATTGAACGTGCGTATAATGAGGTGGTCTCTGGTTGAGTCGAAATTCTAGCTGGAGAGAGCTGCCGATAGGAGGACATCTCTATGAACCTGGTTCTTCTTTGAAGTATAAGACAGGATCTTGGAGAACCTTCAAACCCATCATCGATGAGAGCAAATGCACCAAATGCCTGCTTTGCTGGATATACTGCCCTGAGCCCTCTATCGATAGGGCTGGAGAGTGCGTCAAGATAAACTATGACTTCTGTAAAGGATGCGGGCTCTGCGCGTCAGAGTGCCCCACAAAGGCCATAAAGATGGTGGAGGAGTGAAAAAACGCAACGACTTGTCGGAGTCACTGGAGATGAAGCGGTAGCCTACGCCGCAAAACAGAGTTCCGTGGATGTGGTAGCAGCTTATCCCATAACTCCTCAGACTGTGATAGTTGAACAATTTGCCCAGTACGTAGCCAACGGTGAAGTCAATACAGAGTTCGTCTGCGTTGAATCAGAACACTCAGCCATGTCCGCGTGTATCGGCGCAAGCTTAACTGGAGCTAGAGTCTTCACCGCAACAGCGAGCCAGGGCTTGGCTCTGATGCATGAAATGCTCTACATAGCCTCTAGCATGAGATGCCCAATAGTCATGGCCGTCGCAAACAGGGCGCTCTCCGCTCCTATCAATATATACGCTGATCATTCAGATATGATGGGTTCAAGAGACTCAGGTTGGATCCAAGTCTACGCAGAAGACGCTCAAGAAGCCTACGATTGGACACTCCAAGCATTCAAGATCGCTGAAAAACAGAACGTGATGCTTCCGATATCGGTTAACCTCGATGGGTTCACAATAACGCATTCCATGGAAGGCATCAAAGTCCACGAAGATGATAAAGTCAAGAAGTTCCTTCCCCCGAAGGATCTCAATTATCTAATAGATCCTGATAGGCCGATAACGATCGGAGCTGGGAATAATCCGGAGTACTACTTCGAGTTCAAACGCCAACAAGTAGACGCCTTGGAGAAGGCATTCGACGCAGTTAATGAGACAAATCGTGAGTATAAGAAATTCTCTGAGAGAAATTATGGCCTCCTTGACACGTACGAGATCACAAATGCGGACACAGCCATACTAGGCATGGGAAGCTGTACAGGAACAGCTGTCGAAGCAGCGAGAAGCATGAGAAGAAAGGGAAAGAAGGTTGGCGTCATCAAGCTCTGGTTATATCGGCCCTTTCCCGAAAGAGCTGTTCTCAAAGCTATAGAAGGACTAGAATCCCTCATCATCATAGATAGAGCTTGCAGCTTCGGTGCACCCAACGGGGCATTGTGCAGCGATGTTCTATCAGTAATGCATGATTCTGAACTGAAGCTTAACATATCGAATGTCATATGCGGGCTGGGAGGTCGCGACATAACCCTCCCAATGCTGGAGTCAATATACGGTCACGCCTTAAAACAGCCAAAGAAGAAAACTCGAAGAGAGGTCCTGTACGCAGGAGTTAGAGAGTAATGGTCCTTCTCAAAGAGCTTCCAGCTGAGGAGCTCTTCCTTCCTGGACACCGACATTGCCCCGGCTGTGGAGCCTCGATGGCCGCTCGCATGGCACTCAAGGCATCAGGCAAAGAGGTCGTTGTAACAAATGCCACAGGTTGCCTGGAGGTTGCCTCAACAATATATCCTTACACCTCTTGGGCAGTCCCATGGGTCCATACGGCCTTTGAGAACGTTGCAGCCACGGCTAGCGGTATTGAGGCTGCGTTCAAGGCGATGGGGCGCAGAGGAGGCAGAAGCAAGCTTCCTAATCACATTGCTTTCGCCGGCGATGGAGGGACCTTCGATATAGGCATTCAAGCCTTATCAGGGATGCTTGAAAGAGGTCATCACATTCTGTACATCTGTTATGACAATGAGGCCTACATGAACACTGGAATACAGCGGTCAGGTGCAACACCGCATTGTGCCGCGACGACTACATCACAAGCAGGGACGAGGTTGCCTGGAAAACCAGAATGGAAGAAGGATCTGATTGGAATAAGCATTTCCCACGGTATCGATTATGCAGCGACGGCATCTGTTGCGTACTGGAATGACTACATTACAAAAGTCAAAAAGGCCCTTGAAACAAAGGGTCCCTCTGTCATACACATCTTGGCGCCTTGCCCCCGCGGTTGGCGGCATGAGACCGCCGATACTGTGAAGATAGCCAAGCTGGCCACACAGACTCGATACTTTCCAATATACGAGTTCGATAAAGGAGAATACAGACTAAACGTCAAAGTCCCCAATCCCCTTCCAGTCGAGGAATTCCTAAAGGTTCAAGGCAGATTTCGCCATCTATTCAAGCAAGAGTACTCTGATGAGATTCGATGTATTCAAGAGTGGGTCAATTCAAACTGGGCCAGAATCTCGGCTTTGTGCGGCGAGGACTACAAGAAGCAAACAAACCAACCGACTCTCGGAGGGTGAAGACGTAACGTTGAGTCCACGGCAGGTATTCTCCGCTTTTCTACTAATCGTGATAATCATCGTTATCCTGTATCCGACGACAGCCACCGGTACGGTTAGAGTTAACGCATACTACCAACAGGCAGTTATACAGACAGAAAACCCAAAAGGTCTTCTGGTAATCAATGGCGTGACCAATCTCTATGTTTCATTCGCTGAGATACGCATTCACAGCGCCAACGAAGGAAATGATACTGGTTGGCTCCCTATCACTTATCGGACTACCAGCTTGGACCTTGCAGGCTTCGCAGACAGATCTGGCACGATCTTTGTGTCTCCCACCATTCCTGTGGGGGAATATGACAATATAATGTTGACCTTCTCAAACACAACGGCGGTAGCTAATGGCACAACTATTACGGTAGAGACCGTTCCAAAAACCATAGTGTCAAAGTACCCCTTCACTGTAAAGGCGGGTTCTACAGTCGATCTAAAGCTAAAGTTCACAGCGGACTACAGAGCCCTCAACTCCACCCGGCGTGTGTTCTTCCAAGTCGATCCAATGATCGACTAGAAATACGCGTAGGTTGTCTAACAATCCCTAAGTGACAAATTAGGAGCAGAAACGGATGTGTGTGCTTGGAAAAGATAGAGTCCTAGAGATGATTGAGAAGTTCCAGCTGATATACCCGTTTGACCATAATCTCCTTGACGGTGACGGCTACATTCTGACAGTCAAGGATGAGACCATCCTCCATTACCTAGAACACAAGAATCTAATTTCGCACGAAATTGTCTTCACACCCCCCGACATTGTCGCCCACTTAACGGCGAAAAGTCGCTATGGCAGGTTAGGTCTATCCTTCCTAAACGCAGCTAAAGTCCACAGTGGATTCATTGGAAGACTAGCGCTTGAACTTGTAAACCTGAGCAACGACAGACAGCCAATAACCATAAAGAGAGACGATCCTCTAATGCATATGGAATTCATTACACGCGAAGGAAAGCCATCCCCATACGTGGGACCCTATCAATTTCAATACATGACTAGCGAAGAAGTCGACATCTACAGGACCATCATCACAAAAGAGTTTCCAAATCTCTTCGAACCAGAACTTCTCAACCGAATGATACGTGTACGTGTCGGACTTGATTAGGGCAAGTGGGAAGCCTGAATCCCTGCTCACAATACCGTTGTCAGTAACAAGACGTGGGCGCGCGCGGTACGCAGTTGTTTCAAATTAATGCATGCACAGTTAACATTCAAGACTGCAAGTTCATGTCCAGTAGTGGATAATCGGCGGCCACTTTAGGGCGCTACTCATTTTCTGAAAGATCTCATTATCCTTCGTTCATAGTAATACGCTACTACAGTAAGACCAAGGAACCCTGAGAATGCAACTAGCATCATCACCTCCCAGGTTCCAGTTGATCTCTCAACAACAATAGTATCGCCGAAGGCCGCACCGCGACCTTCGGTTGAGACTCTGGCATAGGTATTTGAGAAGGCGTATAACGACTTTGAAACGTTCCCAGTCTCGATCTGGATTCTTAGGTCGAGTGTTTTCTCGCTTGGTCTTTCCCATAATGTCCTCTTAGAATTAATATCAAAGGACTTCGCCCACGAACTGACATTCTCGACAATAGAATGAAAATCAAACGTGGAGAAGTTCCCGGCTGTGCTCACGGCAATTTGGGGGATTATCGGTGTGAAAACTGGCGAGAAGAATTGAACTCCAGTCTTATTATATAAACTCTGAACGACGGGCTGAAGATACTTTGACCCAACAAGATTGAAGGTAAGATTGCCTGCCTTTAGATCTGAACTAACTCTGTACGGCAACCAGCTCAGATCAGTCCACATTGCGTCCCTTTCGACCTTGGAGGCTCCATCGACGGTGAATTGTGCACTGACATTAAGCCAGCCAGCATCAGACGATACTGCTATAGAGAGGGAGGAGATGTCTAACGTGGGATTTTTCAATCTTAAGGCTTCTTGAAACGCGAGTTTAGCTTCATTGAGATCTGAACCAGACAGGATAATTTTTCCCTCCGGCAACTTCGTCATATTCTGGAAGAGACTCGAATCAATAGTAACGGCGAGACCGTGTTCTCTCACCTCTACCTCGATACCGGCCGCTCTGACTTGCCCTAGAGCGTGTGAAGAGACAAACGCTAGAAGCAGGCACAAAAGAAAAGTCGTTTTCGACGTTTTCAATCTGGAGCTCCCCTAACAAACAGTCATCTCTTTGAGGTCTGTCAGCGGACCCTCGTTCCCGGCGGGACGTCTTCCGGAACAGTTAACCACACCGGTTTGCTTTTGTCGTCAGCTGCCAAAAGCATACCTCGAGACTCAATCCCCGAGATAACCTTTGGGACAAGATTAACAAGGATCGCGAAATTCTTGCCAACAAAGTAGTCTGCCTCATAGTATGTTCCTCCACCGGCCACCACTTGAGTCTCTGAAGAACCCAAGTTAACCTTCAATTTGAAGAGGTTGACTTTACCTTGAATTCTCTCAACGTCAAGTACTTTACATATTCTGATGTCCAGCTTTTCGAACTCGCTAAGAGTCACTGACATTCGTGGTCCCCTGTTCTCCCAACCTCTGAGACAATCAGAAATAAAGCTATTTTGAAAGGTAGGAAAAGACGCGAATGATCCCATACGAGGCCAGAAGCAGTATTGCAGGAACGGCCGGGGTTAGGTAGAAGATGAACTGAGTCTTCCTTGGAAGGATGAAAAAGAGGCCGTAGACGAAGGTGAACCAAAAGAATGGAAGACATTGCGATTGGCAAGTCCTCTTCCTAAACGCATCGAATGCAAGGTAAACCGCAGCAGGCAAGGACATCGGATAGATGAACGGATTTGCGGAAGCTGAGATATTCCGTCCAGCACTTGAATAGATGAGGAAAGGAACAACGTTGAAGAGCCAGCCCAAAGGTGAAGATGCAAATGGATGCGGCGATTGCAAAGTCAAGTGCCAATTCAATGAAAACAGAAAACTTGTGATGAACGAGCTCCCTTCGGGGATCACGACCGGTAACAGAGATAGAATAAACGTCATTGCAATTATTGGCATCATCCTCAAGATCTTTACCGCCTTCCCACTGCAAACGAGATATGCCACCACTCCAGCCACCGCAAAAGCACCTGGCAACTTCACCCCGCAAGCAAGGCCGAGACATATGCCTGTGAGATCATAATGGCGGTAGCTGAGTGCGAGAAAGGCCAGTGTCACAAAGAGCGCAAGGAAAATGTCAAGCATAGCTATTCTCGACATAACCTGTTGTAATGGATCAAAAAGTAGCAGAGTAGCCGTGAGTAGGCCCGTTAGATCGTTGAACACCTTCCGCCCAATCAAGTAGGAGACGGGGACAATTATGCTGCCCGATAGAACGCTATCAATTCTCCACCCGAATGAATTGTAGCCGAAAAGAGCTATTCCTATTGCTATCAAAACCTTTCCGAGCGGCGGATGAACAAAGTTAGGATCACCGTGAAGATGTAGCAGAGAGTTGGCGGCAGGCGCGTAGTAGACCTCATCGACCATCAGGATTGTTGGAGAGGAGAAACCCATCGAACGGACTATTAGGGCACAGATGAAAAAAGCGATGCAGATTAGGATCTGACCGTGCTGGTTGATAATATGCCTACTTGGACGTGGTAACCTAATGCCCAGGCGATCCATGTGAACGCCAGCACTGAACATAGGCTCCTCCTCCGACAGGATCCATCATAACGATTTCCTCACCATCAACGATCATCTTCTCAAGAGCTCCTGCGGTCGAAGGAATTACCTTTCCATCGACGGTGAGCAGGAACGGTAGTACCTCGCTAGATCTTACATCCCATACAAGCGCTCGAAACTCACTCCCTAACTCTTGAGAGGCTGACTGAAGCGCATCACGGACTGTGCTTCCGGGGCCAAGTTCTAGCGCTAACTGAGGCCTCCCCGCAGCCTGCCGAAAGAGCGTGTAAAATTTCAAGATGACTTTTGGCATATCATCAGCGAAGCTCAAAGTAAATAAGATGAGGGGAAACCCTCAGCCTTCATCAGTAAAGATCTTTGGCCTGCTGGGTGAGGGACAATCTTTGAAGCGTCTGCTGTGTCGGAATTCCTGTCTTCTTATCCCATCCTCTCAGGTCGTAGTACTTGTCCTTCAACATCTCCAGCTCTTCTGAGGGCATATACATTCCTTTGGATGGGCCATCCGGTATTGGTTCAGTCATGTATCTTATTGCTTGGACGTCGTGCTCTCTGCGGTGACCTTCGCGGCAGTTGAATGCCCTCTCGAGGTTCCATATTCTGTCTGGGATATCTATCAGTTCAGGCAACTTCAGGTTCATGCCGGTGACGACGTTGATTATGTTGAGGTGTTCATTGGTAACTTCCATCAAGCCGTAGATGCCCTCGGTCATCCGGCAGACACACATCGAGTCTTGGAGGGTGGTAATTCTCTGCGTCCCTACCGCATATTCGGGCTTTCCCTCAAGTACTTTCCTGTCTGATTTCCCTATACGTTCACCTGTAGGCCGTGAATCTTGATGAGTGCCTCCTCTGGTGGAAGTTGCCATTCCTAGGCAGAAGCCTTTCATGCCTCTCGGCGAGTGGCCCGCATTCTCAAGGTCCTTTATCGTTATTGCATATTTTTCAGAACCTTTGCCAATCTTTCTGGCAGCTCTTGAGGCTCCTTCCGCGAGCAGATCTCCCACTCCCTCGCGTTTGCCTATCTTCTCAAGGAGCTGGAGGAGCGCTGCCTCGTTGCCGAAATGGAGATCCAGACCGTCAACCTCCTCCTTTGAGAGTATTCCTTTCTCGTAACACTCCATAGCAAAAGAGATTACAACGCCTGCGGATATCGTGTCCACTCCTAATTCATCGGACATTCTATCGGCTTTGGCAATCATTTCCAATGAGGCTACTCCGCAGTTTGAGCCGAACGCGTAGATAGTCTCATATTCGGGTCCCTCGTCGAGCGTCCCGGCATAGGGACCTGTCTTAACGTACGTAAGCTTTGTACAGTTTATCGGGCAGCACATGCAGCCCTTGTCCTTTACCACTAACCGTGACCGCATAACCTCTCCGCTTATCTTCTCAGTGTCTTCGAATACTTCAGTTTGCCAATTTCTTGTTCCAAGTATCCCTAGCTGGTTGTTTGTAGTAGTGACTCCCGGCGTCCCAATTGTGGGAAGCGCCTTTCCTGTTCCGGGGTTTGCTTTTATCCGGGTGTACTGATCACTGATGACCTTTCGAAACTCCTCAATGTTTGGAACTTCTATGTCCTTTGTGCCGCGAATGGCTACAGCCTTAAGCTTCTTGGAGCCAAGGACAGCCCCATTGCCCCCTCTTCCTGCTGCACGGGCACCCCATATTGTGCACGCAAAACGAACCAACTTCTCCCCCGCAGGGCCGATACACGCAATTTGGACTTTCGGTTCTGCCAAATCCTTCTTGAGTATTTCTTGAGTTTCGAAGGTCCACTTCCCCCAAATATGGGATGCGTCCTTGAACTCGACAGTGTCATCGAAAACTGTGACGTAGGTGGGTGTTCTGGCCTGTCCCTCAACTATTATTGCGTCCCAACCTGCATACTTCATCTCGGGCCCGAAGGATCCGCCGCCATAAGAATCGAAGAAATAGCCTGTGGCCGGCGACTTTGTGAACACGCCGGACCTGCCAGCGGTTGGAACCATTGCACCCTGAATGGGTCCCGCAGCGAAGATGAATTTGTTCTCTGGACCCAGAGGGTCTATTCCTGGTTTGACCTCGTCGTATAGAATCTTTGCCCCGAATCCATTGCCACCGAGAAACAGTCTCGCCATTTCTTTGGTAAGTGGAACGCTCGAATACTTCCTATTCGTCATATCCAGACGCAAAAATTTTCCCGCATATCCACCGTAGGTCCACATAATATTCAACCTCCTCCAACAGGTTCTAATAGCGATATTACGTCTCCATCACTCAACTTGTGTTTCAAATCTCCTCTAACTGTACTTATCTCCTCTCGACCCACCATTATTAGGAAAGGCGCTAACATCCCTGTTGTTGGATCTCTAATTCGGTCTTCAAAGTCGGGACCAAATCTCTCTCCGAGTTCTCTAAGCAAGTCTTCCACCGTGTCTCCCTCTTTGATCTCCATATCCATTTCATTAGTTCCAGCTGCTTGTCGAAGATGAGCGAAGAATTTCACTTTGACCTTTCCCAAAGCTTGAGCCTCGGATACTACTTCACGAACTTCTCCTTTGTCTTCGCGATCTGAGCTGCCCCGAAGTCGCTTCTTCTCTCAGAAGCCAGATTTGTTTTTCCGCCAGCGAGCAGTGCGTGTGGCGAACAGTACTTTACGCATTCGGGGTCGCCATTACAAGTGTCACATACTAGAGGAAGCTTTTTGACTGGATGCCAGTCTATGGCTGCGAACGGGCAGGCCTCGATGCATCTGCCGCACCTTATGCATACATCTTCGAGTATTTTCATACCTCCGCCCACGTTCTCATCTCTGTAGATGGACTTGGGCGTTGTAGGACACGCCTCAGCACAAGGGGGCTTGCCACATGATCGGCAGGAGTTGGGATAGTAGAGTTCAGGCATTCCTTGGAACTGAATCCAGATCCTCGATTTGTCTGGATTGAAAGCTCCATCATGTACCATTGGGCATGCTAATTCACACATTCTACATCCAGTGCACCTTTCTGATAAGAGCAGTAGCATAGTCACTTTGGTGCACCACTTGGAATCTTCAGGTCTAAGGCTTTTCCAGAAAACCTTCTAGGAGTTTCTCCGCCCTCAGAGTGTTGAAGACACCGCATACACACGGCTTTGCCAGCTCACGTGCAGCATCTTCGATACATGTTTTGTCTCGCTTTATGTCGCTGACGAGCTTTCTTACTAGCAAAGGTGAGACGCAGTGGTGGCCGCACATCGTTGTTATGTCGAGAATGCGCTGTTCCGGAAGAAGTTCCTTTTTGCCATAGATGCCAAGTGAGATGTTCAGTGAATGGGGTTTCAATCCAATCTTCTTGAGTGAGTCCCAAACTTCTGTGAATACACCTGATACTACGACGGACATACCAAGGTCCGCGTCGCGTAGCTCTTTCAAGCACTCCTCGAGATCCTTCCTGTTGGTAAACACGCCATGGGCTATCGAGTTTTCTCTTGTGCTATTTAGCACAGACTTCAAGCCTTTTCTGAAGTAGTTCCCTGTCTTCATGTCTCCGAAGTTCACGGGGTTGTGTTTTAGAATTATTTCGAGGGCTTTCTTAAACTTGGGTGCCGTACCTTTTGCGTTTACGCTTTGAGCTGCTATAACAAGAATCGGATAGTCCATTGAAAGTGAGTCAACTGTTCCTGATCTGTGTAACATATGAGTCATTTTCATTCACCTCAGAATTTTGCAGCCGGCTTACCGATGCCGATGTTGGTCTTCCCGTTCGGTCGGTAGTAGATTTTGTGGTCGTCAAGGTATCTCATGATTGGAACTGAGCCGTCTAGGTTGACCTTCACACATAATCCAAGGCTGAAGACGGTGTTTATTTCTTTCGATACCTTCTGAAGGGCTTCAAACACGACTGGAAACTTCTCTTCCTTGATCTTGAATTCAGGAATGCAGGAGTGAACTCTTTCAGTAAGGACGTCTTCGCGCAGTTTGCCCGTCTTCTTGTCTGACATAAGGAAGGTCAGAGGATTGAGGGGTTCGAACTCCACTCCTGTCTTTGCTAGGACCATGCAGAGTTTCTCAGCATCCTTCAAGTCCACCCCGACACCGGGGCGCCCCATATCGACTGAAAATCCGACCTCTCCCGGCTTGAATCGTCCTGTTACGTCGTTGGTCTTCATTTCCTCAGTTCCTCTCCCCGGGACATTTGTCTGCTTGTGTTCTTTGTAGACTGTTGCGAAGACCTCTCTAACAGATCGAGGCCACTCTAGCTCCTCCAGTTGTATAGCATTGACCGGACAGTTGGCATTATTGAAGCATACGCCACATTCTATGCATTTCTGGCGATCGATGTGTGCCTTCTTGTCTTTGCCAATAGCTATCGCTCCGGGAGGACAGAACGGTACGCACTTTGTGCATCCAACACAAATGTCGGTAATCAACAATCTTTCATACACCGCATTAAATCTAGTTAGTTCGATTGATTTTAGTGAGCTAATATAAACCTAACTAATGCAAATCACTTGAAGTCTTCGAGAGCTTCCACTCTAGCGGTAGACGAGATGAGGATTATAGATTAGTCTTAATAATCATTTGTGAGCTTAGTAGGCTCAGATTCTCAAAGGTGCAAGCGTAAGTTGGCGAAGCCAAAAGTCTACGTAACCCGAGAGATACCGCAAGTAGGGATAGACGTCTTAGAGTCTTACTGTGACATCGAAGTAAACCCTGAGGAGGCTCCGCCTACAAAAGAAGAATTGAAGAAGAGAGTCCAGGATAAAGATGCGCTGTTATGTTTGGTAACTGATCGCATCGATAAGGAGATAATCACTGTAGGGTCACGACTCAAAGTCATCAGTTCAATGAGCGTCGGTTACGAACACATAGACGTCGCAGAGGCCACTAAACGCGGAATCTATGTCACTTTTACACCCGGTGTCCTAACGGATGCCACGGCGGATTTCGCCTGGGCGCTAATAATGGCCACAGCTAGACGAGTTGCCGAGGCTGACAAGTACGTTCGTGATGGGAAGTGGAAGATAGCTTGGGCACCCATGATGTTCTTGGGTTCAGAGATCTATGGCAAAACCCTCGGAATATTGGGGCTCGGAAGAATCGGTTCGGGTGTAGCTGAGAGATCTAAAGGATTTCACATGAAACTGATATATTATGACACTATTAGGGCGCCGACTCAAAGAGAGAAAGAGCTCGGAATTCAGTACATGACACTTGAGGAAGTTCTCAGACAGGCTGATTTCGTGAGTGTTCACGTGTCCTACTTGCCAACTACTCATCACCTTATTGGCAAAGAACAAATTAGAATGATGAAGCCAACCGCCCACTTGATAAACACTTCAAGAGGTCCTGTTGTTGATGATGAGGCTTTAGCTGTCGCCCTGCGAGAAGGGTGGATCGCGGGAGCTGGGTTAGATGTTTTTGAGGAGGAACCTGTATCTTCAAAAAGTCCACTCTTGGAGCTTGAGAGTATCGTGCTTGCGCCTCACATCGCAAGCGCCACTCGAGAATCCAGATACGGCATGGCTAGAATCGCAGCAGAAAACCTAATCTCGGTGCTAAAGGGAGATGCCCCCGGCCACCTTGTCAACCCTGAAGTTATGGCTGTGAAACCACTCTCGCATACGAAGATCCTTTGAAGGCAGACATTGGATGAACTATGTCTCCCATTACTAACAAGGAGGTGCTCCTGCAAAACGCAAGGACACCTGCAGACCGAACAGCGAGAGAGGCTGTTCTGGAAGCGCTCGAAGCAGCTTTACTCTCGATCTCTCCTTACCAGTTGATTATTGATCATGTCAAGGTAAAAGACTCTAGAATTGTCATAGACTCCGAGCAATTTGTTTTAGGTCATTTTAAGCGCGTAATTGTCCTTGGCGGAGGCAAAGCCAGTGGTTCTATGGCGGAGGCTCTTCAGCATCTGCTTAGTAATCACATAACTACAGGATTGATCAACATATTCTCAGGAACCTCGGCCAGGTATAGAACGAACAAGATAGCCCTGAATGAAGCCGGGCACCCGATCCCTGATGCTCATGGACTGGAAGGGACAAAACGAATGTTAGAGCTTGCAGAGAGCGCCGATGAAGACGACTTGGTGATTTGCCTGATCTCGGGCGGAGGCTCGGCCATGATGACACTGCCCAGAGAAGGATTGACTCTGGAAGACAAGCAGATGGTCACGAGATTGTTGCTGCGAAGCGGCGCCGATATCGCCGAGATGAATACTGTCCGAAAACATCTGTCAGAGTTCAAAGGGGGTTGGCTTGCCAAGAAGGCTCAACCCGCTACTGTTCTCAGCCTCATACTCTCTGATGTTGTTGGCGATCCACTGGATTCGATAGCTTCAGGGCCAACCGCTCCTGATCCAACAACTTTCCGCGATGCAATAGATATCCTTGAGAAATACAAGCTTTGGAACGAAGTCCCGAGCAAAGTTCGAGATATTCTCAAGATGGGTGATGGTGGACTTCTTCCAGAAACACCCAAACCCAACGATCCAGCATTCAATACGGTCCATAACGTTATCATAGGAAGCAATAAAATGGCGTGCCTTGCAGCCAAAACTAAACTAAGCGAGATGGGATTCAACACGAATCTATTGACCTCGCATCTGCAGGGGGAAGCAAGAGAGGCCGGAATCTTCCTAGCCTCTATTGCAAGTGAGATTTTGAGTTCGGGAAATCCACTTCCACGCCCAGCAGCAATCGTTGTTGGAGGAGAGACAACGGTTACGGTGAAAGGGAATGGCATAGGCGGACGCAACCAAGAGCTGGTACTCAGTGCGGCGACCAAGATCAATGGCAAGAAAGGATTGAGCATCGGGGCGATAGGGACTGACGGTATAGACGGACCAACCGAGGCTGCAGGAGCCATAGTCGACGGTAAGACGTTGATAAGAGGCACAGAAATGGGACTCGACTACAAGAAGGCCCTCAGCAATAACGATTCGCACACCTATCTTTCAAAACTTCATGATCTTGTAATAACCGGTCCTACAGGCTCAAACGTTAATGACCTTACAATATTATGTGTAACATGATGTGAGGTCATGCGCAGTTCACGACAAGAGAATGACATATCAGAGCCTGACATTGTCGTTCTGCACGATTTCGTCCTTGACCATTATGTCACATTCAGGCATTCACTGGATGACGTATTCTCACAATTCGCCCAGGTGGCGAGCCGTGGCGGAGGAAATATTGTCATAAACCAATACCTTTCCAGAGGTGGCAAAGCGTCTAACCTAGCGGCGGCCCTTGCGCGGCTTGGAGCTCATTCACATCTAATAGCAAGAACCAGCAAATTCGGCCACTCACTCGCTAAGATGTACCTGGAATCTGTTGGTGTGGACATATCCTCTGTTAGGGAAGACGGAAGATTAGCTCTTACCGTCTCACTAGAGATGAAACAGAAGGAAAGATCCACCAACATAATGCTCAGCGATCCCGGTTCAAATGGAGATTTTGGATTTTCCAATATTGGGAAGAACGAGCTACGAATATTGAGCAAAGCTGACGCGGTCGTCCTTGCGGATTGGGCGCTGAACTCAAAAGGAACGGACTTGGCTAAGGGGATCTTCGACTACGTGGGCAGATCGAAGCCGTTGTACATCGATCCTGGCGATGTGTCGAGAAGAGCCAAAGATGTCAAAGGGCTTCTCAATGACGTTCTCAGAAAAGGTTATGGAATCCTGAGCCTTAACGAAAGTGAAGCTCTTTACCTAGCAAAATACGGTTTGAAGAGGAGTCCGACAAGGACAACAGCCCCACCGGAAATCCTAGGGGTGAAAGCTGCAAAGACCATTTCTTCAGAATTCGGTATCAGAGTTGATCTGCATACTCAATTGTTCTCTGCGACGATTAAAGACGATCATTTCGTCGCGGCCCCCACATATCGTGTCAACGTGAGAAGAGTGACTGGAGCGGGAGACGCATGGAATGCTGGAAATGTCTATGCAGAGCATATGCGCCTCTCCGACAAGAGACGTCTTGAATTCGCGAACGCCCTAGCCGCTTACTACATATCAAGCTCAACGGCGGAGCATCCAACTAGACAAGATGTGAAGAGAATAATCAGTGCCTGGAGAGGCCGGAAAAGAAGCCTGGCACAACTGACCCTGAACTAGACCTTAGAGGCTTGACTTCAAAGCTACTACGAGTTATTGATTCACGTTGTCTCAGATCCTGCGATCTCGTCTTGCCATGTGCTTAAGGAGATCGACTAGTCGGCAGGAGAAACCCCACTCATTATCATACCAAGCAAACACCTTGGCGAAAGACTTGCCGATGACCATAGTGCTCAGACCATCTACCACTGCGGAGTGAGGGTTACCCACTACATCCGCTGAAACTAGTGGTTCTTCACTATACTCAAGAACTCCTTTCATTTCTGCCTCAGCGGATCTCTTCATGGCTGAGTTAATCGCCTCTACACTTGCCTCTTTCTTAAGCTGCACAACCAAGTCCACAATAGAACCGTCCGGAACTGGAACTCGCAAGGCAACTCCGTCAAGCCTGCCTTTAAGCTCTGGAATAACCTCGGCCACCGCTCTTGCGGCTCCGGTAGTCGTGGGTATTATTGACAGGCATGCCGCCCTTGCTCTGCGAAGATCCCTATGAGGGAGATCTAGTAGTCGCTGATCGGTTGTGTACGCGTGGCAGGTCGACATCAGTCCATACTCTAGGCCAAAATTATCATTGAGTACCTTGACAATAGGCGCCGTGCAGTTAGTTGTGCATGAAGCCATTGAGACTATGAGATGCTTCTCTGGATCGTATTCTCCTTGATTCACCCCAATAACGATAGTTGCATCAGGGTTCTTGGCAGGGGCTGTAATGATGACCTTCTTAGCCCCCGCTGTGAGGTGGTTTGTTGCATCCTCGCGGCTGGTGAATAAACCTGTCGCCTCAAAGACATAGTCTATCTGCATAGCCTCCCAAGGTAGACTCGATGGGTTCCTCTGGCAAGGACCTCAGTTCTTTTGCCGTCGACTGTGAAGGCATGCTCCTCCACCTTAATATCGGCGTCTAACTTGCGAAGCACGGAATCGTATTTCAGAAGGTGACCTAAGGTTTTCGCGAATCGGTCACATCATTTACTGCAAGAATCTCAAATTTCTCCTGAAATTCCTGATCGTGCAACGACGCTCGGTAGAAATTTCGACCAATCCTGCCGAAACCGTTTATAGCCACTTTTACCTTCATCGAAGACCCCACTCAGACCAGTATGCTTAGTCGTAATGGTCTATTCTGCCTTTTGGAACCTATCCTTCAGTTTATCCAAGACCCCCGTGAGAGTGGTGTATTCCATCTCCTCGGGGCCGAGCCTATGTGGGACGAAAGGCCCGTGTAGTCTCAAGAAATCAGCCAAATCGTTAGCTTTAGCTCGAGCGTTGTCAAACGCGGGGTCATTGAAAAGATCTGCAGGACCGATCAGGGTAGCGTTGGATACTTGAAAGCCTAGGGCAACGACTCTTGGTGGCCCATCGAACCTCGTGCATTTGTTCTGCGTTTCTGCGACGCTCACTGGCATCAGGGGACCGTTATGTGACCCGCGCATCCAACCTGAAACTAGGTGCGGGGTTGCGAACGGTTCTATGACTTCTCCAACCGCTGGAAGCCCATTTTGAGCTCTCACTATGCAGACAGGGTCGTCCTTTCCAACGTATCTTCCAGCGATCAATGACAGCTTTGTCGTACTCGCAGCGGCTGCAGGGAGTCCATCATGACGTAGGATCTTGGAAATTACGTACCTGTTGGTATCGCCGATCAGGGCCAAGAGGTCGTAAATCTCTTCAGGACACTTCAACTTTACAGACAAACCTTCGTGAACATCCAAGATTTCGAAAACAAATCCTTTGTGAAGCGCGGGATCAATTATCAGTCCGGCTGTGTTGAAAGGGTCTGCAAATATCTTATAGAGTGGTAAATTCCAAGCGCCGGGTGCAGTCTTGTCAGCGAGGAAGATCACTACCGGGTCGCTGATCCTTTCTTCAAACTCCAATTCGGCAACCCCTGGCCCCATGCCCTTTACGTTGCCGGAAAACGCATCCGAAAGGAGGTCCTGTCCTGCAGCATAGAGTTTGAGTGGCTTGGAGACTTTCTCAGTAACTTCCTTGAACGTGTTCCAGGCCAATTCGTGTATTTTCTTATTGTTTTCGCCATTGCGGTGGGTCATTATGAGCTCCAAATCGTCTCCACAATGAGTAACATGAAAATCCACTATCAAGGCCTCTTTGCGTGCTCGTTCAAGATTCTGCCTGGCGAAATCCAACTGTTTAGGATGGACTATGTGATGTCCAACCAGCGAGCCAACATCGGCCTTGATTACGGATACCGTTGTCGTATTCTTCGAAGCCACTGCTTAAACCCTCAATTGTTTCAGATTCTATGCTTTAAGAGTCTGATGTAGATTATTTCCGAGCTTCTTAACCTTTTGACGTAATATCCTCAGTCAATCTTATTTGGCAGTATGTAATATTATGTCAAACCCTGTAGTACCGTCGATATTCGTTCTTATCGAGGTTAGGAATCTGGACAGATACAACCAGTTATCGTTGAACAGTGATAATTAATGTCGGCCAAGACGAAGGTAACCTTTCCCCTTATCTTAGTAAACCTCAAGTCATACTTGGAATCATCTGGACGCAAGGCAGTAGAGCTAGCCAAAGTCGCTGAAACGGTAACAGAAGATACTGGTGTATGTATCGGATTAGCCCCGCAGTTTGTAGACATCCGTTTGATTTCCAAGTTCAAGATACCCGTCTTCTCTCAACATATTGATCCGATCCTTCCAGGACCCTTTACCGGGCATGTCCTTCCAGAATCGGTTGCAGATGCTGGTGCCGTTGGTGCCATCGTGAACCATTCCGAACGACGGCTTGAACTTTCAGATCTGGAGGCTGTCCTCGAAAGGGCGAAGTCGGTCAGATTGATCTCTGTCGTCTGTGCAAATTCTCGTAAGGTCGGGATGGCTGCAGCCTTACTAGCCCCTGAGATCATTGCCATCGAGCCGCCTGAACTGATAGGGACGGGAATAGCCGTGTCCAAGGCGAAGCCTGAGATTGTTAGCGATTCTGTTGAATCGATAAGAAAAGTAAACCAGCATGCGGTGGTGCTCTGTGGCGCTGGCATATCCTCCGGAGAGGATGTTTCTGCTGCAATAAGACTAGGCAGCAGAGGGGTTCTTGTGGCAAGCGGGGTCGTCAGGGCATCTAAATGGGAGAAAGTCCTTCTCGAACTTGCCGAAGCCTCCGTCAGAGTCTAAGGAAGTGTACTGGGTTTTTGAAGATACGGTTTGAATGCGCAAGCTGTCTGATAAACAGGGCATCTGTTGAAGCGGCGAAGGCTTCTACAGATCCCGCTATACGGCTCAAAACGCTTCTGGAAACTCTTAGCGCAATCGGTTGCAACGTCAGCTCTAACGTCTCCCCGGCATACCTCGGCACTATCCGAGACAGAACAATAAAGAGGGTCTCGCAGAATCCTGACCCCTTCAGGACCGACAAGATTGCAAGTAATGAGAAGGGGCTCAAGTTCATCCCCCAGGCCAAGAACTATGTTTTCGAAGCGTCGGATGAATCGGCCAAATTCAGAAGGGCTTGTCTAGTCTCGATAGTCGGAAATGCGTTCGAATTCGGCATCAAAGGATATGACTTCAAGTATGATGATCTTCCACACTGGATCGAAACAGCCGAAAATGATGTCGCGATAGATCACATAGATCGGATTGAGTCAATAGCCAAGACTGCAAAAAAAGTCCTCCTGCTAACGGATAATGCTGGAGAGATAGCCTTTGACAAGCTGCTCGTGGAACAGCTCCGACAAATGGGTTCCTTTGTGACAGTTGCCGTGAAAGCTTCACCGATAAGCAATGACGCCACGATGGATGACGCCGTCATGGTCGGCATGACGGAATTAGCTGACGAGGTGATCACAACGGGTACCGATACTGTAGGTTTACTCTTGGAAGAATGCGATAGCCAATTCCTTGCGAAATACGCCGAGTCTGAATTGATAATTGCCAAAGGCATGGCGCACTATGAGACGCTCTTCGAACACAAGTTGGCTCAACCTCATGCTTTGCTGTTCAGAGTAAAATGCCCATCGATAGCCGAAGATCTAGGTGTGAAGCTGGGTAAGAACGTTGCCTATTTAGTTGAACCAACAAACCCTCGAAACTCAAAACTGTGAAATGCGAACTCAGGGTAGAAGATTAATAAGAAACTGAGCAAACATCAGATAAGAGAGTGTACAAGATGGCGCTTGTCGGCCCGTGGGAGGTCGCTCTGGTCCTGGCGATAGTTCTCATACTATTCGGTCCAAAGAAGTTGCCGGAACTCGCAAAATCCCTCGGCGATGCTATAAAGCAGTACCGTCAAGCCTCCGAAGGTGTGCTCCCAAGTGCTGTTCCTCAGCCAACTCAATCGGTGCCACCGGTCCAGTATAAAGCAAGAGAGACAGACTTGTTGATCGAGACAGCAAAGAAGCTTGGTATACAGACCGAAGGCAAGACGATGGATCAGATATCCAAAGAAATTACGGAACTTGCATCGTCTAAGAAGGCAAGCTGAGACTCCTAAAGCCATTAGTGATATTCTCTGGAATCAAGGATCTATGGTAGGAGCAATTGTTCTAGCCGGTGGCTTAAGCTCCAGATATGGTAAGAACAAAGCGCTAATTGAGCTGAAGGGAAAGCCACTAGTCAGATACGTCGTTGATGCTTGCCAGACTGTAGCTAGAAGAATAATCATTGTCATTGGCAAAGATAATGACCCACAATCCTACATGTGCGTCCTACCTCCAAATGTTGAGTTAATTAGCGAACGAGAGCGACGTAATAATCCGCTCAATGGGATAGCAGCCGGCATCGAAGAACTGGATACAACTTACACTCTTGTTCTAGCGTGCGATATGCCGTTTATCAAGAGCAAGATACTGGAGTTGCTTTTGGCGAGAGCAACTGGCTTTGACGCGACAGTGCCGATATGGCCAAATGGATACCTAGAGCCTCTTCACTCAGTTTACAGTGTAGAAGCCATTAGGCGCGTGTTGCCATCAATCCTTCAAAACAAGAACTCAAGAGTATCAGATTTGATACACTCATTTGACACTAGATACGTTGAAACAGAAGAGATTAGAAAGTATGATCCTCATTTGACGTGCTTCTTCAACGTAAACGACTTCGAAGGCCTCAAGATCGCTCAGAGCATGCTGGAATTCCTGACAACATCAATAAGAATATAGGAGATTCTCACCTCCAAAAGAAATACAAAAAATCTGGGGGCCTATCCATCGCTACTGATAGAGAAAAGGATGGGTTCTGGGAACATTTGGATGAGTCGCTTAGTCAACAGAGTGATTATTAACACCGTTTTGGATAGTGCACGCTTGATGGTTTCTGGCCCGTAGTTAGCGCGACCTGTACACCAATAACCGCTATAATACAGTGATACCATTCATAGTGATTGTTGAGGGTGCTGTGTTGGCCGCAAAGGAAATTGAAAGAACCAGGGCGGAAGCGCCAAGGTAAGCCAAGTCTTTCTAAAGGTGCACACCGACTTGACCGATTCTGCAGTAAGGATGGTTCGCGGTGCATCCTTTCTAGTCTTCGACACCTCCTTCAGCGCCATGATTGGCATAGTAGCTTTTGCTCTAATTAGCCGACTAATTACCAAGATCGATATGGGCGTAATGACTGTCCTTCTCATGTTGACGAGCACATGCCAGCTGGTTTCTACCCTTGGTTTACCGAGTGCATCAACAAAGTTCATCGCTGAATCCTTGGGACGAGAGGATACGAATACCGCCTCCGCTGTTACATCTCAGATCTTGAAGGTCAACTTTGCGACAGCTGCTTTCATGTCCGTGTTATGCTTTGGCCTCTCAGAAGCCCTATCAAAATTACTCCTCGGCACTACTCAATACAGACTCATCTTCCAAGTCTTAGCTGTGAATATTTTTTTCACAAGTCTTCTTCTTGGGCTCACTGGAATGCTGCTAGGCCTAAAGCGTCTAAGAGCTCTTGCGGTCTTCGATTGCACCAGTTTTTTACTCCAGCAAGCCTTGGTGGTGGCGCTTCTGCTCTCACGCATGGGCCTGCTCGGAGTGGTCATTGGATGGACAATTGCGAACATGTTTAACTGTGCAGTCTACCTCTGGGTCATAGCGCAGTCTGTGCACCTTTCAATTGCGGGTCGATTCGACCTGAAGGCGCTTTTGAAATACTCCTGGCCCCTTTACCCGGTGGCCTTTGTGAGTCTGATCGATAACTGGTTTGATAGAGTGCTCCTATTAGGTTACCCTCTAAGCGACCTAGGCGCATACAACGTAGCGTTCAAGGCCTTCGGCTACGCATATGCTGTACCAATCGCGATAGCCGACGGTTTCTTTCCACACTTTTCGGAGCTGACCAGTCGAGAAGGTCTTGACAGACTATCCACAACGTTGACCTCAACATCGAGGTACCTCGTGTTAGTGGCTACTCCCATTGCGCTCGAACTGGCGACGATGGCAACTCCCCTGATATCTCTATTTGCAGGGAAGATCTACGCTTCTGCCGGTCAGTATTTGACAGTCCTGTGCATCGCCGCCGCGATATCAGTCTTCGGGCTTATGCTTGGAAAGGTCTTGCTCGTTCTTAATGAAACAAGACTCTACGCAATAATAGTTCTAAGCACAGTCCTCATTGGCTTGGGACTTGGCAAGGCACTTGTCCCCTTTTTCGGTCCATTGGGAGCTTCCTTTGCAAGAGCTACCGCAATGATTCTGACTCTGATATTCATGGTGGGTGCTACAAGGAGAAAACTGCGTTTAAGAATAGACACTCAAGCACTATGGAAAAGCTGGCTAGCTGGACTAATTATGGCGGGTGTCTTGATCGTAGTTCAGTTGATTGCAAAGAGCGCCGTGTTGATCCCCATTTATGTCGTATTGGGAATGCTGGTTTACATGCTTTCGCTCAGGATGCTGCGTGCTGTCGTTGACAGAGACCTTGAGTTCTTGAAGCGTTTTCTCGGAAACAGAATTGGCAGTCCGGTTAGCAGGTTATTGAAGGCAGTGTTAATACCGCGGAACTGAGCCTGTTATCCGTTGAACTGGCGCTGAGAGGCTTAGTGAACTCTTGAGAATAAAAAAGGCAGTAGTAGGCAGTTTTCCAATACTACCTCTTGCGGCTGAGGAGGCCATCAGGAGCATTATTGATGCTCAACTTAAGATTGGAATGGACATCGTCTCCGACGGCGAACAACGTGCTGACATGATCAACTACTTTGAACAGATCCCGGGACTTGCTCGAGGCCCTAAAGGATTGATGGTTAACTCCAAGATCATCCCACCTGAAAATCCGCCAGACTTCATCAAGGTAAGAGATTTTCTATTCGCCAAGAGCCACTTGAGGGAAAAGAGTAGAGATAACGTCACTCTCAAGACAGCTATCACCGGCCCAATCACGCTGGGCGTAACCTGTGCAACGGCAGGTTTGAGGCACTACTCAGGGCTTAATGACACCCGGCTGTATAGTGACCTATCCGGCGCCCTCGAACAAATCATAGTGGAACTTCTCAATCTTGGTTCTTTCGTTCAGCTGGATGAACCAGGCCTCTCTGCAGGGTACATGGCACCATCGAAGGCATTACCAATCCTTGAGGACCTATTCCGCCGTCTAAGAAACGCAAGAAAGATGCCGGGAACGCTAGGCATTCATATATGCGGCAGCTTGGAAAGGGTGCCTAAACTTCTGGAAGGACTGCTTGAACTTGAACTCGATGTTATAAGTTTGGCGTTTAGTGGAACCAGCGAAAAACAAAACATCAATCTGCTCTCTGAATCTCTTTTCGAAAAAAGCGAAAAGCGTCTCGGGATAGGCTGCATCGCAGTTTCAACATTGCAGAAGGAACAAGTTGAGAATGCTGAAAAAGTCTATCAAAGGATTAGAATGGTCGTCGATAGAGTAGGTAAGGAGAATGTTGCATATGCTCATCCAGACTGCGGATTGAAAGGTACACCCTTCGAGGTTTCAGAGCTCATACTACGCAACTTGTCTGGAGCCGTGGATCGATACAATTCAACCTAGTCAGTTTGGTCTGTTTCGTCAGACTTCATGTGTGCACTTGGGGTTTCTCTTCTCGGGCATACGTCTTCGTAAGGTCTTCTCGCTTCCAAAGGGGTGAGATTTCTCTAAGTCGAGCGATTGCCTCATTTAAGGAATTGCAGACGTATTCGACATCCTCGCTTGTGTTGGTTCTGCCCAAGCTGACCCTAAGAGAACCGTGAGCTTGTACCTCGTTCAAACCAATTGCCATCAAGACGTGAGACGGCATGAGTTTCTTTGAGGAACATGCTGAGCCTGTTGACGCTGCGATGCCCTTCTCATCAAGGCTAAGGAGCAGCGATTCGCCCTCGATTCCGGAGAATCTGAAATGGGCATTGTTAGGCAGCCTCCTAGTTGGATGCCCATTTAGATAAGACTCTTCGATTTCGTCTAACACTCTTTTGATAATTCTGTCGCGTAATATGACGAGGCGATCTGAATCTTCTTTCATCCTGGACTTTGCTAGTTCTGCTGCTTTTCCCATGCCAACTATACCGGCAACGTTCTCAGTTCCGGATCTCAACCCTCTTTCGTGTCCTCCGCCGTGGATGAGAGGTTCAACTGAGACACCTTCCCTCTTGAAGAGCACGCCTACGCCTTTTGGACCATAAATCTTGTGCGCTGAGATCGAAAGTAGGTCAGCGTCAAGTTTGTTGAGATCTATGGGTATCTTACCGGTTGTTTGAACTGCATCGGTGTGAAAGACAATCCCATTCTTATGTGCTATTCGGACTATCTCTTCTATCGGCTCAATTGTTCCGATCTCATTGTTGGCGTGCATCATGGTTATCAGAATGGTTTCCTTAGTTATGCTCCTCTCAAGCGCTTCGAGATTGATCATCCCCGTTTTGTCGACGGGGACGTAGGTTAATCTGAAGCCGTTGGCCTCAAGAGATTGACATGTTTCCAGGACAGCTGGGTGCTCTATGCTGCTTGTTATGATGTGTTTGCCTTTGTCTCTGTGCTTGTAGGCTATTCCCTTTATTGCGGCGTTGTCTGATTCGGTGCCCCCGCTGGTGAAAAGTATCTCTTTTGGAGAACAATTTATCAGTTCTGCCACTTGCTTTCGAGCATTCTCCATACCTTCGTATGCTTCTCGACCGAATGAGTGTATGCTGGAAGCATTTCCATATTTTTCATCGAGATACGGAGCGATAGCTTCGATGACTTCTCGGTCTACTTGTGTGGTCGCTGCATTATCGACGTATACTCTTCTCATCATGGGGTGCCTCTCTGCTGCAGTTCTAGAAGACAAATCCTAATTATAACATCGTTATATTTGAAGATTTTCCGCCGTTGCCTGTTAAATATTTATGGAGGACCCAAAGAGTTCATAACGTCGAATCGTAATGTGACGCCGGGGTATACAGTTTATAGCGGACCTAGCGTAAATCTGGCTGAACCTTGGAGTGTAGAAATTGAAGCGCATGTTGGCATCGTTATTCTTGACCCTAGGGTTGCTGATGCTCACCCTCAGCGCGTATACAGGGCAGCTCAGTTACCTAACCTTCCTAATGAAGTCTCATGGGGTTCCGTAGGTGGCTTGAAATGGAAGGTCAAGAAAGTAGATTGCAGCGTAAAGAGCTCAGATTCCCATACTCTGTCTTCCGCAATTTCTGCGAGCTTCTCAGCTTTCTTTTTTTAAATGCTCTTGCGTTCAAGTACGTCTATCCTTTCTTGAGTGTTGATTCCATACCAGTGCCTGTCCCGATTCTCATCAGTCTGAAGTCCGCTTACAGTCTAATGGGCGGAGCACTCGACTTTGTCCAAGTCATGTTCTCTAAACCTTTGTTCCCTCTCATTCCGCTTGCGTTGGTCTTTGTTGTGGGTTCTATAGTTGGCAGGCTGCTCTGCGGATGGCTTTGCCCAATCGGTTTTATTCAAGATCTCATACTGAAGATCAAAGGCAGTCGTTCGAAGGTCAGTCTTAGAAAACATGTTCCTTTAACGAAACTGAAGCTCTTCATTCTCCTGATCGTTCTATTCTTTTCGATAACCCTTGCCTACTCTCTCTACTTGGACCCCGAGACAAGATACAAGGATGCCTTGGGACCCTTTACAAGAGGCGTGTTCTTTCCCATCGAACCTGAGACAACGCTCTTCGCAACGATTCCGAGGTTGGTTCAATCCGGTGTTGAGTCGGGTTTGCTGGACTTCTCAAGCCTATCCTCGCCGGGCTATTTAATGGTCACCGGGGTCGCTATCTTGGGAATCTTCTTTGTTGGTGCGTACGTTGTGCCCTGGTTTTGGTGCAGATACGTTTGTCCCACAGGAGCACTCATGGGGATCTTTATGAGATTCAGCTTTCTCGGCTTGCGAAGAGATCCTTCCAAATGCACGAAGTGTGGTGATTGCGTTGAAGCATGCCCCATGCAGATAAGGATACTTGACCTGCCTTGGGAGAAGTTCAATGATCCTGAATGCACACTCTGCTTGGAATGCGTTGGCGCCTGCGCGAGGGGCGCCCTAGCTCCAAAATTCCCATGAATACTCACAGCAAACTTCCACCTTCACCCGGACGATGTCGGAGGTCGCGGCTACCAAAGTTCGTGTTCCCGCAAATAAGATAAGAGGAACTCTAGCCAGATAGTGGTCTTGATCTCGACAGTCTAACTTGCCGGGATGGCCGAACGGTTCAGGCGGCGGGCTGCAGACAATCTTCCCAAGAGAAGCTGACTGAAACCCGCAGTATGTGGGTTCGACTCCCACGCCCGGCTTCCAACTCCATGAACCAATCTACAATCCAGAAAGATCGTCATTGTCGGCTCGCATACGCAGGACTGATACTAGAAATCCATTCATGAAAACTAAAGAAAAGACAAATCTAGACTTGAAGCTCCAATCACCTAGACAAAGTCAGCTATATGCAATCAGAATCGACGACTGAAACCCATGAAAGTAAAATGCTCTAAGTGCGGTGTCTGCATAGACTTCGCCGACATGAATCGCCATTTGACAAGATGCGGTACCGGCGCCCAGAAAGATCAGTAGGTCTAACTCAAGGTCCTCGTCAAGTCTTCAAATCAACAAAATTTATATCTGTTACCACAAGTAACAATCTGACAGAGGTGAGATTATTGTCGTGGGAAAATGAATCTCCATCATGGTTTAGAAGACGGAGACGCCAGCCTTTTTTCGGCGACTGGTTTTTTGACGATATGAACAGAATGTTCGAAGAGATGTTCAAAGACGTTGCAGGGACACTGCCTAAAGAACTCGTTCGGGAACGCCGTCTCCCAGACGGCAGCACCGTCAGAGAAGTTGGGCCGATCGTCTACGGATACTCGATGACCATGGGGCCAGATGGGAAACCGGTCATCAGAGAGTTCGGCAACGCAAAACCATCCATGGAGCAGACGAAGTTTGGTCCACCAAAACCAGGCCTGACCGTCAAAGAAGAGCGTGAACCGCTTGTGGACCTGATTACCGAAGGCGACCAAGTCAGGGTAGTAGCGGAACTACCTGGGGTTGAAAAAACGGACATAAACCTTCAATGCGCTGAGAATGCGTTGACCATCTCAGTAGACACACCACAGAGGAAGTATTACAAAGTCCTAGAACTCCCGACACCAGTGGATCCTGAAACTCCCAAGGCGTCTTACAAGAATGGAGTACTTGAGATACTTCTCAAGAGGCAGAGACCAGTTCCAAAAGGCAGAGAGATAAAGATACAGTGACTATCCGCTGTTCTTTGAGCTGTATCAGAGCCATCACGGCCTTCAGGACCTTTCCCAGGCCCCGAAGGAACCCCCAAGATTGTTTCTAGCCCTGGTGAACCGGCATTTTTTGGAAATGTTTAAGCAGATCGGCAGAATATTCTTTTCCGGTCCAAATGCTCAAGGAATCTGAGCGGATTCCGTTTTTTGGTCCAAACTGTAGACTATTCTCCACTGTAGAATCTGAGGCATAGAGCGAGATGTCCGAGTACATCAAAGAAATCGAGCTGAAGAAGATACAGCCAAACCGACTGAACCCTAGAGAGGAATTCAGAAAGGAATCACTAGACGAATTAGCCGATAGCATCTCTGAGGTGGGTTTACTCCAGCCACTCATTGTGCGTCCAGTGGACAGAGGATTCGAAGTAGTCGTAGGTGAGAGACGATATAGAGCTTCGCACCAAGCTGGCCTGGAGAAGGTGCCGGCAATCGTCAGAAAGTATGCCGACGATGAAGTGATAGAGCTCAACTTGATAGAAAACATACACCGCGAAGACTTGAGTGCAGTTGAGAAGGGAAGGACCTGCCTCAAATTGATGGAAACGTTTCCTGAGAAATATCCAACAGAAGAGTCAGTCGCAAAACACGTGGGGGTAAGCCAACTCACAATCAAAGACTGGCTGAAACTTGTCACAGCAATGCCCCGTAAAATCCAGCGAATGGTAGCTCCAGAGACCATCTCGCGGAGGGTTCCAGCAGGAAAGATTGAGTACACAACAGCTGTCAGAATCGCACGAAAGATAAAGGAACCTGGGAAACAGTTGAAGGTGGCAGAAACACTCGTTCAAAGGGGCATAAGAGGTGCCGTAGCAAGGCAGATAGTCAGCGAAGTCGCAAGGAAACCCGAAAGGCCTCTGGAGGAGATAGTCCAAGAAGTTGTCGAGGCTCAGGCCAGAATACCATTTAGGTTAGCCAACATTGAACCCGTTGTGAATGAGAGTAAGACCCAATTATCCCTGAAAGGACTGGACCCGAAAATCCGAAAAGGCTCCATAGTCCAAGCCGACCTCTACGAGCCCCACTTTGCAGACCTTAGAGTGAGGGACGTCTTGAAAAAGAGACTGGGCGATTTTACAGATGAAGATACAAAGAGAGAAGGAGGATACAGCCTCAGTGAATTCAAGAAGTACTGGGAGGAGACCTACGGAGAAGGAAGCTGGGATCCCGATGAGAGAGTTGACATTGTACACTTCGAGGTTGTGAAGATGAATCCCAAGTTTGAAGAGTTGAGAAGAAGAATAAGCACGAAGTTCCTCCTTAAGTGAGTTCAACAACTCGGCCGCCGCACACCCGTCAATTGCAGGCCCAAGAGATCGCCAGTTATCGATTAAGTCTATTAGCAACCCACCGTTAGTCAGGATAGGGCCCGTGGTCTAGTCAGGATTATGATGCTGGCCTCCGGAGCCGGTGATCGTGGGTTCAAATCCCACCGGGCCCGCACAGAAAATTTGACGACACCCAAGGCTTGGCATAGAGATGTCTGACGACAAATCCCGATCTCACACTAGTGAGAACCCTTATGAAGACATTCTATCAGGATGCCGGAATCTTTTGCGTGAGGCCCTCTCGTCCCAATTCCCCGATTTCCAAGACGCAGAGATCAAACTTGAAGAACCCCCCTCTCCACAATTCGGCGATTTGTCCACAATATTGAGCTTTCAAATCTCTAAGGCTCTGGGCGTTCGTGCCATAGAGATCGCGCAACGAATCGCCAGCTGCCCGAAACCTAGTAGTGACGGTTTGGTCAAGCAATTGGAGGCGTCTGGAGCAGGGTATCTCAACCTCCGCCTCAACCACGAGAAGATAAACGAGCTGACATTGCATTCTGTCAGGTCGCTTAATGACAGATATGGTTTCCCGCATACAGATAGGCCTGAAAAGATCGCGGTGGAACATAGCAGCATAAACCCCGTACATTCAATCCATATTGGACAGGCACGAAACTCGATCTTAGGAGATGCCATATCGAGAATCTTGAAAGCTAGAGGACACGAAGTTGAAGTTCACTTCTACATAAATGACGCAGGGCGACAGAGCGCCATAGTGTCCTACGGGTACGAAAAAATCCGCCGTCCAACTCCCAGCATCAAATCTGACCATTACTTGGGCCAAGTCTATAGCATAACCTCATGCCTAGTGGAGATTCAAAACCTGAAGAAGGCAATGAGTAACGTGGCAAGCGACGAATCTCTCACAGAAGAGAGAAGTCAGATCCAAAATAGACTGGACGAGTGGACATCAGTTGCATTTGAACTACAGAATCGATATCCGGAATTATTTGAGCGACTTAGAAAAGAGATCAGCATTAGCTCCGAGGCTGACACTCAAATCAACAATCTTCTAAGAGAATATGAGCAGCACACACCGAGCGCGACGGACCTAATCAGACAAGTGAGCGAGCTTTGTATCAATGGCTTTAAACAGACCTTTTCAAGGCTTAACATATGTTTCGACGTCTGGGACTGGGAGAGCGATCTACTCTGGTCACACAAGGTTGCTGATGTGCTTCAGAGGTTGCTCAAGACAAAATATGTTTCAAAGGAAGACGGAACTCTCAGACTTGAATCGGAATTGGCTGTCGAGGAACTCGGAATCCGCCAACTCCTCAATTTGGGCGATGATTACGTACTTCCATCGGTCTCTTTAACGAGATCAGATGGGACGACGTTGTACATAGCTCGGGACATCGCCTACAGCCTCCTTAAGTTCGGGAAGTGTAGCAGCGTCGTAAACGTCGTTGGAATGGAACAAGTGCATGAACAATTGCATGTGCGCGTTGCTCTTTCTATTTTGAGCCTCAAGGAACTCGCAAGAAAACAGCAACACTTCACATTTGGCTTAGTACGCTTTCCCGGAGAGAAAATGTCAAGTCGAAGAGGGCGAATCGTGCCCTTAGACGAGGTTATAGACGAGGCAATAAGAAGAGCCTACGTTGAGATCGAAAAACGCACAACAGATCTTGACGATACTGAGAAGCGTAGGAGAGCAGAGACCATAGGAATCGGGGCATTAAAGTACGCGTTGCTTTCGGTCGAGCCATCACGTGAAGTCGATTTCTCTTGGGATCGAGTCCTGAACTTGGAAATGAACAGTGCACCCTTCATCAATTATGGATACACAAGGGCTAACGGCATACTGAGAAAAATCGGCTCAATACGTGACGACGTAAACTATGGAAGGTTAGATAGTACCGCAGAACGACGTCTTATCCTAACCCTGGCCAAATTCCCCAGCATCTTTGCTGAAGCGGCAGACAGACTTCGTCCAGACGACTTGGCTAATTACGTAAACCAATTGACCAAGCAGTTCCACGAGTACTATGAGCATTTCGACGTATCACATCTTGAGGATGATGAACTGCGATATGCCAGAGGCTCGCTCATTGAGGCAATACAAATAGTGATTCGTAACTGTATGCGTATACTTGGCATAGAACTTCAAGAGAGAATGTAAGCCTCACGCGCCCGCGTAATTAGCAGCGAGCGCGATACGATGTTGACAGCGTGGGGCGAGTTCAAGAAGAAATATGAAAACGTCATTTCAGCGCGCGGCCATAACTAGGCAAGTAATCGCAGCTTGCCGGTGCAAACTCAAATGACTGACGACGACCAACCGTTTAAGATCAGTCGAATCCGGCAGACTGGACCATGGACATTCTCCGAAGCCGATGGATTTTGTGAGTAGACTAGCCATAAAGGAATGTGGCCGCCAACAACCTAGAAAATAGCAACCCCAACAAACGCTTAATGATAAATATTAGAAAGGTGACCAATATTCGGTGGTTGATGGTATATGCCAACAGCTTTTGTCCTAATTAACGCGGAGCTTGGCAAGGAAGAGGGCATCCTCAAGGAGTTGAGAAGCATAAGCAGTTGCAAGGAAGCGCATTTCGTCTACGGCGTCTACGACATCATAGCCAAGGTAGAGGCTGAGAGCATGGAGAAGCTTAAGGAGATCGTAACCTTCAAGATCAGAAGGCTCCCCGATGTCAGAAGCACGCTCACTATGACTGTAGCTGAGGGGATTTAAGGCCAGTTCAGGGAACCGTCTTACCAATTTATTCCTAAGCAAACCTACGCCTGGGACACTGAAGAGCCGACGACTATAGGCTACTTAGTTTACTCTCTAGTTTCATTATCACAGCTATTGCTGACGAACCCACGAGAGAACTGCCACGGCTATTCCTTTCACCCATAGTCATCTGTCGGACGTGCTCGTCGTAGGGTATCACGAGGTCCAAATGATGCCCTTGTCCAACTAAGGTTCTTTCGATAAATTCCTCCTCGGCCTTGTCCTTTACCTTATTTGCGATGAACATGTGTTTCGATACACCAAGTTCCACAACAAGTCGCCAAATCTTCAAAGAGGTCTCGATTGATTGCAGTGAAGGTTCAATAACATTTATGATAGTATCAACGGATCGAATTGTTCCACGTCCAAGATGTTCCAGACCGGCTTCCATATCAAGAATAACCGTTGCGCTCATCTTGCTGAACACATAACGTAGGAGAGCTCGGAGCAGAGCATTTGCCGGGCACATGCATCCTTGGCCTGCGCTTCTGACTGTTCCCATTATGAGGAGTCTCACGCCATCTGGGCTGTCTAGCGCATATTTCTCAACAACGTCATCCACCGTAGGATTCAGATTGAAGACAGAACTCCCAGAGTCATCGCCGCCGACACTTGTCAGCTCCTTTATGAGATTGGCATCCTCGCAAAGAGGTGTGATCGCGTTAGCTGTCTCCTGCGGTATGCCCAGCTCAAGATAGAGGTTTGTGGACGGGTCAGCGTCTATCGCTATGACCATCTTACTAGGATCCAGCTTCTTGAACTGTTTTGCGAGTGTGCCGGCGATGAAGGTTTTACCAACTCCACCTTTCCCGACAACTGCAATCTTCAATCCAGACAACCTCATACAAACTGTTGCCACAGAAAGGCTCTACAAAACACAGCATTCATAGCGCGCGAAGTATTGGGGTAATCTACTGCAACGCTATGAACATTCGTCACATTACTGATTGTTCTACAGTATTTGTTTCGATCTCTCAATTATCTTGGGCACGATCCACTCAAAACCTATAGTCATTATGTGTATTCCTTGAACTGCGGTCGATTTTCT
This sequence comes from Candidatus Bathyarchaeota archaeon, assembly GCA_963807605.1. Taxonomy (GTDB): domain Archaea; phylum Thermoproteota; class Bathyarchaeia; order 40CM-2-53-6; family RBG-13-38-9; genus JAPKYM01. The sequence goes on from CAWECG010000004.1 coordinate 359,366, forward strand.
TATGTCACTCACGAGTTTGCCAAAGATCTCAAGATTCTCATTGAGGAAGGCTTCCTTGCCACCCTTTTCTCTAGCTAAGCGCAGACGGTTCTGAATCTCGTCCGGTACCATTATTCCGGGCACATTCTTGACCATCCAGTCCATCATGCCCATAGATTTGAAGGGCGCTATGCCGATCAGTACGGGCATCTTCAGGTGTGAAACTTCTTTAACGAATCTCTTCGCAAGTTCAGGATCGTACACACACTGAGTCTGTATGAAGTCTGCTCCCAGTTCAGCCTTCCGTTCTATCTTCAGGATCTCCGGCTCAATTGGATCTGCATTAGGGTTTCCAGCCACGCCAATGTTGAACTTCGGCGGATTGTCAATCTTGTTGCCCTTGAGATCTGTTCCCTCATCGACCATCTTGCTCATTAGGTCTACCAAAGATGTTGAGTCCAGGTCGTACACCGGCTTGGTTCTAGGGTCGTCTCCAATTGTTGTGTGATCGCCGCTGAGGGCAAGCACATTCTTGATGCCTAGTGCGCTCGCAGCAAGGAGATCAGCAGTTATTGCAAGTCTGTTCCTATCTCTGACAGTTACTTGGTAAACTGCCTCCAAACCAACCTCTCTTTGAATAATGTATGAGGGTATAAGCGCGTTCATGTATGCAAAGGCTGTTGGGTTGTCAGTGACATTTGCTGCGATGACATGGCCCTTCAGTATCTTGGCTGTTGCTAGGGTTTCCTCAAGACTTGTAGTCTTTACTGGTTCTATCTCGCCAGTAAAGACAAAGGTGCCTGCAAGCAGAGCCTTCGCTAGTTCGCTATACGCTTCTCTCATCTGAAGATAACTTCCCTAGCGCTGGCCATCAGAGAGTAGTCTTTGGGCGGCCTATACTTCTTGAATAAGTCGAGTCTTCCAGCGTCGTGTAGTCTGTTGTAGATCAGGATCCAGGCGCAATCGTTCTTCCAGCCGCCGACTTCGCATTTACCTTTGGCCTGACCGCCGCACGGTCCATTAAGTAAGCTCTTGCCACATCTTGCGATTGGACATATCCCGCCTGTATCGAAGAGGATGCAGTCTCCGCAAGCTCTACATCTCTCATAGTACCTTCCGATCCTCTCTACGGTACCGATGAACTGCGTATTACATCCGGGGATTGTATTTTTCTTTGATAACTCCGCTACAGTTTGTGTGGCCGTTCCACAGGACAGGACTAGAATAGCGTCCGAAGCTTCTACAGCGGGGCTATTTCTTTTAAGGTCTAGTCTTGTCAGCCTTTGGTCGCATACGGACTCGACTATAATCTGACCGGTTACTGACTTGCCCATCTTCTCGAGCTTTGAAGCATAAGACTTGACTTCTTCCTCTCCACCGGTCTTGCATTCTGTTGCACATGTGCCACAACCAACCAAGAACAGTTTGTTCAGGTTGCCGATCATCCGCTGGATCTCTTCATCGGGCTTTTGTGTGGTGATTATCAAGATCTTTTCACTTACCTAGAACTTTCATTTGAAAAAAATGAGGATGTGTAGATATAGTGGGAAGACTATTCCTCAGACTAAGTGCCAACATTCTTTGGTTTCAGACCTATTGTCAGGTTTCTGATGACATACGTCATAGTTATTTAAAAACATTAAACGTCTCCGCTAGGAGTTTTCTGAGAAAAAGCCAGCGATATCGTATCGTGCTCTCTAGATCTTCCGCGCAGCCATCTCCGCTGCCGTGATAACGGGTTCCCAGTAATCGGCCACCGGTGGGGAGTAACACGTGTCAGATGAACTAGCCTCTTGTACAGTCATTCCTTTCTGGATCGCAATTGATGCCATGTTTATTCTTTGAGTGACCTCTTCGCCTCCAACGATCTGGACCCCAATTATTCTTCCTTGTTTTGATTCGGCGATGACTTTGACTCTTATGTCCAATCCGCCAGGGTAGTAGTGCGCTCTAGTCTTGGCTGTTATGTTGCCAGTGACTGTCTCGATACCGGCATCTTTTGCTCTACTCTCTGTAAGTCCGGTCTGTCCGACCTCTATGTTCAGGAAACGTGTTATCGCTGATCCTAGAAATCCAGGTAGTGCAGAGTGACCGCCCGCAGCGTTGATACCCGCAGTTCTTCCTTGTCTGACCGCGGAGGTCCCAAGCTGAGGAGAGCAAGGTCTGCCAGTTATCAGGTGTGTTGTTTCTGCACAATCTCCAACGGCATATATTCCTTCCAGATTTGTGCGCATCTGACCGTCCACTCTCACGCAGCCTGTTTTGCCTATTTCCACGCCTATTTTCTTTAGCAGTTCGACCTCTGGTCTTATTCCGGCGGCCAGTATTACGATGTCGGCCTCGATCTTGGATCCGGCCACGGAAACTCCTGAGACTGATCTATTGCCAACTATTTCCTCCACGCCTTTTCCAACTATGACTTCTATGCCATTCTTAGTCAAATGGTCGTGAACTAGCTTGGCCATATCCGAATCTAACATCATAGGAAGAACTTGTGGGAGTAACTCCACCACAGTTACTGTGAGATCTCTTTCCTCGAGTGCTGCTGCAACTTCAAGACCTATTAGACCGGCACCGATTACGACGGCTGATTTTGATTTCGGGATTTGAGCGTCTATTGCTTCACAATCAGGGATAGTCCTTACGACGTACACACCAGTCTTGTCAGAACCTTTTATGCGGGGTTTTGCAGCTCTGGCTCCCGTCGCTATAATGAGACTATCATAGCTCAAGCGCGTGACATTGCCATTCTTGCTCCTAACACCAACCGTTTTGTTTGAAGCATCAACATCTAATGCTCTTGTCTCTAGGAGGAGATTCAGCTTCATCATGCGGTAAAATTCTGAAGGATAAAGGACTAGGTTGTTGAATGCAGGTATCTCTCGGCCTAGAACAAATGGCAAGCCGCATCTTGAATAAGCGGCGTAAGCTTCTTCTGTTACGAGAGTAATCTCCGCTGTTCTGTCAGTCTTCCTGGCTGCTGCTCCGGCGCTTACCCCTGCAGCCCCAGCTCCGACGATGAGGATCTTTCGGGCCAAGATATCTTCATTCCCTGTGACGAGATGGCGTTGCGTAATGAACATGTTGCCTAAAAGCTTTGGTCAGGCAAGTGCCTATCGCTTCGCTTCTGAAAATGAACTTTCATAATCTGAAATGGAAGTGAGAAAACAGCGTGCGCTAGCAGGACCTATACTTTACGTAACCCGAGCGCGTCCCTGAGTACCGCCTCATTGATTTTTCCTGAACTGTATGTGAGTCCTGTCTTGACATTGCTTATTGTAACCACAGCCGGGGCGAAGAGATTTGGATCTATCTTGTAAAAGTCGAACTCGGCTTCCTTGAGTATGTCATAGAAGGGTTTGCCATAGTCCCTTGAGCTTGATGAAGGGGCTTTGGCAACAGTCTTCTGAAGCGACTCGTCATCATCACATACGACCGTATAATGAGTAACACCACCATAGAGTATTGCATCATTGGTCCTGCCCATTGCCTTCGCTGAGTTTGGATGCACCGGCGGGAGCGGCGCGTATCCACAGCCGAAGGTTATGGTTTTGGGATCGAGTCCTAGTTCAGTTAATTTGTGAATGCCGGTTTCCACAACTCTCCCAGCTATTTGAATCGAACCTACTAAGCAAGAGGTAGGCGCGATTATCACATAGAGGTTCTCAGGTGACACTCTGCACTCCTCACTCATGTAATCTATCGCTTTCTGTGTCGGAGGCTTGTCCGATTCGAGCAGTATTACAGCCTCTTCAGATCGATCTTGATAGTTTATCTTCTCGTATAGTGCCTTGGGTTTGAGTGCTAGAGCTCGTGCTGGTCCGGATCCCATTGCGAAGTAATCGTTCGTCTTGATCTGCCAACCTGCGTACTGTGAACCTAGAGTCGCTACCGCGGGTGCCCAAGTTTCGACGAAGATCGATGGCAAGTATTCTCCGCCGTAATTCTGGTAATCTATTCTGGCTTTTCCAAGTCCGCCTAAGCAGATGTCTGTGATCAGAATTCCTGCTAGCGACCCGCCGGGAGCCTTGATTCCAGCGTCCACCATGACACAGTTTCTGTCCGACTGAACGGCTATTCCATAGGATTCTGGATCCCGAATGACATTCTTAATCAGTCTGGCTGCCTCGGCATTCACACTCTTAGTCATGAGAATCAGCCTATGCCTCTATGAATTTCTCATACCACTTCAGTTGAGGATTACGTTCAACACCCACAAACAATCTACCGTTTCCGTCTTCATTGTTATCGCCTGAGAAGGCATAGAAGGGCCCTTGGACGCTCTCTTTCTCAATCTTCGTCTGTCCTCTAACGTCATCGAATGAGAAGCTGGGGAGTATTGTCGGCAGATTTCCGGAGATTATGATCCTTCCCCCGGTCATGTGTGCTCCGGCTCTTCCGTAGCAGTCTCCAGCGATATGGATCGTTCCTCCTCGCATGTGCACTCCAGGAAACATCTCTGAGTTTCCAGAGATCCTTATGGCTCCCGAGTGCATCCAAGCGCCAGTCTCGCTACCCGCATTGCCCTTTATCGTAATGCTTCCTCCCACCATACCCTTGGTCGTTCCACGACTAGCAGCGCCCACAAAGTCACCCGTGTTCCCTGAGACTTTTATGGCACCACCTTTCATGTTTGAGCCGAGCCAAGAACCAGCGTCACCCTCGACGAGTAGGGTTCCACCTTTCATCGATTCACCAATGTAAATGCCACCCGTACCTTTGACGTGTACCGTGCCTGCGGTCATTCCGAATCCTATACGTCGGGTCTTCGACAGGTCGCCAACAATTTCGAGTGTGACCTCATTGGGATTGCCGCTGGTGTTGCCCTCAACTTTGAAGAGGGTCCTCAGTCTAACTTGTCTATTGCCCTCCCATACTTCAGCGTTAGATATCTCTGTCGTTTTCTTGCCCGCAAGGGTGTCTGGTGAGAGAAGATCTAGATGAACGGGGTTTCGTATCACACGTTTCAATGTCAGGACAAGTTTAGACATTCTTCAGATATCCGCCTCACACGTGATCTTGGAGGGGTTTCTGAGAAAGTTCTCAGATATTGGGTAATTGTCAAGTTCTATTGTGTAGTAGTCCCTGAACTTTGATTCGATCTCCTTCAATAGATCGGTCTCGAGACTAGGCGAGACATCACTTTCAACATAGAAGGTCTTTCCAAACGACGTTCCTGCTATCCTTCCATCTTTGGAGACGACATTACCACCTTTGATGGTGAAGGATGCCTCCTTGAACGCCCTCCTCAAGATAATGGGTTTCTTTTCGAGGTCTGTCTTTGACGGATCTAAGTCGTAGATTGCAACGTCGGCATCGGCGCCTACAGCGAGGTGACCTTTATTCGCTAGGCCAAGAGATCTTGCAGGCGCAGCCCTCGTTACCGCTGAGATCTCTCCCAGCGTGTACTCTCTGTCAATGGTCGGAAGATCCAGCCTTCTCCTTGCGGTTCGGTTGATCTTTGACATCGTCTTCTCACGGGCTTTGCGACTCATCAGCCATGCGATAACTTTGGGGTATGATGTGAACGGGCCGCCGTTTGGGTGATCTGTTGTCATGAAGACCCTCCAAGGATCGTCTACTAAGAGAGCGAGCTCAAGCCCTATTCCCCATTGGACAGCGTTTACGTAGTTGCTTCTCTTGTAGTGGAATGGAACAACTCCTGAGCCTGTCTCAGCCTCGACGTCTACGTTGACCCATTTGTTTCCTGACAGTTTGTGAAGGAAGTATTGGAATGGGCCGTCAGCAGTCATGGTTGTTGTGTCGCCGAATATTACCTGACCCATATCCACAGATACGTGGTGGTTCTTGTTGACGTAGTCGGCTATCTCTGGAGCTCCCGAGCCTAGGTTCAGCCATGATGAGCCTGAGAATCCTGTGAATTGCACGTGGGTGATGTGAATTATCGGTCTCTTCCCGTCCCAGAGATCCTTGACTGCCTCCATAGTCTCGATCGTTGTTCGATAGTTCCCTGGATTACCAAGATTGTTAGTATGGACGTGAATTATGTGTGGCAGGTTCAGGATCTTGTTGACCTTGCATAGACCTCTAACTATTTCTCTCGGGGTTATGTCGAAGTTTGCCACTGGATCGTCCAAACCTCGTAGGAATCTTCCCCAGCCCCATGCCTCAACGCCTCCAGGGTCGACAATCTTGATAGCATATCCCTTGGTTGCCTTTAGCATCCAAGAGACGTAGGCAGCGCACTCGTTGATCTTGCCATCTCTTAGATACTCCATCACCAACCAGTTGTTTCCGAGGAGCGGGAAACATGCCTTGTCAATCAGTGGAATCGAGTCGAGTTCTTCGTGTGTATGTCTTGTCTTGAGGGGCGGAGTTGCAGGTTCAAAGACGGTGGTGTATCCCATCTTTGCGTAACGGTAACCTGTTGTCCTGGTTGATGGGACAGAATAGCCGACCCCTGAGAAGGTACGTTCCGTCTTTAACTCAACATCTTTTCTGTGATCCTCGGGGCGGAGAAGCCTTCCAGCATTGACCTTCGATCCGGCTATGTGAGAATGAATGTCAACGCCACCTGGCATGACGGTCTTTCCCGATGCGTTGATGGTACGTGCCTTCTTCCCAACAGAGGTGACTATCTTGCCGTCTCGAATGAATATGTCCAGTTTCTCTCCGTCGATCCCATTTAGTGGGTCGTAGACTTTTCCGTTAACAACCGCCAATTCCCTCATTACCTGTTCCTCCGGATGGCCTTCAAACGTTTAAGGAGGGCATGCAAGATCTCGACATCAGTCTTGACTCCTTTCGGTGGATCAACTAGCTTTCTTGTCTCAAGCACAACTCCGTCCATGCGGTATACTGTTCCGGTCGTCTCTATTCCGACATGGGCAGAAGGAATTACTACGTCAGAGCACATTGTGGTGGGGGTTACGTGTGGATCGATTGATATCAGTGGAACCGAGGTGAGATTGCGGGCTGCCTGGTAGGGAAGGTTTGATACTGGATCTGAAGCAACGATCAAAGCTGAGTCACACTCTCCTCTTGACAACAGATCGACTGCTGAGGTCTCTCCTGGACTGTATCTGGGGAATCCTTGTGTGAAGTCTATGGCGTAGGGATAGCCGGTAAGCCAAGTGGCAACGTTGTTGGCGCCGTTTACATTAAAGTGCCCGCGCATAGGCATTATTACGAACTTCGTCTTGGAATTCAATTCACGAACCAGTGATAGTGCAGCATCGAGATTCTTGCTCTTGCCTGCGCTCATTGTTAGACCAAGACCAAAGAAGAGGGCCCCAAATTCGCAGTTGATCATTTTCTCTGCGATTTCTTCAATCTTATCTACTGGCACGCCAGCAATTTGGTCCTGTTCAATTTCATCGCCACGTACTGCAGCTCTTAGAGCCGACAGCAATTCGTAATCTTTGTTCGGCTCTGCCTGAACGAATATATCTGCCAGTTTTGCCGTGTCTGTCTTTCTGACGTCAACTACGATTAGTGTTCTTTCGGATCTGGATCTTCGAAATCTGCCTTTGCTCAGTACAGTATACCGAAGCATGTGGAGGGGATGGGCGTGAACTGGATTGCATCCCCAATAGACTACTAAGTCTGCGCGATGTCGGATCTCACCCAATGTGCATGACGATTCCCCAATTTCATGAATGCCCAGAATGGCAGGTCCATGACAGGTTGATGTGGTGTTGTCGATGAAACCTCCAGCCTCCTCGGCCAGCTCAACCCCTACCTCAGTGGCTTCACAGCTTGTAAGACTCCAGCCGTAGAATAGCGGCGATCTAGACTTCGCAAGCGTCTTCGCCGTGAAATCAATCGCCCTCGCATAGGTGCAACTTGACAGCTTGTTTTTCCGGCGGATCATTGGTTGCGTCAATCGCTCGTTCATGTAGCCGAGAAACTTGCTTGTGGACATGGCGCACGCGTTCTTGACACCAGCAATAGCATTGCCCTTCACCGTTGCCTCTATATTGTCACAACAGCAACCGCACACTGTACAGACAGCACTCTTGATGACTTGTTCTTTCAAGTGTCCCTCACCGATGTCTTTCAATAGGTTAGTGACTCTTCCCAAATGATCTTGTGACCAGCTCATCCACGCTGAGGACTTTTTCGCCTGTCGCTGACTCTAACGTTGCGGGGACTCCCTTGTAGGAGGGCATACCTGTCCCATCTGTATCGCAACCTGAAAGCTGCGTAGCCCAGAGGCTGTAAGGCATGAAAATGATTCCTTGCGGGAGGAGTTGAGTGGGAGCGATTGCCTTCACAACAACAGAGCCGTGTTCAGTAATGACTCGAATGTTCTGACCAGGGGTTACACTGATCTTTTCAAGATCAGTACTGCTGACCTCGCAACAGGCTACAGCCTGAAGGTACGCTTCAGAGAGTTTTCCATGCTCCTTTGTTCTTCCCTGGCTCAGACTTCTCCCGGTCAGCAAAGTGACTTGTACTCTTGTCATGATGAATGCTTCCAAGCATGGGAGTTTTAGCACTGACTTCAGTGAAGCCTTATCTAAGAGTTTCCCACGCGGAGAACTCTCAACATTGTCACGGGGCTACGCACCCGCATAGCAGGAAAGTAAGGAAACTAAGATCCGATGTTATCGAGGGTGTGCGCGACGGCAGCGCTCCAAGCTATGGCCACGCCGGCACGACAAGCACAAAATAGCATAATCTAACGGTTCAAATTACGATGCTCTCACCAAAGGTCACACACACAAGAAAATTACAAAGCCTAGCAGTTCAAATCATGGTGCTCTCACCAGCTAAGGCGACGACGACGGACGCTAGGCCCGCTTCGCTCGCCATTCATGTCCATGGGAAGAAAACCCCTCTCTAAGTTGCTACCTGTCCGTTTTCTGCCCCAGTTGAAGATGCCAGTATATCCATAATATCCTTGAACTTGTCGGTTGTTTCAAGAAAGGCGTCGAGGATAGTTGTCCACAATCGTTTGTAGTTGACTGAGGTAGGTTTCTCGTTGAAGAACTGCATCGCGTTGAAAGCCTTTGCATCCGCATCATGGATGGGATAGCTTGTTCTTAGTTTTCTAATGTTGGTCCAAACGTCAAGAATTCTGTCAAGGCCTGCGATACTTCTCTCCTTGGCCCAACGCTTCATAATGATTATCGTTCCAGAATCGTCCTTTTCAAGAGCCTTCTTGGTTTCTGGGTTTCTTATGAGCTGCAGTAACGGAGTTCTCGGAGCGTCGAAAACCTGCGCAAGTGCTGCTATCTTGTGTGTGAAGTTCTCCGCTATCATACATGGGCTTGCTATGTTCTCGTTCAATCTAATATCGAGCGCAAATATTTTGGCTTTGAATTTCCACTGAAATGTTTTGTTGCGCGCGCGCCCAGACAGAAGATTCTTACCCTTAGAAACCACCCGTAACTCCTCTTATTCTCGCTACTTGTCTTAGCAAACGAGCCCTAGCAGAAGTTGGAGTCACATTTTCCAATACTGAACAGGATAGGTGATGAATAATCTGCTGGTGATCAGAGCTTCTTGGAGTTCCAATTCATTTTCTTCAAATTCTTGCGAGTTTCAGAAGTCTTTCGTGCTCAATCTTCTCCATGTGAATGGAATGTACGTCCTCTGGGAATTTACCTTCCTGAACCTCCGTTCTGTAGTTATTGAGGGCATCTAGCATCGAATCGTGCAGGCTGGCATACTGTTTCGCGAACTTCGGCGTCAAACCTAGTGATAGGCCAAAAATATCTGATATGTTAAGCCCCATTCCGTCGCAATAGGGACCTGAGCCCCATCCCAGGGTTGGAATGGCCAGTCTCTTTGAGATTATATCAGCCAATTCTGCGGTTGCAAATTCTATGACGACTGCTGAAGCCCCGTTCTGTTCAACGGCGACAGCATCGCCCAGTATCTTTTGAGCACTCTCAGCTGTTTTACCCTGAACTCTGTATCCGCCTGAAAGTATCGCGGTCTGAGGAGTTAATCCGATGTGACCTATCACGGGGATGCCTGCACTACTTATCGCCTTGACCTTATCACAGACTTCTATGCCACCTTCCAGCTTGACGGCATCAGCCCCCGCCTCCTTCATGAAACGTCCCGCGTTCCTCAAAGCGTCTTCAACACTGGCGTGATACGACATGAATGGCATATCGGCCAGTATCAGCGAGTGTGGTGCTCCTCTCACCACCGCTTTGCAGGCAATCACCATCTCATCCATTGTAACTGGTACTGTGCTGCTATATCCCAGAGCAGTCATGCCTACGCTGCCATCACCGACCAAGATCACATCAACTCCAGCGCTATCAGCAAAAAAAGCGGTTGGGTAATCGTATAAGCTAACCGCAACTATCTTCTTCTTATTCTTCTTCATATCCAGCAAGTGACGGATAGTGACTTTTTTTCTCTCCATGACCCCACTTCCCCTACGGAAATACATGCTTACGATATAAGACTGTTAACGCTCGATATCCAAGCATCGACTCGTGAGACTTGTCATTAATGTCGCTCACATTGATTTCTTCTTGATGACTTCTTTCGCTGCTTTCACAATGTCGGCACTTGACATGTTGTACTCGGCAGCCAGTTCATCCATACTTCCCGTCTGACCGAATCTGTCTCTGACACCCACTCGACGTATTGGAACTGGATAGTTTTCTGATACCACCTCGGCCACAGCACCTCCCAATCCACCTAAGATGTTGCTGTCCTCCGCCGTTACTATGGCTCCTGTCTCTTTGGCAGCGTTTTCGATGGCGCGTTCATCCAAAGGTTTGATTGTGCTGATATTGATGACTCTGCTATCAATGCCTTCGTTCTCTAGGATGGTGGCGGCCTCCAGAGAACTTCGTACCATGATGCCAGTGGAGATTATTGCTACGTCTTTTCCTTCTCTCAAAATTGTAGCTTTACCTATCTCAAACCGATAATCGTCTCTGAATAGAACTGGCACTCGAGGCTCGGCTAACCTGATGGCGACTGGTCCAACGTGTTTAGCAGCTGCAACGGCGGCTTTCTTTGCTTCAATTGAATCTGAGGGGGAGATCAAGACGAGATCCGGTACGGCACGCAAAGAGGCTATGTCTTCAATTATCTGGTGGGATCCGCCCATGAATGTCCAGAACATGCCTGTGTTGCAGAGAATCATTTTCACGTTCAATCGGTCAAAGGCGATTTGTCTTATTTGGTTGAATGCTCTTCCAACAGCAAAGATGCTGTGGCAATGCGTGAAAGGTATTTTACCTGCCTCTGCCAATCCTGCAGCCACAGTCATCATGTCGGCTTCCGCGATGCCGAGGTTATATATCCTATCGGGGTATTCTCTTTTGAAAACAGGACCGACCTCGTCTTGAGGAAAATCCGCATACAGAACCACAATGTCCGAGTTTGCTCTAGCAAGTTCAATCAGAGCCTCGTTGTAACCCTTGTACATTGATTTCAGTTCGCCTGGCTGCTCTCTAAGATATTTCAAGTTCATCTTCCTTCCTTGAAGATCATCTGAGAGCTTTCATGACCTCTGCGTACAATTCATCGGTGACCGAAGTGAAGTGTACTCGGCCTTCAAGTGACGGAACACCTTTGCCCTTAATTGTGTGCGCTATGATGATGCTAGGCTTGCTCGTGACTTCTTTAGCTCTGTCGAGAGCCTCCAGTATCTGACCCATATTGTGACCATTCGTCTCTGACACGTTCCAAGAGAAGCTTCTCCATTTTTCTGCGAGCGGTTCTATGTTCATCGTCTCAGCCACGGCACCAGTAGACTGGTATTCGTTTCTGTCAAGGATCGCGATTAAATTATCCAACTTGTAATGGGCGGCGGCCATCGCGGCCTCCCAAATCTGACCTTCATCACATTCACCGTCACCGATTATGCAGTAGACCCGGTATCTGTAAAGTTGCCTTCCAGAAGGATCCTTTGGAAAACCTATCCTAGCAGCGAGAGCGTTGCCCACAGCAAAGGAAAGCCCTGTGCCAAGTGACCCGCCTGAATAGTCCACGCCTGGTGTTGTCCTCTGACTGTGGGCTTGTAGGACTCCTCCGAACCTGCCATAAGACGTGAAATGTTTCTTGGGAAAGTAGCCAGCCTCTCCCAGAGCCGCATAATGCATCTCGCAGCAGTGAGCCTTCGACAGGATCAGTCTGTCTCTATTCGGCCATTTTGGGTTCTTAGGATCGTGTTTCATGTGGTGGAAGAATAGCGCCGTAATTATCTCAGCTTCTGAGAAGGATCCTCCTATCCACCCTTTGCCAGCGCTCTTCATCATTTCGATTGAGTGTCTTCGGAGGATCTTGGCCTTTGCTTCCAGTTCTTGTATTAACCTAGTATCATGCGACATGGCCTATTCTTCTCTGAGAATTATTGCCAGAAACGATACTTCTCATGGATGGTAGATGAATCAAGCGTCTTACCTCCCAATCGGAAGTTTAATCTGTATTCCGCCAGCCACTTCATCCTTGTGCTTAGCGACATCGCATCCTTTGATTTCTGCTAGGAAGAGTTCAAGTGTTGTGTACACGATCGCTCTGTCCAAGTGGCCTCCGATAACGTTTCCATCATAGGTTCCCAAAGTGACGTGAAGATGAGGGATGAGCTGGTCACCCATGGGCAGGATATTCCCCTCCATTGTTAGAACCTCAAACGGACCTGTCTTCTTTATCACTGTGATCTTGTCTTGACCGAATGGAAGCTTTGAATCTGGTTTCACACCGAAGAAGCTTGCTTCGTAAACGCTCCCGATGGCTGAAAGAATAACCGCACGCTTGAAAGCATTCTCAGACATTACTTCTTCCAGTTTCTGACGAAGCTCCTCCTTTGGTCTCATTCTCACGATCAGGACGTTGCTAAGATCGACCCTCTCAAAATACTTCATATTCATTTGTCGACTACCTGCGTCCCGGAGATTGACGGATGTGTTTGGCTAGATTGGCGGCTTAAGTGTTGCTAACTTGCTTGAAGAGTATTGCTCTTCTTTTTCAGGCTCAGAAATTCTCCAGGACAGAGAGCAAGCCGAGATTCCCAGCTGGAAGAGTATTCGGATCGTCGCCTAGCGACGAACCCAACTTAGACGTGGTCAGTTACTCATTGAGGGCTGCGCGGTTTCTCCAAGAGCTTCCTCTTAAGAAGAGGCAAACCTTCGTCGTTGTGAGGTCTTCTTGCTAGTACGTCGAGGCTTTTCTCGATTTCACGGGCTTCATCAACAAGTCGTGCAGCGGCTCGGATGATTTCGTGACCTGAGCAGACGAGCTGGACGTATCTTTCCCAATCTTTCTCGACGAAGCATCCTTCGTAATTCACATCTCCGGCACGCCGGGCCATTTCGTACGCTGAGGCAGCCTTCACCTTGGCGTAGGGATTTTGGAAACCAGCAGCCTCAGTAGCCCTGTCCTTTCCGACAGTGATTTTGGGCATTTCAGGTTTGACTCCTTTCTTTATTGCTTCAATGAGCTTGTCGATCTCAGAGCGTAGCACGTCGAAGACGCCTGTAACCGCCAAGATCTTGATTATGTCGGAGTTGAAACATGCCATCTCTACGGGGTCGAGGAATTCTCTTCTGGCCCCAATCATAACGTCGCCTTCCACGATTATGTATCCAAGTCCGGCCTCCTCAATGACCTTAGTCGCTTTCTTGGCAGGGTTATCTGACACTATGACAGTTGGAATTCCACTGACTTTGAATATCTCTCTAGCTTTCGCCGGCCCCGGTAGTGCGGCATTTGGCGAAGTGAAGATCAAAAGATCAGGCTTAGAACCCACCACCGCGTTTGCAATCGCTACGCAACTATCCGGATCCATCTTCGAACCTGAGCCAAATACTCTCACTTCGATGTCGTTCCTCTCGGCTCTTTCGTCAAGTAGGAACTCTAGGACAGGACTGGAACCAATGTTTCCAACTTTTCCGAAGCCAATTTTGACTTTGCTCAAACTGACATCTCCCGGAGAAGAAATGTGATCGATCTGATTTCCAATATAATTCTATCCATTACGCTCACGTGTGGGAGCAGTGATGGCAAGCTTTAAGGCAATAAGGTCCGATTCAGACCGTGAAGTGGGAAAATTTGGGGTCGGTCGAGATAGAAGACACCTTTGCCGAAGCATTCCCAATGATAGTCGGAAGAATCCTGATTACCGCAGAGAATGAGAAATGGGCTCACATCTCTGCAAATAGCGCAACGGGATTTGCTTCCTCGATAATAATGTCTCCAGCCGAAGCAGGTATTGAGGGCGTATCTGTACCGCCGAACAAGACCCCAGATGGAAGACCGGGTGTGAACATACAAATCTGGCATAGAACCGGCCACGAATTCAAGTCTCAAATGCTTTCACGAATAGGGCAATGCATCCTGACATGCCCGACAACCGCTGCATTTGACTCCATCTATGGCGCCAAGAAGAGGCTGAAGATAGGCAGGGCAATTCGACTCTTCGGAGACGGATATCAGAAGAAGGACACTCTTGGAGACAAGATCATCTGGCGAATCCCTGTCATGGAAGGCGAATTCATCATAGAAGACAAATTCGGCGTCAGACGAGGAGTAGCCGGCGGCAACTTCCTCATAATGGCCGACACGCTCAAGCACTGTCTCAGCGCAGCGGAGAATGCTGTAGCCGCTATTAGATCAGTAGAAGGTGTCGTTGTACCCTTCCCTGGTGGAATCTGCCGCTCAGGTTCAAAAGTGGGCTCAAACAAGTACAAGCTACCGGCATCCACCAACCATCCCTTCTGCCCAACATTGCGTGGAATTGTGGCTGACTCCAAAGTCCCTGAGGGTGTTAACAGCGTCTACGAAGTGATTTTGAACGGAATAGATCTCGCCTCTGTCAGAAGGGGTATGGCTGAAGGCGTAAAAGCTGCGTCTACCGCTGAGGGCGTGGTCAAGATAACGGCCGTAAACTTTGGAGGAAAACTAGGCCCATATAAGATATCACTGCGGGAAGTCTTGACCAGCTGACTGCAACTTCCAAGCTCTTTTCTACGTCCGGCTAAGTGGCCACTTTGATGTACTCTTCTCCTCCACTTTCAAGTGAGCCTACAACTATTCTGTGATGGAAGGACCTATCGAGAGTATTCTCAACTCTCTCCAGTTTCCCGCGAACGAGTATCTTCTCCTCTTCAAAGGCTACATCACCGTAATCCCTGTCGTAACTCACAATCTCATCAATATCTTTGACATCATTTCCACGTTTGACTTTCACATTAGAAACCAGGTACTTTGCGGGAACGAAGATGCTTTCAGAAGCATCTGTAACAATTGCATGAGCCTCCACCATTCCAAGTGGGAAATATCGGTACTGTCCATACCTTTCACGGAGATCATCTGGCTCAAGGACAGGATTCACCGAGAAGGGAGTTCCCATAAAGGATCCACGATTCCACTTCCTCTCGTAGAAGAGTCTGGACTGCTCCTTATTCATGAAACGGAGTCTTGCCTGTCTGGCAGGTGTTGGCATCTCATCTCCCGAGATTCTCTTGATGTGAGGATCTTGACCATTGAAGAGTTCAGGCAAGGTTCTTCTAACTATCAACCCATTCTTCTTGCCGTAAGTTGTTAGGTCTATGTCTGAAAACTTCAGTTGATGAACATCGACTAGCAAAGATCCCGTCACGCCAAACTTGCCCAGTTGAACTCCGCTTCTCTTTGAGAGAGTGATAGCCAAGTTCACTGCCTTTCTCTGAAGCTGATCCACATCAGTGCTCATGCTAAGGCATCTCAGCTTTTCCTCAGGAAGGTAGTGATTCTTGATGGATTTAGTGGCGACCGCAGTAAATGAGATGCCGAGCAACTCATCTTCGTAAAGGTAGTGTGGGTACCTTGACGTA
This sequence comes from Candidatus Bathyarchaeota archaeon, assembly GCA_963807605.1. Taxonomy (GTDB): domain Archaea; phylum Thermoproteota; class Bathyarchaeia; order 40CM-2-53-6; family RBG-13-38-9; genus JAPKYM01. The sequence continues at coordinate 375,100 of CAWECG010000004.1, forward strand.
AGTAACTCAATAGTCTCCTTCAGGTGGGGGATGTCATAGTATTTTATGGCTCTCTCGAACTTTACGCCAGTTCGTGCCCACTTTCCGTTAGGACTTGGATAATACTTCAGATAAGCAATGACTCGATCTTCGGGGTGGATGTTTCCAACGACCGTGAATAATAGGCCCTCTGTTGTTTCTAGGCAATCTCGATCTCGAAAGTCGTTTCGTCGGTTTCTCACGTCGTTTGCTCCTCCGTTAGTGTGCTTGGGCTGAATTGTTGACTTCGGGAATGCAACTTTAGGTTTAGATATAGATGTGACGGTCTAGGTTAACTCATGGAGTCTACAGAGCCTAATGTTGTAGAGTACGTTTCCAGCTGCGTTCAGTTAGCGACGTTATTGGAGGTCAGCGCCTATCCGAAGCCGGGTAATGTGCATCGGACTGCTGATTTTGACGATACCAAGTATGAACATTTCTTGGCCTCTTCAATAGCTATAGGGGGTGCTGTGAGAGGTGCTACACGCAGAGGAATCGAGGCATTATCCAGCAGAATCAGTTTCGAACAAGTTGGTGTTGGAAAATTCATAGCCGATGCCGTAGCCGCTATGATGGCATGGCAGCACGGAGGAAATACCAGCCTAGGAGCTATACTCCTGTTGATGCCGATCGCCGTCGCTGCAGGCTATGTGTGGTCGGGAAAATCACCTAACGCTGAGAAACTGAGAAATGTAGTTTCTAAGGTGACTCGGTCGACTACCTCTGAAGATGCAAACAATGTGTATGACGCGATCAGGATGGCTGGAGCAGGTGGTTTAGGAACCGTCAAAAGATTTGACGTAACCATCGAGAGTTCGCGTAGCGAGATAATCAATTCGGGCACCTCATTGCTGCAGATATTCCAGCTCTCTTCGACATATGATTCAATCTCTTCAGAGTGGGTCCAAGACTTCAATATAACATTCGGAACAGGCTACCCCTATTTCATCAGCCAAATCAAGCAGACAAATGACTGCAATATCGCCACAGTACATACTTTTCTCAGGATCCTATCAACGACCCCTGACACCCTGATAGCAAGAAGAGCAGGCAGACAAAGGGCCGAAGAAGTATCGAAACTGGCAGAACAGGCACTATCAATGGGTGGTCTAACATCGGCTTCCGGAAGAAACAGGCTCGCACAATTGGATCAAACGCTCAGGTCCGGGAGTCATAAGCTCAACCCCGGAACTACAGCAGACCTTACCGCTTCATCGTTGGCTGTAGCGATCCTTGAAGGATACAGACCCTAATCTACGTGGCGATATGACTACTGTCTACGCGCGCGTACAATTGTTATCGGGTAGTGTGGCACACTTTCCAGCATCTCCCAGCTAACTCCGGTAATGCTAACGCCAAAGCGTCTGGCCATCTCCCAGATTGTCTTTCCGGCTCCGTCGCCTCTAGCAATATTCGATGCGGCAGCTATTCGGAGGGCCCTATCGGGATTGTTCTTCGACAGTGTAAAAGCAATAGGAGTCGATCGTGATCTCAGTTTAAGAAATCTTCCAGCGGTGAAGGCCACAGGACCGAGACACCTGATTCCCTTTATCGCACTCTGCCTTGGAGACATATGGAAGTTGTAGAAACTATAGGTCTTGTCTGAGTCGGATATCATGACATCAACATCTAGGCCTGACGCTTTTCTAATATGTGCCTTAATCGCTTCAGCGACCTCAGTCGGACTTGACAAGGGGATGCAGGCATAGGCGTGTGGAACATTGCTAACATCTATTCCGCCCTCAGAGCCGTGTCTAAGTGCTTGCCACGGACCGGCGTAGACTAAGGCCAGCTGCTTGTGGGCAGCACCCTCGATGATGGGGTAGCTCCTCAAACTTTCAATATTCGTTTGGCTCATCCTAGAAACTGGCGCCAGAAAATATCCCCAGACTTTGCGCATCCAGAAATTTGCGAGTAGCCTAGCAGAGAATGAAGGCGTAATTCTAGATTCGTCGCAAATCCTGCCAGAAGCCATGGCAATCGCCTTCTCAGAGACGACTATTACATCGCCGTCTTGCGCACGATCCCGAACGAGTCTTGTTATTGTCTCTCTGTAATCTGTTCCAGGCTTCCAGTATCTTGAGCGCACTGCTAAGGTCCGATACTTCGACAACCTGACACGTCCTTCCTCATTTCAAGCACGTAGTGTCTTCCAAGGTTTTTTCAACTATCAAGATGAAGCAAAAAACTAGACTTATAGGCATGTTGACGAAGGAACCTTCGGTTTACCTTCATGAAAGTTGGACTGCTTACACGAAACAAAGACGCCTGGTGTTCTCAACAACTTAGAAAATCATTTCAAAAGAGAAACGTCGATGCTGTATGCTTCAGCTTCAGCGATCTTGCAGCGAGAGTACGTCTGACACCGACGGTCGATTTTCGCGGATTAGATCTGGTGGCAGAGCTAAGCGCTTTGTTGGTCAGACCGATAGGCAGAGGTTCGCTTGAAGAGATAATCTTCAGGCTTGACATGCTGCAAAGACTAGCCAGGACAGGGATGGCTGTAATTAACCATCCATCATCAATAGAGAAGGCTGCAGACAAATACAACACACTGGCAATCATGTCAAAGGAAGGCATATCCGTTCCGAAGACGGTCGTCACCGAGAACGTTTCAGAAGCCATGAACGCGTTCAGGAATTTCGGATGCGACGCAATAGTGAAACCTATCTTCGGGTCCAGGGGGATTGGTGCAGCAAGAATTTCTGATGCTGACGTTGCTGAGAGGGTATTTAGAACACTCCGGTTCAACAGACAGGTCCTCTATGTTCAGGAATATGTCGAGCATGGAACCTCCGATATAAGAGCCTTTGTAGTAGGTGACAAAGTGGTTGCCTCTATGCGTCGCGTAGCAAGATCTTGGAAAACAAATGTCAGTTTGGGTGCAAAGGCGGTAGCGATGGGACCCTCAAGAGACCTTGAGGAGCTCGCCGTGAAGACAGCCAAATCCATCGGATGTGATATTGCTGGTGTCGACTTGATCGATGAAGGTCCTCAGCCAATTGTATTGGAGATAAACTCCCAGCCGGGTTGGCGAGGTCTTCAAACGACTACGGATAAATCAATTTCAGACCTAATAGTTGATCTGGTGATATCACGCGCAAGATGAGCTACTGGTCGGCCTTCGCACTACTTGAGATCGAGCAGCCCTAACTTCTGAGTAATATCGCGCATCGCCTTGAAAGCTTCAGAATCTCTCGGTAGATCAAGAAGCGGTTTGCCAGTTGTGTTGAAAGATGCTATGTCAGCGTCATTTGGAATTAGACCTGCAAGTTCAAAACCCATCTCCGCCGCCTTAGCCGTCAGTTCCTTCTCGGACTCCGCGGGAAACTGGTTTCCGACCAAACACATCTTCTTGAACCCTATGTGGACCTCCTTTGCGAGCTCTCTGATTCTGGATGCTGTCTGAAACCCCATCCTAGACGGGTCAGTTACCACCAACATAATGTCCACATCTCGATCGGTTCTTCTGCTGACGTGTTCTAGACCGGCTTCCATATCCATTATAGTAAGGTCATAGTTCCTAGAGATCGAGTCGATTATAGAAGCCAGAAGATAGTTTACGCTGCAGTAGCATCCCTCGCCCTCAGATCTCCCCATCGCAAGTAAGTCAAAACTTGAGCTTTCGACGAGGATACTGTGTATCTGCCCTTCTAAGACCTCCTTCTTTGTTACACTGACCGGGATCTCGCTCCGCTCAAGCTTCTTCTTCAGATCACTCTCGACCATGCCGACAGTCTTGTCAATCCTTACCCCCAACACATCCGGGAGGTTCGTAGCAGGATCAGCGTCTATAACCAGGATACTCTTGTGGTCATTTTCAATCAGATTCTTCAGCATAAGTGCAGCGGCCGTAGTCTTTCCTGATCCTCCTTTACCAGAGATCGATAATACGAGTTTCTGATTCAAATGCTGCAACTTCCTTGTTTGAGAATGATCAAGGTCTGAATTAATGTTTCCTTCGTAGGGCGAACGCTACGTAATTGGTCTGGCTTGAAATAAGCTAGTGAGTGCATTCAAATTCTGGCGAGAGAACCTCAATTTGAACTGCATGTTGATTTAAAATCCTAACCGAAGCCTATTCTGGTTAAGTTTGTCCTTTCCTACAAATCAAAGATTGAGGCATAAAACGCCCGCGTCTTTTACCCAAACAATAAATATCACTCGTTTCGTTCTTGTAGCAATGGCACCATCACAGTGGAAGCTTTTGAATTCTTTCTTCCGTTGCGATGCACATTCCATACGCTGTCCTCATTTCACGGATGATTTTGCTGGAAGAGTCAGCTCTTGTCCCAGGGTGAGGTTGGAGGGATAAATAGTGTCAATGTTCAAAGATATGCCGGTTGATGTTGGAGTCATCTACGAAGGGGAACGCGTCAGAAAGGCCGATATGCAAGTTGAATTCGGCGGAACTGAAATACAAGACAAGTTCGAGCTAGTCAAGGCCAGGCAGTCAAATGATGTTGAAGACGGAAAGATCGTCATTCTTGGCCCTGACATAAAGGAGCTAAGCCAAGGTTCAGGCTCGCCCCTAGGGATTTTGATCGAGGTTGCTGGAGAACAGATTGAACAAGACTTGGAAGGGGTAATTGAAAGGCGCATCCATTACTACTGTAACTACATCGAAGGCGTAATGCATCTGAACCAGAGATACGATATCTGGATAAGACTGAACAAGAAGTCATTCGACAAAGGCTTCAACAGCTTCACTTTTCTTGGACAGATACTTATGCGTCTGTTCAAGAGTGAACTTCCCATCATCAAGAAGATACAGATGACATTCACAACGGATCCCGAAAAAGTAAAAGAATTCAAGAAAGAAGCCCTGAAGGTATATGACGAAAGAGACGCCAAGGCAAGGGGACTTAAGGACGAAGAGGTTGATTACTTCTACGGCTGCACTCTGTGCCAGTCTTTCGCTCCGAGCCACATTTGCGTAATAACGCCTCAAAGATACGCGAATTGTGGAGCCATAAGCTGGTTTGACGGGAGGGCAGCGGCAAAGGTCGACCCCAAAGGGCCCGTCTTCGCAATTGAAAGAGGCGATGTTGTAGATTCACTGAAGGGAGAGTTCTCAGGGGTTAATCGAGTTGCTAAGGATAAATCCCTTGGCGACGTAGAACGCGTCTACCTGTACTCAGCCTTTGGTTATCCGCATACCTCATGTGGATGTTTTGAGGCCATTGCATTCTACATACCAGAGGTCGATGGATTCGGCATCGTCCACAGGGACTTTAAAGGCCCAACCATCAACGGGTTGCCCTTCTCAACGATGGCGGACTCAACGGCAGGTGGCAGGCAGATCGAGGGCTTTCACGGTATCTCGATAGAGTATATGAGATCGCCCAAGTTTCTCCAAGCTGATGGTGGATGGGAGAGAATTGTATGGGTGCCTTCAACAGTCAAGGAAAGGGTGAAGGCATTTATTCCCCAGGAACTCGAACAGAAGATTTTGACAGAGAAGGACGTCCAGAAACTTGAGGAACTAAGAGATTCTCTCAAGTCAAAGAATCACCCTGTTGTACAGAGATGGGTGGAGCCCCCGAAAGAAAAGCCGCCAGAACCCTCAACGAAACAACCAAGGAAGGGGGTCATCACTGCCGTTCCGACTGGCGTGCCCGGCGCTGGAGTCAAGATAATACTCAAAGGGGCAAAGATCACAGCGAAGAAGATGATCTTGAGGGTGTCCCGAGAGGGCGAATAGACATGGACAATAATGAAAGCAACCTGAAGAAGGCACTGGCAAAGATACCGCCCAATCTGATTGACCTACTGGGGAAATTTCAAGAGATTGAACTTCATGACGTGGAACTCAATGTGGATGAGCTAGAGCTGGTTCTGCCTCAGTTTTCTGCGCCCCTAACAGGGGTCACAGAGGAGGTTTTGACTCAGAGGCCGACTGAGCTTATCCGTGAGATTTTCACTGTCCCTTCTGTGAACTATACTACCCAGATAGTCGAGGTCAAACTAGGGGCCACAAAGGCTGAAGGGGGGAAGCCGTGATCGGTCACTTACAATAGGAGGAGAAACCACACCACCATTCCAGCTTCTCAACCAAACGATGAAGAACCCGCCAGTCATATCCCTAGATGTATTCGACGCAAAGATCCCCCTTGCAAAACCCGTCAAGATGCACTTCTCAGATGTTCTAGAGGATCCAGCAGCATGGGCGAGACTTGCCGTTGAGAAGTTTGGCGCTGAAATGATAAACATTCACCTTACAAGTATCGACCCTATGGTCAAGGACACGTCACCCGAGGAAGCATCCAAGACCGTCGAGAATATCCTCCAAGCTGTCAAAGTCCCTGTTGCAATCGGAGGCTGTGGAGACGCACAAAAGGATCTTGAAGTCTTCACGCGAGTTGCCGAGATGGCGAAGGGCGAAAGGCTACTTTTCAATTCGGTTACATTAGATATGGATATCAAGAAAATGGCTGAAGCCATGAAGAATAATGGGCATGTTGTGATCGCCTTTACACCAATGGACATGAACAAGGCCAGAGAACTTAACCGCAAACTCTTCGAGTTTCTGCCGAAAGACCAGATAATCATCGATACAACCACGGCAGCCCTCGGCTACGGCCTTGACTATGCGTTCACGACTATGCAGCGGTCAAGACTCGCCGGTTTGATGGGAGATACCGAGCTCGCGCAGCCGATGGCCTCTGGGACCACGAATGCCTGGGCTGCGCGTGAAGCCTGGATGAAGCTGCCTCCAGAATGGGGGCCGACAGAACTTAGAGGCCCGATATGGGAAACGATCACTGCCCTCACTCTCCTTCTAGCCGGAGTGGATTATTTCATGATGATGCACCCTGCGGCTGTCAAGACTCTCAAAGACACTATCCAATACATGACTGCTAGCGAGAAGTGGACTCCGTGGCCGCTTCATCGACAACACGACGTCAACCTGTCAACTTCCCAGGACTGGATTGGACTGCGAATTCGCGGTGACTAGAATGGCAAGGAAGAGACTCAGCCCAATAGACGTTCAGCGACTTCTACCGATGACCAACTGTAAGGAGTGCGGAGAAGAGAACTGCATGGCATTTGCGACTAGGTTAGTTAATCGAGAAGCGAGCCTCAACCAATGCCCTCCAATTCTACAAGAGAAATACAAGCCCGCCTTCGAGAAGCTGTGGGAGATGCTCAAACCCCCGGTAAGAGAAGTGACCATAGGGGGGACCGGCCGTCAACTGAAGATCGGCGGCAAATACGTCCTATACCGACATGAATTCGCTTACCACAATCCGACAGCCGTCGCGATCGATATATCAGATGAGATGCCCGAAGACGAGCTCTTGACCCGCATAGAAAAGGTTGGATCCTTCACATACAGATACATTGGACAGGATCTCAAGCTTGACGCGTTAGCGGTAAGAGGTGTCTCGGGCGATCCGAAGACTTTCGCGAAGATTGTGAAGACGATAGTTGCACGGACGGACTTACCGATTATCCTCTGCTCTAGGAATCCGGAAGTTGCTGAGGCCGGCTTGGCTGCCGCATCTGGAAGAAGGCCCTTGATCTACGCCGCGGACACAACCAACTGGAAGAATATGGCAGAACTTGCCTTGATGTATGAGAGCCCCGTCGTGGCTTCCACCTCAAATGGACTCGACGAACTTCGATCACTCGTCAAGACCCTCAAGGAATATGGAGTCGAGGACATCGCTCTTGATCCTGGAACATTCTCCGGAGAAGGCCTAGCAAATACGATATCGAATTTTAGCACACTGAGACTGGCTGCCTGCAAGTATGAAGATGAACTATTTGGTTACCCCATAATCGGTATCCCTATGGTTGTCTGGATGAGTGAGAGCGAACTCCCTGAAATCGTGAAATGGCGCGAGTCCTACTTGACCTCACTCTTGATCACAAGGTACTCAGACCTAGTTATACTTCACAGCTTGGAAGGATGGGTTCTCCTTCCAAACCTGATACTCAGAGAAAACCTTTACACGGATCCGCGCAAGCCTGTCGCTGTCGAGGCTGGAATCAAAGCGCTCGGTAAACCAGATATAAATTCGCCTATCCTGGTTACTACAAACTTCGCATTAACGTACTATACTGTGGTAACTGACATCGAATCGTTTGGGCTTGATTGTTATCTGATGGTAGTCGACACCGAAGGACTTTCAGTAGAGAGCGCCGTTGCCGGAAGGAAACTAACAGCTGAGAAGATCTCTCAAGCACTGGAGCAACAAAAGGCAAAAGAGAAGGTAAGCCGCCAGGAACTAATTATTCCTGGAAGAGCTGCGAGGTTGAGCGGTGAGTTGGAGGAACTCTCAGGTTGGAAGGTCCTAGTTGGACCACTAGACTCATCTGGAATCCAAAAGTTCATCCGCGAGAAATGGACCCCCCAACCGCAGACGAATCAGTAACATCTGATCATAAAGTAGCTCATTGTGAGTCAGGCAAGAAATTTAAATCTGAGCACTCTTGGATTGGAGCAACAAAACAGTCCAGGAACTCAATATTCAGATTCTAACGAGAGGTCAGTAATGCGGGAACTCATTCATAGCGGGATAATGACACCCAAATACGAGGCAAAAGTCCTAAGCATAATGGTAGAAGGAAAAAGGGTCCAGCTGACACCTGAACAGGAGGAGATGGCTGTTGCATTTGCCAAAAAATCGGGTACCGAATACGTCGAAGACAAGGTCTTCGTAAGGAACTTCTTAAAGGATTTCTCTAAAGCTCTGGGTCTAGAAGGCGATCTATCCCCAGAAGGAGTAGATTTCACCGATATTCTACGAATCATTGAACATGATAAAGAGGTCAAACTCAATAAGAGCAAAGAGGAGAAAAAGAAAGAGGCGGAGGCTAGGAAAGCAATCCGAGAAGCAAACAAACAACAATTCGGCTTCGCGATCGTTGATGGACAAAGGGTCGAAATAGCAAGCTACTTGGCTGAACCTTCTTGCATATTCATGGGTCGAGGTAAACACCCTCTACGAGGCAGATGGAAAAAGGGGCCCAAGGAACATGATATAATTCTGAATCTATCTCCCGATGCGCCAAAACCGCCGGGAGACTGGAAGGAGATAGTCTGGGAACCAGACTACATGTGGGTAGCAAAGTGGGATGACAAGCTCCGTGGTGACGAGAAGTATGTCTGGCTAGCTGACACATCGACGGTCAAGCAGAACAGGGATAAGGACAAGTTTAACCAGGCAAAAGAACTTGAGAAGACGATAGAGCACGTACGGCAACACATAATGGCAAATCTAAAGGGAGAAGACCTCAAGAAACGCAAAACTGCCACAGTCTGCTATCTTATAGACGCCTTGAAGCTTCGTGTCGGAGATGAAAAGGATAGAGATGAAGCTGACACTGTCGGCGCGACGACCCTCAGGTCCAGCCACATCAAGATCGGCCCCGATAACTTAGCAACTTTCGATTTTCTGGGCAAAGACTCTGTAAGATGGCACAAAGATATACAACTGCCTGAGGCAGTAGCAGAGAATCTCAAGGAGTTCGTAGACAACAGCGGCTCATCGATATTCAAAGGGATTCGTTCTGACACTGTCGCACAATTCCTGAGCGAGGCGGTCCCAGGCCTCACAGCAAAGGTCTTTCGAACGTACCATGCAACAACCACCGTTCGAGAGTATCTGAACCAAGAAGCTATCCAAAAGTCCGCACCAGATCATGTGAAGAAATACGCGGCAACCATGGCCAACCTGCAAGCAGCAATCGTCTGCAACCACAAGAGAAAACTCCCGAAGAATTGGAAGAAGACCCTGCAGAGAAAAACAGAGAGACTGCACAAACTGAAGACTACAAAGAAGAAGACAAGGAAGACTATGGAGAATATCGAAAAGGCCGACACAGAACTAAGAAAGACGAAGGTCACCCGAGACTATAACCTACAGACATCACTCAAGAGCTACATTGACCCTAGAGTCTACAGGGATTGGGGAAGAAAGGTCGAATTCGACTGGAAACAATACTATCCAAAGACGCTCCAGCGCAAGTTTTCCTGGATTGACAGCCAATAGCGTCGCAATTACCTAGTAGAGTGGTGCGTATGCGAAAAGGGCGTAGACGACGTCCACGCATTCTTGGACAGACTCAGACAAGGGATCGCCCGCAGCTTGGACAAAAAATCTCCTCGACCTGTTTAGATCCTCCACAAAACCTGCAAGTCACACCGAAAGCTCTTTCGAACATCTTTCTTTGATTCAACTTTCTCACGATCTCCGAGTACTCGGCTGATTCAGCGAATTTCCTTACTGCTCTAAGCCTATCCAGATGATTGGGGTGACTCTGAAAAGCCTCGAGGATTGAGGAGAAACCCGTATCAGAGTTGATGATCTCATCCACACCTACTATCTTTGCAAACATTGCAGCTACTGATGTGAAGCTAGCTGCAGCTATCAGGCTCGCTTTGTCAGCACTGAATTCTGATTCCCTCTGCCAAGCCAATAGAGCCAACCTCAAAGGTATCGAGATCGAGCCCAAACCGAAAGCATATGTTGAAAATGCCATCCCTTGTGCCAGGACTTCTGCAGTCGAATGGTATACCAAGTGACGACTCTTAATATGGCCCATCTCATGACCTAGTAACGCACGCAACTCATCGATTGAAAGGCGATCCACTAGGGATTGACCGATGAATACAGTGGCTTTGGAGTCAGTCCCGGTAGTAAACGCATTCTCATGACCAATATCACCTACATATACCATCGGTAAGAAGTCCAAGCCAAGAGTATTCGCACAATCCGTTGCCACAGATTCAACTAAGGAATTAGGCCTTGAAGTCACATTTCTCCGAGACAATTTTTCATTGAACCTTTTCAGCCGTGGCTCGACTATCATTGAATGTACCAAATGAAGAATTGGTCCTGTGGCTTTCAGAATTCCCAGAGCTCTCCTATCTCCGTCGGTAACAAAATCCTCAACGGACAAATCGTAGCTTGTGGCGGCTCGAAGGGCTGAACGACAACGTCCACAGAAAAGTGCTCCTTGGCAATTTTCGAGTCCGCATCGCCTGCAAGCAGTAGGCATCGAAATCACCAACTACTAACCTCTCGTAAAAACGAGTTAGTAGGTGTTGTTAGCAGATCTTCAGGGCTCATAGACAACGCAAATAATATCTATTCCCCTTGTTAAAGTTGAATCGGAAAGGCGTATTGAAATGAGTAAACAGTTGAAGCTGACGTGGGACTATGGAAGCCCCCGCGAATACCTGAGGCTTCATGAGAGGTTTGAGATGCCCCCCGTTATCATAACTTGCGCTATCACTGGCGGATGGCAAGGAAAGGAAGCAAACCCAAACGTTCCAGAAACACCCGATGAACAGGCCAAATCAACTTTTGAGGCTTACGAGGCAGGTGCTTCGGTAGTTCACGTTCATGCGAGGGATCCCAAGAAAGGATATGCTGATCCTGTAGGCTCTAAAGAGATCTACTATGACATCAACAAGAGGATAAGAGAGCTCTGCCCAGACATAATTATCAACAACACCACCGGCGGAGGACCAACAATGACTGTTGAGGAAAGGCTTCAGTCGGCCTTTGCCAACCCTGAAATGTGCAGTCTGAACATGGGTACACTTTGTATGAAGGGTCTCTATAAGGCCCGAAAGCCGCCTCTCACAGGCAGAGACCAAGACGTAGCGGTCGAGTCCGTGTTCAAGAACACTTATACTGATACTGAGAGATTTGCGAAGGAGATGCTCGACCGCAACGTTAAGCCTGAGATGGAGACATTCGGTGACGGCAATTGGTACTTGATAGATAATCTGATAAGCAAACAATTGCTGAAGCCTCCGTACTGGGTCTGCTTGGTCCTCGGAATGGGCAGCTCCACACCCCCAACACCTTGGCATTTGATGAATCAGACTGCTTACGCTCCACCAAACACCATGTTCAATATCATAGGGATAGGTGTTCATCAGGTTCCTTTGACAACCTTTGCTATGATCATGGGGATGCACGTTAGGGTCGGCATGGAAGACAATGTTTACTATGCAAGAGGCGTCAAAGCGAAGAGTAACGCGGAGCTCGTTGCAAGAGCAGTCAGAATAGCCAAAGAACTCAACAGACCAGTAGCCACCCCAACCGAAGCAAGACAGATGCTGGGGATCTCCAAGAACCCAACCAAGTATTGAGGAGTAAAACCTCCTTCTTTTTTCTTGCTCTGCCAATGACTACAGACTAGGTCAACGAGGAGCCCGTTGAACCTTGTTGCTAGGGTGCATATGGCACCTGCTTTAATTTTCCAATATCGAGGGATACTTCTCGTAGAAGGACCACTTAATAGCGTACCTTTGCTTTGATACAGCCGGATAGAGTCGACGAATCACCTTCATTCCTAACTCATTCAATGAATTCATCAAATCTGACAATTAATCCCTGAGAATTCCAAACAAACTGAGTGGTGTTCTTTTTCGATTTTTTTTTGGGTAAGCTTAATATGCCTTCTCTTTGTTGAAGGGAACCAAGGCGTATCGATATGAGTAAAACCTACAAACTGACATGGGACTATTCAAGCCCCAGGGAATACCTCAGACTGCATGAGAAATTTGAGATGCCTCCCGTCATAATAACTTGTGCCATCACTGGAGGTTGGCAGGGTAAGGAAGCGAATCCAGGTCTTCCAGAGACGCCAGACGAGCAAGCAAAGTCAACCTTCGGGGCCTATGAGGCAGGCGCTTCGGTAGTTCACGTTCATGCGAGGGATCCCAAGAAAGGATATGCTGATGCTGTAGGCTCTAAAGAGATCTACTATGACATCAACAAGAGGATCAGAGAGCTCTGCCCAGACATAATCATCAACAACACCACCGGCGGAGGACCCGGCATGAGCCTTGAGGAAAGGCTTCAGGCTGCCTATGCCAATCCTGAAATGTGTAGCCTGAATATGGGCACAATGGTTCAAAGGGGCCTGGTGAGAGCACGGACTGGTGCCCTCAAGGGCAGAGGAGAGGATCAAGTTGTCGAGACAGTCTTCAAGAACTCTTACACTGATACTGAGAGATTTGCGAAGGAGATGCTCGACCGCAACGTTAAGCCCGAGATGGAGACATTTGCCGATGGTAACTGGTCGCTAATTGATAACCTGATAAGCAAACAGCTTCTCAAACAACCATACTGGGTCTGTCTCGTTCCCGGAATGCAGGGTGCCACACCTCCAACACCTTGGCACGTTATGAATCAGACCGCCTTTGCACCTCCTAACACGATGTTCAACATCATAGGGATAGGTACCCACCAACTTCCTCTGACAACGTTTGCAATGATTATGGGATGGCACGTTAGGGTCGGCATGGAAGACAATGTTTACTATGCAAGAGGCGTCAAAACGAAGAGTAACGCGGAGCTCGTTGCAAGAGCAGTCAGAATAGCCAAAGAACTCAACAGGCCAGTAGCCACCCCAACCGAAGCAAGAGAGATGCTAGGGATCTCCAAAAACCCAACCAAGTATTGAGGGATCTCAATCCCTCCATTTTTTTGTTTTTGTTATTGGCACGACATTAGATAGGCATGCGCAGTTGGAAACCACGCGTGCAGGCAATCGCTCGTCACGAGAATTCTAGCGACAGACTAAGATCATCACTGTTCTAGAGAGATGGCTGTCTTAAGCCAACTTATAGTCTTCCCTACAACCATCCTATGTTTTCCCGAGAAGATATGATCCCCCCCATTCACGACAACAATTTCCTTCGGCTCTTCAGCTCTGGAAAAGAGTTTGGTTGAACAGCTAATCGGTATAATGTCATCTTTGTCTCCATGTATCAACAAGAAAGGTCGTGGCGAAATTCTGTTTACGCAGTAGATTGGGTCATAATGCTCGGCAATAGCCTTCCATTCTTTAAGAGCGTTGGTCATCCCCAACCCTGAAACAAATGGCAATCCTCTAGCCAAAATGGTCTTACTGTGAAGACCAGTAATGTCTTCCTTGAGGCTGGCAACCGGGCATAACGCTGCCACGGCCTTGAGACTGTTGTTCTGTGCAGCGGTTTGGATCGCCGCGAGTCCGCCAAAGCTGTGGCCTACAGTAGCAAGTCTGCTTGCATCGACGTCTTTCCTTTGAGCCAACACCGCTAGAGCCTCTTGCGCGTCTTTCAGAGCACCTAGGAAGCTATACCGTCCGCCGCTTCCCCAACATCCCCTGTAGTGGAAGATCATAGGAGCAAAACCCTCTTGGCAAAGTGATGAGGAAAGATCATACAGTATCGGCGCCACGCCGGGGAACCCGTGCAGGATTAGAACTCCTAGAGGGAGCACCTTCGTCTCTGCCGGGATTAGGAGTGTTCCGATCAGTTTCTGGGACTGGCTTCTGAAGACGAGTCTCTCAAGCTTGTAGGGTCTTTCTTCCATGAATATCTAACCTACCGTGAGTAGAGACAACTGACTCATACATTTGAAGGAGCTACTTAATGACACTGCAGTGGCACACTAAACCTAAATGTCTTTAGCCGACATCGACATGCAAAGCATTCTGATGGGGTTCTTGAGAGATGGGGTTTTGGGAAAACGTATTCTTCAGTCCACAATTCGTCGTGATGTGTGTTTCTTTGGGATTTGTCATCCTATTGCTTGATGAACTTGGGTTCAGAGAGCATACAAAGGCGAGAGACTACGTCAGGGCAGCGCTGGTCATAATCGGGCTCGGGGTCTCAACTACAATATGGCTCTATCTTCTCTCAGTCAGCTTGGGCAATTTCAATCAGGAGTAGGGCAACATGGTTTTTATCCAAGAATGCGAGAGAGAATACCAATGCGTCAAAAAGGTAGACTGAGATGCAACTAGAAAAGACTGGGAATGTCAAAACTATCTCACAGAAAAGTGACCTCAAAATCCTAGTAGTTATCGAGCTTCATCAGGACAATCCTGACCAGCCGCAAAGACCGATAATCTCCCCAATCAATCAACCGCTGGAAAGACAAATCTCGGAGTCGATACACATGGCTGTTTCAGCGATCCCCATAGGCCTTCAACAGGTAGGAAGGTCTCCAAACGAGGTAAACTGGGTGATGACTAGGGAAGAGTACGCCGACAGCGGCTTGTGTGTCGGCGATACTGTTACGTTAATCCTTTCGCGAATTCAAAGGATAGAATAGAGCACTCCTCATTCGTCGAACGGTTCAGGAATTCCTCACCAAACGTTGCATACATCAACTTGACCCTGCTGGCGCACAGTGAATCTAGCGTTCTTTTCCGTCCTCGATATTTGGTCTTGAATTGTTGGCCCAGTAGCTTACGCGCGAAAGTAGCCAAGATCTCTGAAAAAGAATCAAAATCTAGACTCAAATAGGTCCGAACAACTTACATTTATCGACTGTTCATACTAAGCCTGCTCAGCCCGCTATGCGGAGAGCTTCTTTAGCTGATTGTTATACATCTCCAGAATTTCTTTTGTTGTGCTGGCATCTTCTGGAGACTTGTCCAATCTGTATTTCCCCGTAAATCTGGGAAACCTTATTGCAAGCCCACTATTTGGCCTAATTACCCCCACACACGCACTGTGAACTGGGCTAAGAGTTATTTCATCGCCGATAATTTCGAGAACCATGTTCGGAACGAGCCAGAACATCTGCTTCGAGTTTCGAGTCAACTCTCGGGTGTCTGTGCGAAGTCTGAAATGGCCTGAGTTTCTTTGGAAGTTCTGCCAAGTCTTGGTCAGTGAAACCGGAGCCGCATTTACACACTGTCCGAAACATGTCCTCATTCTCATCGTAGGCGGCTAGTAAGAGTGCGCCATAACTTCCGCCTCTCTTGCCTTTGCCGTGAAAAGCTCCAACCACAACTAGATCTACTGTATCGGCCATCTCAGCTTTGTATGCTCTTTTGTACTTTACCCATAGCCAGCCTCTCGCCCCAGCCTGATATATCGAATCTGGCCCGATGGACTTGAACATCAACCCTTCACAACCGTCAGAAACCGCCTTGTCCATGTACTGCTCGATCTCTCGAGCGTCGTCAGTCACCAGTCGCTCAGACATTCCAATAGATTCGTTTTCTGTAATACTTCTTGCCAGAGCTTCTCTTCTATGCGGATACGGTTTCATAGTGAAGTCGACGCCGTCAGCGTAGAGCAGATCGAAGAGGAAGACCTTAACCGGGACCTCTCCGACCATCTTCTCAATCCCATACTTCCTGCCCCTCCTTTGACTAATCATTTGAAAAGGAAGCATATCACCCGTATTCGGGTCAATAGCTACGCACTCCCCTTCGACTATCGCCTCCTTTTGTTTCACAGAGTCGCGGACATGCTTGACGACTTCGGGAAACTGATCCGTGATTTTCTCAAGCCTTCTTGAGAACAGGGAAGCAGACTTATGCGTTACGTGAGCCTGAATCCTCAATCCATCGTACTTGTACTCCGCGGCAGCTTTGCCACCCAGCTTCTCAAGGATCTCTGTTGGATCAGATAGACGTTCAGCCAACATTGGCCTTATCGGACGGCCTACCCTAATCTTCAACTTCAGCACTCCGTCAATGCCATCTGAAGCGACGGTTCTTGCGATGAGGCCGAGATCCGAGGAGATATTATATGCTCTCTCGAGTTGTTCCTTGTCTTCAACATTGCCTGTGTAGGCCAAGGCCAATGACTCGAGCAGAGTCATGTCCGCCACACCAAGCCTCAGCTTACCCAGAGCCATCCTAGCAATGTATTTTGCCTCTCTGGGCGACGCGTCGTTAAGGAGGCTGCACAGCAGTCTAACCTTGGCTTCAATCGATCCGGAGCCTGTTTCACGCGCTATCTTATCAAATGCTGAGTACACGTCTTCCGCGTTAAGGATTTTTTTCGAAAGGGTCTGCTGCATCTTCTTTCCAAGAAGTTTCTCAGCAGTTTCTCCTAAATCTCCAGTTGTTCTGTAGCTGGCTGCGACAACATCCTCCCTCTTGCCTGAGGCCAATGAGATTGCTTTTATTATGAGTTTCTCGGCCATTCCAAGCTCGATACCCATGTAATCGGGATACAGTTTTCCCTGCATGAGATAAACGGTCTCTTGGATGACATTTCTAGGCGTCTTCTTGAAAAGTCCCGCCAGCAGATCTCGCATCTCAAGCCTTTTGGTGGTTGCCTCTATCTTGTCGTAAGTCTCCACAAGTATCGAGTATTTCATCTCGAATCGATTATAGCTCGTCTTCGCAGGATTAGGGAATTGTGGTTGTCAAAACACAGACTGAGCTCGGTAAACCTCTTCATGGATAACTTCTCTAAGACTTCTCCTCGGCGTGGCAGCAGACACATATTTTGGAAATCCAATTGGGATTATCGCAACAGGCTTTGCCTTGTCGTCGGTTTGTACGGCGTCTGCTGCGACCGCCTCGTCGAAGGTTCCAACCCAACACGCTTCCAGACCTTTGTTGTGAACTGCCAGAAGCATATTCTGTATGGCGGCTGCGGTATCCTGTATAGAGTACAGCTCAGAACCTCTGCGACCGTAGATCCTTGATGACCTTGATTGGTTCGCCAGAACCACTACTACAGTGGGCGCCTCGGCGATGAAGCTCTGATGAAAAGCAGCTTCTGCAAGGGCACTCTTTCTTTTCTGATCTCTAACTACAATGAACTCCCAGGGTTGGACATTCCCTGCACTTGGCGCATGTGTACCACATTTGATTATCTCCTCGAGGTCATTTTTTGAGACCCCCCTGTCATCAAAGCTCCTTACGCTCCGTCTTCCTCTGATGGCTTCAAGAACGTCCAGGGTTTCCCTCCCCCAGGTGAATCCGCACCTGCACTTTGAATAGGAGTGGCCTAGAAAGCGGCCATTTCCTAAGTTCTACTCGATGTGCACTCGGAACAGGTCCATGTCTAGACCGATTTGGTCAAGGAATTCTTTGGCAGCGTGTTCGACATCTTTTGATTGAGTTATGTATCTGCCGACTATGAGTATGTCCGCTCCGGCCTTCATGGCGGCCGTCACAGTGCTCGGCTCCACTCCGCCGGCTACTGCCACGAGGAGTTTCCAATTCTTGAATTTCGTTTTTATCTCCTTGATGAGTTCCCATCTTGTCTTGCCTACTCGCTCCTCATCTATTCCTCTGTGGAGTATTATAACATCGGGTAGTTCCTTGAGCGACTCAAGAATCTTCATCGGGTCGGCGACGTCCATCATGTCAATTATCGCGTATATTCCAAGCCTTCTTGCCTCATAGATGAATTTGTCAAGCGTATCACGCGATGCAAGACCTGAAGCCACGACTGCGTCGGCGGTTTCCTCAAATGCAAGGTCGACTTCGACTTGGCCAACATCCAAAGTCTTGAGGTCTGCCACGATGAAGACATCCTTTGCAACCTGTCGGAGTTCTTGAATAACGCTAGCGCCGTACTTCTTGATTAGGGGAGTACCGGCTTCATATATTACCCTGTCACTCCTCGGTACTTCGGAGATTATCCGCTTCGTCCGTTCAAGATCGGGTATGTCTAGAGCTATCTGGAGATAAGGCGGCATCCAGAGTCTCGGAATTCTGAAGCCCATGATGGGGTGCGTCGCCCTGTCTTTATCGTAGATAATCTTCTCGATAGTCGGATACTTATTTAAGGCTCTTCTGACTGCGAGTTTCGTAGCGCTGTAGTTATACTGGTAGATCTTTCGGTAGTCTTTTGCCTCAGGGTGTACGAAGACACTGCATAGAACGACCCAGTCTTCGACCACATCCTTCGGAATAAGTCCTTCTTCCACGGCATCCGCAATGGCCTTGGCGACACCAGCCTGAGCAGGACCAAAGATCTTCGCAACCTCAGATATGTCCTTGACAGTGACCTTAGGAACCACAAGTGTGTAGGGCTTCGATGGAAGGTTGGGCCTAATTACCGCCAGAAGCGGCGTGTGACCAGCGGAATAGTTCCCAAAGCTGTTGGCAAATGCTTGGCCAACTGGCCCCTCCTTGGTACCAATCAATAGATCCACGTGTGCAATTTCAGGTTCTTTTCCGACTAAGGCTTCACCGATGAGGTACATGTCGCCACTATCCTTATTCTATTTGTAATCTAGAAAGGGCCTGAGTTTATAAATGCGTTTTCTCTTCGCTCTTGTCTTTTCACTCTTGACGTCATATCAATATGCTCTCTTCCAAGCAGTTCTGATGTTACAGTTAGATCTTCCAAGCATCGCTGGATACTGCTTATTCCTACTTGCAGACGTTTTGTTGAAGTCGCCTCCAGTAGTACAAATACTCTTGCGCATATCCCGCGTAGCGGCCGAAATGCATTCGGCCAAACTCACTTAGGATCTTGTAGTCTCGAACAGTTAGATGTCGACCATCTCTGATTCGTTTGGCAAGTCTTCGGCCCAACTGAAAGTGGTAGAGCTGGGCAAGTGCTCTGGCAATCCACACGTCAACTGGAAAGGCCTCAAGCTTCTCGAGAGAGAAGAGCAGGATACAATCGGATACCTTGTTTCCAACGCCATGATCATAAGACATGAGAGTTGACTTAGCTTCGTCGTAGGGCATCTTTCTTAACTTGTCGAAGTCGATTACGCCTTCACAAACGAGCTTGGCCATCTCTCTAAGTTCCAGAGCTTGTCTTCGTCCGTAGCGCAGCCCGCACTTCATGAGATCCTCCAACTTGGCTCGAGCTACAGCCTCGGCTGTTGGAAAGGAGTAGTCGATATAACCATCCCAAACAACCTTCTGTCCAAATCTGCAGCTGAGAGTGTTAAGCACCTTCCTTATCATCACGATTCTGCAGTTCCTTGAGCATATGTACGACACCAGGCACTCCCAGGGGTCTTGGCGCAGAAGTCTGATTCCTCGAACTCCTGCTACAATCGTTCGAAATGTTTTATCTTTGCACAGCTCTTTGATGATGGCATATAAGTCGTCGTCAAGACGCAGGTAGCTTGTGATCGTAGTCTTCGGAATTGAATTGGAAGATCGAACTTCCAAGCGATCCTCTTGTTGTCTTATCTTGATCATTTTGTCGTCGAGGACCCCGAGCCACCATCCATTGAGTTTGGCCCACCGAAATACCTGACCACACGATAATGTTCTATCGAGGTCTATCGACTTTGAGTTGTCGTCTAGCTCTATGTTCATCACAGTGCCTTCATACTCGGCGATTCTTACTTGTTCAGCTTGGTTTGTATCAGGAGTAGATTGTCCAAGTAAAGGTCAAATTCGCTTAGAAAGCTCCTGAGCTTTAGTACGGACACGATCGGTACTCCCTCGATCATGCTAGTCTGACTCTCGGTCAATGTAACAATGAGGGGCACAAAGATCGTCTTGCGATCTGGCGGAATAGTGAGTATTTCCCCGTACCTATCAAGCTCCTTCACCAGAGCCTCTGTCCGGCTAATCTGTTTCTTCACGGCATTGAGAAGGCGGCTAGTGAACAGACCGTATCTCCAGTGTTTGCAGTCGACGCAGATCGTCGTCGAGTCTCTTCTTCCAATGAGGTCTATCTCATATTTTCTGTCGGCATGCCTGAACACGAATCTTGTGAAGGTTTTAAAGCCGTTAGCACGAAGGGCCTCAGCTCCAACATCTTCAAACTCACTAAAGGATAGACTTCCACAGACCCTTTCGAGATTTACTCCCGCCTTAATGCCCTCTAAAGCTAGATTGAGACGGTTTTCGCGTGTGACTTCTATCGCTGAGCCCTCACATGAAAGCAAACCCATTTTTGCCAACAGCTCAACCGCACCCTTCACAGTCACAGTTGGCAATCCAACGATATCTGGAAGATTGTGCACGGATATTTTCTTGCATTCGCGCGTGCTTTTCAGAAGCCCGAGAAGCAGTCTACATGTGACTTCTTTGTTTAGACAGTTGATTTGGCCGCAGAGAATGCACAATCTAACCGTCGACTCAGCCCGGGGGGGTTACGAACGTAAGAGCAAGTATTGCTAGCACTATTAGGTAGAATAAGGCTCGCGATCTTGACAGAGGGGAGATGTCTTCAAGTGGTTCTGCGCCCGCCCAAGCATGTCTGCTTGCCGTCATGAGTAGTATAAGGAATAGTGCGAAAAACCAGTAACCACTCACAACAAGGACAGCGAGACCAATTATAGATGTAATCCTGTGTCCCTTAGAACCGAATACAGCTCTCGAGATATGACCGCCGTCAAGCTGCCATATTGGCAGAAGATTCAGGAAAGTTACGAGAGAACCTACCCAAGCAGCGAAGAGGGTCTGTCCTAGCACAAGAGTCCAGCCGTGCGGCAAAGTGTAAATCCTGAGTGCATCAACAATCCAGAATATTCCTGAGAATAGGAGAGGCGAACCGGGCCAAGAAACCGAACCTACCAGCTTCTGCTGTTCAAGAGAGGCGGCCTGCGTCTCTGGAATTGATACACCGAGAGCCATACTCAGAAAGGTGACGAGAATCATGATTACAAACCCAGCCAATGGGCCGGCAAGCCCTATGTCGAAGAGTTCATCTTTGTTAGTGGGCGGACTCTTGAGAGAGATAATTGCTCCAAATGTTCCGAATGGTGGAAAGCCCGGTATGAAATAGGGGGTTGATGCCGCCAAGCCATGTCGGTTACACACGAGCTTGTGTCCCAACTCGTGGGAGCCTATTATCCCTGCGAGACAGGCGGTATATATTGCCGCTTGAAGGTAGGGGTTTGCTTTGGGCATCAGCCTCTGACTCCACAGGGGATTACCGATCCACAATAGGTAACCAGCGATGAAGATCGTAACCAAGGTCACAATGAAAAGAACTGGGCTGAGTCCTCTTCTGCCGGCCTTGATGGGAGGTTTGCTAAAAAGCTTAAGCACATAGTTAGCTTCTCCACGCCTAACCATCGGCAGAAGTCCAAGGGATGACAGCTGATTTGCCAGAGCCTTGAATTTGTCCTTCAGAGGTTCGACCGCTATGATGAATGTGGGGTTTCCTGTCACATCGATAAATGCGTCAGTTATGTTGAAATCTTGACTCACTATGGTCTTCAAATCAGCCAAGGAGTATTGTGTTGCATAAGTGGGCTGGGAGGGCGCATAATTGCTCAAGTTAAGTTCTCCTCAGGCATTGATAGCGCTAACCGCTGAGCTCTTGTAATATAAGTCTAGTGACAACAACCTCAACTTTGAAAGCCAGGCAAGCTTTCGAATTGAGTTAAAGCCTTATATCAACGATTTCCAATCACAGCCGCGATAGCGAGATGAACCTGCACTCCGAGGTAAAGATCAGAAGATTCTCCGCCGAAGACCTCGCAACGGTTATGGAGATAAATAGAACCTGCCTGCCAGAGAATTACAGCAGTTATTTTTTCCTCGATATCTGCAAGAACTACCCTGATGCCTTTCTGGTCGCAGAGTTCGAAGCGAGAATTGTCGGGTACATCATGTGTCGACTGGAGACAGGTTTCTCGGACTTTGCTCACTTAAGACCCGCCAAAAAAGGCCATGTCGTCTCTATCGCAGTCGTACCGGAGTATAGAAAAATAGGAATCGGTGGCACACTCATGCTCTCTGCGATCTCAGCACTTGCAAGTTACGGCTACTCAGAGGCTTTTGTGGAGGTCAGGATTACAAATGAACCGGCAATTAGTCTGTACCGGAAACTTGAATTTACGATCGTCAAGAGAATACCTCGGTACTACTACAATGGTGAGGACGCCTACGTCATGGCAATTCGGATGAATAGGCGCAAGTCGACGCGCGCGTCATGTAATTAGACAATACAGCAGTCATCACACAGCTGTAGATCTGACTGTAGACACGCAGCGGACCGTAGCTTCCAGTCTTCTCTGGATCTTCGGCATCACTTCAGGATTCTTTCAAATCAGATCAATGATAGTCGCCTCTCTTCGAGGTTCAGAAAAAAAAGGGCAGATTCTAGCGTGAACCGATTGAGGGTTTTTCCAGAGATCTTTGCGACCTCGATCATCATGGCTTGGGTAGGGAACGCTAATGGAGAACCTGAGGAAGCTAAGCCACTACGAGCGGCCAGCCGCAATAGTCACATATCAAAGCCCTATCGTCTCGTGTGACTTTTCCACAATTAGGGCAGTAGATCAGCCTTCGGGTATCCATAGGGGGCCCCCTTCAGAGATAAGGTTAATTCAAATACGAGGCGTATTATTTTTGGAGCACCTATAAGAGAGAACTGCACGATTTTGCTGCACTAGAAACTCGTCAAGTTTCTTTAGGCCGGATCCCGTTCAGGAGAAAAACAATAATAGCAAAGACCAAACAATCTTACTTGATAAACGGTTCTTAGCAATCTCACGCCAAAACCGGGTGAGAAAGTGGCCTCGAAAGAATTTCGTAATCTTGCCAACGAGTTTCCAACGATCTCTGAAATAGCCTACCGGGAATACCAAAAATACTTCCATGTCTCAGATGTTATGACTACTACGGTCTTGACAATATATCCTGAAGCCTCGATGGAAGACGCGGCAAAGATAATGAGCGAAAGACACGTCGGCAGTCTCGTTGTTATAGAGAAAGAGACACCAGTAGGAATCGTCACTGAGAGAGACCTTGTGGAGGCTTACGCGAAATAATATCAAGAAGAATCATCTTCTGCGAGGGGGTGAGTGATGCTTGCCTATAGATCCCGACTTCCAGAAGAAGCTAAAAGCTAGTGGTGAACACGCCGGCCATAAAGTGTGGGGTGATGTCCAGTCGCCCCAGAAACTCGGCATTCACGGCACAAATGTCGCTGTGGACTTTGACTGTTGTAATGCTGATGGAATCTGTATATCGGTCTGTCCGGTTTCTGTCTTTGACGGGACGGAGACACCGGGCAATACGCTCTCAGACAAAAAGTCTGACCCAGTCAACGAACCTGCATGCATAGTATGCATGGCTTGCGAGATGCAATGCCCGACCAAGGCCATTAAGGTAACCGCTCCGTAACATCCGTGTTAGCCGCGCTTCATAAGGTGCCATGTCGAGTAATCAGAATAGTGTAGAGACAACTGAAGCTGAGATGTCAACAGTAGCTTAGGAAACAGTTCAGCAAGACAGTCGGTCATCAGACATTGCGCGTAATTCTTAGGATCTTCGAGTGAGAATAGGGCTTTCTGGGTCAGCGCCCTTCTTTCCCAGTTTCCCACTTCTCCCTCTTTACCAGAAGTCGCAGTGGAATATTCTGGCTTGTCCCGTCGGGCAGGCTCCTTCTAATACTGATAGGTAAAACACCCTCCTCCAGCTCCATCAGCCCGATGGTAATAGGCGATCTGGCGGTGCTATCTAAGTTCAACAAAACAGGCGCCCCCATTGAAATCTGAAGCGCTCGTGCACCGACAACCCTAGCCTTCTCGAATCTCGTCAGTTTCTGAGGCCCTATCAGAACTTGAGGTTGACCTTTAGGACTCTTCTGTTTCACCAGCACCCTCCTCTGACCCTTTTGGAGGCGGCATTCCTCCCTTACCTTTCCCTGCCTCAATAATGTCGTCAACCTTCAGAATCATAGTCGCAGCTTCTGTAGCCGAAGCTAGTGCCTGCCTCTTCACAGATGCCGGCTCGTGTACTCCCGCCTTATACATGTCCCTAACCGTTCCCTTATATGGATCTACACCAGCCCAGATCTCACCCTTCTCATGTCTCGCTCTCAACTCCACCAAGATATCAACAGGATCTAGACCGGCATTCTCAGCCAAAGCCATCGGAACAGACTCCAGAGCGTCCGCGAAGGCCAGAAATGCAAGTTGGCCTCTCCCAGGAATTTTCCTTGCGTATTCTCGCAGTCGCTTAGAGACCTCCGCCTCTGGTGCGCCTCCCCCAGCGACCATCTTCGGTTCTTGAACGATGTCTTTGACGACGCATAGAGCGTCATGTACGGCTCTCTCAACCTCGTTTACTATTCTCTCGGTGCCTCCCCGAACAAATATCGTTACAGCCTTGGGGTTCCTGCATCCTTCGATGAAGAGCATCCTATCATCCCCGATCTTTCTCTCCTCAACAACCTTGGCGTAGCCCAAATCCGTTTTTTCTAAGTTGGCTGTCTCTGTGACTATTGTCGCTCCTGTCGCCTTCGCCAGCTTCTCGATATCGGATGCTTTGACCCTCCTAGTGGCTAGGATACCCTTCTTTGCCAAATAGTGCTGTGCCGTGTCATCTATCCCACGCTGGCACAGGAGAACGTTCGCCCCTGTGCTCGCGATCTTCTCAACCATTTCTTTGATGAGTTTCTCTTCTTTCTTGATGAATGCTTCAAGCTGTTCGGGCTTCTCGATTGAGAGTTTTGAGTCAAATTTTGTCTTCTCAATCTCAAGAGGCTTTATCAGAAGGACAATCTTCGCGCCATCCACCCGTTTGGGCATCCTAGCGTGGACGATCTCTTTGTCAATAACTAAGCCCTTTATCAGTTGAGTGTCAGAGATGCCTGCTCCTTGTTTCTTCTCGACTTTTACATCTTCTATGTCAACTGTGTACTTGCCAGATTTCTCTTCAGCCACATAGAGTATCGCATCTGTCACCAGGGTTGCTAATTTCTCTCTCTCTTCAGTGAGTAGCTTTGTTGCCATAGCGACGTCTGCTATTCTGCGAAGAATCCGCTTGTCTGTGGGGTGTACCTTTACGGCGATATCATAAAGAAACTCATTTGCTTTCTCAAGTGCTGACGAGTAACCTTCTACAATAATGCCGGGATGGACATTTTTCTCTATCAGAAACTGCGCTCTGTTGAGAAGATCTCCGGCCAAGACGACCGCGGTTGTTGTTCCGTCTCCAACCTCTTGATCCTGTGTTTTGGCTACCTCAACCATGATCTTCGCTATGGGATGCTCTACTTCCATTTCCTTAAGGATGGTTGCCCCATCATTAGTGACTGTAACGTCGCCGAAGGAGTCCACTAGCATCTTGTCCATTCCCCTCGGGCCAAGAGAACTCTTAACTACTTCACTGATTACGCGGGCCACGGTGATGTTCGCACGCTGACCCTCTCTACCTTGAGTTCGTGCACCTTCTTTCAAAATTAAGACCGGTTGACCTGAAAATTGAGGTGAAGCCATTATAACTTTCTCCGATAAAGGCGGGCTAACTAGAGTTGCATCTCGTCATAATAAGTATTGTGTTAAATATGCTGTGTTGCGCGACTAGGTTTCAGTGATGTTTTTCGCTTTTGTTGGCTGTCTTCAGGTTTCGTCTAGCCGTGTGTTGCTGTGGTTGTTTCTATCAGCATGTTGTATAGTGAGGCTTTGATCATCATCTCCTGTGCCATGTTTTGCATCGTTTTGGCTGAGACGTATTCTCCGAAGGTTCGCTTCAGCGATGAGAAGGCTGATTCAGCCATCCATCTATACCCGTAGCCATGATTGTGTTTCCAGGCTTCAGGGTCTTTGAGGTATTCTTGGGCTACGAGCTTTCTGGGCATGCATCCTCCGGCCCTGCTGGATGTGTTCTTGCGCACCTTGATGGCTGGCTCAATCCCTTTTGCGTTGAGATAGCGGAAGTTGCTTTTCATATCGTATGCTCCGTCGCCAATTGCCTTGGCGACCTTACCTTTCTTGGAGGCTTCATCAACAAGCGGCTGGAGCATCCCTCCGTCACCTGTCTTCTCATCCGTCACCTTCAAGGCGAGTATCTTCTTCCGCTTTACATCAACGGCGATATGGATCTTGAGGTATCCGCGTCTCACCTTCCATTTATGGCGTATCCATTCGCCGCGGTTAGCCACCTTGATGCCTGATGCGTCCACCGCCAGGACTATGTCGTCGCCATAATCTTTCTCATCCAGCTTCACATCTAACCTGTTCACGCGTCTATCTATGGTTGAATAGTCAGGCACATGGATCCTTGAGTCGAATCTTCTCAGGGCTTTGAGGAATCCTTCTGTCTGCCTGTAGGGTAGGTGGAATAGCAGGTGCATGTAGCCTAGAAGCCTGATGAAGATCTCAGGGTAGACGTATTGTCCACCTTCCTTCCCAGTATTCATCTTTTCAAGCTCAATGTTCCACCTGTCAAGGATGCGTGGGTCAAGCAGGATCTCCCCACGCTTCACGAGACCCTCATTGATGCGTCTCCAATCTCTAGCAGCCAATCACAATCGTGGAATAGTTCTCTCACAGGCAATATAGATCATCCAACCACTTCCACGTCAATAAACCGAAAACTCAAACCTACATCCATAAACAAAAATGTCTAGTCATGCAACACAGCAGTTAAATACAGTTGAAGGATCGCCAGACGGAAAGGTCCTCCGGCAGGATTTTGGTCTTGGAGATCTCTTCTGCCATCTGAAAATAGTACTTTCACAAGCCGAGATATTTTGAGGCCACGATCGAGATTGTATCCGCCTATCTGTTGGAAAGGCACAGACTTCGCATCAGCGGAAAACCAACTTGCCGAAACCAGTTCTAATGATCATCAGCTTACGCTAGTGACGTTTCATGAAACTGGCCTCGTATAGAATTATCCCCGCAGTCATGATTCGAATGATCTAACACGCACCGCAAAGACAATATCGACCGAAAAGAGATGTACAACAAGAAAAAACAATCCGTGCTGAAATAATACATAGTACGATCGGCAAGTCAGTTGTCCACGAGCTTGCGATCCGCCAACAAGACTTAAGATGATCGTAGTGAGATGATTCAATATTGTTTGGCAGGATGATCGCACTTGCGAAGTTTTCTGAAGATAAATCAGCCTTCCCTTGGGAATGATGAGGTTGAAGCTGTTTCTGAGGTCCTTAGGGACGGCATTCTGACCGACAAGAGCGGCTGCGGACCGAGAGTCCTCAAATTTGAAAAGGAGTTTTCGCGTTACGTCGGGGCTAGATACGCTATTGCCGTTAACAGCGGCACGTCTGCCCTTCACGCATCGCTCTTGGCTCTGGAAATCAGGCATGGAGACGAGGTTCTCCTTCCATCATTCACCTTCTCGGCAACCGCCGAAGTAGTTTTGCTGGCAGGAGCCAAGCCTGTATTCGTTGATATCGATTCGAGAACTTACTGCATGAGGACAGACGGCTTGGAAAGCAAGATCTCAAACCGCACAAGCGCGATAATGCCGGTGCACCTCTACGGACTTCCAGCGGATATGGGGCATATCAAGGAAATCGCCCACAAACACGGTTTGACCGTCATAGAGGATGCGGCCCAAGCCCTCGGAGCTCAATACAGGGACAAGAGGATCGGCTCGTTAAGCGACGCGACCTGTTTCAGCTTCTATGCCGTCAAGAACATTACGACGGGGGGAGAGGGAGGGATGATCACCACTAACGACAGTGACGTAGCAGAAAAAATGAGATCCATCAGGGTGCATGGCGAGGAAAGACCATACTGGGTCTCAGGGCTAGGACACAACTATAGAATGACCGAGATGGCGGCATCGATCGGCTCAGTGCAACTTAAGAAACTGCCTGACTTCCTAGAAAAACGCCGAAGAAACTCAGGCTACCTGTCCGAGAAACTGAAAGATCTTAAGAAGGTGGAGTTACCCGTTGAGCCAGAAGACAGAAAGCACGCTTGGCACCTTTACACGCTCAGGCTAAAAGGTGCAAATGCGGGTAAACGTAATAGAGTGGTCGATAAGCTTCGCAGCAAGAACATCGGAGCGGCAGTCTACTACGAAACACCCGTGCATCTCCAACCTCTTTATCGAAAGCTGAGCAGTTCTCATCGCAGCGACTTACTTGAGACTGAGAGGGCAGCTAGGCAGGTCTTTTCTCTTCCAATACATCCTGCGGTGAAGCGAGAAGACTTGGACGAGGTTGCCTCAGATCTAGAGAAGATCCTTTCAAGACAATAGGCATCGACTAGAACAACTCCTAGAGGTCACGATCAAATCGTCATCGGGCAGCTGACCTTTCTTTAGCCCGGGCAGGAATTAAGTTTCACTGGTGTAAAGGCATTGACCGAAAGTGTCTCCAGGACAAAAATCAGGTTCATCATAGAGGATAAGGGCGAGTCGGAAGGGGAACTGATTAGATATCTTGCCCCCAGAACAGTGGAGGCATTGCTTCGATCGATGCCAATCCATGGAATAACTGCGATCACGAAGGGAATAGTCTATTTTCAAACGCCTGTTAAGGTCGGGAGCGAGAAGCCTAGGATACAGGTTGAAGCGGGCACTCTAGCTTACTGGCCTGTGAGCTCTGCTGTCTGCATTTGCCTCGAGAACATTCAACCCTACAGCGCGTTGAATGTGATTGGCAAGATTACGGGCAACTTGGCAATTTTAGAACAAGTAGGGTCTGGCAAGAGAGTAAGGATGGAGAAAATCTAAGTGGAAGGAATGATCCATCCACCCAACAACCGACTCTAAGATCTTTAGGCTGCGGCGGCCTGATATATCCTAACCCTAGCGTTGCCTCCGGCAGACTTCACAACATGTTTCTTTGCAAGCTCCTCTAGCAGATCCTTAGCCAGACTTATCTTTAGATTAAACTGGGAAGCCAGAGAGTAAGGAGTTAGAACGCTCATTTTGGAGATCTCTGAAAGAAATCTTTCATCATTGATGTCAGGCATACTTATACTCCTTTCTTTCTTTTCGAACTCACCCTTTCCCTTGGCTTTGGGTTTCTTGATCTGCTGCTTCTGCTCAGGATTTGCCTGTGAATCATCCATTTTGGAAATACTTTTCTTCTTTGCGCCACCCAATAGGTTCACCGGATGTGAAAACGAAGTCTTGCATGATAAAAGTCTTTTGCAGAGAGGGTGGGACAAAGAATGACATGGTTCTGCAACCACCTAAGTCGATTCAGGACCTTGTGATTACGATCTTGTATTCCTCGTGTCCTAGCGTGCAACCCAGCTTCTCTGCAGCGTTCTCTGTGTGCGATTCGTTTGTCTCGCTAGGGTCGAAGGTGACGTAGAGTTGACAAAGCATCTAACTTGTCCATCATCAAGGCCTTCATTTCTCTTTGAGCGTTTTTCTATTTTGGGCACGCAAGATGGACATTCGAGACCTCTAAGAGAGGTCTAACTATTGACCTCTCTCTATTTGTCTTTGGGCTTATTGTCTGACAAGCATGATTTCTCGTTGTGACAATTCAGGAGAAGGCTCTGGCGTCTCCAGCAGAACCTGCAGAGAACCGCCTCTGATCAACTTAGTGTGATTGTTAGGCGTGCAAGTTCTACTATATCAGTCGTTCCGGGCGTGATTCACCGCTCTCTCGATCCGCTGATGTACTCCTCAACCCATCCTTTTGCGATGCTGGTAGATGCCTGAACGGGCGGGTGCTTGAATGCGTAGGAGGATATGCTGACTAAAGGTCCACTTACCTTTCTGTCCAACGCCAGTTTGACAGCTCTGATTACATCTATTATTACTCCTCCACTGTTTGGTGCGTCCCAAATGTCTAGTTTAACGTCAACACTGGCTGGTGACTCGCCGAAGTATCTGCCTCTGAGACGAATGTAACAGATCTTCTTGTTATCTAGGAAATCAACATAATCGCTTGGCCCGATCCTCAAGGGGACATCGTAAGGGATCATAGCCTGTACCGCGCTTGTCTTGCTTATCCTCTTTGACTTCAGCCGCTCCTCTTCCAACATGTTCAGAAAGTCCGTATCGCCACCTATATTCAACTGGTAGCTCTCATCAATCTTAACCCCTCGATCCACAAGCAACTTCGCCAACGTCTTATGCAGGACTGTTGCGCCCAGTTGGCTCATCACATCATCGCCTGCAACTGGAAGACCTGCCGATCTGAATCGTTCCTGCCAGCCTTCGTTTGAGGCTATGAAGACCGGGATGCAATTGATCAAGGCACATCCCGCTTTGAGCGCCTGCTCAGCGTACCATCGTGTAGCTTTCTCACTTCCAACAGGCAGGTAATTGACCAGAACATCTGCGTTAGATTGACGAAGAACATCAGCCACCTCAACGTCCTTCTGGTCCTTCTCGACCTTAACAACCGGCTTTAGGTACTTGCCAAGACCGTCCATAACTGGTCCACGTAACACTGTCACTCCTGCATTCGGAGGTCTCGCGAAGATCCGGGTATTATTCGGTTTGGAGAAAATCGCCTCGCTGAGATCCCTACCAACCTTTCTTGAATCAACATCAAAAGCGGCGACGAACTTTATGTTTGACGGGTGGTACCCTCCAAACTTGACGTGAAGCAAGCCTGGAACGATTTCATTCTCTGGCGCTTCCTTGTAGAAGTGAACTCCTTGAATGACTGCTGATGCACAGTTTCCAACGCCAGCAATCGCGACATTGATGTTTGACAATGGAATTGTCCCCTAGTGTTTTTCCTCATTGATAGATTGGTAGGGTAGAAAAGTCTTGCTTAGCCACGAGCCTGATTAAGTGAGTCAGATTCAAACAACCTCTTTCAGTTTGACTCAAGCGCTGAAATCGCCTCATCTCTGATCGATCGTGCAGATTCTGTGGGATTCGCGGAGTCATAGATGGCTCTTCCAACGATGAGGTAATCAGCTCCGGCCTTGACCGCTTCCTTGGAAGAGCCTCCCTGCACGGCTATCCCAGGAGAGTATATGGGCACTCTACCTTGGAGAATTGCCCTCGTTGAGGTAATCTTCTCAAGATGCGTTGCTCCCACGACAGCGCCATCGGCGTCCCAAGCCAACGCTCTCTCAGCGAAGATCATAAACTGCGGGCGTTCCCTACCAGTCTTGATATCGACCACGGTTTGGCCATAACCTTCGGCGGCTCCTTTGTGGCTCATATGAACCAGAAGGATCACACCCTTACCTCTAGCCGATGCTTCCCTGAAGACTGAGTCCAGCCCACCCTCCCAGCCTACGAACGGCGATGCTATAAGAGCATCGAAGCCAGCATCGAAGTACTGTACCGCGGTGGCTAAGTTTGTGTGAGCGACATCGTTGAGTTTTGCGTCCATTATCGTTACTAACCCAAAATCATGGGCGCGTTCGAGAAGATCCTTGATTTCTCTGTCCAAACACAATCTTAGAACGAGAGGTCTGTTTAGCTTCAAAGCGCAAATGTAAGGCGAGACTGCCTCAAGTATGTCAATGCATCTTGTGGAAAGAGCCGTTCTATCACGATCAGTCAGATCAAGGGCTAAGACTATTTTGGTCTTCAGCCTTTCAGATGCTTGGTTGATGGACCTCTTGAAGGTCGACAATCCCATCAACCTAGGGTCTGGGGGTCACCTTGCCTGATCTCCGGTCTTTGGCGAACATGTTGAAGAACCGGGTTGCTTCGTCAAAAGGTAGAGGTTTGGGCGGCATCTTGAATCCGTATGCGCAGACTTCCAATGGCACTCCGGTGATTCTGCGATCCTTTGCGAGCTTCAGTGCTCTTATGACGTCTACGAGTACCGCAGCGCATGCGGGTCCTTCAACAACGTTTAAGGTCATATCGAGAGTGAACTCGGCTTGACCGAAGTACTCTCCTTTCACCCAGAAGTGGCTCGTTCTGGAGTTCTTCATGAATTCGACATAGTCCGATGATCCCGCGGCCATTGGGAATTTGTATGGAATGGCAGAACTTACGGCTTTTATCTTTATCTTTCTCTTGATCCAGTATCTTTCTCGTTCGAGAGCATTGAGAGACTCCATTCCCCCGCCTATGTCGAGTTGGTAGCTCTCGTCGATCTTTACGCCTCTTCGCGCAAGCATTCTTAATATGGATTCGTGGAGGATAGTCGATCCGACCTGATTCTTTATGTCGTCGCCAACGAGTTGGAGTCGGGCAGAACTGAATTTTCGTTGCCAGAGCCCATCCGCAGCTAACTTGGTAGGGGTTGCATTCAAGAAGGCGCAACCAGCGTCAAGGGCCTCTTTAGCATAGAACTTCGTGGCTTTGGTTGCCCCTGTGGGCAGGAGATTAACCAAGATCTCTGCCTTCGTTTCTCGAAGAAGGTTCGAAACGTCTGCTGGCATCGAAGGGTCAACTGGGACTTTTCCTTTGGAGTAGTATCCCAGACCGTCAAGCAGCGGTCCCTTTCTGACCGTGACGCCGATCTTAGGGACTTCACTGAATTTAGGAGTGTTATTTGGATTAAGGAAGATTGCGTCAGAGAGGTCGCGTCCGATCTTGTCACTGTTGACGTCTATGGCGGTCACGAATTCGATATTCGCGACTCGATATCGGCCAACTCTCTCAGACATTAGTCCGACATTTCTCTTTCGTTTGGAGGCAGCATAATAATGGACTCCTTGTACTAAGGCTGAGCAGCAGTTACCTACTCCTACGACAGCGACGTTGATCTTGCTCATCTTGAACTCACGATTGGCATTGATGTAGGACATCCACTTGAAAAGGTTATATTCTCACTGAAATGGCGGCTGAGTAGAGCTGGTTCCCGTACACTACTTTGATCAAAGGCTGAGTGATATCATACGACACTTGAAGTTCAAGGTAAGAATGGCAGGCTGTCAACATCTATCAGTTTAGCGTAGAAATATTTGGCTTCAGACGTGTTGGAAACGAACTCCAGCTTCTCGCCTGTGGGCTTCGAGGCATTATATCGGATGAAGGCTCCTTGAGGGGGCGCCTTCATCCTGTAGTAAAAGAATACTGGTAGCGCATCAGCTTCAAAATAGTGCTCAAAGGGAATCACCACTCCAACCTGATGTTCCCCTGCCTTTTCCAAATGCCACAACGGAAAGACCGTGCCTTCTCTTACTGATAGAGGAACGAGGACACGCATTATAGATCTTAGGTCGTCCACCTCCATTAGCAGAGGTTTCGCTGGCTTTGAGTACTTGCCTTCAAGAGAATCTCTGAAGAGAGCAGGAGTCTCCTTCATATTGATTATCGAGGCATACCTGTATCTCGTATCATCGAAACTGTCGCTGTAGGACCATTCTTCTCCCGCTGGAGTGTCACATCTATATGCTAGAAACGGTTTCGTGGGTTTCTCGCCTATTAGATAAGCTAACAGTGGCAAATCTCCGTTCCAGTACATGTATGCTGTGAAGAAGCATAGGGCAAACTTGTCTTTGAATGGAAGAGTCCAAGCTATCTGAGAGCCTTCGCTAAAGGCAAGCATGAGCCTTGCAAAATTCTTCATGTCAGGCACCCTGATCGGGATGGGCGGTTTGTCTGAGATCAAGGATAGAGGTCCCCGCTGATACAACTTAAAGGAGGGCGTCACATTGATAAGAGCCTTTCTGGTGATGGCGGATTACTGACTACTGATAATCTCAAATGAATCCGTCAGTTAGGACTCTTTCTTCCCGCTCCACATGCAAAATCAACAGAGTCAACTACACTCAACCTTTTCTATGTCTCCATGCTTCAAAAATATTAGAGAATCAATTGTGCGAGAGGGGGAGAATTCTGTCTGGGACATCGGACTCCTGGTCGAGGAGGCTATATTCAACTGTCAAAGAAGGCGAGAGTCTACTCGATGCGTTGGAATCTCAGGGGCACAGTATCCTCTCTATGTGTGGGGGCCGAGGGTTGTGTGGGAAATGCAAGGTGGTCATTCTCAAGGGCTCAGGTAACCTGACGCGTGTTACCCAAACCGAAAAAATACATCTGTTAAGCTCAGACCTCAAAGCGGGTTACAGACTGGCCTGTCTCGCCAAATCAACCAGATCGACTACCGTTGAGATTATGATACCGCCCGAAAGCGAGCAAACACAACAGAGGTTCGTCATCTCCGGGCTGACTCCACCTGTCAAGTTGTTACCGCCTATAAGAAAGGTGTTCGTCAGGTCTCGACCCCCCACCCTTAAAGACCCCACAGCTGACCTTGAACGCTTGATTGGGACACTGAGGAAGAAGGGAAAGTCAGAGATATCAGGAATAGGCTACAATACCCTGAAGTCTTTACCAAGACTCCTAAGACTCGATGACTGGAGGGTGACAGCCTCCATCTTCAAAAATGAGGAAATAGTTGGACTTGAGGCAGGGGACAAGACAGGTTCTTGCTACGGTTTTGCAATTGACGTTGGCACGACTAAACTTGCAGGCTACCTCGTCGATCTGAAAGAGGGTGAAACTACCTCCACCGTCTCAAGTCTGAATCCACAAACCAAGTTTGGTGCAGATATCATATCGAGAATAGCATATGCCATGAAAGGTGAAGAGGCCCTCGCTGAGCTGAACAGGTCCGTTGTCGACGGCATCAATAAGCTGATTCGCGACGCTTGCCAACTGGCGGGGTTGTCAACTAAGGATGTCATCGATGTATCCGTGGCGGGTAACACTGCAATGCATCATATCTTTCTCGGCATCTCTCCACGCTACCTCTCCCTCTCTCCATATCCAGCAGGTCTGAAGAGAGGCTTGGAGTTGAGGGCTACCGATCTTGGTTTAGAGACTGCTCCAGATTCCCGGGTTTACATGTTTCCAATCATAGCCGGCTTTGTTGGCGGCGATGCTATTGCAGACATTATCGCAACAGGCATGCATTCAACACGAGAGCTCTCGATGCTTATTGACATAGGAACTAATGCCGAGATAGTTCTGGGGAACAGGGACTGGCTGGTCGCATGTTCATGTGCTTCTGGACCGGCTTTCGAGGGAGCTCACATTAAGCATGGCATGCGTGCAGCAGAGGGTGCGATAGAGAGGATATGGATCGACCCCCAAACTCTGAATGTTTCGTACAAAGCCGTTGGTGGAGTCAAACCTGTTGGGATATGTGGTTCAGCAATAGTCGAAGGCGTGGCGGAGATGTTCAGGGTTGGCATATTGGATTCAAGGGGACGCATGCGTAGCGACAGAAGCGCGGAGAGTCTCAGGGAGGCCGATGGCTCAATGGAGATAGTGATAACTTCGAAGAGGAATTCTGGAATAGATGACGATATTGTGATAACTCAGTCGGATGTTCGGGAGATACAGCTCGCAAAGGCCGCAGTTTATACCGGTATAGCAATCCTAATGAAACACAGGCATATCAAGCCCCGAGAGATAGAGAGAGTCTTTCTTGCCGGGGCTTTTGGAACATACATCGATCCTGCCAGTGCTCGCGACATTGGGATGTTTCCGGAAATTTCCCTTGGAAGAATTCAGTTTGTGGGTAATACTGCCGGATCTGGAGCTAGGATGGCCTTGATCTCCAGTCAAACAAGAAAGCTTGCTGAGAGAATCGCCTCCAAAGTTGAATATGTGGAGCTTGGCGCTGACCCAGACTTTCAGAGGGAGTTTATCTCAGCCATAGACTTCCCGAATGCTAAGAAGGAACTCTTCCCAACTGTCAACAAAATCATTGAACGAAACTATCACATTTCCGAGTCAGAGAAGAATTAGAAACCAGAAATCTGGCCAGTAGGGTCTGAACCTGTTCCGTGCTACCTGAACAGATCAAACTCCTTTGGACGGATAATCTCCTTAACTGAGCCCTTTCCCTTTGTGTAGCGGTATCCTCGGATCAAAGCAACTGGCGTTTTGTCAGACTTCCTCATAACAAGCTCACCGGTTGAGGCGAGCTCATCGGCAACTGCCATCACCGTCAGCCGCAGGACGCGTCCATACATGTCTTTGCGGCCACGGTAATCCAGCAGAGGTTTCATTCCCGAGATACCTATTGCCAAATTTGTCTGGCCAAGCCTCCATGGTCTCCCGAAGGTGTCTGAGATTATCACGGCGACATCTGCGCCCGTAAGATGCTTTATTCTTCTTCTGAGGACTCTGGCTGAAGCGTCAGAATCTCTCGGTAAGGTAGAGATGTACTTTGTGCCCTCAATATTCGATTTGTCAACGCCCGCATTGGCACACACGAAACCATGATATGTCTCGGTAATCAGGTGGTGTCCCCGCATCTTGACTATCTCTTTCGTCTCATCGAGGATCACCTCAACATGGCGTGGATCCTTCCTAGCGTCTCTAGCTATCTTCTTGGCAAAAGGGGATGGAGTGATCTCACGTAGATCGATAATTTTGCCTTCAGATTTTGAGACTATCTTTTGGGCAACCACAATTACGTCACCACCTTCAAGAGAAAGATCCTGATTACCAGCGGTCTCAGCTATGATCTTACCTAGGTCGTCTCCCTCCTTGATGGAAGGAATCCCTTGCAACCCAAAGACACTAAACCCTGACGCCCTGTAGAGCTTCATGGGATTCTTGAGCTTTGTATTCATCGATAAACATCCCGGAATTCATCAATAATGCAACGAGACATTTGCAGAAATAGGTTATGGAATGACAGAAGTCCAATCTAACTGGGGAATGTGATGAAGAAGACAATTAATTCCTAGAAGACGAGATGCTTGAACCTGTCTTAACCCAAAAAATCGACCTCGCACGATCCCTGGTTGCCTCTCCGGACTCGCCCGCACTTTACTCGATAGAGTTTCCAGGATTGGAGGTTAAACCAATTATCCTGTAGACCTGTGCAATGTCCAGACTCTTGCTTACTATGTCGGCGATCAGGTCAACGCCAGATGCCCAGTCATCCTGTATGGTTCTAGAAGGAGTAATTGTAGGGGAAAATCCCTTCTTGTTGGCAAGATATTTCAGAAGAGCCTCGCGAAAGGATCCGTCAAAGAGCCCATGCAAGTAAGTGCCGAGAACCAGCCCGGAACTGTCCGTTGCGCCATCAATGAGTTCTTGTCCCGTCCCAACAACTTGGATTTTGAACGCGGGGCTAGCAGACGGTCCAAGAACCGTATTGCCCATATGTATCTCATAACCGATCACACCTGAATTGCCTACCTCATCGAGAAGTGGCCCTCGACCTATTGTCGTTGCCGAAACCTTTCTGGTAGTCTTTGCATACTGCTCAAATTCCGTGGAAACATCCAAGAGACGTAACCCATCAACAGTTGCTGGAAGACCGTCCTCGACACCCATTCGATCAACAATTCTCTTTCCTAGCATCTGATACCCCCCACAGATACCGATCACTGGAACGGCAAGCCCAGAGATCTTTAAAATCTCAGAGGCCAAACCATTTTTCATCAGCCATTTGAGATCGCTTAACGTATTCTTCGTTCCGGGAATGATTAATGCGTCTGGGGCGCCCAGTTCCTCCACGGCGGATACATATCTCAATTTGACCTCCGCGATTGCACACAATGGATCGAAGTCCGTGAAGTTGGCGATGTGAGGCAACCTGATCACGGCAATGTCGTATCTGGCTGCTCTTCGCGGCTGATAGCTTTCAAAGAAGAGTGAATCTTCCTGTGGCAGAGCGAGATCGGGAATGTAAGGTATGATGCCCAGGACTTTCTTGGCGGTTTTCTTCTGGAGCAATCTGATTCCTGGCTCTAGAATTTCAGAGTCGCCGCGTAACTTATTAATAACGAGACCTTTGACCAGTGCTCTTTCTTTTTTGCTCAGAAGGTCAATTGTACCAAGAAGGGTCGCAAAGACCCCGCCCCGATCGATGTCTGCGACCAGGATTACTGGTGCGTCCACCATCTTGGCGATGGTCATGTTTGCGATATCATTTGGAAGGTTAATCTCAACTGGGCTTCCAGCGCCCTCGATGACCACCATGTCGAATCTTGATGAGAGACGACGGTATGACTCTCGTATAGCCTCTAGACCCTTGTTAGGCGCGAATTGTGTCACGTAATCTTTGTAGTTTAGGTCAAGTGACGGCTTTCCGTGAACAATTACTTGACAAGTCCTAGAGTCCTTCGGCTTCAAAAGGATCGGATTCATGTCAGCGGTGGGTTCAATTCCGGCGGCTAACGCTTGTAGCGCCTGAGCTCTAGAAATCTCTGCGCCGTCATTCGTCACATAGGAATTCAGGGACATGTTTTGAGCTTTGAAGGGTGAAACCCTGTAACCTCTTCTCGCAAGGAGTCTACACAAAGCAGCAACAAGAAGAGTCTTTCCGCTATGGGAGGAGGTGCCCTGCACCATCAAGTTCCTGCATTTTTTCAAACCCAACTATTATCCCTCTAGACATGTATGATTCGGTTTAGATGAGATTCTCAACGAATTCTAAGCAAGCGCGCGCGTATCCGCCGCAATTATTACATGCCACGCTTCTGAAGCAGTTCTGCTTTTTGGTGAACACTGCTTTCGGCTAGCGGGCGCACTTGACAATCTAGACGATCGAACATAGGATAGGCTTCTGACAACAACGCAGTTATTGAAAGAAAGTCTCAAGTTTTGTTGTCCCTATGAGTTCAGCGAAGCTTAGTCCAAGAGCATCCAAGACCTGCTCAAATGTCGAGTCAATGTATTCTACATATTTTGTTACATCGATCTCACTGAGGTTTGCCAGCTGGACCGGCTTAACGCTTGGTTCCCCAACGACTTTGACATATGACACTAGATCTCCACTCCTGATCTCTTGGCCGTTTCTGACAAGGAGCATAGCTGCCTTTACGTGCTGAGGGGTAGTCTTGACGTATGATGTTGGAGGCTTACCCATCATCACGTTGAAAGCCAGGTCGTCAAGAGAGTATTCTCTATTCTTGAGTCTTGCGTAACAGCTTTTCACAATCTTTTTGATTGTCAATCTTGCTTGTTCAAAATCTTCCCCAAATCCGACGCGACTAAGGGTTTCTATCATCTCATAGAAGGAAATCTTCAGAAAGTTTGGTACATGTCTTTTCTTTCCCGTCAAGCCTTTGATGTCCACGTTTCCGTCTGGATAGACCCCCAGATAGTTCTTCTTGCGGAGGCTCAATGCTACGTATCGATAGTTCTTGTCAACTTCAAGTTCTAGGCCAACTTCTGCCCTCGACCACTCCATCAGCTTTTCAAGGAGCTCCGGCTTTGAACCCTCAAGGAAGATAGAGTCTGTATCGCCATAGAAGACCTCGATTCCAAGCTCTTTGGCTTTCTCCACGGTGTTGGTAATCACGAATCTGCCTATAGCGGCCGTCGCCTCGGCCACAGGGGGGCAGTAAAGGGGAAAACTCTCGGAGCCGAAGACGCCGTAGCTTGCGTTGAGAATGACCTTAAGGGCGTCTGATACAACCTTGTACCATGCTCTCAGTGAAGGGGACAGACCTGGGCCCTTCGATTGTGGCTTGTACCAGTTGACTCTTAGATCCCTCAGGGATCCTATAAGAAGACTTTCGAGAGCGATCTTCTTCTTACAGATCCAGTGTGTGGTCCCGGGAATCTTGCTTGAGCGACATTCTTCATCTGTGTGAGTGCAATTTATTGTTTCATAGCCCAAATTCCAGAGTTTAATTATTGACGGGTAAAGCGAG
Source organism: Candidatus Bathyarchaeota archaeon (assembly GCA_963807605.1). Classification (GTDB taxonomy): domain Archaea; phylum Thermoproteota; class Bathyarchaeia; order 40CM-2-53-6; family RBG-13-38-9; genus JAPKYM01. Next base: position 414,993 of record CAWECG010000004.1, read on the forward strand.
GCGAAATCCAGGACTGATACGTTGAAGTGAACTCCAGGAACTGGATTAACGACGATTGCGCCTTTGTATTTCTTGCCCTTGATAATCGCCTCGGTTACAGTGCCTCCTTTCTCACTTATGATCTCATCCGACCGAGGGATGAGGTATCCACGTTTTCGATGCTCTCTGTAGAGCATACTCTTGATCCACGCGGATACGCCCTGACGGGTTACATCTTCCACGCCCATATATGAGATTCTTGAAAGTACTATCATGAGCTTCATGAGTAGTTCGTCATCGAATTTTGTCAGGTTCTGTGTGATCTCGACATCCCGATAACAGTACGATGCGAGATCCGAGTACGAAAGTTGGGACACAGGACGTTCTAGAGGCTTCTTAGACATGTTCACTAGAGCTGAACCGATCTCGTCGAGCGTCTTCTCCCTGTATTTCTGGCCGAATGCGTATACTTGGATTGACCTGTTGAAGAAGAACCTGTAGAGGTCGATGTGAACGCCGGACTTGAGCGTTGCAGAATCACGACCCAACTCGATCGGGATCTCATCCCTCGTTAAGCCAAGTCTTTGAGCGCGGTTCCAAAGATATCTGAGGTCGAAGTCGTCTCCGTTGAACGTTATTGTAAACGGATAGCTAGAAAGAAGAGAAAAGACTGCTTTTAGCAGGTCTCTCTCATCTTCATAGAATTCGACTATGCTTTTTGATGGTATTTCCTCTTTGCCTTCTTCAACGCCGGCTCTTCTGAGCAGCATGAGTTTCTCCATGCCGTCTGAACCAATGCCACCTACACAGATCACTGGGTCTTCAGCGACATGCGGGTCAGGCATTCTTGTTGCGATCTGAGAACACACCTCTATGTCCAATGCTAGGCGTTTGATTTTTGGGACAGGACGTTCGAGGAGCCCAATCCATTCGTCCGACAAGAGCCTGTAATCTTCAGACTCAGCTTCCAGCACTTTCCCGAGACTGCCCAAAACTCTTGTTGAGACTTTACCGGCTGGCGTGAGCCTACCGTTTACGGTGCGATAGGGCATGCCGGGCTTCAAGCCACTGTCATAGATGTAGTTTTCAACGTATTTTATGTCGGCCTCCCAAGCTCGTATTATCTCTCTTATAGTTCCTGATGGTCTGCCTCCTATCGAGAGCGGGTCTTTGGCCACTATCATGGACATAGAGACTTCTCTATCTCTCAGAGCGTCATACCTGTTGACTGTTTCAAAATGGTCAAGTCCCGAATGAGCCATTAGTGATGAATTCTCTTTCAACTTCTCTATGGGTAGATCCGAAAGACAGTAAGGTTTGTGGGCCGTGTCATCATACCACAGTACAATCTTCTCAGTTGATATGTCGTACAATTTGAGGTAAGCAGACTTCTTCGCTCCATCATAACAGCAAGCGACAAGATACGATTCCTTGGTTGAATCTCCAAGATCTGCCAAGCGAGAGGGAGGTGTCTCGATAACGTTCTGTGGCCTCTGTATTACTGGAATGTAATCTTCCAAGCTTTCCTTCACAGACAGACCCTCACCCGAAACATGCTCTAAGGGAATTCCTTGCAGCCATTCTATTGAAAGCTGTCTTGACTTGCCTCGGGACTTTCGGAACTGTTTTGCACCCAGGCTATCCTCAGCCGCAACGGCCTTACTGATCGCTCCCTTTCAGATGCTATAAAAGCTAGTAGCATAACTTAAGCTAGTATCTTCGCAGTACGGGTTTAATAATTGACAGTACAAATGACATCTTGTCGGCAAATGACACCTTCGATTACAACGGATAGGTCAAGCTATTCTAATGCAGCTGAAATGATCCAGTGGTCGGGGACAGGATTCACTCCGAATGGTCAAGTTGTTGGAGCGATCTCCATTGATAACGTGAACCCTCATTTTTTCGCATGGACATTTACTGCTTCTGCCGATGGTTCAGCATCAGGGCAGTTCCAAGTCGGCGGAAATGTGCCTGCCGGCTATCAGAAGTTTTGGGTAAAAGACATCTCCACTGACACGCTCTCTAACGCTGTACAACTCATCATAATCCACTCATCGGCTTGGTCGCTTGTAACGGAAACGATGCACTGGAAAGTGTACTCGCAGGGAGACTACTTGACGACCTATGAGCCCGACATTCTTGCGTTGACTCCATTCCTAGATCAGATATTTCCTAAGATAGCTGCAGACTTCGGCTATTCTCTTCCTACCTCGCCTAAGATGGAGATTTACCTCGATCCAGCGAGTCACGGTGGAGCTACAGGAACACCGACTGGTGGCGCCATGGGAATCACTATCGCAGCTGATTCAGTGATAAACGTGGTATACGGCATCAAGGGATTTTGGTTCTACATCCTTACATTGCACGAAACCGTGAACGTGTGGACGGGATATATTACTCCTGGATGGCCTTGGGCCAACGGCTCGTATATTTGGAAGGGGGGTAGTCAATTTCCAGGTATGTGTGACGGAATTATCACTAGAGCGCTTGGATATACTGCTGTGAGCAATGCAAACCTAGCGACTTCACTTAATGATCCTGGCGTAAAGTTGTTGCACGATTTGCAGCAAACCTTCGGCTGGGAAATATACCAAGGTATGTTTTCTTTGTTGAAGACGTATAGGGTAATATTGGCAGATCTTATTGAACCAGCTAAAACAGCTACACTCATTGCATTCATGAGTATTTCTGCTGGAGTAGACTTACTTCCTCAGTTTATATCAGCTGGGGTAGCTGGAATTTCTGATGATATGCTTGCTAGTGTTTCTAGTAGCTTCAACTTGAAATGGCCGCGCGCTAATAGAGCTTGAAGTCAAAGTCGGCAGAATAGGCAACAGCCTCAAAGTGACTATACCCCAAGAGATCGCCTATCACCTAGACATTAGAGAGGGCGATATGGTGGGGCTCAAACCGACCAATGGCGAGATTTGAATGCGTAAACTGGAAAAGTAAACCGACCATAAAAAAAGGTCATGTGACTATTTCTTAACTAGAGACTTGTCTTTTCCAGGTGGGGGAAAGAGTCAAGAAGTAGCTTTCAGCTTAGTTACCTACGTGCATCCCATGATCATAGCGAAAGAACACGTCATAAAATATAGAAAACTATTCTTGGACGCCATTGACTGGTATTCAAAGAATCTTGTTGAAGATCTTACGGAGAATAGAAAACACCTTTTGCCTTATGTTGAGAATCCAGATTATAATTTAGTCGCTGATTTGAAGAAAAGGATCGAGTCAGGGAATGAGATTATCGACGGAAAGACGAACCGTCTTCTTGAAAGCATTGTTGGCGGCTATCACACACACCTTCGTAAACTGAAAGAGGAACCATGGATTAGAGGAGATACAATCGATGAACAAGTACGACAATTCGATGAAATGACTAGTCAAGACATCGTGAAAATCAAGGAGACCTCTGCACTCGTGAAAACCAAGGAGACCTCTGCACCCCTTCGTAGACGAACGCAGGATCATCATCGAGAAGACCGCCGGTAAACAAGCCCAAATCCCAAGATATAACATACGAAACCGTAAAACACTAAGCTTGTACCAAAACAGTAGTCAGGAAGAAGCTTGCTTCAGGACGCCGTTGCCATCGCAGTTGAAGCCTTGAGTTGGATGGAACTGGAAGGCCTCAGTGAAAGGCAGGCTCTAGCAAGAGCCTCCAGACAGCTTGGACTCCATGATGATGGCTCTTTGAGACTTGCTTTCAACTTTATTACTGAAACAATCAGAAGACTCAGTCTCATAGATATGATTGGAACTCAAGCCCTCTCCCCCAGGAAAATGGATGAGTGGAGCTTGGGCGTAAAGAACTTCCTTCGAATCTACATTTATTGGGTCCATTTCAGAAAGGCAACCTTCAAAGAAACCCTCAGCCTCCTCAACTCTGGCCGCAAGGTTCTAGGCCGAGAAGAGCTTTTTCCCGTTGAAGAGGCCTTCGGCAGATCCTCGGGTATCGACCCAAAGCAGCTGCTCATCAACGAACCGGAACAGATGAGAACATCTCATGAAACCGGCCATCCTGAATGGTTTGTTAAGTACTGTTACAAGCTTCTCGGAAGAGGAGACGCCCTAAGACTTCTAGACGAGGATTGCAGAGCCCCACCGACATACCTTAGAATCAATAGGGTCAAACACAATTCAAATGAAGCGGTAAGAACACTTGAGAACGAAGGTGTCTCGCTGAAGGAGATCGAGAACTTCGAAGATCTATGGAGGGTCGAGAGGGCAGTAAGGCCGCTTGTGAAGCTTAAAAGCTATCGAAATGGAGTATTTCAAATTCAAGATCTCTCAAGCCAAGCAGCTTGCATTGCAGCAAGCCCAAAGCCTGGCGACTTTGTCTTAGATGTCTGTGCAGCCCCTGGAGTGAAGACATGCTCCTTGGCGCAGATGATGGAAAATACGGGAACAATTGTCTCGATAGATATCTCAACGACAAGAATGAAGGTGTGGAAGGGTGAGGTCAGACGCATGGGAGTGGAAGTGGCTTACCCGACGATATGCGATGCCAAACAAGCCTTGCCCATAGATGGGGAGGCGGATCTCGTACTCCTCGATCCCCCTTGTAGTAGCACAGGGATTTTTTCCAAATCGCCCTCCATGAAATGGCGAATCAATCCTGAAGACATCACCAAACTCTCATCAACCCAGTCTCGTATGCTCGAGGTCTCTTCCAGTCATGTAAAACGGCCTGGAGCTTTGTTATATTCTACCTGCAGTATTCTTGTTGAAGAAAACGAATTGGTTATCGAAAAATTTCTTAGGACACACCCAGATTTCGAAATTGCCCCTGCATCTCTCCGAACAGGATCCAGTGGACTGAGAGGTTTGACTGAAGCCAGACGGTTCTATCCCCACACAGACCGGTGCAACGGCTTTTTCTTGGCTAGAATGAACCGCCTAGACTAGCTGGCGAGCTATCCAGCCCTTATCGACTAGAGAAATTGAACGTCGTTCACAACCTTTATCAGACTCAATCCGTTCAGATCCCGAGAAAACGTGGATTCGCTTAAAGAATTTGTCTCAGCCACTCTGGCTTAGCCTTCAGATCGCAAAAACTTAATGGGACCATATTAGATCGATGGGTTCTAGCTTGAGTCACAAGGAAGACTCGGAACAGGAAGTAATCGTTTTCGATTCTGAAAGGTGTACGGGTTGCTCTTACTGTATGATCGCCTGCAGCTTCAAACATTATGGGATGACGGATTTTGAGAAATCACACATCAAGATCATTGATGGCCCACAGAGACCAAAGATACGATTTGTGGGGATTCATTGCATACACTGCGATGATCCTCTATGTCTCGCATCGTGCCCTGTAGGAGCTGTAACCAAAGATAACAACACCGGTCTAGTCAAGATCAATTCCACTATCTGCATTGGCTGTAAAGCCTGTTTAATCGCATGTCCAATCTCAAACCCAAGCTTCGACGAAGAGAGGCGCGTAGCGGTCAAATGCGACTTCTGTGACGGAGATCCGCAGTGTGTCAAGTTCTGCACGTCAGAGGCACTCACAAGAAGCAGCAGGGAGAACGCTCGCAAAAGATTCGCGCAGTGTTGAGGATGGGTCAACCATAATGTCTGAGGAAGAAAATTTGATCTATCCCCTAAGGAAAAAGGCGAGGAGTTCGGTCCCCGCCTCATTCCAAGGTGCTGTCACAAATCTCATCAACCAAGGGCAAATCCAGAGTCTCCTAGACTTCTGGATTGATGAGAGGACAGGGCTCGGTCTTCCCGAGAAACCAGTCTCGGCCTACTCCTCAGAGAAAGCGGTTCAACAGAGTCAAGATATCATCAAGGAGTTGGGATTCGACCGTAGCCTACACTTTGATTGGAAGCAGAAGAGGCTGAAGACATGATGAGACGGTCGACATACCGATCGAAGACGATGATGTTCTGGGGTTGTATGATCCCAACCGTTCAGCCATTTGTGGAGAAGGCTGCACGATTCTCGCTCGAGAGGCTTGGTGTGACATTCCAGGAAATGCCAGATGCGACATGTTGTCCGGATCCAGAGATCTCAAGAACACTCGGAGGTGACTTGTGGCTGACGTTGGCAGGTCGTAACATATCAATAGCCAATCAGGCCGGTGGGGATATCTGTGTAATCTGCAATGGATGCTTCGACACCCTGAGCAAAGCAAACTCCGAGCTGAACGTAGACAAGGCTCTGAGTCGGAAAGTCAACGCGACGCTCACAAAGTACGGGGCAAGACACGACGGTTCAAGCCGAATATTTCACATGATTGAGTACCTCCACGACATAGTCGGCCTCGAAGCCATCCAAGAGAAGGTCATCAGATCTCTCTCAGGCCTCAATTGCGCCCCCCAGTACGGCTGCCGCATACTAAGAGAGAAGCTGGACTTACGTGCAAAGTTTGACGACCTTATCACAGTTCTCGGAGGGCGACTGATCCATACGGAGACAGAGAGGCTTTGTTGCGGAGTGCCAGCGATGTATGCCAATCCTGACTTTTCACTCCACCAAAGAGCCAAGGTAAAACTTGAAGAGATCAAAGAATCGAAAGCAGACTGCGTAACCCTCTTCTGTCCAGCATGCGCCGAGAGGCTCGAAAGAGCCCAGATGACACTCAGAAATGATGGATACAACTTCGACATCCCCGTGGTAAATTACCTGGAGCTGCTTGCACTATGCTTGGGAGCCTCATCTTCAGAAATCGGTACACATCTTCACAGAATATCACTTGACCCAATCGTGGGGAGGATCCTGAAGACCTAATGAAAATCAGGAGACTCCCTCTAGGCCTCTCGCTTACACTACTTACAGGGGGATCCCTAGGAATCGGGATTGCGCGAACAACGATCGAGGTCTTCCTTTGCTCTGAACTGGTCACAATATCCGTTTTTTACATCTTCTTCACAGTCATAATCCCAGCAATACGGCCTTCAAGCGTCGATACGGAAGCCATCTTTCTCGGAGGACTAGCGAGATCGCCTTACCTTTCAGGATCTGAACTCTTTTCGCCTGGAATACCTGTCATCTCAGAAGACATTGATGATTCTTGGGAGAATTACTTCGATAGAAACAGACTTGAGCCAAATGAGGAGTCTAAGGAAGAAGCTTGACAATCGCAGCCCTAGCCCCACCCATAATCCTCACATTCTCGGCAGTAGCATCAACCGTAATCGGACGCAGATCCATTGCTCGTAGAAATGTCGTAATCGCTTTTTCATTTGTGTCTGCCGTTCTCGTGAATACTTACTTTCTTATCCTCTCGCTGAATGGAGGCTTCGGATACGCCAAAATCGGCGAATTTACCGTAAACGCTGCTTCAATCTTCATCTCTGAGCTTGTCCTGGTCCTAGCTTTTCTAGGAGCCCTTTACAGCTTCAGCTACATTGAGGAGAGATCTGAGACTTGGGCTTACTATCTCCTCTATCAACTCTTCACTGCAATGATGATAGCGATGGTCTCAAGCTTCAATGTTCTAGTCATGTATGTCTTCTTGGAGGGAAGCAGCGTAACAAGTGCGATACTTGTGATGTTCAGCAGAAGAAGAAGCAGCATCCTAGCCGCTTACCGATACCTTGTGCTCAGCATCTTCGGCGGCATCATAATCATAGGAGGAATCTTCTGGCAGTACCAGCTGACTCACACTCTAAACTTAGCTGGTCTGGCCAGCCTAGCCAAAACAGATGTGAACTTTCTGGCGACCATTTACCTGCTAGGGTTCGGCGTAAAGGCCGGACTGCTACCCTTCGGCCTGTTCTGGCTCCCACCGGCGCATAGCGAGGCACCTATCCCCATACATACCCTGTTGAGTGCCGCCCTTGTCCAGGTCGCTGCCTTCGATATAGCGCGAGTCTTAGGCGGCGTGGGCATTGGAAACATGTACATCTCCAATATGCTCCTAGCAACGGGCCTTGCAAGCATGATCGTCGGCGCACTATACGCACTCATCGAGGCGTGGTATGGAAGCAAATACACCAGACTTCACGTGGGTCTCCGGCACATTCGTGGAATTAAGAGAGTCTGGGCGTTCTCAACCATCTCGGAAATGGGTTACATAACCTTGTTTCTGGGATTGGCTGGACTCCTTGCGAACCAGAAAGCGGGGTATGAAGAGGCACTGGTCCTTGGATTTGGTGGTGCTCTCCTCCACATGTACAATCACGGATTCTCAAAAGCTCAACTTCTTTTCGATTCAGGTGTAATGATAAAAGTTAGCCACGCCGAGGATCTCAACCTCATGGGGGCCCTTGCAAAACGACTCCCCATCATGAAGGTATCTTTCGTAATTGGAGCTCTTAGCCTCGGACTGATCCCCGCCACGTTTGGTGTGAGAACACTCAGAGAACTAGTTTTCAACAACAACATTCCAAGCCTAGCAAAACTCGTAGTCATAGCCACAGCAGGACTCTCCCTTATTGCATGCCTTTCAGTCTGGTATTGCTGCTTCTTCTCTAGGTCTAACATCCAATCTGACGATCGCCCCAAGGTCCCGAGAACCATGTACCTGCCCGGCCTCCTAATGGGAGGCCTGATAATTCTTGTCGGAAGTTACTTCACGTTAGAATGGGCTGGCTTAATATCATCGGGTTCAAGCCTTACTGATACCCTACGGATTCTCGCCGAGACAACGATTAAGAGTAGCGCGGGGTCCTAGCATGGAACGTTCTGAAGAGATACTTACCGGACTCAAGCAAAGACTCGGTGCAGACTTCATCTCGGAATCAAGAAGCGCCCCGAACACCTTCTGGATTCACATCCAAAGAGGAAGAGTGAGGGAAGTAGCTAGCTATCTTACCAATGAGATCCATGGAAGGCTAAGTCACATCTCAACGATCGACAAGGGCTTGGATGGCTACGAGGTCGTATATCATTACGCCCTAGACCACCTTGAAAAATTCCTACACCTGAACCTCAAAGTCCAGCTTCCCATAGACGAAGCTGAAATCGAATCCGTCTCCCGGGAAGCTCCGGAGTCGTCCTGGTCGGAGCGAGAGATGATGGAGTTTACTCCAGTACAGTTCAAAGGCCATCCGGATCCCAGGCATCTCTGGCTACCCTACGAGTGGCCAAACGCTGTTGAGAGTGAAAAGTGTGAACATTTCATCGACAAGGTCGGCGACCCGTCACCGTTAGGAAATTCATCTAGGAATGCTGAGGCTACGCTAATACCTCTTGGCCCCTATCATCCTCTGCTCATAGAAGGCGCATACTTCCGAGTGAAAGTTGATGGTGAAGAAATAACAGACGTGGATGTGAAATTGGGGTGGAATCACCGAGGAATAATGAAACTCTTTGAGGGGCGCAGCTACACAAGAGGTGTCTTTCTGGCAGAACGGATCTGCGGCATATGTAATGTTACCCACACCACGGCATATCTGAATGCAGTCGAATCTCTGAGTGGGGCAGAGATCCCTCCTCGCGCACGCTATATTCGAACATTGATGGCTGAACTTGAGAGAATTCACAGTCACCTCCTTTGGTTGGGAGTTGCTGGAGACCTGATTGGGTTCAGGACGCTCTTCATGCTCTCTTGGAAGGTGAGAGAACAGGTACTGGACATTTTCGAGTTGTTGACTGGAAGCAGAAGAGCTCCTGCAATGAACCTTATCGGTGGAGTAAGGAAAGATGTGACTGGCGAAACCTCCACCAAGATAGAAACGCGTCTTCGTAGCGTAAAGAAGGAAGCGGAGAAACTAATCGAAATAGTCTACAACCACTCGGTTGCGAGAAAGAGGCTTCAAGACATTGGAAAACTAGATCTTGACACGGCAAGGAAAACCGGAGTTGTAGGACCCACTGCGCGAGCCAGTGGATGGAAACTCGATACTCGCTTGTCAAGCCCCTACGCAGCATACGCGGCTGAATACACAACATGGGATGTCGTGACCGATGACGGAGGGGATGTCTGGGCTAGGACAGTCGTTCGACTAAAGGAGATTATCGTCTCGATCAGCATAATTCTACAATGCCTTGAGGGGCTGGACCGCGTAAGCGGAGGAATACTGAGTGAGCCTGTCGATCCTAAAGACTTCAAACTGACTGAGGCCATCGGAAAGGCTGAGGCGCCAAGAGGCGAACTTTTCTACTATATCGTGTCAGACGGAACAAACATACCCCATAGCGTACGAATAAGAACCCCGAGCTTCAGAAATATCTCGATAGTGCCAAGACTTCTGAAAGGACACACGGTTGCAGACGCACCAATAATCGTGGGAAGCATAGACCCTTGTTACTCTTGCACAGACCGCGTAGTAATTGTGAAAGACTCACCATCAGACTCTTCAAACAAATTTCTGCCTGACACGAATCGGAAGGGAGTGAAATGGCCGTAGGAAACCTGTTCGCGATGACTTCTTTAGCGGGCATTATACTTGTGCCTCTCGCAAGCTTCTTCCTGGGCGTAATCTATAGCTATGAGATACGGAAGATCTCGGCCCGACTCCAATCGAGGAGTGGCCCGTGGCTTCTTGTTCCCAAGTCTCTCAGACATGCTCTCGGCACAACTAGGATTTTCCAGCCTCTCTTTGACATCCTCAAGCTGCTCTACAAGGAATCTCTGGTTCCTCACACCGCCAAGACCAGACTCTTTCGATTAGCACCCTACACTGGTCTGATCTGTTTGGTCGCCGCCGCCACTCTGATACCCTTTGCCGGCTACTCGCCCTTTGCCTCTTTCGAACTCAGCCTTGTCGCTGTTTTGTATCTCCTTCTAGGCGTCCCCTTCGCATCCATACTGGGCGGTGCTGCGAGCTCCTCACCTTGGGGAGTGCTGGGAAGTCAGAGGGAGGCAGAGCTGATGCTGGCATGTGAGACACCCCTTGCTATCGGAGCATTTACCGCCGCAGTAATGGCTAACACTCTATCAATACAGAAGATCCTCAGCGTACAGATATCCTGGTACCCCTTCCTGATTCTGAACCCATTTGCAGCGGCCGCCTTCCTACTCGCAATCGTCGGCAAACTCCATCTCAAACCATTCGACATGCCTGAGGCCGAAGTTGAGATCGTGGCAGGACCGACAACGGAGTACAGTGGAAGTCTGCTTGGAATCATTGAGATAGGTAAGGTTCTTCTGATCTCAGTCATCGTAACTCTCTTCATCGACCTGTTCTTGGCAGGCGGATTCATACTAGGGCTTGAATATCCCCTGAGGACTCTCGCATTCGTTATCGAAGGCATTGTGATCATTTCCTTGATCGCTCTCATACACACGCTGAACCCTCGGTTCAGGATCGATCAGGCCTTAGCATGGTATGTGAAGGGCCCCACAGTTCTAGCTGCAGTAGGACTAGCTTGGGCCTACGTCCTACGATACTTATACCCAGCCATCCTGTGAGGTTGCAACGGTGAAATCGGGCTTAACCAAGCTTACCAGAGTACTCATCGGGAACGTCTTTCGCCCCGTTACTGTGGACTACCCAGTGAAAAGTCAACAAGTCGGAGATGTTACCATTAACCAAGAGGAGGCTAGAGGGAAACATAGCTTCGATGACGAAAAGTGCATCGGGTGCGGAGCCTGTACCGTCGTATGTTCCAGTGGCGCAATCACAGAATCAGATGTGCAATTTGAGAGGAGCCTAAAGGTAGAGCTCGGTCGGTGCATATTCTGCGGGAGATGTCGCGACATCTGTCCTGAGAAAGGACTTGAATTGACACCTCAATTTGAACTCTCCCAGACCGGAAAGGGTGCAGAAGATTCAATAAAAGTTGAACATACGATCCAGCTTGGAAAATGCGAAAGCTGCGGTCGAGCAACCTTTCCAATGAAACAGATAGACACGGTCGTCAAGAGAGCTCTTGAGAAGATAGATCTAGCGAACAAGATAACTGCCGGCAGGGACATGGAAGTCTACGTGAGATATTGCTCTGACTGTCGAAGAACCCAGAGTTACCTCCTGAATATTCACCCACGCAAATCGTACTAGACCCACGGTGAGATTGTGAGGCTCGATCTGAAAGGTAAGGTACGTTCATATTCACCTTGGATCTTCCACGCCCATGCTGGTGGCTGCAACAATTGCGATATCGAGCTGGCTGCATGTTTTGCTCCGCGCTTCGACCTCGAGAGGATGGGTGTTCAACTTAGAAACAACCCTCGCCACGCAGACATATTTCTGGTAACGGGACCCGCGCCAAAGCAGATCGCCCCAATTCTACAGCGGATATACAGTCAAGTACCTAACCCGAAGGTCACGATCGCGTGCGGATCTTGCGCCATCACTGGCGGGATATACAACCGCGACGACGGAAAAGCAAACTACGCACTTGGCGGTCCAATAGAGAAACTCATTCCCGTCGATGTCTTGATTCCCGGATGCCCACCAAGACCAGAATCTATAATAGAAGGCCTCATGTTAGCTTTGGAAAAGCTTAGGAAGAAGACGACTTGAGATTCCTAGGCAGGTGATTTTTTAATTGGTCAAAGTTGATGAATTCGACTTACCAGACGAACTGTACTACCTCGAAGAGGGAAGAAGCTGGGCAAAGGTCGAGCCTGATGGTAACGTGCGGGTCGGACTCTCTGACATAGCCATCAAGATGGCAGCGGATATAATCTACATACGCCTCAAGCCAAAGGGTGCAGTCGTCGAGCGGGGTAAAGGCTTCGGAACAATGGAAAGCTCAAAATGGGTTGGACCTCTCAAATCACCAGTATCAGGAACAATAATCAGCGTCAATGAAGTGCTAACCAAGAATCCAAGCGTGATGGTGAAAGACTCGTATGGCGGAGGGTGGACCGTGATCATCCAACCGACAAACCTAGAGAATGACATAAAGGGTCTTCTTCATACGCCCGAACAACTCACCGCATGGGCGACAAAGGAAAAGGCGAACCTTCAGAAAAAATAGAGCAATGCCGATGAAACGGTAAGCAACTTCATCAACAATAGATTCTTGCCGGACATCTAAGATGAATAAGGAACAAGTAGACGAGCTCGCCTCGATTGTCGGGCCGCAGAACGTATCCACCGAGATTCTTGAATTAGAGGTCTATTCACGCGACCCTACGGTCGTCAGGGGAATAGCGGAGGCCGTAGTCTGGCCCATAGACGCTGAACAAATAAGTAAGGTCATGGCATTTGCCAACAAGACCAAGATTCCTATCTACCCAAGAGGGGCGGGAAGCAGCCTCTGTGGCGGCCCAGTCCCTCTGGAACGTGGAATCGTTCTCTCCCTCGAGAGGATGAATAAGATCCTTGAGATAGACGTTGAGAACCTCCAATTTCTAGCCGAGGCGGGCGCGAGCATCCGGGAGATAAACGACGCACTCAAACCCCTCAATCTGTTCATTCCGCCCGACCCTGCCAGTGAGGTAGCATGCACGATAGGAGGATGCGTCGCAAATAATGCCGGTGGCATCCATGCGGTGAAATATGGCACCTTTAAGGACTGGGTTCTAGGCGTTGAGCTGGTCTTACCCACTGGGGAGATAGTCTCGACAGGAACAAAGACGAGGAAGAGCGTCTCTGGGTATGATCTGACGGGCCTAATAACGGGTTCCGAGGGGACTCTGGCAGTCATAACCAAGGTCCGGGCAAGAGTTGTAGCAGTTCCGGAGAGTCGAATGGTAACCACCGCATACTTCAACACTGCCGAAGATGCCGGCAGAGCATCGTTCAAGATAATGGTCAGAGGCCTCAATCCCTCTGCAATCGAACTCCTTGACAAGACTACTATGCAGACAATCTCACAGTACCTGACGATGAAGTTGCCACCAGCTGGTGCAATGCTCATCTTGGAATTTGATGGCCCCCGAGGTGACGTCGATTACCGAATGGGTGTGGCAGAGAACATCTGCAAAGAGGAGGGGGTGATAGAAGTCAAGGTCTCTGCTACAGAGGACGAGAGCTTAAGCCTTTGGAGTGCTAGGAAAACCGCCTTTCAGTCTCTGGCTGTCCTAGGCAAGACATCAATCCTGATAGAAGACATCACGGTGCCTATCAGCAGAGTCCCTGAGATGCTCCGCCACATACATGAGATAGCTGAGAAATACGCAATATTAGTCCCAACATTCGGTCATGTTGGAGATGGGAATCTCCATCCCCACGTACTCTACGACGAAGAGAACCGAGATGAGTACGACAAGGCCATGGCGGCCACGGACGAGATCTTCAAGACGGCCGTGGAACTTGATGGGACTATATCAGGTGAACATGGAATAGGCGTACTCAAGAAAAAGTTCTTTCCCCTCGAACACGATTCAATAGAGACAGCCGTAATGAAGAGGATCAAAAAGCTCTTCGATCCCAACAATATCCTAAATCCACATAAAATCTTCCCAGAAGAGGAGTGACCCTTGAACTTCAGGCCGACTCTTGGCAAAGAATTGAGCTACGAACTGAACAAGTGCTTCAGATGCGGTTTCTGCAGAAGCCAGTGTCCCATCTACCAATCGAAGCAGAATGAGACATGGAATGCACGAGGAAGAATGATGACCGTCCAGCTTATGAGAGAGGGAAAGTTGGGACTGGATGAAAAAGTGCTTGACCGGATCTACACATGCGCCCTATGCAAAGCATGTGAGAAGATTTGCCCCGGACTGGTAAAAGTCACAGATATCGTTAGAGAAGTCAGACGCCAACTTGTTGAGATCAATAGCGGGCCTCTTCCTGAACACCTTAAGATGTCGGAGAACATCGCTTCCACAAAGAACATCTTGGCTATGAAATCGAGAACTCCCGAACTCCAAGGAGCTATTGACAGGCTGCCCAAGACGGCCGACACAATCGTATTCATGGGATGCGTAGCCCAATACGTCTATCCCAAGCACCTGACCGCACTCTTCAAGATACTAGAAAAAACAAAGACAGAATTCACAGTCCTAAATGACGAACTCTGCTGCGGAAGCTTCCTAGCCGAACTCGGCCTGACGAAGGAAGCAAAGAATGTTCTGACGGAGACAGCCAACTCGCTTAGAGAGTGGGATGTTAAGAGAATAGTCACCCTATGTCCAATGTGCTACAACACGTTCAAGAATGACCTTCCCAAGCTGGAGATCACACCAGCCATCAAGGTCCAACACTCGACACAACTACTGGAGGAAGCCCTCACAAAAGGAACCCTCAAGCTCTCATCGCCGGTGAAGATGAAGCTGGCTTACAAAGATCCATGCCACCTTGGAAGATACGCCGAAGTCTACGATACGCCTAGGAACATACTCAAAATGATCGACGGGGTAGAACTCGTCGAGTTAGATCGGACCAAAGAATTTGCGAGATGCTGCGGAGGAACCATAAGAATTCCCTACTCCGAATTACGGAATGATCTGTGCAAGAACTTCTTCGATGAGGTCTTGAAGTCTAAGGTTGAGGGTGTCGTTACATCATGCCCCTCCTGCTTCCACAACCTCTACTCAACAGCACCTTACGAGATAAAAGGCATATTCGACATCCACGAGATTCTTGCTCACGCACTCGGCACACTTGAGAAGATCCCATCTTACGAGTATTAGACTCGCCAAAGTACGTAGGACCGTTATCTCTTACCCAGTTCTCTTCTTCATTCTCGTTTTCGTTCATTCGCAGCTAGAACTTCAAAAAGAATCTTGGCAGCCTGTGCTGCAGTGGTCCCATGATCATAGTTGGGACAGACCTCAACCAAGTCCAGTCCGACCAGATCTCTGCCCACGATTCTCTCCAGAATATCTATCACTGAGAAGTTTTCAAGACCGTCTCCCTCTGGGTTTCCAACCCCTGGAGCGTAGGCAGGATCGAGGACATCGATGTCCAAGGTGATATATCTGCTCTTGAACCTGCTCAGCTTTGAGTTAATTAACTCGGCTATCTTTCCTGTCCCTTGATTTCGAACGTCGTAAGTTGAATAGAAGGTTATTCCGCTCTCTCTGGCAAACTGCAACTCTTCTCTTGCGACGGCTCTTGTTCCAACCTCGATTATTCGCTCAGGCCCTATCTGCTCAGCGAGTCTCCGCATGTAGGTTGTATGCGAGACCCGCTCACCCATGTATTCATCCCTAAGGTCTAGGTGAGCGTCGAAGTCTACTACTGCAACGTCTTTCCCAAGTGCTTTGACGGAGCCATATGTTAGGGTGTGTTCGCCGCCGAGTAGAAGTGGCACCTTTCCTGCTTCCCTTATTTCGCGAACGGAAAGTTCCAAGCGTCTTAGCGTCTCTTCGATATTATCTACAACGACGAGATCTCCCGCATCGCATATCTCAATGTCTTCTACATCTAAACCTGATCTGAGGCTGTAAGTCTCAATATTGAGAGATGCCTCTCTGATCGCGCTCGGTCCCAGAGCCGATCCGCTCCTGTACGTGCTTGTCCGATCGTAGGGAAAGCCAATTACCACATATTTCGCTTGGTCAAAATCTTGGTTGTAACCACTGAAAGGCTTCTCCACAGACGTATAGAGTCTAAGGTTGTCTCCCCTTATTGGCAAAGCCTAATCTCACCCACAGCCATCACCTTGACTAAAGACACGACATGATTAGATGCGGAACACTCGCCTTATAGTATGTGGTTTTTCAGTAATTGGTCTCAAAGCGAGCACATCGAAGATTCAAGACAATCTATTTATTACCTTTCCAAGATAGCTTGGGGTCTATCGGTGCAAAAGATGAGCGAATCCTCCGGAAAGTCTAGAAGTCGATCCCTGCTGTTTGCAGCCGGATTCTATGTCGCGGTGGGCCTCTACTTAATTGCCTTCAGTTTGGGCTCAAGCACTGATCTGCTTAGCCTGATTGTACTGGCTGTTGCATCAATTCTTGGTGGCGTCGGACTCTATATGTTGAAGCGTTGGGGCTTCTGGCTTGCGATAGCGGTCTTCCCTTTGCTTGCCACGGTGGCGGCTTCTACACTGTCCTTCTCAATCGGTATTCCGTCGGAAAGCACTGGTGCAAGAGCGATGCTTTTTGACGTGTCCTTGGGAATCGTGCTCATTCTCTCGTTTGTATCTGTCCTAATTGTTCTGGACAACAGGAGCAGTTTCAAGAAGGGCTCTTCTGAACCTCCTCTTTCCAAGCCTGATCGCAGTTAGAAAGAACTCAAGAATATCTTTCTTGGAGAGCTTTGAGACTCCTTCCGCCCTGTCTTGGAATACTATTGGAACGGTGCCGATTCTGAATCCTTTTTCGGAAGCCACTGCCAGAATTTCTATCTGAAAGGCGTAGCCACTTGACTTGAAGTTTTCAAAATCGATCGACTCGATCATTTTGCGGCGGTAGAGCCTGAATCCCGATGTTACATCTGAAATCTTTATGCCGGCGAGCCACCTTCCTAACATATTGCCAAACTTGGAGACCGCCTTTCGGTAGACCCCCCATCCGACGATAGAACCCCCTTCAGTTCTTCTTGAACCAACAACGACATCAAATCCTTCAGAATACTTTTGTAGAAATGCAGGTATATACTTCGGGTCATGTGACAGGTCCGCATCCATGACTATAACTGGGTCACCTTGCGTTGCCTTCAGAGCCTCAACAATTGCGCC
The DNA here is from genome assembly GCA_963807605.1 of Candidatus Bathyarchaeota archaeon. Taxonomy (GTDB): domain Archaea; phylum Thermoproteota; class Bathyarchaeia; order 40CM-2-53-6; family RBG-13-38-9; genus JAPKYM01. The sequence goes on from CAWECG010000004.1 coordinate 432,400, forward strand.
CCCAAGGCCGGTGCTCTTCTGTTCTATTACTTTGACACCCATTGTTCGGAGTCGAACTGGGGTGTCGTCATCAGATTTGTCAATCGCCAGTATGTCAAAGTCTTGGTTTTGTGACTGCATCGTCTGCCTGAGCTGGGTGACTAAATCTTCGACCCGAGGTTCATTTCTTGTCGGGATAGCTATTGAGAGCACGTCGTTTACCGGCTTTTCATAGTTTTCGGTGACTGCAGTCTTACTGGGTATCGATGGCTCCGTACTTTGTGGTTCTCTCAAAAGGGGAAGGCTTTCTGAATAGACCCTCGAAGGTAGCCTTGGAGTTTGTCAACAAGGTTCCTGCTCCAACTAGTGATATCCCGATAATATTTGCAAGCCTCTTGAAGTCTCGATGTCTTCCAGTCGCTAGCTCAGATACCGTTGTTCCGTAGAGGAGTAGCGGCGAAACGTAGATGACGGCTGAGAAGCCTGAGGCGATAGGCCCAACGATGGTTCTCCAGTAGTCGTTAAAGAAGAAGGATAGAGGAAAGACGGCGAAGTATGGTACCATGAGTGCCAGACTGAAGATCGAGATCGGGCAAACAAAGTACGTTGCCAAAAGCATCAGAGCTTCAAACTTCTGAAATATCGACAGCCTGGTTGACTCCAATATTGAGTGATAATGCTTTCGAAAACATTGCGCAAACCCCTTCGCCCATCTATACTGTTGTTTCCGCATCAATTCAAAGGAGGGAGGAATTTCTCCTGGACAAACAATCTCTGGGAGATAGATGTACCTCCAACCCTTCAACTGCAGCCTTATCGATAGGTCCAAGTCTTCAGTCAAAGTATCGGAGGTCCAGCCACCAACAGATTGGATGGCCGAGCGCCTAAAGAGTCCACCTGTCCCGCTGAAATGAGCCAGAAGATTTGCGGTATACCTTGCCCTCTGGTCTATGATCCCGTAGCCATCAATGGCTAGCGAGACTGCTTTTGTAACCCACGTCTGTCTCAAGTTCAGGTATGTTGATCGTGTCTGGACGAAGGCCACATCGTCACCCAGGTACATGTAAGGAACGAGCCGTCGGATCAGATCCGGTGGAGGAATGTAATCAGCGTCAAAGATCATTACAAAGTCGCTATTTGTGTTCTCGAGTGCTGTCTGCAGTGCTCCTGCCTTGTATCCGACCCTCTCCTCTCTGTGGATGACCTTTACAATACTGGGAAACTTCTTCTCGAAGGATCTGACGATGTCTGTTGTTCCATCATCAGAGTCATCTATCACAATTATCTTCAGTCTGTCAGCCGGATAATCCATTTTCAGACATGATTCTATGAGGCGGGCAGCGACTCTTCTCTCGTTGAAGAAGGGGACGTGAATCGTCACCCCTGGCAGATCCTTCAATTCTGGTGCTGAAGGTGTCTTACCTCGGCCTCTGATAGACAGTGTTGTTAGAAGTGACCAATTGATCGCGTACAGTCCCAGCAGTACGGCTGCCACGGTTGTAAGTATGAGCATCAGTTGCTGAGCAACGGACAGTTGAGAGAATATTGCTGACATCGATCATCGCTGGGATTTCAAATGACTATACCTTGACTTGCATCAAATTCCGTTATCTTAATTGGTCCGGAGCGTTTATTGATAGGTCTTATCTCTCGAAGTTTTTCTTAGGTGTTTCCACGTAACATTTTGGGCATGTGATGAGAGGTCGACCTCTCATGCCTCTGGACTTGACCATTTGGAAGCCGCACCTCTGACAATACCTATTAAGTAACTGGAGTGTCCCGAATTGTGGTAGGGGTAGTGAGAATCTACAGTTGCCTGTCCAAGCTCCTGAGCATCCTATGAATCTCTTTTTGGTACTCTTGCTTCTAATGACCCTGAGTTGAAGGCCACAATTGGGACACGGCACTTTGAGCGTAATTCTCTGTAAATTCATCTCTCTTACAGCATCACTGAGGTCTCGTCCTATCTCCTCTTCGCTACTCTTGATCTGACGCATTATAGGCTTCAACTGTTCGATGGCCATAGCAACCACATTTTCATGTTTGGCTTCTCCGAACTCTATTTTACTCATCTGGAGTTCTAAATCTCTGGTGAAGGTTACGTCGACGATCTTGGGGCAGTGCTTCTCAAGAACCTCGATTACTTTTTCTGCAAGAGGGCTTGCCTTGATGGATTCATCTAAAATATAGCCCCTTCTGTAGAGGATGTCGATTATCTCGGATCTGGTTGCTTTGGTGCCTATTCCATTATTCTCCATCTCTATCAGGAGGCTGCTGGGGTTGTAGCGTGTAGGCGGAGCCGTGAAATGTTCTTGGGCCGAAATTCTGTTGAATGTAATCTCTTGCCCCACCCGAAGGGGAGGCAATGATACTTCGGTAAATTCGGAGTAAGGTTCATAGTACCGGATCCAGCCGGGGTAGGTAAGCCTCGAGCCATGAATGTGGAACGTGTATTCATCAGCAACTTTGATTGTGGCTCTTTGTATTAGCCTTGTTCCCGTTGATGCAAAGGCAGCCATAAACCTCTTTGTTACCAAGTCCAGGATTCGTCTTTCTCTTGGTTCAAGTTGTCTCTTCGGCTGCTGGCCTGTTGGATAGATCGCAGGGTGAGCGGAGTCGGTTTTATTCCCTTCTGTGGGCTTGAGGGCGGATTGAGACATTAGCTCAGCTGAGAGTTCCCTATACTCTGGGTTCCTTTTGAGTCCCTCCAGTATTGTCCTGTAGCCTATTGAGGCTGGGAGTTTCTGGCTTGAAGTCCTGGGGTAAGAGATCAATGCATCCAAGTAAAGGCGCTCTAATATCCTCAAGGTCTGACTTGGGCTGGCGCGGAAGTGCTGGTAGGCTTCTGACTGAACGGAGGTTAGATCAAAGGGGATTGGCGGTCGAACCTTTACGTTACTTTCCTGAAGTTCCTCAATGTATCCGGATTTTCCACTAATCTGTGTGACTATGCCTTCGGCCTCTGCCTTGTCATCAATCTTCTTCCTTGAGTACTGGGTTTCTACTAGAACCCCACTTATGTCCACCGTCGCATCAATCGTCCAGTACGGTATCGAAACATGGGTTACGATCTCGATCTCTCTGTCGACAATGAATCGAAGCGTAGGCCCTTGAACTCTTCCCGTGCTGATTGTTGCATACCGGCCGCTATGACTCCGGGCTGACTCCGTAAGCGCCCTGGAGAGATTGACACCATAAAGCCAGTCTATCTCATGCCTGCACATACCGGCCTGAGCAAGCTGGTAATCAAGCTCGGGCGATAGATTGAGATAGGCTTCTCTAAGGTCAACTCTTGTCAATGTGCTGAATCGCATTCTGCTCGCTTTGCGGTCGGCGCCGTTGCAGGCGTACTTCAGAATCATATATCCGATCAGGGATCCCTCGATGTCGTAGTCGCATGCGTTGATGAAACGGTCAACGCCGATCCCGAGCTCTTGAATTGCTCTCAGCCACCCCCTCTGGCTTTCGTAGCCCTTCTCAACCCGATACTTGGGTTTCCAAGAGAACTCCCAAACGGGATAGGCTCTCCGTGAAGAATCATCTTTCGAATCTACAACATAGAGGTGCCCGAGCGCAGGACAGATCGCCGTCTCTTCGCCTTGTCGGACGATTTCGTAATATGTCAGGCCATATTTCCGGTGTTCAGATACTGGGTCATCTGTCAATGCCTCTGCCAGTCTTCTGGCGGCATCCGGCTTCTCACAGATGATGAGCGTCCTACTCAGTATTTCCACCTCTGTTGCGAAGCACTAGTCTAGCCAACACAACTACGTAATGACCAGTTACTAAGAGCCCGATCAAGGATTTGAGATAATCCTCATAATTGATGCCATCATAGGCCATCTGCCATAGCGGATAGCATCGTTTCAATTTCTCTCCTACTAGCTCGTGGGTCCCACATAAATTGCCAGCTACCGCCGGGCTCACGGATTCACTACATTTCCGAATCTCATATGCACGGGGCATATCTTCGCCGCCGCCAGCAGTATCCTCTGACTATTTCGTACCGATCTGTCGATTACCGAGTTCGTATGCGCCTTCTCGATCCGCTGGCGAAAACCAACACTACGACTACGATGATTATGTATGCTGCAAGATTCGATAGGACATATTTCCAGATAGGACTGAGGTCCATCGCCCCTGAAGCGCCACTGTAGAACCATGAGAGGGGGGCCGCGAAAGCTGAAGATGACTGCTTCAACGAGAAGAGATTGTTGATCATCCAATTGGAGGCTAAGATGTAGGGCAGATATAATGCTGCAGCCAGAACAGCCAACAGGATAAAGGCTGCCTCAAACATCCTAGCAGGCATGATCGTATACGAAATGGCGACTCCGCGTTTGGCCCGTATGAATGACCGTGCCTCAGTCAGATATGTCCAAGAGGAAAGCATTACAGCGAGAAAACCAATGATCGGTATGTAGACGTAGGGTATGGCCGGAAGGGAATCAAGCGGGTATGATAGGTATTCCAGACCAGTAGCTGCAAGGTAGTCTATGAAGAAGATCTCGACGAGGACTGTTGCGACAACGAGTATCAAGATTGAGGCTAGCGCTGGTGTTGAGGTCCATCGAAAAATAATTCTTCTCTGCATAGTGCTCAACTAAGACGCCTCCAATAGCCCAGAATCGCCGGTTTCCATTCTATTCTTCGATGAGAGATTAGATGCGACAATTAAGAGTATCTGTGAGTTTCATCCTCAGTCAAATTCTAGCGTGTAATCTTTAGAGGTAGCTTCAAAGGTGGCCTTGATGGATTTCACTTGACCGCTTCGGGCTCTCTCCTTCTCATGAAGTCTGTATCTATAAATACGCACACAAGATTGTCGCCGATTGCTTTCCTTGTCAATTCAGCACACGTAGTGCTGTCAACACCTCCTGAGACAGCGATTATTGCTCTGTCATCCCAAGGATCCAAGGGTGGAGGGCGGATAATGTTGGACCTATATTCGGTGGATAAAACGGCTACCCACGGGCTTTCTCTCATGCTTCTTGACTGACTCGTCTAAGCCATCTCTTGTATTCTGAGTTAGCAAATACTGACGAAGATCTCGACGTAACCGTTGTGTTCAGAGATCATAGGCTTAGACGCTTCTGAGGGAACGACTTGCTGTCAGCTGCAGTCATAGAGCAAGGTTTTATCATGGTCCGCATCTAATTCTGCAAGGTTGGCTGAGATACACGTGGCCAACGATATAATAGGCAAAGGCACCTGGCTTGACAAGACCGCTTATGAGCTTCTTGATAGAGAGCGGAAGCTGGGAAGAAAGAATGAGGTCATAAGAACCGAGAGCGGCCTCGGGGCATCGGGCATCCCACATGTGGGAAGCCTCGGAGACTGCGTAAGAGCATTTGGACTCAAGCTTGCGCTCGAAATTCAAGGTCAAAATGCTGAGTATATCGCTTTCTCAGACGACCTAGATGGCCTGAGAAAGGTTCCTTCAGGGTTTCCTGAGTCTCTCAAGGAGCATCTCGGACGTCCTGTATCCTTCATTCCTGATCCCTATGGATGCCACCCAAGTTATGGGGATCACATGAGCTTCATGTTGAGAGACGCGCTTGATAGATGTGGAGTTGAGTATCGATTCTACTCTGCAACAGAGGCTTACCGCCGAGGCCTATTCAACGAACAGATAGAGCAGATCCTCACAAACGCGTCAAGAGTCGGCGAAATCATCAAGCAAGAATTGGGCCAAGAAAAATATACTGAGGTCCTACCCTACTTCCCGATCTGTTCAAACTGCGGGAGAATCTACACAACCAGGGCATACGAGTTCCTCCCTTCAGCCAAGAGGGTTCTCTACGTCTGTGAGGACGTCAGCCTGCGGGCCAACACAGTCAAAGGTTGCGGTCACAAAGGCGACGCTGACTATACCAAAGGCGAGGGGAAGTTGAGCTGGAAAGTCGAGTTCGCAGCAAGATGGGACGCACTGAAGATCGGCTTTGAAGCATATGGAAAGGATATCGCAGATTCGGTCAAAGTCAACGATAGAATCTGTGAAGAGATCCTTGGCTATCCACCACCTTATCACGTACGCTATGAGATGTTTCTTGATAGTGGTGGAAAGAAGATCTCAAAATCCTTGGGGAATGTCTTTACACCTCAGCTCTGGCTGAAGTATGGAACCACTCAATCACTTCTATTGTTGATGTACAAGCGAATCGTAGGAGCTAGAGTTGTCAGACCGGAGGACATCCCGTCATACATGGATGAGCTGGACGCTCTTGAGGATGTGTACTTTGGAAAGAAAAGAATTAGCGACAATAAGGAGGCTGCCAAGCTGAAAGGTCTTTTTGATTATGCTTGGCTCCTTAAGCCGCCTGATAGGGCAGACATCCATGTCCCTTATGCACTGCTAGTCAATCTCGCCTCAGTAGCTCCTGAAGGCTCTGAGGAAGAATACGTGTTGGCCAGACTCCAGAAGTACAGATACCTGAAAGACCAACCAACAGATTTGCTACTCAAGAAGATTAAATGCGCCATAAACTGGTCTAAGGACTTTTTAAAGATCGAGGCTGAACCAGTCGAACTCAGCCCTGAAGAACGTGTCGCTCTCAGGGAACTTACTGAAGCTATTCCTAAGGAAGAAGATGAGAACAGCCTACAGAACACCATCTTCAGAATAGCTGATGGCCATGCCGTGAAACCAGGCAGATTCTTCAAGATTTTATATCTACTTCTTATAGGGTCACCATCGGGCCCTAGACTTGGAACCTATATTTTCGATCTTGGAAAGGAGAAAGCCGTGGAGACCCTGAATCGGGAACTTAAGGCTTCATGAAAAGATATCTTTCGAGTCCTCGATTCGCCTTAGAGCAACGTAAAAATAGCGAGACAGAGTACAACTTAATGTTGGTGAAAGCCGGTGTCCGAAGTAGTTCTTGCCTATGAGATTGCCCTGAGAGCCCTTGACATGCGCGATCTCGAATCAACGAGACTCTTCATCGAGATAGGGAGAACTCTGAGGGAAATAGAACCCGCGCGTCGAGGTCTAGGTCTAGGTAAAGGTCTAGGTCTAGGTAAAGGTCTAGGTCGAAGTCTTTTGACTAAGAAGTCTTTTTCGCAAGAAGCAGTCACCCCGAGGCCACGTCGGTAACGGAACAGCCTGATTACACAAAGATTCTTTCTCTAAGTGATGCGGACGCGCAGCAGTCAAGTTTTTGATATCTTGTCGCGTAGCTGGAAACCTTATACGGAATAAAGGCGAAGAAGGCTGACCAACGGGCCCGTAGTCTAGTCAGGATCAAGACGCTGAAGCAAACGCTGCGTAAGCCTGCGAAGCCGGAGATCCGGGGTTCAAGTCCCCGCGGGCCCGCCACAATATTGGCTCAGATACGTTAATATGTAAGCCAGATACTCATACTCTTGAGCCACTTTACCTTGAAACCAGTCAAGAAATACGCTCATCTGCTCAAGGATGAAGATGTACGTCGCTGGCTTGAAAATCTGGAACGTGGAAGCCCAATAACGGCCGAGGTTGCCTGGAGAAGAATTGGGCGAGCATGCGAACTACTCAACACAACCCCACAACAGATGGTAGAGTCTGCAAAGAAAAACCTGAATCAATTACAAGACTCACTCGCAGACATGGTTGCGGATCTCGAGAACCAGAAGAAGGCCCCAAGCTACATCCTAGGAATCCTGAAGGCAGCAAAGTCCTGGCTCAAATACAACAACATCACCATGACAAGAACGATAAAGGTCAGCAACGCAAGCGCTACTCCAACCGTCGATGACGAACAGGTCCCAACCAAGGAGGAGCTAGCCAGGATATTGCATGCCTCTCCACCGAGAATAAAGGTTGCCGAGGTTTTGATGGCATTCGCAGACCTCAGACCCGAAACCATAGGAAACCACAACGGAAGCGACGGACTAACCATTGGCGACTTGCCCGAACTCAAGATCGAGAATAACCAGATATCTTTTACGAAGATGCCTACCATGCTTGTGGTCAGACGACCACTCAGCAAGACTAGAAAGAAATACTTCACCTTCCTCTCAAAGGAAGGATGTGACATCCTCAAGGAATACCTTGAACAACGCCTACGCGCCGGCGAGAAACTGACTCCCGACACTCCATTAATCGGCTATGAAAAACCCGGCAACGTGAAGAACCGGTTCTCATCAACCAGAAGAATAGGATACTTGATCAGAAACTATATGCGAGCAGCAGGAGTCCACAAGAGACCCTACGTGCTGCGAGCCTACGCAGAGACACAGCTGATCATAGTTGAAGGAAAGGGAAAGATCAGCCACCCCTACTTACAGTTCATAGCAGGACACAAAGGCGACATCGAAGCCACCTACAGCACAAACAAGGGAAGACTCTCCCCAGACATGATAGCAGACATGCGATCGCAATATCAAGCATGCGAACCCTTCCTGAATACAACAGCCACAATCTCGGATCAAAGCGACGTCGTCAAACAGACAAAGCTTGAAGTCTTGAAATCCCTCGCCAGAAGCATGGGAATAGACGTCAAAGACATCACACTAAACAAAGCAACAATGCTGAAGAGAGAACTGACCATAGAAGAAGAACTTGAACTATACGAAGACAACCTCAAAAACCTCACAGAAAGACCAGCACCCATACCTGAAGACGAAGAACACAGATACAAGAGCAAACTCGTCACAGAAGACAAGCTGGAAAAGTACCTGAATAACGGATGGGAAATGGTCCAGATCATAAACAGCAAAATACTCATACGCAGAAGACTCCCCACTCCAGAAACAAAAGAAAAACAGGAAACAATAGAATCTTACCTCGAAGCAGAAGAGAAGAAAGCACGAAAGCCTCACACCGAGGCTGAAGAGGAAACTGAAGTAAAACTCACAAGAGAAACCAAGAAAGCCTTAGCAGGACTCAGCGAACTAGCGGACAAGAGGTAGACTCGTTTAAGAAAACAAGCCAGAAAAGAGACCTAAACACAAGCCTGCATCTGTATAAAGCTGAGCATAGTTTCATATAATTCTCAGCCGACACACCCGACACGACACGACGGGGCATCCCACCAGTTTTTCAAGGGTAGTAGGGTGAAAGATCGGTTTTACACGAAAAAATCGGTTTTACACACGACGGACATCGGTTTTACAACCCCCACATCTCTCATTTTGTATAGATGTAAGCCCTAAATCCTATCAAAATGACGGATTTACATGCCCATCTCAAAAGGTGCCATAGATCCCTCCTGTGTGAATCGGTTTTACAAGCTCCGTCTTTCTCGGTTTTGCTTGCTAGAGGGTGTCTTTTTTACTGTTTTTAGCTGTTCTGGGATGGTTATTTTAGGGTTTTACTGTGATTGTTGTTTTTGCTTTGTTGTTTGTGGTTATTGCTCTATTGTTATTCTTACCTGGTTCTTTTCTATTTCCTGTTTTGTGTTCTTACCTTGTTATCTTGCTCTTTACTGTTGTTAGCTTATGCTGTGTAGTCTTTAGGGTTCTTTTCCTCTGTGTATGAAGGATTGATTGTTATCCTGCACTCTATCTTACCCTTTATTGCTCTTACGCTCTCCTGCAGCACTTTCGCCAAATCTCGATCATTCTTCTTCTCTCCATCTATGCACAGCTCCAAAGCCCTTGATCTACACAGTGATCCATCATCAGACTTGCCCTCTATCCGCCTCTTTCCCTTTGTCCCTAGCGATCGCTAACACATTGTTCTTTACGGTTTACGGAATGGTCTGTCTATTCTCTCAATCAGATTTACTATGTCCTGCTCTTTCACTTCTTACATGTCGAACCAATTCAGAAGATAGGTGGTGCGGGGAGTGGGATTTGGATTAAGTTCGGTTCCCTAACCTTACACTAATTACCAGCTGATGATCAACGTTTCTCAGATATCACACTTGTCGTTCTAACAGTTCAAATTCGGGCGCTCTCACCAGCATGTCACACACACAAAATTGCGTGTTCCTCGCTTCGCTCGCATAACCATTCCTTTGGTTTTCCTTTTTTGTTGGTGGTAGGCGATATGGTACCAATCTCGGATCGCTCTACATTTAGAAGCAAAGGCGACCAGGTTAGGTCACGGTGCCCACGCTGACGCTAGCAGCGCATTATCGTTTCGATAACGATACGATACTCTCAGAGATGTAGCTGCAGGACTGTGACGACAAAGCCTCTACGTTTCGCGTACTTCATGAAACGCCTCTGACCTGGCGTGAGGCTGCTGTTATTGACCTTGACCTCCAGAAACGCCAGGGTCGAGCCTGTATTCACAAGATAGTCCACACCAGAAGCTCCAGGCCGAGGATCCCTCAAGAAGTGCCTTAAGACCGCTGCGACTTTCTGCTGCTGCTCCTCTGATCCCTGGCTGTATGTTGCCAGGCTTGAAGTGTCCGCACGTGTGAATTGCCAGCGCTTCCCCTTAAGCCAGCTCTCGACCGCCTGCTCTCCTCTCTCCCCTACCGATAGCCAAGGCTTGCCGTCCATTTCATCAAACATTCCTGATAGTGCGGACACCTAGACCCTCTCGGACGTTGCAGGTTAGGTCAGCAGATACGATTTAACGCACGAAATCACGTCCTTAAGATCGAGGGACGCAAGGTCTTCAAAGTACTCGTGGAGCTGCGGCTTGTGTCCTCTCGCCTCAGATGACAGCTCAAACCTCCGCTCTGAGGGCAGGTTCAGAAGTAGAGCGCATCTTATCAGAGTTCTAACGGCGCTTTCGTGCTCCTCTTGCGCATCTCTGAAATGCTTACTTTCCTTGAAAACAATTCTCCCCTCCTCATCGCAGCTGCAAAGTCCAACGTCTTCCTTAGCAAAATCGTCTCTCGTGCAATAAGGTCCCGCAACAAAACCTTGGGTGTAAAATGTGCTCACGCTTATGTATTTCTCCAGTTGGCCTATGCCGCTTCCGGTCGAATGAGATTTCGTTCCCCTATCATAAGATTCAGCTTCAACGCAAGCTATCTCTGTCTTCCCGTCAAGGCGTGGAAGCTTCTCCGCATTCTCACGCTGGGGAAGCAACTCCAATTCCTCAATGAACGCCCCTTTTGACAGTAGACCCCCATCGACCAGAGCTTTAAGATATTCAGGAATGTAGTAACCGTAAATGTCTCCACCGCCGACTGTGTAATTTCCCACGAAGTATCCCATTTCTCTAAGCTTCAAACCGGTCACGTATTCCCAGAAATCTTCCCCAGAACCGCATGCAGCCCAAACAATACAATCAGTGGGGTTAAGTCCAAGGCTTCGGGTCTCTTCCACGAACTCTTTGAAGCGAAATGGCCCTATGTTCCCCCTCCTAGAGACTGGTGGATCTCTGATAAACAGGTACTTTTCAGACTTGAAGTCTGGAAATAGCTCTAGATATTTTGAGATTGGAAGAGAGAGTAAAGCAGTAAGTTCGTTGGTCCTGTAGATATATTCGAGATCGGTCCCTGGGTATGATCGTAGTTGTAGCTGTTCTTGGTAGGATGAGCCTCCTACAAGGGGGTTGAACTTGATTCCGAGTCTCTCGTTGTAGACGAAAGTTGCACTTGTATAGATCGATAGAATGATAGCGTCTCTGGCACTGATTACAAAATCTGCTTTGTTGCTGGGGTCTTTTCGGAAGATCGAGAAGTTACTCAACACCTTTTTGGCGGTCTGCGAATCTAGCAGACGCTCTCTTGTCTTGGGTATTGCTCGTTCCCTCCTATGAGGTGCTCATCTAACAGGATTGAGCCCATTACACGAGATTAACGCTTTATCTGAAGGTTAGACCGTAGAGACGTTAACTCAGCGTTGACTCGCACCACTTTTTCCTCTGTATCAAGTTTCAACACTTGTTTGAAATGTCTTTCTGCGCTTTTGTTGAGTTTTGGTATGAAGTCAACTTTTTGCCCTTTGGTACTCCAAACAGGTGAGACTCCTCGGTCAGCAAGCCATTTTAACACTCCCTCCGGAGAACCGAGATTCCACTCTCGAAGAAGCGACTTTGGCATACTAGAACCAACGGACACGTTCAACACTTGCTTGCTATTTAGTTTTTGTTGATTAGTCGGTCACGCTTCAGGAGGAAGTTGAACCGTCGTTTCTGTCAGTTTTGTGCGTGTGCTCACCAGCTATGGCACACACGTCGTAACGGCTCGCTATCGCTCGCCGTGAACCATCAGGGGAAGAACCCCTGAAACCCCTCTCTGCCGAAGATCTTAAAGGATAGCATCTTGCACTCTAAATAGGGTCTTAATGACCCAAGATAAACTAAGATGGTGGAAGATAGTACTATTTGCAGTGCCTTTACTCGTTACAATAATTCTTGCAGTCTATGTTTCAGCCGCTATCCTGTACACTTCAACCTTAACAAGTCAATACTCTATATCTTCGGCTAATTATCAGATAACTGTTCGACTCATTGGGTCAGGTGGTGGTGGTACCATCATAGACCCAACCAGTACAATCTATTGGAATAACGCTATAGCTTTGACTGCCGGACATACATACGACTCACAATTTCTTTTTAGTGGTTTAATATATGCTACTCTCTGCATGCAAGTGATAAATACTGGAGCAAACACTGTTACACTAAGCGTTTCATCAAATCTTCCGGCTAGTCAAGGAACAATAAGTTGGTCCGACTATACTGGGGTTAACGCTATCAGTGGAAACTCAGTTAATAGTCCCTTGGCTCCAGGAGGTTCCACGGGGACAATCATTCTACATCTCAATTTAGCATCGACCGCCCAGCCAACAACGGGTATTGCGACATTTCACATATATGTCAATGCAAATGGCTAGCAAGATTACTCTGCCATCGCATGCTGTCCGCTTTATAATGCGGGGGAATTGACCTGAGGGGCCGGCTCAAATACGTAGTAGCCATGTTAGCTTTTCTTAGCCTTGTGGCTCTAGCTAGAGCAGCAGTCCAGTACACATCCACGTTCACAAGCGAATATAGTGTGGCTCCCATCACAACAACTACCTCAACCCCTGCCACAACAACAACTACTTCGGGAAGCACGTCAACAACAACTACCTCAACCATTACCACTCCTCACGCACGTGTCCCCCCAGGATTAGAGGGAGCCTGGGCACATTCAAATATGAGTGTTGGCGCAAGGGCAGTGACTCAGGCCATATTTCTGAGAGGGCACCACGCGGTAGAGCTAGCATCTATAGCCATAACGGCAAACTCTAGCAACCAAATGATCCGGAATGTCGCTTACAACGATACGATTGTCCAAGTAGGGTTTGATCATAATGCGTCCTGCCAGTTGCTCATCAACTCATCTGCGATGCCAACTGCAGTGTACGCAGATGACATAGTGCTCTTGGAGAAGCAATCAACGGCTGGATTGACGCCTCAGAGTGAGGCATGGGTCTACAACCAGAATAGTAGCGCCATTACAATCTTCGCTGATCCGTCAACCGTTACCATCTTCTATGGCTCAGCACCAGTTCCGGAATTTCCTGTCGCTTCAACTAGTCTATTGCTGCTCGTAACCTTCACTGCAGCCATAATTGTGGCCACACTAACAAGAAGAGAAGAAGGAAGAGGGCAAAAGCAGTAGAGGCGCCGCCACAAGCCTAACGACAAACTTCCACGATCCCCTGAAACCTCTGAACCAGCCTCAGAACTTCATAAGAATGCCCCTACATATGTAGAGTCAGAATTCGGTCCAATTATAACCGAACAGGACCCCACCACGCCACAAAACACAGAGAAAGAGTTCTAAGAGATGTGAATAGTCGGTCAATCGACCTTGAATGCGCTCTATGGTGTCATGCTTTCCATCGTTTTGTTTCAGTTCAATGTCTGACGTGATTGGTCAATCTTGCTTCGGAGAATAGGCATGAGCAATGAAGAACGATACGAGATCTTTTGAAGCGTGCCATGCTGCGACATGTATCCCTTCGTGTGCCAACTGAGCTCCATATCGGACTAATTCATGTTGCGGAATAAGTGCGACCCATACGCAGTTTGGCATCCTTCGCCTTCTGGCCTTTATCTTCTGGAGCACGTTAGACACATCTGGCATCCTGAAATATACCTCGAAGCATACACGGTTCCCCGAAGCTGTCGTAGCAGTAACGTCAATCTCCCCAGCTCTCTGCCCTTTTACAGGTGCTTCCCTTTCATATTGGCGGTAGTCCTCGTGGGTCAACTCTCTGACCAATGCATTTAACCCATCGCCATGTGAAACAAAATAGTCGATAAGCTCATCCTGATTTCGGAACGTGTCAACACCTCATAGTCTAAAGTTACATTATCACAAAGATAAAGTCTAGAGAATGAAGCACTTCGCCTTGATGTCGTCACTGCTAATGATCGTGATCCTCTCCAGATTCATAGTAGCCTTCGGTGTTGCATACGTCAGGTCTAAACGCATGAGCCTTAGCCATATTATGGTGAGTTCTATGCCTTCCCACGGTTATAGGATAGCCCTTCAGATAAGAAACCCTAAAGGACTCGATGTGGCATGGTCAGAATATACCTGGACATAGAAACATACAGGCCCAAAAAAGAAGGCGCTTTCACAGATGAGAAGATAGTCTTAGTCGGGTTAATCCGAGACGAAACTCTCTACAAGGAGAACAGTCTGAGAGAACGTGCCGAACCCATCCTCTTTTCCGAGTGGCCGGAAGGTTCAGAGAAACAGATACTCGTGTCCACATTTGAATTCATAGAGCAAATGACCCAAACCCACAAGTTCACTATAATCGTAGGGTTCAACATTCTCCGGTACGACATCCCCTTGATGATCGTTAAGGCGACCGACCACGGGATTCAGAAAGTTGACGATATTTCTAAGTTCTGGTACAATGTTTTCACTGCAGACTATTTTCAAGAACTTTTACCAGCCAACCAGAACTTGTTCAAAGGACTAAGACTGGACAGGCTCGTAGAAAAGGCAAAAGAGCTTGGTGCGGATCCTCCTGAGATCTTCGGAACTGGTGCGGATGTCAAAGAATGGTATGAAAAAAAGATGTACGACAAGATTGAGAAGCACATCACACAAGACCTGCAGATTGCCCGCTGGCTTGACCTATTTGGTGCGAAGCGTCTAATTGCCGAATCGCTTCGACTTCAAGCTCCGCTTTTCCGGGAGTGAGCCAACAAAGCACTTGACTCCGACATGACGCTACAACCTAGCACATAAGCTACAACAGCAACACCTACGCCTACCATAGGACCATCTACCGCTCAACCAAGCTTAGACACCAGTACTCTCGAAATGTTAGCTGGAGTGGTAATCGTCGTTCTTGTAGTTGCTGGAGTCTTCATCAGAAAAAGAAGGAAAGCCCCCACGAAGGCTTCAGAATAAACTCGCCAGTGGAGCTTTGTTTATCTTATTACACATCTTTGCCCAAGTTTTCTATCCTCCTAACACTTTCTTCGATCGACGCTAAGCATCAGTCGTCCAGCCTAGCAAGACGTCAGATTCTAGTGGTGGGTATCTTTTGATGAGGGCGTCCAAATCTGAACCGCTGGGCACTAGAGTACTATTTGCTGCATCCAGTAAATTCATTTGACCAAGTGCGATGTAATGATGCGATCGCCGGGACTCAAATTGCTAGCCTTCTATTTCTAGGACTTGGGAAATTGGTCCGAGTCTACTCCACTTCTGCGACCCTTATCTTCTCTATTGACTTCTTCCAAGCTCTTTTTCATGGTCCAGCCAAGGGAAGAGAGGTATATCTCTCTACCCAACTATCTCCAGCGACCTGAAGACCCGCCACGCCAGCCATGTGGATGTAGAACCTTAGGGGCCCCTCTAGTGGAGGATTGTCATGGTAAATAGAGATGAGATGCTTGACCGTTGGATTAGAGCCTCGATGATAAGGAATTTCAAAGCTAGCTGGAAGCCGATTGCACTGGAAAGAGAGGAGACATATGAGTCTGTGAGACCGGATAAACCATCTCACTCATATAGAGGCAGGCGATCGCCTGAAGGCGTTCTGGTAACAGGGTTCATTCGGTTGAAACCTCTTGGTGAAGGAGACTATTCGAGGCGTGAGTTCAGTGTAGGCAGAGAGTGGGGACCGAGAAGCCTCACTACATAATTGACCGTACACGCGGAGTTAAGAGACGAATATATCCGTCGGACGAAGCTTACAAACAGTGGCTCAATATATTCCCGCCAGAAAGGGTAATAACGAGTCCACCGAGAAGAATCAACCTCGTATTCGAGAACGACTATGAAATGTGGCTTCTAGAAGCTAAAGCTGACCCAGACAAGCTGGAGGAAGCCCTAGGACAGGTGCTGGTGGACAGAACTCTATTCAAAAAGATAGCATCTCTCATAAGCCTATTCGACTTGGCATGATCTGTAAGGAGTGCCCTCGACATATTGAAGAGACTTGTGAGGAGCTCGACATAACGGTCTTCGAGAGAACATTGAATGGTTTTGGGGGAAGCTAAAAGAGAAGGAGAGAAAAGGGTAGACTTGGTATTGACATGGTTAGTTAGACGCAGGGAACATCACAATGTGGACCGATGGCTTCTCATTGGGCCAATCATATTTCTCGTCCTTACGATTGGGATATTTGTTGAGGCGCCTGCATTCTACTTCGGACCCAAGGTACGAAATGTAGAGACCGACTCGTATACTACAATTAACTTCACTGAGATTCTGTATCAGATCCCGCTTATTGTTGCTACGGGCCTTGTCGCAGTCGCCACATATCTTGTATTTCGCGCAACAAAGGAGATGGCACATAACATTATTAGGCCATTCCTTATCGTAAGGCCTTCCACACCTCATGAAAGAGAAGAATATTTTCTCTGCCGCAACTTCCCCGATGGCAGTCAGCCAGAGCGGTGGGAATTCATCAATAAGAAAGGCATCATTTTGGAGAACGTGGGTCTTGGTCCTGCTGTGAAGGGTAAAGTCACAGTGAGGGTCGACGGAAGATCCATGAGCGAAACTTTCGGTAGACTATATAGATCTGAGGCTGATGGAGAATTTCGCTACTTCTATCCGAGCCCCAGCTCGCGCAATATTGAGATTCCTGAGGACGTTCACGAGATATCGGTCGGGATGCAGTACTACGACATAGCAGAGAAATACTACTCTCAGAGGGCCCAGCGTATCGCGGTTTAGGATTTAGCCATAATAATTTCAATCAATCTCTCATACTAACTGATGCCTACAGTTCATTTCGCCTCTACGCCTACGAACAACATGATAGCGCGCGCTTTGAGCCTTTTCCTATATGTTTTACCACTGAAAGTCATGTTTAGTCTCCTGTCTCGAATATCCATCAATCTTTGTCCGCACTAGAAATGGACACACCTATGTCTCCATTTCCCTGGCAATTATGGAGCATCCCTATTCAATATACATAGAGTGCAGGCGCTTGAGAACTCACCATTAAAAGCGTAATTGTACACGAGATATCAAGTTTCAAACTAAGTATTCATACCTATTAGAGATGGGAAAGAGAGAGCAAAATACAAGATAACAAGAAATAAGGACAATACAACCACTACATCCAAACAAGCCAATAAAGAACAAATCGAAGAGAAGGAACGACATATCAAAACACATAATAAAACAAGAAGATAGGACCAACAAAGAGATAACAAACAATACAGACAAGATTTGGTGTGGGCCCCTCTAGAAGGAGAACACTTGAAAACAGATACCTGCCAAGAGGGGTAGGCTATGCTTCATGGGCGATGGACAGCAGAAGAGAAGATCAGGATAGTTCTGGAATCATTGAATACCCACATAGGTGTGGCTGAGCTATGCAGGAAATACGCTGTGAACCCAACTGTATTCTACATATGGAAAGAGAAGTTCATCCAAGGAGGAAAACAGGCTCTCACCCGATCCAGAAGAAATAGTGGGGAAGGGACGCTCCAAGCAGAGAATGAGTGCTTGAAGCAACGATCGGTGAACTCACCATAACGAATGATGCATTCAAAAAATTTTGCGTTGACTACATGAGGATATACATCGTATCCGAGTTCGCTCTCAAGAACATCTCTGACGATGGCCCATGTCCTCCCACGTTCATGATTCTCGAAATATGCAACGTTTTCCAGCAACGTTGACTTATGGAACTGCCGGGGGGGGAAGCCTCAATTGTTCCTGTTACCTGCGCGTAACTAGGAAGCTACAGGATGACCCTAATCGAAGATGTTGTCAAAAAGCTCCAAATAAAAAAAGGCGACAAAGGTCTATTCATGCTGGATGAAGGGTCAGGACGCATGTACATAAAGAAAGCATAAATTGTCCAAAGCGCGTTTATTCATATTCTGATCAGAAGCGTGTTAGATACGTTCAAGAGAGGAAACTAATGGTTTGGACGGCTTTCATTTTTCATGGGAATTTGGATGATTTGATGTTATTCGCTGTCGAAACACTGCGGCCTCTTATGAGGAGATTTGAGGTCGAGAAGTGGATTCAAGGATTCAACTTCAACTTCTATTCAGGTCAAAATACGCACATGAGCTTACGTTTGGATCTTGCCAAGAAACATCAGAGACAAGCCAGAAAAGAGTTGAGCAAGCTGCCTTTGAAACCTGAGCCTGGAGAATATGTTGAGCAGGATAAGATAGCGAAATTCTATGAATTGGGAAGTAGATGGGCTTTCCTTCTGTATGAACAGATTGAGAAGAGAAGATTTCAGAAAGAGTGGATCAGAGATGAAAACTTCATACTCGCTTTTCACGCCTTGTGCAATTCATTGGGCTTCGGTTACGAGGAGGAAATTGCGACTTACCTTAAGGCCATTAGCAGAATAGGCGACAAACTCGGCAAATTCGATGAAATCAAGGATGATCTAAGAATGATTAATGAGAAATCTAGACAATGGTTCCTAAAGCAAAAAACCAGCAATCAGGATTCATTTGAAGGGTAAACTCGTGGGCATGGGAAGTATGTATTTGGTGGTAAACTGGTGGGCGAATCCCACTCCACGCACTATAGTACTGGCAAATTAGTATCCATCAACCGCGCAAGTGTGGCGATGTCATAGTATGGTTCATTCCAATCCCTGCAATCGGACGCTTCTCGCTCTGATCCCTCGAGGCACTCGAAAATAATCAGGAGTATGTGTGCCCTAGCGGGTTAGAGCACGCGAATTTGAACTGATGGTTCTTCTTGTGCGTCTTTTGGTGAGGACACAAAAACACGAATCGTATAATAATGTGTGATATCTAAGGAATGCTGATCCTCTGTTAGAAACTAGTGTAGTTTAGGGAATCGAACTTTATCCATACCCCGCCCGGAGCTTCATGTTACTAATTAGAGGCTTTTCCGCTCAATTATTATTCATAGTTGTTCCAGTGAGAAAGAATTTAAGCCACAAAACCGTACTATCCAGAAGAGATGCTTCTGGAATGGGTTTTTCCATGAAAAAAGAGCGGGATTTAGACCCTAATGGGTTTAAAACCCACCCGGTCCACTATTGCTTGGCTCATTTGACTCTCATGACTTCCGCCCACTATTCAAGCCCTAACCAAAGTGAATTGGCCTAACAGCTGAACCGTTCAGATCAGTCAATCTTGATGGTATCTGACCCTTTATTTAGTCCAACACCCGCGGGTCCATTATGATGTACTTGTTGGACGCGCCCGAGATTGTTTTGCCAGTATTATGTGAGCCACAATTATAGCTAGACTTTGTACAGATTAACACTTCATTCAAACTATGCGTATCATAAGGGTTCCACGCGACTCCTTTCATGTATAGACATGACATAAATGCTCAGTTGCCAAAGAACACGAGGTTTCAAAGAACGAGTGAAACGCGTCTAAGAGACACGGAGCGCACGAAGGGGGTTTAGCACAAGGAGAGTGAAGAACTACCGCCTTTTTGGTGATCCGTATGGACGTCATCGTTGACGATTTGGACATTAAGATTCTCAGAGAGTACTTGAAAGATGCTCGGCTTTCATGCAGGGAGGTAGCAAGGAGGCTCCACACCTCAATCAAAACGGTTCTTGTGAGGCTTCATGAACTGGAGAAAGAAGGTGTAGTTAAAGGATACTCAGTAGTTCTAGATTATGAGAAGCTTGACTTCACTATCACAGCCATCATTGAGGTCGTTGTCTCGAGAGGACGACTGATTGAGATGGCGGAGCAGATCGTTAGGTTACCCAATACCATAGCAGTTTACGATGTGACAGGCGACACAGATGCAATAGTGATCTCCAAGTTCAAGAGTATGGATGACTTGAGCACTTTCACAAAGTGGATGTTGAAACTGCCCTCCATAGAAAGAATAAACACCCACGTTGTCCTGACATCCCTCAAGGAAGACCTAAGACTGGATCCGCAAGTAAAAGAAGGGCCCGCCGTAATGTTCAATAGACATCCAAATTCCCTTTGTGCTGAGCTTTAGGCATTAGCGTGTACACAAAAAACGATCAGATCACGCTAATCAATACTTCCTTATTCCACTGAAGGATGCGTTTAGTATAGTCCTCCTCGTGATGTCGACTGCCCGATAGATTGTATTCCTGATCTCGTCAGCCACCTCGCTCAACATTCTGACCAATACACCTGAGTTGTGAGGGAGACTCGTTGCACCTCCCAAAATGTTAGGAGTTTGTTTCAGACTGGCATTTATTTCATCGACCAGTTGTTTTACGTAGTCCTGTTTTGTAATTATGTACAGACTGCCTACAACAGACTTCTCGCCGAGTATTCCCAAGGTCTTAAGGTTGAATTTCTTTGGTTCTAATATGAAGATGTCTGTAAATTGTATAAGATTATTCTGATTTGTCGCCTGTGTTTTCAGGTAGCAAACATCATATTCGAATGATTCACCGCTCGCGACCCTGCCAGGGGTTAATATTTCCGAATATAACGCTGTTCCGTTATCGTGGACTTTCAATGCTGTCGTTTGGTAGAACCGTGAATTGCGGTAGGGGATTATTTGGTCAGGGATGTACTCAAAATAGCAACCGTCATCTACGAAAATAGTAACGACTTGCGTGGCATAATTTCGCTCCATCCTGTATATTCTGGTTGCACCTTGAGTGGTGATATGGGCGCAAGCGTTTTTAGTTAAAGATAAGTCGATTCGATACCTATCGCCCTGCAGTATCCCGCCGGAGGCAGTCATCACATACACATACGCCATTGAAGGGAGCGACTCTTCCAAATAGAGAGCTTTCTGAGTGAAAAGAGGCACTTTAGCGAACTGATCCTTAATCACCGTCTTTCCTATTTCAGGGTTATTTTCCAATAGAAGTACCAATGCACCTAGTTTACCAGCTCTTCCAGGCTTCAGTTGCAGCAGTTCCGATTCGTACGCCAAAATCTCAGGCGGAATATCTTCTGGCGTATAGAATTCTACATCATACATTTCCTTTATCCATTCGTCACCAATTCTTTTGGAGGAGCGTCAAAGATGACGTCTCGTATTATATGTTCGACAACTTTGTCGATATTTTGGTCTGTCTTACAGTTGATGAATAGGTATGGTTTGTCACGTCTTATCACCTTGGCATCTCGTTCCATCACTGAGAGATCCGCCCCGACATACGGGGCAAGGTCTATCTTGTTGATAAGGAGTAGATCGCAGTTCTCTATCCCTAACCCCCTCTTCCTTGGATACTTATCCCCTCCGGCAACGTCTATGATGTAGATGAAATAATCCGCGAGGGCCGGGCTAAAGGTGGTAGTAATGTTGTCCCCCCCGCTCTCTATGAGTATAAGATCCAATTCACTGTGTTCTGACTCCATTTCCTCAACTAGGGATAGATTCATCGATGGGTCTTCCCGAATTGCTGTGTGAGGGCAGCCTCCTACTGCCAATCCTACTACCAAATCTTCAGGTACTAGACCTCTTTCGAATGACAGGTTCTTTCGCATCCTATCAGCATCTTCTTTGGAGACGACGTCGTTCGAAATTATGCCTACTTTGTATCTTCTCTCTGCAAGATATGGAACGACCCGCTCTATCAGGGCAGTCTTTCCAGAACCAACAGGACCGCCGATTCCGACTCTCGGTATATGTTTCAAACTTTGCATTTTCACAGGCCTCAAGTCGCAAACATTCTGACTGGTAACTCTTCATGAGCAATTTGCGCTATATCGATTACAGGGGCAAACTGCCACATATCCGACAGTTTCCTGCTGATATTCTTCTTTACGGTTTCCAATATCAGGGGTTTTAACTGATTGATTATTCTCTGGGCTTCAAAATGATCCACCATGCCCAGCCTTAGAGCTGCCCCGACGATGCTGGCGACGAAGGAATATATCAATACCATGCCAGCCCTACTCTTTGGGATTTCGAAGATGGCGCAAGCCAAAGCCAGCGCTACTGGATAGATTCCTGTGACCTGCCCGTTTTGAACGGCACTTTGATAATCGTCGAGAGCTCTGTTACCTCTAATAAATGATCCTAAACATTTCAGTACTTGTCTACCTGATCTGACTGAGGTTTCCCTAATCTCGCGGACAAGCTTCATTGAGTAAATTAGCTGATCTGCCTCTTTCAATTTCTCAAAATCAAAGTTCTTGACAAATTCGTAGGCGTTGCCAAGGACTACGCAGTCCGCAGGACCAATCTGGTTTTCAATGTATGCTTTTAGAAGATCCTGCAGCTTGTCAGCAGTCCTCACTTTCTTCTCGTAAAAAAATGTCTCAAGCCCGCTCGATGTCAAAAACATGCCGGTCGGGAAGAGTGAGTCTGAAAGTTGCAACATACTAATGTCGCATTCATTAATTTCATCAGTGTTCATGCTCTTCCATTCCTTTGCTCGGTTCAAATACCATCGTTTCTTTTGTTATTTGAAGATGGTCAGATATTGGGGCAAAAAGTAAATTTAGCATATCAATTTCGCTGTCGGCTTGAATTGGCAGGTAGATCTTATAGTCGTCAATACTTATTGGGCGATGTAGATTACCAAGAGCATGCCCTATCTTCACAGTAAGTTCAAAGCACTCATGATCTTCATGATGATCTTTCATCTGGATTACCGCTACACGCTCTGGCTCTATCTCCACAACGATCATTTTTTCTTTCTCAAGAAAAATCACATCCCCGTTCCTCATGATTGTGCCGGGTGCCAGTTGAATCCCAACATCCGTGCCTTCGTCAGTCTTCTTCCTCATCCTGATGCGCTGTGATTCCAGCCTGCTTATTCTCAGCTTCTCACAAAGATGATTCTTGCACATCGTCCTATACTTTTCATCGAGTTTCGCATCATCCTTTATGTTACCAATAACTGATTGAGCCAAAATCATTTCTTATCATCTTTCTTCCGTTTTCTGGATTTGCGGAGCTTTCCCACTCGCTTTCTCATCTCGTCAAGTCTCTGTGCATAATCAACGGATCCCAAGTGGGCAAACGCCTCTCTGTGTACGGTAGCGAATATGAATCCTTCATCTCTGAATCTGATTTTTGCTCCTCTTTCGAATTTCTCCGCGATGATGCAGAGAGCAAGTCGGTGATCTGGAAAATCAAGGTTTAGATGCGTCAAGGTGTCAACTGGGCCGGACATGTCGTCTATCTGTTTTGCTCTGACTGTTACATGCCGTATTCTGGTTGGATCCAAAACGTAGAGACTTTCGTTAACATTGTTGCTCTCGACGCAGTGGCGCACTAACGAGGTTTTCACCTCTTGATTTCAGAGACGGCTTGAGTGGTAAGTTCTTCTGCAGCCAGGTTCCTGTCAATCCGTAGAACGGATTTGGCTATTTCTCCTGCAGACTCTAGAGCAGTTGTCTTGACTAGAAGAGGGTCAATAATGCCTCTTTTCCACATGTCTATTAATTCGCCGCTCTCTATGTCTATGCCAAAACCTTCTGGCGATGCTTTCACAGCCATGACTTTTTCAAGCCCGTTGAAACCGGCATTTGTCAGTATCTGACGCATTATGCTCTCAAGTGCCGCAATCACGACATCGAGGCCAATACTTTCCAAACCTTTCAAGTTAACATTCTTGACTTTTTTTATTAAGTGAAGTTCTGCAGCGCCACCACCGGCGACAACTCCTGTGTTCAGAGCTGCTTCAGCAGCATTGACGCCATCTCTAGTGGCCCTCCACCTTTCAAGGGATGTTTCTTTTGTTGCCCCAGATATGATGATGGTAACTATGTTCTTGCCTGACCCATTTTCTATGTATACTACACCTTCCTTCTCGTCCTCATAGATGCGGTCTGCTTCCCCCAGGATGTCGGGTTGCTTTAGGTCTTCAAGCATTCTTACCAGCTTTGCGCGTGTATGCCGTGCTAGGTGTTCTATCTCATCTGTGGAAATTCGGATTGCGAACACTTTGTTCTTGATAAGCAAATTCTCAATGAACTCATCCACCTCGGGAGATGCGATAAGAAGGGTGTTGACGCCGGTGGCTAGGATTTCATTCACTATTTCTTTCGATTTTCTGATTCGGTCATTTTCCATAGCGGCTATATCGTCATATTTGTTGCTGTCTTTCATCCATTGTTCTTTGATAGGCTTCAGGTCAAGCTTGCACAACATTATCTTTGGAGTTTTGACCTCCTTGGGCATATCAACGTCCATTCTCTTTCTTTCCAAGACGATGCCATCGACGACTCTATCCTTCATATTCAGTTTCCTAATGACCATTACAGCCTTGTCGAAGTCATATTTCCCGTCAAATAATGCGTTATCACCAATAGACCTTATTGCGGATATTACTAAGGGCGCGAGTATTTGTCCATCCAGTTTTGATGCTAAGGAAGTTCTAACAACTTGTTCGAGCTCAATTTCATTTATCTTGATTCTTTTTTGCTTCTTCTTCCATCATCTTACAGGCATACTTTACTCCGCTATCTATGCCGCCGACGATCTTTGATGGATGGACCCCCAGTTCTTTTATGAATTTTTTACCTTCCTTAATCATTTCTGCGGCCATGACTACTGCCGTAGTGGTGCCATCGCCGACCATTTCTTCCTGTCTTTCCGCTATCTCCACAATCATCCTTGCTACAGGATGTATCGTCTTCAGGGAGAGAAGGATTGTTACTCCATCATTAGTGACGTGTCTGTTCAAAGTCTGATCTATGAGGAGTTTATCCAGTCCTTTGGGGCCCAAAGTTGTCCTAACTGTTTCAGCTACAGCTACTACGGCATTGCAGTTGGACTCTAGAGCGTCCATCTCCACATTTTGAGCCACAGGCCGCCAAACACTATGACCTGGACTAGACACCATTATCCCCCTTTCCATTAGGAAATAGGTACTTAAAAAAAGGAGTGCGCGCGTAGGCGCGCATATGTTTGATCGGGTATGTCACGCCATGAAGTACCTTTGGGCCAAGGCTAGCTCTTTCGCCGGTTCTACTGTAGCAATCTCTCCGTCAAGTCTTACCTCGTAGGTTTCAGGGTCTACTGTTATCTTGGGAGTACTATCGTTCCACACCATGTTCTTCTTGCCTATGTTCCGGCAGTTCTTTACTGGCAATATGACCTTTTCGAGTCCTAACTTTTGAGGCACTCCAAGCTCTGCGGCTGCTTTTGATATGAATGTGAAGCTAGTTTTCTTTACTGCCCGACCGAGTGCACCGAACATTGGTCTGTAGTAAACCGGCTCCGGAGTTGGTAGGGACGCATTCGGATCTCCCATTATAGACCAAGCTATGAATCCTCCCTTGAAGATCATCTTTGGTTTCGCTGCAAAGAAGGGCGCCTGATACATTACTATATCTGCGTACTTACCGACTTCAAGGGAGCCGAGATATTCTGCAACACCATGAGTGATTGCTGGGTTTATTGTTGTCTTTGCGATGTACCGCTTAGCTCTAAAGTTGTCGTTCTCCGGGGAGTCTTCCTTCAGCTTGCCGGTCATCTTTTTCATCTTGTCCGCAGTCTGCCAGCAACGGATTACTACCTCCCCAATCCTACCCATAGCTTGACTGTCTGCGGAGTACATGCTCAAGACACCTTTATCATGCAGAACATCCTCTGCAGCGATTGTTTCGGCTCTGATTCTGGATTCTGCAAAGGCGACATCCTCTGATACCGCAGGATTCAGGTGATGACAGAACATCAACATGTCCAGATGCTCATCCACTGTATTGACAGTATAAGGTCTTGTCGGGTTTGTTGAAGAAGGAAGTACGTTTGGCTCTCCTGCTATCTTCATAATATCGGGCGCGTGACCTCCGCCAGCTCCCTCTGTGTGGTAGGTGTGTATTGTTCTACCGTCGATCGCATTTATCGTGTCCTCGACGTAACCGCATTCGTTAATCGAGTCGGTGTGTATCGCCACTTGTGTATCCGTGAGGTCCGCTGCTCTAAGCGAAGCGTCTATAACTGCGGCGGTTGTCCCCCAATCCTCATGGTCTTTAAGACCGCATGCTCCAGCCTCTATCTGTTCCAGCTGAGTGGCGAGTGTTGGGTGTGAGTCGTTGCCTTTGCCCAGGAAGCCCCAGTTCATCGGTGTATCCTCTACAGCTTCCAACATTCTATGCATGTTAAAGACGCCAGGAGTACATGTAGTAGCGTTGGTACCGTCTGCAGGCCCGGTTCCTCCACCGATCATATTGCATATTCCATTACTTATCGCGTCGACGTATTGCTGTGGGCTTATCATGTGAACGTGTGTATCAAAATGACCTGGAGTGCAGATTGTATGTTCCCCGGCGGTGGCTTCCGTACATGCCGAGACTACCATGTGAGGATCAACGCCATCCATTACATTGGGATTGCCGCCTTTTCCAATCCCTGCTATTTTGCCGTCTTTTATCCCGATATCGGCCTTCAGGATTCCCAGGATAGGATCTAGTATGATGGAATTGGTGATTATGAAATCCAAAGCCCCATTCGCATTTGTAACTCCTGGCGTTTGGCCTAGTCCATCTCTTATTGTCTTGCCTCCACCGAAGACCTCCTCGTCTCCGTGGGTTATCAGATCTTTCTCTATCTCGATGAGTAGGTCTGTGTCACCTAGTCTTACTTTATCTCCGGTTGTGGGCCCATAAAGATCACTGTACTGTTTTCTTGTTAGTTTCAAAACCATTTTTCTTCACGCTCCTTTGAAGTCTAGTTTCTTCGCCTTTTCAAGAGCGGCGGACTTGACTGTACTTGACAGTAGACTGCCCATCGTTAGTGCATTGAATCCGTAGACAACCTTCTTGCCGCCTAATTCGCAGATCTCAACTTCTTTTGAGTCACCCGGCTCAAACCTTACAGCTGTTCCTGCCGGGATATTCAGTCTATACCCGAATGTTTGTCCTCTTGGGAAATCGAGTTTCTTGTTTACCTCGAAGAAATGCGTGTGGGAGCCTATCTGTATTGGCCTGTCACCGGTGTTCTTCACCGTAATCTTAATGGTCTTTCTATCTTTGTTGCAGATGACTTCTCCGGGAGCTAGAACGTATTCGCCCGGTAGGACGTGTGTTGGGTGTTCCTCTTTCCTTTTTTCTTCTTTCTGCTTACTCAGATTTCATCACCTTACTGAATAGGATCGTGTACGGTCACAAGTTTGGTGCCGTCTGGGAACGTGCCTTCTACTTGTACAGTGTGTATTAGCTCAGAGACACCGGACATTACATCGCCTCTTCTTAGTACGGTTCTTGCGGATTGCATCAGTTCTGCAACGCCTTTTCCCTCACGAGCGCCCTCGACTATGTAGCTTGCAATGAAAGCGACCGCTTCCGGGTGATTCAGCTTTATTCCTTTCTTCTTGCGTTGTTCTGCTATTTGTGCCGCTGTCCAAATCATCATTTTTTCAATTTCTCTTGGAGCCAACATCATTTTATTTTCTCTCTCCTAATTTTATTTTCTCTCTCCTATTTTCATCCTGACTTTTACGCTCACCTTTCATTTGGAAATTTCTTCTCGATTCGAAATCATCTCAGTATTCTTTTGTAGTTTGTATCCATCTCCTCATGGCGCAGCACTTGTCAGGGCCTAGCCCATCCGATGCCAGCTGGGATATTCAACGCGAACGGAGCTGCTAGCAGAAATGCCCACGCCGTAAAGACGAACGGTCCAGTCAAAGCTGGAAGCCCCCATTTGCTAAAGAAGTTCTGGAAGGCAGGCATCGTAACCAAGCTGCAGACTATTGTTGCAAATACCGCGTACAGGAAGGTTTGCCAAGTCAACGGCAGGAAACTTGTAAGCGCGATCATGACCAGGACTTGGTTGAATCCGTGTACGCCAACCCTAATTTCTGAAGTCGGAAGCCTCGCCATTATTGCCAGAGCTGCTCCTATCGCGGATCCTATCAGTGCCATCAAACCAGCCAACCAAAGCGTAGATGTCGGATCCCACCCACTAGTGAAGGCATTCGTGAATAATCGGTCTGGAGGAAAGAGCTCGAAAGAAAGGGTTAGGCCCACAACCCAGAATATTCCCGTCTTCCAATTTTCAACAAATGTGACTTGGGAAACCCCATTGAGAACTGCCTTCGTGAATTCTTTTGCCGTCCATTTGAATCCAGCTATCACTGTATCAGCTGGCGCACTTGGCCATATGTCATGGCCGTATCTTTTGGTTGCATACATTAGAAGCCATGTTGAGAATATGAAAGATGAAGTAAAGCCCGGAATAGCCCAACCTTTTCCACCTAAGACGAACCAATCACCCATGACGTGAGCCATCGTCATCCAGACTACCGCAGTGAATGCAGCGCCAAATAATGAAAGTACAAGTGTTGCTCTGTTGGTCTTTGCGAATGGCCCAGACCAGAATGCCATCCCAGTCAAGATGGAGTTAAATCCGAAAAGACCAAAAGTAACCAGACCATAGGGAGCACCCAATATTAACGCAACTGCTGCGCCTATTAATCCAGAAACCACCATCATTACACCTGCTTTTCGAGAGGCGATCAAAACTCCAATTAGGATGAGCAGACCAGTAAGTGCTGAACTAATCAGAGGTACTTCTGAAATCCCATTGAAGAGAATGTAGATGAAATCCAATATTGGATTTCCAGTTACAAAACCTGGTGCCGACAAGTATCCATAACCTCCATTGGATTACCCGTACTCAGTTAGATCTTAACACAATACTCTAGTTTTGCCTGGTAGCGCCTTAGCTCGGTGAACCCCACCGGCAGCGCTGCGCCAGTCCAGTTAATGAGCAGATTATTCATATAAGATAAATGGAAGAAAATCGATACGAATGTCTAAAATTGATAGAAAATCCTATCATTTGTTTAGACTAGCATCAGATTTTCTGACCTCCTCGCCTATTGCTACTCGAACGCGTTATGTCAAACGCGCTCGAAACAAGAAATACCTTAAGCACCTAACTTGTTGAGCAAGACAGGAAGACTGGTTTCATCTGTCATACCCCGTACTAATCTAAATCCTTCAACAATCAAAGACTGGAGGAGATCGTCGGATGCACTAATACGTAAGCAAACACCCTAAGGAAGTAGCCATTGACGACTACCATTACAAAAATCTGCATAGAGACGCACACACAAATTCATCACACTGGGAAAAAGAACTTCAGGTCTGAGATGCAGTTAGCGCAGGCTTCATAGATCCTTTTCGACATTCAGACGGTTATGGGTGTGAGATGTTGACGAATCCTATTGGTAGTAGAACCAACCGTTTTCCTGGCATGGCTTGGATTGTTGTAGAATAAGGCACTTCTGAACGATAAAGGGCTCTAATTCACACTT
Source organism: Candidatus Bathyarchaeota archaeon (assembly GCA_963807605.1). GTDB lineage: Archaea > Thermoproteota > Bathyarchaeia > 40CM-2-53-6 > RBG-13-38-9 > JAPKYM01. The sequence goes on from CAWECG010000004.1 coordinate 461,869, forward strand.
AGATGAGCAAGTCCCGGCGGCCGCACCACTCTAGCAATGAATAGATACAACTTGCCCCCATACTTGCTATTGCTTGCAGGTTTTCATATCGTTCAGAATGGAGAGTTGGACTATGGGTGGCTCTGTAGGCAAATTAGCGCGCTTGTCCTGTCAGTTTTTTTGTCAGTCCCACTTCAATTTTTTGTGATGTCAAGAAAATATTCATAGATTCTCAAATCTTCAGTGAGCTCAGGGTGGAAACAGGTTCCTATCATGTTGCCCTGTTGGACAGCAACCGTTCTGCCCTCTAGTTTGCTGAGTACCTTTACGCCTGAGCCAATTTCGACGACTGTTGGAGCTCTTATGAAGACTCCTCTAAATCTCTCTCCCAAGATGGGAATGTCTAGGTCTGCCTCGAATGATTCACGTTGCCTTCCGAAGGCATTTCTCTCAACCGTTACATCCATCAACCCTAAAGTCGTTTGAGCAACCTCCCCCACATTCCGATCGTGGACTTTCTTAGCCAGCATTATTAGCCCTGCGCATGTGCCCATTATGGGCATGTCTTCATACGCGCGTTTCTGGAGGGTTTTGGTCACATCGTTAAGGTTGGCGAGTATGCCTATGACTGTGCTCTCTCCGCCTGGAATTATTAGTGCGTCTGCTCTTTGAATATCGGTGGATCCTTTGACTGTTTCAACTATACCTTTGAATCCTTTTCGATCCATCGCGTGCCTAGCCGCTTTTACGTGTTCTTCGATGTCGCCTTGAAATCCTAAGATGCCTACAGTTATATCGCTCAACCACTGCCACGCTCCTGCATTCTCAACTCCAGAGTCTGGAGGTCCATACCGATCATGGACTTCTTCTCGTCGACCATGCTCTGGGCCTCAGCAACTTTGGATGGATCGTCATGGAATGTTACGGCCAAGACTATTGAGCGTGCACGCTCAGCAGGATCCTCCGATTTGAATATTCCTGAGCCAACGAAGACCCCGTCACATCCCAGATTCATCATTAAAGCAGCGTCTGCAGGTGTAGCAATCCCTCCGGCTGCGAAATTAACCACAGGTAACCTTCCAAGCCTTCCAGTCTCGTTCACTAGCTCGTAGGAAGCCCTCAACTCCCTCGCGATCTTAATCAGTTCCTGCGTGTCTTGTACCTCGTAGATAGATTTGATCCGTCTGATCTCGTTGTTAACAATCCTAGTATGTTTGACAGCTTCTGCAACATTTCCAGTGCCAGGTTCACCTTTTATCCTGATCATGGCTGCACCTTCTTCTATCCGACGAAATGCTTCTCCAAGATCTCTGGCACCGCACACAAACGGCGTTGTGAAATCCCATTTCCATATGTGCCTCTCCTCATCTGCTGGGGTTAAAACCTCGGATTCGTCTATCATATCCACGCCAGCAGTCTCTAAGATCTTTGCTTCCCAAGTGTGGCCTATGCGGCATTTCGCCATAACCGGGATCGTAACGTTATCCAATATCTCCTTGATCGCGTTGAGGCTGGCGGTTCTGGCTACACCTCCAGATTTCCTTACATCGTAGGGTAGCTTATCCAGAACCATGACGGCTACCGCCCCAGCCTTCTCAGCAATCCTAGCCTGTTCCACATTTGTGACATCCATTATCACACCGTGCTTAAGCATATGGGCGAAGCCACGTTTCAGAAGGGTGCTCCCTTGAACGGTATCAGCCCCCTCGATCCTTGCGTTGTGTACTCCTTTAGGCTGATGTATAGTTCCAGCTATTGAAATCATGGTATATAAGAGGGGGAAGAGATTATATAAGTTTGAACCTATATATCAGTTCGGACTTATATGGTTCTGCTATGTTCAGATTGTGGCGTCAATTACGCGGACTCTGAGGCGCTCAGGGTCTGCCGAAGATGCGGGCAGCCTCTATCGGTAACCTATGACTACGACAAGATCAGGGAGACACTTAGCATCAAAGAGATCTCCAAGAGACCTTTTCGGCTATGGAGGTATCTCGAACTGCTGCCCATCACAGAGGAGGCTCATGTGATCTCACTGGGCGAGGGCGGAACCTACCTGCATAGATGCGATAGGCTCGCCAAATCATTGAGGTTAAAGAAGCTATACTTGAAAAATGAGACCACCAACCCTACTGGCTCATTTATGGATCGGGGCGTAACGGTCACTGTCACCAAGGTTAAACAAACAGGAATCAGAACCGTCTGCTGTGCCCCAACAGGGAATCTTGGCTCCTCCCTAGCAGCCTACGCAGCCAAAGCAGATCTAGAATGTAGAGTCTTCATCTCACATGAGGTGGACCTTGGTAAGCTCTACCAGATGATAGCCTTCGGTGCCGATGTCCAGACCGCCAGAGACATAGACGATGCATATCAAAAGGCCACTAGGATCGCTGATAAGAGCTACTTGGTAACCCCAGAAGATCCATACCTCCTCGAGGGAGAGAAGACTATAGGATATGAAATATGTGAACAACTCGATTGGCACACACCAGACTTGATAGTAGTTCCAATGGGAAGCGGCGGAAACCTCTCAATGATCTGGAAGGGAATTCAGGAATTCCTCCAAATCGGCTTAATCCGGAATAGTCATGCAGCCATGGTCGGCATTCAGAGCTCAAGCCACTCACCGATAGTAGACGCCTTCAAGGGCGCTCGTAAACTAGAAAAATCCAAGGGAGAAGGAAGATCTTTAGCTGTTGACATAGCTGTCAAGAATCCCGCTCTTGGAGACGCAGCCTTGAAGGTGATAGAGGCCTCAAAAGGCATAGCAACAAGCGTCTCCGACAACGAGATTCTAGAAGCAACACGATTACTTGCAAAGACAGAAGGGATCTTCGCCGAACCTGCTGCAGGCTCCACAATTGCCGGGCTTACGAAACTGGTAGAGTCTGGAGAGGTGGCCAGAGACCAAGAGGTCGTCTGCATAATAACAGGCTCAGGGCTCAAAGACCCTTACACCGCCCGTAAGTTTGCAGATGAAATGAAGCGTACTCGCAAACTCGTAAACAGTATCGACGAAGGTAGGGATGTCAGGCTCGGCGGTACAAAAATGAACATCCTCAAGATCCTTCAGAATAGAGAACTTTATGGTTATGGCATATGGAAGGAGCTGTTAACTTATCATTCGAAAAAAGTCACCATGCCAACAGTGTATCAACATCTACAAGAGATGGAGATGCGGGGATTGCTCAAACGTACAAGAAGAGAGGAATCAGTGGGAAGACCAGACCGCTGGTATTACATCCTAACAGAGAGGGGCAGGGAGGCTCTAAAAGCCTTCAGCAGACTATAGCACCTGATCCAATAGAGAATATCGAGGGTCAGTATCACGTCGGGCCGCCCAAGGTCAGACAGCTCAGACTCAAATGTCGAATGTTATGTTATGAACCTCAATTTCAACCCAATTTCCTCAACAAAAATGCTCTGGGCCCGGTTCGAACATCAGAGGTATGAACCCGCGTGAATTTTGAGCCCAAATCTAGCACCGTTAACGCATCGAATCCCGTCGGGCTCGCCAACAATAATCGATAAAAATTGTGGCATAATAACGGCGATTGTGGTCTACAGGCAATTCAGGTATTCGCACCTAATAAGGGGTGCATACCGGCGGCTGCACCATTCTAGCGGTTCACAGTATCATCTGTAGACAAGATTCCTGAACCTAAACAATTCGCCTTCGACACGGCTGTGAAAGTGTGAATCCCGCCCGGTCCACCATTCTGCACGTTCCGAATGAAAACGGTCTTTTTACGCACTATCTTGGAGCTGTGGAAGAGCCACTTGCGAGAGGTAGATAGTTCTTATTCATATCTAGCTAATCAAATCCCGGCGGCCGCACCAATGATTTTTGTATTGCTTGGTTCATTTGACTGTCATGACTTCCGCCCGCTATTCGAGCCCTAACCAAAGTGAATTGGCCTAAATGCTGAACCGTTCAGATCGGTCAATTTTGATGGTATCTGACTCTTTATTTAGTCCAACACCCGCGGGCCGGCAATTCTCAGTGCCTACGTGCTACCGTCTTCTGTTTCAGATCTTTTCGTATGCTGAAGGGTGGCCATCTTGAGGCGGGACGTCATTTTTCTCAGTTTCTCCGTTGTCCTAATGGGTGATCCATGATTCTGCTCAATCACTTTGACAAACACGCTTCCAACGATAGCCCCATCAGCTCCAGCTGCCACAATCTCTCTGATCTGTTCAGGGGTTGATATTCCAAAGCCGGTTGCAAGTGGAATCTCGTCCCTTATGTAGGAACGAAACTCCTTAACTAACCTCACAGTCGAATCTGGGAGCCTTCTCCTGGCTCCAGTTACACCAAAGAGTGAGACTAAGTATAGAAAACCTGATGTGTATTTCAGGATTTCCTGCAGTCTTTCCGCTGTGGTGGAGGGTGCTGCGAGAAATATTGTGTCGATCTTGGCTTCATCAGCGATCCTCTTGTAAGTGTCTGCCTCTTCAAAGGGCAGATCAGGGATTACTATCCCGTCAACCCCATTCATCTTTGCTAGTTCCAAGAAATTCTTCAGTCCGCTTTTGTAGATTATGTTATAGTAGGTCAGAAGTACGACGGGGATCCTGTGTTTTTCCTTGATCTTCTTTACGATCTTCATGACCAGTGGGGGCTTGGTTCCGGCTTTCAATGCTCTGACTGTTGCAGCTTGAATCGTCGGCCCATCCGCAATTGGATCAGAGAATGGGATGCCAAGTTCAATTACGTCTGCACCTCCTTCAACTAGAGCATCCACAATTCTAGGAGTGAATTTTGGAGATGGATCGCCCGCGGTCACGTACGTGATCAGCGCGGCCTCATTCCTCTCGCTCAGATCTCTGAAGGTTTCTGCAATAATGGTCAAAGTCTTCGCCCCATTCTTCCAGCCACAACCTCCACATCCTTGTCACCTCTTCCTGAGATTGTGACCACGACACCTTCTTCGCTGTTCATCTTGGGTACTATCTTCTTCATGTGTGCTAGCGCATGGCATGTCTCCAAAGCTGGAATAATCCCCTCTGTCCTGGAAAGCTCACAGAAGGCTTCCAGGGCCTCTTTGTCTGTGGCTGTGGCATACTCGACACGCCCTATACTGTGAAGATAGGAGTGTTCTGGGCCGACTGCTGGGTAGTCGAGGCCTGCAGAGACACTGTGGGTTGGCTGTACCTGGCCATAGGCGTCTTGGAGAAGATAGGTTAGCATGCCATGGAATACCCCCTCTGACCCTGCACAGATTGAGGCTGCATGCTTTCCAGTCTTAATTCCTCTTCCTCCGGCCTCGACGCCATACATCTTTACGTTGTCATCATTAAGGAAGTGGTGGAATGTTCCTATGGCGTTGCTGCCGCCTCCAACGCATGCGAAGAGTGCGCTAGGTAACTTCTTCTCCTTCAGCAGGATCTGTTCCTTGATCTCCTTTCCAATGATACTCTGGAGGTCTCTTACGATCATTGGGTAGGGGTGAGGTCCTACCGCTGATCCAATCAAGTAGTATGTTGTCTGGGGGTTGGTCGTCCAGTCTCGGAGGGCCTCGTTTATCGCATCCTTCAGTGTCCTTGAACCCGAATCCACAGGGTGGACCTTCGCCCCGAGTAGCTCCATGCGGAAGACATTGAGCCTCTGCCTCTTCATATCCTCGGTTCCCATGTAGATCTCCGCATCCAGACCTAGGGTAGCGCATGCTATCGCCGTGGCCACTCCATGCTGGCCTGCGCCGGTCTCCGCGATAACCCTCTTCTTGTTCATCCTCTTGGCCAGGAGAGCTTGACCTAGTGTGTTGTTGATCTTGTGGGCTCCTCCGTGAGCCAGATCTTCCCGTTTCAGATAGATCCTTGGGCCCCCGTACCTGCTGGATAGATTCTTGGCATAGTAGAGGGGTGTCGGTCTGCCAGCGAACTCTCTTAGATAATGGTCGAGCTGGTTCTTGAAATCAAGGTCCTCCTTGAAGCTAAGGTATGCATCTTCCAGCTCGCTGAGCACAGACATCAGAGTCTCAGGTACAAAGCGTCCTCCATACTTACCGAATTTGCCCTTGAACAAATTGGCCTGTTGCAGGTTCAATATGCAGCCTCCCTAGCTTTCCTGATGAACTCGGTCATCTTCTCAGGATCCTTAACCCTAGGACGCACCTCGACCCCCGTTGAGACATCGACCCCGTATGGCCTAACCGTACTTATCGCGTGGCCGACATTCTCTGGAGTGAGCCCTCCGGCAAGAATCATGGGTGCCGGGTATATTGCGTCCCTGATTTTTCTGCTTAAACTCCAGTCGTGTACAAGGCCTGTCCCTCCACGACCAGTCTGATCATGGGTGTCTACCAATACGGCTTGAGAGAATCTCGAGTATGACAGAGCTTGTTCGATCGCATCAAGCGCTCCAACATCAACAGCTACTATTACCTTGACTCTTGATGCCAAACCATTCCGGCGATACGATTCAGAAGCCACTCCATGAAGTTGTAGGAATTTTGGAGCCAGCTCTTGGCAGATCTCCGCGGTTCTTTTTATTCCGTTGAAGACCGTCACTACCACGCTGTCCACGTTGCTTGGCAATCGGTCTATCAGGTTCTTTGCTTCTCTGAAAGAGAGATTTCTCGGTGATGCGGCTATGTCGACAATGAATCCTATGGAATCAACACCGGCCTGGACAGCTATATCCAAATCTTCCTGTTGAGTTACTCCGCAGATCTTTACTTTCACCATCTGGATCTATGCCTCCGCCAGCTCCCGGACTTTCTCTTCAGGGTTGAGAGCTGACATGATGGATGATCCAACTAGGAAAGCACTCGCTCCACACTCTCTGAGGAAACGAACATGATCTCCGGTGTCGATTCCACTCTCACTCACGACAACATGGTTGCTTGGGTGGCGTGAACTCAATATCTTCCTTGTGACATCCAGATCTGTCTGCAGGGTCGAGAGATCTCGATTGTTTATTCCAATGAGGTCAGCCTCGGTGCTGAGAGCTCTTTCGAACTCTTCTGTGGTATGGGCCTCAAGCAGAATCTCCATACCTCTGTCATGCGCTAGATCTATCGTTCCTTCAAGATCGTTATCGCATAGGTTTCTCTCGAAGAGAGATTCGATCAGCAGTATCGCTTCAGCTCCGATCCTGGATGCGGCTTCAACCTGGATTGGATCGACGATTATGTCTTTCATGAGCCGCGGAAGGCCACATCTACGCGCGGTTATGAGGTATTCAGTTCTGCCTCTGAAGTGTTTCGGCTCGGTCAAGATCGATAAGCCGACTGCACCACCCAGTTTCATCATCGACGCCAAAGCTTCAACGTTAATGTTCTGAGTGATGATCCCCTTCGAGGGTGAGGCGGGTTTGATCTCAGCTATTACTGGATTCCTCTTGCATTTGAGAATCGACTCTTTGAGCCCCATGCCGACTCTCTCATGAGATTGCTCAATATGATAGTAGCCTTCCGCAACGGTCTCTCTGGCATCCCTTGCCAGGATATCTAGATAGTCACGCAGTTATCTCCAGCTCCTCAAGTCTCGACAGGTTGCCGCCAGTGAACTCGATCAGCGAGACGAGTTTTCCGTAAGCTGCACCGCTCTCAATTGACTGGGCAGCGAGCTCGAGGCCTTCTTCGAAGCTTTCTGCTTTCCCTCCGACTACGATGCCTGCGGCTGCATTGAGTAGTACTATGGCTTGCTTGGGATCCCTGTGGGTACAGTGGCCTCTCATAATCCTAAGAGTCGCCACCGCGCTCTCATGGGTAGTTGAGCATCGCAGCGCCTCGGGTTTGGCTTTCTCTATACCAAAGTCCTCTGGCTCGATCGTGAAGCTGCATATCTCATCCTCTCTTAACCAAGAGATCTTGGTCCCTCCGACTGTGGAGACCTCGTCTAAGCCGTCGAGGCCGTGCACAACCATTGCTTGCTTGACACCAAGGTTTGAAAGTACGCTCGCTAGTGGTTCGGTCAAGGATTCTTGGTATACACCCAGAAGCTGGGCTGTTACGTTGGCCGGATTGGTCAGAGGACCCAGAATGTTGAACACTGTTCTGATCCCGATCTGACTCCTAGGGTTGACTGCATACTTCATTGCTGGGTGAAATGCTGGAGCGAACATGAATCCAATCCCAACCTCCTCTATTGCTTTCTCCACCGTCTCTGTTGGTATGTTGAGCCTGAGCCCCAGGGTCTCCAGAACGTCGGCGCTTCCACATCGGCTTGTCACAGACCGGTTCCCATGCTTTGCAACAGGTATGCCTGCGCCAGCGATGACAAAGGCGGACACTGTACTGATGTTGAATGTCTTGACCTGATCGCCGCCTGTTCCACATGTGTCGACTAGGTTGCCTGCAACTTCAGGGTTAATCCGGTGGCAACAGCTTCTCATTACTCTTGCAAGTGATGTGATCTCGTCTACGGTCTCACCCTTCATCCTGAGGGCTGTCAGGAATGCGGCGATCTGTGCGTCTGTGGCTTTGCCCTCCATGATCTCCTGCATGACCTCCCGTGCCTCTTTCTGTGTCAGGTCTCTTCGCTCAACGAGTTTTGCAATGGCTTCCTTAATCGTCTCGGTAACCTCCGTCTAGGAAGTTTCTGAGAATTCTTTTTCCTTGGTTGGTCAGGATAGACTCCGGATGGAACTGTAGGCCCTCGATTGGGTACTTGGTGTGGCGAATACCCATTATTTCGCAATCATCAAGAGAGTAGGCTGTTGCCTTCAAACAGTCTGGGAGCGAGAACAGATCAGCTACGAGGGAGTGGTATCTGGTGGCCTCAAGTGGATTTGGTGTGTCTCGGAAGATCCCTTTTCCGTCATGTTTTATCAGGCTGGTCTTGCCGTGCATCAGCCTCTGTGCTCTGATGATCTTTCCTCCAAAGGCATGTACGATCCCTTGATGCCCAAGGCAGATACCTAGTGTTGGTATGTGTCTGCTTAGATCTCTCAGGATGGCCAAGCAGTTGCCGAAGTATCGGGTTTCTGCTGGTGTTCCAGGTCCAGGGGAGAGAATCACTCTGTCGGGGTTGAGTCGTCTTGCCTCTCCTAGAGTCACCGTGTTGTTTCTGTGGACAACTGGTGTTCCGCCAAGTTCACCGACATACTGTGCGATGTTGTATACGAATGAGTCATAGTTGTCTATTATCAGGACTTTCAAATCATTTCACCCGCCTTCTCCAAGGCCTTCATGAGAGCCGCGGCTTTTTGTTCTGTTTCAAACCATTCTTTCTCGGGGTCTGAGTCAGCCACTATCCCTGCGCCTACTTGGATTGAGGCTTTATTCTGATGGGTTGTCAGGGTACGGATGGTTATGGCAAAGTCTGCGTTTCCGTTGTTCGAGAAGTATCCGACGGCGCCCGCGTATGGTCCTCTTCTTGTGGGTTCAAGTTCCTCAATTATCTCCATGGCTCTGACTTTCGGTGCTCCTGAGACAGTTCCGGCGGGGAGCATGGCTTTGAGTGCGTCAAAGCAATCCATGTCTGGACGTATCTTTCCGACGACTCTGGAGACGATGTGTTGGACATGACTGTATTGGTGTACAGTCATGAATTCAGGTGTGTGGACTGACCCAAACTCAGCTATTCTGCCGATGTCGTTCCGTGCCAGGTCTACAAGCATCACATGTTCAGCCCGCTCCTTCGGGTCTGAAAGCAACTCTTCAGCCAAGATCTGGTTCTTGGCTTGATCGTCGGTTCTTGGTCTGGTCCCGGCTATCGGATAGGTCTCCACGAGACCATTTTCAACTCTCACAAGCATCTCAGGACTTGAACCTACGACCTGTCTTTCTCCCATTTTGAGAAAATACATGTATGGGGATGGGTTGATGTTTCTCAACGTTCTGTAGAAGTTGATGAGGCTGCCCTCGAAGTTGAAGTTATAACGTTTTGAAAGGACTGCCTGGAAGATGTCTCCCGAAGAGATGTAGTTCTTGGCTTTCAAAACAGCCTCTTGAAAGTCGTCTTTTGAAGTATTCGATGTTGGGGTGGTGTATCTGAAGGGTTCTGGATCGGTGATGGCCTCTTGGATTCTGCTTTTGATCTCTGCCAATCGATCCCTGTTTTGAAAGTAGTAGTATGCTGTTCTGTTGATGTGATCGAAGACTATCCCATCGTCAAAGAACGCCATCTCGAGATCTGGGAACTTGAGATCATCGGTGGCGGATTCCGGAATCTTTTCCCAGTACCTTACCGCATCATACGAGATGTATCCTACGGCACCACCTGCGAGACGAAACTGGTCGAATGTTAAATGATTCCTCTGAATCTCACTTCGCATGATGTCAAGTGGATTGTGCGTTTCTTGGCATTCGTCTCCTGATGTCATGCTAGTGGTTCTTGCCACATGTCCTTTGACAGAGATCACTAGGTGTGGGTCAAACCCTATGAACGAGAACTTCGCCAGTTTTTCCGGGCCTTCAACTGACTCTAGAAGATATGTGTACCCGCTGTCTCCCTCAAGTCTTGCAAAGATATCTGCTGGCGTGTCGGTGTAGGGGATCTCTTCAAGATTGACCTTAGGCGATTTTCTGGAAGTTGGCTCCTCTAGTCTTGAGGTTTGTCCAAAGGCGATACCCCATTTACGCTAGTCCCCTGCATATCTGATGCATTAGGGACACACGAGTTCTATTTAAGGTTAGTGAGTACACTATTGTACATCTATATGCCTCACAACTTGAGAAGACCGACCATTATGTGCTTGACAGGACAGAACACGAACACTGAAGCCTGTCCTCACGGTCCAATCGCACGCTGCTGAGAAAATCCGGCATAGTCAGAAAGTTCCTTCGCGGAGCTTGAAAGTGTAAGTTCGAATTATAGGAGAAAAAAATCAATTTTGAGCTCGGTCATGGCAACTATAACGTTACGAACCCCGTCGGGCCCGCCAACGGTAATCGATACAACTTGCGGCATAATAACGGTCATTGTGGTCTGTAGGCAATTCAGGTATTCGCACCTAATAAGGCTCGAGTACCCGCGGGCCCGCCATGATGACGTTCCTAGTGCTAATTTGTGTGAGGAAACATCACGCGGTGTACCGACGGGATCACCACTTCGAGGTTTCGATGTATATCTGAAGTGGGATTTACGGGGCTTGTCACAAAATTGGGGGGTAGAATTCCAGAGAATACTCGACGGGGGAACTGCCAACAACTTTGGATCAGGAGTCCATTAAGTTCTCGGCGTATTCTTTGTTTCAACAGGGTTTCTAGAAGCCTCCCCTTTTCCAAAGAAGCGTAAAAAAGCCTTCTTGAATTCATTGAATTCCTTGGGTAAGTTCTTCCTTTGTCACTTATCTGATATGTCTTGCCGAATGCGTCTCGTGTCAGAAGTCCAGTATTCAAAGCCTGATCCATATACTTCTTCAATAGAGTATAGCTCAGTCTTGCGTCGTACATTATGTGCGCCTTCTTTCGCGATCTTTCTGTGGATCTAAGGATAAATGCGATTATTTCCAGGGAGTTCCGATTTTTCCCCATTAAGGGTAAAAATGTTCTTTCTGGATAGCTGCAATCTTTCTCGAGTTAGAGATAACAATGGGTTCAGGGCGTACAGGCTCTCGTATGGCTCAGTTGATCTCTCTCTGAGTCATATCACAGCAGCAATAGTGTACGTTAGCATTCGTTAATGAAGAGGGGTTAGGCACAACATGAATGACTACCAAAGTCACTTCTGGGCGATTTCCGAGATTGCCCGAATCAAATCGATTATGTCGCATATCCGTTAAACATCGACATGTTAGGCAGAGCGTACTTGAGAATGAAAATGTCTGCCTATTGTTACATGATTAGACGCTTCTTCATCAAATTTATTGACAATGCGTACAGGACGAAGCTCACAATCACAATCCAAGCTAAACTTGGAATTATAGCGAAGTTGATCTGGCCCGTCGCGAGGCTACGTGTAATGATGACTACGTGGACAAGTGGTAGGAATACCTTTGCGAAATACTGTATCTGCAGTGGAAGAACTGAGAACGGGAAGAAGGTTCCGCTGAACAAAAACATTGGAGTTATGAACAGATAGATGGGGTAATTCAGGGAATCGATGCTGACTGTCAGAGATGTGAAGCACATGGCTATCGTGGAGAAGAGGAGTCCTGCTAGGAAAGAGAATGGTATTACCAGCAGGGCAATTGGGAGCTGAGCAAGCCCAAAGAGTACAATTACTATCAGCATGATTGTCGCGTATATCGCGCTCTTGGTTGCCCCCCACAATAGTTCTCCTGCAATTACCTCCTCGAGGCTGACTGGCGTGGCTATTATCGCGTCGAAGGTCTTTTGGTAATACATGCGCACAAATGAACCGTAGGTACATTCGAAGAATGCGGTGTTCATCATTGATATTGCTAGTAGTGCGGGGGCGATGAATTTAATGTAAGGGACACCCTCAACCTCTTGGACGAAGAGGCCCAAGCCAAATCCCAGAGAGAAGAGGTAAAGAATCGGCTCGAGTATGGGAGGAATGAAGTTCGTGCGATATGTCTTCATGAAGACATCTTTGTCTCTAAGCCAGACCTTCCAAGCTCTTACGCCTACTTTGGGTATCGATAGAAGACTGCCCATGCCTTTCTATTCCCTCAGCGCTCGACCTGTCAATTTTAAGAAGACATCTTCCAGGGTCGATCGTCGGATAGTCGCCTTTTCGATCTGACATGCCTCAAACAGCTCATCCATGGTCTCCCTCGGAGACTCGGAGTATACGTAAATGGTTTCTCCCACTACGTCGAAACTTAGGCGCTCCTTCTTCTTGAGGCATAGAAGGGCATCAGGATTAGTCTTTGTCTCTATGACATTCTCTCCGGCGTATTTCCTGACGAGCCCCTTTGGACTACCTTCTTCGATGATCTTTCCTTGATCCATGATAACGAGCCTGTCACAAAGCGCCTCTGCTTCCTCCATATAGTGTGTTGTCAATAGAACCGTGACACCGAGTCGTCGGAGATCCGTCAGCTTATCCCATATGAGGTGCCTTGCCTGCGGGTCTAAGCCTACCGTAGGTTCATCCAAGACGAGTAGCCTAGGATCGTTGATGAGTGCTCTCGCCAGTTGGAGTCTTCTCTTCATCCCTCCTGAGAGTTTCTCGACTATTGTGTCTCTCTTATCTTCAAGTTGGACAAGGTGTAGCAGCTCCAGCGCTTTCTTCTTTGCCGCATCCCCCGGAATATCATAATACCGCGAGTAGATCATGAGATTCTCATAAACTGTGAATTCAGGGTCGAGATTGATTTCCTGAGGGCAAACACCTAAGATTTTCTTTATCTCTCTTGGATGTTCATCAACACTTAAGCCTGCGACCTCCACCCTCCCAGATGTTTTTGGATATACACACTGAATAATCTTCATTGTTGAAGTCTTCCCAGCACCATTCGGGCCGAGGAAGCCGAAACATTCGCGCTCTCTAACCTGGAAACTAATGCCTGATACCGCAGTGAAATCTCCGTACTTCTTGGTCAATCCTTCAGCTATTACTACGTTTGACATTTAATTCGTCCTTGCTCCAGCTCTGCGATCGACTTTTGATCTCAGATGTTTCGTGGTCTGTGGGATGGAAATTAGTGCAGCTATCTTAGACAACTGAGAACGGAAGAAATTGTTAGCTCGGCCCCTTCTTCGCAGCTGCCTCTGCCACGATGAAAAGCCCGATTACCACTATTATCGTAGGAATCAATGGGAGCATAAGTCCTCCTACCATGGAGAACCCAATTAGTAATGCTACAATGCCCAAGCCGAGGCTGAACTTGCTCATCTTAGCTCCGATACTGCGGCGAGCCAGATTAAGACCGATCAATATCAGGCCGACGCCAAGCGCAAAGTACGAAACCACGTTGAGCTTAGTGATGTCATCAACGATCCAGAGACCACCTATGAGGATTATGAAAAGTCCCCAAGCCACACTGGTTAGCGTTCCCTCTCTCATGACCAAGAGTTCACCCCCCAAATCTTTGAAGTGCCACGAAACTTGTGTTCATCGCATATCACCTTCATCAACCATAGGCCGGGCTCTTCGACTCTTCTTTTTCTGATTGTTTCTTCAATATCTCACCGAGCCCTCTTGTTGCTGAGATATCGAATTCCAGAAACTCAAGAGCGAACTTCTTGAAGTTGTTGAAAATATCGTCAAGTTTCTCTTGGTTGAACTGCCCCACAATCATCGGGTTATAGACCCACTGCATCCATCCTTGGCAGCTGCTGGCAATGTACTGGTTTATCTCGGTTATCGCCTCAACGAGACTCAGGCGATCGTGAGGCTGTAGACTCTTTATCCTTTCTATCTGCTTCTCCTTAGCCTTAGACCAATCATCACTCATGTGATCACATAACCAAATGAGGTTAGCACTGACTCACTAATATATCAAACGATAATCGACTCGGCATGTCAGGCACGCCTTGCTCCGCAAGACAAAGTTTTAGTGGAACAAGACATCTGCAAGATGCGGACATGGCGAGGGTTATTGGGAGAAGATCTTTACAGGCTCCTGCGTCCCAAATTTGAATTACCGTATACCCAATACCCTGGCAAGGTAAATGAAGTCCGAATTGGCAATATTCCCCCTACTGGGACAAGGAATTACACCATAACTCTTGGCGGGAGCAGAGATCTCCCGTTCTTCAGCGATCCAACAAGAGTAGTTGAGAGACCTAGGCTTGCTATGCGGGTTCAGACCTCACCAGCCGATATTCCAGCGACGGTATTGATGGCGCTGGGTGACCGAGCAAATCATCCAGTTGCATGGGCAAGATTCTGTATCGAGGAGTGCGGCGCTGAAATAATCGAGATTAAGTTCAGTCTGCCGGACAGGACTCTGAGCAATGAGTCTCTCAAGGAGTATGCGAACCTCTCACAACAACTCGTGAATGAATTTGATGTGCCCCTCATTTTTTCAGGCCCAGATGTTAAAGAGGCAGACCACCTGATCCTAGAGGCTGTTGCCAACGCAGTCAAGGGAGAACGAGTATTGCTGGCATCGGCACGACCAGAGAACGACTATACTAGAATAGCCAAAGCAGCAATTGACAATCAGCATCTGATTCTTGCACACACTGACTGCGATCCGCCATCACAAAAGATGCTAAATGACAGATTGTTGAATCTCGGCCTTTCCCACGACCAGATTGTCATCGATCCTACAACCGCTGCTCTCGGTTACGGCCTCGAATACTCGCTCTCAATAACTGAACAGATCAGGTTGAATGCACTGAAAGGTGACCAGAGCCTTCAGATGCCAATAGCCGCATTCCCACTCAACAGCTGGACAGCTAGGGAGGCGAATTTTGAAGATGCACGGTATGGCGACCTTCAGTCAAGAGGGATCATCTGGGAGCTTACGACATCTCTTGCGATGTTCCTTGCAGGCGCTGAACTTCTCGTGCTGCTGCACCCGGAATCAGTTAGACGATTTAAACTCATGACTAAAGAAGTCGGATTGGCTGAGCCCCGGGACATTGGAAAGGGAGCTTGAGCTCATAGATGCCTCAAAAACCCTCTCTGCTTAGCCTTTACGGAAACTTGCCAAAGAAGAACTGTAATGAGTGTGGCTTTCCTACTTGCATGGCTTTTGCCGCCGCGATACTTGAAGGAAAGGTCAGGCTTGCGGACTGCCCCTACATCTCAGAGGAGGAGAAGACGCTAATAGAGGGTTTGATTGCGGCTCCGGTTGCTAAGCTCGTATTCGGCAAGAGAAAACCGCTGGCAATTGGTGACGCGAGGGTAATGCATCGTCACGAACTCAAGTTTTACAATCCTACAGCTATCGCAGTCGAGTTATCTGATTCTTACAATGAGACCAAACTGGAAACTGCCATCAAGAAGGCCCTTGATGTTAAAGTGGAGAGGCTAGGCGAGACCTACAGCATCGACGCATTCGCGATTAGATCAGATTCTGGAGATGCCCAATCATTCGCTGAGGCTACAAGTCAGATAATCAAGACCATAGACCACCCACTCATATTGAATTGCTGGGACCCCACAATCCTTGAGGCGGGACTTGAAGCCTGTGGCGACGAAATCCCCCTCATCTTTGCGGCGACGAAAGAGACTCTTGAATCGTACGTAGACCTTGCAAAGGGTCATGACGCCCCGCTTGTGGTTGCCAATGAAGACCTAGGTGAAATCAGGCTAATGGCAAAGAGGGCTTCAGACAGTGGTTTGAAGGTCGCATTGTACCCTATCACCATGTCGTTCCAGGAGACGCTGAAAAGCTGTATCACGATAAGGAGGGGAGCTATCGAAAACAAAATTCAGGAGTTCGGGCATCCACTCATCGGAGTTCCAGCCTCACTAACGGGAAAAATTGACTCCTCCAAAGAGCTCTGGTGGCGCGAGTCTCTGGTCGCTTCGGCTCTGGTTTTCAGATATTCTGACGCACTAATCATCAAGCAAGCGGAGATCGAAACGCTCCTCCCAGTAATTACTCTCCGCCAAGGAGTCTTCTCCGATCCTAAGGTTCCTGCAAAAGTCAAACCAGGACTCTACAGATGCGGCTCACCTAATAGAAGCTCACCAGTCCTGCTCACAGTCAACTATGCCCTAACCTACTATTTAGTCACCGCAGACATAGACAAGGCCGGAATACACTGCCACCTGCTTGTGGTCGACACTGGAGGTATGTCCGTGCTGAACGCTCTAGCCGGCGGACAACTCAAACCAGAGACGGTGTCGGAAGTGATCAAACAGACAGGACTGGAATCGACAGTAAGTCACAAGAAGCTGATCATACCCGGCTTAGCTGCTAGGCTTCGCAGCGAGATAGAGGACCTAAGTGGCTGGGAGGTCCTCGCGGGACCCGTTGAGTCCAGAGACATACCTCTCTTCCTCCAAAAAAAATAGAACTGAGATCGAAGACGCTCTTGGAATGGGGTCTCAAGTGACTAGACCTGCAGTTAGCTTCAACTAGTATGGTGGTCTAAAGAGAACTCGGGAAGCATATGACCGTTACAGTAGTTCATGATCTTGATTTCCCTATCTACTCTAGGAAAACATGCCTCAGAAGAATCTACTGGCTAGTCTATTACCTTCTACTCGGCTGGTCTGTAAGATTTCGAAGAAGAATTCCTGATTGGTTTTTACTAGAAAAATACTATTACGCACTCGCTTTAGCAAAGATCGACGAACTACTCGAGGCCAAAGCCTTCTTCGGCCTCACGAAAGAAGTGCAGGAATTGTTTCCAGATCTCAAGCGCAGATTGGAGGAGATGGGCTTCGAGGTCAGGAATCACTATCACGTCAAAGGTCCGCCTGAGTATGGCAAGGGAAGATGGGATCCACCTCTTCCCCCAGTGCCCAAGAAGTATGCGACCTACGATCGGAGATACACCTTCTTGGGCGATAGAGAACTCCCCCCTCACGGCGCCATCGTTGCTTGGCACGTAGACCATCCACTCAACCTTTACGACTATCTCGATTTTGTTGTGAGCTGCAAGAAGGTAGGCAAAATGTAAGTCTTGGACCTTTCTCTCTATCAACGCTTTCCGCTACCAAGATCGGACTGAATCAACCAGGTCTGTTCATCATAGGTAAACTTGAAAATGGACAACCCTATACTCCAGTGTGATGAAAAGGCATGTTTGAAAGTTTTCTGCAAGAACTTCTCAAAGCGACTATCGCGTTACTCATAGTCGTTGATCCTCTAGGAAATGTGCCGATCTTCATTTCTCTCACAAAAAGCTTGCCTAAGGGTGACCGAAAAAGAGTCTTCAACACCGCAACCGTAGTAGCCTTTGTTATTGCAATCGTTATCGTCCTCGGCGGTCAGCAAATCCTGAAGCTCTTCGGAATAGACATCTACAGCTTCATGATAGCTGGAGGAATCCTGCTGGGATTCGTAGCAATGAAGATACTAGTATATGGAGAGTGGTTGGAGGTGTCAGAGTCCAAAGAGGAGATTGGGGCAGTTCCCATAGCATTCCCCCTCCTTATAGGTCCAGGTGCAATAACTACACTTCTGGTCTTCCATGAAACCTCCGGCGTTGCTATCGCAGTCCTCTCCGTGCTGATAGTCACTATTATTACCAGGTTAGTAATGCAATTCGTAGATACCATCTATCGAATTCTAGGCAAGATTGGCTCCGTTGTAATCGCCAGATTGATGGCCGTATTCATTACGGCGATAGCTATTGAGTTCATCATAACAGGAATAAAGCACTCCTTCCCCTGAAGAGCTACTGCCACATATGACGATTAAGCGAAGCTGTGACATCCTCCCACGGCTAAAGCCGTGGGCTTCCTGTTTCAATGACCGAACTTGCCTCCTCTCTTTTGCGGTAGAGGTATAGGTTCAATCTTCGCAGGCGTAGATTCGGGTGTGTCCCACCCTAGTCGATTCAGAATATTTACTGCGGAATTCCAGTCTCTATCCTTCATGAGTTCACAGTTTGGACACAGGTGCATCCGCTCGGAAAGGTTCTTCGGTACTGGAAATCCACATCTTGAACATTCTGTAGTTGTGTCACGTGATTCAGCAAATCTCACGTTCTTACCAGCGTATTCTGCTTTGTAAGAGGTGAAGGTTTGTAGTTGATGCCATGAAGCGTCTGCTATTGATTTGGCAAGATGATGATTTCGTATCATGTTTCTTATTGATAGGCGTTCAAATGCTATTAGGTCGAATCTATTCACGAGCGTATGGCTTAGCTTATGGTTGAAGTCTGTTCTCTGCAAGCGCACTTTGCGATGGACTCTCGCCACCTTGATGCGTTGTTTATCTTGATTATTCGATTCTTTCTTCTTTCTTGATAGTCGGCGTTGCTCTCTCCTCAACCTTTTTTGCATCTTCCGTAGGTATTTTGGTGGCTCTATCTTCTCGCCATTGTTCAGGGTTATGAGAGATTTCAGACCGACATCAACGCCGACTGGGTTCTTTGGATGTCTCGTCTTTACTACTGTGAGAGGTATCTCCACTGGGAAGCATGCATACCACCTGTCAACGTCTCTGCGGATGGTGCAAGTCTTCACTGTTCCTTCTATAGGTCTGTGTTGTACAATTCGTATCGCGCCTATTTTTGAGAGAAACAACTTTCCAGTCGTTAGCTTGCATCCGTTCCCATATTGTGGGTATGTGAAACTGTCGTACTGGTTGCGTCCCTTGAAGCGGGGGTATCCGACCTTGCCATTCCACTTGCCTTCTTTCTTCTTTCTTGCTCTATCAAAGAAAGCGTTGAAAGTCCTCTCTATGCGTAGAGCGACGTCTTGCAAGACTTGTGAGTGGACATCTTGGAGATAGTGGCTGGTGTTTTTGGCGTTTACGAGTCCTCGTTTCTGCTCGTAGAAAGATGGTGATCTTCCGTCGTTTCCATATTTGTCTCTGCGTTCCGCAAGCATAAGGTTATAGAGGATTCGACAGGTGTTGAGTGTCTTTGCGAGTTTTTCCTCTTGGTCCCTGTTCGGATAGATGCGGTACTTGTAGGCTAGAAGCATCACAGCACCTCACAAACATATGTTGACCTAAAAATTTAAACATCTGGCGTCTCGCTCTGGAACGCAATTCATCCCACCGCTAAAGCATGTGGGGTTTCTTGCTCAAATCCTCTCTAAGAATGCTATAATTGAGTAGGGTGTTCGCATCTCGCTTCACTGCAACATCTTGAAGGCTGAACGCTAAGGTTTGCCGATTCTCCAGACGATGTCACCGAGGATCTCGGTCAACCTAGGTTCGTTCCTGACGATATCGGTGGAGGTGACAATTCCAACTAGCTTCCTATCTCGCACCACAGGCAACTTCTTGATGCGTCTATCAGCCATAATCTTAGCCGCTTCTTCAATGCTGACTTCCTCATTTATTGTTAAAAGGGGACTGGACATAATCTCCTTCGCCTTCATAGACTCACCTGCCAGATTCACCTCAAGAACTCGGCGGAGTATGTCTCTCTCGGTAATTATTCCCGTGGGCTTTTCTCCTTCAACAACCACCAGTGAACCGATATCGAACTTGTTCATCTTACGAACTACTTCAGTGACCGTGGAGTTGGTCCTCACGGTCTTTACATTCTGACTCATTACATCTCTAACGAGGATTACGCCTTCCATGATTGTATGAAATAGGAACCAATCTCTTTATTCTTTTCCATTTGTGCCAAGTCCTAGATCGACAATATCTGACCCGCCCCGCACCGCACCGTAAAAAAATGCATGCCTCAGCTCAGTTTATGCCGTGTCCGCACAGGAAAAAGATCATTCAGTGGTTCCGGCGCGTGCTGATGTCATGCTTCAATCTTGGAACATTTACAGACTAAATTATCAGGCCTCCGCTGACAACAATCAGTTGGCCCGTAACATAATCGAAGTCCTCAGAGCAGAGGCTGAGAACAACACGGGCAACATGTTCCGGAGTACCTAAGCCCATCGGAATAGCTCCAGCCACACTCTCAAACTTCTCAGAAGGCATTGCTCTGGTCAATCTCGTATCGATTATCCCAGGGGCGATAACATTTACGCAGACATTGTAGGAAGCCAGATCCCTCGCCGCTGATTTCGTAAAAGAGATCACGGCAGCCTTCGACGTCGCGTAGTTTATCTGTCCGAGATTGCTCCCGAGGCCCGCCATACTGGATAGGTTCACGATCTTTCCATAACGCTGATTCTTGAAATACTCGCAGACAGCCTTGGTCATTAGAAACGTTCCTTTTAGATTGACATTCAAAACTAAACGCCACATTTGATCATCCATTTTGTGGATGACTTTATCCTGAGTTGTCCCAGCGTTATTGACCAAAATGTGTAATCCTCCGAGTTCTTTCTTGGCCTTCTCTACCATCCCTTTGCAACTCTGCCAATCAGTCACATCACCTTCTTGCCTACCTGCCGACACAGCAACCTTTGTATTGTTTCTCATAAGCTCCTCAGCTGTGGCTTCTGCAACCTCGGAGTCAATGTCATTCAACAGAAGGGAAGCACCTTCCTTTGCGAGGAGACTGGCAATACTCTTTCCTATGCCTCGCCCTGAACCTGTGACTATTGCCACTCGACCTTCGAGTCGTTGCATGTAATTCACCTCAGAAATTGTAGGTGTCCAGTCCATAGTCGACGTTTATCGCTTGCCCGTTGATTGGTCTTCCATCCTCTGAGGCCAGAAAGAGAATGACCCGCGCGACCTGTTCAGCAGTAACATTGGTATTCGCCAATTCGACCTGAGTCTGCCTAAACTGATCCTTCAAGCTTGAGCTTAGACCTTGATCACCCTCGACGACTGGCCCCGTACAGACCGCTGAACATGTAACTCCCCATCTGGACCATTCTCTACTTACAGACTTCATAATCCCCAAAACGCCGCCCATGGATGAAGAATAATCAATCATTGCTGCACACCCACTCCTGGCGGCTATCGAGGAGACCAAAATCACACTTCCACGCTTTTTTTCCCTGAAACACTCGTAAACACCCTGAAGAGCATGGAAGACTGTCGTAAGATTCCTCTCCATCAACATGTCAATATCTTCGACACTAGATTTTTCCATCTCCTTTCCGACTGAACTTCCCTCATTACAAACCAGAATATCTACAGAGTTGAATCTATCAACAACCGCCTTTGTAAGCTGAATACCAGCCTGAGCCTTACACAGATCAAAATTCGTAGCCAAAGCCCTAGAGCCCAAGCTCTCCTGAAGAGACCTTATAATTTCCTCTCTGGCATCATTCATGGCAACGTTAGCATTCTCTTCGTGGAAAAGACGAGCAGCAACTTGACCTACACTCCCCGCAGCATTAGTAATCACAACTGTCTTACCTGCAAATCTTCCCGGACTAATGCCCAAAACGCACTCCGCCCCTCAATACTCTCGATAGAGACATTGAGAACTAGACAATATGGTAAAGGGTTTTGCGGTTCAGACGCATTTGTACTGACGATATGCCTTAAAGGAGGTCCAAGCAACTCTCAAGTTTGAAATGGTAAGCTTCAAAGGTTGATCCCGAGTTGAACAAGACCGTTTTTACAATAGTATCGATTGTTCTCATCTCCCTCGTCATACCCGTTGTTAGCGGTGCTCAATCAAATCAGAAAGCTCCAGACTTCCAGCTCACTGATATCCATGGAAAAACCTTCTCCCTCTCCGATTTCAAGGGCAAGATCTTCTTATTGGAATTCTTTGCTAGCTGGTGTGGTCCTTGTAAGACTCAGCTTACGGAGCTGAAGGCCATCAGAACAGCGTACCCGCAGGAGCAGTTAGCAATGGCTTCCATAAGCTTCGACCCTGCCACTGATACTGATGAGAGCCTGAGCCGCCTAGCCGATAATGTTAGTGCGACATGGATTCTAGCTAGGGATACTACAGGCATAAGCGACGCTTATAACGTCAACATCGCTCCAACCATATTCTTGATCGACAGAACAGGTTTCATTCGTTATACACACATGGGATTCACAAAATCCAAAATCTTAACACCGGAGATCGATCAGCTGACCTCAGAGTCGCCTCCACCCATATCACCGAAATCACCGTCGGGGGGCGACACAACATCCTTACTTTTAGTGGTAGTCGTCATCATCATGGCAGGCAGTGCGATATTAGCAATAAGAAAGTGGAGGCCCCGACAGAAAGCTCGAAGACCCAAGCGCTAACGTGACATCCTCCCACGGCTAAAGTCGTGGGCTTCCCGCTTCAACATCTTTGCTTACCATTCCCCTTAGGGATGGCAGAGGCTCAGACTCTACGGGCGTATTCACCCACCGTCCGTGGGCATAGTCGGATCTCAAAACCGACAGACCAATCTTCTTGATTAGTTTAGCCGAGTTCTCATCTCTTGGAATCGACTCACCGCAGTTCGGGCAGATATGATCTCTCTCGCTCAGGTCTTTCGGAACCCATGATAGGCAGTTATGGCAGAATTGTGTGGTACCCCATGGGTCGACCGGCATGAACCATTTACCGAGTAGGTTGGCTTTGAATTGTGCCTTACGGAAGAACCTTCCGGGCGAAGTGTCTTGGAGGCTCTTGGCTAGGCAGTGGTTCTTTACCATGTTAGCTACAGCTAGTCTTTCCAAGAATAGGATATCAGTGGTTTTGTACAGTGTTGCCAGTGTTTTGTTTTGGTGGTCGTCTCTCTGACATGCTACATGATGGTGTTGCTTTGCCAGTCTCAAAGCCAGCTTTCTTCTATTTCTTGAGCCCTTCTTTGCTCTTGACATTACTCGCTGTAGTCTCTTGATCTTTTCCTCAGACTTTCTCAGAAATTTCGGTGGCTCCATTGTGGTTGCATCTGAGAGTGTCAGGAACTTAATCAGCCCTATGTCTCCCCCTTTGATTCGCTCATCTGGAATCTGCTCGATGGGGGTCTTCTTCTGATCTGGAATTTTGCAGGCGAATACCACATACCACTGTCCAGCATTGTACTTCACAGTCAAAGTTTTGACTTGACCTTCCATCAGTCTGTGCATGAAGATTCGGACATTTCCTATCCCCGAGAGGTACAGGTTATTGTTGCATAGTTTGAAGCCTGATTGTGGATAGGTGAAGGAGAGATACTTCCTCGGAGGTTTCTGCTTGGGGAATCTTGCTCTGCCCTCAAAGTAGTTCTTGAGTGATTCTCGCAAGCCTTGTGGCAACGCTCTGGACAACCTGACTATGTATTCCCTGGAGCTTCTCGTCTTCTCGTCTAAGCTCTAGTGCTTTCAGCCTCAAGTCGGTTCTGCTCAGGCTGACATGCTCCTGTTTCCAAGTACCGATCTTCAAGTCCCTAAGTTTATTGTATAGCTCACACAATGTGGATAGGTGGCTTTTCATCAGCCTTCCCTGCCCCACCTTAGGGTATATACGGTACTTGTAGGCTAGAAGCATCTCAACCATCAACAAATACATGTTTTTAACAAAATTTAAACATCTGGCATCTCACTCTGGAACGCAATTCATCCCACGGCTAAAGCCGTGGGTTTTCTTGCGCATTTTCTATAAAAGACTGAAGGATCCACAATTTCAATGCATTCATGACAAGGAAGGATAGGAAAGTCATTTCGATCTATAAGCTTGGGCAACTGCTTCCACGACTGCCTTTGCGAAATCCTCTGGAGCAGCTCCTACCAAAACATACCCCTTTCCTAAGAAACTCAGTACATGGCTACTAATAATCTCTGGTCGTGCTCTCAACATAACGAGTTCCTTTTCCAGTTCCTGAATTCCATCCTCTGGGTGCAGGAAGAAGTCTCCAGTGATGACTACGTTCTCCACAACTCCTCTATCGACGGTGCACTGAACCCTGATCAGTTTGCCACCGGCGACCTTGATTTCAGATCTTCCTATCATCTACGTCATCTCCTGAAGATCCACTCTGGATTCGAATACTTCCCTTTGCTAAGATCTTCGGCGAGTGTAATCTCTTCCTTTGTAAGGCTTCCGTTGGCCAATCTGAGATTGAGTGCCTTTTCAAACCCTCTTTCGAGCGATTCGGCGACATCTTCCAATGATGGTTTCTTTGACAGTTCCTTCTTCAATGTAGTAACGCGCTGTTGAGCAGAAACGATCATCTTGTCACGTATCTTCTCATCAGAGACTCTAAGCAAGTTGAACATCTTCTCCAAGTCGGCATCGACAAGGATGGTGCCATGCTGCAGTACAACACCAAGTCTCCTTGTTTGGGCGTTACCAGATATCTTTTTGCCACCAACCATTATGTCGTTGACTGCGTGAAACGAAGCATCGACGCCTAAGGATTGGAGACCACTGATTATGCCGCCGCAGATCACTTCATACGACCTTATGATGTCTTTCGGTATGGATAGCTCATCTTCGCCAGCAATCAGACTGTACGTAACTTCTCCCAGACTATCATGAAAAACCGCCCCGCCACCAGTAATTCTCCGTACAACATCGACTCCCTCAGCCTTGCAAACATCAAGATTGACTTCAGCTTCGACGCTCTGAAAAAAGCCTATAGACACTGCAGAGGGATTCCAGCGATAGAACCTGATTGTGTTGGGACTCTGTTTCTTGGAACAGGTAGTCAAGATCGCTTCATCAATGGCCATGTTCATGGCTGCATTGTTCGCTGAGAATTCAAGAAGACGCCAGTCAGATGTCGTATCCACCATATTCATTCGTGCTCAACACACACGCTCAACCTAAAATATTTAACTAGATGTGCATAAGGTCCAGCTATCGGTTGGAAGGGGGAGATTGCCGAAATTCATTGAGCGCCTAATCGACAGCGACATCAAGGCTGAGTTGCTAATGCTCTTCCATCGCAACCCAAGCTTGAACGTTGCTCTCGAAGATTTGGTTACAAGAATTGGCAAAGACGCCTCCCTGGTACGAAAGGATGTTGAAGAGTTCGTTCACCTTGGTATACTGAAAGAGAGTAAGAACTATCAACTCAATGTGGAGAAGGATAAAGAAATCCAGGACCTAATCGCTGTTCACTTGGCAGGCGAAACCAAGATCGAGGAACCTGAAATCACGAAATACAGATCGACTACCGGCATACCCTTTCTCGATGAACGATTGTCAGGCGGCATCCCACCGTCATCGACTATTCTCATCATGGGAGATCCCAACTCTGGGAAAGAACTGCTGGTCTATCAGATAATCGCGGAAGTCCTCAAGAACAACAAAGCCGTTGTCTACGCGGCCTTCGACGATTTTCCAGAAAGAATCAGAGAGTCCATTGGAAGGCTCGCCCCCCAAGTTCTGAGTAAGGTCGATACCAAGTTTCTGTTCATCGACTATTACTCGAAACTGGTGGGTTCGGAGAGCCTTGAGAAGTACAGTGGGGATCCGTCGAACATAATGGAGCTGGCGATTACGATAACTCGACTTCTCCCCAAGGAAGAAGGATTGCTTGTCTTGGACTCGGCCTCAACTCTTTTTCAAAGTGCGGGTGTCAAATCATCGATCGAGCTTCTGCGGAGAGTGATAGCGAGGGTGAGGAAATCAAAGGCAAATTGCTTGATAAGTATGACAAGAGGAGCCTTTCATCCCGCCATTGTCGCGGCAACTCAAGATCTTGTCGATGGAGTAGTGGAGATGAAGGTTGAAGAGATTCAAGGAGCTCTTAAGGCGCAGCTTAGAGTGGCAAAGATGAGACATGCAAAGTGTGATACTTCCTGGATCTCCTACGAATTTACTCCAGACCAAGGATTGCGAGTCTGAGGAGAACACTACGAACTCATCTGGACAAAGAATCTTCATGTTGGAAGGACGAACGGTCCTCTAGAGAGGGCGCGCTTCTTCAATTCCGCTATCGCCAATGTGAGGCCGCCGTTACAGATTTCACCGTGTTCTGCATCGAGATTATCAAGGAGGTTGTGTGTGATTATTCGTTGGATCACCGTCCCTCCCTTGCCGAATACTTTGTCGATTGCCTCACAGAAGAGATCGGGCTTGGTAGCAACATCGCCTCTTCTAAAATCAAAGTTTTTCAGCAAATATGAGTAGAGAGCTTCAGTTGCCTTCCCACCTAGGATTGAGGTCAAGATGTCTTCGACGACTGCAGTCACCAGATCCTCGGGGCTTGACAGGCGCACTACACCTTCGGTTCTGTTGTCGAACGGTTTGTGTTTTGGGCGGAGGTTCAACTGTTCGGTCATTTCCGACCGGTAACTCCTATGGATTAATAGGGTTCCCCAGACCCCAGATGGACTGTTCCAACGCGTGAAACGTCAGCTCATCTCTGCCCATGAAATAACCCAATAAACACCGGGGAACATCCGAGTCAGGCTTT
Organism: Candidatus Bathyarchaeota archaeon; assembly: GCA_963807605.1. Taxonomy (GTDB): domain Archaea; phylum Thermoproteota; class Bathyarchaeia; order 40CM-2-53-6; family RBG-13-38-9; genus JAPKYM01. The sequence goes on from CAWECG010000004.1 coordinate 488,440, forward strand.
TCAACCTTAAGAGCCTCAACGAAAGCTTCGCATGCATACTTCGGCCACGACTGGATCAGACTGAGAACTGTTTTATGAACGAAGTCTCTTTCATATTCTTCCTTGCTCTTTATCGGGAAGTATCTTTTTCGTCTTCCACCTCTACATGTCTCTTCTCGAAACCGCAGGACGTTTTTCCTGCAGAGGTCTTTGAGATAGAGCAGGATGGCTGTGCGAGAGACACTTCTGAGGCCAAACCTTTCCTTAACATAATTGTAGACTTCGCTTCCTATGAGACCTTCATCAACCTTAGTCCACAAAATATCTAAAACAACATCTCTGTAATCTTCATCCAACTGTGAGGAGCCCCGCGCCCATTTTGAAACAATAACTGCTAGCTTTCACTAACACTTTAACTTGGCGAATCCCACAATCCCACGACTCGATGAATCTCACAATCCCGCTTCACCACCGGGCTTATCTCCTTGCACGTATTCTCGGATTCAAGACCTCATCCATAGTGTTGCCTATGAATACAAAGGAGATCGAGAGCATTGTTATAGCAACTCCAGGCGGGATGATCCACCACCATGCAAGGTTCTGGAATGCACCGAAGGCGTTGGCTGAGTAGAACATCCTCCCCCAGGACGCGGTATTCGGATCGCCGAGCGCAAGGAAACTCAGCGCCGCCTCCGTTATGATTGCTCCAGGAATGTAGAGTGCGATGCTAGCGTACGCCAAGGGCAGGACGTTGGGAAGTAGATGTCTCAAAATTATCCATCTGCTTGAGGAGCCGATGGCTCTCGAAGCCTCAACAAACGTCGCCGTCTTAAGCTGGAGAACTTGAGCTCTAACCAACCTGGCGAATCCTGGCCAACTCAATATTCCGAGCAGAAAGACTATGTTCCAAATATTTCTCCCGAAGAGTCCACTTAAGATCATCAGCATCGGCAGGCCCGGAAGGACGAGCAAGACATCAACCAGCCTCATGGATGCTTCATCCGTTATCCCACCTTGGTAACCCGAGACTAGGCCGACACCAAGCCCTATGAATACAGAAAGCAGAGCTGCACTCACGCCTATCAACAAAGACACCCTCGTGCCGTACAAGAGCTGAGCGAATAGGTCAGCACCCAATTCATCCGTTCCAAGGACTCCATGGACCCTTCCAGGCACATGAATCACCAGTCTACTCATAGTGACATTCAAAATTGAAGGACCAGCCGTAGATCCGTTTGCTTGGAACCTAATCATTAAGGAATAGATACCCTTCTTTGAGAAGACTCGTACAGCCACGTTCTGGTACCATTCAAGCCCCAATTCAGCTTTATACTCGAAGGGTAAACCTTTCGAGTCAAGGTTCAGTTGCGAAGGCTCCAAGGGCCCTGTTCTGGGACCGCTACTCCAGATCATAAACCGCTTCGAGCCCGGATCGATTATGAATACCTGAACTTGATAGGTGCTGTTCTTTACAGCGTTAAACCGGAAGTCTGTGCTGACTTGAAAGCTTAGAGGAGGGGCGTACTCGTATCCGAATTGGTGAGTCATTTCAGCATTCGCTGACACCTTCGATCCGTTGGATGTCAAGAAAGCAAAAGTCAATGGATCGCTGCGCATCACTTTGAAAGGCTCTTCCGTCCTGATGCTCCAATTACCCGCATCTGCCTTTGGAGACACGGAAAAATCCATTGTACTCGGGAAGTCCCTGTATTGAGGGAGTATTCTATACCAGGAGGGTAGCGCTAGGCCTTCCGCGAGAAACCTGCCACCCAAAGGATCATAAGGCGTCAAGACCGGAGCGAAGATCGCTACGAATAGGAAGAATGCCAGTATGGACAGCCCAATCAGTCCCAATCGGCTTCTTCTGTAAGATGACCAGAATCTCCGAAGGGTACTTCGTGACAATCAATTCATCCTCAGTATCTTATCCTGGGGTCCAACAGACCGTATGCCAAGTCTACTACCAAGTTGGCCAAGATCGTTACGAGGCTGAGAAGGAAGAATGTCCCCTGCATTACAGGATAATCGTTTTGCAGGATTGCCTCGTACAGATAGCGTCCTATTCCATACCAGCTGAAGATAGTCTCGGTAAGTACGGCTCCGCCCATTATTCCTGCCAGACTTAATCCAATCATAGTCGAGATGGGGGGCAGGATGCTTCGCAAACCGTGGTGGTAGACTATTGACCGAGAGTCGAGGCCCTTCGCCCTAGCCGTTACAATGTAATCTTGCGTCAGGACATCTATCATCAGGTTCCGTATTATCAGGGTATATCCGCCGAAACCAATTATCACCAAAGTGATCATCGGCAGGGTGAGATGCCACAAAACGTCAAGAGCATAACTTACAGGGTCTGTTGGTGGGGGTCTCGACACGGTTCCTGCAACCGGAAAATTGATGAGACCACCGGTTTTTATTGGTAAGTAGTAAGCAAAGACCATTAGAAGCAGCAGGCCAAGAAAGAAGGTTGGCAACCCTTCGGTCAAGAGACCGAAGGTTACGCTTCCAACATCTCTCTTCGACCCTCTATGTGAAGCGGCAGAAACACCCAGAATTACTCCCAATATTATAGTCAAGATTGTTGAGGATCCCATCAAAAGAATTGTGTTTGGAAGTCGTTCCATTATTTCGTCAGAGACGTATCTCTGGGAGATGAAGGAGATGCCGAGTCTTCCGCTGAAGAGATTGTACAGATACGTGAAGAATTGCTCATAGAGGGGCCTATCCAGTCCCCAGAGTTGCATTAGAGCTTGCCTAGCCTCCAATGGGAGGTTCGGGCTAACAAAATATGTGATTGGGTTGCCCGGCATGACCCTGAAGATGAAAAACTGTAGGGTAACGGTCACTATCAGAACAATGAACGTGTTTATGATTCTTCTCGTTGCATAGGCTTTGAAGCCCATCCAAGCACCTAGCTATCGATTGCGCGTTTCATTCTACGTCGCTTAACAAGGATAGTCCCTATTGTCACCAAACAAACTATTGCCACAACTTCGACAACAGTGACCTGTGAGCTTGGAGGATTCGATTGCGCCTGCCCTGTCTTTTCTGTCTCCGGACTTGTCAACGGAAGTCTCTTAAAGTAGCCTGGGTTAGACTTCAGCCTCCAGAATTCTCCGGGTTTCTGTTCGGTTAGCATAAACGGCCCTGTCCCAACCATCTTCGTGAGTTCAGGTTTGAGTGGATTGGGTTCCCTGTCAGGCTGGAAGGTCCGCCAATCAGATACGTTCTTCCAGATGTGCTCAGGTAAAATTAGGATCCCGCCTGCATCTATCAGATTAAAGATGCTGGTTCCATTCATTATAATCTCAACAGTGTAAGGCGTCGGGTTGGAGACCTCTATGATTCTCTCTACTGTAGAAAGGAAGCTGGGGATCTTATTCTTCTTAACATATTCTATGGAAAATCTTACGTCACTAGATGTGAACGGCTCACCGTCCTGCCACGTGGCATTATGTACTAGGTTGAAGGTTATCCTCTGGCTTTTCTTGCCACTAGTGTCTACTGATGTGATATTCCAGTTCTCAGCGAGATAGGGTACCGGGTCGCCGGTCCCCGGGTCTGATGCAAGCAAGGAGTCATAGATGAGAGTGATTATCTTTTGTTCATAGGCGCCAGTTCCGTAAAGTGGATTTAGCGTCCTCACCCTTCCCCCAAGGTCGACTTTGATTGATCCTCCGCGTTCTACGCCTGATTTGTGGAGATTTAGATAGGTCCAGAACGACCCAGAGGTGAAGTACCCAATTCCCGTCTGCTGGATCATGCCTTCCCACCCCTTTCTGTAGGCTTCAATCTCGTATCGTGAGTAGACGGGAACTCTAGCTGCCAAGTCAGCAATGATCGCCTGCGCTTGCCAGATCGCCGAGTTAGCCGCATCCTCTGTCGCAGACTCGAACCTGAATTTGTATAGGAGGTTATCAAGCTCAGGGTCTCTCACTCCAGGCGTATTATCACCGTCTGGAACATCCAGGCTAGAATCATAATAGTCGTAGAGCCACCTCGGGAATCTCCCCAGGTTGGATACGCAGAGAAAGTACATATCAAAATTTCTCTCGGTCATAACCCTCGTTTGTAGCGCGTCGAAGGCGACACCCTCCTGATATACGTCGAAACCGATTTTCTGCATTTCTTCAACGATTAACCTTGCTATCTCGTAAGAGGTAGGTGCCTCTTCCTGAGTTGGGGAGAGGAAACTGATCCTGCCCAAAGGCTGTCCGTCGGGGCTCAATAGTTTTCCATCTTTAGACCAGCTGTACCCTGCGGCGGAGAGAATCTCTTTCGACTTCGACGGATCATAAGGGTAGATGTCAACATTCGGATTGTGCCATTTGCCAAACGCTGGCGAGGTCTCATACAACATCGGAGTCACAATTATTCCTTCGAAAAGGTTGTCAGAGATTTCCTCCCTTGGCACCAAACAGGCTATGGCTTTCCTCAGTTGCTTATCACTCAACGGTGCCTTCCTTGTGTTGAAACCGACATAACAATAGTGGGTCTGAGAAGTGCAAGTTATGTTTATGTTAGGATCTGCTGAGATATTCCGCGACGTCAGACGGCCGGGCAATGTCTGACAGAACATCGGTGTCCCCTTTTCGGATAGCTGCGACAGACGCCTCAGGAGTACCCTGATAGACAAACACAATCTCATCCAGTCTAGGACCATTGATCGGATAACTTAACGGTGCCTCACCCTTAGAAGGTACAACAGCCACGTAGAGGCTTTGAGTTAACAGTAGAATCAGAAAACAACCCGGAAGAAACTTAGACAACCGTGTTCCCTCCTCATTTTGATCAATTATTGAAAACGGTTTCTTATCACTATCTATGCCTATATGCGCTTTACATTGAACTAGCAAGAAAACCCACCCTTCAGGAGTGGGATGAATTGCGACCAGAGTGAGACGTTTGGGGCTTAAATGTCTGGTGTTTCAATAATAATGCTGGTAGTTTCATGCGGAGAACTAACACCTTCATCCTTGATTCAACGGTGGAGCAAGAGAGGATACTGAGGGATAGAGCTACCAACTGTGCTAAATTTTGGAATGAGGCAACCTACCGCAAAAAACAGGCATACATGAACTATCAACCGATAGACTGGGAGTGCAAAGACCTCTATCAAAAGTACACACCACTAATCGATTCAGCGACAACACAACAAATACTCCGGAAGAGCAATGAGTCTTGGAGGAGCTTCTTTGCCCTCAAGAAGATGGAGCAAGAAGGTAAACTACCTCCAAACATTGAGAAAGTATGTATGCCTGGATACTGGAAGCGAGATGGAAAATACAGGCTAATGATGGTTCTGAGAAAAGACTGCTACAGTGTAAAGGATGAAGTAATGAGACTGCCAAAGAAGTTGAAGATACCCATCCGAGGCAAGCCGAGATGGAGTGGGAAGCAGGGAAAGGCCGAGGTCATCTATGATGAGGTTGATGGGAAGTGGCGTGTCTTTCAGGCAGTTAAGGTTAGGCCATTATTCAAGCCGAAAGGCTCCAAGACATGCTACATCGACATCGGTATCATTAACCTGTTCACCATTTGGCTTGAAGGATGGAGGCAACCAATAGCATTCAGCGGGAGAAACCTCCTAGCAGTTTGGTGGTACTGGGTCGATAGAATAGCAGAATGCCAGAGCAGACTTGAAACAGTAAACGGCAAGAAGAGTTCAAAGCACCTCAGTAGACTGTACAGGGTGAGGCAGCGGAGATTCCGACAGGCCATCAACACCATGATAAGAGTCATGGTAAGAGACCTCTACGATCTCGGTGTTTCAAAGATTGTGATAGGAGACCTAACAGGCATCAGAGACGGCAACGATAAAGGAAAGAAGAGCAACTCGATGATCCACAACTTCTGGAGCTTCAAATACACTGTTCAAAGGCTAAGGTGTACAGCACAGGAATATGGCATCCGAATCAAAGAGGTTAGTGAATACAAGACCTCAAGTAGATGCATAAGATGCAGCTCAGAGAACATTGAGAGAAAAGGCAGACTCTTCAAGTGTCTAGAATGTGGATTGGAAGCTCATAGAGATGCTATTGGCGTCTTGAACATGGCGAACCTCTACGGAGGAACAGCTATCAGGGTGATGACACACCCTAACCTTCTAAAGTGGGATGGAATGAGGTGGCAGCCTAGAAGGGCAGTGACCCACCAACCAATGAACATGATAGAAGCTAGAATCCCCTGTCTTTAGGCAGGGGAGTGTCAAAAGATCAAGATACAGAAGAAGACTAGGTTGTCTCGGAAGCCTCATTTAGACAAATTCCTCCTTGAAGTTGACTCATTAAGAGTTAACTACTCCACAGAACGAACGATCGTGAAGGCAGTTGATGAAGTAACTTTCGGGGTTCCTAGCGGTGAGGCCTTTGGTTTAGCTGGCGAATCGGGTTCAGGAAAATCAACAATTGCCCAGACCGTACTCAAGCTCTTGCCGACAAACGCGAAGATCGAGGCGGGAAGGATCATCTTCGATGGGGCAGAAATCCTGAAGATGAACGATGAAGAATTTAGGACCAAATATAGGTGGAAACGCATCTCAACGGTGCCGCAGGCAGCTATGAACGCCCTAACACCGGTTCACAGGATCAATAGACAGATAGCTGAGGCTATTACCACGCATGAGCACGTGAACACCGTCGAGGCGCTTTCAAGAGCCAGCGAACTTCTAGAAATGGTAGGGATACGAAAGGAAAGGGGTTCAGACTACCCACACCAATTCAGTGGCGGCATGAAACAGAGGGCTGTGATTGCTATGGCCTTGGCCTGCAACCCAAGCCTTCTTGTCGCGGACGAACCCACCACAGGACTCGACGTCATAACTCAGGCAGAAATTCTTCAGCTCCTGGAAGACCTGAAGTCAAGGCTGGGGCTATCACTCATCTTCATAACCCATGACCTGTCGATCCTCCCAAACCTCTGCGATAAGATAGGGATAATGTACATGGGAAAGATGGTTGAACAAGGAGATTCAAATTCATTATTCATCAATCCAACCCACCCGTATACAAGAGCGCTCCTAGCTTCCTTCCCCGATATTGAGAATAGCAAAGAGAGGCTGAGAACGATGCCAGACCCCCTTCCTCCGGTAAGAGAGGCACAAACTGGATGTCGATTCTCCCCAAGATGTGAATTCAGATTTGACCAATGTCAAAAGGAGCCGCAGCCACGTGAGATTGCGGAAGACCACTTCGTCTTATGCCACCTAGCCTGAAGGCTCTGAATCTATGTCGACAGTTATGATCAAAGTCCTGAACCTCAGGAAGTCTTTCCGGAAAACGGGAACCCTACTCGAGACAATGAGGGGCAAGACTGAGTATGTCAAGGCTGTCGACGATGTCACGTTTGAGATTCCTAGAGGAGAGATTCTAGGACTGGTAGGTGAGAGCGGGAGTGGTAAGACCACTCTGGGCAGAACAATACTTAGACTTGAGGAACCTGACAGTGGACACGTCTACCTCGATGGATTGGACTTTACGTCGGTAAAAGACTGGCATACGATGAAAGATTTTAGACGAAGAATGCAGATGGTCTTTCAGGATCCCTTTGAATCAATCAACCCGAGAATGAAGGTCAAAGATGTGGTAGAAGAGCCTCTGCATGTTCACGGCATTGGAACAGCAGAGAAAGAGAGAGTTCGACTCATCACCGAGACCTTAAGAGATGTCAAGATTACTCCACCTGAAGATTTTCTCGACAGATATCCTCACGAGCTAAGTGGCGGCCAGAGGCAGAGGGTCGCCTTGGCAAGGACCTTGGTACTCAAGCCCAGCTTTATCGTAGCCGATGAACCAGTCTCAATGCTTGATGTATCGGTGAGGACAGACTTGCTCAACCTGATGCTTGATCTCAAGAAGAGGTACAACCTAACTTATCTATTCATAACGCATGATCTCGCCGTTGCGAAGTATATCTGCGATAGGATCGCAGTCATGCAGTTCGGGAAGATTGTTGAATCGGGTCCCGCACTTGATGTAATACACAACCCGCAACATCCATATACAAAAGCGCTCAGAGCTGCCGTACCCGTCATAAAACACTATTCGTAGACGAGCAGTAGCTGATTTAATCTAGGCTGAGCAATTTCTAGGCGTATTGAGAAAGTGTTCCATGGGGTCAAGGCAAATCAAGGCTTATTAGATCATGCTCGTTTATGACGGAGAGCATGGCTTCGCGGACGACTTCCACAAACGCAAATGAGGCGAAGATTGCAGTCAGGAAGCTCTTTGAGCCGGAAAGCGTTGCAGTTGTAGGAGCATCAGACGACCCAGCGAAATTCGGGTACCTCCTGATGAGTAACCTCATCGACCTGGGTTATAGTGGAAGGATCTATCCGGTGAATAGGAATAGAGAGTCCGTTCTTGGAATGAAATGCTACCCTTCAGTCAGCGTAATCTCGCATAGTATTGACACTGTGATAATCATAGTTCCAGCCCAATATGTACCGCAAATAATTAAGGAGTGCGCGGAGAAAAACGTGAAGGGCGCAATAGTCTGTACATCAGGTTTCAAAGAGGCAGGCGAGAGAGGAGCAGAACTTGAAAGGAAGATGCTCGAAATTGCCAAGGCAGGCAGGGTCAGAATTGTAGGACCCAACACGACAGGCTTGCTAAATGTATACAGTGGATTCACATCAGCATTCGTCAAGATATCAAGACCCAGAAGAGGCAACGTATCGATAATCTCACAGACGGGCATGTTCGCCTCAGTTCTCTTGGAGCACATTCTTTCAACACAACCTTATGGTCTAAGCAAGGTCGCAGGTCTGGGTAACAAGGCGGACCTCGACGACGCTGACATTCTTGAGTATTATGATGACGACCCAAATACGAAAGTCATCGCCATCTACGCTGAAGGGATAAAAAATGGGAGAAGATTTCTTGAGGTAGCTAGAAGGGTCGCCAAAAGGAAGCCGATACTTATACTGAAATCTGCGCGATCTCAATCAGGCGGAAAGGCAGCGCTTACTCATACAGGCTCGCTAATGGTGAGAGACGAGATCTTCGAGGCAGTTTGCAAGAGCGCAGGTCTCATGCGGGTGGAGGACATTGAGGAATTACTTGACCTCATTAAAGCATTCGCGCTACTTCCCCAACCCAAAGGTGACGGAGTGGGGGTGATAGCCTACACAGGCGCTGGCTGCGTGATGAGTGCTGATGCAGTTGAGAAGTACGGTCTTCGCTTAGCTAAACTCTCAGCGGAGAGTATGGAGAAACTGACACGTTACACGCCTGAGTTCGGCATAGTATCCAACCCGCTCGACGCAGAACTTGTCCGCCAAGGCATCGGGAGTACTGAAGGCTCACTTACTCTCGCTCTGGAAACCTATCTGACAGATCCAAACGTGGACATGTTATCACTGGTAATGGTCGGCCTCACGAAAGAGAGCAAGATATGGGATGTAGACGTCAGGAAGGTCTTCTCGAGCATCAAGGAGAAATTCCCAGATAAGCCAATCGTGGTGACAAATCTTGCTTCGAGAGAGATTATTGAGGAATACCGTGAGACACTCGAGGAACTTGGGATCCCCACATTTCCCTCCCTTCTCAGGAATATTCGTGCTCTAAACGCGCTTAGGAGGTATTACGGGAGAGCCTCTCCTTCGCAAGAAGAACTCTCGAGTTAGGGAAGGTGGAAACTTGTCCAAACCTCTTGAGGGAGTTGGCATTCTTGATCTATCGCGCCTGAACCCCGGTGGTTACTGCACCATGATCTTAGCAGACCTTGGGGCTGAAGTCCTCAAGATCGAGCAACCAGGCGTCGGAGACTACATGAGAACCACTCCGCCTCTGATCGGTAGCCAAAGTGCAATGTTCCTTACATTAAACCGGAACAAGAAAAGCCTCACCCTGAACCTCAAGTCTGAGAAGGGCAGAGCGATCCTCTACAAACTGCTGAACAAATATGACATCGTGGTGGAGAGTTTCAGACCTGGGGTGATGAAGAAACTTGCGGTTGATTATGAGACCCTGAAGAAGATCAATCCGAGAGTGATCTACTGCCCAATAACGGGATTCGGCCAAGACGGGCCCTATAGAGATCTAGTTGGACACGACATAAACTACCTCGCACTTGCTGGAGTCCTGAGTCTGACGGGTGAAGAGGACGGCCCACCAATAGTCCCAGGAATACCTATCGCAGACATAGCGGGCAGCATGTTCGCAACGATAGGCATACTCGCGGCCCTAAGTTCAAGAGAAAAGACCGGGCGCGGCCAGCTTGTTGACATCTCGATGTTTGATGGAATGGTCTCATGGTTGACTATACAAGCGGCAAGATATATTGGCGAAGGCAAGCCCCCTGAGAGGGGGACCTTTCCAGCAGGCGGAGAACTGTTCTATGACGTGTACGAGACGAAGGACGACAGATACATCGCGGTGGGGGCGGTTGAAGAAAAATTCTGGCAGAACCTCTGTCAAGCCATCGGTACAACAGAGCTAATGCAGTACAGACCTTTCAAGGATCGGAAGACAAAGGAGGCTCACGAGAGGCTATCACGCGTATTCAAGACCAAAACGAGGGATGAGTGGTTCAGCCTTCTGGGGAATAAAGAAGTATGCGTCACACCTGTTAAAACCCTTGATGAGGTCTTCTCGGATCCCCACGTGCAATACCGGAAACTTGTCTTCGACTTGAATTGCCCCGGGTCCGGATTGGTCAAACAGCTTGCCCTTCCAATAAAGTTTAGCGAAACACAGCCAGTTCTGAAGAGCCCACCTCCCACACTGGGTGAACACACGGAGTTAATCCTGGATGAACTAGGCTACACGCACACTCAAATTGAACAACTAAGAAAGGAAGGCGTAATCTGACTAAGCTGTGACGATGCTCATATGGTTGTGAAGAAGGTTTCTAAGCAGATTCCAATCGAGGTCGGTCTCAAGGCATCCATCTCTTAACAGGGGTAATCCCTGACCTACTATTCCAAACTTCTCACAAACGAAGCTCCCCATTACAAGCTCCTTTAAACAGCCCGCAACGAGACAGACTCTAGGCTTCAGCCTGATGAGAGCTTTTGGAACTATGCTCCCACCAGAGATTATCATGGCTTTTTTGTACCCTAAGGCTTCAGCCTCTCCGATGAGCAAACCGAGTTTGCACCTTCCACAATTGACACACTGATAACCATACTCACTTGACTTTGCAGGACAGTCTCTTGACCTAAGACACTGGGGCAGAAGCAATATCCTCTCTGAATAGAGAGTCTTGGTGAATCTGTCTCGCCCCGCGTTATTCTTCGCCTCTACGTAGAGCTGTAAAACCCTTTCCTCGTCTACCCCCATCCTTGTTGCAATTCTCTCAAATCTGCTGAGAGCTATCTCACTAAGCCTCAACTTTGCGAGCTTCTCAATAGCACGCATCAGAGTGCTTTCTCGATTCAGTAATCATCATCCTCTTGCTCATTCTTCGCTACTGCTGATTCATCCATCTTGTCCGGACTGAAAATGGACATCTACGCTGAGATAGAGGTGCGATCCTAATAGGCTTTGAGAGAAACGTCCTTTCTCCAACCCTATGACAACTGTTATAGCACGCACTGCGCTAGATCGGAGAGCTAGAGACTCGAACTCGAAGCAAAGGATCCTCTCTGGTTCAACATCCTCCGTACCACTCCTTACTCTTCTCCGATTTGCCGAACCTAGAAACAAGTACTATACTTATCAAACCTCCAATGTATAGTGGAGCGACAACCAGAGCGAAGTAAAAGCTTCCTTGAAGAAGTACAACAACCAAGAGAATAGAAACGCACCAAACGGCTACGTTACCAAACACTACTGCTCCGTGACATCCTCCCACGGCTAAAGCCGTGGGTTTTCTTGCGCATTTTCTATAACTCAATTTCAATGTTTATCGCTAGTTCACAAATTGGGATAGATATGTGAACTTACCCACCCCTGAAGGGTGTGGGCTTCTCCCCTTGCGGATAGAGAAGTTCCTGCTTCAGCGACGAAACATGCCCACTAATAATAGTGGGCACAGGCTTCATTTCCACAGGCGTGCATTCGGATGGTTCCCACCCTATTCTTTCCAGTCCTAAACGCCTTATATTGAGTGATGCATTGAAGTCTCTATCAATCTTTAGTCCACAATGGGGACACTTGTGTATCCTCACTGCAAGAGGTTTAGGAACCTTAGCGCCACATCCGCTGCAATCCTGGCTGGTGTTCTGGGGTGGTACTTGGATTCGTAGTTTACAGGCGGTTTCAGCCTTGTACCCTACCATCATTCCAAATCTTCCCCATGAAGCATCAGCCATATTCTTGGCATTAGGGATCTCCTGCATCAAATCCTGAATATTCAGATCTTCCATGCAGATTACATCGTGTTTGTCAACGTAGTATCTTGAGAGTTTGTGTAAGAAGTCATTTCTGCAATTTGTTATGTCCTCATGGATTGATGCAACCTTGACCTTCTGCTTCATCCTGTTTCTTGATTCCTTCTTCTTTCTTGATAGTCGCCTCTGCTCTCTTTGGAGTCTCTTCAGTTTTTTGTTGATGTTATGTGGATGAGGGGTCACTCTTCCATTAGAATCGTAGGCATAGTTTACTATGCCACATCTATCCCAACAGTTTTGCTATTGTCCGCTGGCTCAGTATTTATCGGATGGTCGTATTCAATGGAGGTTATTGCATACCAATTGTTGTTTGCAGAATGTTTTATGATAACCTGTTTGATCTCACCATCAATCTCTCTATGCAGTCTGACTGGAATTTCTCCTATCTTGCTGAGGTGGAGTAATCCCATCTGTCGTATCTGCTTGGCACCATGCTTGATTAAGAATCCAGATTGGTTGTAGATGAAGGCCTTGAACCATCCACGTCCCTTGAATCTTAGCCTCCCAACCTTCCTGCCTTTCTTCTTCATCTGTGAGAGTGCCCTGAGATTAGAGTACAGCTGGTAGAGGACGTATTGCCGTGTCTTTGAGTGTAGCTTCTCAAGCTCAGGCTTGTATTTGCATAGGGCAGGGATCATCTCTTGTAGAAGTATCCTGTCTGGCGTCTTTACACTGCACCTAACTATTCCCAAGAAGTAGTTGTAGAGCCACCGGCAAAGCTCAAGGATTGCAGACATCTCCTCCTCTTGTTCCCTTGTTGGGTAAAGCCTATAGCGCACTGAAGACTGCATTGTACTCACTATATTTTTTGTAAACTCCGCTTATAATGCTGATACCAGTTCGCTTTCATCCCACCCCTAAAGGGTGGGGGATTTCCCGCTCACCTTTTTTAATGCTTAGTGCACGATGATCGGTCCTGCAGCGGTTAAGTCTGTCTCCGCGCAGGCAAGACCAGTCATATGGCGGGAGCCAAATACCGGATGTGCGAAGAAGATATCTATTTGAACATGGGAACAGTGGTTGAGTAGACTGTGTTCAAACTTGACATTGAAGAGGCTCTGAAAACTGCATCTGCCACAATACTCATCCTAGTCTTCGCCGCATCATTCCACCAGAACGCCCCACAAGCACCTAGACCCACCCCTGATAAGTCCATGAGGTTGATCATCTTTCCTGCTAGGCCAATCCACGTAGCCATTCGGAGAAATACGACGATTCTTGATTTTGATTCTAACTACAACATAATCCAAAACAGACACACCACAATCGAATTAGCACTTAACGAGAAGAGCTCCGCTCTTTTGAGAGTATCAAAACCGGCGGACTTAATCTGGGGCAGGGATCTGGCAATTAGGCTACAGAATGGGCGAGCTGACTTGCTCTTGGTAGCGAGGAGGCAAGAATGCGCAGTAGACCTGGGGGGAGAAACTATCAGTTGAGTCACGAAGACACCATAAGGAAGCTAGCGGAGATGAAGGCGTACGTTGAGAAAAAAGTCTCAGAGCTAAACCAAGAGAGTGCTGCGCTGAGTTCCTTCTTGGAGGTAATTGATGATCTACTGGCCGAAAGAAGTTTTAGAAGAATAGACATTTCCAAAGAGCACTTAGAGCCTGTAACCCCTCAACATCTCAATCGAGAAAAGGCACCTACTCACGAGACCACGATTCTCGCAGCAGAAGGAGCTCAACTCGGAGAAATACATATTGAAGATGACAATGTAACCCTGATTCCGCGTGAGGATATCAAGTTCGACGTGAACTCTCCACCCCTCCGAGCATTCCTGCTCGCCAGAGTCCTGGAGCCCATGAGAGTCAAAGATGCCGAGTTAGTTAAAGAAGGAAGGCTGCAGCAAGGAAAGGCACTCACCTATGCAATTGACCAAGACAAAGGAATTCTGCGATCATTAGTCGTCCATAATTTTGGTGATGAAAAAAGACTTTCAGAACTCAGAAATGCCTTTCGCTGGACATTCAGGAGAATGTATGAGAAAAGCGCTAAATAAGCAGAGTTGACTCGATTTCTAGCCTCGAACATTATTTGGATAATCTCGCGGCAGCATGGAAGCCCTAGAGACAGTCGACACCGTCAGATTAGTATTTGCCACTATCCATCCTTCTCACTTCAACGCTGAGACGTCTGACAACGATTTTTATTACACTCGGTCACCTCTGAATGATTCTCTCAAAAGAATTAAGTTGACGTAAAGCACAGTAAATGTTGGATACAACACATTAGGAATGATAACTGTATGGCGAATTGGAGAGAGGATCTGAGAAGAACTTTCGAGAATAAAGATGTTCAAAAGAAGAAGAGAAAGTCGGAAACAGAACTTTGGGAAAGGAAGGTTCAAGACTTCTTCTTATCGACGGTCTCTGTCGCGTTTGAAGAGTTGAAAACTGAACTGGAGAAGTACGGAAGAGAGGTAAGTGTCCGGTGTCTGAAGAACTATGCGTCAATAGAGGTGCGGCTGGGAGACATAAGAGAATTGCTCTATTCCTTAAGAGTAGAGTCTTATGATCGTCCCTTGGTTATCGTCGACGCTCACTCGACAGACAAAAATACTGAAAAAGGATATGTAACGACGAGTTTTATTGGTCCTGATTATTCCATTATTTCCAAGGAACAGATAATTCAGGGCTTTTTGGACACGTATGAGAGAGAGATCCTGAACGAATAGTGAGTATTAGCCCGCGTTCCCCTTTCGTGACACTAATTACCTTAATTGAACACTACTAGCCTTGAAAACGATCAAAACAGAAGGCATTCAGGAGAAAGTTGCAGAACAGCCTTGCCGGATAAGTTGAAGGATTGGTGAACTTACCCACCCCTAAAGGGTGTGGGCTTCTCCCCTTGCGGATAGAGAAGTTCCTGCTTCAGCGACGAAGCATACCCACCAATGGTGGGTAGAGGCTTCATCTCCACAGGCGTGTATTCGGATGGTTCCCACCCTATTCTTTCCAGTCCTAGACGCCTTATATTGAGTGATGCATTGAAGTCCCTATCAATATTTAGCCCACAATGGGGGCACTTGTGTATCCTCACTGCAAGAGTCTTAGGAACCTTAGCGCCACATCCACTGCAATCCTGGCTGGTGTTCTGGGATGGTACTTGGATTCGTAGTTTACAGGCGGTTTCAGCCTTGTACCCTACCATCATTCCAAATCTTCCCCATGAAGCATCAGCCATATTCTTGGCATTAGGGATCCCCTGCATCAAATCCTGAATATTCAGATCTTCCATGCAGATTACATCGTGTTTGTCAACGTGGTATCTTGAGAGTTTGTGCAGGAAGTCATTCCTGCAGTTTGTTATGTCCTCATGGATTGATGCAACCTTGACCTTCTGCTTCATCCTGTTTCTTGATCCCTTCTTCTTTCTTGATAGCTGCCTTTGCTCTCTTTGGAGTCTCTTCAGTTTTTTGTCGATGTTATGCGGATGAGGGGTCACTCTTCCATTAGAATCGTAGGCATAGTTTACTATGCCAACATCTACCCCAACAGTTTTGCTTCTGTCCGCTGGCTCAGTATTTATCGGATGGTCATATTCAATGGAGGTTATTGCATACCAATTGTTGTTTGCAGAATGTTTGATGATAACCTGTTTGATCTCACCATCAATCTCTCTATGCAGTCTGACTGGAATTTCTCCTATCTTGCTGAGGTGGAGTAATCCCATCTGTCGTATCTGCTTGGCACCATGCTTGATTGAGAATCCAGATTGGTTGTAGATGAAGGCCTTGAACCATCCACGTCCCTTGAATCTTAGCCTCCCAACCTTCCTGCCTTTCTTCTTCATCTGTGAGAGTGCCCTGAGATTGGAGTACAGTTGGTAGAGGACGTATTGCCGTGTCTTTGAGTGTAGCTTCTCAAGCTCAGGCTTGTATCTGCATAGGGCAGGGATCATCTCTTGTAGAAGTTTCCTGTTTGGCACCTTTACACTGTACCTAACTATTCCCAAGAAGTAGTTGTAGAGCCACCGGCAAAGCTCAAGGATTGCAGACATCTCCTCCTCTTGTTCCCTTGTTGGGTAAAGCCTATAGCGTACTGAAGACTGCATTGTACTCACTAAGTTTTTTGTAAACTCCGCTTATAATGCTGATACCAGTTCGCTTTCATCCCACCCCTAAAGGGTATGGGATTTCCCGCTCACCTTTTTAATTTGACCGGCAAGTTAAGCGACCTCTGAAGAAGACTTGCCACTAGCGTACGGTTTACCGACAGTCCTTTGTGTATTAATCTTCCTGATCAGGACCGGAAGTTCTGCGACGGATTCCAAGATGTAGTCTGCTCCTATTTCGATCAGTTCTTCCTTGCTACCAAGTCCTGTAGTGACTCCTACGGTTGTCGCTCTAACATAGTTGCCAGAAATTATGTCTGCTACACTGTCACCGACTACAATAGCCTCTTCGGGGTTCACACTCACGCGTTCCATTGCTGAGGTAATGTGGTGAGGATGCGGCTTGACCTCCACTGATGATCCTCTTGAGGCGAGTAACTCGAAGAATCCCGCGATACCCGTCCTCTTGAGTGTGATAGTCGTGGATCTATCTCCGTCGGCAGTAAAAAGTACCAGTCTCAGACCCATTCTTGTCAAGTCTTCAAGTGTCTCTCTGACGCGTGGTAGGAGTTTAGTTCTTTCTGCAGCTCGCAACTCATACTTCTCCAAAATTCCCAGTAAGCCTTCGTGAATTTCTTTGTATGTAGTTTCCAATTTACCGCGACCACTGAGAAAAAGTCTGATTTCTCTGTCCATTACAAAGATGCTATCATTTGGTGTGAACTTCAGGTCTTGTGGAAGAGCATAGCTCTCAAGAAATTTCAAAGCCTTTGACCTGGCCTTCAGATAGTCGATGCAGAACTCTACCAGGGTTCCATCAAGATCCAGGAAGATGACTTTGGGAATACATTGATTCTTTATGTTCATGATGGATCATTTCTCCGGGATTCTTGGTCGATAAGGTAAGAGGCGATCGCTCGTTAGTCTGCATGAGACTTTCTTTGATGTGCAACTCTCTCTATCAGCTCGGCGGCGGTGTTTACTGGATCGAGCTTGAGAGCAAGGTTACCTAAGCTCTCTGCCTTCTGTCTGTACTCGCTTGAGTTGAGAATCGTAGTCAGACATCTCAAAAGACTTTCATCGTTCAACGCTCTCTGATCCAGCATAACGGCTACGCCAAGTTGTACAGCTCTCTTTGCGTTTCCATATTGTTCTGTATGGTCCGGAGTCGGGATGAGTATGAGAGGTTTGCTGAAGGCAACAGTCTTTGTGACTATTCCATGTCCTGACCTGCTTATGACGACATCAGCCGCTTTGAGCAGTTTGAAGTGTGTCTGGTCGTCCACCCATTTATAACTGCGGACATTCTTCGTAATAGTTGGTATGGTGCTTCCTTTTGGATTCCCGCGAGATATTATGAACTCGTAGTCTTCAGGCATCGTTTGAAATAGGTCAAAGATGGCTTTAGCCAAGTACTGCCTTTCCACCCTTGGCCCACTTACTGCTGCGTAAACTATGGGGAGTCCTGTTGCAAGAGATAACTCCTTGATTATCGCGTCTCTGGTGGGAAGATCTTGAGGAGATCTGTTGACAATAGGCCCAAGATACCGCACCTTGCTTCTGTATCTGCTAGGGATTGCCAGATTCTCTAGAGATATCGTATTAGGATATGGGAAATCTGGAATGAGTATGAGCTTGCTCTGCGCCCAGACGCCGCCTATAATGGTCCTGACGAAGATCCAAAAGACATTCGCCTCAAAGAAGAATAACCTATCCATAAGGGATTGCTTTCCGACGCTTGGTTTGCGAACAATTTCCACTCTGAACTGATTTAGCATCAACACTACCGGGATTCCTAGGAGTCTTGCAGCGACTATTGACGAAGCGCGTGAGTCAGAGAAAACGACATCTGGCTTGAACATCTTCATGTTTCTAATCTCGACTCTCACCTGTTTCAGAAATCTCCGAAGACCTAACGAGAGGCCACTCCTAGCTGCTGTCTGTTTGAAGTCGACGGTGCCGTCGCTCTGAACTCTGAATCCGATAGACACACTCTCTACAAGCTTGAATCCTCTTGCCTTACCATATGCCAAGCCGTCAAGATAAGTAGAGAATACAGCTTGTGCCCCTCTTGACAGAAGTTCTTCAACTATCGGTGTCGTTCTGGTAATGTGTCCCAGACCTATCCCAGAGGGCGAAACATATACCCTCATCACTGATGCGACTCTTGGTGTACCCTCTCTACAAGACCTTTGGGCTCTCTCTCCTTGAAGACGGCTGCTTGGAACTTGAGAACTTCCGTGCCCTTCAGAAGCCACTCATCCGGCGGCAAACCCGCTTTGAGGCAGCAATTAGTTAGAAACTCCTGACTATCCCATCCCCATTCCGGTGCAACTTGCGGGAGTAGCAAGCCCCGGCACGCGCCTTTACTTACTATAAGCCCATCCACACCTACAACCACGTGATTCGGGAGGTCTTCAGGTTTCACTCTAATCTCTTCGGGAGTCGTCAAAACACTAACTTCCACAACAAGATCTCTTTCGAGTTCCTCCAATGTTACCGGATTGAATCTTGGGTCGCCAGTTGCGGCCTCTATCGCTGACAGTATTGTTGCCTTTACAAGTTGCTCGGTTGGAGTAGGGAAACCTATGCATCCTCTCAGCTCGTCAGACACATGATTTGTCAGTGTCACAAAGACTCCACGTTTCTGTGTGAGGTCTTCGGGGGTATCTGGGGGCGGAGTGAGTATCTTCTTTTCCGACAAGTATTTGGAGATCGCTTCTCTTGAGAGGGCCACTAGAAATCTTCCTTCTTCTACACTTAGGTGGTCCGTGAACTTACCCACCCCTGAAGGGTGTGGGCTTCTCCCCTTGCGGATAGAGAAGTTCCTGCTTCAGCGACGAAGCATGCCCACTAATAATAGTGGGCACAGGCTTCATTTCCACAGGCGTGCATTCGGATGGTTCCCACCCTATTCTTTCCAGTCCTAAACGCCTTATATTGAGTGATGCATTGAAGTCTCTATCAATCTTTAGTCCACAATGGGGACACTTGTGTATCCTCACTGCAAGAGGTTTAGGAACCTTAGCGCCACATCCACTGCAATCCTGGCTGGTGTTCTGGGGTGGTACTTGGATTCGTAGTTTACAGGCGGTTTCAGCCTTGTACCCTACCATCATTCCAAATCTTCCCCATGAAGCATCAGCCATATTCTTGGCATTAGGGATCTCCTGCATCAAATCCTGAATATTCAGATCTTCCATGCAGATTACATCGTGTTTGTCAACGTGGTATCTTGAGAGTTTGTGCAGGAAGTCATTCCTGCAGTTTGTTATGTCCTCATGGATTGATGCAACCTTGACCTTCTGCTTCATCCTGTTTCTTGATCCCTTCTTCTTTCTTGATAGCTGCCTTTGCTCTCTTTGGAGTCTCTTCAGTTTTTTGTCGATGTTATGCGGATGAGGGGTCACTCTTCCATTAGAATCGTAGGCATAGTTTACTATGCCAACATCTACCCCAACAGTTTTGCTTCTGTCCGCTGGCTCAGTATTTATCGGATGGTCATATTCAATGGAGGTTATTGCATACCAATTGTTGTTTGCAGAATGTTTGATGATAACCTGTTTGATCTCACCATCAATCTCTCTATGCAGTCTGACTGGAATTTCTCCTATCTTGCTGAGGTGGAGTAATCCCATCTGTCGTATCTGCTTGGCACCATGCTTGATTGAGAATCCAGATTGGTTGTAGATGAAGGCCTTGAACCATCCACGTCCCTTGAATCTTAGCCTCCCAACCTTCCTGCCTTTCTTCTTCATCTGTGAGAGTGCCCTGAGATTAGAGTACAGTTGGTAGAGGACGTATTGCCGTGTCTTTGAGTGTAGCTTCTCAAGCTCAGGCTTGTATCTGCATAGGGCAGGGATCATCTCTTGTAGAAGTATCCTGTCTGGCGTCTTTACACTACACCTAACTATTCCCAAGAAGTAGTTGTAGAGCCACCGGCAAAGCTCAAGGATTGCAGACATCTCCTCCTCTTGTTCCCTTGTTGGGTAAAGCCTATAGCGCACTGAAGACTGCATTGTACTCACTATATTTTTTGTAAACTCCGCTTATAATGCTGATACCAGTTCGCTTTCATCCCACCCCTAAAGGGTGGGGGATTTCCCGCTCACCTTTTTTAAGATTGGATGGCGCTTTTCTCAATATGAATTCACTCCCTAGCTTTCTCTAAGGTCTCCTTTATCTTTCTCCAGTGGCTTCCTCTCCAGTAGACCTTTGAGCAAGAGGAGCTTGTACATATCCAGAACCTCTTGTATGTTTGATATGTTCGTTTTGGAATCTTGCCTTCAACCGAGTCTTTTGCCACACGAGCTAAGATTGACCCACATGTTGGGCATCTTGACCGCATTTGGTTGAAAATCAAAGGAAGCTTCAGTTTCTTAGATAGTCTCGACAGGGACTGAACAGTTGAGGTCTCCTTTACAAGTACAGCCTTCACGCCTCTTCTCTTAGCCAATCTGAAAAGCTCCACGTCGGCTGTCAAAAGGATCCTTTCCTCAACCATTGATCTGCGGATCAGTTCGGTATCGTCCTTGACTGGTGCGTACTCAACATCGTAACCTAGAAGCCGCAACCATCTCGAAATGTTTCCGAGCATTCCATTCGCAAGAAACTTCACCCGGGTGCACGCTCCAGGACTTGGCCTACTCCTGGCGGCGCAACGATCTCCCCATTTTCGAATACCATCTGACCGCCTACAATAACCTTTGAGACTTGGCCTTTGCACCTGTAGCCTGCGAAGGGGGAGTATCTGGCTTTGCTATGAAACTTCTCCGGGTCGATGACGTACTCCTTTTCGAGATCGATGAGTGTGATATCAGCATCAGCTCCCTCTGTCAGCCCCATTTTTCCTTGGAGGCCGAAGATCTTGGCGGGCCTATGTGCTAGAAGCTCAACCACTTTTGAGAGGGACAGTTCTCCCTGACTTACCTTGGTAAGCAGTAGGGGGAGGGTGGTCTCTAGTCCTGGCATGCCGGGTTTAATCTCCCTGGCGTCGGGAGAGCTCTTCTCCGCCAAAGAGTGAGGCGCATGGTCGCTTGCGATCGTTGTGAATTCAAGACTCAGGAATTCTTTCCAGAGGTTTCTTACCTCTTGAAGATCCCTGAGGGGAGGATCTGACAAGGCCCAACCCTTCAATTCGTCCTGGTTCTTTTTTGAGAGGAGAAGGTGATGTGGAGTGGCTTCGCAGGAGACTTGCATGTGTACGCTTCTTGCTCCTTTGATCACATCTATGGATGATGCTAGACTCATATGACACAAATGGACTGTTGCACCAGACTTTCCCGTGATCTCAAGTATCCTTTTGACGCCTTTGAATTCAGCATCAGGCCCATGAACGTAGGAGTAGTCTTCCAGTCTGAGCGGTTTACCTTTGAACTTTGACATTCTCTCCTCGATGGTTGCCCTATCCTCTGCGTGAACTGAAATTGGGATCTTCAGCAATGCGCAGGTTGAGAAGGCATCCGTGATCGCAGGGTCGCTGTTTGTATCTATTGCAGCCTGAGCATCATTAAGGTACAATTTGAAGGAATACGCGCCCATGTCTCGCATTTTCTCCAACTCTGTTGGATCACCGACCAGCCCCGCATGAAATCCTAAGTTCGTGACGATCTTTCCTATCGCTGCGTCGCGTCTTAGCCTGAGATTTGCAGCGGAGTTTGTGGGAGGGACATTGTTCGGCATGTCAAGTACAGTTGTGAAACCCCCCGCAGCAGCAGCGCAGGTTCCGGTGTAGAAGTCTTCTTTGTAGGCGAGTTGGAGATCGCGTAGGTGGACGTGCGTATCGATGAGGCCGGGGATGGCCACAAGGCCCTTAGCATTATAATTCTGCTGCGCCCGCGGTAAGCTAGATGTCTTCCCTATCTTTGTGATCTTGCCTTCTTCGATGCTTATTCCGCCTTCAATCAGATCGTTGCCGACGAGAAGTCTGGCTCCGACAATGTTCGCGTCGGCTTCAAACATCGGAGTAACCTCTGGCAGCGTCGTCTCTTACCAATCTAATTAGATCCTTCGCCACAATCCTAGAAACTGAGAAGTGGATATCCATGATAATGAATGGAAATGGACTTATCGCTGAGAGCACCTGCTAGTGCGCCTTCGTCTCCTCCTCCACATCAGACAGGCAGTCGTCGCAATAAAACTGCCCGTCATGCTGGATCAAAGTATCCGACCAATCACCGCAGTCATCACAGTATCCCGCCAATCTATTCGGTGTTCTGATTGACTCAGGGGACACAAGTCTCGACCTCTCCGTGAGGACATCGATCATGGCGGGCATTATTCTAAGAATGTCCTTGCTCGTTATTATTCCCTGAAGCTCTCCTTTGCCGACAACTGCAAGCCTTCTGATCTCGAGTCTACTCATTTTCTTAGCGACCTCTATGATGCTTGCATCCCCGTCTATTGTGGCCAGCGGTCTGCTCATGACACTTGAAACGGTGACCTCCCTTGGATGAAGATCTTTTGCGATTACTCTGGTTGCCAAGTCTCTCTCGGTGATTATTCCTAGGGGTTTGCCTGCTTCATTAACAACTACGACTCCGCTAACTCCTGTCTTCTCCATGAGTTGAGCAACTTTCACTGCACTCTCCTTGTCTCCTACTGTAAAGACAGGCTTCGACATAACATCCTTCGCTGTGGCGACAGCCTCATCTCCCTCGATTGCCATGATCGATCCTCTCTTTGCGAAGATACGACGGAAGAGTTGTTTATAGTATTTTTGGAAAGATCCTTCCTCGATAAACTATGTCGCCCCTACCGGCAGGGATCAGTCTTGCCGCCTCATCGGGGGGGAGACGATTAAGCTTATCTCTAATGAACTCAGGACTTGAATTCTTCAGGATCTCGATTATGCTCTTGGCTAATCTTCCTGAAGAGGTCCGCCCAGGGACGACCTCGACATAGGCGGTTGACTGTTTTTTTATTGTAGAGGGGGGACCTGCAATGAGTCTTATCTCCCCTTCCTCTGCTTCTTGTTCGACTCCAATAGCCATCTTCAACTCTATCCCTCGGATGTAGTTCCTCTTTCCGGTCATCATGAACTGCCCCCTGCCGAGGTATTCTCCGCTTGGAGCTTTGGTTCCTACTTGTTGTGCGCTAACCCAGTATACGTCAACCGAGCTAAGGTTCAGAGACCACGCTTTACTCCTCGAAGCGGCTGCCTGCGCGGCTTCCGATAGTGTGGATTCAGGGACTACTTTATCCTCGGTCTTGATTATTGTGAAGGGGGCACCGTGGATCTCTGCGTGAAAAACCAGATCGTTCCGCTGGAGATGGCGTCGTATAAGTAGATCATTAGTTGAGGCATCCTTTCCTGCTAACACGAGAAATCCGTCGGAACTCTTGAACCAGTGAAATTTCTCATACCAAGCTCTCTCTCGAATGGGTGTTGGAATCTTGGCCTGTGCCTTCCTGAGAGCTGCCCTAGACGAGAGATCCTGGATCTTAGACTCTATTTCGCTAGTCGATTGTTCCAGCCCTTTGAGTTTTTGGACCGCCTTCTTCGCAGCAGCGTAGTACTCTTTGGCGACCTGCTGAGGGCTCTTGTCTAGACGTATTTGAAGGGCCACACCCTCAATGCTGAGTTTCACTTCGTCTAGCAGAATCTCAAATGTTACCTCCGATTCTAAACCTGGAATCTCTCGGCTCACCACTTGATTGAGTTCTTTGATATTAGATTCCTTGTCCCTAGCTTTGTAGATAGCCTGCATAAGCCTGGTTATGGTGTGGAAATGTTGGTAGATGATGTCGCCTCTTTCTCTGTTTGTTTTGATCGTCTCTTGAAGTAATATCCTCTGTTCTGCTTGTTCTTTCGAGACGCGCCTTAGTCTTGCTTCTTCCTCTTTTTGAACGGTCTGAACTTTCTCGAGTTCAATGGTAGTTGCTTGCGTTGAGAAGAATTCATCAACGACTTCATTATATGTCTTGAATTGCGTGAAGGTTTTCCCTTCGTATATCTTCAAAGGAAATGGGATGGCATCAATAGGATTGCTCTTATCATCTGTTATAATAGCAGGCTCAAATTCCCTTTCGATTATGCGGCGTTTGAGAATTACAAGTGATCGGGCTATCCCCTTTACTTGAGTTTCATTAAGATCCTTTGCAGGTAGTTTGTTGTCGATTCCTGAATGAAGCAGGATCTCTTCAGCGTAGAGAGGGCCTAGGGAAACGAGGGACATTAATGCTTTCAAACATGTAGTATCACCGGTTTTCTTGATTGCTTCTAGTTCATCAGACTGCATGCTAAGAGGGTTCAGTCCGCTCAGGGGGGCAGGTCGGTAGGGTTCATTCCTGATTACATCTCTGTCGCGCATTCTTGCATATCTTAGGCTGAGTCGGACCCTATTCTCGGGGTCAACGACTATCAAGTTCCCTCTTCTGAAGACTTCGGCAACAAGAAGAAACTTCCCTTCACCGGTTGATATCGTCAAAGTGACCACCCTGTCGAACTCATGTTGCTCAACAGTCTGGATGGTCCCATCAACCAGGTATTTCCGCAGGGCCATGCAGAAGTTGCTTGGCTTCTGTGGAATTGGATAGTCGAATCTAGTGAGATGTATTCTTCTCTCAATCTCGACCAGAAGTCTGAGATTGTCTGGTCGTAGTCTGATTATGAAGGTTTTTGGAATAATGTGGTAAATGTTATCTAGCCGTTGCCCAACTATTTTGTCTGCCAATTCGAGGGTAACGACCGCAATGTCCACACTTGAGAGAGCATCTTTCATTCTGCAATCACCTAGGGGAGCAACGACTAAGTCTGGACGTTATAGGCCTTCCACATTTGTTTATTGGTCTAGATTCGGATTGGGAATTCTTGCTGCACTGCTCTCTTATGGTTTGCACTTGAAGGGTTCAAGTGGCCTAACCATGGCAACATTCCTCTATTTGCTCTCGATTATAGTGGTCAGGCGCCTCTACTTGAGTGAGAAGTCTCTTCAAACAGGCGGCAAAACAGTGATCTTAGGACTGGGAACCTATATCTTCGCCTGGGCGGCGATCTGGATTTTTCTCTACACTCTCATGCCGTACTAGCCGGGGACTCTTCCGAGCTGACTTCAGAGTCTAGTTCTGTCTCCCTAGCGGTCTCAGAGCGGTTCCAAGGCTTTACTTCTTCCAGCGTCACTGTGTAGTCTGTAAGGGCTGTGAAGTAGCCTTTATCGTAGTCAGCGTGAAGTTCATTTGTTGAGTGCTTCTTAAATTCTTCTTTGAGCTTCTTAACTATGTTCTCATCTAGCTTGATCCTCTGAAGATAGAGATATCTACCGTCGTTTGACCTTAAAGTTAGGAGTAGGCCTTCTAAGGCTTTGAGGTATCCCCGGTTCCATTCAGAGTTGTCTAGGACGCCTTTTAATGCCTCGATTTTTTCCTCGCTCTCTTTGAGTCTCCGCTGAGCAACAGCGTTAAGATAAGGGGTGGCTGCTTCCAGGTTCGAAGGTTTTATTTCCCAGCTTCCTCCTCGTCGACATCTTCTATCCCGTTCTCCGTGATCTTGAAGAGTCTCTCACCCTCTGGCAGGTAGGGGCTGGAGACGAGTCTTGCGATTCTGACGGGGCCGCTGGCTGTCCTGCGTAAGAAGATCCTTGTGTGGCTTGTGTGTGCAACTATATGTCCGCCAACAGCCTCAACGGCCATGGCGAAGAAAGCATCTGGCCTTGACATCACTTGATTTGTTACTACGGCCACTGCGTTGAAGGCCCTTGCCAGTCTCGAGAGTCTGTGCATATGTTTGTTTATCTTTTGCTGTCTCTCAGCCAGCATTTCCCTTCCCAGATACTCGCTTCGGAAGTGGGCTGTCAATGAGTCTATTATTATGAGGCGGATGTTGTTCTGTTTTATTATTTGGTCAGCCTTCTCGAGGAGAAGTATTTGGTGGTCGCTATTGTATGCTTCTGAGTAGATTATGTTCTTTGCGACAGTCTCCGGCTCCATACCAAGGTGTTTGGACATTCGCACTATCCATTCGGGTCTGAAGGTCTGTTCTGTATCTATGTAGAGTGCTCCTCCATTCAGGCCTCCTTGGTCAACCGGCTTCTGAACATTGACGCAGAGCTGGTGGCACAATATTGATTTACCGACACCATATTGCCCATAGAACTCAGTGATCGTCATGCTCTCCAAGCCGCCACCTACCAGTTCATCAATAGTCTTACTTCCTGAGCTGAGCCGCAGTAGATTCTCTCGCATCTTTATGAGTTCATTTGCCGGTATGAAGGATATTGAAATGCTATCTCGTGCTTGAGAGATTATCTTGGCTGCCTGCTTCTCACTTATTCCCACTGGGACTAGCTCTTTCACAGTGGCGGTTGCCAGAGACTCGATAGTCTGGTATCCTAGCTCTCTTAGTTTGTCTGCGGTGGCAGGTCCGACTCCTCCAAGATCTTCTATCGAATCGAACTTTTGCTTGGTCTCCTCAGTGACCTCATTTGCGCTTTTCTTGGCAGGCAGTTTATCTTCACCTCAATAAGATTTTGTAACTTCTGTCTTCGCTGGATCCGGGGCAGAATGTTCTCTACTTCTAGACTGTTTGAGAGAGCGGATATAAGAGGAAGAGTGGTCTGAAAGTTCTTCCCATCCTGAATTCGGAGTTAGACGCTTGTATTTGTTCATTGTACTATACTTTTACCTTCTCAGTCTTGCGCGTGTTCTTACCTCATTCCACGACCGCCGCCTACTGTAAGAACCTCGCCCGTGATGAAGTCTGATTCCTCAGATGCCAGAAAGAGCGCCGCATATGCGATTTCATCAGGCTTTCCTATCCTCTTCATGAGCGTCTCATCGATGACTCTATTCTTCCACTCAGGAGTGAAGAAAGTCACCATATCAGTCTCAATGACTCCAGGAGAGATTGCATTGACGTTGATGTTTGGCCCCAAGTTTACCGCCAGTGAACGTGTCAGACCAATTACTCCAGCTTTGGACGCTACGTAAGGCGTGTTTCCAAGGGCTGTCCTCTGAGCCAGTCCGCAGACCGATGCTATGTTGACTATCTTGCCTCTCTTCTGGTTGAGCATGATCGGTGCAACCTCTTTACAGCAGAGGTAGGCGCCTTTCAGGTTGATGCCCATCGTCTTGTCCCAAATCTCTTCTGTGGAGTCAAGAAAGGTCGCTGGAACTAGTATCCCCGCGTTGTTGACGAGAATGTCTATTCGGCCGAATTTTTCAATGGTTTTCTCAACCATCCTCTTGACTTGGTCTGCCTTGGAGACATCGCCCTTCACAAGTAACGCTTCCCCCCCATTCTTCCTGATCTCTTCCGCTAGGCTTGTGGCCTCTTTCTCGGATCTGCTGTAGTTAATTACGACTTTGGCTCCTTCTTGAGCGAAGAGTCTTGCTGTCGCGCGGCCGATTCCACGGCCGGCGCCTGTTACGATTGCAACTTTGCCTTTCAATCTCATACATTACACCCGGATCATAAGTTGAGCAGGAAGCATGGTCTTTTCTAGACGCTTCTAAAGCTTTCGAGAGAACTGCTGGCAGAGTGGTGAGCGAGCGCGTGGTGACGAGCGCCTCCTATCTCACAGGGACAGAATGAGTTTACCAGTCATAGTGTCCAAGAACAGAGTTCCAGTATTGCCGACGGATAGCCTCCACTAGAACTCGTGTATGTTTGAATTCTCACAATTCTAGGAGGAACTCGTCTTCTTGTAGACGTGCTTAGCAGCTACGGCAGGGAGGTGCCGTAAGATCGGACACACATTACAAACCGCGAGCCAATTCGTACGCATCTTCACTAATCTTTTCAAGCTCTGTCTTTGTGGGTTTTCCTCGTATATCCCCCATTCTGCCTTTGGTGCTCAGCTCCTCAGATCCATGAAACTCACCAAGCACACACCATTCACCAACTGACGTGAAACCAAGATGCTCGAGGAATTGCCCCATGATCTTGCAGACAGGGATGGCTTCGTTCATTCCCGTATGGGGACCCGAGTATGTACAGAATGGCAGCACATATTTCCCAGAAATTGCAGGTGAGCCAGTCTTAACCAATCCTTTGCCTCGATAGTACTCATGCTTCTTCATCAAGAAGTCACTGACCGATTTCATCGGCTGCCATTGGTACGACGGTGAACCGATACAGACGAGATCAAAATCGAAGTAGCCTATATCCCCGGCATCCGCCGCCTTCCGGAGGAGAACACCCACTCCTGCTCGTTCCAACCCATTCTTTATTGCATGAGCGACCTTCTCCGTGTTGCCACCCTTTGAATCGTATATTATGATCGCTTGTTTCAAACTGTCCAAGACACCTGTCGAAGATTTGATTCAGAAAATATAGGTACGCTTGGAGAATGATATAAGCGGAATGCTGCACTCGCAAGTTACGGACACTACTTTGGTTACGCGAGCTATGACAAGCGCTTTCTTATCTGGGTCAATCGATCTAATCATGTATCTTAATTATTCAAGGGAGGTTTTGCAGGACCATCGTGGGCATTATCGAGAAAGCGCTCGCGTAATGGCCGATCTACGCTAGACTCAATTTGGCCAAAGCTCTTCAGTAGAGACTCGTGGGCATGACGTGCGCCAAATCCGTCTACCTTCAAATTTCAGAATGTCTATTCATCGTTGAAAAGCGCTGCCGGATTCCATGTTACAGTCAGTTTCTATTTAGGATCTTTAGTGCTAGCAATGGGACGAATAGGGATCCTAGAATTATAGTTGATAGAACCAGAATCGAAGAAGTAATCATAATCAGAGTCGACATGTAAGTGAGCAGGCCGACTGTCAAGAGTAAAATGGAGAACACTAAGACCAAGGCTGTCCAAGTGAGCAGTCTTTTACATCTCTTCTGGCCTGCTCTTCTGGACGCGACGGCCAGTACCGGACCAAGGTAGATGATACCAATCAAAAGACTGGCGATGAGTCCTGCAATTGTAACCGCAACCTCCGGTGCGAATGCTAGGTTCGTATATGATATCTCTGACAAATGGAGAATGCCCAGCAGTGGGAGAAGGAGAACCTTGATAGGATCCCTCACCGAGGGAGTCTGCACGATCCAACTGGCGACTTTAGGGCTGAACGAGTAGTACCAGGTGTTGAAGACTTTCATGAATTCTGTGCCTGCAACTGTTGAGAGCACGAGATTATCCCGGAAACCTCTTAGGAACTGTACCTCTGGGGCGAGTTCAGACCCGTAGGTGGCGGTCGCGATTATGCATTTACCGATTGAGGAGGTCTTGTTGATCACGTCGAGCCCTAGAGGAGTTGTATGAGTTTTGCTGGCGCTGGATGCCGTTAAAGTCAAACTGTAAAGTCCAGGACTGGTCGAATTGCTGGTTTGAATTGTCAACTTGGTGTACACGTAGCCACCGGAAAAAGGAGCGATAGCTGGATTTGTTATTGAATAGGTAACGCCGGTTGGGACATTTTGAAGTGCAAGATTAACTGTATCTGTAAAACTGTTTATTGAGACTACTTGAATTGTGGCCGTACCGGAGCTATTCTGAGTAACCGAGAGTGTAGCGGGTAACACGTATACTGAAAAGTCAGGCGCATTAAGCGTGCTAATAGTAATTGTTACTTGAGAAGACTTTGAAGAGACGCCGGGGCTGCTTCCAGTTACTGTGATGTTGTATGTGCCGGGGATGGCATCGGGAGCAACTGAGACATTTAGCGTTGACTGCACAGGTGAATTAGGATTAGGGGTTACACTGCTGGGTGAAAATACGCCGGCGGTTCCCGGTGGATTATTCGTCAATGCCAGCGATACGGGAGAATTGAAGTTGTTGAATGAAGTTACTGTGACCGTGAATGTTGTGGAGCTGCCTCGAAAGGCATTGTTCGCAGTGGGCGATGCTGAGAGGGTGAAGTAGGGTGTTGTTGACTGGCTGACAGTAACAGATGCGGTTGCACTATGTGTGAGAGAGCCCCCTGTGCCAGTTACAGTAAACTGGGAAGCTCCAGTAGCAGTGCTTGAACTGGTCGATATGCTCAGCATGATTGGGATGCCTGCGCTTGTCGGAGTGACACCATTGCTGTTGAAGGCAGCTGTACTTCCGGTAGGAATACCTGAAATACTCAGAGTTACAGGTGAGGAGAAGCTGCCACCAGAGAGCAACATCACCGTATAGGATGCTGTTGAGCCTACGACTACGCTCTGGGTAGGCGGAGTTACTCCTATACTGAAATCATTTCCTGCGAAAACATTTAGGATAACTGAGACTTGGTGTACTGCCGCGGTATCTTGGCCCGTAATGGTTACCAGAAACTTCCCGGTTCCAACGCCGATTGCTGTAGAAGGCCTAATTATCAGGTTCAAACGACTGGGCGTACTAGTGTCGGTGACGTTTTGAGGAGTGAAAGTGTAAGAGGAGCCTGGAGGTAAACCGGTAGCGCTCAAGGTGACAGTACTTACAGTTTGATTCAATATCCGGTTAGGAGTCACAGTAATAACGTAGGTTGCTGAGGAGCCCTGAGTTGCAGTATTGGTTCGCGTTAAAGTTTTAAGGAAGAAGTCTGGGGTGCCTATGGGTAGAGTTGGTGGAGTTGCCACTGAATATTGGTCGCATTGGAACTGCAACCGGTAACTCTTTATATCATCTGTATTTGAAGCGGTAATCCCAAAACTCGCAGAATAAGCGCCAGGCATGTTGGGGTAAGTTAGGTTAATTGAACTTACGTACGACCAGTTTGCATAATTCACGCTACCAAGGCTATCGTAAAAGGTTGCAATTGCCTGGACAAAAGTCACATTGTTCTTAGCTGTGTTGCTGACTTGACCACTTAGATGGTATCTGCCTGAATTATCTACAGAGGGTAGGATGTTGTAAGCGGTAAAGTTTCTGTAAGGCACGTTGTCAAAGACATTCGTGGCAACGCTAGGCGCGTCGAAACTCGGGTATTGGGAGCTTAGAGTACTGTTCGCCAGCATCAAGTCAAAAGGAGCTTTCTGACCAGGGATCAATAAATCGACCATGGTATTTGTTGAAACAGGTACAGAGACGCCGCTGGGGAGTCGAAATGTGGTGGAGACTAGAGCGGAAATATTTGTCGAACCAGTGTTAGTCACTTCACCGAACACATGGAACCATCCATCGGCGTAAATTCCTCCGGTAGTGTTGGTGCCTACCACCTGCCCTTCGACTCTGCCGCTTGGCAGTAGAAAAGAAGAGCATCCAAGTAGGACAATAAGTAGAATCAGCCTTTTTGCTAGCTGCATGGCTAAAGCCACATACTCCTTGTTAACTCAAGGCTATTTAGTTCTTTTCGCAGGAAGCACGAGCTATCTTTCCACTGGAGCCCCTCCTAGGATGATCTGTTAGCAGTACAAAAAAGCAGTGTCGACACCAAGCACAATCAATTAACGGTGGCGTCGGAGCCTGCCCGTTCTTCTCGATTATACGCGCTTAGATCCCGGTAGCACTCCAGAGTTTGTGGTAACTTATCCTTTTGAGGTTAGGAGAAAAGTGAAGGAGGTCGAGAGAATCATAAGGGGTCTGCGGCAGTCCCGAGGGTTCAACAGCCTCAAAAGAACTTGAGTGATAGAGGCGTACAATAAATGGAAAAAGCGGAACAGAGCTCATACGGACGACGTGTAGTGGCCCTGTCCCTTCAGGTCATTGGGTTACTTGCCTGCTATACCTAGAATTGCGCCTATGACTCCAAAGATCAGCGCTATCAGTCCTATCGCCAGCACTACGTAAACCCAGACTACGGTTATGAAGTAGACAACCACCAAGTAGACATTGGCTAGGGAGCATAAGAATACCATGATCCCGCCTAAAGCTAGGTAGCGCTGCCATATGAGGAAAGCCCCGAGGAAGATGAGTATGCCAAGAATTGTACCCGCCACAACTCCGCCATACATGTAAGGAGCTAACCATCCGGGCACGTCACCCGGAAACAGATAGGCTACGAGTGTTGCTGCGATCCCTGCAAGGATTGTTATGATGCCGGCGATTAGGGATAATGCAAATCCTTTGACGGCTCTAGGCCTCGGAATAAATGTTGGCGGCGGCGGATAACCTACAATAGGAATAGGGATAGCGCGTAGAAGTTCACGGCTCATCATTTTCCCAGCTACTAAGAGTAGTAGGTTGAATAATTCTTAAGACTTTGGATTCTCACAAGTTGCCAGCCTATCGGTCTTAGGTTCTTTGATCCTTCGTCATGTGTTGAAGATGTTAATCGTCTGAGGTTTAGGTAAGTACAAGAACCGCCGATATCAGGAGCACTGCACCGATTATTGTCCTCTGCACAAGCCTTCCTTTGAACTGGACTGTACTCAGACGGTTGACTTTGATCATGCCTAGCCCTATGAGTAAACCAATCACAATAATGGGCGTGGCCACTCCCAATGTGAAGATAATGATGTCCATCAACGGAGTAACTGAATTGACCAGCAGGATCAAAAGAAATAGTGCAATGCATGGGAGTTTTATCAGTGAGAATATAACGCCGAGGACGAAGTCGTAAACGGGACTGTTCGTGCTTCTGGCTGTATCGAGAAAATTCTTTACGGGTTGGGGGGTTTTGAACAGGGGCACCTTTGGTTCAATGCTGCTGCCGCCCCCCCATTTTCGGGAATAGATGTCTTGACCAACTTCTACAAAGTAGAGAAGTCCCATGCCGATCAGGATCAAGGCGATTAGCCAAGTCAGTGATACCAGAGATCCCATTACAGCTGGGTTCGATGCGATTAGAGAGAAGAAGATGATGTACGCGTAGATCAGCCCCAGTGAGATTAGGCCGATCCTCCTAGCTACGCTTTTGAGTTCAGTCTTTGTTGCGGTTGCAAAGAAGAAGGACACAAGTGCGATCAAGCATGGATTGAAACCAGATATCGCTCCGAGAGCAAAAACCAGAGGCTGCGAGAACCGCGCTTCCTTCTTCACCTGAACTGGTCGTATCACAGATCCCCTTGCAAGGTAGTAGGCTGCTTTCTGAACTTTCATGTCGTCAAGCGGTGGAATAAAGACCATGCCAACTTTCGAGTTATGGATGACAACCACGGTCCCGCCGAACTCGCTTCCGGAGATGTTGAACGCTTTGAAGTAGGCTTCTCCAACATCCTTCCTTCTGAAGTAGTTGATCGCGTTGATTGTTATCTCATTGTCAGTGAGGTTTCCTTTCCATGTCGGATATGATTTCGTGATATACAGGTTCTTTGTGTCCTCGCAAGCGGGGCAACTGGTATAGTAGAGAAATACAATGTGGGTCTTGTTGTCCAAGTTCAGTCCCTTCTGCGGTTCGAAAAATATGGCAGGGACTCCAAGAATATTCTGTGGTTGAATACCTTCGCTTTGCGGACTTTTGTTTACATTCTTTGCCATCAAGAACCAAGCATTTCCGAGAGTTGCAACGAGGATAACCAGGATTACCAGTAGGAAAAGAAGATACTTCGCGTTCTTTGAGGACACCTCGCTTCCACATCTCCTTCCGAGTGATCTTCGCAGGTTATTCATCTAGGCAATAAGCTTCCAAGCTAAACGTAATGTTCCTATTAGAACCTATTCATACTGTCTGAGCGACATCAATCTAGCGGGCGTACATGCTGGAAGAACCTACTAAAAGGCTTACTGGTCCAGATTGTCGATAATAGAAGGACAGCGTAGAGTGGAACATATTCAAGCAGTGCAATCGTCTGCGGCTCATAATCGAGAGAGAACTGATACAGATAAGGAAGGACTACAACCGCCGTGAAATAGAGCCACCCGACCATTCTCTTGTCAAGCCCTCTTATCGCCAAGAAAGGCAGAAGCCAGATCAAATACCACTGAAACACGGATGGCGAAAATAGGAGAAACACGCCGAAAATCCAGATCAGACTCTCGGCCAATCCAGTCAGGTTATCGACACTCTTCAATTTTAGTAATGTCGCAAAAACGAACATGAAAATCGCATAGTCAAGTATTGTGGCCACAAAAACGGAAGACTGTAGCGGAGCAAGAAGATCTTTGACGAGTAAGAAGAGCGAAGGGTTGTAGGTTATGTTCTGAGAGTACCAGACAATCTGATTAAGAAAATTAAGACCCGAAGAAAACAATACCGGAGAAAACAGAAGCAACGATGAGCCGACAAAGCAGAGAATGAACTCTTTCAAGTGTCTCCTATACGATTTCCCCAAATACTTCAGGTAGACGGGTAATAGCAAAATTGGGAAGAGTTTTGACCAGCAGGCAAGCGAATACATA
Organism: Candidatus Bathyarchaeota archaeon; assembly: GCA_963807605.1. Classification (GTDB taxonomy): domain Archaea; phylum Thermoproteota; class Bathyarchaeia; order 40CM-2-53-6; family RBG-13-38-9; genus JAPKYM01. Next base: position 522,940 of record CAWECG010000004.1, read on the forward strand.
ATAGAAGATAGTCGGAAACGCCTTTTCGAAAGAAGGTACAGGCTTAACAACAAGAAGAATAGTGGCAAAGGCTCGATATGTCCGTTCCCGGCAGACTCAACTATCAGTAAAGGTGACCAAGCGTATACTACCAAACCTGAGAGCGAGAATCTCCCTTTTAAGCCACGCAGAATAAGCGTGAGAAGGCAGATGTTCAGAAGATCGAAAGTAATCATAGCAGCTTTGATTCCAATAGGATCATCGCCCACTACAGCGTAAGCACCGGCGAAGAGGAATTGCGCCACGGGCGGATAAATCGTGAAGGTGCTCTTGAACTCATAATCCATGAAATAGGGAACATTCTTCAGTCCACTTAGCTCAGGGGAGTCCGGTCTGTAAAGGTAAGGATTCACTCCGTGACTTAACAACCTGCCATCCCAGAGAAACCGCATCATGTCGTGACTAAGACTGGGCTTCAAAGGCAGCATAATCAGTCTGAAAGCAAATGAGAACAAGAATACCGTGACGACCAAGGCCGGTGATATAGTAGACGGCCCGCGAGCTAGTCTGCTTGAAATCAAGACCGATGATGCGTATAGCAAGAAACAGAAAAGAAAGAGCGCAACAAATTCACTTATCTTAGTCGCCGAGTCGCCCAACGATAGGATGGCAGAATATACACCAAGCTGGACAAAACCAGAGAGAGCCAGGAGAATAATGTATCTAGATCCGAAGCCCTTCAGGCATGATATGCTGAGATTAGGAGTCCCCCTCCCGTCTATGCTGGCGGATACCTTGTAGCGTCCGATACTTGTGGATCTTTCATGACGCTTCCAGCACATACGCTCCCATCTGGTAGTTGGGAATCCGCTTGCTAGATAATAGCGTTGGGCTTGAGACTTAGTTCAAGCCCTTTTGGAGAGAAACTCTCTTCCGCGTTAATGCGATCACAAGCAGAAGAGATAATGCAGTGACAAGAGGGGCTGCATATTGAGGGAATTCGGGTATTGGGACGCCAGACTCCGTCAGATAGAAGTTTAATGGTGTCGTAGACCCATCAGTGACGCTTACCGGAACGCTTTGTGACTTGCATCCAGGCACGCTACAAGTGACCATATAACTGCCGGACGGTAGGAAAAAGTAGTAGCCCCCACCAGCATTGAATACCACACTGGGAGTAATGGTGACACTGCCACCTTTTGCAGTGATGTTTGCCCAACCAACTTGGTTGAGATCTCCCATGTGGTTCTTCACGTACACTGTCCCTTCTATCTCTCCGCCTTGCGCAACAGTCTTGTCGATACCTAATAAGAAGGCACAAGACAGAACTAATAACACCAGGATAAAAACCGCCCTTCTCAAAATCTCTACCTTACTGAATAATCTCTCTAACTGCTAGAAAAACTTGTCTGCAGAGAAGTGGAATAGCTATTGAGTCAACGCGCGCTTCTGGAAAGATCAAGTTTTTGAGATACACTGGCAGCTTCGATCAAAAACTGGTAGCGTACGATTCGGTGCAGGAGACTGCCGTGATTGATAATACTCAAGGATGTACCCTTGGCATTCAGCATTGACGACGCACTGGCTGTGGGAGGCATGAGCCGCGTAGCTGACAAAATACGCAACCTGAGCGTCCTCCTAGAAGAATGCAAGAGTCTTGTCCGACCGGCTGCGGCCTACACCTACGTGAAGATCAAGGAAATATCTGACGATGGAATCCTCGTAGAAGACGGCAAAATGCTTAGCAGCAGGAAACTCGCCGAGCAACTCAAATGCGCAACTGAAATTGCACCCTTCATAACTACGATTGGCCCACACTTGGAGCGAAGAGTAACTTCGATTGCACAAAGCCGGCTTCTCGATTCATGGGTGCTCGACAATTTAGGAACCTATGCCCTCCGTCTGGTGAACAGACATCTTGAAGAGAAAATCGCCGCTGAGAAAAAATGGAAGATATCAATATTCAATCCTGGATCCACTCCATCATGGGAACTTGAACAACAAGAAGTCCTCTTCAGCATATTCCCCAAGGATAAGATTAGAGATGCGATTGGAGTAATCTTGAATGATAAATTCGTTATGATGCCTAGGAAATCGATCTCAGGAATCATGGGCCAGACGATACAGGCGTATCATAATTGTTACGAATGCCCGAAGTTATGTGAATACAGACAGAAGCCTTACATTGAACTAGCAAGAAAGCTCACCCCTTCAGGGGTGGGATGAATTGCGACCAGTGTGAGACGTTTGGGGCTTAAATGTCTGGTGTTTCAATAATAATACCGGTAGTTTCATGCAGAGAACCAACACCTTCATCCTTGCCCCAACAATGGAGCAAGAAAGAACACTGAGGGATAAAGCTACCAACTGTGCTAAACTTTGGAATGAGACGACATACCACAAAAGACAAGCATACATGAACTATCAACCCCTAAATTGGGAGTGCAAAGACCTCTATCGAAAGTATACACCACTAATCGATTCGGCGACATCTCAACAGATCATCAGGAAGAGCAACGAGTCATGGAGAAGCTTCTTTGCCCTCAAGAAGCTGGAGCGAGAAGGCAAACTTCCGCCAAACATGGAGAAGGTGTGTATGCCTGGATTCTGGAAGCGAGATGGAAAATACAAACTAATGATGATTCTGAGGAACGACTGCTACAATCTAAAGGATGGAGTGATGAGACTACCAAAAAAGTTGCAGATACCCATCCGAGGCAAACCCAGATGGAGTGGGAAGCAGGGAAAGGCCGAGGTTATCTATGATGATGTTGATGGGAAGTGGCGTGTCTTTCAGGCTGTAAAGGTGAAGCCATTATTCAAGCCGAAAGGCTCCAAGACATGCTACATCGACCCCGGCGTAATCAACCTGTTCACCATTTGGCTTGAAGGATGGAGGCAACCAATATCATACAGTGGGAGAAATCTACTCTCTGATTGGTGGTACTGGGTCGATAGAATAGCAGAATGCCAGAGCAGACTCGAAACAATAAACGACAAGAAAAGTTCGAGGCGACTCAGCAAACTCTACAGGATAAGGCAACGGAGATTCCGACAAGCCATCAACACCATGATAAGAAACATGGTAAGAGACCTCTACGATCTCGGTGTTTCAAAGATTGTGATAGGAGACCTAACAGGCATAAGAGAGAACAATGATAATGGAAAGAAGAGCAACGCCATAATCCACAACTTCTGGAGCTTCAACTACATCATTCAAAGACTGAAACATACAGCGCAAGAGTATAGGATACGGATCAAAGAAGTCAGCGAATACAAGACTTCGAGCAAATGCGTGAGATGTGGGTCAGAAAACATTGAAAGGAAAGGCAGACTCTTCAAATGCCTTAATTGTGGACTAGAAGCAAATAGGGATGCTATTGGTGTTGTAAATATAGGACTCACTCAGGGGGTTAAGCTCCCTGCGGGAGTCATTAACAGGGCGATGACACGCCCTAACCTTCTAAAGTGGGATGGCATGAAGTGGGAGGCTAACAGGCCAGTGAACACTAGACCGTTGAACACTATAGAAGCTAGAATCACCCTGCCTTTAGGCGGGTGAGTGTCAAACTGACATACTCGCAAAGGTCTCTTGCCACCTTTCAGATGATCTAAAGAAAAGGATCACGGATTCCATATTTCTTAGAGAAATAGGGAGGTATAAAGGTCCTAGTCGAAGGCTCCAGACACTCGGCATCCTTAACTTGGCATTGCCAGAACTGATCGAGAAGATCGAGAAGATTGAGGCTGAAGCGGATATCCTCCAGAAGGATAAGATTGAGCTCAATTCTACAATTAGAAATAATAATGATGTTATTGGAAGTCAGGCTCGTAGGATCAAACAACTAGGGGACGAAAATACGTCACTAGCGTCGGATCTCGTTCGGACGCGTAAAGCGTCTATGGACCTCTGGCAAGTCATGGTCAAGTTTTCGGAGATCTCTTTTAGGTCTGATATGGCTGACCTTGAACAGACAAGCACTTGGTTATCGTTAGTTCAGGTTAACGAGGCAATAGCAAAAGATCTATCGTCAGTTCTCATAGCTGTAAAACCTGAAGCCCAGAAGCATAGAGATTATATATGATCGCCAGAAACCCCTGATAACCGCAACGAAAGAGCAACTCAACACAGCCAAACAATTGCTGAAACAACCCTGAATGTGTTCTGGCCTCCTCAGAAACACGTAGTAATCTCGCAGGAACAAATTGCATGTGAGTTAACCCTGCTCCTTTATACGGGTCTCAGCCAGTCTACGCGCGGGGCTTGATTGTCTATTAGTTTACTATTCTAAGCTTGCGGATGTCTTCGGCGATTTCATGGAGTCCGAGTGTCTCAAGTTTCTCGGGTTTCGGTAAGCCCGTAGCTACTTGCCATCCGCGTGCATCATAGTATTCGTCGAGTATTCTGTCAAATCTCTCCTGGTCGACCACAGCTCCTCCGCTCGGTCCTCCACCCATGAGGGGTTCCTCAAAGAATCTCTTGGGTATAGTATCGTCCTTCCTAGACGCTCCCTCTCTCGCATTGAAGGCTTTCTCAATGTTGAAGACCCGTTCACCTGCGAGCAGCATCTCCTCGACGCCAAGACTTGACCCTGTAATTGTGTTGTAAAGGCGAGTTGCTATATCCAGGCCTTTCCTTCGAAGGTATTCAAATGTGGCAGAGCGGTAGTAGGCGAACTTGCAGAGGCCTAACAGGTCTCCTATTGTGACGAAGTCCTCGCTCCATTTGACGAGCCTCCCCTTACCTTTCACGCCGTTCCTGATGTCAGCGGCTTCTTCACTTCCAAACCACTGCTTCGCTTCAGTCGGTGTTGCAATCTCCTCAATGTAGGGGTTTGATCTGAGATGGTCCGCTCCGCGAGTCCCTGTTGCATAAGAGACTGCCCTAACAGGCATACCTCTTGGGTCACCGGCACTCATCTCAACCCCTTTTATTTGCATAGCAAATCGTTCAGATCCCTTGCCAATCTTTGAGGCTGCTCTGAGAGTTCCCTCAGCCAAGAGGTCACCTAAGTTCTCCCTCAACGCAATCCTTCTTGTGAGCTCAAGCATCACATCGGCATCCCTGAACTGCAACTTCAATCCGGCGGTATCATCATCGGTGAGTAGACCTTTCTCATAACACTCCATGGCGAATGCAATTGTATCTCCAGTGCTCTCAGCATCAAGACCGTACATATTGGCCTGCATGGCCTGGTAGATTATGGACTCAGCATCGGTTACCCCGCAGGTGATTGCTCTCGCGATGGATTCCCACTCCATTTTAGCAACAGTGCCTGCAAACCGTCCGGAGTTTATCCGGAACTCCCTTCTACACATCACAGAGCAGTTAGGACACGATGCAGCCTTGATAGTGTACTTATTCCTTAACAGGTCAGGATCAACACCACTCCAATCGTACGGTCCAATCCTCCAGTTTTCTGCACCGTGAATCCCAAACTTGGCCCGGTGATAGATGAACCGAGGAGTACCATACTTCTTGGCTGGAGGAACGTACGGATCCGCCGAAATGACATCCAGGTAATCTTGGACGGCTGCTTTGAAGCCTGCAGTATCTCCCAACCCAATGTCCTTATGCCCTCTCGCTGCGATCGCCTTTAGGTTCTTAGCGCCGAAGACAGCACCGCCGCCGCATCTGGCATGTGCTCCCAACCCACCGTCAGTCATTACGGAGGCGTAACGAACTAGTTTCTCACCCGCCGGGCCTATAGTTACAGTTGCGAGATCAGGGACGTCAAGTTCTTCCCTTAACGTCTTATGCGTGTCCGCGGTCAGTCTTCCCCAAAGCTTTGATGCATCGCGTATCTCCACGTCATCATCCTTTATGGCTACGTAGACAGGGTTTGATGCTCGCCCTGAGACTATCAGACAATCATATCCGCAATGTTTGAGGTTGGCGCCCAATAGTCCGGAGGAGGTTGCATCTCCGTGAAGGGAGCTCAGGGGAGACTTGAAAGTAATAGTGGTTCTGCTTGCAGCTGGGGCCGCTGTTCCCGTCAGGGCTCCAGGGGTCAGAACCATGATGTTCTCAGGCCCTAGAGGGTCGATTCCGCGCTGCACTTCCCTGTAGAGTATGATGGAGCCGAATCCTCTTCCACCAATGAATTTTGCGGCAAACTCCGGATCAAGATCTTCAATTCTATGTCTGTCTCTTGAGAGGTCTATTCTCAGGATCTTTCCAGCGTAGCCGCCCTTGAACGCCACCTATTTGACCTCCTTGCCCAGACTCCTTTGCAGGGAGAATGCCCGCTCCCGTTCAAGAAACCTGGCTTCATGGCGAGATCCTGTCAAAAGAGTCTCATCACGTGCCAGCGAGGATGCGAACATAGTTCTCCGGGCATTGATGGATTTCACGCCTGAAGTCTCAACCATGTGAAGTACCTTGCTTGGGCAGTACTTCGCACATTCAGGAGAACCGCTGCAGAGATCGCACTTAAGAGCCTTAGACGTGATAGGATCCTTGGTTATGGCGCCGATTGGACACCATTCTAGGCACACGCCACAACTTGTGCATCTCTCCTCATCTATTACTACGGCACCTGTCTTTTCGTTGAGCTTGATCAGATCGAGCGGACATTTTCCTAAACACAAACCACACTGAATGCAGGTCGCAGGAAGATCAAGGCCTCCGTCAAAAGAGACCACCTTGATCCTTGCTCTGTCAGGATTGAATACATTCACGTGCCTGAGGGAGCACATGAGCTCGCATAAGCGGCAACCGGTACAATGTCCTTCGAGCTCTGATCTGGGGACGTAAAGAATCTGCTTTTTCACCGTTTCTTATCGCCTTAGCAACTTTGAAGGCAACTCGTAGGACGCCCAATCCCGTATTTAAACAGCTTCGAACTAGAGCGACTATTGTCAAGCGATAGACGAACAGGCCTCAAATCATAGGGAGCGCTCGCTAGTCATTTCCAGATTGTCTTCATGAGCTTGAGTGTCTTGAGGAATCCTGTGTCTCTATCTATTGTGACGTCTTCAGGTTTGAATTTCGTGTAGTCGTAGAAGCCTTTCCTAGTTTTCATGCCAAGTTCACCTTTAGCAACCTTCTCAGTCATAGCCTTGGGGACCCTTTTTGAATTTGATAAGCTCGGCAGTATGTACTTCCAGACTTTACAGGAAGTATCTATGCCTGCTGAATCCATCTGGTGAAATGGTCCAACCGTTGCCCATCTTAGACCGAGAACACTGTTGAGGCAGATGTCGACATCCTCAATGGTAGCAACTCCTTTCTCAACAAGGTAGAAAGCCTCCCTTCCAAGAGCATGTTGAAGTCTATTGAGCAAGAATCCATCGATCTCTTTCTTAACCACGAAAGGTACTTTGCCGATCTTCTTAATCAAATCGTATGATATCCTGAAGGTCCTGTCTGAAGTCTTCCTTCCCCTAATTATCTCTACACCAGGGACAATGTGGGGAGGTACGGAGAAATGTGTTCCAATGACTCTATCAGGCCGTTTAAGTCCTTGAGCTATCTTGGTGATCATTAGACCCGACGTGTTAGTTGCGAGTATCGCATTGTCAGAAGCGTATTTTTCTAACTGAGTGAAGACTTTTCTTTTCATTTTGAGATCTTCCGTTACAGCTTCCGTGACGAAGTCACAGCCTTCAGCAGCGTCTTTGATGCTTGTTGCAGAAGATATCCTGTTCAGCGCTTCTTCAGATTCATTCTCAGTAACAAACTCGTTATTGACCAGTGTTCTGAGTTCCGCTCTTATCTGCCTCATTCCCCTCTCTAAGAGCTCGTTGTTAACATCCATCATCGTAGTTGGGTAGCCGTTCAGAGCGTAAACCTCAGTTATTCCGTGACCCATAACTCCCGAGCCTATTACGGCCATTCTGTGAATCTCTTCAACTGAGTTCATTTGATTCATTCCTTAAATTACGTCTATATCGTCCCATTACTAAATCTGTGTATGCGCCTAGATTATTACTGCTTATCGCACACCAACGTAAACGAGCGGTAGCATACGCTAGAAGACGATTATGACGGGGCAAGAGCAGATGATACGTCAGGGGTAACGATCGCAGGCTACCTCATGCCTCTTCCGCCAGATACCGTAATGATTTCTCCTGTGATGAAGTCTGATTCCTGGGATGCCAGAAAGAGCGCCGCATATGCGATTTCATCAGGCTTGCCGTTTCTCTGAAGAGGTGCCTCTTCAATCGGTATCCTTCTCCTCTCTGGTGGCAGAGAGGCGGACATATCAGTCTCTATCAGACCCGGGCAGATGGCATTAACATTCAGATGGGGACCAAGGTTAACTGCAAGTGCCCGTGTCAGACCTATGACGCCCGCTTTTGAAGCTGCGTAGGGGACATTTCCAAGAGCTGATTTCTGAGGTAAACCCGAGACAGATGCTATGTTGATTATCTTGCCTCTTTTTTGGTTAAGCATTATAGGTGCAACTTCTTTGGCGCACAGGTAACTCCCCTTAAGATTTACGTCCATCATTCTATCCCACATCTCTTCTGTGGAGTCAAGAAAGGTCGCTGGAACTAGTATCCCCGCGTTGTTGACGAGGATGTCTATTCGGCCGAATTTTTCAATGGTTTTCTCAACCATCTTCTTGACTTGGTCTGCCTTGGAGACGTCGCCTTTAACAAGTAATGCTTCCCCCCATTCTTCCTGATCTCTTCCGCTAGGCTTGTGGCCTCTTTCTCGGATCTGCTGTAGTTAATTACGACTTTGGCTCCTTCTTGAGCGAAGAGTCTTGCTGTCGCGCGGCCGATTCCACGGGCAGCACCAGTAACAATTGCAACCTTACCTGACAATCTTTTGTTTGACATTTAATATCACATCAGATGGAGTCTAGAATTAGTGGATCCCTATAGCTTGAATGTATTGTCAACTCAACTCTTAGACAGATATCGTTTTGGGCATTTCAAAGCTGCTGTATACAACGGATTTGTTATCTGGCTGCATTCGATTTCTGCTACTGATGTCAACAGGAGATTAGCATCCCACATGTCAAGACCGTAGTCATCCTTTAGCCAAGATATCATCTCTGTCAAGGCAATCCTGATGGTATTCTCCAGCGGTTTGGAGCTTCCAATTGTTATCAAGTACTCATCTGATTCTATGCGAGGCCACGAGATCTTCCAATTCTTGATTAGATTTATTGTTAGTTTTGTTTCGGTTGAAACCTCGATTGGTGCGCCTCCAAGTTCTCCGTGTCCTTGCAGAGCGTGGACATCACCAAGGAACAGTAGTCCTCCAGTGACAAAGACGGGGAAATACAGCTTATTCTTCGGTCGTACTTCTAGGCAATCCATGTTTCCCCCGTGAGGGCCTGGAACGTTGCTGGGCACTTCTACCTCTGGAGCCGTTCCTATCGTTCCGACCAAAGGTTTCACAGGCAGGATTATCTCTTTTCCATTCCTCAACGGGAAGTGTATCTTGTTCTCTGTGATCTTGCAGATTTTGATTATGGTTGGGATAGTTTCGGTAAACAAGTTCCAGATGGGGCTGCCCATCTCTATGAATCCCCAATCTGAAGTCTGTCCGGTCCAGCCGTATCCTCTTAATATCTTTACGTCTTCTATGATGACTTCTAAGGCGTCTCCCTTCTCAGCATTTTCGACAAATATTGGTCCGGATAGCGGATTTAGAGGGGGGTGTATCTGGTCTCTGTCATTTACAGAATTGACTCTATTGCCCACATTGTCAAGGGTCTCGATCGTGACGGTCTCGCCTGATCTTATTCTTAGTTCCGGTTCTATGCTGGGGCTAATAGTGTGGTAGCGCTTTTTTTGTCTTAAGCACGTCAAAATACTTCACCATAATGTTTCTATCTTTTAAATGCGCGATTATCCGAAAAGGCCCGGCGCAGCGACTTATTCAACAGCGGATCGTTAAAGCGATCTCTCCATAGCGGCCAATATGGCATCCAGATCTTCTTTGCCGTGTGCTGCACAGATTCCGTTATGGAAGAGGAATCCGTCGTAGGTGTATACCCCATTTTCCAGGAGGTTTCTGTGGAATTGTTGAGATCGTGCCTTGTCGGATTTTGCGGCTAATCTATAATCTACAATCTCCTTGTCGGTGAAGTAGACGCAGAATTGTCCACCTAATCCTATCAGCTGAGCCGCGAGTTTGCGATCTGCTGCAATTTCTTGAAATCGCTTGGACAGGTACGCTGTGGACTCATTCATCTTCCTCTGGATGTCCCCGTTGCGTATCTGATCTAGAGTGGCAACGCCGGCGGCTACGCAAACCTGGCTCCCATTATAAACCCCACCGTACATGACGCTTCCCCCTGGCGCGCATACCTCCATTATCTCCTTCTTGCCGGCAACAGCACTTATCGGGTATCCATTTGCCATAGCTTTTGCGAAGGTAGCGACATCGGGAGTCACCCCGTAGTACTCTTGTCCTCCACCAGGAGCCAGTCTGAAACCTGTTATAACCTCATCAAAGACCAGAAGAATATCGTGTTTTTCTGTTATCTCACGAAGTTGTTTCAAATATCCTTCTTTCGGCATGACCGCGCCGCTGTTGAAGACAATCGGCTCGACAATTAGGGCAGCAACTTTCCTTCTGTTTTTCTTTATGGCTTTCTCTGCAACTTCTGCATTATTGAAAGGTATTACTATCGTGTTCTCTTTGGCATTCTCAGGAATGCCTCCAGTGTCGTAGATCTTGTTGGGAGAATCTTTGGGTCCTGCCTTCCTCAAATCTGGGTGCAGACTGACTATGACGGTGTCACTCCAACCGTGATAGCCCCCCTCCATCTTGATTATTTTGTCTTTCTTGGTGTAACCTCTGACAATCGTCAAAGCATGTGCAACTGCTTCGGTTCCGGATAACGAGAACTTAACCATCTCAGCGCAAGGAACGATCTCATGCATTCTTTCAGCTAATCTGTTACTGGTCTCGCTTTCGACGCCGCAAGTGAGACCCGATTCAAGTTCCTTTCTCACAGCGTCGGTAACAATGGGGTCTCCATGACCTAGGATTAGAGCCCCATAATTCACTACGCAGTCAATGTAAGCGTTCCCGTCTATATCGAAAAGCTTGGAACCCTGGCCTCTCTCAAATACATATGGAAATGGTTCCACGAATCTTATGTTTGAATGAATGCCACCTGGAACGATTTTGCTCGCTCGATCGTACAGCTCTTTCGTTTTCGGCCTATCCATGATAATTCACAATTTTTATGTCGTAAGAACGGCACATATTTAAGACTTGACCGTACGAAGCTCATGTCAAGCCCATCATTTCACCGAGGAGATAGGAGAATGCCCGCAAACCGATTTGGTCTAGAAGGAAAGGTGGCCATCGTTACTGGGAGCGGTCGAGGGATCGGGAAAGCCATCGCACTTGGGTTAGCGGAAGGTGGGGCTGACGTTGTGGTTTGCTCTCGCACGCAACCGCAAATAGAACGTGTGGCGCAAGAGATCCGAAGCCTAGGGCGAAAGGCCTTGCCAATAGTTGTTGATCTGACGAAAATGTCAGATTTGGAGCGACTGGTGGAGGAGACACTAAGAAGCTTCCAGCACATCGACGTACTTGTCAACAATGCGGGTTATGCTAATCTAGCTCCGGCTGAGCAGGTGCAGGAGCGGGACTGGGATTGTGGGATGACTGTGAATGTCAAGGCTCCTTTCTTCCTTTCTCAGAAAGTTGGAAGGATAATGATCCGACAGGGAAAAGGTGGCAGTATCATAAATATCACCTCTGAGGTCGTTGAGAAAGTAGAGCTGAACGTTGGCTCTTATTGCCCCAGCAAGGCAGCTCTAAACAGTGTAACCAAGGTTCTAGCCAAAGAATGGGGCAAACACAAGATCAGGGTAAACTCCCTAGCCCCCTGTTTTGTTGACACGGAGCTCAATGCGCCGTTCTTCGCACAGAAGGAATGGTACAAATCAAAATTAAGTCTTGTTCCTCTGGGCCGTCATAGTGTTCCAGAGGATCTGGTAGGAGCAGCCATCTTCTTAGCCTCGGATGCTTCCAGCTATATTACAGGGACAACTCTACTGGTAGACGGAGGACTTACTGCCTAGCGCTCTGGTATTCTCCGGCACGGATCTCCATATTACCTGATTCGCCTAGGATTTGAGCAAGTTCATATTTTCTCCGCATCCTTTTGGCAGCCCATCCTCCCCCTCGTATTGACATATCGTTTCCAGCCAGAATCCTGAAGCAGCCAGTCTCGGCGCTACAATCTGAGCAGATTTCAGGTGGAGATTAACCTGTTTCTTTGGCTGCTTTGTTAACCTTCGATAGTATTCTCAGATTCCGGGATGAATCGAATAGAGTCCCATCTCATCGTTGAACTTAATTAGAGAGGATTTGAGCAAGAAACCCCACATGCTTTAGCGGTGGGATGAATTGCGTTCCAGAGCGAGACGCCAGATGTTTAAATTTTTAGGTCAACATATGTTTGTGAGGTGCTGTGATGCTTCTAGCCTACAAGTACCGCATCTATCCGAACAGGGACCAAGAGGAAAAACTCGCAAAGACACTCAACACCTGTCGAATCCTCTATAACCTTATGCTTGCGGAACGCAGAGACAAATATGGAAACGACGGAAGATCACCATCTTTCTACGAGCAGAAACGAGGACTCGTAAACGCCAAAAACACCAGCCACTATCTCCAAGATGTCCACTCACAAGTCTTGCAAGACGTCGCTCTACGCATAGACAGGACTTTCAACGCTTTCTTTGATAGAGCAAGAAAGAAGAAAGAAGGCAAGTGGAATGGCAAGGTCGGATACCCCCGCTTCAAGGGACGCAACCAGTACGACAGTTTCACATACCCACAATACGGGAACGGATGCAAGCTAACTACTGGAAAGTTGTTTCTCTCAAAGATAGGCTCGATACGAATTGTACAACACAGACCTATAGAAGGAACAGTGAAGACTTGCACCATCCGCAGAGACGTCGACAGGTGGTATGCATGCTTCCCAGCGGAGATACATGTCACAGTACTGGAGACGAGGCATCCAAAGAACCCAGTCGGCGTTGATGTCGGTCTGAAATCATTCATAACCCTGAACAATGGCGAGAAGATAGAGCCACCAAAATACCTACGGAAGATGCAAAAAAGGTTGAGGAGAGAGCAACGCCGACTATCAAGAAAGAAGAAAGGATCGAATAATCAAGATAAACAACGCATCAAGGTGGCGAGAGTCCATCGCAAAGTGCGCTTGCAGAGAACAGACTTCAACCATAAGCTAAGCCATACGCTCGTGAATAGATTCGACCTAATAGCATTTGAACGCCTATCAATAAGAAACATGATACGAAATCATCATCTTGCCAAATCAATAGCAGACGCTTCATGGCATCAACTACAAACCTTCACCTCTTACAAAGCAGAATACGCTGGTAAGAACGTGAGATTTGCTGAATCACGTGACACAACTACAGAATGTTCAAGATGTGGATTTCCAGTACCGAAGAACCTTTCCGAGCGGATGCACCTGTGTCCAAACTGTGAACTCATGAAGGATAGAGACTGGAATTCCGCAGTAAATATTCTGAATCGAGTAGGGTGGGACACACCCGAATCTACGCCTGCGAAGATTGAACCTATACCTCTACCGCAAAAGAGAGGAGGCAAGTTCGGTCGATGAAACAGGAAGCCCACAGCTTTAGCCGTGGGAGGATGTCACATTCTTATCTACCAACGAATCAATAATCTCCTCTCTTCTCTTTCCAAGAAGACGCGCGCGCCAAACTGGGGGATACAGCCTTCGGCTACCCACGAGAAAGTCAGCACAGCCATAAGAGATGACTTGTTTTTCTCCACACGCTCTGCAGTTTTGGCGCTAAGGCAAAGAACACCATTTGATAATCTCCGCAGATCAGCGAGAGCTAGGAAACACCAGAGCCCGTAACCCTCCGAGCTGTTCTGATTTGTCATCGGAATCATATAAGGCCAGACAGGAAGAACCCTTGCTTGAGAGTGGCTTCGCTTGCGGTAACAGTTCACTTAGCTGACGGATGATCAGGCGAGGAATAAAATGTCGACAAACGTTGAAGCCGATAAGTCAGTCATGAAGATAAATGTTCTCGTAATCTGATGGGCTTCACGCTGTCTAGCGCGCCTATGTTACGACCTTCGCCTAATGATCGGCAGTACATCGATACTTTTTACATAGGGTATGGTGCCCAGAGAAATTGATGCCAAAGAACAAGGCAATGAATGTAAAAGAGGAAGAGTATTAGAATTAATACGAGTATGTTCTTTATCTTGACATTCAACCATATTGGAAAAATAAAGGATGTATAACGAATTATACCATTAGTGTACCCGAATAGTATGATAAGCATGAACATGGCTATTGAGTAGACTGCGAGTTTCCAATCGATTTTGTAAGAGCTTATGGCGAAATATCCGATCAAGACTATGAAGGCTAAGGCGTATGCATGGAAGTAGTGAAAGAAACTTATAGGTCTGGCCGATGTGAAAATTGGAACTATAAAGTCTCTGAACCAATAGTTGCCGAAGTTTATGCGTGAAACTTGCCATGTCGCCGTATTCAGCTCCAGAACAAGTCGATTCGCTAGGCCCTTCTGGATAAAGGAAAGCATTACTGCAAACAAAATGAATACAGGTATCGATGTAAGGAGGGCATCTTTCCATTTCCTACGGATGAGATTATCTAACAAAATGGGCAAGACTATTAGAACTCCATAGGTTTTGCTTAGTACAGCAAGTAAAGAGCAGAGACTTGAAAGGAGCGCTTTGTCTTTTAGATGGAAGTATCAGGAGGTCAATACAGCAAAGAGAAAAAGAGACTCAGAATATGCTACCGTTGTAAATAAGAAAATGTAAGGGAAGAATGACATGACAATTGTGCTTCCTAGGGCCTCACCTTTTGTCATATAACATTCAGCGATAGCTTGGAAGATCGGCAGCGAAACAAAACCAAGAATTACGGAGATCAAGAAGGCTGAAAGCCAAAAGTTGCCCGAAGCGTATCCAAAGACTCTGATTAGAAATGGGTAGCCGGGAAAGAATGTTCGATCCAGTGAGAATGATAAACTCTGAGCCATACTAACATACCAAGACGTATCCCAAGCCATGAAAAGGTACAGCCACCGAGGCTCTATCGGGCCCCATATATTCATCCACGGCGTTCCGAAGATGCCGTCCTGAAGCGACTTATTATATGTCCAGATGCTACCAAGAATCTTGAAGACGCCCACCAAGATGACGGGAACAGCAAAGCGCACCCTGCTTCTCATGAGGAGTCCTGAGATGCGCGGGAGAATATGCCTATCAAAACGCAACATGGACAAGGCAGATCTCCATACCTGACCCAGCTGTACAGAGTACGTCAGCAACCAGACCAGTCCCCTCATCAGCGTAGAGCTACTTATCTCTTCCCTTAGTTGATTGAGCTGAGAATTTGTCGGTTACCTGTCTGAGTTGTAGCAACAATAGATTCAGGTTTACCCTTCATCGCCCGCGTCACGGACGCGCGTGCTATGGCAGAGTTTCAAGAACTCGATTGAATACACTCAATGTTGGGAATGTCGATATCTCAATATGACTATGGATAATAAGGCTAAATAACGCTGCCTCACCACCAATAATAATAGCCGGCTTCAGTTTGGTCAAAACATTTCGGAGTGTCGGCACACAATTAGACAACGAACAGTACAACAAGCTGATCCAACTCATTATTATTATTTTCATGGCGTTCTTGCTGCGTTTTCTACTCGCTACGTCTGCGGCACTTGACTATGACGAGGCATTTACGTATGCGCCAGCGGCTCAATCATACTTGAGCGGAATTTGGACGGCAAACATTGGACACCCCATGGTAATGAAGCTCCTCTTTGCCGGCAGCACCGTGCTTTTTGGCGCCAACGGAAAAATTGTGTTCCTGTTCCCGTGGTTACCTGAGAATATTGGCGCAATTCGTCTCGTCTCCGTGATAATGGGCACGCTGACAGTTCTAATCGTCTACTTTCTAGCTAGAGATCTGGGCTGTACGCATACGGGTGCAATCATTCCATGCATTGTACTGGCCTTCGACCCGATCTCAATTGCAGAATCATCGTATGGTCTGTTGGACCCCGGAATGACTTTCTTCTATATGTGTTCGGTGCTCTTCTTCCTTCGATATATCAAAGGAGGGAAGACGATACATTTCTACCTAAGTGCAGTCCTGTTTGCGTTGTCAATCGCAAGTAAGTATTATGCGTTCATCGGCATTTTCGTGCTGCTAGGAATTCTGCTTTATAAGAGGAGACTTCAATCGGAATGGAAGTCAATGGCGGTTTATTTCTGGATCGTTGTGTTCGTGGTTTTTGCGGTTCAGCCTTATCTGTGGTCAAGCCCACTTGTCCATCTCTCACAGGTTTGGATATACAACAGAATCCATCTTACAGTTGGTCATCCAGTCAAGGTTCCTGGAAATCCATTCTTAATCCCCAGACAACAATTATCGGGGTTGCCTTGGCCGCACGTCGACTCAAACCCACTCTCTTCGAAACCTGACTTCTATGCGGACCCATCGCAGGCTGTTCAAAGCCCGTGGTGGTACATGGTCTACATCCAAGCGATGTACAGCACACCATTCGAGATTCTCGTCTATCCGCTTGCCCTGTACAAGATTGGCATATCAATCATCAAACGCCGAGTAACCGATCTGATTGCGATAGGAACACTATTGACCTCAGTCCCACTTCTTTACTTCGCTCTGCAAACCGTTAGACTCCCTCAATACGGCATTCTCATGAGCACTTCATCCGTAATCCTGACCTCGATAGTTTTTCTTCATCTTAACAGAGGACGCCAACGGTATTTCCTAGTCTCGCTGACGTTCCTCCAGGTAATCTGGACCCTTATCTTCTTCCTGACTTCTGCTAATCGCTTCACTGGATGGGAGTTCTACTATACCCCACTTACACCGGTGCTCGCTCACCTCTTTCATTTGTTGTACACGCGGAGTGCTTCTTCTCTTCTTATGGTCTCTTTCAAAAACGCCCTAACTCTGTAGGCAGTACCACAGATGCCCTTAATTGGTATAGCGCGCTCGCGCTAGAGGCCTTCACATAGGCGCTAACACGATAATCTATTTGAAGATCATAAACACGGGATGATTACTGGTCAGTGGCTTTATCCCGAATTCTTGCCTCATGCTGTATGAGACGTAGGCGTCCGCTAGGGCGCATGCGGGATATATTTCAGCAGCTCTTTTTGCAGGACCGTATAGTAGGAAATTGGCGCCCATCACTATTGGGGTTACGTGAGCTACTGCATTGTTGATCCTGTAAGCTAAGGGGTCTTGCTTCTTTCTGGAGACCCATCGGTCCACTGCGTTGTGGACCCCCGCTCCTGATGGGAGACCGAACTCCTTTTTCACCGTGTAGCAAGCTTTAGCGACGGGCCCCGGATCAGGAATATCAAGGACTGTTGTGTCGACCAGCATCTTCTGGACTCCGGCCTCTGACGCGACACTGATCAAGCCCTTTCTTTCTGGTGAGTCTCTGAGCGTTGATAGTTTGCCAGCGATCGTCATGTTCCTAGAATTGTAAGTCAGTAGAATAGATGCCGTTATCTTGGCGTCCTTAATAGCATCCAGCTCTTCAGGTTTAGCCTCTGGACTTATTGAGTTGAATACTGCTCTGTCTGAGAGGCCGATCTCACCCACGTGTTTCGTAGCTGTGGCTCTGACTGCTGCAGTGGTGCCGTCTACCAAGAATGGTCCTTCAATCTTCTCTGAAACGAAATCTATGAACTTCGCGATGGCCTTCGGCCAAGCTCCACAAACATCGACTATTCTAGGATTTCCAGTCTTCTGCGACATCTCTGCTTCGGCTCGGAGTATCTCCTCGGCCTTAACCTTGTCGAAGGTTCCTTCCTCCTCATTATTGATGATTTTGTCGCCATGGTAGAATATGCTGCCGATCATTACTGTAGGAAGCTGACCAGGTTGTCCTCCGATCTTCACGCCACCAATGTCAAAGATCTTTTGTTCTTTTTCAAATTTGAACATGTATCTCACGTTCTTTAATGCGTCGCAGCAGATTGCTCGTAAGGGGGTGTACGTTGATATACAAATCTATTAAAACTATTTGTAGCATCCGAATGCGGGGTGCTCTTCTGACCATGCGTTTTCACCTCTATAGACAGAAATAATATATCCAAAGCTGGGTTGTAGAATCTGGGTAAAGAGTATGAATAATATTGACATAGTCTCAGACTTGATTCGAGACTCGATTGACGTTCACATGCATACGGCGCCAGACGTGCACCCTAGAAGTGTAGATGATGTCGAGGCAGCAATGCAGGCAAAGCAAGCGGGCATGAAGGCAATTCTGATAAAGTGTCACCACACCAACACCTCTGACAGAGCCCAGATCGCTAGCAAAGTCTCAGGCTTTCCTGTGTTTGGAGCAGTCACTTTGAATCATGCGGTTGGAGGCCTGAATCCGGATGCTGTCTTGGCTGCGATAGAGATGGGGGCAAAAGAGGTGTGGATGCCAACGATCAATTCTGTCCCCTTCCTGAAACGCGCTGATTCCGTGCCCGCGCTTGCAAAAGCGATCCCTGAAGGGACAAAGGGAATAAGCCTCATCGATGAGAAGGGAAGGCTGGTTCCGGAACTCTACCGGATTATTGAGCTGGTGGCGAAACACAAAATAGCCCTTGGGACTGGTCACGTCTCACCAGAAGAGGCCAAAGTACTGGTAGACGAGGCTAGAAGGGCCGGGGTTGAGCGTATTCTTCTGACACACCCTACCATAGACTTCCTGGATTACTCTAAGGAAGCAATGAAAGAATTTGCGAAGTTGAGCGTACTTATTGAACACGACTACGTAATCTGCACAAAGCAGGTCAGAGACTCTGTTCCGCCCAGCCGGCTGGCGGATGCAATAAAGTACGTCGGGGCTGAGAACTGCATAATGGCTACTGATGGCGGCCAGAAGATCAACCCGCCACCGGTGGAAATGTTCAGGCAATTCATCTCAGACATGCTGGAGAATGGAATAAAGAAGGAAGAAATCAGATTAATGATCTCTGACAACCCAGCAAGAGTTTTGGGACTGAAAACCTAAGTCGTGCATTGCTTGCCCATACTCTGAACCGTTGATTGCTAAGAGGTGGATTCATGACGCAGGTATCAATTCCATATGGCGAAGACAGGCTCAAGCTTGGGGTAGAAGACAAGCATCTAGTTACAGTTGCAGCACCGAGGCAAACCCGGCCTATTAGCGATCTCGACACGGCTGTGATGCAGGCTCTTGAGAGGCCTCTCAGAAGTCCGAGCTTCAAGAGTCTTCTTGGTCCAGACAAAAAGGTTGCGTTGCTAATAGACAACTTTGCACGGCCGACACCAGAACATTCGATTCTACCGCCAATTTTGAAGGCAATCCGAGATGCCCGGGCTGAACCTTCAATAATTGTCGCAAATGGTGGACTAAGAGCCACCACAGATGATGAGCTTGAGGTAAAGCTTGGAAAGGAGATTCTCAAAAGTGGAATTCCAGTGATCCAAAGCGTCGCGAAGCGCAAGGAGGATTTTGTGTTTCTCGGTGTTACAAGTTACGGAACACCTGTGGAGGTCAACAGAGCATTTCTCAACGCAGATGTCAGGTTAGGCATACACACGACACAGATGACTTTGTGGGGGTATGGTGGCGGGGGCTCAATCGTCCTGCCTGGAGTCTCTTCATTCCAGACCATAGAGTGGAATCATCGCTTGGCTATCTCTCCAAGATCGATAGAGCCAGGATACGTTGGGGAAGAGAATCATATGAGAAACGATATCGAAGAGGCTGCGAAGCTCGCTCGAATTGACATAGTCCTTAATGCGGTCCTCGATGTTGATGGCAATGTTGTCGATATGGCGGCCGGAGCCTCTCGCGAGTCACATATGGCCTCCATAGAAAAATTTGATGAAATATACTCCTACCCGGTAAACTGGTCAGACAAGGTGGATATTTCGATAAGCGGGTCCTTAAGCTGGGATAAGTACCTGGCGCATTCCTGCTGGCCCATCTCAACATTGGATCCCGTGACTAAGGATGGTGGGACAATAATCTTGGCGACGCCTAGCCCGGGAGGCTTGGCGCATTTCTCCTACATACGGGATTATCTTCCTGCCACGGAAGAGAGTTGGCGAAGACTCCTAGGCGATATCTTCAATGGTAAACAGGAGCTCTGGCATGCTATACTCTGGTACCCGATCCACTGCGTCCTCCAGAAAAAGAAGGTCATAGTCGTAACTGGAAAAGATAACGTCAAATCACTAAACGATATGGGGATCGAGTCGACAATCTCGATTGATGAAGCTTACGATCTTGCGCTTGGTAGGAGCCCGAGAGACGCCAAAGTTCTAGTCGCTCCTTACGGCAAATGGATGAAGCCAAAGCGTCTAGGGTCGAAGAACTCTTCTAGGTAGCGTGTGCTTGACACTCCCCTGCCTAAAGACAGGGGATTCTAGCTTCTATCATGTTCATCGGTTGATGGGTCATAGCGTTGTCGCGCTCCCACCTCATTCCATCCCACTTTAGAAGGTTAGGGCGTGTCATCGCCCTGTTAATGACTCCCGCAGGGAGCTTAACCCCCTGAGTGAGTCCTATATTTACAACACCAGTAGCATCCCTATTTGCTTCTAGTCCACAGTTAAGGCATTTGAAGAGTCTACCTTTCCTCTCAATATTTTCTGACCCACATCTCACGCATTTGCTTGAAGTCTTGTATTCGCTGACTTCTTTCACTCTTATGCCGTATTCTTGTGCCGTACACTTTAGTCTTTGAATGGTGTTTTTGAAGCTCCAGAAATTATGGATCATCGAGTTGCTCTTCTTGCCTTTGCTATTGTCCTCTCTAATGCCTCTCAGATCCCCTATCACAATCCTTGAGAACTCCCAGTTCGTAGAGGTCTCTTACCATGCTTCTTATCATGGTGTTGATGGCCTGTCGGAATCTCCGCTGCCTCACCCTGTACAGTCTACTGAGGTTCTTTGAACTCTTCTTGCCGTTGATTGTCTCAAGCATGCCCTGGCAATCCGCTATTCTCCTATTCCAGTACCACCAATCAGAGAGTAGATTTCTCCCACTGTATGCTATTGGTTGCCTCCATCCTTCAAGCCAAATGGTGAACAGGTTAATGATACCGATGTCGATGTAGCATGTCTTAGAGCCTTTCGGCTTGAACAATGGCCTAACCTTTACAGCCTGAAAGACACGCCACTTCCCACCCAAATCATCATAGATGACCTCGGCCTTTCCCTGCTTCCCACTCCATCTCGGCTTGCCTCGGATGGTTATCTTTAACTTCTTTGGCAGTCTCATCACTCCATCCTTGAGGCGGTAGATGTCGTTTCTCAGAACCATCATCAGCCGGTACTTTCCATTCCTCTTCCAGTATCCAGGCATACACACCTTCTCAATGTTTGGTGGGAGTTTACCCTCTCGCTCCAGCTGCTTTAATGTGAAGAAGCTCCTCCATGACTCGTTGCTCTTCCTGATGATCTGTTGAGATGTCGCCGAATCGATTAGTGGTGTGTACTTTTGATAGAGGTCTTCGCACTCCCAGTCTATGGGTTGATAGTTCATGTATGCCTGTTTTTTGCGGTAGGTTGTCTCATTCCAAAGTTTAGCACAGTTGGTAGCTCTATCCCTCAGTGTTCTTTCTTGCTCCATTGTTGGGGCAAGAATGAAGGTGTTGGTTCTCCGCATGAAACTACCATTATTACTATTGGAGTACCAGACGTTTAAACCTCAAATGTTTCTGTCTGGAGTGCAATTCATCTCCCTGCTAAATCAGGGAGCTTTCTTGCTGAGTTGGGTAGCTCAGGATAGCGCCAGGCTATTTTTGTTCAATCGGGGTTCTATCCAATCCATATGTGATGCTGCACTCAGAACAAACCGATAGTCATGACGGGCATGCGCATAACCATAGTCATTGAGAGCAAGCAGAATTCTCGGGCTGAAGAACCATTATTTCAAGAAGGAAAGTCTTCCTTGCCATAATTGTGGCTTTGGTAATCATAGGTGCCAGGAGTCTTCTTATCCCTTCAACAACACCCCTTTGTGAGCGACGATACGACACGGATTCCACACACTGTCATGAATTGCTTCAGTCGGCGGGAATGAAAAAGAAACGTGGTCACTGCGAGGATCCTTGTCTTGGGGGGATGCTGGCCCCAGCTATTGATTGTTGAAGTGTGTCCTGAATCGTTTTCGGATTTGTAGGATTATGAACAGTGGCGTGACAACGTAGATTGCTGTTGATGTTATGGCTGCAGATAGAAATGCGATTACTGCTGCAAAGGAGGTGTTGACAGTCGCAGTTAGGGTGTAGATGCTTGCTGTCAGATGTATTATTCCGACAAGGGGCAGTAATAGGACTCGGAATGTTGATTGAAGCGCATCGTTTGATGCGATAAGTTGTGCGAGGGGGGGCGACCATGAATAGTAGAATGTATTCCATCCATTGACGAGGGTCCTTCCAGTTTGGCTTGAGCCTATCATGTTGTCTCTTACATGTCGCATGTAGACTACTTCAGGAGCCATCGCACTTCCATACGCGGCAGTAGCGATAATGCACTGGAATGTGCCTGGTGAGGTCGTAGGTGATGGGTTAAAAGGTGGCGTAGAAGTTGGTAATGGATAGACTGGCGTTGGTGATGTGGAAGGTGTCGTTGTACTCGTCGTCGTCGTGGTTGGTTGATTCTGGGCTGGTCCCACGCTGAAAACTGTGCCTGTAAGCTGGGAGAGATTCGGCGTAGTACTAGCTGTAACCTGCATCCAGACACTATTGGTTGTGTTATCAACTTGTGAGCCTATGCATTGTTGCCATAAGGATCCGTACAGGTAGTAAAGCGCAAGGTTAGACTCGCTTAGTCCAGAACTAGTAAGATCAGCCTGAGTAAAGTAAACCCGAACCACAACCCAGTTTACCCCACCCGCACTGCTCAGGCGGAAGTCAACCCACTTTCCTAGAAGAGGGTATGAGGTTGGATTGCCGGGATTTACAGGAAAAGATGAGAGTGTCACCGTGGGGGTTCCTGTTTGAGTGTTGATTTGACCGGTTAAATTGAAGGATGGGCTGCCAACAGTCGTGGTTGTTTGAGATGGAATGTTGAATGACTCCAAGTACTGGTTGTAAAACTTGAAAACGAACGAGTTGTTCGTGGGTGTCCCGCTCAACTGTTGGTTGGAATACCACCGTTCAGATGAAGTTGAGCCTGTTAGCGGATTCGGTCTGACAGACCATGATGCGTCACTAGCAACCCTAAGGGTGGTAGGGGTGGTTGTTAGTGTGTATTGCTGGCTTGCATATCCCTGGGTTCCATTAAAGTAGAATATGGGGGGGGAGTAGCCTGAACCTCCTCCTATTACAGAGTAACTAACAGTCAATACAATAGTCGTGGTTGGAGCAACCGTGAAGTTCGCCTGCGCGCTAACTGAAGTATCACTAGCCAAAACAGTGTAAGTGCCATACGCTGCAGAAGGAACCGAAAACCTTACTCCAAGAAACCCTCCAGAACCATTAATATATCCTCCACTGGCAACCGCAGCCCCATTAAACTTTATCGTCAAAGGATTATTAGGAACAAAGCCAGCCCCTGAGACAGTTACTGCGGTACCTGGAGGCCCCGTCGTCGGACTCAGAGTAATGGATGGACCAACCGTGAAGGGTGTCACAGCAACGTTTCCGAAGTAATCACTAGCCTGAACAGTCCAACCGCCAGCCGGTGAAAGAGGAATCGTAAAATTTAGGTCACTGAAATTCCCAAGTTGATCAGTATAAACGGTATTACTCGTAGTCGTAAACGAACCCCAAGTTCCCCACAACGTTACAATGATCTGATTATAAGTTGGATATGATGAGGGGGAAGGAACGAAGCCAGACCCTGAGGCAGTTATTAACGTGCCTACAGGCCCCTTCGTCGCCACCGTACCATTCGAATATTCCAGCTTAAGGGAAGTAAGCCAGAAGGTTGCCGTAGCAAATACGCCATTGCTATCAGTAACCGTAACAGTGTGAGGGCCAACGCCAAGCGCTGGAGAAGGAACCGTAAACGTTACTCCAGCAAAAGATCCAGAAAAATCAGTTTGAGCACTACCGTAAGTATTACTAGGACCGGGCGTAACCGACATCCCACCATACTTTATCGTAATCGTAATTGTGCTTCCTGTGGTGGAAGGAGTAAAGCCAGACCCTGTGACAGTTACTACGGTAAGTGCAGCTCCACTCTTTGGAGTCAGAGTAATGGCTGCTGCTGCTGATGATGGTGTTACGATGAGAACTGCGCTCAGGGTGAACATTAGCACCAGAATGAAGGCGGCTACAAAACCCTTTCGTGTTCTCGATGTTTGTATTCGATGATAACCGCTGTTCTTCCGGACAGTTCTTCCCCTTACTCGGAAGCACCTTGAAGGATAGCTAAATAGCTTGGAAATAGCTCCAGCCAACAATCGGCACCTGAATATAGTGGTTACAGCCCGAAATTAAAACTTGACCCCGACCAGACGATGCAACCCCTGGGGGTTTAGCTAGGAAGGAAGTATTGAAATCTGTGTGCGGGTTTCTGAGGTGTGCCTGTTAGACTCTGCCTGTAGAGGCGTCTTTTTCCTTGAGAACCTCAATCAGCGTAGTGATGCTGTAGAGCAGACTCAAGGCTCCTCCCGGGAAGAATGCACATTTGAGGGCTTCAAGGATCTCCTCCTTAGTCGCGCCTTTCTCAAGGGCTCGCTTCATGTGATTCTTCATACCAGAGGCATCCCCTGGATTACGCGCCGCGATAGCGCATATGAAGAAGAGCTCCTTTACTTTCTCTGGAAAGATTCGTGTTCTAAGCATCGCCAGCTCGTAGAGCTTGTCGTAGGTCTCAAGGAATTCAGGGTCGTCCTCCGCCAGCATTCTATAAGAAGGGTATATGTAGCCTCGCTTCTTCATCATGACCTCAAGAAGCTTCCTTGACCTTTCACTCATCTTGTTTCACTCATGAATAAGCGCCAAGGTCTTAATTTAACGCTATCTGGCGATTACAATATCGCTTAGATTCCGGATGTTCATGACCTCCGGTGGGTGTTGAAAATAAAAAAAGGGAAGTGGAGTTTAGATGTGCTTAGTGGAGAATTCTCTGGGTTTGTGTTACAGTGATCATCACTGCAGAGGCAATGGTTGTCAGGACGAATGCGGCTGTTCCAATCATCATTAGCGGCGATATTGCTGAGATTTCAGCTACCAATATCAATGCCGCACTTGAAAGCCATGCTACGGCCAGAGGTTTACCTGACATGTGGATGGTTAATCTTCTCCTTCTGGCCAGTTCGATAGCTAGCAATGTTATCGGGGCAAAGTAGACTATTCCAATTAGAGTGCTGGCCACAATACCGGCTACGACTACTGCTAATTCAGGAGCAAAGCTTAGGGCTGAATATGACCATTGGGCCAAGTAGAGCGTGCCTAGCAGCGGGTATATGACTGCTTTTGAAATGTTTCTCAGTACTAGGTTGCTCTTCACCTGCTGGGCAACGGCTGGACTGAACGAGTAGTACCACGCGTTGAACACGTTCATGAACTGGTTGCCTGCGAAGGTTGTCTGGATCGAACGGTCTCTGAAGAGTCTGAGGAAGTATACCTCAGGAGCCATTTCTGAGCCGTAGGTCGCTGTGGCTATTATGCATGGTCTTCCGGCTGTTGGCGATATAGTCAAAGTTGCATAGGCATAGCGTGTCTTCGTTCCACTTGTTCCTGTGACTGTAATTGTGCCAGTCCCTGCTGGAGCTGTCGGTGCTGTCGTGATTGTCAGAGTAGATGCGACCAAACCATTCGGTGGAGGTGTGACTGTCGGAGGAGCTATCGCTGCTGTTGCACCAGAGCTAGATGGCATTATGATGGAGAGTGCCACTGGATTGTTGAAGGAGTTTATTGAGTTAACATCTACCGTGACGCTCGTCGATGAGCCATTGCGTACACTGGGTGAGTTTGGACTCAATGTCAGAGAGAAGTCTGTCGGGGCCACAATTATCAGCGTGACCTGGGCCATGTGACTCTCCGTTCCAGATGTTCCAGTGATATTGAGAGTATAGGTTCCGAGCGGAGCGGTAGGAGATATCGCCAGGCTTAGGGTTGACGAGATAGAGCTCGCCGGAGGTATCAGTATTGATACTGGATTGAAGCTTGGTGTTACTCCTGCAGGTAGACCCGCGACTGTCATGGTCATTGTTGCACTATAGTCATTTGATGAGGTACCATTTACTGTGTAGGTTACCGTTGAATTCTGTTGCGCCGGAATTGAGGCAGGCGTGACGCTGACAGCGAAGTCACCTACACTGATAGACACTGTAACAGCACTCGTAAGGTACCCATACGTACCTTTTAACGTCAGAGCGTACGTGCCTTCAGCTAGAGAGGAGTTTGTGCAGACTGTCGCAACCGAGGTAGCAGTTCCCATAGGTGCAGGCGTAACGGTCGATGGATTCATGTGCGCAGTCATTCCAGCGGGCAGGCCTGTAAGGTTCAGCGCCACCTGCGAACTGAAGGTCCCCACCGACATGACTGCTATCTGGAAGTTTGCGCACTTTCCGCGTATCACTGATTGAGCGAAGGGTGTTGCCGTGACGGTGAAGCCGTTTACTCTTAGCGTTATCGCCCATGTATGAATCCTTGTATTTGGTATGGTACCTGTTGTTCCCGTGATAACCAGGGAGTAGTTTCCGGCTTGCGTGAGAGTTGTGGTTGACAATTTTAGGGTTGCGGTAGCAGTCGAGTAATCAGAGAGAGAAATTGTTGGTGATGGGGTGAATACTGCTGATATTGAGCTTGGAATACTGGGTGCCACCAGCAGAGCAACAGTGAAATTCGTTGAACCCGGCGAGTAGGCCTCTAGGGTAATCTGGATTGTTCCGTAGCCTCCTGGCACAACATCAACTATTGTCCCAGGAGTACTGGAGAGTCGGAAGTCTGTAGATGCTTGCGTGTATTGAAATACATCTAGAGTTGCCGTTCCCGTTGCAGACGGATAAGCAGTGTTTACAGGAGTACCCGTCACTGTTATCGTGTAGGTGGTTAGAGGGACTCCCGCTCCAACGGTGGCCAATAGATAGGTGAAAGCCTGCCCGTTCGTTGGGACATTTACGGTGCTACCTCCAGGAAAGCTAAATGATAGCCCAGCGGTGATCGTGCTAGTGACGTTAAGGTTCACTAGTCCGGCGAATCCGCTGACTGATTGAACCAAGACAGAATAGTAGCCAAACTGGTTCAGTGTATTATCACACGTCTGAGTTACCGGGCTGACCACCACGTTGACTCCTGTCAGTTGAGCTTTAGATTCCCCAATGTTGGGTACTGCTCCAGCGGTCAACAATGATATCAAAGACAATATCAGAAGTAGAGAAGCGTATCGTTTCATCTAGTTCTCCTCCTTATGGTGTTCCAAGTATTCGGATATAGCGATCTCGAGCTCTTCGCTTTGTTTCTTGGTTGTTCCATGTTTCTTTATTACTTGTCCAAGAAATTTCTTCCACAATTTATCATCTATCTGCATCGTAGTTTTATGTTTTGGCATCAGGGTTTTTCCCCGTAAGAGCGTGAATGCGTGGTACCATATTTAATATTTTTCAATCATTTTTTGTTGATTGCTCACTACAAAATCAAAAACAATTCGAACAGCGCTCTTTGGGTTCGAATAGACCAACTTCCGAGTATTTTCACAAAATTGTGGGCTCTCTAAGGCGCACGGTTTCCCTCAGACTTGTTAATGCTTTCTCTCGCATAATCCTAAGATATACGTACATTAATGTACACAAAAGCTTAAAATAGAGTATTCATAACCATAGTTGTCCTAGTTGAAATCTTCATCAACCAGACTATCAGTCGTGACAGGAACATTGGATCCAAGCCATTATCCTCTCATGCTTGAAATCGAATGCCTCCGACCACATGAGCAAGTAGACCCATTCAGATTAGAGGACTTGAAGAAACAACTTGCAGATGACGGCTTCCAGAAAGATCCCATAATAGTTGATGAAAAGTATCTGATAGTGATCGATGGACATCACAGGATATTAGCTCTGAAAGCCCTCGGCTACCACAAGGTTGTCGCGCACAAGATAAAGTATCTTGATGATGATAGAGTCGTTCTAGGAACATGGTATCCAGTCATCAGAGGCTCCAGAGCCAAACTCCTCAAAGCACTTCAGAGATTCATGGAGACCTCAAATCAGGTGAAGGAGGGAGCACAGTCACCTTTACTCATTCTCAGCAATCGAGAGTACGTCCTCAAAGCCAATAGAAAGGCCATCATGGATTCGTTGTTGGGAAGGTTCAAGATAGAATACGTTTCAGACGTAGAGACTGCGAAGAGGCTCGCACAAGACGAAGAATGCGCGGGGATAATAGTGTTCGGATCAATAAACAAGGAAGATGTTGTAAGAGCCGCTTTGTCAGGCACAATCTTACCTCCGAAGACTACCCAGCACATAGTCCCAAACAAACCTGCAGACTGGTTCATACCTCTTGAGATGCTGGGCAACGGCGTCCAGCTTCAACCCACAATAGGAAGAGGATGAGACCTCACCAGACACTAGATATTCTGTATCAAAACAGAGTGCAGTAATTTAAGGTGGTTCAAAGAATTCGCTGATCTTCTTGGTTGCTTTCTTCTTGATGAATTGAGCGCACGTACGGGGGGTCAGCCTCTTGAACTCTAATCCAAGAACTGCCATCATTCCTTGGGCTCCAGATTTTAGGCCTGGAGCCGCGACAACTCCCCTAACGTGTAACCCAGTGGTTTTATTCACTGCATCAACGTAACGCTTCAACTGAAGGACCGCATCCTTCCCTGCGGCAGATCGCTTCAATTCGACAACCACAACTCTCCCCTTAGCATCTCTGCCGTAGAAATCAATGAAGCCAGGTTCAACCTTCCGCTCAAAATCAACAAGTTTCAAACCCTCCTCCAAAATATTCGGGTTTGAGGTGAGAGCGTCCCTCATCTGGTCCTCACTGACGTACAGGTTGAATTCTGCTTTGTCCATGGGCCTGAATGATGCGACAAACAGCAAGTCATTGAAGAATATTTCCAAAGTCTCCCTAGGCTTTGGTCGCTGAACTCTGATCCTGAGCAGAGATTGATCAGCAGAGACGTGGAGAGTGCATCTGGGAGGCTGCCAGTTCACGGGCTCATAACCTGTTGCCCTATGAACCTGAACAGAGCCGTCTTCTTTTATCAGCGTGACTCTCTCTCCCCAGTCTAGGCTTGAGGACGCCCTTCCATGGTATTTGCATTGGCAGTTTCCCGCAATTATTACGAGATCTCCTCTTCGAAATGAGTCTTGAAGACAGCCTGCCGCCTTCTGCAAATCCGGCTTTTCCAGCAGTAGCATCTTTGCGCTTGTCTTTGGTCGCTCGTGCAATTTCGCTCGGCCCCCACCTTTGATCGTAATCGAGGCAACATGTTCAAAAGTTTTATAGGGACTTGCTGGTGCACATCAGCATGGGATAGTCTTGGAACCATCGAAGAAGCCACTGAACCTGCTTATTAAGAAGATAAATCAAGAAGTCGCTGTCAGGCTGAAGAATCATTCTGAGTACAGAGGGAAGATGATAGATTGCGACGGCCACATGAACATCATTCTTGAAGGAGCCACCGAGTATATAGGGGATGAGCCGTCGGCTAACTTCGGAAACATAATAGTTAGAGGCAATAACGTTCTGTATGTTTGTGTCGAGAAAGCATGACCATTCTTGGTTGCTAGTTGATTCATAGATACTTATGCAGACTACAATCTTGGAAGGCTTCTGCTATCTCCTGTGACATAGGCTAGAACTCTCTCAAGGTCAGGTTTCAGACCTGCCTTCTTTCTGAAACAATTGATAACATTAGAGATATCCTTCCTGAGATAGTCTGAAGAATTAGGATGGTTAACTCCCACGCTTTGGGGCCAATCGATTATCAGGATTTTTCCGTCTTGTTTTATGAGGATATTATACTCGCTCAAGTCGGAATGGATTAGCCCTGCCTTCAGATAGGTCCTTCTCACATTTCTCAGGATTTCTCTCAGGATTGGTTCAGCCTCCTCCATCTCAGCATACTTGAGTTCAGTGCCCGCCACTAAGCCCATTGCAATGACATGCCTATTCTGAGCAATCGGTTTGGGAACGCTGACGCCCGCCGAATAGAGGCTTTCTAGGGAAGCATATTCTTTTTCAGCCGAAAGCCTTGACTGATAAAGCCAGGAGATATGGTAGCGGTCAGCTACATACCCTCTCGTTCTAGAAGTCTGCCTGAAACTCGTCCTGCCTAGCCTGTGAAATTTTACAGCGCACCTTCTTCCTCTTGAATCAAGCGCCTCATAGATATCTGATTCTTTGCCAACGCCCAGGGACTTGCCAATGGCTTCTACTGCCCCAGAGCTTACCAGAGCTCTGAGGGCAAGAGCATCGTAGCCAAAGGTCGTCAGGGCATAGCCTTCATAGCCTAGGGAGTCTCTCGGGGGCCTGGATAAAAAACGGTCTTTGGATAACTTCCCAATCCTGTAAGTGACTTCATCGCCTCTGAGTTTAGAGGATCGGACTATTTCCTCGATAGGGGCATATTGGTGATTCTTCATCTTTAGTTCGGTTATCGAAAGAATTCTAAAGTCGTTTTTTTCAAGAAGCCTGAACTTATCGAGGAGAAGCAAGTTCGATTCGCCTAGTACTAGTGACAAAAGAGGATATTAACCAACTTACAGAATGGGTATACGATTCTCCACGTCAGAGATCAACCTCAGAGGACATAAGAATGTACAAATCGAGGGGCAGTAACTGGACGCTGAAGGTCAGCTTGGTCGCTGTCTTCACGGCACTCGTGACATCCTCCCATGGCTAAAGCCGCGGGCTTCCCGCTTCAACATCTTTGCTTACCATTCCCCTTAGGGATGGCAGAGGCTCAGACTCTACGGGCGTATTCACCCACCGTCCGTGGGCATAGTCGGGTTTGAAGCCTGACAGACCAATCTTTTTGATTAGTTTAGCTGAATTCTCGTCTCTTGGAATCGACTCACCGCAATTCGGGCATATATGATCTCTCTCGCTCAGGTCTTTCGGCACCCATGATAGGCAGTTGTGGCAGAATTGTGTGGTACCCCATGGATCGATTGGTATGAACCATTTACCGAGTAGGTTGGCTTTGAAATGGGTTTTCCGTATGAATGTTCCTGGTGAGGCGTCTTGAATGCTTTTGGCTAGGCAGTGGTTCTTTATCATGTTAGCTACAGCTAGTCTTTCCAAGAATAGGATATCAGTGGTTTTGTACAGCGTTGCCAGTGTCTTGTTTTGGTGGTCGTCTCTCTGACATGCTACATGATGGTGTTGCTTTGCCAGTCTCAAAGCCAGCTTTCTCTTATTTCTTGAGCCCTTCTTTGCTCTTGACATTACTCGCTGTAGTCTCTTGATTCTTTCCTCAGACTTTCTCAGAAATTTCGGTGGCCCCGTCGTGATTCCATCTGAGAGTGTTAGGAACTTAATCAGCCCTATGTCTCCTCCTTTGATCCGCTCATCTGGGATCTTCTCGATGGGGGTCTTCTCTTGATTTGGAATTTTGCAGGCGAATACCACATACCACTGTCCAGCGTTGTATTTTACAGTCAAAGTTTTGACTTGGCCTTCCACCGGTCTATGCATGAAGATTCGGACATTCCCTATCCCCGAGAGGTACAGTTTACTGTTGCATAGTTTGAAGCCTGATTGTGGATAGGTGAGAGAGAGATACTTCTTTGGATGTTTATTTTTGGGAAATCTTGCTCTACCCTCAAAGTAGTTCTTGAATGATTCTCGCAAGCCTTGTAGCAACGCTCTGGACAACCTGACTATGTATTCCCTGAAGATTCTCGTCTTCTCGTCTAAGCCCTAGCGCCTTCAGCCTCAAGTCGGTTCTGCTCAGGCTGACATGCTCCTGTTTCCAAGTACCAATCTTCAGATCCCTAAGTCTATTGTATAGCTCACACAATGTGGATAGGTGGCTTTTCATCAGCCTTCCCTGCCCCACCTTAGGGTAGATACGGTACTTGTAGGCTAGAAGCATCTCAACCATCAACAAATACATGTTTTGAACAAAATTTAAACATCTGGCATCTCACTCTGGAACGCAATTCATCCCCCAGCTAAAGCTTGGGGGCTTTCTTGCTAGTTTTCTGTAAGCGCTCTTTCGAGAGCGGCAGTGATGAACCCGTTGTATGGTGGGGCAGGCCGATTTGGCCTTGATTTGAATTCCCCATGGAACTGCGTTGCAAGATGAAAGCGTTGTCTTGGGATCTCGAGAATCTCCATGCGTGAGTCGTCCGTGCTTCTTCCAGAGAAGACAAGTCCTGCCTCCTCCAGCTTCCCTATGTATGTTTGGTTCGCCTCATACCGGTGACGATGCCTTTCATAGATGACATCCGTTCCGTATAATCGATGGGCCAGTGTTCCGGGCTTCAATGCGATACCGTTCGCACCCAACCTCATCGTGGCACCCTTCTCGTCTATCGACTTTTGTTCAGGCATCAGATCAACCACAGGGTGTTCAGTGTCAGCTCTTATTTCTGTAGAGTTGGCTCCGCCGAAGCCTATGTGCCGAGCAAACTCGACAATCGCCATCTGAAAGCCAAAGCAGATTCCTAGAAAAGGAATGTTCTTCTCGCGTGCATGGGAAATGGCCATTATCTTGCCCTCGGTACCTCTAGCCCCAAATCCACCGGGTATTAGGACTCCATGATGACTATCAAGTTCTTGGAGTCTAGACGGATTCTCCTCGAATGTCTCGGTCTCAACCCAGCTTATCTTGACATGGGCATCGTTGGCAGCACCAGCATGTCTGAGAGCCTCGTTTATGCTGACATATGAGTCGGCCAGTTCAGCATACTTTCCGCAGACCGCAATCTTTACTGTATATTTTGGATTGAGAAAGCGCGCAACCATTCTTCTCCAGTTTTGCCAGTCAGGCATCTTTGTTCGGGCGCCCATTCTCTCGACGAAATAGTCGCCCATTCCTTGGTCGTCAAGTACCAAGGGAAGCTCATAGATGCTTTTGGTGTCAGGTGAGGAGAAGACTGCCCTCTCTTCTATGTTACAGAATAGCGCGATCTTCCTTTTTGGATCGTCCTTTAGAGAACTTTCACTCCTGACTACTACTGCGTCCGGCTGAATTCCGATTCTTCGAAGCTCTTGGACACTATGTTGGGTGGGTTTCGTTTTCTGCTCGCCTACAACGTCGAGTATCGGGACGAGTGTGACGTGAGCATATACAACATTCAGCGGGCCTTCTTCCAACCTCATTTGGCGTGCAGCCTCAAGAAAGGGAAGGCTCTCGATGTCTCCTACTGTTCCGCCAATTTCAACGATTACACAGTCGACGCCACTTTTCCTGGCGATGGATCTTATCCGTTCCTTGATCTCGTCTGTGATGTGCGGTATTATTTGGATGCATTTTCCAAGAAGCTCCCCCTTTCTCTCTTTGCCTATCACAGCGAGATAGATCTGACCTGTGGTTATGTTGTGTTCCTTGGGTATGTTCACATCTAAGAATCGCTCGTAAGTGCCCAAGTCCATATCTGTCTCGCCACCATCCTCTGTGACAAAGACTTCGCCGTGAACAGTTGGGTTCATTGTTCCGGCGTCAACGTTGAGGTAGGGATCTATCTTCACTGCTGTAACACTCATCCCTCTTGACTGGAGAATCTTCCCTACAGAAGCTGCGGTGACACCTTTCCCAATCCCAGACATCACTCCGCCAGTTATGAAGAGGTACTTCTTAACCACGCCCGACACCTTGACAATAGAAAAACGGCTTCAATTCACATAATACTCTGGTTAAACAAAGCCCCAGACTCTGCAATCATTCACCAGAGTCGTCCTGCTTAGCTTGCACCTTGCTTCTTTCGGGGAGCTGCGAGTACTTTCCGTCGGAGGTTCTATAGACAGCCAGCCTTCCGACAGTCTCCCAGAGATTCTCTTTGAGACGCCGAACCTGTATGGTGAGGACTTCTGCAGAGGGATCGGACTTACCGGGCCACATTGCGAAACTCAGAAAGTCACCGTCCACCGTCCTTGTGGAGAAACGAAACTTTGGTTGTGGTCTTTCAGACAACAGTTCCACCAATTACTTCATCACAAGTATGAGATCTCTTATAGGTGACATCCTCTCACGGCTAAAGTCGTGGGCTTCCCGCTTCAACATCTTTGCTTACCATTCCCCTTAGGGATGGCAGAGGCTCAGACTCTACGGGCGTATTCACCCACCGTCCGTGGGCATAGTCGGGTTTGAAGCCTGACAGACCAATCTTTTTGATTAGTTTAGCTGAATTCTCGTCTCTTGGAATCGACTCACCGCAATTCGGACACATATGATCTCTCTCGCTCAGGTCTTTCGGCACCCATGATAGGCAGTTGTGGCAGAATTGTGTGGTACCCCATGGATCGATTGGTATGAACCATTTGCCGAGTAGGTTGGCTTTGAATTGTGCCTTACGGAAGAACCTTCCGGGCGAAGCGTCTTGGAGGCTCTTGGCTAGGCAGTGGTTCTTTACCATGTTGGCTACAGCTAGTCTTTCCAAGAATAGGATATCAGTGGTTTTGTACAGCGTTGCCAGTGTCTTGTTTTGGTAGTCGTCTCTCTGACATGCTACATGATGGTGTTGCCTTGCAAGTCTCAAAGCCAGCTTTCTCCTATTTCTTGAACCCTTCTTTGCTCTTGACATCGCTCGCTGTAGTCTCTTAATCTTTTCCTCAGACTTTCTCAGAAATTTCGGTGGCTCCATCGTGGTTCCATCTGAAAGCGTCAGAAACTTAATCAGCCCTATATCTCCCCCTTTGATCCGCTCACCTGGAATCTGCTCTATGGGGGTCTTCTCCTGATTTGGAATTTTGCAGGCGAATACCACATACCACTGTCCAGCATTGTACTTCACAGTCAAGGTCTTGACTTCACCTTCCATCGGCCTATGCATGAAGATTCGGACATTCCCTATCCCCGAAAGGTACAGCTGATTGTTGTACAACTTGAAGCCTGATTGTGGATAGGTGAAGGAGAGATACTTCCTCGCATGTTTCTGCTTGGGGAATCTTGCTCTACCCTCAAAGTAGTTCTTGAACAATCTCGCAAGCCTTGTAGCAACACTCTGGACAACCTGACTATGTATTCCCTGAAGATTCTCGTCTTCTCCTCTAAGCTCTAGCGCTTTCAGCCTCAAGTCGGTTCTGCTCAGGCTGACATGCTCCTGTTTCCAAGTACCAATCTTCAAATCCCTAAGTTTATTGTATAGCTCACACAATGCGGACAGGTGGCTTTTCATCAGCCTTCCCTGCCCCACCTTAGGGTAGATACGGTACTTGTAGGCTAGAAGCATTCTTAACCATCAACAAATACATGTTTTGAACAAAATTTAAACATCTGGCATCTCACTCTGGAACACAATTCATCCCACCACTAAAGCCGTGGGTTTTCTTGCGCATTTTCCCTAAATTACCCTAACCTGAAGCTCAGGGGGTTCTATGCTGCTTAGGCTACGTATTCGCTGAGGGATTTCTGTTTGAATTGTAGGTAGATGTCGTGGTCCACGGCTTTCCAGTGTTTCCTCTGGCTGTGTTCAAGGTAGTACCTGATGGCTTCATTCGTGGTGGCGCCGACTGAGCGGTAGAAGTAGCCTGCTGTCCAGAAGGCGTCACCCCAAAGCTTCGCCCTGACCCTGCTCCAGCATTTCTGGCGGATCCGCCTTGAACTGGCGCCTTTCAGGAAGCGTGCCAGCTCCGAGACGGCCAGATTCTTGCATGCACCCACGAATATGGGGGCATAGTCTGGACTAAACTCTATGGCGTGAACCGCAAAACCATATCTAGCCGCTGTCTCGCGGAAGCTATCCTCGCAGGCCCTTTTCACCTCGCCATCGCGGAATATGTCGCGCCTGTACTTGGGTGTGAACTGCAGGTGGAAGTTAGCCTCGCCGAGGCTGTGTGCTGACCTGACCAACTCCATACCGTAACACCTCCTCGCCGGCGAGGACAAGCCCGAATACGCTCCGCTACCCGCTGAGAGCGAAGAAAGCCTCCCAGATAGAAGTATCATGGGAAGAATATCAACCGACTTTTTGCATTCAGAAAGCAGTGACCCATCAACCGAAGACTTGGCAGAACCCGTCTCAGCAAATCTTTTAGGGAATCCTTCTCAAAGGCTCTTGGGGTCATTCTTATGCCATGCAACGTAGTGGTCGGAGGCTTCTTCGGGGATGAGGGGAAGGGAAAACTGATCGCCTATCTAGCTCTCAAGGACAAGCCGTCTATTGTTGCAAGGGGTGGAGCCGGACCAAACGCGGGACACACGGTTGAGTTTGAGGGAAAGACGTACTCTCTTCGGATGGTTCCCAGCGGTTTCACGAATAAAGATAGCAGACTTCTGATTGGACCGGGAGTTGCAGTGAACCTGACTGTTCTGTCAAAGGAGGTTGCACTGACTCAAACAGAATCCAGAATAGGTTTAGACTCCCAATGTGCCATAATCGAGGACAAACACATCAAAGCGGAAATTTGGTCTGACCACTTATCAAGAAAAGTTGGCTCTACAAAGAGTGGGGTTGGAGCATGTAATGCTGACAGAGCTCTGCGGACCGTGAAAGTAGCAAGAGATATTTCTGAGCTATCTAAGTACGTTGTTGATGTTCCTTATGAAGTGAATAGCTCATTAGACAATGGCGAGAACGTGTTAGTCGAGGGCACTCAAGGAACATTCCTCTCACTATATCACGGAACCTATCCATACTGCACCTCTAAGGACGTTTGCGCCTCAGCGATATGCTCTGACATAGGCTTGGGGCCGACGAGAGTATCTGATGTCACACTGGTCTTCAAGTCGTTTGTCACGAGAGTAGGCGAGGGCGAACTACAGGGTCAACTTAGTCGAGAAGAAGTTCTCAAGAGGGGCTGGTCTGAGTACGGAACCGTCACTGGGAGGGAGCGCAGAGCTGCACCATTTGATTTCAACCTTGCCAAAAGAGCGGTCATGCTGAATGGAGCGACTCAGCTTGCAATCACAAAGATAGATTTGATCTCCCCAGAAGCATCTGGGCTGAAGAGATTCGAAGAACTGCCCGACGAAGCCAAGGACTTCGTCAAGAGAATTGAGAAGGAGACAAAGAGACCGGTTGTTCTGATCGGAACTGGCCCTTCAACATGGGATGTGATTGACAGAAGAGAAGATCATCACTAATCCAAGAGATCTGACCTTACCCTAAATGCAATAGTACGAACCATAGAAACGGAAGTAATTGCAATTACATAGGGAAGAGAGCATTACTCGGCAACCAAGAGCGTCGCTCTTATGGCATCGATGGTGGCGCTCGGAAACGTCCTCGCTCTCATCTCAATGTATGTTGGCGATTTTCATCCGGAAATTGCTCTTGATTTCTCACACCTTGCTACTGCAATAGTTGCTATCTATTCAGGGCTGGCAATGGGCGTGATCACTGGAGCGCGCTAATCTTCAGATAAAATCTATTTTTATTTTTTACAGAAAGCGTGTACACCTACGTTTTATTGAAGTCCTTCACCCGACTAGTCTTACCTCCCCAGATCGCGTCAGCCTTCACCGACGTTATCGTGACATCCTCCCACGGCTAAAGCCGTGGGTTTTCTTGCGCATTTTCTATAAAAGCAATCTCAATATTTCACAGAAGTGCTCCCGGTTCTTAGCTCATCAAGCATCGTGAACTCACCCACTCCTAAAGGGTGTGGGCTTCTCCCCTTGCGGATAGAGAAGTTCCTGCTTCAGCGACGAAGCATGCCCACCAATAATGGTGGGTGGAGGCTTCATCTCCACAGGCGTGTATTCGGATGGTTCCCACCCTATTTTTTCCAGTCCTAAACGCCTTATATTGAGTGATGCATTGAAGTCCCTATCAATATTTAGCCCACAATGGGGGCACTTGTGTATCCTCACTGCAAGAGTCTTAGGAACCTTAGCGCCACATCCACTGCAATCCTGGCTGGTGTTCTGGGATGGTACTTGGATTCGTAGTTTACAGGCGGTTTCAGCCTTGTACCCTACCATCATTCCAAATCTTCCCCATGAAGCATCAGCCATATTCTTGGCATTAGGGATCCCCTGCATCAAATCCTGAATATTCAGATCTTCCATGCAGATTACATCGTGTTTGTCAACGTAGTATCTTGAGAGTTTGTGCAGGAAGTCATTCCTGCAATTTGTTATGTCCTCATGGATTGATGCAACCTTGACCTTCTGCTTCATCCTGTTTCTTGATCCCTTCTTCTTTCTTGATAGCTGCCTTTGCTCTCTTTGGAGTCTCTTCAGTTTTTTGTCGATGTTATGCGGGTGAGGGGTCACTCTTCCATTAGAATCGTAGGCATAGTTTATTATGCCAACATCTACCCCAACAGTTTTGCTTCTGTCCGCTGGCTCAGTATTTATCGGATGGTCGTATTCAATGGAGGTTATTGCATACCAATTGTTGTTTGCAGAATGTTTGATGGTAACCTGTTTGATCTCACCATCAATCTCTCTATGCAGCCGTATTGGGATGTCTCCTATCTTGCTAAGGTGGAGTAATCCCATCTGTCGTATGTGCTTTGCACCATGCTTGATTGAGAATCCAGATTGGTTGTAGATGAAGGCCTTGAACCATTCACGTCCCTTGAATCTTAGTCTCCCAACCTTCCTGCCTTTCTTCTTCATCTGTGAGAGTGCCCTGAGATTGGAGTACAGTTGGTAGAGGACGTATTGCCGTGTCTTTGAGTGTAGCTTCTCAAGCTCAGGCTTGTATCTGCATAGGGCAGGGATCATCTCTTGTAGAAGTATCCTGTTTGGCACCTTTACACTGCACCTAACTATTCCCAAGAAGTAGTTGTAGAGCCACCGGCAAAGCTCAAGGATTGCAGACATCTCCTCCTCTTGTTCCCTTGTTGGGTAAAGCCTATAGCGCACTGAAGACTGCATTGTACTCACCATATTTTTTGTAAACTCCGCTTATAATGCTGATGCCAGTTCGCTTTCATCCCAACCCTAAAGGGTGTGGGATTTCCCGCTCACCTTTTTTAAGGTCGTCGGGAGTATCGATATCAAATGAGAACCCGGGGGACCAGAAAACCTTGAACCTTCTGCCTCTCTCCATCGCCATTTTGAGATGCCTCGCAAAGCTGTTAGCACCGAAACTAACAGGCATCGTTCTGGGAGGACGGAGAAAGAGTGCGTTGGTTCCGCAATCCTTTGAAGGACATATCACGACTGCTTCATCTTCAGTGTTCTCCAGCAGCTTTTCAAGCTCATAATATGACAGAAGAGGCAGGTCGGCAGCCATCAGCAAGACCGCATCGAAACCACTTCTAACACACCTATCAACAGCTTGAGCAACGGCACCATTCAGTGACGTGGCCTTGTCTAACTCAAACAGGACATTGCATTCCTTGGAGACTGCCTTGACCTCGTCATCTGAACCTATCACCAAGACTTCTCCGATCGACTTGGTCAAAATACTCAGAACGTGCCGTAGCATCTTCACAGTCAAATCTCTCCTCTCTCTCAGACTCAACGAGGCTGCAAGTCTAGCCTTTGAAGTGGACAAGCTCTTTACCGGAATAATGATACAAAGCCGCACCAAATCACACCTCGAGTGTTCGCAGAGCCAACTCTGCAAGACCGATCTTGGACTGAAGCGATCCCATTAGGATGTCTGTAACAATCACCTGGATCCCTAAACCCTCAATCCTGTCCCGAAGCCTTGAATCTGCTTTGTCAATGATGAGAGTATCAATGAGACCTCGGTAAATCGATGCCAGGCCGAACACTGAAGGATCGATTCCTAACCCCCTCATCATTCTGTCAGCTGGGCCTCTGATTGGTTTACCGGCTATTAATGGGCTTATAGCAAGTCTTCTGGCTTGAGATTTCTCAATGGCATCCCTTAAGCCAGGGATAGAGAGTATACAGCCGATACTGACGATCGGATTGCTGGGCGCAAAGATTATGCCGCGAGACTGCCGAAGTGCCTCCAAAACCTGAAGGTTCGGACGCGCAGACCCAGAACCTTCGAAGATCACATTCTTCACATTGACATCAAACTTTCTCTTGACGAAGTACTCTTGAAAATCGAGGAGCCCCGCATCAGAATCTATTTTTGTTCTCACCGAATCGTCCGTCACCGGCAAAATCTGCTGCTTTACCTTGAGACTCTCACATAGCTTCTCCATCACCTCGGAGAGGGTTAAACCCCTCCTTAGAAGTGAGGTGCGAAGCACGTGTGTAGCTAGATCCTTGTCGCCGATCCTGAACCACGTTTCAGAGCCATACCGCTGCAACATATTTAGGAAACTGAAAGTATCACCTTTAAGCCCCCAACCCCTTTCTTCATCGACTAGACCTGCTAGAGTGTACATTATTGTGTCAAGGTCCGGTGAAATGTGAAGCCCTAAGAATTCTAGGTCATCACCAGTATTACCCACAATAACGAGTCTCTCATCGCCCATGACTCGGCTTAGACCGTCAAGAAACTTTGCTCCTCCTACACCGCCAGCGAGAACGACTATCATCGCGTGTTAGGCCAGCCCGAATCTTAGAAACCTTAGAGTGACTTTGCACCGTGAGTGAACTTACCCACCCCTAAAGGGTGTGGGCTTCTCCCCTTGCGGATAGAGAAGTTCCTGCTTCAGCGACGAAACATGCCCACCAATGGTGGGTAGAGGCTTCATCTCCACAGGCGTGTATTCGGATGGTTCCCCCCCTATTTTTTCCAGTCCTAAACGCCTTATATTGAGTGATGCATTGAAGTCCCTATCAATATTTAGCCTACAATGGGGACACTTGTGTATCCTCACTGCAAGAGTCTTAGGAACCTTAGCGCCACATCCACTGCAATCCTGGCTGGTGTTCTGGGGCGGTACTTGGATTCGTAGTTTACAGGCGGTTTCAGCCTTGTACCCCACCATCATTCCAAATCTTCCCCATGAAGCATCAGCCATATTCTTGGCATTAGGGATCCCCTGCATCAAATCCTGAATATTCAGAATCTTCCATGCAGATTACATCGTGTTTGTCAACGTAGTATCTTGAGAGTTTGTGTAAGAAGTCATTTCTGCAATTTGTTATGTTCTCATGGATTGATGCAACCTTGACCTTCTGTTTCATCCTGTTTCTTGATTCCTTCTTCTTTCTTGATAGCTGCCTTTGCTCTTTTTGGAGTCTCTTCAGTTTTTTGTCGATGTTATGCGGGTGAGGGGTCACTCTTCCATTAGAATCGTAGGCATAGTTTATTATGCCAACATCTATCCCAACAGTTTTGCTTCTGTCCGCTGGCTGAGTATTTATCGGATGGTCATATTCGATGGAGGTTATTGCATACCACTTGCCGTTCGCAGACCGCTTGATAATGATCTGTTTGACTTCGCCCTCAACCTTCCTATGCAGCCGTATTGGGATGTCTCCTATCTTGCTGAGGTGGAGCAATCCCATCTGTCGTATGTGCTTTGCACCATGCTTGATTGAGAATCCAGATTGGTTGTAGATGAAGGCCTTGAACCATCCACGTCCCTTGAATCTTAGTCTCCCAACCTTCCTGCCTTTCTTCTTCATCTGTGAGAGTGCCCTGAGATTGGAGTACAGTTGGTAGAGGACGTATTGCCGTGTCTTTGAGTGTAGCTTCTCAAGCTCAGGCTTGTATCTGCATAGGGCAGGGATCATCTCTTGTAGAAGTATCCTGTTTGGCACCTTTACACTGCACCTAACTATTCCCAAGAAGTAGTTGTAGAGCCACCGGCAAAGCTCAAGGATTGCAGACATCTCCTCCTCTTGTTCCCTTGTTGGGTAAAGCCTACAGCGCACTGAAGACTGCATTGTACTCACCATATTTTTTGTAAACTCCGCTTATAATGCTGATACCAGTTCGCTTTCATCCCACCCCTAAAGGGTGTAGGATTTCCCGCTCACCTTTTTTAAGGTGTAGCTGAAGACACGCTTCGGCGGCTCAAAATCTTCGCAACACTCAATGAGATTAAGTGTGGGCTATTCCACTGTAACGGACTTCGCCAAGTTTCTAGGCTTGTCTGGATCACAACCCCTTTCAACAGCCATCCAATAGGCGAATAGTTGCAACGGTATGACATACACCAAAGGTGTAAGAAGACTCATAATAGAGACTGGAATCTCAATAGTATCGTCGAGTATCTCTCTCAGCTTATCGTCGTCCCCGTCGATCACGCCGATGACCGACGCATTTCGAGCCTTCATCTCCATGATGTTTCCAATAATCTTATGATGCGTCGCGTCTTTTGGAGCGATGAAGATTATCGGGTATTGTGGCTCAACAACAGCGATGAAGCCGTGCTTGCTCTCACCCGCCGGATACGAAAGAGAAGGAATATACGTCAGCTCAAGAAGCTTCAGCCTCGACTCCAAGGCGGTGGTTACATTTATACCCCGTGCCAAGAAACAGAAACTCAATCTATCTTTATACTTCTTCGCCAACTCACGAACCCTGGGTTCTGTCAACAGGGCCTTCTCCATTGCTGTTGGTACGTCCCGGAGGCTTCTCTTGAGCTTCGCCAATTCTTCATCGGAGAGTGTCTTCCGCTTCTCAGCTAGGACAAGGGCAAGATTTGTCAGAACTGAGACTTGAGACGTGAAGGTCTTGGTTGCGGCAACACCCACCTCAGGCCCCGAATTCTGACCTATGTAAACCTCGGAGAGCCTTGTAAGAGTCGAAGCCATAACATTCGTGATGCCGAGTATGGAGGCGCCCATCTTCTTTGCGACACGTACGGCTTCAAGTGTGTCTGCAGTCTCACCAGATTGGCTAACCGCCAAGATGACCGAATGCTCATCAACTGTATGACCGTACTGCTCAGTAAACTCAGAAGCGATCACAGGCTGCGTGCGGAGTCCCGCCAACTTAGTGAACAGATAAGACGCCGCGAGACAGGCATGATAAGACGTGCCGCAAGCAAGCAGAAATACTTGCTTGGCCTTGTCTAACTTGGACGCCATCAACCCATAATATATCGGCTGTATCCTTAAGACGTTCCTGATTGCTGAGGGTTGCTCATGAATCTCTTTAATCATGAAATGCCTATACCCAGCTTTTGTTGCATCTTCAGCACTCCAGGTGATCTCTAGGACTTCTCGTTCCAGCTCTTGGCCAGTCTTGAGATTAGTCAGCCTAACTCTGTCTGATTCAAGGACAGCAAGATCTTCTTCTTCTAAGACAATGGCTCTTCTAGTAAGGGGCAAGAAG
This sequence comes from Candidatus Bathyarchaeota archaeon, assembly GCA_963807605.1. Taxonomy (GTDB): domain Archaea; phylum Thermoproteota; class Bathyarchaeia; order 40CM-2-53-6; family RBG-13-38-9; genus JAPKYM01. The sequence goes on from CAWECG010000004.1 coordinate 566,102, forward strand.
GCGGAGATATCTGACGCACAATACTTAGCAGAGCTTCCGAGTCCGATTACAAGTGGGCTCTCCTTTTTGACACAGACGATTACGTCAGGTTGGGCGGTTGAGATTGCCGCAATTGCGTATGAGCCCTCTAGCCGTTTGGCGGCAAGCCTTACCGCCTCTACAAAATCTTCGCCGTCTGCCAGATACTCTTCAACAAGATGAGGGATAACTTCAGTGTCTGTCCTCGATCTGAATACGTGGTTTCTTCCCTCAAGCTCCTTCCTCAGCTCTAGAAAATTCTCTATTATTCCATTATGTACGACCGCAACATCGAACTTACAGCTGTAATGGGGGTGGGCATTCTCCATTGAGGGCATACCATGCGTAGCCCATCTGGTGTGGCCCACACCAACGCTTCCGTCCATCTCATCTAACTGCAGCTTCAGATTTACTTCTTCGATCGACCCACGGTCCTTCTTCGTCTCCAAACCCTTGTTCGAGACCGTGCTAATACCTACTGAGTCGTAGCCTCTGTACTCAAGACGCTTTAATGCGCTATGTATGATCGGTGCGGCTCTGTCTTCCTTCAAGACAACTCCGAAAATGCCACACAATCTACCCGATCCTCCCTGATTTCATCAAGATCCCCCAAGGAAACCCACACCATTTATGGGTGGGAGGAATTGGGGGGCCTCGTACCTACTGAATATTTGCTGATTGAAAAGTCGCTTGCACTCTTCTAGTTTCGCAGTCTGTGTAAAACGTTTGTTTGTCAGACTAAATCTATGCAGTGATAGGCCATCCATGAATCCTCCAACTCTAGCAAGTCTGTTCTGATACTGTACTACGTCACCTTTCCTAAATGGTGGAATACTCCATGAACCACCGTACCTTCTGCGGATGTCACCCTTGTCAGGTTCAAGCCTGTGGAGCTGACGCCTAGTGTACTCGAAGCGTTTCCATACCCAGAACTCAGGTGGGTAGGAATTTTCACAGCTTAACTCTGCACACCCAATAGCGATAGCATCTACAGCATGGGAATCCCAAGTTAGACTGTTCTTCTTACTATTCTTTGGTAATCTAAATTTCTCTCTATACTTGGCAGTCTCAACGCCAGTACAGAGTACAAGTTCTCCCTTCTCCTTCAAGTGTTGATAATATCTTGCTTTGCCAATCTCAACGGTGCTGAAATGTTTACCCCATCTCTTCTTGTAGTGGTTGAACCGAACATCTTCCACTACAAATCGGCTGATTGGATAGATTTTGCATAATTCGTCCGCAGCCCCAATACGGAAGTCTACTTTCGCTTTCTGGCTTGGAGCAATCCAGCCATCAGGCCTACGTCTATTATCAAAACGTTTAGCCCTTCTAGGAGTGTTCCTGTACCGTCTTGCTCTGCGCATTTCTCTACGCTGTTCAAGTTTCTTAACAATTCTTGATGGAAGCACAAGCATACCACTTGTTAAGACAACCTCTTTAGAAACTACTGCCACTCCATCCCATTTACTCCCCGGATCAACGGCAAGGCAAATTGGTTGTATTTCAGTGCCAACTTGTCTTAGCATTTGTATGTAGAACTGCCCAAGTTTGTTCCAATGTTTCTCCGCTAATCCATCTTTGATTAACTTTCTAGCTCTCTGAGGAGTTGTAGGCATCAATGGTTTCCCATTAACGCCCACAACAGGTATTCTCAGAGCTGGCGATAAACACCCTCCTTTCGGAGTTTTGTGACTTTCGACGTTGCATGGAAGGCTTAGGCCGCCAATTTTGGTGACCATGCCATTGAGTGGTTCTGGCGAAGAGGGTAGAACTAGGTCTCGCATTCTACCGTTCTTGTAGCCTTTCACGCCGCTAACCCGACCATGATGGCCGGGCCATCTAGTCAAAGTTTGCATCAATACCACCATTTCAAGCCCACGGTTTTAACCGTGGGTCCTTGACTGTCTTGATTTGTTCCTTATCTTGGGGATCCGTTACGGAATATCAGGAATCGCTTCGATAGATTAATATATCTCGGACAGAAACGGAGTTTCCAATTCACATAGCAGGCGAAGAATATGGGTGTCCACTTTTTCGGTGATGGCGTTTACACAGGTTGTTACACTAGGCGTACCTGCCCAGTCGCCAACGATTCCTAACAAATGGTCTTTTAAGTGTACCAGACATCTAGAAGCAAGTAGCTTGAAGAAGACTCCTTTGGAAGTGCGCTCTGCCACATCAGCGGAGCAAGTCAGAACAAAAAGAATTATAATTGCAAAGTTCGGCGGCACGAGTCTAGCTGATAGCGAAAGAATAAGGAAGGCCGCAAAGTCCGTCACGAGAGAAATCACGAGAGGAGTCAAGGTTGTGGTAGTCGTTTCTGCAATGGGCAAGACCACTGATGCCCTTCTTGATATTCTGCAGAACTCTTCTGGAAAAGTAGTTGAGAAACACGATGCTGATGATATCCTCTCGATGGGCGAAAGAACAAGTGCAAGAGTATTCGCTGCCACCTTAAAGTCCGAGGGGATGCGCGTCAGATATTTCGACCCAACCGATGAGGACTGGCCCATAATTACCGACGAGAACTTCTCCAATGCAAACCCAATCCTTACCGAGTGTGAGCAAAGAATCAGGAATCGCATATATCCGTTGTTAAGGGACGGAGTCGTCCCAGTCATAGCAGGATTTGTCGGTCGGACGATAAAGGGGGCCATAAGCACAATCGGAAGAGGCGGCAGTGATACAACAGCGTTTATTCTAGCCAGAGCCTTAAGGGCTGACGAAGTAATTCTGGTAACAGACTCGGACGGAATAATGACAGCAGACCCAAAACTGGTACCAGATGCCAAGAGGCTTGAGAGAGTTGATGTCAATACCCTAGTTGGACTCGCAGATTCAGGTCAAAAGTTCATACATAGAAAAGCTCTCAAGTACAAAGATCCCTTGATAGACGCCAGAGTCATCAACTTCTCAAGAGGCAGCCTTGAGGTGGAGGGAACCAAGGTCACGGGGGCAATAGCCTCCGAACTTGAGGTTGATATAGCCACAGCCAATCCAGCATCAGCCTTCATGGTGATCGGTCAGGGACTCTCCGGAAACCCAAAGATAATCTCAGAACTAGCCGAGACGATTGAGAGGTATTCAGAGATTCTCGGCTTGTCAGCGAACTCTGACTCAATAATCCTTTATGTTTCACAGAAAGAAGGTATCGATCCGTTGTACAGTGACTTTCACAAAGTCTTGCTGAGACATCGCGAGGCTGTTTCTATGACCGTTCGTAAGAGCCTCGCCTATTTGAGGGTCAAAGGGGTCGGACTTGAGGAGACCCCGGGAGTCGTCGGCAAGATCTCAGAAGTTCTCAGAAGAAACGATATCAACATCTTCGGAATACTCACCATCACCTCCAGTATTCTGATCTTTGTAGATAATGCTGAGAAGGACAAAGCTCTCTCATTGATCAGGCAAGAATTAGGTGTGAACTAGGAATGTTGAAAGTGGCCATTCTTGGAGCAACCGGCATGGTCGGTCAGAAATTCATTGAGGTACTGCAGGGACATCCATGGTTCAGGATAGTCGCCGTCGCCGCTTCAGAGAGGAGTATCGGTATGAAGTATGGGCAGCTCGCCAAATGGAGACTTCCAATTCCTATTCCCGATGACGTTAAGGATCTTGAAGTCCTTCCCGTCGAGCCCAAACTGATAGGCGATGTAGACGTAGTGTACTCAGCCTTGCCTACTGAGGAGGCTGGCAGCGCCGAGGAGGAATTTGCCAGAGAAGGTTACATGGTCTTCAGCAACGCCTCATCTCACAGAATGGACGACGATGTTCCAATTCTCAATCCTGAGGTCAACTGTGAGCATTCGACAATGATCGATGAGCAGAGAAGAAGGAGAGGCTGGAAGGGCGCCATCGTCACCAATCCAAACTGCACGACTGCAATATTGACCCTCTCACTCAAACCGTTGCAGGAAGAATTCGGGATAAAGAGGATCCTAGTATCGACTATGCAGGCCATCTCTGGAGCTGGATATCCCGGCGTCGCCTCACTGGACATAGTGGACAACGTGATACCCTTCATCAAGAATGAAGAGGAGAAGGTTCAGAAAGAGACCTTGAAGATCATGGGAGAACCAAAGAGACCTGCAGAGTTCAAGGTTTCTGCTAGCTGTCACAGAGTCAACACTATAGACGGGCACGTTGAGGCCGTATTCATCGAGACGCAGAAGGAAGCAACACCCGAAGCGGTGGCCGATGTCATGGCGAATTTCCAAGGCGAACCTCAAAGACTAGGGTTACCGACAGCGCCGAAGAATCCGATAATCGTCAGGCATGAAGAGGATAGACCCCAACCTAGACTAGATAGAATGAGTGGGAGAGGAATGTCAGTAGTCGTCGGACGCATTATGAACGATACCGCTCTTGACGGCATCAAGTACATAGTGCTCGGCCACAATACTGTCAGAGGAGCGGCAGGTTGCTCGATATTGAACTCGGAGTATTTCAAGACAATCGGCTACCTCTAGGAGGTGATGTCCATGGATATTGGCAAGAGACGAAGAATCCAGAGAATATTCAGACAGGATAGCAGAACGGTCATCATTCCGATGGACCACGGCGTATCCGTAGGTCCGATCCAAGGACTGACAGATATGAAGAGCATCATTCAAAAACTCAACCAGGGAGGTGCGGATGCAATCCTCGTTCACAAAGGGATAGCGAAGAACGTAGAAACAGGACCAACAGGCCTGATAATACACCTCTCCGGAAGCACATCACTCGGACCAGACCCGCTATGGAAACGCCAAGTCTGCACAGTTATCGAGGCAATCAGACTGGGCGCAGACGCAGTCTCAGTTCACATAAACGTTGGGGCACCCAAGGAACACCATATGCTCAGCAAACTTGGAAGAATAGCAGACCGATGCGACGAACTCGGAATACCACTCTTGGCTATGATGTACCCCCGGGGTCCAGCTGTAAAGAGTGAGCACGACCCCAAAGCCGTTGCCCACGCAGCCAGAGTCGGGGCAGAGCTCGGCGCAGACATTATCAAGACAAACTATACCGGAGACAGAGAGACTTTCAGAGAAATAGTTGCCAGCTGCCCAGTCCCGATAGTAATCGCAGGCGGACCCAAGACAGAAAGCCTTGAAGATTTCCTCACGATGGTCTGCGACTCAATGAAGGCCGGTTCGGCTGGCGTATCCATTGGGAGGAACGTCTTCCAACATCACAACCCCGAACTGATGACCAAAGCACTCTCAGCCATTGTACATGAGGGCAGCGACGTTCAAACGGCAGTTAGAATGGTCAGTGAAAAAAGTTGAAACGACTATGGATCGAGATACCTGCCGAGCTGTCGGACACGATAAGACAGAAGCTTATGACCACCGCCTCAGAAATTGCTGACGTCTTGATGGTTTCCCCAAAGGACCTACCACTAGCCCAAACCTTCATGAAGCCGATTGCCGGCTCCTTCAACGACGCCGATATAAGAATAGTAGAGTTCAAGGAATCCGAAGGTATTCTCTCAGCAAAGACCACGTCAAGAGAAATAGCAGTCAGGGTGACCGTAGAGACCGGTCAGGACGAAGCGAAGGTTGCAGAGGTTGCTAACCTTGGAGCCAGGTACATCATTCTTAGATGCACAAACTGGAAGACTATCCCGTTGGAGAACATAATCGCAAAGTCACGAAGCAAATCGGAGATAATAGTGGAGATATCGAGTCCAGATGAAGCAAGACTCGCAATCGAAACGTTGGAGTTGGGGGCGGACGGAGTTATCTACAAAGCCTCGAACACTGATGAAATAGCCAAAGTCGGCAACACAGTAAAGAAAGTGCTATTCAAGGTTGATTTAACCGAGGCTGAGGTCGTTCGCCTTAAGCCTTTAGGCACGGGCGCTAGAGTCTGCATCGACACATGCGACCTGATGAAGACGCGAGAAGGCGTACTTGTTGGAAGCCAGTCGTCAGGCCTCTTCCTTGTAGAGTCAGAGACCGTAGAGAACCCCCATGTTGAAACAAGACCTTTCCGGGTTAACGCCGGCCCAGTAGCATCCTATCTATTAACCAATCCCGAGAGGACTCGCTACCTTTCCGAACTCAAGAGCGGAGACGAAGTCATGATAGTTGACTCAGAAGGGAATACTAGAACAACCAACATCTGCAGAGTTAAGATAGAATGGCGACCAATGATGATGCTTGAAGCCAGAAGCGAAGGCCGCAACTTCAATGTAATCCTCCAGAACGCCGAGACTGTTCGACTGGTCACAAAACAAGGATCACAATCGATCTCAGAAATTAAACCCGGAGACAGGATTTTGGCAAGAATCGAGACCGGTGGAAGACACTTCGGAATCAAAGTCGAAGAGGAATCGGTGATAGAACGGTGAAACCCAAGATTTGTCTCTCCATCATGCCACGATCCGCGGACGAGGTTAGGACGCTTCAGAGAATGGCTGAGCATAAAGGAGCCGATTTTGTGGAGATTAGACTCGACCACTTAAGGCAACCGTTGGAACTGGAAGGGCTCAGCTTGCGGACAGAGATTCCTAGAATAGCAGCAAACAGGACAGTCAAGCAGGGCGGAAAGTTCACAGGTAGCGAAGATGAGCGATTTCAGATTCTCCTCGACGCAGCTCACTCTGGATTTGATTACATCGATCTTGAAGACTCAGCTGAAAACCTTCGCGACAGAATAGATGCGATCCGATCATCGGGAGCCAAAACCATAATCTCTAATCACAATCTAGAATCGACCCCCCCTCTACGAGAATTAAAGGAAGTTTTAAGAAAGATCTCAAAATACAGACCTGATGTCTGCAAAATTGTTACGAGCGCTAAATCCCTTCAAGACAACCTTGTCACACTAGCCTTCTTGCAAGAAGCATCCAGAGAACTCAAGCTTGTGTGTTTCGCAATGGGTGAACATGGGAAGATCTCCAGAATAGTCTGCCCGATCTTTGGATCCTTTTTTACAATTGCTTCCCTAGAGAGAGGAGCCGAGACAGCGCCAGGTCAACTAACCATTGACGATCTCAGAGCGATATATGAAAGAATGAGCCTCAATTGATCTGCCCGAAAGACCGGGTTAGTTTCTCAGAAAACAGAGTATTGCTCAACACTGACAGAAGCTATTTCATGCATCAATATGCTCACGGTCCACAGACCAATTACAGATACAGAAGAAACGCCATTCATTGGAGATTCAGGAGCAAACGCTAGATGAAGCTGATAGTTGAGAAGACTGAAGAGATCAGCGGAGAATCAAATGTACCAAGTTCAAAATCGTACACAATTCGCGCTTTCATATTCGCTTCTCTTGCCGAAGGAAAATCGACCCTCAAGAACGTGTTGGAGTCAGAAGACACGAATGCCGCAATAGACGCATGCTCAGCATTAGGGGCAAGGATCATTAGAAAGACTGAAGGCGAGTTTGAGATTATCGGCTTCAATGGACATCCTAACGTGAGAAAAGGTACGATTAATACACTCAATTCGGGAACAACGACGAACTTCATCGCGTCTGTCGCCACGCTGGCAAACAAGAGAATAACTATCGACGGTGACGAGTCAATAAGAAAAAGGCCTGTTGAGCCTCTGCTGTCAGCATTGAGAAATCTTGGTGCAACAGCCTTCTCCGTCAACAATAATGGTTGCCCCCCTATAGAAGTGCGGGGAAAAATGAAGGGTGGAAAAACAACGCTGGATTGTGGGAGTTCACAATACCTGTCTAGTCTTTTGATATCCTGTCCCTTATTGGATCATGACACCGAGATAGAGATCTTGAATCCCTGTGAGATGCCCTATATTGAAATGACATTAAAGTGGCTAGATGAACTCGGCATAAGATATGATAACAGAGCTTTCAAGACGATCATTGTTCCTGGAAAACAGAGATACCCTTCGTTTAGGCGGACAATTCCTGCAGATTGGAGTTCGGCAACATTCGTACTTGTGGCAGGCGCTATGCTCGGATGCAATCTCGCCATTAAGGATCTAGATCTGAAGGATACTCAAGCAGACAGAGAGGTCGTGAACTATCTCAGGAGAATGGGCTCAGACATTGAGACGAGCGAGAGGAGGATCGTGGTCAACAGGGCACGACTGCTTGGGTGTGAACTTGACCTTAACAACACTCCTGACGCATTGCCCGCAATGGCGGTAATAGGATGCTACGCCGAGGGCAAGACTACTATAAAGAACGTTTCTCACGCTAGAATAAAAGAAACAGATAGAATCTCCGTGATGACCGAAGAACTCTCCAAGTTGGGTGCCCGAATCAAGGAGACTGATGACGGAATGATTATTGAGCACAGTAGGCTGAAGGGAACGAAGGTAAGTGGCCATAACGATCATCGTGTCGTCATGGCTTTGAGTCTCGCAGGGATGATTGCTGATGGAAAGACGGAGATTGATACGGCTCAAGCTATAAGCGTAACATTCCCCAGCTATGTTGAAATAATGAAGAATCTGGGCGCGAGGATGAAATTGGAGGGGTAGTCCATTGTTAGGGAATACGTTTGGCAGGATGTTTAGGGTCACAACATGTGGAGAATCTTACGGAATAGGTAAAGGAAGCGGCCTAGCCGTAATTGTCGACGGCGTCCCACCCGGAATGGAGATTACTGACGAAATGATCCAGAAAGAGATGGACAAGAGACGCCCCGGACAAGGCCAACTTGATTCTCCAAGAAAAGAAACTGATCAGGTTCACATCTTTGCTGGAATCGGCCAAGACAAGATAACAACAGGTGCCCCCATAGGAATGATTGTCTACAATGTTGACACTCAACAGGTCCACATAGACCAATACCGTGGATACAAGGATCTGATCAGGCCGGGACATGCAGAATACACTTACTTTCTAAAGTATGGAGATGCCGCCGACTGGTGCGGTGCAGGCAGAGCCTCAGGAAGAGAAACGGTCGGAAGAGTTGCCGCTGGAGCTTTGGCGAAGATCATTCTCGCCCGAGATCATATTGAGGTAATCGCCTACACGAAGGAATGCATGGGAATAAGAGCCGGGGAGATGAGTTTTGAAGAGATCAAGCAGGGCTACCGCAAGAATGAGATAAATTGTCCGGATAATGAAGCAGCCGAGAAAATGATACGGAAAGTTACCGAAATAAAGAAAGAAGGAGACACTGCAGGAGGCGTCGTAGAACTAATTATTCACAATATTCCGGGCGGCTTGGGTGAACCTGTCTTCGATAAATTCAGTGCAATATTGTCGCATGCCATAATGAGTATAGGAGCGGTTAAGGGCATTGAATTTGGAGCCGGATTCAAGTGCAGCGATATGAAGGGCTCAGAATTCAATGACCATCCTTACCTTGAAAATGGCAAAGTCAGATTCAAGACGAATAACGCGGGCGGGGTATTAGGAGGAATGACTAACGGCGAGGATGTCGTTGTTCGAGTCGCTGTAAAGCCTACGCCAACAGTCTCCGTGGAACAACCTTCAATCAACATGAAGACACTGAAGGAAGAGATGCTAACCCCGATAACAAGAAGAGATGCAACATTGCTGGGAAGAATCTATGCTGTTATTGAAGCGATGGGCGCCATTACGACGGTAGATGCATTGTTCATGGATCGCGGCTGGGAAGGAATGACAAGACTTAACAAGAAATGGATCGATCTGAAAAGGAAATGAGCATTGCCACCAATCCCGCCTTCTTTCTGCTACCTTCTCTTCATTCATTTTGAAAACATAGCCCTTGCGGGAGACCGACGTTGACGGAAGAAATGGTCAAGTTAAGAAATCACATCGATGGATTAGACGATCAAATACTCACGCTCCTCGAAAAGCGTGTGACGCTGGCAAAGCGAATTGCTTTAGTGAAGACAAAGAGCGGAATTCCTATTCGAGATGAGCAACGGGAGAAAGAATTACTGGAGAGAGTCGCCTCACAGGCCGAGAGTCTGGGACTCAATCCTGAACTTACTAGGCGGATCTTCAGAGAAATAATAGAGCTTGCCGTCGATGTTCAGAGAAGACCATAATACATACTTCAATCAGACGAAAGCTTATTCTTCGTAAAAAGGGGTCTGACATTCGTGACTCATCAAGGATCATCTTCGAAGCTCACTGTTTCAATCGTCGGGGGCTCTGGTAAGATGGGCCTTCTCTTGGCCAGAATTCTGAAAGACAGAGTCCAAAGCGTGAGGATAGCCTCCCGAGACGATAGGAGAGCAGGCGAAGCTGCAGACAGCCTAGGCGTTGATTGGATACCGCTCGAAGAGGCGCATAAGAGCACCATTATCATGGTCTCCGTTCCCATAGACCAGACTGTCAGTGTGTGTCGACGCATCGGGCGAAAAATGGAAACGCAATCCCTCCTTATCGATCTCGCGTCTGTGAAGACTGGCATCACCGACCTTATCGCGAAGAACACCCCTGACAGGATAGAATACCTCAGTCTGCACCCACTATTTGGCCCGCAAGTTAAAGACATCAAAGGCAAGAGGTGCATTGCAATTGCCGCAAGAGGCGGCCCAATAACCGAGGAGTTCATAAAAGTCTTGACAGAATGCGGAACAACCGTCACAAAGAGCACAGTTGAGGAGCATGACAAGGCAATGGCGGCCATCCAGGTACTTCATCACCATGCGCTTCTAACATTCTCTTCCACTTTGAATAGAATTGCTTTTGACCAGAAACTTCCAAGATATGTAACAGAATCCTTGGAGAGAACTCTTCAGAATCTTGAGGGCATGCAAGAAAGCTGGGAGACGATATCTAGTATTCAAAAGCGTAATCCGCATGCACAAAAGGTAAGAGAGGCTTTCGTCGAGAGCGCCAATGAGTTGGTCACGTTTAATGAGAATCTAAAGACCAATCTCCACCGTGCCGTCTCATTGTTGCGATCCCCGTAGAAGCTTGACACTCCCCTGCCTAAAGACAGGGGATTCTAGCTTCTATCATGTTCATCGGTTGATGGGTCATAGCGTTGTTGCGCTCCCACCTCATTCCATCCCACTTTAGAAGGTTAGGTCGTGTCATCGCCCTGTTAATGACTCCCGCAGGGAGCTTAACACCCTGAGTGAGTCCTATATTTACAACACCAATAGCATCCCTATGAGCCTCCAATCCACAGTTAAGGCATTTGAAGAGTCTACCTTTTCTCTCAATACTTTCTGACCCACATCTCACGCATCTGCTTGAAGTCTTGTATTCACTGACTTCTTTGACCCGTATCCCATACTCCTGCGCTGTATGTTCCAGTCTTTGAATAATATAGTTGAAACTCCAGAAGTTGTGGATCATTGAATTGCTCTTCTTGCCTTTGCTATTGTCATCTCTGATGCCTGTTAGGTCTCCTATCACAATCTTTGAAACACCGAGATCATATAGATCTCTTACCATGACCCTTATCATGGTGTTGATGGCCTGCCTGAATCTCCGTTGCCTTATACTGTAGAGTTTGCTGAGTCGCTTCGAACTCTTCTTGCCGTTGACTGCTTCAAGCATGCTCTGGCAATCCGCTATTCTCCTATTCCAGTACCACCAATCTGCTAGGAGGTTTCTTCCATTGTATGCTATTGGTTGTCTCCATCCTTCAAGCCAGATGGTGAACAGGTTGATTATGCCGGGGTCGATGTAGCATGTCTTGGAGCCTTTCGGCTTAAACAATGGCTTTACCTTTACAGCCTGAAAGACACGCCACTTCCCATCAACCTCATCATAGATGACCTCGGCCTTTCCCTGCTTGCCACCCCATCTTGTCTTGCCTCGGATGGTTATTTTCATCTTCTTGGGTAGTTTCATCACTCCATCCTTCAGGCTGTAGATGTCGTTTCTCAGAACCATCATCAGCTTGTATTTTCCATCTCGCTTCCAGTATCCAGGCATACACACCTTCTCAATATTTAGTGGCAGTCTGCCTTCTCGCTCCAGCTGCTTTAATGCGAAGAAGCTCCTCCATGACTCGTTGCTCTTCCTGATGATCTGTTGAGATGTCGCCGAATCGATTAGTGGTGTGTACTTTCGATAGAGGTCTTTGCATCTCCAATCTAGGGGTTGATAGTTCATGTATGCCTGTCTTTTGCGGTAGGTTGCCTCATTCCAAAGTTTGGCACAGTTGGTGGCTTTATTCCTCAGTGTTCTTTCTTGCTCCATTGTTGGGGCAAGGATGAAGGTGTTGGTTCTCCGCATGAAACTACCTGTATTATTATTGAAACACCAAGACATTTAAGCCCCAGACGTCTCACTCTGGTTGCAATTCATCCCACCCCTGAAGGGGTGGGCTTTCTTGCTAGTTCAATGTAAAGTCACTGAGTACTCCATAAAAGTTATACGCTATTGCTCACCTACTGTAGTCAGGTGTCATTGAATTGTGCGAGTCATCTGAGGAGCCGAGGTGGACGACTTGGCTACTGTTCGGCTGCTCCAATTCCGAGGAACATCCGGACGACGCTGAGAAGGGAATTGCTGTCATAACCAACGATATGAGGACGCAGCAGGTCACGGCAGTCATGGAGGAGCGGATATGCAGCCTGTGCGGAGCACCCTTTGAGACCATTGGCGAAGAGAGCGCGCTAACACCCTACTTGAACCTTGATATTGAACGATTTCGATCCTGATGGCTACGCAATACTGAAGGATGACGAGATCACAGGCTGACTATTATCAGAGGAGGACGTCGGCCGTGCAACGCTAGGCTTTGCCTAGCCGCCTAGCGATCTCTTCTCTCAGTATTTCACTTACCTTCTTTGCCTCCACCTTACCCCTAACTTCCGACATAATTATATTCATTAATCTTCCAGTCGATGATCCGCCTTCTTGTTTCAGCAGCTCAGTATTCCTTTCAAGTAAGGCATTCACTCTGTCTCTCAATTCATTATCTGAGATAGTGGCCAGACCAAGTCCTTCAACAGCGTTCTTGACATCTGCCCCTGGTTTTTGAGCTAGCCATTTCAGAAGGTCAGGAACCGACTCCTTCGCAGTTAGATTTGAATCAACTGCTTTGAAGACTTCGATAATCTTCTCGTCGCTAAGATTCTCTGTCGGAACCCCTTCTCTGTTGAGACTTTTGATTATCTCTGTTAGGCTGGTGGCTACGAATGATGGGGCGACACCGGTGTCCCGCGTGATATTTTCGAAGAGTTGCAAGTAATCAGAGTTTACCAGCTGCTCGGCCAGTTTCTTGTTAATCTTGTAGGTCGCGGCCAGCTGGTTTACAATATCATCTGGCATGGTTGGAAGGCTCATTCTTAATCTAGAAAGCCTCTCTTCAGTCACGGTCACTGGAGGCACATCAGTCTCCGGATACATTCTTGCGGCGCCGGGCCTTGGCCGCATATATCTGCTTGTTCCATCATCATTAGCAGCACGAGTTTCTTCTGGAACGCCGGTGAGACATTCCCTTGCCCTCTCGATCACCGCTCTCAGAGCTTCCTGAGCTCTCTCTTCAGAATCGGCAACAAAGGCGACTGCGTCATCTTCTGATGCGTTCAGCTTCTTCCTGAGTTCAAGCACCTCTTCTTGGGATATACCGTAGTTCGGCAACTCGTCTGTGTGGAAGATTCCACCAACCCCTCCCCAGTAGATTGCCCTCTGAGCCATCTCCGTCCCTAGTCTATGGCCGTTCTGAAGCTCTGCACCCAGCAATCCTCTGTATCTCGGAAGCATAACTGCCAGAACTATTCCTCCTTTCTTAAGAGTTGATGACAGAACCTTGGACTTAGTCTCGGCGAATATTGCTGAGACTTCCAGGAATTCCCTTTTCAAATCGTTCTCTTTAACGCCTCTAGCCTCGAGTTCATTTTTGATCTTTAGAAGTGCAAGTTGTCTCGCTACCTCGCCCTCAACAATTTTGGGTATTAGTTCAAGCTTCTGTACGCCTTTGATCTCTATGAGTGCACCTTGTCTCGTCGAGATGTTGAGGTCTTGGCGTATTGTTCCAAGTCCTCTCTTGACCCTTCTTGTCGCCCTCAACAATCTCCCTATTTCCAGGGCGACCTCTTCAGCCTCTTCAGGTGACTTTATGGAGGGTGCTGTTGCAATCTCTATGAGTGGGATTCCAAGTCTATCGATTCTGTAGGTTGTGATCTGTCCAGACTCTGCAATCTTCCTGGCTGCGTCTTCTTCTACGCTCAGATGTTGGATTCCTACCTTCTCATTCTTTCCTATGACGCCACCTAGAGAGATTACGCATGTTCTCTGGAAACCTGTCGTGTTTGAGCCGTCTATGACTATCTTTCTCATCACGTGTATCTCGTCTACAGGTTTCGAATTCATAAGCAAAGATGCTGTGAGGGCGACGTCGATCGCCTCCTCATTCAGTTTGTGCGGAGGCTCCTCATCCATTTCAACAAGACATGAAGTATCGCTGGACACTTCATACTCTATTGTTCTCTCTTTCTTGAATTCGAACAGTGCTGCTTGGTCGACTTGGCCCAACTCGCTCTGGGTGGGTCTGAGTATCCGAGTGAAATTTATGTTGGGTTTCTCAGAGAGCTCTGTGGGGCAGCTGCAAAAGAGCTTGTGTCTCGTGTCTAGTTGTTGGTGTATCTCCAGTCCTACTTTCAGTCCAATCTCTTGATAGTCAACATTCACCAAATTGAGTCCTCGGGCATAGTTCTTTGAGTAATCTCTCTGGCTATGTTTGTAGTGAGAATGTTCTTGACCTTCTCGAGATTTTTTGTTTGACCCAGTGCCCACATTGTCTTGACCAGAGCTGTTTCTGGGAGCATGTCCTCTAAAGGCACCACTCCTAGGTCCAAAAGGTCGCGGCCTGTAGCATAGACGTTCATGTTGACTCTACCCCAGAGGCACTGTGAAGTCATCCCAACTAGTGTGCCTCTTTCAATCGCTTCTTGGATAGACTCTTGGAGATTTTTGCTCACGTGTCCTAGACCCGTGCCTTCGAGAACTATTCCCGAGTATCGTTCATCGTTTGCCCATTTGATTATTGCATCACTCATTCCGGGGTAGAACTTCAGCAAGAGGACTTTCTCGTTGAAGTTTGTCCTTAATTCAAGTCTTCTCGTGGGATCCCGCCTGGAGTAATCGGAACAAATCATCTCAAGCGAGGCGGTCTGCAGATCATAAGCTGCGAGTGGGGGGGAATTTATAGATTTGAAAGCGTACCGACTGCTTGTATGGCATTTCCTAACTTTTGTCCCTCTATGAACTGTAATGGTCTTGTCTGAGGAACCACCATGCATTGCGACCGCCACTTCCGCGAAGGGGGCCTTTGAGGCCATGGCCACTGCACCCATAAGGTTGGAGGCAGCGTCTGAGCTCGGCCTGTCTGAAGATCTTTGGGAACCGACGAGGATGACAGGAACGGGAAGGTTTCCTAGAATGAAGCTCAGAGCCGCTGACGTGTAAGCCATCGTGTCCGTTCCATGACAGACAACAACGCCATGTGTACCGGACTTCACAGCCTCCGAGATCTCTTGGGCCATTCCGACCCAATGCCTCGGCGCCATGTTCTCGCTTAACTCACTATAGAGAATATGAGCGTTTACATCGGCCAACTCAGAGAGTTCGGGAACAGCGCTGTATAGATCGGCGGCAGATAGGGCGGGTTGAACCGCTCCTGTCCTATAGTCAACTCTGCTTGCTATTGTCCCTCCTGTGCTGATTATGTCGATCCGTTCGAGTCCCTTCTTGCCTGATGGTTGGATCGTGCTTGTAAAGGCAGGCTTAGCCCCGATCCCAATCCGTTCGATCTTACTCACTGATGATATATTGACCCCAATATTGTAGCCGCTTCCAATCTTGATGACCACGTGGAGATCATCCCCTGACTCTGATCGGGGCATCAGTCCCCCTTTGTAGATCTCCCCGTCCTTAACGATTCTTATCCTATCACCTATCGAGGTTTTTGCATCACTGAGAATCTTGTAGGCTCTTCCAGTGTAGCCCTTCAGCTCATCAGTAGACTGCAAGTCTTCATCTCACCGCTACTCGGTATCAGCCCTAGTTTCCGGCTCATGCAGGCTCTTTGACATGTAGGGACCCTCTAGAGAATATCCAGACTTCATAAAGTATCTTCTCGAGCCAAGGGCGCTCGTCACAAGAATCTTCCTGCACCCATAGTTGCTAGCAGCTATCTCCTCGGCCTTACCCAGGAGACGGGATCCAAACCCCTTATGCTGCCACACATCTGGAACCGACTCTCCAACTGGGACTAGGGGACCTAGGACGTGTATTTCGCGTATTATACCAGCTGCTTTTCCTGCAATCTCTTTTCTGTGAGCACTATCTGAAGGTATTCTCAGTCTAGTGTAGCCGACTAAACACCCAGAGTCAGGATCTTCTATTGAGATGAACACTTCCATACCTTCTGATGCCTCGTATGTGCGAGTCATGAGCCTCAGATTGTCTGTCTGGGGAAGGTGTTCTTTTCTTCTGAGTCTGTGTCCTACCTCTCTGCATCTGATGCATCTGCACTTCAGGCCTTTCTCACTCATCGTCTTGAGGACCATCTCTCGAAGATTTCCTCTCTTAACACCTGCGAGGATAAGGTAGGCGGGAATATCCCTCTGTATCCGCATTATCCTAATCCACGGTGGAACCATCTTCTTGATCTGACTTAGAAGCTCAATCGATTCTTCAAGCTCGTATGGACGGTATGATCCTTTAAGCCACCAATTATGAAGCTTGGTTCCTTTCAACACGAGGCAGGGGTAGATCTTCAACATATCGGGCTTGAGTCTTGGATCTTCGAAGAGCCTCCTGAAGGCTTCAAGATCCCTCTGAGCATTGGAGCCGGGTAGACCGGGCATCATATGAGCAACAATCTTCAAGCCTGAGTCCTTCAAGGTCTGGAATGACTCTATGACTGCGTCCAAGTGGTGACCTCTATCGACCAAATCATAGACGTCGTCGTAGAGGTTCTGAACCCCCACCTCTACTCTGGTAACGCCCATTAAGAGCATATTGTCGACGTCATCTTTCTTCGTATAGTCCGGTCGTGTCTCGACTGTTATTCCAACGTTTCTGTTCTTGCTCCACGTAGCTTTCTCCATAGCATCTTCCAGAGATCTTGACGGTTTCTCCGTAATGGCGTCAAGACATCCTTTGATGAATGATCTTTGATATTCGATCGGCGAGGCTGGGAAGGTCCCTCCCTGAATTATGAGCTCAATCTTACTGGTGCTATGTCCTATCGCCTTGAGTTGGTCCAATCTGCTTCTGACCTGCAGGAATGGGTCGAACATGTTCTGCAGTCCTCTCATCGCAGCAGGCTCTTTTCCCGTATAGCTGGAAGGTACACCTTGCTCGTGTGGACAGTAAGCGCATCTCCCGTGAGGGCAGTCACGTGGTTGACTCATCACAGAGATGATGTTTACGCCGGAGAGGCTCCTTACTCGTTTAAGTTGGAGAACGGAGAGAAGACTGGCCCGTTCACTTTGAGACGCAAGAGATAGGATTTCTGAGTTCTTGGGCAGAAACTCAAGGTGATGATGCTTGCTGGATTCGAGCTTCAACTTGTTAACATCAACCGTCCCGCTTGGATTTTCTATCAGCTTATCAAGTACTTCTCGACATACAGCGCTCCGGACTACTGAGGTCTTCATTGAGTTCTACGGCCACCCATGGAGTCAAGTGAGTTTAATCCTTGACACTCCCCTGCCTAAAGACAGGGGATTCTAGCTTCTATCATGTTCATCGGTTGATGGGTCATAGCGTTGTTGCGCTCCCACCTCATTCCATCCCACTTTAGAAGGTTAGGGCGTGTCATCGCCCTGTTAATGACTCCCGCAGGGAGCTTAACCCCCTGAGTGAGTCCTATATTTACAACACCAATAGCATCCCTATTTGCTTCTAGTCCACAATTAAGGCATTTGAAGAGTCTGCCTTTCCTTTCAATGTTTTCTGACCCACATCTCACGCATTTGCTCGAAGTCTTGTATTCGCTGACTTCTTTGATCCGTATCCTATACTCTTGCGCTGTATGTTTCAGTCTTTGAATGATGTAGTTGAAGCTCCAGAAGTTGTGGATTATGGCGTTGCTCTTCTTTCCTTTATCGTTGCCGTCTCTGATGCCTGTTAGGTCTCCTATCACAATCTTTGAAACACCGAGATCATATAGATCTCTTACCATGTTTCTTATCATGGCATTGATGGCTTGCCTGAATCTCCGTTGTCTCATCCTATACAGTTTGCTGAGTCGCTTCGAACTTTTCTTGCCGTTGACTGCTTCAAGTCTGCTCTGACATTCCGCTATTCTAGTGACCCAGTACCACCAATCAGAGAGTAGATTTCTACCACTGTATGCTACTGGTTGCCTCCATCCTTCAAGCCAGATGGTGAACAGGTTAATGATACCGATGTCGATGTAGCATGTCTTGGAGCCTTGCGGCTTAAACAATGGCTTTACCTTTACAGCCTGAAAGACACGCCACTTCCCATCAACCTCATCATAGATGACCTCGGCCTTTCCCTGCTTCCCACTCCATGTGGGTTTGCCTTGGATGGGTATCTTCAACTTCTTTGGTAGCTTCATCGCTCCATCCTTCAGGCTGTAGATGTCGTTTCTCAGAACCATCATCAGCCTGTATTTTCCATCTCGCTTCCAGAAGCCAGGCGTACACACCTTCTCAATATTTAGTGGCAGTCTGCCTTCTCGCTCCAGCTGCTTTAATGCGAAGAAGCTCCTCCATGACTCGTTGCTCTTCCTGATGATCTGTTGAGATGTCGCCGAATCGATTAGTGGTGTATACTTTCGATAGAGGTCTTTGTACTCCCAATTTAGGGGTTGATAGTTCATGTATGCCTGTCTTTTGCGGTAGGTTGCCTCGTTCCAAAGTTTGGCACAGTTGGTAGCTTTATCCCTCAGTATCTTCTCTTGCTCCGCTGTTGGATCAAGGATGAAGGTGTTGGTTCTCTGCATGAAACTACCAGTATTATTATTGAAACACCAGACATTTAAGCCCCAAACGTCTCACTCTGGTCGCAATTCATCCCACCCCTGAAGGGGTGAGCTTTCTTGCTAGTTCAATGTAAGACGATACCTGTTATTTTTGGGTTCTAGGTTGGTTCATCTCTTGTCTGCCTCTCGCTCTAGGTGATCTTTTTCACGGATCTGTTGTGAAGCCTAGCCTCGATAAAACAGGAACGAATCATTGGTTTTAGGAGAACTAGCGGTCCTAGACATAGACCTATCGGAAAAGGGAATAAAATGTAAACTGATGGTCTAGGCGCGCGGCTGGAAAGAACTTGAGAAAGTAGACGAGAAGTACAGGTTGATAAGGGACGCTCGAATTGAGATGGCTAAGAGAGACCTTGAGCGAACAGAAGCACTGGAGAAGAGGAAGAAAGCCTAATTCACTTTCCACTCTCCCTTCCATTCTTATTCTGTTAGCCTTGAGTTGTTTAGGGATATTTCTTGCCTGTTTTGAAGACGAAAGGGATTGAAGAGGTTAGGTTTTGGCGAGCGCGGTCTGTAGTTCTATAGCACTTATAAGCTTAATCTGTCTCGAACGAATCCGCTAGTCTAGGCAGAGATGCAATATGGTTTGAGTGTGAATCTTCCCTTTTCGGTGACCAGTCTTCGCGAATGGGCTACAAAGACATTGAGAACGTAGAGGCTGAGAAAGATGTCCAGCAAAAGACAAGATTGATCTTAGGAACACGGTCTCAAAGAATGGACCAAGCAGAATCAATGTCAACTAAGCAAGAAACATCATAAATTGGAGGAAAGGAAAATCGAACCCTAGAATCACATTCAGAATACTACTGATCATACCTGCCTTCCTAATCTTACGACCGAATGCAGACCAAGTGTATCCCCCGGAAATGCGATTCGCACTAATCATTTGGCTGGTATCAGCGTTTTGGTTGTCGTTCTGGATTCCAGAGCGACTAGATGGAAGTGGAAAAGCGTTACTGAGAGTTTTTGCAATTCTTTTCCTGATCGCTTGGTTTTCCATAAGCATGATTCCGACGTTTTATGATTATTTTGTCCTGCACCTTTATGGTGGTACTGAATTCAATGTCCCAGAATTTGCAGCTTGGGTGATCCAAACGACCTTCTATTGGTATTGGGGATGGTGGGTCTTCAGTTATTGGATTGGACTATTGTTTATCGTGGGAATTGTACTTCTAATTCTGAGTTTCCAGCTTCCAAAGGAGAAACTTAATCCTAGAGCCGATAGGGCAACTAGAGACGAGCCCAAACCCTTAGGCAAAATCAAATCGGAAACAGTTCCATTGACTAAAGAGGAACTTATACGAAGCGCTATGAAAGCCCTTGATCAGGGAGACAAAGAACTTGCCAAGAAGTTTATGGACCAAGCAGAATCAATGCGCCACGACAATCACTAGTTTTCTTCGCGCTCCTGTGTCTCCTCATCCACACTGCCCTTTTTTTAAAAATACCGCCATTAAGGTCTGTGACATCCTCCCACGGCTAAAGCCGTGGGCTTCCCGCTTCAACATCTTTGCTTACCATTCCCCTTAGGGATGGCAGAGGCTCAGACTCTACGGGCGTATTCACCCACCGTCCGTGGGCATAGTCAGGCTTGAAGCCTAACAGACCAATCCTCTTGATTAGTTTAGCCGAGTTCTCGTCTCTTGGAATCGACTCACCGCAATTCGGGCATATATAATCTCTCTCGCTCAGGTCTTTCGGCACCCATGATAGGCAGTTGTGGCAGAATTGTGTGGTACCCCATGGGTCGACCGGCATGAACCATTTGCCGAGTAGGTTGGCTTTGAATTGTGCCTTACGGAAGAACCTTCCAGGCGAAGCGTCTTGGAGGCTCTTGGCTAGGCAGTGGTTCTTTACCATGTTAGCTACAGCCAGTCTTTCCAAGAATAGGATATCAGTGGTTTTGTACAGTGTTGCTAGCGTCTTGTTTTGGTGGTCGTCTCTCTGACATGCTACATGATGGTGTTGCTTTGCCAGTCTCAAAGCCAGCTTTCTCCTATTTCTTGAACCCTTCTTTGCTCTTGACATTACTCGCTGCAGCCTCTTGATCTTATCCTCAGACTTTCTCAGAAATCTCGGTGGCTCCATTGTGGTTGCATCTGAGAGTGTCAGGAACTTAATCAGTCCTATGTCTCCCCCTTTGATCCGCTCATCAGGAATCTTCTCGATGGGGGTCTTCTCTTGATCTGGAATTTTGCAGGCGAATACCACATACCACTGTCCAGCATTGTACTTCACAGTCAAAGTTTTGACTTGACCTTCCACCAGTCTATGCATGAAGATTCGGACATCCCCTATCCCCGAGAGGTACAGTTTACTGTTGCATAGTTTGAAGCCTGATTGTGGATAGGTGAGAGAGAGATACTTCTTTGGATGTTTATTTTTGGGAAATCTTGCTCTACCCTCAAAGTAGTTCTTGAATGATCTCGCAAGCCTTGTAGCAACGCTCTGGACAACCTGACTATGTATTCCCTGAAGATTCTCGTCTTCTCGTCTAAGCCCTAGCGCCTTCAGCCTCAAGTCGGTTCTGCTCAGGCTGACATGCTCCTGTTTCCAAGTACCAATCTTCAGGTCCCTAAGTGTGTTGTATAGCTCACACAATGTGGACAGGTGGCTTTTCATCAGCCTTCCCTGCCCCACCTTAGGGTAGATACGGTACTTGTAGGCTAGAAGCATTTCAGTACCTCACAAATATATGTCGGCCCAGAAACTTAAGCATCTAGCACCTGACTCTGGAACGCAATTCATCCCACGGCTAAAGCCGTGGGTTTTCTTGCGCATTTTCTATAAATCGAATCCACAGACGCTAGAAGCCTTCGTTAAGGCTATCCAGTCGTTTCAGCTTGGCAAGCAAGTCGGATCTGTGCCTGCAAGGTTGCTCAATCTCACGATGAGTTGCGAAGAGGCTACAGTAGTCACAATACATAATCTCAATATCCACACCCTTCAATCTTGTAATCCTGTGCGACGGATGAGGATTCATCAAGACAACCTCCGACTTAACTATCAACTGAGAAATCATGGAGAATAAAAGACAGAGAGAACAGCGAAAAGCCCCAAGCCGGTTGTCGACCAACTCAACATCAAAAAAAGCGATTTCTTAGGTCTAAGCTTGACAAGGGAGAAACCGTCATACACAAGCTAGACAAGACCATAGCAAAGAAATAGAAGACACACCTAGACCCTGACGAATTGTCCCAACAAACTTGACAGAACCGCTGAGATCTCCACCCTCTTAGACCACACTTCGACGGAAAAAAATAACCTTACGAAACCGTATCCTTCATATTCAGAAGTGTGTGATGAGACGTTATGGAAGACAATATATCAGCTCTAAGAGATGAGACACCGGAACTCTTCGAACTTATTTTGATTGGCTCACATATTGAAGTAGAGAGAATGATAAAGAAACTGCATTCCAAGCACGATATCAAAGGCGCTATTGCTCGTGAGTACATCGACGAGATTAAGAATGCTTGGCAAGCTTCCATGAGAGGAGAGCTTCTGGAGGATTACTTTCAGAGGATAAGAACGGAACTCATTAAAGAGAAGAATGCGTCGACACCCAAGATGCTCCTCATAAGAGATTATCAGAAGTTCATCAACGAATCTAGGAGAAGCGAGCTATCTCTCCACTAACAACACTGGATAACTATGCGCATCTATTGACATGCCTCGGCTAAGGCTCACGAAGAAATCTAGCCCTGATGTGCTAGCGCGCGCCAGAGCAGTGCTGCTGGTTCTGTGGTAGCATGTTGGATGAAGTCTGTATTCTGACCGTCTGTGACAGGTCCCAGAAGCAGTCTAGAATCTTTTGCCTCTTCTGCCTCGTCCGCCTCTTCCTCCGCCGGCCCAGTTTTGTCCGATCTTCCTGCCGAGCAGGAATCTCTTAGCATGAATTCTTCTAAACCGTATTCTTGGCGATGGAGAAACGTGTGCTGTTGCTTGTATTTTTGGTGTCTGGCTCCTGACCTTTCCAGCCTTTGTCAATGATCCGTGAGTCGGCATCCTAATCGACCTTGAAGCTTACATTTCGGTAAGGAGTGATTTAAGGATGTCCTCTATATCGGTACGCGTCTCCCCGAATGGTCGCGCTTCGTTACGCCAAGCTCCTTCATGCGCTTTAGCGTCTCGCCATCAAAGACGGGCCCCTCCTTGCAGACTCTGTAAGAATCTATGATGCAACTTCCACACACCCCTATCCCGCACTTGATGATCCGCTCAAGACTGGCTTCGACTGGGACTGAGTATTCAGAACCAAGATCAACGATCTTCTTGATCATCGCTTCCGGACCGCATGTATAGATGATATCATAATCATTCTTCTTTAGTTCAGCCTCAGCGACTTCAGAGGCGAGGCCCTTCACCCCGTATGCCCCATCCTCCGTCACAGGAATCACTTCGCCTCCGACCATCTGAGCGTTCAGTCGCATCCTATCCAAGAAGAGAAGCTCACCCGTGATCGGCGCTCCAATAATTGCAGTGAAGGTTTGGATATTCTTGGCAAGTAGATCTGAGAGGGGCCCAAGCGGCGCCCCTCCAGCACCACCCGCAATAATTAGGGGTTTCTTACTGCTCATTAGGGTGAAGCCTGTGCCGTAGGGGCCTCGTACCCCTATTGGTTGTCCTGTCTTCTTAGAGTGGAGGTTGTTGGTTGAGGGGCCGGCCATCTTAACAGTGATTGCGGCGAAGCCATCTTGCGTCATGGATGAGATGCTCATTGGTATCTCGTCTAGACCTGGTATCCAGACCATTAGGAACTGTCCAGGTGTGGCTCTGGAGGAGGGTTCGTCTCTGAAGTAGACTGACTTTATCGTTGCTGTCTCGAATGTGGTTTTCTCGATCCTCACGATTCTCGGTGTATGAATGGGCTTGGTCTGTGGTCTGGACTCTGAATGCAATTTGGCCACAGAAGACAACTGCATTTGCGTGGAGTCTAAAAGTCTTTCTTGATCAGTCCTGGAAGAAGTGTCTGGTCTGGCCCATCGTCTGGACATCTAGAGGCTTGATATTAACAACGACAGGGAAGTCTCTGACTATATCGCCGACGATGAGGCAGTTGTGGGCGGGAAGATCTTTAACGATCGATTTTAGACTCTCAGCATCTATCTTCGCCACTTTTGAAACCGCATCCAAGTCATGTTCATTCGTGAAGTTGAACATGAAGATGTTGTCAGCCTGTCTGTAGACGCTCTCTTGGACAGTATCGGGCGAGTTGGTCACGAAGGTTGTGAATATGCCGAGATGTCTCATCCTTGTCACTATATCGTCCCAGTAGGTCTCTCGCAGGTAGAAGTGCGCCTCCTCTGCGAAGAGGAAGACTGCTTTCAACCTCATCTCTGAGAGTTCTTCCGTCACTTTGCTTATGAATAGTTCAACTATCAGTCTTCGGCTGATTGGATGTTCATCTTTCATGTTGATGACGTAGGCGTGGCCTTCATTCATTTTCTTCTCAAAGGTGCTGAAGTCGAATGCTTGGGACTGATCGTTGGTGAAGAGTTCTAGATCCAGCAGGGTGTTGAATCTTGAGTAGATGGCTTCTCTGACGCTTTCGTGGCATGGGAATCTCCTGATGGAATCGTTGAGCGAATCGAGGTTTAGATTTCCATTTCTCTCAAGCTCATTCCACATTCTAGAGAAGACCTTTGACGAGGTCCTGGGAAGGTCTAGGGCGTAGATCATGGTGTTAAGAAATGTCTTCAGACCAACCCCTGCTAAGCTGAACCTGAGGTTCTGGCCTGATTTCAGAACGGAGATCTTATCTGCCACAGCATTAGGCTCGTCATTCTTTCCGCGGCCTATGTTTACATATTCACCGTTGATGTCGATTATCAGACATGGGGCTCCGTTCTGGACTAAACTTAATATGAGCAACTTAGAGAGATGTGACTTTCCTACTCCCTTCTTTCCGGTTATGATGTTCAGCCTCCCGTCGAGCATCTTCACATCTACTGTAAGGGAGTCTGACCTTGTTCTTCCAAGGGTGACGGGTCTTTTCCCATCCGTCGTCGAGGCCAACTTCTCGATCGGGTAAGGGACTATTCTCGAGGTTGTTCTTGATGGGAGCCATGATGCTTCTGTCTTGGCTTTTCCGCCTTCAATCGCGCCCCTGATCTTGCAAACGAGTAGTTTAGTGTCTTTCAAGACAGCGATCTGAGATGAGATGTTGAATGGATCATAATCACATCCTTGAACCGAATCCTCAGTCATAGCGTCCCTAAGTATATCTTCAAGGATGCCGGGCAGATTTGCGAATTGAATATCTATTACCTGGACCATGAGTCCCTTCTTCAGCTTCTTATCATCGATAAGCAGGTAGTCACCCTTCTCGATCATCTCTTCCGGTGAACATATGATCTGTACAGTATCGCCCTGTTTCTTGTAGATCTTCAGTCAAGCCGCCTCCATCGATGTGCCGTAGGGACCGAAGAGGGATCTTCTGAGGCTAAACCTAGGCGCGAGTCGGAGCCCGTACTCTATCGACAGATGCCTCTGAATAGCCAAGATCTCATTCGCTGTGAAGGTTGAGAGAATATGTGCCAGCCTGAGTGTCTCCGGATAGCCTTGTTCGAGAACGTCTGTGTTAATCAGGCGCCCCATGGCTGTAAGCCCCAGTTCTTCAGGCACTTGGCGATCAATATCGACTCTGAACGGAAGGCCCTGTGCGGCTAGTTTCGCTACGTAGACTCTTCCCATCAACCTGACAGGGGTCGAAGGAAATTGCGGAGCTATCAGTTTATCAATATTCAATATGCACGGAGGTTTTGCCCTATCCAAGAGTCTAGTTATCCTCTTGCCGGAGAAGCAAAGTCTTGTCTCCTTTGAGAAGGCAACTGCCACGTTGCCATTCTCTCTTGAGCTGTTAAGAAGATCCTCGACACAAGCCGCTGGGTTGTCTGGCGTACCGGCGGTTAGAGAGCCATCCAAAAGGACTATTCCCTGTGAAAGGCTTGAGCAGGCGAATCTCTGCATCCATCTCTCCAGTGTATTTCTAAGCCTCGCGAGCAAGCGTTCAGTCACGGGCGACCATGCCGAGTATGAGAGACCTTGATGCGTGTGTGATCGCTTGTTGAGAAACCTAGCGATTGAGTCGTTGAGGTGGAAGGTGAGCGGTCCACATCTGGTAAAGTTGTAGCCTGATCCTTCCCTCCATACGAGAGCTCCTCTAATGGAATATATGAACCCCTCCTCAGATTCTCCAACCCTTACGCTTGAGACGTCGACTGCAGCAACAGGACAGCTCCCTTTGACGACTGGCAGCGGCCTTGGTTCATCGCTTATCGGCGTGTTTGTCAGGTCTACGTGA
Organism: Candidatus Bathyarchaeota archaeon; assembly: GCA_963807605.1. GTDB lineage: Archaea > Thermoproteota > Bathyarchaeia > 40CM-2-53-6 > RBG-13-38-9 > JAPKYM01. The sequence continues at coordinate 592,264 of CAWECG010000004.1, forward strand.
GGATCCTCCTCGACTTCCTCTTCTAAGCTAACCTCGACTGTTGAGACTTCTCTAGGTTCAAAGAATCCGCCGTTGATCGTACGCATCGATTTGCTGCTCAGATCGAGGAGGAATTCTGGAAGCAGTGTCGTTTTTGATTCTTCAAAGAGTAATCTACTTATCTTTGAATCTTCAAATTCTATGCCTTGGGTGCGGTGTGTCAGTTATTTCCCCCCTGTGGGAGTTTGCCCTCCAAACTCCTGTGGCCGCCGCACCTACTCGCGCTCGTGGCAGTTAACTGCCAGGCTTGCGGCCTCCTTCGAGGTTTCTATCTCCGGCATCCCCCAGGGTCTTTAGAGTCTCTTGGACCTCTCTGGTTCCGGCTGCTGTGAGCCTGTAGCTGCCTTTTTCTACACGTTCTACTATCCCGGCTTTGCTCATCTCGGTCAGCGTATTCTGGATGGTTTTCTGAGCTTTCCCTATTGCCTTGGTTATCTCCTCCAACTGTACGTCATCTGATACCTTCTTTCCCAGTTTGAGGGCTACTTGGGCCGCAAGCAGGATCGTTGCTACAGCCTGGTCTGTGGAGAGGTCTGATCTCAACAGTATCGGCTGGCCGTCGCGTGTCAAGTTGACGAAAGCTGATATCTCCTCAAGGAGCGCGAGGTAGTCTGGACTGTAGATCAATTTTGAGGCAATGTCGTAGGCAGGATAGATCTCTGCTATGTATTGGCTTATTGCCCTGAGGACCTTTTCAGGTTCGCCTTCTATGGTATGTTTGAATCCTCCATGCTCTATTTGGACTTTCAATTTTGATTCTTGACTCATCTTTCTCATCTCACGGAGTGAGTTTGGGTAGGATGTTTTGCATGAAGTTGTCAAGCCCATAGGTCGTTATCCGGTACTCGCCTTTGCCTATTCTCTCGACCAGTCCTTCTGTACACATCTCGCTTATTCTGCCGGCTACGGTTCCAGCTGTTTTCTTGGTGTAGGTTATCAGGTTACCAATCAGAGCCTTTTCGGAATCTAGATTCTTGGTGATGTAGCCGATGTGGACCTTGGCTAGGTGGAGGAGGATTAGTTCGCGGTCGGTTAGGTGTTCAGTTGGTACTATTACGACGACTCCTTCTGGTGTGAGTTTCATTATCTCGGAGCATGATGAGAGGAGCTTCTCCTCATCCACTGTCAGCGTGAGTTTCGATATGAGCTCTAGTTTGGGAATGTTTTCTGACATGAAGCTGATCAATTCGCGGATCACTTCGCTAGCGTCTCCTTTGATCTTCTTCTCTAGATTGTTGTATTTGATCCAGACCTCGACCGTTCTATCTTCGCTCAACTGGGGTCCCTCCTGGCTTCATCGACTTGACTGTGTTTTCTACCCACTGTTTTCCTGCGACTGTGAGTTTGTAGACGTCGCCTTCCCTGTAGGCTAGGCCTTCGCGTTTGAGTTCACTGAGTCTGCTTGCAAATCCGACTGAGAGGAATCCGCTGAGGCTCAGTAGGCGGCTGAGTTCTCTCGGTCTGACACCCTGTGGATCCATCGCGTATAGAAGAATGGCAACTGCCTCGCGGTCCGTCAGCTTTTCTCTTGTGACTGTCAGCACGGGTCCTTCAGTTGTCAGTTGGACTATCCTTGAGAGGATGTCTTTCTCACCTACGGCTGTTGACTGGGTCGAGATCATGCTATCGATGACCTCGAGCCATTCGGGAAACTCTTTGATGCGGTCTATGATCTCGTCGAAGTTTTCTCCTTCGAGTTCTATGTTACCGTAGCTTCTGTGGAGTACGAGCTTGACCTTCAAAGCTTTTCTGAGACTGTTGTACTATGGAAAACGTATATAAGGTTTGCCGTAAAGTATGAAGTATACGTAACGTTTACAGGCAACTCTGACATGGGGTTACATCCATTGTCCAAGACTTATCGGAGCCTTCTCAGAACCTCATTCTCAACCCACTGCAACCCAGCGCCTGAGAGAGAATACTTACCGTTTTCAGCAACTAGCCGACCTTCCCTCCTAAGTTCACTCGCTCTGGCCCTCACTGCTTCAGGCTTCATCGTCTTCCAGCTTGAGCTGAGGATATTGCTCAGTTCATCACACTCAACGGCTGTTGGCTTAGCCGCATAGAGAATAAGTGCCAAGGCCTCCTTTGCCTTAAGAGAGTCCACTGGGATCGTCAGTCGGGGTCTGCCTTCCGGCGTGAGTTCAACAATACCTTCCAGAGAAGGCGTAACCGTGGTGCGGGTCGCCCCAAACTCGGAGAATGTCTTTTGAACAGGTTGTTGCTCAACACTTGTCTGGGGGAGGCTTTCCAGAAGCTTCTCGAAGTATTCTTTTACGTATGCAAAATCACCTTCGAGTTCAACTTCATAGTCCCCGCGTCTTATTCTGAATCTCAGGGTCTTTTCCTCGCTCAACCTTTCTCCCATCCAATGTCGTCCTCAAGAGGCTGTCGGAAAATTCTTCATATTGACATCTCCATATATGGGGATGGAGCGTTACCTCCGTGCGCTCTAGCCCGCCCATCATATCGGGTGGCTTCCACCCGCCAAGGCGTATGCTTTACAGGCATAAGCCATGATAGCCGCTGCATTCTTTCCTTTGCGGCGTAGCGGGTGTGGGCTGTAAGTCGCTCTATCAAAGGCTCCACATCTTTTGCATCCTGCATATTCATCCTTCCATCGGTGGATATGCTAGGCTTCAGATATGGATGCCCGTGATCTTGAAGTAGAATTTTCTTAACCCAGGCTTGACGTTTACGTATGCGTCCTGCAACTGTCTTCAGCTGGTCTGGGCTGAGATGTTCCTGTAGACCAAGTGCTCGTCTGCCAAGTATGAGTGCTGCAAGCTGATGTACACTCATCCTTGGAAAGATTGGTTTGTATTTTGCTTCGGCGACTCGACTTGTATAGGCTGCTGGAATCCCTGCTAGGATCCACTCACGCCTCAGCGCTTTTGTGGCTGCAAGTGTGATAAGCTTCTTCCGCATGAAGTTGGCTATGAGTCTGTTCGCTCCGCCATGTTCAATACCTTTGAAATCGTTCAGGTCTTCAATGACCAGCACATTAACACCAAAGAAGCTTGCCCATTTGAGAGCCTTCTCTAGAAGGTTGCTTGCAAGCCACAGTCTCTTTTCCTTGCGGGCATAGATGAGTGCTGGTTCCTTGAAGGATTTGGCTGCAATGAGGTTTCCATCGCTGTTTACTATGACCAAGTCAATATGGGTAGGATTAACATCTATTGCAACCAATCTTGTCCCAGACCAAGGTTTGATCGGTTTGTCTGAGACCTCGAAGGATACGTAACAGTCATAATTTCCGTCAGGACGTTTCACCAGACGAATGGTGTATGGTCGAGTTGGATTCTTCGCCTTGACTGGGTGAACTGGTGGAAGGGTTTGGTCGGCGATGGCGTTGAAGATTCGCAGGTACGTTTCTGGCACGTGTAGTGGGACCATAAAGTTATCATGATTTGCTCCCCAACTTCGGATGTCAAGCATGAAGTCGCCATCAATTTTGCGGATGCGTGTGTGCAGGTTGCCCTTGTTCCATCCATCCCCAACGCTTACGAGTTGTCCTCGACGCTTCATGCGCCACCTCTCCGATCCTATGTGTTTTCGTCCGCCAAACACGACCTTCGGCAACGTACCATTCTTGAGATGTGTTTGGATTGTGGCTTTTCGTTTCTCCAGCTTTGCGATCCGCATCTCATAGCCATGCTTCTTCAATGGGTTACAGGTTCGGTTCAGCTTCTTCTGGACTTGGCCGATCTTCCAGTTTACTTCTTGAATGTGAAGGGCCAGCAGTTCTCGCTGACTCCCAATAATGGCTTTGGCTTGGAAGATGGCGTTATTCCGCCAGAGATAATTCTGAATACCGTAACGCTCCAAAAGGATGGGTGCGACTTCTGGCTGCTTGGTTCCAGGAATAAGTTGGTTGTAGGCTGAGCGGACCATACTCTGGAATATTCGACATGCATCGTCTAGGCTTAGATTCTGTTGTGCTTTGCAGTGAACTGTGTAGAATTGCAAATCGCAGACTCACCCATAATTCTCCAGATGGTGTTTTAAACAAATTTGTATCAATTTTCCGACAGCCTATTTAATCTTTAATGACCGATCAAACCTCGACAAGACCGGTTGATTCTGGCGCGCGAAATATAGGCACGGTCAGTTAATGTTCTATCCGTTTTGAACCTTCACGTACTCTTTTTTTATTCGGTGCCGACTGACTCCTCAGCCAACAGGTAAAGTGAGCAGAAATCCAAGACTCCTTTGCCGGTTGAAGCAGCCTGCGACAGCATTTTGCGAACCAGATCAGTTACAGGCACGGAGACTTTCATTTCCTTGGCCTGTGCGAGTACAATATCGAAATCTTTCTCCATCATCTTTACGGTGAACGCCGGGGTGAAGTCACGGTTGATCAATGCCTTCGTCTTGTATCCAACAAAAGGAGAGGCGATAGCACTGTTATTCATGACCTCCAGCATCTTGTCTGTTGCCAAGCCTGAGCGGTTGCCAAAGACCAGTGCCTCAGCCATGGCTTGGCATGTAACACCTATCACCATGTTGAGCACCAGCTTCATGTATCTGGCCTCTTCTCCTGAACCCAGATAGAAGACCTTCTGACCCAAGACCTTTAAGATTGGCAGTGATCTTTCATAGGTATCTCGTCTGCCTGAGACCATAATGCCGAGGGTGCCCGCGGCAGCCATCACTGTGCTTCCACTAACAGGAGCACGAAGCAAACTTACTCCTTTCTCTTCTGCCACTTTCGCCAGCTGGACTGAGGTCTGAGGAGAGACTGTACTCATATCAATCAAAGTACTACCGGGCTTCGCCCCTGCTAGCACTCCGCGGGGAGGCAGGGTAACAGCCTCTAGTGCCGCTGAGTCTGATACCATAGTGAAGATGATGCTTGCGTCATGCACCAAATCCTCTGGCGTCTCAGCAACTCTTACTCCGCGAGCAGCAAGTTCAGCAACTTTTTCCCGAGTCCTGTTGTATACTGTAACGGCATAACCTGCATGGGTCAGGCGCTCCGACATGGGCCGGCCCATCTTTCCCATTCCTATCCACCCGATGCATGGCCTCTCAGACATTCTGCTGCCTTCTCCTCCGCAAGTTGGATCTAGCCATTCAGGAATAAGATAAGCACATCACCCTAAAAGAACCAACTACTCGGCAAAACTCTTTATTTAATCAGTAATGTAAAATAGCCGGCGTGCGGCCGTAGTCTAGATGTGGCTACTGGACTATTCCCAGAGCGCAGGACAATCTAGTCTAGGACATTGGCCTTCCATGACCACTAAGCTGTCGAAAACAGCCAACAACCCGGGTCCGAATCCCGGCGGCCGCACCACGATGTCATGTGTAGACAAATCAATCTACCAGATGTAGCAATAATTAGGCTCAGAGTCAGAAGTACCTCAATGGGGTTCAATTCTGCTTCTAAGCACCGAGGCGGGGGGTGATTACGCTCGCGCAGCGAGCGCCCGAACATCATCTGCTGACATGAACCACTTTAGCAGGCGGGAAACCGTTAAAGTAAGTGGATGAAGCATGTGAATATGCACCAATGTTTTCAGAATACACTAAATCCCCTATATTGAGCTCAGGCAACTCTGCACTTAATGTGATTGTATCGAATGCATCACACGTTGGTCCAAACACTGCAGAAATATTCTTCTCTCCCTCTTTGAAGGTCTTGATTGGATAGATGCAGTGGTCAAAGATTTGTCCTGAAAATGTATGGTATATTCCGTCATCGATATAGTAACATGGCTTCCCATCACGGACAGCTTTGCCGATAACCTTCGCAACCAAGGTACACGCGTTGGCCACTAGAAATCTTCCAGGCTCAGCAAGTATCTCCATATCTGGCGTGAATAGTCTTTTGATTTCGGCATTCAGTTTTCTCGCAAGTAACTTAATCGATCTCACTTTAGGATTGTACTTAACGGGAAAGCCCCCACCTATATCGAGGATCTTGATTTTCTGACCACCTCGTGTCTCTGCCTCTTTTAATATGTTTGCAGAAAGCTGCAGTCCTTGGACATAATTCTCAAAATTTGTGCATTGACTACCAACATGGAAACTTAATCCTTCAACAACAAGGCCCATACCAAATGCTTCAACAATCAAATCGACTGCCTCACCCGGATCAGCACCGAACTTTGAGGAAAGCTCAACCATTGAACCGGTATTAGGGACTCTTATCCTCAACACAAGACCGGCATGAGGCGCGTACTGCACTATTTTTTTCAGCTCTTCAATATTATCAAAAGTGACAAGTGGCTTGTATTTATCAAGAGCTTCAAGAGTCTCTATTGGTTTGATGGTGTTAGCATAGATTATTTTGTCCCATATCCAATCCTGCCGCTCTTTATCAGGCATATGCTTGATATTGTCATATACCAGCATGAATTCGGGCATGGATGCAACGTCGAAGCTACAGCCCATATCAAAAAGCGTCTTCACAATGCCAGGATCTGGATTTGCTTTTACAGCAAAATACGCCTGGACACTAGGCAAATGCTCCTTAAATTCGTTGTAATTCTGTCTTATCTTTTCGTGGTCGATTACAAAGATAGGAGTTCCGTGCTCCTTCGCCAGCTTCTGTAAAAGTTCCTTTTTGGTCTCGTCGATATGGGGCACGCCGTTATCATGCACGTGCTTTTGTCTCGTCCTTCCCCGCTTCGTCGTCGGTTTTTGCCATTAGGTAAGATGCGCTATTGAACAAATAAGAAGTTTTTGAATTGCCAGACATCGCTGTTGTCATAATTGTTTGCAGGATTCTCTTTGAAGTATACCAGCCTGTTCCTCAAGGGAGTCCAATCAGACGGTCCTGAAAAAAATTCACCAAGGTATGGCTTAGCGATGTCTAATACAAAGTCGTGGGGCAGATCGTCAGGGAGGCAAAAGCCCTTTCTGGGGTTTTCAATCATCCACATAACTGCGGTTATGACCCCCAATGCCACCTGGACCGTTGTTGCGTTCTCTCCCGGGGCAAGCTTCCTTGATTCTTCTATCGACAATATGCTGCCTGTCCACCACGAGCCATACGGATGGCCCATCAATAGAGCACCCAAAATATCTGCACCAGAAATGATATCGCTATCATCCATTATCCGTGACTTTGATTGCATCTCGTAATTCCTGCACCGGAGCTCATGCAACGATGCTATTGTTGCATCACATGGCATGTACGCGTAGTGTACAGTTGGCCTGTAAATCGCTTTACCATTTTTCCAGACAGTCCATCGATCTGAGATTCCAAATGCCTCGCCGTGCCGTATTACCATCCCAACTATTTCATTGTGCGGAACATATGACCGTACCCAAGTGTTAATTCCCATCTGGGCGAGCATAATCTGATTCTTCGGCCCTGTTGGTGGCACATGAGCAAGTTCCGGAAGCTCTTTTTCATGTGTACCCCATCCCATCTCTGCAGGAGCCGTGCCTTCTTCCCGTAACCCCTCAATACTCCATGTCCCGACAAACTCATCAACTTGTTTTGGCTTATTGGAAATCTGAGTGTCTCTCTCTGAACAATGAATGACTTTTACCCCTATCTCCATGGCAAGCTCAGGAAAATTCTGCTCCTTGATCAGTCGCTTGATCGTATCTGGTTCTTTTGCTATCTCATCCGCAACCATTTTATTTGCTATGTCAATCAGGCCTTGCTTTGCGAAATGAGATATCAGACCCGGGTTGGCACCATGGTCAACTACAAATGTTGTGGCGTTTTTCCAGTCTTTTGTTAGCTCCCGAAGGCTCATCTGTCGGTAATAGAGGGATTTCTCATAGGGGCTCGCACTGAATCTCTCACCATAGGAGTCCCAGTCTTCAACTGAGGAGTTTACATAGAGCACTTCATGCTCATGGCACCATTTGACGATGTCACAGCATTCTATATTCCACGCAAGATCGATAAGCAATCCTCCCGGCGAAAGGTACTCTGAAAGAATATGGTCAAGTTCTTCAGGAGTGATTTTTCGCTGGAAGAATTTTATGCCTTTCTCGGTCCATGGCTCAAGTTCTTTTGTTTTGTCTTCGAAATCTAGTATCGTGATATTCTCATAAGGTATTGTGATATGCTTGAGCAAGATCGGCAGCGTGCACTTTGCCACTGCACCATATCCAATAATCAAAACCTTGTTTCTAAATTCCATTGCAAATTCTACGCCCGCGTATTACACCGTTGGTGTGGTGTAAGTTTAGAGTAGCTTAATAACCGATTAGCCATCCCCCTGGCTCCGGCAATTTTCACTTAAATTCTACGTCTCGGTGGCCGCATCACTTGAGCAATTAAAGGGGGATTTAGTCTTTGAACTTCTTCTCTCCGGCCTTTATGGGTACTTCAAGCCAATTGTCCTTGGGAGGTAACGGGCAGCTGTAGTCCTCGCTGTATGCACAGTAAGGGTTGTAGGCCCTGTTGAAGTCTAGCAGAAAGAGTCCATCCGGTCTCTGCTCCACATCTAGATATCTGGCAGCGTCATAGGACTCTCCTCCTGATGTCGCGTCCCTGAATGGGATGAAGAGCGATTCTTTCTCGCCTTCATCTTGGGGTGTGAGAACGTCTTTGTATGCCTGAAGAGTCTGTGTCTTGCCTTCTATTGTAAATCTGAGGTAGCCCGCCTTGATGTATTCTCGCTCTTGACCTGTGCTGGTGGCAATTCTGGAAGTGGCGGGATTGGGGTATCTGTTGAGTTTGCAGAGGAATCTGTAGGACGGATTCACGGGGAAAAAGTTCAGACCTTCGAACGTTGATCTCATATTTTCTGGGATGGGGGATTGTGGATGGTTTTTGAAGGCTTGATCCTTTTCCTGACGCATCTGAAGGATTGCTTCGACCTCACTTTTCGTCATCTTTCCAAGAGGTTCTGATGGTGCTTCACCCTCAAGTGGGGCCCCACACGAATCGCAATATTTCGCGTTAGCCTCCTGCGTTTCACCGCAGTTTGGACAGATTGGTTCCGAACCCATTTTTCGTCGACAACTTACTCTCAGAATTCTCGTGGTTAAGCCTTGTCATTGTTCCTGAGGTTGTAACGCGCACGATGGGGTGTTACGGGTTGAGTGCGTAGAGGAGATAGTTCAGGCAACTCGCCAAACTTACCCAAGCCAAGTATGGAATCAGTAATGAGGCAGCTACTTTCGAGACTCTGAAGAAGAAGATTGTTGTAAAGACAATCATGAACCATAACACTACGATATCAATTAAGCCCAGAAGGGGGGACTTTAGCCCAAAAAACAAGTAGGACCAAAGGACATTCAATGCCAGCTGAACAAAGAACATAATGATGGGGTTCCTTACAGCATCGTTGCCACGCCCAGTATTCCAGATCATGAAGAAAGAGATGCCCATCAATAGGTAGAGCGTCGTCCAAACTGGTGCAAAAACCCAGTTCGGAGGAGCGACATTTGGCTTGTGGAGATTAGCATACCACGTTGATATTGCAGGAATCGTGAATATGGAGCCCACGAGTCCAGCTATTTGGCATAAGACGATGGCCATAACCAAACGAGTATAGGTCTTACCTTTGCCCTCTTCCATAGTATTCACCGCATAATCGCGTTATTAGCAAAAGCTACAGTTGACTCATCATTAAAGACGGAACCTACATAAAACACTGATCGGACACGTGTACATGAGACAAACATCCGGAGAGATCTGCAGAGACGCTTAAACTGCAGGAATTTATCACTGAATACTAAAGAAGCCGATGCTCGTTAGTCAGCCTTCTATGACCGACCTAAACACTAGAAACATGTTGCTTGACTTTTAGCGCGCGCTGTCTGCCTATCTAGAGATATCCTAAGGCCGCACCATGTCAAGGAATAGGATCCTTAGAAGAACTGCTGTAACATAGAATCCCGTTTCTTAGCAGTTAGTCAATAAAAGAGGTTTCGCGTATTATCTTTTTTGAAGACGCCTTCAACGCGTTTGAAAACTATCTATTCTTAAGTAGCAGCCAATTCAAAAAAAGGTGAGCGGGAAATCCCCCACCCTTTAGGGGTGGGATGAAAGCGAACTGGTATCAGCATTATAAGCGGAGTTTACAAAAAACTTAGTGAGTACAATGCAGTCTTCAGTACGCTATAGGCTTTACCCAACAAGGGAACAAGAGGAGGAGATGTCTGCAATCCTTGAGCTTTGCCGGTGGCTCTACAACTACTTCTTGGGAATAGTTAGGTACAGTGTAAAGGTGCCAAACAGGAAACTTCTACAAGAGATGATCCCTGCCCTATGCAGATACAAGCCTGAGCTTGAGAAGCTACACTCAAAGACACGGCAATACGTCCTCTACCAACTGTACTCTAATCTCAGGGCACTCTCACAGATGAAGAAGAAAGGCAGGAAGGTTGGGAGGCTAAGATTCAAGGGACGTGGATGGTTCAAGGCCTTCATCTACAACCAATCTGGATTCTCAATCAAGCATGGTGCCAAGCAGATACGACAGATGGGATTACTCCACCTCAGCAAGATAGGAGAAATTCCAGTCAGACTGCATAGAGAGATTGATGGTGAGATCAAACAGGTTATCATCAAACATTCTGCAAACAACAATTGGTATGCAATAACCTCCATTGAATATGACCATCCGATAAATACTGAGCCAGCGGACAGAAGCAAAACTGTTGGGGTAGATGTTGGCATAGTAAACTATGCCTACGATTCTAATGGAAGAGTGACCCCTCATCCGCATAACATCGACAAAAAACTGAAGAGACTCCAAAGAGAGCAAAGGCAGCTATCAAGAAAGAAGGGATCAAGAAACAGGATGAAGCAGAAGGTCAAGGTTGCATCAATCCATGAGGACATAACAAACTGCAGGAATGACTTCCTGCACAAACTCTCAAGGTACTACGTTGACAAACACGATGTAATCTGCATGGAAGATCTGAATATTCAGGATTTGATGCAGGGGATCCCTAATGCCAAGAATATGGCTGATGCTTCATGGGGAAGATTTGGAATGATGGTGGGGTACAAGGCTGAAACCGCCTGTAAACATCGAATACAAGTACCGCCCCAGAACACCAGCCAGGATTGCAGTGGATGTGGCGCTAAGGTTCCTAAGACTCTTGCAGTGAGGATACACAAGTGTCCCCATTGTAGGCTAAAGATTGATAGGGACTTCAATGCATCACTCAATATAAGGCGTTTAGGACTGGAAAGAATAGGGTGGGAACCATCCGAATACACGCCTGTGGAGATGAAGCCTCTACCAACCATTATTCGTGGGCATGCTTCGTCGCTGAAGCAGGAACTTCTCCATCCGCAAGGGGAGAAGCCCACACCCTTCAGGGGTGGGTAAGTTCACGAAAACATAAACAGTAGCATGTCCGAGTCGCTGGAATTTGTCCGAAGAACTGGTAAAGAAGGCTTTGAAGACTATCGGACTAACTGATAAGGAGTCAGAAGTTTACATAATTCTTGGAGGAAGCGGCGTTTTAAGAGGCATGGATATCTCGAAGCGCCTGAGTATGCACAAGGCACAGGTATACAGCATTCTGAAGAGTCTTCAAAGAAAGGGTGTAGTGGAGGCCACTCTCGAATCTCCTACGCGCTTCAGCGCTGTTTCACTTGAAGACCTGCTAGACTCCTTTATCCGAGCAAGAAGGGATGAAGCTAATTCTATAGAGAAAGAGAAAGACGTCCTACTAGCTAGTTGGGAACTTACTAAATCAGGCGATACCCTTGTAGCCCCAGAGAAATTCGTGGCGATTCAAGGACCAAAGAAGATCGAGCATAAGATCCTAGAGATGATCAACGAAACGAAAAAAGAGATTAGAGCGATCACTACAAGTCTTGACATAATTCGAGCCGATCAGACGCAGCTTACAAGGGAAATAGTGAACAAACCAACAAGAACCGCGCTATCAAGATCAGAATTCTCACAAGCGTGTCAAAAGAGAACCTGAACATAATAAAGAACGCCGTCAAAGTCGGCTCGAACAGACGTCTGGACATGAAATGGCGCCACCTCGATCTCAAGTCAGGCTCAACCCCTCGAGTCATAATAAAGGATGGGAAAGAGACCTTCATACTGCAATCAGAAGATTATCCTATGCAAGTCCGAGAGGGAACTGGCCTATGGACCAACAGTGCGCTGATCACTGACGTGAACATGAGGCTCTTTACAGAACTGTGGAATTCTGGAATAGATATAGGCGAAAAGATGCGCGAGATTGGAACCAGAAAGCCGCTGGGAAGGACTTTAACGATCGGGAATTGGCAAAGAGCATATGAAGAATTCGGTGACAGGATGGAGAAGGCTAAGAACGAGATAATCCAAATTGGGCCATCGATCGATATTCTCAAACACCAAGGCAAGTACACGATACCAGAGGTCTTCAAGAGACGTGTCAAACTACGCGCGATGGTTCCACTCGATGCAGATACCCTAAGAAATGCTCAAGATCTCTCGAAGTACTGTGAAATAAGAGATCCTAACGTTGGCTACTTAGGAATGGCACTCATCGACGGCGAACATCTCTTCCAATTCAACGTACAAGCACGCGATCCTCAAGTGATCAAACCCTCCTTCTACTTCAGAAACACATTCTACACAAACGAACCAAGCCATATCAGAAGAGCAAGCGAAATGCTGGAGGGGTTATGGCGCAGGTCCGCTAAGATATCAGATATCGAAGATGGTCTGAGAGGAAAGAAGATGACCGGTTAGGTCGACACCTCTACAGGCTAGCTCCACTCATCCTTAGCGCGCGCGTAGAAAGAGCCAAGACATAAGCGAACTTCTCATTTTAGACTACATCCTTCACTTTGTCCCCCGGCCTTCCCTCTAACGGCTCCACTCTCATCCCTGACTCATATCATCAATAGTTCACGTTTCGACCGGTATGAGGTTACAGGTCCTGCTGAAACGGATGCACATGGTTCAAAGCCTGTTCAACTTCACAAACTCGTCGTACAGCGTTTCTAGTCGGAAGTGTAAACCCATCGTCATTGAAGGTCTTCTTCGTATCAGGGTTTGATGACTGAATCGTTACATGTTCTAAGCCGCTTTCAAAGAGTAAGCAGCTATTGCCCCCATTGTCGGAAATAGTGCCATGCCTATGAAGCTAGGCGTTAGCTTATTGGTCATGTCAATAATGAGTCCTATGAACGGTGGAGCAGTGGCTACTGCCAGACTCAGACATGCTGTAAATATTCCATAACCAGTTCCTGCCGCAGATTGTCCCAGGATCCGAGGAGGCAGCATCATCGCAGTTGGGACAATCATGAATACCGAAGCTCCCATGATTGCAACGGCCAATATCACTGCTTGATCAGGCAAATAAGGCATGATTCCTAAGATCACTACTACTGATAAGAAATTCGCGATCAGGATGATCCTACGGTGCCTGATCCAATGCAATATCCAACCATATATCGGCACACATAGGATGCCCGCCAACATAACCACGGTGGCAAGCAGATTCGCGTAGATTGGGTCTGTTCCCCTAAACCTCTCGAAGAGCACTGGAAACCACGTTGTGAACGCGAAGACAGTGGCGAAAGAGAATCCGTAAATACACCCCGCCTTCCAAACTTCAAGATTCCTGACAGTCTGGCTGGCTTTTATTCTTTTTTCATATGTGAGTTTGACCGGGCCTTCCTTAATCAGAGACACGAAAACTACCAGGCTTAATGTGGCCAAAGCAACGTCAAGGTATAATGGATAGCGCCATCCAAAATTAAACATCAAAACGCTTACCAGTGGAAAAGCTAGAAGGGTGGCAAATGGCAGATTTATCCCATAAACACCCATAGCTCTTCCAAGCTCCTTCAGTGAAAACCATTGAGTGACTATTGAGGGCAGTAGCGTTATCATGATCATCCCTCCAACTCCGAAGATAAAACGCCCCACCAAGGCGATTTGATAAGAATCGCTGATGGCAACCACAAAACTGCCAAGTGTCATCATGCTTGTTGCCAGAGCTCCAACACGTCTGGCACCGTAATGGTCGATGAGCATCCCTGCAGGTATCGTTACAAGAACTCCTGGGACAAAAAGGATGGACATCAACAAACCAGCTTGCGCGTGACTGATGCCGAAATCCTTCATTATCGACGGAATCAAAGGGGGAATCGACTGGACGGTGAAAGCGACTGTGACAATGACGTAGAACACCGAGAATAACATGACCCACCGATATCGCAGATCCATGAAACCAATTTCACCCTTTAAACCCAAGGCAACCGAATCGTGCCTTCTTCTCAACAGCTTCGAATACTTGTCATGGGTGGTCTCTTGGAGAAAAGGAGACCCCGTCAAGAACTGGGGAGCTTGGATGTCTCATTAGGCTTTGGAACTAGTAGCCTAGATTCTCTCCGACCAGCAGGACTGTAGTCTCTGTCTTCATAGGCTTCTTTTCTATTATGGTAATGATGTGGCAATGTCGGTCTGGAGGTTGGCACTCATTCAAGTCGCAACATCCTTTTTCCGTGCATGGTGTTTTGCCGCCTAGTCTTTTCACATTCATGGGAGCTGAAACTTCTCTAACACGCTTAATCCCGTCTTCAACAGTCTTGACTATCTTGTTGATTCCTGCCACAACGATGACTCTTCTGGGGCCAAAAGCCATGGCGGCTACTCTATTTCCCAAGCCATCGATGTTGATCAGTTTTCCGTCCTCTGTTATTGCATTGCTGCTCGTTAAGAATACGTCAGCATCAAAATGTCTCTTCCTGATAGCTAGGTGTTCTTCCATCTTATACTTCTTAGCCCATATATCGTCAACCTGATCTCCACGGTTCCTCAAGGCATCGTCGAGACCGATTTGTCGTATCGTCATAGAACCAGCAATCCCAACTTTGGATCCCTTCGGTATTAGTTGTAGCAGCTCTTCAAGTGCTGCAGCCTTCGTAGGAACGTGGAAAGAGTCGAAGCCATTCTTCTTTAGAGCTTCTACCGTTCTCTTGGTTTTGTCCTCGATGAACCACTCTGTACTTTGTTTCAGTTCAACTTCCCAAGTGTTCGCTTTTGACATCCTGACCACTTCAAGAGTTTGACTGAGTCCGCCGGTCCAGCCCCTTAAGTCTATCTATCTTAAATGGCAAGAACAACAATTTGAAAGAGCTTGACACTCACCCAGCCGAAGCTCGGGCTTTCTTGCTATTTTTCTGTAACAAAGGAGACTATATCTACAAGATTGAAAGCCTGTGAACCAGACGCCCCTGACATAACTGATTTCCTCAAAAGTGTCCTCAGCCCACGGTTTAAGCTCTCAAACTGGCAAAGATCAGACTTGGAACTGAAGTTTATGAGCGAGGAACAACTATGAAAGAATTAAGGGATGACATCCAAAATGACCCAAGAGAAACCTAACACAAACTCCCTGTTTGTTCACACGAGTATCCGAACCAGCAATATGGAGCGATCGATTGATTTCTACACTCGAATTATGGGGCTAAAACTTCTTAGTCGGCGTGAGATAGCCCAGAACAATGCCGAGATAGTATTTCTTCAAGATCCTGAAGGGAAGGGAGCTAGACTCGAATTGACAATCTTCAGGAATCAAAAGCGATTCGTCCAAGCTGAATATGAAGACCGATTATTCGATCATCTTGCCTTTGAAGTGAAGAATATGGATCAGATTATCTCTTTGCTCAGAAAGGAAAAAATCACAATTACAGATGAACCTTTCAAACTGGGTCCTACTGGGCCTCTCATAGCGTTCGTTGAAGATCCGGATGGAATATTGATTGAACTAATTGAGAGAAAATGAGAGAGTAAGCACCTATCTTCGCCCTGCGCATAGGTCATGGGGTTTCACTAATTTTTTAGCGAAGAGTTCATAGTAACGTGCGACTCTGACGGTTTCGCTGTGTTCACGTTAAAAGAGAGCTATTTCTTGCCCCTTCTGAAATACTCAACTGCCTTGATCAACATGGCGAAGGATTCTCGGGTCTTGCTGTAATCGCATAATGGTGTAAGATTCCAAAGGATTATGTGCCGCAAGCCTCGGTGAGCATATTCTTCTATTCCATCAATTATCTCATCGACCGTTCCGTGCAGATATCTGTGCTCACATATCTCTTCAGGCACCTTGTCTAAGGCCGATGTGATTTCAGCTTGATTCACCCTTGTCGGTACGTACTGCCTGTAGGCATTGAAATCTCCAAAAGGATGCTTGTACCCGAACTTTTCATAGGTCGTGGATGGGGTCAGGAGGGCGTATGCTTTAGCTGCAACTGAATTGAACATCCGGTGACAATCCTCATGCTCTTCAGATATTATTAATGAGGTAAGAAGGGCGGGCGTCACGCCTCCCGGATCTCTTCCAGCCTTCTTTGCTGCATCTCTAACCTTATTCAGCTTCTCAGAGTAATCTCCAGCTTCCAGATGTTCCGGGAGCCAGCCGTCGCCTAGTCGTCCTGTTATTTCCAGGGTCTTCTCGGAATGTGCGCCTACCCATATTGGCGGGAATCTGCCCTCCTTTTCCGGCGGGAGGGCCATTACGGCGTCTCTGAGCTTCCAGATGTTGCCGTCGTAGTTTACATTCTTGCCTGACCAAAGAAGTCTAATCACTTCGATGCTTTCCTTGAGTCTTCTTGCAGGCGATTCCCATGCCAATCCGTAAGGCACAATATTCTCTGCTTCCCCAGGCCCTATTCCCAGGATCGTTCGCCCCTTGGATATGTGGTCTAAGGTCAGGAAGGCTTGAGCTATCATTGCTGGGTGTCTTCTGAAAGAATCCGTGACTGCAGAACCGAGAATGACGCTGGAGGTATTTGCTGCAACGGATGCCATTAATGTGAGAGTCTCAAGAAAGATGTGAGGGTTCTTCTGAAACTTTGCAAGCTCTATGAGCTCTGGCTTCCAGAGACTGTCTGGAATCCATCCCATCAGATGGTCAGGCCACCAGATTGAATCATACACCTCTTCCATTTTCTTTACAGTCTTCACGACATTCTCAAATGGAGGAAAGATGGGCCCCTGTGTGCCGATGCGAAGTTCATAATCGGTCAAGTCAAGCCGCTTCTGCAAACAGGAAGCTCAGTCCAAGTATTTAACCACAAGATAGCTACTGGAACGTAAGAGATCTTGTCGGTTCAACGAATCAAGAACCCGAGCACGTTAGAATGATCAACTGCCTAGGATTGCTTTGAGATCCTCATCCGGCGTCGTTATTGACATAGGATTGAAGTTTTTCACCTAGTCACCTCGATTGTGACCTGGTAGGGCTAATTCCACGAGTTTTTCATGATGATCCCTTATGCTTTAGGGAAAGACTAAATTCTCTCTCTCACCACTGGTAACTTTGGATGTTCAAGTGCGCGTACGTGAAAGCGAAACTAATCACAAACCCTTATGTGACAAGCGTCATATTGCTGGAAAAATGATGAGGCGTTTGGCAACTGCAACCAAAGCAACCCACTTAAACCGCAAGGCAGCCTTCCTCCTAACAGGATTAACTCTGCTGCTTCTCTTGCCAGCTAGCGCGCGGGCTACGACAGTGGCTCAAAGCTCGACTTACTACGGAACTTCGACCCCAAACCCCCTCCAGCGGAATCTTGATGCGTATGGGAAAGGGCCGTTTTGTGCAGGCTGTCACTACATGCTATACCCTCTCCCTCCCGAGACGCTTAGGTTCACTGCCCCCCCATCAACGTACCCTGTTGGCCCCACACAGGCAGAACCTGGGATCAAACGTCTTACTGACAGCCCAGGAAGGAACGTCGGAGCCGTCTACAGTCCTAAAGAGAACAGAATTGTCTGGGATACGGACAGCCTCGGGAACTGGACCATCTGGATAATGAATGATGATGGAAGCAACAAGAAACAACTAACCTCTAACAGTGTGATTAGCGGTTGGCCTTCATGGAGTCCAGACGGCCAAGAACTAACGTACTGGTCCTACGATCCAGCATTAAAGACCTGTGACATATGGAAGATGAAGAATGACGGAACCTTCAAAGTAAGACTAACAACTGATGGAACCTTCAAGGGATCTCCAATGTGGAGTCCAAGAGGTGACCGAATAGGCTACACAGCAAACAAGACAGGAAACATGGAAGCATATATCATCAACACCGATGGAACTGGAGAAAGACAGATCACCCACGGCCACCCATCCACACGTTCCGTAGAGACCCGCGTCACGTGGCACCCAGACGGGCGAAGACTATACTATCAGGTGTTAACCTTCCCTCTACCTCCGAATACTGTTCCGACTATAACTGGAGACGTAGCGTTCGTTGAGATATTCGTAGTGAATGTGGACACAGGCTACGAGGCCAATTTGACTCCCAAACTACATGAGAATGTTCGAAGCGTCAGTTCTGATGGCAAGATGATGGCGTGCATCTCCCTACGTTCACCCAACTACGGTCTCTGGGTTATGAATGATGACGGAACAAACCAGAGACGACTAACGTGGAATAGTACAGGTGACAGAGATCCACACTTCAGCCCAGACGGGAAAAGGATTGCCTACTGGTCCATAACGTCTGGGAATCCCGATATATGGATGATTAATGCTGACGGAAGCAATAACACCAGGTTGACGAACAGTCCTTACATGGACTATTACCCAACTTGGAGTCCTGATGGAAAGAGAATAGCCTTCGAATCAGATAGAGCCGGCAGTTTCGACATCTGGGTTGTCTCCTTGGACCAACCCCTTATTGCAGATGCGGAATTTGAAACTTGCGCGGTCCAGGGCGGCACAGGAAAAGTTCTACTGAAAATGAGACTCAAGGATTCTAATACTCCGGTTCAACTTGAGAAAGTCGGATTACACTTCGATTGGGATCCTGATGGCAAATACAATGAGATTTCAACTTCACTTCCGAAGATTCTTTCTAAAGTAGGCGATGTTTATCAGGCCACCCTAAATTTTACAGTTCCTCAAAATGCTGATTTGGGATACCATTTCTACGACGTCAAGGTTCAATACTCAAACGTGAAAGGTGGAGCCGCTGGCGCAGGCGGGGTGTATGAAGACTCAGCCGGAGATTTGAAGGTGGGGACCCCAGAACACGCACAATGTGACAGACTTTACGTGGAGCTTGGTGGAAAGCTGGAACAGCTCCATGGGCAAGCGATAAACCGCTCATTCGCGCTCGGCAGCGCTACCTCAGAAGTTACTTTGCCTCTGAAAGGGTACTTCGATTACCTCCGGAAAAAAGACGCAGAATCTTTCCTCAACGCAAACGATGAATTCAATGAAGGAAGATATCTGTATCTTGCTGGAGACTATGGTTCAGCTCTATCGCACTTCCAAAGAGTGAAGACTCTTGTCAGTCAGATATCATTAGAAACGATAGGCCAGAGTCCATCCAATTTGTCGGTTTTGGCGGCATTAATACCAGTCGCTTTAATCGTAACCCTCCTCGCCTTTCACATTACGAGAACTAGAAGGAACCAACAGGAGAAGCTCGGAACCTCTAAACGATGATTCCTAGCTGACTTGCACAGCCGGACATACTAATCAGAGTTTCAGCCGTTCTACCGCAAACTGGTGCGATAGGATATTTCTCTATTTTACGCGCTCGCAAGTCAAACCGCCTCCGTGAACTTACCCACCCCTCAAGGGTGTAGGATTTCCCGCTCACCTTTTTTAACACCTAAGATGGATTTCTGACAAGAAAAAGAAAAGGGGGTGACTGCTCTACCAGTAGCCAAGCATAGGTGGTCTGAAGTATGCTGGCCATGAGTACGCATAGAACCGCGGGTAGGCATAATAGGGTTGGAAATACTGAGGCATGAAGAATGGATAGCGCCCATTACTGTAAGCCGCCGCACCTAAGAGTCCACCTACAGCACCACCAGCTATGCCTCCTATCACTAGTCCTGCCGGTCCCCCTAGAATCAGGCCACCGAGGCCTCCCAGAAAAGCACCTCCGAGTGCCCCACCAACTACGTACGACATATAATTCACCTTAACAGAATTATGTTAGCGCTACAGTAAAAGATATCGCCTTCAAGACATTGGAGCCCCAGATCATGTCCAGAGTATTGGAACACTGCACGAAGGTCTCGCGACATGTGGCAGTTTACGGGGGAATAATAAGCTAGACTGGGAATAGATCATAAAAAACCGTGGCAAGCCCCTGAAAACTTGCCCGATATTGAAGAGTCGAGGCATCAGATCCACATGGAGGTCAACATTCGTCAACCGAAAACAGCTGAGGACTTTAAGAATTACTACGATTTACGATGGAGGATTCTCAGAAAACCTTGGAACCAGCCCAAGGGAAGCCAGAGAGATGAGCATGAGGAAAGGGCAATCCACATTATGGCATGCATGGGCGAGGAGACAGTTGGGGTGGGAAGGGTTCATTTCAACTCTCTTGAGGAAGCCCAATTGAGGTACATGGCGGTTGAGACGAGTTATCAGGGCAAGGGCATCGGGAGCTTGATGCTTAGAGAGCTCGAAAAGAGAGCAAGGAAACAAGGAGCAAAATACATGGTGGTGAATGGGAGGGAGAACGCGGTGAGATTCTACAAGAAGAATGGTTATACGTTAGTGGGTGATGCTCCGACCCTCTTTGGATGCATCAAACAGTCGAGGTTACGGAAGGATTTTGAATGAACACGAGACAACTCACACGCACGTGTCCGTGAATTTTGGAAGGATCGAGTTGAGATTGTGGGTGATAGTGTGGGCATTCCTTGGTCAGACGTTGTTGGCTAGGATTCTCTCGTTGGAACCCAAATTATTTAGCTTTGAATGATCCAAGTATATCTAGAGCGCACACGCATAGTTACAATGAACATTTTGGTTAAAGATTGAAGAGTGTTTGACTGATGGCAGACATTTACCCCTGCATTAACTGCAGAAATCCTTTGACATTGGATGCCGACTTCTGCGATCAATGTGGTCATCCTTCTTCAGGAAGTCTTTGGGCGGCATTACGGAGACTTGAAGATCAGCTAAGAGATTTGGAAAAACAGCTAAAGTCAAAGAAGATGAAGGCCCCAGCCGTTCGCCCAAAGAAGATCCCGATGGATAAATTCGATGAACTTTACAAGAAGGGATTGAATGATAGGGAGATAGCCAGAGAACTCGACGTAGCCTTTTCAAGAATATACAGAATGCGAAAGAAGTTGAATCTACAGGCTAACGCTCCGCGGGGTTTCCCGAAATACGTCTATGAGAGGAGAAAGAAACAACCCGGAGAGAAAGCAGATTCAAAAACCATCGCAGAAGGTCAAACAAAACAGACCTAGAAAATCGTCATATCTTAACTGATGGTTCGCGCCCAGAACACATTTGACTCTGCATCGCAAACGTAGTCCTGATGAAGACCCTCAATCGCGACCCAGACTAGTAGCCTCATCGATCATGGTCGGATACTAGAGTCTGTCTTTCAAGTTCTTCAATTTGCTAATTCAGAACTGCTGGGAAGCCATTGCCTTTCTACGCGGACGCAGTATAGGGAATCCTCACAAGCTGATCTTATCTCATCTGATATATTGGCAGACGGTAGGCCGACTGTTGATATCGAGTCTAACTTCTTTTAGATGCGGCTGAGACTACAGCCCGAGCGACATCTTCAGGCGTCATCCCCGGAGACTCTACTTCATTGTCCATGTAGAAACGGCAGATTCGATCAGCTAAGCTTTGCTTCACGACTTCTGCATCTCTTAGTGCGCTCTCCAGTAGCTTGAGGCGCTCTCGTGGAACGAAGGAGAAATCTCCCGTTATCATGATATCCACTATCCTATCGTCAAAGGTCTCGACCAGAACGCGCAGGAGTCCGCCTGTCGTTTTGTAGACGGACTCTCCCACGAAGGCTCTGCCTGATATCTTGAGGTTTCTCTTACTGATCAGGTCTCTGTGTTCA
This sequence comes from Candidatus Bathyarchaeota archaeon, assembly GCA_963807605.1. Lineage (GTDB taxonomy): Archaea > Thermoproteota > Bathyarchaeia > 40CM-2-53-6 > RBG-13-38-9 > JAPKYM01. Next base: position 614,048 of record CAWECG010000004.1, read on the forward strand.
TTCCCTATGGAGTGGAGCCAGTCCAAACTCATATACTTCTTCTCAAGCGATTCGATAATCTCCGATTCGGCCTGTGAGAGTTCACCTTCTACTAGCGCAGAGTTCAAGCTGGCCTCATAGTTTCGCCTTAACAGTTCTCTGACGTGCTCTCGGCTCGGCGGATCTGGAAGCTCGTTTTCTATCGTAGTCAGTCTCTCTCTGAGGGTCTTCGCGACCTTGTCTCTGAACTTTTCGTTGGGCACCTTCAATATCCGAGTCATTTCTTCGAAATTGAAGTCGAAAATGATATTCCCTGTAAGGATCGCAACTGAGCCGATCTCGGTGGCACCACTTCCGCTTAGCTTCCTTCCTTCAACTTCTATATCGTTGATGGACCTGTATTGTGCTGGGATATCGATGTCGTTGTAGGTCTTTGTCGGAGCGACTAGAAACTTCTTGAAGAGCTCCTGAATAGAGCCAGGGACTTCAGGGTCAGACTTCTTGGCTATGACTTGGTAGAAGAGTTGATCTCCGTCTAGGTAGACTGCCCCGCCCCCGAGAATCCGCCTCACTACAGGCAAACCCTTCAGGCTACAATACTCAGTATCAACCTCCACCTCTATTTCCTGGCGGTAACCCACACAGACGAGTGGGTTGTTGGGGCTGCAGAGTATGATGGTGCTTGGTGACATATTCTTGTCCACCGCCAGTGCTACGGCGTGGTAGACGACTTGAGTCGTAAGAGGAGGCAGATCGGCAAGGTCAAGAAGACGCCACGCAGAACCCAAGGCGGATATCAACTCTTACACGAAAGAGTATTCCAGGTTGTAAAACAGTTTAACTCAGATATACAGCAACGTCCGAATTTTACTTCATTCGCTCGAAGGACCTTGTTCCGATCGTGAACATCACTGCCGCGAACCCTGCAAGAATGGCAAGGTCTAGTGAGAGAGGAAACTGTGAAATCCCTATAGTTACTGTCCTGAGACTGTCAACACCGTACGTTACGGGATCGATGTATGTTATAGTTGAGAGCCAGAGAGGAAGACCTTTCAGGGGAAAGAGTGCGCCGCTGAAGAAGAAAAGCGGAAAGACGAGGAAACTCACAATCATGTTGAACCCTTCCGGGCTTTCCATAAGTGAACCTATTATCAGACCGGCACTTACCAGACTAAGAGACAGTAGGAAGAGTATGAGAATGGCCAGCAGGAAGATTGAGGGTGTCAAGTAGACCCCGAGTGTGAAGCTTATCATAAGCATTATGAAGGCTTGGATCATCGAGTCTGTACATCCACCAAGGACTTTCCCGACAAAAATCGTGGTCCTCGAGAGCGGGGCCACAAGAACCGCCTTGAGTATATCGATCTTCCTGTCCCAGATGATATAGACCCCGTAGAAGACTGAGCTGAACAGAACGCTCATAGCCAGGATCCCCGGGTAGATGAAGACTTGATAGTTGACAGCTCCTATATTCACCGCTGAACCGAGCCCTCCACCGAAAACAAAGATCCAGAGTATGGGATTCACAATGGAGGTTACGACACGCGACTTCTCACGCGTGAAGACCTTGAACTCTCTAAACCAGAGAGCGTAGATCGCCTCGGCTTGACTCATCTCGTGGTTCTCCTTCGTATGATTCTTTGGGCGATTCCACCCTCACCCGTCTCCTCCCTAATCTCCTTGCCCGTGTACCTGATAAAAACGTCCTCCAAGCTTGCAGGTCTGACCTCGACACTCTCGACTTTTCCAGCCGTATTAAGTATCTCTTGGAGATGTTCGTTCGAATTTCTAACCGTCAGGATGATGTAGTTGTCTTCCACCTCGATCTTACTGACGCTCTGCATCTTCCTGAACCGATCAGTATCTGAAATTGATGTTTTCAAGCAAACGATGTCTCCTCCAACCGTCTCCTTAAGGTTTTGAGGGGTGTCCATGACGATTATCTTCCCCTGATCGATTATTGCGATTCTGTCGCAGAGTCTGTCAGCCTCTTCCATATAATGTGTCGAGAGGATTATGGTCATCTCGAGTTTCTTGGACAGGTTCTCTATGTATTCCCAGATATGTTCGCGAGTCTGAGGGTCTAGTCCTAGGGTAGGTTCATCCAAGAATAACACCTTGGGAAGGTGGAGGAGACCTCGAGCTATCTCGAGCCTTCTCCTCATCCCCCCAGAGTAGGTCTTGACAAGGCTATGTTGTCGGTCTTTGAGGGCTACCAGCTCAAGGACGTCGTCTATCCTCTCATCTCGTATCTTCTTGGGAATGCGATACCACATTGCATGGAACTGCAGATTCTCTCTTCCAGTAAGTATATCGTCGACGCTAGGTTCTTGAAATACTATGCCGATGGACTTCCGGACATCGCCAGGTTTCCTCAGTATGTCGTAGCCATTGACCGTGGCAGTACCCTCGGTCGGCCGCAGAATTGTGCAGAGCATTGAAATGCTCGTCGTCTTGCCGGCACCGTTGGGCCCGAGTATGCCAAAGATCTCTCCCTGTTTGATCTTGATGTTAAGCCGATCCACGGCTGTGAGATCCTTAAACCTCTTAGTAAGGTCGAAGGTCTCTATAGCATTCTCCAATGTCCGGTGAACTCCTAGGTGGAGATAAGTCTAGAGTGGCGACCTATTTGTCTTGCTCCAGATCCGAATACATCTTGATTTTTTTCTTGCTATTCGGGAGTTACCGCACGTATTCTTGGAGTAGATATGGGAAGCGCAACCTGATGTCACGTCTCAAAGGTTCATTAGCCACTCCGTTTCTAAAAATGTGTATTTTTATGCACGACATTTTTATTCGGAGCGTTGGATGGCTCTGTCCCACCTGCTCCTCGGTCCTTGGCCGGGGTGTACAGGTATTCATTCTTCTTCGCCATCCAAGAGGCGTCCGCACTCACGGCAAACGGTTGGCCGCATAGGCGTAGTCCACGTTGAACTATCTCCAGTGAGGAGAGCTTGTTTCGTGCGTAGTCCACGCCGCAGGTGTCACACTTTGATATCTCCCAGGCTGGGTGCTTTAGTTTGTCACTGCAGACGGGACACTCTGAGGAGGTCCCTCTTGGGTTCACGTACAAGGTGCGATTAGGAGATTTGTACTCGACCATAGACTGGTAGAGGCGGTAGGGCCATCGGTTCAGGTGCATCCTGAACCTCTTTCCTTTGTTCTTTCCGCCTTTTCTAATGCCTTTGAGATTCTCGAAGATATGTGAGGTGCCCGGGTTTGCTTTCACGGTCTCTGTGCTGAGTTTGTGGAGGGTGTCGTTTATGCGGTTTTTTTGTCTGCCCCGTGTCTCTCTCAGTTTCCTTTCACGTTTCTGCGGGTTCTTGACGTGCAGTTGGATTTGTCGTCGTCTTCTTGAGAAATCGTTTTGGATTCTGGTTATTTGTGTGATTGGGGTAGTTTTCACGTCTTCGAGGCTTGGTGTGCTGTTGGCAATCACGGTGGTGGAGTCGATGGTGCTAAAGTTCAGGTCGCTGCCAACAAATCTGCCGCCTATGGGTTTATTGTCGTCTGTGATGGTGAATGTGAGGCAGATCTTTCTGTCGGTTATCAGCAGCTCGGATGGTCTGCCTCTGTTGTATTCTTGGTAGTGTTTGTTGGCGGTGTTGAGTGGTAACCATACGTACTGGTTTGGTTGTAGCGTTACCCTGATCTTGTCGTCCATGATTCTGAACAGTTCTGTGTCGATGCGCATCGCCAGCCTTTGGACGTCTGGGATTCGTAGTTCACCGTGATGATTCTTCCTGTACGAGCGAATTATTCCTGTCGCCGCTCTGCACACGGGGTTGATGTGGTGTCTTGCATAGTCGTATCTGGAGTTGAACCAGTCTCTTGTTTCTCTTCTCAGTATTATTGGGGAAGGTATTCTGCGCTCCTTGTCTCTCACGATTATTCTGTAGGCGAGTTGGAGCGAGTAATTGATGGCATCTCGCATGTCCTGAAGGTACTTCACTGTTGCCTCCGACGGTTCGTAGCCCCAAGCAATCGTCCTCTTCCCTCCCTTCGACCTCCACGGATGATTCAACGTGCCGTTACCTCCTTTACGGTGGCAAGTAGCTTCTTGGTCTTGTGGCTTCTGAGTCCATACAGCTTCGCTGAGAGAGAAGTGATTATGGTTATCAGATCCTGAACGAGCTCTTCCTGTGAAGAGATAAACTCTCTATTGTTGACCGCCACGATCTCCGTTCCGAATTTCTCGCATAGCCATTGAATCAGGTCGAAGCCGAACCTTGCGAGCCTGTCCTCATATGTAACATAAAGCTTTGATACTTTCCTGTTCACGATGGCTTCTAGGAGCTTTCGAAGGTCTCTTCTCCGAAAGTTTAGCCCAGACCTGATGTCGCTGAAGACTTCTGCATCGGGCGAAGCGATCTCTTTTAGTACCCGGATCTGTCTCTCAAGGATTCCTTTCTGGTCATGGGAGGAGACTCGGGCGTAGATTGCTTCCCTTCTATCTTCGGGTAGACTGAGAACTCTTCTGATTTCGCTCTCGGGAATGCGTCTCATACCACTTGGAAGCCTGATACATTTTATCTTGCCCGCCCTATCCCAAACCTGAATTGTATGCACGGTTACACCGAGAGCTGATGCAGCCTCTTTCGGACGGTAACTCTTCTCCACGCTGAAATACACCCAAATACATAATTATACATACTTGTTTATGACTGTTACATTACCCTCTGGGTTAGAGAGGCGTTCAAGGTCGTGTAGACTTGTCGAAGGCGGAAAGCGTTGGGCTTAACATACTACTCATAACCTCCAGACAAGATCTTGGACATCCAGAGTCCAAGAGAATACAAACTACTATCCATCAAGCAGATGATAGATATTGACTCGGCCTTAAGGCATTTAGGTAGGAAATTGACACTCCACTGTCTAAAGATAGGGGATTCTAGCTTCTATCATGTTCATCGGTTGATGGGTCATAGCGTTGTTGCGCTCCCACCTCATTCCATCCCACTTTAGAAGGTTAGGGCGTGTCATCACCCTGTTAATGACTCCCGCAGGGAGCTTAACACCCTGAGTGAGTCCTATATTTACAACACCAATAGCATCCCTATGAGCCTCCAATCCACAGTTAAGGCATTTGAAGAGTCTACCTTTTCTCTCAATACTTTCTGACCCACATCTCACGCATCTGCTTGAAGTCTTGTATTCACTGACTTCTTTGACCCGTATCCCATACTCCTGCGCTGTATGTTCCAGTCTTTGAATAATATAGTTGAAACTCCAGAAGTTGTGGATCATTGAATTGCTCTTCTTGCCTTTGCTATTGTCATCTCTGATGCCTGTTAGGTCTCCTATCACAATCTTTGAAACACCGAGATCATATCAGATCTCTTACCATGACCCTTATCATGGTGTTGATGGCCTGCCTGAATCTCCGTTGCCTTATACTGTAGAGTTTGCTGAGTCGCTTCGAACTCTTCTTGCCGTTGACTGCTTCAAGCATGCTCTGGCAATCCGCTATTCTCCTATTCCAGTACCACCAATCTGCTAGGAGGTTTCTTCCATTGTATGCTATTGGTTGCCTCCATCCTTCAAGCCAGATGGTGAACAGGTTGATTACGCCGGGGTCGATGTAGCATGTCTTGGAGCCTTTCGGCTTAAACAATGGCTTTACCTTTACAGCCTGAAAGACACGCCACTTCCCATCAACCTCATCATAGATGACCTCGGCCTTTCCCTGCTTGCCACCCCATCTTGTCTTGCCTCGGATGGGTATCTTCAACTTCTTTGGTAGCTTCATCACTTCATCCTTCAGGCTGTAGATGTCGTTTCTCAGAACCATCATCAGCCTGTAGTTTCCATGTCGCTTCCAGTATCCAGGCATACACACCTTCTCCATGTTTGGCGGAAGTTTGCCTTCTCGCTCCAGCTGCTTTAATGCAAAGAAGCCCCTCCATGACTCGTTGCTCTTCCTGATGATCTGTTGAGATGTCGCCGAATCGATTAGTGGTGTGTACTTTCGATAGAGGTCTTTGCATCTCCAATCTAGGGGTTGATAGTTCATGTATGCCTGTCTTTTGCGGTAGGTTGCCTCATTCCAAAGTTTGGCACAGTTGGTAGCTTTATCCCTCAGCATCCTCTCTTGCTCCACCGTTGGATCAAGGATGAAGGTGTTAGTTCTCCGCATGAAACTACCAGCATTATCATTGAAACACCAAGACATTTAAGCCCCAAACGTCTCACTCTTGTCGCAATTCATCCCACCCCTGAAGGAGTGGGCTTTCTTGCTAGTTCAATGTAAGATAGTCCGACATGTAGGCTGACTGGCTATGTCGGAACCCGAGATAACCACTGTAAGCAAGAAAGGGCAGGTCGTAATACCGAGGGGGATAAGGGAGAAGATGAAGCTGGTGCCGAAGACAAGACTTCTTGTATACGATTACGATGACACCTTGATTCTCAAGAAACTCATCATTCCGGACGTCGAGATCGAGATGAAGGCCTTGTGGAAAGAGATCGATAAGAGAATAGACAAGAAGCACAGACCCACCCAGAGAGAGGTAGATGAGGAGATACACGCCTACAGGAAAGAGAAGAAAGCTGAGTGAGCATGCTCAGAGCGGTGCTGGACACAAATGTCTTAGTGTCGAGTCTATTAGCCCTCGGAAAGCCGAGAGAGCTCCTGACGAGAATTCTTAGGAGAGAAATGGCTCTCGTGATCTCGAAAGAGATCCTGAACGAGTTCATGAGAGTTATGAGAAGAAAGAGATTCTCAGAGTATGCTACAGAAGAGCAGGTTAGGAGATTTGTTGAAAACGTCAAGAAATCCGCTGAGCTTGTGATGTTGAAAAACGATCTTAAAGTGATCGATGAAGATCCGAAAGACGATATCGTCATAAACACGGCATTAGATGGAAGTGCTGACCTCATAATCTCAGAAGATCATCATCTGCTCAGTCTCAGAGAATTCAAAGATATCAAGATCGTATCCGTAGACGAAGCTTTACGCATACTCAAGAAGGGCAGCCGAGCATGCAAGCCTTAGTTCCACATTTACATTGAACTAGCAAGAAAGCCCACTCCTTCAGGGGTGGGATGAATTGCGACCAGAGTGAGACGTTTGGGGCTTAAATGTCTGGTGTTTCAATGATAATGCTGGTAGTTTCATGCGGAGAACTAACACCTTCATCCTTGCCCCAACAATGGAGCAAGAAAGAACACAGGGATAGAGCTACCAACTGTGCTAAACTTTGGAACGAGGCAACCTACCGTAGAAGACAGGCATACATGAACTATCAACCGATAGATTGGGAGTGCAAAGACCTCTATGAAAAGTATACACCGCTAATCGATTCAGCGACATCTCAACAGATCATCAGAAAGAGCAACGAATCATGGAGGAGCTTCTTTGCCCTAAAGAAGATGGAGCGAGAAGGCAGACTGCCACTAAATATTGAGAAAGTATGTACGCCAGGGTTCTGGAAAAAAGATGGAAAATACAGGCTGATGATGGTTCTGAGAAACGACATCTACAGCCTGAAGAATGGAACGATGAAGATATCCATCCGAGGCAAACCCAGATGGGGTGGCAAGCAGGGAAAAGCCGAGGTCATCTATGATGAGGCTGATGGGAAGTGGCGTGTCTTTCAGGCAGTAAAGGTAAAGCCATTGTTTAAGCCGAAAGGCTCCAAGACATGCTACATCGACCCCGGCGTAATCAACCTGTTCACCATCTGGCTTGAAGGATGGAGGCAACCAATAGCATGCAATGGAAGAAATCTACTCTCTGATTGGCGGTACTGGAATGAAAGAATAGCAAGTTGCCAGAGCACTCTTGAAACAATCAATGGTAAGAAAAACTCAAAGCAGCTAAGCAGATTCTACAGGATGAGACAACGGAGATTCCGACAGGCCATCAACACTATGATAAGAAGCGTGGCCAGAGACCTCTATGATCTCGGTGTTTCAAAGATTATGATAGGAGATCTAACGGGCATAAGAGAGAACAATGGAGAGAATAGTCACAAGGTCAACTCAATGATTCATAACTTTTGGAGCTTCAACTACATTATTCAAAGACTAAAGTGTACAGCGCAGGAATATGGCATAAGAGTGAAAGAAGTCAGCGAATACAAAACTTCAAGCAGATGCATAAGATGCAGCTCAGAAAACATTGAGAGAAAAGGCAGACTCTTCAAGTGTCTAGAATGTGGATTGGAGGCTCATAGGGATGCTATTGGTGTTGTAAATATAGGACTCACTCAGGGGGTTAAGCTCCCTGCGGGAGTGATTAACAGGGCGATGACACGCCCTAACCTTCTAAAGTGGGATGGAATGAGGTGGGAGCGCAACAACGCTATGACCCATCAACCGATGAACATGATAGAAGCTAGAATCCCCTGTCTTTAGGCAGGGGAGTGTCAAAGGTTTTACTCTTCAAGGATCAGATGCAGATCCTGTTCGCGACGTCAGCCGATTCATGAAGAAACCTCATACCGAACGTATCACATCTAATTCATCAAACTCCCAATATTCACCCCTGCGATCTCCAATGCGGCCTTAGCATCTTGTAGGTGTCATAGAAAGAGGAGCTTCTTTCCATACTCATTCATCGGTGGCTATTGGACTTTGATCACAAGTACTGTAGATGGACACCTCCTGTAGACTACCTCACAGACCTCAAACCGACCAACTATTTTTCAATCAGGTCTACAGTACTGAGATCTTCGAACGTCCAATCGACCTATGGTGGAATTTAATAGGGGCATGGTTTCGATCTTTTGGAGGCTTTTGTCTTTCAAGCATGCACTTCAAGGGGATCTTGACTTCAATGGATGAATCATACGCACTTGAGGCTGAGTCGGTCTCGAAGTCCTTCGGCACCGTGAAGGCTGTTGACAGCGTAGATCTACATATCCGTAGAGGCGAAGTCTATGGGCTGCTTGGGCCGAATGGCTCTGGTAAATCCACCTTGATGAAGATGAGTCTAGGACTGTTGAAACCTGATGCCGGCTCAGTTAAGGTTTATGGAATCGATGTTCAGGAGGATCCTCTGCGGGCTAAACAAATCACTGGTTACGTGCCCGAATCTCCTCGCCTTTACGACTTCCTGACAGCCCTTGAATATCTAGACTTTGTCGCAGACATTCGCCAGATGAACTCTCAAGTCAAAGTAGAGCGGGTGAACGAGTTTCTCAGGGCGTTCGAACTTGAAGGACGGGAGAATGAGATGCTCAGCGGTTACTCGCAGGGGATGAGGCAAAAGGTAGTGATAACCGCCGCGTTACTTCACAGACCCAAACTGTTGATCTTGGATGAACCACTGAACGGACTGGACCCGAGATCTGCTCGAATAGTCAAGGATCTGATCTATAAACTTGCGAAGGAAGGAGTCACAGCAGTATTCAGCACCCACATCTTAGAGATAGCTGAGGCCGTATGCGACCGCATAGCGATAATGTTCAGGGGAAAGGTGCTCGCTGAAGGCACGCCGACTGAGCTTCGCAAGCAGGCGGGTATGCCGGGCTCAACCTTGGAGGAACTCTTCCTGAAACTAACAGGGACAGGAGACGTAAGAGAGATAGTTGAGGCTTTGCTGAAGTGAACCTCAAGACAGTCCACAGTCTGGCACTGGTGTTAATTGTTTCTCAGTTGCGGGCGACTCGCCGAACGAGTAACAGATTAGGCGCTCTCAGAAGGCCATCCGCAGTACTCCTCATAGATGGCCTAGCCTTCCTAGGCGCTTATATGCTGACTCAAAGGCTCACTCCGATAGTCACTAACGGTTCGCACTTGGCTGTCCAGGTCAACGTCGACCTACCCATGTTCCTGATTTTTGTGGTGATGCTGTCGGGATTGTTGTGGGAGATCAGCTACTCATTCGCTTTTACATCGACCGACATGGTCAACTATCTGCCCATCTCTGCAGCAGAGTACGTCTTAGCATCTTCAGTCTCTACTGTCTTCTCATACTCTATCTTTCTGGCTGGCGGTTTGGGAGTCGCGCTCTCTCTTGCGCAGCAGTTCGGTCTCCTCCGCTTATGGTTTGTGACAGCTGCAATGAGCTTAGTCGCGGTATTCATAGGCGCCTTTGGCGTTGAGATGATGAGGTCGTTTACGAATAGGGCCTCTTCTTTATTCTACAGACGCAGCGGGAGACCAGTTTTGATATTGAGAACAATAGTTCTCATAGCGGCTATAGTATCCTTTCAGCTGGCCTTCAATCCGAGATTCGTAATCATTATTCTCGGAGGCGTGACAGCGGGGGCGCAGGCAGCCTGGTATTTCCCCCTGGTGTGGCCGTCACTGACCGTAGTTCAACTTCTCGGAGCAAAATGGGTCTCCTCTTCTCTTTACGCTGTACTCAGTTTGGCCCTCACATCCAGCTTCTACTTGGCCGCCACCAAGCTGCGACAGATTTACTGGATGACAACCCCAGTATCGGTCAGACTCCCTGCAGGCGCATATACTTCCAAAACTGGACTTCTGAGGAGACTCGGTTTGGATGATGCTGAGAGTGCGATTGTCAGGAAGGATTTCAGATCACTCACCCGTCGCAGAGAGATGGCCAGATTCCTAGCCCTTCCAGTTCTAATAGTCATCTCAATGCTGATTCCCTCATTAATGTCAACCGAAGAGCAGCCACCCCTATTCTCAAACGTCATCTCCTGGGCCTTCCCGCTAATGCTCGGCATCATATCTTTCGCCCTGCTTAATTCGATGATAAGCATTGGACAAGAGGGACATTCGATCTGGAGCCTCTACGCGGCCCCGATATCCCCTAGAGAGTTAGTCCGGGCCAAAGTAGGCGCAAATTTAATCCTGACCTTACCTGTAGCCGGAGCGTTCTGGCTTGGCGTAACCCTACTTGGACATCAAAGCCTCAAAACATCCACAGCTTTCCTTCTAATCCTGATCGCAACCAGCCTCGTTGAATCCCTTGTGGGCGTCATGGTTGGTTTGAGGTTTCCAGACTTCAATGAGACCATAAGAAGCCGCTTCATCCGGATCCCTGGTATGCTACTTGGCATGTTGATTGGCGCAATCGCTGAAGGCATCCTACTCGTACCCTATGGGTTCTACCTCTTTCTCGAAGTAACATCAATGAACAGAGATGCTTACTTCATTCTCGCCTCTCTAGTCACCGTCGGCCTCGCGACACTGACCTCAAATATTGCCTATCGATATTGCCTGTCCAGAGCCAAAAGACTCCTTCAAGAAATACCCGTTTAATTGCAGAGTTATCCGAATAGTCATCGGGCTTGTTGACATGAAAAGGAAGATAGATACAATTGAGAGGAGAATACGGTGAGATCGTCAAAGAACAGCCTGTATATTGCGAAGGCTTCAGCCTTTTTCGGCGCCTTCAAAAAGGAATGGAAGATAACTGGTTCAATGAGTCAACCCTTAACTGGACTTGATGCGAATGGCAATTGAGCCAAGCGCGATCCGTAACAAAATTGATAGCGACAGGTTTGCAAAATTCTTGGGGATTCAGCTGCTTGAGTTGAAGGAGGGGTATAGCAAGCTCTCTATGACTCTCACGGACAAGATGCTCAATTTTCATAATGTGGGGCACGGTGGTGCGATATTCGCCCTTGCGGACGCGGCATTCGCGGCTGCAGCCAACTCGCACGGCCAAAAGGCACTAGCTCTCTGCATGAACATCAACTACTGCTCGCCGGCGAAAGAGGGGATGAAGCTTATAGCAGAGGGCTTCGAGGAGAACCTCGGCAGAAGGACAGGCCTCTATCGAATGATTGTGAGAAGCGACGAGGGGCAACTAATTGCGACATCTTATGGCACTGTCTACCGTAAGCCAGAAGAATCTATCTAGGCAACTCAAGAAGGCAACAGCGCTGGTGAAGAGATCTTTGGCACAATCGCTTAGGTCTACTTACCCGGGAGACTCTCACGGGATTTGCTAATGAATGCGACAAGAGCTATAATGCCTGCGGTGGCCGTTACAACGCTGAACTGAAAAGCCGCAGCCGGACTGATATTGCTCCATAGTGCCCCGAATGATGCATTCGCGACGAAGGCCCCTATGCCGATAATGGTATAGTAGATGGCGTAGGCGGTCCCCTTCAGGTCCGGCTTTGTGAAGTCGGGGATTATGGCACGCTGAACAGTGTCTGAGATCGCGAGGTAGCTCCCGAAGAGGAAGGCTATTACAAATCCATATAGAGGATTTCCCATAACGAAGAAGCCTAGTGCCGACGTGAAAAGGAAGACCACGTACCCGAGGCCGAGCACGGGGATCTTTCCTACCCTGTCAGCCAATATTCCTGCCGGTACCCCAAGGATAACGGTGGCAACATTGAGGACGGCATAGACGAGCGGGATATAGTTCATCTCAATCCCTAAAGATCCGGCCTTCAAAAGAATGAATGAGAAGTCGTATGCACCTACAGAGAATACTCCTAGAGTCAGAAGCAACAAGACAAATCGCCGGTCCAGTACTTCTCTTGCATTCTTGAAGATGCTTCTCTGTCTTACCGGCCCACGATAATCACGCACGAAGAAGACGAGTATCAACAGAGCTATTGCGGCAGGGATGAAAGAGAGCCAGAAGACTCCGCGTATGCCGATGAATGGGATAACGGCGAATGCTACGATCGGGCCGAGGACGGCACCTACTTGGTCAAGTGACGCTTGGAGACCGAATGCTCTTCCAGATTTTGACTTGGCCACTGAGTCGCTTATCAGGGCGTCCCTGGGCGAAGTTCTGATGCCCTTTCCAGCTCTGTCTGATACTCTTACCAGCAAGGCTTGGCTCCAGGAGCTGGTTACTGCAAAGATGGGTTTGCTGATTGAGGACAATCCGTATCCGAGGAGAACAAGAGGCTTCCGTCTAGCGATCTTGTCTGTCAGCAGGCCTGAGAAGACTCTGAACAAGTAGTTAGCGGCTTCAGCAACACCCTCGATGAGTCCTAGGACTGCGGCTGAACCACCTAGGTCTTTTACGATGAAGAAAGGTAGAACGCCCAGAATCATCTCCGTTGACACGTCTGTGGAAAGGCTGACATATCCGAGTCTAACCACGTTCCGAAAGCCAAGCTCGCCCTCATGCTCGTCACTTGACTTGGACATGCTCACATCATCCAATCATGTTCAGGCATTATTCCCTAATTAGACTTCATCAGATTATCGAAATGTGATTTGGTGTTTCTGAGTCTTAAGAGCTGGACCTGCGATTGCTTGTTCTGATTGGCGGAGTAAGCTATAACAGTTCGCTCTCGAATTAGTCTTAAGTCTCACGCTGTGAAGATACATAATACGGGTTAGATATTGTCCCTTTCAAAAAGGTCGTATCTGTTTGCAATATTGGTGATATTTGCTTCATCTTACTCTCAGTACTGGGTCAGGGGTCTGGGTGCGATCTCGAGCTTCTTCGTTGTTTACGGGATCCCACTGATTATCACCGGCATTATCTTTGGTTCTGAAATTAATCAAAGAGCCTTCAAGAACACGTACAGGGCTTTGAAGTTTGGACTGGCCTCCTTTGGAGGCTTTACAATTCTGGGCACTCTTGCATCCGTTGCTATCTTCTATATGTTATTGATTCTTGATCCTTCATCTGTGAATCTCTTGAATCGACCTAACCCGGTGCTTAATATACCGCCTGGGCTTGCCTGGGTAATGATAGGGGTCTCATTCATTATTGTTGGACCGGCTGAGGAGTATATCTTCAGGGGTTTCGTTTACGGCGGCATGCTCAACCTTTTCAAGGAACGGCATTGGCTAAGCCTCGCCTTTGCATCATCAATAATATTTGCAATTGTGCATCTGTATTATGCATTAGTGTATAGTATTGCTTCGCTAGTCCAATTTGCTGACCTTGTAACCTTCGGCATGGCGATGGCGATCACATACTACCTCTCAGACGGAAATCTTGTCGTCCCCGCACTGATCCACGGAGCATACGACGCCACAGGATTCCTCGGTGTAGCAGTATCATCAGACCTAGGACTCTTCTTCAGAGGAATGTTGGTTTTGACTGGAATAATCGTCGGCTTGGGCCTCTTCTTCCAGAATATCCTCAGAAGGAGAGAACAAACCCGAGACATTTCAACCTATACAGGCATGATCTCATCACACTACCAAGTCAGCTACCCACGTCTAAAGGCGTGGGCTTGGAATGGTGATACCAACGCAAGAGTTGACTAGCCTAAGTCCAACTGGGACTACGCCTTCGGAGCTAAAAGCACGTACAGACGCCGCCCTAATCTGTACCTCTGCGGCAGAACCACTGAATGCCACAACCAGTAGCAATACTGGTTTAAGCTCTGTTGGCTTTGGCGAAGGGAAACTCGACTCTTGGCGGAGAGGGGCCGCAATCGGTAACATCCCCGTCACCTCCTCTGACGGAACACTTCTAATGCCATGCAAACCAACAAAAGCAAGAAAGCTGCTCAGAGATGGCAAAGCAACAAAGAAGTGGAGCAAACTCGGAATCTTCTACATAAAACTAAACTTCACACCAAAACAACCAGCCACACAACCACTCGTCGTCGGCATCGACCCAGGATCCAAGTTTGAAGGCATCTCAATCGTAGGAACTGAAGATACAGTGCTTAACGTCATGTCAGAAGCCACAACATGGGTTAAGAAAGCAGTTGAAACAAGAAGAGAAATGCGACGAGCTAGAAGACACCGAAACACTAGATGTCGTCCTTGCAGATTCAGTAATAGGCCAACACGAAGAAACAGATTACCACCATCAACAAAAGCCAGATGGGACACAAAACTCAGAATAATTCAGCAACTCCAGCAAACCTTACCACTATCCGTAGCCATAGTTGAAGATATTAAAGCCAAGACAAGGAAGGGTCAACGGAAATGGAACAGCAACTTCAGTCCCATAGAGGCAGGCAAACAATACTTCTACACTGAACTCAGAAAGACTGGACTAAAAGTAGAAACAAGACAAGGCTCAGAGACGCAGCAACTCAGACAGGCATATGGTTTAAAGAAGCTGCGTAACAAATCAAAACCTGTATTTGAAACTCATTGTATTGACGCATGGACGCTAGCCGCCTCAATCACTGGAGCTAAGCAGCCAACAACCAGAAGCCTACACTACCTAATTCCTATTCGTTTTCATCGAAGGCAACTGCACAGATTTGAAGCGGAAAAAGGAGGAGCTAGGAAAAGGTATGGTGGCACCAACTCGCTTGGAATCAAGAAGGGCACACTCGTCGAGCACGCTAAATACGGTTTCTGTTATGTTGGAGGCAACTTGAAAGACCGCTTCAGCCTACACGACTTAACAACAGGAAAAAGACTAATACAAAACGCTAATAGAACAGATTTCAAAATGCTAACAAGAATATCCTTCAGACACCAATTCCTCCCACCCATAAATGGCGTGGGTTTCCTTGGTGATTTTTGATGAAGAATTAGATATTTTGAGAGTAACGAATAGATCAAAGGCAGACGAGCCCTAGGCAAAACTCAGGGGGTGATGTCAGAAGGGTTCGACTGAGATCTCTTGGAGTTCTGATTATGCTTCTTGGAATTGCAGCGTACTTAAACGGCTTGTTATTTACGCCCTTTCCACCCTTTCTCTTCTACGAGGATACGACTACTGTTCAGCGGCCATTCAATCGATATTGGCCTCATTCAGCACCTGAGATGAATCTATTAGCGACAATTGGTTTTGACGTCGCTATTCTAGGAGCAATCCCCGCGATAATCGGAGTTTTAAAACCCAGGTTCTGGAAGAAAATGTGATTAAGATCATGAAGGACGCGAGTTGAGTTTAGTTGTCGGTCTACCACCCACATGGATAGGTATTTTTTTCATTTCTGATGCTGCTGTTAATCGTAGTTGTTCTCTTCTTCTTGTAGGGGCCACCGAAGTTGCCTTTCAACGACTGGGATTTGATCGACTGCAGATCATCTTAATTCTCATTGGAACATTTCTTGGATCCTCAGTAGATGTTCCTGTGCGACGGTTGAAGAGATTCGAGCGGCGTCTCGAGGCGCAGGAGGTTAGGCTCTTCTGGATTACTTACCGGATCCCTCGTGTCCTAGTCGAGGATGTCTCAACATTAATCACCATCAACCTGGGTGGAGCGATTATTCCCACGGTTGTCTCTATCTATCTCTTGATTGGTCATCCTCAGGTTTTATTCTACGCATTACTTGGAGTCTCTTGGACGACAATTATTGTGCATCTTGCAGCTCAGAGAGTGCCAAGCTTTGGAATAGTTACGCCTGCCTTTATCCCACCACTAACTGCTGCACTTATTGCCTATGTTCTTCAGCCGAGTGCACCTAATATTCTCGCTTACGTCTCAGGAACCTTGGGCACTCTGATTGGAGCCGATCTGACTAATCTTCGTGGAGTAGGTGAGCTTGGCGCTCCTGTCGTTAGCATCGGAGGCGCGGGGACGTTCGACGGCGTCTTTCTTAGCAGTTTAATAGCAGTTCTTTTGGTTTGAAGTCAGAGCGGGCATCGGACCAGTGGCCTCGGGAAATTGCTGAGGCATGTCGCAATAACCATAGAATAACGAAAAGTTCAAGCATATTGTCAGGAAAGATTGATTTCTTATGGCTTTTCTTAACCTAGAGGCTCTCGATCTTGAAAAAATATGATCTCATATCAATTGGGACTGGTTCCGCGATGAATATCGTCGAGTCTATGATTCAACAGAATCCGCTGATCAAGGTGGCTGTGATCGACAAAGATGAGCCTGGCGGGATCTGTCTGACTCGAGGTTGTATACCGTCAAAAATTCTTCTTTATCCTGCTGAACTGGTGAGGACGATAGAGAGAGCGGGAGAATTCGGCATAGATATCGACATCAAAAAGATCAGTTTTGAAGAAGTAATGCAGCGGATGAGGAGACTCGTCGGCAAGGACATAGAGAGTATTCGTCAAGGGCTCAACCATTCGAGGAACATAGACTACTACAACACGCCGGCCGAGTTCGTTGCACCTTGCACATTGAAGGTTGCTGATGAGACGATAATGTCGGAGATGATATTTCTCTGCACAGGATCAAGACCGGGGATACCGCCCATTGAGGGTCTGCAAGAAGCAGGCTACCTTACCAGTGACACCATCCTAAAGCTAGACAAGTTGCCCAAGAGTGTTGCAATAATCGGCGGAGGATACATCGCGGCTGAGTATGGACACTTCCTGTCAGCTATGGGGTCGAATGTCACGATAATCGGAAGAAACTCCCGATTCATTCCGGAAGAAGAGCCGGAGATCTCAGCCCTTGCCAAGAGAGAATTAGGAAGGCATGTGACGATCATAACAAACCATGAGGTACGCAAGGTAGAGAAGACATTCGGTGGTCCGAAGAATGTCATCGCAGTTAACATAGACAGCGGAGAGAAGACAACGGTAAGTGCGGAGAAGATACTTCTTGCTTCGGGACGCAGATCAAATGCAGACATCCTTCACCCGGAGAAAGGAGGAATCAAGACTGACGAAAGAGGATGGATTAGTGTTAATGAGTATCTTGAGACCTCACAGCCAGGCGTCTGGGCCTTTGGTGATGCTGATGGCAAGTACCAGTTCAAGCACGTAGCAAACTACGAGTCTATCGTGGTATACCAGAACGCGGTTTGGAAACAAGGTATCAAAGTGGACTATCACGCAGTACCGCATGCGATATTCACAGATCCCGAGATTGCCAGTGTGGGCCTAAAAGAGGAAGATGCGACGGAAAGGTATGGCGGGGAAAATTTGTTGATAGGATTTCAGAGGTACGAAGATACTGCCAAGGGAGAAGCTATGGACGTTAGAGACTGCTTCGTCAAAGTGATCGTTGAGAGAAACACCTTGAAGATCCTAGGAGCACACATAATCGGGCCGCATGCTTCTGTTCTGATACAAGAGATTGTAAACCTCATGTACACTCCTGATCAAAGCGCAACGTCCATA
Organism: Candidatus Bathyarchaeota archaeon; assembly: GCA_963807605.1. Taxonomy (GTDB): domain Archaea; phylum Thermoproteota; class Bathyarchaeia; order 40CM-2-53-6; family RBG-13-38-9; genus JAPKYM01. Next base: position 631,877 of record CAWECG010000004.1, read on the forward strand.
ATCCATGGAATGCACATTCACCCTGCACTGACCGAGGTTGTGGAGAGGGCATTCCACACCTTAATGCCTCCCGTACAGTACCGCCACGTGATCGAGGAGCACTACAAACTGCCGCTAGACTAGGATCATATGTAGACCGGTAAGACATAATAGTGCAAGAAGCTGGCGCGTCAGGGCATCGGGTGCACAGGGAAGAAATATAAAAAGAATCCCAAGGCTACCAGCACGTTCAACGCAAGAACCTTAACACCATATTTTCTTGGCAAGAGTTTCCATGTAAAGGCTAGGCCCAGTGCAATGAAGGGCAATGTATAGATCATGTAGTAGTTGAATCCGATACGCCGCACAGCTAAGCTCAAGACAACCCAAGGAGTGAAGTTGAGAGCGATGCCTCCCGCTATGAAAAGCGCCGTCTCCCAATCCTTCTTTCTGATGAATGCTAATGCGAGACCGACTATGGCAGGCCATATGCCATACCACAGGGCTAGGTTTGCCTGTGCATGGTACCAGATTGGGGTATAATGTGTAGGCTTGCCGTTGGCTGTAACGGTTACGTCTGTCCTATAGTAGGTTGGTGAGTTAAACGGGTCAACGGGAAGAATCCAGTTCCACGCGTACTGGTACGGAGCATAGGTCTCGTTGATTACTAAGCCGTGAGGTCCGTGGTAGTTGGCGATGAAGAGCACGTGTTGAACAGGATTCCAAATCACGTTTAACGCGCCCGTGCTCTGGCTTGTGGTTACGATTGTGGTTATTGCAGTGCCGCTAGGACCGATAACCACGTTGCGAGTAACAAAGTTCGTTATACTGGTTGCGGTCGGAGGTGTATACCTTATGTCGTAAACCCATAGAAGACCGCCGAAGACGACCAGTGCAATTAGTGTGTATCGTAGTCCAGTCCTAAATGCTGGTTTAAGGGTACGTCTGTTCACGGCGATATGGTAGATCGCCAATGCGCCAAACATGAACATGCTCATCTCCCGTGCGAGAAAGGCCAAGCCCATGCTTGCAGCCGACCAACTGTAGCGTTTCCTAAAGTACAATTCAATCGCCAAGAACCCGAATAGAAAAGCGGGCATGTCTATCAGCAAGGTCCCGCCGTGAATGAAGAACACCGTATCGAAAGCCAGCAGCATCGTTGCGCCCATCGCCCAGGGGTCGCCGAGGAGACGTTTTGCTATCAGATAGAAGAGGTAGAGTGCGAGGACTTGCATGATGACTTGGGGGAAACGCCAGCCGAACCAGTTGTTGCCAAAAATTGCAATGCCCAATGCGCCGATGAGTTTCGGAAGCGGCGGATGCTCCGCGTTTGCTGCTATCCCCTGCAGTGTACTTACACTAGCGGGAACGTAGTGTGCCTCATCGAAGACCATGCCACCGTCCGACGGAAAAGCAATCTGAAGCATGTGAATAGCAAAGTAGAGTAGTAGGAAGTGGCTGATTCGAAACTGGCTGGCAAGATCAAGGATCCTTTTCCAGATTGCTGTGACGTCAATCTCGATCTTGACCTTCAATTCCTTCTCGCCTCAACCAGGATTCTTGAATAAGACAGTGCAGGCGTAAATAAACGTACAAAGAGATCGAAGAACCGGGTAAAATACGTCGTATCGATAAACTCAAGTCTCTCAACCTCAAATCCAGATACTTGCATTAGATTTCTGACGTGTTCCATCGTGAAGAGAGCGTAGTGCCTGTCTTTTCCACCGTGTTTTGAATATCCACCCGTATGGGTTCCAAGCAGATAATATTTCAGGCAGGCCGCATTATCCGTAATAAGTCTAAGCAAGCCGCCCTCTCTAAGAACTCGTCTGATCTCTGTCAGATGCTGGCCGGGATTCGGCATGTGCTCCAGCACATTGCGCTCATAGACCTCGGCGAAGACGCCATCTCGAAAAGGCAGATGCTGAGCGTCTCCAATAATGTTGGCCGCGGATCCGGCTGCAAAATCGAGTCTTACATCACCGATTCTTTCTTTTCCACAGCCTATGTTGAGCGTCAAGCCTTCAGCGTCTCTGTTCGTCTAAGACCCTCTCCAAAAGATCAACGTGTGTTTCCCAATTGAATGTTGTCGCCCAAATTTTAGCTGCACGTGACATCTTGCTCCATACTTCCCTGCTGCTCAGAATAGAGTCTAGTTTGCCCGCGAAATCCTCTATATCGTACGGTTTAGCATGGAATCCTGATTCCCCATTCAACACCGTCTCTCCCACGCCGCTGTCCCCCCAGACTACAGCCGGTGTACCGAAGCTCTGGGCTTCCAAAGGACCAAGTCCAAACGGCTCGTATATGCTGGTTTGCACGTATGCTTTGGCATGCTTGTAGAATGAATACAGGTCGCTGTCTTCAAGAAAACCCGTGAACTTCACTCGCTCCCCGAGCCCCATCTTCAAGGCAATTCTTTTCAAGGTTGGTGTATGTGCTGTTTCTTCCCCAGTGACTACCAGTGAAGGCTGAGATTTTTTCAAATGCTTCAAGATGTAAAACGCTAAATCGATACGTTTCCAGGGGTAGTGGCGGCTCGCGGTAATGATCATGTTTTCTCGTTTTGATTCAACCTGTTTTGCGGGCATTTCAATCCCTGGGTAACATACGTACCCGCCTACACCATATTCTCTTTCAAAGAGCCTACGCGTCCAAGCGCTGTTGAATAACAACTTGTCAGCGTTCCTATGGCACATCTTGTCCAGGTGTCTTGCTATTGGACGCCCAAACACGCCTAACGATCCGTCGAGTAGCAGGAAGTCAGCTTTAGTCGCCCAATTCCCCGCTGCTTCAGGACGCTTGTGAATGAATGTTGTTAGTTGATGCAGGTAGCCGACGTAAGGTGTCCCGAATAGCTTCTTGGTTCTGTACCCAAGCCACATGCTCGGCTGGGAATGACATAGGAGTATGTCACAGTCAGCCAATTCCCACATCTTAAAGGGGAGTAGAGAAGACGCTATCATAGCAGACGCTTCTCGGAACGGGAAGGGGAGACGGAGAGCCGGAACGATCCTTTCAGGCTTTGCTTCAACAAGACTCTGGGGAAACGATTTATTCCACCGAATTATTGGGCTGAAAAGCCGGACCTCATGACCCCGATCGCGTAGACGTCGGGTTTGCTCAAGCACCACACGTTCGCCACCGCCAGAATAGAGAAACCCCATGTGGACGATGTGGATCCTCAAGAGTCTACCCGCTATCCTCAGACAATCTGCTCCACATTCAGCGTACGTTTATCTGGATAGGACAAGTGAATTGGTGACATCCTCCCATGGCTAAAGCCGTGGGCTTCCCGCTTCAACATCTTTGCTTACCATTCCTCTTAGGGATGGCAGAGGCTCAGACTCTGCGGGCGTATTCACCCACCGTCCGTGGGCATAGTCGGGTTTGAAGCCTGACAGACCAATCTTCTTGATTAGTTTAGCCGAGTTCTCGTCTCTTGGAATCGACTCACCGCAATTCAGGCATATATGATCTCTCTCGCTCAGGTCTTTCGGCACCCATGATAGGCAGTCGTGGCAGAATTGTGTGGTACCCCATGGGTCGACCGGCATGAACCATTTGCCGAGCAGGTTGGCTTTGAATTGTGCCTTACGGAAGAACCTTCCGGGCGAAGCGTCTTGGAGGCTCTTGGCTAGGCAGTGATTCTTCACCATGTTAGCTACAGCTAGTCTTTCCAAGAATAGGATATCAGTGGTCTTGTACAGTGTTGCCAGTGTCTTGTTTTGGTAGTCGTCTCTCTGACAGGCTACATGAAGGTGTTGCCTTGCCACTCTCAAAGCCAGCTTTCTCCTATTTCTTGAGCCCTTCTTTGCTCTTGATATTACTCGCTGCAGTCTCCTGATCTTCTCCTCAGACTTTCTCAGAAACTTCGGTGGCTCCATCGTGGTTGCATCTGAAAGCGTTAGGAACTTAATCAGCCCTATGTCTCCCCCTTTGATCCGCTCATCTGGAATCTGCGCGATGGGGGTCTTCTCCTGATTTGGAATCTTGCAGGCGAATACCACATACCACTGTCCAGCATTGTATTTTACAGTCAAAGTTTTGACTTGACCTTCCACCGGTCTATGCATGAAGATTCGGACATTCCCTATCCCCGAGAGGTACAGCTTACTGTTGCATAGTTTGAAGCCTGATTGTGGGTAGGTGAAGGAGAGATACTTCCTCGGATGTTTCTGCTTGGGAAATCTTGCTCTACCCTCAAAGTAGTTCTTGAACGATCCGGCAAGCCTTGTGGCAACACTCTGGACAACCTGACTATGTATTCCCTGAAGATTCTCGTCTTCTCGTCTAAACTCTAGCGCCTTCAGCCTCAAGTCGGTTCTGCTCAGACTGATGTGCTCCTGTTTCCAAGTACCGATCTTCAGGTCCCTAAGTGTGTTGTATAGCTCACACAATGTGGACAGGTGGCTTTTCATCAGCCTTCCCTGCCCCACTTTAGGGTATATACGGTACTTGTAGGCTAGAAGCATTCTTAACCATCAATAAATACATGTTTTGAACAAAATTTAAACATCTGGCATCTCACTCTGGAACGCAATTCATCCCACGGCTAAAGCCGTAGGTTTTCTCGCGCACTTTCTATAAGAGGGAAGTTTATGTTTGGTTAATAGAATACCAGACTCATGATGAGTACAACCGACGATTTGGATATGACTGACAGGTCCATCATGTCCCGATTTTTAACAAGTAAAGCCGTGTCCCATCAACATAAAGAACCCTGATCTGGATACTTCTCGAGGCCTTTCAATTCTACCCTAGATCTATTGCCTACGGATCCACTGCCCTAATTGAATGCTAGCTTCTGGTGACTTTAGTCTATTCTTCAGCCAATTCTCTCCCCATCCGAAGTCTTTCCTCATTATGCAGTCTCTCTTCTCTTTGGCATAGGGACCGGAACTAACTGGATACTTATAGTCCGGATCAAACATCTCAGATAGATATGTAGAAGGGGGATTTATCTCCAAGCACTGAAATACCCTGAGCTAAAGCTCAGGGGGTCAATGCCGGTTACGCTATGTATTCGGTGATGGGCCTCTGTTTGGATTGTAGATAGATATCATGGTCCACGGCTTTCCAATGCTTCCTCTGGCTATGTTCCAAGTAATACTTGATGGCTTCATTTGTGGTAGCGCCGACGGAGCGGTAGAAGTAACCTGCCGTCCAGAAAGCGTCACCCCAGAGCTTCGCCTTGACCCTGTCCCAGTATTTCTCCCGGAGTCTTCGTGAACTTGCTCCTTTCAGGAGACGCGCCAGCTCCGAGACGGCCAGATTCTTGCATGCGCCCACGAAGATGTGGGCATGGTCCGGACCGAACTCTATGGCCTGAACTACGGCAGGCTAAAGCCTGCCGGGTCTTTTGAATCTCCCTCGACAGAATCCTAGGGTTTGCGGCCCCATTGCTCTGACGCAATTCCTCTCCAACTTGAAAGATGGAGCGTCCTTGCTTTACAAACAGTGAAAGCCTATCAAGGAATTCTGCGTCTTAGGTCAATTCTCTCTCCTAACTCTGATATTGCTTAGGCGATAACTCGTGCGACTTCCTCGCCTTTGTCATGGTCCAAAAATCGTCGTGAACTGCGTTTTTTCAACCATTCAGTGCCTCAGATCCATTCGCTATGAATGTCATTGATTTTTCTGAAATGTGGATCGTCGGATAACACGCGCTTGGATCTAGTCTCTATGCATGTTGCAGCAACGATCGAGTCGGCGGTAGGCAGGTCGCTGTATCGGCATCGGAGAGCTGCGGACATGAGCGCGATTTTCGAGGTTAGGTCAACTATCTTGAGTCGCGAGGTTAGAATGGAATTGACTCGTAGTTGAGCTACTTCCTTCCCTACGTTCTCGAACATGAACTTGTAGATCTCATGGATTACGATGGTCGGGACGAAGGTCGTCTCCCGTTGAAGGTCGACCATCTTTCGTGATGTTTTCGCTTTGAGTTCTTCTGTGTCTGCAAGATAGTGGGTTAGAAAGAACCGTGTGTCAACGGTTGTAGCCATGCCTAGTACCTGTCTTGGCGTCTGATGTCGTCCAGTTTTTTCTTCATCTGTTCCAGAGGAAGTTTGGGTGAGTCGACTCCGGCTAGGTCTTCGAGTGGGGTTATCGGCTTGATGAGAATGCCATCGCCGCTTTCCTTAACGAGAACTTGCATCCCCTCCCTTATCCCATACTTTCTTCTCTTGGATGCGGGTATCGTAACCTGACCTTTCCTCGTCACCAAAACGATTTCTTCCGACATCACAATCAGTCCTACAAGGCGTCGCGGTTGTACTTAAGCGAATCGTACAACTTTGGATAGTAGATGAACAATCCGAGAGTATCTCAGGATTTCCCTCTGTGTCTCCTAGTAGGGAGATTGCCACATCAAACTTCGATGAGGCACGTATTCGCCTTCCCTACGCCATTGGAAGATCTGTTTTGCCTGTGCTAGATCATGAGTCTTCACTCCATCGAACAAGCTTCTGTAGTATTCGTGGAGATATTCCACCTTCTCGAAATGAATCCTCAGCGGCGACGCGACCGCGGTCAAGGACGATGTTCTTGACACCAGATCCTGTTGCAGTCAACCTTTCTAGGAGGGTCACGTGTGGAGGAAAAATGGGTGACGAATACCTTACCAAGAGAGGCAATCAGCTCCGCCAGACCATTATAGACCTCTCCTGCTGGCTTCAGCCAGAGCGAGAATGCACGGTGGGCTGCCCTCAGAGTCTCTTGCCAAACGCACGTTGGGTTCTCTCGTACTCTTCTGTCAACCCTATATCCCAAACATGCTGCAACCTAAATCCGTATACCACTTCTTTCGTGCAGAACCACTCAATGAAATTGCCCGGTTCATCACCTCGCCCTCCTTGACGCAGAATTCATCTGTTCTTTGGAGGGTCGGAAACGGTAGTATGTAGATGCATGCTCCAATCACCTGACCAGTCGGGTGCAGAGGCTTTTCCTGGAATCCTACGATTCGCATCTCGTGGTCGAGGGTCACTATGGAGCCTCTTCTTGCTTGGTCTGAATCTTCGGCATCAAAGAACATTATGTCTTGACACTCCCCTGCCTAAAGATAGGGGATTCTAGCTTCTATCATGTTCATTGGTTGGTGGGTCACTGCCCTTCTAGGCTGCCACCTCATTCCATCCCATTTTAGAAGGTTAGGGTGCGTCATCACCCTGATAGCTGTTCCTTCACGTTGAAGGTTTGCCATTTTCAAGACTCCAATAGCATCCCTGTGAACTTCCATCCCACACTCCAAGCATTTGAAGAGTCTGCCTTTTCTCTCAATGTTTTCTGAGCTGCATCTTATGCATCTGCTTGAAGTCTTGTATTCGCTGACTTCTTTTACTCTTATGCCGTATTCTTGTGCCGTACACTTTAGTCTTTGAATGATGTATTTGAAGCTCCAGAAGTTATGGATCATAGCGTTGCTCTTCTTTCCTTTATCGTTGCCGTCTCTGATGCCTGTTAGGTCTCCTATCACAATCTTTGAAACACCGAGATCATAGAGGTCTCTTACCATGACTCTTATCATGGTGTTGATGGCCTGCCGGAATCTCCGTTGCCTTATCCTGTACAGTCTATTGAGTTGCTTTGAACTTTTCTTGCCGTTGATTGTTTCAAGTATGCTCTGGCAGTCTGCTATTCTATCGACCCAGTACCACCAATCAGAGAGTAGATTTCTCCCACTGTATGCTATTGGTTGTTTCCATCCTTCAAGCCAGATGGTGAACAGGTTGATTACACCGGGGTCGATGTAGCATGTCTTGGAGCCTTTCGGCTTGAATAATGGCCTAACCTTTACGGCCTGAAAGACACACCACTTTCCAGCCAAATCATCATAGATGACCTCGGCTTTCCCCTGTCTTCCGCTCCATTTTGGCTTGCCTCGGATGGGCATCTTCAACTTCTTTGGTAGTCTCATCACTCCATCCTTTACACTATAGCAGTCGTTCCTCAGAACCATCATCAGCCTGTATTTCCCATCTCTCTTCCAGTATCCTGGCATACACACCTTCTCCATGTTTGGCGGAAGTTTGCCTTCTCGCTCCAGCTGCTTTAATGCGAAGAAGCTTCTCCATGACTCGTTGCCCTTCCTGATGATCTGTTGAGATGTCGCCGAATCGATTAGTGGCGTATACTTTCGATAGAGGTCTTTGCACTCCCAATTTAGGGGTTGATAGTTCATGTATGCCTGTCTTTTGCGGTATGTCGTCTCATTCCAAAGTTTGGCACAGTTGGTAGCTTTATCCCTCAGTATCCTCTCTTGCTCCACCATTGGATCAAGGATGAAGGTGTTGGTTCTACGCATGAAACTACCAGTATTATTATTGAAATACCAGACATTTAAGCCCCAAACGTCTCACTCTGGTCGCAATTCACCCCACCCCTGAAGGAGTGGGCTTTCTTGCTAGTTCAATGTAAGCTTGGTTTTGGCTGCGGTGTATTCTTCAAGTTTCTTCTCAGCGTCAGACTGGCGTCTGATGAGTGCGATTAAGAAGCTTGTGTCTAGACACACCATCTTGAGCACTCAGAGTCTTGGTGTAGGGACTTGTAGTTCTTGTCTTTCTTTGAGTATCTGCTCGAGTGTATCGACGAGCTCATCGTCAGGCTTGAGGCCTCTGATGTAGTTGAGAAGGGTTCCCTCAACTTTCTTCTTTGATATCTTTAGGATTATGTCTGTGAAGGATTCCTTTTCGCCCTTCAGTCTCGCCAGGGCTTGGTATGCTTCTTCTGAGATCGTTATCGTCTTGTGTGCCATAGGGGTCACGTTGCCTACTGATCTTCTAAATACACATATGTGTATTTAATATTAGTTGGATCAAACAATATTCCAACCTGAGTATCAAATCCAAGCTCAGGTTCCGCTTTCTTTCTTCACATTTCTGAATTACCCTGTTAGCGCGCGCTATGAATGTCATATAGATTGCTTTATGTGATTTACTGGTTCTAGGTTCAATAGTACTGCTCGTAAATTACGTAAGATAAGGTATGCTGGGAAATCATGGAGAGTAGAGAAAAAAGTGGATGTGTTAGGCTTCGTCTTTTTCTAATGACTACTACTGTAGATAAGGCTGCGACTAGTAGAGCGCGCTTTGTGGTACTGCCTACAGAGTTAGGGCGTTTTTGAAAGAGACCATAAATGGAGAAAAGCACTCCGCGTGTACAGCAAATGAAAGAGGTGAGCGAGCACAGGTGTAAGAGGGGTATAGTAGAACTCCCATCCAGTGAAGCGATTAGCAGAAGTCAAGAAGAAGATAAGGGTCCAGATGACCTGGAGGAACGTCAGCGACACCAGGAAATACCGTTGGCGTCCTCCGTTAAGATGAAGAAAAACTATTGAGGTCAGGATTACGGATGAAGTGCTCATGAGAATGCCGTATTGAGGGAGTCTAACGGTTTGCAGAGCGAAGTAAAGAAGTGGGACTGAGGTCAATAGAGTTCCTATCGCAATCAGATCGGTTACTCGGCGTTTGATGACTGATATGCAAATCTTGTACAGGGCAAGCGGATAGACGAGAATCTCGAATGGTGTGCTGTACATCGCTTGGATGTAGACCATGTACCACCACGGGCTTTGAACAGCCTGCGATGGGTCCGCATAGAAGTCAGGTTTCGAAGAGAGTGGATTTGAGCCGACGTGCGGCCAAGGCAACCCCGATAATTGTTTTCTGGGGATTAAGAATGGATTTCCAGGAATCTTGACTGGTTGACCAACTGTAAGATGGATTCTGTTGTATATCCAAACCTGTGAGAGATGGACAAGTGGGCTTGACCACAGATAAGGCTGAACCGCGAAAACCACGAACGCAACGATCCAGAGGAAAACCGCCATTGACTTCCATTCCGATTGAAGTCTCCTCTTATAAAGCAGGATTCCTAGCAGCACGAAGATGCCGATGAACGCATAGTACTTACTTGCGATTGATAACGCAAACAGGACTGCACTTAGGTAGAAATGTATCGTCTTCCCTCCTTTGACATATCGAAGGAAGAAGACCACCGAACACATATAGAAGAAAGCCATTCCAGGGTCCAACAGACCATACGATGATTCTGCAATTGAGATCGGGTCGAAGGCCAGTACAACGCATGGAATGATCGCGCCCATATGCGTACAGCCCAGATCTCTCGCTAGAAAGTAGACGACTAGAACTGTCAGCGTGCCCATGATCACGGAGACGAGACGAATTGCGCCAATACTCCCAGGTAACCACGGGAACAGGAACACAATTTTTCCGTTAGCGCCAAAAAGCACGGTGCTGCCGGCAAAGAGGAGTTTCATTACCATGGGGTGCCCAATGTTTGCCGTCCAAATTCCACTCAAGTATGATTGAGCCGCTGGCGCATACGTAAATGCCTCGTCATAGTCAAGTGCCGCAGACGTAGCGAGTAGAAAACGCAGCAAGAACGCCATGAAAATAATAATAACGAGTTGGATCAGCTTGTTGTACTGTTCGTTATCTAATTGTGTGCCGACACTCCGAAATGTTTTGACCAAACTGAAGCCGGCTATTATTATTGGTGGTGAGGCAGCGTTATTTAGACTTATTATTCATAGTGATATTGTGATATCGACATTCCCAACATTGAGTGTAGCATTTGATAGAGAAATGCATTCAAGAAACCATCAATATTGAGTGTATTCAATCGAGTTCTTGAAACTCTGCCATCTATCATTCGTGGCTAGAGGAAACTAGAGTCGATGTTGAAATGGAGTGACAAGCAGCTCAACAAGAAACAGCACGAAGCACTTGAAGCAATCTCGCTCTTTCACGTAGAGGCACCACAAGGTGCGCGCTTGAAGCCACTATGTCTGCAATATTAGAACTTCAACGTATTTACGTCCTTCAATCATGAGGTTTGCGTGTTCAACTTCGTGTCCCGACTGTTAACAGCTGGAAGAATGTCCCACGAACGTAACAGAACCCTTTTCAGAACACCGATTTTTCCACATATTAAAGTAAGGAAGAAAGTCTTAAGTAAGACCCTAAAATTTTGTATTAATGCGGTGGGTGTAATGACCAAAGTAGTGAGTGTTACTCAAAAGGGCCAGGCAACCATTCCTAAAGCCCTGAGAGACAAGTTCAGAGTTAAAGGAAAAGTTCTCGTGGTTGAGACGTCGGAAGGCATACTCTTTAAACCCCTGCCACGTCCTGAAGACGACTTCGGCTCATTAAAGCAGCACTTCAAAGGAGAGACGGCGCGAAAGGTTCTGGACGAAGCCAGGAGTAGAGACGAGCTGCGGGAGAAGAGGCTGCTGGAGAAAATCAGAGATTGAACATTGTCTTCGACACTGAAGCTCTCTTAGCCTTCTATCTGGGTGAACCCAGAGGCAGAGAAGTTGAGAAATACCTTGCAAAGGTGATGGAGGGAGAACTGAAGGGTTACCTGAACATACTCACCCTGTCTGAGCTCTACTATATCCTGTATAGGAACAGCCCTGCATTAGCTGAGGAGAAGGAGCAGAACCTCCGCAGCTATGGTTTGGATATAGTTCCAATCGATGACGATGGCCTCTGGAAAGAAGCTGCAAAGATGAAGGGAAAGCATGCTCTCTCACTAGCAGATGCCTTCGCAGCGGCAACTGCAAAGATAAAGAAGGCAAGCCTCCTAACAGGCAGGGATAAAGAGTTTCATAGTCTGGACATCCCCATAGAACGAATAGACTAACGGACGAAGAGATTTCAACAGACACAGATCATTTATCGAAGAAGATCCCCCAGAGATAGGATTAGCCAATGTCCAACAAGGTTCTGAAACCCTACATTCAATAATGATGCTTAGAAAATTCGCGGCCCTCAGACTCTGACAATTCTCGTCAACAACCCTAGGCGCTGCGAAGATAAGGATTCTTTTGCGTGCGCTGGTCTAAACACGATCTGTGCTAGTTGTTACTTAGTTGACACTCACCCGCCTAAAGGCGGGGTGATTCTAGCTTCTATACTGTTCACCGGTCTAGTGTTCACTGGCCTGTTAGCCTGCCACTTCATGCCATCCCACTTTAGAAGGTCAGGGTGCGTCATCACCCTTACAGCTGTTCCTTCACGTTGAAGGTTTGCCATGTTCAAGACTCCAATAGCATCCCTGTGAACTTCCATCCCACACTCCAAGCATTTGAAGAGTCTGCCTTTCCTCTCAATGTTTTCTGAGCTGCATCTTATGCATCTGCTTGAAGTCTTGTATTCGCTGACTTCTTTCACTCTTATGCCGTATTCTTGTGCCGTACACTTTAGTCTTTGAATGATGTATTTGAAGCTCCAGAAGTTATGGATCATAGCGTTGCTCTTCTTTCCTTTATCGTTGCCGTCTCTGATGCCTGTTAGGTCTCCTATCACAATCTTTGAAACACCGAGATCATATAGATCTCTTACCATGACTCTTATCATGGTGTTGATGGCCTGCCGGAATCTCCGTTGCCTTATCCTGTACAGTCTACTGAGGTGCTTCGAACTTTTCTTGCCGTTGATTGTTTCAAGTATGCTCTGGCAATTTGCTATTCTATCAACCCAGTACCACCAATCTGCTAGGAGGTTTCTCCCGCTGAATGCTATTGGTTGCCTCCATCCTTCAAGCCAGATAGTGAACAGGTTGATAATGCCGATGTCGATGTAGCAGGTCTTGGAGCCTTGCGGCTTGAAGATTGGCTTTATTTTAACAGCCTGAAAGACACGCCACTTCTTATCTATGTTATCATAGATGACTTCGGCTTTCCCCTGTCTTCCGCTCCATTTTGGCTTGCCTCGGATGGGTATTTTCATCTTCTTTGGTAGCTTCATCACTCCATCCTTCAGGCTGTAGATGTCGTTTCTCAGAACCATCATCAGCCTGTACTTTCCATCTCGCTTCCAGTATCCAGGCATACACACCTTCTCAATATTTAGTGGCAGTCTGCCTTCTCGCTCCAGCTGCTTTAATGCGAAGAAGCTCCTCCATGACTCGTTGTTCTTCCTGATGATCTGTTGAGATGTCGCCGAATCGATTAGTGGTGTATACCTTTGATAGAGGTCTTTGCACTCCCAGTCCAGGGGTTGATAGTTCATGTATGCCTGTCTTTTGTGGTAGGTTGCCTCATTCCAAAGTTTAGCACAGTTGGTAGCTCTTTCTCGCAGTATCCTCTCTTGCCCCACTGTTGGAGCAAGGATGAAGGTGTTAGTTCTCCGCATGAAACTACCAGTATTATTATTGAAAAACCAGACATTTAAGCCCCAAACGTCTCACTCTGGTCGCAATTCATCCCACCCCTGAAGGGGTGGGCTTTCTTGCTAGTTCAATGTAATCGATACCAAGTTGATGGAGAACTTTCAAGAACCGCTCAGCGCTGATCTTGAGCCTAACCAGTTCAGGCAAACGTGTGGACAATCTTAGGACTGCCTGGCTAGTTTACCGAGTTCCAGAACTCTCTCCAACGAAGTATGAAAGCTCGGTCCTGATCTCTGAGCCGCTAAACTCTCATCCTTAAGTTTCTTGACCTTCTTCTCATCCAACGTATTAAGCCACACAAAGAAGTTGACTTTTCTCCGAACCTCAACGCTATGCACAGGCCCAAGATATTGTTTGTGAACATTTCTTGTCTTCGGATCGTATGAGCAAAGATAATAGTACTGAGCTCCACCAGAACCTCGCCTTTCCACTCTAACGAAGACCAACATCAATCCTCTTTAGACTGTTTCTGTTTTGATACGTGCGTACGTGTTGTCTATGTACAATTAATGTGCATATAATCTCGATTATTGAGATCATAATTTCCGAAGAATGCGGTACTTCTATTGTACATCAGTGGCATCTGTACCCATCAAATACTATATAAGTACAATATAGCATAGGTACTGTACGCTTGCTCGTGCAGTATATTGAAAGCCAACTAGACATCCCAGAGGGGAACTGATGGATCTCTTATTTCATATGCTGCTTCCTGCGATGTTGGCGATGATCGCTGGAATAGATAAGCGAAAAGCCCTCGCGATCATGCCTTTCGCGATACTCCCTGATCTTGATGCATTGCTCTTCGCTCACCACTTGATCTTCCATTCCCTGATTGTGATATCTCTCGCCGCCTTTGCTGGGCTGCTCTGCTGCCGTTTGGTGACGCCCGGCCATTTCGGAACAGGGGTCCTAGCGTCGCTGTATGTGTACAGTCATATCGTGCTTGACCTGTTTTCGAATGGCGACGTTGGATTATTCTGGCCTTTGAACAATATCGGCTATTCGATGTCTATCAACCTCACTGTCACTCATCAGAGTCTCTGGCCAACATTCGGCCTTGAGATGGTTCTGGGTCAGCACCTCCTCCCGAACTCAAGCGCAATTGTTGATGCGACCGCAATAGGTGGTGGAGGGGTTGCTCTATTACTCCTTCTCTTGCTGACCATGACTTGGGGGTGGAGCAGCCTCGAACAGCGTTTCGAGCTTCTCAAAGCGATACCCACCTTACAGAGATCAATTGTCACGCTACGCCACACTTTTGATCTCTCAGGCTACAGAGGTTTGAGATTGTTGGGTACTAACCAATCTTTCGGAATGCAGAAGTTAGCGCCTGTGAAACAAAGGGATAACACCCTTTTTTTGAATAATTCAACAGGCGGCAATAGGGAGCCTGAGGCTAGTCTAGGCTAGCCTTGAGGGGGGCTAGCCAGGCCAATAGGTTACTTGCGGGATGCATTGGCAAGATTTCTATTTGGTTGATCTGAGTTCATCCAATCTTCTTCTTACTGCATCTGCTATGAAGTCGCCTCGTGAACGGTAGCCATGCGTTCTGGACTCCAATAGTTTGTCTATTTTGTCTGCCAACTCTTTTGGGAGGTTGACATAAGTCCAGCCTTCACGTTTCGTGTCTATCTTCCTGGACACCCGTGTCACCATGCTTACTAAACCCCTACTACACGAACTGTATATAAAACCACTACCGCTACAGTGAATCGCCAGAAAACCCTTGAAGAGATTTGCATGGTGGATGATATTCAAGAGAGATTAATCAGAGCTGCAATACCGAAGGCCCTCGTTGAAAGGGTTGAACGAGAAGCTTTGGACCAAGGGTCCTATCCGAGCCTTTCAACTTTCATCGCGGATGCTGTCCGAAGAAGGCTTGAACAGCTAGAAACGAAGACCGCCTGAAATCCAAGACTTTACAAGCGAGTTCTTTCAGCCAGTTCATTCCACATATTTAACTAACTGGTTTTTGTCGGTCTCCTGGTGTCACCAGACTCCATGAACCTTTCACATGGGCGCGACCACTTACCCCAGAAGGCAACTGAGAACACTTCAACATATGGACGAGCTGGCGTTTCCTAGCAGGTCTGAAGACTCTACCCTACGCCTGATCCTTTCCTCAAAACTTTTTTTCTATTACAGGCTTTTGTAGCGTGAATAAGAAACGAGCTGGCTCATCTCATCCGGTCAAGTGTTTCCTTTGCTGCCTCAAGAAATTCGTTGGCTTTTCTGAGGGCATAGTCAGCTTCCTTTGCACTGCTCTTTGTTTCAAGGCCTTGACACTCCCATGCCTAAAGACAGGGGATTCTAACTTCTATCATGTTCATCGGTTGATGGGTCATAGCGTTGTTGCGCTCCCACCTCATTCCATCCCACTTTAGAAGGTTAGGGCGTGTCATCGCCCTGTTAATGACTCCCGCAGGAAGCTTAACCCCCTGAGTGAGTCCTATATTTACAACACCAATAGCATCCCTATAAGCCTCCAATCCACATTCTAGACACTTGAAGAGTCTGCCTTTCCTCTCAATGTTCTCTGAGCCGCATCTTACGCATTTGCTCGATGTTTTGTATTCGCTAACTTCTCTCACTCTTATGCCGTACTCTTGCGCTGTATACTTTAGTCTTTGAATAATGTAGTTGAAGCTCCAGAAGTTGTGGATTATAGCGTTGCTCTTCTTTCCATTATCATTGTTCTCTCTTATGCCTGTCAGATCTCCTATCATAATCTTTGAAACACCGAGATCATAGAGGTCTCTTGCCATGCTTCTTATCATGGTGTTGATTGCTTGTCGGAATCTCCGTTGCCTTATCCTGTAGAGTTTGTTGAGTCGCTTCGAACTCTTCTTGTCGTTTATTGTTTCAAGTTTGCTCTGGCATTCTGCTATTCTATCGACCCAGTACCACCAATCTGCTAGGAGGTTTCTTCCACTGTATGCTATTGGTTGCCTCCACCCTTCAAGCCAGATGGTGAACAGGTTAATTACACCAGGGTCGATGTAGCATGTCTTGGAGCCTTGCGGCTTGAATAATGGCTTTGTTTTAATTGCCTGAAAGACACGCCACTTCCCATCAACCTCATCATAGATGACCTCGCCCCTACCCTGCTTACCATTCCATCTAGGTTTACCTTTGAAGGGTATCCTCAGTCCTTTAGGTAGTTTCATCACTCCATCCTTTACACTGTAGCAGTCTTTTCTCAGAACCATCATCAATTTGTATTTTCCATTTCTCTTCCAGTATCCCGGCATGCATACCTTCTCAATATTTGGTGGCAGTCTGCCTTCTCGCTCTAGCTGCTTTAATGCGAAGAAGCCCCTCCATGACTCGTTGCATTTCCTGAGTATTTGTTGTGTTGTCGCTGAATCGATTAGTGGTGTGTACTTTTGATAGAGGTCTTTGCACTCCCAATCTAGGGGTTGATAGTTTACGTATGCCTGTCTTTTGCGGTAGGTTGCCTCATTCCAAAGTTTGGCACAGTTAGTAGCTCTATCCCTCAGTATCCTCTCTTGCTCCACTGTTGGAGCAAGGATGAAGGTGTTAGTTCTCCGCATGAAACTACCAGTATTATTATTGAAAAACCAGACATTTAAGCCCCAAACGTCTCACTCTGGTCGCAATTCATCCCACCCCTGAAGGAGTGGGCTTTCTTGCTAGTTCAATGTAAGAGAGGATTATTACCGCATCAAGAAGCTCTTCTTGAGAGCTTTTTCAGCTTCTTCTAGTTTTGTCGATGCGACCTCAAGTGATCTGGCGGTCTTCGCAGCATCTGGTCTTCCCCGCCTTAGCAGCCTCTTCTGAAAGCACTCTGTGAGATTCATCTTTTGATCATCGGTAGGTTGCCTTGAATGACTATTCCGTCAGTGATTATGCTTTCATAGAAGGCTTCATCCTGTTTGGCCTTCTCTTCCCACTCCGGGGAAGTGTAAACCAGAAGGTTGATGTTTCGATTAAGTCTCTTTTCAAAGGCAGCCATCTCAACCTTTTCAGCTCTTCCTATTACTAGGAGATCGATATCGCTGCCCTTGTCATCTTCTCCTCTTGCGCAACTTCCATATATTATGATCGAGCACTCCTCGTAATTCTGTTTGAGATACTGGGTTAAGGGTTTCACGTCACGAAGGAAGTGTGCTATCTTAAAGTGTCTGAACATAGGGTCCTCCATATCTGCCTTGAAGAATACTAGGTTGGCCTTCTTGGTTCTCACTAGAAAACCGTCGATTGTAAGTGAATCTAGGAAGGTCTTGGCAGTGCTGGCGCTTACTCCTGCGTGGGAGGCGACTTCTCGGAGATAGAACTCTCTGTAGGGCTCGTTGAGAAAGACCTTCAATATTCTCAGACCTGGATATTCGAATAGATTTTCCATAGAACAATCGTTCAATATAAAGAACAATTGTTCTTTATAAAAATTCGCCCTCATATAAGACGGCGCAGGGACTTGACTGCGGGTAGCGCGTGCAAACCTTCATCGGCGTCTTCCTTGGGCCTAATTGCTGTTCTGACCGCAATGCCATTTGTCTTTTGGACTGCGCGGTTGTGACATCCTCCCATGGTTAAAGCCGTGGGCTTCCCGCTTCAACATCTTTGCTTACCATTCCCCTTAGGGATGGCAGAGGCTCAGACTCTACGGGGGTATTCACCCACCGTCCATGGGCATAGTCGCGTTTGAAGCCTGACAGACCAATCTTCTTGATTAGTTTAGCCGAGTTCTCGTCTCTTGGAAGAGACTCACCGCAATTCGGGCACATATGATCTCTCTCGCTCAGGTCTTTCGGCACCCATGATAGGCAGTTGTGACAGAATTGTGTAGTACCCCATGGATCGATTGGTATGAACCACTTACCGAGTAGGTTGGCTTTGAAACGGGTTTTCCGTATGAATGTTCCTGGTGAGGCATCTTGAATGCTCTTGGCTAGGCAGTGGTTCTTCCCAGCGTTCTTTCAGCCCGATCAATAATAAGACGCAGAGGCTCAGGCTTCTCATTGTCTTGGAAGACCTCTGGATGATGCCTATCTAATTCTTCCAAGAGCCTCTTTGCGTAATCAAAACAAAAATCTCTAGAAGACTCTGGAAGAGCTCCTCTTCTCGTCGCCATTTAAACAGGATAGCGGTATACTCATCCTGCGAGATAGGCTGGTTTGCTCGGCGGGCCTTACGTCTCTGAGCTTCTTCCTTTTTTATCTTGGATCTGAAGAGTGCCATTAGGGCGCTGCTCTTGCCCACTCCTTGATTGCCGACCAGACCGATAAGGCCGCCCTCCGTCACTTCCAATCTATCTGTAACTTTGAGCTGCTTCCGGCCATACGTACCAGTTGTCGACCCAAGTTGAATAGCGACTTTCCGAGGCCAGTTGACTTGCCCATGCGTAGACCTCTTCGATCGGCACAGACTTTACAAATTTATTATTTCCAGGCAAGGTATAGGACAGAATTACATGTCGAATAGTGGTTAATGAATTATATACATCCTCGAGCCAAAGGAATCAATGCAAGAATTAGCGCGTGCTGATACTAGATTCTTACGCGTGCATGTTGACCCTAACAGGTTAAACCTGATGCCGTCCAATATAGCCCGATCATTGGAGTAACCTGGTTGGTCGATTTGGAGCCTAGTGCTGATGTTCTGAAGACGACCAGGGGCTCTGTGAGCCTCATGGCTCAGAGTGCTCTTAACTCTGCTTTGGGCTTGGTCTTCTTCATTCTGCTGGCCAGATTAATTACAAAGCCCGAGATGGGCATATACACGGCTCTAATATCCACCTACGGAGTCTTAAGTGTGGTCGGGGTCTTCGGGCTGAGCGGAGCCGCGGCGCGATTTATACCTGAACTAATTGCTGAAGGATCGTCTGAGAAAGCTTCCTCCGCGGCTATAACGATCATCAAGATATCAGTAATCTCATCAATAATAGCTTCAGCCGCTTATTTTGGCCTCGCCCCTTACTTCTCTTCTATCTTTGCTAAATCAGTAATCTATACAGATCTGTTTAGACTAGCATCGATCGTGATTTTGACGCAGGCGCTCTCAACCGTTGTTGACGGCTTGATGCAAGGCGTACAGGAGTTCGGCGTGCTGGCTGTTATCCGAGTTGTGGGACAGATAGCAAGAATCTTTGTAACAGTTCTCTTATTGTTGATCGGCTACGGGCTTGTGGCTGTGTTGATCGGCTGGGCAGCATCCGGCATATCTATCTCGGTTCTCCCGATTCCCTTTCTTAGGAGGCGTCTTGGGCTAAAGCGGGATCCCTACCCAGAGAGGGTGATTCTCGATTTTTCGATTCCACTTCTCGGCGCAAATCTGCTACTCTTCATCTCGTCTTACGCCGACGTCTTTGTGACTATGATCTCCTCCGTACCTGCCAAAGTTGGAGCTTACAATGTGTCTATTACGGCCTCGTCGATGCTTCTCAATGTGGTAATCGCATCTATGACGGCGACATTGCTTCCCGCCTTGTCCAGAGCATATGGCAAAGGCGGACAAAGAGCGGTGGAGGAGTCGCTGAGAAGAGCAAGCAGGTATGTGGCTTTGATCTATATTCCTGTTGGATTGGGGTTTGCAGCCTTGTCCCAGCCGATTATCTGGTTGATGGCGGGTAGAAGTTATCAAGAGGCCGTCTTTCCCTTGGCGATGATCTCCATCTCCTCAATAGCGTCAGGTCTGGTTGTGCCAATTACTCTTGGACTTCAAGCCTTAGGAAAGACCGCGACCGTCCTCAGAATCACAGTAGTCGCATTGATTGTTGAAATTCTGGTTGGCTTGGTGACCGTACCTGTTATTGGGATTCTAGGCGCATCTATCGCCAGATCTGTCCTTTTTGTCTCCACCTTGATCTACGGAGTTTTCGCAGCTAGGACATTCATGCGCATAAGCTTCGATCGGGAGGCTGTTTGGAAGAGTGGGTTGGCAGGAGGCGTTATGGCTATCGCTGTTGCTGAACTGCAGGCTTTCCATACTTCAGTAGTGCTTCTGCCTGTATACGTGGCTGCTGGTGTCTTTACATATCTTTTAGCGCTGAAGGTGTTGAGAGGGTTGAGCGGTGCAGACATCCTAGTCATCGAGGGAACCTTACCTGAAAGCCTAAGATGGACGATGAAGCCAATCCAAAGATTATTCGATTGACAATCAAGAGATCATTTTCAAAAATGCGCCATCTCTTCAAAGTACTATTACTGGGGCTTCTTGCATTATCAGGGGCCCTCTTGGTCTATTCTTTCTCGGATTTATCGAAACATCAACCTCTCCAAACTCCGTTTTCAACAACTGCTAATCTCACTTCCCTGCAAACCGAGGCTTACTCAACTTCAACCTTTACTTATTTCACAAATTCTAATCCTGTTCCAGTTTATACGTACAGAGTGGTCAACGTCTATCCTCATGACCCAAACGCCTTCACAGAAGGCTTGGTTTACGAGAACGGCTTTATGTATGAAGGAACTGGGCTTAATGGACGCTCCTCTCTGCGCAGAGTGGAATTGGAGACAGGAAAGATTCTGCAGATTCGTACGTTGCCAGACCAATTTTTCGGCGAGGGCGTAACCATTTATGGAAACAAGATCATCCAGTTGACATGGAAATCCCATGTCGGCTTTGTCTACGATAAAGATAGCTTTGAGTTGCTACAGAATTTCAACTATCCATTTGAGGGCTGGGGCATTACACATGATGAAAGGCGTTTGATCGTAAGCGACGGTACATCGACACTTCATTTCCTGGATCCTCTAAGCTTTGAGGAGATAGGTCAGGTTAAAGTATCTGACAATGCTGGGCCTGTGACCAACCTCAACGAACTGGAATACATCAAAGGGGAGATATACGCCAATGTCTGGCAAACCAACTTGATCGCTAGAATTAATCCTCAGACAGGTCAAGTGACTGGATGGATAAATCTTCAAGGACTTTTAGGAGCGTCCAGTCAACCTGTCGCTGAACTCAACGGTATCGCTTATGACGCTGAGGGTGATCGGTTGTTTGTAACCGGAAAGTTGTGGCCTAGCATATACGAGATCAAACTGGTCAACAATTAGACTGAAGCAGCATCGTAGGCTTATGTGTGCTACTTAAGTCGTCAATTGTGGGATTGGGCGGGATCCGTCTAGCCACGCGCGCTTTAAGCTCTTGTGACGTTGTTTTCGGTGTCCTTGGCAATAGAGGTATTGAATCGGTTAGGAGACTCATCGATCAGGTACATTAAGCCCGTCTTTGTTTTGCTTTTCTTTGAAGAGCCTTTAGCAAGGGAAGAACGTCGGCCCTTTCAGCAATAGCATATAGGTAATGACTGTCCAATTTCAACTTGCTATTCTCAAGTACGCTGAGGACGTCGACTTCATCTTGACTTCTTCTGTCTCTTCTTGCGAGCTTGTTGATTATGAAGTCTTCAGGTCCGATTATCCAGAACTTGGATTCTGCTATGTTGACTTTTTGTCTTCTTCGAAGGCACTCTGCATCCAAGGTTATCCCGTCGGGTTTGATCCAGACCTTTACCTCCGTTGCAGTCTTTATGTTTGTTAGAATGAAGCAGGGTGTTCCCTCCGTGAAGGAGGATACTTGAAAACCAGCGTTTTCGAGTTCTTTCTTGAGTTGCATCGGATCCTGTGATTTCATAGCTATAGCTATGTCGATGTCGACGGTTGCTCTGATTAGGCCATATGCGGGTAGCGCATATCCGCCAATCAGCATATAGTCTACGTGTGACCTGTCAAGTGCTTGTGCTAGGTTCTGCAGAGTTTCTGATATTGAGGGCAATCTCATTCATCTCGATAAACCTCTCGTAAGGGTCGATGCCGGAGTCGATAATCTTGTTCCTTAATCTTAGTTGTTCTAGCGCAGTACGTATGTCGTTGTCGTTCATCTTGATCATCATGTCGTTGATCGCATGCAAGTTTTCAAGCATCATGACTCCTAGAGGGGAGAGCGTAGCGATCTTCTTTGGTCTGCCTCGGCCATTTGGACATTGTGTCAACTCCAATGATCCGGCTCTCTCCAGTTCTTTTATTAGGCGCATTTTGCTTGTGTGGCTGCCGCCTAGGATGCTAAGAATCTCGCGTACGCCAAGTTGCTTCTTGGAGCAGAGTTCTAGCAGTTGCATCTCCGAACTGAACATCTATGGCGCGCGCCCACTTTTTGTTCCTAAAACGGGAACAAAACATGTGACATCCTCCCACGGCTAAAGTCGTGGGCTTCCCGCTTCAACATCTTTGCTTACCATTCCCCTTAGGGATGGCAGAGGCTTAGACTCTACGGGCGTGTTCACCCACCGTCCGTGGGCATAGTCGGGTTTGAAGCCTGACAGACCAATCTTCTTGATTAGTTTAGCTGAATTCTCGTCTCTTGGAAGAGACTCACCGCAATTCGGGCATATATGATCTCTCTCGCTCAGGTCTTTCGGCACCCATGATAGGCAGTTGTGGCAGAATTGTGTGGTACCCCATGGGTCGACCGGCATGAACCATTTGCCGAGCAGGTTGGCTTTGAAACTGGTTTTCCGTATGAATGTTCCTGGTGAGGCGTCTTGAATGCTTTTGGCTAGGCGGTGGTTTCTCATCATGTTGATTACAGACAGTTTCTCCAAGAATA
This sequence comes from Candidatus Bathyarchaeota archaeon, assembly GCA_963807605.1. Taxonomy (GTDB): domain Archaea; phylum Thermoproteota; class Bathyarchaeia; order 40CM-2-53-6; family RBG-13-38-9; genus JAPKYM01. The sequence goes on from CAWECG010000004.1 coordinate 654,626, forward strand.
GGACATCGCTGGTTTTGTACAGTGTTGCTAGTGTCTTGTTTTGCTGGTCGTCTCTCTGACATGCTACATGATGGTGTTGCCTTGCAAGTCTCAAAGCCAATTTTCTCCTATTTCCTGAGCCCTTCTTTGCTCTTGACATTACTCGCTGCAGCCTCTTGATCTTCTCCTCAGACTTTCTCAGAAACTTCGGTGGCTCCATCGTGATTCCATCTGAGAGTGTCAGGAACTTAATCAGCCCTATGTCTCCACCTTTGATCCGCTCATCTGGAATCTTCTCGATGGGGGTCTTCTTTTTATCTGGAATTTTGCAGGCGAATATCACATACCATTGTCCAGCATTGTACTTTACAGTCAAAGTTTTGACTTGACCTTCCACCGGTCTATGCATGAAGAGTCGGACATTCCCTATCCCCGAAAGGTACAGCTTATTGTTGCACAACTTGAAGCCTGATTGTGGATAGGTGAAGGAGAGATACTTCTTTGAATGTTTATTTTTGGGGAATCTTGCTCTACCCTCAAAGTAGTTCTTGAATGATTCTCGCAAGCCTTGTAGCAACGCTCTGGACGACTTGGCTATGTATTCCATGAAGATTCTCGTCTTCTCGTCTAAACTCTAGCGCCTTCAGCCTCAAGTCGGTTCTGCTCAAGCTGACATGCTCCTGTTTCCAAGTACCAATCTTCAGATCCCTAAGTTTATTGTATAGCTCACACAATGCGGATAGGTGGCTTTTCATCAGCCTTCCCTGCCCCGCCCTGGGGTAGATACGGTACTTGTAGGCTAGAAGCATCTCAGCACCTAACAAATATATGTCGGCCCAGAAACTTAAGCATCTAGCACCTCACTCTGGAACGCAATTCATACCACGGTTAAAGCCGTGGGTTTTCTTGCGAATCTTCTATAAGGCGCGGATGAGGGATAAGTGAGAACGTTATGGATTTCTTTGAGACTATTCGGAAGAGAAAGTCCGTAAGATCTTATTTGCAGACACCAATCTCGAAGCATATGCTTGTCAAGATCTTGGATGCGGCGAGGGTAGCTCCTTCGGCGAGTAACAAGCAGCCCTGGCACTTTATCATCGTAGAGGAGAAGGCTAAACGTGTTCAAATTGCCCAGGGTTGTGGTTACGGGAAGTTTCTGGCTGAATCGCCTGTAATTATTGTGGGTTGCGGAGATAAGAGAGCCTCACCAGACTGGTATGTTGTGGACACAACAATAGCTCTGGAGCATATTGTCTTGGCAGCTGCAGCTTTAGACCTTGGAACATGTTGGATCGGAAGCTTTGATGAAGAAGAAGTTCGGGAGATGTTGAGGATTCCTGAAAGGTTTGAGGTTATTGCTTTGATAGCACTGGGATATCCGCGCAAGACATTCGATCTGCTTGCTAAGATTGTCCATCTTCTGAGACCCAGGAGGAAACTTGAAGACATCATCTCCCTGGAAATCTATGGCGAACAAATGAGGCGGCACACAGTCTCAGTTTCGGATGCACCCACACAAGTGTAGTTTCGTGCAAGCGCACGCTAAATGTAAGATTGGCGATTCAAAGATCCTGTAGAAGAATACGCAATTTGCCGAAACGATTCACAGCTAAAGAGTCTGCGTCAAGGATACGCCTGCAAAGTCAGTTATTGTGACGCCTTGCCTAGCACTAGCAGGACTAATCGCAACCATATCAAGTGTTGCAGTTGTTACTTGCGCAGCATACTCCTATAGCCTGCGCTTGCCTGACATGCTGAGTAAAATGTTTCTTTGGTGATGGCGCTCAGGGCATACGAATTGATTGTGCTCAACTGTGGCGTACTAATCTACGAATGATCCCATTTTACTGTGAAGCTTGTGCCACCAGTAAGTCCTGATGGCTGGGCCTTGATAGTTCCGGTGGATGTTGTCATGGTTAGTGCATCATATTTCCATGCAGCATCGTTTATGTTGCCGGTGTGTCCGTTCAGAGTTGCTTGAGCGTTTTTGAAAGTAACAGTTCCAAAGTCTGCTAGTGGTAGAACTCCACCTGAGGAGGGTGCCTCTGCGATCCATTCAGCAGACGTTCTCTTAGCATTTGGCAGTGTCTGAGTTGTCGAGAAAGTTGTTTTGGCTGTGACATCGTTGATTGTCAACACGAAGCTACTCGGAGCCGAATATTTGACTTCCGCAGTGATTGAATCTCCTGGATGAATTGTCATCTTTATTGTTGCAGAAGATTTAGGATACATTTCATACCAGGCATAGTATGTTGGTGTGCCTGAAGGGGAGTCAGAATCTGTTCCTATCTGCTCAACAGTATTGGAGGAGTAGCCGTCTATCCCGATCCAAAAAGATGAATATCCGTTTGGCTTGGCTGAGACTGACGGGACTGTCCAGGTGCCTTTCACATCTGTTACTGCTCCAGTCTGAGGTTTGCTAAGACTTGTTTCAACTGCATAACCTGACCAGTTCAGGCTTGTTCCGTCTTTTATGTGAATCCTTGGAGCATGGTCTAAAAGCGGTCCTGAAGACGCTAAAGATGGAGTAAGCAAAATGGCCAGTATCAATAAGGCATAAACAGACTTCATAACTAGGAATTCCGCCACTGAACACTTAAAATTATCGCAGACGCGCTTTCTAGGCGCGAGCTTCGGGATATCTATCAGCCACAAAACCATCCACAAGATCCTTGTCAAAGCGGGGTTGAACAACTCCACCTCCAAACCCAGAAGAGTCTGGGGCAGGACCTGGTTCGAGCGGCCGTACAGCAACAACCTATGGCAAACCGACTTTAAGCTCACATGGGCTGATGAGTGGGGGGGTCAGTTATCTGGACGATCTAGCCGTTTCGTTACAGGCTCAAGAATCCATCATGATCCAACAGCTAAACACGCCATCAAACTCTTGAAGAAATCCATGAAACAGTGCGGGAAGCCAAAGATCTGACCGATCGAGGAATACAATTCTATCCAGGAAGAGGGGAAGGGCCCTCAACATTCACAGAGTTCTGCATGGGAAACGGTATACAACACATCGTTGCGAGCGTAAGAAGACCATCAATAATAGGTAAGATAGAAGTCCACAAAGCTTACAAATACGAAGCCTCGATGTTCCCAAACCAATAATTCGTGAACTACTGGTACTACTAGCGACCACACCAAGGAGTAAGCTATCTATACCCCGCAGACGTATAATTCAGAGACCTAAGGAAAGGGACAAATGAGAGTAGCTAAGACAGTGGCATGATAAGGAGAGTTAGACTTGAGTAGGATGACATGGTTGAGGATGGTATGCGCCTTTGTCATAGTCCTGCTTATTTTCTTCTCAATCATAGCGTCGGCGACAGCCCAAGGCAAGCCAATTAACGTGGGTTTGGCTGCTGGCCTACCTCTGCCGATTGGGCAAACCTCCACCGTCACCGTCTCGGTTCAGGACATCTCGAACAGCTCGGTACAGATTATGTTCGTTGGACTTCGTTTTGACTGGAATAAACCAGGCGATTTCTACGTCGGCGATAGTAGTGACAAAGGGGCAATGTTGGCTGCTACTGAACAAGTGACATACAAAATACGGGTGGCGGTTCCTGACAATGCTTCGGCTGGAACTTACAAGCTTACTACATATGTCAGGTATCGTCTATCAGTAAGAGGGAATTGGACAAGTGCGATTGGAGCGAATTGGGTGTCAGATGTTCCGCTTGACTATCCTAAGACTCAAAGCCAACAAACCAGCATTCAAAGCCAAGCTCAAAGTCAGAGCACTTCGGAGCAAGGAGGAACACAGCAAACATATAACCTGTCAACTTACGGGATCGCAGCTATCGTAGCACTGGTCATAATCGTCGGAATCGCTCTATCTATTGGTCGTGTCAGGCGTCTTGAAGGAAAGCGGAAACGGGTTCCAAGCTCGGATTTGAGAAACTCCTAATGTTGGTGGACATAGGAAATCGGTCCAGGTAGTGCGGTGGAATCTCACCCCCTGCTTAGATCATCTCGTCTTGGATAAGGAGCGACGTGACAACATGAAGCTGGGCGGAAATGTCTTTGAGAATGTGGGAGACCCAGGAACTGAATCGACCTACGTCTGAATCTCCTGACCAAGGAATAGTTCACGAAACGTTGGGTTCGTAGGTGGACTGCACGTGGACACTAGAGTGGTATTGGCTGACCAGGCGAGGTCGTAACGCCAGTGTGGGGTCGATCGGAGACTGAACGGTACGATAGACTTCACGAACTTTGGCAGATAGACCGCTACCGAGATTTCAGTCCGTTCTATTCGGCTCGTAAACGGATTATTGAAAGGCTTATAGCCGAGAATACGACGCGTGGGATTTTCGTTCTGGATGTCGGCTGTGGGACAGGGAATATCGTGCGCTTCTTGGGTTCGCGAGCTGACTTCTACTTGGGAATCGATGTGTCAAGGCGCGCGTTGAAGGAGGCATCAAAGAAATTCAGGGGCGCCTCTTTTTTGCTCGCGGCGGCGAATGCCCTACCAATCAAAGAGGAGAGATTTGACTTGGCAGTTTGCACCGAGGTTCTCGAGCATTTGGAAGCTGATGCTCAGGCGGTGAACGAGATATTGAGGGTTCTCAGAAAAGATGGTTTGGCGCTTCTAACGGTTCCTCAGAACCCGAAGTATTGGACAGATGAGGATGCATTCGATCATCATCTGCGCAGATATGAAGCATCTGATTTTGCACGCATGCTTCAGAGTCAGGATTTGAAGATTGAGAAGTTTTTAAGTTGGGGATTTCCGCTCGCCTACCTGTTCCGTAAGTACGTATCAACGAGGCTATTCAATGCTGGACTCCATGAGTCCTTGTCGATGAGGAAAGAATGGGCTGTGAGGGTAATGACTAAGGTTCTGGCCCAGATGTTTCGTTTCGACAATCTCTTCAACGACCTCAGCTTGGGTTTAGGGATTGTCGCTGTTGCAAGAAAAGTTGCCTCCTGACGAATCGTCTGGTAGCAAATGCACTTGTGACAGTAGGTCAAACGTTTTCAGCGCTTCTTAGTGTCGGAATTATCCGAAGGGCCTAACAGGAAAGAACCAGAGGAAAAATGCTAGGCCAGCCAGGACATAGACTGCAAGAAGAGCTTTTCCCCAACGTAGCATTTTGAAGGTAAATCCCAGGCCTAGAGCAATGAATGGCAGCGTGTATATCATGTAGTAGTTGAAGCCGATCTTGTGGGAGATCATGTCGAGAATAGCCCATGGAAGGTAGTTCGATGCGATCCCGACTGCTATGAAGAAAGCAGTTTCCACCTCTTTCCTGCGTGTGAATGCAAACGCCACTGCAGCTGCGACGAGCCATATTCCGTACCACAATGGAAGACTCGCCTGAGGACGATACCAGATTGGTATATATTGGGTGCGGATACCGCCTGATGTGGTAATGTAACTCGTGCTAAAGTATGTTGGCGAGTTGAATGGGTCAACAGGAAGAATCCACAGTAGTGGATGGAAGAACGGTTCATCTGATGCGTTGAGGCCTAATGTAACCTGAACATTTTCAATGTAAAGTAGATGTTGAATTGGGTTGGTTATCAGCTCTTGGCTTGTACTCTGACTTGTGCTAAAGATGGTTGTGAGAGCAGTCCCATTGGGACTGACATTGATTGTGGGATAAACGTAGTTTGTGATAGATGTTGTCGCAACGGGTCTATATGCGGCGTCATAGATCCAGAAGAGGCTAGCGAAAACTAGCAATGCGATCAAGGTGTAACGTAGACCAATCTTCAGGGCTGGTTTCAAAGAATGCCTATTGACGAACAGGTGGTAGAGGGCCAACGTAGCAAACGTGAACATGGCCATTTCTCTTGACAGAAACGCTAAACCCAAGCTTGCGGCAGACCAGCCGTAGTGTCTTCGGAAGTAGAGTTCAATGGCTAGAAACCCGAATAGGAAGCTAGGCATGTCGATTAGCAGCAAGCCTCCATGAATAAAGAAGACGGGGTCGAGGGCAAGGAGCATCGTCGCACCTAGTGCCCACGGGTTACCGAGGAAGCGTCTCGCTATGAGGTAGAAGAGATACAGCACCGCTAATTGCATAATTACTTGGGGGAAACGCCACCCAAACCAATTATTCCCAAAAGCTGCAATGCCCAGTGCGCCGATAATCTTGGGTAATGGTGGGTGTGCTGGATTTACGTCAATTCCCTGCAAGGTCTTCAGACTAGCCGGCACATAGTAAGTTTCATCGAAAACAAGGCTGCCGTTGGAGGGAAAAGCGATTTGAAGCATGTGAGCTGCAAAGTACAATAGCAAAAAGTCTCTGATGTTGAACTTGCTGAGGAGGTTGATGCTGTAAGTCCAGATGCGTGGGAGGTTCAAGTCGGTTCCTACCCTCATACCTTTGACACTTCGGCTAGAATCTTGGGATGAGGTAGTGCGGGTGCGAATGGCCACACGAAGCAGTCGAATAATTGCGTAAGATACTTTGATTCAATGAGCTCAAGCTTCCGGATTTCCAGTTCACAGAGTTGGATGAAGTTCCTAATATGCTAAGCGTCCTACCAGTTTTCAGAATTCATCTTCCTCTGACAGATACGGGGTCGTGTTCGTTGTTTTGCCCGCGTTCGTCTACCCAGTCAGGCCTATCTTGATCAAGAATGTTCCGGTACGCTTGACGTTGGGCCGATATTACAAGTTGATGGCGGTCTCGGCAAAGGGTTGTTAACGGTCAATGTGTCCGGCGGTCGCCCAAAATAGCTCGGGTCGATTTGGTGGTGTATCAACCGCTGCCAGGAACAAGATTCATATGACGACCCTCGAAACCCCACAGCGGGAGTCGGCCCTCTCGGAACAGGTGTGAACCCTAGACACTGTGACCGCAAGGGAGTGGCGGCGTCTAGTTGGACATTACGACAGGGACAGCGCTCCCACCAAGGGCCTCAGGCACAAACACTAACGGGTTTTTGGCCAGCAAGGAATGACAGACTAGTGGTGAAGAAGCCAGTAGACAAGACGGTATGACGGAGGTTGAGGGTTCAAAATGGTCACGCTGACTATGAGCCCCTTCGGGTCGTCCCTGATTGACAGGTGGAGGGCGCTTCGTTGGTATGTCTTCCACGGAAGATGCTGACTGCGTTATGTCTAGCTGCATATTCAGGCTTGGAAATACTGTGAAATCCGCCGAACATCCGCCTCCGTGTAGACGAATGAAAGATGGGGATCAGAGGCGCGTCGGTAGAGAATCAGGGTGGTGTTAGGGCCCTCCGGGTCCTGGGGGTCCTGGCGGTCCTGGGGGTCCTGCGGGTTGCTGTACGGTGTTCCAAGCGTTGTCGTAGTCGTTTATCGCGTCGGCAGAGTGTTGTGGTGGATTGTTTGCAGCGTCCTGGTCGCCCTTGCTAAGTTGGTTCTGTGCCTGAGTTATCTTGTTCGGATTTTCTTTTGCAGTGATGGCGTCGTTGATCGCGGTTAAAGCTAACTGTCGGTCAGCGCCGACTAGTTGGTTGATGAGGCTTTGCAATGTGCTCTTGTCAACTTGGCTCTTTGGATCCTTGATCATATCAGTCAAGGTTCTGACGACATCTGCCTCATCTTTGAAGACCTTGTCGCCTTGCTTCGCGCTCAAGTGGGAGGAATCAACCCAATCGGCTGGGCTGAGCGAGTCTTGCATGGAGGAGATAGCCTTGTCTAGTCTATCTTGGTCGGGCTTGAAGGTTGCCGTCGAGCGCAGTGAAACTAGGGTTTGGAGCACGCTATTCTTGACATCCTTCGGCATCGCTCCTGTAGAAGTTTGAGTCTGAGTCACGGTTGTGGTTTCTGTAAGAGTATTGGTGACCGTAGCGGATTCGGTGGCGGTCTGAGTAGTCGTAGCCAATTTTGTGACAGGGCTCGTCACAGTAGCTGACTCAGTAGCAGTATTCGTCACCGTAACGTAGACGCTTGCAGTATTAGCTAGAGTAGAAGACGCTGTAGCCGTGTTAGTAACAGTAGCGGATTCGGTTGCAGTGTTAGTGATAGTAGCAGACTCTGTGGCGGTCTGAGTAGTCGTAGCCAATTCAGTAGCAGTATTAATCACAGTAGCCGACTCGAAAGCGGTGTTAGCGACTGTTGTAGACTGAGTAGCAGTATTCGTCACAGTAGCTGACTCAGTATCCGTATTCGTAATCGTGGCAGACTGAGTATCAGTGTTAGTAATCGTAGCAGACTGAGTATCCGTATTCGTAATCGTAGCAGACTGAGTATCCGTATTCGTAATCGTAGCAGACTGAGTATCCGTATTCGTAATCGTAGCAGACTGAGTATCCGTATTCGTAATCGTAGCAGACTGAGTATCCGTATTCGTAATCGTAGCAGACTGAGTATCCGTATTCGTAATCGTAGCAGACTGAGTATCCGTATTCGTAATCGTAGCAGACTGAGTATCCGTATTCGTAATCGTAGCAGACTGAGTATCCGTATTCGTAATCGTAGCAGACTGAGTATCCGTATTCGTAATCGTAGCAGACTGAGTATCCGTATTCGTAATCGTAGCAGACTGAGTATCCGTATTCGTAATCGTAGCAGACTGAGTATCCGTATTCGTAATCGTAGCAGACTGAGTATCCGTATTCGTAATCGTAGCAGACTGAGTATCCGTATTCGTAATCGTAGCAGACTGAGTATCCGTATTCGTAATCGTAGCAGACTGAGTATCCGTATTCGTAATCGTAGCAGACTGAGTATCCGTATTCGTAATCGTAGCAGACTGAGTATCCGTATTCGTAATCGTAGCAGACTGAGTATCCGTATTCGTAATCGTAGCAGACTGAGTATCCGTATTCGTAATCGTAGCAGACTGAGTATCCGTATTCGTAATCGTAGCAGACTGAGTATCCGTATTCGTAATCGTAGCAGACTGAGTATCCGTATTCGTAATCGTAGCAGACTCTGTCGCTGTGTTAGTAATCGTAGCCGTCTGAGTAGCAGTGTTAGTCGCTGTGTTAGTAATCGTAGCCGTCTGAGTCTGAGTATTAGTAGTAGTCGTCAACTGAGTGGCAGTTGAGGTGAACGTTGTTATGGTTGAGAGTGTAGTGGCCGTTACGGTTGTGGTAGCGGTGGTAAGAGGTACCTTGAAGGCAGATGAAAGCCCATCAGGGTTTGCGCCGCCGCTATCATATATCGAGTTGTGATTTAAGTCCACTACTATGTAGTAATTACCACCATACTGGGTTAGGAGATGACTCCAAACCAGCAAAAGTTGGTTAGTTCCTGATGCACCATTCCAAGGTGCGCTGTTGGGCAAGGTCTTGTACCCTCCAGAAACATCCTGCAAAGAGCCTCCACTGGCAGGGTCTGCCGCTACAACCCATACATAGACGCCATTTAGGCCTCCGCCACTCCAACTAATCTTCGCATAGACATCGTCGGTCGTAACGAAAGTGGACTTGACGGTCCCCCCTGAGTCCGAGGCGGAAACAGCAGATACGGTGGCTCCGGGAGCCCACACCTGAGGAGTCTGTCCCATAAGGAGGAGGAGTAAAACAGTAACTCCGAGTAGGTACTTCTTCTTGTATAAGCCACTGGCCAAAATTGTCCACCCTACTTTTTCTTAGAGCCTAATGACTAGTAACCGTACTGTTCAATTCTGGGGGACAGTTAATTTATAAGCCTTTTCTTGGACCATGCTCGCTTCAGCACTCTTCTAATCGAGTAATAGTCTCTCTGGTCAGTCTACGATTCTGCGTAATGTCTTCTCGAGGACGCCAACGTGTTTTTCCCAGGTGTAGCGTTCTGCCACGAATCTTGCTGCGTTTGCGCTTATTCGTCTGTTGAGCGCCTCGTCGGATAGGAGCCTTTGTAGTCTTTCAGAGAAATCCTTGAAGTTGTATGCTTTGGCTTTGAATCCGTTGAAGCCGTCTATGACTGTCTCAGAGGGGCCTGCGTGGTCCCAGACGACGACAGGCGTCCCGCATGCCATGGCTTCGACGGGGCCTAACCCGAAGTCTTCTTCGGGTGAGGTGAATGCGTAGGCATCAGCGTTTTGATAGAGTTGGATCAGTTCGTTTTCTTGCACGCGTCCCGTGAAGAATACGGTGTCGCTGAGCCCCAGCTCTGAGCACAGACGTTTCAGGACTCGTGTGTAGCTGGTGGAGTCACCGGTTATTACTAGCTTGCTGTCAACTTCTTTTCTTACGAGAGCGAAGATCCTAAGGAGATCAGAGAGCCCTTTTTGCGGGTAGTGCCTGTTGGTGGATAATATGAAGGGTTTCTTTAGGGTGAATCCTTTCAGATCGAGGTTGGTCTTCCTTTGTGCTGGAACAAATTTTTCTACGTCGACGCCAGGGGGGCATACAAGAGGCTCCACATTATAGATTTTCCTTAGCTGGTCTCTTATCCAAAGACTGTTTGTCATTACTAGGTTAGAGGTAGTCACTGAGGCGTGGTCAAGAAGACGGACGACCGGTTTCAATGTCTCCACAATGCCTTTTAGAAGGGCAAAGTCAGTTTTTGTTTTCCATCCGACGCGTAAGTCAATTGGGCGCGGATAGAGAAACCTCGCGGGTTGATGCAGGTATGTCACGCGGGGCTTCAAGGTAATCCGCGAGATTAGGTAGCTTATCCATGTAGCGGGTTGGCCGTGTGAAAGGATTATGTCATAATTTCTGAATTTCGACGCAGACAGCGGTGCTAGGACGGATGTTGCAGCTAAGCTTGCGAAATCCCGAAATGGAATCTTGATCTTCACTCTTGGGATAACGCCCTCCAAGGGGATCTTGCTTATTAAATCAGGAAAGCAGAGGTCTGGCCGAATTGCTGGTGCGAAGCAGCTTACCGTGTGGCCCATTCTTCGAAGCATGATTGATTCATAAATTGCTGTTCTTTCCCCTCCGCCACTATACATGAAGCCGAAGTGGATTATCGCAATGCGCAGATGATTCCCCCCCATTCTGCTGCACCAGACAGGTCTGATGTGGAATAACTGCTTGAAATGTGTCTGAGATGATGCTGCGTGGAAATCGCTGGCTCGCTGCCGCGACGGGGTAGAAAGAGAGCGACCCCGCTTTCCTTCTGCAACTTCAACAGTTTATCCTCTCACCTATATCCGTCACAGGAACTAAAGAGTATGGGATCAGGTTTGGTTCTAATGTACAGACCTGAGTTGAAGAAATACCCTGAGAAAGACCTCTTCTCCGGTGGATCTTCTAGAGCGCTGCCAGCGGGCCTGAAAAATAATAAGGACCCGGCCAAATGGGGCCGCGACGGTCTTTGGAACCTTAAAGCGTGGGCAGGGTCCAAACCAACTTTGATCATCGTGTACAAGCGCACGTTAGCCGCACCTGCACCGCTGTGACGATGGTGTTAATATTGCGGTGGTGACGACAGGTACAATTATCCGATACGTATTAGCTACGTGTTCATACGATCTCCTTACATGGCGTATTACGAAGCTACGTGATCAAGAGAAGGCTGCCGCGATAGCATCTGGAAGTTGTTGCCTTGAAAGTAGTGGAGTGGACCTTCCAACAGTTCTTGGATAATAGGAACCTGTGGAATAGTACATTGCAGCAGAGTCTAGACAATAGCATATTCCTTACGTGGGAGTGGCTGTCGAATTGGTGGGAACACTTCGGGAGTCAAAGGAGGTTTCTTGTTCTAACTGTAGTTGACGACAAGCAGATCCTGGCTGCTGCTCCATTAATGATCTCAAAGTCTCCAGTGTTGGGATTGAAAGTAGAGTTCATAGGAGCACCAGATTCCGATTATCATGGCTTTCTATTAACGCCAAACAGCGCGGCCGCCGCTAGGCTTATCCTGGATTACTTGAACCAACTTAAACCCGATTGGGATGTCATAGAACTACGAGAAATTCCTGAAAACTCAATGACATTAGAGATTCTCAGAACAGTCCCACCTAAATCAATTAGATTCCGGGAAAAGAAACTAGCGTTGTGTCCCTACCTTCCATTGCCGGACGACTTTGACAATTACCTACGAAGGCTCAACCCGCATTTTGTTAAGGAATTGAGGCGGCGGGAGAGAAGACTGAAAGAGAGTTACAGAGTCAGCTTCCAGGCGGTGGATGGGAGTGAAGCTGTGGGTGATGCGATGGAATTCCTTTTTAGCCTCCATCAGAAACGGTGGAAATCCAAAATGCGCCCTGGAATCTTCTCAGATCGGAAGGTCCGTGACTTTCATCTTGATGTAGCCCGATCATTCATCCGAAAAGGATGGTTAGTCCTAGCGTTTCTGATGCTGAATGACGATCCAGTTGCATCTCTATACAACTATAGGTATTCTAACAAGATGTATTGCTACCTCTCTGGATTCGAACCTGCTTATTCAAAATATGGCGTCGGATCAATCCTTGATCTTCGCCTTATAGAGTACAGCATCAGGAATGGTTTGAGAGAATACGATTTCATGAGGGGTGACGAACCCTACAAGACAATGTGGGGGACACACGCAAAAAGAAACCTGAGAATCAGTGCTGCAAGAAAAAAGACTGTTCGCTTTGCATACGATTGCATCGACTTTGCAAAGGACAAAGTACGTGCATTAACACCAACATAACCCTGACTGCTGAACAGACTATGAGTCCACCACAAGTCTATGTTTCTCCCATAGCCGTCCTAACGAACCTGAAATGCCTTTGGTTACGTGCACACTCGAAGAACCTAGCAACAGCACCCAATACAACTTGCACATCACATGCTCATATTCTATGAAATCACACAACCAACCGATTTGAGGCTCTTTTGCCTCAAGGACAAGTATGCTCACACTCCTCTTCTATAAGAATAGAATTTCATTAACAACCATCTTCCTATTTTTGGAAATTTGTGTATGATTCGTCCGAGTCTAATATTCGGTGTGGAGCCTGAACCATGAAGGATGCGTTCTAATTCAGCCAGATAGACTCTTTCGCGCAGAATACGGCTGGCGCGCGCTTCTGCAATAAAGCCCTCGTACTTGCATATGAAATCCTGCCTATCAAGAGGAATATCTTCAACAGGTATACTGTGCAAGAATCTAAGCCAAGCTGCCGCTCGCTCCAGCTGTTTGGATAATGCCCACAGTTTGCCCTGTGTAGGGGGGATTATTCTGGTCCATCGCAGGAGATCATTCAGACATTGGCCCTCAACTCCGGCTGCGATCACAGTGTTCAATCTCTCGATCACATCTATTGGCTCTGAGATCTTGAAATTACTTGAATTCCTGAAGTGCATCCATGCAATCTAGTGCCTTCGAAATTCGTCAACCGCAGCACCATCATCTAGATAAACCTTCGCAAAGAGAGTCCTTTCCACCTGACCGATCCTTGCATCTTCAAGAACAACCTTGAAGGTCTGTCGCGCATACAATCCTTTTGGCGGAAAGCTCGCATTCCAGCGCAAAGATAGAAAAGAGTTTCCCATTATACGGAAGGTCAAGTTCGGGTGACCTTTCAATTCGGGAAAGTACTGTGAGAGCCGCGGCTTTATTTCATCAGCCAACAGGTCTATTGTTCGTTTCACCGAAGCCTCAGCTCAGCAGTACTCATGTGTCGGACAACCCAGAATCCTCCGCCAACGATTGCAGCATAGCACCTACTTATCTGCTTTGAAGTCTTCATGCGCCTTGAATACTAATATACCCATATGACGCCTTCTATAGGAATAGAATTTCATCAGTAACCATCTTCCGATTCCCGGAATTTTATCCATTACTCGTCCGATTCTAATCTTCCATCCGGAACCTGTATCATAAAGGATGCGTTCTAACTCAGCCACATAGATTCTTTGGCATAGGGTACGACTGGATTTTGGATCTAATCTGAATCCGTAGGAGTCGAGTTCTTTGCTCCAGAAGTCTTTCTCATGTACATTTACACGAATTTTGTCCCATGGCTTTGTGATGTACGCAGTTTTCATTACCAGTATTCCATCATTCTTAATTACGCGCCTAATTTCTTGGAACACGAGGTCATAATTCCCGACAAACTCCACTACTTCGAACATCGTGACAAGATCGAAACGCCCACTTGAAAATGGCAGTCCCTCCTTCTCGAGATCTATCTTCGTGAGATACGAAGAAACCTGGTTTGGTGCTTGTGAAAGCGCATACTCACTTACGTCTACGCCGTAGCTCTCGATACCTATGTTTCTTAATGCGAGAACCAAGAATCCCTTAGCGCATCCAATATCCAGAACCGAGAGGGGTTTCCACGTCTTTTTTAGTTGATCAGCTAAGAATTCAAACTCAGGAAGAATGTTCGTTATCTTGTATAGAACCGAGATTCTTCCTGGTTGATCTGGGTCATCTACTCCGCTATCGAAAAAATCCTTATTGAACACTCCTTGTTTATCTGTCACGCATCTCTTCCCAGTAGCAGCGACTTGCTTCCTTATTTTGAGCACAGCCCGAACTTAACTGTTATGTGGCCTATTCTTGTGTTTGAATGCATCCGAAGTGACTTCGTGATCACGATCATACTCGCCGTTTAGAGAAATCTAATCGTCTGCGTTGCTGCAAAGCGTGACCTGTATCGCAAGCGGCACGTAAGAAGTCGTGCCAATATAGCCTTAATGCTCGCTGTTTCAACAGGAGCATTTTAGGAACTATGAAGAATGTAGGTGAACAAATCAACAGGCAGTTTACTATCGAACAGCTTTAATTCCAGACTATTTCTGATAACTTCTGTATTGTCCTGTACAAACGCCCTACATGACCTTTGGCTTTTGCTTGATGAAGCTCTCGGCGATTGTGTGATATATCTTACTTGAGTTGTGGGGGAAGCACTTACGACATCTAAGGTTGTCCTGTATATGTAGGAGCCTTCTAAATGCTAAATAAGCATGCAATAATCATAGCGACGCCGAGTCATTGTCTTAAACGTGAATGGTTACTTCGACACTGCTGGACAGACCAAGACCAGCAGGTCAGTAGATGCCTAGACGATGAAGTCTTAGCACAGCCTTGGTAGCAATGCGCATTCGAAGTCGTGGAGGTCTCAAGTCCGGCTTTGGGATTTTGGATGCAGAAAGCCTTTGCACGTCGGCTCCGAACTTCAGACTTAGTCCTTGTAGAAACTCTTCGAAGAGCCGCCGGTCTGGCTGCGAATAGCCTGGAGAGTAAGCGAGATATATGGAGGATGGCACGTCCTTGAAGTCCCAAGATAAGAACTCGTTGAGTAACCTCCGAGTGTGGGATGGGGCATAATTGATGGAGGCAAGGCCATCCCAGTCTATATCAAGGTGTTCGCCACGCTCGATACCGTGACACTCGTGAAACGTGAGCTCGGTGAACTTGAGCGGTACCTCAGGTCTTGGTTTTAGCCTGCGCAGTAAGAGGTGGGGAATTGATGTGAGGTCACTCTCGTACTTGACGGCCCCAACATCATAGCGACGACCCCCAAGATCGTCATGGATCCAGCGCACCGCGCTGACGATTCCTTCTATTATCGCATAAGCGAGGAAATTCCCCGAATCGATTTTGGATCCTTTTCGGGATACTTGGATCGGTTACAAATGCATGGCTGTGGCGCCGATCGATGAGCAGTCCCCGCATGTCGCAATGGAAGTCGACATGAGCAAGGTGGATACAGCGATCTCCGCGTTCGCGCCAGAGTTGGTAGATCTGATCATGTTCTTCAGCAACAAAAATATTAGCCATTGAGGATTTCACCTTGTGTTGAACCTGTCAACCATTCTTTTGTTCCGCATAAATTCAATTTCAGGTCAAACTGTTCCAAGCAGTTACGCAACCGCGATCTAGGACACTCAAATGAATAGGCAAGCTATGCCCGGATCAGCCCCTGCACGTGACTCTGACCCGCAGTCATCCAGAACGACTTTAGCGAGTGCCTCACACACGATGTGGACAGATATCTAGCGGAAGGCTTACGTAACCCTTCCTCGACAATTCCACTCACCCTACAATCCCCAAACCCGCTCCAGAACCTATTATTGACAATACTGTTCCATACGCGCGCGTTTTCACCTCGATGTAGCTCGGTCTTTCAACCGAAAAGGATGGTCAGTCATGGCCCCTCTTGCTGAATGACGATCCGGTAGCATCTTAATATAACTATAGGTATTCTAACAAGATGTATTGCTATCTCTTTGGATTCGAACCTGCTTATTCGAAATATGCCGTCGGAATGATCCTCGACCTCTATCTAATCGAGCACAGCATTCAGAATGGTATGAGAGAATATGATTTCACGAGGGGTGATGAACCCTACAAGAGAATGTGGGGAACACTCGCAAAGAGAAACCTAAAAATTATTGCTGCAAGAAAAAGGATTGTTCACTTCACATACGATTGCATTGACTTCGCCAAAGACAGAGCACGTGCATTAACACTTACATAATCCTAACTGCTGAACTAGGACTATGTGTTCACCAAAAGCTCTGACTTCTCCTTTCTTCTTCCTGATAAACCCTGACATGCTTTAGCACACGCAGAAGGGATTAGCGCTGGCTTAGATGCCGATTCCAACTGATTTATCTCACCCACCTTTGACCAAGCTTTGCCAACGGGATGCTCTGGAAATCCCAAACTTGTTGCCTTCTTGGTAAGGAGGCTCATATCCGCATACGAAATCTTGCCTGTCAAGCGCGTGCGCTGCCAGGTAGACCAATTAACATCTCTCCGTAACCAGTTCTTTATTCTTGCTTGACGGATACCGACCATTCTTCAATACGAAGGATGTCCTCCATACTTAACCTATACGAAATATCCTCACCAATCTCATAGTTTCTGCCTTCCATCCTAAAGAACCGATTTCCCCACGCGCTCGCCCGTGTGTTCGTACGCAATGGTGATGTGTCAAAACTGATCTCGTCGTCAAATATGACTCGGAAATAAAAACATAATCCGTCCATTGACCCAGAGCGAACCACTCGTTTCGACGTCTCTATAAATTTGGGGAAGTCACTTTGAGACGTTAATTCGTTGAGATCAAATGCAAGAATAGCCCTTGGCTCACATAGAAAGTAGTCCAAAGCAGCGGGCCCCACCCATTTCAGCTTGTAGCCAGCAGGTTTGAACGCGTGCGCGCGTTTGAACTTATCGATTTCATCCAAATATTTTAGAAATCCATAGTCGATATTGTTCAGTCTATTTTCCCATAAAAAAGGAACCTTATGATCCTTTCTTAGGCTGATCGGTTCAAGAAAGAGTTCAAACTTACTCGACAGGATTCGCCCTGTTTTTTAGTAAACGATCTTTCAGATCCAAAACGTCTTGGACCATATTCTCGTTAAAAAGATTATCGCCCATCTGTTCTTGAAGAATAATGTCTACGTTCTCTGGCGGTGCAAAGTCTCGACTATTGGTCTGCACAAATTCAATATTACTTATATTGTTGTGTTCCGCAATTCTCCGTGCTACTTTAATAATATCTGAATGATCGATCGCATAGATTCTCTTTGGTTTTTGTTCAGCCGCATAAAATGAGAGAATTCCTGTCCCGGTGCCAAGGTCAACGACAACATCACCTGGCTTGATGTAACGTTTGATAGCATCATGATAGCTTTTATTCCGAACAGTATCTGCAAGCATCTTTTCGTGTTCGTAAAGGTCGTTAAATTCTTCAACGGCTTTTGCGTCAATGAGGAGGGTCCGAAGAAATCTGCTCGAATTCAAGAGTCTTATTAGACTTGGAAGGACCAGCGCAGTGACTTTTCGGTTATTTGTGACACTTCAAAAACTCCTCCGAATACCCCTCTAAGCGCGCGCTTTTTAAGCTTAATGCTTCGAATTTCCCTTTGTACCTGCCGCCAGAATTAGATAGGCCAAATGGATTGAGAATGGCAGGGCGGAAAGTAATCTTTCTAGATACACTGAAAAACTACCTGTCTTCACTGCAATAGAGTAAGGCACATTTACGATGTATACTAGTTTGTCCAGACTAAAGCCGCCAATCTTGACTAAAAGCCTCCGAATATCGAGAAGGTTAAAACAAAAATAAGTGATTCTAGGGGTTCCAGCCCCATGGTAGCCTTCCTTTCTTCGCAGTATCATCCTTTGCTTCAGTCCCCAATTGTAAACTGTCAAGACAAATACTCCTCCGGGTTCCAGAATTCGAGAAACTTCCCTGATAGCCTTCGTCCTACTAGCCTCACTCGGAAGGTGCTCAAACACTTCACAGCTTATGACCCTATCAAAAGATGATTGATTCAAAGGTAGAAAGCATATATCAGCACAAATAGCCTCTGCCCTATTCCAGCATTTATTCTTCAGAATTTTCAAAGATTCATTCGCGAAGTCCACGGCAACAACCGAGCATCCTCGCTTAAGAAGTTCCTCAGTAATTATCCCGGTTCCTGAACCTAAATCTAGAACTTGACTATTCTGTTCCGCCCTCAGTTCATTTACTGTTCGAACAACTTCGTAGAAATGGTATTTATTTAGATGCGCTTCATCGTAGGTTTTTGCCTCTTTATTTCTAACCTTCATCTCTGAACTTTTCAGATAGTCATCATCCTCTTTCTCGGTCAGGTGCGTTGACTTTTTTGACTCTAACATAATCTTCCAACCTTACAAGTGCGTGGCAGTCAGGTGTCGTTAGAAAGTGATTGGATACTTGCGAGCGCTTTTCTAGCCACAAGAGCCGCGAGCAAATGGGGTGTTTTGCTACCGTGAAGTAACTCCACAAAATATACCCATTGCCTTAGAAGTTCCAACGCGCAAAAGGCATTAGCCACCTTACTACCAGCCTCGTTCCTTCCACTTTGAAGAAATATAGATCTTACCATGTGTCTAAGTGTACCGTTGCCTAGCTGCGGAACCATAAGTTCCGGAACCATAAGTTCCGGAACCATAAGTTCAATAGAACAATAGAACGTAGCCAAGTCTAGAAACGCTGGACCTATCTGAAGACCCTCAAAATCGACTGCAGAGACACGAGATTCGCTCAGGAAAACATGATCAGGGCAAAAAGCATAATGGATTAGCGCTGGCTTAGACGCCCATTCATACTGTCTTATAATATCGATCATTGACCAAGCTTTACTAACGAGATGCCCTGGCAATCCTGAACTCACTGCTCTCTTGATAAGAGCTTCATATCCGCATACGAAATCTTCTCTATCAAGAGAAATATCTTCAACATC
This sequence comes from Candidatus Bathyarchaeota archaeon, assembly GCA_963807605.1. Classification (GTDB taxonomy): domain Archaea; phylum Thermoproteota; class Bathyarchaeia; order 40CM-2-53-6; family RBG-13-38-9; genus JAPKYM01. Next base: position 673,616 of record CAWECG010000004.1, read on the forward strand.
TATGCTGTGCAAGAACCTGAGCCATCCTGCCGTTCGCTTCATCTGTCGGGCTAGCGTCAAGGTTCTTCCCTGTGTAGGGGGCATTACCTTGGCCCATAGCACCAGATCATTCAGGCATACACCTTCGACTCCCGCTGTAACTACTGCATTTACCCCTTTGATCAGGTCGATCGGCTTTGAGACTTCGAAATCATTTGATGTCTCAAAGTGCTTCCATGCGATTTGCAGCTTTCGAAATTCGTCAGCCGCAGTGAGATAGTTTTGATGAACCTTCACAAACAGAGTTCTTTTCACCAACTTAGTGCTGGTGCTTTCGAGGACTACCTTGAAGATTTGTCGACCGCACCATCCTTTTGGCGGGAAGCTAGCGTTCGTGTGTAGAGATGGAAAGCAGCGATCCGCTATACGGAAAGTCAAGCCGGGGCATCCTTTCAATTCGGGAAAATATTCCAAGAGCCGCGGCCTTATTTCATCAGCCACCAGATCTATCGCTCGTTTCATTCAAACGCGCCAGTTCAGTAACTAATGTGTTGAACAATCTAGCCCTACACACGCGTGCGTCAAGTCTGAGAAGATAATTGGATCCAATAACTGCCCTCCAGACAATCTGACAGCGTCAAGTTTTCTCATTGATCTCTCATAACCACGGGTCTACCAGCCTATTTGTAGCGCGCGCGTTTGAGAAGATCTATTGATCGATAGGCCCTATAGATGATCTTCTTTCTAGCAGCTAGCATTCTTAGGTTCCCTCTTCTGAGTGTATTCCACCGCCGTTTGTAGGGTTCACTCTCGTGCCCCCTCATAAAATCATATTCCTTCAGACCCCACTTAATGCTGCTCGCTATAAGATAACGATTCAAAAGCGATCCAACGCTGTACTTGGAATAGAAAGGTTCAAAACCAGATTGGTAGAAATACATCTTATCAGAATACTTGAAATTATACTGAGCCGCTACAGGCCGGCTGTCCGGCATCAAGAAGCTCAGGGCCAACCATCCTTTCTCTGCAAAGGACCTTGCCACGTCGAGATGGAAATCTCGTACCTTCTGATCTGAGAAAATACCAACTAAATTCTTGGAACGCATACGCCTTTGATGTAGATCAAAGAAAACCTCCATGGCATTATCGGGGAGTTCGCCCTCCGTCAAAACCCTGAAATGTACTTTGTGGTTCTCCTTCAATCTTCTTTCCTGCCTTCTTAGGTCTTTTATGAAATGTGGGTCGACTCCTCGCAAGTAGTCCCCGAAATCGTTCGGTAGTGGAATGTAAGCACATCCGACCATTTCCTTTTCTTTAAAGTCCATGGATTCGGATGAAGCTGATCTTAGTAGTTTAGCCGTCTCAAAGCAATTAGACACGTTGTTCAGTTCGATAACGTTCCAACTCGGCTTATTCTGGTTTACATAATCAAGGATCATATCTACAGGTTCCTTAGCCTTCGCAGTGAGTAGGAAGCTATGATAATCTGACTCCGGAGTTCCAACGAATTCTACCTTAAGCCCCAGCATCGGGCATCTAGAGATCATTAGCGGAGCCGCGGCCAAGATTCTTTCGCCATCGACAACTGTGACCAGAAGAAACCCCCTCCCCGTCCCGAAATGTTTCCACCAATTTGACAACCACTCCCATGTTAGGAATACATGGTTATCGATACTTTCTTTCAAAGTACTGTTCCATAGATCTCTCCGATCCAAGAACTCTTCCAAGGACCACTTGACTACTCTCAAGTTAACGACTTCTCAAAATATGATACAAACTTCTAACAATGTAACTGACTCTAGCCGCGAAGCCAGTTAACTGTTACTACGTGCGCTTGCATTTCGGGAGATCTCACTGATGACGTTTGTCCTGCTAATCTAGTTGTGAAAAAATCCTTCCAGAGATTTTGCATTCATAAGTGGAAAACAAATATTGTCGCGTCGCAACAGAAAGCCATGCCTACGGCATCTCCCCCTCACTAGCTCCAATATTCCTTCTATCATAAACATATTTCTAGTATTTCATATATATTGTCCAGCCCCTGCACTTGGCACAAACTGTTTCTCGAACGTCATCTTTCGGACTGTAACTGGAGAAAACATGGCGCGCTCTTACGTAGGCGTCTCCATTCCAGACCTCCACCACTGACTTATCAATTATGTTTCCAAAATCACTCTTCCTTTGACTGACAAAACAACAAGGGGATACCCCTCCGTCCGAGTTGATTCTTATGTTTTCCCACAAATCGGAGCACTACAAAAAGGGGTCCACAGGGCGCGCGCTGTTAGTTCATTTGTCAAAATACGCACCAGATCTGACCTAAGAGTTGACTGAGGAATATCCTCATAACTATGACATCTAAGGACGGCTGGTCCTCACAAGTTCTATCTCTTAAGTGTTCCTTTCTGAGCACAACATCTTTCTCAGCGACATGTCAGAATAATTGTTTCGAACGCGCGCGCTACCAATAACATAACTCTGGTCCTAGCCTACATATATGCAATGTTTGCACAGGCGTCAAACAATCATAATGGGCTCTGCTTACGAAGAATCATTCTAAATGCATGCTTCCAGGCGGCAAGTACCTTGTCTACATTACAGAAATCCAGCAACGCGTGATACGCATTATTCGATATATCATCCAAATCTCTCCTCTCTAGGATTTCTAAGACTCTTTCTGCGAGGTGTTCCACGCTGATATTGACCAGGAGAAATGCACTTCTTCCATCATCTAGAAGACTTGTTAACGCAGCAATAGGTGCAGCTAACACTGGCGTGCCACTCGCCATCGCTTCTAGCACCACTGCACCATACGCTTCGAATTTTGACGGCAGAACAAGTAACTTCAATTTCTTTAAGTAGGACTCAACTCTGTTGGTCCAAGGAATCAGAACTACTCGATCTCTTATTTTCAGAGAACCCACCTCCTGTTCGACCCATTCTTTGAAAGGCCCATCCCCAACCACTAAGAAGTTCACATCGCTCCTCCGTGATGCAACAATCGAAATTGATTTAACAAACTCCATTATTCCCTTCTCCCAACTTAGGCGACCAACAAAACCAACGATGTTTTCCCTTTTAGAGGGCACAGAATAATTGAATACTTTAAAAAACGCCTTGTCACAAAATCTAACAGGCGCCACATACGTCTTTTCTACATATTTCCTAAGTACAGGATCCATCTTCAAAATATATTGTGAAACAGCAAGGATTCCTTTTGACCACCTGTAACACAGATCATCCATGATATCAGCCAGCCTCCAGAAGATGATACTTCTTGGATGAATTGGTAGACTGATCCCGCCTGTATACTCTATTGCATACTTCCTCAAAATGTGTAGCAACAACATCGTAAGTGGCATGGTAGTATGGGAACATACTACAAAATCTGTCCTTCGACTTAGTTTAAGTACAAGCATAGCCACCGATAAATCTTCCAACATAAATACGAGTATCCTCAGCAAAATATTGTTCATGGGAGTATTCAAAACTCTAGATAATGGTACCTCGAACAAAATGACTTCCTTCGGCAGCTCCTCAGGCGTATCGTCCTTGAAACCGATGAGATAGACGGGCCTAAAATTAAGTAGAGTCATAATCTTAGCCGTATCGACGCGAAGCCAAGTCACAGGATTTCTCGGCGAGAAAACCAGAAGGATAGCTGGCATGATAGATCTATGTGACTTCTTTTATTCCTCTTGATTCATTTACGTACGCGCGTAAATGTGTATTTCACATATGGTTCTGGATTTTTTGGAAATATGCTATTCCTTGACGCTTTTAGGAAGCTGTGTTCCCACATCATTTCCCATAACTTCAACCTCTCTGACCATACAGCGCGCGCATTCTTCGATTCATTGAGTTTATCGAGGACATAGATATCATTAGACGCTTCCCGACATTCCCAAGGCCAAATTGTACCTATTTCCAGTAGACGCCATCAGCTATATATCCGTTTACCCCATTGGCCAGTTCATTGGATAAGTTTCTTTTGGACTACACACGCACCTAACCTGACGTCTTCGGTTTCACTGCCCTCACCGTTATTAAGACCTCATAATCGGGGTCAAAGTAATCCACTTCCCCCTCGCCCAGCTCCTCCGTCGCCAAACCTTCAAGAAAGGCAACTGCCGCGAAAACGTTTCCATATGACTTGACCGTGATGTTTGCAGCCGGAAAGTACTCCTGGAACAGCCGTTGTGCTGATTGGGTTGTAAATCGCCAGTATTCGCCCCATGGGTCTATGCCAATGCGACAGCTAATCTTGTTGAGGCCACTCGTAGTGGCCAAGAGCACCCCGCCCGGCTTCAGGATACGATAGAGGTGCCGAAGTGTTGCTTTCACATCGTAAATGCACTCAAGTGTTTGCGTGAAGATAATGGAGTCAAAAGTATCCGACTGTATATTGTCAGCGCGGGTCAAGTCCGCCACAATGGTTGCCTTCCGATTGCCCTCCACTGCATGAAGCACATCGCTCTTGGTGACGCGGTTACCTCCAAACTTTCGAGTGTAAAAGTCGTCCTCTATTTCTAGTACATGACCCCGGATGTCCGAAGAGTATGTAGATAGAAACTGCTCTATGTAGTGACGGTCAATGGGCAGACCTCGGTCAAAGCCAAAATTGCGATTAATAGGCGTCAGCCGTCGCAAGTCACCAAACCGCACCGTTCCTGCTAGTGGCCATACCAATCGGTATCGACATTTCTGCTTCCAAAGCCAATTTTCAGCCTTTAGCGGGAGAACTACTTTCGCTAGTGCCTTGACTCGATCGCTGAGAATAGAAGAAAAATCTTCTCTCATTTGCTCACGACAAACCTACATGGGTTTCTTCATTAGCGCGGGCGCGTAAATGTGTAGTTCACATATGGTTCCGGATTTTCCGGGAACATTGGGTTCCTTGACGGTTCAAGGAAGCTATGTTCCCACATCATTTCCCATAACAACCTCAATCTCTCTGACCATGCACTGTCGATAGCCTCATATTCAACTGGATTAAGGGTTTCTTGAGGCTTTCCGTAAATTGTGGTGAAGCGAGATCCCAGTCTGTCCAATCCAAGTTTAAGCATTTCCGGGAATATGAGATTCTTTGATGATTCAAGGAAGCTATGTTCCCACATCATTTCCCATAACTTCAACCTCTCTGACCATACACTGTCGATAGCCTCATATTCAACCGGATTAAGGGTCCCTTGAGGCTTTCCGTAAACTGTGGTGAAGCGAGATCCCAGTCTGTCCAGTCCAAGTTTGAGCATTACATCTTGAATAGCTATGGCTGTGGCATCACCAGCCGCCATATGATCACGATGTTCCCACGCGTTAGAGGAGTACTTTCTGCCTGCATGCCAACAAACGAGATGCAGCGCGTAATTATTTGTATCAACGGCCCGGCAAATTATATCACATATATCTTGTGCAATTTGCGAAATAAAATGTTGGGCCAGGCTATCTGGGAAATTCAGGGTAAAGACGCTCCTGATTTTCAAATACGTAGCGCGACATTTGACAGAGGCTAAACGTTTGTTCATGAGATTGCGGCTAAACCATCGTTGCCTATCTCCATTTGGAGTGTGTACAGTCTGGATTTCCAGATCTGCTTTGTAAGAACCGTGTTTGACATCCCAGTTATGATTACTAAAGTCAGCGGCTCCGTCAGTCACAATTATCAGCAATATTGGATGTCTGCCAACATCATTTTTTATAATCTGGCCACCCCACTCAATATCCCAATCGTCTGGGTGGGCTGCGATGTAGACAGCCAAACCGTTTTCGTCCTCATTGACGGGTGGACCAGGGATTAACCTCAACACTTTGTCTTCCTTGCTAGATTTACGCGCCTGCCACTTGGCTTCCTCATTAGCTTTCGCATTTCTCTTCCATTTATGTCCATACCATATATGCTGCTTCTGAGAACAAAACGTACTGGTTTTTGACCCCTAGAACTCTCAATAACATTGTATCGCCCGTGACTGTGACATCGAAAGGAGGCAGTTCTTCAACCGAAGTTCCATCTCTTAAGCGTTACGTGCACGTAGTCTCCTCGAACAATCCATCAGGACGACCCTCCGGTTTGGGAAGGACCTCCCAATAACGTCAAAAGGTGAATAGCGCGCGCTTTTGAGGTTATAAGTGGAATGGATCTAACAAATTCCATTATCCCTTTTTCCCAGCTCAAGCGCGAGGCGAAACCGACAATATTTCTCCTGTAGGAAAGGAGGAGCAACTGAACTTCTCGAAGAATTCTTCGTCACAGAGCCTGCTGGGAGTCGCGCAGACCTTGGCTGAATACCTCTTCAACAGAGGATCCATCTCAACCAATCCAGGTGAAGGGACGAGGATGCCCCCGACCATCTATAATGCAGATAATCTAAAACGCAGTTGATCTTCCAAGATAGAACAGCTTGAGGGTGTGATGAAAGTGTAACTCCTCCTGTGTAAACCAAGGAATCCTTACGCAGAATGCGCGATAGCAACAAGGGAAGAGGCATTGAGCAATGATAGAAGATTATGAAGTTAATGCGCTTGTTTATTCTGAGAAAAGTCAGAGTCACTGTCAGTTGCTCCAATAGAAAAGCAAATGCTCCCATGAATCCATTTGCAGGCGTATGCAAAATTCTCGAGAATGCTACCTCCAGAAACGTAATCCTTCCTTGATGATCATATGAGTCTCTTCTTGGACTAATCAGAAAAATATCTTTGAAATCGATCTTTCCCAGTATTTTAATCATATCAGCAATTCTAGCCTCGAACAGATTTCTGGGTGAGAAAACTAGAAGAACCGATGACGTAAGAGATCTATCTGATCTCTTGACTCCGTTAGCACGGAATAATCTGTAGTTTAGTGTCTTTCTCTATTGATATCCATTAGTACGTTCATGGTTCAAACGGTTAATTCATCCTGGCTCTGATAATTCTCTCTATCGTTTGACTGGGGGCATTCAGTCTTTTCATGCTTAGAAGGTCTTCGGCTTTACTTATGTCAACTAGTATTCTTTTCTTATCTTCAGCCGCATACAAGACTGGAAGCCCAGTATTAATAACCTTTATTTCGGGCGATATTTTTTCCTGCGAGCATTCTACAATTTTGTCTTTGACAATGTTAGCTAGCTCCAGTATTGTGATAGGCTCTGGCCAGACAAGGTTGACTACGTTGTCATTTTTTGTGTCAAGCACATTCTCTAGAGTCTTCTTGGCATAGGCTTCGAATGCTCTGCAGACATCAACGATATCGACATATAACATGGGGCGATGCATGCTGTGTGCATATGGCGTGATTGCCTCACCTAGCAACCCTTTTGATATGAATATGTTTGCTGCGGCATTCTCAGGCATACCTTCGCCAAGTACTGTCCCCATTCTTATGACTCCATAAAACTTAGAGGACATCTCGTTATAGAGTTTCATAATAGTCTCTTGAGCGATCTTGCTTAGAACATAGAATCTTGCGGTATCCTCTACCTTATCTGGCTTGAAAGCGAACGATTCATCAATGATACCACTAAACTGTCCGTAACCGAAAACATGCCACGTACCGGCCAGCAATAAACCCTTGGGCGACTTGTGCTTGTCTACAGCGCTGCATAGGTTTTGGATGCCAAGGAGGTTAACTCCATACCCAGCTCGCTTTACCTCATTTACATATGGTATCTGAACTATCGCTGTGTTGATCACTAGAAAAACGTCTTCGATACCTTTGTTAACATCATCACTATCGGTAATATCACAGAACTCGAACTGGACAGTCTGCCTGATACTATCCGGCACGGGATTGGTATCCAGAACTTTCACTCTAAATGAATTACTCAAGTACTTGGCCAAAGAGGATCCTATGTAACCTGACCCACCAAGAATGGCTATCTCGTACACCGGTCTTGCACCAACTGATCGATCTGATGAATCAATAAGATATTAAAAGGCTAGCGCATGATGACATGTCAGTCCAGACTTCAAAAAAGGGCAAAAATGCCTTCACGTGCTCTAAACTGCACAATCACGCAGGGTTGCCAAATACTCAGGCACCCCTAGAATCATGGCCTCACACCATAATAGCTGAGAGGATAGCAAGGATTTGCAACTATGATAGGTTTAGAATAACAGCGTCGTTATACCATTTGAATATCGCCTGCGAGCATAATTGTCTGTTGTCACAACGCGCGCTCCAAGAATTTGTATAGCTACCGAGACCTGTTCTAACACAAAGGCGAGTATCCTCACTGATAGGTTACCTACAGGTTTGTTCAAGACTCTCGACATCGGTAATCTACATATGGCGACGCCTTCAGGCAGTCCTGCGAGCGTATCCTCGTTTGGACCTATAAGAATAACAGTCTTGAAACCAAGTAGCTTCAAAATATTGGCCGTGTCTATCCCGATCCATGTTACAGGATCTTTTGGAGAGACAACCAGAACGATAGCTGACATGATAGATCTCTAGCGCGAAGTATTTCTCTCGATTCATTTACACGCCGGCGCGTAAATGTGTAGTTCACATACGGTTCTGGATTTTTCGGGAAAGCGCGCGCTAGACTCCAAAAAACACAGCAGCATCTGTTTGCTCACGTAATACTAGCAGGGAATTCACTTCTCACCTAAGATATTATTATATAAGTCTTCGAGCAAAGAGGTGGTTCTTTCTGCTGAATATCTGTCTTTTACAAAAACGCGGCCTGCATTACCCATTATCTCGGCCTCTTCTGGGGAGTCGATCATCTGAGCCATTTTCTTCGCAAGATCCAAAGCATTTCCAGCGTCAAACAAGAAGCCCGTCTTCTGGTCCAAGACAATTTCAGAGATTGAATCTATGTTCGAGGCTATAACAGGCTTAGAACATGCGAAAGCCTCTAGTAACGTGATCCCGAAACTTTCATACACCGAAGGCAATATGTAGACTTCTGAATCCACGTAGACTTCGAGTTTATTTCTATCATAGAGAGGCCCAGTCAGAATGATATAGTCTCGCATTCCCTTTTTCTCAATCAACAATTCCATATCGTGAAGGTAGCCATCGTCAGGTCCGACTACAGCAAGTAACACATCGTCAAAGTTTAATTGCCTCACCAGCATCGAGAATGCCTTAATTAGACAGTCAAGTCCTTTGATTTTGTGAATTCTTCCCAGATAGAGTAATATCTTCTTGTCTCCGTTTATTCCATATTTCCTCTTAAACTCCCCTTTCTGTGGCAGACGAGAATATTCCGACATATTTATGCCATTAGGAATAATCGATATATTCGTACTAGGCACCCCAAAGCCTTCACACCGTCGAGACTCCATTCGGCTAGCGGCAACAATCCTAGATGCGTTAGCTAAGAGGTTGTTTCCAAAAAAGAGATCATAGGCTAACTTCCGTCCCTCCTTTGCAACAAATCTTGGAATAGCACCGTGAGCCTGTAGGACATACGGTATATCATGAATCCGAGAAAAATAGCCTACCGCGATGTCATGTAGTTGTCTCCCAAAATGTAAATGGACTATATCGAACTTTTGAACTTCTGTACGTAGCGCACGAATTAATTCAGGTGCAATAAAAACATTGTCGAAACGCAGGACATTCGAAAAATACTTGACCCTAAAGCCATCCACCATTTCCTCTTTTCCTTCAATCCGGAAGTTTTTTTTCTGATCAAGGGCATTAGTAGCATAGACTTCAACATCATGTCCGCGCCTAGCCAACATCTTGGATGTTTCATACGCTATCGCCACGGGGCCACCGAAAGCCATAGCAGGGCAGAACCAAGGGATAACCTGAAGAATTTTCATCCTTGAATATGTTGTACGACTCATTCTTAACTATGTTGCATAGTGTTCAGGTCAGTGCAATCAGATACGACTCATGCTACCGAGAGTGACAATCTTAGGGCTAAGCAGGCGGGCATAAGATTCTAGAGAGTGAGTAGGTGAGTATTCTTCAGATATTGCTTTCTCAAACATACCAGGCATTTTACTCATTATTTTAAACGTGATTATGTCGCTCAACAATTCCATTGCTTGTTTCATAGGGTTATTCATACCAACATCATCTCCACTACCTCCTGCTACACGACTCATCACGAAATTGAGTTGCCAGGAGTCATGTTAAAATGCTTAGCCAGTAGCTGCATCCCAAGATGGTCAGCAGCCTTCTGCTCTAACTGGCTAGTAAGAGGGAGAGGCTGTTGAGGAGTTGCTCTAGAGTCACTCTGGCTACGTTGTGGTTCACCCTTGAGCTTAGCAATCTCCGCCTTATAGTCATCCAGTAGTTCTCCTCCCTCCACCTGCAGATGCTTTTGCAGTTTTTGGAGGAATCGCATTCTGCCTTAGTGTAACTTGTAGGATCTCAGCTCTCTAGTAGGAGTTTCCGGTTTATCTTCAATTGGAGGTGGTTTGTTAGCTTCCTCTTCTTCAAGTTCTTTCTTGACTTGGGAGACATAATTCGGCGTAGTCTTAAGAATAGTAGCTATCTCCCCGGTGCCATATTATTGAGTTTGGAGAAGTCGAACAATGGCTTCTCGCTGGGTTATTTTGCCAAGTTTTTCTTTCTCAGACAGGTTGTCATTTCTTAATACCATGTGAGCTTGTGAGCGTAGATAAGGTTTACGTAATTTTACAGGATTTCACACGAGCGCACGCGCTCTTCGAGATACCTTTTCCGTCGTAGTGTCTCAACAACTTCCTCGAAGACGGCGATATAGTTGAATCATTCCTTATGATCGGTGAGGCACAAATAAGTACTCATTGCTGTAGGCCCGGGTTACAGTTATTTAATAAACGTCATACTTGCATAGCTTCTTTGGGATAGTGGCTTAGCTTGCAAACGACAGCAAGTGTAAAAGTTGCAAGAGGGGCCACATACCTTCTTCTGCAAGATGTTGTATCGAATCTTTTAATGGTAATGTATTTTGCATTTGCAGCCAGACTTTTGCCGACCACAGGAGACCTTGGTGTGGTCACAGCGTTAAGCCTGCTTTCTTCTCTAGTCGCCACATTCAGTTCTTTAGCAATTCCCTCAGCGTTGACAAAGTACGTCTCCGAATACAAAGGCAAGGGGCGAATGGATGTTGCAAAGGGCATTTCCAAGATTGGTTGTGGCGTCGGGATCGTGATAGCATTACTTTTCTCCTCGATCTCTTTTGTGGCTTCTCCTTTTCTATCGGTATTCCTGCTTGGGAGTCCGTCAAAGACTTATTTCATACAGTTATTGGCTATTGATATCTTTCCAGCGGTATTGATCGCGTTTCTAGGCGGCATTATTTATGGTCTGCAGGACTTCAGAAAGTATTGCTTATTAAACATACCCTCTATATTCACGAGATTTGGGTTCGTAGTTTTCTTTCTCTCCAAAGGAATGGGGATTATTGGAATTTTGATCGGTTGGATAATTGGAGACTATCTTTTTCTAACTTTGGTTAGCCTTTTGACCTACACAACGTTTAAGGAAATCAGTAGCACCAAGTTTGCCCTGAAATCATTGGCGCATTATTCAGCGCCTCTCTACGGCTGGGGAATACTGAGTTATTTCTCTCAAACGATCGACAGGTATATGATTCTAGGCTTGGCAGGAACCTCAGTTCTTGGGGTATACAGTGTAGCAGCCACGGCTGCTGGAGCCGCAGGTATAGTCTCTGGGGCATTGAGCAATGCATTATTTCCTCAACTTACCGAGATGTATGCCCGTCAAGGGAAGAACGAATTGAAGAATGCTTGCAAAGCTGCATCTCGGTACCTAAGTCTAATTTATATTCCGTTAGCGTTTGGGTTGGCTGTAACAGCGATCCCGACCCTTTCTTTACTAGCCGGTGACCGTTATGCTATAGGAGCCCCTGCATTGGCCATTATTGCTATAGCTTCAGCAGCCACCTGTTTAAGCACGGTGTTTAATAATGCACTTATGTCTCTTGGAGAGACTCGAATATTCCCCATCGCCGGTCTTGCAGCGATCATCACAAATGGCTTATTCTGTTTTCTATTGATTGGAAATCTTGGCAGTGTCGGGGCGGCTATTGCAAGGGCCTCACTGATCATAGTGTTGTTCACGATTCCTGCTCTTAGATTAAGGGGCATTATGGGCTTGGGTGTCGACTTCAAAGCCTATCTAAATTCCCTTATTGCTTCTGTCGCAATGGTTTCCGTAGTCTTTTTCACGGAGTTGATTGTAGCCAGCAAATATGGCTTGCCGCTTTATGTCCTCCTAGGTGCAGCTGTCTACGTCTTGACGCTTAGGCTCTTGAAGGCTCTAAATCAGAATGACATAGCGCTCATAGGACAGTATCTTCCATTCAATACAAAGAAACTCGGCTTTCTAGTAAGAATTCTAGTTTCGAAAGACCGCTAATTTGAATAAATGTTTTTGATGGTTACGGAAGCTCAAATGACTGAGATCTCTCGATAAGTCATCGACATAAACAAAAGCGCGCCCCCTGACAACGAGTACGGACACTGCACTAATCCAAAGAGTTTAGAGCTGGTATGCGCTGCATGCTTTAGCGCGCGCAGATTCCTCCTAGTCCAAACGGTCAAAAGAGGTTTTCATTCAATCGCATGCCAAACATACTCATCCATGAACAAAGATGGAAGAGGGACCTTCACATAGGCGCGCTCATCGATTGTTGCACATACTTTTTGTCCTTGAAACTGTAGCCAGCTATCCGTAAGATTTTCTCCTAAATATGATAGGGAAAGTGGTGGTGTATCCCTCGGTAGGCTCTCATACCGAATCCAACGGTTCAATTTCAGGTACGTGCACGCGACCTATGGCATCGTTGTCATATCTCTTGGTGAGAGCATTCTAATTTGAATCACTAGGTTTCATTCTTTTGGTTGCAGTGGTGTCATACATGATGAGAGCATCAAGATTTGAACAACTAAAATTCCTGATCCCAGCGTACTCATCTGGGCTTCTTGATAATAAAACCATGAACTTGGCGCAGGATAGCAGATTGAGGGTCCTATAATACACCCCACCCAAAGCCTCGCCGGAAAAATGTGTATGAACGACTTCACTAGTTGTTCCGATACTATCACTGGTAAATTGAACCCGCGCAACTCCGCCTCCCCGCGCAGTTACTGTAATGTTTCTTAGTCCAGCGATTTTGCAAAAAGTCACGTTTGTTCCAACAAACATACAACACATGATCGCTAATCCTTCTTCCTCAGACCGTCAACAAAATCAAGAATCTCCTCATCAACATTATTGTCAAATTTCCTAGCGAATAGTTTCGACGCGCGAGCGTGCATCAAATTGTCCGCGTCATCCATCGTCAGTGTCGCAGCACCATGTCTCCCTTTCTTTCCACTCCAATCTGCATACCATAGATCGTCATCAACCACACTACTCTTCAGGGGAGAATTCATTATTATAGTTTGAAAAAAGTGTTCATCAGGCGCCCAGACACGTCTAAAAAATCCTACAATATCCGGCATTTCTTTTATAAACTCCAAAATATAATCTACATGTTTCCTGCTTATACAGTTCCAACCAGAACCGCCGTAAGCATCAAGCTGATACGGTAAACGTCCATGAATCCTAGGGATTCTAATGAACAGGTAACCGCCATAAATACTCCTTCCAAATGCCCGCGCAACAAAGTCAATTAAACCAAAGGAGGGAACTCTATAATATGAGTAAAGCAACCGCGAGGAGGCTTCCGGCCATCCCTCAGGTATCCTAGCTACACGTATATAACTGGCGTCTCTCTTATCAAAAAAGCGCTTAATATACTCAGCAGATCTTAGCGGATAGCACTGCCCGCTCAAATTGATGAGGTAATCGTAGGCTCTTATGGAAAAATACCGTATAGCATCTAGAAAACCATTTACTAGCTCAAACGTAGCATATACATTTCTGTATTTGTAATTGATACAAAAATTTTCACTACAATAGTCCTTAAGCTTCTCCCTCCAAATTTCTTCTTCTAGCCTAGAACTTATCCCAAATATATTCACGTAAAACAAATCAGATGGGGAATAAATACTTTTCAGAAGTCTTCGGACTTGGCTCGGATTCTTATGCGCACTGATGCAATATGCAATCACTACCAACGGGTAAAGCCCAGCCAGAGTATGCATAAGTTAATTACTTCGTTTGCCCTTAAGTTTTCTTGAGTGTCCTTATTGCCTAATGTTACCAACTTAGAAGTAGCTTTTCCAAGCATAAGCTAAGTTCTCCACGTATGAACTGGTCGCTAGGCTATTTTAAGTACAAATAAAGCATCTACTAGAAGGAGAATCGCGCGCTTATTGGTGTGTGCCATAGCTAGTGAGCGCAAATCTAGGCGATTGTCGCTTGCCAATCAAAGTAAATATCTGATGTGTGACTGGAATCTATCGAGATCGTGAAAGTGCTTGACCCTTTAGCGCTAACCCAGTATCGTTTTCCTCCGCTATCGTTAGTCGGTGTAAGGTAAACACCGGTTGGACCCGCTGATAAGCCGTGAGTAACATCCACAGTAGTATTCCCATGAATTAGGGTTGCTTTGCCAGAGTTCTCCACAACATAACCTTCGTCTCCCCATTCTATTCTTGCGTAAGCGCCGTTTAATTCGACTTTGGTGTTGACTGATCCATAGGTATTGCCCATTAGCACAGTCTCGGAGGCAGTCTTTATTGCTGTTACACAGTTGCCGAATTGGTTCTGCGTTAGAAGGGCATGCTTATTCTCCCCATCCTCTGGGTCATGAAATTTTATAGCAATTCCGTCGCCCTCTACTACTTCACTGAATACTCCGTTTGTCACCTGAAGGGAGTAAGGTTTGACATCCAAGGCCCCTTTTCCCAATATTGTTTCAAACTGTGGACAAATCATCACTAGCTGCATGGGTTTCCCATCAGAGTCAGCAAGAAAACCATACTCTGTCGTTTGCATTATTTTCGGGTTAATCCATGTCTCACAAGTAGTATTTCCATTATTATACCATACGCCACGCTTACAGTAACCAATGGTAAGATAATAGTAGACATTGTGACTGCCTTGCCATTTCGTAGAAGTATATTGGTATCCTGTCCCAAAATAGGCAATCGATAAGTGCATTATTCGACATCCTATAGCGTCTTCAAGACGAAAACCCACAAAGTCTTCATTAGTCTGGACATCGGTCTGGGTACTCCTTACCACAAGATCTTCAAAAACAACTGCGCCCTGGAAATTTTTATCTGTTTGTATCTCATGTACATAAATTAAACTACCGCTTTCAACTTCGCCAGTATACAGAAACTTCACGTTCTTGATCTGTACATCGTTCAGAATGTCTTCCTCCTCGCCATCCATACCATTTCCAGCAATTTCCAAGATTGGTAGAATTGATCCTTGAAGAACCGTTCCTGATTCGGCTTCCCATTGGACGTGTCTCTTATCGATAAGCAATTTGTCTGTAATCGTGTAGGTTTCTTTTCGAAAAAAGATTTTTCCTCCACCCGCACGCTCAATATCATCTTCGGCGGATTGAATTACGGTGCCGGCATCTGGTCCTTCATAAGCTGTCAATCCACTGTCAGGAGCCGGAATCGCATAGACTACTGTACCAACTTTCTCGATAATGTAGCTTGCTGTTTGAGCGCTCTTTATCTTGTCGGCAACATTGTTGTCATTCGTCTTCCCTTTGAATAGTGATGTAAGCGTGTTCTCGTTTAAGAGGCCGACCAAAGTTGCGATGGCACCGACCGCTCCGAGTGCAGTAATTTTATTGACAAACTTTCTCCGGTCAGAAGATTCATTCTGCAAATCGTATCACTTCAACCACGTCACTCCGTAAAGTCGGCTGAAATACTTCAATCTTTTCTCGTTGTATATTGAATAAGCATGCGCTACTGAACACGAAATCAAATCTCTTGCTTCCTATTTCGCTGATGTGAAGGAACCTGCACTCTGGATACCTCTTCTGCGCGCTGGTGATGGCAATTCTACTTATATCCGCACTGCAGACTTCCCAACCAGGTAATGCGTGTTTGAGAACCCCGGTGAATACGTTTTCGCATCCAAAATCAAGAGCTCCACCCACTTCATCCAGATCAAGTTCTCTGATGAGCTGATACACCCGTTTCCGCTTCTCAGGTGGCCACTCTTCCATGTATCCCCTGACACATCTATCCTCGTAGTACCCTGAGCCTACGTACCTGTTTCAGAGCTGTCGCGTCGCTGTTGAAGTATAGTCTCTACACATCTATCAGTTTAGTATCCCGGCAAACATCGTTTTCGTCAATGCACTTGTCTTGAGGACCGGCCTCTAGCGCGCTTTGATGAACTTCCAAGGCTCCAATGGATCCTCTGCAACAGCTATATTCACTGCCAGATTTTTCGTCCATCAAGAAGGCAAATACGATCCAGTACTTGTTCTCCGCTTTAAATAGAGCTGGAGTAATTGATTGTTTGCCGATCGAAACCAAAGGATTTCCCGAGTTTTTTACGAAGTAAAACCCATCCAGACCCGTAGCTACCCCTATTGACATATAAGCTCTGTCCGATTCAATATCTGACGAACCTACATAGTAGAGGTAGTAACTGCTTTCTTCGGGATCCTTGAACATATCCGAGCACCTACTTCTTAGCGCTGGAAACATCGCACGAGGAAACGTGTTGAAGTGGGCTGGACAGCTAATTCAGAGAAGGGTAATCAAACCAAGAGCGCCCCACCACGAGAGGTTTAACAAAACCAAAGCTACCAAAACGCCGGAATACTTTCGGGTAGAATAAGAGACGGTTGTGGCAAAAAAGATTGGAAGTACCTGTATGAGGCGTCTAGTCACCGGAAGAAAAGGCACTAGTGTTAAGAAAGTGAGTATTATAGCCAAGAGGGAGAAGAGAGTAACCTCGCTTTTTTCCCTAGAGCGCAAGAATCTGTAGGCTAAGACTGCCACGATAAGATATGGCGACCACCCCAAAACCAAAAGCAGATCCCACAGTAGCGTCCTTGAATAAACGAATGTTAGGGAGCTCCTACCAAAAAAGACATCCCACAATTGGAAAGAGACCTTTGGCATAAACACTATCATAAAAAAAAGATACATAAAGAATAACGAAACCGCTAATACTAGTGGAAAATACTTTCTTGCAGAGCACTTCTTATGGGTTATTAGAAAGCTTATCGCGACGATATAGATAATCAGTAATAAAAAGGCTGGAGGATACTTTGTCACCAACAATAAATAGAAGAATGTGCTCGAAAGCAAAAAAAATACTCTTCTTCCCTTACTCACTGCCTTAACTAAGAAAAAAAAGGCTACTGTGAACAAAAGCGTGGACAGACCATCAAAAACGTAAAGGTAAGCATCGCTTTGGAAAAGCGACGAGACCGACAGAGATAAAGCCGTAAGTGCTGCGACTTTCCGGTTAACGCCATACTCCCTAACCAAGAAATAGGTAACCACAGGCACCAGGGAGGATATCATTGAAACAAAGATCCTCGCCGAGTACAAAGAAAAATCGGAGTAACGCACCAGAGTAACAGTCAATAAATAGGGAAACATGGGATTGATATCGTACTGCGCAAGCCTTACTAGAGAGCCGTAATCTCCACTTCCCAAGGCTCTATAGATCATGTTTGTGTAGTTAAGATGAAACAGCTCGTCATACGTCACAGATGGCCAACCTTGTTTGGCCCTCAATATCAATACAGCTAAGGTTGACAGGAACAGTAAGAGCGTTATTAGCACATCAAACCGGGAGTTAGAGTTTTTCACGTTCGAAGTTAAGGATCTTGTATGAGTCTCCTTTTTGAAAAACATGGCTAAGACAAAGGCTGGAATTGCTGCCGCCATCAATGTTTGACTAAAATCAAGGCCAGTCAACGACTTTATTGGGTCATAGATCAGTGTAGAAGTCAATAAGAAGAGTATGGAAAGATAGGCAACAATGAACCTCTCGAGATTCTTGTTTCCCACAATCATCCTTCAAAGCCTCCTAGTCGTCCACCTGTAAGTATTAGTCTCGGTGTAGTCGGCGATGTATTCCTTGCAATACGATAAGAGCGGACTATTGCTTTCTTAGGATTCGTCCTCACTATTTCTTGAAGCAAACAAGGTTAAGCGCCATTTGAGAGCGCGGCAGGTCTACGTGATCTTCTTTCATAGATATTCTCATCCGAGTAGCCAACATAACGACTTAGTAAGAATAGTGAAGTGAACATAACGGTTACTAATAATGCATATGGGATCATAAGGATGAATGAAGCTGTTTCGTCAAACTTCATTCGTGGAGAATCGTATCTGACTTTTATTGGGGAAGGAATACTGTAAGGGAATGCTATGGTGGCCTCATCTGACAAGTAAATGTGAAGTGTAAGGTTTCCATCCAGCGTTATATCGCGACCATCACTGTATATTGGTGGCGCTCCATGCATGAAATAAAAGCTTTCAAGGCGGATCTTCCCGTTGACAGACACATCTGGTTGTCTCATCAGCAGGGTCACGTTTCCAGTCATATTTACTGATGATAATTCTCCGGCAGTCTCGTCCTTTCCGTTCATGTGGCTCGTTCGGTCTGTAAGGACTATTGAAGGATCATGTGCTACCACTGTGGTATAGAATCCATATCCTTTCTCAACAGTCACTTCATCACTTGTAACTTGGATTACACGGGCCTCACCAACACTAATATTGTCCATTCTTGCCAGAGAGTCATGTAATTTATCTGTCTGTTCTCCCAGCATGTTATCTTCTGGGAGATTAGTTAGTTGTATGGATCCGGAAACAAGCTTGATTGTTCCAGTTGCATTCAATCTTGTAAATAGCAGGCTGGGTTCAAGTGTAAACCATGGGGAGAGCGTTGTTGCGTCGAAGGGTTTGATCCGGTCACTTAGGACTTCGATAATACACTCAACCGCCGCTTTATTGAAAACTTGATTTATACTAATCAGCGGATAAATATTGACATAGATTAGGCTAACTCGGTTTATAGTAGTCGCCATAATAAACGGCGACGAATTAGAATTTGCAACATACCGAGCTTTAACATCAGCGCCAGTAGATTCAATCGCAGGCACCTTCACGGAAGGCAGCATTCCCAAATACTTGCTTGTGGCTATGCCACTAGCACTAAATATCCCCGTGGTCATCCTGCCAAAATGACTAAGAAACGGCCCGTAGCCGTTTGTGTTTAGTACTACAACCGAACGGACTCGAGCTGTTTGGCTGTTCACAACCTGGTTGAAGATGTCATAGCATGTCAGGTCATCATAAGGAAGCACCAGAACGTCGTGATTCTCTATCCCATTGTCATTCGAGACCATTGTTGTGTAATTGAATCCAGATGATGAAAGAATGTCATAGGCATAGAATATCGATTCGGTTGATGGGGGGATACCATCTAAGACCTGGACATGCCATAACATCATATTGGCAAATGAGGTTGTGACGTTGTTCATTAGCTCCGCTCCAATCACAATATTGGTATTAGTCTTTGAAACTCCCTTGTCATAGGGTTTTGAAGCTACGTTTCTGTCGTTGACAAAGATCTTCATGAAATATCCATCGTATTCAGCTCTCAAAACGTACTGCACGTTAGGTGATAGTATTTCGTCTGTCAGTAATACTTCTTCTTTGTTCCCGTCTGGGGATATTTTGAAGGCTATCTTTTTCCCATATTGGGCTATTTCCCAGCTTTTCCGTGGAGGTGTGCCCCAATCAAATTTACTGATTATTACCTGATTGTGCGTTAAATCCAGAGGTTGAAACTTCAGTTCTACTAGGATCTTGTCAAAGTTAGTATTTTCGTCATCAAGTCTAATAGAGCTGTTCACGCCATTGAAAATGGCCGTTCCATTTAACTTGACATTGGTACCGCTCGGCCCTTCCTTGTAAAAATTTAGAGATCGCATGCTATCTTCGAAAAAAAGTCCCAGTACCATGAATTGTTTGTCCGATTGGTACCATGTCTTGGGCGGCATAGCGGCTTTTGTCGAGGCGTCGTATGGTATAACCAAAGCTGTAGAACTTTCGTTGACCGGTATAGACCAGTTGTTGATCTGCTTTATTGCAAGCTCTTCATTACTAAGGTATACTGGAGCAGTGTCGCTCAGGTGTTGGAGGTACGCTTCCTTGCGATCCATAGTCATTTGGGAATCCAGAGTTTTGTTGACGAAGATGTATGTCGGGACTAGTTTTGAGACCCTAGTGACAAATAGCGGGAACTCCGGGCTGTTTGATCTCCATGCTGCGGGCGATTCTTGGTATATTGCGACAGCTCCCGTGTAATCCAAGTATTCTCCAGGAATCTGCGGATCGGCTATTATTACTCCACTGCCGTTTTGGTATATCCTGTCCCTCAGAGTTTCAATCACGCTTAATACTTTTGAACTGGCGACGTTCGTTTGAGTTGCGTTATGATAATACTCAAACCCTAAGAATACCGACGACATGCCTGAGATGAAGATGAGCGAAACCATAACATAAACAATCCAAGGGTTCGATGGACTTCGCGGTCTCCTCATCTTGACCAAGGCGACTTTACTTAAGACTAGTGATCCGACGATCGCCAGTGGGATTCTTAATATTTCTAGCATTCTATCTTCCCTCATAAGAGACAGAATAGATTGCAAACTTGCAAACATATAATTATGAGGATTATACAAAAATTCAGAGGCATAATTTGTATTAATAATTGATATGAGTCTGCCTCCAAATAATAAAAGAGGTACAGAAACTGCAACAGCTAGAAGTTCTCTAGATTTATAATGTTCATTCGTCAAAATTATATATATTGAAGGAAAATACAGTACCCCCAAGATCCCCAGCCTCATTGGGTAAAGGAACCAAGGGATATAGCCGAATATATCCAAACTTCCGTATTCAAAAGGGAGGTTACCACTGAACCAGAGAAGTATGGCGGCGAGATACATGGTCAATACAAACAAGGTCAGGGCAACTCCTATGCTTTTCATACTGGCTTTCACATTTATTTTAGAGGAGAGTCTGATGGGCATCCTTATCCGAGTCAGCACCAGAATAGCTAGGCCCAAAGGAATATACTCTAATAATGGCTTGAAGGTTCCGCCGGTATACACGCCTAAAACGTAGGCCACAAGCATGGTTCCAAGAGGCGCTACAACGAGAGAATAGCCAAACGATTTAAGCGGCTTCTTCATTTGGTTTTTTGCAAAAAGTGCAAAACAGAGCAGAAACCCATAAAGAAGGGGCATTACTCCCGGGTGTATCAGTGGAAGTGGAATCAATAGAAAAACCATAAGTAGGGTGAGCTTAAACCTCGGCATATCATCTCGCTTCAAAAGATATAACAAGGAGAAGGCAATTCCCAACGATAATTCCATCGGCAGGTGAAAGAATAATCGTCTCCAAGTAATGTCGCCGTACGAAATAACATCTGCATTTGAGATTAGGGACAGCATTGACTCATTCTGAGTAACAGTCCGCTCAGCGATAAAGCTTAACCAGCCAAAACCTGAGAACATCGTCCACATCGCGGTTGCTACCGCAGGCACATACCTGCCATAGTTCTTCAAATATGCATTAGCCATCACATAAAATGCGATAATTATTAGAAAGTTTACAAGAATTGAAGTCAAATGAAAAGCGTCAACGGGATGAGAAGATGGGGGGAGTGGCCCAACGAGTGTAATAATATACGACTCATAAACCGAAAAAAGCGGATACAGTAAAGAAAGATAATAAATTCCTCCTGGAGGATACTTCGAGTACGCCAACGCTGTCAAGAACATCCTTGAAAGGTCCCATCCTAAGACGTTGCCTAGCGCAGGATACAGGTCTGCAATAAAGTATCCAAAAATCAATAGAACGATTCCGATTACCAAAGAATCACTGCCAAGTGATAGCTCAAATTTGTTGCATGGAAGTCCTTTGTTTCGCCTCCAATTTAGTGCGTATGACAATAAACATAGGAAAAGAACGATTCCGAACACCGACAAATTCCTAGAGGTTACGGGCATTAGAAATAAGGCGGTCCCAACGATCATCAGTAGTACTACACTAATTGTAAAGGACAGGGATAAAGTCTCAAAGAGAGAACTTCGAGCCTCGTAACGCATAATCTGGAGGATAGAAAGGCCTGGAGCCAAGAGTATGACAACCACATAGAGGAACGGGCGTATTTGCGCAATTGTGTCGCTTAAGACCGAAATCAAAAGCAATATCGCCGAACAAATAAGAAATAACGGAATAATTGTGCGCCCACGGGATGGAATCTTCAGTATCAGTCGAGGATGCCTGCCCGTAGCAGAGACTACCACTGCCACGACTAGTAGGACCCAAAAGAGATATAGAATGTAGGAGCGTGGGGGAGTACTCAGAAATAGTACTATAGTACCAATCAAAGTGGGGATTACGATGTTTAAGAAATGCCTCGGTAATTCAATCACCATAATGCCACTCCTCCATTATTGGTTTAACGTTTGATCAAAGAAGTCCAGATTCCTTGACAGTATTGATCTTAGGTTGCTGAAAGATTTGTAGTACGATGAGACGAGGTAGACTAAGGCCCACCATTCAGGTTTTAACTTTCTTTTAAGTATAAGTCCGCCAATCGTAGATATCAAATATCCATTTAATGCGTACAGAAATGCAAGAAGGTTAAGGATTGATCCGCGGAAAACATCTTTAAAGAAGATGTAAAACCAATATGTGACAGTCATTAACATGAACTCTTTCAGCGGCAGCCTAAGGTTTTCAGATGTCTTGTGTATGATTCTAATATATGGTACGGCATAAAGTGAATGAGGTTTCTTGAGGCATACTCTATAGGAAAAGTCTACGTCCTCCAAGTAAGCCCATCCCTTTAAATTAGTATCGAAACTCAGTTCGGTGAATACCTCACGTCTATAGCAAAAGCCGCAGCCAAGAAACCTTTGCACGGAAATGATACTTGTGAGTTCACTTGGAAAAATAGACCAGCCAGATCTCCGTATCCCCATTCTATTCTTTTCGGGATAGGACAACATAAGGACCTTAAAAAGAGCCTGTTCCAGCTTCTCAGAGAACCTAACGTTTGGTCCTTTTTCCTCAGGACGAGTTACCCAAGGCTGGGCGCCGAGCGCAGTAGGGTTGTCCCTGAGAAAGATCGCTAGCTTGCCGATAACATCTTGACTCAGCAGAGTGTCGTCATCAAGAAAAAGAATCGCATCGCCCCGAGACGCTGTCACACCCATGTTTCTAGCGGACGTGAGGCTCTCTCCCCTCGCTTCGATGTACTTCAATCGGCCCCCATTGGAGTCTATTTTGCACTTGAAGGCGTCGACGACCTTTTTGACAGAGTCATTGTCTGATCCGTCCACAATAATGACTTCATACGGAGAGACGTCTTGGTTAAGTATTGTCCCTACTAGGTCAGCTAAATCTCTAGGTCTATTTCGTGCTGGAATCACTACTGAGATACTGGGTAGGCGCTCCATTCTAGTCTCCTCCTGCCGATTTCTTATGGTCCTGGTGACACCAAGTCCAATTCAATAATCGAGCTGATGAACGTATTTGTTAGAACAATCCTCAAATCGCTAAAACGCACTGTCAATGGAGAGATTGCCTACCAAATCCATTGATAATCACAATTGATCAGTATCTGCGAGCGCTTTCGCGATGTTGCAAAGATGATACTCTCCTAATCATCGACTATTCTTGGTCCTTGCCTTGAACAGAATTGTAGCATAGTTTCAACGCGGATTTTATCCTGATGATAGGTAAGTATTGAGAAGCCAACTTTGATCTCTTCAAAATCTCATAATTGAAGCCCCGTGCAAGTTCCAGGTCCACGCTGAATATGACTACTCCCCTATCCATTTCAGCCATCAAGTTGCATAGTTCCATCGTCATAAACTCTTGAGTCTTTAGACGTGCGCTCGCAAAACCGGGAATTGGCTGCCTCATGGAGTTAACGCCATTGAGTGAGTGCTTACTGGACCAACCCCGTGCACTGAGCGTGTGCTAATTGCTTCAAAGGCAGACCTCCAATCGGCCAGTATCTTCTCCTCATTATAGTGGCTTATCAACAGACTGTACGCATCCCTCGATACGTCATTCAAGTCCGGTCTTTCAAGAATCTCTAAGACTCTCCTAGCGATGTATTCTGCTTCTGTATTATCCAATAGAAACGCATTTGTTCCATCATCAAATAGACCTGCGAGTCCACCAACGCGCGTGACTAACACTGGAGTTCCACATGCCATAGCTTCCAGCACTATGGAAGGCATCCCTTCAGACCGCGAGGGTAGAATGAGAAGCTTTATCCTTTTTAGATAAGTTCCAGGATCATTAGTCCAGGGAACCATAGCCACTCGTTTCTCAACCTCGGGAGAACCTATCTTTTCCAATACTGTGTCTTTCAAGGGCCCATCCCCGACTATCAGGAAATTAACATCACCCCTCCTTGAGATTATATGTGGAATTGACATTACAAACTCCAAAACACCTTTTTCCCAGCTCAATCGGGAAACAAAGCCCACAACATTCTTTCTATCAGACGGCTGAGAATAGCTGAACCTCTCAAGAAACGCTTTATCGCAGAATCTGATGGGCGCCTCAAACACTTTTTTCGAATACTTCCTTAATGGAGGTCTCTTCACTAGACTGCACGTAACAACGAGAATACCTTTGGACCATCTATAGTAGAGATTTTCCAAAATGGTAATCGCTCTTCTAGAGGTATTACTCTCTGAACGAATTGAAATGGGAATTCCTCCCACATAGACTAGTGGGCTCTTAGCCAAAAGGCGTGATAGTAACACGGGAAGCGGCATCAGGCAATGAGAGAAAATCACAAGGTCGAACTTCTTATGTAATCTAAGAAGTGATAGGGACACTAACATTTGTTCAAATAAGAAAAAGAACCAGTTCAAAAACATGTTATTCGACTGTTTGCTTAAGACTCCAGATAATGCCGCCTCAAAAACCTCCACCTCTTTCGGTAAATATGCACGAGCCCTTCTTTTCGATTGCGTTAAAAAAACGACTCTAAAATTTAGCGACCTCAGGATCTTTATAGTATCGGTTATGACTGGCGAGGTCAACAGAATTTTCAATGAGAAAACTAAGAGAACTACAGACATTTGTGATCTACCTATTGCCGTCACATTAAATGCCCTTTGCAATACACGTGCACCTCTCCACCAAACGTGATAATAGTCTCGCAATTGAGCGACTGCAGCATCCTAATGGTACCTGTTATAGTAAGAATGAACCCTCTCGATAGATTTCTCAGGGAATGAACTAAAAGAATAACTGACATTAGAAACAGATCTAATGGCACGCGAATAGGAGTTGGATCATGAAAATCTAGGGGGCTGAAGCGTTGTTGGTTCTGCTTCCATGCCTCTGAGTAACTTATATTCACTGTTCTTCTCCTCTAGCACTTTCCTGTAAAGGGCTTCAGTTAAACCAGACACTCTTTCTATCGAAAAACGTTCCCGAAGAAGCAAGTGGCCTTCTATTCCCATTTTCCTGCCTTCATCAGGGCATGTGAGTATGTATTTTATCCTTTCAACTAATTGTTGCACATTTTCGGACTCGAATAGTAGACCAGTCCTCATATGATCTACTATATCGGACATTGACTCAACGTCTGAGACTATTACGGGTTTACGGCAAGCAAAAGCCTCTAGGATTGTGTGTGGAAAGGTTTCATATCTAGAAGGCAAGACGTAAACTTCAGCATCAACATAAGCTTCAAGTTTATCTCTAGCGTAAAGAGGGCCTGTTAAGAGCATCTTGTTTTGCAATCGTAGTTGGCTGATTAACGATCTTACCTCGTAAAGGTATCCATCATCAGGCCCAGCTATAACAAGTAATACATCATTAAAATTCATCCCGTTAACTAGTTTGGCGTAGGCTTTTACTAGTATGTCAATTCCTTTGATTCTATGTATCCTTCCAAGGTATAGGATTATTTTCGTATCTTTATCGATATTGTATCTTCCCTTGAAATCTCCCCTCGGTGGAAGATCAACGTACTCTGACAATTCCAATCCATTAGGTATGAGAGCGATTTTTTCCCCCGGTACGCCTTTAAGCTTGTAGTGTTGAATTTCAGTCCTGGTAAGGGCAACCGTCCTAGAGCAATCCCGCAACAACCTGCTACCAAGACATGTATCATATAACCATTTCAATCTCTGTAATCTATCTACTCTAGGAAGTGATCCATGAGCCTGTACAATATAAGGAACTCCATACTCTTTTGCATAGCGATGAACTATTATGTCTTGAAAGTTACGCCAGGAATGAAGATGAATAACATCGTATTTGTTCAGATTCTTCTTCATGGCTCCTTCCATGGAAGGAGATATATTATAATCACTGAACACACGGATCCTTGGGAACAATACTAAGCGATAACCCTCAGAATAAGTTTCAAATCGTGAATTTCGGAAATTACTTTTTCCAGGCGATGCTGTGGTGGCATAAATAGTAACATTATGCTTTTTCGCGAGGGACTTCGAAATTGAACGTACAGCCTCTGCTGGCCCACCAAACGGAGGAGAGAAGAAGGGTATCACTTCAAGAATTCGCATATGCGCACATTTTCAACGTTTAGTGCCTCTAATGTGGAGACAATCGGGAAGAAACGGTATGCCTCTGTAACCCTTGATGACTCTTTTTACATTTGTGATTCCATTAGATTCTAAGCATGATCTAAGAAGACCAAATGAAAAACCGCATCTGTGCTGTTCATAAGGATAACTCTGTCCTCCATATATGTTCTCCACGTTTTGCCAACTCGGACTTAAGAAGAATAGGAAAGCTCTTGCACGAAGATTGGGACAGCGAATCTCAATAGTTCCGCCTTTCCTCAGAACACGTACCCATTCCCCTAGCACGCCGACAACATCCTTATGGCTGATGTGTTCAATACAATGACTTGAACTCACATGGTGAAATATCTCACTCTTGAATGGCAACACTCGAGCATCTGCTACAATATCTGTCACAGGTGTTCTGCGAAGATTCGAGACCTATCATGCCCTCTCTCTTATCGTGGCCGCAACCAATCTCAACCCCTAACAACTCTGTGTTATTGTTGGTCACGTTTACTTGTTCCGCCTTCTAACTAGTAGGCTGCCCAAGTATCTGTCCCAATTCTCCCCCGCAAAGTTATCTACGAAATACCTTTTGCAATTCTTTGACAGACGCAGAAAATTGTCTTGAATATAGCGTATGCCTTCAACCCACTCTTCAGCTTTCGCATCTACATCAAGAAGATATCCAGTTTCTTTATTTGAAACGAATTCGGGCAATCCTCCGACATTGCTTGAGACAACAGGCGTCCCATACATATAGGAGACAAGTACACTTGAACTCTGAGTCTCCCGTTTGTATGGTGCAACCACAGCTATGCTTCTCCGAATTAACTTACCAAATTCCTTATCGTTAACTCTATCAGTGTAACAAACCGTAAGGTTTTGCTGCTCATATCTCCGCTCCCTTATGCTAAACGGTGAAGTCATCAAGAATTTGTAGTTCAAATGATTATCTTGGGAATACCTCACTATCTCCAAGAATTTTTCTGTATTCTTGGCAGGAAGAGGAGGCCCCACAAAAGTAACGTATTGTCTTTCCTGATCATCATTGTCCCAACCGCTTAAGTCCTCTAACATCAGAGGAACATACACCTTGGTTCCAGAAAAATTCGGATAATGTGATTCAAAGAGATTCGACGCAAGGTTTGATGAGACGATAGCTATATCAGTACAGTCAAGCAACCTTCCCTGGAAATGTTCAAACAGATGCAGCCAGTATTGATGAAAACCCCCGTGATACTTTTTATCTTCCACGTATGGTTCATGCACGTGATAAATAAATAAAGCATTATACTGTTCCGAACGTTTCGCGACTAGATGGTTCAAGAAGTGGTAATTCATCAGGTATACATGGGTGGGGCTATCTTTCGAGAACACCCTTGCTATTTCCTTACGATTTTCTAGATTCCACGTATCCCGGACCATTGAATGAATGTTTGATGAATTACCAATGAACACTGTCTTCCCCTTTTCTTCCTTTGACAACATCCATTCATAGCCCCTGCTCAACATATACCTAACAGAGTAACCTTCCTTTTCACATGCACGACCAAAAGCAAAACAGTGGGACTTAAACACTGGCCGATACATTAGACTACCCACGTAGATTGTCACAGTACGCTTCTCTTTCATGTGTGGGGTTCGGCACACATCCCCATTACTCCCTTCATTTTCATTCCTACGCGGGTTCCTGGCATGTCGTACTCAACATATCTCTTTCCAGACTCTCCCAGTCTACTTGAGATATCTGGATTCCTTCTCAATGGTTTCAGGCGGATACCTGGTCCGCCTGCTAACACCACGGCGGTTCCTATTTGAATGGATAGTCCCTCCTGTTTTGTTTCCTATCTAGCGCGTGAAATGCAATCGGTGTTCTGCACATTATACTGGGGGGGAGTATAGGTGGTCATCGTAAGTTTCTCTTCTCAACGTCTGCTTACGCCAGCACTTCCATGAGGGCTTTCATTCTTATTCCTATGCGACTTGTTGACATGTTCTTCTCAACGTAGAGCTTTCCCGATTCTCCCAGCCTCCTAGAAACATCCGGATTCTTCATCAAGTAGAGTATTGAATCAGCGAGGGCTTCGTAATCTCCAGGCCTTACCACAATCCCAGACGCAGTCTGTGAAACGTAACGCCCGGCCTGTCCATCAGAGCAACAGACTATAGGCTTTCCAGCTGCCTGATATTCGTATAGTTTAGAAGATATCCCCATGTCTGTCGAGCTTATTCCCTTTAGAGGCAGCAATAACACACTAGCCTCAATCAATGTTCGAGCAACCTCTTCACGACTCACAATCTTCTCAAAGACCGTGACGTTTCTAAAATCCATGTGTTGCGATTTTTCTTTTAAAGCACTTGCAAGTTCCCCGCCACCTTGTATGATGAATTGGATATCTGGAGATGATCTCAACAAACATGCAGCCTTGAAGACCTGATCGAAATCATATGCGGGGGAGAAAGCTCCGATATACAAGACCACGAATTTTCCGTCAGATACGGTTGTGAGTTTAATTCTTGGAGAGCGGAATCTATCCAAGTCTATCCCCGCAGGGACAACGTAAACTTTTCTCGAGTCTATGTGATACTTGCTCAGTATAGTCTGCACGTAGGACGGACTGATAGGTGTAATCGCTGAGCATAATCGATATGCGATCCTAGCAAGTGACTCACCCAACTTTGCCATTAAAGAATTATCTGAAATACCCAAGTCATAGAGGGATTCAGGCCAGAGATCGTCTACATTTTGAATCACTGGGATATGTCTCACCTTGCTGAAAATCAGGCTTGGAAAAACCGCGATGATGTTTGGATTAGCAGCCCAAACCACATCAACCTTGCCGACAAAAGGCAAAGCGAACAAAGATGACAGACTGAAAGAAGCGAAGAGTAGAATGCGTTTTGCGAGCCCTTCCGAGGCCAGCGGCGGGACGAAAGTTTTGATTATCTTTAACGATTCGTGATATTCTACATTTATCAGCCTTCTCCTGTATTTTCCCGGAATTCTTCCAGTCGGATAGTGGGGGAAAGCCGTTACGCAGGTTACAGAACAACCAGTGGATATGAGGCCTTTCGCGACATTGAAAGCTCTTGTAGCTCCCCCACCCATATCTGGTGGAAAATATTGCGCTATGATAAGGACGTTCATTCAGAATCTTAAGATCGGTTCTATATTGTCTCTGTTATCCACGATCCATTCGTGAGTTCTCTTCAACCCGGCTTTCATGTCGGTTTGCGGCTGATAGTCAAGGATTCTTCTGGCTTTATCTATGGAGGCTCTTCTCTTAATCGATTTATCCCAGTCTCTTTTCTTGTCGTAGACAATTCCTGCCTTATTACCTGTCAGCGCATTTATCCAGTTCGCCAAATCGATTATTCTAGTCTCAGTCTCCGACGCCAAGTTAATCGCCTGGCCCACGGCTCCTTCAGTCACTCCCATCCTTAAGGAGCCATCAACGATATCTTCTACAAATGTGAAGTCTCTGGTTTCTTCGCCTGTTCCAGTTATCGGCAGAGATTTTCCATGCATCGCCAGCCAAATAAAATTAGGTATGACGTTTCTATATATGCCTGGAACCTCTCCTGGACCGTATACGTTGAAATACCTTGCTATTGCCACTGGCAATTTGTAATAATCATAGAAATAGTTGCAGTAAAGCTCCCCCAGGAGTTTGTGAATCTGATAAGGCGTGTCCAACCGTAACGATGTGAAGTCTTCTCTAAGTGGTAGCGGAGCTTGACTTCCATACACTGAGCATCCTGAGGAGGCGAAGATAAACTTCTCTACATCTGCCAATTGTGAATACTGCAAGGCTTTCAATGTTCCAAGACCATTCACGAGCATGTCCGTCTCAGGATGGTCCACGCTGTTCTGATTCGCGAAATGTGCTGCCAGGTGAAATACGAATTGGGGCTTAAAGCTGAAGGCTCTTTTCACCTTTTCATCGTCAAGCACACTTCCATTGATGAATGTCGAATTCTTGTTCTTTGGCAGGTTCCACTCATACGACGCGGATAAATCGTCCAAAACGACGATGCGTTCAGGCTGAGCCTTAAGAAGAGTCTTAATGAGGTTGACACCGATGCATCCTGCACCACCTGTCAAGAGAATTCTCTTACCAGCGTAATTACCTAGGATCTTATCAAAGTTCATTCCTGCAGCCTCTAAAACTCATAATAGCCGTTCATGAATATTATCACTTCACATACAATCTTCTGAACCACTCCACGGTCCGGCGAATTCCTTCTTCAGGCCTTACTGTCAAGCTAAATCCGAGATCTCTTCTGGCTTTCCCCGAGTCCGGAGTCTTCACTCTCGTCGTGAAGAGTTCAGCCTCCTTGTATGTTACCTTGGAATCGTCTTTGCCGAGGCTATTCAAGATGATGTCTGAAATCTTCTTAATTCCATATCGCTCGTCCCCCCCGAGATTATATACTTCTCCAGGCTTGAAGTGGTCCACGATGTTACCAAGTACCTTGCAGATGTCTTCAACATATTCTAGTGTCCTTTTGTGTCCCAAGTATACTGTGTATGGTTCGTCGTGCAATGCTTTGTAGATGAACTTAGGGATAAATCCCCTGTATGGGGTATAGTGTTCTCCGGGCCCATAGACATTGAAGAGCCTCACCCTAACACTCTCGGTGTTAAACATGGCTGCCGAATTCATTATTTGAAGTTCATTAACCCACTTCGCGATAGCATAATCATTCATCTGCTTTATTGGAACCTTATCCATGACATCTTCGCTCATGACTCCGTCAAAGTCCCCGTAGACCTCTGCACTCCCAAAGAAGATCAGTCGGAACTTCTTTATTTCCTGCATTCTTGTTATGTTCTTTGTGCCTACAGCATTTGTCAACCAGAGATTTTCATAGTAATCCTCACCATTCCATCTTCCATATTCGGCAGCTGCATGGTAAACATAGGCGAAGTCGTTATTCTCGAAAACTCTCTCAACCTGTCTGAATACTCCGACATCACATCTTATCGATCGCGGATCCTCTGAATGTCTTAAATCGCAGATCCAAACATCGAATCCTCTTTTTTTCAGCTCCTTTACTAGATTGGAGCCGATGAATCCAAGGCCGCCGGTGACTAGAACCTTAGACAAGCGTTTATCCCCCCTTAATTTATCTGGAAGAAATTATGTCGACTATTCTTCCAGAAGCGTTTCCGTCTCCGAACGGATTGTTCCATTCTCGGTCTTTGCTAAGCATTTTCTTCACATTTTCAAGTATATCCGTTGGTTTCGTGCCGGCTACGGAATTAGCACCGACCTCCAAGGTCTCAGGTCGCTCAGTACTATCTCTCAAGGTGACACATGGAACTTTCAAGATGCATGCTTCTTCTTGTACGCCTCCTGAATCAGTCAGTATAAGCTTGGCCTCGCTCTCGAGTCTCAGGAAGTTCAAGTAATCTAGAGGCTCCACAAGGCTTATGCGATGATCATCTACGGAGATATTGTGTTGTTCCAGCCTCTTCCTTGTCCTCGGATGAATCGGATAAATGATCGTTGCTCCGAATTCCTCAGATACCAGCTCAAGACCCTTAATTATGGCTTCCAGCCTTTCCTTTTCATCCACGTTCTCTTGTCGGTGCAGAGTCGCAAGGAAATAGTCGTCATCATTCGGCCTGAACTTCAATAACGTGCCCTTTTCTCTAGCTAGACCAAGGTTTTGATATACAGCATCGACAATAGTATTTCCTGTAACGAATATTCTCTTTTCATCTATTCCCTCGCGTAACAAATTGTCTCTCGCATTGCTCGTCGGTGCGAATAGATAGTTTGAGAGATGATCAGCCATGACTCTATTGATCTCCTCAGGCATCTGTCTATCGTGACTTCTAAGTCCAGCCTCTACATGGCCGACACCTATCGTGAGTTTCGAAGCAGCTAAAGCTCCGGCTAGGACAGTATTCGTGTCACCTTCAACAAGAACTAAGCCGGGTTTCTCATCCTGCAATGCTTTCTCAATACCCACAAGGGCCTTGCTCGTCTCCTCGGCATGAGTTCCAGACCCGATGTTGAGAGCGTACTCTGGTTCTGGAAGCATCAGTTGTTCGAAGAAGATCTTGTCCATATTGTAGGAGTAGTGCTGCCCCGTATGGATCACAAAATAGTCAAGACATTGAGCTTCCAATTTCCTGATTATTGGGGACATCTTGATTATTTCTGGTCGGGTTCCGAGAACTATTGCTATCTTCATTGCACTTTTCTACATCTGAATATTACTGTGCCACCCTCAGTGTAAGGCCTCCCAGGATCTACACACTGCAGGTAAGAATGCTCACGATCTTCAGGCTTAGTCAAGCCAAGCCTCACTGGATCAGCTCCTTCGTCTAACGCAACAACATAATGAAGGAGGGTGGAGAGTGCGTGAGTGCATAAAGCATCTGTCTTGTCCAAAGCTATTCTGGCGTCTTCTATCAGAATCTTATCGCCGACCTTGTGAACAGGACATCTTCCTCTTATTTCGGCAACCTCTATTTCAAGCATCAGAGAAAACACACTCTACAAGTAGTTAGCACAGGCAGGAGCGCAAGATGCGAAGCTCATCTGGAGCATAGGCGCGGTTCGATTCTTAACGTGACTCCCTTACGACGCTAACCAGTGTGAACAGAATTACTGAGGTTGCAATCAGAATTGTTCCAATCATCAAAGATCCTATCGATATCAGGGTCAGGCTCAAGTTCAACTGCCTATAATGCGCATATAGGTCCAAAGACCAGAGTCCAAAGACAATGCCCATAATGCCGAAGAACAAACCAGGAAGGCCATAGAAGAGTAGCGAATGCCTTATCGAGTAATGTTTTATCATACTCCCAATCACGTCCATCCCATGATAGATTGGATTGTGTGTTGATGGGTCTTCCACACAGTGCTTGATCGTTATTGCAACCTCTTTGATTGCAAGACCGTTCTGGTGCGCCTTCATCAGAAGCTCTGCGCCCGCCCCCATCCCGCCTTCTGTAGGCTCCAGAAGGCTTAGAGCCTTCCGACTGTAAGCCCTGAAGCCGCTCTGGGAATCTGTTATTCCATTCTTCGAGAGGGCCTCTTGAAATCTCGTCAGCATGTTTACGCCGAATTTTCTGTAAGCCGGCATGTCTGAGGCCTTCTCGAGAAATCTTGAGCCTATCACGATGTCTGCTTCCCCCTGAACTATGGGCTCAACTAGACTTGGAATCATTCTTGCATCATGCTGTCCGTCACCATCAAGCGTTACCATGACATCGGCATTAAGCATTCTAGACCTTCTGAAGAGAGTTCTCATTGCTGAACCGTAGCCGAGATTCCTGTCGTGTCTCACAACAATGGCGCCAAGCCTCTCAGCAATCTCCCCAGTCATATCCTCGGAACCATCATCACAAACTATGACTCCGTCTACGTTCTTCTGAGCTTGAATAATCACCCTGCCGATCGTCTTCTCTTCATTATAGGAAGGGATGCAGGCTACAATCATATTCTCAAATACCCGTCTTAACGCAAAGGGTCCAGACTACCATCGCCTTCAACATGAGTCGACTTTCCACCTCGTTCTTTGCGCAAACCTCGCGTTATCAACGGAGACGTGGCTGCGGCCACTCGCCCGCAGCCTTGCTTCCAGCTTTCTTGGCAAGGGTTTTCTATTGGGCTTCAGATTGGGCTGAGCTCGGTGTGGATGGTTCGGTGGTTTCTATCGGTTCCGGTGGAGGCGTAGTAGCCATCGTCCATCCAATCCAAGCCAGAATACCCAAAACCGCGACAACAGCAACCAGAGCCGTGATCTGCAAGACCGCTACTGGGAATGTGTAGATCAACCAGCCGTATACGAGAATCCCAAATATGCTGACGATAAGAATGCATGCTCCAATCGTCTGATCCTTATTCAGTATTCCTCACCTCCAACTATGTCAGGTACAATTGAACCAGTATCTGCCTAGGCACTCTAGCGTTTTTCAAATCTAGATAGAAGCACAGAAGCTCGCCCTTCAATCCGGCTGAGCCCCAGACGCCCAAGCGGAACTTTCTCGTCTGACATAACTCCTGGAGTCTCTCCTTGGCTCGTCTACAAGCCTCATAGATGCGTGTTTGAAGCCAATCACTGATCTGTTCGAAAAGTCTCACTACTTTGATACTCCTAATGAATCCTTGTCGCTTCGCATAAACTCTAAGACATTTCAGGAGGGACCAGTCATCGATCCGTTCACGGTAAAGCTGAGACAAGACACCTAACCTGCGAGAATCTTCCCACAGACTTTCGATCGTTGAATACCGAATCATTCATGTCACACTGCCGATTGTACCTGTCAAAGCGTAATACATCTGTACCAGGTGACCAATATATGTCACATGTTACTCATACTAAGAGTGCGCGGTAAACAAATAGAGCAAGAACTGGGCACGCCCTCTGTTACCTTTACTTTTACTCTGCAGTGACATTACTTGAATTGGTTGGCCCCGCACTTGTCACAGTATCTCATTCTCGGATCAAGTGTCCGACCGCACGAGGTGCATAGTTTGACTCCAGAGGCGGGGTGTGGAAGCTCGGTGCCGCTTTGAGGTCTCCTCAAAACTTGCGTCGTCGCAGTCGGGGAGGTTTTGAGTTCCTCTTGCTTCTTCTTGACCCCTTCCCCTTCCTTTTCAAGAGTTCCCCGTTCTTCAGTTAAGTGACGCTTCTCTTTCTCAAGCTCTTCCCTTGCCCTAGTGTTGGCTATTCTTTCAGTCCGCAATCTCCTTTCCTCCCGTTCAAGACTGGTCCTACGGTCGAATGTTGTCTGACGCTGGAGAGAAACATCCCTCTCAAGCTCTTCCCTTGCCCTAATGAGGGCCGCTCTCTCACTTTCCAGTCTAGCCCTATCCTCCTCAAGACTTTTCCTCAGGTCGAGTGCTGCCTCACGCTGGTTAGAAGCATCAGATAGACTCACCTTTATTTCGGAATGAGACTCTTCAATGAAAGCAAAGATCTTGCTGGCGAGATCAGACAAGTGAGATGTTGTTTTGTCAACCTCCTCCTCTTTAGTTCTGAGCTTGGCTTCTCTGTCATCCAGATTCTTCCTTTGAGCCTCAAGCCGTTTAGCTTCTCCCTCAAACTTTCCCTCAAGGGCTTGGAGTTCGTTTCTCTGCGACCTAAGACTGCCTGACATCTTCTTGAGATCCTGCATGTCACTTAACAGGCGTGCTCTAGCCGGCTCGAGGCTTGCTTTCTCCTCACCCAGTTTCTTCTTTGCACGCGAGAGATCTGCCTTTGCTTCATTGAGCTCCTGCATAATCCGGCCGAGCTCACCCTTTAAAGAAGTCACAACAGACTCAGTATTGACAGATACGTTCTTGGGCCTTCTGAATTTCATCAAGCGAGCCTAACCACCCAGCCCCTTCAGACTTGTCTTAGATAGAACCTTGACAACCTCAGCCAATTCATCCCTTGCCTTTCCCATTTCAGTTTGTTCATGAGTAAGCTGTTCACGGAGCCTCTCTAACCGTTGCCTCTCAAAGGTCATTTTCTCCTTCTCAGCAGACAGCTCCTCTTTCACCCTTCTCAAGGCTTCATACTCACCGGCCAGGTTCTGGCTAGCCTTCTCGAGCTTGACCCTCTCGACTTCCAAAACATTCCTTGCCTTATCAATCTCAGCCTCTATCCTCTCAAGCTCAGTCATAACCACTTGACGCCCAAGGCTCTCAGGAGAAATCGTCTCAAGCATCCGACGGGAAACATCCTTCTCAGAGGAGAGCTCAGTCTCCACCGCCAAACCTCGCGAAGGCTCAACCGCGCCCTGGCGACTTTGCAGGGACTCTTCGGATCCTCCACGCCTTTGCGATGGCAGACGTTCATCGACTTCTCTCTCGTCTTCACCTTCAACTGACAGCCCCTCTTCAGGAACAGATTCAAACCCTATCTCAATCCACCGCTTGCGAAGTGCAATCACAAAGAAAACGACCAGAACAACGATGACTCCCACGATTATCCGCAGCGGGGTTATCATGAATGGGTTGTTGCCAATTTGAATGAGACTAACCGGACCGGCCAGTTTTGCTCCAAGGTCAGCAGCTATTGGAGAGGTTGCCTCAACCGGGTTTGAAGACAGATCTGCTCTCACATCGAAACAGAATGATGCAAAGATGAGATAGAACAGTGTAAGAACGCTTAATCGACCGATAGACCTGATGCCGTCTTCCAATGCCGCCTCTAGGTCAGGCATCCATTACTTCCTCGAATCTCAGTAACCGATTCCAGAGATAAGAGTCTATTCAACTCTCACTATTGGATCGGAGGTTACTGTTCAGCATAAATGATAATGGGTTGACGCTATCTAGCTCGTAACAACTACTCGGCCCATGCCTAGAGCAGTATCATCGTACCTGCGTCTGTCTTGCCTTCTCCGCCTCCACCTTGACGAGTTTCTCCAGGACGGCCGTCTCCGTGAAGGCTTCGAGATCATAATTGTATGCTTTGATTCTCTTTATGATTTCTTCAGGCAGGAAGTACTCAATCATTCTTTCCATCGATGATCAGTACCCAGGAATGCGCCTATAATTCTGCTGAGTTTGTATATGCTTCGTACACAAGCGTGTATACCCTCTTCGCGTGTATGCCAGGTTATTACAAGAATGTGCAATTAAACACTTTTGTTGAATCCTAGAAGCGCGTGACAATCTGCCACTCTTGAGGATGCTCGCCAAGGAAAAGGCAAGCCACAAACCGGAGGTAACCAGGCCCAGCATCTACCTATTGTGGCTTAAATGCGTGCGCTAAGGATGAAGGCTCAGGTGGTATTTACGACGCACGTGCGTTCCATTACTACCGAATTCGAAGATTGTCTACGGGCGCCTAACCCGTATTTCATTGAAGGAACAGTCGTCTAGAAATAAGACTGAAAAGGCCACAGAGTGATTTCAAAGTCTTGGACTATGCTTAAGCGATCTGCGGGCGCGCACCGAGTGGCTCAAGTAGCAACTTGTAATGAGAGGATTTTGCGATTCGCACTCGATTCAAGATCAGTTCTATTTTCCTCTAGCATTACCTGTTGACAGCGTGTGCTACATCTTCTCATAGATCAGAGTATATGTGTCTTTGATGTTATGTCCAGTTATTTCTTGATACCTTAGTCTCATGTCCAATCTTTCAGATATATCCTTCTTGTTTATTGTTTTACTTTTGTTGCTGAGCAAGATATGGCCATTGTCGATTTCAATGTCCCATTGATGCAATCCTAGCCACCCTGTAGCACTTCCCTCTTTTATGAAACCGTACAAAACCAGCATGCCGCCCGGTTTTAACACGTAGAATAGATTGGTCAAGAACTCTTCCGGTGATTGGCAATGATCTATTGCATTTTGTGAGTATGCTAGATGGAAAGTTTTTGCATCGAATAAGTCGTAAAGCTTCTCTCCGAATCCACGGATGCATTCTATATCATATCCTGTGTTATACCTATCATGTAGTCGCTTGTATGTCTCTGCCAAGGGATCCACACAGACTATGAGCAGATCGGATCTGCACTTAAGGTCAAGGGAATAGAATTGAGAGGTAGGCCCACAACCTACGTCAATACATCTAAACGGTGGCAGAAATCTCTCTGCGATTATTTTCAATGCGAATCTTATTGATTCCTTGCACTCGTTTAGAAGACCATAAGGTGGGACATCAGGGTTCCTGATATGGAGTTCATGGAAGTTTCTCTCCCAGAAGAAGGCCCCCGATGAAAGACCTGCAATGTCTGATGATTTCCTAACTTTTGATATGAGCATATTCTTTAGGAATCGCGTGTAAATCGAAAATAGTTCCTTATCCATATGAGTCAGATCAAAGAAAATGTAGCCAAGGATTCGAGAACGCAACTCATCCTCGCTCAAAGCCGGAGCACCTCAAAGCGCGCGCTGTGGGCCCTTTACTGTTAGTAGCGTATCGCCTCGACACATATTTAGTGTTTCAGTACTGTTCGACTAATTAGAGAGTATACGGTCCAAATAGTCGAAAACTAGTTGGACGACTCAGAGTAACACCCCAGATGTCCGCTTCGGTCGCCCAATATGTGATTAACACTACCGTATATTGTCACCATCCATGTTACGCCACCACTATGATAGCGAGCGCCAGCATCTACCTATTCGGACTTAAACTCGTTCGCCTCAAGGATGAAGGCTCAAGCGGTATTTACGCCGGCCAAGATTACGCCGTCCTTCTCGGCTTCTTTACAATGTCAAGTTTTGTTACGGCTTTTGCTACGAGCTTCTTCGATTCCACCAGTGTTAAGGTTACTTAAACGCGTATGGCGCGTAGTTAGTTGTACGCTTATTCAAAGTATTGGTGATTATTGCAGTACTGCTGCATTCGTCGGATGAGCGCTCGCTACAATACAATGCCATAATTTGCGTAAATCTCGTCGAACTTGTTCTAGATCCAACGAGTCCTTAAACCTGCAAGTATGCGTGCTTAATTCTAGGTCGATCTGGTGATTTCAGAACGTAGCGCGCGCTAACCCGTAACTTCACGGAACGAAGATATTTCACTAATCGTTATAGACGATTTCATGTTTCGTAACAACTCTTTGGTCAATTAATGTCGGTTCTCTAACATAGCATTTGGCTCTTACATTTTGACCAATCTATTAAGCAATGTTTCAGCTAATAACTCATAGTTAAAATATGTTTCAGCTGCCTTACGCCCGTTTCTTCCCAATTCTTTAGCTAATTCTCTATCTTGGTAGAGCCTCTCGATATACTGCTCGAACTCCTTCCAGTCTTTAGCTACAAATCCACAGTTAAATCTATTAATGACGTCACCTGTTTCCTTGAGGTTTGTTACAATTATCGGTTTACCAGCACCCATGTAATCGATTTTAGCCAAAAGGGTCATGCTCATAAAGGGTTTATTCGGGTAAGGAATCACACATATATCAGATGTTTCTAAACTACTCTTAACGTAGAACGTCCAACCCTCAAGTTTTTTATGAATGACCCATTCAGGAAGTGAAATGTCAATGAGATCCCCTGCGAGAACAAGCGAGACTTTTAGGCCTCTCTCTCTAACATTGTTAACTGCGGATATGAGTTTGTCAATGCTCTTAGCTTTCAGTAGCGATCCGGAGTATAAAATTGTCAGAGGATCTAAGCTTCTTGGCGGAACATAGGAGATAAGACTTACTAGGCAACCAGTTGGCACTACAAAGATTTTATCTTTTCTTATCCGGTAAGTTCTAGCTATATACTCTTTAAGAGAGTTACTTAATGTTATGATGGATGAGGCTAGCTTTAGGGTTAGCATGTCTAGTGTCCGTGCATAGATTACCCATAATATTGGAGGTCTAGTTTCTGAAAAAGCATAACAATTCTCTACTGGGGGGTCGAAGTCGTCCACAATCACTTTAATACGGTTAATGCCAAAACTCCTCAAAATTAAGAGAGAAAAGACATACGAAAAAATGGCTTTAACTTTCGGAATGCCATAAGGATATGCTATAATAACCGTTAGACTTCCACGGCCCTTCACAGTGATAAGGATGCTGCGAAGTACAGCTTTGAGCATACCCATTCGATATTTCCTTACTACACTATTTTCTTTTGAGCCAAAAACCCTCAAATGTTGATCAAGGTGTGAGTACCAAGAAACCTTTGATTTTGGGGAGCTTTTAAGTAAGGTTTTTACTAATGAGCCGTAAAGCCCTACGTAACGGTGGTTAACACCGCCTGTTATGTCCTTTGGTTCGATGGCAAAGAAACTTGTCAAAATCATTAAATTAAGCGCCATTTGCCTCTATTTCCTCATCTCAAATGAGAATCACTATACGTTCAACCAACCATTTAATTCATAGCGCGTGCTGCGGCTGATTCGGGCGAAGTCGTATCCACAGACTGGTTGTTTAAGCTGGGGGTTATCAAGCTTTTCGAATCTGAAGCGGGCGTCTTTCTGTAGTCTCATCATTCTGGGGAGGAAGTCATCGTGTCTTGTTGTCGCTTAGAGCAAGCCATAGCTTAATCTCTTCAACCCTTTCTTCTTCCAAAAAGGCAAGCCCAGACAATCACCCTCATAATCTACGCGACAAGAATAAGCCAGAATCTTCCAAGGGCATGTGCCGTCAAGTTAACGTTACCTTTTCTTGGGTAACAGTACCTTGCCTCCTCTTCTTCTGACGCCTCGAATTACAAGCGTCAGCTTAATCCGGGCGCTCCTCAGCCACGGGTGCGAATAGTATGCCTTGTTTTCTGCCACAATCCACCCTCTGTATTCGCCTCGAAATCTAATCCTAACATGGAAACCTGCCTTCTTGAAGTGCTTGGCAAGCTCCATTTCAGAGTGACCTTCCGCAAGATAATTGTGATAGAGGATCACTAGCAGTTTTATCCTTTGAAGAACCTCCGTTGGGGCGCTGAGAAATATCGGAAACTCTGCTCCTTCGCAGTTGCACTTGATTAGGTCGCAGGACAGTATCTTGTTGTCATTCATAAAGTCAGAAAGGGCCTCTGTCCTTACCTCTTCGGACTCATCGCTGACCGATTTCAGAATAGTATGACCCTACTGTCCGGTCGCCAAGTCATGGTAGAGCGTTGCAGAGCCTTTTCTGTCAGCCAATGCAAGATTGAAAATGAACACATTGCTCAAGCCGTTCAGAGCCACATTGGTTTGAAGTATCCTGAAAGTATCGTGGGCTGGTTCTATTGCGAAGACGTGACCATGCGGGGCAAGGGCTGCCATGAGTAGCGAGAAGGTACCTATGTATGCTCCAATGTCAATGACGACGTGGTCTAACCCCACTGTATACTCGGGCAGCGCTGGGAGATAGATGTCATTTTGAAAGCTCTCCTTGAGGATAACTCGCTCGTCAACGGTTCCCTTCCTGTAGCACAGCTTCGCAGTCCTTAGTGTTCCTCTTCCGGGGATCTCCATTATGCCCATGTCACTTGGTAGTGCAGACTCTTCCACGGCTAAAGCACCGCTTACTGTAGCCTATCCTGACGTATCATAATAGTGCTATGAAAGGCTTGGCGTTCGCAAAATTGTAAGATTAACCATCCGAACACACAACCGTAGCAACTTCAGGTGACGGTTTTTTCCAGACTAAAGAGAACACGGTAGATGACGAAGAGGTACCGTTACCCTCTC
Organism: Candidatus Bathyarchaeota archaeon; assembly: GCA_963807605.1. GTDB lineage: Archaea > Thermoproteota > Bathyarchaeia > 40CM-2-53-6 > RBG-13-38-9 > JAPKYM01. The sequence continues at coordinate 715,108 of CAWECG010000004.1, forward strand.
TAGTCATCCTTATAATTCTCAGTGGGTAAAGCGCGGGCGCTGATGCTGACACGAAACGAACCTTACCACGGAGAGAACAGGCGGCTCACAGAGCAAAAACATAAACGGCTCGAGAGAATAGTTAACAGTGCTTAAACGCCACACGGAAGAACCATCCCCGAGAACGCTAGAGACTTTTCATAGGTGCTCACCAAGGGGCCTTCACACAGTACAAATGCTGCCATGGCACTAATAGCGTTTTCTCGATGTTACCCACGATGATGGCTACGGCACAGTGAAATAACACCCAATACTACTAAGTTGGATACTTAACTTTTTGATACTTGACACTTAATTTTTTGATATTGGATGCGAAAAGTCGTGTTAATTTACTTAATAACAGGCGATTTTGAATACAAAAAAAATTTTTAAGATTAAGTAACAAAATGTAACAAACTTTCACTTTCTTAAGTAAAATTAACTAAATTACGTGAACCTTATCTAAGCTCGCATGGTAATTAAGAAATGGTCAATCTGTCTGGAGAAAAAGCCTGGCAAGATAACCCAGCGGGAAGCCATCGCTAGACAGCTTACGACTGGTCAATATGATAATGCTGAGATAGCTACAATCCTTAATACTTCAGGAAATTACGTTTTTGCTCAAAGGAATACACCATCCCACCAACATCCTGAATTACTGCAGACTGAAGCTTGCTGGTTCTCTCGAACTCAGGCGCACTGCAATTAATCTTCAACTTGAAGGATAGTGCGTTTTTGCTCATTTGCGCCCGCGTAGTGCTAGCTCACCGCCTACCTTGGGGCCTGCACGTATGAGCTGCACGGAGGGATTAATGCTCTATTACAGGTAACATTAGTAATATTTGTGATCTTAATGGCCAATGATACCCACCGATCAGAAAAGATGACCCGAACCAGCGTCACTATTCCTTACTCACTAAAGAAAAAGATGGATAATGCAGACGTGAACTGGAGCGCTGTCTTTAGGGAAGCCATAAGCCGCAGGCTTGAATATGGACGTGAAAGGAACACCTCCGAAGCAGTTCTACTGAACGAGAGACTCAGGAGGAAAGCTCCCGAAGGCTGGGATAGCACAAAAGTGATCAGATTTTGGAGAAGCAGAAGGTCGTAGCAGACGCTTCAGTTGTGGCGAAATGGTTCCTCAACGAAGAGTTCTCGGAGGAGGCGACGCTTCTCAGAGACTCTTTTGTCAAGGATGAGCTGACGATATCAGTCCCAAGCCTCCTCAACTACGAAATCCTCAACGTCCTGAGATAGACTGGACTATACAACTCCGAGGAGCTAGCATCTGCCTCTAGATCTCTGTCCAAGTACGGTTTCGATGTTTGGGAGCCCAGGAGTAGAATCTATGAGGAAACCGCTAAGATGAGCTTGAAACACGACATCTCTGTCTACGACGCAGCCTATGTAGCCCTAGCTTCCTACCTCGACACAACCCTATACACCGCTGATCTAGAACTCATCCAGAAAGCACCTCAATACTCTAAACACGTAAAGAACTTTAGGACATAATAGAGACAGCGATAGTCAGTAGTTACACTGATAGAAACCAAACATCATCAAACATACTACCTGAGACCAGAGCGCGCTACAAGTTCGATACATCTCACCGACCCCGCCCTTGAGCGTGACATCAAATTTCCTAAGAGCTGCTGCTAATCAAGAATTAATAGTTTTCCAGATAAGTTGGAGCTACACTTCGCACGAACGCATTCATCCAAAAGAAGGACCGGCGCCGGAAAGCTAGAATCACATGCAGGTCACTCAAACAAAGGCCTGACAATCAAGCGGTAGCAGGATCCATCCGTGTTAGGCCCGGGATCTTGTCGTAGGATTTGTCGAAGGAGAGAATCCTTCTATCTCGATTCAGGGCTGTAGCGGCGTAGTGTGAGTCGAAGAAGGTAAGACCGAGGGTCTGTCTAAGGTATACGCTTGCCACAGCCACATCCGGCGTTAATGGCACATAATTTACGTTCGGCAGCGCAGCCAAAGCTGCTAGGTCTCTTAGAAGCCTGTGTTCCATCTTCTCGCTTCTATAAACCAGTTCCATCTCGAGTAGGTTCACGCTCGACATCTCCGCTGCTAAACCTCCGCTCCTCAGTTTCTCAAAAATCTTCTCGGCGACAGAATGTTTCGGATCGTACTCATTAAGATACGCGAAGATGACGTCGTTTTCTATGATCGGCATCCCTTTCGCGATCGCCTCTCCTTCCTCACTTCTCCCTCCGCCAACTGTTCAGCCCTCCTTCTTAGCTCCCTGAATGACTTTCTCACATTGAAGGCGCCATGTAAGGTCTGGAACGGATCGGGGGGAAGCGGTATCATTTTCAGGTGATCTCCAGCGTTTATTATGAGCACTTTCTTCCCCATTCTGAGAGATTCTCGAATCTCCTTCGGAACGGTGAACCTCCCCTTGCTGTCAAGCTCCTGAATACTCAGCCTGCCCACCAACCAGTTATTTCCGTCTTCAGTGGGATTTAAATCTTCTACAGGCATTAGTGGGAAAGGGCTTAGCTTCCGCAATGGAGATGCCGGTCGAAGCTAGAACTCCAAACGCAATACTAGACATACACTCATTGCTACACCCATTAGCCAAACAAAGCGGCTGACTCTTTAATGTAGACGGTTTCATTCAAGTATTGATCGAGAGAAATCCCTCCCAGCGCACTACAATATACGGTTGGTTGGGTAGAGGATCACGAAAGACCGAACCCGTGTCGTCTAGTGTATAGTCGAAGCTCACTTGCGTAGACGGATAACTATCAGGGTTAACCGACGGGCTTACGTCTGTGTCTTTTGGACCCGTAGCCCAGACACTTTGACCATTCCGTGTAGTACATCTGATTGTTGAAGACGAAGAAGATTCTGCCAAGAGTTTTTTTTCCCATAGTTTAGTTTGAAGCGTAGCGCACGCATTTCTGCGTGACGCTCATGTGATAGCCCTACTTAAATATAGGTAAGATAATCTTACCAATCTATGGAAGACGAGCTCGAAATTACTGAATTGACTAAAACAAGTTCAAAGGGCCAGATAGTCATACCCTCCAGCACGGAAACGGCTTGGGATAAAAGAGGCAGCGTCTTCAGCATAGCCGCAAGGAAGAACATCATCGTCCTTAAGAAACTAGACACCAGAATGAAGGCATAGGACCTGAAGACTCTGAAGCTCATCGAAGAAGCCTGGGAAGACATGGAAAAAGGTCGATACAAGACCTACCCCAAGAAAGCCTTCTTCGAAGAGCTGAAGAAATGGTAGACATCAAGTTCATCGTTACCACAGAAAAATTCAAGAAAGACGTAAAGAAGATAAAAGACAGAGGACTTAAAGAAAGGCTCCAGAAACAGATACATAAAGTAATCGAGAATCCTGAGTTTGGAAAACCGCTGAGATATGATTTCAAAGAACGCACGGTCTACTTGACACTCCCCTGCCTAAAGACAGGGGATTCTAGCTTCTATCATGTTCATTGGTTGGTGGGTCACTGCCCTTCTAGGCCGCCACCTCATTCCATCCCATTTTAGAAGTTTAGGGTGTGTCATCACCCTGATGGCTGTTCCTTCATACTGAAGGTTTGCCATATTCAAGACGCCAATAGCATCTCTATGAGCCTCCAATCCACATTCTAGACACTTGAAGAGTCTGCCTTTCCTCTCAATGTTTTCTGAGCTGCATCTTATGCATCTGCTTGAAGTCTTGTATTCACTGACTTCTTTGACCCGTATCCTATACTCTTGCGCTGTATGTTTCAGTCTTTGAATGATGTAGTTGAAGCTCCAGAAGTTGTGGATCATTGAATTGCTCTTCTTGCCTTTGCTATTGTCCTCTCTGATGCCCGTTAGATCTCCTATCATAATCTTTGAAACACCGAGATCGTAGAGGTCTCTTACCATGCTTCTTATCATGGTGTTGATTGCTTGTCGGAATCTCCGTTGTCTCATCCTGTAGAATCTGCTTAGTCTCTTCGAATTTTTCTTACCATTGATTGTTTCAAGAGTGCTCTGGCAGTCTGCTATTCTATCGACCTAGTACCACCAATCTGCTAGGAGGTTTCTTCCACTGTATGCTATTGGTTGTCTCCATCCTTCAAGCCAGATGGTGAACAGGTTGATTATGCCAGGGTCGATGTAGCATGTCTTGGAGCCTTTCGGCTTGAATAATGACTTAACCTTCACAGTCTGAAAGACACGCCACTTTCCAGCCAAATCATCATAGATGACCTCGGCCCTACCCTGCTTACCATTCCATCCAAGTTTACCTTTGAAGGGTATCCTCAGTCCTTTAGGTACTTTCATCACTCCATCCTTTACACTATAGCAGTCGTTCCTCAGAACCATCATTAGCCTGTATTTCCCATCTCTCTTCCAGTATCCGGGCATACACACCTTCTCCATGTTTGGCGGAAGTTTGCCTTCTCGCTCCAGCTGCTTTAATGCGAAGAAGCCCCTCCATGACTCGTTGCTCTTCCTGAGTATTTGTTGTGTTGTCGCTGAATCAATCAATGGTGAATATTTCTGGTAGAGATCTTTGTACTCCCAATTTAGGGGTTGATAGTTCATGTATGCCTGTCTTTTGCGGTAGGTTGCCTCATTCCAAAGTTTGGCACAGTTGGTAGCTTTATCCCTCAGTATCCTCTCTTGCTCCACCGTTGGATCAAGGATGAAGGTGTTGGTTCTCCGCATGAAACTACCAGCATTATTATTAAAACACCAGACATTTAAGCCCCAAACATCTCACTCGGTCGTAATTCATCCCACCCCTGAAGGGGTGGACTTTCTTGCTAGTTCAATGTAAAACCCTATAGACTGATGAGGCTGTCAGAAAATTCCGATTCTGGGCTCACTGGCTTGTAGGCCAGATCATTCCCAGGATGAGCTAAGCCTTCTGTAGCCCGTCGGGTCAGGGGTTCTGCCAAGAAACGAGACCCGATGTTTATTGCTCCGTTGAAGTCTGCGTTGAACCATAGCTCACAATTCCAGCAGTGAAATAGGCTTTGTCCAATTCTTTCAACAGTTTTTGGATTTACCTTTGTATTCCTTGCCCCGCATCTGTGGCACGTCATACTTGACCAGTATTCTTTGGGAGCTTCAGCTCTGATCCCTTTTTCTGCACATTCTTCTTGGGTGTACCGTATGGTTCTGCCATAGCTCCATCTTGCTAACTTCCTGCGTAGTGCTGGCTTACCATTCCCTTTGTAGTTGTCGCACTTGATTCCCTTCGGATAACCCATGGGAACCAAACAACCACTTGATGTATTAGCTATCTCCTTCGCTGTTAGTCTGTCGTAGTATTCTGCCACATACTTCTTCTTGTGTCTGAGACGTTTCAGTGCTTCTCACTTCTTATGCTTCTGTAGTTCTGTGATTCTTTTCTCTAGGCGGTTCAGGTGTTCTCTCTTGGACCCATCACTCAGTATCGTGAAATCGCTTGACTTGAGGGGTTGATTCGGCCTCAACATCACGGATGTAACAGACCGTTTAATCCCTAAATCAGCCCCATGAACCGCATTGACGGGTTGATCTGGAACATTATACTCAACCTTCACATGAACAAAGAACTTCTCATCCCTCTTCACAATCTGGAAGCTCTTGATCTCACCTTTCTGCAAGAGGTCGAAATGATATTTTGCGGGGTTAAGTGGAATTGTGATTCTCATGCCTTTCTTCGATGTGGACGCTCTGGCTACGTATGAGCATAGTTTGATTCTTGATTTCTCATAGAACCAATTCTATTGTCAAACTATATTGGAACCTTCCCGTTCATACCCTTGGAGAATGGCTTCTGAGGCTCACGTCTAAGAAGTTTCTTTCTCCATTCTCCTTTTGCCCTTTCTAACTCCCAATTCCACTCTTTGTGTAGTTTCCGATAACTTCGCCACATCCAGCTTGCAGTATCAAAACAGCATTGAATCATGGTTGATGAAAGTTTGCTTCCTCCTTAACCTGTTCACAAAATGTATTTCTATCATTGTAGAAGCCTTTCAGGTTGTGTTCTTCAAATAGCTTCGACCAGAGCCACACACCATATGTGTGTCTCGCTGTTAACCTATCCAAGATTGAGAGCTTCCGCTTTGTTATGGCATAATGTACTGGCACACAAATAGTTTTGATGACTTCCATTCTTCTACACTATTCCTGGGAAGGAAATGATATTTAAGACTGGGGTGAATTTTCTGACACCCTAACTGATCTATGCAGTCGAAGGAGATAGACTAATCTTACTGCGGTTTGAGCACAGAGGACAATCTATGGGCGCCACTATTAGCAGCTGATCCCGCCTACTACATCCAACTCTGAGGTTACTCCCAAATGACAACACAAACAAACACACAAAAAAATCAATACCCAGCGGTTCAATTCTAGATACTCTCACCAGCTAGGACGACGACGCCATAGCTGGTGAGCATGTTGTTTGTTCTGTTTTTGGGTTTAGCAGGCGTGGTATAGAAAAACTAGACCTGGAAGATTTGCGGAAATAGTAGCTGTAGATTTCGTTGATTGATGGCTAACAAGAATAACATGATCTGTAGACCGAATATTGAGGCGAGTATTCCATCAGAGGTCACCTTTCTCCTAATCAAAGTGAAAAAGATGCCAAGTGCAGGGATCATCCAATACAGATAGAGATTGTAGGATAGGAATATCTTGAGTAGAGTGTCAGCCCCGAGAATTGCCAACAACGAAAGGCGAATCACACTGCTGTTTAACGTGTAGGCTCTGCCGAACCATAATGCCAAGAACGGATATAGGAAAACGAGGTAATATGGAGGTTTCGCAAGGATCAGAAACAAGGCGACGATTACCAATGTGAATGTAATGAGCAATCTATTTTCTTTGCTCTGAAGTATCAAAACACAAAGGAATCCGCACCAGCCCACAAGAAGCCACAAATCAAGAAAAGCCCTCCAAAAAATTCCCGCCGCATACCCGCTAGACAGCATTGAAATCAGAAGGTATAGACCCGGAACATTATTCTCTACCCTGTAAAGATAGATTGCTACGAATAACCTGAAGTTTAGTAACGCCGCATAGATAGGGTAAACAGCAGCTATCAATCCCGCTGAGATCAAACTTAGAACTTTCAGTCTGCGAGCTTTCACATACTTCAGAACAAATATAGCCAGAAGAATGAGTGCAACTACACCGATAACCTTGCTTAAGAACGCTATTCCTCCAGAGATCGAGGCAGCAATAAGATAGCGATTACGTCTTCCTTCGTCGTACCTTAGCAGGAGGTAAAATGCACCTAAAGTAAAGAATATGGCCCCGTGTTCTAGGAAGGCCATTCTCCCGTAGAGAACAGACATCGGCATGAACGCTAGGAAACTGGTCGAAATCACGGCTATGCGTGGTCCGAAAAGTCTTCTCGCAATCAAGTACGTCAGTACGATCGTTCCTAGATTGAGAATTGTGAATGGGAGTCTAACAGCCAAAATGTCAATCAGACTGGCCCGCGCCGGCTCGTAAACGGCTCCCGTGAGAAAATGGTCAACATCAAAACTTCCAGGTGCCTTGAATAGGTATAGGGACAATGCCACCAGCAATAGCAGGAGAGCGGGATGATCGAGCCAAGGTGAAACCAGTTGTTTCTCTTGAAGCATCCCAAATTTACCGTATAGTTGGAAAAAGGTACTCTCAGTCTTCAGTTGACTGTGTAGAAGAAACCAGCCGCCTAATCCATAAGTGAATTCATCGACGTAAAACGGGGGAAAATGCGGTAGCTCGTATAGCCGAAGAGAAGCTCCTAATCCAAGTACTACGATAGGCAACAGCTTTTCAAAAATTGGTTTGTCTAATCTTTATCACCTTATACCAATCAATATTACAAAGCAGTATTTTTATTAAGTGCATACGTGAAACCCCAGAAACTGAGCCTGACTTCCACGTGAAAAAACCCGTATTCAGGTGACCACACCAAACAGCCAGATATCTATATCCCCCCTTAGCTGGTGAGAGCATCTGAAAGCGCGCGCTGCCCCAGGGTGAGAAACCTGCGACGAGAAACCGGCTTGTCTTTACTTTTTGAAGAGATCAATCTCTAACTACCCAGGGTAGGGACAGCCCCGCCAATGTGGCGTCCTCCCACGGCTAAAGCCGTGGGTTTTCTTGCGCATTTTCTATAAGTCAGTTTCGGCGGTGCACCCGTAGCACATGTTCAGTCCTCATGCTTTGTAATGTTTACGAGGAGGTGGAGTTGTTGTCACCGCTCTTGTCAAGCCCGTAGTACAACACGCCTAAATGATTTCTGGTAAGTGTACCAGACGTGTTTGGTATGGGCATTATTGGCTTTGCAGAAAAAGCCGGCAGGGAACTACCGAGCACACGATCCCTGGTCATGCTTTCAATTATTCTTCTCATCTCAATCCTACCTCTGATCAACGATGTTGGAAAAGGATTTGCTGCCAACACACCCCAAGTCTGGGTAGACATGTATACCCAGGCGGACCTTCAATATCTGCCCCAACTTAAAGGCAAAGCCACCACTATCGTGTGGTATGGTCTTTACGCGCCGGGCTCGCCGCTTTCGAATACGGTCGTTTCCACGATTCACAGTTACGGTTTCAAGGTATTTCTTGCTCTCGATGCCTTAAGAGCCTGTAATTCCATGACGGCTGAAATCGGGTCCGAGACTGTGCAACTTGACCCGGCGTGGTGCCAGTATGACTCTACAAGCAAAGCCTCATACATCACCAGCAACGGCGGTTACCTGTCTAAGCTTCCAAGTGGTGGAGGCGGTACTGAAGCCTGGTTCGCTCCTCTTGGACCCTTCACTTTTCGAGTAACCATCCCCAGGGTGAACTTCGCGATCAACAATAGCTACGACGGCTTATTCCTTATGAGTTTCAACTTGTGGCGTGATCAAGACGCAGCTAGCGGAGGCGCCTGCGACAATCCCGAATATACCATGCCTATAAGAAATAACGTGTATAGCAGCATTACGGACTGGCAGACCTTCAGAAAAGCCCAGGTTACAGATATGGCCAGCAGAATAGTTATGGCTGCCAGCAGCGCGGGCCTACAAGTGTGGTACTCAGACGACAACATCTACATGCAGCCTTGGAGTCAAGTAGTCAACCTGCGGGAAAGGTTCGCTGTCAACCTTCCAGGGATGCAGCCCTTCGCTAACGGCTTCGTCTTTGAGTGGCTGGGAACACCTGAAAGTAACGCGGTTTCCGACAACGTGACTTATCAACAGGAGATCAACGCCGCTGTACAAGCTATCAAGAACGCAAGGCAGAATGATGGGATAACTAAACCCATCACTCTGATAGCGATGACCGGCCGCCAAGACGTCTACAGCTACCTAGTTCAGCAAGCCACCGCGAACAACTTCAACATCTGGACCAGCTGGCGATTCCTAGAGGGCATGAGTACTCCCCCCTATGATTAGCGGGCGCTACTTGTCCCATCTATCGCGCACTTCCACCCACACACGCGTTGCTAACGAGGTTGTCCTAGCCATTATTTCTCCGACAACCACACGTACCAAATCTGCTTCTCCACACTCATAATGTGCCTGCGCGCTCCATCTCCACTTAGGATAGGTAGACGCCAGAACTTTTACGGACTACCGCCCATGAAGACGGTTAAGAGTGCACTAAGTCGAAAACCGCTTCCAGCTTCTCGGCTATGATCGGCCACGCGAACTTCTCCGCCTGGGCCCTGGCGGAGAGACTCAACCCCTTCAACTCATGTTCATCCCCAGAACAGATGTCATGCATGATTCTTGCAAAGGCAGAAGGGTCGCTAGCAGGTAAAAGAAATCCACAGTCATGAGTGATGATTTCGGGCGCCATATCTATGTCGCCAGCAATAACGGGCGTTCCACAAGCCAGAGACTCAAAGTACCGCCAAGATCAAGCCCGTGGCCGGGTTGAGGGGTCCGCATAAGCCCTTTTCCAACCCAAGTTCACGCAACGCTCTACTCGCAGAACGGGACCCAAGACGGTATCATACCGTGTCCTCCGTCGTGAAGCGCGCGCCTCGGTTCGTCGTCCTGCGACAGTTCGGCCATCAGGACCGCGACGCCGCGCCGCCCCGCCGGACGGCGCCGGATCAGGCTGCCCGACGCGCCTGCAACAGCGCCAAGGTCCGCGCCATCTCGCTGCGCTGGATCATCAGTGCCTCATCGCCGCCAAGCCCGGGCTTGGCGAGCATGAAATCGGGACTGCAGGCGAGGCCGATATGGGTGCAGATCCGCGCCGACTGGTCGGTCTCGTTGGCGGTTCCGCCCAGGCACACCCCCATGCCGTGCGCCTTGCAGTAGAGCAGCGCCTCGATGGTGTTGTTGATCCCGCCAAGGTCCGGTGTCTTCACCTGCACGAAATCCGACGCGGCGGCATCGGCGAACAGCCGGATGTCCTCCAGCGTGTTGCACCACTCGTCGACGATCACACCGATCGCCACGCCCTTGCGGCGAAGCGCCGCGCGCAGGCTGCGGTAGCTTTCGATCTGCGCCGGCTGGGTCGCCGCGATGATCGGCGATTCGATCAGGAACTCGTAGGGACGCACCACGTCCACCAGGGTGGCAAGGTAGTCGGCGATCGCATCGATGTTGTTCTCGAACAGCTCGCCGATGGTGCCGTACACATCGAGGTGGATGCGCGGGCAGTAGTCGGCATCCCCGATCTCCCGCACGCGCCTGGCGATGGTTTCGGCAAAGGCCGAGAGCTTCTCGCCCGTGCGCCCGATGTGATCAACGGTGTTGAAGCTCGCATGCGGCAGCAACTCGGCCCGCTTCAGGATCAGGCGATCGAGTTGCATGGGATCGTCGCGATGCCCGGACGCGAGGATCGGGATCGGCGTGGAACTGATCGTGCTGCCGTACTCGCGTGCGACGATTTCGGCCATGGTCACATGGTCCGCAAGTGCCGCCGCATGCAGGAGGGCCTGCGTGATGCCATAGCGTAGCGCCATGTGCAGGGGCTTGCCGTCATGGATGCTGCGGTCCAGTTCCTCGGCATTTCCGCGAAACACACTGATGTCGCGGCCGAGCAGGCGCGGCTTGATCTCACGTTCCAGGAAGGCGATGTGCTCCTCGCCCTTGAACACCCGGTCGCGACCCGCGGCGCCCGCCAGGATCACGTCGGCGCAATCGCCGAACGCGACCTGCCCGTCATCGAGCCGCAACATCACCGAGATCGTGGTGCCCGGTTCGACGATTTTCTGGTAGCCCGGCAGCACGGGATCGCCATGGAAGATGAAGCCGTCCGCCACTGCACCGGCCTTGATCGCCATGAGGTCGCGATGCATGTAGCCGGACTGGCCAATCGAATAGACGACTTCGGTGACTTTCACGACGCTTCATCTCCCGAACCGCTTGCCGCGAAGATTGGCCGCCATCGCCTGCCGCCGTTGCCGAGACCATCGCGTCTGCAGCATGTCCCGGATAGCCCGCGGTATCGCCGGATCCGGGCGAACGGTAGACGTCGTCTGAGCCTGCTGGCAAGCACCACGGCCAAAGATCAGGGCAATCGGGTGAAGGGGGTTTTCGGAAAGGTTCGAATCCAGGTGCGCACACTGGTGGTATTTTTGCATCCAGCCGGCTGCCTGGATGATCGAAAACAAATCAGAAACCCTGTTCACCCGATTGCCCTGCCAAAAAGTCTCGTTTGTTCGGCGCTTCGAGTGGACCGGGGCAGCTCTCCGAACAGCGCTACGATCAGGCAGATGATGATCGCGCCGAGGAAGTCGGTGATCTGCCGGCACGCGGCCTGGACAGGCTGCGCCTCGCGGACCCCGCCCAGCTTCGCCTTGATGCGCGGGGCTATGCGGTGGGCAGGTCGCTGGCCAAAGGGGTTGATCGGGCGGGGACAGAGCCGTAAATTTCCCGAAAGCGAAATCTTTTTCGATAGCTTGGAGCCTCCGTGTCGCAAGCCAAGCCTAACGAGCCCCGCGGGGTCATGGCGCGATATGCGCTGATCCTGGAGACAGTGGCAGCCAGCAGCGCTGGCCTCTCGCTCACCGAAATTATGCGCGGTACCGGCCTTTCCAGCGGCACCACGCACCGGCTGCTGAACACGCTCCTCGACGTTTTTTACCTCACCGACCAGGGCGGGCGGAAGATCTACCGCATCGGGCCTCGGCTGATCCGTCTGTTTCACCTGGCGCAGTCGCCGACCTCCGTGTCGCTTCTGGTCCAGCCCGTCCTGCAGGGGCTGGTTGCGCGCTTCGGCGAGACCGCGTTCGTCGCCAAGCTGAGCGGCGATCAGGTCGAAATCGGTGGCCTCCGCCGTGCCCGAAACCTACAGCCAGTCCCACGTCCAGCCGGGCCGCGTCATGCCGATCAACGCCGCGGCATCCGCCAAGGCCATTTTCGCCTTCCAGCCCGAGCCGGTCATTGCCAAGGCGCTGGCAGCACCGCTGCACGCATTTACCGACCGGACCATCACCGACCCGGTCAAGCTGCGCCAGAATCTCGAGGAGATCCGCGCGAAGGGCTACGCCATGTGCGCGGACGAACTGGATCCCGGCGTGCTGAGCTACGCCTGCCCGATCCATCTCGCCGGTGCGGGCGTGCTCTACAGCATCGGCATCGTGGCGTTATCGCGCCGTCTCATGGCATTCGACGAGGCCGACGTGATCGCGGCCCTTGGCACTGCCGCCCGACACACCTCGATCCGTTTGCGAAGTGAGCTCAAGTTCTCCGACGTGGGCGAGCCGGTGATCTGAGGCGCGGTCTCGCGCCGGCAGCGGATGGCCGAGCCTCAGCTTACGGCCGCGCGCTGGCGCAAGGCGTTGACCACCTTCTCCGGCGTGATCGGCAGATCGTGGATGCGCACGCCGATCGCATCGGCCACGGCGTTGGCGATGGCCGGTGCCACCGGCGTCAAGGCCGGCTCGCCGATGCCCTTGGCGCCGAACGGGCCGAGGCCGCTGCGGGATTCGAGAATGATGCTCTGCACCGCCGGCATGTCCATCGCTGTCGGGATCAGGTACTCGCTGAACGACGGCGTCATCAGGCGACCCTCGCGGTAGATCAGTTCCTCGCTCAAGGCGTAGCCCTGCCCCTGGGCCGCGCCGCCCTCGATCTGCCCCTCGACCGCGGCCGGATTGATCGTCTGGCCAACGTCGTGGGCGCCGACGCTCTTCAGCACGGTGATCTCGCCAGTCTCGGTGTCCACCGCGACCTCGATGGCGTGGGCGCCGAAGACATAGTCGGGGTGGACCTGACCGAGCCCCGTCTCCGGGTCGATCTTGTCGGTGAAGGGCGCGCGAAACATGGCAAGCTCGGAGCGATGGATGCCCTCGGCCGCGCAGAGCTTCACCAGATCGGCGAACGACATCGATTTCTCGGGATGGTCGGCGATGAACACCCTCGAGGACGCCATATCGACCTGATCGGGCTCAACGCCCAGTTGCTTCGCGGCACGGGCGAGGAGCCGGCCGCGCACCGCATCCGCCGCGAGTTTGATCGCATTTCCCGTCATATAGAGCGCCCGGGTGGCGGTGGTCGTGCCAGCCAGCGGTGTGACCGCCGAAATCGCTGTTATAAACGACGACATCCTCGAGCGTGACGCCAAGCACTTCCGCCACGATCTGCGCCAGCGCCGAGGTCTGCCCGGCACCGATATCGGTCACGCCGGAGCGCACGATGACCGTGCCGTCAACCTCGACGCCGACCCAGCCTTCCGAGGTGTCGTGCAGCCAGGTGATGCGGCCATAGCTCTGCTGGTAGGCGGCGATGCCGCGGCCGATCTTGACCGGGCCGGACGCCTTGGTCCGCTCGCCAAGGGCGGCCCACGCCTGCTCCGCGCATCGATCGGTCCATACCGCGCTGCGGATCGGCACGTCCGTTGATATCTTGTCGCCAGCCCGCAGGTAGTTCCGGCGTCGGAATTCCAGACGGTCCAGGCCCAAGGCCTCTGCCACCTCGTCCATCTGCTGCTCGTAAGCGATGCAGGCCTGGGCCCCACCGAAGCCGCGGAAGGCACTGGTGTACATGTTGTTGGTGGCGACCGCCTTGGCCTCCACGAACAGATTGTCCACCCGATACGGCCCGGGCGCCGCCACAGCGGCATAAAGCAGCACGTAGGGGCTCAAGAAGACATACGCGCCGGCATCGGCGATGAACTTGGCTTCGATGGCGGTGATGCGGCCGTCCTTCGTCACGCCGGTGCGGTAGGTCATGACGAAGGGGTGGCGCTTGCCGTGGCCGACCAGCGAATCCTCGCGCGTGTACTCGAGCCGCACCGGCCTGCCCGTCGCCCTGGCGAGGAGCGCGAGGTAGATCTCCACCGTCACGTCCTCCTTGCCGCCGAAGCCGCCGCCGACCATCGCGCCAAGGATCCGGACGCGGTTGTGCGGCACGCCGAGGCTGTCGGCAACGTAACGGAAATGCTCGATGACCTGCGTCGAGACCCGGATGTTGACGACGCCGTTCTCGTCAACCCACGCCAGGCCGACCTCGGGCTCCAGGAAGGCGTGCTCGATGAACTGCGTCCGGAAGGTGTTCTCGATCACGAGATCAGCCTCGGCGAGGCCCTTGGCGACATGGCCCTTGCGGATTTTCTGCGCGGCGACCACGTTGTTCTCGCCCTGGACGATCGGCGCGCCCGGCTTCAGCGCCTCCATCGGGTCGAACACGCCCGCGAGCGGCTCGAGCTCCACCTCGATGAGGGCCATCGCCTGCTCGGCGATGTCCCGGGTCTCGGCCGCGATCAGCGCCAGGGGCTCGCCGAAATAGCGGACGCGCTCGCGCACCAGGATCTGCTGGTCGGTCTTCTGGCGCTCCTGCCCGGTCTGGCCCGGGATGTCGGTGGGCGCCAGGCGGTCCGGCAGGTCGGCGGCCGTCAGCACGCAGGCCGCGCCCGGAAGCGCCCGGGCCTTGCTCACGTCCAGCCGGCGCAATGTCGCGCTCGCCATGGTGCTGCGCAGCACCTTGACGTGCAGCATGTTCGGCATGGTGTAGTCGCCGGCATACCGTGTCCCTCCCACGGCCTTGCCCATGGCGTCAGTGCGCTCCAGGGGGCGTCCGATCTGCCGCCAGGCAACATTGGGATTGGCGACCGGGCTTTCGGGGATCGAAGTCATTTCCGCCCCCCAACGGCGCGCCCGCGCGCCACTTCCTTGACGGCCTCGAAGACCTTGGTGTAGCCGGTGCACCGGCAAAGGTTTCCGCTGAGCGCGAGCCGGATACCGTCGTCGTCGGGATCGTTCGTCGCGCGCAACAGGGAGTCGCTGGCGATGATCAGTCCCGGCGTGCAGTAGCCGCATTGGACCGCGCCGAGCCTGGCAAAGGCCTCCTGCAGCGGGTGAGGACTCTTGGCGCTGCCGAGCCCGGCGACGGTGGTGACGGCGCGCCCCTCGACGGTCCAGGCGAGCGTCAGGCAGCTGTCGACCGCCTCGCCGTTGACCAAGACCGCGCAAGCGCCGCAGTCACCCTTTTCGCAGCCGCTCTTCACGTCAACATAGCCGAGCTCGCGCAGCGTCTCAAGCAGCGTCCGGTGCGGCGGGAAGGCTTGCCGATGGCGCCGGCCGTTGACATCGAGCACGATGGTTTTCTCGCGTGACATAGCGTGTCTCCCTGCTCAGGCCAGTCGGGCCCAGGCGTCACCGATCAGGCGCCGGGTCAGCATGTGGACGGTGTGGCGGCGATAGTCCGCAGAGGCGCGGATGTCGTCGATCGGGCGGCTTTCTTGGCCGCGCGGCGGCCGGCCTCGTCGATCAGCGCTGGCGTCAGCACCTGCCCCTCGATCAGTGCCTCCGCCACCCGCGCCCGCATCACCACCGGGGCCACCGCGCCAAGGGCGATGCGCGCCTTGGTGCAGACGCCGCCGGAAACGGTCAGGGCGACGGCCACGCCGGTGACCGTGATCGCGTCGCCCTTGCGCCGGGCCAGCTTGTAGAAGGTGTTGACGCTGCGGGGCTCTGGCATCGCCCACGAGATTTCGCTGATCAGTTCGTCGGCGCGGCGAACATCGGTCTTGTAGCCGGTGAAATAGGCGGCGAGGGGAACGCGGCGGTTGCCCCCGGCGCGGGTCAGCACGAGGTCGGCGTCCAGCGCCAGCAGCGGTGGCACCAAGTCGGCGGCAGGCGTGAGCTGTAGGCGACGTTGCGGCGGTGATAGTGGCGGTGTTGCGCACCATCTGCCCAGCGAACACTCGCGCCGCATCGACCAGCGACGACCCGTGCTGCGCGATCTCGGCCGAGCGCAGCAGATCGCTCACCCGTGGTCCGGCCGCCAAGCGCCACCCGGCCGAAGCTGGCGCGGATCCAGCGCAGGGCCTCGATCCGGGCCAGGCTGACCAGCCCGTCCGGCGCCAGCCGGCCAGCGCGCAGATCGACGACCACATTGGTGCCACCCGCCAGTGGCAGCACGACGGACGTGCCCACCTTGGCGAGCACGGCCAGCGCGTCCTCGAGCCGCTCGGGGGTCTGCAGATCAAACTCGGCATGCATGGGCTCGATCCCTCTCGGTGCTCGCGGCTATCCCGGACGTCGGCCGCCGGCCTGTGCGGCTCACAGTGTTCTTGCCACATCTCCGATCCGCCTGGTTGACAACGCCGACGATGCTGTCGGCCTCGCTTTCGGTCAGGCACAGCGGCGGCGAGAACGACAGCGCGTCGTTGGGCAGCGGCCGGAAGACACGCCAAGCTCCGCGCGCCGCGCGATCCGGTCGGCCACGGCAAGCGACGGGCGAACAGCGCGCGGGTGCCGCGATCGCGCACCAGCTGCACCCGGCCGAGCAGCCCGACGCCATCGACGAAGCCCACGATCTCGTGCCTGGTGAGGCCCCTGAGACCGTCGATCAGGCGACGGCCGACGCGCTTCGCATTGCCCGGCAGATCGTCGCGTTCGATGATGTCGAGATTGGCGAGTGCCGCCGCGCAGGCGGCGGCGTGGCCGCTATAGGTGTTGCCGTGCCGGAAGGCGCCGCGTGCT
>CAWECG010000005.1:0-75760 GCA_963807605.1 Candidatus Bathyarchaeota archaeon
CGCAATAGCGGCATCGAAATCGCGCTTGATTTTGCCGTTCAATGCTCGCCCGATCATCCCTGGGTCAGGGAGCATCCGAAGTGGTTCGGACACCGGCCTGACGGCACCATTAAATACGCTGAAAATCCTCCGAAAAAATACAAGGACATCTTTCCGATTGATTTCGATACCGAAGACAGAGACGGCCTCTATCGCGAGCTGCTCAACGTGGTGCTGTTCTGGATCCGGCGCGGCGTGAAGATATTCAGAGTTGACAATCCGCACACAAAACCGGCCGATTTCTGGGAATGGCTGCTGTTCACCGTCCGCAGGGAGTATCCGGACGTGATTTTCCTTGCCGAGGCCTTCACCCGTCCGAAACGCATGGCCAGGCTGGCGAAAATAGGGTTTACACAGTCGTACACCTACTTTACATGGCGCAACACGAAAAGCGAGCTGGAATCGTACGCGCATGAGCTGTTCTGCACCGACGTACGATATTATCTGAGGCCTAATTTTTTCGCCAACACGCCGGATATCCTGCACTCCTTTCTGCAGGAGGGCGGCAGGCCCGCGTTTGTCATCAGGCTGGTTCTTGCCGCCACGCTGTCGCCCGCGTTCGGCATTTACAACGGGTTTGAGCTGTGCGAGAACCGGGCCCTGGCGCCCGGGAGCGAAGAATATCTGAATTCGGAAAAATATGAGATCAAGGTCTGGGACTGGGACCGGCCGGGCAATATCAAGGATATCGTGGCCCGGATCAACAGCGTCAGAAAAGAAAATCCCGCATTGCAGTCTTCGGAAGGGTTTACAATACTGGAATCAACGTGCCAGGATATCATCGCCTATGCAAAAACCTGCCCTCAAAAAAACAACCGCATAATCGTGGTCGTCAACCTCGACCCCCATCACGTCCATGAAGGAACGATCGGCGTGCCCGAGGCCGTCGTCGGCAGCGGCGATTACACTGCTTACATGGTGAAAGACCTTCTGAACGATGAACAGTACTGGTGGCACGGCTACTGGAATTATGTCAAGCTCGACCCGGCGTCAAAACCCGCCCATGTTTTCAGGATCGAGGGCGGCTGAAGTTTGTTTTCTGGCCGGTGAAAAAAATAACCAGGTAAATGAAATGAGAAAAGAGTACGATTTTTCAAAAAATCGCTTTTAATCCGCCCCGCTCACGAGAATGCATGGAATACCGGGATTTCTTCGGGGATCGCCATAGGGAGACCTTTATGAAAGCAATAAGTTTTATTATGGGCTGGTTTCTTTTTGGAGTGATCACATGGGTTCAGGCGGAAAATCTTATTCCCTCCACTGTCAACAAAGCGCCCGATTATTACTGCACGTTGGCGGCACAGAATTATATGGAAGGCTGGGGCGTTACCAATTTCGATTGTTCGACCATAGAAGGAGGCATCGGCACTGACGGCACCAATGAAATCGACATCGAGTATGCCCGGTGGGGAAATGCCGCCTGGCCGGACGGCAATTACACGGTGTACCCGAATTCCGGCGCAACGGTGGGTGAGACAACATTCAATTTCACCCTGGCCGGCACTTACACCACATCCTCGTTCGTGTGGACAAGCGCCAGCATCGCCTTTACGAGCCAGGAAGGTTTCAAGGCGGTTTGAGACAACAACGGAATTATCAAAAGCTGGACCTATGCTCCATCAAACCCGTTCGTCAATATTCCCCAGAGGGCAATGCCGCTCGGCATGAACCTGTGGCTCTGCAGCGGATGCGGCGGCGCGCCCAGCAATGGCCAGCCGGTCGATATTATCGTCCGCAGTTTCCAATTTATTCCTCTTGGAACATCCGCGGGCGTAATAAAACCTCATATAGGATTGGTTGTACCGGCTGTTGTTTCGGTTGTTAATGGCAATATTCTTGTACGGCTAGATTCGTTCTGCGAATCATGAATTACCCTTGCAGATTCTTGATACTCGTGGTCGTGTCATTCGCAAAGCAATCATACCGGCAAGTGCGAAGGGGATTTCCATACCCGGAATCGGTGCCGGCGTGCACATGGTGAATATTTCCGGATGCAGCGTTGCACGGAAGACTATTATAAGTCAATAATAAGGCAGAGGATAAGAATGGCGCTGTTTTTATAGCTTGTCTGTGGAAAAATATTAATAAAAAAATATTTCTAATATAGTATTATCTAAATGGTGCAGATATGTTAAAAATGTGTATCTATATTAATATCAATAAATTAAAAACTATGTATCAGGACAATTAATTACGGAAGTGTGGAATAAAATATTCCACACTTTTTTATTTTCAACGCGTTTTGTTTTGCTTTGGCCGTCCACATTGTTTATTATATAACCAGGGAAGGGTATAAAAACCGTTTGGACTGGAGTAAAAGGCATCAATGAAAACGCTGTTTGAATACCTTGAATACCGCGATTATCTCAAAGACTATTACGAATGCAACAAGCAGCAGTATCCCTTTTTCTCGTACCGGTACATTTCGAGAAAAACCGGTCTCGACGCCAGTTTTTATGTCAAGGTCCTGCAAAAGCAGATGCATATTTCCGACAAGGCTGTCCAGCCTCTTGCCGATTTTCTCAAGCTGAACAAAAGGGAAACTGAATATTTCAAACTCCTTGTCAGATTCAACAGGGTAAAACAACAGGACAAGAGCAGGTTGTATTTCGAAAAGCTGATCGAGCTCCGCGAACCGAGGATAAATACGCTCGACTCGGCGAAATACGAGTTTTTCAACAAATGGTATTATATCGCGATTAGGGAACTCCTTAATTATTACCGTTTTTCCGGCGATTACAAGGCGCTTGCGGCAAAACTCAATCCGCCTATCAGCGTTCCCGACGCCCGGCATGCGATCGAACTTCTTGAAAGGCTCTCGTTAATCAAGAAAGACCCCGGCGGAGTGTACACGCTCACCGACCAGTTCGTTACCACCGGGGAATCGTGGAATTCGATTGCCATCGAAAATTTCCAGAAACAGGCCATTGCACTTGCGGAAGAGTCGATCACCAGAATTCCCAAGAAGAACCGCGAAACGTCCACCGTCACCGTGAGCATTTCGCAGAAATGCTTTGAGGCCATGAAAGAGCGATTACGGGAAGTGCGCAAGGAATTGCTCGAAATGGCACGGCTCGACGAGAAGCCTGATGGAGTGTATCATGTGAATTTCCAGATTTTTCCTCTCACCGCCGCAGGCAGGGAGGAGAGGAAGCCATGAAAAAAGACTGGTGCTTACTTGTACTGGGTTGTGCGACTTTGCTTTTGGTGGCCTGTTCGACCATGGGACCTTCCGCCGATGGATCGGGCACCGAAACGACAACCGGCTATACGGCAACCGCCGTTTATCCGGACGGAACGCGGGCGGCAGGCGCGCTGGTGCGTGTGCGCTCAATCGACTATTTCCGGCAGATCGATTCTTCAAAAAATACCGGCATCCGGTATGACACCGTCACGGACAACGCAGGAAGGTTCCATTTCAGCAGGATGGACACGGGCAGGTTCGTCATTGAGGTCAACGACCGCAAGAAATTTACCGTTGCGGTCAGGTGCGATATCCGGCCTGCCGACAGCCTTGTCGATCTGGGGACATGGACTGTCAGGCCGTATGCAAATCTTTCTGGTACCCTCGACACGCCCGGCGTAACCGGGGGCCTTCTGTATGTGGCCGTGCGCGGCCTTGAGAGGCTGTCCCTGACAGCAGCAAACGGGGCGTTTGTCATCAACAACATGCCTGAAGGCAATTTCGAAATACATGTTTTCGCCGACAGTGCGGCACATGCCCATAATGTTCTTGATAATGTAAAGACCATCTCCGGAAACACGTTTTCGGTGAAGGTCCCGTCGGGCTGGCAATATTCCCGCCTTGTCTACTTCAATACGACCGCAAGCGGTGCAGGCATTGGCGGCGATGTGACGGGGTTCCCTGTCCTTATCCGCCTTAAGGCTTCCAATTTCGATTTCACCCAGGCGGCCGATTCCGGGCGCGATCTTCGCTTCACGAAAACGGACGGTTCGCTTTTGTCACGCCAGATCGAACGGTTCAGCAGGCTTGATGGGGCGGCTGAGGTATGGGTAGGAGTGGATACCGTTCACGGTAACGACAGCAGCCAGGCTGTGGTCATGTCGTGGGGAAATCCCGCAGCATCCATGGTGTCAAACGGCCCGGCAGTGTTCGACACGGCAAACGGCTTCCTTGGTGTATGGCATTTGTCGGAAGCGGCAAACGCGACAGCATACGATGCAACGGGGAACGGCCATGACGGCATCAATGACGGCGCTTCGGATACCACCGGAATAATCGGCAATTGCAAAGCTTTTCACGGGAACGATTCGGTGATGATCGCAGGGCTGCTCGGCATGCCGCACACCGTGACGATAAGCGCCTGGGCGCAGACATTCGCAGCCGATACCGGCTCCTATGAGATTCTCTCGATTGGCGGGTACATTTTCATGCGCATGGACATCAACCAGGTTTTTTCAGCATCCGGTTTGTTTCATATCCGGAACGATAATTCGCCCGTTGTTACCTGGCTGATCCTTGGGGCGCAGTTTTCGCCAAAATCCGAATGGCATTACCTGACTTACTCCATTGACAGCGCCGGCCGGACGCATTCGATTTCCGTGGATGGTGCTGCGCCGACCGTGAATGCGGTGACCGATTCGGTCTATTTTTCGGGTCTGCGCGACAGCACCTGCATCGGCGCATACGCCATTGGCAACAATCAATATAATTTCATCGGCAACATCGATGAGGTGCGCGTGAGCACGGTGGTCCGGTCGGCGGATTGGAACAGGTTATGCTACATGAACCAGAAGGAACCGGACGCGCTTGTCAAGATGAAGTAAACAGGTGGCACGATCCAGCAGGGTTAATGCTTGACAGGGGAGGGGTAAATGACAGGGACGATCCGGATCGCGGGAGCGATTTTTTTCGCCGCGTTTATTGCTGTAAACGTTCATGCCCAGGCCACTGTGTCGGGCCAGGTACGGTCAACGGTAGGCGTTCCCATAAAAGGCGCAACGGTCAAACTGGTCACCTTGAATCTGACAAGGACGACCGATGATTCGGGGAAGTATGATTTCAATGTGCCGGTAGCTACCCGGCCATTTTCCGTAAAACAGGAAAGCCCTGCTTATTCCATTATCGCCAAAGGCAGGCAGATGGACCTTACCGTGGTTCATAGTGAAAGGTTTTCGATCGGGATGTTCGATCTTTCCGGCAAATTGATCCGCACCTTGCTTGACAGACCACTCGCACCCGGCCGCCATACCATTGATCTGGGAAGCGCGGACAATTCAAACCAGCTGTACATGGTGAAAATACGGGCGGGCTCCGCCACCGCATGCTATAAATTTGCCCCCAGCATCGGGATGAATGTCGTTCAGCCTCTTATGCCGGATATTTCACCTCTGGCAAAAACCGGGGCTGTTTCTGCCGCAGATTCCATTGTTGTGACGCATCCGGATTACTGGGGCGGGCTTGACGCCATCAATTCAAGAAAAGTTTCCTCGACCACAGGCACCCAGAACTTCAGGATGTTTCCCTTTGATACCTCGGCCACCGGCTGGTTTGCGTCAAAAATGAATTTTGTCTTCACGCCTGACACCGTCGGCGTCAGTTATTACAAGCAGAAAGTACCGGATTACGAGTTCGAGGAGCGGCAAACGCAGCGTGAGATCCAGCAATGTTTATGGCGGCTTCCTGCCGATGTCCCGTCCGGTAAAAAATATGCGACCTATAATTGCAATGTAAACGCCACTGTTACGACCGGCGTTGCGGCCACGGGCGGCAACACGCTTGGCCTTAACCCGGGGTATTGCAACAATAAACCGTGGTGGGAAATCCTGGGCGTGCAGCACCACGAAATGGTGCATTCGTACCAGCAATATTACAACACCACCGGCGCCGATGGTTTTGGAGAGGCAATACCGGACGCGATCCGCGCCCTGTGCGGGTTTTTCTACTGGCCGGCAGGCACCAAATGCTCGGGAGGGTTTGCGGGCGCGTATCAGACCGGAGGAAAATATTGGTATTACATCGAACTCAAGCATCCGGGTTTCATTTATCGGGTGATGAACGCGCCGCAGACCGGCGACATCTCGGCGAGGGTCCTCTCGTTGACTGGCGATTCCCTTTCGACAATGTGCAGGGAATGCGAAACAAGCGGGATGCCGTATACACTCGGCCGCGGGACATTCTGAAAACAACTAAAAACACCAAGGACGGCGTTTTTCACGCAGGCGCTTTCTGGGACCTGAAGCCGTAGCTCAGGGATGCTTTAGGGTTAGTGAAGTAGTATTTCTTGTTGTTGAAGATGAAGAAGATACGGCCAAGGGGGGTTCTGAGCAAGACTACTAAGGCAGACGAACAAGCGAGCGCTAACAAATTGTGAGCGTGAGCGTCTGTCTTGGTCCAGGGATAAGAGACTTACTATTCTTGGCCAGGCACATCATGGATAGGGATTAGCGCTACTGTACGGATGCCCAGTATATGCCGTTGTCTGTTCCCTGCGCAACGATGTTGCAGTAGGCGTAGGTGTTTGAGGCTGCCAGCGCCGGATATGACGGTGTTGCGCCGGGGATGTTTGTCCAGCCTGTCCATGATCCACTTGAAAGAGCCAATGTGTTATAGTATATCCCGGTGCTTGTTCCTGTCACCGCAAGATACAGAGTACCGTCATAAACAGTTAAGGCTGGTTTATTGTTAGTCGCTCCTGGAAGCGCCTCCCATGTGCCCCAAGAGCCGGAGGTCCAGACTATATGGTAGACGCCGTTATTCGTTCCTCTTACAGCCAAGTCTAATCGGTTTGTTGCAGAGGAAAGTAGTGTTGGTGAAGATGAGGTTGCTCCTGGAAGACTAGTCCACCCAGACCAGCTTCCCCCACTCAAACTCTTACTGTTATAATAGATTCCGTTAGATGTTCCTCGCACGACAATGTTAAGGGTGGTTCCAGTAGCAGCTATTGAGGGAACATCGTTAGTAGCACCTGAAAACGCGTACCAGCCATTCCAGCCGCTGCTTGTCGTCCAGTAATTATAGTATACCCCGTTATCTAAGCCGCGGACAACTAAGTGTAATGTGCCTGAGGATGTTGCAAGAGCAGGAGACGATGAGGTTGCGCCTGGGAGTTGTTCCCAACCAGTCCAGACTCCTGTGGCTAAATTCATCATATTATGGTAGATTCCGTTGTCTGTTCCACGGACCACAAGGTGAAGCGTGCCACTCACAACCGCAGCCGCCGGAACATCACTGGTAGCACCTGGAAGAGAAGTCCATGTTCCTCCTGTCCAGCTTCCACTGGTAGTCTTCTGATAGTAGATGCCGTTAGACGTTCCTCGGACAACCAAGTAAAACTCCGTCCCGTCACTGACCAAGGCTGGTGCTGAAGAAGTACCGCCGGGAATCTGAAAGACAACAGTGTTCGTAGCTAGGTATGGTTCGTTTGCCCAGTATCCGAAGCCTTGCGTGACACTATTACTCTGCAAGTAATTGAAAACAGTCGTTTCGTTAGTGAAGCCGAGAAGCCATATTGGCTTGGTAACATCATACGCTAGCGCGCTCACGCTGGTAGGATTATACGGTGACGCCGTTTCCCTTCTCCAATTATTTACCATCACCTGCGCCTCCAGAAGGGGATTCGGCGGGTAGGCGGCCTCAATCAAGCCCACAGACTCTAGCACGAAGCCGTCAGCGCTGTCCCCCCATAGATCAATCGCTGAAGCATACTCAGCCCGCAGCTGAATTGCAGTAGCATTTGGTTGCTCGCACACGTTGTTGTCGCTGATAAACAGGACGGCGTTTGAATTCGCAGTCTTGAGAGCATTATAGATCTTCTTTGCAGCATCGTGCAGAGACTGGTACCGAAATGCCTGGTAGCTTAATGTTGGGTAATTTGCCTGCCAGTAATTGTACGCGTAAGTTGAAGTATCAGCGAATCGACCGCTACTGTCTCCGTAGAGTATTAGTGTGTCTAGGAATATTCCGTCTGCACCTGCTGCCAGGTTTGTCTGGATTCTCGGGATTGCGACTTGGTCAATGTATGGACCGTATGGGCTGAACCAATACTCGCGGGCAACAGGGTCAGGATACATGACAGTCTTGGCAGAGTCGTTGGCGACCTGCGCCCAAGATTCTTGGGGAGTAATTGTTGTGATCCCGTTGAAGAGCCCACCGGCGACGCTGAACTCCTTCAGGGCTGTTACATAAACCATTAGCTTCAAGCCCTGACTGTGAACCGCTGCTACATACGTACTATTAACGATGGTATCGTATGAAATAACCCATTGAACATGATTTAATTGGAATTTTCCTAAGGGACCATTGTCACTTCCTGGACCATTGTTATTAGATTTGGTCGCCAGGATCCCTGTGAGGTTGCCTGATTGCGCTTTAGACATCAGAACTTGTGAAGAAGAAGCAACCAATATGGAAAGAAGCAGGAGTGCGACTAGTATCTTTCTCATGAAATTTTCCTACTATTAGTCTCCTCCATTCACGAGCTTCGTGTATTAACTTTGCCCTGATAGCGTGGAATATACAGTAACCATACGGTATGGTTACCTAACTTGCTAACGAGCTTGGTGTTGTCTGAGAACAGGCGGCAAATTGCCAGCATGGATCCTTTTTTCAAATGAATTCTATCCACGTGCAAAATAATTGAAGATCCCATTCTCGGCGCTGGCGGCCTTCTTAAGAGCTGTTACATAAACCATTACCTTCAAGCCCAGACTGTGAACCGCTGCTACAAACGAACTATTAACGATGGTATCGCATGAAATAGCCCGTTGTTCACCTCGGACTTGGAACCCTTTCAGGTCGAAGCTTGGACTATATTTAGTTATGAGAACGCTTGTGAGATCGGCTGGCTAACCGAAGGCTCCATTAGAACGTGTTAGGTGAAGAGAAGATGTGCTCAAAATAGCAGGAAGCAGAAAAGTGAAGACTACTCCCATCATCGCATACCCCTACAGTACTAATACCGCATGCATGTATTAACCAAGCCTATCAGGTCCTTTTGAGCTTCGCAAAGCAGAGTCATTGCCGAGATGAAAACATAGAACCAAACACAGGCTCTGAATTTGCCTGACAAACACATAAAGGATCAGAGCTGTGAAGTCAGTTCAGCGTGTGACAAGTCCCCAGATGCTACCGAGGCTCCCGAAAATCAACCTCGTATAAGCCAGTAAGACTATGCCGACAACTTCTTTTTTCCGAATATTTGGTTTTTCTTTCCCATGCGTGTCGAGCTGCGATGCCAGTAGTGGGACTAAGACGGGTAACAACAGAACAAGAATGAAGACGGAGATTATGATCGGCTGCAGAGAAGAAAACAGCCTAGCGACTATTGCAGTGAGGACGAATAAGCCAACGAGAGTCGGGTCGTAAAAGGCCCTGATCCAAGCCTTCACGTTCATCTCTTTGTTCTTCACCAGCGCTCGTGACCTTCCGATTCCCCAGCGAAATCGTCTCTTAGCCTCTTCGACCAGGTTCTCCGGATATAGTGTGTGAACCTTCAATTCTTCATCAAAAATTACTCTTCCAGTGGTTTTCTTGGCATAGTCTTTCAAGCGTATATTCATATCGAAGTCCTCTCCCACTTTTATTTTCTCATCGAAGAATCCTACAACTGACAAAACATCGGATTTGATGAACATATTTGCTCCAGGCAAAAGGGCAACTTCGAGCCCGGCACCCAAAAGGAGATTGTCAAGCAACTCCCCACATCTGTCCCAGTAATCTCCCCGAATCGATTTCAAGGGGCCGCCGACAGCTATCACATCTCCTCTGGAAGTGAAATGGGTCACGGCTCTCTCGATCCAGTTTTTGTCTACGTAGCTGTCTCCTGGAACTATCCCTATTATCGAGCCGGAGGCAACGCGCACTCCAGCATTTATGGCCCTAATCGTTCCTCCCCGCTGATTCCTGCGAATATAACTGAGCAGTCCTCGTTTAGAGTATTCCTCCAGTATGCTCGTGGTGTTGTCAGTTGAGCAGTCATCAACACCTATTATCTCAATCCTTTCATAGGCACAAGCCAGTATGGACTCAATGCACTTCCTAATGTTTCTCTCTTCATTATAGCAGGGCACAATTATGCTGACAGACAACTCATCTGTCTTCATGCTGTCCTCCTCATGACGGATGAAACCACTTCCACATTCTTTTTCAGGAGCTTTTCAAGATCGAAATTTTCAGAAGCTTTTTTGTAAGCCCGATTCACAAGCCTACGTGCAAGGACTTGATCCGACAGAACAAGTTCTATGGCTAAGCTCAGTTCCCCCAGGCGGAATGGTTTAACCAACAGGCCATCTTCTCCGGACAGGATGAGGTCATTTATTCCTACAACGTCTGTAGCAACTATTACCAGTCTGCAGAACATCGCCTCGATTAGGACTCTCGGGTTTCCCTCCATGAGGGATGGCAGAACCAGGACATCAGCGATCTGCATAAACCGGTAGACTTGCTCATGGGGAACATCTCCTACGAAAAGAACTTCGTTTTCCAAATTCATTTCGCTAACAAGCTTTTTTAGGTTATTCCTTTCTTCTCCCGTTCCAACAATCAAAAGCGAAGCATCTAGTCCTTTCTTAAGCAGTATATCGACAGTTTGTATTAGATCACCAATTCGCTTGATGCGATGAAGTCTCCCTACGAACAATAAGATCTTCCTATTCGTCAAACCAAAGGTCTCCCTTCGCTTTTCTTTCTCATCAATTGAAACTACTGGGACAGATTTCATGTCAACACCATTCGTGATACAAGAAACATTCTTGGCCCCCCTTCTCTTCGCTATCTCACACAACCTTCGCGATAGCCCCACAACGACATCAGCTGAGTAAAATGTGAAGTTTTCAATAATCCTGAAGAAGTAGCTGAGACTTCTTCGACCAGTCACTAGCAATTGGTTCGACCAGTCGTACTCGTAGGATACGACGAGGGGAACTCTGTAGATCCTAGAGAGTAACGCTGCGTGTGGGCAACCGACACCGTAGGCTCTTATCGCCGATGTAACACGAGCGTGCTTACGCAGAGTCAAGAAAGCTCTGAGATAATAGATTAGCCAGTTTAATGGTCTTGAAATACGCACCCCGCAAGGGAAATGAAGAACATCAAAGAAGCGATTCGAGTAGTTTATGGTGTCTTGAGTAACCAACCAAACCTTATCTATTTCTGAGTAACTCTCGACCTCCCTCTTCAATTCGTCGAAATTACCTCTCTTTAAGGCCAATTCTACAGAACTGTCGGTTGAGTAAGTGACTATTATTGCCATATCATATCACGTCTGCAATGCGTTAATCGATAGAGTAACAAATCATGAAGATCTGGCAGTGCCAACCAGAAAAGTGTGTTCAACCAAAAATAGGTACTCGTTGAGGATCTTTTCAGCGATGACAGGCCATGAGTAATGCTCTCTCACAGTCCGGTAGGCGTTCTCTGAAAGTTCAGCACGTAGGCTTTTGTCGCCCAGAAGTCGAAATAGTCTGTCAGATAATTCTTGAGAGTCTCCGGGCGTCACTAACAAACCGTTGACGCCGTCCTTGACTATCATCGGGACGCCGCCCACCTTCGTAGCTATTACCGGCTTCCTTGCGGCCATTGCCTCGAGCAATGCCACTGGAAATCCTTCATACAAGGAAGGGAGAACAAATATGTCGGAGATACGCAACAGTCTCTCCACGTCTCTGCGAGTACCAAGCAGGACTACACGATTTCTCAGACCCTTTTGTAAAACCAGGTTCGTGATGAAAGATCTCTCAGGACCATCACCCACTATCAAGAGAAGCACGTTTTCCCTCTTAACTAGTTGAACGCAAGCTTGAATGAGAACGCCAAGACCCTTCGACTTTGTCAGCCTTCCAACAAAAGTGATTATCTTCGACTCCGGCTGAATCTGGCAATTGATCTCTGATAGTGGGACAGGTTTTGCAGCTTCAAACCTCTCAACATCAACTCCATTGCCTAACAAATCGATTTTCCCGTTAACAAGGCCATACCGCGTATGAACATATCGAATATCATCGGGAGTAAAAAGAAAAATGCCATCTGCATTTTCTAGTGATATTTCCTCCAGGAATCTCAGAATGACTTTCACTATTGACGGCCACTCCGGCTGCCGGGACCCAAAGGCTGGCGCACTTACCAGTAACGGTCTGTTAAGAAGACGCTTCACCAATACCCCGAAAAATCCTGATGTGAAGTCATTTGCGTGCACTAAATGAATCTCATACTTGCTTACTAAGTACAAGGCTACAAAGAAGGAAAACATATTGAAAGTAAATGTCCGAAAGAGCCTCACGGGAACGTACGGGACTCGATATACGTGCAGAGAACTCTGGTGCTCAGTTGCTTTCTGCCCCACTCCTCTCCTCGTTATTAGGAAAAGTTCCACATTCTTTCTTTGAAGATTCTTCACCACCGCTTGTACATGCACTTCTATTCCCCCACAGCCCTCCAGCTTGAACAACGCAGGATATTCCTTCGATCCCAAGATCAATGCTCTCATGCACAATTGCTCCAGAGTTGGTGACCGCCTCAATGGGTCTTTTCAGAGTGATCATACCGCGTTAGAATCCAGAGGGGAATCAAGGATAGAAGATGCTAAGATAGGTAACGAGAACTGCTATACCTCCGAAGATTGCTTCGATGGCGATTAGTATGGTAACAAGTCTTGACTCTCTGAAGCTCCCGAGTTTCATAATTACGTGAGTCAAGGATTCGGTTGGAGATCTTGGAGGTGAGAGTGTGCCGTCCCTATTTACTTGCCCGAAGCACTGGCCTCTAAACAGGTTTCTTAGCTTAATGAAGAACTCCAAAATATATGGAGCAAGGCAGATGATCCCCGCAACTTGCATCTCTCCAACAATGACACCAGCAGCTATAATTGCTCCAATCGCATATGTTCCGGAGTTGCCGGGAAATATTTTTGCCGGACACCAATTAAAGACCAAAAACGCAAGTAATGTTCCAATCATAGGTGTGAGAATAACCATACCCTTCAGGTTACCGATGAGAAAGGCACAGAGGGAGAGCGACGCAATCGCTACGAGGCCCATTCCAACTTCCAAACCATTGAAGCCTGCGAGCAAGTTAGTGAGATTAGCGGCCCCGACCACGCCGATCGGAACAAGCAATAGCGGATAGAAAATGCCAACCTTGACAAGACCTATGAGGGGAAGCGTCATTACCCTGTCTTCGCTAACCACAAGTATCAGGGGCAATGAAGCAATTATTGGCAGTATCACCTTGATACTGTGTTGCAGCTGCAGAATATCGTCAATCATCCCTACCATTGAGATCATGAGGATAGTTGACAAGATGCCGGTCAATTCTTTGAAGAAATCGGGAAACGCAGCCAAGGACCATAGAATACCAGCCAAATAGCCAGCTACTAAGACCAGGCCGCCCATAGTCGGGACCGAAGGTTTCTCTGGCTTATGCACGTCAACGCCTGTCACCCCTCTTTCTTTTAGTCTTCGAGCGGCTCTAGGGGTTGTGAAGTAGACGACTATGAACCCAATAATCACGGAGATTAAGATATTAAGATACGGCCCTGGAAGCAATCATTTCTCCTCTTATCAATTGAGGCCTATCACGTAAGCTTAGGGATGGCCCACAACATATTATCCCTTTCCATCGCTAGTAGACAATGGTTTTAAACACAACCCACTTAAGTATCGACCTAAGGCAGGCATGAGTCTTGCTGATGGATATTTCTTCTTATCGCGCGAAAGATTGGATCACAGATCCGGCTTAGGACCGGAGGTTGCAATACGAACGACTCAAATCGTGTAATAGCATGAGAACGCTGTTTACTCGAGCCCTGTCGTTCATTGACGAGCATCCGAAGCTCTCACTGGTATTCCTGTGCGTTATGATTGCAAAAGTCGTACTCGCCATTTTTACACCCCTTAGTGAAGATTTCTTGAACAGTGCTTTGTTCATTGGTCCTCTGGACCTGTGGGCGCTTGTTAAGGCCGACGGCGCATATTTCCTTTGGATGTTGATGGAAAAAGGAATCTACACAGTTTGGCAGCTGCTTCCACTCGACCATCCTCCAATGCAATCGATTGCGGGTTTTTGGTACTTCATTCCCTCCCTGAGCTCTCAAGTGCTAATTTTACTCTTGAAGTTGCCTCTGATCATATTTGACGGTTTATGCGCCTTCGCGATTTACAAGATCGCCTTTTGGTACACTGGTTCGTCTAACAGGTCATTAACCGCATCAGCCTTGTGGCTTCTCAATCCCTACGTGACAATAACATCGGAGATGTTCGGAAACTATGATGTGATAGTTGTATTCTTCTTCCTGATGAGCATTTTCTACTTCCTCAAGGGTCGGTACATTCTAACGGGTGCAACATTGATGGTCAGCACATTTCTCAAACCCTATCCAATCCTTTTGCTTCCAATCTTTATCATAGTACTCGGAAAACAGAAGGAGGTAAAGGGCGCGCTAAAGTTTGGAGCAACAGTAATACTATTTGCAGTCGGAATTCTGATCCCCCTGCTTAGCAGAACATCAGCACTCAAGCCTTTAGCAGGACTTCTTGACTACTACTTCGAGAAGGGATCCACCTTCTTCATTGGATTCTTTCTTGAAACCTATGCTACGAAAACCAGCTATATTCACGTACAAATCGGATTGACTATAGTCCTCTGTGTGCTTTACATCTTCGTTATGTCCGAATTCTGGCAAACTGGGAAGAAGTCCATATTAGATGCCATCCTGGGCTTCTGCCTAATAATTTTTGGCCTTTCATTTTGGCATCCGCAATTGCTATTATGGATTCTGCCAATCATAACATTAGACTATCTACTTAACAGAACGCCCAGGCCCTACCCCATACTATTCACATTAACTGCATTTTTATTCGAATTAATATACTTCAGCTACTATTTCGCATCCCATGGCCACAGTTTCTTTTTCATACCCGACTACAATACTCGACTGTTCGAACTGTCGCAGTTGATTCTAGGCCTTTACAAAGCCCCATTATGGATTGGACCCATCGCAATAATGGCAAGATCCATCTTCATGAGTATCTGCATATTCTATGTAATTAGGATACTCCTCAGAAACACTCACATTACGGTCACTAACTATTCTCAGAATCACGACTCTAGCTAACTGACTCAGTAAATATAGCATCTTAGAGAAGCGAATTGCAGATAGGGAACTGAAATGAGCCAAATCAAGATTCAACTGAGAACGTACTACGACGAAATTCAAGACTACTCCAAAGGATATTCATCGAAAGCAGGACTTTACTTCAAGAAAAGAAAGATTGTGACCTTCCTTAGGCTCGCAACCTCGCCATCAAGTCCTATGTTGGAAGTCGGGTGCGCTGATGGGTCGTATACTATGGAATTCGCTAATATGGGGTTCGCTGTAACAGGCTTGGATCTTTCACGAAGACAATTGGAGAAGCTGAAAACTCTATGTAAGGAGGCTAATCTTAACAATATTAGCGTCGTATTGGCTGACGCTGAATACTTACCCTTCAAATCAGGCTCATTCAATATGGTCGCTTCACTCTCAACTGTCAGGTATATTCCGAACCCACAAAGGGCTATCAATGAATTTTCAAGAACAGCAGCCACAGGAGGATCGGTGGTGGTTGATTTTCCTAACAAGTACTCTCCCTATTTTCTGTTTCTCAAACGTTTACTAGTCGCACCCCATCCCCATGACAGACACTTTTCAGTCAATGAAGTAAGGCGCCTATTTGAGACTGCTAAACTCTCCTCGGTATGCTGTAAAATAATCCTTATCACTTCTAAAAGTCTCCCAGACGCTTGCCTTCCAATAATAGTATTCCTTGAAAAGATCATCGAAATGACTCCAATTCTAAACGGACTCGCGTCGATAATCGTATGTTCGGGCAGGAAGGCTTAGCAAATTGACTGCGAAGATTAGCATTACTTTTGATGTAGAAAGCCCTGACTTAGATTCTCTCGTTATCAGAGACCTGTTGAGCCTTCTCAACAGATATCGTGCAAAAAGTACGTTCTTCGTTCTCGGCAGTTCGATTAAGCAAGATACGGGTGTAGTAAATAAGATTCTTGATGACGGTCACGAAGTAGGCTGCCACGGTTACATTCACGATCCCCCCTACAACAGGAGAAGCTTAAGCTCGGTTCAAAATGACGTACGAGGGGCAACACGAATTCTCCAACAATTTTGCGAAGTTTCAGCATTCAGGTGCCCCTATTTCCTCCCTCACACGGGTCTAGCAATAGTTCTGGAGGATTTGAATTACTCTATTGATTCATCCGTTCCTGCTCAACGATTCGATTTCTTTGTGGGAAGAAGTAATAGATTCGAAGCCATGTTCGCTTCAAGAAGACCATATCATCCTTCGTACGCGAACATATACCGCGAAAATGAGGACAATTTGGACCTTATTGAGATACCGTTATCGTGCTTCTTGTTGCCGCTAGCGGGCGTTACCTTGAGGAACTTTGATCTGAAAGCTTTCATGCGTATTCTAGGCATTTGTCGCCTATTCTCCAACAGCATTGTTATGGACTTTCATCTCTGGGAGTTCAAAATCCAAGCCCCAGCAGCAATGCCATACCGTCACAGAAAGAGAATCGGCAAGGAAATGCTATCTCTATTTCAGAATTTACTGCAAATCCTAAGTCGCAACGGTTATCCAATGGTCCCCATTTCCCAAATAAGTTGAGTACAGCCGTCGACAGATTTCAACACGATCAGTTGAGATACTTATCATCTATGCTCCACATTGCTTTTCACCCACGCAAAGGAGGCAGATCCTCCCACGGACCTCTCAGAGTCTGCATGCCCCAGAATGAGATACGTGAACGTCTGAACGTTAGGGATAGAAGCGACAAACCGCCCATCCCAGTAAACTTCTCTTCCTGAATAGCCAAAATGAATCTTGAAGGAATGCCAATTGCTATCAATACTATTTTGAAGCGAATATCCAGTGCCTCCCACCTCGTCATAGTATATGAGCTGCGAGTTGACAACGCCAGCCCAACCGCCATCAATCCTCGCCAGCTTCAGTGACGCTTTCTTATCTGACAGATTATTGAGCCTTACCGAGAATTCAATAGAGCCCATCCAAGCTCCGGAGTTCACTCCTGAAGGCCAAAAGGTTACGTAGGAATGTCTTAAGAAACTGACTCCACCTGGGGGGGCGTTCAAAGTAATCTCTGAATTTTGGATGGAATAGGTACCTTTGGGAGCGTCTGTGTTTGGATATTCTCCGACAAATCGCCATAGATTTAAATTTAGTATGGGATCCGAAAAATTCTCAGTGAAGGTGTTAGGGTCGTAGGAGGGAAGCCAACGACTCACGTTGAGTGAAAGAGTGATTGTTACTATGCCTATCAAAAAAACAATGATAAATAGGCACTGACTCCATTTCAAGGGCATTCCGGTCTTGCCACCTTTCACTAGTAGAACTTGCCTTATCTTTGAACTCGTGCGATGTCGATGGTGAGATCCATCTCCCTAGCATATGGCCAAGTTAACAGAAATATAAGCCCTATTATCAGCAGCTCCACAGAGTATGTTACGACAGTGAAAAGACTCGAGTAGTCCTTTAGGATCATATGTCCCCCTTCAACGGGAATGAATTCACCGAGTACAACTAAGGCTGAAATGAGAAATAGTATGGCTGAGGCAAAGAGGAAGAGAACAGGCGGATTCTTGTCAAAGATCCGAACTCGTTTAATCGGGAGAAGCGCGTTGACGTGGGGTTCCACAAGGAGGAAGAAAACCAGAAAAGATAGGACAGCGATTACGCCAAGTAGGGGATCGCCGTTTCTGGCGAGCTGCACATATAGAAAGAAGCTTGATGAGACAATCGCGATCATTGATAGAGTCGTAGTCTTTGGATGCCTACATTTCTCAATGCACGATTTCCTGAGATAAACTCCCTTAATTCTCTGCAGCATCTACTCTCTCTCTCTACACTCATCGATACCAAAGGAAACTGCACAATTCTCTGTTTGAACAAATTAAAGTTTTACACAGATCCGTGTGCAGCTCTTCATCATCCTTATTAGCGGTTTAGAACCAGTTGAACTGCGCATTAAGATTTTTCATGTCGCGGGGCTAAGACTTTTGAGAGCCAGCATGGCAAAGGAATCCCCCTTCGTGACTGTCATAGTGCTTAACCACAACGGAAAAGACACCATTGAGAAATGCCTCGCCTCAGTCCTATCACAGGACTATCTTGATTACGAGGTCGTAATCGTCGATAATGCTTCAAGTGATCGGAGTCTCTCCGTGCTAGAGAAATATGCAACTCGAATCAACAAAATCCTCGAAAACTCCGAAAACCTCGGTTACGCCGCTGGAATGAACTTAGGGGCGGCAAGTGCATCAGACAAATCACGATTTCTAGCCTTCATCACCCAAGATGTCGTTTTGCCGCCTCACTGGATCCGCAAGATGGTTCAACATGCAATCGCCAATATGGAACTGGCAGCAGTCAGCCCAAGAATCTACGATGAGTCGAAACGAGCATACATCTCTGAACTCAAAATACTCTATCCATCAGCACATTACTATATCCCGCTGGACACCGAAAATCCCTCTCCTAAGGTAGACTTCCCAGCGGGCGAGGCGTTCCTCATGAACAAGTCTCATTTTCATAAACTTGGAATGTTCGATGCTGATTACTTTGCCTACTATGAGGATGGAGATCTCGGTTGGCGGACTAGACTAGCAGGTCTAAAGATATTACTTGCTCCTAATGTGGAAGTGAAGCATTATAGATCTTCTGTTTTTGGACAGCACCCGCTCCGGTATCGCGTTTACCTACACGAGAAGAATAGAATATCATCGTGTATCAAGAATCTAGGCTCAAGATCCTTACTGGCATTTCTTCTGTGCGAAGCCTTCATGCTCCTTTTTCACTTCAGCAGAACTGTGACACAGAAGGATTCAGATGACACAGGGAAGGCATACGCTCAAGCTCTATTTTACGTCATGCGTCAGCTTCCGCGGACTCTGAAAAAGAGAAGAACCGTGCAAAAAATGCGTAGGCTTAGTGACGGAATCCTATTTCGCGACAGCTTACCTAAGGATGCGATGAGACGCCCCGGCTTAGTCTTAGCTTACTCTTCCAAGCATAAGAGGAAAGAATACTATTATCTCGTACTCCTAAGCATCGTTGCTAAAATCATACCGCCCATGTAGCCGAGCACTGACTGTTTGTGCCTTTGAACAAGCCTCGCAGGAACCCTGTCCCGTATGCTGTATGGACCAACCAA
Organism: Candidatus Bathyarchaeota archaeon; assembly: GCA_963807605.1. Taxonomy (GTDB): domain Archaea; phylum Thermoproteota; class Bathyarchaeia; order 40CM-2-53-6; family RBG-13-38-9; genus JAPKYM01. Next base: position 19,232 of record CAWECG010000005.1, read on the forward strand.
AAAGTCAGCATCAAAGGAAAAAAATATGCAAACTTCACTTTTTCTGCAAGAATCATCTGAACTGAGGCAATTGCGTCAAGCGCAAGATACATCAAGACTGCGGAACCATAGACCAGACCGACATATGAGTTGGCAAAGGATAAGGTGAAGCCTAAAACGAGCCCAATAACAAAGATTGGCGGAATCATGTAAACGGCTTTGAAAGACGAAGCAGACCTTCTTATCATCAGCGCTCTTCCTTTTCCATACGAGTAAATCTGCCTTACAAACGGAAGGAATACATGGCGACGCTTGTGCCAAACGTACAACGATGAGACATAGACCAGCTTAAACCCGCTCTGCTTCATTCGGTGCAAGAGCTCGTTTTCTTCACATGGGATCTGCCCTGGGTCGAATAAGCCCACCGCCTCCAAGGCCGTCTTACGTAGGAAAAGGTTGCACGAAATCAATTTGGACTCATCAACCTCTCTAAATTGGGCCTCGTCATTGACTATTGAATAACGACGCACGCTGGGGCCAGTTCCAAACCACGAACTCAGTGCCATGCCTGCACATCTCTCTCGAGAGGTTGAGTCTTCTGGTGTTAGGTTTGGCCCTCCGACAGCCCCCACCGAAGCATTACTAAAGTGATTGCAGCCTTTTTCTACCCATCCTTCCGGAACTACACAATCATCATCTGTTAAAGCGATGACATCACCAGTTGCACAAGTGACCCCTAAATTCCGCGCCTCAGATTTGTTTTTTCCCGGCGCATGAATCAGTCTAACGGGGTACTTCGAAACCTTCTCTCTAGTCGCATCATTTGAGTCGTCTACAATTATAATCTCATGGACGCTCTGGTTTTTCAGCAAAGACGTTAAACAAGCGTCAATCGTTCGTTCCGAGTTTCTTGTTGGAACTACTACCGAAACCTTCGGATTCAACTGAACCACAACCTGATGAGTGCTTTTTTCCAAGATACTTGGATTCTTTTCTTAGATTTCATTTCTCTCCATTGCGTAATACGGTCCAATGGCTTAGCAAATCTAGGATCCACTTCTGTCGATTGAGAATAAGCCGATATGCTTCACATATAATTCACTATAGGGACTTAATGAGAAAACCAGTAAGACGATCCCAGCAGCTGTGGGGTGCTCTCCAGATGGCAGACCCACTCCTCTCATCTGCAGAGTATCATTTATGGTCCCTTGTCCTTCCACTTGGTAGGACATGTAGCCGACTGCTGAAGACACAATAAATGGTTCTTTGCCCTCGAGTCGATAGAAGGTTTTTGGCGAAAAGGGCAATCCACTCCACAATATCTTTGCGATATCTCGTGCAACAGAGTCTTCCCCCATAATTGAGCCGGGATATCCTATTCCTCCCCCGAAAATAACAATCTTGCCCGATCCTTTGGAATCCTGTACAAAAGAGATGGACGAGTATGTTGGACCTTCTTTTGATCTGTAAATGCCGCCTAGGGCAAGGCCTCCATGTTCAATCAGGATGTCCAGATTCGGGCCCATCCACGCATGACCATAGGATAAAGCTAGACCCTTGGCGAACCCTGTCCAGTTGTCTACAATCGCATCTGGCGACGAGAGGTTCCCGTTCCCTAACTCGTAGCCAAGCAATTTCCTTTGTCCGGAGGCGCCGATGAATCCTAATGTGCCGTTTCTATATGCTATCTCGTATCCGAATTTGTATCCTGCCCAAACCAGAACCCCGCCTCTCTCCAGCCAACTGGAGATTAGTCCACCCGTCGGGTCGTATACAGTATCGGGGAGAGCCCCTGAAGGGATAATAATGGGATCGTCTACCTCACGTAGTATTTGCTCTTTCAGTTCATCTGCGTCCACGATCTTGCTGGCAATCCCAACCTTTTCTAACTCTATTGGAATATGATCTTTTAGACCGATCCACTCTCTCAGCCCAAGTCCTGAAGTAGCGTATCTATCGTCGAAGTAAATGCAGACCATTTTGAAGCCCTTCAAGGGCACTACGATCGGTACCGCGGCAATTCTGACGGAGCTCTTAAATGGCATCGAGTAATGGAGACTGAACGATGCATTGATATCCAAATTATTGTTATTATCTATCTCCGAGCGGACATCATATACTTCTACGTCACCTGAAGCTTTGCTCAACTTCTTGAAATCGACATAATAAAGATAAAACGATTCGAAGATTAAAAGGCAAAGGATGACAATAGAGATTACAAGAACATCAGGCTTCCTCTGAGCTGCCGTCTTCATGAAGATGTCTCCAAACCTAACCTATTAATCTACGAACAGCCGCAAAGATTACACCCTCGGACCTGAGGATAAAAGATGTTCAGCTCGCATGGTTATCCGACGCGCGTCCTATTGATTGGATTGACCGTGAGGCTGTTACTCGCCCCTTTCTTCGTTCAATCTTATGATTTTGTTCATCTCTACTACTCCGCGTTTGACATCGTGAAGGGCATCAACCCATATGTTGTATACGATTTCGCCTACCCGCCTGTCATGCTGTACGTATTGTCTTTCCTAACCATCATCTACTTTAGAGCTGGCTTATTCTTGGAGAATTTAGGTTGGCCTTCTGCAATAGATTGGCCGCCTTCACTGTTCAAAGCTGCGTTCATCTCGACTCCACTTATCGGGTTCGATGTCCCCCCACCTTTATTTAATCTTGTCTTCAAGATCCCGATTTTAGTGGCAGACACGGCGGTTGCAATACTTCTCTACAAGATCTGCTACATGCAAATGATGGACATAGGTCTTGCCAAGAAATCCATGCTGCTATGGTATCTTAACCCTCTCACAATCTGGATGAGTTCAATACATGGCGCCTTCGATTCGGTAGCTGTTTTTTTTGCACTATTTGCATTCTACCTTCTAATCAGGAACCGATACTGTCTCGGCGCTTTCTCCCTCGGCATAGGTACTCTAACTAAGTTGTACCCCGCTTTCATCATTCCGGTAGCCTTTTCTTGGAGTCTCAGAGCCAAGCGCGCTTATTTGTTCGCGGCAGGTTTGGCAACTTCTCTTATTATCTGCCTAGCTCCACTTTTCATGACCGACAGTAAGTCTTTCTACTACGTTCTTTTTGGAACACGAAGTTCCACTCTTTTCGTGGGCGGCCTCAATCCATGGGGGGTAAAATACCTATATCAACCAATAGAGTTGTGGACATCTGCTAATCCACAGGCAATCTTTCTGACAATGAGTTTCCTTCTTGGATTCTCAATTCTACTGATCTGTATGAGAGCATGGAGAAAACCTCCCAAACAGAACATTGTCGAGATGAATCATTTTGTATTGGCGTCGTTGGCGGCGGTATACATTTTTTCTCCCGTAATAATCCAGGCACAGTACGCACTTTGGGCACTTCCCTTTCTAATAATAAACTGCATGCCCTTCTACAGTAACCATTCATCTTCCTATGCACTCAAGATTCAGACTTTCGCATCGAGGTTCAAGTTCACTATACAACACAAGTTCTCATACGTATTCTACCTTCACTTATTCTGGATGTCAGCCTTAGCCTTCGAAATCTCTCTGCAGGCTTTTTCTGTGGCCCTCCCAATTGTTCTGAGGACGGGCTTTTCAATGGATTTCTTCTCTGCGGTAATGGAATACTGGGTTGTCCATTCTGTCTACATTAGAGCGCTCATCTTCTTCTTGTCAGCCATGTTCTTTACAATCTCTTACCTCATTGCCCTGACGGCACCAAGACAATATCCATATTCAGCGAATTAGTGTACAATCGTTAGGTCTAGAGCCTAGACCAGACAAACCTGTCTCAAAAGCTCTAATCAAATGCGCTTAGGTGGACGGCCCTTTTTTAGATCCGGCAGAATAGCGTCCACTCAATTTAAATTCTGCATACAAAACATTGTACCGACCACGATACACAGAGCGAGCTATTTTGGTCGAAGCTGCCCCTAGAGTTGCGGTCATCGTAATCAACTATAATGGAAAGAGGTGGCTGGATCGATGCTTGGGCAGTCTGGCAAAGACGAATTATCCGAATTACTCCGTATATCTGGTTGATAATGCAAGCACAGATGGATCTGTCAATCACGTCCGAGCAAGTTTCCCTTGGGTCAAGATTATTCAACTCCAGAAGAACTTCGGTTTCGCGAGAGGCTACAATCTCGCGATGAAGTATGTCGAGGCGGAGTATGTTGCTCTTTTGAACAATGACACCGAGATCCTAGAACCGAATTGGCTAGGGATAATGGTGAGCGTAGCCGAGAAAGATAGCCTAGTTGGCGCAATAGCATGCAAGATTGTATTCCTTTCAAATCCAGCTATACTGAACTCTGTGGGAGGTTTCGGCATACCATATTGGCGCGGTACAGCCGACTTAGGCTATGGCGAGATAGATCAGGGGCAGTTCGATAACCCACCGATCGAGCCTTTCTCTTTTTGTGGTGGAGCCGCCCTGATCCGGCTGGGCCTCTTCCGTGAAGCTGAGGGCTTCGACGAATCCTTTTTCGCTTTCTTTGAGGACACCGATTTCTCTTGGAGACTTCGAATTAGAGGTTATCGAATTGTTTATGTTCCAGGCGCCAAGGTTGCTCACTACTCTTCTGGGACTTGGTCGAATGAGACGGAGAAGACGTATCTCTGCAAGAGGAATTTGTTTCGGTCAATTCTAAAGAATTGTAGCAGAGACGTCCTGTTACGCTGGGCCCTTCCGTATTATCTGCTATTCACGATCATGGCTTCAATATCTTACCTGATTGTCGAACATGCCCCACTGATGTCATTGGCACTTTTGAAGAACATTCTGTGGAATGTTTGGCACTTGAAGACCACTTATAGGAAACGAAAGCTGATACAAATGGCTCGTGAGATTGAAGATGAAATGATCCTTGTGGCAATGTACCCGCCTAGACTGTTACGAAGTCCTAGACGTGATTCCCTTGAATCCCTTCTAGGAGATACTATATTCGGCATACCGCCCAAACATTGGGCACCTCTGTCACAGACCCGCTAAGTGAGCGCTTTTTTCTCAACTAACTAAAATAGGGAGGGTAATAATGTGAATGACTGTTGAAAAGGTAATGTTTTGATCTCACTGCTGGGTTATAATTGGAATGGAAAGTATCCCATCTAAGATGTATGTACTAGCGCGCGCTTACATTTTGGTGTGTTTCCAATGGAAGCGCAGGCGCAGTCGAACGAACTCAACGGGAACAACTAGCAAATCAGAAGACGATTAGGGTGCGGGTACTCGATGGCATCCGTCTTCTTTACGTGTTCAGTCTCTTACTCTCTTTCCATTCCACAAACCTTCTGAGTCCCTCTTTTAGGGAGAACTTGGGTTGGTAACCTAACACCCTCTTCGCTTTGGTTATGTCCCCGCAACTGTGCCTAACATCCCCACGTCTAGGCTCATCATGGTTCGGTTTAACCCGCGTTACATTCATTACATCCATCAACGTTTCCGTCAACTGATTTATCGTTGCAGCGAGTCCGGTTCCCACGTTGATCACCTCTCCGGGAGCCTCTTTAGATACTGAAGCAAGAACCTGCGCTTCAACAACGTCTTCTACATACGCAAAGTCCCTTGTCTGTTCACCATCACCATGGATGATAGGCGGTTCGCTTCTAAACAGCCTATCAACAAGCTTCGCTATGACTCCACTGTACTCTCCGGACACCTGCCTGGGACCGTAGACGTTAAAGAGACGAAGAGAGACCGTTCCGAGGCCGTAAACCTCATGGAACGCCTTGCAATATGCTTCAGCTGAAGCTTTGGAAGCGGCATAAGGAGAAAGAGGGGAAGATGGTAAGCCCTCATGCTGAGGCGTAACATTGGAATCTCCGTAGACTGCACATGAAGAAGCAAGAATGAATCTTCCAAGATTTGAGTTGAGGCTAGCCTCTAGCAGATTCAATGTGCCATTTACATTCACGTCGTGAACAGATTTAGGATCCTTAACGGACAGGGGGACTTCTATGATAGCCGCCTGGTGAAAGACGACATCGACCTCCTTGATCAGGTGTCGAACTAACTTGGGATCCCTTATGTCGCCTTTCACGAAATGAAAACTCTTCTTCCCGACATATGCTGAAAGATTTTCTTCTCTTCCAGAAACAAGATTGTCAAGAACTGTAATCTCGAGATCGTTCCTGATCAGCCTATCAACTATGTGACTGCCGATAAAGCCTGCACCGCCAGTCACTAGAGCTGTCGAATAACCCCTAGACAAAGACAATAATCCCCTTCCAAAGCACCAATCAAACCAGTTCGGGAACCATGATTACACCAATTCAGAGGCTCATGAACGCGTTTTCGCCAGCCATCAGCTTTTATCCTTTAGGCAAATTTGTATCCGCAGAACAATCTTGGAATTGGTGCCTATCAGACTGTCGACTATTTGCTTCCCACATTGAATGATTGAGTTATCCAGGACTATTGTATTCTCTATCTCGCCGCCGTCAATGACAACATTGTCAACGATGGATGTGTAACGTCCGATATATGTTCCAGCGCCGATCTCGCAATTCTTACCTATAATCTCAGGGCTTCTAACGCAACATCCTTTAGGAATCACTGTTCCCTCACAAACGCCAACCCTGCCCATTATGGTCATCTCAGCCTCAACCTTACCCCTATTGAACAGCTCCAGCTCTGATAGAACAAGCTGGTTTGCTTCGCGCGCTAAAAGACTGAGCGGTTTACCAAGAAAGGTGTCTATGTCGACAAACCTTTGCGCCCAATGTTCCTCCATATCACCATCTCCAAGAAAGCCTCTCTTAAACCACTCATAAAAGAGGTATTGGCGCACGCTAGTATGCGCCGTAGGTAAACGTGTTCAGAAGGCTCACACTTCTTAATGGGCAGGTACATGCTGGAAAGTATCTCCTCCTCGCTAGTAACTCTACTGGCCTGCACTCTTAGCCGCCAAGCATATGTATACCTGAAATTGAGCAGATTCCACAGGATCGCTCTTGCGACCACGATCGCCTTCCTAGGCTCATAGATTAAGAAGCCTGCAGCGGCTATTAGGCTCAAAAGAAAATAGCTGTTTAGAGCCCAAGGGAGTGAGGAGCCGCAATTTTTGAGGATCGCAGTCAAAAGATGTCTATGACAATAGTAGAGCCTACGTGTGTTCACGGTCTTATCTCCGAATGTACCAGAGAAATAGTGGGCAACCTTGGCTTCAGGTGCAAAAGCTACACAATATCCTAAGAGTCTCAGCCGCCAACACAATTCGGGTTCTTCACTAAAAAGGAAGAACCTGCCATCAAAGCCTCCAACCTTTACAAAGATGTTCCTCCTGATCAGGGCAGCCGCCCCACAGAATGAGAAAGGTTCGAAACTCCCAGAGTCATACTGCCTTTGGTCAAGCTCTTTTCGCCCTATGTCAACGAAGCCTCTCCAGAAGGGTATTCCCATTCCCCCAACTGAGTCCAGTCGTGAGTGATCCTCCATTGAGACCAACTTGGAAGCGACAGCAGCGATTCTTGAATCTGCTGTAGCGGCATCAACTAAACACTTAACCCAACTCGTATTCAAAACCTGAGTGTCAGTATTCATTAGCAGAACATAATCAGCCTCAACCTTCTCTATTGCTCTGTCATATCCCTCTGCATAACCCAAGTTCCTTCCGTAGCGGATTATCTTAACCCCTGGAAAACGTTTCTGAACATAATCCACAGATTCATCGGTACTCCCATTATCCACCAAGTAAATGTCTAGGTTTGGATAATCAGTATTAGCGATGCTTGATAGACAGTTGGGTAGCCACCTCAATCCATTATAGTTAAGTACCATCACTGCAACACGCACGCATGCTCCACCAACCAAAGACCCTCCAATCAGGTTCAGTCACCTACTCAATATTCGGATTATGGGAACCGCCCGCCGGCGTTGCCAATATGATGCCAATCTTCCACCAACCTTCCATTGTGAGTATAGAAGCCTTTCTGAATCATGGACCCCAGCGCGCGTAATCCTCCCTCCCTCAGCGCACGCTCCTTCCATTGTAGTTGATGACAACTACAGCGACTTCTGCAATCTTGGTCAATTTGCCTCTCTCTGCACCCGGGTTGTCTCAGGGTTCAAGCGCTGTGCGATATTTAATGGAAGTTTGGGTAGCCTATACTGATATTGTTATTTCATTCTTTCCACCTGACCATGTGAGAGGACCTAGACCGAGTCGTTAAAACGATGGTTGATGGTTCTTCCGTTCTTGGATAGGGAGTCACCATTAAGGACAGGGCTAAGTGAGCCCCGCCTTGGAACCTCCCCATTTGCGCGACCTTTTGCCCATGAATGTTGAAGGCCTGATCGCTCACCTGATAAGCGCTGTATTCCGTAATTGGCTACATGAAGAATTTAAACTCAGGGAGGATCATGTCAAGAACATAGAAGAATTGCTGCAATTCAGAAACGTAGAGATCCAAGAGATCCACAAAAGCATAAGTTGGCAGATCCTGAGAAAGTACGAGAATTTTCTACACAAATTATTCCCTTTAGGCACTAGGAGAAGACATTACTATGAACTGATACTCGGAGGCCTCAGATCGGGTCCAAGCCCTTTAGAAAGAGCGCTTGATCAAAATAAGAAGACCGACAATATACATTTAAGTGAAAATCGCGACCAACATTCGAGTTCTGAATGATATCGAGGAGTAGAATAGAGGATCTATCTGCATGAGATCTGGATTGAATCGAAGACTCCCATTTGATATGTTCCAGAGGTACATGCTTACAAAGGAGATCATCGATGCCGTCAAGGGAATTCGAAACGCGGCTATCTTGGATGTCGGCGGTCATCCAGGCGTCATTTCAGACTTTTTGCCCATGGATGAAACGTACGTTATAGACTTGAAGGTTTGCAGGAAGAGAAATTTCATAAGAGCCGACTGTCAATTCTTGCCCTTTAGGAGCAGAGTTTTCGATGCCGTTACCAGCATCGATGTTTTGGATCATCTTCCTAAAGGAAAACGTCTTCCAGTTCTGTACGAACTACTTAGAGTGAGCAGACGCTTCGTAGCCATAGCCGCCCCTTTTGATTCGGAAGACGTGAGAAGGGCAGAAGATACTCTCTACGACTACGTCGTGAATGTGCTTAGACGAGAGGACGAGAATCTCAGGGAGCACGCCATGTATGGCCTTCCGAATCTAAATGAGCTCCGAAATTTCCTCGATTCCCAGAAGCTAGTTCATTTGGAGTTCTCAAACGGTTTCTTGAGCAGCTGGCTTCCAATGCAAATGTTGAACTTTCGCATCTCAAGTCCAGAAGTCTATCAACGGGTGAACCAACTTTACAACTTTGCATTCTACCAGTACGACAATCTAGAACCCTCCTATCGAAAAATCATATTGATCGACAAAATTTCTAAGGACTCAACAGAACTTTCAGCTAGGACTGAGTCCATTAAGAAGAGAGAACTGGAAGACCGCTCATCGGAGAAACTCGAGCTCCTTCAGCGCGCACGCGCTAAGCTTGCCCTGGCTCTGGGCATCGCTCTGGATGAAGGTTTGCAGGGCCTATTTCGAAAGACCGTCGATCATTATGTTAAGCGACGTAAGCAATTCTTTGAGCTTGATCGTGATGAACAGTATCAGATATGGCTAAAGAACAATGACTTGACTGAAAAGAAAGTTCTTGAAATGCAGCAGGAAATTTCAAAGCTGAGTTTCAAACCGAAGATCAGTATTGTTATGCCTGTCTACAATACGAGTGAAGAATGGCTCAAATTAGCGATAGAATCCGTTTCAAATCAATCCTATCCCAACTTGGAACTCTGCATAGTTGATGATGCCTCAACAAATGCATATGTCAGGAAGATTCTCAAGTCTTATGGCGCAAGGGATAACAGAATCAAGGTTAGATTTCTGGAAAAAAATCTCGGGATCTCTGGGGCGTCGAACGAAGCCTTAGCGATGGCTAGTGGGGATTTTGTGGGATTTTTGGACCATGATGATGAGCTTACAAAGGATGCCCTGTTTGAGGTTGTCAAGGTTCTTGATCAGAATCCGAAATTGGATTTGATCTATAGTGATGAAGATAAGAAGGATTTGAATGACCGCAGGGTTGAGCCCTTCTTCAAGCCTGATTGGTCCCCAGACCTTTTGCTGTCTATGAACTACTTATGCCATTTCAATGTGATAAGAAAGAGCTTGATAGATGAGGTTGGCGGTTTCCGCTTGGGCTTCGAGGGTAGCCAAGATTATGATCTGTTCTTGAGGGTTACGGAGTTGACCGATAAGATTGCGCACCTTCCAAGACCTCTCTACAGCTGGCGTAAAGTTCGCGGCTCCGCTGCAGCCTCGACGGAGGCGAAGCCATACGCTCGGGAGGCTTCAAAGAAGGCCTTACGCGAGGCTATTAATAGGCGTGGGCTGTCCGGAGAAGTAACAGACGGCTTTGGCGGTCACTACCACATTCAATACTCAATCAGAGGCACACCCCTAGTGAGCATCATAATACCGACAAAGGACCGGCTTGATCTATTGAATCGTTGCATAGAGAGCATCGAGTCAAACACATTTTACAAGAACTACGAGATAGTCATCGTTGATAACGAAAGCATCGAACCCGCTACCCTTGACTATCTTAAATCTCAACCTCATACCGTCGTAAGGTTTGAGGGCCCCTTCAACTTCTCAAAGATCAATAATTTCGGTGCTAAGCATGCTAAAGGTGAACATCTACTTTTCTTGAATAATGATGTTGAGGTTGTTGATGGGGATTGGCTGGGCGCAATGCTTGAGCACTCACAGCGTACTGAGGTCGGAATAGTTGGGGGGCTCCTGCTATATCCTAGTGATGAAACCGTGCATGCTCCAAGCACAATTCAGCATGCAGGAGTGATCGTAGGGGTTGGAGGAGTGGCTGGGCACGCATTCAAGTACAAGCTGGCAGACGACTCTCAATACTTCGATCTACACAGGGTCATTCGAAATTGCAGTGCAGTGACGGCCGCCTGTGCAATGATGAAGCGAAACGTATTCGAGGAGGTTGGCGGGTTCGATGAGAATCTCAAGGTGGCATTCGGCGATATAGACCTCTGTCTACGTGTGAGGGAGAAGGGATACCGAATCGTCTATACACCACACGCCGTGCTGCGCCATCATGAGAGCGCAACTAGAGGCGAGATGCATCCGTTCGAGGACGAGACCTACATGATAGATCGGTGGAGAAGCTTCTTCATTAGAGGCGATCCTTACTACAACCCCAACTTGACGCTTCTCAAAGAGGACTATTCTCTTGCATCGAAAGGATCCGTCATCAGACCTCTCTCAGTGCTTTTCGACATTTACTATCTCAGACCAGATTTACGGAGGATCTGCCCTGAAGCGCGTAATGGTGATTATCAGAGGCTTATCGACTGGGCGGCCACTAGTGGCATAACAGTCGGTGCTGTGAGAGTGGCACTTCGACCCTACGGTGCCTACTATGCCTCCAATGCTTCTGATGGTGTAAAGCCGCTAGCCGCTTTGATAAATCTCTACAATTATAGGATAGAGCTCCAAAGTGGGTATCCTGAGGTTTTGAGAGGGGAATTTCGACGCTTGGTCAGCTGGGCAAATGAGGTGATTGCTAAGACTTTTGATGATAAAGCGTATACTGCCTTGAAGCCATACGAGGCAAGCTACCGTTCACTCATGGAAAGCATATGAAATTATTTCATTCATCAAAACGTGAGGCCGCTTCTTACGGAAGCGTAAGTTCGCTTCCTCCTTCCAATGTTAGGGATGCTTAGTTCTCATATACTTCGGAAGATGGATACTCACCCGTGCCATCATGTTTTATTATAGTTTTTTGGGACGCCATAACCGTAGGACAAGCTCCTACTTGGACTGATTGAGGAGGTTTCTGGAAAATAGCGTGTCGGACAAGAGAATTCTCCAATCCGAAAACCATGCCACAACACTTGGGCAATGATCTCGTTATCAAAAACGAAGTTGTTAGAATTATCTGCATGGGGTCTTTATCGATGAAGCCACCTCCTTCCATTGTAGTTGATGACAACTACAGCGACTTCTGCAATCTTGGACAATTTGCCTCTCTCAGCAGCCGGGTTGTCTCAGCGTTCCAGCGCTGTTTGATATTGAATGGAAGTTTGGGTAGCCTATACTGATATTGTTATCTCATCCTTTCCGTCTGACCAGCGCGCGTTCCTAGCTTTACAGGCTAGTAGAGCTCAGCGATTCGACTCCCCACTTTCCACCTCACAGCTCCGGATGTGTCCGGCCGTCGCCTGTCCATGCAGACTATTGATCGAAGAGGCGCGGTCAGATACTTAAGTGCAGAGGCGATGTCATCGGAGGAGTCCCCAGGCAAGCCCGACACTTGTTTCGGCCAGTATTCCCGAGGAGACAAATTCTCACGACGCATCGGTGCAAGAGACACAAGCCAGTTCCGTAAGAATGCTTTCTGAGTTCTCAGAAATATATAGAACAACCAGATGAGTCACACAATATGATCTAGCTAGCAACATGTGTCCCTCTATATGAAGGAGGAGAATAGTCATGAAGAGTTGGGAGAGGGACATAATTGGATCTCGTGCTGCGTCGAAGAAGGTGGATTATCCATAGAAAACTGAAAGGCCGGAAGATCAGGGATATCGTTAGTGCGCTGCGGATAAACGAGAAGACCGTTGACCGATGGTGTATCGTCCATCAGAAAGATGGGTGGGAGAGGCGGGTAGTAAAGTCTAGAAGACCACACCGATATTACAAGACCCCACAGTCAACAGTGAACCTCATCGTCGAGCTGAGACACAGCAAACGTTGGGGGCCAAACAAGATCGAAGGATACCTAAGAAACTACAAGGTCGAAGGCAAGCGCGCGCGTCGAAGGCATCACACCTGTCAACCATAGAACCATCCATCAAATCCTAGTCGAAGACAGACTGAATAATCCTATCTCTGCACCCAGAAAGGTCTGGGGTAAGCACAGATTCCAGCGGGAGCACAGCAACAGCCCATGGCAAGCGCGCGCTAGGCGACCATATCCGCTTCATTCCAGGCTCAAGAATCCACCACAACCCAACAACAGAGCAGGCGATCAAGCTCCTTGAAGAATACATGATACAATGCGGGAAGCCCAAACAGATACTGCCAGATAGAGGAACCCAGTTCTATCCTGCCAGAGGAGGCAGGTCAGAGTTCACAAAGTTCTGCAGTGGAAATAGTATCGAGCATATTGTCACAAGCGTAAGGAGACCATCCACAATCGGCAAGATCGAGTCCTTCCACAAAGCGTACGTCTGTGAGTCATGGATGTTTCCCACCCATGAAAATTTTGTGAGTTACTGGAATTACGAAAGACCTCCTCAGGGAATCAGTTATCTATATCCAGCAGACACATATTTTAGAGAGCTAAACATACTCACAGATGTGGGGGGGATAGAAGACTGGGAAGTTTGAACGGTTGGCGCTACTCTCAGTCACGCGCGCGCTTCATTGTGTGCTGATCACGCGTCTGTTCTGAGATCTCTCTGAACCTTTGATGTCCGTATTCTACTTCTCTCCAGATATCGCCCACCATCAGTGCAGCACCGAATGATTGAATTGTTGCGAAGCGAATTGACTGGCTCAGGTTACTTGTGGCGATCTTGAGTGATGGGAACTCTTAAGCTCGCGATCCAATATGCACGCAGGTTTGGTTTGAGGAGATCGGCCGCAGCACTTCTTCTGTACCTCAGTCGGAGATTGAACTCAGATATAGGCGTGAGCCATGTGGACGCGTTGCTCAAGTGTCGGTACTATGTGAAGAGGGAGTTGCTGAGTTATGATTTCTCGTCAACGGATAGCGCGCGCTATGTGAAGAGGGAGTTGCTGAGTTATGATTTCTCGTCAACGGATCTCGCGAAGAACAAAGCCATCATGGATAAATGGAATGCGACTTCGCCCAAGACGATATCTTGTGTGAACTGGTTTCTCCCGGACTATCATTCACCTTACGCTGGCGGTATTTATACTGCTCTGCGTTTTGCTAAGGCTTTCTCAACAGAAGGCGTATTGAACAGGATCATCATATTTGATGGCCCCTACCATCGAGACCCTCGTGCTACAGCTTCGGAGATCAGATCTCTGTTTCCGAAAATGGGTAGACTCGAAGTCCTCGTCAACCCTTCTAAGATACCGGACAGCACAATATGTATTGCAACATTTTGGCCGACTGCATACGTCGCGCTGAAGTTCAACAACACACAAGGCAAGTACTACCTCATCCAAGATTTCGAGCCACTATTCTACGCAGCGGGACCATACTATGGACTTGCAGAAGCGACCTACAGATTTGGGTTCCTAGGGATCACGAATGGTCCGAGACTGAAAGAGATCTATCGAAACCAGTACGGAGGTGACGCTGAATACTTCTTTCCTACCCCAGATACGAATCTGTTCTATCCCTCGCCTGATCAGCCTAGGTCCAAGGTATCCCGCGTCTTCTTCTATGCCAGACCCGCGATGGAGAGGAATGCTTTCGACCTGGGAATCCTGGCACTGGAAAGACTCAAGAGAGCTCATCCGGATTTGGAAATCGTTACTGCTGGCTGGGATCTGACTGCACACGAGATGCCAATCCCCGTCACGAACTATGGCTTGCTTAGCTTGAAGAAAACTGCTGAACTTTATCGGAGCTGTGACATGGGGTTGGTCTTCATGTTCACTAGGCATCCTTCGTACCTTCCAGGGGAGTTGATGGCAAGCGGATGTGTCGTCATCACCAACAAGAATCCTGATAATGCGTGGCTGCTGCGTGACCGAGAGAACTGCCTGCTAACTGAGCCGACCGTATCCAGCATCCTGGAGACATTTGAGCTGGCCATGGCGGATTATGATCTGCGAAGGAGTATTGTGAGGAGAGGGTCGGAGACTGTGAAGCAAACGAACTGGGACTTGGAGATACGTCGCGTCATGAAGTTCATAACTGGCTAGGAGTCATTGGCTCAGAAGCCGAGCAGGCGCGGATTGATGAGGTAACAGGCATGTTCAGATTCGGTTGACAGATTCTTGTTGTAAAACGGGTCACCATTCGCAATATCATCTCTTAGCTTCTTAATGAAGTAGTTGTAGTCGGAAGACGGGAATGCCTTCCCTCTTGTTGCCCCTTCACGATGATAGAGGACTGCATAAGGATTGTACACAATCTGGTATCCTGCCTTTCTCATTCTGATGCAAAGATCGACATCGTTTCCTCCAACCACAAGGCGTTCATCGAAACCTCCTACAGCCTTGAAGACATCTCTCCTAACAAGCATGCAGGCTGCGGTGACTGCTGAGCAGTTGCGGATCATGTGTGCTAATCCAAAGTAGCCTGGTTCGGCGTTTGGCATTCCGCGAAAAGGATGACCTGCTGTTCCTCCCAGTCCCAAGACCACGCTTGCATGTTGGATTCGACCATCGGGATAGAGCAACTTCGCTCCAACACAGGCCACATCGTTTCTGGTGTCAAGTATCCCGACCATCTCCCCTAGCCAATCCGCTTGCATGGCCTCGGTGTCGTCGTTGAGGAACAGTAAGTAGCGTCCCCGTGCTGTGCTAGATGCGGAGTTGTTGAATTTTGCGAAGTTGAATTCATCCTCGAATCTGATGATCCTGTGGCCAAGAGATCGCAGATAATCCAACGTTTCCGGCTTTCGACTATCGTGATCAACTACCACTATCTCGAAGTTTCTATATGCCGTTTTCTTCTGAACGCTCTCTATGCAAGTCTTCAACAAGTTCGGATTGTCATGTGTTACTATGATGATGCTTACGAGCGAGTCGCCCTTCGGGATGTACTTTACGCGGTACCATTGGTTATAGCCATCGAGGATTCCCCCATGAATTCCTCGTCGCTCAAGAGCTTGTGCGAGCGCCTGTTTTGCCGCCTCCCTTGCTGTCGGTTTGGCTGACAAGGATAGTGCAGTCGAGGTAGGGGTCATCCTCCAACTGTAGATGGACTTCGAGACGTGATAGATTTGGTTAGTCCTCTCGACCGCCCTCAGTGCAAGATCGTAATCTTGACTCCCTTCAAAGCCTGCGCGGAAGCTCCCGAGCTCTTCAAGAAGAGAACGTCGGTAGACTATGAAATGCGGGATGTAGTTCATCGAGAGGAATAAGTCAGGAGACCAGTCCGGCTTGAAGAAGGGATCGATTCGTTTGTCGTCAACGTCTATCTTGTCCTCATCAGAGTATATGATATGTGCGTCAGGGTGCTCATTGACGCACTTGACCACTTCATACAGGGCTTGATCAGTCAGCTGATCATCGTGATCAAGAAACGCTACGAATTCTCCCATTGCAAGCTCTATCGCCGCGTTGGATGCCTGTGCAATACCCGATCTCTTGCGGAGGAAACTGACTTTCACTCTGTGATCAAGTTTGCGATAGTAGTCCAGCGTTCGTGCCACGGACTGGCGCGTCGAGCTATCGTCTACTATGCACAACTCCCAGTTCTCGTAGATCTGACATCGTACTGATTCTATTGCCGCTCTGAGACATCTATCATCAGTCTCAAAAACGGGCATGACTATGCTGACAAGTGGTTTCTTGAACATCTTCGCAATTTCCAGCCTGAGTTTCGGGATTCTCACCTGGTCTGGCGGATCGCTAGCAAGGAAGATTTGATACTGTTTATTCAATGGAAGAGCCATGAAGGCCTTACGCGAAATGTGATGACTTGCTGGTGGCGCCGCATTCTTTCTGGAGGCTACCAATCTTGCCATCATCATGGTCTGAGAAAAGAGCATCTCCAGAATCCTGCGTCTCAGGCTCTTAGGTGGAAGCTTCTCGACCAGAAGTTGCCTGTAGCCAAGAATTAGTTGCCACCCAAGGCTTCCTTCTATTTCCCCAAGTTTGCGCTGCACTGAGTCTTTCTCGTCTGCAGTTCTGGCTAACGCTTCTCTTATTTCCCCAAGTTTGCGCTGCACTGAGTCTTTCTCGTCTGCAGTTCTGGCTAACGCTTCTCTTATTTCCCCAAGTTTGCGCTGCACTGAGTCTTTCTCGTCTGCAGTTCTGGCTAACGCTTCTCTTATTTCCCCAAGTTTGCGCTGCACTGAGTCTTTCTCGTCTGCAGTTCTGGCTAACGCTTCTCTTATTCGAGCAAGTTCGACCCAGGGACTCGACTTGTACCATTCAGCATACCGCATCAGTCGGCGATAATCTTGATCAACACGATCGTCGACAGTATTCCCGGCCCATTCCACGAGACGACCATAGTCGCCTGCCAGAACTTCTGGAAAAGCTTGCTGGAGATCGCCTCTCATCATATACAATTGGAGAAGCACTGAAAGAGGATCGGAGAGAGATTTCGAGAGCCTGTTAATTAGCGCATTTCTTGACGCAACCGCTCGCGCGTTAGCCTTCAGGTATTCTGCCTCGCTCCCCCATATCAGCCCCTGCACTTCAGTAGAGATTTGTCGTTTTCCTGTTCGTCGTATCGGTTTGAAGGCTTCAACTCTCAGTTCATATAATTCCCTGGCCTTCTTTTCCCTAAGGTTGCCGATTCTCTCCGCTGAAGGCAGCCGCGTGATTCTGCTGAACCCAGTCTTCAAGAGCTGGTGACTGAGTAGATCGTAATCATATCCTGAGCGGTGAAAATCTGACCAGTGACTTTGATTACCATAGAATGTCGAGGCAAGGCGGTCTAGGTCTCCAATTCTATGCTCTAGATTTTGAGTCAGAAGGTAGATGCGACATAGGGCAGAAAAGTCCGGGCAAGAGATCTCGAGCCGTGAGCCTTTCTTCATGATACGGTAGGATTCTTTGAGGAAGAGCAATCCGTCAGCGTAAGAAAGGTGCTCTAGTAGATGCGAGCAGTAAACCCCCTTAGTGACTTCCGAGTCGAAAGGCAAACACGTGGCATCCGCAACAACATCAATTCCAGGAGCAGGTCTCACGTCAACCTGGATAGCTTCCGGCCAGTGCTGGAACTGTCCGCTTCCAATCTCAATATGCACATCTCCTTTCATAGTCTGACTAGTTCTCCTATGCCTGAGAATGATTCGGTCCCTTGTAGCGCTAGCAGGAAAGGGTGACTTAAAGACAGCGCCAGGAGATCATATTTAGCTGTTGATTGAATCCCTCTGGCTTCAGTCCAAGTGTGTGGAGCCATTCTGCTCCTTTCTGGGTGAATAATCCTTATTCTGCTGGAGGCTTGACGCCTTCGTATGTGAGGAGGTTCTTTATCTTGACTCGCAGTTTGACGCGTTCCCTGACCAGGAATGCTCTTCTTCTTACCTGCTCTCGGAGTGCCGCTGTCTCCTCATCAGGCATTTATGCTGAAGGTAACGCATTCAACCTTACCAACTCAGCTATCACTTTAGAGTCGACTCTATCACTCTTTATCTTTGCCTCAGCGATGTAGCGTGTCTTCTTCGGATGAGAGACAGATACGTCATAACCTTTCTTTCTCAGCTGTCTGTACAGCGGTACTACTTGATAGGAGGCTTCCATACCGATTCTATTTATTTGATAATCCGAGAGTATGAGAGAATTCTATCATTCGCCATTCTTTTCTGACTGACTATTTCACCGTCACAACTCACGATTGTTGCATAGGTTGAATCCTTATGCACATCTAAACCGCAAAAGTAAGCGCTCATAGTATGGCATGAGCGCTGACGCTTACCAAAAGCTCTTCCCATACCATCGCGCTAACAACCCCCAACCTCACCCTTCTAGCGCGCTAGCCTCTTGCAATATTCTTGGGCTTAACATGAAGATGTATACGTGTTTTTGATCATAAGATCGATGAGCTTTACACCCGCTCATGCCGTTTCTGGTGAAAAAGGAGTGAGCGAGTGTAAGGCTCTGTATGATCTGTTTCAGGCTTTGGATTTAACGTTTGTAGAACAAGTCTTGGAAAGAAGCTATGGGAGAAGAAGCAGGGTCGGCAGACCCCATAGAAATTTACTTGGAATGTTCAAAGCAGAGCTCATCAAACGGCTAAGACATATCGAAAGCTATGAGGAATTGTATCGGCTCTTGTGGAGTGACGGTGAACTCTGCAAACTCTGCGACATCAAGGAATCAGAGAATCCGTATCACCCATCAATACTTCTGAGGTTTCGACGTAGAATAGGCCCTCAAGGATTTCACCGCCTCATGAACCGTCTGATCAAACAGCTCGACCACAGCGGCATTCTGGACTCTGAAATCCTAGCGTTAGACGCCACATTCATCAAAGCTTACAGTCGAAGAGATCCTCACAATACCCAGTGTGGATTATCTGATTCTGAAGCCAGATTACGAAAACAAGGTAGAAACGTTGTCTTAGGCTACGGCATCCATCTGGCTGTAGATGCTGATAGTGAGATGCCGGTGGCAGTCACAGTGGAACCTGCAAACGTCAACGAAAAGAAGATCGCATCCCACCTACTCCATAAGACCTTGAAGTACAAACATAGGTGGAAGAGCGTGACTGCAGACTCACAATACTCCAGCGAATCCTTCAGGGATAAGGCAAGATCCATAAGTGTTGAGCCTGTCATCCCCTACCCCAAGAACCAGATGAAAGGCAAAAGAGTTCTACGTGTTGACAGAAGATTCCACACCCACGGACCTGCAAGGCTGAGACGTCTCTACCGAAAACGATCCTCTGTTGAGAGAACCGTCTCACGATTGAAGACACACTTCGGACTGTGCCAACTTAGAACCCGAGGATTAAGAAACGTCCTGTCACATGTAGTCCTATGCTTGATCGCAATGTTGACGGCTGCTCTATCAGCGATCAAGCAAGGATACACCCACAGAATGCGGTCACCAGTCCAACTCATGAAATTGACAGGACTAAAGTAATATTGCAAGAGGCTGGCGCGCTAGGACTACTCCCTTGCATCCAAGGGATCTAGCATCAGACCCCTAGCGGTTCTTCTGGACATCTACTATTTCAGGCCAGAACTACAGAGGACCTATCCTGAAGCAGGTAATGGAGATTATCAGAGGCTCATCGATTTGGCGGCCATCAACGGAGTGACAGTTGACGCTGCAAGGGCGTCGCTTAGACCCTATGGCTTCTACTACGCATCTAACACTTCTGATCGCAAAAAACCTCTTGCCACCTCAGTCGATCTTTATAATTCTAGGGTAGACCTTCAAAGCATATACCCTGAGGTTTTGATGGGCGAGTTTCGAGGGCTGATTGGGTGGGCTAATGAAGTGCTCAGCAGTGATATTAGGGATGAAGCGTATTTCGTTTTGAAGCCTTATGAGGTCAGCTACCCTTCGCTGAGTGTACGAGAATTGGCGAATGCTTGAGTATTCGCAGCGACAACGAGCGATATTTCGCATACACGTCATCGAAGGTGAGGAAGTTAATCGGCGAGAAGAAAGTTATAGTGGCGATGAACCGACGGACAACGCATCGAAGAAGCTTCGCATGATCTACGCGTGCGTAGAATGTTACAGTCCTCTTGGATTCTGAGTTCGAACAGTAGCTACTAACAAATGTTTTCAATGACGTATCACTAACATACAAGGGCAAACGTGCCCGCAATGATGGTGTAGCCGATTTCATACTCTAGACATAGGCGAGGTCGCTGACATTGCCTAAATTCAGTTTACTTTCGAGTTTAAGCCTGTCAAATCGGATTTCACAGAAGCTGAGGATGGTCAGCGCGCACTAGACTTGAGGTGTTCTAAGTGAAGTATCTTACATGTGAACAAAGCAGGGGATTTTCGATAGCGGTCAAGGAATACATAAATGAATTGTCAAGAAGACACGAATATCTTTACGCGGCAGCAAGTCTCTTAATCGTTACTTCGCTGGTGTATGGAGTAATAGTCTTCTTTGGCTTTAGTCTTTCTGCTGCCACATATAACCCTGGCGTCACGTCCTCCGGACCTTATAGCTATGAAGGAAGACGTATCGGGATGCTCCCTGTTGTAGATCCAGCTGCTGAGGGGTACCAGACCCTACCTTTAAAAAAGTTAGTGATGCAGTACATACTTCGCGGTAAACTTCCGCTGTGGAATCCTTATCTAGCTGCCGGCACGCCACTTGCAGCAGACACTTCTTTCAGCGCTTATGCGCCTCTTCAATTTCTCAGTTTCCTTCCAAACCAGCTTTGGGATTTGCTCACTCTTACCAACTTCTGGCTTGCAGGCTTCTTCATGTTCATTTTTCTCAGAGGCCTCAAATTGAGCAAACACAGCGCCTTCGCCGGAGCTGTTTTTTATATGTTATCAGGATCATTCACATTGTACCCAAATATGTCTTGGATAAATGTGATCGTTTTTACTCCGCTTCTCTTGTTTTACACTGAAAAACTTGCTCAGAGAGCTTGCATAGAATACATCACTCTGACTAGTATAGTTGTAGCTATTTGCATTCTAGGCGGATTCCTAGAAGTGATAGCTCTCCAACTCACACTAGCAGTTCTCTATTTACTCTTCAGAACCTTCGAAGCTCGAAGAGAACATTTTTGGAAAGCTCCTGTTGCATTCACATCATCACTTATCCTAGGTTTTGGGTTATCCGCATTTTTCACGATACCAATCTTGGAATATATTTCATACTCATTTAATGCGCATAGCACAGGAATTGGTTTAGCAGCCGCTCCAGCCCTCATTGCAATCACTTATTTCATCCCATATTTCATAGGTGGAGTACAATCTTATTGGACAGAAGCATTTCGCGCAACAGGGAATCCTTGGGATATAGTTACTGGCTATGTGGGTGTTACCTGTTTATTTCTGTTGTCGCTTGGAGTGATATCATTGTTTAATAAGAAGTGCAAGATAGAAAATAAGCGTCTTGTTATCTTCTTTATGATTGCGGGAATAGTTGCTCTGCTCAAAACATTTGGAGCCCCGCTGGTCAATTGGGTCGGTTATCTTCCAGTCCTAGACCGAGTATTATTTCCTCGATACTCTGGGACGATATGGGTTTTTTGTTTCGCTGCGACTGCAGCTTATGGCGTGGAGGCACTCACCTCACACCAGACAAGGCTCAAACATGTCTTGATGGCTTCTGCAGTGACCATTTTGACCGTGATATTTCTTGTCTCCTTTAATATTCCATTTTTCGTCGATGTAGCCTCGATCGCGTACTATTATCCTTCTTGGAGATTATTGGAAGGTTTTCTGTTTCTATTCGCGATCACAATGTGTTCTACAAAAATTTGCCAGAAGCAAGACTCGAGCCAGTTCCTTGGCTTAGCGAGTATCATCATACTTGAAATGTCCTTGCATATTCCTCTGGCTCTACCTTATTCCTTCGAAGCGTGCCGTTCTCTATTTATTCTCTCGATGACATTATGCTTAGCTGGGTGGATTTTAACAAGCGATATACACTTCACGTTTTCTCTGAGAGGCGTCAGAGTTTCAAGAACCGTCATCATGATTTTCATCCTCTCCGTCGCTTTGTTTGGTCAGATGATTATAGCTGCCACTAGTCCCTTCGGCCTACCACGACAATACGATGCCTTTAAGACAGCTCCTTATCTTCAGTTTCTAGGTGAAAATGCAGGATTTTCAAGAGTGTATTCACTTGACGGCGTACTTGCTCCGAACTTCGCAGGCGTTTTCGGATTATATCATATAGGGATAATGTCAGGCATCAATATCAATTCATTCCATAGTTTCGTACTCAATAATCTTGATTCACGATCTGTTACACCAATGTTTACGGGCGCATTTAGATTACCTGGTACCAGCTCTGTTGATGAGCTGAGGACTAACGAAAGGTTCTATAGTTTTCTCGGTGTCAAATATGTAGTTACAAATGGTACAGATCTATCTCACATGTTTCAGCTTGTCTATAGCGATGGAATCGCTAATATCTACGAGAATCCTAACGTCTTTCCACGAGCCTTTATAGTTCACAGATACCAAGTGGCTTCTTCCTTTGAAGAAGCCCAAGACATACTAAAGAATCCGAATTTCAACCTAAGAGAGAAGGTTATTTTGGAAGGAAGCTTGCCAGAAATCGGAGTGAATGCTCTGGAACAGACGCCTTTGGCGGACAGCTCCACAGCTAAAATAGAATGTTACGAACCGGACAGGGTTTTCATTAAAGCCTTCGCCGAACATCCCGAGATACTAATCCTTACTGATACCTTCTATCCAGGATGGGAGGCACATGTAGACGGAGTGCCAACAACCATCTACCGAGTAGACGGTCTTGTGAGAGCTGTATATCTGAGCAAGGGAGAACACACGGTAGAATTCATCTACTTCCCTGAATCGTTTAAAATTGGTTTAACGATTAGTGTCATCTCGGCTATCACCTTGATTATGCTGCTACTCATCGACAAATTCAAGTTGCAAAAATATGCTTGAGGTTCTAGAGGCGGAAGGCAAATAATTAGATCTTGCTATAATCCGATAAATGATCTCACCCGTTTGCTTATCACATACAGGATGCTGTAACGATTTTAGTTCGGCGCTTGGACACTATTCAACGTTGCGCGCGAGACCAGGAGTATCCCTTCCAAGATTGTTATCATAAGCGACATATATCAGTACAGTCCATTGTCTGGAAGGAGGATTTGGGGCAAAATTGGCGGTTAGTGTTCCAGGCCCATTCACAGTCAAAGTAGTCGGACTTACTGTCAAGCTCGTAACACTAAGCATTCCGGATACAGAGCAAGAAGTAAAGTGATAATTTGTTGGCGGATTGGCCGTAATAGTCACCGTGTTACCGTAGTTTGGAGGCAGACTTCCCTCCCATCGCGTTTGACCATGCGTATAGGTGTTGCTGCTACCATGTGATCGATCGACCACTGGAAGGATTCGTATTGGTGATACCAGAGCTGCATACTCTCCAATAATCCAACCGTTCCCATTCACATCCATCGTTGTAGGATTCGCGGCAACGTTCGGAACATAAACCCTTGTTGGCTAGCTTCCACCACCAGGATTCCGGTTATCATATGTCCAGCGCGCGCTTGCCAAATTATGAGAATAGGCTCAAGAAAACACCGATTATTTTGTAGCGACCGCAGCAAATGTCCAAATATTTTCTGGCCATTCATCAGATATGACTACTAGGTCTAAGATCTGGTGGTGTCCCAACAATTTTTAGGATAATAGCTATCGACATCAGTCTCATCAATTAGGACGGAACTGAAAAGCATATTTCTGCACCCGCTTACTTTCTCCCCTCTTGTTGTCTTTTTGGATCAGTAGCTACCTCTCCCAAGATATTGACGCGCGCGTACGTAAACGAATCTTGTGATTGCGAAATCGAGTATAAGGTGGGCTTTGCATAAATCCTGATGTTCATCAGGCCTGCATCGGTACTAAGCAGGGTCTGCAGCTTCGAGAAATCCATGCGTGCTAGGCTAGGTGCGTCGAAGAAGTTGATCATGGGCATGTCATTCCTAAAGCTAGCTATAAGAATCATTTGAGAGATGCATGACGTGATTCGTCCATATTGCGAGCTCACGCTGGCCAAGTAATCCAGGACAACAAAGTCTGCATGATCGATTCCATCAATGGCGCGCTCGGATGGATCATCAAAGGTTACGTTGATATTCTTCTCACTTAGTCTCAGATATGTGAGCAATACTTCTTGAGTCTTTATCCAGACGGAGGCTCCTTCAGGAACATGCGCCAAGATGAATTCCGCCGCGTTCCGATATCCAGAGTGTGGGTTTGTTACGACAGACAGGGAGGACGGCAGGATTGTGACAATCAGACTAATGACGAGGATTGTCTTTGATACCCGTCCGAACCTGTGAGTCCTGAAATGAACCTGACCAAGCTTGTCTATCTCTCTCGCAAGCGACACTGTACCACGAGCTGAGAGTATTGCAATTGGCACCAGTGCCGGAAGAATTACGCGAGCGTATGGTGGCCATAAAGACGAGAAATACACAAAAAATGTGGAGAACCATATAATTAGGAGGATGTCGTCAACGCTCCTCTTGACTATCCCCCTTGCACCACCCACCACAGCAAGTGCTAGAACTGGGACGGCAACAGAACCTAGTAGGACTCTCAAATAGAAATCAGCGGTCACAAAGGGTTGGAGGTTGTTTATCATTGCTTTTGTCGGCAAAACCACGTCATTTAGGAAGATGAATCCGTGAGCGACTCGTGATGGAATGTTTAACATCATAGCAAGGAAGGCATTCAAATCTGTGTAGGGGAATGGTTCGGCGATGTAAGCTAGAAACAGCAATACGAATACGAAGAAGGGGGCAGCTGACAGCCAAAGTCCAGAAATTGCTCGCGCTAATCGTCGACTCGCACGTGTAACGAGCATATGAATATGGAGGCCGTTCTTCCAACTATCTGAAACCGCGAAGATTGGTAGGAAAACCAAGATTACGATTAACGCTTGGAAGCCATAATACTTGGTCGCAGTTGCCAGAGCTAGCAGAATCCCCCCCATCAAATAGATTGAGTTCTTTTGCTTGGCAATGGCCTGCGCGTATACGAAGATCGTGCAACTGACGAACAATGTGAAGACCATGTCGGCTAGTGCCATTCTAGCGAAGAGAAGAAAAAAACCAGTGCTCGTCAGGATGGTGGTAGCGACTGCGGCTGTTGTCAAATCATATGTGTTCCTAGTCCACACAAACGTCACAATGCACAAGAGGAGCGCTGCTATGCCAGATGTCGCCACTGCCACGTAATCATGCACTCCGAACATTCTAAACATGATCGACACGATCAAAGAGAAGAGACCCGGATCGTAGAACAAAAAGATCCCTCGCCCGAGGCCGCCGAAAGCAAGTGCAGACTCAACCCAGTAGAATTCATCCCAATGACAGAGACCATTCGCCGCGAAATTCCAGAAAATCATTAGGCCAGCCAGAACAAAAGGGCCGGCTACGCAGGAGATCTCAATTAAGGAAGACCTTTGAGTAATCACAACCCACCGGCTTCGAAAATCCCTTCGCATGTCAACCACACACGATCACAAATCCTATTAAATAGGACTAAGGACCGAATAGCGCCTTGTGCTAATAAAGACGAACGACGGAATCAGATCGCGAGCATTGATACTAACCACTATGAACGAAGCCGAGGGTCTGCATGCTATTTGGGATCAGATTCCATTTTACCTGTTTACTCGCGTGGTTGTTGTAGATGGTTCGTCGACAGATGGAACTCTTGAATTCCTAGCTGACAAGAGATGTGAGCTATTTTCTCAGAAATCACCAGGCAGAGGGAATGCGATCAGAGAGGCAATGGATCGTATAACAGAGAAAGTTGTTGTGCTGATGGCTTCCGATGGAAATGACAATCCTACATACATACCTCATTTATTATCTAAACTTGAAGAAGGATATGACCTTGTGTCTGGTTCAAGGTTCGCCAAGGGAGGAGAAAGCGATGACAGCGATGATCCTGTAAGGATAAGAAAACTTGGAAACAGACTGTTCACGATGCTAGTGAACTTCTTCTGGAATGGTCACTTGACTGACGCAGCATACGGTCTAAGAGCTTTCCGAACTGAAGCTTGGCGACAGATGAGAGTAAAGGTTGCAAAGAATGAGACGGAATTTCTTATGAGCATCCGTGGAGCAAAGCTAAGGCTTCGGACTTGTCAGATACCTGTTGTTGAAGGAACTCGTCGAGGAGGAAAAGTGAAGGCGAAGACGGTGTTGAACAGGTTATTCGCTACTCAGACTGCTTGTCTCCGAGATTATTCGAGGGAATGACTTCTAACAATCGTTTTTCCTAACCAAGTGAGGCGTGTCTTACTACCTTCTGTACCATGACACTGCACCCTTGAACGGTGTTTTGAACTTGATCTTGTTTTGTGTTATCCATTCTACAGTGAGTCGCAGCCCAACTTCAAGTGGCACTTCAGGCGTCCATTCCAGAAGCTTCTTCGCTTTGGAATTATCGCAAATCAGTCTGTTTACATCGAAAGGTCGTACTCTGGAAACATCGTGTTCAAGAGCAAAGTCGGTTTTGATGAGTTGAGCGATCAGTTTCGCTAATTCTTGGATTCTTATCTCTGTTCCTGAGCCGATGTTTATTACTTCACCTATCGCAGCCTTACTAAGCGATCCCATCATAATTGCCCGAGCAGTATCTTCTACAAAGGTAAAGTCCCTTGAACTTTCCGCATTTCCCAATCTGAGACACCCCTTGCCTTCGAGTAGTTGAATCGTTATCTCTGGAATTATGTATGGTTGAGTTATTCTTGGACCGTAGCTGTTGAAAGGTCTGAGAATCACTACAGGGAAATCCTGTTCTTTATGCAACGTGAATACTGCTCTGTCTGCAGCAAGCTTACTGACAGCATATGTAGAGTGAGGTTGAGTAGGATGGTTCTCATCCATAGGTATCCTTTGCGCAGTCCCATAGACCTCTGATGATGAGACGTACACGAAACGCTCCACGCATTCTGAGTTGATGGCTTGCCACAAGAGGTTTAGGGAGCCTTCGGTGTTCACCCTGAAGAATTCCTGTGGGTTGACGAAGGAATCCGGTATGAAAGGCAGAGCTGCAAGATGATATACGATTTCATGATCTTTTATGCACCGCGAAACCTTGTGCTTGTCGCAAATGTCCACGTTCGCAATCTTCACGGGCAGATCTCTGATATACTCCTTCTTACCCGATGCAAAATTATCTAGAACCGTCACCTTGGAGCCGACGCTTACCAATTGTCTCGTGAGCGCAGATCCAATAAATCCTGCTCCGCCCGTCACAAGAACTCGGCGATCTATCAACTGCTTATATGACATAGAGACTCGCGAGTTGGTCAACTTCCAACTATTTATATCTACTCACGCTATCATTGAAATTGACAATCCGACAGGAACAGGATGCAATGCGCAAGCCAAGTCTAAGATTGTACATCCCAGATCGTGACACACTAGCTGAACTCAGGGTTTTCGACAAAGAAAAATTCGCTGACGCCCTATGGGCTTACGTAGATGCCCCATTCATAATCAGGAAATTGTACATAAGTCGACTTTTGAACACACTGAAAATGATCCCAGAGAGGGCCTCCCCACGAATCCTAGAAATCGGCGCCGGATCGGGTATCCTGATGTGTTCCTTGAAGGCGGTAGGCGATCTTGTAGTTGGTGTCGATTCATCTGATCATCTTGCATCTGTTCGACGAATAATGAAGCAATCGGGCTTCGACCTCGATCTGGTTAGGAGCGACGTAACGTATTTGCCTTTTAGAGAAGGGTCGATTGATTTGACTGTGGGAGTCAGCGTATTGGAGCATGTCCCGCCAGAAAATCTACGTGGTGTCATGGAAGAGATCAATACCGTTCTATCATCTTCTGGCTACTTCGTTTTGGGATACCCCATTGAAAGCCTTCTCGTGAGAGTATTCTTCCGAAGCATTGGTTTTGATTTCGTTGCGCATCACAGCTCGAAGGCGCATGAGATTCGAAAAGCAATGCTAGATGTCTTCGGCAGAATTGTCAAGGAGAAACGGATGCCACTTGGTTGGCTACCTAGCACGGTCTCATTCTACGAGACTGTCTTGGTCGGCAAGAGTTTGAATGTTGGACAACTGATTGAGTGAGAGCTAATGGTTTCTAATGGATTCTGGGAAGGGAGACGTGTGGTGGTAACTGGTGGAACCGGATTTCTCGGATCATATGTCATTAAGAAGCTCCGCGACTTGGGAGTTGCCGATCTATTTATTCCCAGAAGCTCGGAATATGATCTCAGAGACCTAGCAGCCATTCGTCGCATGTTGAAAGATTCTACCCCAAACCTACTTATTCATCTAGCTGCGCGAGTCGGCGGAATTGGCGCTAATCGAGCCCGACCTGCAGAATTCTTCTACGACAATCTGATCATGGGCATCCAACTTTTCCATGAGTGTTGGCGTACTGGTGTTGAGAAACTTGTCATCATTGGGACAGTGTGCGCTTATCCAAAATTTGCACCGATACCCTTCAAAGAAGAAGACTTGTGGAACGGATACCCAGAGGAAACTAACGCACCATATGGACTTGCTAAGAAGATACTGCTCGTGCAAAGTCAGGCCTATCGTCAACAATACAGGTTCAATTCAATTTTCTTACTGCCGGTGAACCTTTACGGTCCTGGAGATAACTTCGATATAGAGACATCACACGTAATTCCCGCGCTAATTCGTAAGTGTTTAGACGCGAAGGAGCGAGGAGATAATCTTATCGAAGTATGGGGAACTGGTAATGCCACTCGAGAGTTCCTTTACGTCGAAGACGCCATGGAAGGAGTGTTATTGGCGGCTGAACATTATAACGAGAGTCTTCCGGTAAACATAGGTTCTGGAATTGAGATAAGCATCAAGGATCTAGTGCAGCTTGTTGCCGCGAAGGTGGGCTTTGAGGGAGAGATAATCTGGAACGCTGATAAGCCCGACGGTCAGCCACGCAGACGTCTGGACACTAGTAAAGCTCAGCAACTCTTCGGGTTCAGAGCCAGAATGAGCCTAGAAGAAGGTCTGAAACGAACAATAGATTGGTACGTTAACAACAAGAGTGGTTCGTGAGCATTCTATACTTACGCAGCCACTCTGCCGAACGATGATGGGCCTCATGTGTCGTGAAATCTTTCCCTTAACAGCGCAATAACTGCTTTCAATCCTTGTGAGACAGCGGGTAGCTTGCTCACGCCTGTCTTCCGTCCTCTGTCCTTGCAGGGAACTTCTGTGATCCGGTATCGGTTCTTCTTGGCCATCGCGTAGATGACTGGCTCGTATCCAAATCCAGTCCTCATAAAGTCCAAGTTAAGTATAGCGCTACGTCTGAAGGCGTTGAAACCACAAGTGACATCTGTGAATGTTGCCATGTAGATTAAATCCGTAAAAAGTGTGAGCACAATGTTCAGGTATTGGCGATGAAACGACATCCTTGGTGAGCCGGCCAAGAACCTTGAGCCCTTCGCAATATCATTCTTTTTCATAATTGCCTCTACAAACTTCGGAATTTCGGATGGATCTGAAGAGCCATCACTGTCAAGGGTAACTATGATATCGCCTGTCGCCGCTTCTATTCCCTGGCGCAAGGCAACAGCTTTGCCTCTCCCGCGTTGAATGATCACTTTTGCATCTGAACGGGTTTTCCTCGCTATTTCGAGAGTTCTGTCTTTGGAGTGACCATCTACAATAATTATTTCGAAGACTGAATCAGGTATATTCTTCAGCGTTTCGTAGATGCTCTTTTCCTCGTTCAGAGTGCACACGACCACTGAGACGAGGACAGGGTAATGCATGGGTCAGCACTTCAGAATCAGATTGCCAACTCCAGTCTCCCTGGGTAGCAAGAAGTCACAGAATTCATTAATTATGCATCCAGCGAGCCTCTACCTATGCCCACGACTCTGAAGTATCCTATTGTTTTACCTCTTTCCAGAAGATTTTGTGTGTCAAGCACTAGAGGATTCCTTATGAGCTTTCTCAGTCTTTCGAAATCAAGGTCACCGAATTCAGGTAAGTCGTTCATGATGACTATTGCATCTGCATTCTCGCAAGTTGCATAGGCATCTTCGCACAGAAGAAAGGTCTTTGACTCCAAGTCAGACTTTGAAACGTTGGGATCGAAAGCCTTGACGAAGGCTCCTTTCTGTTGCATGTCTCTGATGATTTCAAGAGCGGCAGATCTCCTTAGAGTACTGGTTCCTGACTTGTATGTGAGTCCCAGCACAGCTATGCGTTTACCACTCAGTTCGCCTACCAGTTGCTCGAGCCTATCTATAATTGATGCGTTTTGCCTCTCGTTGACATCAAGGACCGCATCGATGAGGTCGGTATTGCATCCGTATTCTCCTGCCTTCTCCTGTAGAATTCTCAGATCACGCGCCAATGTTCCGCCAGAGAATCCAAGACCCGGCTTAAGCAAAGCCTTTGGGCCGATTCTGGAATCTGATTTTAGTGCCTCCGCTATCTTCAGGGCGTCGGCCCCGACTAAGTCGCAGATGTTTCCTACTTCGTTAGCAAAACTGATCGATGTAGCCAAGAACGCGTTGAGAGCGTGTTTGGTCATCTCAGCAGAGATCAGATCCATCTCAAAAAATTTTGTCTCTATGGGTGAGAAGAGCGCCCGGGCCTTAGCCGTTGCTGCTGGGTTGTCGCTACCTATTACTATCATCTCGGGCTTCATGAAGCGCTCAACAGCCTGACCGAGTCTCAAGTTCTCTGGAACATAAGCCAAATTAGCTTCCCTAGAACTCCTGCAGAGTAGCGAAGCCATTTTCTTGCATGTTCCAACTGGAACTTGGCTGCTAACAATGATCGTTGGATTCGACGCGATCTCCTTGAGTCTTTCGGCGGTTTGGAGAATAACTGAAGGATCGACTCTGTCTTTGACATCGAGGGGTGTGTCGTAGGCAATCACTACATAGTCGGCCATTTCAACTGCTTCTTGCAAGGAGTTGACAAAAACCAGATTACCCCGGTTCACACCGTCCGCCAAAAGGCGGTCTAGACCGGGCTCAGATATCGGAGGTTTGCCCATCCTCAAGTCTTTGAGAGTTCTGCTACTATCATCTGTTCCTCGTACTACATAACCTAAACTAGCGAGACAGGCCGAGTAAACGCACCCCATGTGCCACAGCCCTACAACGCATACACGCACATCAGTTGTTCTCAAATCCTATCTTCCGCCAGTCGTGATCAATCAAGAGATTCTATAAATGATAGAAACGCTCATAAATTGTTTGCATTACGATCGGTGCCGAATAATGTCGCTAGAGAAAAAAGTTTGTTTGATTACTGGTGCTGGAAGAGGAATTGGGGGTAGCATAGCCATAGCGTTTGCGCAGCAAGGCGCAACTCTTGCCCTGTGCTCCAGAACCCTTGAGGAAGTCGAGAGGGTTGCACAACGGACTAGGGCGATTGGCAGCTTCACAATGGCCTTCAGAACTGACGTGTCTGATTTTGATCAGATCTCAGAAACCGTATCAGAGATTGTCTCCCGTCTTGGGAAGATCGATGTCTTGATAAACAACGCTGGAATCTATGGGCCAATAGGCCCGATATGGAGAAACGACATAACTCAATGGAAAGAAACAATTGAGACCAATCTGTTTGGAACAGCACACTGCATCAAAGCAGTCGTTCCACACATGATCCGAGCTCGAAAGGGTAAGATCATCAACATCGCAGGCGGGGGGGAGGGGGCCTTCCCTAGATTCAGTTCCTACGCGTGTTCGAAGAGCGCGGTGGTAAGACTAACTGAGACTTTGGCAGATGAACTAAAGGAATTCGATATACAGGTTAATGCAATTGCACCTGGCGCAGTAAACACAAGATTCCTGGATCAAATCTTGAAGGCGGGAGAAGACGCAGGAGCTCATTATGAGAAAGCCAAAAAACAGAAGGCTACTGGAGGTGTGCCGCCAGAAAAAACGGCCGATCTCGCGGTTTACCTAGCATCCAATGCTTCAAAGGATTTGACGGGCAGATTACTCAGTGCTGTTTGGGACAGTTGGCAGAAACTTGACATTGCCAAGATAGAAGGTACAGCCCTTTATCAAGTCCGGCGAATAGATGGAGTTCGATTCTTTGAGTCGAAAGGATAAGCTTGAGAACTGAACTCCTAAAGGCGTGGAGTCTAGCACGTGTATGAAGTGATCGCCAAGTTCATCACAATCTGAAAATGATTCCGCATATACGAAGTTAAAATTTCAAATCGTCTGTTTCTTTGACGAGCACGCTTTCGCAATGTCTTTCGTCCAGTTGATCGTACGTTTAATCGCATCTTCAGATGAGATCTTAGGTTTCCATCCAAGTTTCTTTATCCGCTCCAGATCAAGTTCAACTACTGGGTTATCACCAATCCAACCACGCGACCCGCCAACATATTTTCTCTTGACATCTTTCAGCCCCATTTCTGAGATAACTAGATCTGCAACTCTGTCAACAATAGTCTGCTCTTCCATGCCAAGATTGAATGTATTGGCTTCATTCGAGGACTCCTGATAGCCGAGCATTATTCCATTTACGCAGTCGCTAACATACAGATACTCTTTGCTCTGCTTTCCATCGCCCAAGATCTCAAGTTTGTTTGGATCCTCGAGCAGCTTGTGGACAAGGTCCCAGACGACTCCCCTACGACATCTTTCACCAACAACATTAGCAAATCTGAAGGCCCATAATCTAATCTGCGAGAATTCTGTGTAAGCTTGAGCGTAGGCTTCACATGCCAATTTAGAGGCACCGTAGAGAGAGGTCTGAACAGGAGAATAATCTTCAGGCGTAGGTCTAATTGTCGCCTCGCCGTAAATTGCAGAACTCGATGCAAACACTAGATCGCTGACACTATTCTTGATCATCGCCTCGAGAATATTTATCGTTCCGATTAGATTGTTCTCTAAGTCAGACATATGATCAGATAGACTCTCTCTTATATTCGCGTGAGCAGCCATGTGGAAAACTACGTCATTTCCTGCGATGAGTTTCTCAATCTTTTCTGCGGCCCTGATATCGACATTGTGAATAGTCAAGCGAGGATTGCCTGAGTGTTGCGCTAGGTTTTCATAACATCCACAAGTCATGTTATCCAGAACTGTAACTGAGAATCCATCATCGAGGAGTCGATCAACCAAGTGGCTTCCTATGAAGCCCGCGCCACCTGTAACAATTGCCTTCATAAAACCTCAGTATCCGCAGGCTAACATTATGATGACTGTATCCTAGAACATTTCTGTGAGCATGCAGGTGCAATCAGACTAGCGATACTACGCAGTTTTTTCTGGCAGAGTCGTACAAGGCGGATGCCAATTTCTGCGACTCTAAACCATCCAAACCGTTCCCCAACGGTTCCCGGTTTTCCTTTATCGCAGTTGTGAACTCCTTCCATTCCTCGAACCAGGATTTGTCCTCGCCACGAAATTCGATTTTTTCTTCTCTGAACGGTTCAACAAATGACCTTTTCCCGAGAACTATCTGCTCGACGCCGTAGCTTCCGCCAAGCCCCTTAACCTCGATATACCCCTCCTTTCCGAAGATCTCAAAGGAGAATAAGTTTCTCCATTGCGTCCAACTCACGTGAAAAGACGCCGTCTTTCCTGTCTTCGTGCGCAGTAGACCAAATGCATTGTCCTCGACTGGAGCTATGTCCCAGTATGCCGTACTAGTAAAGCATGCAGCCTGAGAGAAATCTCCAGCGAACCATCGGAGAAGATCCAATATATGAATACCTTGGTCCAGAAGCTCACCGCCCCCTGACAACTCACACTTCGCTCTCCATTCTTTGTCGTAGTCAGGTCGACCACACATTCCATACCTACAGCGAAGAAAGATGATGTCACCAACAAGTCCTTCGTTGACCCATTTTCTTGCTTGCTGTATGCTCGGGTGGTGGCGCAGTGTAAATCCACATTTGAGCTTTGACCCACTTCCGCTAGCCGCATCCACGATCGCCTTTGCCTCCTCCAGGTTTCTGGCTAGAGGTTTCTCGCAGAGGACATGTTTTCTCCTCTTCAGGGCTGCGATGCTTATCGGTGCATGAAGACTGTTGGGGGTACAGACAATTATTGCCTCCAAATCCTTCCTCGCGACAGCATCTTCCCAATTGTTCATCGCTTCGCATCCTACGTCATGAGCAAGATTTCTCGCCGCATCTAAGTCATTGTCAACGACGACAACAAGTTCTGTCTCATAATGTGCCTTGACTGCTTGCGCTCGGCGCCTGCCTTGGCGGCCAGCACCAATCAACCCAACCTTCATATCATGATTTCCTTCCAACATATTGCTACAGTCATTCCGTTGTCTACGGAGCAATACCTGAAAACACGTACCCCTTATGAAAATGTTCTTATAATTCCCGCCAGTGGTCTATTGATTCGATCTTGCGTGTCTTGAATGATAATTTCTAGGAGTCCTGTGCGGCTTCCCCTAGGAGGCGGTGGCACTGATCTCGCATCCTATTACTCCAAGTTCGGAGGGTTCTTCGTCAGTGCAGCTATAGACAAGCATAATTACCTAGCTGTAAAAGACAGATTCGAGAATGGCTTCAGGGTCAGCTACTCTACAACTGAGATCACAGACAACGTTGATAGCATTAAGCAGCCGTTAGTTAGGGAAGCACTGAAGTTACTCAACATCAATGATTCCTTAGAGATAGTCTCCATAGCCGATGTTCCAGGCCGCTCCGGTTTGGGCGGCTCCAGCAGCTACACCGTGGGTGTCTTGAATGCATTGCATGCTTTCAAGAGAGAGAATGTTTCACGTCAAACACTTGCCGAGGAAGCCTGCCACATAGAGATAGACTTACTAAAGGAGTCCATTGGAAAGCAGGATCAGTATGTTGCTTCCTTTGGTGGAATCAACTCCTATGAGATTGAAAGGGACGGCACTGTGAACGTGAGGCCTTTGGCCATCTCGTCTCACGGTACAGCTGAGCTAGAGAACAATCTCCTACTATTCTACACAGGGATCAAGAGAGATGCCTCACAGATACTCGGACGCCAGAAACAAGATCAAGAGAAAGGCGACAAACGAGTCATTGACACTATGCATGAGATCAAGAGGATCGGGTACCAAGTCCGAGATTCTTTGGCAAACGGAGACATACGAAACTTCGGTGAGTTGCTCGACCTCCATTGGCGCACGAAGAAGAACCTGTCAGAGCAGATCAGCAATAGTCGTATTGACCAACTGTATGAACTCGCGATGCGGAACGGTGCCATAGGCGGAAAGGTTTGCTTTTCTCCTGAAACAATGATCAAGACAGAAGACGGTTACAAGCCGGTCAAGGAGGTAAGGGAAGGGGATAGAGTTTGCGACCATCGAAACGTGGCTCAGCGTGTGTTGCGGGTCTTCAAGAGGCATCACAAAGGCGTAATGCTAGAGTTCACGGTCAAGGGGCTCGACAACAAGATCGGAGTCACGCCAGAGCATCCGATATTCACAACTATGAAGCATCCAGGGAATCAGCGCGAGGGCAGAAAGATCGTCAACCTGCCAATCTTCAGAGAAGCGAGAGACTTCCGGAAGGGAGATGTTTTTCTGATTCCGATTGACGATACCGCAGCTGATTTGGAATACGTCGATTTCGAAACAGTCATCGAACCATCCAAATTCAGCAACAATGACATTTACGAGAACATTCCCAGGAAACTCAAGGTGGGATGGGATTTGCTAAATTTGCTGGGCTGGTACATCGCTGAAGGATCCAGAAGCAGAAAAGAGTTCTTCCTGACATTGAATGGGAAGGAGATGCCTATCGCCGAGGAGATCTTGGAGAATATCAGTCAATTATTCTCTAAAGAGGCAGTCATCGCGGCGGCCAACGGAGCTGCCAGCTCGATAATCGTTCGATGTTCCTCAATAGTTCTGAGCCAGTTCTTCGACGATTTGTGCGGTTCTGGGGCTACCAATAAGCATCTCCCGAACTTCGTTATGAAGCTACCACTTGAAAAGCAGTTCATTATGTTGCGGGCCTTGTGGCGAGGAGACGGGTGCCTGCGAACTGTGTTCGACAAAAGGTACGGTGGCAGATCTCCTGTTTGCAACTTCAAGACTGTTTCGTTCACGCTTGCCAAACAAGTTCAGCAGTTGTGTCTCAGACTGGGATATCTGTGTAGCATCAGAAGCGAGCAATCACGGGAATGTTACATAGCCAATAACAGGAAGCCCTCCAAAACGAGCATCATGTACAATGTGACCTTGCATGGTGACGATGCTGCCGCTTTCATCGAATCAATAAGCAGAGGTTCGCCCGTCCCAGTAAGCAGAAGCAACCAGAAGCATGTCTCCCAGAAGAAGGAGTTTGTTGAGATTGACGGAATAAGATACGCTAAACGGACCGTCTTGAAGATTGAGGAGAAGAATTACGAAGGCGACGTCTTTAACCTAGACGTAGAGAATAGTCATACGTACGTAGCCGAAGACGTGGCCGTGCACAATTGCGGCGCGGGGGGCGGGGGCTTCTTCATGTTCTACGTTGAGAACAACAAGGAGAAGCTTCGTAATGTCATGGCGAGGGAAGGATTGAAAGAGTTAAGGTTCAGGTTTGACTTTGATGGGTCAAAGACCCTACTGAATCTGTAGACTTTGGAGCTGTTATGGTTTGAGCAATGAAGCTTTTGTGAGGAGGTTCCTAGCTGAATTTGCTGAGGTCGCTGAGCGCTTCCCAGTAGACGACATAGACAAGGCCATCGAACTACTCTTTGACGCCTGGAAGAATGAAGGCAAGGTCTTCATAATAGGTAATGGCGGTTCAGCCTCTACAGCCACCCACTTCGCCTGTGACCTCGCAAAGACCACCATTGTCGAGGGAAAGAAGCGATTCAAGGTCATCAGTCTAACAGATAATGTACCGCTGATCACAGCCCTGATGAATGATGAGGGCCCAGCAAGCATCTTCATAGAGCAGCTGAGAAACCTGCTGACAGAAGGCGACGTCGTCGTTGCGATCAGCGTCCACGGTGGGTCAGGTCAGGACAAGGCAGGCCCCTGGTCACAGAACCTACTCGCAGCACTACAATACGCGAAAGACAGCGGCGCGAGGACTATCGGTTTGGCGGGTTTCGACGGGGGCGCCTTCAAGAAGATGGCGGACGTCTGCATAGTCGTTCCGGCAGATTCGACACCATACGTTGAGTCCTGGCATGCAACCCTTGAGCACCTAATATCGAGCTGCCTTAAGGAGAAAATCCAGAAGACTTGAATCGAGGAGTCCTTCTCGACCGTGACGGTGTAATAAACGAGCTCGTCTATCTCCCCGAGCTGGGCATAGTGGATTCACCGCTTAACCCAGAGCAGTTCAGGCTTCAGCCTGGCGCTGCCCAAGCCATCAAGACTCTTAATGATCTGGGTTTCAGGGTTGCTGTAGTCTCGAATCAGCCTGGGATCGCGAAAGGCAAGATGACCCTGAAACTCTTCGAGGAGATCACGCTGAAGATGAAGAGAGAACTGGAGCGTGAAGGAGCACACTTGGACGCTGAATACTACTGCCTTCACCATCCAGACGCTGTCAAGGATGAGTACAGGGTCAACTGTGACTGCAGAAAACCCAAACCTGGACTCCTCCTAAAGGCCACATCCGAACTTAACCTGAACCCCTCAAGTTCATATGTGGTGGGCGACAACCTGACCGATATCAAAGCAGCCAAAGCTGCAGGGTACAACACTATCCTAATTGGAACGATGAGATGCGATCTCTGTAGGATTATGGATGAAGAAGATGCCCACCCAGACTTTGTAGTTAACAGCTTAATCAAGGCGGTTGAGATAATTCGCAGAAATTAAGTGTGCGTCGACGACAGATCACACCATGACTTGACTAGGCTATGGACACCTTACACAGACGTAGTCACCGAGAGACCTCAATTCTTGTGACAGGTGCTGCCGGCTTCTTGGGCCAGCACCTTGTGGCGAGGCTCAGGCAGATGAGGCGTAGAGTTGTGGCTACGGATCTGCTGGCCGGCGGCAAGGTGATTCCTCTGGATTTACTAGACAAGGGCGTCGTAGATGAAGCCTTAAAGACGGCAGCGCCCGAGATTGTTGTGCATCTGGCTGCTAAGGTGAGCAATGATGAGAGTCTTGAAAAGCCATACGACTTCTATGTCAACAATCTTTTAGGAACTCTAAATGTTTGTGACGCTGCGGCGCGCTGCGACGTGAAGAAGATCGTGTACCTTTCGAGCTCAGCGGTCTATGGGAACGTTGGAGACGCGGATCTTCCCATCACTGAAGAAACTACAGTCAACCCGATCACACCGTACGCTGCAGGCAAATTATGTGGGGAGATACTGGTTAAGGAATACGCAAGCCGGACAGACATGAAACCCGTGATATTTAGGCCAACAAACATCTACGGGCCGAAGCAGACAGAGATGAGCACGATTCAGAAGTTCATAGATAGCGCGATCAGGGGAGTGCCTATCGAACTTTATGGTGATGGAAGTCATACGCGAGAGTTCGTATTTGTTGAAGACGCCATTGACGCGATCATGGCAGCGATAGATGCTAATGAACTGAGCTTTGACAAGTTTGTCATATCCACCGGTGAGCCCATTAAATTGAGTAACCTCGCAAAAATGATCTCTGAAAAGGTTGGCGGCGCATCCGTGCGTTATGTAGAGGCTTCAAGGCCGATGTTATCTCAGAGATTTGACGTTTCAAGAGCGCAGACATGCTTGAGGTGGAGACCGGGAGTGTCGCTGGAAGATGGGCTGGCTCGGACCATTGAATGGCGGAGAGAGATCTCACCTAGTCAAACATGAGGATTCGCTTCCAGGATGCGCCGCCCGTTCGCCTCTCTCGAGGGAAATTTTTCGATCTCAACGATCTACACTTAAGCCACTCATTCTTGGCCATCTTGACGAGAGAAGCAAGTCGAGCACGTGTTGGAGTTACTGGGTCAATGGCGCCGGTCGTGCTATGTTCCAAATAGCTCCTGACGACTTCGGTACCCGGGCAGGACAGAAGGGCCTATCCTGTTGGGCCTCATCGAAGTATTCCATTTACCCTCTCCATCATATTTAGAGAGCGTGTTGGAATCGAGTATGAAAAACTGAGGATTCTCTTTGAAGTGGTCGTGGTGATAATTCCAGCCTCTCGCGCGGAGTTCCGGAGCGTATCGGGGTAGCCTCTCCCCGAAGACTCTGCGCAGGCCCTGCTCTGGTGATCTAAATCTGTAATGTCTCATTACGAATTTCTGAGGGTACACCTTTGCTTTGATCGAACTGGGGAATACTGGGTAGTGCCCTGCTGCCTCGCTGTCTGATACTTCTGGAGAGTATTTCCACGCCTTGTATCTGTAATCATCACTCCAGCTGTAATAGAGAAGCCTACTTCGAATATCAGGTTCACTCCTGAAAAAGGGAAGGTTCTTCAGAATACTAGGTTTGACGCTTTCGCGATCCTTCTCCGTAAGATAAAACTCGAAATTATCAAATTGGATAATGTTGAATCCACGTCTGTCCACTTCAGCTATCGCGTCAGACAGCTTCATTCCTGCGTCTTGTGCCTCGAGAAACTCGTCAGCGTCATTGCGCAAGATCCAATCAGGAGTGTACCTGCTAGCCATCTCATTCAGGCAAGCCAAGTCCAAATTCGGCCAACTGAAATCACGAACTATTACTCTGTGTTCCAGCAGCCCTCTATTCGCGTATCTCTTGGCAATCTCCACCGAGCCGTCTTGGGAGCCCCCATCTACGATCACAAAAAAGATCCCTTGTTTGTGAAGGTGGTTAAGGACCTGGCCAAGAATATCGGCCTCATTGTAAACACGCATCCCGGCGATTACGCGAACTGCCAACGGCTATCCCTTAGTTATGTAACACGTGCTTTTCTATCTCTCTGCACGCAGCGTCATCTATCGATTCAATAAATCCTATGATGCCCCCATATACTCTGGGAAAAAATTGCACAAAAAAGCTTACTGACGACACCGCCCTTGATTCTACGTCACCATCCAACATCCAGCGAACATTTTGTAAGCCATACTTAAGGCTCTCCATTGTAAGAGTTTTCAAACCTCTGTGTGAAATTAAGCAAACCGTATTCTAGAATCCGGAGGAACACCACAATCCTTATCGGAATGATGAAATGTGACCTCTTCAGAATGATGAGAGAGGCGCATGCTTGGCAAAGGTGAATCATAATGGAGATATTTCTAGACACCGCCAACATCAATGAGATCAAAGATATTCTCCCTTGGGGCATTATCAGCGGAATAACGACCAACCAGAAGATCTTCTGCAACGAGAAGGGCTGCAACTTCAAGGGACGCACACTCGAGATACTATCACTCTTCAACGGTCCTCTCAGCGTTGAACTGACGAAGACCGGCGGGACAGATAGGGACCTGATCGACGAAGCCGCAGCATACTCAAAATGGAACCCAAAGAATATCACGATTAAAGTACCCATGTTCAGCAACGGCAGAGGCCTCAAGATCGTCTCCCAACTTCACAAACGAAGAGTAAAGACTAACATGACCGCCCTCATGTCCACAAACCAGGTCATGTTGGCCGCCAAGGCAGGCGCCACCTACGCAAGCATATTCTACAACAGAGTCAAAGATGCGGGTGAAGATGCGGATCGGGTTGTCAGGGAATCGCGGGCTCTCCTTGACAGAATGAACACCAAAACCAAGATAATCGTCGGGAGCATCCGCAAACCCGAAGATGTCACCCAAGCAGCAATAGCCGGCGCACACATAGTCACCATACCCTACAAGATCCTAGTGCAGATGCCCTTCCACAAGAAGACTGAGGAAACAATAGTTGAATTCGACCGAGCATGGCAAGAGTTCAAGCAGGCTGAAAAGAAGTAATAGCCGCCATAAACTGTCCTGTGCCATCTCAATAGAAGGATTATAGGAAATGCGCAGGAAAACCCACGGCTTTAGTCGTGGGATGAATTGCGTTTCAGAGTGAGATGCCAGATGTTTAAATTTTGTTCAAAACATGTATTTGTTGATGGTTGAGATGCTTCTAGCCTACAAGTACCGTATATACCCTAAGGTGGGGCAGGGAAGGCTGATGAAAAGCCACCTGTCCGCATTGTGTGAGCTATACAACACACTTAGGGACCTGAAGATTGGTACTTGGAAACAGGAGCATGTCAGCCTGAGCAGAACCGACTTGAGGCTGAAGGCGCTAGGGCTTAGACGAGAAGACGAGAATCTTCAGGGAATACATAGTCAGGTTGTCCAGAGCGTTGCTACAAGGCTTGCGGAGATCATTCAAGAACTACTTTGAGGGTAGAGCAAGATTTCCCAAAAATAAACATCCAAAGAAGTATCTCTCTCTCACCTATCCACAATCAGGCTTCAAACTATGCAACAGTAAACTGTACCTCTCGGGGATAGGGGATGTCCGAATCTTCATGCATAGACTGGTGGAAGGTCAAGTCAAAACTTTGACTGTGAAGTACAATGCTGGACAGTGGTATGTGGTATTCGCCTGCAAAATTCCAGATCAGGAGAAGACCCCCATCGAGAAGATTCCTGATGGACGGATCAAAGGGGGAGACATAGGGCTGATTAAGTTCCTAACGCTTTCAGATGCAACCACAATGGAGCCACCGAGATTTCTGAGAAAGTCTGAGGATAAGATCAAGAGGCTGCAGCGAGTAATGTCAAGAGCAAAGAAGGGTTCAAGAAATAGGAGAAAGCTGGCTTTGAGACTGGCAAAGCAACACCATCATGTAGCATGTCAGAGAGCTGATTACCAAAACAAGACGCTAGCAACGCTGTACAAAACCGCTGATATCCTATTCTTGGAAAGACTGGCTGTAGCTAACATGGTAAAGAACCACTGCCTAGCCAAGAGCCTCCAAGACGCTTCGCCCGGAAGGTTCTTCCGTAAGGCACAATTCAAAGCCAACCTACTCGGTA
Source organism: Candidatus Bathyarchaeota archaeon (assembly GCA_963807605.1). Lineage (GTDB taxonomy): Archaea > Thermoproteota > Bathyarchaeia > 40CM-2-53-6 > RBG-13-38-9 > JAPKYM01. Next base: position 61,375 of record CAWECG010000005.1, read on the forward strand.
AATGGTTCATGCCGGTCGACCCATGGGGTACTACACAATTCTGCCACAACTGCCTATCATGGGTGGCGAAAGACCTGAGCGAGAGAGATCATATGTGTCCGAATTGCGGTGAGTCGATTCCAAGAGACGAGAATTCAGCTAAACTAATCAAGAAGATTGGTCTGTCAGGCTTCAAACCCGACTATGCCCACGGACGGTGGGTGAATACGCCCGTAGAGTCTAAGCCTCTGCCATCCCTAAGGGGAATGGTAAGCAAAGATGTTGAAGCGGGAAGCCCACGGCTTTAACCGTGAGAGGATGTCACAGGCCCAAATCTTGAGAGCCCTGATTCTGGCGGGAGGCTATGCAAAAAGGATGTGGCCTCTCACGAGGGACATCCCAAAAACCCTGCTTACTATTGACGGCCGACCTGCGATAGACTACCTCGTAGAGCGGCTAGTCGAAGCCAAGATGACTCGCATAGTTGTGTCTACAAATCTGAAATTCAAACCTCAATTCGAGGCTTGGCTCCAAGGTAGACAAGACAGCAACGTTGAGATCGTGGCAGAGAGTTCAACAAGGGAGGAAGAGAAACTTGGTGCAGTCAAAGCACTAGCGGAACTCGGTCCAGGACTGGAATCTGATGACTATTTGATAATAGCTGGCGACAACATATTCAATACTAGATTGAATGGCATAATCAACTTCTACAAACGGAAGAGAGCTTCTGTAGTGGCCATCATAAAGGCTAACAACGAGGACGAGGTCAAACTAGGCTCTTCAGTCCTGCTCGCTAATGACATGAGGATAACCAGTTTTGAGGAAAAACCATCCCAACCTAGAAGTATGCTTATTGGCGCGTGTATCTACCTCATGTCTAAGGACACCATTTTGAGATCCATCGAATATTTGAGTCAAGGTGGAAGAACAGATGAACCTGGCAACTTCGTAGCTTGGTTATGTAAAAAGGAGCCTGTATACGGATATGTGCTACAAGGGCGTCTCTGGGACATCGGCACGATCGAAAGCTACGAGCGACTCAAACAGGAATTCGCTGGCCCAGAAGTGAATTCATCTACGAAAACAACCATATGAAACAATCCAAAGAATGACATAAAGGGCTTCATTGATCCTCGAATATTCTCAACCTGCCATCTCTGCAATTGCACGCCTATGTGAAGTTTCTATTTAGTTCCTTCTCCTCGCCGGGATATCGTAAGGGCATGCACCTATTCGCCCACAGGTGGAGCATTATGGCTTCGCATCCAGGAGAGAAAGACAGAAGAGAGGCCTTCACATAGGCGCGCCTACTTTTCAAAGCTCGGATTTTTCAACCAGTCCCGGAGCATCCTCTTGTAGTTAGCACCGATAGGTTTGATCCTGTCGATATTGTCGGCTTCAAACCATGTATATCGTGAAAGTTCAGGCGTCGGTGTAGGATTTCCAGATCTCCATTCTGCGGCTATACAAATTGCTATGTCATGGCGAGAAGGCAATCTTACAGGGTATAACCCCACAAAATAGGGCTTGTGAATTTTCAGTCCACTTTCTCTGCATTGACGTATTGCGGTCTGGCTGAATGATTCTCCACGAGTAATTCTTCCTCCAATCAAAGCCCAGACATTCTTGTACGGCTGGATTGTTCGCCAGCCCATCAGAAATCTATGCTCAGTCCAGACTATTGTGTCAACACATGGAATTGGCATCTTTCCAGTAACTTCACGCCAACAATCCTCACTTATCAGACATGATCTTTGAGGCGGCATATCCATGTCACATATGGAGATCAGAATGAGTAGAATCATTCACTAAAAGACGCATAAGAGACTTTCTTCAAAATCAACTGATTCATCGCCAACTTTGGCCAGTAGTAGTCAGCCAGCGTAACAATTTGTATGCAAAACACACGCTTAGCCAGCATGTACTGCTATCTCGTATAGCATGTTAGCGACCCCCCTCATATGCGCATTACCTGTTCAAATGTTCATTAAAATAGGCACTAGAACAAGCACTGTTTCCTGAGTATTGACTACTAAACCTTCAATATTACTCAATAACAATAGTATATTCTGACCAGTTCTGGGCAACTACTGTTTTTGTACATTTGAACAGAACTGTGAACATTTGAACGCTAGTCTGAACGAAGTGAACAGAATGCGTCCTCCAGTACCTGAAGCCACCAGAAGAGCGGTCGTTGGCTTATGGCTTAAACTGGTCGCCTTCGGAGAAATAGCCGCAAGTACGGGTGTCAGCTTCAGCACAGTCTCAAACATTATAGAAGAAGAAAAGAAGAGAGCTCCTGATCTTGGGAGCCTGAGGCAAGTAATGGTCTGATTACATGCTTACGAAGGTGTTTTCGCCGATTATCAGTCTGTATCCCTTGGGCAGGTCGACATCATTCGAGACGATCCTAGAACCTCTGCCTACCAAGCTATCAACTATTCTCTTGTTGCATTCGATAGTCGTATCGTTAAGAATTATTGAGTTCTCAACCTCGCCGCCCTTGATCGTTACTTTGTCTCCGATGGATGTGTAAGGCCCCACGTATGTTCCCGGCCCAATCTCACAACCTGCACCGATTATGAGTGGCCCCCTCAGAACGCTCTTTGACTTAATCACGGTGCCCTCCGCAATGGCTATCTTTCCCGTGGCAGTCACTCCATCCTCGAGCTTGCCTTTGTTGTAAGACGTTATATCTGAGAGAACAAGATGGTTTGCCTCAAGGATATCCTCAGGCAGACCAGTGTCTTTCCACCAGCCCGACACGACGTGTGAACTCACTTCAAATCCCATGTCTAGGAGTCTCTGCAATGCGTCAGTGATCTCGAATTCACCCCTCCATGAAGGCTTCAGCCCATCAATAGCGTCAAAGATCTTAGGTCGAAACATGTAGATGCCCACTAGGGCTAGGTCGCTAGGAGGATCCTTGGGTTTCTCAGTCAACCTCACAACTTTTCCGTTCTTATCGATCTCAGCGACACCAAAAGCCTCAGGATTCTTGACATGACATAAAGCAATATGAGCTGCCGCCTTAGAATCTGTGAATCTCTCAACAGAATCCCTTATTCCACCTTTGATCAGATTATCACCAAGGTAAACAACAAATGAGTCTGTGCCAACAAATTCCCTAGCCAATCCCACGGCGTGGGCTATTCCCCTAGGTTCACCCTGAGGTATATGCGTGATTTTCACATCAAACTTCGAACCGTCACCATAGTATTCCACAACCTTCTCAGGAGCGATGTCACCCAAGACAATGGCTATATCAGTGATGCCTGCATCCTTAAGATCTTCAAGCGCATACTGGGACATTGGCTTGTTCGCGATAGGAATCAGCTGCTTCGGGCCTGTATGCGTTAAAGGCCTAAGCCTAGTCCCTTTCCCACCATGAAGAATCACGCCCTTCATAGGCAAACACGTCTTACACCTTTCTCTAATGCCCTTAAAAGAATAGAGGTTGTCGGAATACACTAGCCTCTTGTTCAAAACGTTTGACACTCACCCGCCTAAAGGCAGGTGATTCTAGCTTCTATCATGTTCAACGGTCTAGTGTTCACTGGCCTGTTAGCCTCCCACTTCATGCCATCCCACTTTAGAAGGTTAGGGCGTGTCATCGCCCTGTTAATCACTCCCGCAGGGAGCTTAACCCCTTGAGTGAGTCCTATATTTACAACACCAATAGCATCCCTATTTGCTTCTAGTCCACAGTTAAGGCATTTGAAGAGTCTGCCTTTTCTCTCAATGTTCTCTGAGCCGCATCTTACGCATTTGCTTGAAGTCTTGTATTCGCTGACTTCTTTGACCCGTATCCCATACTCCTGCGCTGTATGCTTCAGTCTTTGAATGATGTAGTTGAAGCTCCAGAAGTTGTGGATCATCGAGTTGCTCTTCTTTCCTTTATCGTTGCCGTCTCTGATGCCTGTTAGGTCTCCTATCATAATCTTTGAAACACCGAGATCATATAGATCTCTTACCATGACTCTTATCATGGCATTGATGGCTTGCCTGAATCTCCGTTGCCTTGTCCTATACAGTTTGCTGAGTCGCTTCGAATTTTTCTTACCGTTGATTGATTCAAGTATGCCCTGACAGTCTGCTATCCTTCTGTTCCAGTACCACCAATCAGAGAGTAGATTTCTTCCGCTGAACGCTATCGGTTGCCTCCATCCTTCAAGCCAGATGGTAAACAGGTTAATGATACCGATGTCGATGTAGCATGTCTTAGAGCCTTTCGGCTTGAATAATGGCCTAACCTTAACTGCCTGAAAGACACGCCACTTCCCATCAACCTCATCATGGACGACCTCGGCCTTTCCCTGTCTTCCACTCCATCTCGGCTTGCCTCGGATGGGTATCTTCAACTTCTTTGGCAGTCTCATTACTTCATCCTTTACACTGTAGCAGTCTTTTCTCAGAACCAACATCAGCCTGTATTTCCCATCTTTTTTCCAGAACCCTGGCGTACATACTTTCTCAATGTTTGGAGGTAGTTTACCTTCTCGCTCCATCTTCTTGAGGGCAAAGAAGCTCCTCCAAGACTCATTGCTCTTCTGGAGTATTTGTTGTGTTGTCGCTGAATCGATTAGTGGTGTGTACTTTTGATAGAGGTCTTTGCACTCCCAATCTAGGGGTTGATAGTTCATGTATGCCTGTTTTTTGCGGTAGGTTGCCTCGTTCCAAAGTTTAGCGCAGTTGGTAGCTCTTTCTCGCAGTATCCTCTCTTGCCCCACTGTTGGGGCAAGGATGAAAGTGTTGGTTCTCCGCATGAAACTACCAGTATTACTATTGGAGTACCAGACGTTTAAACCTCAAACGTTTCTGTCTGGTCGCAATTCATCTCCCTGCTAAAGCAGGGGCTTTCTTGCTAATTCTTTGGTAAGTCGCTGCATCTTGCTCATTTCTTTTAGCGATTCGTTCAAACTAAGAGGCTGAATGTCTAATTCTTTCTGGAGCTTGTCAACACGTAGTGATGAGTCTTTGGGCCTCCTCGCAATCCAAGAATTCATATCAGTCATTTTTGCTGGTTTAACGAAAGACCGTCTAGACCGAATACTTCTGCGATCTTCAAAGCGAAGTCATATCGACTTACTCTATCACTTCCGACTGTATGATAGATCCCGCGTGCACCTTGTAGCAGCATCCTCCTAAGTATCTCGCTGAGATCGTTTGAGAGTGTCGGAGAATTGTACTGGTCATCGACAACCGATATCTGTCTCCGATTCGCAAGAGAGTCGATAACCCAGGTTGTGAAGTTCGACTTTTTGGGATGCCATCCATAGATGACGCTCGTTCTAGCTATGACGAATTCAAGAGGGAGCGCTCTAACAAACTCCTCGCCTTTCAGCTTAGTCATCCCATAATGATTGATCGGATTTGCTTCGTCTTCTTCGCTGTAGGCACCTTTGTCTCCGTCAAAGACGTAGTCCGTGGAAATGTAGATCAGTTTGGCGCTGACTTTAGCGCATGCCTCAGCAACATTTCTTGTGCCAAGAGCGTTGATGTTCCAAGCCGATGTTTTATCGGTTTCGCATTTATCGACATTGGTCTCAGCAGCGGCATGAATTACGGCATCTGGATGAGTCCGGTCAACAACTCTAAGAACTGTATTCTCATCGCAGACGTCCATTTTGACGGAATTCCTATGAACGGCCTCCCTGTTGTGAGTCGGGACAACTTCGTATTCTTCAGATAAGGCATCAACCAAGCTGATACCTAACAGGCCGCTTGCGCCAGTTATAAGAATCCTCTTCAACCTGATCGTTCTCTGAGACTGAAATATCCTCAAACGCTAGTGAACTTACCCACCCCTAAAGGGTGTGGCTTCTCTCCTTGCGGATGGAGAAGTTCCTGCTTCAGCGACGAAACATGCCCACCAATAATGGTGGGTAGAGGCTTCATCTCCACAGGCATGTATTCGGATGGTTCCCACCCTATTCTTTCCAGTCCTAAACGCCTTATATTGAGTGATGCATTGAAGTCCCTATCAATCTTTAGTCCACAATGGGGACACTTGTGTATCCTCACTGCAAGAGTCTTAGGAACCTTAGCGCCACATCCACTGCAATCTTGGCTGGTGTTCTGGGGCGGTACTTGGATTCGTAGTTTACAGGCGGTTTCAGCCTTGTACCCTACCATCGACCCAAATCTTCCCCATGAAGCATCAGCCATATTCTTGGCATTAGGGATCCCCTGCATCAAATCCTGAATATTCAGATCTTCCATGCAGATTACATCGTGTTTGTCAACGTAGTATCTTGAGAGTTTGTGCAAGAAGTCATTTCTGCAGTTTGTTATGTCCTCATGGATTGATGCAACCTTGACCTTCTGCTTCATCCTGTTTCTTGATCTCTTCTTCCTTCTTGATAGCCGCCTCTGCTCTCTTTGGAGTCTCTTCAGTTTTTTGTCGATGTTATGCGGGTGAGGGGTCACCCTTCCATTAGAATCGTAGGCATAGTTTACTATGCCAACATCTATCCCAACAGTTTTGCTATTGTCCGCTGGCTGAGTATTTATCGGATGGTCGTATTCAATGGAGGTTATTGCATACCAATTGTTGTTTGCAGAATGTTTTATGATAACCTGTTTGATCTCACCATCAATATCTTTATGCAGCCGTATTGGGATGTCTCCTATCTTGTTGAGGTGGAGTAATCCCATCTGTCGTATCTGCTTGGCACCATGCTTGATTGAGAATCCAGATTGGTTGTAGATGAAGGCCTTGAACCATCCACGTCCCTTGAATCTTAGCCTCCCAACCTTCCTGCCTCTCTTCTTCATCTGTGAGAGTGCCCTGAGATTGGAGTATAGTTGGTAGAGGACGTATTGTCGTGTCTTTGAGTGTAGCTTCTCAAGCTCAGGCTTGTATCTGCATAGGGCAGGGATCATCTCTTGTAGAAGTTTCCTGTTTGGCGCCTTTACACTGCACCTAACTATTCCCAAGAAGTAGTTGTAGAGCCACCGGCAAAGCTCAAGGATTGCAGACATCTCCTCCTCTTGTATCCTTGTTGGGTAAAGCCTATAGCGCACTGAAGACTGCATTGTACTCACTATATTTTTTGTAAACTCCGCTTATAATGCTGATACCAGTTCGCTTTCATCCCACCCCTAAAGGGTGGGGGATTTCCCGCTCACCTTTTTAAACCCTAATCTGAATCTAATCATCCTGGAAGGGAAGACTCTGCGATGCAAAAGTTGATCGATGGCATTGAAGTGAAACAGTTGAAGAAGAATGTTGACGAGAGAGGATACCTTTGCGAAATTCTGAGAAAGGATTGGGACATCTACAGGGACTTTGCGATGGCGTACTTTTCGTTGACTTTTCCCGGCGTTGTAAGGGCATGGCATCGACATCCTCGAACCAGACAAACAGACAACATGTGTATAGTTCAAGGTACCGGCAAGATCGTGGTCTACGACGACAGAGAAGACTCTTCAACCAAAGGCGTAGTCAACGAGTTCATCATTGGCGAAGACAACCCCACACTACTGAAGATTCCAGGGGAGTGCTGGCACGGCTTCAAAGCCCTAGGAGTAAGGCCAGCGATCTTACTAAATTTCCCAACAAGAATGTACGATTATGAGAAGCCTGATGAGGAGAGGCTGCCACCTGATACAGAGAGGATACCTTACGACTGGAAGCTGGCTCCCTGGATCAAACATGGTTGAGCCTGATGAGAATTCTTGTAACCGGCGGACTAGGATTCATAGCCAGCAACCTCATCAAATACATCCTCAACGAACGTAGCGACGTTAAAATCACAAATGTCGACAACCTATCCACAGCCGCAAACCCCGCAAACCTGAAGGACATAAGGAAAGACACAAGATACAAGTTCGTAAAGGCTGACATAGCGGAACCCCGCATAATATCCAAGCTTGTGAAAGATGCGGAGGTCATCGTGAACTCCGCCGCTGAGACGCATGTCGACAGAAGCATAGCCAACCCACAACCCTTCTTCAAAAGCAACACCCAAGGAACCTTCACACTCCTAGAAGCTGCCAGAAAGAATAATCCCAAGGCCAGAATAGTCCAGGTCTCTACCGATGAAATCTACGGAGACATTCTTGAAGGCTCGTTCAACGAAGACCAAAGGCTAAGACCGTCAAATCCGTACGCAGCAAGCAAAGCAGCCGGTGACATGTTCGCCCTAGCCTACTGCAGGACCTATGGGCTAGACCTGATAGTTACTCGATGCACAAACAACTTTGGCCCCTACCAGAATCCTGAGAAGCTCATACCGAAGAGCATTGTAAGAGCATGCCTAAACCTCACCATACCCATCTACGGCCACGGGAAACAAGTAAGGGATTGGATATACGTCCTAGACCATTGCGCAGCACTTAATCAAGTCATAGAAAGAGGAAGGGCGGGGAACATTTACAACATCTCCGCTGGAAACGAACTATCCAACATTCAGGTTGTCGAATTAATCCTTGATCTCTTGGAAAAACCCAGGGATCTAATTAGTCACGTAGATGACCGTCCAGGTCACGACGCCAGATACAGCCTAGACTCATCAAGAATAAAATCAGAACTAGGCTGGGAGCCAAAATACGTCTTCCCAGACGCTTTGAGAATGACTATTGAATGGTACCAAAAGAACAAGGCGTGGTGGAAGCCTCTGGCTTCAAAAAAGATTCTGCACCCAACTCCATGGAAATTAAAACAGTAAGATTCTTGTTTAACGGATTCATCATGACTTGATACCAGTTAACTCTCTAGAGGGTAGTTTGCAGATGGCTGATTTCATAAGGAACTTCATCTTGGCGAGTCTAGCTGCAATAACAATAATGATCCTGAGCATTCTCTTCAACATCGCCAGATCCTTTCTCAGCGACAAAACCACTATCTCAATAAAGAGTCTGCTTGATATCAGCTGGCTCTGGGAGTACAAGTATTACTTAGCCTTCATCTTTGTTATTGGCGTAGCCTACTTCGGCTCCTCAATGTTGATGACGCAGTTCTCAAGCAACCTCAGCCTAGGAAGACACACAGCCACCTTCACATTCTTGGTATTTCTCATATGGAGTACCCTCTTCATTCCAATCAACATTTTCGTCTATAATGTCTGGAGGAAAGAAGCCATTCCTGGACTATCTGACAGGTTCTGGCTCTACGTAAGCGTCATCATCATACTCAACCTAGCTGTGGCGTACTTCGCTTCTCAGGCGATAGACAGACTACAGGAGCTTGGCCAGCTCTGACTTCACGTGATCTCAACTGGTATCTAGCACCTGATGAGAAGCAGAACAAAGGGAACAAGAACAATTCTAGGCCTTGATGAGGCCAGCAAATACTAAAATTGGTCTGGGAAAGAAGGCTTATTAAAGCGGCAAAATTCCCCTATTGAAAGCCATAGGAAACATACACGCTTCAACCTTAAAGAGATGCTCAGTCATTGCCCGACTACAGTGAGCTCGTCAAGAATCTTACAGTAAAGGAGTTCAAGCTGAGATATCGGAACTCCTTCTTGGGTTTCTTGTGGTCTTTACTTAACCCGCTCTGCATGTTAATCATTCTGACACTCGTCTTCTCAACACTTCTAAGATCTGGAATAAGCAATTTCCCAGTTTTCCTACTTCCAGCCCTATTGTGCTGGAGATTCTTCTCCATAAGCACATCCATGTCGCTCTCTTCCGTAATTGGCAATGCGCCACTTGTGACAAAGGTCTACTTTCCAAGGTGGCTGCTGGTCCTGTCCAGCAACATTGCCAATCTGATAGGGAGCTCGCTGGAGTTCGCTGCCCTCTTCCCCCTACTAGCAATTCTTGGAATGAGAATCACATTTCTGATACTTCTACTCCCCGTGATCTTGGCATTTGAATTCCTGCTGATTATAGGAGTATCCCTGATTCTTGCGTCTCTAAACGTCTACTATAGGGATTTCAACCAAATCTGGGACATCACACTTCAAATAGGCTTCTTCCTATGCCCGATAATATACAGCATGAATGTCATACCTGAGAGATACCTTCTAGTCTATTCCCTCAACCCGATGACGCGGGTCATTGAGTCTGTCAGGAATATCCTCTACTACAATACGCTTCCAATCCTCACAGATTTCGTGATAGTCCTAGCAAGCGGTGCCCTCCTTTTGTTCGTAGGCTACCTCGTCTACCGAAGGTTGGAGCCGGGATTTGCGGAGGAGATCTAACGGTGAGTCTAATTCAAGTCGAGGATCTCTGGAAGAAATTCAAGATCCCCCATGAGAAGAGAACAACCATCCTTGAAAACATATCCGGCGCCCTTCAGATCTTGGATAGAGAGCGCTTCACCTATGAAGAGTTCTGGGCCTTGAGAGCCGTAAATTTCTCAGTCGGGCCCGGCGAATTCGTAGGTGTCATCGGGGAGAACGGAAGCGGCAAATCGACCTTACTTGAGATAATAGCAAGAATCCTAAGACCTGACAAAGGGAACGTAAGAGTTGCTGGAACGGTAGCGCCGATACTTGAGCTGGGGGTTGGATTCCACCCTGAGTTAACAGCGAGAGAGAACGTCCTAATTTACGGCTCCATAATGGGCATGAAAAATAATGAACTCAAGAAGAGAATGTCATCTATACTCCAGTTCGCTGATCTAGAGAGATTCAGAGATGCCAAGCTGAAGAACCTCTCCTCAGGAATGCAGGTCAGGCTTGGCTTCTCCGTCGCCGTTGAGACCGACCCCGACATCTTCTTAATAGATGAAGCCCTAGCCGTCGGCGACATGCAGTTCCAGAAAAAATGCTTAGACAAGTTCAAAGACTTCAAGACAGAAAAAAAGACAATCCTCTTCGTATCCCATGCCCTCGGTCTGGTTAAGGAGTTTTGTGAGAAGACATTATTCCTGTCAAAAGGCGAGATGATGAGCTTCGGGCCGACAATAGACGTCATAACCCAGTATACTGGCAACACCCAACGATCGTGACATCCTCCCACGGCTGAAATATCCTGAGCTAAAGCTCAGGGGGTTTGCGCTGCTTAGGTTATGTATTCGCTGAGGGATTTCTGTTTGAATTGTAGGTAGATGTCGTGGTCCACGGCCTTCCAGTGTTTCCTCTGGCTGTGTTCAAGGTAGTCCTGATGGCTTCATTCGTGGTGGCGCCGACTGAGCGGTAGAAGTAGCCCGCTGTCCAGAAGGCGTCACCCCAAAGCTTCGCCCTGACCCTGCTCCAGCATTTCTGGCGGATCCGCCTTGAGCTGGCGCCTTTCAGGAGGCGTGCCAGCTCCGAGACGGCCAGATTCTTGCATGCGCCCACGAATATGTGGGCATGGTCGGGACTGAACTCTATGGCGTGGACCGCAAAACCATATCTAGCCGCTGTCTCGCGGAAGCAATCCTCGCAGGCCCTTTTCACCTCGCCATCGCGGAATATGTCGCGCCTGTACTTGGGTGTGAACTGCAGGTGGAAGTTAGCCTCGCCGAGGCTGTGGGCTGACCTAACCAACTCCATACCGTAACACCTCCTCGCCGGCGAGGAGAGGCCGGAATACGCTCCGCTACCCGCTGGGAGCGAAGAAAGCCCCCCAGATAGAAGTATCATGGGAAGAATAGAAAAGAGCACCCATCCTCAGGCTGAAGCCAGAGGGATTCAATCAACAGCTAAACGGGCAGTGAAATATTTTCGGGAAACAAGAATCGACTACCTCAAAATTGTTGCATGAATTGAGTCGTTCACATCCACTCCATAAATGCAGGCGCTCATAGAATGGCATTAGCGCTCCTCTGCAAAAACACTTCCCATACCATCGCGCTAGAGACCCTAGGGGCCTTCTATAAGGGCATAGAACTTCATTTGTAAGTTAGAGAAACTTGAGAAAATCATCTCTTGATATGTTACAGTCCTTAAGAATTCTATTGAGAAGGCCAACCCGTATCTCTTTCAATGGAACCGTGACGAAGGTGCGGTTGCGTTCAAGAGTCACATGGCTACCTCTTTGCCTAACTTTCAGAAAGCCAAAATTGTTACATAGGATCTTAATAAGATCTTTTCCGTCAACTGGTCTCAAGCGAGACAAGGAGGTAGACCAAACATCAGTGGTGGACCAAGGCGGTAGCTATCTCTTTCTTTGCCTTCTCTCTTATGACGGACAGGTGAAGATCGAGAGCTTCTTCGAAGTTTCGCTTAGCTTCTTTCAAGGTCTTGCCTACCGAATACACACCAAGCGCTGAGCACACGATTGCGTAGCTTCCATCATCTTCTTTGACTACTTCAGTCTTGATATCCTTCGGCTTCAAGGCCAACTGCTCACACCTAGTTTCAAGAAGAATTGTCGCCCTTATAAGTTCTATAACATGTCTGAAGCCAGAGGGATTCAATCAACAGCTAAAACTTCAGGCCCTTTGGCGCAGCCTTGGGTAACATGAGTTACGATGCGAGACACTCTTAGCCCGAGAAAAGCGGGGCTCACAGCATCATTTTGGAGTGCCGACTAGCCGCATACATAGCGTTCGAATCAGCGAAAGGGGGATTTTGTTGATTTCGAACCCAATTGACATGAGATGGTGGTTGCTTTAGCATATCCCTGCATCGATATGGCCATGGGGCCACTGCCATTTGCTTTTCGAGGTAGAAACTACTGCCGTGATTCTTATACGAGACCCAGATAAGTCAGCCTGTCGGAAAATTCAGGTTTTATGCTTGGTCGCTATTTTCGTCTAGGTTCTAATGTTTGAATGTTTAGGGTCTAAGGATATGAACCAGATTTTTCCACTAAGATGCTCTAACTAGCTTTGACGGACGATATGTCCTCCCTGAGCACACGCTTCAACTGCGGCTCAATCAGTATGGGGAAATACAAACTCCTTCTGTGGGTAGGTTGTCAGCTCACCGACGCCAGCCAAGGTGTACAAACAAAGAGATGTTATCAATAGATAGATCTTAGGCTACGATGTGGGGTTGACCTTTGCACATGTGCCCTGAACACGGACTGACTGAGGGGGAAGGTTTCGTCTGGCTGTCTGCAACACCGTTTTCGCTTCAATTTTCCGGTCGTGTGCAGTGATGGGTTAGATTGGTGTTGTGAGTGTGGGTTGGTATTGTGATGGGCGGATATAGGTTTCCCAGAATTGCTTGTAGAATTGTGGGTTTGTGTATCTGACCAAGATGATTTGGAGCATGTTTTCTAGTCCTTCTGTGCTCCAGTGCATCCATTTATGTTTGCAGCGTTTGGAGATCTCGCCCATGAGTCGTTCGATGGCGTTGGATGTGTAGGGTATCTGGATGTTCTTCAGGGCGAGTTTCGATAATGTCACCATGAACCTGGCGTTTGATTTTATGAAGGCAGCCGTCTTAGGGTATCCTTTCAATTTCAGGTCTTCTGCGAGGGCTATGAGTCCTTTCACGGTGTTCTTTATCCTTCTCTTGAGCGCTTCAGTGTCATCGTCTTCCAGATGTTTCTTGACAGAGTTGACGAGGGTGTAGAGGAGCTGCTTCATCTCCAGGCTTACGGCTTCTCTCTCCTGTCTGTTCATGCCTTCAGCCCACAGCTTGTAGAGGGAATCCTTCACAGCATGGACCAGGTCTAACTGTCTCGTCTCATAGGCTAGGTTGAGGCGTATGCTTCGGTCTGCATCTCCAACGAGGCTGCTGTTGCTGGTGTTGACGTCTCTTCCTATTTGGCTTCAGTCTTGGTTGACTGAAGCGTAGAGAAGCGTCTTTCTATGGGTGTCTGGGTCGTATCCGATTACTATGCGTACCTGGTTCAGGGTGGGATAGACGCTCTGGGTCTTGGTGCCGTCAACCATCACTACAGGTGGCTCCTCACAACTAACCCTAGCCAGGTTTGCCTCCCCTAGCTGTCTGCCTATCTCCTGTACGAAGCTGTGAATGGTGCGTTTGGGTATCTTGACGCCTGTATGGTTCTGGAAGTCTATCATAGCGTCCTGGTAGGATAGGCGTGAAGCCTTATCCGCCAGGAGCATCCTCACCTCTTGACTATACTTGCGCTTCTCGATGTTCAACGCATAAATGATAGGGGAGAACACTCTGCCGCCTCTCTTCATCTTAACAACTGTGAAGACCACTCTTCCAAGCTTGGTCACCAAGCTACGTTGATAGTTGGTTGAGTATCTCCAACCTAAAGCCTGAAGATCCTCCGCCAACTCGGCCTGAAGAGCTTCTATCGCTCTGGATAGGTTCTCAAGGGTCTTGATCTGCTCCCGCTCAATCAAGTCCGCTAAATCTATACGTTCCGCTACCTCGGTTTCCAACAGGGGCTTACTCTCCTCCATCGTGCTGTCACTCACAACACTTGGAGGCGGGTAAGCCTCACAAATCTAACCCGTCACTGCGCGGCACGAATTCTTTGGTAATAGGTACTGGGTAGCTGGAGCTTCGTATTCACGGTGGATCTATTGTCACATTATTGGATCCTCGTCATCCTCGAATATCCTTGATGTGTGCAAGCAAATCCTGACAAACGCTAG